>NZ_JBLEQP010000001.1:0-2235093 GCF_047345725.1 Bdellovibrio sp. HCB2-146
AGAAAATTAGAAAATTAGAAAATTAGAAAATTAGAAAATTAGAAAATTAGAAAATTAGAAAATTTTCCTCGCCGAAACCAAACTATCCAAATGATTTTCTTTGCCGCGGTGAGAAAGCGCTCCGCCGGTCAATACAATGCAAAATCTATCCCTCTCGGGAACAGAGCACTGCACGGCTGGACCACTTGCAGTCCACCATCTGCCAGGAAGTTCGAAGCATTCAAAGTGAAAACCCTGAAAAAATTAACGACGTTTAAAGAATCCTGAGACGACCTGCTTGAGGTCCATATTGAAAACGTCCTGCTTTTTATTTTGTACTGAAAGCATCGACATCTCACGACGAGCAGGAATGAAGCCAGAGTCCATCGCCATACACTTCTCGAAAGATTTCTTCGCAGCAGGAATATCGCCTTTGAATTTATTAAAGAGACCAATCACAAACAAGAAGATCGCTTCGTAACGCTCATCTGGCGGAACTTGCATGATCTCAAGCTCAATATCTTTCATATAGAACTGTTTCTTGGCTGGATCCATATTACCCATTTTTGCCCAAGAATTACAGATATGCAGATGCTGACTTTGTGGATTGAGTTTCGCCACTTCTGCCAAAAGAGTTTGTGCACGCGAATACTGATTGAGATGAAGAGCCTTTTTAGCTTCTTCCATCAAGCTGTTTGCTTTCAACTTAGCTTCAGCCTCAGTACGTTGGTTCTCTTGACGAACTTGCTCCAACTTATTGGAGTCCTTCGCCATACGAATCGCCTCTTCGGCAGAACTCTTCAGCTTACTCCAAAGATCATATGCTTCTTGATCTTGTGGCTGCTCACCAATCAAGCTCAAGAATTCAGCCATCATCGCCTCTTCACCACCCGAAGCCATAACCATGGATTCTAAGTAGGCAGCCAATTCGTAAGGATTTTTACCTTCGAAGTTGTTCCACATTTTTTTAAGAGCTTTCAGTTGCTCTTTAGGATTTGCAAAGGCCGTTTTCTGAGCAAAGACAATCAGACCTTTAGTTAGCAAGAAATGCAAAGCCTTATAGACCGCAACTTCGCTATAACCTTTTTCCTCTAACAACTGATTCAACGTAACGTCTTGACTCAATTTATCTGTGAAACCATCAAGCGCTTTAACAAGAGACATATTAAGTGCAGGGTGATCTTCGCGGAAGCTCGGACTCTTGCTGATCAAATTCCCCTGCCACATGATGTACAATGACTTCAACCAGCTAACAGAGATTTTAGAAGCAATCCAGTCATGGAGATAGTATGACAGCGTATCAGCATCGATACTTGGATTGCTCATGTCCACTTCTGTTGCTGCAAAGTTCACGCGGATTTTATGATCCACGATCGTGCGCACCAGACGGATATTCATTTGCTCCATCAAGATAATATCAAATGCATGAGGGCTCAGTTGATTATTCTGAATTAAGAAGTTCCCGATACGACGCGTGTTTTTATCGCGCAAAGCTGTTTGCACGTCGATAGGTGTCGCATAACCACTTTGGATCAACATCTCACCTAAGAAAGTCGTACGGTCATCAACGTCGACACCGACAATGTTTCCATTACAGAAAGAAATACCGGAAACTGTTCCGTCGGCATTATAGATATTCAAATAACCGCTACTCTTTGTTTCCGCCAACAACGAATACAAAAACGGCAAGTCAAAACCACTCACCTCTTCGATGGACTCAATGACCTTTCTTTTTTGACGATTGGTCACTGTTGGATTGGCGAACATTTGGTAAAGCAACTTACGCGCGCTGGATTCTTCCTTGCGTGGCACTTCGTCTTTCTTCACAAGTTTAAGAACTTGATCCATGTCGAAGGGCTTTTTAAGGAATGAAAGTGCTTGAGTCTTTTGTAAAGCTTCTTGGATGAACTGCTTATCTGAATAGATACCAGACATCAGAATCACTTTGAATTTTGCAGCGGGATAAGTTTGACGAGCTTTTTCGACAAAATCCAATCCTGTCATTTGCGGAAGTAAGCAATCACAGAAAATAAAATCGACATTGTGAGCGCCGACCATACTCAAAGCCTCGTCAGGACGAGCGGCAATGTACGTATAATGACCTGCACGGCTCAACACTTCTTTGAGTGCTGTTCCCAAGCTTTCATCATCTTCTAAAATTAGAATTTTTGATTTATTGTCGCTCACGTCTTACTAATCGGTCGTAAGAGGCTTTTGTTTAAGTTCAAAAAGAGAAAAGCAGGACTGTTGACCAGCTCCTGCTCCCAAAACTAGACCTAAGACTTGTGGTCTTATTTCTTCAAGAATTTGAAGTATTTGGACTCAATAACGTCCATTTCCATTTCATTTCCGTCTTCATCTTTGATTCCTTCAGGAGGAGTCACGCCCGAATCAGAGAACTCTTTCCCAAATGTAAAGAGCACGTTTTTCTCGGAGCCCGAGTCATCGTTATAATATGGGACAAAAAAAGACGAAACACGACCATTGGCTGGCAAGAAACCATCCACCATATTGATCTGATCGACGATCACCTTTGGACAATTTTTGAAAACAATTTGTGCGCCGGATGCTGTGCCCATCCATTTAATCCACTCGCGAATACCGCATGAGTTGATACTTTTCACACCTTCAAGTTCCATTTCGACCTGAGGGCTTCCACCAAGATTAAATTGAGAGAAGTCCACATCCTCGTCGATGGTTCCATTCATCTGAACATTGAGTTTATCAGATGCTTTATTCATTTTTACGTCGAGTTTACCCATAGTTTCTCCTCATAATCGAGCACTTAAAAATCTACTGAAGACCTTCGTTCTTTACCACAAAAAAAGTCACATCATCGACCAAGGCCGCCCCTTGGCGATGTCCTTGGAAACTCATCGCGAATCTCTCCACGGAGTCATTTACACCAGGATAGTCTTTGTTTGCAGCGATCAAGGCTTTGATGAATTCCCTTTCACCCCAAGCCTCGCTACTTGGATTTTGAATATCAGGTATACCATCCGTGTAAAAGAAGACCGAGTCTCCAGCATCCAATTTTAAACTGGTTTGCTCATAAACGGAATCCCTGCTTTGTCCCAATCTGGGATTATTCACTTCATTTAAAGGAACCAAATCTTTTTTCTTTAAAGGCCCCTCGCCTTTTTTGATCAAGAATGGAGCTTCATGCGAAGCATTGCAGTACACAAGCTCCCCTGTTTCCAAATCAAACGACGCCAAAAAGAATGTCATCATAATGCGTCCTCTTGAAACGTCATAAATCGAACGATTCAAAAGTTCCAAAGCTTTAGCCGGAGAAATATTTAATCTTTCAATAATCGTCGATGCAGACTTGGCCGCACTTGTAATCAAAGCCGCAGGAGCTCCGTGTCCAGTCGCGTCCCCGATCCACAAGAAAATTTTATTGCCGATTTGACAGTAGTGCCACCAATCGCCACCGCACTCACTGGCAGGCTCGTAGTAACCTGCAATCGACAATGGGCCGATCTTCGCACGCGCCTCAGGAAAAAGAGTTTCTTGCACGGTTTTCGCGGTTTGCAACTCAGATTCCATACGCGCTTTTTCAGCCGTTTGATCTAAGAGTCGTGCCACCTCAGCTGCCATAATATTAAAATTATCAGCTAAGCTTCCAACCTCATCACCTGAGTTCACTTTGACTCGAATATTGAAGTCGCCTTCAGAAACCTTTTTCGTTGCTTGGAAAAGCTCGGTCAACGCTTGAGTCAAACCACTAGACGCAAAAAGACTGATAATGACAGTGACAGAAATCAGCAAACCAAAAAAGATCAAAGACCGACGGATCAAAAGTTGAACTCCGCCAAGAGCTTTTTCTTTTTCAACTGTCGTGACGACCATCAAATCGCCAAAGCCCGCTTTCGAATAAGATACGAGTAAATCCGTTCCGTCTGCACGCTTACCTGGTTCTGCTTTTCCTGCAACAGAGTCGGTACTAGCCTTGCCAATAAATGACGGCGTGACGATTTCTTGCAGCTGATGCCCTTGCATATTATCAGGGCCAAAAAGAATGCGACCATCGCGAGATGTAAGATAAATTTTTTGTGAAGTGCCCGCTTTGAACATTTCACTCGATTCACTCATGCGCACGATAACAAGGAAAACAGTTTGGCGCTGACCCTTTTCGTCTTCGACTTGTTCAAAAATAAAAACTCGGTCGTCATTGAAAGGCGCCTTCACCGTGCGTTTCGCCGACTCAACTTCAGTGAAATATATTGGCAAATGAGCTGAAAGCGAACCTAAAACACCTTCAGTCTGCCCGGCTACTTTCTCAAGAATCATTTTCTTTTCAAAGGCACCTGTTGCCGACGGTGTGAAAACCACAATCGCTTCCATATTAGGCTCATTCATGAAAATAGATTCACCGATGGAAGAGAATTTTTGTTGTGACAAGTAGTCTTGAAAGATGGGACGAGCCGTGCTGAGAACCGAATTGAGCTGTGTCCTAATTTGAGTCGCCATGGTTCCAGACATGTTGGACGATGACTCATACACGTACGCGATTTTATCTTCTTCAAAGATGTTCATTGCGAGGACCAAATACACAGTCAGCGTAATCAGAGGCAATGAAGTTAGTAGCAAAAGAATCTTATATCTTATTGATAATCCACGTTTTTTCACGTCCTCATTATGCCTTTTCGCAGACAATGCGAAAAGAATTTCTCACATAACTTGGCCCAAGGTCTGTAAATCATTAACGATTTCCGCCGATAAGTCTTACTGAAGAGGTATTATGTCGCGTTTCGGTAGAACAGAAAGACTCATCTTTGTCAGTGCTTTGTGCATGCTGCTGGCATTCTCGTATTTCCTGTACGATGACTCTCTCCTATTCCCAAAACAAAACTCGGGACAAATGGAACTCATTGGTGATGTTGCCATTTCCACAAACGACGTACGCCGTAAAAACCTGGATACATTCAGTTGGATTCCTGCAGGCAAAAAAGACAA
Organism: Bdellovibrio sp. HCB2-146; assembly: GCF_047345725.1. Classification (NCBI taxonomy): domain Bacteria; kingdom Pseudomonadati; phylum Bdellovibrionota; class Bdellovibrionia; order Bdellovibrionales; family Pseudobdellovibrionaceae; genus Bdellovibrio; species Bdellovibrio sp. HCB2-146. The sequence goes on from NZ_JBLEQP010000001.1 coordinate 4,939, forward strand.
AATTTATCAAAGCGATTCTATCTATACAGGTGACCGCTCTGAAGCCATCATTCGTTTGGAAGATGGAACGCAAATTCGTATCGAACCTAACTCGTTGATCACCTTGAATCTTAAAAATGGCCAAATGAATCTCGACCTTCGTTATGGTAATTTGACTGGTGAAATCGCCAGCGGTGCCAGCCTGACTGTTAAATCAGGAAATGAAGAATTCAAGCTTGAAAGCGCCAAAGACTCACCAGAGAAATCTAAAATTCAGTTGAACAAATCCCATAGCGGAAATGTCGACATGAAACTTTTGGCGGGTAAAGCGCAGCTTATCGATAAGAAAGCGAAACAAGAGCTTAAAAAAGATGCTGTTGTCGCCGTCTCTAAAAAAGGTGAAGTTCGCGAGCTGGAAAAAGCAGTTCTGGTTCTTAAAACTCCAGATAATATTTCGTGGGTGCGCATCCAGCCAGATGATCCTATTGGATTTGAATGGATGGGTAAAGGCGATATCGCTCGCTTTGAACTTGAAGTTTCGCCGGCTGAAAAATTCGAGTCTGTGGCTATTTCAAAAGTAACAAAAGAATCACAGGCAAAAGTAGTCGATCCACTTTCACCGGGTCCCTACTTTTGGCGTTTGAAAGCTTATAATAGCAATGGCCAAGTTGCTGTGACTTCGGAAACTCGTAAAATGCAGATCACGAATTTGGCTCCTCCAGAAATCGTGACTCCAGTTCAAGCTTCCACGATTCAGTTGGAAATGAAAGTCATGCCAAATGAAGAAGTTTCGACTTCTACTGAAATCCAATGGAAGGCAATGTCGCTCCTAAAAGGATTTACTTGGCAGCTTTCACAAGATGAAAACTTTGCGACTATTATCAAAGAAGCGCAAACAACAGAACTTGCTGCCGTCACACCGAAACTGACAAGCGGAACTTACTGGGTGCGCGTCAAAGGTGAAACTGAAAAGAAAAATGCGTCACCTTGGTCGCAACCTGTCTCTTTTAGTTTAAATTTGCAAGCGACGGTTGAACAAAAACCAGATCGCCCTATCTTAATCACTAAGAAAATTCAATTCACGCCACCATCGGGCCAAGATAGAAATCCAGCGGCAGAAAAAGCACCGAAGATGGCATGGAAACCTGTATTGCAGTCTAAAAATTATCATATCCAAGTGTCCAAAGATTTGAGTTTCAAAGATGCTCAGAAATTTGATGCAACTCAAACAACTGTGGCATGGTCTCAGTACCGCCCGGGTAAATACTACTATCGTGTTTTTGCTCGTGGTATGAATGGACTCGTGAGCGATCCAAGCGAAGTGGGTACAATTGATATCACTTCAGTGAATCCTATCCTCTCTCCTTTTAAAGAAATCGTCAGCCGTGACTCTGCTCCGACTCCGAAGCAAGCCCCTGTTACGTGGACAGAAATTCCATTTGCAAAGTCTTATTTAGTGCAATTGGATAGCAAAGGCGACTTTGCTTCTCCGCAACAAGCCGAATATAAAACGACTTCGGGAACTTTGACTCTGCCAGCGCCGGGCCGCTATAAAGTGCGCGTCCAAGCTTTGGATGAAAATAACAAACCGATCACAGACTTCTCCAACATCGAAGAAGTTCTTTACTCGTTCCGCTCTCCTCTTGCAGCTCCAAAATTAATGGAGCCGTTTGATAAAGCATCGGTGTTTTTGCAAACAGCGATGGAGCCATTTATTTGGCTCGAGTGGAAAAAGGTCGAAGGTGCCACAAACTACATCGTTGAAGTTTCGGATAAAGAAGACTTTTCTCATATCCTCTTAACGAAATCTCAACCAGGAAACCGTTTCTTGATCAAAGAAAAAGTTCCACTCGGCAAGCTTTACTGGCGCGTTCGTGCGGAATCTAAAGAGAGTACGGCCTTGTCTGACTGGGCCGCGACTCGCGAGTTCATTATCTATCACCAGAAAAATGAGACCTTCGTAAAATGAAGATTCAATATTCGCTGTTTGACACTTTGCTAGAACCTGTCTTTGTTCTGAATGCAGATCAAAAGGTCATCTATTGCAATGAAACAGCGGCTATTATTTGCGGTCTTTCTATTCGCAAAATCACCCGCGGAATGAAATTCCCCGAGCTTTTTACGTTCAGCGAACCTTTAGAAGCTCTCGATACATTGATTAGCATCACGGATCCAACTCCTTACAAAGAAGTGAATTTTACAACTTCTCAAGGTGGCGAAGGCAAAGTTCAACTCACACTTCAGCCCGTCTTTGATTCGATGGGTGATAAAAATTGGATTGTTTTTGTTCGTGACGTGACACTGGAAGAACGCTTACAAAAAAAATACCGAGCGGAGCTCGAACAAAAAGAAGACGTCATCAAAGACCTTGAAGACGCCAAGGTTCAGTTAGAAGACTACAGTAAAAATCTCGAAAAAATGGTTGCGGATCGCACGGCTGAATTGTCGCGCATGAATCAAACCATGACCGCCCTCCTTGACAGCTTGGGGCAAGGCTTCTTTATCTTTAACTCGGATGGCCGCGTTTTGGATGTCACTTCCAAAGCTTGCGAAAACACGATCGAGTGCCGTCCGCAGGGGCAAGATATTTGGAATGTGCTTAAATTAGCTGACAATAAAATCGAAGGCTTTAAAAAATGGATGCAGACTCTCTTTATGGAGATGTTGCCATTTGAAGATTTAGCACCTCTAGGCCCTGTCGTTTACCCACACAGTGAAGGCCGCAATATTTCTTTAGAATATCACCCGCTTCGTTCACCAGAAGGTGCAATTGAGGGAGTTGTTGTTGTTGCCACGGATATCACGTCATTGGTAGCAGCACAAAGACAAGCTGAAAACGAAAAAGAGCACGCTAAACTCATCATCAATATGATTAAGAGCAAGCGTGAGATCTATCGCTTTATTCAAGACTCACAGGGATTTCTCAATGAAATCCACACTGAACTTGCAAAGACCAAAGGTCCTTACGATACAGAAGCCCTTTACCGCTCTCTTCACACTTTAAAAGGTGGCGCGGCAATTTACTCTGTCAAGGAATTGGCAGAGAGCTGTCACCTTGCGGAAAACTTGCTTACCGAATACAAAGAAACTTCATCGGAGAGCGTGCTTAAAACTTTTAAAGAACAATGCGCGAAAATCGAAACGGCCTATCATGCGTTTTTGAATGAAACTAAAGAAATCTTGGGTACGTCGGTTCTTTCAGCGGAACGCCAAATTGAAATTGCTATCAGCAAACTTAATGAAATTGCTCGCCGTGTTCGCAATCTTCCAGGTGGCGGACCCGTGGCGCAAGAACTTCTTCTTGAACTGGTGATGGAACCTATCAACCGCTTCTTTGAACCTTATCAAGATGTGGTGGCAAAGATCGCAGAAAAAGAAGACAAGATGCTGGCTCCTCTACGCATCCAAAAGAACTCCATTATGGTTCTACCGGAAGCTTACTCTTCTTTCTTTGGCACATTGGTGCACGCTTTTAGAAATGCTGTCGACCATGGCATTGAAAAGCCAGACACCCGCCTGGCTGCTGGCAAGCCCGCAGAGGGACAAATCGAAGTTCTGATTGAAGTGGCGCAAAAGCAAGATCAACCGTACTTACTCATCGCTATCAAAGACGACGGTGCAGGCATTGATCCACAAAAGATTCGCGCTCGTCTGCAAAGCAAGAACATCGACGCATCTTCAGAAACTGATGAACAAGTGATTCAACATATTTTTGACAGTCAGTTTTCGACTCGCGATCAAGTCACGGAGATTTCCGGCCGTGGCGTGGGCATGGATGCGATTTTAAACTCAGCCCAAGCCCTCGGCGGCAAGGTCTGGGTCACATCCGTCGTTGGCCAAGGCTCTTGTTTGAATATTGAAATTCCTTATATCTCTGAGTTAAAAAAAGAATCGACTCGAAATCTTCACGCAGCCTAGTGTTGCATTACAAGCACTCCTGACTCACATCCTAACTCTTGTTGAATTAGAATAAGAGCGGGAGGTTATTTATGAAATCATTCATACTAGGTCTCCTTATGATTTTTGCTTGGCGTGCCGCGGGTGCGCAGACCTTTGCACAAGCGCCACCGCGCTTAGATGCCACTCCGAAAGTCAGCCAAGCTGAAAAAGTCGATAAGGCGAAAAAGAAAACACCAGTTTCGGATCCCGCCAAAGATAAAGAGAAACTACCGGTGACAGAACCTCCGCCTCGTCCTATTCCCGAAGTTGAACCTCATGTGCCGGGGCAAACGCCCCCGCCCCCACCAGGCTCACCACCCCCTCATAGCATGTAGTTAACTTTGCGGAAGCTTTTGTTGAAGCTTGAAATAACCTTCCCAGGGATCTCTCTTTCGTTTCTTTAAGTGTGCCAGCGCTTGAGGAAGACTGAATTCCTGGGAGGATTTCGTTTTCTTGAGCTCGGCCCACGTGATGGGCATGGCCACAGCGCTATGCTCGCCTGATCTCAAGGAATAAGGCGCCACGGCGGTTGCTCCTCGTCCGTTACGAAGATAGTCGACAAAAATTTTCTTATTCCGCAATTTCTTGTTCATATTGCTCACATAAGTTTGCGGATATTGATCTTCCATCAGTTGCGCCAATGCCTTGGAAAAGGCTTTCACCTGATCCCAGGTGTAAAGGCGTGCAATTGGAATATGCAAATGCACGCCTTTTCCGCCACTTAACTTCACAAAACTCTTGAGTTTCAATTTCTCCAAGATCTCTTTCATTTCAAAGGCTGACTTAACAACTTGATTCCAAGAAACTCCCGGGCCCGGATCCAAATCCATGACGATGACATCCGGATAGTCGACTTTATCATCATGCGAACCCCAGCAATGAATTTCAAATGCACCCATTTGCGCAAGTTCCGCAAGGCCCTCCATCGTTGAAACCGTCATATAGCTTTCCATTTTATGTTTTTCTTCAATGGCGATTTCATGAATATGCGGAGAGATATTGGAATTCACATGCTTTTGAAAAAAACAATTCTTCCGCGACCCTTCAGGACATCGCAAGAGCGACAGCGGGCGATGTTTTAAATGTTCGAGCATAAAATCCGCTACGGTCACATAGTACATCGCTGCATCGAGTTTCGTCAGACCCTCTGCTGGATAAATAATTTTTTGCGGATTAGAAAGGCGAAGGCCGCCATCAGGACCCTTAACCGATCGAGAGACTTTTTTATTAATTTTTCGAGTGGGCTTTTCAATTGAAATTTCCGCCGTTGATTTGTCTTCACGTAAACCATGAAAAACTGGGGTGCGCAGAATCTTCTCATCCGTCCAGTTGCCAAAACTCACTTCGGCCGCCTTGATCGGTGTCACCCAGTGAATGCCTTTGCCCTTGGGAGATTTAAGATCAAAAGGAGAATGATCGGATTCAATTCGATGCAAAGTTTTATAAACATCTTGCAAGGACTTTTGGGTAAATCCCGTACCGACTTTGCCGACATAGCGAAGGTTTTCGCCTTCATAAATTCCCAACAACAAAGCACCCAAGTGCGAGGATCGCGACCCTTCGCCTTCCGTATATCCACCAATGACGAATTCTTGGCGATGCCCGCATTTGGCTTTCGTCCAATCGCCTTTTCTTCCCGAGATATAAGGCCGGTCTTTTCTTTTTGAAATAATACCTTCAAGTCCCAAATCACAGACTTTTTTAAAAAGTTCAGTTCCTTTGCTCAACATGTATGTACTGACGCGAAGTGGAGGACGAACGCCTTTTAAGGCCTTATCGAGTTCTTTTTTTCTCTCAAGCAATGGCATTTCTTGAAAGGACTTTCCATTGAACCAGAGCAGATCAAAGGCATAAAAATACAAAGATCGGGAATCTCGGTCTTTAAGAGCGTTCTGTAATTTTTGAAAACTACTATGTCCTTTTTCATCCAACCACACCAGCTCTCCGTCAAAGATGGCGTCGTCCACTTTTAACTTTGCAAAAGCTTTTTCAATGGTAGGAAATTTATCCGTCCAGTTTTGCTGAGAGCGAGTCCACAGACGAACTTCGCCATTTTCGATATGCACTTGCAGACGATACCCATCGAATTTCGTTTCATGCAACCATTGTGTCCCTTCTGGAGGAGCATCAACCAGTAAAGAAAGCTGCGGTTGAATAAATGTTAATTTTTTCTGCCGAAGACGGCGCTTGTGAAAACTTCCACTGGTTCCGATTTCTTCCGCCACATGTCCCGTCACCGAAAAAGCGTCATCCTTTTTAATCAAAAGCCATTGTGGCTGTCGACCCGGTGTCTTTGTGCGAATCAAATCCCAGCGTCCCTTTAAGCGCTTTCCTTTTAATTCAAACTCGAGATGCCCTTTGCGAAGTCCATAAGCGGGATCACTCAGAGGATTCCACACTCCCGTATCCCAAATATAAACTTCACCCGCCCCATACTGTTTTTCAGGTATCACACCTTCAAATTTTCCGTACTCGAGAGGATGATCTTCAACTTCAACAGCCAGGCGTTTGGACCCCGGATCCAGTGAAGGCCCCTTTGGCACCGCCCAACTCTTCAAAACCCCCTCCCACTCCAACCGGAAGTCATAATGAAGATGGGAAGCGTGATGTTCCTGTACCACGAACATCAGATGCTTAGCCTTTTTAGCTTTCGGAACTTTGCCTTTTGGCTCCGACGTTTTTTTAAAGTTTCTTTTCTCTGAATACGTACGTAACGACATATTAAGCTCCTGCACGTCTGGATGGTCGAGAACTTACTTTCTTTTTGGCTGTGCGAGGTCGATGCGTTTCAAGACTTTTCTTAAGGAGCGGCATCAGGTCTATGACATTGTCAGTAGGAACAATTTTCTCTTCTTTTTTAGGTTCCGCAACACGATAGCCTTTGCCTTGTTTCACCTTGTTTTGAATGGCCTTCATAATGTCGTTATAATAAGTGTCTTTGTACTGCTCAGGCTTCCAATCCGAAGTCATACCGTCGATGAGATCTTCCGCCATTTTTAGTTCTTTTTGCGTGTACGGTGTCTTCTTTGCACTTGCCGTCATCAACTGCACTTGCTTTTCGCTCTTCACCTGATGGGCAAAGCGTAAGAGTTCCAAAACCAAATGCCCTCGTCGCGCCATGATCATGGCCAGATGTTGCTTCACGCGAATGACAATTTTTCCGATAGCTACTTTTTGAGTTTCGGCCAAGGCATCCCGCAAAAGATAATAGCCTTTTTCCGCACCCTTTTGCGGAACCAGGTAATACGGTCGATCGAACAGAAGCGGGTCGACATCTTCCAGCAAAACAAAATCTTCGATATCAATTGTCTGGGTGGCTTTGACATTGGCCTTTTTAAGATCGGCCTCCGTGACCATCACAAAGCGGCCAGGCTCGTATTGATAAGCTTTGACGATGCGATCAGAGGGAACTTCCTCCCCGGTTTTCGCACTGATTTTTTGATAGCGAATTCGCGACATGTCCTTTTTGTCGAGCAAAGAAAAGTGCACATCTTTATCCATTTGCGCGCTTTGAAGACTGACAGGAATATTCAGAAGTCCAAAACTGATAGAACCTTTCCAGATACTCGCTGCCATAATACCCCCTTCGAAGTGCATCGCCTTCCTCTATAGGAAAACGCCATCGTCGAGGGCTGAAAAGACAAAAGCGGCAATCTTGTTAGAATGCCGCTTTCACAAATGCTATGAAGCAAATTTTAGAACTTAAATATCACAAGACTTAGACGAAGGACCACTGCCAGAAACATAGTCTGCCAAGTCGATATCGAACTTTAAGAAGCCCGACTTACAGTTACGGTAAAGCAAGTCTTTTGCGAACTGGAAGTTTTTCGAAACGCTATCAAAATCTTTATCCGTAAAGAGCAACTCACGCTTAAAGTAAGCGCGTGTCTCCGCCAGCGGCATCTTTTTCGCCATCTGCATAAAGCGAGTATAAGTGACGTAGCTCATATGGCGAACTTTTTCGATCACGCTATTGATGCGCATATTATTGTCTTTAGCGACACCGCAATCATTGTCTTTCAGGTACATCTCGCGCACTAGGACGGCGTTTTTACCTTGTTGGAATTCTTTAATTTCCGCTGGTGGTACGATTGTTTTGGCAACACCATCGATTTTTTTAACTTCCGCTTTCGACTTAACGGACACCCAAGTTGGTGACTGCGCTTTATCTTGGTAATACCACACAAACTTAAATGCGATATTTCCGATACGGTCTGTTTGGTTTAAAAGAGTATCAAGCAAAACCATATCTGAAACGTCTTTCATTTGAACCGCAACAGGAGCAATTTTTTGGAAACTGCTGCCACCAGCCAATTCAATAAGACCTGACGAGCTTGCTACCTTCAAGAACGGAGGTTGTTTTTGAAAGCGCTGATAGCGAGAGTCGTAGTCACCACGACCATTTACTTCCGTATAGATATATTCACCTTTTACATTTTGGGCGATAGCGCCGTAAATATGTTTGCGAGAATCATCAACGATCGCATTATACTTACCTGGGTTTTCGTGAACCGCCGCAAACATCTTCCAAGTTTGAGCAATCAGGTCTCTCGACCCACGCAAAGCTCTGTTTGCTTTATCAGTGAGCGCTCTATGTGTTGCGATATCCATGGTACGAATCACGCTGACAGGAACACGTCCTGCGCCATCAAACAGACGAGAAATCTGATAGTACGCCAAAACAGACGGAGTATATGAGCAGCTCAAGCTCTGTTTGAATTTTGCGTCAACTTTGACATCCAACTCATCAATGACTTCTTCGCTACAGTTGGAGTTCGTAATAATCTGAGCTGTCGCAGACCCTTTTGGATCTAAAAGCAAGACGCCTGGATTTGAAGAGTTGTACTTCGGACAAATTCCTATTGAATAAAAATCTTTCCCACAAAGCTTGGCTTCGATTTTACGATCGTCTTCGCTGAATTTTTCAGGAATCCATTTTTGCGGAACTACGCAGCGCTCTTCCACGCCACCTGGAGAATGAAACGTCGTGAGTTTCTCACCTTGCAAATCACGCACATCCAATGCCCAGGATGCCGTCGAAAGAAGCGTTATTACACCTGGAATGATTCTTACTAAAGCTTTCATTTGGAATCCTTTTTCGCAGATTTCACTTGTTTCACTAGATAATTATATAATTCAGGATATGCAGTGCCATCGATCGCAATTGGTAAAATCGTATCTTCTTCGCCCTCAATGTGAACAAGGTCGCTCGAAAGGACCAGTGCTCTCTTGGTTACAGGATAAATCACCACCATGGAACTGGCGTTTTGCACGGAATCGCCCCATTGACCGCCAAACTTTTTATAATTCAAAATACTGACTTTCTTGGCTTCCGCATCTGAGTAAATGACAACGGGTCGACCACTTTTCGAGCGTTCAATACGATTGAGATCTTCTATATAGGTCGCAAGCTTTGAAAAATCGATGTACTTAACGTTTGTTTCACTCTTTGGCCCTAAACCCATCTTAAAGAAATCAAGTGGACCTTCGAACAAACTGAAGCTTGAAATAAAGGCAGCATATTCCTCAGCAGGCAAAATATTGACCCCACCGTTCTTCAATATTTTTTCCCAAGGATCATCGACGAAAATCTTACCTCGGACTTCGTCTTTTTGCGTGTACAGATACATCACAAATCCAAGAAGCGCGAATTTGAAAGACTGCTTTTTAATAACCTTATTGGTGTAATCAACGACACCGCGACCAAAAACCTTAAGGCGCAAAACATTGAGATCCTTCTCCGATTGAAGGGCTCGCAATTCTTCTGACTTCAAGTGATCAGAATAGGCCGCCCATTTTACCACTTGATCGTACAGCGCCCCTTCTACAGTGACCGGAAATTCTAAAGACGCACTCTTGAGCGATGAATTAAATTGCTCAACTGTATAAAAGCGATTGTTAAATTTAAGCCCTGAAACATCAATCGGTGATTTATCTAGAACAATTTCTTCACCATTTGGCTTCACCAAAAGAAGCTTCTTCATTCGGAATTTAGCAGCAGCACCACGCTGATCAATTCCATATTCAGCTTCCATGCTCCAACCATCGTTCAGCGTTCGGGCCAATAAAAGCTCGCCCTTTTCTAAGACTTGTTTCTCGGTAAAATCAACCGAGCGCCCAAAAGCCGCCATCTGCAGGATCTTCAACGCCAAAATTTTTGATCGTTCTTTATCAGCTTGGAGAGCCGGCGCAAACGAATCATCCGAAATTGAGAGAGTACGGGTTTCAAATATATCTTCGCACTTTTCCTGCGCGACGCCCGACGATGCCAGAACAAGAGACATTCCAATTGCAAGCCAGTTCTTCATCACAGCCCCCCTACGATCATACGGCGCAGGCCAAAGGCATTTTCATAATTGCCCAGAATTTCTTGCGTGCGAATTTCCAGATCGACGAGTTTTTCATCTAGACGAGCTGCAACGATATCTGTCGCCTTCTCTGCACTGACAACACGGCCGTTCCATTTACCAAAGGAAATCAATTCCCGCGTCATCTGTTCTTTGATTTCACCGATGCCTTTGATCTTGCGAAGCTCGGCAATCAAGTCATTCAACAAATAGTAATCCATTTCACGCAGCTTGATTTTTCCATCGACTGAGAGAGCAATACTCAAATCGGACGCATAAAGCTCCCGCAGATGAGACTCATAGGCGGTCGCTGGATTTTTTTGTTCGATCAAAGAAAAATGATCGCGATAAGCTAAGATATAAACTTTCAACCAACGCAAACTGCGTCTGAACGCATGAGCACCTTCTTCGACCTCATGAAATGTATAAGTCGGCTTCATAATAAGCCCCTTCATTTCACTGTCGACCTTTTCCTTCACCCGCAAAATTTCAGCTTGTAAACTTTCAGGTAAATAGGTGTCGGACATTTTCGAATCAAGCTTACGCATTCCGCGAAGTTCTTCAATCAAACCCGTGACCGCGCTGATTTCCGCATCGATATAGCCACGCTTTAAAAGCTTGTCGTGAATGGTTTGCGCCAGCGAATTTCTTTGCGCTTTCAAGTGTTCCAAAAAGTCTAATGGCACTTCAATTTTTTTCGCCGCCTTCACGAGGTCTTTGGAATTCCCGTACTCACCCAGTTTTTTCTCAAACCACTTCATTTGATCCATACCAGCTTGCAGTTTACGGATCTGTTTTTCACTTAAGATGTCATTTACATGAGGATGCGAAAGAAGCAGTCTATAAGAGCCTTGTAAAACAAACGCAATTTCACGCGGGTCTTCTGGCAAATCTTTGAGGGGGCTTAAAATATCTTCGGACTCACGCGGCTCCAATAAACTTTTTTGGAATTGTGACAAGAGATCACGGAGGGCTACCAAGGGCTCTTCAATGGACGCGGAAACGCCTGCAGGTCCTTTAAAAAGACTCTCACAGGTCATAGGAATCGCCTGCGCCACACTGAAGTGACACAAAATGGCAACCCATGCAAAATGTACGAACACCTTAATCCGCATATAACGTCCTTCTGAAACCACTGAAGCCCCTGGTGCAAGGACAGGACCAAAATGAGACAATGAAATCTGAGGACTTTTGAAGCTCAGCTTCCCCTAAGTCCTAATTTGCCGTCTCGTCCACAGAGCTTGGGCCAGGTCGTGTTGTGTCGGTCGACATCGGACTGTCAGAATAAAGTCACATGAAAATACAAAAAACTATCCCGACCGTACTGGCAGCGCTCCTCTCTTCGACTTTCATTGCCTGCTCACCGCAAGGCTTCTCTGGAGGAGAAAAAACAACCCCAACTATCAACGATGGAGCTGATGACGGCTCTCAAAACATCGTTGATACAGCACCTTCTCCTGCTCCATCACCAGAACCTTCCCCTGCTCCTGAAGGTTTCCGCTTGGATCAAGAGGTGAACAAATTTAAAACGCGTTATGGATTAAAGGATCCATACACAAAACTCATCGACAACAAAGGCAAAGGCTATTCAGATCTTTGGGGCGCAAGAAACTTCCGCGTGGTTTTACACGGAGTTTTCTATCGCGGTGGCGCGAACAATAAATATTTTGATCCACCACGCTCAAACACAAACCCTCTGCCAACAAAAGGTTTGCAGAATTTGTGTGAAGATGATTTCTCGGGTGCTGTTTATCTTTACTCAGAAAACTACAGCAAGGCTCCGAAAACTGTGAGCTGTAAAAACACGTCTCACCAAGACAACGTGTTTAACTATGTTCAAGCCGGTCCTTACAACGAAGCCGACCTCAATAAAATCCTGACGATGATTTATGATCGTATTAAAGGAAAACGCAGCGGCCCTATTTACGCGCACTGCTGGAATGGATGGCATGCTTCTGGTGTGATTTCTGGTATCGCGTTGAAGCAGTTCTGTAATTGGTCTGACTCTCAGGCAGAAAAATATTGGATTGCGAACACAGATGGCAACTCTTCTGGTCACGAATCGACAAAAGCACGCTTGAGAAAATTCAAACAGCTTGCGAAATATAAAATCAGCGCCGAAGAAAGTGCACTCATCTGTCCTTAATTTTGACTCCGCTGTATCAATAGGAAAGTTGCTTCAAGCAAGGAACTAACTAAATAAAAAAAGCCCGAGGTGACTCGGGCTTTTTACTTTCGATATCTAGCTCAGATTTTTACTTATTGTGTTTCGAGTACGCGACTTTCAATTTGTCTTCGAAAATCTTCGCCGAGAATGGCTTCACGATGTACTGAGAAACACCTGCTAAAACGGCTTCCGTGACTTGGTCACGCTCGGATTCTGATGTCAAAAGCACAAAGGGAAGGTTTGCAAACTCGACTGTCGAGCGAATTTGTTTTAACAAATCCAAGCCCTTCATTTTTGGCATATTCCAATCTGAAATCACCAACTGAATCGGATAACCTGAGGTGTTCGCGCTCAGCAAAACCTTCAAGCCCTCTTCACCATCACCTGCTTCTTGGATATTTTTGAAACCCAACGCTTTCAATGTATTCTTCACGAGCTCGCGAATCGAAGGCATATCATCAATGACTAAGATGCGTGTGTCGGATGGGAACATAGAGGTATTCTCCTTAGCTGTTCCCTTATCTTAAAAAAAGCTCGTATAGATTCAAAGGTTCTTTATTGGACTGGACCTTTATCTGCTGCGACCCACAGTAAGTCCGCACGCGGACCGTACTCATTAGACGGACGCATTTCATTTTGGAGCTCTGTTGCACTCAAACCATAAGAATTGATCTGCGAAAGAGTCACAACCTTGGTGTGAGGCAAACGCGCACGCAGGCGATCCGGAAGACCTCCTCCGTACTGCACGTGAAACTCCCCAACAACAATCACTAGAGTTTGACCAGGATGAGTGGCAACGAACTGCTCTGCTCTCCACGCCATCGTGTCGTCCCAAATAGATTGCGCGGCAAAATAGCGTTCACCTGCTTCTGGTGAAGGCAAGTGCGGCATCATTCCTAAGAAACGCTGACGATAAGACTCTCGCCCCAGGGTAAAGTTCGGCGGCAACAAGGCCGCATCCTCTGGGGACAATGAATTCAAACCCGTTTTTGCAACTTTGCTCGTCAGGGCGCGAGGCGCATTCAGAGCCCAAGTAGACGCCCCTTCCCCCAGATTGGGATAAAGAGCTTGAGCACGATAGAAGTCATAAGAGGGTGATCCCCAGCGAATCGCCGTCAAAAAATCCGCCTCACTAAGACGCCCTGCGCGATAATCTTCCACGAGAGACTGATCTGTATATGTAAAAAATTCTAGTCCCACAGAAACCTTGTGGCCTAAAGAACGCAAAGTATCCAGAACCGCAATGTGTTGCGTCTGATGAACCTTAAATCCGTGATTTTCTCCTAAAACGACAATGGATCCCTGAGGGATATTTTGAAACGCTTCGACCAAGCCCATCGGCGCAAGACTATCGCCCTTGAAAATGCCGTTTTCTTCGGCAAAACTAACGCCTGGAAAAAGAAGTAGAAAGCTAAAAAGCGCTCTGAAAGCCATGAATCCCCCGTAGACGTAAAATTGTCTGTTGAAGTTTCCTTTCTCCTTTGATACCTTGAGCCCCTTTGAAAAGGTATTGTCATTTTTGCTTTGTTGCAGTTGGCAATATTATTCGTTTTTATTAGAGGTGCTGAAATGGCAAAAAAATCTGGAAGAATCATCGTTACTCTTGAGTGCACTGAAGCGCGTGCTGAAGGCAAACCTGTTTCTCGTTACACTACGACTAAGAACAAAACAAAAACTCCAAGTCGTCTTGAGAAAAAGAAATACAACCCAAATTTGAAGCGTCACACAATCCACAGAGAAACTAAGTAATGATTCTTACGGATCAGCAGATTCTCGAGTGCATGAAAGAAGGCTCTATTAAAGTTGAGCCTTTCCGTCGTGAGTGCCTAGGAACAAATTCCTATGACGTTCACTTAGGCAAAACTCTTGCCGTGTACGAAGACAAAGTGCTGGACGCTAAGAAGCATAACAAGATCAAAACCTTCGAAATTCCTGAAGAAGGTTTTGTCCTAATGCCTGACACTCTTTACCTCGGCGTGACTTATGAGTACACAGAGACTCTTAAGCACGTTCCATTCTTAGAGGGAAAATCAAGTGTCGGCCGCCTTGGTATTGACATCCACGCCACTGCTGGCAAAGGCGATGTCGGTTTCTGCAATTATTGGACTCTAGAAATTTCAGTTAAACAGCCTGTTCGAGTTTACACTGGAATGCCTGTCGGTCAGTTGATATACTTTGAAATCAAAGGTGATGTTTTGACGCCTTACAACGTCAAAGGATCTGCAAAGTATAACGACAAACAACCGATCCCGGTGGAGTCAATGATGTGGAAAAATTCATTCTAAAACTCACGGTCCTTGTCTCGTTCGTTTCTCTTATAACTGCATGTGCTCCTGGTGAAGTTGATGATATCAACGGCATCAATGAATACGCCTATGTTCAAGGCAGTTTCGTTCAGCGCGATGGCAATGTCCTGCGCGGGACGGGCACGGTTCGCTTTGTTGAAACCCTTCCTGGGGTTTTATCTTCTCGGTCTATAGCCCTCAAGGCGGACCTCACAGATTCAATCAATCAGTCATCAATTGCGGTGATTTTTAACGCTGCCAACCCTCAACTGCCGTCGAATGATGGCGTGATGATTAAATTCCTCCGTAGTGGCATCAATGTCATTGGCACAATCAGCGTAAATGGTTCGACGTCCTATATGAACCCCAGCAACATCAGCACATACTTCCCGGCTTCATTGGATGTGATCATTGATATCCACAATGACTCGGATCGTGTGCGTGTTTTTATTTGGCGTCGCGACTCTATGATTTATACCGCTAATACGGCTGATATCGACACAAACAGCTCAGGTGACGTCAACCCTAGCCTTCCTGCGAATCGCGGTGGCCAGGGCATCTATATGGGGCTTCAATTATGGAATGCGACTGTTACTGCTGCCCAGGTTGATCTGGCCAAGGTGCTTGTTCAGTAGGTTCTTGAGTCTTCGGCTGTTGACTTGGAGACGACTGACTTGGAGCTTTGGTCCCGCCTTGCACGAGGCTTTGTTCAGCTACCTTGTCCGCAATATATCCCAAGATTTTTGCTAATTGGGTACGATCTGCCGCGATCTCCCAGCTGCTATCTTTACCAATCCAGAAGAACTTAAAGCTTATTTTTTCTTTGAGAGACTCTGGCGGTTTTCCGTTCTTCAAAATATACGTAAAGAGGTCCCAGAGTTCAGACTCTTTAAGGTCGCCGCTCTTGAGCTGATCTTCCGCAAGCTCTTTCAAGATACCTTTGAAAGTTGCATAAGCAGGTTTCGCTTCACTCGTTGTGATGTAGCGATTTTTATCTTTATCAAAGCGAGCAAAAACCATCTCAATGTATTGAATCACGTGTGGAGCTAAAGAGATGTCGCCCATCAACGCAATACCTTTTGAGTTCGGAATGTAACCAGCAGCCTTCATGACATTGCCAATATAGTAATTCCACTCATCCTCAGAAACTTTGTTCATAAAGCGTAAGTACTCAGGAGTGGCGGTCATCACTTTTGGCATCGCTTGGCGATAAGCTTTGCGCACGCATGCGATTTTCAATTCAGTCTTGTCGTTAACGGCTTGATCTGAATCCACACACATTCTAACAAGATCTTCTTTTAAATAATTATGAACTTTCACGCCTGACCAAATCATACCTACCAGGTCAGCTAGCTCCGCATAAGAAGCCAAGACGTTGCCATCGGAATGAGGCATAAACATATTCGCTTCACGGAAACGTGAACTCGCAAATGTCGCATTTTTAGGATCCACGGCGCCGATTTCATTCAGGAACGGGCGAAGTTTCACGAACGCCGCCTCGGCCTCTGGAAGAGTCGCACCTTCGTAATTGCGGATGCGAGACATTTCACCGGCAAAAGACCGAACAGCCATACGCGCAGCTAAGCGGTTGATATTGACCTGACGCAAGCTGATCTGATCATAGTATTGAACGGTCTGATTTGTGATAATCAAACGCGACATCGGATCCACCGTCATTGGAACATTCGTAACAGCCGTTAAGCGTAGTTCCTTCAGGCCTGCGACCAACGTCTCTGGCGTCATAGAATCTTTAAGCTGATTGTCGATAGCCTCAATGAGGGCTTTGCCACTAAGACCATCCTTCGCAAACGTGGCATTTTCAAAAAGTCTGGCGATAAAGACTTCTGTATCGAGCCATACTTGAATCTCAGTGCGCGCCACTTCAACTGACGACAGTCCCAAAGCATCTGGCATTTTTTTCGCCAAACGATTTTCAGGAGAATTTAAAATATTATTTAAAAGCACCTGCAAAAGATCATCTAAAGACTTCTCTTTTATATTCGAAGGCAAGATGTCCATGCGCACCAAATGCATGAGCAAGGTACGAAGTTCCGCACGCGTAAACTGAGTGGATTTTTTCGCCACCAAAACATCACGCAAAATATTAAGCGACTGATTCATAAACACAGACATCGAACCGATGTTGTGCTCAAGATTCATATTTTTACCGCGCAGGAAGTATTCCGCGTATAAGATATCGGAATAAACACGCGATCCAATACCCAACAACAAACTCCAGTTCGAACGAGCCAAGCTTGAGTCATTGCCACCAAAGATCATATTTTTCGCGTCAATAATAAGCGGCAAAGCTTCTTTGACTTTCTGAGCCACTGATTCACTTGGATTTTCTGGCGGATAAAGGGCTTCAGCTTCCGCCATCAAACGATAGGCATCATTTAAATCATAAGCGCCCTCAAACAAGGAGCCCAATTCTCGCGCCGTTGATTCCAAGACGAATTGCGCTTCCATAAAGAACTTTTGCGCTTCTTCTTGTGTGTACATTTCAGGTTCCCACTCGCCGCCATAAACTGCGTAGTAAGGCATGAAACGTTCAATAAGAACTTTAATACGGCTGACTTTTAAACGAGCACGATCAAAATCCCCAGCTGTCAATGAGTCAACGCTGCCACCAAAGAACAACTGCTTCAGCTTCATTCCCTCAAACACAAGTTCAGGAGAAACTTTAAAGGCAGGCCATGCATTATGCAGAGTTTTAAGAAGGTCCGTAACCTCATCACGAGAAACTATACCTTCGGGTTTTTCAGAAACCATGTCTTGGAAAACTGACAAAAGGTCATCCACGGTACGCGCCAAATAAGTCAGGCGATACCCGCTCCCCGTCTCCGGCACGGATTTAATAAAGTAGTGATAACGCAAATACTGGATGTAACCGCGAGCACCTAACAAAGTAAAACGACGCCATTCTTTTGGCGCAATTGTCGTTTCATCGCCACCCGCCAAGGCTTTTTTCACCTTTTGCACGATCGGCATGTAACGTTCCATTGTATCTGGGAATTCCCAATCAGATTCAGAGAACTTTGCAAGCTCTCTCATCAAGGTCACAAAATCTGCAAGGACGTAACTTTGCGTATTCTTTTCAACCTGAGTTGCAATAGTCTTTGCAACCTCTTGCACTTCGTTATTGGCTTCCTCGAAGAACTGCATGTCCTTTTGCATGTTCGCTCGACCGTTCACGCGCCAATTTTGCGACAATACGATCATGTACGGATTTAAGCGCAAGGTCACATCTTTGAACATGCTCAAAACATTACCAACAGTCACAAGCTCATCACGCGTGATATATTCGCGACTTCCGCCCACGAAGAGCTGCTTAAACTTCATAAACTCCATTTGCAGTTCAGGAGAAATTTTATTTTCGTCCTCTTCAAGGAAGTTCATCTCTAAGAAAGTAGCCAGTTCTTGCGAAAGATAACGATCTTCGTTGCGGCCTTTGACGTAACGACGGAAATCTTCAACAGCTGAAATAACACAATCCCAGCTAGCCGCGACTTCGTGAGAAAGTGCAGTACCCTTCATATAGGCTTCAGCAACCACACCTACTTGCGAAAGACATTTACTGTCGAAACCCTGTGGTTTAACGGGAGGAGGCTCTTCACCAACGATAATGCTACAACTCGATAGAGTCATAACCGCAGCCATCATGGCTATAAGTGCACGGCATTTAGAAAACATAAGTCATGCCCCCGTAAAAGCGATCATTCGCCCGGTACTCATTCAAGAAGCTGCCTGGTTTATAGGACTCGTCTTCGACTCCCAAAATGTCAGCCCCCATGACCACAGCCCATTTTTGATTGGGATAATAAAGGAACTCGGTGTTTACCAAAGAACCTCGTTGGGCCTGATCATAAAGATATTTAAAACGGGTAACAAAAGGACGACGCCAGAAAGTTGCCAACTGTCCTTCCAAACGCACCGAAAATGCGTTGGTGAATTTCAAACGTTGGTCGAACAAAGTGACTTTATCAGGAGCTCCATCGTCGCGAATATCGACAATGCTGCCGCCTTCTACTTTCAGGTAGCCTAACTGAATCGCGAGCGTGCGACCCCAGATTTGCTCAAGTGTAAAATCCGTCGCGATGGAGTAAGCCTGAATTGGTTCCAGTTTTTGGACAGCCCAATCCTGATCCGGCGTATTCGCAATGGGTGAATCTTCCAAATAAGAAACCGATGTTTGAACTTTGTTAAACGAATAGCCCACATCCAACGAACGAATATGGTGATAAGTTACCGTCGGAGAAACGGTTACGTCGAATTGATCCTGATTGATCACCTTAAAGGCCTGACGCTTCAATGTCAGTTCATTCACCGGCATGTATCCAGCACTCGCTGTCGCCCATGGCCCTCGCTCTTTGCTACCCACGCGAGTCATCATCGCCCCACCCGCATTTGTCGCAAGCTTCATCACATCCGGAATTGAAAGTTCGTATTGGATGGTGTTGATGCGGCTATTAAAATCATAATTGCGCGACGGAGCACGATACCATCGACTGTCAGAGACAAGACCGCCGCTTTCTTCGCGAATATCAGGCCCCATGCTTGGAATAAAGATCGGAGAAGCAAATATCAAAAACTCAAATTTTTCTTTATTGTAGTTGTAGAACGCACCAACCAATCCCTGCTCTTCAGGGCGAAGGGCATCAATCGCAAACTTGGACTGATAAAGCCCCAGTTGCCAACGGCGATCCATCTCGCTCCAGTCCATTTTTTTACGACCGACGTACACGCGTGATTCACGATCCTTCGTTGCAACGTAAGCCTCGTGAACGATGTAATGCGATTGACCACGCGAAAAGAACGTACCGCCTGAGACATCAAGTGCGGAATCGATCCAGCTGGCTTCTTTTAAGAGTGAGAGTCGTGCCGAAAGAAATTGGCTGTAAGTGAGAGAGGGTTCTTCCGAGATCGGAGTGAGATACTGCATGCCTTCAAGGCGAATTTGACCGTAAGTTTGAACCGGCCTGCTTTCTTTTTTCGGAAGCTGTTCCGGGGGAAGCTTAAGGACGCTGCTAGCCTTCTCCGATTCAAACTTGGATAAGCTTGCTTTCGAAGACGATTGCGCCTGGCTTTGAATGGTTAAGGCATTTGCAAAAACAAACGCCCAAATATAGGTTTTACCCCTCACGTATTCCCCTGGATTTAGGTCCAGCATTTAGAGAATAAGAAAAGCCCTCGAGAGTCAACGGAACCCCGCGTCCAAAAGGGTCCAGGTCGAATATATCGCATCTCAGGGTAAAAAAACGTCAGTGATCTTGAAATAACTTCCCATGAAAATTGTAAGGAAATGCCGCTATTTAGAGCAAATGCTCAATGACCCACTGAGGGTCGTCAACCGGGATATCATGCCCTGCCCACGGGTGCATAATTGGGTGAATTCCCCAACGCTTGCCAATTTCCAGAGTGCAGCGCGGGGAAACCAATCGATCCCCGTGGCTTCCAAGCAACACCACATCACCGGGCGCTTCTGTTGGAAATTTAAATCGTGAAGCTGCCAACAACTGACGAAGAACATTTTGTCGCCGAACTGGATATTGATTGGTGAAAGAAATCATCCCAGGAATTTCAGCGGACTTGCGCTCTTCACTATTAGCCACCATGCCTAAAATGCACAACTCCCATTTTTTGCCATCTTTGTGATAGCGGAAAAGTTTTGCTGCTTCAAAATAGTTCGGCAGTAAAAAACGATCTGCCATCGGCGAAAAGTTTCCGGCACTGGTGCACATCAAATAAGATTTTTCTATTTCCAGTGGGTACTCACGCATCCACTCGGTCGCAATCATCCCGCCCAGCGAAATAGCCAGCAGGCGAATTTTTCGGCCTTCTTTGATGAATTTTGATTTCGAACGCACTTGACGAACGTAATCTTTCATCGCCAACGGACTGTCCTCACTGACACGCGTTCCATTACCCGGAATATCAATCAACTCAAACTGATCTTGCGGAAATTTCTTTTTCAATTCCTCAACGAAACTGCCCCAATGTCCTTGGCCACGAGCGAGGCCTCGCAATAAAACCCAGTACCTAGTGTTGCTGCTCATACCAAAGCTCCCGTGCTTGCTGATGATACTTCTGACTTTGTGCTTGATCATAGTGAGCCCAGGATTCAGGCGAATCCACGGCGCGAATTAAAAACTCCATCAAAGTGTTATGGCGGCGCAAAGTTCTTTTATGGCGATGACCAATCATCGGGTTGAAAGGTCCTTCAGGGCGAAAAAGCTGCCATGGATTTTTCTTCACCCACAACCACGAGCCCATTTCCAAACACAGTGGCAGATATTTTTTATGACGCTCTAACCCCCGATGTTGATCATAGAGGTAATCCCACAAATCGCCGTGGGTTGTGTAGTTCTGCGCTTGTGGCTCCACTTGATAAAAGTGATGTGGATACGTGCGTTCTAACAGAGTGTGAAGCGAATACATCAAATCCAATTCAGGAAATGGTTTTAATGTTTTTGCATAGGGAAACCACAAGCGATCACGCAAACCAAAACCAGAATGAATATCCAAGGTGATGGCAAGTTCGCTGTCATGAATTTCTCTTTTCACCGCATCGACGAGCGCTTGAGACTCTAACTCCATCGGTGCACCTTCAATTCCGCGATACCAAGGAAGCTTATTGCTGATGCGATGACCACCTAAAAAGCGATTCGGATTATCCGCATCAATGGGTGCATTTCGCATCAAATCCACACCGCGTGGATTGCTGCGAGTTTTATTAAAAATTCCAACGGGGTTCACTGTCGGAATAAAAAACAAGCGCATGCTTTCAAGAGTTCTTTGAAAGTTGCGATCCCACTGCGCAAGTTCTGAAACCGAATTGAATAACGCCAAACAAACTTGCGCGCCGATGCGCTCAAGTCCGTGCACACCACCCACAAATCCCAGCGTTGGTGCTGCAGGATCTTTGCTACCGAAAGTAATTTTGTGAATAGGAAAACGGAGATCTTCACTTTCACTCACAGCAATCACTTCGGATTGGACGCGTGAACCTAAAGCCAAAAGTCGGGATTCAATTTGTTTAATTTCAGAAAGTGAACTCATAGAGACCATTCTTGGCGATATTTCTCCACCCTCCAACGTATAACGCTCGCAGCCATTCACTGTGAGTTGCTCCCCCTCCTTAACCGGAGTAAAGTTTGTGTTAAGGGAGAATATTATGATGAGTCTTGAAAAACTCTTAGAGAAAATGTGGATTGACTATTGTGAATTGAACCCAGCTGCGAAACGCATCTACGATATGTTCGTTGCAGAGGGTGAAACTGTCTACAATGACCATATTGCCCTTCGCACCTTTAATCATCCTCGTCTTGGTATTGAGTCTTTGGCTCAACATTTCAAACGTTATGGTTACGTTGAAAAAGGCGAATACACATTCGTCGAAAAAAAGCTTTATGCCAAACACTATGAACATCCAGATGAAAAACAACCGAAAATCTTTATCAGCGAACTGGAACTAGAAAAAGTTTCTCCGTTTATTCGTGCGGAAGTAAATAAATTGGTGGATCAAATTCCAGATTCATTGATTGCTTCTGAAACATTCCCGATGTGCGGACGCCCTTGGCCGATGACATATGCATTGTATTCTGAATTGGCAAAAGAAAGTGAATATGCGTCTTGGGTGGCCGCCTACGGCTTCCGTCCTAATCACTTCACGATCAATATCAACAATCTGAAAAAATTTAGCGACATTCACGTTTTGAATAAATTCGTTCAGGAAAAAGGCTTTGTACTCAATAAATCAGGCGGCGAAATCAAAGGAACTCCGGCTGATTATCTTGAGCAAAGCTCAACGATGGCTTCTGAGATCCCTGTGAAATTCACAGATGGCACTTATAATATCCCTGGCTGCTATTATGAATTTGCCAAACGCTACCCGCTTGCAAACGGCAAACTTTATCAAGGTTTTGTTGCGAAATCGGCTGATAAGATTTTTGAGAGTACGAACAAAATGAAATAGAGCGCTTTACGCGCTCTTCTTTAAAATATAATGAACTGTATCAGGGTCAGATTCTTGGCCCTGCCAGGTGCAGTGAGCCTCAAGAAATGTCTTCACCAGCTGCGGGTCAAACTGAGTACCCGAACAACGTTTTAATTCCGCATACACCACATCATCAGGCAAGCCTTTACGATACGCGCGCGTTTGCGACATAGCATCGTAAGTGTCCACTACTAAAATAATGCGAGCAAGAAGTGGAACTTCATCGCCACGTTTTTTATCCGGATAACCTGTACCATCCACGCGCTCATGGTGACCGCGAATCGCTGGCAAAGTGTCTTTAAAAAATGAATTGTAACCAAGTGGCTCAACGATTGTTTCACTGAGAACTGGATGATTTTGCATGGCCTTTAATTCAGCCTCATCCAACTTACCTGGCTTGGCGATGATCGCCTGAGAAATGCCCATTTTACCGATGTCATGAAAAAGACCTGAGAACTCTGCGACCTTTTGTTGATATTCATTAAGACCGGCATCACGGGCAAGTTTACGCGACATTTCGCCGACGCGGCAGCAATGAGCGTAAGTAACTGGATCCACCATTTTCAGTGATTCCATCAGAGATTGTGCGGCCTGATAAGCCCATGCTGGAATGTCGCCCCAGGAAGAAGACATAAGACTCCCCTCGTTCCCCAAACATATTCTCGGTTAAAGAAGACCAAAACTTAACCATTGCACAGGCATGATCCCACAATGAGACAACTTCCATTTGACAGCGCGATCCTCGATTGAAAGACTTAAGCCTAGTATCAAAAACTTCGACAAAAAGAAGAGGAATCCATGAGAAGAATTCTACTTGCTGTTGCCATTCTCACATTTAGTTCTTCTGTGTTCGCACAGAAAATCAAAGTTCGCCGTGTGAAAGGCAATCAAGCTGTTGTGGACTTCGTGGGCACTCCCCTGCAAACCGGCCAAGTTTATGATTTGATGGCCCAAGATGATTTGGGTGGTGAATCTGGATTTTCCGGCTCCGGAGGTCGCCAATATTCTTTTGGTTTGAATTTTTCTTACTTCAGCACGAAGTCCGATGCTGCAGGATCAAGAAATACAACTGAAGCAGAACTTGGCGCTCGCTTTGGTTGGAATTTTGGCAGCTTCGAAGTGGGACCCTTGTTTGCGTATGAGTCGTCGGATGCAGGCGGATTTAATGCGACGTTCATTAAAGCCGGCGGTTTTGGTGACTTCAATATTATTCAAAATATTCCCGGCGAAGCATTTCTTTACGGCGTTGGTGGTTACCTAGCACTCGGCCAACGCGACAATGGAGCCGGTACAAAAAGCAGCGTCACGGATGTATTTGTTGGACCTTTTGCGAAATGGTTCCCAGGTGGATCTTCATATGCGATTCGCATCGATGCAGGATATGAATACATGCGCCTAGCACAAGATTCCGGCGATACGACTCTGACTGGCATTGGCTTGCTGGGCGGACTTCAAGTTTATTTTTGATTCTGTTCGATCTCTTTTACGACCTCGTCATAGACAAGCTTAATCCCATTTCTATTACGCTCAGTCAGCAACGGCCATGGGACAGAATGCGTGAGCACATAATGAAGCTCGCGACTGTTCTGCATTGCAAGTACGTCTTTTGGTAACGAGGTTTCCTTGAGCGGAGAAATATAATTCCGATCCCGGATGATGTTTCGACTTTGAAAACGCTTTCCAATTGAAAAATTCAGCCACTCCATCGCAAGCTTTTGCGCAAATTCGCTGCGTTTGGTATTTCGCGTGATTGCCAAATAATCCATCCAAAAACCAACGCCTTCTTTAGGAAAAGCCAGACGCCACTGTTTTGTTTTATCGCCGCTCACCGAGTGAGAAAGCCCCCAGCCTGTTGTCAAAACAGACTTTTCCAGATCGGCCACCGTCGGACGACCGTGCCAATAGTTTGCATTTTGAAGAAGCTTTTTGAGTTTTGCTTTGAACACCGGAGTGTTGATCAGCTTGATGTCACTCATTTGATCTTTCGAATATCCAAGAGCAAAAGCAGTGATATAAATATTGGCCTCGTAGTAGTCCTTGGAAATTGAATATCGTCCCCTGTAAGCATCGTCCCAAAGGATATTCCAACTTTTAGGCGGAACCTTCACATGATCTTTATTGTACAATAAATTATAGCCACCCGCCGCAACAGGTACGCCGTAAATTTTTCCGTTGTTGGAAGCAAAGTCGTTCTCAACAAACCAACGATCTAAGCTTTCAAGGTTCGGGATAGAGCTAGGATCCAACGGAATTAAAAGTCCCGTGTCAATCAGACGCGTGCCTTCGTCTTTAAAAAAATTATGGGATGGAGAAATAATATCTGAAATCCCCGCACGAACTCGATCATAGAATTCATCAGGAGAAAAAACTTTGTTCACGTGAAGGTCGATATTTTTTTGATACTTTTTTCGAATGTAGTCTTTAAATTCGCGAACCGCATAATCGGGGGTGTATGAAACCCACACGTCCATTTTTAGTACTTCATCATAATGACAAGAATTTTCTGTTTGTTTAGTCGCTTCGCCTGCCCAACTCCATAGGGGCGAAAAACAAACTAAAAAAAGTTTTACCAACCAGATTTTCTGGCGGTTGTTGAAAAGTACCATCCCGGCACTATCCAACAAAATTCGAACAATAACAATCTTGACATGAGCAAGTACAAATCTGAAATGCGAAAAGCCCCAGGGTTTCCCGGGGCTTTTCATGTTTCTAAACGAAGGACAATTTAGAAAATTACCAGTTCATGCTGTTTTCGTCGTAACCCCAGTTTGCAAGGGCTTTTTTGTACATACCTTTCATGAACTTTTGAGCTTGGTGAGGTTTCAAACCAAGAGCTGCCGCAGAACGATTTGTTAACTCTTTCATTCCTGCAGTATCACCGAACTGAAGATCTTTTACCGCTGACAAAGCGTCAGAGAACTGAACACCGAAGACAGCTTTGAAAGTTTTGTCCATGTCTTTGTCAGTTGTCGCACCACGCTCAGCTGCAGCTACTGCCCAAGAGTTCAACGCAGAAGCAACTGCTTGTGCTTTGTCTGCTCTGAAGCCGTAGTCTTTCATCAACTTTTCAGTTGCGCGTTTAACAAGCTTTTTGTTTCCATCAGAATTGATGGCTGCGAAGTTTGTGTCAGAAGCTTCAGATGAAGTTTTGTCATTGATAGCTTGACCGTAGTTTCCATCACCAGAGTTTGCAGAGTAAAGAACGCCGTTTTTACCCCACCAATAAGTTCCAGAACTTACGTTTTCCCAAAACAAGCCCGTTTCGCCCACACCGATCGTGTTACCACCGATGTAACCAGCGAACTCAGAAATGTGTTTTGTACCTTGGTAGTTTCCAAGATCATCATACACAGCCGCAGAAGTTCCGGATGAATCGAATTTTACGTACCAAAGATCGTCTGAACCATAACCGTATTTGTTGTAGTTAGGATCTTTGCTCACAGTTACGCGTGATCCATCTTTTTCCAAGAATGTGCAACCTGGAGATGGCTCTTGGCCAGTACAAGCGTCACCGTAGACAGTTTCATATGGATAGTAGATCACAGAGCTGCCACCGCCGCCGCCGCCACCACCACCGCCGCCACCACAGGCTGCGAAAGTTGAAGCGACTGCTGCTGCTGCTACAAATCTCATTACATTTTTCATTTCGTGGTTCCCCCAATTTTGTTTAACGAACTTTGTTTTAATGCTTGGTGAATTTTTGATTCACGTTGATTGCAAAAACCTCTTATGCAGAGATGATGCCAACTCAGTTTGACACCACGGCGGAGCGCATAATTTTTCAACGTGCGTTATGAATTTCAACATCGATTGGGCGAAAAAGAAAAGGCTCGACGCTTTCGCAATCGAGCCTTTTTAGAAGTCATTTTCAGAGTGAAATTAGTAAACCAAATTCACGCGCAAAATCTTTGTTCCGCAGTAGTAGTCAAAGGAGTGTGCTCCCACCTCACCAGTAAACACAGGAGTGTCCATCGGGCGACAACCTGCTGCTGACTTGAAGCGTAAACGAGCTGGTGACACCAGTTCCATCAACGTTCCGTCTTTCGCTAAAGCTGGTACAAGCATTTTGACTCCACGACTGAGTTCAGAAGTTTCTGTTGTGAAAAGAGCTGGCAACTTGCTCGACGCATCGAAGCGATCTTTCAGAGTCACTGGGAAGTACAAGTTCGTCATCAACATGTCGGGGAAGAATGTGTAACGCTCAAAGCTCTTACTCACGACCTTATTGTTAATAAGATCATGATATTGAATCTCTGAGTTTGTGAGTACGAAGGCACCTTTGCGTTGCAATCCCGCAAACACAGCACGCACCCACAAAGCCGAGTCAAACTGCGAGCGCTCTGCTCCCAAAGCACGGTCCAAAAGTTCCCAATTGTGTGAATCCAGGAACGACAAACGCTGTTCACGGTTGATTCCTTCACCGAACCAGTAACTACCCACGTATTCGTCTTTGGAGTAATTCAAAGACTGAACTTTATCAACACGAGTATCCAAGATATTGCGGTACGTGTTTTGATTCGCAAAAAGATCGAGTTCCATAAAGTTCTCGATTTTACCATTTACGGCTTCTGCCACCGCAAAGCTGTATAGATAACTTGGTTTTGATTCTGTTCCCAAGTTTTTAGCAAGCAACAATGGAACGCGACCTGCTGCCACCTGTTCACGACGAGGCTGAATCACATCGATGATATGGTAGTCTTCGTATTTTTGAATCGCCTTAAGTTCATTTTTCTCGTTCATGTAATAAAAACGAGTCTCTGGTTTTTCAAAACCTTCTGGGTTTTCCCAGCGATCACGCAATGAACGTTTTTTGTCTGGGTCCTTACCGCCACCCACCCAAGCTGGGCGTTTTGTGTTGCCTACTTTTTGCCAGTAAACTGCATAAGGAGTCGCTGCGATATCACCTTTATATACGAAACTGTCTTTGAGTTTCATTTTCGAATCAAAGACAAAGAAAGACATCGGGGAATACATGTCTTCTTCTTTCGTTTCATCTGTGGGCTCAACTTCTGATTTATCTTCAATAACTCCCAGTACGTATTCAGATTGGCCATCATCTTCCATATCAATACGTGCATTCACTTGTTCACGAAGAAGTTTTTCTTCGCCAACGACTTTGATTTTAGTGCCACCAACTGTTGTGTAAGCACCCACACCCGTGTCCGCGATCAACCATACTTGCCATGTGCCTTTTTGTTGAGACACTGCAAAGTAATCACGACGCTCTGGCGCCAGGTCCAAGTTCTCGTCAATTGGAAGGAAGCTTTGACGGCCTACTGGCATACCTTGAAGTGGAATCGACAAAACATCTTCGCCAGTCATTGCAGGCATCAGGTTCACGATGATTTCGCTTTCGAAAATATGACGACGCGTTTCTTGGCCTTTTACTTGAACATCAACGGCAAGGTCTAACTCACTTGGAATACGAGATTGAGCTGGATCTTTGCTATCTACAATCGACATACTCACAACGTACTTACGAACCTCGCCTGATTTCCAAACACCTTGGTACGGAACCACTTCTTTAATACCTGTGATCCACGGACGAACCGCTTCCGCGTGGGGCTTAACGAATTCAGCTTTCATCGTGACATCATTGATGGCGATATCTGCAAAACGATTTACAAAGCTAATTTCAAACGTCAAATCTTTAGCTTGGCGATCCCAAGGGATTTCGATTTTTTCTTTAAGAGCTGGAACGATCAGTGCCTGGGGTTGAACTTTCAGTGAAGATTCAATGTCGAGATTTCCTGCGACTGAATACTTCTTATAAACTTCGCGTTCAGGGCTGAGGATTTTACCTTCTGTGTGCGATCCACCTTCTAGCAATGACAAATTGCTTTGAGGCTGACGAGCACCTAGAACCAAACGAGCATAAACTTCTTTAGCTGGAATTCCGCGCGCTAACAATTCAGCTGCTGCTGCTGCCACAAATGGAGTCGCCTGAGAAGTTCCAGAAAGGTATTCATAACCCAAAGTCGAACGGAAACGCACCGGGCGTTTGCTTTCAGGATATGTGCTCAGGATGTTTGTTCCCGGAGCTAAGATATCAACACCACTTCCGTAGTTGCTAAAATGTGAAAACGCGCCATCTGGACCACTTGAGCCCACGCAAATAACATTGGCGTAAGCACAAGGACGAAGAAGCGCACGAGTGGAGTCATTCCCTGCAGCTGCGACAATAATCACGCCGCGATCCTGCGCTTGCTTGATCACTTCGCGCATGAATTCAGAATCTTTTGCTTGTGGCCACCCCATAGAGAAGTTAATCACTTGCGCACCCGATCTCATGGCATAAATCACTCCACGTGCGACCATATCTCCAAGGCTGCGGTTGATTTCTTCACGGCCTTCTTCGCTTGGCGAATCATAAATTGATAACGGCTTAATAGGCTCGCTTGGTTGCAAACCGATAACTTGAACTGGTAAGATCTCGACATTTGAACTTACGCCCTCAACGCCGATACCGTTATTTTTGATGGCTGCGATAATACCTGAAACATGAGTTCCGTGACCTTGATCATCGCCAAAGTCAGGACGACCTAAGATACCGGCTTCATTTTTTCCACCGAGTAAACTCCAGCCCTCACAGTCCATTGGGTAACCGTTTTTATCTTGATCGACTTCTGGATTTTTTGGATCCATCCAGATTTTTTCGCAAGTTTTACGGTCTTTATCTTGAACACATTGTTCGAATTTATCTAGCGCCTTACATTCAGACTCATTACGGTGGATGACACCTTTAAGATCCGGGTGATTTTTTTGAATCCCCGTATCCATCACCGCCACGATGACCTTCTTTTTAGCGGCAAACGGAGCTGGTACACGCACGTCTTCTTGCTGACGCGCTGGAACTTTATAAGTATGCAAAGGATCCAAGTCGATCATTTGTGGCTGACCGCCGTTACGAAGACCCCACTGAGCCTCGCTAAATGGATCCGCGTGTGCAGACAAACTCAAACCTAATACAACTGACAATAAAATTTGTGTTTTCATTATCGGAAGCTCCCTTGAGAACGATCGAGTTCAATTGGTGAGATGCGTGTTTTAGTTGCAAACATCTGGATCAAACCATTTGCGTATTCGATGTTTTTCTTTGGATCGCCCAAAGTATTTGAGAAGTATTCCAAGTCCCCGTCTTCATCACCAGCTCTAAAGCCGTTGATGCGAACGAAAAAGATGTAGTTATCTTCGCCTAAGATTTTAAGCAGTTGTGGCAACGGAATTTTGTCTTCCAAAGTGTAAAGAACTTCTGTCATCCACTGCGTTTGGGCTTTTTTCGTTTTTGGATAGCTTGATGACAAGTCCATCAATTTTGTCATCCACGGCATCAAGCAGTAATACTGATTGCCGTTTTTCCAGATATCAAACTTGTTGCGCTCAGGAGCTTTATCCAACATTTGTGGTTGAGATTGTTGGTAACGGCGGCATTGATCGTTGAATTCCTTTAAGCCGCGTTTGTGGTCGCCATTACCCATGATTTCCATCAACTCATTGAACATTTCTTTTTCGTTCGGACGATCTTTCTTACCAAGTGCTTTATTGATTTTACCGATAAAGCGTTCAAAACCGTTCGATGGCTTTTTGCTGCCAACAGCGTCTTCTTGACGGATCAAATCTTTGATCTTCTCAAGACCGCCCGGCAGGATCGATAATTGTGCTGTCAAACGGTAGAAATCAACTGCTGTGACTTGTGCAAACGCTTCTGGTTCAATCAAACGGTAACGGCTTACTGGCGTTCCGCGCAATTCACCTTGAACTTCATCAAGAAGTTTAAAGAACGCTTTCTTGTCAAGATGCCATCCACCCCACACGTGTTGAATCACGGCGATCGATGGGTATTGCGTGCCATTCACCGTCAAGTCAGCTTCCGTTGTCACCATTCTCCAGAAGGCTTTACCAAACGGAGTATTGGCTGGATTTGGATCTTCGTTACGAGCCATATCCACGCGCGATTTACTTGCCCACTTATTGATGATGCCTTCGATCCAGTCGAATGCAAAACCAAGAACGTCTGTTCCTTTAAGTTCACCTTTTTTATTGGCGAACAAAGTGATCTCTTCATCTTTTGGATTTAATTCCGGCGCATCTGGACTGCGTGGGTATTGGATTTTAAGAAGATGGTCTTCCGTGAATGAGTTCATGCGCCATGCTAGGAACTTCGAGCGCAGTTCTTTTGTTTTAAGGTCATGATTTACGTCAAACTTCTTATGTGGGAATTTTGCATATAACAACTCAGAATCGTTGCTTTTGAAAAGCGAACGCAGAGCCGGTCCCAAATCTTTGCGTGTATTCAAGAAGTCTTTCGCAAATTGAGAGTCAGAATTGCTTGGGTCGATCATTTCAGCGTATTCCGGGTTGTAATCGATCACGAAGACGTCTGATTTGATATCGTTCCATGAAATCTGACCACGGATGCGCATGATATTGATGAAGTAGTTCACATCAAGAGTCGCACCCAAGATTTTCCCGTTTTGCGCTCTGATAAAGACCTGAACGCCTTCTTTTGTGCGCATAAAGCTTGTTTGCTTTAAGATCACGCGAGAACCGTCAGCGCCTGCAGAAATCGTATTCAAGAAGTTCAATGGCGTGATACCCATCAAAGTATCAAGACTTGAAGAAACTTGTGCATAGGCTTGAAGTGCCACGGAGTCTGTGATCGTGAACACTTCACCTTCGCGTAAATCCGAAAGGAAAGCGTCAAGTGGTTGACGAGGTGGTTTGCCATCTTGTCCTGGAACTTCTTTTTGCCCCAATACGGAAGACAATTTGTTCATGAATTTCGGAATTACGAGATCGCCCCAAGAAACTTTTGTTCCTTCCGCGATTGAAAGCAATGGACGAACGTGCGTGTAATCGCGAAGGACTACGATATTCGCACCTGCCACTGGAACATAGTCATTCACTCCGTCCAATGTCATAAAGTAACCAAGGTTACCAGCAACTGACAAGTTATCGACGAGCTGAATCGCAGCCGAGCTTCCGAAGTAAGTACCTGTTGTGACGTGACGAGTGGCCGCGAGGTTGATGCCGCCAACAGGTCCGCCCCAGCCTTCTACCTTTTGGTAAAGAGGCTCAAGAGGTTTTTCTTTAATGTGTTTCGTGATTCTATCGATCATGTCGTTCTGACGATCTTTATAGAGGTCACTGACTTTGAGGAAATTCAATTTATCATTAATATGTGCCAAGATCGTCGCGATCGCGATCGATTTACCCTGAATGCCCAAGTAACGTTGTAAGTCCCCGTCTTGGAAAGGAGCTTCACGGTCACCGTGCGCAAAACGTTGCGGGTAACCTGGAACGAACTCTTGAGTCACCTTGCCGTTTTTCACAAGACCCGACTTCGAAGACATGTTCAGGTTTGGAAGTGGGATGTTGCTGTTTGATTTTACGTTCAGCAATTCAAACGCGTTGTTCGCGCGATAGATGAGCTTCGCTAGGACCAGCTCTTCCAACTCTTCAGGGAAGGCACCGGCTTTCACGATCTCGACGTAATCTTGATAGCGGAAATCTGCTAACCGACGAGCCAACCATCTTGCGTCTTCATACGTGCAGGTTCCAAAAGAATCTGCTGATGGATGATTGATCACCACGTGACCAGAAAGAACTGAACCGAATTTTGGGGAATAACGATTGATACTTTCTGGAACATCGACAAGTGCGAATGGCAAGATCAAGGCGCGGTATGCACGGTAGCGAGAGAAACGTTGAACGGCTGGAAGTTGATCTGGATTGTTTGGATCTGGTGCATATCCCCAGTGAATATCGAAGTATTCGGCCATTGCCGGCTCAAGCACTGCATCGGCAAATACTAATGAGTGATTTTTCTTATCGTCTTGAGTAACCCAACCGCGGCTGTCGAAGTCAGAGATCATCGACTCTTGGGCATTTTTAAGAAACTCTGCTTTTTGTTCTTCAGATGCGAAATACAAACGAAGGTTGCGGTAGTATTTTGGTGATGGAAGATAATAACCAAGCTTACGAAGAAGTGCTGCACGCATCAAAGCTGTGTGTGAGTAACGGCTGAGGCTTAAGCGATAAAACAGCTGCGGATTTTCGGTCGACTGAACTCGCGACATGTATGTGAATGGCAAGGCCGCTTCTTCAGAAAGAAACTTAACGCCGTTATTTCCTTGCGGAAATGCGCCCGGAGCTTCTTCAACTCCTGGATACACACGATTTTGCCACATCTTATTGTCGAGCGGATTTAAGAGACTGAGGTCTTCCCCTTTTTGCGCCATCGCTGCTGCTTGACCGACGTCAATGGCAACACCTGAATTGCTCACCAAATCTGAAGACGGTTTTTTCACCGTTTTTAGCGGAAGCGAAACACTTCCCGCGTTGGCAAGAGAGACAATGAAAAGGCTGAGCGCCCAGAACCACACATATTTAAAAGACATAAGCCCCCCAAAGGCTGGTGTCAAAAGTGATCCGAATCCGGACCCCGCCACTGCATGAGCAAAGGTTGGGCCACAAAAGAGCCCTGTTTTTGTAGGAAATTTCAATTTTCTGCTAGGTATTTGAGCAGCAGAGCAAAGTAGTTAGGTAAGTTTGAAAGTCTTACATCGTCAGAACGACACTAACTGAGAGTGATTCTATGCTCAGTGGGCGTTCCCTGTGTTTAGAAGGCCATTCTAACGGCCATCCCGAACAAATCAGAATCACATGCTCTCCTTTTCCGACCACGATGGTCGGAAAACAGCCCACTCAAGGACGGTAAAACTTCGCGCTCCAATCTCAGCTGTAACAAACCACTTACCAGTTTCTTCCCTCAATCATTCTTCCAAATTCACTCTTGACGGAGAAGCTTCGCATTAACTTTTTAAGTGTAATGAAAAACAATTTGACGCTGTTTTTGGTGTTTTTTTCTCTGATATTTATCAATCACGACGGTCTCTAAAAAGCCGTATTAGAGCCAATATCAGAGCGACCAACGCAATAAAATAGTAGCAACACGATCAATCTCGATTTCAAATTTATTTCTCCTTATAGTGAATTTTGGAGCGAAAAATTCGCCCAAAAAAACCTATGTTATGTTCTCCAAAACAAGGAGATTCTATGAACTCTGCAAATATTAAAGCCATGACTGACAACCAACTTATTGAACGTGTTGAGTACCTTGTTCGTCGCGAGCGCGAGTTAGTTGAATGTCTGATTTGGCATTTGCAGGAGATCCAAGATCGAAAGCTTTATATTCAAATGGGCTTTACAAGTTTATTTGAATGCTTGGTGAAGCACTTTAAATATAGCGAAGCTGTTGCTTACTCCCGCATTTCGGCTCTAAAAATTATCAGTGCTGTTCCGGAAGCTGCCGAGGCATTGAATTCTGGTGAGGTGAATTTGACGACGTTGAGTCTGACTCAAAGTTTTATTCGTAAGCAGGAAAAAGAAACTGGCGAGAAGGTTTCACCGGAACAGAAGGTTCAATATGTGGAATCTATTAAAAATAAATCCACTCAAGAAGTGAAGCAGATTTTAGCGACCATCAGTCCTGTCTCTGAGCTTCCTTTAGATAAGGTTCAGTACCTGGATCAAAAGCACGTTCAACTACAAGTCACTATTGATAGGACTATTCTCGAAAAGATTGAAAAATTAAAGTCTCTGATTTCCCATGAAAACATAGATCCAAGTTATTGTGACCTTTTGAATATTGCCCTTGATGCCGCAATTGAGAAAGTCGAAAAGAAGAAGGGCATCAAAATATCCTCAAAAGAAAGAAGATCACTATCGAAAGAGAACAACCACTCTCAAAATGAAAATCTTCGAAAAGATGTGCCCATAGCTATTCAGATTGGAGCAAAAACTGAGACTCAAGCTCAAACTTCAACGCAAAGCTTCTCCGTCAAGAGTTCGCGATATATTTTACGCGATGTAAAACGATTTGTTTTAAATAGGTCTAATCATCAATGCGAATATATTCATTCAAACGGACAAAGATGCACATCGAAGTTTCAACTTCAGTTTGATCACATAATTGCATTTAGCAATGGCGGTACGTCTGCCCTAAATAACATTCAAAATCTTTGCAGAGTTCACAACGCCAACAAAGGCTCGAGATAGTTCAATTTAGATACTGCAGGAACAACAGTTAGAAAAAACCACTTTTAAGACTGCTCAAAAGTGGTGGTCAGATGCGAGGCGGAAGCCCTTCCCACAGCGCAGGCGTACCTGAAGGTACGTCGGAGCGAGGACAAGGGCTGAAAAGCGGTCTTACTAGAAGTTGATACCTAAACCGATCGTGCCGTAGAAAGCGTTTAACTCGGCTTTTTGGTTTATTGATGCGTTTTGGAAGGCGTAGCGTTTGATACCGAAGCCGGCTTCGCCGAAGATGCGTTGGGACCACAGAACTTTACCGTGGAAGTTAAGTGCCATTGATGAGTTCAATGTGATCGCAGAATCCATGGATTGAACGTAGTAAACGAAATCCATATCCACCCACTTTGGATAGTTCATAAAAGAAAACACGTTGAACATATCATCGAAAACTTTTGGCATGGAACGCGCCCAGAATGCACCGACACCCAACATGGGAGCTTTCAATTGATCAAACGTCACGTTTTGATAAGAAATCAAACCACCCACGGTCTCATCACGCCCCCACAAACCGGGAGTCCCGCGATATTTCAGATCCACGTTCCACACGCTCAGTGGAGCTGTATTACCGGCAGTGTCGACTTTAATTTGGTTGAAAGATTGGAAGTAACGACCGCTGATACCCCAGCGCTGACGAGACAACCAATAGTTGGTCCAAGTAAAGATATCTTCGAACCATTGATTGTAAGCAACTTCACCCAGGAAGATAAATCCGCTCGAAGATTGAACGCCTGTAAAGCGTCCTGAAAGTTCGCGAGGGTAACCTTTGTACAACTCGTAATACGAGCGATACGTTTTACCATTAAACTCAACATCCAAGTAAGAACGATTAATTTCACCGCGCTCAGTAGCTTTAAATCTCCAAGTGAAATTCGCGGGATCTCTTTCGTCAACCGTCACAGAGTTTTGATCTGTTGCGATTTTTGAGATGGGCTGTTTACGACCGAAGATTTTGATATTGTCGTTGTATGTTCCCTTTGGGCTGTCCTTATGCAGATACACACGCGATTGGCGACGAGGAATCTCCGAAAGTTCAAAGCGTTGACGGAAAATACCACCGCCCTGCCCTGGTAAGAAAAGTTTTGGATCGTCTTTTTTAATTGCAGCCGCCCAGAATTTACGAGGATCGCCGATGGTTGCTTCAAAGCCCAGTGCTTTGGTCAATGAGCCGTATTGATCCGGATTCAGAATCAGATTTTTTTGCAAAGGACGAGTGTCATAACCAACAACACGCAATAAGCGCGGATTTTTGGTATCAGCGATGTCCATCATCTGCAGTTTGTTCGGAACCGATACAAACTCGTAGGACTCACCTGTTGAAAGTTCCGCAAAGAACGCTGCTGGCATATTGTCAGGAACAACAGCCGCATTTTTAAGAGGAGCCTCTTCGTTTTGTACAAGTACACGTGGAGTTGTCGCATCAGTACGAACTTTACCCATCATCACCTGACGGCCCTCTGATTTCGAACCGTATCTTTGAGAGCAGAGTTTTGATTGATTGCGGCCTTCACTGAAGCTTAAACAAAAACGGAAAGATTCTCTTTGGCTCCAGAAAGGAGCTTTGGCCACTTCCACATCTGGAATCGCGAAAGTAGAAGCAAAAATTCCAGTCCGTGCCACTTCCGTCGCAGGAACGCCTTTTTTCAACAAAGACGCTCGCCACTCATTCACACGTTTTTGCCAGGCCTGACGATCAGCTTCGGTAAATGTATAGCTCCATAGAACTGTTCCCGTACGAGAAATCATCTCGAGCGTTCCGTGGCTCATTAATTTTTCTGGCCATGCCATGACAAGAGCAAATTTGTTGTTTTCAGCGCCGTTTAAAACCTGCGCCAATTTTGGATGAGCTTTTCCCAATTGAGTGAGAGCAAAGAAAAAAGTTTTTTCGTTAAGGATGGTGTTTCCCATACGAAGAGCTTTTCCATCCGCCGTCATTTCGTAATCGATTTCCATTGGAGGTAAAATAACTCCGTTATCGATCTGATCGAAATAAAGAGCCTTGTTAAATTCTTTGGTCGCAGCCGATTTCAACAAAGAAGCTTGAGAAGCTGGAATTTCTTCTTCAGGAGTCGGAGCTGGAGCTGCAACCTCGACTTGTGCTTGAGGTTCGGCTGGTGCCGCCTCGGTTGGTTGAACCGTCTCCTCAGGAGCTGGCTGCGTATTATTCTGGGCCCAAGAAGACAATGACAGCGTCATTGCCGTTACAAAAATCAGATGCTGCGCAGTATTCATGAAACTCCTCTGATAGTGCCTTTAAGTTTATAAAATGCGAGCTAGCGTAACAAGCTAAAATATTGGACTGTCTGGCATTTTCGGACTATGAAGAAAGAGCACCACAGAGAGAGGTTTTATGTCTTCGGTCCGCACAGTCCGCCATATGAGAGTCACAGAAATTATCGATCACACGGAAAACGTCCGTGAGTTGGTTCTGAAAACGGAGACACCCTCTGAATTTGACTTCAAAGCGGGCCAATTCGTTATGCTTCACGTGCCGCAAGGTGAAGCCAAGCCAGTCCTTCGTGCGTACTCGATCGCCTCTGATGACCGCATGAAAAATGGCTTCCGATTGCTCTTCAAATTCGTTGAGAATGGAATTGCATCGACTTTTGTATGGGCGCTCAAGGGTGGCGAACTTTTAAACTTCACTGGACCCTTTGGTAAAGTGACTTTCCAAGAACCACCAACAGAGCAAATCGTCTTCCTCAACACTGGAACAGGTCTCTCACAGCACATTTGTTATCTGCTTTCTAAAAAAGAACAGTATCCAAATTTGAAATACCGCATGCTCTTTGGTGTTCGTACGGAAAAAGACATGTACTATCAAAAAGAACTCGATGCCTTGGTTGAAGCCTTCCCTGACTTCAAGTACGAGTTTGTATTGAGCCGCCCTTCTGAAAACTGGAAAGGCAAAAAAGGTTACGTGCAAAACTTCTTACCCGAGTTCGATTACAAAAATATTCCGACGACATTTTACCTCTGCGGCAATGGTGGCATGATCAAAGAAGTGAAACATCAGCTTCTTGAAATCGATGGTCTTGATAAATCAAAAATCTGGGCCGAAGCTTTTGACTAAAAATCGTGCGGCCCTTGAATTGGTTTTCGCCGGAGCTCTTTGGGGCTTCGGTTTTGTGGCTGCGATTTGGGCTCTGACGGCGTTTACGCCCTATGAAACCATGGTGTACCGACTGCTGATTGCAACTGTTGTCGGTGAGTTTCTCTATCTTATTTTCCGTGGTCCCCGTCTCACTGGCATGTGGGCGGATCTCAAACTTGCACTTCCTGCCGGACTCATTTTAGGCAGCATGCTACTCACGCAAACAATTGGTCTGCAATACACGACAGCGACGAAAAGTGGTTTTATCACGGCGTTGTATGTGATTTTAGTTCCGCTGATGAACACTTGGTTTTTTAAGAATCCATCGAGCTGGAAGAGTTATCTTTTAGCGGCAGTTGCTTTGTTTGGAACGGCTCTTTTGGTGAATGCCGATCTCAGCGATATCAATCCCGGAGATCTTTGGACATTGGCATGTGCGGTACTGGCTTCGTTTCATATTATTTATATCGGAAAGGTTTCCAATATCATTGGCAATGCCTTCCGTTTTAACAATTTCCAATCGTTTTGGGCGTGCTTGATATCGGTTCCGTTTTTAATCAATCAGGAGAGTATCACTGTTATGACGGATTCATGGAAAGCTTGGACCGGAATTTTGATGTTAGGAATTGCTTCAAGCGTGATTGCGTTTTATCTGCAAATTCGCACGCAAAAGATTTTGTCAGACACAACGGCGAGCATGTTGTTCTTGTTAGAATCCCCGTTCGCCGCTTTATTTGGATTTTTAATCCTGAGTGAGCACCTGCGACCTATTCAAATTGCAGGTGCTGTTGCGATTATGTTTGCTTCCGTTATGCAGATTCTTTGGGCACCTGCTTCAAAGACCACAGGAACGACACCACAATAACCACACCCCCAGCAAGCCCCGTCACCCATTCAGGTACGTGCAAGAATGGATCTGTGAGCATGATCATCGCAAGCATTCCAATCGCATAAAAAGCGCCATGCTCAAGGTAAGTAAACTTTGTGAGAGTTTCTTTTTCCACAAACATAATCGTCAAACTTCTGACGAAGAATGCACCGATGCTGAGACCAATCATGATAATGAAAAGATTGTGAGTGATCGCAAAGGCACCAACCACACCGTCAAAACTGAACGATGCATCGAGAACTTCCAGGTACAAGAACATACCTGCGCTCGCGCGATGTACATCTTTCATTTGTTCGTCAGAAGCTTCCAACCAAGAACCGATACCGTCAACGATCACGTAAGTGATCAAACCGGCCATACCCGCTTGCAAGAATGTCAAAGATTCATGATCAGGAAGGAATTGAGAGATCAAAGCCAAGATAACCAAGCACAATGCCACTTCAATAGCTTCGACTTTGCTGCCGAGGTAGGCTGTTGGTTTTTCAATAAAAGGAATCCAGTGAAGCTCTTTGCTGCCATCGTAAAAATATTTAAGAGCCACCATCAAAAGGAAAGTTCCACCGAAAGCAGCCACTTGCAGATGCGCTCCCAACATCAATTTTGCATATTGATCTGGTTGAGTTGCTGCCATCACCAAGGCTTCCCAAGGATTAACATGGGCGGCGAATGTCACGATCAACAACGGGAACACCAAGCGCATTCCGAAGACCGCAATCAACATACCCCAAGTTAGGAAACGATGCCTCCAGACCGGAGTCATTTCTTTCAACACGACTGCGTTGACGATCGCATTATCAAAAGACAATGAAATTTCAAGAACCGCTAAGATCGAAGCAATAAATAAAGCCTGAAGGCCCGCCCCAACCGTTCCACCGTAATAATGTCCAACAAAATATGATGCGATCAACCCAATGAAGGTGAACGCAAATGAACCCGTAAAGTACTTCATCGCTATCCTCTTTATTTTAAAACTTGCTTTAAGAATTTACCGGTTTCGCTTTCGCGAACTTTCACAACTTGTTCCGGCGTTCCCGCTGCTACCAAACGGCCTCCGCCTGAACCCCCATCCGGTCCCATATCAATGATATGGTCAGACGCTTTGATAACCTCTAAGTTGTGCTCGATAACTAAAACCGTGTTACCCTGATCTGCAAGTTCTTGCAAGAGTTCCACAAGCTTTCGAACATCATCGAAATGCAATCCCGTCGTCGGCTCATCAAGGATGTACATGGTTTTACCCGTACCACGACGAGAAAGCTCCTTAGAAAGTTTCACACGTTGTGCCTCACCACCTGAAAGCGTCGTCGAACTTTGACCCAAGGTCATATAGTCCAGACCCACGCGGTGAAGAGTTTCCAACTTTCTGAAAATTTGAGTGTGATTACGGAAAAACTCCAGAGCTTCTTCCACGTTCATATCCAAAACATCAGAAATAGATTTATTTTTATATTTAATATTCAAAGTTTCGCGATTGTAGCGCTTGCCTTGGCAGGTATCGCAGGTCACAAACACATCACTTAAGAAATGCATCTCAACACGAATCTGGCCATGGCCCATACAGGTTTCGCAGCGACCACCTTTGACGTTAAAACTAAAACGTCCCGGTTCATAGCCACGAAGTTTTGAGTCCGGAAGATTTGCAAACAAATCACGAATCATAGGGAAGAGTCCCACATAGGTTGCAGGAGTCGAGCGTGGCGTGCGACCAATAGGACGTTGATTGATATCAATAACTTTATCAATCAAATCCAGGCCTTCAATTTTTTTATACGGCGACGGTTTGGCAGAAGCTTTATAAAAATGCTGCGCCAAAATTTTGTACAGCGTATCAATGATCAAGGTACTTTTTCCCGATCCCGACACACCCGTCACGGCTGTAAAGGTTCCCAATGGAATAGAAATGTCCACGTCTTGGAGGTTGTTTCCACTTGCACCCAAAAGTTTTAACGACTTACCGCTGCCTTCACGGCGGGTTTTAGGAATTGGAACGCGCAGCTCACCTTTCAGATATTTACCCGTAAGTGAGTTGGGATTTTTTTCTAACTCCGCAGGAGTTCCTTGCGCCATTTTTTCGCCGCCCAAGCGACCCGCACGAGGTCCCAGATCCACGACAAAGTCAGCATAGCGAATGGTGTCTTCGTCATGCTCAACCAACAAAATTGTATTACCGCGATCTTTAAGTTCGCCGATAATATCAAGCAAGCGATGATGGTCGCGCGGATGCAAACCGATACTCGGCTCGTCCATCACATACAAAACACCAATCAATGAAGAACCGACTTGTGTTGCCAACCGGATGCGTTGTGCCTCACCACCTGAAAGTGTACGTGCGGGGCGACTTAAAGACAGATATCCAGTTCCCACCCGAATCAAAAACTCCAAGCGAGAAACGATTTGCTTCACGATTTTTTCTGCAACCAGCTGATCTTTGGAGCGCCACTTTAGCTCATTGATCCAATCACGCAGCTCAACAGTTCCCAGATCCGAAAGCTCAGCAATGGTTTTCCCACCCAGACGAATACTTAAAGCTTCAGGACGCAAACGAGTGCCATGACAATCCGGGCACTCTGAAAGAACCATTTCTTCGCCTTCTTCTTCATCTTCGTCGGAGGTTTTCTTACCTTTGTATTTATAAACGACTTTGTCGAGTTTCTTTCCGCCAACTTCACCGTCGGAAAATTGTTCTTCCTCGATCAAATCCAACGTACCAAGGCCATTACAAGTCTGGCAGGCCCCGCGAGGATTATTGAAACTAAAAAGTCGCGGTTCAATTTCTGGGAAACTGTATCCACACTGAGGACATGCCGAATGCAAAGAGTAAGCAGTGCGCTCGCCATCCAGTGTTTCAATGATCACACGACCGTTAGCCATGGAAAGAGCGGTGTTGATACTTTCAGACAAACGGTGCTTCAGCGTATCTTTTAAAATCAACTGATCGACGACCAAATCAATATCATGGGTTTTGGTTTTTGCTAGTTTGGTTGCCTTACCTAGTTCGATCATTTTTCCGTCGACTTTGGCTTTTACGAAACCTTTTTTAGCCCAGCGTTGGAATTCAGCTAAGAACTCCCCTTTTTTTCCCGAAGCCATAGGCGCCAAAACAAAAAATTTAGCACCGACACCTTTTTTGAAAACATCATCGATAATTTGCTGAGGTGTTTGGCTGCTGACGGGAATATGATGAATAGGACATTCCGGAACACCCACTTTTGCAAAAAGCAAACGCAAGTAATCGTAAATCTCCGTCACTGTTCCCACAGTCGAGCGAGGATTTGTGCTCACAGATTTTTGATCAATCGCAATTGCTGGTGACAGACCTGTGATAGAATCAACTTCTGGTTTTTTAAGTTGTTCTAAAAAGTTTCGTGCATAAGCTGACAAACTTTCAACATAACGACGCTGTCCTTCCGCGTAGACCGTATCGAAGGCAAGCGACGACTTTCCACTGCCACTTAATCCGGTGAAAACCGTGATCTTGTTTCGCGGAATGGTCACGCTCACATTCTTAAGATTGTGCTCTTTGGCGCCCTTTACTATGATTCCATCTTCAGCTTCAGACATAAGAATTTATTGTAGAGCAGCCACGCGGCCGTAGCAAGAAACCTGACTTCGGTTGAGGCCATGATGCCGCGCTACAACTGGGCTATTTCAGGGTCTTTCGGCCTGCCATGTCGATATAATGCTGAGCGAGTTTCTCATAATCATAATGAGGACGTTCTTCCGCAAAGGCATGCAGCATCTTATCTACCAGTTTTTTGTTCGTTTTGCGTGAAAAAGCAGCATACATATCACTGCCCTTTTCACTTCCTGGGAATGGCAAAACCTTATAGTCCGCTAGCATATGATGCTCCGACAAGTAATACAAAGCTGTGCTGGAAAAAATAAAATACACGCCCCAAACACGATCGCTTTGAAGCTTCATCATATTCACTTCAATCGAGTTGTCAGTTGCAGACTCCCATGCAATGCGCTCTCTGTTGCGCGCCAAAAAGGGTGGCAAGGTGCCGCCTCTCAACCACCCTATTTTCTTTCCGGCCACGTCTTTGTCTGTTGAGATTTTCTGTAGAGAGTCGTTTTTCTTCACAATGATCCCGGTCGATCCCCAGAAAGGAGCTTTGTCAGTAAAGTAAAACTTCACTTCACGCTCAGGCGTTCGGGCCAATCGAAGCATCCCGTCAACACGACCTGACTCCAACATCTTAAGCGCTCGCAAATATGGAATTGAGCCGCTCCATTCGATTTTAATACCGGCTCTTTTAGCAGCGCGCTCCCAAATATCGTAAGCCGCCCCGCTCGGGCCGTTGGGCGTATCGATGATATCGGGTGGAAAATGATAATAGACAACGCGAATCTTCTCAGGCTTTTCGGCAAAGAGAACCGCCGAAAAGAAAAAAATCATGAGACATGATATTCCAGAGATTAACTTAAGCATGCCTGATAGTGGCAAACTTAGATTCTAGAGGCCACTGAAATCTGAAACATTTTTGGCAATATTAGTAGAGACCGAATTTGCAACGACGC
This sequence comes from Bdellovibrio sp. HCB2-146, assembly GCF_047345725.1. Classification (NCBI taxonomy): domain Bacteria; kingdom Pseudomonadati; phylum Bdellovibrionota; class Bdellovibrionia; order Bdellovibrionales; family Pseudobdellovibrionaceae; genus Bdellovibrio; species Bdellovibrio sp. HCB2-146. The sequence goes on from NZ_JBLEQP010000001.1 coordinate 48,249, forward strand.
TGCAGATAGCTATCAAAATCTTTGTCAGAGAAATATTTAAAATGCATAGGTGAGCTTTCACGCTGATCCGGCCACAGCTCTTTTTTCGGAACCACGCACTTTTTGCCTTGCTTCGTGATCGTCACGTTTCGATCCCCGACCGGGCGACGAGGGTCTTTGCCAGGTTGCCCGACAGCTTGAATCATCACACCCTTACCACCGTAAGAAATCTTAGCGGCGCGGATACCTGGCCCCACACGACTAGGAGCATCTTCTGATAAAACCCCACCCGTGATCTGATTCGTACGAGAATCAAAACTCACAGTTTCCCCTGTCGGCAAAGTGACGATGTTTTGTCCATTTTGCGATCGCACGTGCGGCAAAGTTTCACGAGGGAAAAGCATAAATACACTTTCCTGGCTTTGGGAATTGGTTCCATTGGAGTCCAGGACGCTGAATTGAATATCCTGACGAGCTTGCCCCACATAAGAAAAACGGAATTCACGATAGCGGTTGTAGTCCTTCACTCCACCCGTTCCTGAAACAATTTTATTGGGACCGCCATTCACAATGCGAAAGCCTTCTTCTTGAAGATTTCGATCCAAAGAACGACACATTTGATAAGTCAACCCCTTGGTTTCTTCCACACAAGAAATCGGTCCCAGTCCATAGGGATTTTCTGTGCGAGCTGGGTTCCGCAAAACCGGAGGTCCCGCCGAGCTTCTCCCGACAAATTTCACGGGCTCCACTGGCGCGGAAATAACTTCTTCCACTTTTTTAGTCGGAGGATTTTTAGCTAGAGCCGGTTTGGCCGCTTGAACAACCTCGGCTTTCTTCGGCGCGGGTTTATCGGGAATTCCATTATCGCGCGAGTATGTTGCTTGTGCTAACTTACAATCTTCGTCACATGGTTTTTGACTATTTTTGTTTTCAACTTTTTTGATTTCTTCTTTCGCCTTGTCCATTTGCTCAAGCATTTTAGCAGCGTGTTCCTTCGTCACCACTAACGGAATATGCGGCTTATCAGAGGCCGGCGCACGCAGCGCGAGAGTTTCTTTCGTCGTCACCATCGAAGTTGCAGATTCAACGACAGCCGTTTCTTCCGCGACAGCTTCATCGCTGCCTGAATACAATTTCATACCAGGATCTGCTGGTGGAGTTTTATAGTAGACCCACACCTTCTCACCTTTATTCGCGCCACTTTGCAGTTCAACGAATAATCCATAATTGCCAGAATTGAATTTCTTAAACGATTCCACCCTGCCCTTAGTTCCGGGAGGCATTACGAATTTGACGTTGTCCGTGGTTTTTAAAAAGTCGGCGGAATAGCGCGCATTGAAATATTGCTCAAGCTCGACGATGTCGTCTTTTTTCAAAGCTAAGCAAAAGAATGTTATGAGGACTAAAAGCCCTCTCACCCACGAGACTTTCATAGGTGAGTTATCGGCTTAATTCGAGGGATCCTTTATGTCCGGCCTTTAGCCTGGCACTCTGGACAAATCCCATAAAGCTCAAGGATATGGTGAGTGAGTTTGAAGCCAAATTGATTGGCTACTTTTTCTTGAAGACTTTCAATCGCACGGTTTTCGAACTCACAAATTTTTCCGCACTTCACGCACGTCAAATGGTCATGGTGACCTTTTGGTGTAAGCTCGTAACGAGCCGGCAAACCACCCATACGCACTTCCGTCACGAAATTTCCCTCTGTCAAAGTACGAAGGAAACGATACACCGTCGCAAACCCAATATCAGGATGGTGTTTGCTGAGTTTCTCATAAAGCTCTTGAGCTGTGACGTGACGACGACCTTCATGCAAAGTTTTAAGAATCGCCAAGCGTTGGCCTGTCACTTTCAAGTTCAAAGCACGAATGATTCGCTTCAGTTCACTCTCGTCGAACGAGTCACTGTGAATGATGATGTCATCATCGTGTTGTCTTGGTAGTACCGGAACTGGAATCGAATCTTTACCCATGAGGCTCTCCTTCCGTCTTTATAAGCGGAAGCCGGGTCTAGGTCCATTTATTTTAATAATCATTATCAGTTAGCTTGTGATTAGCTTACGAATGACGTAATTTCAATAACTTACGTTACTTTAACGAGCTGTAAATCTGAGTGCAACTTTGCTCTCAAATACGATAACGCACTCAGAAAACACCGATAAAATTTCGTGATCGGTCCGCGTCGGCCTTAAACTGTGCAAACAGATTTTATTTTCTCAAAATCAACCACTACAAAAACTTAATTGTCCCTCACAATACACCGATCAGATGTATTATGAATTGGAACGTTTGGATACTCATCATTGTCATTTCTTTCACTCAGACTGCCTGCAGTTTGAAACTCGATGTTTTCAGCAAGTCGCAAGAATCAACGGCCCCTGGTGAAGTGCTCTTCAAAGGACAGTTTCCGTTAGGTGAACCCGCGTTCACCGGACGCGACAAATACAACATGAAAGCTGTTCCCGGAAATCGCTTCGTCTTTAATGACCTTGATGAGTACGTATACGTTCTCAACTCAGAAGGAAAGCTGTTAAAAAAATTCCAGATGAGTGCTGACAAAATTGATGGGATGGTTTCGGACAGCACCGGTACATATTTATATATTGCAGGTGTTTATACAACGAACGGCACTTCCTTTATTGAAAAATATGACTTCAACGGAAATCTTGCCGGAGTCATCAAAACTTTCGCCCCGACAGATATGGGCGGTGGCGTGTTCGCCACAAATCATATCGAAAAACTTAAATTGGCGTCAGACAACACTTTCTATTTTATACAAAATTATCGAATCGTAAAATATGACATGAGTGGAACCCTGCTCGACACGATTGGAACCGGTGTCAACAGCGCCGCCGACGGTGAGTTCCGCAGCATTCAGGATTTTGTATTAACCTCGGGCGGAGGCCTTAAAGCCGTCGACATGGAGACAGACCGCCTACAGACTTTTGACTCTAACGGCAACCATGTCTCAACCGTCACATGGCCAAAGCCCGTTATGATCGACATTGTTGAGGAGTTCCAAGTCGATTCAGATGGTAACTTCCTGGCGTCTACAACTAACGCCAAAGTTATCACCAAATTCAATAGCGCCGGCACTCACTTGCTCACACTCGATGGCTCAGAAAATGGCGGCCCTGTTTTCCCGTTCAACACGATCAGCATCGGGATTTTCAATTCACACTACTACGTCGCATCGGGTGACAATGTTTATATTTATAAAACCGATGGAACGCTTGAAATCGTTTACGAAAAACCATTGGATCGCCCAACAAGTGTGACTCAGCGAAAAGATGGAACGACTTACGTTGCCGCTCAAAACGGAATCCACAAATACAGCCCTGACGGATCTCTGACGAAGACATTTGGTACCGGAGCCGCACTGATGAGCATTGCCACAGACTCAAACAAGATCATCTATGTAACAAGATTCGGGACCAACGCAGTCCTTAGATTCGACGCCGATGAAGTTGCTATGACCAACATCACCTTGCCTGGAAGCGCACAACCCTATGGAGTGTCTGTCGACGCGAGCAATAACGTCTTTGTTGCCGATGCGGGTGGCGGGCTTTATAAAGTCGCCGCTGGAGATACAACTGGGACCGTCTTTGCGGCTGGCATATTTACGGGGGTTTACTGCGCCAGTGATGGAAATATTTATGCCCTTAAATTCGATGGTGTGTCGGCTGTGAATATTCTGAAATTCGATAGCTCGGGCACACTCTTAGACACATATCCTAACTCTGCACCCTACGCTTACGGGGTTTCGGTGGCTCTTGCCGCCGACAAATTCGGTAAAGTCTTTGTTTCCGATGAAGCCAACAACAGAATTGTCGTCTTTGATTCTGATAAAACCCCGCTGACTCCTATTGCACCGACAGGACCTGAAGGTTTCAACGGGAATCGCGGTATGTTTGTAGATGCAGCAGGAAATATTTTGGTTGCCGATACGAATAATCATTTCGTGAAAAAGTTTTCTCCGACTGGCACCCAACTTTACGAATAATTATTGTTCAAGACAAGGAGTCGCGGGGTCTGCAATCAGAACTCGCGCTTCTTCAGCAGAAACAACAGTTCCGATTACACAGGTCTGCTCGCCTTGCAAACGAACCGCATAATAAACGGGTCTATCGCCGATGCTATTTTCATCTTCCTCATCGTTGTCGGCCACCGACAGCTGATAGATCAAGCCTCGCCATTCAATTTGGCCGGAGCCTTCTTCATCAACTTCAAGACTGTAAATCCATTCAATTTGCGAATCATTCATGTCATGAAAAGACATGGGACGAAGCAGTTCAATTTCGCGTCCTAGATACGACAGGCGTGGGCTGTAGCGCAGATCACTGCCTTTAATACTGAGTTGATAGCCGCCGAATGACCGACATTCTGATTCAAAAAAATCAATCGGTGCATTTTCGGTCGCCGAAGAAACAACGACACAATCTTTGTCGATATCAATAAAACTACTTTCAACTCGAGGTGTAGCTTTCGCCATTCCTGTGGCAATAACAATAATAAACAACGTGATCGATGCCCCGAAAAGCAAACGCATAAAGACTCCTTTTTGAAAGAACGAGATATAGGGAGTCTTGTAGGGCTTGTTAAGTTCTATGCTAGTAATGACGGAAATGTAACCGAGGGGTTTGCGCCTTAGAACGAGCGCAACTCCCCGCCTTTAGAAATCATAGAAACGGCGTTGTGTGGGTGAAGACTTTCAACGTGGCTGAACTCAGCGATGTAATCGATGATAGCTGCCTTTTCATCCAAAGCTTCTTTCACTCGGCGAGCCGCGTCCTCGCAGAACATTAGGTTCTGACCATTGCGAAGTGCAAATTCTTGTTCGTCTTCGCGTTTAACAGCACCTTGCACGGCTGTTTTCAGAGCTTCTTCGACAAGATCAATCAAATCACCATAGTAAAAATCTGCGCCCACTTGCGCTTTCACGCGAGCAAAACTGCGTTGAGCATGAGGTGTCGCGACGATTCCTTGAGTTGTCCCCAACCACTGGTGAACAACGTCAAAATCTACGGACTGTTCGCCAAACTGTTGTTTGAAGTTATCTTGAATCAACTGACGAGATAGTGCCGCAGATGCAGGACATGTGCTTGAATAAGTCACAACAACTTCAACGTAGTATTTTTTGTTTCCTTCTACATTCAAAGTGGAAAGAACCACTGGATATGAACGCCAGGCCTGGTTCGCCGTTTTGAGCGCCTTACGAACCAATGGAGCTTCGAACTGAACCTGCACAATGGCACGTGTTGAAAGTTCGAGATGTGTTTTCAAAAACTCATCTGTGGCTTTGCCAAGAAGGCCGAGCTGCAGATCTTCTTTCGAAAGAACATCTTGAGCAATAAGATATAAACGCGACATGTGGATACCGCGAGAAGGTTTTTTATCAAGACTGACCTTGGCGTCTACGCGAGCAGGAATTCGGTAAGTGCCATCAGCTTGCTTGAGTAATACTGGCAACTCGATGGAACCCATTCCAACCCAGTCAATCGGTGCGAATTTTTCTTGGTGAGTTTCTTTAGCCACGTCTGGCAGAGAGTCTTTGGTCATGGCCGTTCTTTTACCGCAGTTTTCTGTATTTGGCGTCCTTTTTTGAGTTCTTGGCCATTCGCATCTCAGGAATTGACCTAAACCATTGTTTCCTCTATAGTTTTTACATTCTCAAAGGGCTTTCTATGTCACAAAAGCAATTGATTCTCGCAAGTACCTCGAAATATCGCCGCGAACTGCTGCAAAGGTTGGCGATTCCATTTGAATCCCAAGCTCCTTTGTTTGACGAAGAAAAGGAAAAAGGGTTGGGCTTTGCCCCGCGAGCTTTGGCGGAACATCTGGCTTTGAAAAAGGCAGAGAGCTTGGCTCAAGAAGGCCGTGTGGTGATTGGTGGCGACCAACTGGTTTCTTTTGAAGGACGTATTTTAGGGAAATCTCACACACCTGAAAAGGCTGTTGAACAGTTGCTTTCCATGCAAGGAAAAACCCATGAACTGGTCACCGCGATCTGCGTGTTTGATGGGATGAAAGCCATTCCTTATACAGATATCACTCGCCTCACGATGCGCTCTTTGACTCGTGCCCAAGCTGAACATTATGTCAGCCTCGACAATCCGATTGATTGTGCTGGCAGTTATAAGATTGAAAAACACGGGATCATGTTATTTGATAAAATCGATTCCCAAGACTTTACAGCCATCACGGGATTGCCGTTGATGGAGCTACGTAAAATTTTAGAGAGATGTGGACTATGACTGAAATTCAAAAAAAACTTTACGACCTGGCTTCTGCAACTCAGAAAAAGGCCCACGTGCCTTATTCAAAAGCTTACATTGGTGCCGCTGTCTTAATGGCCGACGGTAAAATGTACGGCGGTTGCAATGTCGAAAATGCCTCTTACGGCGGCACTGTATGTGCGGAACGCACAGCGATTTTTAAAGCTGTCAGCGAAGGCGGCGCAAAAGAAATCAAGGAAGTGATGGTCATCAGTGATTTTGATCAGCCATGGCCGCCTTGTGGATTTTGCCGCCAGGTTATCGCAGAATTTGGGACCCCGAACACGATGATTTATACAGCAAACCACAAAGGGACCATGCGAACTTTTAAATTCGGCGAGCTCTTCCCCGAGGCGTTTACACCTGATCATTTGGCCGACTAAGGTCGGTCTCGTTAGGGACTCTCACATTCTCAAAATTATTCAAAGTTCGAAGGGGTTTATTCCGAAAAGACAGACATGAAGTGCCTGTCTTTTTTTATTTTCTCTGCCGTATTTATATTTTCCTCTTTTTCGTCTGCGAAAGAGACCGACAACTTAACGGGTCGATATAAAACTCTGCAAGACAGCACGGAAGTTTTAGACAAGGAAATGAATAGACGCCTGCAAGAACTTGTCGCAGAAGCGAACTCCGACGGCATTGCCTGCGATAAATCTCCTGAAACATTTCGTAAAATACGCGTTCTCTTTCATGAACAAAACAAAGCCAGCTTTCAAATTGGTTCGATGGAAAGTTGGGCTGAAAAAAATGACAAGATCGCAAAGCGCAAGGCCTCCCCTGACGGATCAATTTACGAAGGTGTGCTTTCTAAAGGTTTGATTTTTAATAATCTCGATCTCGCATCAACGATTAAAGTAAACGGCGAACTTATTGGCACTGATAAGCTCGGTCACTTTATCGATCAAGGCTTTGAACGCTATCGTTATTTTCGCGAACGCGGAAATAGAATGGATGTGGCTTTAGATGGCAGCAAAGGGATGGAGAGTTCTATCTATGGCGCTGCTTCCACAGGTATTGTTTCTTCTGCTGATATGATGGCCAATTATCACGGCATCCTTTTTTATCATGCCCTGGTTGACACGAATAATCCGTATCTCACTTGTTCGGGTGGAACATGGTCGCAGGTGCGTAATTTTACTTGGGCTGATTATGTTGATGCCGGTTGGGATGAAGGTATCAATTGTGTAAGCGTAGAAGATGCCAAAGCCCGTGCGATCTATGATAAGAATGTTTCGAAACTGGAAGCGAAAGCTCGCGAGCAAGGCAAGGATCAGACCTACCGCTGCCCTGTTGATCCGGAAGCTTGTGGAAAATTACGCAGTCGTTATTCGTTTTACGAAACTAAAAAAGGCAGTCCTGTTTTAAGTGACGTCTGCATTCAAGTCGGAAAATCCCGTCCTGCAAGACCTGGCAATAGCGGTGGCTCGGGTACAAAAGCCAGCGGCGCGATCAAATAAGTTACTTCGAGTCTAAATTTTGTGGCAGGCGATTGGCGATTCTTTTGATCGGTTGATCTTTGTCTTTTACAAAGAGAATGATCTCTGTTTTTCCGTCGCGAAAAACACCCAAAATGCGGTAGCTGTCTTGGGAAACAAACGGCTTTTCATCTTCAGTTAATAACTGCTGAATGTCGGCAGGTGTTTCTTCATAAGTCAGATAAATGGCACCACGCAACTTCCCTTCGGGAACGTAGCCGGCTTTTTTCAGGTCTGTGGTGTAGGTTTTGAACTCTTGATAATAAGCTTCCTCGGACGTCACCACGGCAGCTATGTTCGTGGTCATTTCGGACTCTCGAGCTTTCTCGATATATTCAACAAAGACCTTGCGTCCAAAAAGAACGACAAGCGTGATTCCAACTACAACTAAAAGTCGACCTAGATATTCACTCTTCTTCATATGCTAAGCGTAAAAGAAAAAAGCACCTACGCCTAGTGATATTTTGTGTGCCGGCATAATCCACTATTCGCCTCTATCACCTTGGTCGGCTGTGGAATGTCAGCTTTGAATTTTTGCTGACGTGATCATTTTAGCAAAGTGATAGAATGATCACGTGGGAGGCTTTTATGGTGAGGGCTTTCTTAGTAGGTTTATTTTGTGTGATGTTCAATAATGTGGCTTGTGCACAGTCGTTGGATACTCTGCCTCCCGCACCTTCTCCTTCACCCTATCCCTATCCTTTTTCCCAACCTGCCTATTCACCAGAGCAATTACAGATGCAACAGTTGCGCGTGGAAAGACTTCTGCAACAACAGGATGTGGAACAAGAGCAATTACAACAACGGCAAATCATCGAACAGCAAAATTTACTTATGAGACAACAGCTGCAACAAGAGCAATTGAATCAAAGGCAGCAGTTGCAACAGCAGAACATAGCCTTGCCTCCAATTCCAACTCCACAACCTTCACCTTCCCCCACCATTTTTGATTAATGAGCGGGGGCTATCAATTCGATTTTGTAAAATAGTCGGCGAACACGCCTTGGTTGTTGCGTAGTTGAGCAACAAGTTCTTTGATTTGTTTTTTATATGGCGCAAACTCAGAACCCTTCTCACGCTTAAGAACTTCATGTGCTTGCAACAAGACTTGAATGGCCTTTCCGCGCTCCAATTCCACCGTCAAGAAATCGACAGTGATTGCCGCTTCCTGCCAGGAAAACTCGATACGTAGACCATAGTGATCAGACAAAGGACGGCGCTCGGTGCCCTTAAGATTGATACGGCCATCAACCGCTTTCAGAACCGATTTTGCTTCTCCCACATTCGAGTAAAATACATAGTCAAAGACGTGATCGTCATTCATCCAGCTAAGGGGATTTTTATGGCAATATGTACATATGTCGGCGGGATACTTCCCCAGCACTTGCTCTAAAGAATCCGTCACCCTCAAGGTAGATTCTACAAACGCATGCTCAAGCTTATCGAAGCTTGCGTTGAAATCACCTGAGATGATGAGCTTGCGATTTTGATTTTTAAGACGCCAGTTTAAAAGATCCAGAATTTGTGTCAAACGAACTGCTTGCGATGACGGATGCAAATGCGTATTGAGGAAATAAATATCTTCGTCCAATCCAGGTACGTTCGCCGTGACGATGTGAAAGGCTTTTTTCACATTGAACATATTGCGAACGCCATCCATCAGCCCGCCTTCATTATTCACGTTAAAACTGTAAGTTTCTTCCTTGCGAATGCTACCTTTAAACAAAGACATCAAACCAATTCGAGCTTTGCGATTCGGAGCGCTGAGGGAATACTTGCTACGAAGGGCGGAGTCGACCTGATTGATATGTCCTTCATTCCAGACCTCTTGCAGTTGAACGATATCGCAAGAAGGTTTGGCTTGAAGTTCGGCGGTCCAACGCTCTGTGCGTTCGCCGACATTGGATGCATAGATAGGTCCATAGGCATTGAAATTTTGCAGGCAAAAACGTGCCGACTGATCATCGGCTTGCCAGACGGCTTCGGCTGAAGCTGCACTCGACAGGACGCCGAGCAACCCAACTGATAGAATAAGTTTAAGGCCCATGATTCCCCCTCCGGTTCCTTAAAAATTCGGCCTTAGTTCTTTCGAATATCAAAGGGGGTGTCAAACACAGAGTAACTCCGAAATATCATGACACTTGTCGCCATTAAACTGATTCGATCTGAGCGCAAATTTTTGAAAATTATTTGTCGCCTATCGGTTCATAAATACGAATGCTCGCACCTTGTAGGAGAGTCGCAACCTCGCTACGGAGAGATTGAACTTTCAAGCAAAGACCTACGATTTCCTGAGGGTAAGGGACTTGCTCTCTTTGGTAGCTGAGTTCAAGTTCTGAACAGCTGACACTGAGTTCTTTTAAGCGAGCCAAGGCCGCACCACCAGATTTTTTCATATAGCGACTGCTACGATTCCAGGCTTCGTCGGTAAAACCGATGGGCCTGGTACCTTTAAAAATTCCGCGCAGATAATTTTCAATCGCAAGTTCTTCAAGCTCAAACGATTCCAACTGTTGCAGTTGCGCTTGAACCACTTTTGCAAATGCCGTTGTCACCTGCTCACGGTGTTGGGGAGAAATGTAGTGCCATTGGTTTTTTTGGTAGAACTTCCATCCCGTTGATAGTCGTGATTGTGCTTGCGATTTTTCAGTCTCAGAAATCAGAGGCTCAGCGGAGGTTTCAAGTGAAAGTAAGTAATGAATAAACTCATGCACAAGCGTCCACTCGTCTGCTTGTGAAGAAAGCCAGATCGTAGGAGCGGCGATATTTGGAAAATGAGTTTGATCTAAAAACTGCCCACGCAACTCAGAGCTTTCAAAGACGTGGTCTTGCACCAAAACCCCTAAAGATTGAATTCTTTGAACCTTCTCGGTGCGACTTAAAGGTAAAAGCTCCTCAATCCGCGCGACGTCGGCATTCTTGCCGAAAGCGAAACCCGTGGCAAAGGCCGCACTGCCACTTAAAATCGTCGCCACACATAGGAACTTGAAAATGAACATAGAACCTCTCTCAGGCTAACAGTGCAAATCCGATGCTCTTTGAGAGGGGTTTAAAATGAATTTGAGCGCTTCCGAAGACGGAAAGCGCTCAAACAAAGTGACTGATTTGACAGTGTCTCAGTCTGAGACAACTATTCTCGGCAGTTATAATTTAGCGTCGTCACACCTGATGGGAGAACATCAGAGAACGTCAGCAAGCTTCCTGACACTGTGAAGTTCGTCAGGTACTGAGCAGAGGCTTGGTTGTAAACCGTGATATCGACTTTACCGTCGCCATCGGCATCAACTGGTGCACACTCAAGACCGATGGAGCGGACCACTTTGCTGACACCAGAACCGATTGAAGACAACTGAGTACCGTAGTCTGCTTCACACACACTACCTGTGATACCACCAGTAAGAGCTGCCGCTTTTTCGTAAGCAACTCCATAACCTTCATTTTGGTTGATTGTTCTGTCCGTGTTTTTACAAGCTTCATCACCGCTTTTTACGATGATACCGTTAAAGATAAACGGTTTTCCTGGCCATTTGCTTGCAACCAGCTTCACAAGGTTTTCACCTCTATTGCGGTCTTTTAGATTTTTAGGATCGTTTCTGTCGCCGGTTTCATCAGCGTCAGTCACAACCACCACTGCAAGGGCTGCATCATCACGGAAGAATCCGTTATTCGCATCCCCGCTCGTGAACGCTCTTTCAATAGAGCGATAAGTAGCTCCTATACCTTGTTCATATCCGGAACCTTCTTCCGTTCTTTGAACTGTATCACTGAAATAGCCTTGAGCTTGAGCAGCCAATGGACCTGCTGAATCCAACCAACGCTCAGTGCGGTCTTTAATTGTCACCAAACGACCGTCTTTCAACTCTTGTGAAGTCGAAGACATATCTGTCGTGATGATACCCACACGCCATTGGAGTTCAGCGATTTGCTCCATGAATCTGGAGAAGCGATCTCCCATATTTTTTTGTTCGTATTTCATCGAACCGGAGTTGTCGATCACGACCAACACATCTAGCTTCGAGATATCTTGGATATTGACCGTTTTCGATTTATTGACGATGGTTCCGCCTTCATCATCCCCCGGTGTGCGTGGGTCTCCTGATGAAGAAACATCTTTAACCGCTTCTGAGAACTTTGGTTGCGCGCAGTTATTAAAAGAAACTGCCATAAGCAACGTTATAAATCCCAGCGCCAGATAACGACGTGCTCTTTTCATAGATCTTTCCCCCAACTCTCTACAATACAATAAGTAAGCCAGCCTAAGTCCGTTTTAACCAATTGCCAGCCCTGTCCGTAGGGGAGGTTCCGATATCAACTTAGACAGTTGAAGTGCAAGAAAAAGGGCTAAGCCCTCTTGATGCCTTACCTATCGGATGGTCCCGACGAAAAAGTGAGCAGTGTTTAAAAAATAACTTCAATTTTTTCACTGAAATGTCTCAGAAGGAAACACATTTCCCCGCTCTCTACCGCCATCACGACTTCCGATTTTTTTCGGCGAAGATTTTTTCACCAAATTATTTGTGCTCCTTTGTTTATAAAAAAACGAAAAACCTCTTTACACCACTCTCGAAATGAATGTTTCAGAAGGAGGATTGTTTGTGTTTTTGCGCGAGAGGCGTACATTAAAACCTGAATTCACCAGGAGGGTGACATGAAGAATGTGTTTTTAAAAATCGGTATCTTCAGCGCAGTATCTCTAATAGCCGCCTGTAACCAAAAGGGCGCAAACAATGGTGACTCACTCAGTTCTGGGTTAGGCACAGCTGACTTGCAGAAAGAATCCATTGTCAGCTTTAAACTCACGGATGCTCCTAATAAGGACTTAAAATCTGTGATAGTAAATATCGACCATATGGAGGTCGTGGTTGCGGGACGCGGTAAAGCAGGACGCTTGATCTTATCGAAAAACTTAGGAGCTGTGGATTTACTCACTCTACAAAACGGAGTGACTCTTCCCTTGCAAGACGTGATTGCTCCAGATGGTCTGCAAATTCAACAGATCCGCTTGGTTCTAAAACAAGACGGTCACTATGCTGTCAAAGGCGATGATTCGACTTGTGAGTTGAAAACACCAAGCGCGCAAAAAACCGGTGTTAAGATCATTTTGACTAACAAAGTGCAATTCGAAGCCGGACATCAATATGATATCGTGGTCGACTTTGACGCTTTGAAGTCCGTTGTGATCCAAGGTAACGGTGGCTGCTTGCTTAAACCTGTCTTGAAGTTGAAATCTGCGTATAAAAAACCAATCGACGATTCACAATCTGGCGGTTCCGATAACCCAGGTTCTGAAGACCCTGGCACTGTCGGTGGTGGCGATGACGGCGGCACGACAGATCCAGGATCTGGTTCAGAGGGTGAAGAACTTGTCACAACTCCAGAAGAAAACGATCCATCATCTGATGACGGATGGGATGTGACTTACCCTGAAAATGAATATCCAGTTCTGACTGAAGAAGAAATCCGTAACATGTAAGAATTAAAAAAAATTTGAGACACTAAAACGGCTTCGCAAGAAGCCGTTTTGTTTTACAGATCCAAGCGATAACCCAGGCTTCTATATTCAAGAGCGATGGCTTCAAGAATATTTCCCTTTTCCTGCAAGATTCCCTTGAATGGCGATAGTGTTTGCGCCAGGTCTTCTTGAGAAAGCGCTCGCACATCTTTTAAAAGCTTAAGACCCTCGGAGAATAAATCTTCCTGACAAGTATTGGGACTGAGCCACTTAAATCGCATTTGCAAAAGATCGACGAAGTGCCCATCTTCGAAAAATTCCAGATAATAAGAACATTCCTGATTAAAGAATCCCTCGCGCACATGCGTATCCCAGCTAAAAACTCCGGATCTTTCTTCCGTGAGCTTAAGGGATGTCAGCACCACACCCGACGCCTCCGCAGACTTGCGCAGGCGATCTCGACATTCGTAAACCAAACGTGCTGCCAGGTGAATATCGGACTCTAGATCATAGACCTTGGCTTGCATCGAATTTTGAAGATCGGTCATCCATTGATCGACTTCGACCAAATTCACACTCATGCCAGAAAGAGGATCTATGTCTTTTGAAAAACCCGCGGCAAGCGAAAACAAAAAACCCCGTCGCTCAGACGGGGCTTGAAACTGAATTCGAATAGGAGTTTCTCTAAAAAACTGCAACATTATTGCAACTGCATGAACTCGTGGTTCATAGTGACGTGAGATTTTTGACGGAACTGGTTCACCCAAGCTTCAAACATTCCATCGCCTCTACGTTTTTGAAGCATCTCAATAGTTGTTGGCTCGATAGCTGCCACTTGCTCAACTTTTGTTTCTTTGAGCTTCAAAACGTATTTTGACTGCCCGTCTCTGACAAGACGCTTCAAAAGAGGTTCTGTTTTAGTCAGTTCAAAAACAGCGTCAGTTGCAACAGCACTTGTGATTTTCGGGAACTGTTCAGCTCCGATTTCTACCATGCCTGTTTCTTCCCAAGTTGCTTTCAAGTCTTTAAGTTGTGCGTTAACGGCAGCTTCATCACCTTTTGCTAGAGCTTCATCCAAAGCTTTGATTGCGGCTTCCGCTTTTTCTTTCGTCATCGCTTTTGTCGCAGCTTCTTGATCGACTTTCGCAAAAAGAATATTGATCTTTGTGCCTTTCAAATCCTTCAACTTCGCCGCTTCAGCTGCATTTGGTTTTGCCGCAATTTCAAACAAGTGGCGCGCACGGACATTTGCTATATCTTTACGCACTTTGTTTTCAAATTCGCCTGGATTCATACGAGTTGATTCCAAGTAACGGCTGTAAAATTCTCTCTGGAATTGGCCATTTTGTTGGAAGAACGGAATGTCTTTGACGATAAAGTCGCGAACTTCTGCGTCTGTTGCCAAGATGGCTTCCTTATTTGCAACTTGAGAGACAAGTTCCATACGCACCAAGTTCTCAAGAGCTTGTTGGCGAAGAAGTTGACGCTGAGAGCTAAAATCCATCGAGCTACCGAAGAGGTTTTGATAGTACTGCTGAATGCGGTTTTCTTCCTGTTGGAAATCGGCAACTGAGATCAAGCTGTTATTCACGCGCGCAACGGAACCAACACCAGGTCCCAAGCGACCAGGCAAACCGAAAAACACGAAAACAAGAATGATCGCGCCAAACAAAACGATGGCTGTTACGCTCTTAGCAGAGAGCTTTCTTTTCATTTTATCTGCCATACTATCGCTCATAAAAATTCCTTCCTTGTACAAGCTTACTTTTTAGCCGTTCCATTACCCAACTATTTTTTCTTTTTTTCAAGGGGAAATTGTTGAAATCCAACGCGCTTTTGAATAGCGTTTGAATTATTAGGTAGGTGACATTTGAACTTTTTCAACTTTGATCTCAAAAAACTTGTGATGATCGGGATTGTCCTGGCATTGCCCTTGATTTCCATCAACATGCAGCAGCGTCCCCAAGAATCTCACTGGTTAACAACCCCATTCAGTCTTCTCGCTAGCGGTGTGTCGGAGACTTTCTTCGGATTCAGCCACGGGGTCAAAAGTACCACCAGCATGTACATCGATTTGATTAATATTAAGAAAGACAGTGAGCATCTGCAAAGTCAGAACAACGAACTCAATTCAAGATTGCAAAAAATGAATGAGTTGCTCGTTGAGAATGAACGCCTGCGCGGACTTTTGAATTTCAAAGGTCAAACGAAAATGAATCTCGTAGGCGCGCAAGTGATTGGTCGCGATTTAGTCATCGACCACAATACGATCACGATTAACAAAGGAACAACTGAAGGTTTGAAATCGGGCCAAGCTGTTATCACAACAGAAGGTGTTCTGGGTTACATCTTTAAAGCCGATGCTTTGACTTCACATGTGATGCTCATCACAGACCGTTATGCGGTTGTGGATGGTATCGTGCAACGCACGCGTGCTCACGGTATCGTCGAAGGTAAAAGCCAAAACGGTTGTTCTTTGAAGTACGTTGAGAAAACAGAAGACGTGAAAGAAGGCGATCTGGTTGTAACCGGTGGTCTTGATAACATCTTCCCGAAAGGTTTCCCAGTTGCGATCGTTGAATCCGTTGAGCGCAAAACATTCAGCGTTTCGTTGAAAGTGGATTTGCGACCAGTTGTTGATCCTTCAAAAGTAGAAGAGGTTTTTGTCGTCGTTGATGCAGCAAAAGAAGACTTTGGAGATAAGTACGCTCCGCAAACCGCGACAGATGCTGCAGCAACAGGTGAAGCTCCGGCACCTGGTGCGACTCCTGCCGCCTCGCCGACAACAGCGACAACTCCTGCAACATCGCCAGCTCCTGCCACTTCCCCTGCAGCAACTCCTGCGACAAAACCTCAGGAGAGCAGACCGTGAAGATTCGCTGGAACTTTCTTTTAAATTTTCTGATTCTTTTTGTTGCGTTGGTTTTCGTTGCTGGATTCCAAACGACGTTTTGGTTTCAACTTTTCGGGAACGTGCCTGCTCCCCTTTTATGGTTGAACCTTATTGTGTATGTGACTCTTTATCGCAAACCCTACCCAGCTATCATCACGATATATGCAATGGGCTTTGTTTTGATGTCCTATACGGGCATGCCACTGAAGATGATGTGGATCTCTCTGCTCATCCTCTTTACCTTGGTCTATGGAATCAAACGCAGGGTCTTTTGGTCAGGATCGGGATACTATACAATCATGTGTGGATTCTCTGCCGTCGCCTACCATCTCATTTACTTCTTCACGTCCATGGTGCTTGAGAGAAATCCCGCGAGTTTTGAGATTGTGGATCGCTTAGTCCAAATTATTTTGACACCGTCTTTTGCTTTCCCGATGTACTGGGTGTTGGCGAAAATGGATAAAGTTACTCAAGACGAACTCGTTCATGAACATGGGGGACTCGAGATATGAGTACTTTCGTATCCAATCCGGACGAGGCAAAAGAGTATACCGGCCGGTACAAGCTTTTCTATATTGTGATTGCTTTGACGTTCACAGTTTTCACAATGCGCTTGTGGTATTTGCAAATCATTTCAGGTAATGAGCTTCGCGAGTTCTCTGAGAAAAATCGTATCAAACAAAATAAAATCACAGCTCCCCGTGGCTTGATGCTCGATCGCGATGGCAAAGTTCTCGTCGAAAACTTGCCAGGCTTCGAAGCTATCTTGACGCCTCAATATATTGAGAATCTGGATCTGCTTGCAAAAACGGTCGGCCCTGTCTTGGGACTTGAGCCAGATAAGTTGATGCAGAAAGTGCAAAAAGGCCGTCGTCAAAACGGACCGTTTGCACAAATTCGCTTGAAAGAAAATTTAAGCCGCGAAGAAGTCTTCCGTTTGAAGCGCATCCGTTTGGATACTCCGGGGCTTGAGATCCGCGAGTCTATCGTGCGCTACTACCCGCTTCGTGAAAACGGCGCCCAACTTTTCGGCTATGTGTCTGAAATCTCAAAACGTCAGATCCCTCTTTTAAATGACCTTTACAAAGGCACTTTGTTCTTTGAACAAGGTGACATCATTGGTAAGAGCGGTCTTGAAGAAAACCTTGAAAAAGATATTCGCGGAACTGATGGCATCAGCTTTATTCAAGTCGATGCCCATGGTCGCGAGGCTGTCACACAGACCCCGAACATTTACGGCGAGCAAATCAAAGATCAAACACCTGTTCACGGTAACAATGCTGTTTTGACAATTGACCGTGATATTCAAGAAGCGGCCTTTAAGTCATTCTTGGCACTGAATCGTATCGGTGCGGTTGTCGCAATGAAAACAAACGGCGAAGTTTTGGCTTGGGTTTCGACACCTTCATTTGATCCGAATGAGTTCGCAACAGGTATTTCGCCAACGACTTGGTCTAAATTGATCAATGATCCGTTTAAACCTCTCCGTAATAAGGTCATTCAAGATCACAATGCGCCGGGTTCCACGTTTAAACCATTTGTGGCGCTAGCTGCTTTGAATGAAAAAGTCATCACCCCTAATACCATCGTAAACGCACCGGGTGTGTTTTACTTTGGTCGCCGTCCTTACCATGACCATCAAAAAGGTGGACAAGGTAACATCACGGTCTATGAGGCGCTTGAGCGTTCGTCGAATGTGTTTTTCTATAAAATGGGTATCGCGCTTGGCGTGGATAAAATGTATGACTACATCCACTTGCTAGGTATCGGTCAAAAAACCGGTATTGAACTCGCTCGTGAGGTTTCTGGTACAATGCCAAACTCGGCTTGGAAGAAAGCGACCGTCGGTGAAGAGTGGCAACCGGGTGAAAACTTGTCGACAGCGATCGGTCAAGGTTTCGTGAACGTGACGCCTATTTCAATGGCGATTGCTTACAACGCAATCGGCACTGAAGGCAAAGTCGTCAAACCGTTTATCGTTCGTAAGATCATCGACCAAGACGGAAAAGTGTTGCGTGAAAACTTCCCACAAGTTGTTCGCGACTTGCAACAAACGCAACCGAACGGTGTGCATGTTTCAGTTGAAACATTTAAAACTGTTAAAGAAGGTATGAGACGTGTTGCCAATGGCGATCGCGGTACGGCGAAACACTGGAAGATCCCGGGCGTACAAATGGCTGGTAAAACCGGAACAGCACAGGTTATGGGGTTCTCTGCGGATCAAATCTACTCTTCTTGCGAAGGCAGACCGATTCACATGCGACATCACGGTTGGTTCGTGGCGTTTGCTCCAGCTGATAATCCAGAGATCACAGTTGCAGCGCTTGCAGAACATGCCTGCCACGGAAGTACGGGAGCGGCTCCAATCGTTCGCGATATCATCCAGGCTTATTTCCAAAAATATCATCCTGAAGTGATCGAGGCTGCTCTGAAGGCTAAGAACACGAAAGCAGCTGTAAAGCCTGCTGAACCTGTTGTGACTCAAGAAGGAGAATAACTTGATCAACACTCTCCATGTCGAAGAAAGAACTCTGTTTAAGAAACTCGACATCAATTTAATTATCGTTATCTTGGCGCTGAATGTGATTGGTCTTATCAATCTGTACAGCGCCACTCATGGACCAACTTCAACGGATGTTGCATCTTTATTCATCCAACAGTTTGTTTGGTTGGCGGTAGGCTGGACGATCTTTTTGGTCGTAACGTTAGTAGACTATGCCATTGTCACCCGTATCGCTTTGATAGTTTATATTTTAAACTTTGGAGCCATTGTCTACGTTACCTTCTTTGGTAAGGTGGCTCTCGGCGCCCAACGTTGGATTGATTTGGGCTTCTTCCGTTATCAGCCTTCGGAAACGATGAAGTTGGCTTTGATCATGCTGATGGCCAAAATTTTGTCGACTCGTAGTTCACTTGGTAGCGGCATGGGCTTTAAAGAAATGTTCGTTCCGCTACTTGTATTGGGCGTGCCGTTTGCGTTCGTCGTTGAGCAACCAGACTTGGGAACGGCGATGATGTTGGCGGCTATCGGGGGATCGATGCTGATTTTTGCAAAAATCAAACGCATCATCATCGCTTCTTTGGTGGTGTTGGGAATTATTGCACTTCCAGTTGCTTGGAAGTTTGTCCTGCATGACTATCAAAAAAACCGTGTCTTGACGTTTCTTTCCCCAACAAACGATCCGCGTGGAACGGGTTACAACAGTATTCAATCGAAGATCGCTGTTGGTTCTGGCAGATTTTTCGGTAAAGGCTTTATGAAGGGAACTCAATCACAGCTTGAGTTCTTACCTGAGCGTCACACGGACTTTATTTATTCAGTATTGAGTGAAGAACACGGCTTTGTCGGCTCTTTGGCGGTTGTTGGTTTGTTCTGTTTCTTGTTCCTAACAGGAGTTCGCGTGGCAATGAATGCACGTGATAAGTTTGGAGCCTTACTGACAGTCGGAGTTCTCTGTTACGTTTTCTGGCATATGTTCGTGAATATCGGGATGGTTATTGGACTCCTCCCGATCGTAGGGGTCCCGTTACCGTTGCTATCCTACGGAGGATCGAGCATGCTGACCACAATGGCGGGCATGGGCCTCATCTCCAGCGTCGCTTATCGTCGCTACCTCTTCTAGAAAAAAAACAAGGCGGGAACTCCCCGCCTTTTTTTTGTACCCAAAAATTGCCGCACCACTACCTTGTGCGCCCGATGTAAGAGTTTATCTTCCAGCGCAGGTTCTTGCGTCCGAATATTTAAAGCACTCTTTGAAGTTATCACCGGCGCTTGCGCAAGTTGCAGCGTCTGCGTATTTGAAACATTCCTTAAAGCCTTCTTCTGTACCTCCTGGAACCGCACACGTGCTTGCACTTGCGTATTTAAAACATTCTTTAAAGCTATCACTTGCACCCCAGCATGTTTCAGCAGATGCATATTTATAGCACTCATCAAAACCTGCACGAGTCCCGCCATAACCAGAGTTACCACCAGGAGTACGACCTCCGCGACTGCTATCACGGGCACACTCTTCTGCACTTCCGTATTTAAAGCACTCTTTAAACCCATCGTCAGCGCTGGCGCAAACCGCAGCGCTTGCATATTTAAAACACTCCTTAAAACCCTCTTCTGTTCCGCCAGCAGCGCAAGTGCGTGCGTCTGAATACTTAAAGCATTCTTTAAAACCGCTCCCTGCGTTGGCGCAGGTTTTAGCATCCGAATATTTAAAACACTCTTTGAAGCCTTCTTCCGTGCGCTCGGCAAAAGCAAACGAAGCACAGAATGACAGAATCAAAAAAACACAAATCTTTGAAATCATAGATTATCCCCCGGGAAATGGTGCGTTTTTATTACTACGAGGGAACAAGATAGCAATACCCGTGCCCGGCACTTTGCCACCATTTCTGCCGGGCTCGCCTTGACGCAGAGCCCTTCGTACCCATATTCAACCTATGAAAGCGAAGAAGATCCTCTTCTATTCATTATTACCGCTTTTCTTTATTCTCGCGATGGTGGGAGTTCCACCGCCGTCGCTATTTGTGGAGCGAAAAAAGAATCCCAACGAACAATCTCAAAGTGTTGAAGAAAATGAAGAGAATGAAAAATAATGACGCCCCTATAGGGTCATGATTGTATTTATGAATGAAGTATTTTTACATCTTGGGCGCACGATGTATTTGATCTATTAGAATGGCGGAACGGGAACTTTGATCGCCAGACACAGCAAGCGCAGTTCTTCTTTGCGCCCTGCTTGGATAAATGGATTGATGATTTCTCTTAGGAGTTCTTTTTTCTTCAATAACGGTATATCACGATTCAACTGAATAAAACCTACGAGTTTTTGTTTTTCGATTGAATCAGAGCTGCGAAGCATTTCTAGGACATCCGCGGCACCCGGTTTTAATCCGCCAACTCCCGCCAGATTCGAACCTAAAAGAATGCGCGCATTGATCAACAACAATGCCTCTAACAAACTAATCTTTTGATCCATACGGAAGACTTCTTCCATCTTCGCCAAAAGTTCATCACGATCACGACTGCTCAGATTTTTCAGAGTCGCTAAAGCAAACTGGAACAAACTCACACGCACTTGAGGATCAGCCGACTCCACAAGTTCAGAAACTTTCAAGAAAACATTTTCAGATGCAAACTGTCCGCGCACATGTTCTTTAGCCTCTTGATATTTCTCTTGAGAATAGAACGTCAAAAGTGCCAACACTCCCCTTGCGACAGTTGGATCTTGCAACAACCCACGCACCGGATTGACCTGTGCTAAGATCGTTTCTGAAACCAAGCGGTTGTGTTCAGTCGGCGCCCCGATACTGGCAAGGATAATGTTTCCTGCTAACGGTGCTTCCGCCGTAAAGGCATTCGGTTTCGTTAGTTCCGGATCGCGCGCGATTTGGGTCGAGATGTCTTCGAAGAGATCTTCAATGCGACGACCAGGAACCAGCTTCCCGATGCGTTCGACCACGGGAGGATGCGACGCAAACCAATCAGAAAATTTTGATAAAATACCTTCAGCAAAAAAGATATGCGCATACTCGTCTTGGCGAACCGACAAGCTCGATCCCGCGCTTAAATTGATTTTCGCCAGCGCGCGGGCCAAAGCTTCCGGATTACGCGTAAACTGCGCAGAAGAAGCATCAGCTAAAAACTCTCTTTGCTGAGAAATAAAACTTTGAATCAAACGGCCAAAGAAATATCCCAAGGCACCAAACACCAAAAATGCCATACCAAACGGAACAGCCCCATTTTTCTTACGACTGCGCTCCGACGAAGTTCCACGCAACAACGCATGCCCCATTCGCACAAACGCCAGAAAGGAAGCCACCACTGCCGCCAGGCGCATATTCAATTTCAAATCTTCATTTAGCACATGACTGAACTCATGCCCGATCACCGCTTGCAATTCATCACGATTGAGCAGGGTCATGGTTCCTTTGGTCACACCAATCACGATGCTCCCAGGATCAGTTCCCGCCGCAAAGGCATTGATACTCTCTTCACTGTCTAAAACATAAACCTGCGGAATGGCCACACCTGAAGCAATCGCCATTTCTTCAACAACGTTTTTAAGACGCTTTTCTCGATCGGTTTTAGGATCGACAAGGAGTCGTCCACCTAACATCGCCGCTAATTTCGGACCGTTCGGAACCCGCAAAAGAAACACCCACGTCGTAAACGCAAAGATCAAACTCGAACCAATAAATGCCTTTATTTCAAGTTGTCCAAATTGAAACGGAGTTCGAGGAACCGCAGATTGCAAAAAGAAACTCACCATAATGGCGTTAAAGATAGACAGAACAACCACTGTCAGACAGAACAAGACAGCTAATGTGATCGTATTTCTGCGGGCAATTCTCTGCGCTTCAAAAAATCTCATTTAAGACTTAAGTAAAAGAAACTTTCACAGTCTCGCGTTCAACCGAGTTTGTGATTTCAAAGTTTGTCGCCATTTGAAAGTTAAAACTCTTGGCAACGATATTTGAAGGGAACATCTCACACTGATTATTATAATCCATCACGCCGTCATTATAAGCCTGACGTGCATAAGAGATTTTATTCTCTGTCGACGTCAATTCTTCCATCAATTGATTCATCGTCGTATTGGCTTTTAAATCCGGATAACTTTCCATCACCACACGAAGCTGACCCAATGCTTGTCCAAGCATACCCTCAGCTTGGACCAAGTTTTTCATTTCAGATCCATTTGTTGGATTGTGAGCAACGGCTTGATAAGCACCCATCGCTTGGTTACGCGCTTGAATAACTTTCTCAAGAGTGACCTGTTCGTGTTGCATATAAGCTTTCGCAGTTTCAACCAAGTTTGGAATAAGATCATAACGACGTTTGAGCTGCACGTCGATTTGCGCAAACGAGTTTTTCACATTGTTTTTAAGGCGTACCAATTTGTTAAAGATTGAAACAACGAAAAGGATAGCTGCAACTAAAACGACACCTAATACTAAACCGTTCATAAACCACTTACTCCTTCACAATTAAACACACTCAAAGTCTAATGGCAGATAAAGAGGCTTCCAACGAAGAATGCTCTTTCTCTACTTCCCTCCAGAGTCCAAAAGTGCGTTCAAATTAGTATCCACATCGGCATAAACCGCATCTCGCAAAACCGAGAAACAAGACCGGTTTTAAGAGTGAAAAAGCTGTTTCAGATCGACCAGTTTCAGATTGAGATTCTGTCTTATAACGACTAACTACTTTTCAGTCATTGTCGAGACTTTGGTTGACACCCCCCTTATTCAACTCGAACAAATGTCATCTGAATACCGGATCATACTAAGACCGTATTGATATCAACGACTTATCCAGTCGGCACGTCCCTTGAACTATTCACCTAGTAACAGGAGGACGCGGATATGAAAACGAAACATCTCAATATGATCCTTGCTTTTATCACCGCATCACTTGCGATCGTGGCTTTTAATAACTTTGCTTTTATCTCTTGGACAGGTCGCTCACTTGCGATCATTGAACAAGTGCACGAAGCCAGCCGCATCTCCCATGCAAAAGAACTCTTGGGTCAAAGCTACCTAGGTAGCGACGCTCAAAAGCTTGAAGGCGAAGACACTCTTAATCAAATGATCCTTGAGAAAGTCCAGGCGGGCCTTGCCCCACGCTGGAAATCACAAGCACACTCTATTGCAAGCACTGTTATCACTGAAGCTGCACGCTATAACTTCGATCCCATCTTTGTTTTAGCTGTGATTAAAACAGAGAGTAAATTCGATCCTCTCGTTGTGGGACGCTTTGGTGAAATCGGGCTTATGCAAATCAAGCCTGATACGGCCGAGTGGATTGCAAAGAAAAACCGTCTGCCTTGGTCTGGAAAAAGAACTTTGCAAAACCCAGCACAAAACATTCGTATCGGTCTTGCTTACATGAACTACCTGCGTGCAAAGTTTCAAAAAACACCAGTGAAGTACGTCAGCGCCTACAACATGGGCCCACTGAATGTGAAACGCTTGATCGCAAAAAATATCAAGCCAGCCGAATATAATGAACGCGTGATGAGAAACTACCATGACTTGTACTCCGTAATTGCGCAACACGATCTCGTGTCGAGTGTGGCCACCAACTAAGGTCTAAAATACGAGTGATTTTCGTTTACAAAACAAACTATCCTTTGGTTATGATTTCATGAACTGGCCCTCCCGAACATTGCATCGGGATTATGTTAAGTAACAAAGTACTTAGCAGAGGGCATCTATGCAACACGACTACCACTTGTGCGTTATTAATGGTCGAGAAGTTGAAACGGCACTTCTCTCTGACTATCAAAAAATTTATGAACACTGGCACTCTGTTTGGTCTCAGACTTTTAAAGAAGTCTCTGAAACAGCGGCATTGTTTTCTGATAATTTCACTCGGCAAGATGAAATCATCGCGGTGATGAAAGATGGCAAGTGTGTTTCTGCTGTCTGCCACCGCCTCTTTGATTTTCGTACAAAGGCCGCCCGCAATGATTCTTACTTTGAAGCTTGGCCGGATGATGCCTTTGAACGCTTAGGCAAAAACGGCCCAACAGTCGTCATTGCGGGGCAACTCAGTGTGGACCCAGCTTATCGTCGCACACAAAATGGCCTTCGTCTCAGTGAGCTGACAACTTATTTATCTCTCGGTCGCCTGGAAAAACTTAAAGTCGACGGGATTTCAATCGCAGCTCGCAATAGTCGTGGCATGGACTCACTCTTTAAAGTCTATAGTCCCGAAACACTTCGCGAAGAAATCACTCTGCACGGAGAACCCACCAGCCTCTTTGGCCTCTATCCGCCGACGATGACTTCTTCGGCAGTTCCCCTGCAGATTCAAAAGCTCGCCAAGGAGCTTTGGTCACAAGCTACGATGTCTCAATTTTTACATCCTATTTTTAAAACAAACGTTCAAGGAGAGAACAATGTCAACAAAACAGCAGCTTAATGAGCTGATGGCTTTTCATAAAACTAAAATGGAAGAACTTTCTCGCGTCGTTCACGACTGCCCTTGGGAAAACGAAGAGTTCTATGCCTCTTGGTGTGCGCAATCTTATAACTTCGTTTGCCATGCCACTCGCATCCTGGCTGCTTGTGCGGCTCGCTTGGGAATGGATGACAACGAACTTCATTTACGCTTTTTGGATCACTGCCAAGAAGAAAAAAATCACGAAAAATTGTACGAGCAAGATCTGCAATATCTCAGAAGAGATGCGAAGGATTATAAAGAACATCCAACGGCAGCTTTCTTGTATCAGAATCAGTACTATCACTGCGAGCACAATCACCCGACTGCGGTTTTTGGTGGCTTGTTCTATCTAGAAGGAGCTTCTGTTCACGCCGGTGTTGAAATCTATCGTCGTGCAAAGAAAGCGTTCTCCGAAGAGGCTTGTAACTTCCTACGTGTTCACGTGAACAACGACCAAGAACACTTGGACAAAGCCATTGCAGCGTTGAGCCTTTTGACTCCGCAACAATTGACATGGGTACATCAAGCTTATGATCAATTTAGTTGGACTTATGTGGCGATGCTAAAAGAATTAGCGGCTCAAGCACGTTCCGTGCACAAAGCCGCTTAAGAGAATTATATAAATGCCAGCGTTTCTTTGGGAAGTTCTTTTAGAACTTCCCCATGCTGGACGACCAAATACCCAAAGAAATTTTGCGGCCACGTATAGACCGGATACATTTTCTTAAACTGGACAAGAGATCTCAGTTGGTCGACCGAGAACTTTTCTTGCAGCAAGTGTTGCGGCAAATTCATCAAATCAACTGCTTCCATATTGTACGGACGAGTGCTCAAGGCAGTAATGGCACTGAACAACCCTTGATTGATCAACTGACCTCTTTCGTACAGCTCATAAAACTCATTCGTTAAAAGATCGAGAAGCGTGTAGCTGCAAACATCGAAGAATTCAAAATTACGGAATACTTGGATCAAATCTGTATTGTAGATCTCGATCACATCGCCAGGACGAATCTCGTCATAAGCTGTTTTATCAAAAATAAGACCCAAACGATCCGCACACATTTTAAGGAAGTATTTGTCGTCACCCGTTGTTTTCACATCCATCATTAAGACAGAGAAATATTCAAAACGAGCGAGAAAACGGACTTGTTCGGCAGCTGAAAGACTTAAGAGTTTTGTCACAGAACGTTCTGTGTAAGGTTTAACGTTGTGACCACGCTCTTGCAAAAGCACTGCAAAGCTCTCAAGCGTACCCAACACCCTTTGCACTTGCGCCGAAACACCTTTTGATGGGCTCGACACTCCTAAAATCTCTGACATTTGAACCTCTAGAAATACTCTCAATCCGCAATCACTGTAACCGAACCTTACCGAAAGTCCAAGAGGCCCTGTATTTTTTAATAAAAAAGGGAGCCTTTTGAGGACTCCCTTTCTCACTCTTAATTTTTGTAAACAAACGTTATACGTTTTTGTTCAGGAAATCGAGAATTGCGTCCTTAGGGTGATTGCCCACAAGTTGTCCCACTTCGCTGCCGCCTTTGAAAAGCAACATCGCCGGGATACCGCGAATGCCGTATTTTCCAGGTGTGCCAGGGTTCTCGTCGACATTTACTTTGACGATTTTTACTTTGCCACCCATTTCGCCCGCAACTTCTTCAAGTTTTGGAGCCAATGCGCGACAAGGTCCGCACCATTCCGCCCAGAAATCTACCAGCACGGGAGTTGAAGAATTCAATACTTCTTTCTCAAAAGAACCATCTGTTACTGCTACTGTTGTGCCCATAAACTGGCCTCCATCATTTCCTACTCTACACTAATAATTTGAGCATGAGAAACTTAACGTCAAGCTTCTCACCGATCAATTACTTTTTAAAAAGAGCTTTCGTAAAATCCCGGCGCAACTCATCGAGTTTATTGAGGTTCTCAGTGTCCCAATCCGCAACAAGTGCTTTTTGGCGTCGACGCGCCTCCACTCGGGTAATGGTGCTTTTAGGAGCGACCTTCACATCCTTTGTCATTTCGGCATAGCGAGCCATCTTCGCTTTTAAGCCGGCTTCGGCTTTCGCGAGCTCTTCTTGTGGATTTCCTTCGGCCCCTGAAGGACTTAGCGGCTCTTCTTCAACAAAGGTCTCAATTTTCTCAGGCTCAGGAGTACCTCCGCCGGTCAGCTCGCGCTCAAGGGCAGAAAGGTCCACATCAGGAAAAGCCTCCTCTGAAGTCAGTGAAAAGCCACTTTTTTCAGAGTCAGCTGCATTCATACGCTCGCCAAATCGGAACTCAACGCGACGGCGCTCTGAGTCTTCTTCGACATGCTCAGCGGCATCGGCCTCTTCTGAATTTCCCTTAACAAAGATCGCTTCTTCTTCCGGGGTGGTGCGTGATACACCGCCGCCGGTTTGATTGTTTTTACCCTGAGTATCAAGACTCATCTTATTCAGACGGTCCATGATAGCGCCCTCATCTTGTCCCGAAAGGCGTGCGATCACTTGAACAAGTCGCATCACCGGAACTGGCGCTTCAAGAATCATATCAACACGGATTTTGAGTAAATCTTGAGGAGCCGGTTTGGCGTTCGCTGGAAAAATTAAAATCGATTTTCCCTGCCAACGAGTCATTTCCTTGAGTCGTTTTCCAACACCAAGAGTCGTGACCTTCCCACCGCGGCCCGAGCCGACAACAACTTCAGGATTAAATCCCAACATCTGATCTGCGAGTGAATATTCACTCGAAACACCTAATACGTCGAAACCCACACGCTTCAGTGTCGCTTCAACATTCATCAAATCTGCGTAATCTTCGTAGACCAGGAGGACCTTACTCATGTAACTATTGTCAGGTAAGGTGAACTTAGCGTCAACTGCAGCCTAACCAGACGATAGGCGCGGTGACTCAGTTCAAAACTCTGTCTAGAATGGCAACACATGCTCAGTCTATTTAATGGCAAAAAAGCCGCGCAGTACATTTTCTTTGAGATGCTTCCAAGCTTTATCCTAGGCTTGCTCGTTTTTGTCTCGATCATTTTAATGTTCCAAGTTCTCCGCCTCACGGAATTCGCACTTGTTCATGGAGTCGCCATGAAGACAATTGCGGAAATCATCGGTTATGTGGTGATTTCACTTTTACCGGTGCTTTTCCCGATGGCCTTGTTGTTTTCTGTTTTACTCACCTATGGCCGCCTCTCACAAGATTCTGAAATCGTGGCGATGAAAGCTTCTGGTCTGCACATGGGCCTGCTCCTTCTACCCGCTTTGATCCTTGCCGGACTTGTCGGCGCTCTTTCTGCGCAGATGTCCTTCAACATCGCACCCTGGGGAAATCGCCAGTTCGAAGTTCTCTATACGCGCTTAGCGAGTACCAAAGCAGGTGCAGTGATTAAAGAAGGGACTTTTGCCGAAGGATTTTTCGACATGGTTGTCTATGCCAATCATGTGAATTCCGACAAAGGTATTTTGCAGAATGTATTTATTTATGACGAAAAAAGTGGCGATGTTCCTCTGACAATTATTGCCAAAGAAGGCCAGATCATTCCCGACCCAGAACGCCCAGGACATGAAGTTTTACTTCGTCTGAATCGCGGTGAAATTCACCGCCAAGCCAAAACACATACAAAGATCAGCTTTGATACTTACGATGTGCATATTTCAGAGCCCGTGAATTTGGAAGAGAAAGCTAAGTCTCCGCAATCACTCACCCTGGCTGAAGTACGAGAGCGTCTGCAACAGCCGATTGAAAACGATGAAGACCGCCGCACACTTCAAACCGAATACCACAAACGTTGGGCTATTTCTGTTCTTTGTGTGGTCTTTGCGATGATTGGTGTGGGCTTAGGAACAACGACAAATCGTCGTGCCGCGAAAGCTGGTGGCATGATCATGTGTATCGGTTTGATTATCTTCTATTGGGTCTTGTACATCGCAGCCGAAGGCATGGCGCGAGGCGGAGCTATTCCAGTTGCGGTCGCTATTTGGGCACCGAATGTCATCTTTGGAATTTTGGGCTTTGAATCTTTAAGAAGGAATTGGAATTAGAACTTTTCCGAAAAATTAGAGCGATGCAGTAGCATCCTTACCACCACGGTCATCCTTGACCACATCGCCCCTCCCTGATTCAGATGTTAGGGGTAAATATAGGGGCGATGCAAAAGATTTTTTTAGATCATTTCATTTTTTTCGCAAGGATTTTGGCAACTTACACTCATCACTATATATAGGGTGACAGCTCTAGATTAACCCCTATCTGTACTGGGGACAACTTTTCACTTTCTAACTCAGAGTGAAAAAACATGGATAGATCTTGAGCATCTCGCACAAGTTGCGCTCCTTCAGAAAGCAAATCCAAGCTGCCCTGAAAGTTCGGATCGCGCGGATGACCAGGCACCACCCAAACAGGTCTGCCCAGCTGTGCGGCCTGTTGAGCTGTAATCAATGTGCCACTTCTCTTACGTGCTTCAACAATTAAACTCGCGCGCCCTAAAGCTGCAATCAAACGGTTGCGATGATGGAACAGATGTTTGTGCATTCTTTGTTGATAGTCATATTCGCTAATAAAGGCGCCACCGACAGAAAACACAGGCTGTATCCATTCTTTTAAATTGGCGGGATAAAATTCTCCAAGGCCCGATGGCAGAATCACCAGTGTAGGTACTTTTTTTCTTAAAGCGATGCTGTGAGATTTTTGATCCACTCCCCGCGCGCCACCACTGACAACACAGATTTTTTCTTTTTCAATAAATGGAGCTAAATCTTGTTCCATCCATTCCAGGGATTCTCTTTGTGGCTCGCGACTGCCAACAACGGCCAAGGCCGGACCTTTCTTCCAAGCCGGCTCTCCCCAATAAGAAAGTGTCAGAGGCGGATCCTCCATGCGATAGCATTCTGTGGGGTAATCGTTCTCACCGAAACACAGCAATTGAATTCCCAATAGCTGCAGAGGACGTAAAGACTCTTTAAGTTCCTTCGCGAGAGTTTGATTTTTATCCAGATATTGATACATGTCTGGCCAATGGATTTTTAACCCAGCCATTAAACCGTCGGGATTAAGTTCATTACTCGCTGCAAGTCGCAGGTAAGTTTCTTGCCAGCGGAAAGAATCAAGAGTGTATCGAGGATGGGCCTTAATGATTTGCGAAAGTATATAAAGTTCGTTCATGTAAAGAGTTCTTTGCAAAAAACAAAGAACTCTTCAGAACGAATTAAAGTTCCAGATCAGTATCGTCGGATCCGGATTCCGCCGGAGCGGCAGGAGTTTCAGGAGAATTTTCAAATTCTTTTTCAAGGTCGCTCTCAGTGCCCGTGTCAAATGAGGACGCGGGAGCCGCTGAAGCATGCACCGCTCGTGTTCCCACAACGTCGCCAGGCATGATATCAGCACTTGCGTTCGTTACGTACCCAGTTGCAAATCCCGGAGCGACATTCACGATTTTCACCTGACCAATCACGCGGTCGATAATGTTGGCTTGGGTTTTCTTATTACGCAGCTTTTCGTCCGCGTAAATATTCAAACTCTGTCCGACCTGCAAACCCGCTTGGGCACCGGCATCGATAAACACCAATGCTTGCGTACCAAAAATGAAACGCTTCTTTTCATATTGTCCGCCGATAATAGTTCCACCCACTCCTGTTGTGACAGGTGTTTTACGCGGATCAATCTGTGGCAGGCGTCCCGGAGTTAACACAGCTCCCACATCAAGTGGCACGATGGATTTAGTCACCATTGCACGATAAATGTTTTTTTCTGAGTTCACTTTTTCCAAGATTTCTAGCTCAGCTTGGTATTCGATCATTTGACCTGAACGACCGCGATGCGCTGGATCTGGAATTTTGTCACCATTGCGACGAGCAACATAGTGCTTCTCTGGTGGTTGATCCATTTGCACGTACACGTATTGAAATTCACTTGCTGTTTTAGAATCAACTTCCGTTGAACTCACATATCCGGCACCAATGACCGGGCCATCGTTGAGGTAATAGCCCA
This sequence comes from Bdellovibrio sp. HCB2-146, assembly GCF_047345725.1. Classification (NCBI taxonomy): domain Bacteria; kingdom Pseudomonadati; phylum Bdellovibrionota; class Bdellovibrionia; order Bdellovibrionales; family Pseudobdellovibrionaceae; genus Bdellovibrio; species Bdellovibrio sp. HCB2-146. The sequence goes on from NZ_JBLEQP010000001.1 coordinate 79,239, forward strand.
AATATTCAGTTGCCGGAGGAAATTGATTTTTCGGAAGCTCAATTTCAACCACGGTGCGACTTTCCGCAATCGCAGCTCTGTGCTGCGGGATACTTGCTGGAATTTTCTTAAGAACAGCTGTGCGCTTACGACGCGATGGAGGCAAAGTCAGAATTTCTTTATTACCGTCACCTGTGTCGACAAGAATATTGTGCTGCTGTTCAGCTGTTGTTGCGACACTTTCTGCAGATGCCAACTCCAATGTTGGTGCATCTTCGATGTCTCCAGCAAAAAACTGAATGGCCATAGATGGATTGATCTCATGCGGATTCAAGATCGATCCTTTATTAAGTGACCACACCTTCGGCCAAAAATGACTGTCACCAAAAAGCGTTTGCGAGATATCCCAAAGTGTATCGCCCTTTTGTACGCTATAGGTTTCCGCTTGGCGATTTCCCAAAGCCTTCGTCCACGCTTCTACTGGAGTGGGATTCTCGTTGTACTTTTTGTAGATGTCATGAAACCGTGACTCTTTTGAATAATCCGGTTCTTCTTGGGCTTGCGCTAGGCAAGCCGTCAACACACAGGCTGAAATCAACGAGATGTTTTTTCTTCTCACACGCGCATCCTTGCTCAGGTGATTTATTTAATCATTTTCAGTTCGGCATCAGCGCGGAAAGATTCCGGGCTGCCTGGGTATCTCGAACGAACCTCAGCGAGGTTGCGACGAGAAAACTCTGGAAGGTTCATTTTCTTATATGTCATCGCTTTGGCGAACTTTGCAGCGACCACACGGTTGCTGCGCGGATAGTCTTTTTCAATACGACCGAAGAAGCGAATCGCCTCTGCGTAGTTCCCATGATCCACCGCCATGCGTCCGGCTAAGAACAATGCATTATCTGCATAGGGACTTTGCGGGAAGCGAGACATCAAACTTTGCAAGCGACTCTTAAATCCAATTTCATCATCACGCTGATAAGCGCCTACCATTTCAGCATAAAGAGTCGTATCACTTTCTTTCGAAACATCTTTTCCCGTTAGTTCTACCAACAAAGATTCTTTCGAAAGATCGTTCTGTGCGCCTTTAAATGGTGCTTTTGTTTTCGCCGTGACGAGTAAAGGTAAACTGATAAGGACCGTTGCTGCCAATCGTCTAAGTTGCTTCATCTGTCGACACCCCAATCTATAAGACTAGTATGACACGCATCGAGAAGTGCAAACAAGCAGGAGTTATCCACATAAAATGTTGAGTTACTGCAATACTAGACCTTAGACCTATTCATTATCAAGGCTTTGAGCGAATTGCATATACTTTGAGCACGACTTAAATACATGTTTTTACTGACGAATACTGCATTAAAGCACTGTAATTAAGCTCTTGAATTTCAGATCTTAAAATCCGACCACGTTAGACGCGCGGACTCAATTACAGATCATGTTAGAAACCAGATATGCAGTGAAAATTGCTAACTCATTAAAACTATGATCATTCTGCTATTTCTTGCTCTGAGCTTAAGCACTCCACTGAGTGTTGAATTGCTGAATTACACATCAGATTTCGCAATCGGTTTTCACCTAAAATGTGACGATCTGCTGCCGCAAACTTCTGCAAGTCACGCATCCTTGGCAGCTCTTATATGTGGAGCGAATTTGCCGACCTCCACTCTGCAGAACGATCTTTTACGCAGCTCCCTGATTCATGCTTACGTGGTCTCGGGATCTCACCTGCTGCTACTTGATCAATTTTTCAGCATCTTCAAAATTCCAGGGCTTGTAAGATTTCTGTTTTTAAGTTTTTACTCTCTGATCGCAGGTTGGCAGGCACCTGTTGTGCGTGCACTTCTGTCATGGATTTTCACGGCTACAAAATTTCGGATGCGCCTGTCTATTCCATCGGACTTGCTTGTTGCCATCGCAGGAATGACTTGCTTGCTTCTTTTTCCAGCGTGGTGGTCTTCACTTTCATTGATTTTAAGTTGGTGTGCCTCGCTGGCACTGAGTGCCGTGGGTCTGTTTCGTATTCGAAAAACTTTTCCACGAATTTTTGCCACTCAATTGTGCATTTTTGTTTTTATGAGTTTTCCACTCTGGGGTTGGGGCAATCTGCATCCACTGAGTGTGCTATTCAATCTGACTTTAATGCCGTTTATTTCTTTGATTCTATTCCCCACGGCTATCTTAGGATTTCTTTTTCCACCTGCTTTGTTTCTTTTTGAACACAGTGAAAGTTTATTTCGCTGGATTCTTGAGCACGGAACAGAACCGATTCAATTGGTGCGAAGTTCTTCGCTGCCTCCCGGGTATTCATGGATGTGGATAACTGCATGGCATGTGGTGATCCACTTTTTTAGAATCCACACTCGTCAGGGACGGGATCACTCATGAGAAATTTTGTGTTTCTATTTTCACTGTTATTTTTTAGCTCCAGTTTTACAACGGAAGTTTTTGTACGGAAGTATTTTATCGTCTGGAATGTGGGACAGGGACAATGGACAACGTGGACAGATGCTACGAAGTGTTTGCACTTTGATCGCGGCGGCGAGTTTTTTCCACAGAAGAAGGCCAGCAAACTTTGCCAACAAAAAGAGCAGAGAATGTTTGTGAGTCACTGGGATTGGGATCATGTTGGCGGTATTGGGGCTTTGTCTAAGACTTCTTGTTTGGAAAAGCCGCCGCTTGGTCGGAGTAGTAAGCGGAAAGAAAAACTGATTCAGGGGTTTTCGCGATGTTCTGATAATACAGATTTGGTGACAACGTGGATTCCCCGTTTAAGCAAAATTTCAAACGCCAATTCTCAAGTTTTTAAAATCCAGAATGTTTTAATTCCCGGTGATTCCACCATCGCAGAAGAAAATCGTTGGTCGCACGAAGTGCCATTACAAGACGTCGGCATTTTGGTTTTAGGTCATCATGGAAGTCGTACAAGCACTTCAGAAAATTTATTAAAAGCCATGCCGCATTTAAAGCACGCCGTGAGTTCCGCCAGATGGAGACGTTACAAACATCCCCATGCCGAAATCATTTCCAGATTGCAGAGATACAAGATACCTCTGCTCCGAACAGAGGACTGGGGAAATATCTGGTTTGAACAATAGATCTCGTTAGCTTTGGATTTTTTCCGCATTGGAGTTTTTAAGGCGAGTCGAGAGCGTCTTTACCAATGCCTTTGACCATGCAGGTCTTGAGAAAAGAACTTTATCTAAGCTTGCATGCGGAATTTCAATGAGTTCGCAATCTGTCGTACTCATGACGTTTGCTGAGCGTGGTTCGCCGTGAATGTAAGCCATTTCACCTACGAACTCCCCTGCACCGATTTCACCAAGTAAGATGTCTTGTCCATTCTCGGTCTTGAAGGCTTTTAAACTGCCACGCTTAACCAAGAAGATAGACTCAGCTGCTTCACCGTCACGGATCAGATATTCATTCGGCGCTAGGAATCGTAATGCGTAGTTGGCATTGTCACCATTGGTGATCCAGTTCATTGCGCGATTCACGTGCTGAATAAAAATGTCTTTTTTCACCGGACGATTCAAAATATGAACCTGCCCTGTTACGACAGCATCCACGAATTGTGTGTCGTCGGATTTTGAAGAGACAAATACAATAGCGATTTTTTCTTTGCGATTCAAAAGGCGATCGACCAATTCAGAGCCATTCATTTTTGGCAGGTCCGCATCGACGATCACGACATTCGGAGGAACGTTATCAATTTTAAAGAGCGCCTCAAGGCCATCAGCGGCCGTAAACACTGTGACACCTTGAATATGCTTGCGGAGTGCGAGCTCAAAGGACTCCGCCTCTTGTGGGTTGTGAGAGGCGATAAGAAAGATGCGTTTGTTTTCTAACTCTGCTGCCATTATTTCGGCCCCCGTACTTTATCTTTAAATGATAAAATCTTTCGCTGAGAGAGCAATCAAATGGCAGTCCTGCTCGACCTAGGTGAAGAGTCCAATTTCAGAATAAAAAAAGCCCACTGTTACCAGTGGGCTCTAAATATTCTTTTTGTAATAAAATTAGAAGCTCTTCTTAACCGTATCTACAACGTATTGAAGCTCTTCCGGAGTGATGTATGCAAAGCATGGAAGATTCAAAACCGCTTGAGAAATGTAGTGAGCATTTCCGTTGTCGATTTTGCCAGCCAAGTGGCCTGCAGAACCAGATTGTTTGCTCATTGCGCCCGGATAGATTGTACCGTAACCAACATTTGCTTTTTTCAAATTCTCAATCAATGCAGGACGAAGTGAAGGTTCGATCATCGCAACTGCGCAGTAACCGTTCTCAGTCACCTTACCGCCCGCACGAACTGGTTTCAAAGGCAAACCTTGCAAAGACTCTTCGTAGAATTTCACTGCGTTCATACGGCTCTTAATACGAGCATCGATGTGGCGCAAAGACATATTCAAGAACAAAGACTCATAAGCACCGATACGAGAGTTCCAACCGATCATACCGTGTGAATAGTGATCTGTACGACCGTGGTTGATCAAGGTGCGGCAGTTTTTAGCCCACTCATCGTTTGCTGTAAAGATCGCGCCCGCATCACCTGAAGCACCCAAAACTTTTGCTGGATAGAATGATGTTGTCGAAATCGCCGCTGTTCCCAAGATCGACTGACCGTCGATTTCAGTACCAAAACATTGCGCACCGTCTTCGATCAAGATCACGCCGTTGTCTTTAGCATATTTTCTGATTTCCAAAGTATCAGGTGTTGCCCAACCGTAAAGGTGAACCATCACGGCCGCTTTTGGTTTGAATTGCTCAACTGCTTGTTTGAAAGTTGCAAGATCCCAGTGGCAAGCCGTGCGATTCACATCCACAGTCACAGGATTTGCGCCCACATTCACAACCGCTTCGAAAGTCGCCCAGAACGTCATATCTGGAACAAGAACTTTATCGTTCTTTTCAACACCCACCGCACGCAAAGCAATTTGAATCGCATCAGTTCCATTCGCACAACCGATTGCGTGTTTTGATTTTGTGTACTTTGCCAAATTTGCTTCCATCTCAGCAACGATAGGACCACCTACGAATTGAGTCTTATCAAAAAGAGAAGCTACGCCCGCCAAAAATTCATCGCGGAAACCAGGCTCAAAACGATTTAAGGTGATAAATGGGACTTGTTGAATGCTCATATAATCTCTCTCAATCAAAAGTTTTTTTATAAAGATCTGATGAGGAAATTTTCCGATAGCTTTAAGAAATTTGCAAATACTCCCTATGACGGGCTGTCTTAAGCTCTAGACTGTATCTAACTCACAACAAAAAGGTGGTGTCTACAGGCCACACTTGCCCCTCTATGAGGCAAATGGACCATAGACCTTAGGGTCAAGACTGAATTTTCCTCTATTCCTTCATGCACGCGGACATTTCAATGTCGATGCGCTTTGATAGAAGGTAAGTTCTTAATCCCTTGCAAAGCATCTCAACCGTTTCTTGAACAACAGGTGAATCACCGGGCAATGAGATCTCAGTATGGACGACTTCTCCTCTGCCATCTTGGCATGCCTCGTACGTCAAAATAGATTGAGTTTTTACTTCACCGTGGCTGTTTCTAATAACTTTTGGAGCCGTGCAAGGTTTTCGTACATCGATGATTTCGTGACGATCGTAGACCTGAGCCTGGGCTTGGGCCGCGAATACAAAAAAGAGTGCAATGATAACTCTAAACATAAAGCCCTCCACAATTGGGTTTGTTTATGCTCTGGTTATAGCAGCGAGAAGCGAAATATCCTAGTTCACTGATTGTTTAGAGCCAAAAGGCATAGACTAAATTCAAAAAACGACCACGGAATTTACACTATCGATTTTGAAATGCCTTGCTTACGACTGCTAAAATGGCTTGAATAATTTAATGGAAACACAGAATTGCACGAAAGCAATGGGAGGCGATCGGTTATGTCCGCTGGTGATTGGAAAGAAATGTACAATGCGGCTGCCAATGGAAATTTTGAACTCGTGCAGTATCATATCAAAAATGGCATTAATCCAAATTATCAACATCCCGAAATTCTTTCGACTGCATTGGTGGCGAGCATCGTTTCGGGTCACACGCAGATTGCCATTTTTCTTTTAGAGAACGGGGCCGATCCAGCGCTGTTGTCAGAGTTCGACAACATGACTCCCCTGCAGGCTGCAAAGCTTTATCAACGACAAGAAATTCTGGCGATACTTGAACAGCGTCTGCCACCGGAATCAATTTTAAGCAAAATAAAAAGATTTTTTATACGCTCTCACAGAGGCAATTAAAGACAACATCAACACCCTGAAAAGGATGATCGCATCTTCACTAAAACCGAAGATGTTCATTTTAATTATCTATTTTTCGAATGGGTTGAATTTCGATAGGCTTAAGTTCACTGGAGGTCTATATGAAATGCCCGACATGCAAAGAACCAAATTTAGTAATCTCAGAACGACAAGGCATTGAAATCGACTACTGCCCGGAGTGCCGTGGCGTATGGCTTGATCGTGGTGAGCTTGATAAAATTCTTGAGCGTTCTCAACAAAACGCAGCCCCTTCCCGTCCGGCTCAAGAAACTTACGCGCAACCACAGCAACACAATCCTTACCAACAAGGCCCTTATCAAAAGCCTTACAAGCGTAAGAAATCGTTCCTTGAAGAAATCTTTGACTAACCCCATGACGGCACTCTGCGCAAGCGGAGCGCCGATCCCCTCATCTAGGTTGCAGCTCAGGTTGCAACCTAGACCTTTTATTAAAAGTTACATATAATTTACATATCTTGTTTGACTTGGTCTTTGGTCATCTTTTATCGTGATATTGTCTTTTTGAGACATAAATAATCGGAAATCACCTTATTTCGTCTATATATATGTAGCTATTTTATAACTACAGGTCTATTTATATATAGACGATATAGTATTATAAGTCTATACATAGGTAGACGAATATAAAGGTGATTTATGGCTGCTAAAACTGCAAAACTCCGAAGAAACCAACTAGATCGATTTTTCCAAGGCAAGCTTCAGGTCTTCTCTCTGAAAGCACCTAAGGATGGCTGGGTGAAAGAAATCCGCCAAGCTCTGGGAATGTCGATGTCAGATCTTGGTGCTCGTTTGAATGTGATTAAGCAGCGAATAGAGCGCATTGAAAAAGACGAAGTCGCTGGCAAGGTCACGGTACAAACCTTGCGCGAAACGGCCGAGGCCTTAAATTGCGAACTCGTTTATTTCTTTGTCCCTAAAGGAGAAGGCCTGCAAGCCACTCTCGAAAAACAAGCTCGATTGGCAGCACAAGAAGTGGTGCAAAAAACAGAGCATACGATGCGCCTTGAAAAACAAGATACATCGCGCGCCTCGCAAGAAGAACTCATTCGCGAAATCACGCAAGAGCTTCTCGCAAAAGAAGACAAAAAAATATGGAAGTTAACAAGTGAAAATAGAAAGCCCGCCAAACGCCACTCCCCTTGATCAAGACAGTCTGAACGGACTGATCCCGGGACTTACTACGCAAGCTGAGTTGGATGAGTTTGAGGCGGCTGGAATTGCCCGCGCTACACTGTGGGCAATGAGCAGTCGTCGTTTGAAGACTGATTTACTTTCTGCTTCTGGCTTATGCCTGCTGCATCGAAAAATGTTCGGCGATACTTGGAAGTGGGCGGGACTTTTTCGCACCCGTGAAACCAATATTGGCGTCTCTCCTTCTCGCATTCAAAATGATCTAAAAATTCTTTTGGATGATGTTCATTTTTGGCTACAAAACCAAACTTTTTCAACTGACGAAATCATTGCAAGATTTCATCACCGCTTGGTTTTGATCCACCCCTTCCCCAACGGTAACGGGCGCTTTTCACGTCTGGCGGCAGATCTCTTAGCGGATCAATTAGAGTGCCCCAGCTTTTCATGGGGCAAGGCCAATCTGACAAAGGCAGGCTCGTCTCGAGAACGCTATATCTCGGCCTTGAAAAAAGCTGATACGAATGAGCTTTATCACGATTTGTTAAATTTTATGCGCAGTTAACCAGCTCATCCTTGTGAGGATATATCTAAGCGCTCAAGTTTGAGACCCACTAAAATACCTCTATAAACTGGCATCGTCTTAGCAATGATGTCTCTTTACCAGAGGATTTCATTATGAGCGCTATTTTAACGACACTTTCACGACAGGTCTTCGGCAAAACAAGTCTCCTGTCCATTTTTTTGACAGCGCTCCTTTCATTAAGCTCCGTCGCCCGTGCTTATGACTATGTGATGACCACTGCCGATTATGACAAAGAACGAGCACGAGTCGCAAAACTCTATACGGAAAAACAAAAAGAAGAAATGCGCGTCAAGCTTGCTCGATTTATGGATATCCCGACATTCGAAGAACTCAATTTGCAAGCCGAAGATGTTTGGAACAATCTCATTCACCGAGAAGGCTCGCTTCAACGCGCACTGGTTGCTTTGCAACAGAAGAAAACACCACCCCAGGTGTTGCAATTTTCTCAAGAACTTTCTAATTTCCTAGCCAGCTCTGATGCAAATTTTCAAGAGATCATCAACCGAGGAAGCGTCCCTATTTTAAAAATGCATCCCCTTTTGGTCCATCTTTTGGCAGCGACAATTACTTCAAAAGGCATCACAGTCATTCTTGAAACTCGTCCGGGATTTTTTGAATCGCCGTTATTTCATCCCTTACACATTCAAACGCTCCTTATGACCGTCATGAACAAAAATGGCCACAATTCAGAACTCAAAAAATCTTCTGAATTCACAAAACAAGAAGCTCGTACGATGCTCTTGGCAATGGGCATTTTGTCGTTACTCGACACGAGTAGCTTTTATGCTCTCGATTACGGCACACTTCACTGGTTGCGTCTCTTTATTGCACAAGACTTCAACTCTCTCGCTGATAATCGGGTCGGCGTGCCACGACTTTACTTCGTCCTAACTGGAACAATTCCAGGCCTGACAAGCACCGAGTCCACGCTGGATATGTACAACATGACTCAAGACACGAAAAAAAGCCGCATGGTGGTTGCTGAAAAGCTAACTGGATATGATTACGAAACATTCCTACGTTATATGGACCGCTTGAGTGCGGGTAAAGAAAGATAAGCAACAATGAAACAGACGTTTCTAGCTCTCGCTCTTATTTTAGGAATCTCGATCAGTGCACAGGCCGGCAAATATCCCGAGTTCGCTGTGCGCACCGATTATGCGACTTTCAATGACCTAAATGATGAAGCCACTGACATTTGGGCGCAACTTGTACGCGAATACTCACAGACTGGCGCGATCAAAAGACTTTTCAGTGCCTCTATTGACCCACGAGTACGCGCACTTCATCAATCCGTCGCAGAATATCTTGCCTCCGGAGAGTTCGTTGCAGATGACGCCCGAATTTTGTTAATGTTTGGACGAGAACCTCGCGACCCGATGAGCAAACCCTTCTCTCCCCTTTTCCGTCAGGTCCTAATCAATATCGCCATTGACCGTGCTATTAAAATCTATGAGCGCAACAATAGTTTCTTTTTCGGAATTGATCGCGTTGGCTTTAACGAATCCGTTGTTTGCGTTGTTTCAAGCCACTGCGACCGAAACTATACACCTAAATTTGCGTTTACTGATCCCGTTTATCGCGCTCACGTTCGTCAGTTTGGTGTCGGGAAACTATTGGCAGCAAGACCTTACAACGATGTTTGCGGTTCTTTTTTGGGGAGTTACACATTAGCCAGCCTGGCAGCCCTACGCACATTTTCAATTGATGAACAAATGATTGCTCTGGGGCTTTCAAACTCGACAGAGAAAATGATCGAGACACTCGGCACTTGCCCTAACATCAGCGCCCCCGCTCTATCTTCGACTGAGGCCGCTGCGCTTGCTGTCCTTTATATGAAGGGCATTTAACAAGCATGTCCGATAAAAAAAGCCAACGGCCGAAGGCACGTTGGCTTTTAATTTTATCTTTACGAAAATCTAATTAGATTTTGTAAGGCTTGTATTCCATGTGAAGATCTTTGGCTACCGGCTCATAACAAACTGAACCACCGTAAACATTTAGACCTTTCAACAATGCTGGGCTCTTCGCAACAGCATCTTCTACGCCCATGTTCGCGAGCATCATACCGTACTTCATTGTTACGTTCGTAAGAGCGTAAGTTGAAGTTCTTGGAGCAACGCCTGGCATGTTCGGTACGCAGTAATGGATAACGCCATCAACTTCGTATGTTGGGTTTTGGTGAGAAGTTGGGCGGCAAGTTTCGATACAACCACCTTGGTCAACCGCAACGTCAACAACTACTGAACCTTTAGACATAGAAGAGATCATCTCTTTAGAAACAAGAGTTGGAGCTTTGTGACCCGTGATCAATACGCCACCGATAACAAGGTCCGATTCTTTAACAGATTCTTCGATGTTTTTTGGGTTCGAGAACAAAGTCATGCAACGACCTTGGAAAACGTCATCAAGGTATTCCAAGCGAGCTGTGTTCACGTCAAGGATCGTTACAGAAGCGCCAAGACCTACTGCCATTTTTGCAGCGTTTGTACCAACAACACCACCACCGATGATAGTCACTTTACCTGGTTTAACGCCAGTTACGCCACCAAGAAGGATACCTTTACCGCCGTGATCTTTTTGCAAGTAGAAAGCACCGATTTGAGTCGCCATACGACCTGCAACTTCAGACATAGGAGTCAAAAGAGGCAATGAACCGTTGTCCAATTGGATTGTTTCGTAAGCAACAGCTTTCACTTTTCTTTCGCACAATACTTTTGTCAATTTAGCTTCAGCAGCCAAGTGCAGGTATGTGTAAAGGATTTGGTTTTCGCGCATCAATTCATATTCATCAGGAAGTGGTTCTTTAACTTTCTGAATCATGTCAGCTTTGGCGTAGACTTCTTTTTTTGTGTCGATAATTTTCGCGCCAGCTTTTTCGTATTGTTCGTTCGTGATACCAGAGCCGTTACCAGCGTCTTTCTCGACAAGAACTGAGTGACCGTCTTTAACGTACTGACGAACGCCAGCTTCCGTAAGACCGACACGATTTTCAGAAATTTTGATTTCCTTAGGAACACCGATAATCATTTTTCACTCCTAAAAGAGCCCAAGCTGGTTTTTTTAGCTGAGCTGCATTAATTACTTTTTTGAGATCCCTGGGAATATGCCAGAAAGACTGTAAAAAACAAGGGAGCCCTCGCCGGTTTCTCGACTTAATCCATGATGCGTCAAACCGGGCTCAAATATAGAAGTTTTAAGGAGGAACCCTAGCAAATTTGTCTCGTTTTTTTGCCCAAAAGTTCGACGAATAAATTTTTCCGACAAACGCAAAGAATGCCATTCATAATGGCCTCGTGGGTTATTATCCGCTCGACGGAATAATCCAAAGGAGCCCCTTATGACTCATATTTTACTCTCGACAATAGCGGCTTTGATCTTCACGACAACGGCACAGGCTGCCACACTTTTCCAATGTGCCGTGAACAATGTCGTCGGCTATCAAGGAGCACGTGTGAGCGTGATTCAAAACGCCAAAGGACAGCTGCGCGCCAATTTGATTTTTGGAACGACTGTTTCTGGTAAAATGTATGCCCTTTCGGAAATTGCTCCAGGTATTTTTCAAGGCACATTAAAAGGTAAGGGCAAAGAAAAACAAACACTCAAACTGTTCGTTAGCAATGTCACGATGGAAAACAACTACATACGCGGGTATGTGTCGCAACTTGAAGTGTCGTCGAGTTCTGGACAAGGAGTTTCCTACAAATCCTCCGACGCAGACGGTTTTGTTTGTGGTAAAAAAATCCACAACTTCCGCTAAGAAATGACTTAGACTGAGAACTGTGAAAAAAAAGGCTCTCAGTAGCATCAATAAAAAACATATTCTCTTGGTCTTTCCGATTCAAAATCAGAAAGAACCGGCTTCTTTGTGGAGCGAACTTTATCCGCGTATCAAAATGCGGTGGGAGTGGGACGTCGATGGTGATCATCGGGTTTCAGATCTTTGGATTTTAAGAGAAGAACTTTCTCGCTCTCATCAAGTCGTCTATACGAAATGGTATCAAAATCGGGCCACGTTTTTTTCACAAGAAGCCTTCATCAATATGATGGCCTATCTTCGCTCAGAAAGGCCCTTACCGCCCGAAAGCCGTGAGATCCTCGAAGCCCTTGAAATGGACTCCCCTTTGTCGACCAAGCAAATCAAGGAGGCGTCAGGCCTTCAGGGACGTATGTTGGAGGCGACCTACAACCGCTCTATGAAAGCTTTATGGCAAAGACTCCTTATTGTCGCATTTGGCGAGGTCGAAGACTCAAGCTTCCCGTCCCTTGCTATCGGGGCCACAAAAAACCTCTTTGAAGAACATTATTTAAAGGCCCAAGAAATCGACCCTCAGGACGCTGAGAAATTTTTAAAAACACAACTAGGTGACAAAAATAAGTTCTGGCTGTTCGCTCAAAAGATCAAAAAGTCCCTTGGGGAATGAATTTCACAAACTGTTAACATGTTATTTTTATTTTCCTTTTACTCCCAGCGCCCTGTTCGCTGTCGAAGATTTTGACATTTCAGAATCTTTTGCAAAGCTCCCACTCCGTAAGCAAATTTTACCCTCCTCCCCCTTTCCTTCGGATAGTATACGGTCACTTTTATTTGCTTCTTTCTTGGAGGAGAATTGCAATGAACAAGCTTTCAATGCTTTTACTGGCGACAGTATTGAGTTCTGGAACTGCTTTGGCACAGAGTGCTCCGTGGAAAATTACTCAGCCCCAATGGACAGAGTCACACGAGAATAGCTTCGGCGAATTCGTATCTCGTATCGGCGATGCTGTTGAGCAACGTAAATGTAACACGGTTGATACGTGCCTTAAGTCGACGGCAAATCCTTACATCAACTCGGATCCTGCTGGAATTAATTATTATTCTGACTGTGCCGATCTTCCTTATTACCTTCGCGCTTACTTCGCATGGAAAAATCAATTGCCGTTCTCTGTGATCAGAGCCATGGAAGCCAATCCTGACGAAACGGCGACTGTCATTGACAGCATCACAGGTTTATTCGAAGCCCCACGAGACATCCGCTATTCTCCTCGCGGTAACTCTGTTAAAGAGCGCTACGATGTCATCATTAAAAAAGGCTTTGTGAAAAACACGTATCCAGATGCAGTTGAAGTTTTAAATAGACGCGTTCCTGGTCTTACTTACTCTGCAAACTTCCGTATCTTGGGTGATATTGACAGTGACACCCTCTACTCTGACTTCTACCCCGTCAAACTCAACCGTTCAGGAGTCCGCCCTGGTACTGTCATCTATGATCCGAATGGCCATGTGGCGATCATCTATAAAGTGACTGACGACGGACGTGTTTTCTATATCGACGCGCATCCTGATAATACTTTGACGATGGGTCTTTACACTCCGAAGTTCGTTCGTTCAAATCCAGCACAAGGTGCGGGCTTTAAACGCTTCCGTCCGTTGCGCCTTGTTGGTGCAAGCGTTGATTCTTCTGGAAACTACACAGGTGGCTATTATCAAGCAGCGAAAAACTCGGAACTTAAAGACTACGGTCTTGAGCAATTCTTCGGAACCAATCCAGATCCTGCTGGAAATTGGAAAAAAGGAACGTTCGCCGTTCAAGGTCAAAAAGTGGGCTACTATGACTATGTTCGTATGGCTCTGACGATCGGCGAACAACATATCGATCCACTTGCTGACATGGCAACACTGATCGATGATATTTGCGTAAGCTTGCAAGACCGTGTTGCGGCCGTTGACGGCGCGCGAACTGCGGGTTTGCATTTAAAACCTCACCCCGAGCGTTTGCCATACAATATTTATGGCACAAGTGGGGAATGGGAAAACTTCTCAACACCTTCACGTGATGCCCGTTTGAAAGTTTCATTCATGGATCTTTTGGCGCAAACTCAAAAGAACATCGATGCATGGCGTGCGAATAGCAAAGTTATCAAATACGCTGGCGGCAACTTGGCAAAAGATCTTTACGCGATTTACGCTCAGAAAGCACAGGCTTGCCAATTCTCTTACACGACTACGAACGGCAAAAAAGTCTTGATGAATCTTGAAGCCGGTCGCCAACGTCTGTGGGCGATGAGCTTTGACCCGTATCACTGTATCGAACGCCGCTGGGGCGCTCGCACTCAAGAAGAACTTGCTTCTTGTACGGATGATGCCAACAAAACGGCTTGGTACAACCAAGAAAAATGGCTGCGCAACCAATGGGAACGTAAATACGACGCCCGTATGGATTTCTCGTTGTCGGAGCTGACAGGCCCGCTTCCAAGTGCCGGTATTGAGCAAGCGCCAGACACCGACATCGTGACCTACCTTCGTTCACAGATGTAATCCACCCGGAGGCCCCTCGCGGATCAAGAGGGGTCAACGGTGTCGCTTTTGGGAATGAGTATCGGGTCCCCGACAGGCCCGATTACACTAAATCGAATATATTTCATATCCAGGGCGGCACGAGCCTCGCAAAGACCATAGGAAACAACATAAAAGGAGAGATTTTATGAAATCAGTTTCTTTGGTTATTGGATTGTCGCTACTCAGCTCTGTTTCTTTCGCGAAAACAGATATTACAAACCAAGTCGAGGCGATCCGCTGCTCTACGATTGTCGAACAAAAAGCCTCAAAACGTATCTCGAGTACGAGTTCTAAAGGCAGTGTGGTCGTTGGCGTGATATTCCAAGACAGCCATAAGCAAAACAACCTTGAAATCTTCAAACTGAGCTCTGTAGAGATTGAAACTGAGGGAGACCTTGCTGGTTTAACTGTTAAATTGGCGAACGCCACGGGTTCTGCTGAGTTGGATATCGATGAGGCTGGATCCTCCACACTTGTGGTGAACGGCCTTGCTCAGGACCTCTTGAATCTTCAGTGCACTGTTGACTTTAAAGCTCAATAGTACCACCAAAAAAAATGCCGACTCTCGGGTCGGCATTTTTCTATAGCTGCTCCAGACTCCACCCCGCATAACGCTTCACTTCTTCTGAAATATCAGCTCCCAATTCCACATGACGATACGAATTTGGAGATTCCCAGATTTTCTTAACCAGCTTATTCATCACGTCGTGGCCGGCTTTGTAAAGCACCACATGACCCATCAAAGGCATTTCCAGAGTCACCAAATCACCTAATGCATCCAGAGCTTTATGACGAACGAATTCATCCTCCCACCGCACTCCTTCGGGATTCAGGATGCTTTCTGCATCCAGTACGATGGCATTATCAAGACTTCCACCCTTGGCAAGGCCACGGGCTTGAAGTGCCTGCACGTCTTTCATAAAACCAAAAGTGCGGGCCTCGGCGATATCACGACCAAATGACTGTTCATTGATATCGATGTCGATATTTTGTTTCCCGATCTTGGGATGAGGAAAATCAATCGTCACAGTCAAACGCAGTCCGTGATAAGGAACGACGTAAGCATGCTTTTCACCTTCCGAGAAATAAATCGGCTCTGTGATATAACAATATTTACGAGGTTGATCCTGCTCGACCAAACCGACGGCCATCAAAGCACGCAAAAAATCGCGTGCGCTTCCATCACCAATAGGGATCTCAGGTCCATCCAATTCAATAAATAAATTATCAATACGAAGTGCCGAAAGCGCAGATAAACAGTGCTCAATAGTCGCCACACTGAACGCCGCTCCGCCTACTGTTGTTGCATGAGACGTCGCTTGCACGTTCTTCGCGGAAACCTTCAGAGAAGGCTTTCCTGGCAAATCACTTCGAATAAAGTAAACGCCTGTGTCCGGTGGAGCAGGTCGGAAAGTTAATGTACATGGATCACCGGAGTGAATGCCGATACCCGTAACGACAGTTTTTTTGCGAATCGTTTTTTGCAAGAACATAGAGTCAGATTACTCTATGTTCTAGGCCTTCGCAATCCGCAACTGCCCAACTACGTCGCCCTTCCAGTTTGTGACAGAAGGCATGGTGAATTTAGAAAGTGATTTGAATTCCGCTTCGGTGAGACCGCCTAATTGCAGCAAGAGTGCAGCTGTTGCGACTTGAGCTGCACGACCTGCACCATCGGCCGTCTTCACAGCAAAGGCGAGTTTCTTCTCTGGCAATACGCCAGCAAAAACACCTTCGGCTCCACCCTTGATAATAGCCCGGCCCTGTGACTTTTCGATCACACTTGTGGTGAAATCGTCACTCCCCGCCACATAGAATGGATAGGCCTTTACCGCACGCAATACGTGTTCAGCGGCGGATTTTCGCACGCCGGTTTCTTTGGGATTGATCAAGGCCGACATACCCGTCGCGATCGCTTGTAGTGGAACGGCATAAGTGGGAATGCCGCAACCATCAGTCCCATAGGCTGTTTTTGCATGGTCAAACTTCATCGTTTCCGTCAGCGCTTTACGCAAGCGCTTCTGAGCGTTGTGTTCGTACTTGTCGTATCCCGCTGGGGATTCGCCCAAATGCAGACACGTAGAAATAATTCCCAAATGTTTTCCAGAGCAGTTATTACAGAGAGGTGTCGGCTTATGTCCCCGACGGATCATGTCGTGCGCAGCCGTTTGATCATAAGGTAGATGCGGTCCACAGACGAAGGCTGTTTCTGTGGAATGAATAACTTCCATCCATTTTGCTAAGACTGCGAGATGATCTTTTTCACCGTGATGAGAAGAGCAGGCCAAGGCGATCATTTTATCATCAAGGCCATATTTTTCAGCGGCTCCTGACTCCAATAAAGGAAGAGCTTGAAGCATTTTAATGGCACTGCGAGGGAGTGTAAGAAACTGCGGGTTTCCCCACCAATTCGTAACCGAGCCCAATTCGTTGGTAACGACCGCCATCACTTGATGAAGACTTTCAACTACCGGACCTCTTGTTACTTCGACAATTAGGGGCTGCCTTGCCGCCATAGCTTTACTTCTCCGTCATGAGTACATTGTTTTTCGCAAACTCCGTGATCACACGACCACGCTGAGTTTTTTGAATAAAGCCCTCCTGTATAAGGAATGGTTCGTAAACCTCTTCCAACGTATCACGTTCTTCACTAAGGGCAGCAGCTATTGTATCAATGCCAACCGGGCCACCGTTATACTTTTCTTGGATGAGGCTCAAAATACGACGGTCCATTAAGTCTAGTCCAAATTGATCCACCCCTAGTTGATTTAAAGCATAGATCGCAATTTCCTTGTCTATCATCCCGTTGCCCTTGACTTGAGCATAGTCCCGCACGCGTTTCAGAAGGCGATTGGCAACACGAGGTGTTCCTCGGCAACGACGGGCGACTTCTTCCGCCCCCGCTTCATCCATTTTCACTTTGAGAATTTCCGCCGAACGCATTGCAATCGTTTGCAGTGATTTTCGATCGTAAAACTGCAAGCGTTCCACAATTCCAAAACGATCCCGGAATGGAGGATTGAGCAATCCCGCACGCGTAGTTGCTCCTACTAACGTAAATGGTGCTAATTGGAATTTCATCGAACGCGCCCCCAAGCCCTCGCCGGTGACGATATCGATGTAATAGTCTTCCATCGCTGTATAGAGATACTCTTCAACATGGCGACTGAGACGATGAATCTCATCAATAAAAAGAACCGAGTTTGGCTTTAACGACGTCAAAATCGCAGCGAGGTCGCCTTTTTTGTCGATCGCTGGAGCTGAAGTCATTTTCAGATCAGCCCCCATGTCGTTGGCCAAAATTTTTGCCAACGTCGTTTTACCAAGTCCCGGAGGACCTGCTAGCAAAACGTGATCAAGCGGTTCACCACGAAGCTTTGCAGCTGCAACAAAGACTCTTAGTTTTTCTTTAACGGCGTCTTGTCCTGAATAGTCTTCAAAGCGCTGGGGACGAAGTTCATTTTCCCAACTCTTTTCACCTTCTACGGGATCACCTTCTAAAATGCGACTCACTAGGCGCCCCCAGACAAGGCTTGCAAACCTTTACGAACGCCTTCTTCCAAAGTCGTTGTTGTTGGCAATCCCGAAACGAATTGATCTACCAGTTGAGACTTATAACCCAAGTTTAAAAGCGCCGACGTAATTTGAGTGTGTGATTCTGACTTCACTACTTTTCCGTCGTCGGCGGAAACCAGTTTACCTTTAAGAGTCAGAATAATTTGTTCCGCAGTTTTCTTGCCCACTTTAGGAAGTGCTGACAAACCTTTGGCATTGCCGGCTTCGATCAACGCATGAATTTCATGCGGACGACCACCACTCAAAATACTCAAAGCCATTTTCGGCCCAACGCCATTTACTTTCAGCAAAGACAGAAACATATTTTTTTCTTCCTTATCGTGAAAGCCGAAAAGTTGCAGAGCATCTTCACGAACATGTGTGTGAATCCACACGATGATGTCTTTCCCAAGAAGAACTTGCAAATCACCCAAAGTGTTTGCCGAAGCCAGAATTTCATAACCCACGCCATGAACATCAATCAGAGCTGAATCACTTAGAACTTCAATAATTTTACCGCGTAAATAACCAATCATAGACTCACCGCTTTTTGTATCAAGGCTTTCTTTTTTAATTCAAAGGCATGGAAACAGGCCATCGCCAGCGCATCCGAAGCATCGATGCGAGAGATGGCTTTTAAGTTCAACATCATTTTGAGAACAACTTGTACGTCTTCTTTGGTTGAACCACCGTTTCCGGTGATTCCTTTTTTCACAACACGAGTTGCGTATTCTTCAACAAGCGCCCCACCCAAACCGGATTCATACATGATCACGCCACGGGCATGTCCCAACTTAAAGGCACTATCGGCATTTTTTCCGAGAAAGATTTTTTCGATCACGACGTGATGAGGTTTGTATTTCGCGACAACTTCGCGAAACGCAGAACCAAGCTCTGTCATACGTTGCGGGAAACCCGCATCGGTATCAAGCAAGATAACGCCGTGATTAATATGTTCGATTTTGCCATTCTCAACTCTCACCACGCCAAAGCCGGTGATGCGAGAACCGGGGTCGACCCCCAAAATTGTTAAGGACATTTTTCACCTAAAAAAATCTTGTGTCCGCCCTATTTCATTCTGAAGATATTGCTTAGTCAATGACTCTGCTTTAGAATTCCAAATGAGGGATGCGAAAAAATGCCTAAAATTGATGCGAGTTCTATTGAAAAGTACCAAGCGATCTTAGCCAAAGATCCTCAATCACAGGTCTTTGCCCCTCTAGCGGAAGCATATCGTGAGATGGGAATGCTCCCGGAAGCCTTGAAAACTGTGACTTCTGGCGTTCAACGCCACCCGCAATTTGTGAGTGGACTCGTGACGTACGCACGCATTCTGCGCGACACCCAGCAACCAGAAAAAGCTCTCGATATCTTAAAGAAAGCCTCACAACTCGCCCCGGAAAATATTTTGGCGCATCAATTGATGGCCGAAATCCACCTGACACAGAAAAATCCCAAGGAAGCTCTGAAATCATTTAAAATGGTTTTATTCTTAAATCCTCAATCGAAAAGTGCGCAAAAAGCGGTTCAGAAACTCGAATCTTTGACCGCAGATGAATATGACGAAGAAGTTTTTGCGATGGCCAAACTCCCGGATGTTCACTTGAACAATCCTCCTGTTCCAGAGCAATTTATTGAAGAATCGACGCGCATTGCACCTGTTATTCCTGCTTCACCAAGCCGCGCTTTGGAGCGCATGCTCTCGTTGATTGATGCTTTTATTGTCCGCAATGACTTAGAAAAAGCCCACGCCCTTCTTAAGGACACGCGTATTGAATTTGGGGAAAGCCCGGAAATTCAGCGCCGCATGCAATCCCTGCAAGTCCGCTTCCATGACGGCGAAGAAGCCCAACCTATTAGTCCGATTCAACCCCGCGAGCGCCTGATTAAGGAGAAGAAGCTTGAGGTTTTGAATATGATGCTTCGCAAAATCGAAGACTATCGAGCCCAAGGTTGACGTCCTGACCCAAAATCGCAGATATTGATCCCTCGAATTAGCTTTTAAAGAGGTATATCAATGTACGAAACATCGGATTTTAAAAAAGGTCTTAAGATCATGGTTGAGGGCAAGCCTTACGTGATCGTCGATTTCCAACACGTAAAACCTGGTAAAGGAAATCAGTTCACGCGCACAAAAATGCGCAACATGCTCACTGGTCAAAATTTGGAATCGACTTTCAAATCTGGTGAAAAATTCGAAATCCCTAACGTTGAAAATAAAGAGATGTCTTATCTTTACAAAGACGACTCTGGTTACAACTTCATGTCGCAAGAGACTTACGAGCAAATCGCAATGTCTGAAGACGACTTGGGCGAATCAAAATACTATCTAACTGAAGGCTTGAAAGTTGTGATTTTGTTCTACAACGAAAAAGCTGTTGCTTGTGACGTGCCAAAAGCTGTGAATTTGACAGTGGCGCAAACAGATCCAGGTATCAAAGGTGACCGTGTTACTGGCGCAACTAAACCAGCAACTATGGAAACTGGCTTGGTCGTTGGTGTACCTCTTCATATCAGTGAAGGCGACGTTCTTCGTATCGACACTTCATCTGGTGAGTACGTTGAGCGCGTATCTCAAAAATAAGAGATAACGCCTCATATTAAGTCTCCGCAACCACTCATTTTTATCGCAAAATATATGCTATAAAAATAACGATCGCATGGTACGATCGAGATGGTTCCGGAGGCTTTTTTTTGTCCACTTTCGTTGAGCTGGAAATTCAGAGTTTACTCAGTGCTCAAGAAGATCTTGAGCAAGCCGCCGACAAATTAATTTCATCGGTCGAATCTTCTCCAGACAATTTTTCTCCGGATAACATCACTGCACTTGCTCGCTTTTTAAATCGCACGGGTTTGTACCGCAAACTTGTCGACTTCGTTTTGCGCCATCTCGATAACGAATCCTTCCCGACTCCTTGGCCTTTTTTCTTAGACGCGGTTTCGCAAACAACTGAACCTCTGGATAATAAAATTATCAAATCTTTGATTGAAGGTATTCAAGAGCAGAACGCGGAAGAAGAAGCTTCTCGCACGACGGCTTTTGATACAAAAGAGCCTCTCCTTAAAGAATGGCGTCGGGATCGTAAATATAAAATCCAAAAAGGTTACAAAGAAAATCGCAAGCGCTTGTTTGAACAGCTTGTGACTCTGAGAACTCAGCAGCTGTATGAGCAAGAAAAATCTCTTTTGCAAAAGCTCATCCGACTTTATCCCGGTGATCACGAAATTCAACGCGAGCAACACGAGCATGAACAACGTTATGCCCTGGAAGTTTTGTCGCGACGTTCTCCAAAAGTAAAAGCACTTTCCGACGAAGATTTTACATCGACAGATCCCGAAATTGAACAAGCTGTTTTGGCATTGAATGAGAGTTTGCTTGAACATGCGGCGGCGGATCCAAGTATGGCTTTTGATTTTGCAATTGTGGCTTACATGCTGGATCAGTATGAAACTTGTTTGGAAATTTTAGGTCACTGCGAGGAATCGCCAGCGCTTCTTTGGTTGCGCCTTGAAGTTTTACTAAAAGCTCGCCACTTTGTTGCGGTTCTTCACGAGCTGACTCATGTAGAAATGGAATTTGCCCACGAACCAGAAACATTCTTTGCCACGGCTTATATTCGTGCGCAGGCCTATTGGGGCTTGGGACAAAAACATTCTGCTGTTGAAGTGATGGAAGGCCTTTTGCAATCGCGCCCTCACTATCGCGCTGCAAGTGCTCTTTTGAGCATGTGGAGTCAGCAGTGAAACGCGTCTTTTGGATTCTCTTCACTCCATTTGCTGTCGTCTTTTTGATTTATGCATTTTCATCGTTGTTTATTGCACCTCATTTCAAAAAATGGGCGTTAGCAAAAATCGAAAGCTACTCCAGTCAAAATTTGCCGGTGATGATTCATGCAGAGGGCATGAGTATTAAACTTTTGCGTCCGGCGGTTTCGCTTGAGAACATCACGATCACAGCCAAGGGTGATCTAGCAAAAGCTCTTCCTGAGATGCGCATTGCCAGCGCAACAGCATATTTAGATTTTATTAAAATTCTCGTTGGCCGTGCCCATCTGTCGGCAGTCGTTGTTGATACACCGGCCGTGCATTTAAATATCGATCCATTTCTTGAGGACGACACTCCTCCGAAAGAACTTCCAATTGATCAGCTCTTTTCTATCTTAGAAGAGCTGCCTTTGCAGCGAGTGCTTTTGCAAAACGTTCTTTTGCATGTTGAATCTAAAAAATACGGCCTCAACGTCACAACATCCGAAGCAGGTCTGCTACTGACGAACATGGGAAAGAACCTTACTGCAAAAGCAGCCATTCCCAAATTGCAAGCGCAGCTTAAAGACTGGCGTAACTTTGAGGGGTCCTTTGACACTCACCTATATCTGACTCGCCAATCTCTGCGCGTGATTCAGTTGGGTGTGCACTTAAACGAATCAGAACTCTTAGGCCGTGGGGAATTCACTCGCGTTGCTGAAATTTTCATGAAGCCATCAGGTGTTTTAAGTTTTTCAGCAAAAGCAAATCTGAGTGAGGTCTACGAAGAAATTAAAAAGAACAGACCCGACTGGAAAATTCCACCCATCTCTGGAAGTGTTGAAACAGAAACGGAAGTTCGCTTTAACGGCCTTAAAGATATTCGCGGCAAAGCGGATATCACAACAAAAGCTTTAATGCTTGAGAAAATCGAACTTGGCGATGCGCGCATTCAAGGTGAATTCCATAATCGCGTTGTTCGTCTGTCTGAAATTAAACTTCAGCATCCTGCCGGGGAAGCGCATCTCACGGGAGCTGAAATTGAACTCGGTCACGATTTCTCGTTCAAATCCAAAATCAAAGTGGAAGAACTTGATCTGCAAAAACTTTTTGTCTCGTTGGATCTGGGCTCAATTCCAGTAGGTGTTGGCTTAAAAGGTGAAATTCCTTGTTCGGGTCGTGTGCGCCCCGAATTCTCGGTTCAGTGTGATAATGTTACGTTAGAAGGAAAAGATCTGTGGGTGAAGTCCGGCAGCGAACCCCAAGATCTTGCTATCGTGAATGTTGATTCATTGAGCGCCTCAGGCAGCGTGAACATCAACATGCACAATGTTTCTTATAAAGCGCAGTTGAATGTGAAGGACAATGTCGGCACAACAGATGGCGTGATTGATTTTGCCAAAGGTTTTAATATTAATTTTAAGACCAAGCGTCTTGATTGGAAGAATGTTAAAAACTTAGCGAATCTCAAAATGGAAGGCTCCACAAGTATTGAGGGTTTTACCAAGGGCGATTCGAACGCTGCGACTTTTGATATGAACGTCAATGCGCGCGATTTTATCTTCGAAGATTTCAAACTGGGGAATCTGATTGCCGTTCTCAAATATCGCAGTGGACATTTGCTCTTTGAAGATATCGCAGGTTCCATTGGCAAAACTCAGTACCTTGGCGATCTTGATGTTGATTTGAATCACAATCAGCTCAAAGGCGACTTTAGCTCCCCTTCTACAGAGCTTCCTGATGTAGCAAATGTTTTAGATCGCCTTTATCACTTCCCGATGGCACTTCAAGGTAAAGGAGCGGCGCGCGCTCACGTTCAAGGACCTTTGAACTTCTGGAAAATGAATTACAATATCGAATCGGCTTTCAAAGGCGTTTCGATTGGACCTGAAAATTTTGAGACTTTGACGTTCAACGCAAGTGCCACAAATGGAAATATCAAAGCTGACAAAATTGTTCTGCAAAAAGGCCCTTCGACGGTTAAAGTCACAGGTGGCATCAGCTCATCTCAAGAATTTAATTTATTTGCTGACGGTCAAAAGTGGAAACTTGAAGAATCCGATGTTGTGAGTTCTTTCACTTCCAACATGTCTGGCAATGTGAACTTCTCGGCGGAACTTCGTGGGACGCCTAAAACTCCGCTTCTCACAATCAAGGGCTCTATTTCTGACACTTATCTTGAAGATCAAGATATTCCAAACTCTAACTTTGTGTTGAAAGTAAACGGACAAAGTTTTGGCGGCGATCTTCGTTTGTTTGGCGATAAAGTTCAGGGACAATTCCAGATTCCCTTTACGAACGGCACGGTTCCTCTTGTTATCAAGATCAATACCAATGCTTGGAACTACGCAGCTCTCCTGGCTTTGGTCGGCGGAACAAATCTGATCAGCGAGTACGAATCCCTTCTGACTTCACAAATGGATCTTCGCTCTGAATCAGGGCACTTCTCTAAAGTGTCTGGTAAAGTTCACATTGATACATTCTTCCTTAAACGTGGAAACCTAAGCTTCCGAAACTCTCAGGCCATGGATTTAGTCGCCAATGACGGTTTGATGACGATTAAGAACTTTAATCTGCAAGGACCTAACAGTTATTTGACTGTCACAGGTGAAAACTTCTCAGCAGAACGCTTGAACCTGACATGTAATTCGCAAGTGGACTTGCGTTTGCTCCAAGTGTTCTTCCCATTCCTTGAAGACTTAGGCGGACCTTTGCGTTTATCTGCCACCCTTTCAGGGTCGATCACAAAACCACAAATCTTAGGGTCCACATCGCTCAATAATGTATTCCTACGCATCAAAGGCTTCCCGCATCCAATTGAGAAAATCTCAAGTGAAGTGGTCTTTTCACAAAGTCGTATTTTAGTGAATTCTTTGCGCGGAAATTTAGCAGGTGGAACTCTTAACGGTGAAGGTGGAGTTTCTTTAAATGGCGTGCGTGATATTCCGACATCTATTCGTCTGCATTTGGATAACGTGACTCTGAATGTTCCAGATAAAATCCGTACCAGTGGCAGCGCCGAATTGTTGTTCTCTGGAAAATGGTTCCCATTCGTTTTATCTGGAACTTACCAAGTCAATGCTGCACAAGTTGAAAAAGAATTTACTGAAGATGGTGGCGGACTCGGAGCAAGCATTCGTCAAAGCCGTTACTTGCCTAAGGTCCTTCGCCAAAGTGCGTTTGTTCCGGTTGTTTTGGATCTGCAAATTATTTTAAATCGTGGCATTGTAGTCAAAAACTCAATGATCGACGGATCGGTAACTGGAAATCTGCAAGTAAAAGGCCCACCAGATAATCCCTTACTTTTTGGACGTATTACAACTGAGAAGAACTCGAAGCTGATCTTTAAGGATAAAATTTTTGATATCCAAAGTGGTGTGATTGATTTTAAAGATCCAAACGAAATCAATCCGGACCTTTATTTGAGCGCCACATCTCGCATCAACGAATATGACGTCATGATTTTGGCGCAAGGGGCTTCAAAAAATCCGACGATTCGTTTGACGAGCGTTCCGCCACTGAGCGAGCAGGATATTATTTCCCTTATTGCCCTTGGTATGACGGGAACGAATATGGATCAAAACGTTCAATCCCGCAATCAGGCTGAACAAACCGGTGCTGAAATTGGTGGGGCTGTTTTAGCAAAACCTTTGAATCGTGAGCTTGAAAAAACGTTGGGTCTTAATTTGCAAGTTTCATCACAGTACGACTCAACCCGCAATATCAGTGTGCCGAAAGTAACACTGAGCCGCCGCCTCACGGAAAAAATGAAAGTTTCCGGCAGCCGCCCGGTTGGTGACTCGAACTCTTACGACGTGAAGTTAGAATATCAATTGAACAACAATCTCAATGCGATTGGTTCTTACGAATCACGTGATACCGAATCGGAAAACAATCAAACAAATACTCAATCTGAGTACCAAAGCATTTTCGGTCTGGACCTAGAGTTCAAAAGAGAGTTTAAATGAGTGTGATGCGTTTCTTGCTCCCTTGTTTCATCTTTCTAGCTTTTATGTCTCCAAACATAGTTTGGGCGAAAAAGGCATTGGATCTTTCCAATCTTTCTCCAGAGGTGAAAAAAGAACTGATTCAACGTTTCCCGAATGTTGAAAAAGAAAAGCTATCTCTGGATCAAGTCGACAACGTGATCCGCTTTTTACAACAGCGCCCGCAGTACATGCGCGTATTTGTTTTAGAAGATAGCAGCCCTTACTACAAACTTGAATTCGATCTGACTCGCACGATTGGTGATATTAAAATTGAAGGCGCACGAAATATGTCGCGCTTTGAAATGGACTCTTTTTTTAGTGTTCGTTCGGGCGACTCTTTTGATCAGCAAGATTTAATCGAAAATGGCGAGCGCCTGCGCCAGGCCTATCGCGAAAAAGGTTATCTGAATGCTGTGATTGATATTGAAATGCCCCCAGGCCAGGAACCGGGATTTGTCGATATCGTTTTAAAAGTCACAGAAAATAAGCAGACGCTGATCCACGATATCGTGATTCAAAGCCCAAATGCGGAATTAAACAAAGCACTTCGTAAAGAAGTAAAAGGTTTTGTACGGGACCCTTATACAGATAAAGAAATGTCGGACCTATTGCAGCGCTTAAAGCAGTACCTCAATGAGAAACGCTATGTGCGCGCCGATGTTTTAGGTCCGACTCTTGAGTTCAACAACGACGAATCGGCAGTGCAACTCACCTATCGTATCGACAAAGTCGATCGCTATATCTTTAACTTTGAAGGCGCGACTCTGATGAAGCGCTCGAAGATTGAAGATGCGTTAGATCTGGATAACTACACCGCTGGCAGTCCGCAGGTGGGATCTGAGCTCGCGCAAAAAATCAAAGCTCTTTACTTGTCAGATGGTTATTCCCGAGCGGAGATCGAACACGAAGAGCTGACCACCGGAAAACAATTTGAACGAGAAATTCGTTTTAAAATTAACGAAGGCCCTCGGGTTAAAATCGACAAGATCAATATCTCCGGCCGCTTTAGTAAAAAAGAATCCTACTATATTGATTTTATCAAAGAGCATAGTTCGACAACTGTCTCAAAGGGTTTCTTTAACAAAGATGATCTGGAAACAGGCGTTCGCAATTTGACTTTGGAGCTGCAAAACAACGGTTATCTGCAAGCAAAAGTCTTATCGACGCGCACGCAGTTCAATAAAGCCAAAGACGCTGTCACCTTTTATTTAAATTTAGACGAAGGACCTCTTACTCAGATTGAGTCTATTACTTTTGAAGGCAATAACGCATTCCCAACTGAGGAACTCTTAAAAGTCACCCGCCTTTCCGTCGGGGCTTTGCGCTTGAATCAAATCGAAACTGCCGTATCGGCTCTTAAAGATTTCTATAAAGAGCGCGGATATATCGAGATGATGTTGCTGAATGAGCGTGAGGACCTTGTTCAATACGATGACAGCAATACCCAGGCGAAATTAGTCTTTAAAATTTTCGAAGGGCCCCAAGTTCGCGTGGCTTCAATTATTTTAGATGGCAATAGCTTCACTCGCGACCGAGTGATCCTAAAAGAGCTGGAGTTTTCTGAAGGGGATCTTGTCACTCCGGCAAAAATTGATGAATCCATCGCGCGCTTGCAACGCACAGGCTTTTTTAGTTCGGTTGAAGTAAAAACTTTGGAAGAAAAAACCAATGTTTCCAATCGTACGATTATTGTGAAAGTCAGCGAACGTGATCCAGGTCTTTTCACCTTGGGTGCCGGTGCGACGAATGAACGAACTTTGACATTGCGTGGTTATGCCGGTGTCGCTTATCGCAATCTTTGGGGCACAGGCCGTGGAGTTTCGTTACGCCTTGAAGGTAACTATAATATCGCGGATTTAAAATACCCGGAACATCGTATTGTCTTGGGATATCTTGAACCTTATATCTTTAATAGCCGCGTACGCGGTCGTATTAATATCACTCGTGCCCAAACCATCACTGACTATGACTTGGCTCAGGTGACGGAAGTGAATTCGACAACTTACTCTCTGGAGCAAGATTTTACGTCTCATATCCTGGGAGTTTGGGATGTTTGGTCGTTGGCGACGTATAAAGACTTTGGTGCCAACGATTCTTATCCGTATCCAACAACGGAACAGAATATCGCGACCACGGGTCCAACAGTGGATTTCGATTTCCGCGATAATCCATTTAACCCGACCGCCGGGAACTTCACGCGTTTGAATGCGGAATACTCAGCCCCCTTCCTCGGAAGTACGGAAACCATCGAATACTGGAGAGCGACAGCTAGCTTTACTCACTACCAACACGTGACCGATTGGTTGAAACAGCCGGTGGTTTGGGCGAACCAATTGCGTGGTGGTTATTTGCAAAATCTTAGCAAAGAGCCTAATGGCGGTGTCCCTTGGGATAAAAAAGGTTTCACTCTGGGTGGTCGCTCAACAGTTCGTGGTTACGAAGCTGGAACTCAGGAAGTTTTCCCGAATAGAGATGACCTTGGTACGGACAAGTATATCCTCACAACTGAATCGACAATGTTCTTAATTAAATCAGAAGTTCGCTTCCCTGTTTACGGAAGTTTGGGTGGAGCTCTGTTCTATGATGGCGGTTCGGTTTTGATTCAAGGTTTGGATTTAACGGACCCCTATCGTGACTCAACAGGATTTGCGGTTCGCTATAACACTCCTGTGGGCCCGCTCAGTCTGGAGTTTGCGTGGAAGTTAGATCGTAAAGAAGGCGAAGAGCCTTGGCGCTTCCATTTAGCTATCGGAACTTTCTAGTTCTTCTTGTCTTTCAATATCCAGTCCCCCGCTGCGCACGACACATAAAATACCGACAGTCTTTCCATCGCGCTTCAGGGGCGCTAGGCAAATAATTTGAACCGGCACTTTAAGTTTTTCCAATGACGCTCTTTCTGTCAGCATGTGCTCGGGAATCTCTGGCACCAAGAAGCTTGAAGTTTTCCCTTCTAAAACCTGAAGGGCTAATTCCAGAATTCGAGACGTGATCTTTTCATCGCGTTCGTAAAGATGAAACCAACTGCGCGAATAAATATCCTCGATGGTGTAGCTGGTGTATTTGAAAAAATTAATGGTTCGGAAGTACTGAGTTTGATTCGGCGAGTAAAATTCAAAGACGTTGCGCGGCCCGATCAAATCAAAAACCGCGGGATCAACTTCCAGTTTAAAGTAATCAAGTGCCTCTTCAATAAGCACTCGGCCCTCACGCAAATCCCCTCTTTGCTTTTTCGTGTGCAGGCAAAGATTGTAATAGCGTTCGAGGTATTCAATAGCTGGAAGTTGTTCTTCTGGAGTGAGAGCTTGGAAAAACGGAAGACTGGCGAGGTGATAGGGGCGCACCACCAACCCCTCTTGCTCGAGAAGTTGACAGAGATTTTCGCTTAAGGCCCGAAATCGGTTCGTCAGTTGAGACACGTCCAAACCCCTCTAAAAAATCCGAAATTAAATCGTGTTTTGTTTACAAAGATTGCAAAGAAAAGTGCTTCCGAACCTGGAAGCACTTCAATGTACCCAGAAACTATCTAGCTTTGCTGCTCGCAAATTTACGGCGCAAGTCTTGAGTAACTTCTTGAATAGTTGCATTCAAAGTCACTTCAAACAAATCTTCAGCCGAAACTTTATAAAGCTCGCCCAATTTTTTAAGAGCATTAATTGGAGGATGAGACACTCCACGTTCCCAGTTCGAGATGAACTGAGGAGTTGAGTAACCCAATTTATCAGCCACGTCTCTCTGAGAAAGACCAGCTGCTACACGTTTTGCCTTCAAAAAATCAGCTAACATATTTTTTTGCTTCATACGCATTCCACCTAATGAATATTTAGCATAACCACAACATAATACAAACGACAAGTATTTGCTTTTTAGTTCACCGTGCTTTTTTCTGAGTTCCCTTTTGACAGGTCTCTACGACGTGCTCGATAAACAAAGACAGTATACAGGAGAATCCGTAAATTACTTCCTGTTTTTTTGCATTTTCTTGCAATGAGACCCGGTGGTAGTTCCCGGGTTTATTACAAAATAAGAGGAGCCATCACAATGTGGACTCAAGAATTCCAAATCACGAGCTTACTCGTAAATTCTCAAGGGAAATTGGGACTCTTCGGCACTCTCAACCTCATTCAGGAAACAGCCTGGGGTCACGCCGAAGCCATGGGTTTCGGGATGGCGGCCATGGAAAAAGAAAATTATTATTGGGTCGTAACTCGGCAAGTTTTAAACATGCAACAATGGCCGAAACATGGTGAAAAAATAAGCATTACTACCTGGCTTCGCCCTCCTGAAGGGGCTTTCATGACGCGTGAGTTTTTACTCCGCGATAAAGACGGTCAAATGCTTGGCGGCTGCTCCACTTCATGGATTGCTTTAGATCGCACCAGTAAAAAAATAATTCCCATTTTAAAACTGCGTCCCTGGGAGGATATCACCTCCCCTGAAACAACCGGGCTGGTAAATGAAAAAGTTCCCGCTGAAGGTGTTTTCGAGAAGCTCGCAAAATACCGCGTGCGCAATTCTGACTTGGATATCAATCAACACGTGAACAACACCAAATATGCGCAATGGATTTTGGACGCCATACCTATTGATTTGCATAGAAATTTGATTTTGAAAACCTACTCCGTCAATTTCTTGGCAGAGACTCATTTAGGAGATGAGGTCCGAGTTGAACGTAACACGGCGAGTGCTACGATTGACTCCGAAAAAGGCCAAACGATTTATCGCGGCATGAGGGTTTCTGACGACAGAGTCCTTTTCACCGCAGCTCTTTCATGGGAAAAGAAAGTATGAAGACTTTGATTCCATTTGCCAACACACCTTTGTCCGACCTCTTTAAAGTGGAAGCAGAAGTTTATACGGAAACACTGGAATCCTTGTTGATAGAATATAAAGTCAGCGGGCCTCTTCATCAGCTGATATTCCCAGTTCAATCTTTTGTGGAAAGCCGCCGCGATGAACTTTGGAAAGCCACGTGCCTCGAGGCCTTTTTCTCAACCGATTCAGCAGCCTCTACTCCATATATAGAAATGAACTGCGCTCCCAACGGTGACTGGAATGCTTATGAATTTAGCAGCTATCGTCAAGGAATGAAGGCTTCGGAGGACTTGAAAGTTCGTCTGATTCACCGCGAAGGAAGCGAAGAAGAAGTTCTTTTCCGCGTTCGCATTGAAGGTGCTTCTTTGCGTGGCAAAAAATGGGCTTCGTTAACGACAATTTTGCAGTTTCAAGATGGGACTCACAGCTATTGGGCTTTGAAGCATCCCCGCCCCCAGCCTGACTTCCATGACAAAGGCGCCTTTATCGCTCCTCTCTGAGACGCGCACAGCAACACGCTTGACCCTTTTTAGGGGGCACGTTAGCTTGGGATGTTTTAAAAACATCAAGCAACGCGCTGTTCTAAGCGCATGCTGTTTTTCGCTCTTAAGGAGAGTTCATGAAAAAGCACACGGTACGTGTTTATCCATCAAAAGAAAAATTAGATCGTAAAGATCAATTGGCTTGGAAGATCGCAGAAATCGCATCTGACAATGCTCCAATCAAAGCTGACGTTGTTGACATGGTTATCAACCGTATCATCGACAATGCCTCTGTTGCGATTGCAGCAGCAAATCGTCGTCCCGTAGCTTCTGCTCGTGCGATGGCCATTGCACATCCTCGTAACGGTGGTGCGACTGTTTTCGGTATGCCGAACGATCAAAAATTTGACTGTGAGTGGGCGGCATGGGCGAACGGCACTGCAGTTCGTGAATTGGATTTCCATGACACTTACTTGGCTGCTGACTACTCTCACCCTGGTGACAACATTCCTGCGATCTTGGCCGTTGCTCAACAAATGGGTAAAAACGGTAAAGAACTTTTGAAAGGTATCGTGACTGGTTATGAAGTTCACGTCGACCTTGTGAAAGCTATCTGCCTTCACAAACACAAAAAAGACCATATTGCTCACTTGTGCCCGGCTCAAGCCGCTGGTATCGGAACTTTGTTGGCTCTTCCGACTGAAACTATTTTCCAAGCGGTTCAACAAGCGGTTCACGTGTCATTCACGACTCGTCAATCTCGTAAAGGTGAAATCTCTTCTTGGAAAGCTTACGCTCCTGCACACGCTGGTAAATTGGCTGTAGAAGCTGTTGACCGTGTTATGCGTGGCGAAGGCGCTCCATCTCCGATCTACGAAGGTGAAGACTCTGTTATCGCTTACATGCTTGATGGTAAAGACGGTAAATACGAAGTTCCACTTCCAGAAGTTGGCGAAGAAAAACGCGCGATCCTTGAGACGTACACGAAAGAACACTCTGCTGAGTACCAATCTCAAGCTTTGATCGACTTGGCTCGCAAAATGAAGCCAATGATCAAAAACTTCGACGATATCAAAGATATCGTGATCCACACGTCTCACCACACTCACTACGTGATCGGTACGGGCGCGAACGATCCACAAAAAATGGATCCAAATGCATCACGCGAAACTCTTGATCACTCGATCATGTACATTTTCGCTGTGGCTCTTCAAGACGGCACTTGGCACCACGTTAATTCCTACGCTCCAGAGCGTGCGAAACGTGCTGACACTGTGGCTTTGTGGCACAAAATTTCGACTGTTGAAGACAAACAATGGACGGCTTGGTACCACGAGACAGATCCAGATAAAAAACGTTTCGGTGGCCGCGTAGAAATCACGATGAAAGATGGTTCTAAAATCGTTGATGAGTTGGGCGTAGCTGATGCGCATCCAGCGGGTGCTCGTCCGTTCAAACGTGCTGATTACGTTCGTAAGTTTGATACATTGACTGAAGGGATTATCACGAAAGCAGAACGTGATCGTTTCATCGGTCTTTGTGAGCGTCTTGAAACTTTGACTGCTGAAGAAGTTCAACAGTTGAACGTTCAGATTCCTATCGACAAACTTGTTAACAATAAACGTGATAACAAGGGGATCTTCTAGTACGAAGGTCCGCCAGCGGAGAGGTATGGGTGAAGTCTTTACGAGACACGGCATCCTGCCTCACCGCTTCGCCTGCGGCGAGGGGCATCCAGCCCCCGCGGAGGTCTCTCCAAGACTTCACCCATACCTCTCCGCCGGCTCATCGGTTCTATAAGAGGCCTTTTTCTGTATTATTTGTTCTCGCCTCGCTATTGGTTTTGACGTCACCGCTTTCATCTGCATGAAAATAGCGCGCCCTCAAAAACCTCGAATAGTGTGTTTGATTGATTTCAATTTAGGAGCATTTTTTATGATCAAAGGTATTCAAGATTTCTACTACAACGTTGAAAATATGGACCGAGCTGTTGGTTTTTATACTAAGGCGTTTGGGATGAAGGTTGAGCATGAGGCTGGTGGGTTTTGGACTTCGTTATCGTTAAATGGTGTTTCTCTTTTAGGGTTGCATTGGACTGAAGGAGAGAAAGTTCCCTCTACTCCTCGGGATTCTCATGGTCAGGCTTGTGGGGGGACTCTCACTTTTGCTTCTGATAATATTGCTGAGGATCGCAAGCATTTGGAGTCACTTGGTGCTAAGATCTTGGGTGAGACCAATCAGCATTGGGGTCACATGCTTGTGTTTGAAGATCTTGATGGAAATGTTTTGAAATTGATGAAGCCTGCGCACGGTTAGGCTTAGAAAGAAGTTCTTATGTTGTTTCCTGAAATTACGCCTGCTCAAAAACGTAAAAATTTTCGTGATGCTTTAAAAACTGGAAAGCTTTTGCAGTTTCCGGGTTCTTGGTCGCCGCTTGTTTCAATGGCGATTGAAAAGCAAGGTTTTGATGGGGTTTATATTTCTGGGTCAGTTCTTTCGAATGACCTTGGATATCCTGATATTGGTTTAACGTCTTTGACTGAAGTTGGAATGCGTGGTCGTCAAATCGCTCGCACCACTTCTCTTCCTACTATTATTGATATTGATACAGGTTTTGGTGAGCCGATGAGTGCGACTCGTACGGTTCAAGAGATGATCGAGATGGGACTTGCGGGTTGCCATATTGAAGATCAAATCAATCCGAAACGTTGTGGTCACTTGGATGGCAAAGGCCTTGTGGGCCGCGATGAAGCGACTCGCAAAGTGGCTGCTGCGGCTCGTGGCAAAAAATTGGATGAAAATTTTCTTTTGATCGCGCGTACAGATGCTCGTGCTGTTGAAGGCTTGGATAAAGCGATTGATCGCGCCAAAGCTTACATCGATGCGGGTGCAGATTGTATCTTTACTGAAGCTCTTGAGAATGAAAAAGAATTCGAAACCTTCCGTAAAGCTGTCAGCGTTCCGTTGCTTGCGAACATGACAGAGTTCGGTAAAGGTCGCCTTTACACTTACGAAGAGCTTTCAAATTTGGGATATAATATTGTGATCTATCCAGTGACAACATTCCGTCTTGCGATGGGTGCGACTGTCAACGGCTTGGCAGAGATCAAAGCCAAAGGAACTCAAGAAGGTTTGCTTGAAAAAATGCAAACTCGTAAAGACCTTTACGCATTGACTCGTTACGATGAGTACAACTCATTCGACACAAGCATTTTCAACTTCACATTGAAATAGGTACCTGCTTCCTTTCGTGTCGAAAAGGTACCAGGTTCTTTTCGTTTTGATTTTTGAATTTTAAAACGCCAGCCATAAAGCTGGCGTGATTTTCGGGGACGCTTTAATTCCTATGCAAAAGTTAAAGGTTTTTCTTTCTGACAGCTTTAATCCCCACTTGAACTTGGCCACTGAGGAATGGATTTTTCATAATCTGGATCCTTCTCAACAGGTTTTGTTTTTGTGGCGAAATGAAGAGACTGTCGTGATTGGACGAAACCAAAATCCTTGGTCAGAGTGCAATCTTGCGCAAATGAAGGCCGATAATGTTCATCTTGCTCGCCGCACGACTGGTGGCGGAGCTGTATTTCATGATCTTGGAAATACTAATTTTACGTTCTTGTCTCCGAAAGAATCTTATAAGCGCGATAACAATGTTCAGGTGATTTTTAACGCTCTAGAAAAGTTCGGGATCAAAGGCGAAGCTTCAGGGCGCAATGACTTGTTGATTCCCTATCACGATGGGCCTCGCAAATTTAGCGGCAGTGCCTATCGCGAGAAAAAAGATCGCGCTTTTCATCATGGCACTTTGTTATTGCATACGGATTTAACTCGTCTTGGAAATTACCTCACTCCCAACCCTAAAAAGCTTCAGGCAAAAGGCAAAGAGTCTGTTCGTGCGCGTGTTGCGAATTTGACGGAAGTCGCGCCAACTCTTCGTCACGATCAAATCGTCGAAACAATGGTAGATGCATTTGAAAAGTTCTATCATGGCAGTGCTGATGTGGAGTCTTTGACGATGGCCAGCCTTCAACAGATTCCGGAATTGAAAGCGCAATACGATCAGTTGAGTTCTTGGGAGTGGTTGTACGGTAGTACTTTGGAATTCAATCACAAGATGGACGATTATTTGTCGCTGGGCTTTTTTGATTTCCAATTCCAAGTCGAAGATGGCTTGATCAAAGACCTTAAAATCTTTACCGACTGCTTGTATCCGCAACTGATTGATGAACTTACCGAGGGTTTACGTTTAAAGCCTTACCGCAGTTCTTCAGTGGCGCCCTTAATGACGGAACTTCAGTCCCGCCATCCATCGATCCACGATGGACTGAGTGAGCTGGGTCACTGGCTTATCAAAAATATCGAAATATAATAAAACATCCGAGCGGTTCGAAAACCGCGTGTGGATTCGAAAATAAAGGGGTCTTAGGCTCCTTCACCGGACCATCCACATTCCAAAATCCAATACTCGATCCTGAGATTCAGAAAATGTCCGCCTGAAATCGAATACAACGGCATTTCAAGATTCAATCCGTCGGCCTTGCCCATGCAATGACCTCCCAACATAGGAGGCCGCGTGGCTCTATATCGACACTTCATCAAAATCTTTCTATTAGCCATATTGGCCGTGCATGTAGGGATTCATGCCCTTTATCTAGCGCCAATAAATCCCGCGACAAATATTTACGCGCAATCAGTGAATGTCTATATGACATCGTTCTTCTCTCAGAACTGGCATCTCTTCGCTCCAGAGCCGGCAGTTGCAGCGTTGAGTCTGGAATATAGATGTTCTCCCGAAGA
This sequence comes from Bdellovibrio sp. HCB2-146, assembly GCF_047345725.1. Taxonomy (NCBI): domain Bacteria; kingdom Pseudomonadati; phylum Bdellovibrionota; class Bdellovibrionia; order Bdellovibrionales; family Pseudobdellovibrionaceae; genus Bdellovibrio; species Bdellovibrio sp. HCB2-146. Next base: position 114,914 of record NZ_JBLEQP010000001.1, read on the forward strand.
ACCTTGGAATGATTCTTTGGCAAATCTTTACAAGGAACACAAAGCTTTCCCTTTCACATCCAAAGGTAAGCAAACCTATGTCTACGGAAACATCGCCAGAGAACTTTTCAATGCCAAAGTAAAAAACGCAGCCGAGATGGATGTTCCAGAATTGAACTCAGCAAAAGAGCTTCTGCAACGGCGCTGTTCACAAGGTCATCAAGCTGAGCTGCGCGTCCGTCGTCTTTACACACAAGACTACTCTCGCCGCTTTCAACGAAAATATGAAACCAATCCGGAACAATACGTATTTCACTTTCAAACAGGAGATGTCGCATGGAAATAGTAAACCGCTTTCTTAATTTCTATCGCAACCTTGATAAAACGGTGACGTCCCTTGAGGCTCTTCGTCTGGCACGTCGCCTCACTTATCTTTGGGTTTTCGTAAATTATCTGATCCTTGGGACCAATGCCGCTTTCTTTTTCTCAGAATCTTCGTTGATTCCCAAAAAAGATTTTTTCAACCTCAGCACTCTGGAGCAATCTCTGAACCTTCTTCACAATGGCAGTATCACGGCTTTCTACCCGCTGTTTTTGATCGGCGTGATCGCAAGTTCTGCCCTGGCATTTTTTGAAATCGCACCCCGCACGATGGCTCTGGTGACTTATTTCTTGGCAATGAATTTGGACAACAAAGCTTACGTCATTCTCGACGGAGGAAACAATCTGATGCACTTGCTGTTGTTCTATTTGATTTTGGTCAATCCAAAAGCCAGCACCTCCGCATTCTCAAATACGATCACGAACCTGGCTCGATTGATGATTCAATTTCAGGTGGTCTTTGTCTATGCGACGGCAGGATTGCTGAAGGTCATGGGACCACTTTGGAATAAAGGTGTGGCCCTTTATTACACGATGGGTGTTCCTGAGTACGGAAACGAACAGCTTTTTCAATTTCTCGCTCATTTCCCGCTTGTTCTTGCAGCTCTGACATTGGGAACTGTGCTTTTCCAGATTTCGCTTCCTTACCTTATCTGGACGAAAACTTGGAGACCTTTAGTGGTCCTTGCGGGGACTGGACTCCATCTTTCCATTTCATTTGTGATGGGTCTTTTCACCTTCGGTTTGGCGATGTGTGTTTCTTATTACTTCTTTTTTGAAGACGACGAAAACAGCATGGCTTCCATCACTGTGAAACTTTTTAAAAGGTTGCGCGTATGAAACTAAAAAAAGCTTACGAATTAGGTATTTCGCTTCTTGCGCTGCTTTGGATTGCATCCGTCTTTTGGCCTCACAAAGATGAAGCTATTCAGACGACACCCGAACAACTGGTTCTGAGAATTCAAGCGGATTGGAAAAACCTACGCTCGAAAAACTTGGTTCACGGTGTGATTGCGATTTCTCAGAAAGGAAAAATTATCTTTTCTGATGGTGAACTCGATAAGGCATATCCCATCGGCAGCATGTCCAAATCTTTTACCGGCAAACTTTTTGAACAGAAGTTTCAGCAAGGTCAACTCAAGCCAAGCGACAGAGTTTGCCAATGGATTCCGTCATTCTGTCACGGCATGCTGGCGCAGATTACGCTCGAACAAATGCTCACTCATCGCTCGGGATTGCCACGAGATCTGCACATTTGGTCTGGCGTAAGTCGGTCTTGGAATCAAAGCACCTTGTCTGACATCGCTTCTGAACCTGTTGATGAGTCGGTCCTTAGATCAGCGCCTGGAACAAAGTTTTTGTACTCGAACTACGGGTTTATTTTATTGAGTCGCATCTTGGAGATCGTCGATAGCCGCTCATATGCGAATCAAATTGCGGGGATTGCGCAAATTGCAGGGCTTCAAGACGCGTCTGTGATAAATGCAAGCTCTTTGATTTCTCGTCAGCTTCTCGTTCCTTTTATCGGTGATGGAATGTCGTTGAAAATGGTTTCCGGAGTTGCCTATTCATATGGTGCCGGTGCTGTGCAAACATCAGCTCGCGATTTGATTCAATGGCTAAAAATCTACCAAACATCTGATCGCAAGGACTATGGCTGGATTCAATCCAAAGAGCAAAGCTACCGAGCGTATTGGCACAATGGAGCGTACGTCGGGCTTTACTCGTTGATGGCGGTTCTGCCCGAGCACGATCTTCAGATCGTGATTTTAACAGATAATTTTAAATTCGAAGAATTTTGGAACAAACAAGTAACTCAATTTCAAAACTATTTTTATTAGGAGAAAAATATGAAAAATACAGTTGCAATCACAGTCGCCGTTTTATTAACAACTTCATCTGCATTTGCAGGTTTCGCCACCGAGGGATCGAAATTTCAGATTCCGATTTGTCAGCCGGCGACGGCCCGACCAGAAGTGGTCCGTTTACTAAAACCTGAAGCCGTCAGAAAAATTCTGGAGGATGCAGAAGCCAGCTTAGGGAGACAGCGTCTCTCTGAAACGTTGGGCAAACCAACGCTTGAAATTTTGCAGAATTATTCTGAACGTGTTGTTCCGGGGTCGCAAAATAACATCGCCGCCGCTGTCGCTTCTGCCGCGGTTGGTGGAGCTGTTGCTAAAGTCGTCGAATACACTTGGAATAAATATGTCGGTAACGGAGGAAAAGACTCCGTTATTCTCACGAAAGATGATTATTTCGATCTTGAGGTCAGCAAGCTTCAAACTCTCGTGAAAAAGCGCGATGATTTCGGCGGTAACCCGCAAGCATTAACACCTGCTGCACTTGTTGTGGCCGAAGCGGCCGCTGCTGCTGCCGGATACAAAGCCGCCGAATACGCGCTGAATCGCTGGACTCGTGGCGATGCAAAAGGTTTCGATGTTCGTGAAATCAATCCAACCGAGTTCGATATTCGTGCCACTGACTATCGCTATTACGATAGAAACTAATCCCGATCATCGCATTTCTCGACCTAAAACGAGGAGCTGCCAAGTCCCTCGTTTTCGTTTCATGCAAAGAACGCCTAACGCAAAGCTTCGCCGATAAGAACTCAGTGACGGAATCTTGACCGCTTCACTGGCAAGTACTAGGGTCGAGCCATTACTTTAGAAAAACAATGACGCGGCGTACTCCAAAAAGGTACGGCGTACCTTTCGGGAGGAACCATGGCTGAATATATCAATCCAGATTACGTACCAGAACCAGAGAAAATGAACGTTAAAAAAGGTCTTGAAGGCGCTGTTATTGATACATCTTCTGTATCAAAAGTAAATCCAGACACGAACTCATTGATCTACCGTGGTTACCCAGTTCAAGACTTGGCTGAAAACTGCTCTTTCGAAGAAGTAGCTTACTTGATGTACAACAGCGAGTTGCCAAACGCAGCTCAACTTGCTGACTTCACGAAAAAAGAGCGCGGCTACCGCGAAATCTCGACGACGTTGTTGAATGTGATCAAAGCTCTTCCACAAAAATGTCACCCAATGGATTCTATCCGTACTGCGGTTTCATTCTTGGGTTGTGAAGACTCTCGTATCTGGGATTCTTCTCCAGCGACTGACATGGATAAAGCAATCCAATTGTTGGCGAAAATTCCAACGTGTGTGGCTGCTGACTACCGCTTCAAAAAAGGTTTGGATTTCATTCCACCAAAAGCTGATTTGAGCATTTCTGAAAACTTCTTCCACATGTGCTTCGGTAAAGTTCCACAAAAGGAAGTCGTAAAAGCTTTTGACGTTTCTTTGATCCTTTACGCTGAACACAGCTTCAATGCTTCTACTTTCACAGCGCGTGTTGTGACTTCAACTCAATCTGACCTTTACTCTGCAACTGTTGCAGGTATCGGCGCATTGAAAGGTCCTTTGCACGGTGGCGCGAATGAACAAGTCATGCACATGATGATGGAAATCGCAGATCCAAACAAAGCTGAACAATGGATGATCGATGCTTTGGCGCAGAAGAAAAAAGTAATGGGCTTCGGTCATCGTGTATATAAATCTGGCGACTCTCGCGTACCAACAATGAAAAAATACGCGCAAGTGATGGCAGATGTCACTGGCGAACAAAAATGGATGAAAATGTACAACTCACTTGAAAAAGTGATGGTTGAGAAAAAGAAAATCTATCCAAACTTGGATTTCCCAGCGGGTCCTGCTTACTACATGATGGGTTTTGAAATCGACTTCTTTACTCCGATCTTCGTAATGGCACGTACAACTGGCTGGTCAGCTCACATCATGGAACAAGCGGCGAACAACCGTATCATCCGTCCATTGAGCGAGTACATTGGTCACGCTCAACGTAAAGTGACTCCAATTTCTGAAAGAAAATAATTTCGCTTCGAAATTGGTTCGCAGAAAGGCTCGGTGTAAACCGGGCCTTTTTTATTTGTCTTGCTGCGATCACTGCGGACATTTCGAAAAAATATAAAATCCTCTCGGCTTTCTCATTTGACCTTCATCTAGTTCGTTGAAATCATCTTAGGACCACGGAGGAATTTTATGTTGCGCTGGATGCTTGCTTCCACTCTCTTGATTTCAACTCACGCTGTTGCTCAGCAGAGTTCAACTACAATCACACCTGCAGAAGTCGCTTCGGCTTCAACAGAGTTGTCTCTTGCCACTTCTGCCCCGGTTGTGAAATCGCCTTGGCACTTGGTGCTGGGCTCTGAGAACTACACTTACGAAAACGAGCAACGTGCACATGGTTCCGACGCTCCGATTATTTCTTATAACTTTGTGGGAGCACGCTACAACATCAATGCAAAATGGGATGTGGAGTTGCGCCAACAATTCCAATACGTTTCGAACATTGAACATTTGGGTGGACGTGATCGCACATTACATCGTAATACGCTTGAACTTGCCGAAACTGTTTTGCGTGTTATTGCAAAACCGGGTTGGAGTCTTGTCGGATCTAAAAACACCATGTTTGACTTCCGTTACTATGCACCGACTGATCACACCTCTCAGTTCAATCAAGAGCTGGGCCGCCTTCGCTTAGATGCTTACACAGAGTGGGTGTACAACCCGCAGTGGACTGTGGGAGCTTTGCTTTCTCCGCGCGTTTTGCTAAATAGTCCGGCCAATCCAAACGGACAAGTGGGCAGCGATGCTCAGTACTACATGATCAAAGCCGCTCCTTACGTGTACTACAACTTTAACGATATCGTGCAAGCATACTATGCCTACACTTATGTAGGCGCCTCCACTCAAGCGCAACGCGGCTCTTGGGATCCAGATATGGTCAACGGCAGTGCCCAAGAAATTGGTGTGAACATCAGCTATGGTCCCTTCTTGATTAATCCTGCAATTGTCAGTGAGACGAATTTAAATGATTCCTCGGGCTCTGTGATGTCGGATGACTCACGTGCTTTTGCCTATGATGGTCTCAGCTACAATTTGAATCTTTACGCGACTTTCTAGGGCTCGCCTAAAGGACCTGCACGGGAAGTTTGTGCTATAGATAGAGAAATCGCGCCCTTTCCCGCAAACTGGCTTTCGGCTATACTGAAAGCCAAGGAAAGGGGCTTTTATGGAATTCTGGTTTATTATCTCCGCAACAATCGTCGCAGTCGCATCTGTGCTGGTTTATGCTACCATCGCCGTTTTCTTTCCTGAGTGGGTCGGCATCACAGGCAAAGTTGCTCTAAACGCGGAGCAGAGCCACCAAGCGGGCTCGACTCCTCAGACAACAAGCTGGATTGAAGATCAAAAATAATCGGCAAAATCTTAAACTAAACGGATTGTGAGATCCGTTTAGTAAATCTCGGCGCAAACCGCTTCAGGATTTGCATCTACAATTTGCTCAACTTTCTTCAATAATGAATTACATGCAGGAATTGCTTCTGCTTCTTTGCGATTAATCGGGCCAAAGTGCGAACGACGCAGTCTTAACATTGTCATTGCATACTCCGTAGCAAACGCCGGGCAAGCTTTGTTGAACTTCTGATATTCTGCCCCTGCTCCCGAACCCAAGATGCTTTGACTCTTACAAGTCACGCCTTCTTTAAAGATCGTCAAACCACAACGTTGTGGGCTGGCTTTGTATTCATTGTAAAGACGACGCAGTTCTGTCGAGGCCCCCATAGAGTCGTAACTGACTTGAAAAATACCAGCTTCCGCTTCTGCAGAAGAACGACGCGACCCTGCTGATTTGTCCCACCCTTCACAATATTTTCCAGAGCTCTCTCTCATCCCTAAGCCAAAGCCCAAAGTGTAAATCGCACGAACGGCTTCATCACCTGAAGATTTCACGTTGATACCAAGATTGCTAAAGATGCTTTTGTAATGAGCCAAAGCATCACGGCTGGTACTTCCCGAGCTCGCAGCAGACAGAATTTTTGCAGCTGCCGGATTTTGATCGTTGCGAGTGCGACACAGACTACGCGCAAATGTCAGAGCGACACCTTTCACATAACCTGCAGGTGCACGACCGCGTTTTTTCCAAGAGTATTTTGCACATGTCGACTGACTTGAAAGGTCGACAATTTGTTGAGTGTATTGATTCGAGGTAGAGGCTGCTTTCACTTCTTGAGAGAAGGTTTGAGTTGATAATACGACGAATAAAGCTGTGATTGGGTATGTTAGATTTTTCATTGCCTGCTTTTTCGGCAGCATTTCGTAACAACACAGGCGACAATGATCTAGATTAGTGCAAATGCGATTGAGACTTTAGAGAATCCTCAGATCCCGCTCCTGGAGCGGAAAGCAAGCGGAGTGACCCCGACGTTTTCGCGGAAAAATCGAATGAAGTAGTTAGGATCTTGGTACCCTAGCTGATAGCCCACCTCCGAAATCGACAACTTGGAATAGACTAAGAGACGCTTTGCTTCAACGAGCACTCGCTCTTGAATCATCTCGCGAGCTGACTTACCAAAGGCCCGTGAAGCCCGCATAGTGAGCGCCTTTGGGGTCATTCCTAATTTTTTCGCGTAAAATTCCACAGAGTGCTCCTGAGAGAACGACTCATCTAACAACGACTGAAATTGATCCATCAAATTTTCCAGTGGCTTTTGCACGGAAACTTCAGCGCCACTCAAACGCAAAAGTAAAATCAGCAATTCTGAGAGCTGATGTTGCAGCACGATTTGATACGCTGATTTTTGATTCTGAAATTCTTGCAGCATTGATTCACAAACAGATTGAATGCGTCTGATGTCTTGCTGGTTTTTCAAGGTCATCATATCAGGAAGAGAGTTCACTCCTGACATCAGGTCTAAATTTTTTCGCAAATCCTGAGGCAAAGACTCCGAGGTAAATTCCAAGACAATGCCCTTTACCCCGGGTGAAATATCCCAAGCATGAACTTGGCCTGGCTTCATCACATAGATTTGATTTCTATCCAAAGAATAGGTTTTAAAATCGATTCGATGCGTTCCCTTGCCTTTTTCTATGAAATGCAGGTGGTAGAAATCATGACGATGCGGGAACGGCACTTTTGGTTCTAGGCGATCATTTAGCACTTCAACTCGAATGTCCCCGCGCGCTGCGGTCACAACTCCAAGATCTTCCAGCGCATGACGACGAGACTTTTTCACTACGATCCCACCTTTTCCGCCAGGAGTTTTTGATACTCAGAAGCATGGGCTTTTAAAGCTTCATTCACTATACGTATGATATTCTTATCCAAGTTTTTGTTAAAGATAATATACAGGTCCAAAGCGGAATCTGGAATTGGCAAAATAAGGAATTTATCCTTGAGATGTTCTTGCCCCAACACATAAAAGCCGTGCGACCAAGTCGGCACGAAAAATCCATCGACACGTTTTGATTTCAGTAAATACAAACCACGGTGGAAATAATCCTCACCCGAAATAAATAAAAAATTAGCGCCACTCTTCTCAAAATAGTCAGGAACAATCGAGCCCCAATCGTGTCCTAGGCGCAGACCTTTCAGATCTTTGATGGATTTGATTTTTTTTAACTTGGAATTTTTATCAACGACAATTCCCGACTGATTCTTCAATAAAGGCACGTCGGAATAGACATATTTCTTTTCTCGCTCTTTATTTTTCGCAACCAAGACAGCCATGTCCAAACGACCCGCCTGGAGGTCGACTAAAATCCGCGCAAAGTGAGCTTGGCTCCAACGCACTTCAATTTTATTCGGCTTGAAAACTCGATTGAATAAAAATTCGGGCACCAGCCCTTGTGGCGGTTGCTCCCCCGCCCGCATCATATGCGGCGGCAATTCATAAATTCCAACCGACACAGCATTGGCGACTGCTCTCTGTAAGAAGACACTTAGAACTAAAATCAAACTCAACGGCCAACGCATGCAAGACCTTTATTACGACAACTTTATCAATCAATTGTAACTAATTTCCGCAAAAAGTCTTCATACTTTAGGTATAAAAAAGGAGTCAGCAATGGAACCGAATATAGAACCAAGACGCCGACCAGAAAACCTTCGAACTCCACCACCAACTCCGCAACAATCCCCTGGCCGTCCACCTTCCTTGCGTCCCACGGCTGTGACCACCACAAAAGGCGAACCCGCCGTTAGTTACACGCGACAAGTTTGTCTCTTTATGGGTGTTATCCTTTTTGGTGTGGGTCTTATCGGTTTTGTGATGGATAATTTTTTGGGCGCCCATTTAAGCTATGCTCATAACATCATACACGTCGTATCCGGAATTCTCGCCATTGGCTTTGGCTACTACAGCCATTTAGCCGCCAAAAATTACTCTTACACCTTTGGAGCTATCTATGGCTTGTTAGGTATTATTGGATTTGTTGTGGGTCAACCCGGTATGCCGACAGTGGGCCGTATAGCAGAAGATCGTTTCTTATGGCGCATCCGTCCCGAAGTTTTAGAGTTCGGAACGGCCGATCATATTATTCATCTTTTGATTGCAGCGATTTTCATTGCAGGCGCTTTGTATACTGGAAAACGACGACCGACTCAACCTACAGCTTCATCTCGATAGTTTTACCATCAAGCTGATAGCGTTGTTCGTTGTAGGAAATAAGAGTTTTACCAAAGCTCGTTGAGAATTCTTTATTTTTTCTCGCGACTTCAAGAGAGTCGCGGGAAAATTCAAGAGACAAAAGATAATCACTTTTGCGCAACAAATTTTGAAATTCAAATTCTTGGTATTGTGGCAAACGGCCATTCGTACGACGGGCTTTAAAGATCTCCGCCATCAGAGCGAGGTGGTTTTGCATCTCAAACGAAAATTCTTTTTTTACTTTATCGATATCTTTATTTTGCGACCAACGCTGCCATGTCGTCATCGAAGAGAGCTGAAGAAGTTCCTGCACATAACCATCTAAGCGTTCAGCTCGTGCTTCCGCACTTAATAGTAGTTCTGAAACCTGACGGTTCACTGCCATTTTTGGACTCTTCGGCGCCTTTTTATGGTGCTTCGAGTGTCTCACTGTGGGACTTTTTTTAGGGCTTTTGGCTTCTACGCCTCCAGCGACCACTAAAACAGAGAAGATGATCAGGATTAGATTTTTCAAATTCATTTTTAGCATACAGCCCTCACTTACTGACTTTGTAGTTCAAGGGCTGTGCCGTGTCTCAGAATAAGACTATTCGTCCATCAAACTCCAGTCGATAGAGTTATCACGAGAAGGCCATTGGCGATTTGTATCCCACATGGTGCGAACCCACAAAACGGTTTGATCAATGGCTGAATCCATATGGTCCTCATCGACAACCACAGTTGGAACATCCAGTTCGCCAACATAATTTTGAGAGTCGTCATAGGGGCCTTCTATCATCACCAAGCCTTTGCAAAATTCCGTTTCGCGAATGGCATGCGCGATAAACTCAGCGCCCACGCTGACTCCAACACCAATGATTTTTTCGGGATCAACAAGGGGTTGTGCCTGCAAAAATTTAAACCCGGCTTTGATATCTTGAATTCGTTTTGCGGGAGATTCCCAAGGCTGTGGTGAAAGTTCATCATCACCATAGAAGCTGTGATCTAAGACCAAGCAGGCAAAACCTTGCTGACTGATCTGGCGAGCCATGTATTCGGTTATTTGTGTCGTAGCGCCCGTCATACTTCCTTCGAACAAAAGTCCCGCCATGGGATCTTTGGTGTCGATATCTGGCAAATACAGAGCCGCTTCTAACAAGCGTTCGTTGGCGTTGAAAGTCACTGTGATTTTCATAGGACCTCCCCGCACTATTTTATGAGACTCGCCGTCTAACAAGAAGCAGAGCCCCATGGACTTGCAAGAATACAATCAGCAGCTCGCCTTTCGACGGAGCTGCCTTACATACAACCTAAGTGTTATTTTCTATTGAATTTGCAACGCATTCCATCTCTACCAAAAAAGATCAAAGAGTCGTTATCCAAGAATTGAACAAATTTATAATCTGCTTCTTCCCAATCTGTTTTGCTTGCGATTGTTTCAGTCCTTACTTGTTCAAGAACTGTGTCGCCTTGAAGAACTGTGCGGTATTCTTCACGGCCTACTAAGATCGTTCTCACACGTTGTGTGTCGAGACTCAATTCCGCAGAGTACTCCCCCGCAGTTGGAAGGCCATTCGCAAGTCCTGGACCACTCAAAGTCACGTTCACAGTATTTGCACTTGGAATCACTTCAAGATCTAAATTGCTATAGCGATTCGTGCACATATTTCTTGGATTTGATTCCGCATTCACGTAACGGCCCGAGTTCCTTTCAAACTGGGAAAGATCTGTTGACACCGCAAAGGCGGCGTTACTCATCACAAAAGAAAGAACTGCGAAAGCTGCTTTAAAGAAAACTGTATTTTTCATAGGGAAATCCCCACCTTTCTGTTAATAAAATCGGACTCATTTCAACTTACCAAATGGAACTGACGATACTTTTAAATTTTCAACTCATCAGAATCGTATTTTTCGAATAGACCGAAATGGAGAGCTATTCATCACAAAACAAACCGAGTAAGGGACTAAGTGTTCCGAAACTCTGACTGAACACTTGTTAAATGACTTATTTCTTTCTGCGACATGCCCGCTAAACTGTTGAGCAATCACAAAGGGAGTCTACGATGAAATGTCTTCGTGCCATTGTTCTATTTCTTTTTCTTACAAATCTAGCGGAGGCAGCTTCGCTCGCTGTTGATGCAAAAACTCAATTCCTAGAAAAAGACGGTCGTAAAATTGCGTATCGTTCCATCGGCCAAGGACCGCCACTTATTTTGGGATTACGCTTTCGGGGCATCATGGACTCTTGGGATCCAGCATTCCTGGATGCCTTAGCAAAAGATTTTCGCGTTATCACTTTTGATTGGAGTGGCATTGGCCGATCCACTGGCAAACGTGCCACGACGATGAAAGAGATGGTCAAAGACTTCACGGATCTCGCAGAAGGCTTGAAATTGAAAAACCCCGTTATTGGTGGATGGTCCATGGGTGGAATGGTCGCACAAGAAACACTCGCAGCTCACCCGGGCCTTTTCACTCACGGAATTTTAATCGGCACCACACCAGCTTGTGCTACTTGTGGAGTGCCAACAAAAGAATTTTTAGCGGCGGCCGGAAAAACTGTGAATGATTTAAAAGATGAAGAAATTCTTTTCTTTTATCCCCCGTCCAAGGAAAGCATGAAAGCGGCACAAGCCTCGCACGAGCGCATTGCTCAGCGAACCAAAGATACCAGCGTTATGATGCCGCCGGAATTTTTTATGGACCAACAAAAAGCTGTCGCCGGATATCGCGAAAACAAAACGGGCGTGATGGATATGCACATGAAAGGTAAAACACCGATCTTGGTGATCGCTGGAGATCATGACAATGCTTGCAAGCCTGAGGATTGGTATCAGTTCAGCGGAAAAATGGCGAACACCCACCTTGTGGTTTACCCGCAAACAGGCCATGCTCCTCAACATCAGTATCCAGAATTATCGGCCAAATATATCCGCGATTTCGTCCAAACGACGAGCTCGAAAGCCGACTCCAACCCTCTCAAGATCTCTGGAAACTAGCCCCACTTCTAAATCCTTTGGTCGGACAACCCGGCCCGCCCCGCCCTCATCTCAAATCCTAAATATATGAAAATACAGGAATTTATGCGCCGTACTCCAAAAAGGTACGGCGCACCTTCTGAGGGTTGACACGTTCCACTTTTAGAATTATTCTAAATTTAGAATTTATTTAGAACTCGGCGTTAACACTTCCGAGGGTGGTTGTATTACGTCAGACTATTGAGGGTTTAAAGGGAGAAGGTTCGTACATGAATAAGCCGTGCTTATCTGCAAACGACATCCAAGAGCGCCTGCAAAATGCAGGAGTGCAACCGACGCTTCAACGTCTGGCAATCTGCAAATTCGTGCTGAACGAAGCGGACCACCCGACTGCTGATGACGTGAAAGAATGGGCTGATGTGAACTTAGGAAAAATCAGCCAAGCAACTGTGTACAATACGCTCAACACATTGGTGGATGCTGGCATTTTGAAAGAGTTCAAATTCCCGCATTCAGGGAAAGTGGTTTATGACTGCAATACGCATGATCATTTCCACTTTGTCGATGAGAGCACGGGCAAGATTTACGATATCGATCCAGCGGATGTGAAAATCGACATCGCGATCCCGAAAAAATTTAAAGTGAAAGACATTAAACTCGTCCTTAAGGGCGAAATTAAATAACTACTAATTCAAATTTACCAAACACAAAGGAGATATAAGATGTTAGGTATCGGCGAAAAATTCCCAGAATTCAAATTGCAAGCTTGCGTTTCTCGCGAAAAAGGCAAAGAGTTTGCTGAAGTTTCTTCTAAAGACATGAAAGGCAGCTGGTCTGTTTTCTTCTTCTGGCCTTTGGATTTCACTTTCGTATGCCCTACTGAAATTGCTGAGTTCAACAAAGAACACAAAAATTTCCAAGCTCGTGAAGCGAAATTGTTCGGCGTTTCTGCTGACTCTCACTTCGTTCACTTGGCATGGAGAAACAACCATGACGATTTGAAAAATCTTTCTTTCCCAATGCTTGCTGACTACAAAAAAGAACTAGCTGGTACTTTGGGCGTTCTTCATAAGCAAGACCAAGTTCCTTTGCGTGCAACTTACATCGTAGATCCAGATGGTATCGTACGTTGGGTTGCAGTTAACGACCTTTCTGTAGGCCGTAACGTGAAAGAAGTTTTGAGAACACTAGATGCTCTTCAAACTGACGAACTTTGCCCATGTAACTGGGAAAAAGGTCAAGCGACTTTGAACGCTTAATCGCAACAGAAAACGCGAGCGACACCGTTCGCGTTTTCGATTGCTATTAAATTATCTTAGTTCCAGTTCTGGAAATCATTAAGGAGTTGTACATGTCTATTTCTGAAAAAGTAGATGCTTATTTAGAAGCTGAATATCCGAATGCACAAACGGCGATCTACCGTGATTTGTCTTTGAACTTTAAAAAAGTTTTAGAAGACAGCCCACTTGAACCTTCTGAGCGTTTTTTGAATTTGCTTTCGATTTCTGTCGCTCTTGAAAACAAAGCGATGGTTCAATTGGCGAAAAATCTTTTAAGTGATTTGCAATTGCCTGAAGAACAAGTCCAAGAAGCTGCGGAAATCGCAGGTATCATGGGCATGAATAACGTTTACTACAAATTCAAATCTTTCTTGCCTGCTGAGGTAGCGCCGGATTATCCACGCGCAGGTCTTCGCATGAACTCACTTGCGAAACACATCAACAGCAAAAAAGATTTCGAAATGATGGCGCTTTCTGTTTCGATCATCAATGCCTGCCCGGTTTGCGTGGCAAGCCATGAAAAAACAGTTCGCTCTCAAGATGTTTCAGCTGACAAAGTCCATGACTTGGCGCGCTTAGCTGCAACAGCAAAGGGTCTTACGAGCCTTAAGAAAGCTCTGACTCTCTAAATTTTAGACTTTTTCTGCGAGTTCGATTGAATGGCCATCAGGATCTAAAATGATGGCCTTCTTCCCATCCGGCATCTCTGTCGGATCAAGGATGCATGTGGCACCTGGCACATTTTTGAGTTGTTCGACGGTAGCATCCAAATTTGTAACTAAAAAGCCTAACTGAAGGCTTGGAATCTGGGATTTTAGCGGGTTTGCCGTCTTATAAAGCGAAAATTCGACCCCATTATGATGGGCTTTATAGATTTCACTCCCCTTTTCGACTTTGGCCGCTCTGAACTGAAAGCCAATAATTCGATAAAAACCCAGCATGTCCTGTAGATGCGGGGTCGTTATTGTGATAGAAGTGATCAGCAAACTCATGCGTCCATTATCTAGAGCGAGGCGATATGAAACAAGAGAAAATTTATCTACGTGACTACAAAACTCCGGACTTTACAGTTAAGTCTGTGAATCTCGACTTCAATTTGAACGAAGACTTTTGTCGAGTTGTCGCAAAATCAGAAATTGAAAAAAAATCACCTTCTGCGTCCTTAGTTTTAAATGGCGAAGACATGAAATTGATCTCCGTTAAAATCAACGGAGAAACGCTTCAAGAAGGTCAATACACGCTGACCAAAGAACATTTGACGATTCCAACAACACCGGAAAAATTCACGTTGGAAATCGAAACTCAGCTCGAGCCACAAAATAATACCAGCCTTGAGGGACTGTATAAATCCAACGGTATTTTCTGTACTCAATGTGAGGCAGAAGGCTTCCGCAAAATCACTTACTTCCTGGATCGTCCTGACGTCATGACCTCTTACTCTGTGACGATTGAAGCTGATAAAACGAAATACCCAGTGCTACTTTCAAACGGCGACCGCTTGAAAGTCGAAGACCTCGGCAATGGCCGTCATAAAGCTTACTGGCGCGATCCACACAAAAAACCTTGTTATCTCTTTGCCCTGGTTGCGGGTGATCTTGGAGTGATTCGTGATACGTTTACGACCGCTTCCGGCCGCGAAGTAAATCTTGAAGTTTATGCGGCTCACGGGAAACAAGATCGCTGCTGGCATGCCATGGAGTCTTTGAAAAAATCCATGAAGTGGGATGAAGAAGCATATGGCCGTGAGTACGATTTAAATGATTATATGATCGTCGCTATTGATGACTTCAATGCCGGTGCCATGGAGAACAAAGGTTTGAATATCTTTAACTCTCGCTTGGTCTTGGCTGACGCAAATTCGGCGACAGATACAGACTTCCACAGCATTGAATCCGTTGTTGCTCACGAGTACTTCCATAACTGGACAGGTAATCGTGTGACTTTGGCAAACTGGTTCCAACTTTCATTGAAAGAAGGTTTGACGGTTTTCCGCGACCAAGAATTCTCTGCTGATATGACAGATCGTGGTGTGCAACGTATTGAGGACGTCGATGCTTTGCGCGCAGGACAGTTTGCTGAAGACGGCGGCCCTAACGCCCACCCAGTCCGTCCTGAATCTTGCATGGCGGTTGATAACTTCTTTACGATGACGATTTACGAAAAAGGTGCGGAGTTGATCCGCATGATGCAAACCATTGTGGGCCGTAAGGGTTTCCGCAAAGGTATGGATGAGTATTTTGCTCGTCATGACGGTCAAGCTGTGACGACTGAAGATTTCGCCGCTGCGATTTCTGAACCGAACGGAAAAGACTTCACTCAATTCCGTCGTTGGTATTCACAAGCGGGAACACCGACTGTTCACGTCCACGAAGAGTACGATGCAAAAAACCAAGAGTATCACCTGACGTTAGAGCAAACATGTGCTCCAACTCCAAACCAACCTAGCAAAGAAAGTTTTCATATTCCTTTGATGTTGGGTCTTTTGGACAAAAACGGAAAAGAACTCACTCTACACAGCGAGAGAATTCAAAAAAATACCGATGGCAAACACTTGATCGAACTGCGCGAGCAAAAAGAAAGACACACGTTCAAAAATATTTCGGAGCGTCCTGTTCTTTCCATCTTGCGTGAATTCTCTGCACCCGTTCACTTGAAATGGAATGCAGCCGAAGAAGATTTGTATTTCTTGTTTGAAAACGATACGGATTCTTTCAATCGTCGCGAAGCAGGTCAAAAATTAAGCCTCCGTGTTTTCCATAAACTGATCAGTCAGGCTCGCAACAAACAACCTCTGGAAGTGGACCCTCGCTTTGTTTCAACGATGACGAAAGTTATCAATGACAGTTCGATGGATCCGCTGTTTATGGCGAAAATGTTGACGTTGCCAAGTAACGCTGTTTTGGCTCAAGAAGAATCTGTCTTGGATGCAATGGCGTTCTACGAAGCTCGCAAAGCTTTGAAGAAGACGATTGCGCAACAAAACGAAGCAGCCCTTCTGGCGATCTATAAAAAATATCATGGTGTGGACGCCAAGAGCACGAAGTCCTCAGGACATCGCCAGTTGAAAAACCAGGCGTTAGTTTATTTATCGATGCTGGAAAAACCGGAGATCATGGAGCTGGTCACAAAACAATATTGGAATGCGGAAAACATGACGGACCGTATGACAAGTTTGTCGATTTTGGCTGACTCCAATGTGGCGAACCGTGATCAAGTTTTACATGACTTCTATGAGACATGGAAAGATGACTCGGTCGTGATCAACAAGTGGTTGATGGTTCAAGCGACAACGAGCCGCCCAGAAACACTTGAAGATGTGAAACGTTTGACGAAACATCCTTCGTTTAGCCTAACAAATCCAAATAATGTGTATTCATTATTGCGTGCGTTTGGCGCGAACTTGGTTCGTTTCAATGATCCAAGCACAGATGCTTACAAATTTTATTCAGACATGATTTTGGAAATTGATCCAAAAAATCCGCAAGTCGCTGCTCGCCTTTGTGCCGCTTTCACGTTCGTGAAAAAGCTGGATCCCCAAATGCAAGAACGTGCGCTTGTAGAAATCCGCCGCATGGTCGCAGCCCCTTCGCTTTCGAAGAACTCGCGCGAGCTTCTGCAGCCGATGCTAGAGCAATAGCCTCAAAAGGGAGCCTTTGGCTCCCTTTTTTATTTCGATCATTGTTCGCACGTCCGTTACAGACACCTCACAAACCAGCCCTTCATCTTGGTAGCCACCCTCGACTAAAATCCAAAGCCGAGGCTTCATTCGAGAATCCCCGCAGAGTCTTATAAAGGCCTCTCCGAAATAGTCCGATAAAAAATCATGGTTTCACTTTGGGTGACAATAGGTCTCATCATTTCAGCTGTGTGCGTTTCTATCCTGGGCGCGCTTTTTTCTATTGATGGACTTGCAGCCCTTTTCTCAGGTGCGACCCTTGCCGTGGCTGTTATGGCCGGCTCTCTTGAGTTTTCGAAATTCGTCCTCGCCGCTTATTTGCACCAACGTTGGACAAAATTGAATTTGCTCCTTCGTACTTACCTTGTCGCTTCAGTTGTGGCATTGAGTGCGATTACGAGCATGGGTATTTTTGGTTTCCTCTCCAACGCTTATCAATCCGCAACCAGTGCGTTGGCTGCAGAAGAAATCAAAATGCAGTCATTGCATGTGGAGAAAGAACGCAACAATCTTGAAATCCAGCGCTTGAATCGCTCCATTGACGAGATTCCTGCGAATCGTATCACCGCCCGCTTGAAACTTCGTTCCGATCTAGAGCCCGCAGTTGCTGAGATCAATAAAAAGAATGCCGAAGTCGACAAAAAGATCGCGGATTCAAAATTATCGATCCTAGCTGTTCAACAAAAAGTTGGTCCTCTTATCTATATCTCAAAAGTCTTCAAAGTTGAGATCGATGCCGTGGTTAAATACTTGATCATGCTTTTCGTGTGTATCTTTGACCCACTCGCCATCTGTTTGGTTATTGCCTCTAGTGAGTCTTTGGAATCTCGTCGTAAAAAAGAAAACACACCCGAAACATTTGAAACTCCAGCAGCAGGTGGCAGCACGCCTCCGAATGGCAATGACGAGCTGATTCAAATGCGCTTTACGGATGAGGACTCTGCTGGCAATAAGGCCACTGGGTAGTCCCATGTTCGTCACCAAAATCCTAGAAAAAAAAGGCGTCATTCAAACTTTCGGCGTCGCCATGATTCTGGCACCCTTTATCAATTCGTTGACACGCCTGTTTGTGAGTCACGCTGCGAGCGAACGCACATTTTCACTTTATTGGCGTTATCTCACGAATAAGCCCGCATTTCTTTTGATATTGGCCCTGCTCACAATTGCTAATGGTGTTTTGATGTTGCGAGGTCAAAAATCGGCGTGGCGCTTTACGCTGTTTGTATTGGGTGCTTATATCGTTCACCAAGTTTTGAATTTCGCTCCGAATTTTCGCGAAAGTTGGGTGGCGGCTCTTTATCTTGGTATCAATATTTTGGCTTTTGCATTCATCGTGGACCAACTCGTTTGGAAAGTTGAAGCCCCGAAAAGACCTCAGAAAGCGCAGCCTCAACCCGTTCCAACGGTAGTAGCTGTTCGCGCTCCGGAAAAAGCAATTCCAGTCCGTGAGCCACAACAAAAAACTCCGTTGGCGGTCGTTCCATTGCCATCTGAAAAGCCAACGGTCACTCCCCTACGCAAAGTGAAATCTTATAAAAGCAAGCGCCGTATTTTGCTTTCGTTCGGTGCGGCAGATCCTTGGGCTCAGGTCACTGGAATTTCAAGCTTGGGATTTCAAGTGAAGTGCTTACTACCGCAACCACCGTCGGGAATCGAATCTCGCGAGGTCGAATTCAAATTGAATAATGGATTGCTCTTAAAAGCACGCCTGACGGATTCCAAAAACGGCCAGTATCTTTTCAAGTACACCAATGCAAGTTCCAGCGATATCACGCGCCTCAATCAGTGGCTGCGTGATATCGCTTAGCTAATGCTTCCAGATCTTAGTAGCAATAATAAACCCAGTATTTTGTGTAACCAGATCTTGAAGTTGCACTACAGTAGACTCGATATCCAGGAGTCGCTTCGGAGTAACATCTGTAACCGCGCGACCAACAAGAAATTCGATAGCCACCAGGACATGTTGTCCAAGCACGACAAGTATATGTTTGCGTATCTGCATCTGATTCTGTTGTAGGTGTTGCAAGTCTTTCGGCAAAATCTGGCAGAGACATTTTCTCTTCCGTGTTCGAAAAGAGATTATCAGCCGTTCCCGAGCCACCCATTGGAGTTTGCTCGCCATCAGCCGAAGCCGTACTCGCCATAAAACAAAGCGTGAGAGATGCAAGAAGTGAAGTGATAGTTTTCATAGACCCTCCTGTTTTCACAAGTTTCGAAAGCGTTGTGCTCTCAGGAGTATTTTAGTTCAGAAAAAAGTGTGTATGGAGACTGCAAAAGACTGGTGGCAAAATAAATGAAGAGAAGCAGATGGTGTGAGCCTTGGCAAAGTCAGCTCACACCTTTAGGTCGGATTAATTGCAGATTGGATCGTTAACTTTGAAAGTTTCTCCGGTTTTTTTATTCACGAAAACTTGCAAAGAACATGATGCTTCATCAAACGTTGCAACGGCATTGTAGATAAAAAAGTTTTTGTTTTGTGAGTCCAATTGAACAGAAAAATCAGCATCATAGTCAGCCATGTTTGAAAATACTTTTGAAGCAAAATCAAAAGCTTGTTTGCGAGCAGCGTTTTCAATGGAAGAGCCAGCAAAAGCGTTCAAGGACAAAAGTGAGGCCAATGCCATAATCATCATTTTCATAGGGAACTCCTTAATTGATGGCAGCCTCAATTGCGAGGAGCATGCCACGACGAGCCCCTTATAAAAGCGATCTTATCCAGTCCACCCCTGAAGATTTTATAGAAAAGCCTTTAAGATGACACATCAATGTGACTTACTGGAGGGGCTCTAGCTTCTTGAGATGGAAATAATAGTGAGCCAAAAAATCTGAATTCACAAAGGACCCATCCTGAAAAATGCACTGATCGAGTTTGTACCACTTTTCAGAGACTTTAAATTCCACGATCTGAGGAATTCCGCCGACTTTACGGCACACTTTAAAACCAGGGCTTCCGGTAGGACCAATAAAATCTTTGAATTGCAGCTCTTCTGGGTAATCAAACGCCACGCATTTTTTCGATCGACAATTGGGAGAGAATAATTGCGATTTCGTCTCTTTGTCATAGCAATAAGTCACATCGGTGATTGTTGTTTTACCTGAAGTCACAGAGCGAATTTGGCCTTTTTCACAACGAAGGGGCTCTTCCGCATGCGCAAATAAACCCACGATAAGAATGATTTTACTTAATAGATATAACATTCATTGTCGCCTTTATCAGTGAAGGTTTCGGAATCCAAATCTGCCCGTCTTTACATTCATATCCGCTATGGTAAGAGAAACAGCCTCGTCCCCATGAGTTTCTCAAAAGATATTCACACTGCCCGGTTTTCTCATTGAATCGACGTCCAGCAATAACGCTTCCATGATTTGGCACTCCGTATTTCGACTTTGGAAAAGAGAGAACTTCCGCATCATAGGCAATAGCGACCGGATTTGTTTGATCCAAGTTTTTATCAATACCCTCAGCAATTTCCTGCTTATCCCAACTCGCAACACTTTCTACTTGGGCGTCCACTTTAATTCTTTTCTGACACGATTTATCTGCCATTTTTTGAACGATATCTTTATCGACCGTCGTCAGTGCGATCTTTCTTACATCATCAAAGTCCAAATTCGGAAACAAAGCTTTTGCGGCAGTACGAACTTCAGCACAGGCAAGTGCGTTCTTGCGATCACTGCCTCTTCGGAGTTTATCGATCAAATTCAGGTTGGTTTCCAAGTTGGCGTTGGCATTGTCTTCACTCGGTAGATCTTTTTCTAAACAGAGTCCCTTTTCCGTTGCCGCTGCAATAGCGGATCTAAAGACGCCACCCTCAAATGAAGATTCTTTTGCGCCCATGACACGCGAAATGTCGTTCTCAAAGTTTTTATTATAGGTGAGAGCTATATCGGCCGCGGAAATACGTTGCTTCGTTTTATAAGAAAGAAGATCCGAAGCGGCGAAAGCGTAACACCAACCCAGCGAATCTTGATCGCGAACCGGACCTAACTCGGCACTCATGTCGACAGGTTTGCAAGAAGCTTGCTCTTTTTGAAAAGATTGAATTCCTAATTTTTCCAGCGGTGTTAAAAATGCCTCGATCTCAGCACTCGACATTCCTAAAGCGGCAGCCTGCTCGCGATAACGTTTTGCCAACTCGTCTACTTTTCCGAATTTGGCTGCATACTCAATCTCGTCTCGCGTTCGCTCGAATGCCTTTTGTTGTGAGACTTTCACAAGATTTTGCAGATGTGGCATGTCCAAACCAAACTGACTGCCGGTCTTTTTACATCGAGCCAAATAAGCTTCAATGGACTGATACGACTTTGTCATGTCTTCGTCGGCATAACTTCTGGCAATACGGGCGGCTCTCCCTCTCAATGCTTCCTTGGAGCATTCAGGTGGGGCGACTATCACACCAGACATCATGATTCCAATTCCCGGCATGGGTTGAGGTTCCCCCTGCGACCAAGCGGTGTGACTGACTAAAATTGAGAAAAGGAAAAACAAGCACTTCATTAAAGAGGTATCGGAAAAATGCAGCACCTTCCACACGCACCAAGGTCGAGTGCGAGTCGAAAGAAGAAATAAAAAAGGGAGCTTTCGCTCCCTTATTTTTCGGTATTGAGTTCTGGGAAAGATTTCACAAGATCGTCGATAGCTTTCATTTGCTGCAAGAACGGCTCGACCTTGGCCAGCGCTAGAGCTGACGGTCCATCGCACTTTGCTTTATCTGGATCTGGGTGGCTTTCGATAAAAAGTCCGGCGATACCGACAGCAAGACCAGCACGAGAAAGCTCTGCCACTTGCGCGCGACGACCACCGGAAGCGGCTCCACCCGACTCACGCATTTGCAAGGCATGAGTGGCATCCAAGATAACCGGGCTGCCTTTAGAAACTTTCTTCATCACAGTAAAGCCCAGCATGTCGACAACCAAGTTATCGTAACCAAAGCATGTGCCACGGTCACAAAGAATGATTTTGTCATTACCACACTCTTCGATCTTTTCGACGATATTCCCCATTTGGCTTGGAGCCAAGAACTGCGGCTTCTTCACGTTAATCACAGCACCTGTTCGTGCCATTGCCTCCACAAGATCTGTTTGACGAGCCAAAAAGGCTGGCAATTGAATCACGTCGACCACTTCAGCCACAGGTTTGGCCTGATGAATCTCGTGAATGTCTGTGATGACTTTTACGCCGAAAGTTTTTTTCAATTCTTGGAAAATCTTAAGGCCTTCTTCCATGCCCGGGCCGCGATAGGAGTGAATCGATGAACGGTTGGCTTTGTCGAAAGAAGATTTAAACACATACGGAATTTTAAGTTTGTCTGTGACTTTTACGAAGTGCTCGCACACTTGCATCGCAAGGTCACGAGATTCCAAAACGTTCATACCCGCAAACAAAACGAATTGTTTGTTGTTTGCGACTTCAATATTTCCAATTTTTACGATTTTATTTTGCATTCAGAGAGCATAGCCCCAAATAGGGCCAAGATCAATAATGCGGTGGCTTCTCGTTAGCAGGACCAATTTCGGCTTCCCCTGCCGCCATCTGTGCCATACGCTTGGCAAGTTTCGTGAGAGCAGCTTCCAATTGGTCGATCTTGATTTGCTGCTGATAGACGATTTCGTTGAGCTGCTCGACCAGGAATTCCTGGTGAGTGACCTTCGTCTCAACATCAACGAAACGTTTTTCGAGTTCAGAATCCATACTCAAGACTTAGACCTTTGTTTTACAGTGTTGAAGGAACTCTTCGCGAGTGTCCATCTTGCTTTTGAAGTGACCACGAAGATCTGCTGTGGAAGTCACACTGTCTGTGTCTTCAATTCCACGCATGATCACGCAATAGTGTTTTGCACTGATATGAACAGCCACGTGCTCCGTGCCCAAAACGTATTGCAAACAATCAGCGATCTGTTTCGTCAGACGCTCTTGAACCTGGGGACGACGCGAGAAAAATTGCACGATGCGATTGATCTTAGAAAGACCGATCACTTTTTTGTTCGGGATATAAGCAACTGTGGCATAACCGTCGATTGGCAAAAAGTGATGCTCGCAGAAAGATAAACTGCTGATTTTTTGCACCACGATCATCTGATCATAGTTCATTTTGTTATCAATGACCGTCATTTTCGGAAACTTATGTGGATCCAAGCCACCGAAAACTTCGTTCACATACATCTTTGCCACGCGACGAGGCGTATCGCTTAAGCTGTCATCTTCCAAATCCAAGCCCAGCGTTTCCATAATCTCAGTGAACTTTTCAGAGATGATTTGGATTTTATCTTCGTTGCTAAGACCGTTGTGTTTCATCGGCGTTGGACGCACATTGTCCAGAATCGATTTTGTGCTGAGAACGATTTCATCTGATGCTTTTTTAACAACTTTTGGAGAAGATTTTTTGGAAGTTTTAGTAGTTTTCTTTGCCATGACGCCTCAACTTATTTTGCACTCTTTTAGCGCAAAATAAGTCTGAGGGCTACAGGTGTTTTACGCTTTCTTGGGAACATCTTGGCTGAGCAGCCATTGGCGCAGGATATCCTTATTAGAGCCCTCGACGTTGTCGAAATTAACTCGTAATGAATCCTTTTCACGGGCAATGACCTGAGCCTGGCAGACCAGATCTGAAATTTCGGGGATTTGCAGCGAAATACGATCGCCTCCCTGGATATTTTCACTCTCATTTTTCAAACGAATGTGGGCTCCCGTATACGAAAGGTCCACCGTTTCCGCGCTAATGGAACCATTGATCGTAACCGGTAGCTGTACCATATAGCGATCTGCCGTAGGACCTAACCACTTTTGACGGCGATCCAAATAAGGATATCGGAACAACAGCCCGACCGTGCCAATAACAAACAGCCCTATCATCGCACCGAGGAATTTTGCAGCACGAACCATGGGCTCTGCTTCATCTTGGATAACAGGGAAAAAGCGCTCTTTTGCCATTTTGAGTACAAATATACTCATCAGCAGAAGACCCATCATCCATGCTGACTTGTGACGTATTTGCAAACTCAATGCACTTCCGACAATCAATGTCCACTCGAGTGGAGTGAAAATTGACTGACCATATTCATGGCCCAAATACAGATCGTAGATTGGTAAAATAGCGATGATAAGAGCGATCACGCGGTTCGAATGCTTCATGCCTATATTATCGGCGCAAACACATTCCCATTCGAGCTTTTTTTAATTGCTTCTCGCATTTGGCGGGTTAGAATTGTCTCACTGTGAAACACTCAATACTTATTACATCCCTATTTTCGTTGGTGTCCATTTTCTCTTACACACAAGTAAGTCACGCGTATCCCGATTTTATCGGCTACGGTTACTCATCTTGTATTACCTGCCATTTTAACGGTCTTGGCAGCGGTGCTCTGAATGACTACGGTCGAGCGCTCTTCGCTCAGGAGATCACTGCACGCGACGTCTTCCCTAAATCTATGGAAGACGAAGAGATCGCGGCGATGTCGGGTTTTTTAGGCAGCAAGCCACTCCCATGGTGGATTCGCCCGGGGATTAAATACCGCGGTTTATGGTTGCAAAACGGATTGGGCACAGATCAGAGAATGGAACGCTTCATCAACATGCAAGCGGACGTGAATCTCAATTTCATCTTGAACAAAAAGCAAGATTACGTGTTAGTGACCACTCCGTCTTACACCGCTCTTGAACCGTATTATGGAAAACAAAATACATGGTTCATGAAAGAGTATTATTTGCGCGCGAAAATCACGAACAACTACTGGCTGTACCTGGGGCAGATGGATATTGCTTATGGTGTTCGTCAAATTGACCATACAGCATACAGTCGTTCGGGAATCGGGCTTGATAAATACAGTCAATCGCAAGGAGCTATCCTCCACATCACTTATTCCGACTGGGATTTGGCTCTGAACGGTTTTGTTGGAAATGCCGCTGAAGAAGACGACGCAAATAAGCAAAAAGGTTATTCCGCAACCGGCGAATATCAAGTCTATGAAAAATTCAAAGTCGGTGGCTCTATCTTAAGCTCTGAGAGTGACGTTCGAAAATACAATCTTGCGGGTGTTCAAACTCGTATGGGTCTGACGAAGGGGTCTTCTTTGATTGCCGAGGCGGGACTGAAAGAAGTCACAACAAAAGCAACAGGAACCAAACAGCTTGGATCCTATGCTTATGTGCAAACACTGATCAACCTGCGTCGCGGATACAACCTATTATCTACGATCGAACAAACTCGTGCTGATATCGAAAACAGCTCTGCAGAACTGATGAGATGGAGCTTTGGTGCTTTACTCTTCCCTCTTCCACGCTCCGAATTTCGTTTGATGTTTATCAACGGTAAAGCTTACGACGAAACTATGGCCATTCAGGACGCCTGGGCATTCCAAGCACAATACCATTTGTCTTACTAGGACGTGAGGAAGCATATGAAACAACTTTTACTAACAAGTCTTTTGGTTTTCCTTGCTCTTCCACTGTGGGCTCAAGAAGAAGGTGAAACCGCAACTCCGGCTCCTGCTGCATCAGCAACGCGAGGCCGTGTGCAGCGCTTGGAAAATTGGAATGTCGGTATTTCCTTGGTTCAGTGGAGTGAAGAACTTCGTCTGCGCCAATTTGGTGTGACGACAAATTCGATTGCCAATCTCAGTGGCTTTATTATTTCGGTACAAAAAGATTATACGTATGTGCGTTGGGGCTGGTCGATGGGTGCTCACATCGGTGCGGGAAAAGCCAATGGTGGAAGCCCTGGATTTTATGAGCAAAATAAAATCGCCTTCACGATGCTCGGAGCTTCCGCTCGCGCGTTTTACCGTCTGAGCGGCCGAATTAATTTCGGAACAACTTTGATGATTTTTAATCGCGTCTTGGAATGGCCAGACGATACAACGACAAATGTCACAGCTGAAAGCGGTAAAAATCCAAATGTGATGGCGATGGGTGACCTTAATCTTCGCTTGGCGAAAGATTGGGAGCTCTATCAAGGTTTGGGGCACGTCGGTGAAGGCGGGACCCTGTGGAGAATCGGCCTGAACTACCGCTTCTAAAAGATTCTCATCTGAAACAAAATAAAAATGGCAAGAGAGACCCTCTTGCCATTTTTTTATTTTTGATTCGAATCGAACTATTTTACTGGAACGCTTACGTTCAAAGTAATTTTGTCTTCAACGCCTACGCCCATGTAGTTGATATCTTTGATACCAAAATCAGCGATGTTCAAATCAAATTGCGCTTTCAAAGTTTTACCTTCTACTTTGTAGGTACCAGAAATATCTTTTTCTACGCCTCTGATACGGATACGACCCGTGCCTTTTCCGCCTTTACCTTTTGCGCTCAAAAGAACAGCTTCTGGGAACTTACCTGTGTCTAAATATTTTTGCGTGTGTTTATCGCGAAGCTCAACACCCGTTTTTAGATTTTTCAAGTTAACAACGATATTAGTCGCTGATACTTCATCTCCTTTTACTGTTGCATTCCCTTTAACATCAGACGTTTTACCTTTGAAATCCCCCATCGGATTCAACGTCACGTCGACGGTAGCCTCTTGTGCCATAGATGTGAGTGAAAAAAACAAAACTAGCGTTGCTGCTGCAAACTTCATAGTGGTTCTCCTTATAGATCCATTTAAAAAATAGTTTAGGCTACTTAATTCCAGAAATCCAGTCGCTGACAATCTTCACGTCTGAAGTTGAGATTGAGGCTCCGCTTGGCATATTTTTGGGTCCATTTGATCCACTAGATCCAGTCAATCTGTAATATATTTTTGACGATTCCGGTGAACCTGGAATCACCAAAGACAATTGTTTTGCACGAGCTTCAGTCAAGTTTGAGAAATCTCCATAACTAGATCCCGAACTGTGACAACTTAAACAGCGAGCATCGATAACGGCTTTTGCAGCAGTAAATGCAGCACTTGGCTGAGTGGTTCCACCGCCGCCACCGTTACCACCAATGACTGATGGATCCGACAGCAGTGCTGGATCAACAATAACATTCTTAATGCCATTATTGCTCGCAACATATCTCGAAAGAACATTTAGCTCCGCATTGGTCAAAGCTTTTCCATAAACCATGACTTCATCAACCACGCCTGCTGTACCAGAAAGAGAAACACCTTTCGCAAGGTATGAAAAATCCAAAGGCGTTCCTACTTTGGTGACAGTCCCTGTTTGAATCACACCATTCACCATCAAGGTGAAGCTTCCCGCTTTTTCACCGAAAGATGCGGCCAGGACCATCTTGTCACCGGCACTTGGTACATTCACTTCCAAATAATCATAACTTGTTGAACTGGTATAGCGTGTGGCGCGGATTTTTCCATTTTGTACTAAGATGCTGCCTTCTTCCGACATTGATCCGGAATCAACAGAGATAATTTTTCCAGCAGCATTGCGACCAATGGCGATCACGTAACCCATTTCTTTTGCGAGAATGGGATTTTTCTTGATGGAATCTCCCAGACCGTCTGGGTTCCAATAAACGATATCACTACTCTGCAGAAGTCCCGGCAAAAGTTTATTATCCAGCGACATCGCCAAGTCCGTGAGACTTTGGTCAAAGACAACTTCATCTGTCAGCTGAAACTCGCTGCAGTTCTGAAAACCTAGCAACAACAGAGGAATTCCTACGGCCATGCCCGCTAATATTTTTTTCTTCATAACTCCCCCCTACGTGCCCTACTGCAACTGCCAACCCGGCGATTCGCAGATTTGCAGAATAACGGCGCGCCATCTATTGATAACGCTCTCATTGTTTTTCGCTAGAGTCACATCCATATCTAATAAAGATGCAATCACATCACTTGGAGCTTCATCGCCCCGATAGAAGAACAAATAAATTTGCGCGATGGCGGCCGCCGTTGGTGCCACCGAGCGATTCGAAACTTTTTCTAAGACCGCATTCACACCATTATCCGTCCCCAACGCGTGTTCACAAAATTGAATGCGAAAGGACTCGCGAACTGTATTATCATCCACATGATAAGGCAGATTTGCTCCCGACATTCCACCGCCGCAATCGCGGGTGGAGTAAGTGTCATAGGGATTACATCCCACACCGTACTGAGCACCTCGATATAAAATCCATTGATTGATCAAAGCATCTAATGCCGGCACAGGATAATTTGCTGAGGTGAAAACTTCACGAACAAGTTCTGCCACATAAGTTTTATTCATCGCCAAAACTCGTTGCCCCGAAGACACTTTGCTTTGCGCAGGGTGATTTTGATCGTTCATACCAGCGTCTCCCATAGAGAGACTCGCAAATTCATTCGAGCTTAACAAACCCACCTGACCACAGTTTTGATACAACTGAGTCAACACAGTGAGTGCCGCAAACACGATAAGAAATTGGAATGTCCCCCCCAGTTTTCTCATCATCCCCTCACTATGCTCGCTTCGCTGGCAAGTACCAAGCGGCCGTTTTCAAGGCGCACCAAAGGGGCCGCCAAGTTTTCGAAAGGATTCTTATTCACTCTCAACAATGCAGTGACTGTTGAAGCCGCCATTGTTGGATTTGGCATGCGCTTTTGTGTGTAACCAGAAATCGGAGCCGCAATACCTTGAGTTCCCGCGTATCCACCACCGTGACCGGAGAGATGAATATTCCCGACAACGTAAGGTCCTTTATCGAAAGCTCCTGTGTAAACGCTTGTGACCATTTGATTGTAGCCGTGATCGCTGCCGCCACCACTGATGCGCGCACTGCGATTGAAATCTGAAATAACTTGCACCACAGTATCGGACCAAGCTGTACCCGTCGACGTTTGAATGCCTTTTAGCTGATCCATTAATTCTAAGATGCCAGCTGATAAACCGCGGAAGTACGCAGCTGTGATCAGAAGGCCTGTGATCGCACCGGTTTCATGCATGTCTTTGATTCCGACATGGGAAACAAACTGCGCCACATTTTGCTCTAAAATATTTAAACCTGACAGTTCCCCTGTTGAAATTTCTAAGGACGTCACTAGATTTTCGCGGAAGACGTACTCCGCCATCGCTAAACCTTCCGCCAAATGATCAATGGCTGCCATTGTTTTGATAGCATCTCTGAAATCTGAATTGGCACCGACGATCAAACCACGATTGCCAGCGGCTACGTGAACTTTCCAAAGTTCATTCTGTGCTGAGATCATCGGAACATCGCTGATCCCCGCAAGCCCACTTTGGCGCATGCTAAGTTCGATCACACTTTTATAACGAGCCACCGCTGCCGGCCAGAACGAATCAATATTGTTCGTGCCCTTTTTCATCAAATCAACAGCGTTAGTCATATTCAGGGATAAATTTTTAGCTCCAGCATAATTAGATCGAGCATAAGCTTTCAGTCGTGCTTGCGCGAGATCATAGGCGGCACGATTGCGGTCCTTCACATTGCGACCCATAACAAGTCCCTGCTGAGGAGAACCAAAACCTTCCAGCAATGATTTTAGTGGTGTTGCGCCCGCAAGCTTGTTTAAAGCTTTCCCGTTCATCGAAGTGTAACTGCTCACCGAGCCACGATCTGGCCACTGCACAGCCTCGAAAGTTTTTTTCGACATATCAGCGGCCACACCCGAAAGCGTGGCAATACCGCCGACGGGTGATTGTTGTGCAATCACGTTAAAGGCATGACCATCAAATCCCGTTCCGAATCCACGAATCACCAACATGTGATTTAAAAGATCTGTGAGGGGACGTTGCGCACCTTTACCGTTATAAACTGAATGCGAGAACATATGTGGAACTAAAGTTCCGTTATAGTTAAATGTCGCGTTTTCAGTTCCGACAACTCGCCCGCCTGAGCTCACCATTTTAGTTGCGACCATCGGGTTGAATTCCAATGCAGGATCGGAAGCTTTGGTTCTCATCCAGTGATCAAAGCAATAGCGAAGAGGTGCGCCGAACATCAAAATATTTAAATAATTGCGGGGTCCTTCAATACCAATAGACTCAGCCTGAGCTCGCGATATCAAACCACGAGTGAGTACCTCAGCCAAGCGTTCAACAGGAGTCGGCGTCAATACAGACGCGCCAAGAACTGCCGTTCCTGTCATAAAATCACGTCTGTTAAAGCCTTTTTTATCCCCTGACACTTTTCCCCCAATGTCTATGGTCGGTAATTCGCATGGCGATAATAATCTGAAGCCATGATTGTTTTAATCAAGTTAGGAATTGATTGTGACGCTCTTAATTCCTGTCCCAATTTTTCGATATACACGCGATCTGCTGCTGCTTGTGCGCTTAGAGATTCATTTAAAGGCGCGTTCTTTGGATCTTGGCGATCATAAAGTGCGACTTTAATTCCACTGAGATATTCAAAATATCTTTTAGCTGCGCATTGATAAAAATCGGATGTCTCGGACATCGCAGCACCGAGTTGTGCAACTCCGGTTACCGAGCGATTGATCAGTTCTCCCGTGACAGAACGGAAGTACAAACGCCCCGAAGCCACTTGACGATGGAAATCAGGAACTGTTTCTGATGGCCATCCATTCACGGAAGCTATTTCTTGACGATAGGTCGCAAGCATCATCACAGGTTTTGCATGGTTGTACGGACCTGCAGAAATTTGGAAATAGTCAGAGTTCGCAACCACAGCATTACGAGCCGTGTAGGCCATTTGATCTAGGCTGGCATGGCAAAGCACGCAGCTTGCAGAATTTCGAAATGGCGTTGTGGAATTGCCAATGATAAATGCTTGGATATCTGATTCACGGAGTGCTGGGAGTTCGGCACACAAGAATGATGACATATTGGACTGCGACCAGCGACGTGGCAATTTCAATGCACCGTTTGAGTTCACACCAAAACCATGACCGAAGTTTAAAAGCATATAGATCGGAGAACCTAAGACTCCCCCACCCATCGTGCTATAGAAATTATAACTATAGTTCAGACCTGGTTGCTCGTTCCCACGGCGATCACTTGCAAGTGGCGCTAATGAAACATTGGGCACCGTGAAAACATCACCTGTACGAGGACGAATACCCGTGAGTTCACCCACGGCAATTTTAGGCATTTGGGCAAAATAAGAAAATCCCGCATTCGAGTCACCGCTAAATGGTGCGGTGTAATGGCGGAAATTCACCACATTCAAATCGTATGCGCCGTTATTACCATAGATCGCGCGTCCCGGAGCTGTGATGTTCCAACCAATTTGCGCGCGGATTTTTTGATTCTCTTCACGAATGGCGGCAACTCCCACACCCAAAGTCAAAACATCGGCATAGCGAGCGCCTTGAGCTAATGCCGCGCGAGTGAGCGCCAACGCTGGCTCTGTTGTGTCATAGACATCCATCGTGCCTAATGAAATCTCCGCACTGTAATCTTGAATTTGCTCCATCGTATTTCCAGAAAACCAAGTGCGGTGAAATGCATAGAGATTGTTGAGAACAGAGCGTGCTTCGCCGTCGGCGTAGTTCACCAGCGGGCCGCCGGAGGAGAGTTGCGATTTATCAAGAAGACTTGCGCAAGCAGTGAGTGCTTTCACCTTTCCTTCTCTGACTTGTGGCATGATCGTACTTGTTAGCGGAACTGGTTTTCCAGTGAGATGGGAGTAACAACGATTGTAAAGGGCGGGCTCCGAAAGCACCTGCGCTTTAGCAATAGAAAATGTGAGAAAGGCCCCTAGAGCCCATCTGACTTTCTGCATTTCGTTCCCCCAAAAAATATACTACAAGGTTTATTCGGAAGAGACCAAAACCTACATAAGCAAATCTCAAATCTAGACACTGAAAAGCGTTCCGAAAAAATCCTCGAAACGCCTTTTGTCTCACAACGACACGCTTTGTTTTATAAAACAAACAAGAGCGAAAACTTGATAGCCCCGTTAAGAATCGGGAGTCTTATCGAATGATAAGGAGATCCTATGTTTCATGCGGAACAGAACTCGACATCTATTTGGCAGTCAATCGATCTTCCTGCTCTTCCTGCTTTAAGCGAAAATCTCGAGACAGATGTCTGCGTCGTGGGTGCCGGTATTGCAGGTTTGACGACGGCCTATCTTCTTCTCAAAAATGGTTACCGCGTGACAGTTTTAAATCGTGGCAGCTTTGGGCAAAATGAAACAGGTCATACCAGTGCACATTTGTCTTACGTCTTAGATGACCGCTTCACACATCTTATTCACATTCATGGAGTTAAGGGCGCTCGCCTCGCCTACGAAAGCCATAGTGATGCTGTAGACCTTATCGAAAAAATTGTGCAAGAAGAAAATATTCATTGTGATTTTAAACGCGTCGACGGGTATTTATTCTTAAGCCCTTCGACGCGCTCTTCACTTTTAGAAGATGAAATGGAAGCCTGTCGCCGAATTGGATTCCGCGATATGTCACTCGAAGTTTCACCACGCTACTTTGCGACACTGGGGCCCTGCATACACTTTCCTCGCCAAGCCCGCATCCATCCTCTGAAATATCTCAGCGGACTTTTAAAAGCCATTCAGCAAATGAAAGGGAAAGTTTTTAATTTAACTTCCGTTGTCGAGTTTCAAGGTGGAGAAAACGCCTATGTCACCACCGATTTTGGGCACAAAGTAACAGCACAACATATCGTTGTTGCCACCAATGTTCCCGTAAACGATCGGGTCAAAATTCATGCGAAAGAAGCAGCTTACCGCACCTATGTCATCGGCATTGATGTTCCAGCCGGGACTTTCCCCGATATTCTAATGTGGGATACAGAAGATCCTTATCACTATGTGCGCCTCATTGAATCCACTTCACCAGGCATAGACACCGTCCTTGTCGGCGGCGAAGACCATCGTGTCGGTCAAAAATTTGACAAGGGACCACCGCATGAAGAGCTGGCAAGATGGGCGCGTGAACGTTTGGGCGTTTCAGGAAAAATTTCTTATCAGTGGTCAGGCCAAATCATTGAGCCCTTCGATGGCCTGGCGTTTATCGGTCGTAATCCGGGAGACAAAGACAATGTGTATATCGCAAGTGGCGATTCAGGTCAGGGACTCACACACGGAACTCTGGCAGGTACAGTTTTGCGCGATCTCATTCAAAATGTGCGTAACGAGTGGTCGGATGTTTATGATCCCAGCCGCGTGAGTTTACGAGCGATGCCTCAACTTGTTCAAGAAGGTTTTAAAAGCACTCTTCCCTATGAGGAACATCTTCACGTTCGCCATGACAGTTTGCCTGCAGACATGCAAGCAGGAGAAGGTCGTATTTTAAAGGACGGCTTGCGCGAAATCGCTGTCTTCTGTGATGAAGACAACAACATTCATTCTTTCTCTGCAGTCTGTCCGCATCTTGCCGGTCCTCTGCACTGGAATGATAAAGAAAAAACCTGGGACTGTCCTTGTCACGGATCGCGTTTCGCCTGTACCGGAGAAGTGATTAACGGGCCCGCCCTGGGTGGAATGAAGTCCGTCCCGACGCCTCCACTGTCGCGCGAGAAAACAAAGTCCATGTAATCTATCAGGGGCTCTAGATTCTCTGTATACGTCGAGATTTAATGAGTTCGAGCAATGAGGTAGGCATGAGAAAAATTGAAGGTCTTTTGATTGATGTAGATGGAACTTTTGTAGACAGCAATCTGGCACACGCCCAGTCTTGGCATGAGGCCTTAAAAGAAGCTGGCATTGAAACCACTTATCAAGAAGTGCGAGATAATTTGGGTCTTGGCAGCGACACCTTGCTTTCGCGTATTGGCAAACTACAACTCAAATCCAAAGAGGCCCAGCGAGTTCGCGATATTCGCCGTGAAATATTCCATCAACGTTATCTTAAATCGATCAAACCCTTTCCTTCTGCTCAACAGCTCTTACAAGAGTTGAACCGTGAATATAAAATTTTTGTCGTCAGTTCTGCGACAGAAGAAGACTTAGAAGCGCTTTTAAAACAAACTGGATTGCTTTCCTACATCGAAGGATACGTCAGTGCAAAAGACACCACCGACAGCAACGAGTCCCCTATTGAGGTCGCGATTCGAAAAATTCAATTGCCTGCTTCGAAACTGCTGATGCTGGGTTCAAGCCCTTATGCAGTTGACGCCGCTGAAGAATGCGGAATTAAAACAATTGCTTTTACCTGTGGGGGCTGGAGAGAGCGCGACTTGCAAGACGCGGTTGCTGTTTATAAGGATCCCGATGATTTGCTCCACACTATGAGAAAAAAGAATGCCCACGTATTGGATATACGCGGGCATCGAGGACTAAGTGAAAACATTTAATTGCCAATTGAATAGCTGATTGCTTTCCTACTTTGAATTGCTTCTTGTTAGGAATGAATCTTTAATTGTTTTCCTCCTTATGTGGTAAACCAAATCACTTTGGTGTATACCGTTCCTCATTTGACTCTTTGATATGATTATTACTTTTTATCGTAAGCACACTATCAGGAGTCAGCTTCATTATCGCACCGCTTCGTTTTATTGATAGAGAAATTCCCATGTAACTCTGCACGGAATTCGCTCTTAAACTTGACCTTCATCTGGCATTTCTTTGTCGAGCGTCTCAGATCGAAACAGGGCTCTCAATCTTTCGTATGAGACTCGCAATTATCAATTCAGGAAAAGCTCAAAAGTGTCGATAGGCTGAGTATGAAAACTACCACAGCTTTATTCATTTCTATGCTTATGTTGTTAGCTCCTCACGCCGAGGCGGCTAAAATCCTTTCAGTTAAGAATAATAAAGCCCTCATCGACCTAGAAGGTGAAGCTTCAGCAGTGGGGAATCTCTTCCTTGCGCGCGATGGTGCCGGTAAAAAAAGAGCCATTCTGGAAGTTTCTCAAGTGAAACAGGGGCGCGCTATTGCAAATCTTAAAAAAGGAACTCTGCAAGCCAACTTCTCTTTGGAAAAAATGGAGCAAGCGGGTGGCTCTTCAAGTTCTGCTGACTCAGCAAGTGGTGGTAGCTCTGGCAAAAGCCGCGGCGGTGTCTTAGTTGGTTATTCAATGAACTCGATGACAGCAAAACCAGCGTCGGGCTCTGTTTCTCTCTCAGGTAGCAGCTTCAACTTGGTTGGCTACTATCAAATGCAGTTGGATAGTAAAATCTACGCTCGTCTCCTTGCCGGGTATGAAACTT
This sequence comes from Bdellovibrio sp. HCB2-146, assembly GCF_047345725.1. Lineage (NCBI taxonomy): Bacteria > Pseudomonadati > Bdellovibrionota > Bdellovibrionia > Bdellovibrionales > Pseudobdellovibrionaceae > Bdellovibrio > Bdellovibrio sp. HCB2-146. The sequence continues at coordinate 149,682 of NZ_JBLEQP010000001.1, forward strand.
TGAACGCCAGCGGTGATCAATCAGGCGTCAACCGTACGGTTGAGATCGGTTACCTTGGAATCACAGGCCAAGTTGAGTATCAGTTCTATAGCGGTCGCAGCTGGGACTTCTTTGCTGGCGGCGGCTTGGGCTTCCTTTATGCGATTAACAAGTCGTCAAACATTCTCGATACCTCTAAAATTTCGATCAACAATACGGTTGTAGGCGTCCTCGGCGCTGATTATAAATTAAGCAGAAACACTTACATCCCTATGCAACTCTCTTATTCGATGTTCCCCGACAATTCGAGTTCTTCTGCCACTCAAATCATTATGAGAGTCGGCTACGGCTGGGATTTCTAAACCTGTCCCCTCAATTGGTTTTCATTTTTACATCCCTTTGAGCCAGACCATGACAGCGTCTGGCTCTTTAGTTATCTGATTCCCATCTAACCTGGGGAATCTCTTATGAAATTATTAGCTCTCGCACTACCGTTCTTGCTGACAACGACTCTGGCCTCTGCCTGCCCGTTGGGAGAAAAAGAAGATGTTCTAACAATCCAAAGAGTGATGAGAAATTTTGGCCGCTTTATCTTGGCAGCTGAAATGGTCACGTTGAAAGCCAATAACCCGAACGAAAAAGTTCAAGACAAAGAGTTCACAGAAGCCGCAGCCAAGCTTGAAGTTGCGATCAGCTGTGCAGATGCTGTGATCGCCAACCCTTCCGGCCGCCTCTTGCCCGACAATGCATTGGACCTTGAAGGTGAAGCTCTCGCCGATTACATCGACAGCCTGGTTTACTTTATGGATGAATTCAAAACGAGCCTGACGGAGTTCCGTGATTTACTGACTCTAACGGCTTCACAAAAAGTTGAGGAACGCGACTACTCAGCTTTGACGGCGAAAACAGAAGAAATCGACAAACTTGTTTTGCGCGCTCATAAACGTCTTTAATTTTTTTGAAAAGGAATGAACATGCGTAATTTTCTAACTGCTCTTTTGATGACTGTTTCTTTTAGCTTTGCATTTGCGGGGCCAACAAAAAATGAAATGCGCGATATGGGTAAAGCGTTTAAAAAAATTAACGCCACTATTCGCGACGCTTCTCAAAACCAAGCCAATGCCGCACTTGCAAATCAAATTGCGCAACTTCTTTATGCCGTAGTTGATGTGATGCCAAGCACGATTTCAGAACTTCCATCTGCTCAACAGGCAGAAGCATGGGCTACTTATCAAGAAATGATCAACCAAGAGATTGTTCTTGCAGGTCAGTTGGAACAAGCGTTCCTCAACAACGACAATGCCTTGGCCAAACAGATTTTCGACGAAATGAGTGACCTTATGGATCAAGGCCACGATCGCTTCGAACCGCAAGAATAGGTGCGAGGCCCCTCTTTCCGGACGCAGCGCACATCAGGTAGATCTTTAAAAGGCGGGTTCCCCCGCCTTTTTTATTTCGTAATGACCCGTCTCTTTTTAGGTGATAGGGATTTATCCAAGATGAAAGCAGTTGTTCAGAGAGTTCAAAACGCGTCAGTTACGGTGGATGGAAAAGTTATTTCTTCCATCGATAAAGGATTTCTAACTTTATTGGGTGTTGCTAAAGGCGATACCGAAGAGCAATTGCAAAAGCTGATATCTAAAATCATCGCTCTGCGAATTTTTCCCGATGAGAACGGCAAGATGAACTTATCACTCAAAGATATTGGCGGCTCTCACCTCATTGTCTCGCAATTTACCTTGTTGGGTGATGCTTCAAAAGGAAATCGCCCCAGCTTTATTGGTGCGGAGTCACCTGAAATCGCCGAAAAACTCTATGAAAAGGCGCTTGCCCTTAGCTCGGCCCAGGGCATTCCAACTTTTGGAGGCAAGTTTGGAGCTGATATGAAGGTGCAGCTTTTAAATGACGGTCCCGTCACATTGATCCTTGAGTCGGAGTCCACTTGCAAGTCCTAGCATCTTTGTTCTCTTTTGTGATTCTGGCATTCTCACTTCCCTCCTTGGCGCAGGTGATGCCTCTTGGCGTCTACGAAGGGCTTATGGGAAATACGGGTGTTGCAGCCACGCACTCAACAGCCGCTTCCTATTACAATCCAAGTCTTTTGGTTCAGCGTCAGAAAAATGCGCTCAGTATCAATGGCAATACGATTGGAACATCCAACTCACGCAGCGAAGGTTCAACACTTTCATCTTCATTGGGATTTTCTCCCTCTTATTTAAGCACCATTCTTGTCGGTGATGCCCTTGTGCATGAGTTCTTTCTCGCGACAACTTTACAGGGACAGTATAATTGGGCCACAACAAAATCTGGAAACACACTTGATTCGGATTTGAATTTGAATCAAGTCGTGACGGGATACTCGATGGCATTTAGGTCTTTGCCATTAGCACTGCAAGTTTTAGGGAGATATTCCGAAGCCAAAAGTTACGGCGTTTCTGAATTCTCAGATCCTGCGAACAATCTCTATACTGTTTCTAAAGTCAAAACAGAGTTTAAAAATTTGAATCTCGCTCTTGGTATCTCGGCCCATTTCCGTTTTGACTCTTACACTTTGGGGATTAACTTTAATACACGAGGCGTGAATTTACACAATCAAAACGAAGGTAAAACAAAAATCTATAGGCACGGCCCTCTACCAAATGAATATGTCGTAACCGAAACGGATCTTGGACGAACCTCAGTAACAAATGAGGAAGGTAAACTCGCCATCGGCAACGGATTTAAAGTTGGCAACCACGAGTTCTTAACAGACTCTTTCTTTGTCGAGAATTCCAACTCGTTAGACAGTTACAATTTTACTCAGACCTTTGGTTATCGCTATGGTTTAGCAGGTGGCCATCAGCTTCTCTGCGGCATAGGACATAGCTTTGGATCAGACGTAAAATATGTCGGTCAAAACTTTAACTCTTCTGTGGGCTATTCTTGGAAAACAAGACAGCTTCGCTCGGCTGTTGGTCTTTACTACAGCAGCAACAACACCACTATTGAAGCCTCGACGGCTGGCGTGGTCTTTGGAAGTGAATACGAATACTAATAATACCCCGATTCAATGACTGTATAAAACTTCGACAGCGACAAGTTGCGACCGTAAATCTTGAAGTTAGACACGAATTTTCTCTGTATTCAAAATAAAGGAATTTTTAATGAGCATTTAAATTGCTTATTAGTCCTTTGATGAAGAACGCCACACGCTTTAAACACTTTATTATTGGATCTCTTGTAACGACGAGTTTACTTGTCGGTGCCTGTGCCCCCTCTTCTGATAATACTCCAGTGGCCGTTAAACCTACGGGACCGGCTCAGCAAAATCAGGTCAAACCGACTGTGGTCGTCACGGAAGGGCATGAGATCGTTCAAGGTGGTCTTCGCAGTGACAATCTTCAAGCTGTTTACGATGATACGACTCAATCCATGACTCTTCATGGACAAATGGAAATCACGCCATTTGATGGCAGCCCCAAGGCGACATTAGATGTGGCTCTTGCTGGGACTTCCAAGGGTGATTCGCGCATCACTCTAAAACCTTATAAAGCAGACGTGCAAATTCCTGAGGGAATGAATATAGCGGCCAAAGCTACTTGCTTGGGAGATGAGGGCGACTGCGGCACTTCTTTTATCGATATCTACGTTCAGTATAAAGACCACGTTTATCGTCACCAAGTTGAAACAGTTTCGAATGAAATTGCGGCGACAAAGACCATTCCTTTGCCTTTGCATACGGACCATGAAACTGAAGCAGTTGATGAGTCTCACGAGGAAGAGGCGGCCACTGCTCCTGAACTTGATGATGACAATGAACCTATCGAAGATGATGATGACTTCGGGGCTCCGGGACAATATATTGGTGACGTTCAAAACGATTTAAAAGAGCTCTTTAATATTGAGCCTAAGAAGACACCGTCTCCTCTGAAACCGGAATCAAAAGAAGAAACAAAACCAGAAGCACCTGCAACTCCGGAACAATCTTCGCCATTGAAGCCTGCTCCGGTAAAGCCAGAACCTACAAAACCGAGCAAGCCTGCGGAACCTACGGCGCCAGCGAAGCCCGCTCCAGCTCCGGCTCCTACAAAACCAGAAATTAAAAAGCCAGAGCCAGCAAAACCTGCGACTCCGGAAAAACAAAAGCCTGTAAAGACTCCGGAGAAAACTCCAGAGAAGACGCCGCCTAAAACTCCGGAAAAACCAGCGACTCCTCCTGCGAAGGAGCCAGTTCCTGCTGCGCCTGAAAAACCGGAACAAAAAACAGAAACAGAACAAATTCCTCCAACCATCAAGGCTCCAGATGAAAAAAAGGACTCACCTATTGAATCCGATTTGAATGTCGCTAAAAAAATCATTCAAGTTATCGGCAGTATTGCCAATGGATCATTGAAAAATGCATTGAGCCTTTTTGATTTGACGAAGAAAGAAACAAAAACAGGGTTCTATCTTTCACGACCAGAACTTAAAACTTATTATGGCTCTAACGAGTTGGTTTACCTTATCCAAAAAATGGGTAAGTTTACCTTGGAAAACTTTGAGAACTACGAAGTGCGCGTCGGCGACCTTTCAAAACAAAAAGGTGGCACGATCTACACTCGTAAAAAAGGCCGAATGGTTCCAAAACATAAATCTCATAAAAATGGTTTGGATGCAGACATCAGCTACTATTTCACAGATCCCAAACACCAAGGCCAATCTGCACTTTCTACCAAAGGTAAAATTCGCGAGGACTGGGAGATTGAGAAGCAGTGGGAACTCTTTAAGATGTTCAATGAAACGAAACTCGTCGATCGTATTTTTATTCACAGAAAGCTAAAAAGAGCTCTCTGTGATCTCGCGAAAAAACGCGGCGAAGTTCAAGCGTCGACACAAGAAGGTCTGGCTTTCGAGACGCTTTGGAGACTCCAAGCCCGCCCGTCTGACCATGCCGACCACTTCCACTTGCGTGTGAAGTGTTCTTCAATACAAAGTGCCTGTGCCGCTCCGATGGCCGAACCGCCACGTCGCATGGGTTGCTTTTAATTGGTCACCCCTGGTGATTTTTACCTACCCGTAATTCTCTAACCCCATTTCCTTCGCTCTGACGTTCCCTATCTCATGGAATCAGTCTTGCAATATTTCGGTGAACACAAAACTGACACCTTGGAAAGGAAGAATCCAGATGCCAGATTGCCGAAAGAGCCTCACGTTGCTTCTTCTGTTCTCACTTTTAGTGGGAGGGCCTGCACGCGCGGTTGAAGTGGCGCCACAACTTCCGCAAAAACACATTCTTCCAAACTCTATTCAAGTGCGCATCACACCTCGCGGAAGCGAGTATTTCGGCAGCAAACTGACTCAAGTTCTTGGCAACGTCGGATTTGAAATTGATAAAGGCTATTTTCCTGCTTTCACATACACGTCACCACAACCGATTAATCCTGATGATTACGCTGGAAAAAATCCTGATGCCGTTCGCGTTTACAAACAAGTCGCGGCGCTTTTAACTCAGTGGCTGACAGGATTTTCTTTAAACCCTCACCTTCCGCAAGTCGCGATTGGTGATTCAGGTTATATTGCTGAATTTTCTCGTTTTGGTTTGATGGTCGATCCAAAATTGCTTGCGACCTTGGGACGCCCTCGTGGCGCGGTTCTCGCAATCGAAATGGAAATCAAAAAACTCACAGCGGGCGTGTCTTCGATTATCGCAACGGACTTGAACAATGATTTCTTGGGACAAGTCGGTATCGAAGAACTCATGGTGAATGCAGCTTCTGCGGAAGCTCCTCTTAAAGTTCGCATTCCGTTCTATATCAGCTTGAGTCCCGAAGGCGGACTTGAGTTTGAAGTTTTAAATGTTGAAGAAAACATTGATGCTCTGCCAATTGGCGTGCAATACAAAAAATTGATCGTTCCAACTTTCACAGTTGAGATGAATGGACGTAAATTCAACCTGAACACTTCCGAGGTGGATCGCATCTTATCTTCGGAAGCTCCGATCATGCTCAGCTCGGTCCGCAATTATCTGAAAACCTTCTCTCACGACCAGCTGCCAGAACTCTTCAATCAAAAAGCGAAAGAATTTTTGATGAAATCCCTCGAGCAAGTTTCTGACATGTCGGCCCCGGGTGATCCCGAGATTTCACCTCGCCCAGCTCTGAAACAAGGCTTAATCTTAAGAACACTGGATCAAAAAGGTTCTTTGATTATCAACCTTGATTCTTATGTCGAAGATCCATCGAACCTTAATAGCAAACCGGCGAAAAGCGCTTCGTCGCGGGGGGCTCCGAATTTTGCATTGGTTGCGCCAGAACAATATGATGTGGGTCTTGCTGTTGACCGTGCGGTTTTGAATCGTGCCATTCAATTGGGTTTTGAACGTAAGAACTTTGACGCCATGGATGTATCGGGGACAAAACTCCGTTTAACGAAGGCTCCAACAATGGATTTTGTAAAAACTCCATCCGGCGTCGTTTTGAAACCACAAGAAACCTTCTTAAAATTGAGCGTTGCCGTGGAAGCCGCTCCGGGTTCCATGTTCTTAAAGGACAAAGTTGTAATCGAATTCGATATCATTGCAAAAATCCGTCAGCTGAATGATAAGAAAACGATGGCGCTCGCTTTCTACGCCATCGACGAGAAAAGCATCAGCATGGATGACAGCTACATCTCTTGGGCCGGCCGCCTTTTTAAAGGTAAAGTGCAAAAAGAAGTTCGCGCAACGCTGCTCAAGTACACGGAAAGCTGGAAGACAGAAACAGATCGCAACGACAGTGATCTGCCTCTGCCACCGGAAATCATGGGTATACAATTAGATATTAATCGCCTCTACATGGATCCTAACGGTCACTTGATCATGTTCATGACCTATGCGGCGACTGGAGAACAAAAATGAAATCTCTCAAACTTATCATTATCAACGCGTTGACGCTGATTATTGGTTTGGGCTTATTAACAGGCTCTCTTTCTCAGCGTAGTGCCAATGCAGCTCGCTTTGAAACGATTCCGGCCTTGCAAGTGGGAGCACTTGGTAACTTTAGAGGACAATACCTCACGATTCTTTATGCCGTGGGCTCTCGTCCTTTCATCTCGACAGATGCAAGCCAGATCAATATTTCGCAGATTAAAGAATCTCGCACGATCTACATCACTGACGATGCAATGGCGACTCCGGCGGTTCAAGTGGAAAAAGAAGGCTTCCGTCCTTCTTACAACATTATCGTTTTCATTGTTTCGCCGCAGCCGAACTACAGCTGGGTGAATGCGGATGGAACGATTCCACAAGGAATGGCTTCCACGAATAATCACTTGAGTTCTTTGATCAACACTGTGAACAGAACAAACGTTGACAGCTTTGTTGCTGCCAACGGTGAAAAAGCTGTTTTGACAATCAACTTAACGAAGTAATTTAGATCGAAATGCTGGAAGCGGCGAACTGGCCGCTTTCAATCGCTCCTTGAAGAGTTCCTGCAAATCTCAAACTTGTGTGCTCTCCTGCAAATAAGAATCGGCCACCGTATTCAGGTTCACCTGCAGCTCCACGGAATTTCATATACTGACCAGGTTTAAAATAGGCCATAGATCCTTTGTTCCAAGTTCGTTGTGTCCAGTTGGCCATGACTTGTCCTTCTGGAACAACAGCTGGCAAATCTTTGTAGAACAACTGCAAATCACGAAGAGCTTCATCAGTTGCCGATGCCCCGGTTTTAAGGCCTGAATCGCCTGCGCGTTGATACGTTAACAATCCTTGAGTGCCTTCTTGCGAGCGACCGGAATCCCACAATTTTTGCGTGATGAAATTGCCCGTAAAGTTTCCAAGATTTGCCGGAGTTCCATTGCGTGGTTTTCTCCAGAACGCTTCGGTAAATGCCAACGTGCCTTTGCTTTGAGTCGCGTAACTTTGAGTTTGAATGGCTTCTTTTTTAAGATCCGAAAACTCGAGGCTATCGATCCCCTTCACATCACGCAAACAGGAGAACGGCAATGTGCAGATCACATTTTTACTTGTGAAAGTCTGACGGCCTTTGGGAGTCAAGAAGGTCATTTCAAAAACGCCTTTGCTTTCTTCAATTTCTACCAACGGCGAATTTTTTGTCACGATGGAGTCTGAAATCACACCGGCCACCCGTTGGTACAAATTGTTCATCAATTCGGAAAGGCCTCCCTCCATTCGGTAGGTACTGCGACCTGATAACAGAGAACTGCCTTCAGCATCTAGTGTCGAAAGGAAATGAAGAGCAGACTGATCTTTCGCATCGACTCCGAAGCGCGACACAGCTTGCGCTTCGATCAATGATAGAATCAAAGGATCAACTTCCGAGCGCCAAGATTCCAACAAGTCTTTCAATGAAAGTGAGTCGTAATATACAGAACGCTCGAACTGCAGGGAGTTCTTATAACTGAGCATCACATCTTGATCACGATAGAGATCTTGACGAATACGGCGGACCACAGGAGTCAACGTTGACATCCGACTCGCCAAATCTTTGACCTTATAGACGTTCTGATCGAAGGCAAAAAGATGAGCTTCAAGCCCCGCCTGCCCTTTGATTTCTTTTACTGGTAAATTGAGCTCTTTCGCTAAATCAAAAACCGCACGATGAGAGTCTTCAAAAAATTCCGCACCCATTTCTCCAACGGGTCCCTTCTCTGGGAAAAGTGTCACGGATTGAACTCGTCCACCAATACGCGAGGAGGCTTCAAAAACACGGAAAGGCACTTTGCGTTTTTTCAGAGCGAAAGCAGCTGACAATCCTGCTGCACCACCGCCCAAGATGACCACTTCATTGTTCAAGTTTCTTTTGTCGCCTGTAAAATAGCGATCCAAACTCGAACACGAACTCAACAACATTGCCGATGAACTCAACGCGGAAAGTTCTAAAAACTTTCTTCGTGAGAAAGAACTTTTTGCCATCAATCCCTCACAGGTCTAGAATGACAACACTTTGAAGCAGAATCAAATCAATCTCTCAATTTTATCGCGAATGTTTGACGAACTGGCAGAGCAAGGCTGGTCGCAAAGTCATGATTTGGTTTCGGTCGAGTGGGCGCGCAGTCTCGCCCTTCAGTGTCAAAATCTCTATGAACAGGGACGCTTTGCTCCAGCCGCAGTCGGCTTTCGACAAACGAAATCTGTTCAAACTCAAATTCGTGGAGATTCGATCTTGTGGGTTGAGGATGCGGGCGTTCCTAGTTTGCAGAACGATGTGAATGAGTTTTTACAAACGCTTCAAGATGAAATGAATCAGGCCTTGTATTTAGGACTCAAAAGATTTGAAGCCCATTTCGCTCTGTATCCGCCGGGTCGAGGATACGAAAAGCACATCGACAATCATACGGGTTTGAGTCATCGACGCATTACTTTTGTTTTTTATCTGAATGAAAATTGGCAGAAGTCCCATGGAGGGGCTTTAACTTTGTTTGATCCTCTGGAAACTCATGAAAGAATCCAGACGATTGAACCGCGCTTGGGAAATTTTATTCTTTTCCGTAGCGAACTTTTTCCGCACCAGGTGGAAGAGAGCTTTGAAACGCGCAAGAGTCTGACGGGCTGGTTTAGGGACGATGCATTATGAGATCTTTGTTTTCTGAAGTCGTATTCACACGTTTCCATGCGCGCGTGATCATCTTGATCTGCTCACTCGTGGCGGCGGTATTTGGTCTTTTAGGACCCTTCTTTCAAAAAGAATTTATCGACCTTTTGACAAACTCGAAGGGACATCTTCCGGATTTGGGTTTGAACTCACCGCTGGCTTATGTGGCTGGTGCTTTTCTCTGTGTTTTGATTGCTCAGGCTTTTTCTCAACTGACAAACTTTCTCAGCGCACGTGAAGCGCTTTATATGCAAAAAGTATTTGCCCATCGTCTGTATCAGAAAACCTTGAATCTAAAAGTCGATACCATGAGTGGGCGTCCTTTGGGTGAAATTGTTTCTCTTTACGCAACTGACGTGCAAGGTGCGACGGTTTTTTTAGATCAAACCCTTCCAGCTGGAAGCTCCACCCTGTTCCCTCTGATTCTGGCACCTTTTGCGATTTCAGTTTTATTTGATATTCCACTTTGGCCCACATTGCTCGTGATGCTGGGGATTACGGTCTTTAATTGCTTTATGGCGTTTCGCCAATCACGCTTCTTTTTTCGTTTTAAACAACTGGCGGCAGAACGTATTGGTTTGGTGAATGAATGGATTCAAAACATTCGCACCATTCGAATTTTGGGTTGGACTGTCCATTTTGAGAAAAATATTTTTGCCAAACGTGAAATCGAAACAAAGAACCGCGTTCTGATGGTGACAAATGGTCAAGTGATGAATGCGATTTCATCTTCGATCACATTTATGTTAAACGTGGTTGCCTTAGGCAGTTTGGTTTTGCACACCAAACATACTATCACCAGCGGCGAGCTTTTAGCTCTTCTTTGGATTGTGGGTATTTTCCTCACCCGCCCATTCCGGCAAATGCCTTGGTTCTTTACTTTTGCTTTTGACTCTTGGACATCGCTTCGCCGTTTGGAAGAATTCTTCGCGACCAAGAACAACCAAACTCCTGAAGAAGAAAATTGGGATAAAGAAAAAGAAAAGCTGATGCTTGCTTCTGAGAAATGGGGACTGCAGGTTCGCGGCCTGCGCTTAAGTATCGGGAAGAAGCAAATTTTAAAAGATATTTCCCTTGAGGTTGCACGAGGTGAATTTGTTGCGATCGTGGGTGAAGTGGGCGCAGGGAAATCTTTGTTGCTGCTTTCTCTCCTTGGCGAAACCGGCGCGCATTTTGAAAAATTCCATATCGAGGGCAAAAACGCGTTGGATATGACGTTGGATGAACTGCGCAGTCAGTTTGCCTATGTTCCGCAAGAAGGTTTTATCATGAGTGCGAGCTTGCGTGAGAATGTGGCATTTTTGTACGACATTGAGCCCGAACTGGATCCCCATATCGAAGAGTCATTGCGTTTAGCGCAATTTGATCTTTCCACGGAGCGCGTGGAAGATGGCTTGAGTACTGAGATTGGCGAGCGCGGCGTGAACTTATCTGGTGGTCAACGTCAGCGCGTGGGGTTAGCGCGTGTTCACTATCACAACGCGCCGATTTTACTTTTAGATGATTGCCTCAGTGCCGTTGATGTCGACACAGAAACTCGCTTGTTGGATGATTTGTTGATGGGTGCTTGGAAAGATCGCACTCGTATTTTAGTCACTCACCGTCTCAGCACTTTACCAAGAGCAGATCGTATTATCTTCCTTCAAGATGGAAAACTTTTAGATCAAGGTCGTTACGAAGAACTCCTCGCGCGAAATGCGGATTTCCGTGAATACACGTTGTCAGTTGCGAAGGAGACTGTCCATGCCTAAATCAACTTCGCCGAAATATCTATCTGATGGTGAATCAAAAAAAGAAGGTGGATACGCCAAAACCATCTATCAAACTTTGTATTTTGCATATCGCCCGTTCTTTTTAAGAATTCTGATTGCGTTGGTCTTGGGATTTTTGGGGCGTGGTTTGCTTTTGGCGAATACCAATGTGATCGGTTATTGGGTTGATAACCTGGTGGGTGTTCACAGCCCGCTCACCGGCTGGACTTCAACGCAAATGGTGTTTTTGTTGATGGGAATGGCTTTGGTTGGTTTCGCATTGACGATGTTTTTCCGCGTGAGTTTTTCGCGCTTATCAGCTCGTGCGATTTCTAGTTTCTATGACGAAGTGACTTTGCGCACGTCTCGTCTGCCGATGAGTTTTTACGACAATACGCCCGCAGGTCGTATTATCACTCGTTTTTCGAGTGACTACGGAAATATCTTCCGTTTGTTCGGCGGACCTCTGGCCGAGTTCTTGTCGATTATTTTTGATCTTTCGATGATGGTGATTTTGATCACCGTCGCAAATCCTGCTTACTTGGGTCTTGTGCTGCTTATCGGAGCGATGAACTTTATGGTTTATAAATTAAATCAGAATTCATTGCGCCGTGCTCGTCGTGATTTATCGGCCAGTCGTTCTCCAAGTATCGCGCATTTTGCTGAAACCACTCAAGGAGCGAGCACAATTCGCTCCTTCCGTCGTGAACAGTCTTTCTCCGAGCGCTTTGAACGCCTGGATGAACATTATTTGGATCAACGCTATGATACGACGAAAAAGCTTTTAAGCTTTTCATTTCAGATGAACAGCTTAACGGCGTTGTTGCTTTTGCTTACTGGTATTACGGCCTATTTTATGGTCGATAAGGGCTGGGCAACCGTGGGTTCTGTCGGCGTGGCGTTTAGCTTTATCACGCTGTCAGGAAACACGGTTCAGATGTTCTTTGAATGGTTAAGCCAATTTGAAGAAGCGATGATTGGGGTGGAGCGCTTAGATCAATATCTGCGCATGGACCTTGAAAAAGGAAATTACCTTCCGTCGGCGGCTCGCTTTGCAACGGGGCATCCGGTTTATCCCGCGCCTCTTGAAAAGTACCTGGAGACGCGCAAACTCACGGACGACCGCAATGCCTCAGTGGAAGTGTCGAATCTGTGGTTCCGTTATCGTGACGACCTGCCATGGGTATTAAAAAACGTGAACTTCCAGGTTCGCGCCGGAGAGCGTTTGGGAATCGTGGGCCGTACCGGTTCTGGTAAATCCAGTCTGATTCAGGCTTTATTTTACCTTTATCCTCTGTCGCAGGGTTCTATTTCCATCAACAATCACAATCCGCGCATGCATGATGATGACAAGGGTGTGGATTTGAATCTTTATCGCAAATCGATTTCGTTTATCTCGCAAGAGCCGATTTTATTCCAAGGGACTTTGCGCTTTAATTTGGATATCGATCAAAAGCATGAAACCGATAAGCTTATGAATGTATTAAAACAAGTCGGTTTGTTGGAGTGGGTTCAATCTCACCCCGATGGTTTAGATTTACGAATCGAAGAGCGCGGCAAGAATTTATCCCTGGGAGAGCGTCAGCTGCTATGTATGGCTCGCTGCCTCCTCCAAGATTCCCCGATTGTGATCATGGACGAGGCAACAAGTTCCGTGGATCCTCAATCCGAAGAAATCATGGTTCGCGCCACAGAGGAGTTTTTCTCTCAGCGAACTCAGATCATTATTGCCCATCGTCTGTCCACTTTGGCCAAATGCGATCGCATATTATGGTTGCAAAAGGGCGAAGTTGTCGATTTGGGTCCGACTTCAGAGGTGCTTCCTCGCTTTAAAAATACAGAACTGGTCTAAAAAATAAGTTTGCGGCTGCCGATGAAAAGGGGTATTGCTTCGGCACGCATTTATATTTTTCAACTGGGTGGCTGGGATGGATAGCAACGAACAGAACCTCGACCAAAACCAAGACGAACAAACGGTTCTGAAACTTTCCGAAACCTGGTCGGCGCTTACATCTGACGAACGTCGTGAGAAGTTCAAAGAACTTCCGCGTACGGATGCCGAAGAGCTTTTCCTCAGTCTTAAAACCCATGACCAAGCTGAATTGATTTCGGAGGCCGCTCCCCTTGAGAAGCGTTCTTGGATTCGCTTGCTTGCACCCGATGACGTGGCCGATTTGATTCAAGAAATTGGCTTAGACTCAAAAGAAGAACTTTTGTCTCTTCTTGATCCACAAACTCGTCGTGAAGTAACGGTGCTATTGGCTTATTCAGAGGACGCGGCCGGGGGCTTGATGAGCTCCCGCTTCGTACGTCTGCGCCCTGATATGACGGTGGATGAAGCGATCAGTTACATCCGCATTCAAGCTAAAACTCATGTTGAAACAATTTATTACGCTTACGTTTTGGATAATGAACAACGCCTATTAGGCGTGATCTCTTTCCGTGAATTGTTCTCGACGGCCCCTGGTAAAAAAATTAACGAGATCATGCACAAAGACGTGATCCAAGTTCCGGTTGAGATGGACCAAGAGCAAATTGGTACTCTGTTTTCTCAATTGGAATTAATGGCGATCCCGGTTGTGGATGATCAAGGCGTGATGAAAGGTATCGTCACGTTCGACGACGTGGCGACGGCGATTCAAGAAGAAGCCACAGAAGATATCCATAAAATCGGTGCCGTTGAAACTCTGGATGCTCCGTACATGAAAATCGGTTTCGGAGAGATGTTAAAAAAACGCGGTGGTTGGTTGTTGATCCTCTTCTTAGGGGAAATGTTCACTGCAACTGCAATGGCGTACTTCGAAGATGAATTGGCAAAGGCCGTTGTTCTTTCGATGTTTATTCCGTTGATCATCAGTTCGGGTGGTAACTCGGGATCTCAAGCTTCGACATTGATTATTCGTGCGATCGCCCTGCGCGAAGTTCGTTTGCGTGACTGGTGGCGTGTCCTGGGCCGTGAAGTGATGACCGGTCTGTGCTTGGGTATCGGTTTGGGTTGTATTGGTTTTATTCGTATCATGTTGTGGCCGAATCGCGAGAGCCTTTACACGGCTCACTACATGCTCGTGGCAGCGACTGTCGCGTGTAGCGTAGTTGGTGTCGTGTTGTGGGGAACAATCTCTGGTTCTATGTTGCCATTCATTCTGAAAAAAATTGGATTTGACCCGGCCTCTGCATCTGCTCCTGCGGTTGCAACACTCGTGGACGTAACAGGTCTTGTGATTTACTTCACAATGGCGAGCGCGATCTTGCATGGGGTTTTGTTGTAGGGTTGATTCGTCAATCCTAGATTCAAATCTTTTCGCCGATTAATTCTAAGGTTCTGACTGATCGGCGCTCCGCTTGCGCCGCTTGTTATTTTTCTCCAGCTGCTCTCTGTGAGAGGATTCTATATCCGTCCATGTGAGGCATTTCTGTCGGCCATCGTGGCCGTCAGAACAAGGCAAGACTTTCTATTTTTTCCTTTCTATACTTATAGCGGTTGTGTTGTGCACATAAAATCTGAAGGTTGCTTTTACGATGATCTCCGCCCGCCCAGCGAGCCATACGATGATCAACCTGAATAGCAAAAGTGCTGCCGCAGACTTTCCCCGTTTTTTCATCTTCGAACTGGCAACATAGGTCACGCTTTAAGATTTCAATCTTAGTTTTAGGTGTAAGTGTCTGATTTACTTTTTCACTAGGCGCGGTTTTAACCTCCGTCTTCTCAGCAATATATTTATCTGCAAGAACCTCAATCACAGAAGCCAATGAAAGATCCTTATGATCTTGCTGAATTTTCTGAGCTGCTAGATCCTGACATTTCATTAGTTTTTCGTATTGTTCCTTAGTGACCGTGAATTCTAAACGAACAGATTCATCCTGCTGCATTCTCTTCTTGTCGAACTCTTTAATTTCGATATCCAATACTTGCGCGAGTTCCTTTTGGCTTTCCATACTGGATTTCCCAGAAACACGCGCAACAAGGTCGGATTTAACCAGTGCGGAGACCTTCTCGCCAGTTACCCGTTCCTTTTCCTTTACCGCACGAGTGATTTCAGAAATCTTAGTGATATCCATCGATCCATTTTTTATATTCTCAGCAAGTGTCGGAACCTGATTTAAAAGATTCGCGCCTTCAATACGTCGATAGGTTGCTCGTTCAGAGTATCCAAACTTTTTAACCAAATAATCCTTCAGAGAACCGTACCCGCGAGCCAGATGAAGATCACGCCGAGACACTTCTTTGATATGCTCAAGAATAATATGCAAAATCTCGCGCTCTTGTTTCACATACGTATCCAGACTCATTTCGAGTTCATCATCACGAAGCTTAAAGAGATTTTTCATAGTTCTTCCGAATGAGATTCTTATAGCATGGGTTTTTGGAGGAGATTTTCACAGTCGGTCCTGCTGCATTTTAAAATGCTTATTTACTCTCTAAAGCGGTCGCCATTCGACGATCAAAAAGAAAATCGATTTTCAAAAAGCTAGAATGGAATTCATTGAACACCGGTCAAGTGAGAGAGTGAAAAAACTCGTCAAAGAAATTATCGTTACAATTTTTTTCATGATACTTAGCGCAAGCGGAGCGCCGGTGTTTTGTACTTGCTGAATGTGCATCAATCAATCAATCAATCAATCAATCAATCAATCGATCAAATGGATTAATGGATTAATGGATTAATGGATTAATGGATTAATGGATTAATGGATTAATGGATTAATGGATTAATGGATTAATGGATTAATGGATTAATGGATTATGACATCTGAATTGGGAGTACGGTGCAAATGTTTGCGAAGATTTTTTATGTACAGCTGTTCTCTGTGTTCGGCGGCTTACCGTCCGTGAGTGGCCTTTCTGCTGCTTATCCATGAGCAGCAGAGCGAAGTACGGTTTAAGAAATTTGGAATAGATCGAAAAAAAATATAAATCTTTCTCCTCTACTCACTTCTGACTGCCACGATGGCAGGCAGAAAGGCCCTCTCATGGACGGACCTTGCTCCTCAAACCAGAGAACAGCTGAGTACAAGAAAAACACCAATCCCATACGAACAAACCGGCGCCCCGCTTGCGCACAGCAATAGCAACTGCAATGGCAAGCTCAATAAATCCCATGCTCACAAATTAAAAACGGGAAGGTCTCCCTTCCCGCTCAAGAAATCTAACTTATAAACTTCAAACAACTAAGTCTTCATCAACCCAGCCGTCCAATCTTGGATCATAGCCAGGACTCCCTCGCGGGCATTGTCGAACTGAACACCATAGCATGCGTTCTTCTCGTTCCAGACGACATGACCCTGCACCTGCACGACTTCTTTGCCGTCCGGGCTTTGGATTTGCATTGTGACGATACCACCTTTGTCCAAGGCCGCGTCTGCGTTGAAGCTCAAACCGCCCAACGAGATTGTATTCACAGAACCCACCAGTTCACGGTCACCGACCATGACGCGGATTTCTGAACTCATTTTAAAGCGTTCGAACTTACGACGTTGTTTTGGATCGCGAGGTCTTAATACTCGCCACATCACCAGTGGAATTAACAACAATCCCGCAACCACCCCAGCTGTTGGTGGAATACCACCCGAACCAGGGCCAGTTAATACAGCTGTTGATACTAAACCGCAGCCGCCGCCCGCTGGAGCGCTCTCGGCACTCGCAACCGAACGAGTGTAATCAGGCTTATACGCTGGTTGATAAGAACCAGGCTGCGCATTTTTAGCTGCTTGAATCAGAGTCAGCGAATTAATACGAGCGCCTGACACCATATACGGCGACAGAGCTGAAACTTGATTCGCAGAACTCATGATTAATTCTTTAACTTGATAACCTGAAAGTGTCGGCTCTTCACGGATAGCTAAGGCCGCCATACCCGACACAAATGGAGTGGCCATCGATGTCCCTGACATACTTCCATATGTGCTCGCACCACCTGGCAATGTACTATTAATCCACTCGCCCGGAGCCGCTAAGTGAACTGTGTTAAATCCGTAGTTTGAAAATCCTGATAGGCGATCTGAACTTGAACTCGATGCAATCGAGATATTGCTTGGGACATCGTAGTTCGATGGATACATCGGCGTGTCGTCATTGTCGCTTGCGTAGTTACCTGCCGCCGATGCTACAAACACTCGATAGTTGTAGGCAAATGTCATCGCATCATGCAGAGCACGGCTGTAAGTAGGGCCACCCCAAGAGTTGTTGATCACGCGTGCACCGTTGTAAACGGCATAGTAGATCGCCTTGATCGCATTCGAAGTCGAACCCGAACCGTTCGCGCCCAGGAATTTCAAAGGCATGATTTGGATTTTGGATTCATCTAATGGGTTCGCGTAAATATTCAAACTTGTGCCGACCACGATACCCGCCACGTGAGTTCCGTGACCGTTTTTATCGTCGTCATTAAAGTCGGCTGTATTATTGATGAAATTCCAACCATTGATGTCGTCGACATAACCGTTGCCATCATCATCAACGCCCGGTTGACCACCTGCTTCTCTGGTATTGATCCAAAGAGCGCCCGTGCCTCCGGAAGCAGTTGGCAAAAATACGCGATGACTTTTATAAAGACCTGTGTCGATTACTGCGACGACAACTTTACCCGCTTGAGCAATTGAACTTTGCTCAGACCAAGCTGCAGCCACCTGAGTCGGCGCTGAAGATTGAGTGTAAGTTCCAGCAGCTGCGTTCACAGTCCCGGAAGCCACCATGTCGTTCAAAGACTCAACCGTAACTGAGTCCGGATCAATTTCTTCTTTATAAAAGATATAGTTGGGCTCCATATACTCAACTTCAGGGTCATTCTTAAGGCTTTCATAACCCGCTTGAGCATCGGCCCCCGCCTTCATTGAAACGTGGTACATCCCCAGAGCCGCAAAGGAAGCCTTTAAATTGACCTTTCCAGATAGCTTTTGTTGAGCAATACCAGGAGCAGCAGACGACATTTTGAATTTTACGATGTATTCGCCGGGAACGGCATTCGGAGTTTGCGCATGAGCGGAGCTCATCATTACCAATAATGAAATGATCAGAAGGCTTTGAATGCTTCTCACTTGCTCTCCTTTAAATTAGACCTTCTTCTTTTCGGTCAGAAGTCTAGCGAGGTTGAGGGTAAAAAGTGTCTCATTTTGGGAGAGTGTCATCTCTTGATGAAGCAGGCCTCGCCTGGTATTTATTAAATCCGATAAGAATCCTGAGATAGGACAGCCAGTATGAAACAGCTACAGAAAATTTTCTTGCAAGGTTTAGTGACCTTCCTTCCCGTTGCTCTGACGATCTATATCGTTTATGCCGGCATTGCGATCGTGGACAGCTTCCTCGGTGATACCCTGCGCGAGATTTTGCCGATTTACATTCCCGGTTTAGGCTTCCTTCTCACAGTCCTTTTGATCTTCTTGCTAGGTCTTTTGCTGAACAACTTGATCACGGTCGGTATCTTTCAAAAGCTGGAACAAAAGATCACACAAATTCCTCTGATCAAAGCCGTTTACAGTCCTCTTCGCGACCTGATGAATTTGTTCTCTAAGGGCGGCGGTCCAAGTGGTTTGCAAAAAGTGGTTCTCGTCGATATGGGCGAAACTGGTGTTCGCGCCATGGGACTGGTGACTCGTGAAAGTTTTAGTGATGTTCCAGGTATTGAAACTCATGCGCATGCCACTGATAGCGTGTCTGTGTATATTCCAATGAGTTACGGCCTGGGTGGGTTTACATTGCTAGTGCCACGCAATCGCATCACACCTGTGGATATTCCAATTGAAAAAGCAATGAGCCTTGCCATCACTGGCTGGGTAAAAGCTGATAAAGCGGGAGGAAACCACCATGGCTGATCTCGTGGAAAACACTCTCGGAAAAGCTCTTCGTATTAACAAAGATCTTTCACGTTATGGCGCTTTCGCTGAAATCGGCGCAGGCCAAGAAGTCGCTCGTCATTTTTTCCAAGCTGGGAAAGCTTCGCAAACGATTGCAAAAACTATCTCTGCGTACGACATGATCGTAAGTGACGACATCTATGGCAAAGAAGAGCACGGTCGTTATGTTTGTGAATCTCGACTTAAAAAAATGCTCGGTCACGAGTATGAACTTTTAATTGATCGCCTCGGCAAACACCGTGGAGCACAGTCTCGCTTCTTTGCATTTGCAAACACCGTCGCGACAGCTTCCAGTGGCAGCAATAAACAATCCCATGGCTGGATGGGAGTTCGCTTCCAAACAGAACCCGGTGGGCCTTCCAATGACATTATCCTGCATGTGCGTATGCTCGATCGTCATCGCCTGCAACAGCAAGAAGCTCTTGGCATGTTGGGGGTCAATCTTTTGTCATGTGCATTTTATGAATTGCACGATGATGAGAATTTTATCTCAAAACTGGTAGAAAATTTGAAAGACGGCCAAATCGTCATCGACGTGATCAAATTTGACGGTCCCGCTGTCAAACATTTCGATGTGCGTTTGATGAATTTGGAGTTGGTTCGCAGAGGACTGGCTGAAGCGATTCTCTTCTCTCCGAACAATGAGATCTTGAATATCTCCGACGCTGTTTATGGCAAATCGTTGCTAATTCAACGCGGGACTTTCCGTCCGGTGACGATCACACACCTTGATGTTTTGACAAAAGGTCTGGATCAAATCAAAGCCGATATTATGCACTGTGAGGGCAAAAATCTTCAGGTCCTTCCGATCATGGAACTCACGATGCACAATCTGCAAACAGATGGACACGTGAATGAGAAAGACTTCCTCGACCGTGTTGAAACTTTGACGACTTTAGGTTTCCACGTTTTGATTTCGAATTTCTTCTTGTTCTATGGTTTGAAACGCTTCCTTCGCCGGTATAATCCAAATTTCATGGCGTTGGTTGTCGGTGCCAGCCATTTGGAAAAGCTTTTCTCTGAAGAGCATTATAGAAATCTTGAAGGCGGTCTGCTTGAAGGTATGGGTAAACTCTTAGAGCAAAAAACAAAGCTCTATATTTACCCGCATAAAACTTCGCAGCTCTGTCTGACAACGAAGAGCTTCTTCCCTGCTCCGCATTTAAGACATATTTATTCTTACTTCACAGAGAACAAACAAATCGTGGATGTATCGGGCTGTGATGAAACAGATGATTATCTGCACTCAGCCGATGTGATGAAGCTTTTAGAAAACCAAGATCCCCGCTGGGAGACCTTGGTTCCTCCGAAAGTGCGCGATCTCATCAAATCAAAAAAACTCTTCGGATTGAAATAACCTGCCACTTTTCATCAGTCGCTAACCGAGTGCGCGTTCTGTGAGATATTCTACGAGACACTGAACGGGTTGGCCGTTGCCTCCGCTTGCTGTTAATGCGCCTTGAGCTTTGTCTGTCCATGCATAGACGTCCAAGTGTGCCCATTTTTTGTTTCTGACGAATTTTTG
Source organism: Bdellovibrio sp. HCB2-146 (assembly GCF_047345725.1). Lineage (NCBI taxonomy): Bacteria > Pseudomonadati > Bdellovibrionota > Bdellovibrionia > Bdellovibrionales > Pseudobdellovibrionaceae > Bdellovibrio > Bdellovibrio sp. HCB2-146. The sequence continues at coordinate 170,339 of NZ_JBLEQP010000001.1, forward strand.
TAAGAACAGTGCCGCTGTGATCGCGCCACCGAATGAAGCTCCTGAGTTTTTGAAATCAGCAAATGGCGAAGACAAATCTCCGAAGTACTTCTCATACAAAGGCATGCGCCAGTTCAAATCACCGGTTTTTTGACCAGCAAGAGTCAATTGCGAAGCCAACGCATCGTCGTTACAGAAAAGACCTGCGATATCAGTTCCCAAACCAACTTTGATAGCACCCGTAAGAGTTGCCACGTTGATCACAACTTCTGGTTCATCGGCGCCTGTTTGTGTAACAGCGACGTCCAAAACATCTGCCAAAACCAAACGGCCTTCTGCATCTGTGTTGTCGATTTCAACTTTTAAACCATTGCGTGCTGTGATGATATCGCTTGGGCGGAATGAGTTTCCATCAACTGCATTTTCAGCCAATGCCAAATAGAAATCCAATGGACCTGGATAGTTGCTCTCTGCAGCCCAATTTGCCAAAGCAATCACGGAAGCTGCGCCCCCCATGTCTTTTTTCATCAAGCGCATCGCTGATGAAGGTTTGATATCAAGGCCACCCGTATCGAAAGTGATGCCTTTACCCACAAACGCAACGGGTTTAAGTTTTGATTTTTTAGCTGGGCGGTATTTCATGTGAACCATGCATGGACCATGAGTCGCACCCTGCCCAACTGCCGCATGAAGACCCATGCCCTCTGCTTGCAATTTTTTAGCATCCCAAACAGTGACTTTCATTGTTTTCGGGAACTGCAAAGTTTTTGTCGCCCATTCTGCGAATGTTTGTGGATTCAAAGCATTCGGAGGCAGGTTCACCAAATGGCGGGCTATATTTACAGATTTTGCACGACTGATCGCTTCTGCGATCAAAGACTTATCAAGTCCGCCCAAATTTTTCTTTAATGAGACCGCTGGAAGATCGAGCAACTGTTTGCCGTCCATAAATTGACGGAAGTTATAAGACGCCACATCCAAACCAACCAACGCACCTAAATCTTGGATTTCTTCAGTGCCATGGAATTCGATCACCACGTTTTTAAGATGATGAGCTTTGAATTGAGCCGCCAACGAACCGAATTGATCGCGAGCCCACGTGTAAGCACTTTCATCCAAAAGACCTTGATGGCCAGTGGAATTTTTCTGACGAGGGCGAAGAATCCAAACCGGCCCCTGATTCCCGATAAAATATACGAATTCTCTTTCGGATTTTTTTAGCGAGGCCAATTGCCAGCTTAAAGCCTGGGACTCTAGCAATGAATCCATTTTGTTCGCATCATCGACCCCGAGGAAATAAACGTATCCTGTTGATTCCTTCGATTTGAGGTCCTTACCCCAGGTGAAAGACTCGACCCATGATTGAAATTGAACTTTATTTGATACACGAGCAGACGCTGCTCTTTTTTTAGCCACTTTTTCCTCACTTTTCCTTTGTGATATGAGACGAAAATTCCGTAAAATCTTAATATGACGTGGACCGCGACCACAAACCTTAAATTTTGCTTACTCAATGCAGAGAACCTCTTTTTGATGATTGATGAAGCTCAAGAGATGGATCTGCACAAGATGACCGATCATCAGTGGCAGCGCATGTCGACGTCTATTTACGAAAACAAACCCCTGCAAAAGATTCGCGACACCGCCCGTGCCCTTCAAGATATCAACGCTGACATCATTATGCTCTGCGAAGTGGGCGGCATGGAGTCTCTGAATAACTTCAACCGTCACTTTATGAATGACGCTTATTCAGTTTGTTTGATTGAAGGAAACTCCGATCGCAATATCGACGTGGGATTTTTGATTCGCAAAGGCTTGCCGTTTTATTTCGACCTTTCCTCAAATAAGCATCGCCTGATTAATTATCTTTATCCGCATGAACGACTCAGCCTCAATCACGGCTATCCGGTAAAAGGTGGCAAAGTTACTACGAGTCACCGATTCTCACGTGACGTCGCCGAACTGAAACTTTTCACGCACGATAAAGATAAACCATTCATGGTGATCCTGCTCACGCATTTGAAGTCACGCCTGGATCCGGAAGGTATCGATCCAAACGGTTTTGAACGCCGCCAAGCTGAACTTAAAACTTTGCTGGAAATTTATCGCGAGATCGAAACGGCCCATCCCCAAATCCCAATTATGGTGGCGGGCGATTTCAATGGGAACGCTACCAAAGTTAATACCGATCAAGAATTCTTAGAGATCTATTCCGGAACAAGCTTATTAGATGTGTTAGAAATCAGTGGATTACCGCAGGAGCAGCGCGCCACTTTTTATCATGTGCGCAGTGGCGCTCGAACTGACGGACGACAAATTGATTTCGCATTTTTGCCACCTAACATAAGACAATATCTCAAACCCGGCTCAGCTTACGTTTACCGCTATAAGGATGAATTTGGTATGGAGCATGGTGTGCCAACCAACATGGATTCTAAGCAACGTTTGCCCTCGGACCACTACCCATTAGTGTTCGAACTTGAGAATATAAAATTACTTTAAGCGCGCCCCATTGACCGATCACAAAGTCGCCATTATCCTAGATTTCAATATGGCAATGCAAAAGACAGCTCAAGCAAATTTCCAAATTACATCCAAAGTGGTCTACGTCCCTTCGGAGTCAAAACCGGAACAGGGCTATCACTTCTTTGCTTACAAAATTTCAATCACGAATGTCGGCAACTCACCGGCACAGTTGATGAGTCGTCACTGGGTTATTACCAACGCCCTTGGGTCTAAAGAAGAAGTTCGCGGACCTGGCGTGGTCGGACTGCAACCAAAAATTCAACCCGGCCAAACTTTTGAATACGACAGCGCATGTCCCCTAACAACGAGCACGGGCAGCATGTCGGGTCGTTATTTCTTCGTAGCCGAAAGCGGCGAGAGTTTTTCCGTGGATATCCCGGAATTTTACCTTGTTGCGCCGCTTGCGCTGCATTAATTAAGCTAAAACGTCTAGTTTAATGATCTCCTGCTGGCTAAATCCCAAAAGGCCATGTTAAACCTTGCCCGATTTTCAGGGAGGGTCGCACAAATGAATGCCTTTAAAAGCCTGCTGCAATTTCTTAGCTTCGGCAAAAAAGAAGAGACAGTTTTGTGCATGATGCTTTCTGAACAAGAAGGTGCTGAAATCTGGATTGATGGTGTGAAAACACCGTATGTAAGCCCTCACCTCTGTCGTATTCCGAAAAATCGTGATGTGAACGTAGAGTTCAAACTGATTGGGCATGAGACGCATCAAGCATGGATTCGCAGTGGGAGCAATCTGACCTATTACTATTGCCAACTTACGCGCATCCCTCTTAGACTTGTCGTCGATGAAGACGCACGCGCTATCTCTTTATAGAAAAACCGATCGACTTATTATTCGTTACTTCGAGTTGCATGATTATGACAACTGGATGCAAGCGCACTCCAGTATGCGTGAACCACAAAACGAATGGGATGAAACCAATTGGGATGAATCAGAGCTCACTTTAAAAAAATATAAAGAGTTTCTAAAAAAACAAACCCACCTCCGTGCCCAAGATAAATTCTATGAATTTGGTATTTTTCGCAAAGACGATGGTTTGCTTGTGGGCTCCGCTCACTTGATGGATCTTTCGCGCGGAATATTTCAAAATGCTTATTTAGGTTATCGCATCTACAACACTCACTGGGGTCAGGGATATGCAACAGAGGCTTGCAAAGCTGCTCTGGCGATTGCCTTTAAAGATCTCAATCTTCATCGTGTAGAAGCTGGAATTGCTCCTAAAAATCGTCGTTCGATTCGCGTGGCAAAAGCCATTGGTATGCGCAAAGAGGGACTCAGCGCCCGCCGGATTTTTTCAAACGGCAAGTGGGTCGATCTTGTGTTGTACGCCGCAACCTCCGAAGATTTTGGTATTAAGTATAGATTCTCGCAGAAGTGAAACAATCTAGACCCGTTTCCCCTGCGGGTTTTATGAACCCTGACAACAACATCAAAGTTTTCTAGAACATGCCTCATGAGGTGATCAGAATAGAACTCAAGATCAACCTTATAAGGAGGATGCCATGGAGGCTTCTAGAGATATCATGAATGATGTTAATACCACTACTCGCAAAGCTGCTCACGATCTTAAGGGCTCAATGCAAGAGGCCCGCAGTTCGTTGAAAGAAGCTTTCAACGATCGTTATGAATCCGTTCGTCGCCAAGCAGGCGAAGCTCTAAGTACATCTGAGGAGTTCGTAAAAGAACATCCAATCAGTACAGTTCTTGGCGCTTGCGCAGTTGGCTTTATCGCCGGCGCTTTGCTTCGCCGCCGTCACTAACCACCATCCTGAGCAGAGGACCTTGTTGCTGGGGACCTCTGCTTAACTTTCAAAATATATATTTTAAAAGGACACCTCTATGTTGAAATGGATTCTTAGCGCTCTGTCGCTCGTTTTTGGATACAAAATTAGAACCATTGACATCAAAGGCATCGCCTCTGAAGTCATCGATGATGCGATCTTCATGGCAAGAAAACCAGCGGCCATGATGCTTTTAGGAATTTGCTCCATTCTTTTTTTCTGCGGAGGAGCGTTCGTTGCTATCTTCGATGCCACTCGCCAATATGATACGACAGGAACTGTCGCAGGAACCGCCACTCTGTGGACCGGTGCGGGTATCGCCATGGTTTTTGCAGTGGCTTACGTGTGGGCCTTTTTAGTTGCCTGGCCTGGAGCACGAAAACATGCTCACAAAGTTCAAGAAGTCAGAGCCCAAGCCAAGAAAGACACCGTGGGATTGGATCAAGCGATTTCAACTTTCATTATGGATGTCGTGGAAGAGCGCAGAGCTGATCGCGCAATGGCGAGAGAAGCCCGAGCGAATGCTTACGCCAAAGCTTCTCATACGGAGAAAAGAAAAACTCCGCCTGAGGATGAGCCACCTAGGGGCTTCGCATAAAGGTCTTCCAGCCTTTTCCATCACGCTGGTAGATATAGCGTTCATGGAGACGACCGGTTAGACCGAACCAGAATTCGATTTCAAAAGGTTCCACTCGCCACCCTCCCCAATGAGGAGGACGTGGAACTTCTTGTCCATCGAATTGTTTTTCAAATTCTTGCACACGACGAGTGAGATAGTCGTGATTTGGAATTTCTTCGCTTTGATTAGAAGCCCAAGCACCAATTTGGCTCAGGCGCGCGCGTGTCTTGAAGTAGGCATCGCTTTCTGCCGAAGATATTTTCTTTGCAGTCCCAGTGATACGGATTTGTTGCCACAAAACCGGCCAATGGAAATTCAAACAAACATTCGGGTTGTCTTCGATGTCGAGACCCTTGTGACTTTTATAGTTTCCAAAAAAAACAAAACCTTCTTGCGAGATCTCTTTTAGATAGACGATTCTCACAGAGGGCATACCTTCTGCTCCAACAGTTGCAAGCGACATCGCGTTTGCCTCTGGGACTTGTTTTTCCACCGCTTCTTTCATCAAGCGGTGGAAATGATCAAAAGGGCTTTGTTTTAGATCGATCATTATTTTTTAGCTTTTGCAGCTTTAACGATGTCGATCAATTCCACTTCAAATACAAGAACTGAATTTGGTGGAATGCCTGGACGACCAGAAGGACCGTAAGCAAGCTCAGGCGGGATGAAAAGCTTAGCTTTGCCGCCAACTTTCATCAATTGAAGAGCTTCTGTCCAACCTGGGATAACGCCACCAACTGGGAATTCAGCTGGTTGACCACGGTCGTATGAAGAGTCGAACTGTTCGCCGTTAGTCAAAGTACCTTTGTAGTGAACTTTAACTGTGTCGTCTTTAGAAGGGCTTGCGCCTGTGCCTTCTTTTTCAACGATGTATTGCAAACCAGAAGCTGTCGTTTTTACGTTTGCTTCAGATTTGTTTTTCTCAAGAAACTCTTTGCCTTTTTTCGCGTTGGCGTCAGCAGCTTCTTGTTGTTTTTTCATCGCCATTTCTTGAAGTTTCATCATCGCAGCTTGCATGTCTTCTTTAGACATTTCGTTTTTGCCTTGAGAAGCATCTTTCAACGCTTGAGCCAAAGCATCAGCATCGAAGTCGATGTTTTGTTGTTTCAAGTTACCACCGATTTGTTGACCGATAGCGTAGCTTGCTTTCTTGATGTCTGTATCAAGCTTTTTCTTAGTACAAGCTGTGAATGCGAAGGCAGTGATAACAAGGCCTCCGATAATAATTCTGTTCATTGATGTCTCCCTCTAAAGGTTGTTTATATATTGTTGACCAAATTATCTTGCGCCGTTTTGTTGGTTTTTCAAATAGATAATGCGGGTCGACAATCTAAGAAAAGATGGACTCGTGGGATAAAAAAAAGTCCCCGCGGGTACGGAGACTTTCATATTAAAATACTTTAATAAGAATGCGTGATTCTTAAGAAGGCTTGCTCGTTTTTTCCTTCTCTTCTTGCTCTTGATTCAAAGGCTTTTCCTGATTCTGAGCGATTTGGCTGTTCACTTCGCGAGCATCTTGTTGAGGGTCTTCGCTGATTCCTTTTTTAAATCCACGGATAGCCTCACCCAATGAGCGTCCCAAATTGGGAAGTTTGCTTGGGCCAAATAGAAGAAGTGCGATGCCGCCGATCAATAGAATTTCTGTCCAACCTAGATTCATGATTTCTCCTTATTCTGGACTACAACTATCATAAGCCCTATTGCGCGGCAACAAAAGCCCATGCAAAATAAAAGAAAGGGGAAGTCTATGTACAGTCTCGTCTTGATACTGCTTTTAACGCCACCTCAGGCTCAAGCTAAGTCGCCTAACGTCAATATTTATGAACAGGCCGCCGATGATGAAAAAACTCAGAGTTTTTCAGCGAAAGTCCGCGTTGTTCGGGAAATTTCAGACGAAACCGAGGTCTTTTTTGAGGGCGATAAAGCCAAAGGTGCCTACACCCTTCCTCACGGTGGAAATCATGCCACGATGCTTAAAGCATTGGAAGCTTCCAAGAAAGCCAATGGTCCTGCGGTCTCCGTCACTGCCGATGCTGATAAACGCATCAAGTCTGTGGAGTTGAAACAACAATCCGAAGGCTATGTCCCACCGACAGATTCAAAACAAGCTTGGGATATTGAAAAAGCCGCTGCGAGCGTTCAGCAAAAGTAGCCTCGATTCATCTTGCGTTGCCATTCAGGAAGTGAGATTTTTCCTGAATGGAAAATTCGCGTGCAAAGTGGTTCAATCAATCTTGGCTTTATCTAAAGCGCATTCTGGTTTTGAATGCGGTTTTTATTTTTGCGGGGTTTTTGTGGCGCTGGGCTTTCTATAAAACCTTTGGTGATCCAAAAGAACTTGCTGGCCTTGGTGCCGATATCTTGCACGCATTTGTTCTCGGTGCCCGCTTTGACAGCACAGTGTTGTTTTATATCAACGCCATTCCTCTGCTGATTCTTTTCCTACTCAGTCTTTTCAGTTTTATTCGCCCTCTTGAATCGTTTTTAGATCGCGTTTTTTCTCGTTTTAGCCGCTTCCTAATTCCCTACTACACAGTGATGCTCTTGCTGGTCACGTTTATTAGCATGGTGGATTTTGGTTTTTACAGTTTCTATCAAGATCGCATCAACGTTTTGATCTTTGGTTATTTTGAAGACGATACGGTGGCACTGACAAAATTATTTTTTAGAAACTATCATGCGCATTGGATTCTCTTGGGCTTTGCACTTTTCACTTATCTTTTGTGGAAAGGTATTAAGTTGAACTTTACTTGGGGCAAGGAATGGATTTCTTTGCAGGCCAAAAAGGTTTCTTATTTTGCTTTTGTTTTCTTTTTCTTCTTTTTGTTCTTTATGAATGGAGTCGGCGCACGCGGAACATTGGCTTTGTTCCCGTTAAGCGAAATGGATACGGGCATTTCAAAAAGTCTTTTTGTAAATCAATTATGTTTCAATGGCGTGCGCTCTTTGGGACGCGCGATTGAACTAAAGGCCCAGCAAACTTCGCATTGGGATAGCAATCTCAAAAATTTTGGTTATGGCGAAGATTATAAGAAAGCCTTTGCGGACCACTATCAAATGCCCGTCGATCAACTGCCGGCAGATCCACTTGAGCTTTTAAAATCGCGCACTCCAAAAAATCCCTGGGCTGAAAAAACCAAACCGCATGTGATTTTAATTGTGATGGAATCATTTGGTGCTTACTGGTTGAAATACAATCAAGAGCCTTTTGATTTAGTGGGAAAATTAAAAAAAGAATTCGTGGACGACACCTACACGACAAATTTCTTATCATCGACCAATGCGACCATTGGCAGCTTAAGCTGCCTGATGATCAGCTCTCCGCAACGTCCGATCAGTGAATTTTTGACGGAAAGTGATTATTTGCAAGTGCCTTTCCGCTCCAGCATTGCTCGCACTTACAAAGAGGCGGGCTATAAAACGAGATTCTTGTACGGTGGAAATCCGGGCTGGCGTGAAGTGAATAAGTTTGCGAGCGTTCAAGGTTTTGATACGACTGAAGGTGAAGCTGACATGGCAGCACACTTTGGGGGCCAGATCGAAAAGCACGACTGGGGCATCTACGATCAGGATTTCTTCCGTTATATCGAAGACACCATTAAAGACGCCAAAGAGCCGCAATTATTGCTGGCCATGACAACTACAAATCATCCGCCGTATCAGTTGCCGAGGGATTATGACTCCCCGGCTTTGCAACCACCTCAAGAACTGCGTGATCGTTTGACCGGCGATACGTCACTTGCAGAAAAACGTTTTAAAACGTATCGCTATTCGACGGACAAGTTAGCGGAGTTTTTAGAGCGCATTAAAAATTCACCTCTGAAGGATCAGGTTGTGATTGCGGTCACAGGTGATCACACGTTTTGGATTGTGAACTTTACGGAACAGGAGATCTTGCAAAAAGGTTCTGTGCCTTTTTACCTTTATATGCCAGCAGCAATACGCAAGAAATTACCGGCTGAAACATTCGGCTCCCATGCCGATATTGCTCCGACTCTGTATAATCTGACCTTGTCGGATCAAGAGTACTACAGCACGGGACGCGATTTGTTTTCAAAATCGCCGTCGTTTGCTTTGAATGCGTATAATATCATCGTCGATTCACAGGGAGCGGTCTTAACTGGCTCGAATACGAATCAGGATTCTTACTTGGATTGGGAAGGTGACCGCCAACGTTTGATTCCTGGCACAGCTTCCGAAGACAAAAAGCAATTGTCAGTAAAATATAAATCTCTCATGGGCGTTCTTGATTATTATTTCATGAAAGAGAAAAAGGAAAATCATCCACATGCGGATTCTCGTCGTTGAAGACCAGACAAAAATGGCAAATTTCCTGAAAAAAGGCCTTAACGAAGTCGGCTATGCAGTCGACCTCGCGGAAAGCGGCACGGCTGCTGAGTCTTATATGGCTCAAGGTGACTATGATCTTGTGATTTTAGATGTGATGCTGCCGGATCAAAGTGGCATCGATACTGCTCGCCACTTCCGCCGCGATGGCTTTACCGGTCCAATTTTGATGCTAACAGCTCTTGCAACCACCAAAGATAAAGTCCACGGTCTTGACGCTGGCGCTGACGATTATTTGACGAAACCTTATTCTTTTGACGAACTTCATGCACGCGTGCGCGCGTTGCTCCGTCGTCAATCACCCAACGGCTCTTCGGTTTCGAATATCTTGAAATATTCAAATTTGGAATTGGATTTGATTCACCGTAAAGTCAAACGCGAAGGCCAAGAAATTTCTCTGACGACGAAAGAGTTCGCTTTGCTGGAATACTTTATGCGAAATCCCGAGCGTCCTTTGGGTCGGGTATCGATTGCCGAGCACGTCTGGGACATTCACTTTGATTCTGAGAGCAACGTGATCGACGTGTATATCAATTTGTTGCGCAAAAAAGTGGACGCGCCATTTTCTAAAAAGCTCATTCATACGGTGGTAGGCACAGGATATGTTCTTAAAGAGAATCCGTAGCTTTTTCTCAAGCTTCAGTATTCGATGGCGTTTGGCCCTCATCTTCGTTTTGCTTTTCGGCGTGACGACGATTCTTTTTAATATGTTCTTGTTCACCGCAATGATCGACAACCTTCAGCAGGACTTTGACGATGCTTTGTTTAACTATAGCGTCGACGTATCTGAAGGTATCGAGATTGGTATCAAAGGGGACTTAAGCTTTCCTCCCCTGCGTTTGGATCATGGTAAAATTCTTCCATTCCCTCTGGGAACAGCCCTCATTCAAGTTCGTCACAGCTCAGGAACAGTCCTCGCGCGGGTGGGAAACTTTGGTGAATTTGATCCGCCTTACAAAAAAGATTTTGAAAAAATTTGGAAGGGAGAAGAGGCGACCTATCGCACGATTGAAAATATTCACAATATTCCCTCTGCCGAAGCCGATTCTTACCGCTTGATTTCGTTTCCTTTGGATAATGCTGCAAAACCACAATTGCTCTTACAGATTGCGGTTCCAATGACGTTACTGGAAACGCAAATCAAGCAGCGTTTGCGAGTTTTGCAGTTTGGTATTCCTGTTGTATTGTTGGTGGCGATGTTAGGTGGTTTATTCCTTTCGGGGCGTGCCTTAAAACCCGTGGATCAAATGATTCATGCAGCAAAAGACATCAAAGCCAGTGAGCTTTCCAAGCGGGTCCCAGTACCGGTTGCGAATGATGAAATTAAGCAGCTCGCATTGACCTTAAATGAAATGCTGGGGCGTATTGAACAAGCATTTCAGAGTCAGGAGCGCTTCGTTGCCGATGCTTCTCATCAGCTGCTGACCCCGCTTTCGATTATGAAAGGCGAGTTGGAACTGCTTCGTAAAGTCGACGATAAAGACCGCGATGCTTTGATTAAAAGCTCCTTGCAAGAAGTCGACAACTTGTCAGGCATCGTGCAAGAAATGTTGTTGCTTGCGCGTGTGGATGCGGGGATGGGCGCACTCACTCTACAAGAACTCTCACTTGATGAATTGGTATTCGATGCGTTCTCTCGCTGTGAAAAAATCGCTCGCTCGAAAGATATTAAATTGAAGTTTGATATCGAAAACGAAAGTGGCGAAGACCGCAAAATGGTTCAAGGCGATAAGGATCTTTTAGAAGGTCTTGTGTTTAACATTATTGAAAATGCGATTAAATATTCCCCTCCTAACGAGACTGTGGATATTTTGCTGACCTGGAAAAAAGATCGTTCGATTTTGCGAGTCGCGGACAATGGTCCAGGTATCCCAGAGGACCAATTACCGTATATCTTTGAGAGATTTTCTCGTGGGGCCAATATGGAGACGAAGGTGAAGGGCTTTGGTCTAGGGTTAGCTATCGCGCGCAAGATTGCTCTGCTTCATAACGCCACTCTAACCGCCGAAAGTCATTCAGGAAACGGTGCGCGATTTATATTCGAAATTAAAAATATTTAATCTGCTTTTAATCACGTCTTTAACCTCCTTTGGTAGCCTTTTGGTGTTCGATTAACGAACCACAAAGAATCCTAGGAGGATTACTATGAAATTCGCATCTATCTTGATGTCTATCGTTTTCGCAGGTGTTATCGCTCAAGCTACTGAGACTGCTCCAGCTGCTGCTACTACAGCTCCAGCTGCTGCTACAGCTCCTGCTGCTGAAGCAAAAGTTGAGAAAAAAGGCCACGCTAAAAAAGCTAAAGCTGCTGCTCACGCTGAAGCTCCAAAAGCTGCAGCTCCTGCTGCTCCAGCTGCTCCTGCAGCTCCAGCTCCTGCTGGTCACTAATTTCTCGGGGTCATTGACTCCAAGATTTTAGAACAAAGGGAACCTTCGGGTTCCCTTTTTTATTTTGAGATATCGCGCGTTTAACTCCCTGCCTTGACAATCGTCTGACGCAACTCATCTTTAACATCGGAGGTTTCCGATGAAACTCACTCCCGATATTCGAGTCAAAGAAACTTGGCTCTCTCGAAAACCTCGCTGGCACGCAAGCCTTGTGACTGCTTGGAGTATTTTCTTTTTACTCGTGGCAAGCGTGATGTACTGGAAAGATATTTTCAATGCGGCCTCATGGATGCCTGTCTGGCAAGAAGCGGTGTTAGTGAAGCATGAGTACTGGAGATTGTGGACCGCTCTTTTGGCTCACGCCGATGTGGGTCACTTACTTTCAAACTCTATCACATTTTTTATCATGGGCTATTTTCTGTCGGGGTATTTTAGTTTTTGGTTTTTCCCGACAAGTGCACTGCTCATGGGTGGCGTGATCAATTATCTCGTGATCTTAGGAATGCCGCCTGAAGTGAAACTTGTCGGTGTTTCCGGTGTTGTTTATTGGATGGCTGGAGCATGGTTGGTTTTGTATTTTCTTATCGACAAGCGCCGCACGATCACACAGCGAGCTTTGCGCAGTATGGGTGTTGCTTTGGGAGTGTTCTTCCCGGCTTCGGCTTTTGATCCGACAATCAGTTACAAGGCGCACTTGTATGGGTTTTTAATTGGGCTCTTGTGTGGTGCCATTTACTATTACTTCAACAGACCAAAATTCAACGATGCTCTGGTGTATGAGATTCGTTATGAAGAAGATATTGAGCAAGCTGTACTTGATAGAGAAGCTGCCGAATTAAAAAGACTCGAGTCCTCTGAAGATTATAATTAGTTTTTAAAATCAATCCTTAGAAGGAAGCCCTTATCGGGCTTCCCATCTAAAAATCACGGTTGATCGTGAGGGTTGCTACGGGGAGGGGCTGGATGTTTAGCGCAGAAGTTTCCGCAAGGAACAAAGGCCTTATTCGGATAACTCCAGCAATATTTTTTCGCGATGACGTATCCATCTGGACATCTCAATCCAGCAGATTGCACATCCCACATCGCCTCAATTCCTGCATTGTCTGGCAATTCATCGGTTGAACGGAACATCTCAGTCGCCTGCGCACTGAAACCCCACAGTCCTACAGCGAGAAGCACCACTACAAACTTTTTCATCATCTTCTCCTTAAAAATTAAAAAACTTCTTCAAAAACTTTATAGAAGCCTAAATTTTCAGGTAAAAGTCCGCCATCAATATTATGTGACTATGTGAGAAGTCACTCACGGATTACAGCGGTGTTATTGATGCATAATTTAACTTCCGTCGCGATTACACTAAACTCTCTTCAATCTCCTCAGCTGAGATCTCAGAAGGTGTGCGAATCGATTTCACTTCGCCAAACGACAGTTCCACAATTTGATCACAATCAGCAACTGTTCCCAAGCGATGAGCGATAATCAATAATGTCACACCAACCAAGGATTCGCGAATCACCTTTTGAACTAAAGCATCGGTTTTTACATCCACACTTGCGGTCGCTTCATCCATCACAATGACACGTGCTTTCGTTAACAGCGCACGCGCCAAACATAGCAGCTGTCTTTGACCTTGGCTTAAGTTCTGCCCGCCTTCCGCAATGGGCGCTTCAAGCTTCAGTGGCAATGAGTTTACATAATCCCACAAGAAGACTTGTTTTAGAGCCGCGATAATTTCCTCTTCACGGTACTCGTTATAGCGATCCAGATTGTTGCGAATCGTACCCATGAATAAAGTCGGATCCTGAGGTATGATTGCAAGATTTCGGCGCAATCTCTCTAAAGGAACAGAAGCAATATTCACTCCATCAATTTCAATGCGACCACCCTCGGCTTCGATGAACCGGAACAAACTCTGGAAGAAGGTGCTTTTCCCAGAACCCGTGCGACCAATCAGTCCCACCCGACTGCCTGCTGCGATTTTAAAATTCAGACCTTTTAAAACCAACGGCAAATGTTCGGCATAACGAACTTTAAAGTCATGAACGGTAATTTCACCAAACTCAGGCCAAGTAGGTCGCAAATCTTCCGTCGCCGGGGTTTTGATATCAATCTCGCCAGGCAAATTCGCAAAAAACTTCAGGCGCTCAATCGAAGTCATACGTGATTCAATATCCGCGAATACACGCACGCCCCAATTTAAAAATCCCCAGAACGACAAGGAATATAAAATCACCAATCCCGCCGTTCCTGGAGTCATCACACCCGCATACGAAGCAGCCGTCACACCCAATGCTGTCGCCGCCGAAATCAATCCCCCCAAAATGGGAATACGAACCGAGAACCAGCGATTCAACAAGATGTGCGAAGCAAACATTCTCTGACTGTGCGCAAGTTTGTCGTAAAAGTTCTCCATGAACCAATCACTCTTTTGGAAACCACGAATGACGCTCAAGCCTTGCAAACTTTCTTTAAAATGCGCATAGCGCGGTGAACGTGCCACGCTGTCAAAACGCTTTACTTCACGCGCGGGACGACGATAGTCCCGCTGTAAAACGTAATAGACAAACATCACTGGCGCCACCACCAGAATCATCCACGGCATCACGCCGACGATCAAAACCAGCGACACAAAAACCTGCAAGAAGCAATGAATCGCAGAATCAAAACTCCACTGTAAATATACGTCCACACTTTCCACGTCGCGCGAGAATCTTTGCAAGATACGACCCACAGGAGTGGAATCGAAGAATCTCACTGGCGACCGCAAAACGCTGTGAAGCATTTTATCGTGCATGTTCTTGCCAGCCTTAATTCCGCGGGCCAACCAGAACATATGATTGAGCAAGCTTCCTAAAAGAACCGCGAGTCCCAAAAGACCGTAAATTCCCACAGCCATCAAAGCGATCCATTCCGCTGAATGACTGGAGTAATAAGAAAGCCAAGCCTTTTGGGCAAGCGGCAATGTTGTCACCCCCAAAGCTGCAACTAAGAGGGAAACTAAGATCCAAGGACGTGTCTTAGCGTTGTCACCACCCAATGACGAAATATAATCCCAGTAGACAGAACCTTTAACTGCTCCGACTTCACGATCCTCATCTTCGGTCACACGCACTTCACTCTGCACCGGAGCCGCCACCGTCGCGGCCGCAGATGCCCCCGCTTCGGCTGTCACAGTTTCCTTTTGCTCCCCTTGTGTTTCCGCATGTTGCGCATAGAAAGATTCGAACTCAGGACAAGTTTTCAAAAGTTCCGCAAAAGAACCAATGCCCTTGCACTCACCTTTTTCCAAATACAAGATCTGATCAAAGCGCGACAAAAACTCCAAGCGATGTGTGACGACGACACGTGTTTTATTTTTCCACGCGCCAAAAATCAAACGCTCTGCCAAAAGAGCTTCAGTTTCAATATCGACCGCTGAAAGTGGATCATCGAGCAAAACCAGTTCGGGATTTGCCAAATATGCACGCGCTAAAGACACACGCTGCTTTTGCCCTCCAGACAGATTCACACCTTTTTCACCGATTTCTGTTCTAAGGCCGCCTTTCAGTTCGCGGATGTCCTTTTCTAAGCAACTCGCATAAATCGCTTTTTGAATTTCCCCTTCATTCGCATTTACTCCGAAAGTCATATTCTCAAGCAAACTTGAATTGATGATGTATGCTTCCTGCGGAACATACGCGCGATGCGGTTGACCAGTTTCACCCTTCTCCGAAATAAATTGCATTTGACCATTTCTCAGCGGTACTTCACCTAAGAGGACTTGCAAAATCGTACTTTTTCCAGAGCCCACGGGCCCGACAACCGCCAAGGATTTTCCAGCTGGCAAATCGACGTTGATATTGTGAAGAGCAAGGTGTTCCTGTCCTTCATATTGAGCCTCGACGTTTTGCAAGCGCACCCGTATCGGTCCTGAAAAAATCCCTTCGCTCTGAGTAGGAATTTCTTCTTGCTTCAAGTAATTAACAATACGAGTTGCACTGACCCGAGCCGTGGCATAACGAGAAATCAATCGCGACAAGTCACCAAATGGACCTTCTAATAAGCCAAATAGAGAAATACACGTAAAGATCAATGCCGCCGTCAGCTCTTCGCCACGCCATGCATGCACCGCCAGAGCCACGAACAACACAATCGTTGAGACCGCCAAATAAGCGACACCAGAAATCACTTCAGCGCGCGCCAAACGACGACGGCTTTGCAATTCTTTTTCACGGACATCAGTCACTTCTTTAATGACACTTTTTTCCCACGCAAAGAACTTCACCACACGAATGGCATTCAGAGCTTGCGTCATCAAAGTGACACGTCGATCGCGGTGAAGCATCATCTCTTCATCCAGGTGAGTAAATTTCTTTGCAATATACTTGGTTAGCGGAGCCAAACTTAACAACACCGCCAATGCGGCAAACGTGGAAACACCCATATAATAGAAGAGCATTCCAACAACCGCCACAATCATAAACACACAGTTCACCATATCGGCATAAACCAATGGCATGTCGGCAATAGAATCCGAGTCACTGCTCATATGATTGACCACATCGCCAATTTGATTTTTCTGACGAGCTTGCAAACTTAAACGCAAACTGTGCGAAAAAATTTTCTTATTAATGATGTTTGTGATGATCTGATAAGAGCGCAAAGTTCCGTAGAAATAATGCTGTAGACTGAGCCCCGTCATAAATCCGCAGAAACCTAACAGCACACCGTAAGTGACTGTGATCGCTAGATTTGCTTCGGTGACCCCGTCTGAAATCAACGTGATAAACTTATTTACCAAAATCGGTGACGCCAACGAGAATAGCGAACTCGCAAAATACCATACATAGGCTGGCACTAAATAAGGGCGAAGAGTCTTAACAAAAGACTTCATCACTGACGTGGCAGAACTCCAATTGACTCGAGATTCGTCAACAGGAATACGACGCGGATCCAGATCCACCGGAACTGGCAATATATCTGACTCTTCTATGATCCGAGTGCGAGCGATTTTTATGAGCGACCCAACATCGGAGAACAACAAACGACGCAAAAACTTCATATGTTTTTCCAAACTGAATATTAAATTTTAAAATAAAAACAGGAAATTTCGGATAAGACCGCAGTCTGCGTACTTAGAATGATCCGAGAAGGAACAAAGTGGCGACCGCAAGCTTATGTAGCTTTATTTGCATCATCATGTTTCCTCCTCTCCTATTGGGTTAGAAATAAAATAACGAATAGGGTTCTAGTTTGTAAAGATCTTTCTTTAAAAAGATTTTTATAGAACCCATAAGCAAAATATCGCAACCGCAGTTGGAACCACTGCTGCAATTAACAAGTTCAAAGGTTTAAGTCCGCCCGGAAACTTGTGACTTAAGATCGAATAACCAGCCGCATTTGGTGCATTGGCGATAATCGTCAGACCACCACCGGCAATTGCACCGGCCACCAAAGCATATTGACTTGCCTCGGACAAACCTTCGACTTGTGACCCCAGATACGTCAGTGCAGCATTATCTGTGATTGCTGTGAGCAACACGGCACCTTTAAAAAGAACAATATCTTCCATTTTTCCCAAAAGAGGTGCGAGCCACCATTTTTGGAAAGCGCCGAACTGAATGATACCACCTAGAAACATCGAGACTAGCAACGACTCTTTCAAACGAAGCGAATCATGATAGCGATGCGTGACGGATGCGACACCCAAGAAAAGTAAGAAGATACCCAAGAAGGCATTTTGATGGTGAGCCGTCGCAACAATTCCAAAAAGGAAAAGCAAATGAACAAAGATAACTTTCCACGGAATTTCAGCTTGTGAAGAAGCCAAACGCTGCGCCACTTCTTTTAAATCTACGCAGCTTTCTTGGAACTCACGGCGGAAAATTAAAACCAAACCTATTGCATTGACAACAACAGCAATAGCACTCTTCCAACCAAAATGCGAAAGAACAAATGCAAAGTCCCAGTTCCATTTTGCAGCCACCATCAAAATCGGCGGTGCCGCGAATGGCGTGAGCGCTCCCCCGATAGAAACGTTCACGAACAAAACGGCAATCAATCCATAGATCAACTTGTTCGATTGCTTTTGCAGCATTGAATTCAACATGAAGGCGGTCACCGTCATTGCCGCAGGCTCTGTGATGAAGCTTCCAGAGAGAGGTCCTAACGTTAATACAACAAAGAGATCGGTCAGAACAGCTGGCGTCCTCAAGATTTTTTGAATCCCCGTGCTGACTGCCAGAATTCCCTGGCGCGCGAATGTCAGAATCGGACGCGTCGAGCACACCACCATAATAGCAAAAATAAAGAACGGCTCCAGGAAGTTTAAAGAGTTCTGATACTCAATTGCCGAACTCCAACCTTCAAGAGCGATATAAACCGACATAAAAAGAGCGGCCCAAATTGCAAAGACAGCTTCGATTTCACCTAAAAGATGGAGGATATTACTGCGAAATGAATTTTTTGGATAATGGTGGGACCACGCTAAGATTTTTCCCACCAAAAAAGTGTGTATAACAGCTAAAGCAAAAAAGATCGTGCCGAGTAACTCAATTCTTGTATAGGTCATGTACCAAAGTTATTGGCAGAGATTCTGATTGTCAGCAATAAAATCTCTCTGTTGCTCCAATTCAGCCGAAGGGTAAGAAAATTGGCGCAAATTGCAATTATTCTCTTTCACAAGTTTGACGATGCTTTCTTTTTCCGAGACCGAAAGATTTAAGTGCCAAATCATTTTTATTTTCAACCACTGGACCAAGTATTGACAGCGATACTGAGGATTCGGCGGCATATAGCCTTCCGGAGTTTTATCACTCTTGCGATTATTTTCTGTTCCGAGAACCGCCAAAAGATGAAAATTATTTCCTAAGTAGTTTGCATAGAGGCAGCGTTTTTTTGCATTCCACTCAGCGGCGCCGCTGATAAAAGCATTTTTGAGCGGAACAAAATGATCGATCTGAATATCAGAAGCTTGTTTGAATGTGTCGCCTGCGTAAGGGTCATGCCAATTTCCTGTCGCCACTGAACATCCGTTTGATGTGTAACTGACAGGTCCGTCGGAATCTCTTTCTAAAACCAAGCCCCGTGTATTTAGGCAAGTGCCTTCGTGACCGCGAATCCAAGTTCCGAAATGTTTAGCGCGATTGTAGCGTTCGGAAGTTTCCCCGTAATTTCCGGAGTGTTGAATGAATTTTAATAAAGAAAAATCTATGGCACGTAATTCGCTGAATTCTTTTTCTAGAACTTGCCAACTCTCTTCAATAATTTCCTGAGGTTCAGCAAAGGCGGAGGTGGGCTTTCTATTTGAGATCTCTTCACTGACCGTGAAGTAGTCTGCGTGCGCCGTTACGGTGAACGACGAGATCGAGGCCAATACGAGAAGAAGCTTTTTCATCTACTCTCCAAGTCCGTTTAGGTTTCTAGACATCCTGTCTTTGAATCGGGCCTGACTTAATTAAAGTCGGGGCCGAACCGCTTTGGCAACGAGATATTTGTTAGACTTTTGTCAAAGTTCGGCATATTTAAATCCTTATGTTACGCTCTGGCCGCTTCCGACATCGCTTGCTTGATGATGATTTTCTCCAACAGAAAAGCTCATCGGCTCATCAGTGCCTTTCCCCGTTCTTTGTACTCTGGCAACAAGGTCGGTTGAGTGATGCCGAAATTTCCGCCGTGTACTTCACGGTGTTTTCATTTCTTCGTAGGCCCCAAGATTTTTTGGGCGGTCCTCATAATGAATTCGCGCTGCTTGAAACATCTAGCGATTTTAGCTGTCGCATCTTTGTCGACATTTTGAAACCGTTGCTTCCATCGGATTTACGAAACAGCAAATCCTTAGGACGCTTTGAATCTGAAACCGCGTTTTTACCTTTTGTCTGCGCTCACAGCTTTCGTTCCATTCCTATTTCCGTTTTACGTAGCCTTGCAGCTTGGAATACCGGTCAATACCCGCTCAAACTATGGACGACAATTCCCAGCCCCGAAGAAGTGCTGGTTTTGCAAACTCAAGGTCAGCGCTGCGTAACGATGTTTATCAAAACTGAAGAGATGGCCGAGCTCGTTTCCGATGGACGTGATGCATTTGGATTTTTGGTGCATGATTTAATTCATGCCGACCACTTTTTTTTAGATCCCGCCAAGGCCCAGGCGCAAATTCAATTCTCTCAGAAGCTCTTGGTCCTGTGGGAAAGCCCCTTTATGCAGGAGCTGCTACAAAAGGATGCGGTGCTTTTGGGAGAGTTTCATTATTTAATGTCGGATATGAATTCGGTGCCTTTGCACCTGATGAAAACGCTAAAAGCGCTGCTCTTAGGTCATATCAAGAGGTCGGCAAACATCGGCCTTGCTTCAGCTCTCCCAGAACAGCTGGAAGCTCATTTTCGTGCGCTCTTCAACCAAGCTCTTTCCCCTTGGAATTTCTCAGATTCTGCCGTTCACGCGGCACACCGTCTCAACACAGTTCACTTTCAGCATCCAGACGATAGTTATATCTTGCATCAGGAGATGACCACTTCATGACTCGGGGACAGTTCTCTGTTATTATGAATTTATGTCTGATGTAAAAGCACCGAACACAAATCCCCACTCCCATTGCGCGAGCTGCACCATTCGTGGTGAGAGCCTTCTTTGTGCCACTCCTGATGTTCAAGAGTTGGTAGAAAAAGCTCGTGTCGTGTGTCGCTTTAAACCAGGACAAACAATTTTTTACGCAGGCAATGACTCTCTGGGAATTTTCACGATTCAAAAAGGTCTTGTGAAATTGGAAGTCACCTCCCCAACAGGATCCGCTCACACGCTTCGTCTTGTAGGTGCCGGTGGGACTTTAGGTTATCGTTCTCTTTTTGCAAATGAGCCCTATCATGCTTCGGCTGTCGCCGTTGATGATTGTGAACTTTGCTTTCTACCAAAAGCAAGCGTGATGGAAATTTTCAAATGCCATCCCGATCTTGCGATGAAACTTCTGTCTCATATTTCTAAAGACTTAAGAATGGCGGAAGAAAAGTGGCTGGGGCAAATGGACAAAGGAGCTTCTGAGCGTATCGCCGAAGCTTTGCTATTTTTACAAGAGCACTTTAAGCATCAGAACTGGACTCGACGCGAAATCGCGCAATGGGCTGGTACGACGCCAGAGACTGTGATCCGCACCTTGGCTCAATTTGAGAAAGATGGCCTGATCGACCAGAGCGATGGTCGTAGCATCCGCATCCTATTAAAAGAAAAACTCCAAGAACGAGCTCAAATCTAAATAAATTAATTTTCGCGACATGATGGGCATCATGTTTTTCCAGTAGCTTCATCTGCATACTGGGTGCAGATGGAGTGATCCAAATGGAAGCCGCAATCATCAAACCTTGTCTCTACTGCCAGTCCCTCACAAGCTTGGGGCCGTACTGCTGTGAGGCTTGTCGCATTCTTGATAGCGAGATCGGTCCGATTCCTCTGCCGGAGAACAACCATCCTTATCTCTATTTAGATCAACCCGAATTTAAAAAGTTGTATTTACAGAATGACAATCAATATCTGTTTTTTGCAGAGGGATTACACTGCTCGTCTTGCGTTCATCTTTTAGAAAAACTTCCACAGTTTTACGAAGGCATTGAATCGGCGCGAGTGAGTTTCGCCGCTTCGACTGTTGCTGTTGCATTGAAGCCGGGCGCGTCGCTTGCGCAAACTGCGTTTGTGATTCAAGAACTTGGTTATCGCCCTGTTCCCCTTAGCGCCCAAGAAAATCCTGCGGAAAAATACCTGCAAGAAAATCGTTCTTTTATGCGCAAAATTGCAATCGCAGGATTCTGTGCCGGGAATACCATGCTATTCGTAGTGCCGGTTTATGCTGGTTTGGCAGGTGGTTTAGCGCAGATCTTTAATTGGATGAGTTTTATTTTATTCCTGCCAATTTTATTTTATTCGGCACAACCATTTTATCGTGGTGCTTTAAACGCGCTTAAATACCGTGTCGTGAATGTCGATTTGCCTATCACTATCGCGATGCTTTCGGGATTTTCCTTTTCTACTTTCAATTTGATTCGCGGAGATGGCGCGATTTACTTTGATAGCACTGCAAGCTTTATGTTCTTGATCCTGAGCGCCCGTTACCTTTTAAAACGTGTGCAACAAAGTTATCTCTCCCCTTCACGTTTGCAGGCCTTTTTAGATTCCTCTCACTTTGTGCGCATAAAAGGAGAGAAACATGAGAATGTTCCACTCAAATCCATTCAAGTCGGCGATCTTTTATCGATCAATGAAGGTCAAAATATTCCATGTGACAGTGAATTATTATCAAACAACGCTTTGATTGACATGTCTTTGTTCAATGGTGAATCTTTACCAAAGAACTTTACTCAAGGTATGCAAGTTTTTGCTGGAACAAAAGTTTTGAATAATAACGTTTTAGTACGAGTGCAGAGTTCGTTTGCCGATAGCAAACTGGGCCAGCTCCTTTTAGAGTTGGACAAGGGCTCGTTGCAAAAAAGCGAGTTCATTGGCGTTACTGATCGCTTGGCGCAAAAATTGATTGTGACTGTATTTGCAACAGCGGCGATCTTTTTCACGGCTTACTCTTTTATCGACTTCTCCGAAGCCTTCAATCGCTCACTTGCACTTCTTGTTCTCGCTTGTCCTTGTGCATTAGCTTTCGGTTCACCGCTGACTTTTGGATTGGCAATTAAAAAAGCGCAAAAATTGGGAATTCTTATTAAAGACTCTTCAAGTCTTGAGCGTATTTTAAAAGTCCAAAACGTGTTCTTTGATAAAACAGGAACTCTCACAGAGGGAAATCTTTCTCTTTCATACACTGAACCCTCAGAACTTCCAGCGGATCTTAAAAATAAAATTTTAAGTCTTGAGGCAAGTTCTTACCATCCAATTGCCTTTGCTCTTCGTAAAGCTTGGGCAACAGAACAAAAACTGCAAAAAGTTGAAAACTTCCAAGAAGTGTTAGGTTCAGGCCTGCGCGGAACTATCGGCCATGACCTTTACGAAATCAAATCCGTTGGCGAAAGCATGCACGACAGCGATATCGCGGTTGAAGTCAGCTGTAACGGAAAATTACTAGCACGCATCTACTTTACAGACGCTCTTCGCAATGACTCCGCAGCTGCGGTACAAAATCTCGCTGCCAGAAATGTGACGTCTTACATTCTCTCTGGCGACAAAAAAAGCCGCGTGCTCGAAGTTGCTAACAAAGTCGGCATCGCACCGGCTCGCGCCTACGGTGGCTTATTCCCTGAGGACAAACAGAGCTTCGTACAAACTTTTGCTCCGGCTTGTATGATTGGTGATGGCGCAAATGATTCTTTAAGTCTGCAAACAGCGGACGTCGGTATTGCGGTAAAAGGCAGCGTCGATCTGAGCCTTCGTCATGCGGATGTATATCTGACTCGCGGTGGTTTAAAACCTTTCTTGGATTTCTTATCTCTTGCAGATGTGACTCAAAAAACTCTGCACCGCAATCTCACATTGTCTTTGATTTATAATTTGATCGGCGGAATTTTAGCCCTCGCTGGATTTATCAATCCCTTGATGGCTGCTGTTCTGATGCCGCTCAGTTCTTTATTAGTCATTCTCTCTTCAATCTGGGGGTTTCGATGAACATTCTCTCACTGATGATACCGATGGCCCTCTTATTAGGAATAGGATTTGTAGGAGCTTTCCTCTGGGCCACGTCGAAAGGTCAATTTGATGACCTCGAAACTCCTGCACACCGAATTTTGCATGATGAAAAAAACGAAAGGATAAAGTCGTGAATACAACAGGAAATCAAGTCGAACAGATATTCTACGATGATGACATAGTCAAAAAATTCACCCTCGCCACAATGGGATGGGCGGCAGCCGCTTTCCTATTTGGTCTTATCGCTGCTTTGCAGTTGGCTTATTGGCCGCTGAATGCGAACCTTGAATGGATCACGTTTGGTCGTCTGCGCCCGCTTCATACAAATGCGGCGATCTTTGCATTTGCCGGAAATGCGATCTTTGCAGGCATTTACCATTCTTCGCAAAGACTCCTAAAAGCTCGCATGTTCTCTGATACGCTTTCAAAAATTCATTTCTGGGGATGGCAGTTGATCATTCTTGCCGCCGCGATCACTTTACCGCTGGGTTACACTCAGTCGAAAGAATACGCCGAGCTTGAATGGCCTATCGACATTGCGATCACTTTGATCTGGGTTGTGTTTGCCGTTAACTTTTTTGGAACAATCAAAAAACGCCGCGAGAAACATTTGTACGTGGCACTTTGGTTCTATATTGCAACAATCATCACAGTCGCCGTTTTGCACATTGTGAACTCTATTGAGATTCCAGTGAGCTTCTTGCATTCCTATCCCGTTTACTCAGGTATTCAAGATGCAATGGTGCAATGGTGGTATGGTCACAATGCAGTGGCATTCTTCCTAACAACTCCGTTTTTAGGTTTGATGTACTACTACATCCCGAAAGCGGCGAATCGTCCGGTTTACTCTTACCGCCTGTCGATCATCCACTTCTGGGCCTTGGTGTTCATCTATATCTGGGCCGGTCCGCATCACCTGCTCTACACGTCTTTGCCTGAATGGGCACAAACTCTCGGCATGGTTTTCTCAATCATGTTGTGGGCGCCATCTTGGGGTGGAATGATCAATGGTCTTTTGACTTTAAAAGGTTCTTGGCATCTTCTTCGCACGGAGCCGCTTATTAAGTTCTTCGTTGCCGCTTTGACTTTCTACGGAATGTCGACTTTCGAAGGACCTCTTCTTTCCATCAAATCCGTTTCAGCGCTTGGTCACTACACAGACTGGATCGTGGGACACGTTCACTCCGGAGCTCTGGGTTGGAATGGTTTTCTGACTTTCGGTATGATTTACTATCTCGTCCCACGCTTGTGGAAGACAGAGCTTTACTCTAAAAAGCTCATCGACCAACATTTCTGGATTGGTTTGACAGGTGTTCTTCTTTACTACATCTCCATGGTGGTTGCTGGTATCACTCAAGGTATGATGTGGAGAGCTGTTGATAAAGAAGGTCAGCTTCTTTATCCAGACTTTATCGAAACTGTTGTCCGAATTGTGCCGCTTTATTGGGTTCGCGCGATTGGGGGCTTCCTCTTTATCGTGGGCTTCTTGATCATGTTGTACAATATCTATAAAACAATTCAAAAAGCTCCAAAAGCAGTTGCTCAATCGGTGAATGTCGAAAGAACTGGTTACGATGAGGTTTCAAAAGAAACACACCGCAATCTTGAAGGTATGGGTTTCACTTTCTCAGTCCTGGCTTTCCTTGCGATTGCAGTTGGATCCGTGATTGAAATTTACCCAACTCTTTCTTTGCATAAATATGTGAGCCCGAACCAAGTGACAGATCCGTATTCTCCGCTTGAGCTCGCGGGCCGTGATCTCTATATCAAAGAAGGCTGTTACACTTGCCACTCGCAACAAATTCGCCCGATCGTTTCGGAAGTTCTTCGATATGGAAAGGCGTCGACTGTTGAAGAGTCCATGTGGGATCGCCCTTTCCAATGGGGTTCAAAACGTACAGGACCGGACTTGGCACGCTTGGGCAAAAAGTATCCAAACCTATGGCATTACAACCATATGATGGATCCTCGCTCTGTGACTCCAAAAAGTATCATGCCGAACTATCCATGGTTGGCAGAGAAAGATACAGACTACGTCGTTCTTCGTAAAAAACTTTCTGTGATGAAAAATCTGGGGGTTCCTTACGACGAAGACGTGATTGCAAACGCCGACATCCACGCACAAAAACAGGCGCAACTTGTTGCTGCGGATCTGGAGGCGAATGGCGCACCAAAAGGTCTTGAGAAAAAACAAATTGTGGCTTTAATTGCTTATCTCCAAGCACTTGGGCAGAAAGGGAAAGCACAATGAAACAAGAAGGACTAAAATTCTTTACTGACACTTATCTGACTTCTTTTGGACTTTTGATTTTCTTTCTGTTCTTTATCGGCGTGATGGTCTGGATTTATCGTAAGTCCAGCGTGAACCTCTATCAACGTATGGAACAGCTTCCCCTGCAGGACGGTGAATAATATGAGCGACAAATTTCATGAATACGATGGTATCATTGAACACGACAATCCACTGCCAACGTGGTGGCTGTGGACGTTCTTTCTCACGATCATTTTCGGATTCATCTATTTCATCCACTACGAATTCGGTGGTGGACCGACATTGACGAAAGAACTTGAGGTCGCAATGCAAGAGCTTGAAAGAACTCAAGCCACTGCTGCAAGCGCCAGTCCGCTTGAAACAGAAGACAGCCTTGCTGCTGCTTTTGCTAAAGATGGCATGCTCGCAACCGGTGAAGCGCAGTTCAATTCGAAATGTGCTTCTTGCCATGGACCTCAATTAGGTGGTTTGATTGGACCGAACTTGACCGACAATGCTTGGCTGCATGGCAAAGGCACCCGCCTCGATATCGTCAAAGTCATCCGTGATGGTGTTGCCGAAAAAGGCATGCCTCCTTGGGGACCGGTGATGAAGAAAGATGAAATCTACGCAGTAGCCGCATTCATCCTTTCGAAAAAGGGCTCCAATCCTCCGGGAGCAAAAGAACCACAAGGGGAAAAATACGAGTAAGGAAAAGCTTATGGGCTCTGTGGATCCAAATTTATTAACTTCAGTTGATCAACATGGTGATCGCTTGAATATTATTCCGGCGGAGGTGCGCGGGTTTTACCGACGCCACCGCGATTGGAGCCAAGGAGTTTTGCTTCTTATCTTCCTGTTACTCCCCTGGACAACTATCAATGGCCATCAAACTATTCTGATCGATATTCCAAACCGTGAATTTGCACTGTTTGGAATTCTTTTCCGCGCTCATGACACTCCGTTATTATTTTTCGTATTAGCTATTCTGACACTGGGTCTGGCCTTTGTGACCTCAGTTTGGGGCCGCGTGTGGTGTGGATGGGCATGCCCACAGACGGTCTTTATCGATGCCGTCTACCGTCGCATCGAAAGATGGGTCGAAGGCACTTACATCAAACGTCGCGCGCTTCAACAAGGACCCATGACACCGGAAAAGTTTCGCAAAGTTTCCTTGAAGTGGTTTTTATTCTTTGTGGTGTCCTCTTTAATCGCCCACAGTTTTATGGCCTACTTTGTTGGTGCCCAAGAACTCATGAAGATGACTCAGAACGCACCGTCAGAAAATCTCACGTATTTTACGTTAGTGACATTCTTTACCGCGATCATTCTTTTCGACTTTGCTTGGTTCCGTGAACAGTTTTGCGTGATCATGTGTCCTTATGGACGTATTCAATCTGTTCTGCTTGATCGCAAATCCATTGCCGTTGTCTACGATCAAGAACGAGGCGAACCTCGCAAAGGTTCTGCCGATTACGGCACTCGCAAAGGCGACTGCGTTTCCTGCAATCGCTGCGTGCAAGTCTGCCCGACTGGAATTGATATTCGCAATGGTTTGCAAATGGAGTGTATCACTTGCACAGCCTGTATTGATGCTTGTGATGAGATCATGGAAAAGGTCAATAAACCCAAAGGTCTTATCCGCTATGACACTTTGGATGGAAAACCTTTTCGCTTTAAACGCTTCCGCACGCTGGCCTATCTAGCGATCATTATCGTTTTAGGTGCTGGCTTAACTTACGCGCTGAGCACTCGTGAGCCCGTCCACTTCACTGTTTTACGTGGCCAAGGTCTTCCTTACTCTTTGATTGAAGACCAGGGACAGAAACTTGTTTTGAATCAATTCCGCTTGCACATCCAAAATCAGAGTGATGATGAGGCCGAATACCAGATGACTTTGGCGGAAGATCTTTCCCAGCAAGGTGTTCAACTTCTTGTGGCAGAACCTAAAATCAAGTTGGCAAAAGGTGAATCGCGCGAATGGTATTTCTTTGTTCGCGTTCCAGAATCTCACTTTCAAAAGTCGAATCAAATTCGTACACAGATTCAGGTTCAAGATTCTAAGAACTTTAAAACATCTCGTGAACTGATTTTGTTAGGACCCAAGGTGATTCAATGACCTCACTTGTTTTGATCGCCAGTATTTTTGGAGCAAGTTTTTTAGGAAGTTGGCACTGCGCTGGAATGTGTGGGCCGATTGCCAGTCTGATGGCAACACGACGTGGACTTGTTCCGTATCACTTGGGGCGATTGATCAGTTACACACTGTTAGGAGCCTTTGCTGGCGGTCTTGGAAGTTTTTTTCTTACGACTGAGATCGTGTGGCTGCGCTGGATTTCCGCAGGACTCTTTGCAGGGTTTTTAGCGTTCGCGGGATTTCGTTTGCTCTTCCCCCAACTGAGCAAAATTAAATTACCTTCGGTGCTTTCGCATTCGCTCTTTCGCATGCGACCCTCGGCATTCCTCGTCGGCCTGACAACAATTCTTTTGCCGTGTGGCTGGCTCTATACTTATGTCGCTGCAGCAATCGCCACTCGCAGTGCTTGGGCGGGGGCTTTGATGATGTCTGTTTTTTGGCTTGGCTCTTTGCCGGCACTCAGTGCTCTGCCTTCACTGATTCAATCCGTTGTGCGTAAGTCCAACCCCACGCAGAAAAGAGTCGCAGGTGTGGTCCTTATCTTTGCGAGCCTTTACTCGCTTGGCAGTTTTCTTTTTCTTCACTGACCGCAAGATTACAAAGCGAAAATTATAACTACTCTCCTGTTTAGACGCTTCATAGTTTAATTGACCGATGACAGTGCAATTCCGATCCTGTTATTTGTGTCTCGACAACTTTTTTATTTTCTATTCTTGTCGTTACTAATGAGTGGCTCTCTTTACGCCGCTGATGTGCCTTTGGATTTTCAAGACAACAATCAATTGATCATGGCCGTTTCATTCGAAGACGGCATGCTTGCGGTTGATGGCATGGACGTCTATCGAGCCGGCACAGCATGGTATGTGCCTCTCGCTTCATTTGTAGAAGCCATGGGACTTGCAATCACAGTTTCACCGGCGCTCGGTCAAGCTGAAGGTTTTATTATCGAAGAAGCTAATACCTTCAAAATGGATAAAGCGACGTGCACGGCTGCTTTAAATAAAGTTTCTACGTCATTTGATTGCGGTCAGGTCGTGACTTATGACGACGAAATTTATGTGAATTCTCGCCTTATCGAACAATGGTTCGGTGTGCGGCTTCGTTTCGATGAGTTCGCGGCGGAAGTCATTGTTGTCACTGAACGTAAATTTCCAAAACAACTTCGCCGTGAACGGGATCGCAATGCGGAATCACTTTCCAGTCGAGACAACCCACGTCCCGAATATCCTGAACAACCTATCGAGGACAAAAAACTTGGCGAAGGTTCCTTTGATCAACAATTGACCTTAGGCCAACAAAAAATGGGGGACGATCAAGAGTCTTATTTTCGCCATGACACTATCGCCGCCATCGAAGTTCTAGGTTTTGAAACCCGGGGCTTTTTAGGTGGGGAAAATGATCACATTACAGAGTCCGCGCTTAGCATTAGCAAAAAAGATCCGTATGCAAATCTCCTGGGTCCCATGCGCGCACGAAGTATGGAGTTTGTCGATCTGACTTTACCCTCTCTTCCCTTGATCACATCCTCATCACGAGCCAAAGGATTTCTGGTTTCAAGTTTTCCGTTGAATCAACCAACGAGTTTTAGCACCAAGGACTTTCGTGGACCGCTTCCCTCCAATTGGGAAGTAGAACTTTATCAAAACGATATTCTGATTGGTCGCAGATCCGCGAGCACGGCCACCGAGTATGAATTTAAAGAAGTGACCCTGTATTACGGCGTGAATCGCTTTCGCTTGCGCTTTTATGGTCCGCAAGGACAACGCAAAGAAGAAGTTCAAGTGATTAACGTCGGGGAACAAACCGCTAAACCAGCCGAGTCTTATTACCGGTTCGGATCTGGAACTCGCGTAGATAAAAACGATGTCTTAAATACAGTTTTACAGTTTCGCCATGGGCTTTCGTCCCAGCTCAATGCGGGGCTCAGCTATTACCAAGAAAACAATCGCGATACGTTGTTGATCTCTAATTATGGGCTGCTTGAAATCGGCGGCAGCTTTTCAAGTTTTTTTGGCACTCTCAACTTTGCCACGAGTGATGATTCGGGAAGCGCGACCGAAGTGACCCTGCAAGCTCCATTTGAAAGATTTATTTTCGGTGTTTCTCATTCCAGCCTCTCTAATTTTCGCAGTCGCCTTTTTAATGCCACGGAAACACGTCTGGTGGAACAGCTTAACAAGGTCAACGGCAACTTAAACGTGTATCCTTTTCTTCCTCTCCGTTTAGATGCTGAAGTTTCACAATTTACTTATGCCAATGGAAGTGAGTCTACCGAGGTCAAGCAGCGGACTTCATGGCAAATCGCCGGCAGCTATTGGTTTAATACGTTTATGTCGGATTCCGACAGCAATGTCGATTACAACGGACAACTCATTATGCTGATTCCCGTTGATCGGTATGAATTTCGAACGACTGCTGAATACACCGAGAGCGTTGATCTGCTTAGCTCATCACTCGACTTTCGCCTTTCTGACAAATATTCCTACGGTCTTGAGGTGGCTCAAGACATTCCCAAAGACATCACCTCCTTTCGTGCAAGTTTAAATCGCCTCTTCCGCTATATCACCTTGAGTGCCGAGGTGACTTCCGACACGCAAAGTAACTACCGCGCCATTGGTTTGATCTCTTATAGCGGCACCTACAATCCCCGTCGCGAAAACTTTGAGTGGTCTCCGCGTTCCCAGACTTCATACGGAGCCGTTTCGGCGCGGGTATTTTTAGATCAAAACTATGATGGGATTTTCAACGAAGGAGATCTCCCACTCAAAGACATCGCGTTTCGTGTGAATCAAAATGATGTCGATACCGAGACCGACGATCGTGGTGAGGCCGTTTTATTGGCTCTTCCTGTTCATCAAGAAACCGATATCAGTTTATCATTGAGAAGTTTACCCGATCCCTATTATCGCCCGGTGAAAACGGGAGTTCGTTTGATTCCACGCCCCGGTCAGGTTTGCCAATTGGAGTTTCCAATAATTATTCAGAGTGAAATCTCGGGCCTGGTTCAGTTGCAGCGGGAAAAAGGCTTACGCGGGCTTCGCAACGTCACCGTGCAATTAAAAACCCCAGACGGAAAAGTCATCGCTAGCACTAAAACAGAATCCGATGGCTTTTATTTGATCGAAGGAATTTTTCCAGGTGATTACCTTTTGACTGTGGATACGGAACAAGCCGAGTTCAAAAAAATAAAATTCCAAAAATTGATTTATCCCGTCCACGTTGCCAAATCAGGATTACAAGAGTCCACATTCGACTTTTTGGCATCATACGAAAGATTGCAAAGGCATTAATAGTCGGCAAGAAACTGGCACTTCACATTAAAACTCTGCAGGAGTTGTCAAAGCACAGTTAAGCTTTGAGCAGGTTAACCGAAAACTGTTCAACTTCGAAAACATCTTTTCAACAAAGAAGGAGACAACATGACAAGAAAAACGCTTCTCACAACTACTGCCGCAGTAACCGCAGCAGCAGCGCTTTTGGCGAATCATGCTTTCGCTGCCAGCACAACAGGTACGGCAAGACAAGTTGTAGTTGCAGCAATCGCAATTACCAACACGTCTGATTTGGATTTCGGTACAGCAGCTCAATCTGATGCACAAAAAACTGTAGCGCCAGGTTCTTCAGAAAATGCGGAGAACGGAAGCTTTGCAGTAACAGGCCAAGCCAATACAGCATACACAATCACTTTACCAGCAGACGGTACAGTGACGATGACAACTGGTGCTGGCGGTGCAAATGAAACTATCGCCGTGAGCTCCTTCACGTCATCACCTTCGGGCACAGGACTCCTGAATGGTTCCGGCACGCAAAATCTTTTCGTAGGTGCAACTCGCGCTGCTCTTGGAGCCGCACAAGTAGCAGGAACATACACTGCAACATACACTGTGACTGTCGTGTACTAAGAAGTATGTCTGTCCAATTAAAAGCAAGGGGCATTTGCTCCTTGCTTTGCCTTGTTTTCTTTTGCGATTTTACCTACGCGAGATCCATTAAGATTTCGCGCCTATCTGATTTGGATTTTGGCTCGGGCGGAGCTGGTGATCCCGCTAAAATAGTTCCGTCCGGAACTTCAGAAAATGCCACCAACGCCAGTTTCTTGGTAGAAGGTGATAACAATCGCGCCTATTCAATTTCGCTTCCCGCAACTGCGACGATTCGCAGAGGCACGGTTGATTCAATCACTCTTTCGTCTTTCACCTCTTATCCAAATGCTAACGGTCTTCTGAATAATTTGGGCGAGCAAAATCTCTATATTGGGGCCACGCGGGCCGCACTTCGCGTGAATCAAACCGCGGGATCTTACAGCGGAACTTTTACGATCACAGTTGTCTATTAACTTTGTTTTAAATAAAATGACCCTAAAGGTGGACTTGATATGAGATACGGTATTTTTACTTTTTCATTACTTCTCCTTCTTCTTACACACACGGCCCAAGCTGAACTGCAAATTTTTCCTCTTCGTGTGACTCTTTCAGACAAAGAACGAAGCACACAGATTTCCCTCCGTCACAAAGGTCCCAAAGCGGAACGCTATCGCATCACGACGGTATTTTATAAAATGGAAGCTGATGGGGCTATGAAGCTTATAGAAAAGACGACTCCTGATGACCGAGACGGCAGCAAATACTTTCGCTTCTCTCCCCGTCAAGTCACGCTGGAACCACAAATCGAACAAGTCGTGCGCCTGATGGCGCGAGTCCCCGCCGATCTCCCTGAAGGAGAATATCGCTGCCATCTGCATTTTGAAGCCATGAGTGATGCAGAAGACTCGCTGGTCGAAGGAAAAACGAACTCGGGAGCACAAATGATGCTCAAAGCACGCATGGCTATCGCCATCCCTGTTATTATCAAAAAAGGATCGACATCTTTCAAAGTCAGTTTAGATAAATTTAAAATCAATAAAGGTCCCGATGGAAATTATTCCTTCAGTGTGGATATGAAAAAAGAAGGCAATGGCTTTGCCTATGGAAATCTTGAGATTGTTTCAACTGGAGAAAATGGAGCAACCGAATCGTTGGCGACGATTAATGGTATTTCAAGTTACATTGAGCAACGTAGCATCAAAATGCCATTGCAAATAAAGGCTCTTCCCTCTGGAAAAATCAAGATCCTGTTCAAAGATGCAGCCAGTGCCAACGAAGAGATTTTAGCGAGCACGAACTTAACATCACCGTAAGAAATCAGACCCTGGCCCGCTGTTATAAATCAATAAGCATTTCTTTTCTTGTAAGAGAGATTGGCCGAGGATTAGCGTGAAAAGAGTGACATATAACGAGATTCCAGTAAGGAGGAGTTATGTTTTCTCATTCACGTCTTCTTTTGGGCGTTGTTGCTCTGGCGACCGTCATCGGTTGCGCCAGCACACCCCCTAACGTACAACCTATTGCTGCTACGTCAGACCCAACAGTTGAAATTCAAAAAACACAAGAAATGTTGAAGGAGGCCCGGGCGCAACAATATGATGTGCTCTCTCCTAACAACTTCGCTGACGCCGAAAGATCGCTGAATAAAGCCATCAAATATCGCGGTAGCGGCAAAGACAATGAGAAAGTGCTAGAGCAAGTGGCGTACTCACGGGCTTGGATCGCAAAAACGAATGAGGTCGGACAACTCTCACAAAATCTGATGAAAGATGTCACCGATGCTCGTGCGGGTGCAATGCGCGCAGGTGCGAATGAGATTTTCCCAAAAGACTGGAAAAAAGCCGGCAACAAACTTGAAAATATCACAGCTGATATTGAAAAAGGAAATATTCGTGCGGCTGATAAAAAAGGAACTGAAGTCACGCAAACATATCGCGACTTAGAACGCCGAGCTGTTTCGCAAACTTTCTTGGGTCGGGCTGATGAAAACATCAAAGCCGCCGTCAAAGACAAAGCTGACAAACAAGCTCCCCGCACTTATGCCATGGCTATGGGCAAATACGATAACGCCCAAAGAATCATTATCTCAGACCCTCGCAACACGGCAGCCATTCGTCGCGCCGCGGAGGACGCGACTCGGGAGTCTCAGCATCTTCTTGACGTGAATCGTCGCGTGGATGCTGGTAACTCCGAAGAGTTGGTTCTCTTAGCAGAACGCCAGCAAAAACAAATCTCGGGCCTTCGCCGCGAGACCGCAACAACGGCACGTGAGCTTCGCGAAACTGAAAGAACAAATGCGGAACTGGCTCGTCGCCAAACGCTTTTGTCAAAAGCAGAACGTGTTCGTGCTGAATTAAAACCAGGTGAAGCTGATGTTTTCACAGAAGGTGATCGTTTGATGGTTCGCCTCAAAGGTCTGCAATTCCCAACGAACCAAGCAACCCTGGGCCCTAAGAACCAAGCTCTTTTGAGAAAAGTCGGATCTGCGCTGCAAGGTCTTGATGTCTCAAAAGTGAGAGTGGAAGCTCATCCAGATTCCACCGGCAATGCTGAGCGAAATCTTGCTCTTTCACAGAAACGAGCTGAAGCGATAGAAAACTACATCCTTGCCAACAGTTCTTTGTCTAGATCACAAGTCGAAGCCGTCGGAGTGGAGTACAATAAAGACGACGCGAAAAATGGGCGGCAGCAGCGTCGTGTTGATCTCGTGATCGATACGAAGAAAGAATAGGCCAAGGAGGTGCGTATGGCAACGCAATTTCCAAACGGTCCCTCCTGGAGGGACCTTAAAAAAGAACTTATGGAGCGTTGGCATCAGTTGACTGAACACGAACTCGATAGCACCCGAGGAGAAACTGAATCTATTGTAGAGCTCATAGAAAGAAAAGTGGGAATGGCCATTGAAGACGCAAGTGAAAAATATGCGGAGATCGCTTCTCACTATCACCTT
Source organism: Bdellovibrio sp. HCB2-146 (assembly GCF_047345725.1). Taxonomy (NCBI): domain Bacteria; kingdom Pseudomonadati; phylum Bdellovibrionota; class Bdellovibrionia; order Bdellovibrionales; family Pseudobdellovibrionaceae; genus Bdellovibrio; species Bdellovibrio sp. HCB2-146. The sequence continues at coordinate 204,779 of NZ_JBLEQP010000001.1, forward strand.
TACGATGAGCCCGAAGATAAATCAGTGTTCGACGAAGAAAAAGCAGAAAAAAAGGAAAAAGTTATGGAACTTTCTCCTAAAAAACCTGCTGATGTCGATCCGAAACCTCGAGATAGTTTTCACGGTTAAGTCTTCAGTGATCTTAAAATCTGCTCACCACATCAAAGACCCGCCATCAGTGCGGGTCTCTTTATTTGCGCGAGTCACAGACACAAATGCACAAGGAGTTGAGCTGAGAATCTTCCATTGCTTGCCTTCTTTACGCAAAAGTTCCAAGACGTCAGAAGCGAACTCCCGCTGTCTTACAAAAACCATCAATCCACCGTCTTTAAGCTGGCTAAAAAGCTTGTCAGGAAACTCTCGTGATCCAGCCGTAAAAATCGCTCGATCATAGGGGGAAGCTGCCTCATAGCCTTCAAATCCATCTTGAGATAAGACCTGGACATTCGGGACTTTGAGTTCTTCCAGAATTTTTTTCGCCCGTTCTGCGACCTCGGGTATCACTTCACTTGTGACAACCAATCCGTCTTTACCGACCAGATGAGACATCAATGCCGCATTCCATCCACTGCCCGTTCCCAATTCAAAAATCCGATGACCGGGTTGAATTTCGAGAAGCCTTAAAATCTGCAGAACAAAACTGGGTTGAGAAATTGTTGAGACATACGGATACTTTTCATAAATTAATAGAGGATGATCCGAATAGGCCGCGACCATACTATATTCCGGCACAAAGAGATGCCTTGGATACTTATAGAACGCTTCTTCTATAGCTGGGCTTAGCGGTTGAGATTTTTGAATGATTTTTTTCTGAAGTTTTTTAAGAGCATCCATAGACTTCATTTTCCCACATTTGACCTTCTGCGGGAATTCAGATAGGACTTGTATCATGACACTGACACAACTCGAATACATCCTTGCCGTTCAAGATACTGGAAGTTTCAGCCAAGCTGCCCAAAAGTGCCATGTCACTCAACCCACTTTGAGTATGCAGATTCAAAAGCTTGAAGAAGAATTGGGAGCGACTCTTTTTGATCGGACGAAGCAACCCATTCGCGCCACATCTTTGGGAGAGAAAATCCTGCAACAAGCTCGTGTTGTCGTTCAGAACTCTCAACGAATTACAGAAATTATTGCGGAAGAACAAGGAGAGTTGGTCGGTGAAGTTCGACTGGGTGTTATTCCAACTCTAGCTCCTTATCTTTTGCCTCTGTTCCTCAGTGACTTTTTAAAGAAATTCCCACGTTTGCATCTTTCAATTGAAGAAGTTGAAACCCAACACATGATTGATCGCATTCGTAACAATCACCTCGATCTCGGTATTGCGGTGACACCGATTGTGGATGTTAATATCGCTCGCAAGGTCTTATTTTATGAACCCTTCCTGGCGTATCTTTCTAAAAAGCATCCTTTACTCAATAAAAAAACCATTGATGAGAAAGACCTTTCCAAAGAAGACGTCCTTCTTCTTAACGAGGGTCACTGCTTCCGCGAACAAAGCCTGCTGCTTTGCCAAAATAAAAAGGACCACGACTTTTCAAAGCAGTATTCTTTCCAGAGTGGCAGCCTTGAAACTTTGAAAAAGCTCATCGATCAAGGGGACGGTTTTACTCTCTTACCGTGGCTAGCTTCTCAAAACGTTTTCGATAACAAGCGACTACGGTCTTTTAACAACCCTGTCCCAACCCGAGAAGTGAGTCTACTTCACGGTCCTCATTTCCAACGTAAGACACTGGTACAGGCTCTTATCGAACAGATTCAATCCCATCTACCCTCTGAATTACATACGGAAAAGGGCAAGCACCAGCTGAAGGTCGATAATCCTTTAGGCCATTTCAAATAGCTTTCATCTATTCCAAAACCATACATATAGAAAGTTTCTATATGTATAATAGGAAAAGAAGATTGTTCAATTCTCAAAGAAGAGCCGATTCTTATATCAAGGACGAAGAACAAATTCTCGTCCTACGTAAGGAAGGATTTATGGGCAGTGCACTTTGGGGACTCTTTGCTGGATTGGTAACAGGTCTTTCAACGATGTTGGGAGCTTTGCCGATTCTCGCCAAAGAAAGAAAAAACTGGAACCCCTGGAAAAGTCTCAATCTCGATTTCGCAATCGGGATGATGTTGGCGGCGGCGGCCTTTAATCTAATCACTCCGGCTTACTCAGGTGCCAAAGGCGCAATGGGAGTTTCTCTCGCTCTCGCACTTGGGGTCGCCTCCATTTACAGTCTCAGTCATTTGATTCATATGTTCTCCCCTTCTGAATGGAAGGCTCATCGTCGTGCATGGCTTTTTGTCACGGCGATGATGCTGCATAATCTTCCTGAGGGGCTTGCATCGGGAGCGGCCCTGAGTGCTCAGAACTTGTCAGGTGGTTGGGCAGTCGTTGGTGCCATCGTTTTCCAAAACTTCCCAGAGGGTCTTGCCACAGCAGCGGCTTTTCTATCCATTGGTCTTTCGAAACGCATGGCCTTTGCAGGCGCTTGCTTAACTGGAGTTATGGAAATCATTGGTGGTTCTTTAGGTGGTCTCTTCACCGCGGTCACTGAACAATCATTGCCTTACATCTTGGCCTTCGCCGGAGGCGCCATGATCAGTGTCACTCTGGAAGAAGTCTTTGCCAAACTTAAAGAAACGCAAATGAAGTACCTGCTACAAAAAGAATTTGTCGCAGGCGTTTTGTCAGTTGTCTTGATGAACTGGATGATCTCGTAAAATCTGACAAATTAACTCGCCATCTCAAAACCAATTTTGTCAGTGTTTCGACTTAATTCTTCCACTTTGGAAAGGCTTTTTATCAAATAAGCCCACACCAAAAAATTCCAGAGGAGGAATTATGAAAATGAATCGTGCAATGCTTATGGCTGCGTTTTTAGCAGCTCCGTTGATGACCAAAGCTGCTCCGGCTGTGGAACCAATTTCTAGTGAAGAAAAAGGATTCGTTGCTGTATGGGCTGATACTGTTGAACAGTACGGTCGTGACCACACACGCGCTGAAGAGTGTGAAGGCCTGACACTCGATGAGACACAAAAGACCGCTTTGAAAGATGCAAAATACGCATTCTACAAAGACATGAATATTGCTAAAGCCAATCTTAAAAATGCCATGTTGGATTATACTCATACATTGGCGAGCATGACTTCCACTCGCGATCAAGGACAGGCTTCTGCTGATGCGTTGAAAGCTTCCTTCAATGCGTTGGGCGACATCAAAATGAATTTTGAGCTCAAAGTTTTCTATGACATTTTGAAACCTGAGCAAAGAGAACCTGCAATGAAGTGCTTTATGAAGAAAATGACGGACGATGCAAAAAAGAAATTGCAACGTGCGTGCGACCGCATGAAAAAGCCTAAAAATCCATAGTGTCTTCGAAAGGGCAGCTCACCGTCTGCCCCTTCGTTCCCTTGATGAAAACAAAAGTGATCATTGTCGGAGGCGGAGCTGCGGGATTGGCCTGTGCTCAAGCCCTTCACAACTCAGAAATCGAATACCATCTGTATGAGGCAAGAAATTACCTTGGTGGACGTGCGCATTCTAAAACCCTCAGCTCTGGCCTTCATGTTGAGCTTGGGGCGGAATTCATACACGGAAAACCTCATCCACTTGTCGAAAAAATCTGCACAGCCTCTTCCCTTCCTTTTGTAGATGTGGATGACCATCATCTCTATTTCAACGGCAAAAAACTAGAAGGGCGGCATACGTTTTTTGAACGCATTGAAAAAATCAGCCGTCGCCTGCGCGAAAATCGCAAACACGATCAAAGTGTGTCAGCGTTTATTCAAAAATTGGGAAATCGTTTTTCCGGCGATGAGCGCAAACTGTTTCAATCCTACGTCGAGGGATTTCACGCAGCCGATCCCGAAAAAATGAGTGAACGAGCTCTGGCTGTTTCTGAAAAATCTGAGGCACCGCGACTCACTGGGGTTCGGCAGTTTCGTCTTAGCAAAGGCTATTCGACGCTATTTTCTGAACTCAGTCGCAATCTTCCCCACATACATCTTTCGCATTGTCTCAAAAATATTTCCTGGGATGAAAAAAGCGTGATCTGTCATTTTCAGCAGAAATCGGGACGCATGATTCGTGTGAACGCCGAAGCATTAGTTCTAACAGTTCCACCTTCGATATTAAAGTCGAGAGCGGGCCGCGCCAGCTTTACCATCACACCCGAAATTTCTTCTTTAAATGAGGCTCTCGAAGCCATTGATATGGGAGCCGTTTATCGATTGGCCTTTTTATTTAAGTCACGCTTCTGGGAAGAATTATCAGATAAACCTTTTTCATTTCTGCATGGCGGTCCTCAGGATTATTTTCCAACTTGGTGGGCAGAAACTCCTCTTCATCTTCCTCTGCTTATCGCGTGGCAAGGGGGACCTAAAGCGCAGAAAATGAAATCTTGGTCCGCTCAGAAAAGAAAGTGTACCGCTTTACAAAGTTTGTCCCGATTTACCGAAAAATCCACGTCCTTTTTAGAATCACAGCTGCAAAAAGTGTATTCCCATGACTGGTGTCAGGATCCTTTTAGTTTAGGGGCATATAGTTACGTAAAAGTTCATGAAACTTCTGATTGGAAAAGGTTGCAAAGAGCCTTTGCAAAAAGAATCTTTATTGCAGGTGAAGCAACTGTTGATGGGGCAGACCGAGGGACGGTTGGTGGTGCGATGAAATCAGGGGAACGCGCGGCCAAGCAAATCAAAAGATTGCTGGCACACTAAAGATATTGATCAAACATCTTATCTACATTTTCTGGAGGCAATTGATACGCAATAGCGCCAAGTTCTTTCAGATAAATCTCCAAAATTTGTTGCTCATTCAGCGTTGGAAACTCATTTTTCATATTTTTAAGCAAAATCCCCTCGGCTTGACGAATCATCTTGCCGAAATCGGAATCACGATGTTTTTCGAGATAATAAAGAACCAACAAATAAGGCATGCTTTTGAGGTCTTCTAAAACGCGGCGAAGGCGCTCACGAATCCCCATAGTTTTTGTGCGCTCGATATCAAAGAAGTTCGCAATAATGAACTTATAGGCCTCTTCTAGGACCTTTTCTTTCTCTTTACCGAAGTAATAATAGATCAGAGAACGCGTGATATTTGACTCTCTGGAGATATCAGAAATCGTCCATTGCAAATGGCCCTGCGCCACTTCCATTTTCAGAATCGCATTACACACAGCAAAATAGATTTCTTCCTTCGATTGTGTCGCCATACAGGCAGTTTGACAACAATCCGTCGAAAGTGTCAACGGAAGGGCGCGTTTTAGACAAAAACTCCAATTTCCTGTCAACTCGAATGAGAGACATCTGGAGACCGCTCGCATAAATTTCCTTCATCAATGAAAAGGAGTTTCTATGTTTGCCGTAAATACAGTGATTCGTTCGCTAGGTAATAAATACCTTCAAACATACTCAAGCTTTATGACGATCAAGAGGACGGATCTTCTTGAAAAGCAAGAGGCCAATTTTCAGTCGCTTAAACGCGGCCTCATGGGCACACGCCTCTACAAAGACCTCCGTTTATCGCACATTCACACATATGAGGAATTCGTCGCACACGTTCCTGTACTCGGTTACGATGACTACGCGCCTTATGTAGATATGGTGGTTGCGGGCCACAAAAACATTCTCTTTAAAGACAAAGCCAGTGATTTTGGGTTGTCGTCTGGAACTTCAGGGAAAGACAGCAAACGCGTTCCCTATAATGAACGCATGATCAAAATGTTCTTAAAATCTCAAAAACGCGTGGCAAGTCGCTTGAGCGTTCTTGAACCTGATTTAAATCTTTTGAAAGCAGGCCGCTTAACATTTGGTTCGGACCCTTATCTTTACACTCACAATGGTTACAAGTTCGGTTACATCTCGGGAATCTTAAGTACACGCGTTCCAAAAACACTTGTGCAAAACACCTATCCTTCAAGTGCAGTCCTTGCGATTTCGAATTGGGACAAAAAAATTGAAATGTTGATCGAAGAAGCTTTGAATCAAGATATCCAAGTTGTAAGTGGCATTCCTACTTATATCATCAGTATCTTTGAAGCGGTTTTGGCGAAGACAGGGCGTAAATCGATCCGTGAAATTTGGCCAAACCTCAGCGTCTTTGTTTACGCTGCAACTCCGATTAAACAATACAAAGATCGTATCGATCGTTTGGTTGGACATGAATTAAATTATTATGGCCTTTACGCTGCAACGGAAGCGGCTATTGGCCTTCCTTATTCCAAATACGAAAATGGTCGCCAACAGTATTTCTTAAATCCAGATCTTCTTTACTCTTTCACAGAAGTTGACGGGAAAAAGAAAAATCTGGGTTTACACGAAATCGAGATGAACCGTCCTTACTTCTTGAATATCGGGACTCCAAACGGTTTTGCCCACTATTCCATGAAAGACGTTGTTCAATTCACTGAAATCAACGGTGATTTAGTGTTTGAGTTCGTGGGCCGTAAAAGCACAGGAATGAATCTGGCCGCCGAAAAAGTCAGCGATGACGAGATCCTTGACTGCTATCTCAGAACCAAAAATTCATCCAACCTGGATTTGCGCCACTTCTTCTTGTCTCCAACAATGGAGGGAGGGAAAGCCGCTTACCACTGGACACTCTTCTCTCCGTCTCACACTCAAGCGGACGCTGCCGCACTGGCCACTATTCTCGATGAAGACATGCAAGCGATCAATGCTGACTACAGGGATTGTCGCGAAGTGGGTGTTTTAGGTCCGGCGCGCGTACGTGTGATCAGTGCTGATTACTTGCAAAAATATTTTGAGCAAAATCGCACCAAAGGTCAGTTCAAAATGAAAACGACTTTTGAAACAGCTGAAGAATATATTCGCTTTATGGCTGCCAATATCGAAGAACCTGCTGGAGCTTTGCAATGATTCTTTCCTTGATCGTCATTGGACTCCTGTCATCTTTTGCCCTGGGCCCCGCAAGCTTTAGCATTATCCGCCAACTTCTGGCGGATAAAAAATGGCCGTGGGCAGAGATCAGCGGTTTTTTGATGGGCGATATTATTTATATCGCTATGTCTCTTCTCCTTTTACAAAGTCCCTTCATTCAGAATTCCAAACTTAAAGTCGCGCTCACACTCTTAACCAGTGCGACTCTTACGATTTTTTCTTTGCATTTGCTCTGGAAACGTAAAAGAGCAAACCCCGAGGGCTCTTCCCCGAAAGGATTTTGGGGAAGCCTTTTTTTGACGCTGGGAAATTTTCATTTGGTTCTGATTTACACGGGGCTTTTCGCAAGTCTTTTAAAAGGTAATACTTTGCAGTTGGTTTTCGGCGCCAGTCTGTATGCGCTTTCCTTCTGCGGGGGCTTTATCCTTTTGCTCAACATTCTTAAATTCTTCCAAGGCGCACTTCAAAAAATTCTGCGCCAGCTTGAAGTCGTCGTGAGCTTTGGTTTTATTTGCTTTTCATTTTATTTATCATGGGGAACTTTATGAGAAAGTTATTACTTCTAGGCGCCATCTTGCTATCCGCTTCTTTCGCATCTGCTGACTGTATTTTGCAGAAAGAAAAAGACGGACAAAAACTCTTTAAGTGCCAAGCACCCGGACTGCAAAAGTCGGTGTTCGTTCTAGATTTAAAAGGTGATTTTGCTTCCACAGCTTATTACCACGGATACTTCCTGCGTCCTGAAATTGAAACAGGTGTTCTAAAAGGAGTGATGGTTCGGGCAGAACGCGCCTTTTCGCAACTTGATAAAAAAGAACGCTCACGTATTGAGTTGATTAAAAAATGTGTTCTCGACAATTACAAATACTCTGTTTCAAATGACTTCAAAAAAGGTCTTAAAAACTTGCACCGCGGTCTCCGCGATGCTGGCAGTAAAATTGCTTGGGAAGAGTTTGAAAACGCCAACTACATGGTTGAGTTTTCGATCTTTGCTGATTCTATGCAAAGACAATTGGCTGAAGACCCGGGCAAAGCAAAAATGAAAGTTTTTGCTTCGTGTGCTCCTTATTTTGTCGGATCTGCACTCCTAAGCCCGTTTAAAAAATTAGCCGAGGGCTTACGCAGTATTAAAATGGGTTGCACCGGGATTAGTGCTTCAGCGGCTTCTTCGTCTGAAGGCGCACTGGTGCATGGTCGTAACTTTGACAGTGGTTTGATTGGTTTTTATGAACCCAACCAAGTTATTGTTATCAATCGTCAGAAAAATGGCACGGTTTCTACTGGGCTGGCATCAGCAGGTCTGCACTATGCTGGTGGTATCAGTGGATTTAACAACCATGGCCTTGCTGTGAGCTTGCATGAGCTTCAGACGGAAGGAACGCAAATCCGCCATGAGCCAGGTAGTTCTGATATAGCCCCTTACCTTTTGCATTCCGTGTTGATGCAAGCGACTTCAATTGATGAAGCCATTCGTATTTTAAAACACCGCAAAGGTTTCGGTGCTTGGACATTCTTTATTTCAGATGCTCGTCACGACGAAACAGCTTCTGTTGAGCTGAGTGGCGATCAAGTTCACGTGGCTCGCCAGGCCGCCCATAAGTACTTGGCTCAAAGCAACCATTTTATTCATCCAAAAACTTCGGCGGAAGGTTACGAATACAGTTTGAACAAAACTCTTGAGACGCGTGCTCGCTTAGCGCATGTAACACGCACTTTGGGTGAAGACTTCGGTCATATCAATCCTCAATGGGTGATCAATCGTCTGACCGGCCATACGGATGAACTTGTTGGCATGAGAAGTTTTGGTCGTACAACAACGAAACTCTACACATCAGCAACTCACGTGATGATTCCGGCTCGCCAAGAATGGTGGATGAGCACGGGTGACATTTACCCGACCAATCGTTCTCATTTTGTTGGTTATCGTCTGACCAATGGCCCCGTACCAGTGGAAATCATTGGTGTAACAAAAGCCGCAGAACAACCAGGTCTTGAAAACTGGTATGATTCGATGAAGTACTATGTGCTCGCGTATAAAGCCAACGAAGAGGACCACACGACACTGAATGGCCTTGATCGTACTTTGGCTTTGCTTGAACAAGGGATGGCGACAGCAAAACTTGATAATGTATACGAGTATCCTTACCACTTTATGTGGGCGCGTTTAAAAGTGGCCCGTGCTGCACTAGCGCTTGAGAAAGGACAAAAAGAGCTGGCGTTCGTTGATTTGGAAGATGCTCGTCACAAGTTCGTCGAAATCGAAGCCCAACCAACAATTACGCTACATGAATACGAGCGCTTCCAATTGGCGATGTGGAAATTCCGCGCCGAGAATTTGTTACCTTCTGAGCGTCGTGATTTTGCCGTTTTGAAACAATCACACGCACAAGCCCAAGGTCTGCTTGAAAGTTTGATTCAACAGTATCCTCGCCAATCGGAGCTTAAGGATTTGCGCAGAAGCTTGAGTCAGAGCAGTCAGCTTTCAATTGTGAGAGATGCTGAAATTCGCTTGGGAACGGTTGAGTAACCGTTCCTTTCTTCTCGCTCTGAGACAAAAGTCGACTCCTCCACAATCTCTCCATAATTCTCTACAACAATGGATCAAGATGTTTAATTCTTACCCATGGTAGACTCAATTATGGCTTATATATTCCTGCTCGAAGACGATCCTATAATAGGTAAAGCTGTCCAACTCCAGATGGAGTTGGAAGGTCACAAGGTCGTCTGGTTCCAATGCATCTCGGACGCGGAAAAATCAGAGAGTCTCCCTCAACAAGTGGATTTGTTTTTATTAGATGTTAATCTCCCCGACGGCAGCGGTTTTGAGTTCTGTGAGTGGTTGCGCGGCAATGACGTCAATAGTCCCGTCATTTTTCTTACCGCTCGCAGTGACGAAGACAGCGTGGTCAACGGATTTGAGTCCGGCGCGAATGACTATATGAGGAAGCCCTTTAGTCCCCGCGAACTTATAATGCGAATAAAAAATCAGCTCACAGAGAAAAAGGCTTCGCTTGAGATTTTACGTTTTGGCGGGTTAAGTCTTATTATCAATCAACAGATTCTAAAAAATGGCGATCAAATGATACCATTAAATCGCAGAGAGTTAGAAATCTTGTCAGCCTTTTTCGAACATCCCGAAGTTATTATCAGTCGTGATCAATTGATCAATCGCTTAAGTTCAGGTGAAGAAATCTTTGACCGTACGGTGGATTCTCACATCAGCCATATTCGTTCAAAGCTTTTGAAAAATGGAATCGCCAACGTACGCATCAATTCTGTCTATGGACAAGGTTATCGCATGGAAAAGGCGTCTGCATGATCACCCGAACGTTGTTTCGAAAAAATTATTTTATTTTTGCGAGCATCGTCCTGATTTTTATTTTCATTGGTGCGACGGCTGCTTGGATTATTCTGACAGCGCAACGTCGCCAATTTGAAATGGGCCCTGCCCAATTTGTGCATAAACTTTTTGTCAGTATGGATTCTGATCCGTATGTCGCCTTAGATAAAATCCGTCAGAATATGCCTGGTGGAATTGCGTTTGATCTGGTTTTACCGGATGGAACGAGTGCAACAACTCATAAGAAATTGATTGATGCTGATTTCATTTCAAAGAATCAAGAAGCTCTTGACGAAGAAGGTGCCGTCGCTTTGCGGAAAGGTTCTTTTGAAGGCGGACCACCGTCATTTATTACCAAAACTCAAAAGCCAGGCCTCTATCTTTTGCATCAACCGAACTTCAAACCCGGAATGCGCGGAATGATGCCGCCGCCTCCTCCGTTTATGCATCCTGGCGGCCCCGGAGGACCTGGCGGTCCTGGTGGCCATCAGATGATGGGACCTCCTCCAATGGGAATGCGTCCTCCTCCTCCGCCAAAAGGTTTTTGGAGTTTTCCAGTTATCACATTGGTTTCAATCACAGCCTGTGTTTTGATTTCTTTGGGAATTGCGCTGTTCTATCAGTTCTCTAAATACCGCGCACAGGCCGAAGAAGCATTTTCAGTTCTCGCAAAATTGCGTGAAGGTGATCTGTCAGCGCGTATGCCGATTAAGAAACACAATGAGCTGAATTCACTGATTCAGGCATTTAATTTGATGGCTGATGACGTTGAGGGTCTTGTCGATAATCTTCGTAAGGCCGATCAGGCTCGTCGCAATCTTTTGCAAGATTTGGCGCATGACCTTCGCACTCCCCTGACTTCACTCCGTACATTTCTTGAAGCTTTGAAAAAGGGAGACAGCCGCATCAGTCCTGAAAAACGTCAGGAAGTGTTGTCGCTTTGTTTTTCAGAAGTCGAATATTTTGGAAACTTGGTTGAAGATTTATTGTTCCTTGCTCAAATCACCGAGCCTAAGTATTCAAAAGGAACGGAGCGCTTTAACTTTACTGAATACGTTCAGGATCAAATCAATATTTTTAAGCAACGCAATCCCCACCTTCAATTTCAGTTTGAAAACAACGGCGCTGAAAATGCTTATGTTACAGGATCGTCGCAACTGATTGATCGAGCTTTGCGCAATGCTTTTGATAATTCGTCTTCATTCGCAAAAGCGCGCATTGATGTTCGTCTGCGCATTGAGGGTCATACACTTCATTTGGATATCGACGATGACGGCCCTGGCTTCTCTGAAAAAGCTCTTAAAGAGTTTGGTCACAAAAAGGCCAGTCGGATGCTTATGGGGACTAACGATCATCAGCGTATCTCTGTGGGCATTGGTTCTGTGATCATGCGTGAAATTCTAAATCTGCACGGTGGAAACCTCTCTGCGGAAAACCGTCTGCAAGGTCAAAGCGTCCTCGGAAGTCGCGTCTCGTTTTCGCTCCCAATTTCCTAAATCCACAATCCTTCAATAATTGCCCGCTACGCTTAAAGTCACAAAGGCGGGTATATGATTCAAACAAAATATGTGGCACTTCTTTTCGTATTGTCCCCTCTCTGGGCTTGGGCGCAAGGGATGCAATGGGGTAGCGGACAATGGGGTGGCATGCAAGCCTGCCCGTATCAACAGCGCATGGGTGATGGCGCCACCAGCGAGAATGATGAACTGCAAGAGTTGCTTGCTGAGATCAACGAAATCAAATCGCAAATTAAAATCAAAAAATCAGAAGTCAAAAACTTGGATCGCAAATCTCAACGTTCCCGCCAGGATGTTGAAGAAAGCCTATCAGCCGACTATTCAAGTTTTATTCTTACACATATCGAGAACAACACTCGTTGCAGTGAATATCAAGGCATGACTGCAAATCCTGCCATTCAAGGTAGCCAAGGTGAAGAGTCTATTGATGGTGCGCAAGACAACATGCTACCCGTGCAAGGTTTTACGAACGCTGATTGGGCGAAATATTGTGATCGCAGCAAGCCCGGTTCTGTGAATGCTTCGATTTGTTCGAACGCCGCTTTTTTAGGTAGTGATCATCGCAAAGACTCCATGAAATGTAAAAAAGCTCTGACTGATTATCGCAAGCAGTATACAGACGCTCAAAGAATGCAGAATGAAATCGAGTCGCTGCAAAGATCGTTGGAAGATCGTAAGCAAGATCTTGCCGATCTCAAGCGCGACATCCGCCAAGACCAACGCGAAGGCGGAACGCAAGCCGAATACTGTGAGGAATGTCAGCGGAGAGGTTCTGGGTACTCTTATCAAAAGCCACAAACCGATTGGGGTGGTGTTATTTCCAACGTTGGAACTGGCTTGCTGGCAACCTATATGGGTTATAAATCCAATCAAATGGTGGCGGAACAAAACGCAGATCTAGGCTACCCGACCCAAAACTACCCTGCTTGGGGTTACGGTTTGCCTTACTTGCAAGCGGGAATTTACGGTGCCCTCGGTGGATCCACAGGCCAAGGCAGTTTCGGTTGCGGTGGCGGTAACAACATGATGGCTGGCGGAGCTTTCGGCTATCCGATGAACATGATGGGCAGTCCTATGGGCGGCGGCATGTTTTTATCAGGCATGACTCCGTGGGGAATGAATGGTTACGGCGGGACGAACGGCATGGCGGGAATGATGGGCAATATGGGTATGATGTCGGGTATGATGATGAACGGTGGCCTTGGAATGATGGGTGGTATGGGACTCATGAGCAATTATGGGATGATGAGTAACTACGGCATGATGATGAATGGCGGCCTTGGAATGATGACGGGAATGGATACTTCATCGATGCAATTGCAACAACAAATGCTGCAAATGCAGATGCAGTACTATCAAAACTATTCACAACAACAAATGGCGAAGTACCAAACAATGAGTTCATTGCAAACCGAACTCTACAGTCTGATGAATCGAATCCAACAAGTTCAATACAGCTCGAACTACTCCGGCATGGGAATCGGATCCAGCTATTACAACAACTACAACAACACCTATGGTGCGATCCCCGCCCCAAGCTCGAGTTCATACTACAGCAACGGAGTTCTCGTCGCTCCCAGTTCAAGTTATTATAACTACAACTCCTCAACTGGAGTGATCCCCGCACCAAGCACAACCGGTACAACTTACAGCCGATAAACTTCATTGAACTAAAAAACACAGCGACCGTCTCCCAATAGACGGTCGCCTTCGCGCTACGCACTACTTTCTAAAAATTCCAAAAGTCTCTATTGCTGGACGCGAATTATGGGCTCGACAAAGTAACTGCAAATTCACAAGTTCGTTACTTCCGCCGAGAGCAACTGGACGAATATGATCTTCTTCTAAAGCAAACGTAGAATCACATCGTTTTTGAGTATTTCTATCGACATGCTCACAACAAGCCTCCGCTCTTCGCCACAATTGCTTTCTAATAGAAGATCGAATGGGATGCCTTAATGGGGCACCTTGTTTTCTCTTCCCGCTTTTTTCTTGGCCCCCTTCTACCTTTGGCGCCAAAGGTAGTGGTGCGTTATTGTTGGCTTTGATCTGCAAACCCAATTTCTTCTTTTTATGTGCAACGGCCTTTTCCAATAGAAATATGAGAACCGAGTTGTTCGACATGTCAGCAAGTTCGTGAGCGTAGAAGTTTTTAAACTCTTGAAGAAGATCTTGTTGTTCAGCCCCAAGTAATGTTTCAAATCGCTGATAAGAAATTTCACTCAACTCGCCAGTATGGCTATTGTTCTCTGAAGTCACCAAAGTAAGCTCTTGCTCAGTCATTCTAAACTTCTCAGCCAATAATAAAGGTTGATGAGACTTTTTGACCAATTCTCTTTCAACCTCACGAGTTGACTTATTCTCAAGACTTGCAATCAGCTCAAGCTTATCAGACTTATCTAGTGAACAATTTGCGGCTTTCTCGGCACGAACAAAACTTTGAATCTTAGACAAATTGGTCAAATTCAAATCACCATCTTGGATCTGCTGTTCAATCTCCGGCAGTTCCGTCAGAAGGCGCGCAGATGCTATGCGACGTTGCGCCTGTCCCTCGGAGTATTTAAGATGCTGAATACAATACTTATGCATTGAGGAATACTCGCGAGAAATATAAAGCCGACGAACCTCTATCTCACGAAGATGGCGAAGAATCACGATCGTGATTTCACGCTCGCGCTTAACCAAATAGTCGGTTTGTTCCAAAAGCAAAGCATCAGCAATTCCTTTAACATTCAAATTGATTTTCATCTCAATTCCTCCCAGAGAGGTTCTATCATAAGTTTTTAGAATCAAAATCTTGGATCTATTTAGCTCGCAGCTGATTTATATTTTAATATTCGAGGTCGATCGTGCTTTTCTTAAATTTATTGAATACGGAAGGTTTTAGATTCAAATAAGACTCATTGGGATGGTTTCATCATGGACTAAAATCGCCGAAAAGATTTCACCAAAAATAGTGTCAAACGAATTTTCTTAGACCGCAAAATTGTAATATCAATAACGCACTATTACCTTCGGCGCCGACGATCGAATGAAAAATTAGTTTTGGAAATCTATCTAAGAAGTTTTGAATTCATTCTCTCGGAAGTTTCGTTTGAGTCATCCCACACCAATCAAGCACACACACAAACGAAGAACACGGATCGAGAAATTCAAAGCACTAAACTGTCGAACAGAATCAAAAGCATCCATTCTTACGGTACCCGCATCACAAATCCGCAATCATCCGTGCTCATTTCTATCCCTCTGGAAGCCCTTGGAATTAGAGGAATTTCCAGAATAACGGCGAACTCTTAGACGGAAAAACTTCTCAGCTACCGAAGGGTCTCAGAATGACTCGCGCTATTTGCAGAAGGGCTGAGGCGCTTGCTGCGTGTATTCGATTAGAGGATAATGGAACTGTAGATCTTTATGACAATCTCTTGTTAGGACACTAGTTAAGACAACTGTAGGACACGGAAGGTTTTCAAGATGGCACGCTTAGATGACAAAAATATATTCCTAATCGTCAGTGGTGATAAGACGCGCATCGCGAGATGCACGGATGCTCTTACAAGAAATTTCAAAAATACTTCTGTTTTTCATGGCACGGATTGGTTTGATGCCAAATACAAAATAGATAACGTTCACCCGAAAGTTATCTTAGTTGACGAATATTTACCCAAGAGCTCAGGCTTTGACATTGTTCAAAAGATTCTCAAAGAAAGAAATAACAACGACATCTTTATAGTCGTTATGTCTTATGTCGCGGATCACGATCTCTTCGCCGCTGAAGTGGCTTCCGGTAGACTTCATTATTTGACGGAGCCGGATCGCGAACAAGCTGTCGTCGAAGTGATTTCGAAAATCATTGCACCTAAAAAACAAACAGAACAACAACCGCAATTTCAATTGCGCCATTTAAACCCGGGCGATGTGCTTTTCCGTGAAGGTGAAAGTACGGAACATGCTTACATTGTTAAAAACGGACGACTGCAAGCTTTCTCCGAAAGTCTTGAAGGTGGCCGCGTGACACTGGGTGAAATTTCGGCTGGAGAATTTGTGGGTGAAATGGGTCACTTCAATCACGAAGTGCGCTCGGCAACAGTAGAAGCTGTGACGGATGTGGACCTGATTGAAATTCCGCATGCTTCTTTAGACAACGTGATCTTCTCACGTCCGTCGTGGGCCAAAGCATTGGTGAAAACGTTAGCGCAACGATTAAAAAGAGCGAACAAAGCCCTCACCGGTTAAAAACGATTTCAAACTCACCACTCTGTTAAAATTTCCTGAGTTCGGATCCGAACAAGGCAGACGCTTGCAATTGCCGTAAACTCTCTCTACATTCCCGCCACTATGAAAACCATACTTGTCGTCTTCGGTACTCGTCCTGAAACTATTAAGATTGCTCCGTTGATTTTAAAGGCAAAAGCTGACAAACGCTTCAATTTCCTAGTTTGCTCAACGGGTCAGCACCGCGAGATGATCAAACCTTTGTTCGATTTCTTTGGGATCAAGCCTGATTTTGACTTGGACCTTATGAAGCCCGGGCAAACGCTTGTCGACATCTCTATGGGCGTAATGAAGGGCCTTAACGAAATCCTCGCACAACACAAAGTCGACGGTGTGATCGTACAAGGCGATACAACAAGCTGCTTTATCGCGAGCATGGTTTCGTTCTATCACCGCATTCCCGTGATTCATGTGGAGGCCGGGCTTCGTTCTGGCGACATCGAGTCACCGTTTCCAGAAGAGTTCAACCGCTTGGCAACAGGCCTTGTCGCAAAACTGCACTTCGCTCCGACGGAAGGAGCAAAAAACAATTTGTTACGCGAACACTACTCTGCCGACTCTGTATTCGTGACCGGCAATACCGGTATCGACGCCCTTTTCGAAGTGAAAAAGAAGCTGGCTGAAACACCTGATTTGGCAAGATCCTTCCAAAAGCAGTTTTCATTCTTAAATCCCGATAAAAAATTAGTTCTTTCTACAGTTCACCGCCGCGAATCTTTCGGTGGGCCAATGGAAGAAGTCATGAAGGGTCTTGTGGCCCTTTCTGAGCGTGAAGATCTTGAGATTCTTATTCCCCTTCATATGAATCCACAGGTTCGCAAATCCGCTGAAAAGATTTTTGGCAACCAAGCAACTTGGGTGCAAAACGCAGCCAATGCCCCGGCAGGAAATAAAATCTGGCTTTGTGAACCAGTTGATTACGTACCATTTGTGTATTTGATGGACCGTGCGCACTTGATCGTAACTGATTCTGGTGGCGTGCAGGAAGAAGCTCCTTCATTAGCAAAACCAATTCTGGTCGCACGTGAAAAAACAGAACGTCCTGAAGCCATTGCGGCAGGTACTTCCAAGTTAATTCCGTTAGAAGAAAAAGCCTTCTTAAAAACAGTATTAGAAGTTCTCGACACAAAAGAGATCTACAATCAAATGTCTCAAGCCAAAAATCCATTCGGCGACGGCAAAGCCGCCGAACGAATTTTGGACATCATGGCAGAAAAACTATAGGCAAACGAAGTCAGTGGAGCAAGTCCCCTGAACTCACTTCTTGGGCCTCACGAATCTCGTCGTCCGTGGCGTCGCGAACTTCGGTGGCTTCGATTTCAAAGACCAAGTCTTGTCCTGCTAAGGGATGATTTCCATCAAGTGTGATTTGATCTCCATAGATGCGACTCACGCGATAGAGCTGAGCCTTTTCACCCTGTACAGAATAGAAAACCTTTTCTCCTACTTTCAATTTTTCGGCCCCGCGGAGATCGTGTCCTGATAGCTCAAGGACTTTACTCACGTCATAAAAGCCATAGGCTTCACCCGCACTGAGAACAATTTTTCGCTTCTCACCCTTGGTGAGGTTCTGCAGTCCTTTGGATAAAGCCTGGAGTTGTTCTTGTGGCGTAGGAGCCGATGTCAGCACATCCTTGTTGAAGGTTGAGCTGATCACTTTACCTAATTTGTTTTTCAGTACACAATGGAAGGAAACTACTTGCACGTTTATCATGGCATTTCCTTTTGTTGGCGAACAATTGATGTTTAAAACCAGGTACAAAAACACGAGTTCTAATAATCTAAAAGGTCTTGCTGATTCATTTTAAGTCACTGGAACGTATCAAAATAACGACTATCATCGGTCACGAACGGACACTGAAGGTACATCTTTATAATACCTACGAATGTCCTTAATTGCCAATTTAAAATTAGGAGACTAGTTCATGATCTATAAGAAGCAAAAGACGTGCTTTATAGATAAGAGACACTTGTCAGAGGGCACGATAGGAAAAGGAATGAACTCGTACCTGCGCGTCCTCAGCGTAAAGTCCCAAGGCACCGGCATGATCATAAAGGCCCTCTGAGGCCGTTTCCTTTTCATTATAATCTAAGACTAATTGATTCCCACGATAGACTCGAAAGTGCGCGCCGTTTTTCACATAGGTGAAGCGCTGGCGCTTATTGAGTATCAAAGTCTTGGTATTATCAGTTTTTAAAAACTGCTGGCCAACCTGTTCAAAAGCTCTTCCCAGCTCCGCACCCGCTTGAGGTTTTAACAAGAAATAATTGGCTTCTTTGGCGTGGGGGGTTTTCGCACGGTAGTTTCCAAAAAACCAAAAGACTTCCCATTCATTGGGTTTATCCGCGCGCAATTGTCGTGTCGTCGTAACGTCAATACTGACGACATAGTTTTTCAAAGGAAATTGCATTGAAGGTTTTAGTAAAACCAAAGCCGCAAAAGTTTCATCAGAACGATTGGGGGTTTGAGGTTGAATCAGTAAATCACCGCTGCCATCAAAGTTGAAAAGCACTTTTCCACCACCGTCGTACTCCACTTTCCAAAAAGTCGGAGTGAGTGGGACCATCTGATTTTCCTGTGTTGAAAAAGCCACTTTTTCCATAGGATCCCTATGAGCACACGCCGTAAGTAAGCTGAAAATAAATAGACAAACAAAGTACTTCATCTCTCGCTGCATTCTCTCCTAAATTATTTACTCACACAATAAGAGGACGGCGAACAGATCATAAAATCAAATACTTCCAAAACTCACATCTTATTGGTTCGTAAATTTGCACTGGCCCTGAAAACCGCTCCCAGTGCGGTCAATGGCGTACAAATGTTAGGACAGTCGAACACCTCCCATCGCAAACAATCAAATTATCGCGTTGCATATTGTGAGAAGCAGCCATATATAACCAGCCGCTTTTGGTTAAAAACAATTTTTGTGCGTTTCTAGGTGTCTAATTAAAACTCTTGTACGTTCTTTTAGTATTATCGGCTTTGCCATATGCCTGTCTGTACTTGCAGCCTCTTCTGCTTCTGCATTCGGTGGAGAACTTTATTCTGAAACAACATATGTTCCACAATATGGTTTATTAACCGACACACAATTGCGCCTTCTGTTTCTCGAAAAAAATCCAGTGACGTTGTACATAGGCGGTGCAATTCAACGCCAAGATAAAACCACAACTTCTCAGGATGATCTTTACTCTGAAAACCTCAACATGGCCCTGGTTGGCGGGAGAGTAAAAATTTGGAAATCCCTCACCGCATTTTTTGAACTCCGCACAGAAGAACGAAGTCGTGGCGGAGTTTATGCGGGAAATATTTGGGAGTACTTGATCTTCGAGAAAAACTTTTTCTCCGAATTCTACGGAGAAGCCATTGTCCTTCCTTCTTTCCACAACGACCCGGTGACCACATTCTGGTTTAAACAAGGTCTTCGCTTCCAGCCTGTGACTCACTTCTACTTAGA
The DNA here is from genome assembly GCF_047345725.1 of Bdellovibrio sp. HCB2-146. NCBI lineage: Bacteria > Pseudomonadati > Bdellovibrionota > Bdellovibrionia > Bdellovibrionales > Pseudobdellovibrionaceae > Bdellovibrio > Bdellovibrio sp. HCB2-146. The sequence continues at coordinate 224,263 of NZ_JBLEQP010000001.1, forward strand.
TCCTTATCTTGAAATCTATCTTCGCCGCAGTCCCACTCCTGATTTAGGCCGTGACACTGATCAAGCTCGCGTGGGTTTACGCGCACTGTATGCTTGGGAAAGATGGACCGCGGGATTGTTGATTTATGAAAGCTGGCCGACAGATGAAGCCCCTCACGAAGAAGCTCTGTTCTTCTTGGGAGGCAGCTTCTAATGCAGATTTTTGATTCACTTATCATTATTTTAGCCTTCGTCGTTGTCGTAGGTGCATTGACCTTCACCGTTGATGATCTATTCATCGATTTCATCGCGTTTATCCGTCGCTTAAAACCACGTATTGTGAATGCTGACTTTGTTGCGGAAATGAACTCAGTTCCTGAAAAACAGATCGCCATCATTATCGCCAACTGGAAAGAAGCTGAAGTCATCGCACCGATGATTCGCGGAAACTTACGTGGGCTGCAGTATCAAAACTACACATTCTTTTTGGGTGTTTACCCGAATGATATTCCGACTTGGGAAGCCGCTCGCAAACTAGAGGATATCTATCCTCACAAGGTCTCTGTGATTGTGAATTCCAAACCCGGACCCACATCAAAAGGACAAATGCTAAACGAAATGGCCAGACAAATTCTGGCTTCAGAAAAAGCATTGGGAAAAACCTTTGATCTTTTCTTGATGCAAGATTCAGAAGATGTTCTGCATCCCTATTCCTTAAGCTTGATGAATTACTACAGTTCTCAAGCGGATTTCGTGCAAATTCCGGTGTTCTCTTTTGACGTTCCTGCCAAATCTTTGGTGGGCGGTGTTTATATTGATGAGTTTTCGGAATCACACACCAAAGACCTTCTGGTTCGTGAGTCTTTAGGAGCGGCGATTCCCTCTGCGGGTGTGGGGACTTTGATTGGTCGCACGCTGATGAAGGAACTGCAAGCTTATCAAGAAGGTGACTTTTTAAAAGAAGACACTCTGACTGAAGACTATCACTTAGGCATGATGACCAAGGAATTGGGATTTAAATCTAAATTTGCCTGCGTTCAATATGAGAAAGAAAATGGATCATTGGAATTTATCGCCACTCGCGAGTACTTCCCGTCAGAAATCCAAGCCTCTATGCGCCAAAAATCTCGCTGGACATTAGGAATTGCCTTCCAAGGTCTTGAGAATTTGAGCTGGCGTGGAAATTTTGTCGATCGCTACTTTATGTGGCGCGATCGCCGCGGTCCTTTGAATAGTATTTTAATCGTTCTTTCGACGATCCTGCTTGCACTGTTCGTCGGTCTTAATGCTGCTGACCATTTGCCAGAGATTCTAAAAGGTCCTGCTTTCCAGGCTTTGCTCTTCTTAAATCTCTTCAATATGAGTTTGCGCTTAGTGCAACGTATGAGAGCAGTGGCTCGCACAAACGCGCGTATTCACATTGCGCTTGTGCCCGTGCGTTGGCTTCTTGCCAATTACGTCAATATTGGCGCGACGATCAAAGCCTATCGTCAATATCAACAAAGTCAAAAAACGGGCGAACGCCCAGCTTGGATTAAAACAGAACATCGTCTGCCTGAGCACTTCGGGCGCGATATCGAGGTAAACACTCCATGAAAAGTTTAATTCTTATTCTTTCACTTTTGATCGGCACGCAAAGCTGGGCACAACAAACAAAGCCCTGCGTAAATGTGTTCTTTGATCGCTCCACTGATAAGACATATTGGATGGGGAAAACTTATGCGACTTTGTTGCAAAATCTTTTGGGACATTTCCCAAAATACCAACAAATCGTAAGCCCTATTGAAATGTACGAGGCTGGTGACATTGAAAAATGTCATGCGACTTTCTATATCGGTTCGTACTTTAATAACCAAATTCCCGCAGCATTCTTAAAAGAATACGCCACAACGAAAAAGCGCGTGGCGTGGATGGGTTATTCGATTTGGCAGTTGGGTGACGGGTTTGAAAAGATCTTTGGTTACTCTTACTCCCACCTCACAACTTTAGATCGTGAACACCTCGATCAAACAGATCGTCCAAGCTTCTTTAAAAACATCCTTTATAAGGGCGAAGTTTTCTTTAAATACGGCGACTGGAGCAAAGACAACAACCAAATCTTCCTTGCACCATTCGAACAAGTTGTTTTGAAGGAAAGAACCCCTGGTAAATCCCAGGTTCTTGCTTGGGCTGAACAAAACGTCACAAAAGAAGTGATTCCTTATGTTGTTCAGGCTCAGAATCATTTCTTTGTAGCCGATGTGCCATTTAGCTTCTTGCACGAAGCGGATCGTTACTTTGTCTTTGCTGACATCCTTTTTGATATCTTAGGGGAAAAGCCGCGCCATCAAGATAAGCTCGCTTTGATTCGTATCGAAGACGTCCATGCCATTATTCCGATTGCTCAGCTTTATAAGACAACCGACGTTCTTAAAAAGCACAATGTACCGGCACACATCTCATTGATCCCTATTATGTTCGACCCGCTTCGCCGCGGTGACAGCGTTGACTGGGAAGAGATCACGACAATGGATCGCAAACCTGCGTTTATGACGTGGGTGAATGACATGAAAAAGGACAAAGCCGTTTTCATCTGGCACGGAGTCACTCATCAACACAAACGCATGAAGAACCCGCATGACGGATTGTCAGGCAATGATTTTGAGTTTTTTGATGCCGTCAACAACCGTCCCCTAGCTGAAGACAGTCCTGAATTTGTCCTCGATAAATTGGAAGAAGGTTTTTACACGCTTCAAAAAGCAGGTGTGACACCAAGATTGTGGCTGACACCACACTATCAAGCAAGTCCGCTTGATTACATCATCTTCGGTAAAGTATTTTCGTGGAACGTAGGGCGCGTGATTTATTACAACACGTCGAACCGCGGTTTGGTTGCAAATGTATCTGATAAAGATCTTTGGTTTGAAAATCGCAATTCCTTGGCACCAAGCCTTCGCCAGTCTTACTTCCGCAATTTGGAAGTCATGTACGAATCTGAACGTTGGAGCGGTCAAATGTTCCCGTATGAAATTTACGGAGACGTTTACGGCCAACGATTGATTCCTGAGAATTTGGGAAATTTGCAACCGTTTGTGAACGCTCACGTGATCAACCCACGTTCAAAAGAAGAAATCGTCCGCGATGCGAAAAGAAATCTCGTGCTTCGCGATACTTGGGCGTCTCTTTTCTACCACCCGTTCCTTCTGACTTCATTTGAAGAAGGCGGCCGTGGTGCATACCCAGGCGATCCAGCGGAATTGGAATTCATCATCCGCGAGATCAAGAAACTTGGTTATAAATTTATAAGCTTAGAAGATTTTATTAATAAAAATACGGTCGAGAAACGACCAGAACCTCTTTATAAGGAAAACCAACAATGAAAACACTGAAATTCATTGCTATTCTAGTTGCCGTTCTCCCGGCACTAACTTGGGCAAAACTCAATCTTGAGTCGCCTCAAAACTTGCTAGCGAAAGCCCAGCAAAATCGCGTAGGACTTCGTGAAGTTGTGATGGATATCGAAATGAATATCCCTGAGCTTCGTGATCAACCGACTTTCGAGAAGTATTTCTTCTTGATGGACGATTTGACTCAACTTGCAGTTAAGCACAACTTAGATGCTTATTATCCAGGTATCGTAAAGAATCTTGGTATTTCCTTGGCTTCAAATGGCATGCGTTGGTTGGACGTCACAAAAGACACACCAACAAAGCTTCAATATTACATCAAATGGATGAATGTTGAGACTTTGGGACGTTTCTTGTCTTTGGTTGACTATCAACTTGGCGAAATTCACGACCGCGCTCGCTTGCAAAAAATGGCTGAGAACGTTGAAACTCTTTTGCCTTTGATCGACAAACAAGCTGAAAACCAACTTTACATCCGTCTGGGTTTCCGCGAAGTGATGACAAATGCTGCCATCGGTATTCTTGAAGACAAAAACTTACCTGCCGCTGACGTTCAATTCTGGATCGGAAAAATCCACGTTGCTTCAGCATTGTCGACTTATCTTGAAGTATTGAATCAAAGTATTTACGTTATGACGCCAGATACGAAAGAATTGGGTCATGAGTACTTGCGCCGTTTGATGTTGGTAAACCAACAATTGGGCAAATTGACGGATACAACTCCGGTTTGGTTAACAGCCGCTGTTCGCGGTGCTGTTGCTGAATTCTTGGTTCGCGCGATCCGTCTTGAGTTGCGCATGAGCCCAGCTCAATTTGAAGAAGCTGTTCAAACATTGGGTGTGAGCCAAACTTTGGGTCTTATCCAGCAATTGATGTCTTCTGATAAAACTCCAAGTGAGACTTATGTTAACAACTATCTCACTTACATGAACATCCTGACTTTGCGTGCAGAAGCTTTGGGCCTTACGAAAGAAGCAGACGAATTCCAAACTTGGCTGTCCCGCTCTGCTGCTCCGGTGATGGCTTCTAAACTTGATATCGAAGGTCACTACGAAGTGACGGGCGAAAAAGGTGATAAATGGTTCTTCACAATCGCGGCAGCGAAAGAAAGAACTTTGATTGCCGCTTTGGGTTCTGCTGATGGATTGGTTTATAAATCATTCTACAACATCACTTACAGCACAAATGGTTCAGGTTTTGTGGCTTCTCAACGCGATCCAGATTTGGATCACGAACAAAATCCACCTGTAAAATTCAGCGTGAATGCAAAAGGCGAAATCACGATTCTTGATATCTTCGTTCGCGTGGGCAGCCGCACTTTGAAAGGTCACAAAGTTCAAAACTTTACTGACATGTGGAAGACAGCTCCGAAAATCACGACATCTGCGGACGGCGTTTACGAAGGCACTTTGTTCCTTCCAAATGGTAAAGAAATCAAAGCCCGTGTTATGATCACAACTTTCAATGGTTACACATTGGGACGTTTGGATGCAGAAACTATGACGGTGGATTTCAACATCGGTTCTCGCGGTAAAGATGGCGTTGTGATTTTGACGTCTGGAAGAAAAGAAGGCAACTCTTGGATCCAACTTCGTGCAAATGTGACAACGGAAGGTTTAAAGGCTTATTTGATTATTGGCGGTAAAGGCCAAGGTATCGCTTGCACAAACCTAAAACGCGTTGACGATAACTAATAAGGATGACGGAAATGAAAGCACTGATTTTATTCCTCACACTTTTTGCTTCTCAGGTTTTTGCCGGTCCAAAATACGTGGCAGGCTTTAACCTGACTGAAACAGATGGTTTTTTGTATGATGCAGCTCCCGCTGGCGACAGCAAAACTTTGGCGCAACAAGCGGTTGATTCAGCGAAAAACTTGGGCGCGAACCACATCATTTTGAATGTGCGTGCCACAATGAAGGGACCGTACTCCACAGAGATCATCCCTGTAACTCCTCCTGCGGAACGTTCAAAAGAAGCGATCCGCATGGCTCGTTTGATTAAGTACATTCAGTCGCAAGGCATGACTGTGGGTCTTCGCCCCATCTTTTTTGTCGTCGGACCAAATGGCGAATTCCCTTACATGGAAAAACAACCAAACGGTTTAATGAAAGTTTGGTGGCACGGAAATATTCAACCAAATGATCCAAATCGTTGGTTTGAGTCTTTCCGCGTGTTCCTTGACGTGTATATCACTGTCGCAAAAATGGCGAAGGTTGACGAATTCACGATTGGTGCTGAGTTGTACTCTATGACTGTGGGTATTGAGGACCAATGGAAGCAATATCCATACGGTTTCCCAGGTCGCTGGCTTGAGCTTCTTCGCTATACTCGTTCTAAACTGCCAACAGCTCGTTTGATGTACGATATCAACTTTACGGATGACTCTGTGAATGCAGGTGGTTTGACGGCTTCTGGTGGAGAATTCGAAAGATGGCGTTACCGTTTGGTAGACCTTGCGAATCCATCAAATCCTGAAGAAGCAAAAATCTGGAGTGACCTTGTGACATTCTGGAAAGAGCTTGATGCCGTAGGTTTGGATATCTATCGTTCATTGGCTTCGCAAAACCAAGTTTTGCCAAATGATTTTGGTTCACTGGTGGATACTTTGAAGGCGCGCTCTGATTCGTATGCAACTCAGCTTGATACTGGTTTCATGCAAATCGAATTCACTCTTGAGCACCATAAGAAAGCAATCATCAAAGAAATCGGTTTCCGCTCGGTTGATCGCGGGTTTATCGATCCATTTGCTTATGCTGGTAGCGGCACAGTCAATATTCCGCACCAAGCAGCTGCTTTCCAAGCCGTGTTTGCTTCTTTCTGGCAACCACAATGGCCATGGTTCCTAGGCATCAACTTCTGGGATATCGCAGTAGACCCGTCTAAAACGGGCGCTAGTGATAACGGCTTCTCCCCAATTGGCAAAGACGCAACTGAGAAGATTGTGAAGGATCATTACCTCCGCAACTAAGTTCAAAATAAAAAACGAGTGCTGGGTACAAGCACTCGTTCAGAATACTTAGATTTGAAAAAGGTCGCTTCGCTTAAGCGACCTTTTTATTTGGCCCAGGCACCGCGACTTCTGGAGAAGACTGCAGAGCTTGCTTGAGCGCCGTAAAGGCTGGCTTGTGGAATGGTTGTCCCATTGTGCTTTCAATAAACATCAAAGCACCCGCTGCTGTTTTTGGATAAGGATTATTTGGCGACTTCATCACGAGGTCTGAGAAACAATCGGCCAAAGCCACGATACGCGCAAACGGATTCATTTTGAAATCGCGGATGCGACGAGGATATCCTTGGCCCGCGGCATTTTCATGATGCTCCAGACAGATTGCAATGATGTCTTCAGAAACCGAAGGCATACTTCTTAAAATTTCAACGCCACGATAGACGTGAGACTCGTAAATTGCGAGCTGTTCGCGAGACATTGCATGCCGTGGAAGATCCAAAATCTCGTCTGGAAGTTCCTTCATGCCGACATCGTGTAAAAGAGCACCCAAGGCAAGCTTTTCGATATTCGCCTGCATCGTCCACTTCATTCCACGCGCGATGATCACGGAAATTGCCGAGACCATCATCGAGTGACGAATGAGTTGGTTATTAAGCCCCGACATCATGTTGATGACCGAATTTAAATCCGGCTTCGCATCAACCAATGTTTGGATAGATTTACTGACGACCTTGGAGTGTTCCATCGACTGATGGTCAAATCCCAAGTGCGAAATTTCTTTGAAGATGTTTTCAATGGCTTTTCCGAGGAACAAAGTCTTTTTTTCGGAACTGATAGTTTCGTTCTCTATCAGAATGCCCGCAATCGTCAGCGCACGCCCCACGCATTTGTGGTAGTCGGTCTTACGAACATAGAGCCATTCTGTTTTTTCAGCAAAGTGACTTTGTTCAAACGATACCTTATCGCCTTCTTTGAGAACGATGATCGCACGTGAATCTGAAAGTTTCAGATAGACGTCGACAGGCACCTGCATTCCCGCAATAAACTCACTGCGAGAAACAGCTACGAAATCATCAAGGTTCATTTCGAGAATTTCGGAGGCACCCATCTTTTTCATATAACACTTTTCGGACGTTTGGCTGTGGGACTGTAATTCAAACGTCTCAAAGTGAGGCGGATATCGAAGAAAAAATGAAAATTCTTATGTTGCAGGGACTGTGCTCACAATATCGTGAGCGGCCTGCTCATAAAATCCTTTCGGGCTCACTATACGAGCACTGACATTGGCGATCACCGAGGAAAGCATCAGATATAAAATCACATCATGGGAGCTACTCATCTCAAGTACCAACACAAACGAGGTGAACGGAGTTCTAGTAATCCCCGTCAAAAAGGCAACCATGCCCACCAAAATTAATAACTTCACGCTCTCAAAACCGAAAACGTTTGCGATCATTTGCCCCAGGGCTGCCCCACTGGAAAGCGAGGGAGCAAAAATTCCTCCGACGACTCCGCCGGTGTAAGTAAAGAGATTTCCAAAAATACGCGCGACGGGCAGAAGAGGATCAACATGACCTGGATCCTGCAGAAGCTTGACCATCACTGCTTTTCCCGCCCCAACTGTTGAGGGGCCACAAAAATAAATTGTCGCACTTAAAAGAATTCCGCACAAAAGTGTCAGGGCCAATTTAGTCGGGAGAGTTTTTTGCACGCGCCATTTGCCAAAGCGATACAGCGCCTCTGCAAACGCACTTCCACACACGCCGACAATTCCAGCGATCAATATCGTCTGCAAAAGAGCTGCAATTGGAAAAGTGCCGAAATTGACTTCGCCTAGATAAAGATAATTTCCTAAAAACAACTGCGCCAAAATGCCGGCAATGATCACAGCTTGAAAAACCGCCGTGCGCACAAGACTGATATGGGATTTTGAGAGTTCTTCGATGGCAAAAACAATCCCACCCAGGGGCGTATTAAATGCGGAGGCGATCCCCGCCGCTCCTCCCGCCAGAATCACAGCAGGGAGTGGCGGTTGAGGCAGGCGCTTCGGCCAAAATCTTGACAGCTGATAGAAAATCGCAGCTGACACTTGCAATGTCGGACCTTCGCGTCCCGAGACTCCACCGCCGATCACACAAATACACGAACCGATAATTTTCACAACTAGCATCGGAAAACTAAAAAGTTTTTGCAGGAGCGGACTTTTCGATTCCGACAACTCCATCGCTGCAATAGTTTGCGGAATCCCGCTGCCCAGGGCTTCTTTGGAAAAATAATATCCGATTAAAAAGGAACCTAACAACGCAATTGGTGCGGTAAAAAGAATGATTGGTTGTGAGGCATGCTCGATCGCCCAATCTTCGCATATCTTGAAAATGAAATTATAAGATATGGAAACCAGAGCAGCCAAACTGGCGGCAATCCAGAATGGGAGATTGAGGTAAATTTTGTGCCTCATCCCCGCCCAACGAGGATCTTTTAGAATTTTATCTGTAAGCATGAAGCAAAAACTAACACGCAAAAAATTGCGATACACACCCCGCCGCATCGAAACAGTGCGGCAAAACAAAAGACTGTTAGTATTTTGACAGTCGCGAAAATTTTTCTAACACCTTCAACATGCTTCTGGCACGGGCTCTGCAATCGTTAGAGAGGTTGCATGAAATCTGTCTGATTGTATCTGGGGGCCGCTCTGTATGAATAAAATCTCTGCTTTTTCTATTCTGTCTATGACTTTGGCAGCCGCACTTGTGGTTGGGTGCGCACGAGGCGAACAAGAGGTCTTAAGCCAGGGCAATTGTATTCCCCGTAAAAACTTTCATGGCATTGTCGGTGGTTCCACAGTGCGCGCTTCGGAGTCTTCTTCTAAAAATGCGGTTTTGATCACTTACGACGATAGCCAAGGAAAACCGATGATCTGCACCGGGACGTTGATTGCTCGTAATGCCGTTATAACAGCGGCTCATTGCGCTTATGATGCCACGAATGTCCGCGTGGTTTTCCATACTGATGTGACGTGTGAGTCGGACTTCAACCTGGACACGCAATCCATTCGCGCCACTCATAAAAACATCAATCCAAGTTATCGTCCCAACATCAAAGGAGCTTATGATTTGGCTCTTTATAAGCTTGCTGCAAATGCACCGAGCAATTATCCCGTAATGCCGCTTTATAACGGCATTACGAAACTCAGCAATTACAAAGTGACTTTGCTTGGTTACGGCACAACCGGCTCGACGAAGCGCGATTCGATGTTTCTGCGTAAGGTGACGAAGAACTACAAGATGTTTAAGCGTGATGGCCTGAACTTATCTTTAGATCAATCTGACAAACAAGGTATCTGTGTCGGTGACTCAGGTGGGCCCGTTTATTTTGATGTCGAGGGGCAGCTGCATCTTGCGGGCGTGAATTCAGTTGTTTATGGTAAGAACGAAAATAGCAGATGCGAAGGCGGATCGATGTCGATGTATGTTCCGTCTTACCGATCTTGGATTGATCGTGTTTTGCTAAGTTGGAAATAAGAACTTTAAAATAGAAAAAAGAAAAGCACCGCGGAGGCCCACGGTGCTTTTTTAGTTTTAACGGCAGCTTCTGCGAGAAACTGTTTCGCTTTCGGGGCTGCAGCTGACTGGGCGGCAGTCAGAAAGTTGGCGGTCACAACGTCTCATAGCTACGTTTTCAGCTTCGTAACGAGTTTCGCCTTTTGCTTCGATAGTCATCGTGTAACCACGGTAGTCGCGGCCTTCCGCTTTACAAGAGTAGTAGTCTGCACTGCATGTCTCTACGCAGTGTCCGTGTTTTCTTTCACATTCTCCACAGGAGCGGTGTCCACCATAGTGTTCTTCATGGCCACGGTCTCGGACGGTACAGGATACACGCGGGCGGTAACGGTCATGGCGATCATCATAACGGTCGGGGCGACTCGAGCTACTGCCAGAGCTTGTCGCGGCGTCGGCGATGGCACCGATAACATCCCAGAAGCCGGCTTGAGCATTAAGAGCAAAGAGACTTAGAAACAGAACGATGATGGTTTTTTTCATTTTATCCTCCCCTTGGATATTCCGGAAAGACCCTAAAGCAAACAAAATGCCAGCCCAGGTTGGAGACAAAGTGGCGCCGGGATTTTTTTTCAGTCACCCTCCCCGTGCGCGGAGCGGCAAGACTTCATAAAGCGCCCGAAAAAGGGGTACTTTATCCTTTAGTCAAAAGGGGCCTTTTCAAATGAAAAAAGCAGTCGTTAAGTCGTTATATCGTGAAACCGAAAAATTCCTGGATCAGGAGATTGAATTGACCGGATGGGTTCGTAAAATCCGTGATCAAAAGAATTTTGGCTTCATTGAATTGAATGACGGAACATTCTTTAAAGGCGTTCAGGTCGTTTTTGACACCAAGCTGGGAAATTTTGAGCAAGTGGCAAAATTGCCAATCAGCTCTTCAATCAAAGTTCACGGCCGCTTGGTAAAATCCCAAGGTGCGGGTCAAAGTTTTGAAGTGATGGCTGATAAGATTGAAATCTATCAAGCCGCTGACGTGGAATACCCACTTCAAAACAAACGCCACAGCTTTGAGTTTTTGCGCGAGATCGCTCACTTGCGTCCTCGTACTAACACATTCTCAGCAGTTTTCCGCGTTCGTTCAGTTCTTGCTTATGCCATCCATAAGTTTTTCCAAGACAACGGCTTCGTTTATGTGAACACGCCAATCATCACAGGTTCTGATGCGGAAGGTGCGGGTGAGATGTTCCGTGTCACAACTTTGAAGTTGGACAAGCCACCTCGTAAAGAAGACGGCTCTATCGACAACTCTAAAGACTTCTTCGGTAAAGAGACAAACTTGACGGTATCGGGTCAGTTGAACGGTGAGACATTCTGTGCGGCTTTCCGTAATATCTACACTTTCGGTCCTACGTTCCGTGCGGAGAATTCAAATACGTCTCGTCACGCCGCTGAGTTCTGGATGATCGAACCTGAAATTGCATTTGCGGATTTGGGTGCGAACATGGAACTCGCTGAAGACATGATCAAGTACATCATCCGTTACACGATGGAACATTGCCCTGAGGAGATGGAGTTCTTTAACGGCTTTATCGAAAAAGGTTTGTTCGATAAGCTGAATAATGTTTTGAACAACCAATTTGGTCGTGTGACTTACACAGAAGCTGTTGAGATCTTGCAAAAATCTGGCAAGAAATTCGAATACGCAGTGAAGTGGGGTATCGACCTTCAATCTGAACATGAACGCTATTTGGCTGAAGAACACTTCAAAAAACCTGTATTCGTGACGGACTATCCAAAAGAGATCAAAGCTTTCTATATGAAGATGAATTCAGACGGAAAGACAGTACGCGCGATGGACTTGCTAGCTCCTGGTATCGGTGAAATCATCGGTGGTTCTCAGCGTGAAGACGATCTTGCAACGCTTGAAACGCGCATGAAAGAAGTCGGCCTTGTTCCTGAAGATTATCAATTCTATTTAGACTTGCGCAAATACGGCAGCTTCCCGCACGCGGGTTATGGTTTGGGCTTTGAGCGTATGTTGATGTACGTAACGGGTATGGGAAATATCCGTGATGTGATTCCATTCCCTCGAACTCCAAACAATGCTATGTTCTAATGAAAAAAGGGGCTTTTAAAGCCCCTTTTTTTTTTGCCTTTTTAGATAATAAAACTTAAAAGGCCAAAGAATAAAACCAGCCACACAGAATTCATTTTGAATCTTAATAACAGCAAGAGACTGAATAGAAAAACCAACACGCCGTAAATGGATGCCAACGACGTTCCTCCTAAGATGACTGCAGCACCCACCATCAAACTGAGAGATGAGACGTTTAAACCATCCAAGAACTGAGCAAACCCGACAGACTTGCGCATACGCGGAATAAACGGTGCACTTAAAGCCACAAATACAAAGGCTGGCAAAAAGATGCCTACCGTTGCACTCACCGCCCCTAAATGACCGCCTAAAACATAACCAATAAACGTAGCCGTCGTGAAGACGGGGCCAGGAGTCACCTGTCCAACGGTGATTGCGTCAATAAGCTGTTGCTGTGTGAGCCAATGGTATCTCTCTACAAGGTCGCTCTGCAAAAATGCGATTAGTACATATCCACTGCCAAAAAGAATGGAGCCGATCTTCGAAAAAAATAAGAGAATTTCTTCAGGAGCTGGTGTTTTTTCTAAAACTTGTTGCGCGAAGGCTCTGGCAGAAGTGAACACCGCCATAAAAAACAAACCCACTTTCAGCTTTGATGGTGTCCATTTTTTGCGAATGACATAATTTAAAAACGCCACGATGAAGAGAATCAAAATTTCCTGCTTCAACAAGAAATACGCAAGCAGTGACACGATCGAAAGCACCAAGAGCAGTTGATCTTTGACGGCACTTTTACCAAGACCCCAGATGGCTTGCACAATTACTGCCAGAATCACAGGTGTCACTGCGAGAAATAGTTTTTGAACTTCGGGTAAGGACCCATAAGTCACATAGGTCCAAGCAAGACACCACACCATCAAAAACGCCGGCAGGATAAAGCTAACACCCGCGACTAACAAACCGGCAATGCCACGCTTGCGATAACCGATGTGAATTGCAAGCTCTGTCGAATTAGGCCCCGGAATGAGGTTCGTCGCCCCCATCATATCGAGAAATTCTTCGCGCGAGATCCAACCCTTGCGAACGACGAGCTGTTGTTCCATCATCGCAATATGCGCAGCGGGGCCGCCGAACGCAAACAGGCCGATCTTTGCAAATTCAAAAGCTATTTCACGAAGAGCAGCCATTTGTGTGTTTCACTCCTTGAGGGTTTATTAAATATAAGATTCTTTATCTGGGTCAAGCCCTCACCCTTTGAACCACGGCATCTTAGATGAAAACCAGTCGAGCACCCCAGCGTAAAAGATGGACGCATGGGCGTTTTCAGGTGTAGAACCCCTTTATGTCGCAGTCTAAAAGCTCCTTTCAGTCGTTTTCCCGTTTATTTTCTTACACCAAAAAGCATCGCAAGGATTTTTATCTTGGAAGCTTGTTTTCATTCTTGAATAAGACCTTTGATATCGCGCCGGAGATTTTGATCGGTATAGCGATCGATGTGGTTGCCAATCAAGAGAAGTCCTTCCTGGCGAAGTTTGGTTATGAGTTTCCGACGGAACAGCTGGTGATTCTTTCTGTTTTGACTTTGGCGATCTGGGCTTTTGAGTCTTTGTTTGAATATTTATTACTTATTAAATGGCGTGGTCTTGCGCAGTCTTTGCAACATGAGTTTCGCACCGAAGCTTACAGTCACTTGCAAAAACTCGATATGTCTTACTTTGAAGATCGCAGCACCGGTGGCTTGGTTTCGATATTAAATGACGACATCAATCAGCTGGAAAGATTCTTGAATGTTGGTATCAACAGCTTGATTCAAGTTTTCACGGCGGTGCTATTAATTGGCGGCGTGTTCTTTTACCTTGCGCCAACAATTGCGGTTTATGCGTTCTTGCCAATTCCTGTGATCTTGGCCGGTGCATTTTATTTCCAAAAGCGTGCAGCTCCTTTGTATTTAGAAGTGCGTGAAAAGGCTGCTTTGATTGGGTCTCGCCTTGCTAACAATATTGCAGGCATGACGACGATTCGCAGCTTTACTTCTGAAGCCTCGGAATCACAAAAGGTCTCTCAAGACAGTTTGAATTACTTAAAAGCCAACGGAAATGCCATTCGCGTTTCTTCTGCTTTTAATCCTTTGATTCGTATGGGCGTTTTGTCGGGCTTCCTTGCGACGTTTATTATGGGTGGTAAGATGGCCTTGGCAGGTGAACTAAATGTCGGTTTCTACGGCGTTTTGGTTTTCTTGACTCAACGTTTGTTGTGGCCGCTTGTTGGCTTGGCAGAAACTGTGGATTTGTTTGAACGTGCGATGGCTTCCGCTGATCGCGTTTTGGATTTGATCAAAGCTCCAGTAAATTTGGAAAAATCAAAAGCGAAATTGAACTTTGATCACAGCAAAGGCATTGAGTTTAAGAATGTGTCTTTCAGCTATAGCAATGGTTTGCCGATCTTGAACGATGTCAGCGTTGAAGTCCCTGCTGGGAAAACTGTCGCGATTGTGGGACCAACGGGTTCCGGCAAAAGCACACTGACGAAATTATTGCTGTTGTTCTATCAAGCCAAGGCCGGAGAAATCCGTATTGGGGGTCAGTCTGTTGGTGATGCTGATCCACAAGATTTGCGTTCTCAAATCGGACTCGTCAGCCAAGACGTCTTCCTTTTTCACGGAAGCATCTATGACAATATTGCTTACGGAATGCCAGGTGCGACTCGAGAATCAGTCATCGAAGCCGCGAAAAAAGCCCATGCGTGGGAATTTATCGAAAAGCTCCCACAAGGAATTGATACGCTTATTGGTGAACGCGGTCAGAAACTCTCTGGCGGCCAAAGACAACGTATTTCAATTGCCCGCGTGATTCTAAAAAATCCGCCAGTGCTGATTTTGGATGAAGCAACTTCTGCCGTCGATAACGAAACTGAAGCCGTCATTCAAGAGTCTTTGGCTGAAGCTACTAAAGGTCGCACGACGATCGTGATTGCTCACCGTCTTTCGACTGTCACCTCAGCTGATAATATTTATGTCTTGGCGCAAGGGAAAGTGGTGGAAAAAGGAAATCACCAAGAGCTTCTTGCGAATAAGAAAACTTACTTTCAACTATGGAACGCGCCTCTGTGAGAGGCGCCAATTTCTTGACGATTTTACTTTAAACTATCGCCTGAAAGAATTCGTTGCGGAAGATCTTTAAACGAATCTACTGTTCCGTTTTTAAATTCTAAAACCCAATAGCGGTCAAAGGCTTTACCCCACTCTTCAGGAGCATTTCTCGCACCCAGTTCATGGGCGATATCGGCGAGGGTTTCGTGCTGCCAAGCGATCAAAACAACTTGATTGTCGTACTCACCGCTAGTCGCCAAAAGTTCAACTAAACTTGAAACTTCAGTGCGCGTGTACGGAGTTTGAACTTCTAAACCCAAGGCTTGCGATATTGGTTGCAAAGTTTGAATTGAACGGATCGAGCCTTTTTTCTTATGCGGTTTTAGCGCAATCAATCTCGTAATCCCTTCATTCTGAAAAAGACGAGGCAAGCCTTCCGCACGCTGCCACCCCACTTGGGAAAGCTCTCTTCCCTCATCACCCAATGGCTCTTCACCATGGCGAACAAGGATGATCTTGCTTGGCATTGCATGAGTTATTGTCGATACGGCTAATAAGGCTAAAATAAGGAGTGTCTTCATGGAGTCCTGACTTTGCACAAACGGTTCCATAACCATTTACTAACCAAATTAAATCTATGGGTTTCTGACTGGCTACTGGTTAGACAGTCCCGCGCATTTTGCGCCGTAAACGGTTTCGTTTTTTGGAGGCTCTAAAATGGACTTCGGTGACAGGAAATTTAAGAATTTTTCTGCGTTAGCATAGAAATCACTTCTGTTCATGAGCCTCAGTTTGTAGCATAAGGGAATTGTTTTTTACACGATGAAGGAACCACTATGATTAAGGAACTGACAGAAGAACAAGTCCACACGATGACTCTCGATGAGAAGGATGATTGGTGGCTTAAGAACGTTTATAAAGGCGATATGCCGCAATTGACGATCCGCTCGGCCCTTACGGGTATGATTTTGGGCGGTATTTTGAGCCTCACGAACCTTTATATCGGGATTAAAACAGGCTGGACACTGGGTGTCGGTATCTCTTCTGTGATCCTTTCTTATGCATTCTTTAAATTCATGGCCAAAATCAAGCTCGGCAGTCACATGACGATTCTTGAAAACAATGCCATGCAGAGTATCGCGACAAGCGCGGGTTACATGACAGCTCCTATGATGGCATCAATTCCTGCCTACATGATGGTGACAAACGAAGTGATTCCCATGTGGCAAACATTCTGGTGGATCGTTGTCTTGGCGATCTTGGGTGTGCTTTTCGCGTTCCCGTTAAAGCGTCGTTTCATCAACGAAGAGCAAATGCCCTTCCCTGAAGGTTACGCAGCCGGTGTGGTTTTGGACAGTCTTCATGACGAAGACGGCAAAGATGGCATGTTCAAGGCAAAACTCTTAATGGGTGGCGCAGGACTTTCTGCTTTGATCGAGTTCTTACGTGCAGATGCTATTCTTGAAGCGATGAAATTGAAGTTCTTGGCACTTCCCCACTATTGGGATGATTTCATCTACAAATTCGCAACTCCAAAAATCCTCGGCAGCCCGCTTAAGGATCTTTCAATCCAATGGGATACATCCATTGTGATGATGGGTACTGGTGGTTTGATGAGCATGAAAACAGCGATGTCACTTTTGATCGGTGGCGCGTTGAACTACTTCTTGTGCGCACCAATTTTGATTAATGCCGGCGTTATTCCTGAAGCAAAATTCAAAGCTATCGCAATGTGGGCTCTTTGGGGTGGCGCTGCGATCATGACGACGTCTTCGCTTTACTCATTCTTCTCTAAACCACAGGTGATCCTTGAGACGTTTAAGAAGAGCTTTGCAAAACGTGAAAAGAAATCTCACGCTTTGGATAAAATCGAACTTCCGATGTGGATCTTCGCTGTAGGCATTCCAATCTTTGGCGCATTGACGGTTTACTTGGGCCACGCTTGGTTCGGTATTCACTACTGGTTGGGTCTTTTGGCGATCCCGTTGGTTTTCGTGTTCACATTGATCGCGGTGACTTCAACAGGTTTGACAGGTATCACTCCGGGGGGTGCTTTGGGTAAATTGACTCAAATCACTTACGGTATGGTTGCTCCAGGTAACGTGACGACGAACTTGATGACAGCGGGTATCACATCTGAAGTTTCATTGAATGCTTCAAATCTTTTGATGGACATCAAACCTGCTTACATGCTCGGTGGTAAACCTCGTCACCAAGCTGTCGGTCACATCCTTGGTATTTTTGCCGGTGGTTTGGTTGCCGTTCCGGTGTTCTATTCTTTGTTCCATAATGACATCAGCCTTTTCACTTCAGACGCTTTACCACTTCCTGGCGCTTCTATCTGGAAAGGTGTCGCTGAAGTTTTGACAAAAGGTCTTAGCAACCTTCACGTCACAGCTCAAATCGCAGCTGGCGTTGGTGCTGTCCTTGGTATCGTGATTGAAATCTTGAATAAGAAAACTAAAGGCCGCTTCCCACTATCAGGTGTTGGTTTGGGCCTTGGTTTTGTTCTTCGTTTCACAGATGCTTGGTCGATGGCACTCGGTACTTTGATTTTCTGGTTGGCTCGTAAAGGCTTTAAAGAAAAATCAAGCTTCGGTTACCGCGCATTCGTAGAGAATCAAGAAACTATGGCTGCTGGCGTGATCGCAGGCGGTTCAATTGTTGGTATTATCTTGATCTTGCTTGAAAACGCTGTGGCTTAATTCTTATTGAATTTTAAAGGCCGTTGCCTTTGGGCAGCGGCCTTTTTTTTATCCCATTTCAGTTGGGTATTGTTCTTCCATTGTACGATCGGTTCGATACGACGGAGTGGGTGCCGGCCAATCAGCTTCTTCCGCCTCTGATGGTTCGGTCACCCATGCTTTTAGCAGCGTGTAGGTCACGGCCAATATAACTGGACCGATAAAGAGTCCCATCACTCCAAAACCCAAAAGTCCGCCGATGACTCCGGCAAGAATTAAAATAAAAGGTAAATTCGCACCTCGCTTAATTAATATGGGCCTTAAAACGTTATCAAAAGTTCCTACGAATAAACTCCACACCAAGAGTATCGACGCCGTCGTGTTTTCACCTTTGTAGTAAAGCCAAGCAACACCCGCGAGCAACGGAATAAGAGGACCCAGTTGCGCCACACAAAGTATCAACACCGCTGCCGTCAAAATTCCAAGGAAAGGAACGCCAGCCAGCCACAATCCCGCACCTGCTAGAACCGTCTGCACCAGGGCTGTCACGATAATACCAAGAGCTACGGACTTGATCGCTTTACCGGCCAGAAGCACGGCATCTTCACCACGTTGACCAGCTAGTCTACGCGCAAACATGGTGATTCCTCGCACGACCATTTCTCCTCGCGCATACAGCAAACCTGCTAGTACCAAAGTCAAAATCAGATGCACCACAAACATACCGACACTACCCACACCAGCGATCACCCAGGCGCGCGCTTTTTTCATGAATGGTTGAATTTTTGGTGCCAGTGTTTGCAGACCTTCGCTTGAAGCGCGCTGCCAATCGGCAGAGAGTTCCGCTCCTCGCACGGGCAGTTTCGCAACCCACGTTGGTGGCGGTGGAACTTTGTATTGTTCAAGGTTTTTTGATTTTTCGACAAGCTCCGCACCGGAATCAAAAATAGCACCAACAGCAAGACCCAGCGGAATCAAAATAATCGCAGCAATTGCTAACGACATAATCGTTGCCGCCGTCTTGCGACGATTGCCAATTTTCTTTTCCAATCGAGTCATCAGATTCCAAGTCGCGACGACGACTGTGGTGGCCCAGATCAGGGCTGCGAGAAAGGGAGACAAGATCCACGCGCTCCCCGCGGCTAAAGCAATAATAAAAAATGAAGCCGTGATAATTCGCGTGAGATCTGAATTTGGTGCTTTCATGGCCTTTAGCTTAAAGCGCTCAATGCGCGAAGCCAAAGGCCTTTGAGGTCTTTGCTTTAATACAAGTAATACAGAGCCGTACGGATCCAGTCTGTAAAGTGAGGTGCGTACATAGCGACAGCTTTACCATGGCAAACACGGGACTGAGTTGGACCTGACACGACAGAGTTTACACCGATGATTTGTTTTTCGCCGCGAACTTCCACAAAGATCGGACCACCGGAGTCCCCCGAGCAGACGCCCGTGTACGGTTGATCGATAACCAAATTCATTCCGTCTTTACGAACTTCTGATCTGTAGCTCTTTGTCGTCATTCTCAAGAAGCCTTCACCTGAAGGAACGCCTTCTTCTGTCGCTTCACGAGTCACACCGTAACCAGCAAATGTCACAGTATCAGAACTCAAGGAACTATAACCGTCATATACTTTGCTGATGTCATAATCAGAAGGAATGGCAGATTTAAGTTTAACAAGTGCGACGTCATTAGTCGCATCCGTCTTGCCAGAATATTTATCATGGTAAAAAAAGCTTGAAGATTCAATAGCATGATCGTTGATATTAAAACCGGATTCACACGTGATGTCGGTGTGGAAAATAGCGCGAACTCTTGTCGCACCCTTCACACAGTGAGCTGCCGTCAGAATCACATCTTTAGTGATCGGCGTTCCCGTACAGATCGAACTTTTTTCGCCCTCCATCAAGAGCATCACGACTTTTTTAGCCAACTCATCTTGTGAGCTCACTTTATAGCCGCTGATAATTCCATTGAGCTGACTTGCAGGAACACAAACCCCAGGTCCCTTTGCATCTTCAGACTTTGAACAACCCGCCATGACGGCAACTAACACACCCAAAGTAGCACCCAATAATTTTTTCATCCCCGATTTTCCTTTATTAAGAACTTGAATGTCTCGGCCTACAGCAAATGCCTTGCCATAGTTCGAACTCTCTCGTGGTGCTTTAGAGGCCGAAACTGGCGCATAGATTTTAGACAGTTCCGAATCGGAGATGAAAACTTTACTTCTTAATAAAGGAACTTAACTCCAGCCAAGAAGTTGGCGCGGGCAGCACTTGTCATTTCTTTGATCGTTCCGCCTTCGTTAACTTCGATATCCGTTTTCACAGGAGCTTGAGCACTGATCGCCAAATCTACCATTGCACGATCTGGAATAACCACAATGCGCATACCTGCTAGGAAATCAAGAGTGCCATATGATTCAATTGAGCTGACGGTGGCAGATGTCGTCTCCGTTTCTTGATTGTGTGTTGCACCCAATCCGCCGCGAACAAAAACTTTGTCATTAAATGGAAACTGTCCAGTTCCCATCACTGAAGTTGTACCCGTTGCCTTACCCGTGATCTCCGTCAGGCCAGAGGCAGATTTACCTTCTGTTTTGCCCAAGGACACATGATTGAGAACCAGGGCAAGTTCGCCAGTGCTAGTGCGGCGGTAAAATCCAAGGTCAAAGCTTGTTTTATCTCCACCGCGTGCGGGTGTGCCATCAGAAGTGAATGTCGCATACTTCAAGTCTTCTGTTTTAGGTGAGTAATTCAACCCCAACACGATATCAAATGGAGCAGACTCTGACTGAGTCAGCACGCGGTATTGCAATCCCACCGTTGGTTCTTCCCAGCCACGTGATTCTGCGGAGAGGTCCGTGATTTGCTCTTCCGTTTTTCTCATTGGCACATAGCTGACCCCGGCTGCGATATTTAAACTATCAAAAATACCATAGCTCAATTCAATCCCCACTCGATTTCCGATTGATGCCACTTTAGAATCTGGTGTCGAGTTTTGTTTGATTTCATAGGCTTCTGTATAAACGTTTGCGTAGGCATTTAAAGCCAGTCTCCCTTGCGGTAGCAAATAGCCTAAATCAACCATATTGCGCTCTTGAATGCGGCCGATGCTTTCGGCCGGCGTTTCACTTGGAGCGGCAGCCGGCTCTGTGGTTTGAGCATGAGAAAGTGTTGCTAATAACAAAGTGGACATAACAAAACCAAAGCGCATATTTTCTCCTCTAGAAATCTCTCGCTCTACTATCTAATGTTTACTCAACGTAATCAAGATCCTTGTGGAAACTCTCTGGTATCAGGATGCTCGAGATTGTCCCAATCGCAAATGCAATCACACCCACAATGACCATGGCACCTAATATTCCCTGCCCGTCTTTGAGATATTTAAATAACAATGTCATAGGAATGACAGAACCACGCACAAAATTTGGAACGCTGGTGGCGACTGTAGCTCGCAAGTTTGTTCCAAATTGTTCAGCGGCCGTTGTCACAAAGATAGCCCAGTATCCTGCTGCCACGCCTATGAGGAAGCAAAGAGTATAATAGTAAAGCGAACTTTTTGCGGCTGTCGTAAAGAGAATCAGGCCCGCGATTAAGAAACTTGCGAGTTTAAAATATAGAATCGCCTTTTTTCGGCTTTTTAGAATTTGAGAAATAAAGCCGCTGAACAAATCGCCAAACCCCAAACCTAAATAACTGATAGCAATAGTTCTCGACGCAAGAATGGGATCCGTAACACCAATCGACGCCGCAAGTTCCGGCGAAAAAGCCATCAGAAGTCCCGCGACAAACCAGATTGGCACACCAATACCCACGCAATAAAAAAATCTTTTTACACGATCCGCATCGCTGAATAAATATCGCAAACTTCCCCATCGGGCGGTCTCGTGTGCTTTCTTTTTCTCGTGGAAAAGACTGGAATCAATTACTTTCACACGCAAAAGCAAAAGCAGTAAGCCTAAAACGCCGCCGACAACGTAGGCCACCCGCCACGGTAACAACTCGACAACAAGTCCACCAAAGACTGCTCCGAAAACACCGATGGTTGCCACCAAAGCCGTTCCCATTCCGCGCACTTCTTTAGGTAAAATCTCAGCAATGAGGGTGATACCGGCACCAAGTTCGCCAGCCAAACCAATCCCTGAAATAAATCGGAGTATCATGTATTGAGGAATGTCTTGAACAAACGCATTTAAAATATTGGCGACGGAATATAGAATAATCGAGCCGAAAAGAACGCCCAGTCTCCCCTTGCGATCACCGAGCACACCCCAAAAAAGCCCGCCCAAAAGCATCCCCGCCATTTGCGAGTTTAAAAGCAAAACACCCTTGTCGACCAGTTGATCCTTGGGAATTCCCAAACTTTCCAGTGAGGCAACACGCACCATATTGAATAGAGTCAGATCAAAAATGTCCACGAAATAGCCCAGCGCCACAACGATAACAGAGATATTCACCCAAGAGTGCTTTTTCATAAATGCTCCATCAACTTACTTGCTGAAAGGGACAAAATAGCGTTTTTTCTTTTCACGATCTTCATTTGGAAAACGAATTCTTCGCTGGGCAAAACATCAACGAGAGTTCTTTCTTTAAGTTCTCTTTGAATTAAGAACTCTGGCAAAACGGCGACACCGGCACCTTGTAAAACAAACTCTTTATGGGCGTTAAGGTTGTTACTTGAAATCTTAATCGCCGCCTTTGGATATTTGGCTTTGAGTTTTTCCAGAGTCGGAAATCTGCGGGTGGAAATGTCGTCGATTTCTCTGGAACCGATAAAGGTACTCAGAACGTCAGCGTCTTTTTTGTGATTGCGATGAACCACCAATCTAAATGGTGTGGGGATCTGAACTTCGAACTGCAACTTTTCTGACAGATCTGGAATATGAAAGAACAATCCCAGCTCAATCTCGCCGCTTTCGATTTTTTTAAGAAGCATTGAGGCCGGACCCGAATAAATATTGGGATAAACTTTGGGGTGAGCTTTCAGCATCGACGTGAGTTTCCCTGGCAGAAAATGACTGGCAATGGGTTCTGCCGCTGCCAGCAAAAGAGGACCTTTGCACTCCCCGCTGATTTTTCCGATAGAAAGTTTGAGTTCTTCCACTTCGCCAAAAATTTTTTTACAGTTTTCAAAGACTTCTTGCCCTTGAGCGGTTAATCGCACGTTGCGACCCACTTTTTCAAAAAGAGGAAAACCAAAATAATCTTCGAGCTGAGCCACCATACGACTGATCGCCGGTTGTTGAATGCGCAAACGTTCGGAAGCCCTTAAAAAGCCGCCTTCTTTGGCGACCGTATAAAAATATTCGAGATGGAGTAAGTTCATATATATGCCTTTTCTATATGCATTTTATAGGAACTATATATTTTGATACAAGACAGAAATGACTATGGGAGCTGATAGATGCCGTGAAGAATTTCATTTACGACTGCAGGCTGTTCCAAAGGAACGAAATGCCCGCACTCTTCCAAAATCTGCACCTGTGCGTTGGGAACAAGTTTATTAAACGCCAAAATGCTCTCGGCAGACACAATGTGATCATCGTGCCCACCGATTGCAGTCAGCGGACAGACGATATTGCCAATTTCTGAACTCAGATCCCGGCGGCCCAATGTCGCTTCCAATTGGCGCAAATAGACCTGTGCTGCATCTGGGCCTGCCATAGAGTGAATCAACTCACGCAGTTCTGGTTTTGCATAAGATTTGGGATGTAAAAACTCGCGAAGTCTGCGGTCTGTAATACCTTTAAACAATCCGCCACGAATCACAGGCAAGGCTTGTGTGATGACTTCCTGTTCTTTCGGTGGGTAGCCCTGCGTGGATGAACCCATCACTACCAAATGCTCTACTCGCTCTGAATATCGAAGAGCGAACTCTTGTGCGACATAGCCGCCCATTGAAAAGCCAACTAAGACAAATGAGTCGAAGGAGACCTCATACACAGAATCGAGCATTTTTTCGAGCGTATTTTGAGTGCGTAAATTTACAACAATGGATTTCGAAAACTCGGGCAACTGATACTGCCAGAGCCTTTCATCGCATAAAGTTCCAGGTAAAAAGACAAAGGCTTTCATCGGCACCAAGTCTACCACTCGCCGTCAGGATGTCTAATCATTTGACAACTCGGTGCGCTCACCTCCAATGAAATCATTCTTTACTGGGACCGAAAGTTGCTTGGCTCCATGCCGGATGCACAGACTTCTCGCGCTCTTATTTTGCCTTTATCTTCCTTGGGCTTCGTTTGCCGCGAAGTCAGCCCCTGTATTTGATGTCGTGTTCGATATTGATTGGACTCTTTTTTACCCGGTTCAGAACCCGATGGACGACAAAACAGTTTCGCTGCCGGAAGGCTATTTCCGCATGGCCGACGGAGTGGTGGATACGCTTATTGCTATCCACCGCAAGGGTCATCGAATCAGTCTTTTTAGCGGAGGAACGAAATCTCGCAATCATGCTTTGGCGAGTTATCTTTTAGAGCAAATAGCGGCTCGCGGTGAAGCCTCGTTTCAATTCTATAAAGTTTTAAATTTTGATGACCTGACCTTGCGGCCGGGAGCAAAAGACGACGCTTCGTTCACCGACAAATGGATGAAGGATCTTCGCAAAATCAATGCGAACCTACAATATGTTGTTTTAATCGATGATTCGTCCAAGTTTTCTGTTCCCGGACAGGAGCGCAACCTCTATTGGATCGAGAAGACCTATAATTTTCAACCCCAGTTCGGTCGCCTTAAGGAACATGACGGATATGACGCTCCTACTTACAAGGAATGGCTGCAAGAACGCCGGAAAATTATTTCGTTTTCCGAGCATTTCTTAAGGGCCAGTCTACTCTCGGCAACAGAGGATCCGTTGAAAGCCCTTTGGGAATACCGAAGCCACTTCCGCATGTGCCGTGAGTTATTCTGATAGAATTCATCTTGCCGAAGCAGCAGAAGCTCGTTGTAATAAAGTATGAGCACAGCACTTCATTCTACATATCAAAAGCCCGAAAAAATGATCGACGACCTTATCAGAGCTGGTGGTTTTCCTCAGCCGGTGTTTAACTGGCAAAAGACCGCCCTCATTAAGGCCTACATTCAACAAATGCCTTCAATTGAATATGTGGCGCGCCCGCAAATCAAAGTCGGTGGCGTGCGCTTTAGTCCTAAAAACTACACCGCAATTTCCAATCTCTATATCAATCGCCTGGTTTATTTTGATATCAAGACTGGAAAAGAAAAAAACATTCCTTTCCCTAAAGGCAGTATCATCCGTGAAGTCTCTTGGGCCCCGAATGGAAAACAGGTCCTTATCTCTTTAGAACAACAAACTGAACAAGAACTTTGGTTGGTGCAAATCCCTTCATTGAAAAAAGAGCGCATTCCCAAACTTGCCTTGAATGGCGTTTTGCAGCGAATTGTGGAGTGGATGAATGAAGATGAGCTTCTTATTGGGGCTCGGACCGAAAAACAAAAAGGAGCTCTATCGGTCGATAGCTCCGCGCCGCAAGGACCGATCATTCAACAAAGCCTGGGTGTCGTTTCTCAGAATAGAACTTTTGCTGATCTCATTCGCACACCGCATGATGAGAAACTTTTTGCAGCGGCTATTGAAACCCAGCTTTACATCTATAATACAAAAAAGAAGAAGGCTGAAAAAGTTGGCAAGCCCTCTTTACTTCACCGCGTGGATCTTTCTCCAAATGGAAAATATCTTTTAGTTGAAACATTGGTTCGTCCCTTTTCAACGGTGGTTCCTTTTTCAATGTTCGCTCGCAAAATGGAACTATGGACTTTAGACGGCAAAGTCGCGCATAAACTTTCTGAACGTGGAGCCGCCGAGCACCTGCCAATCCAAGGTGTGGTCACGGGCCCACGTAGCTATCAATGGGTTAAAACCGAGCCGCAAACTTTGATGTACGTCGAAGCTCTTGACAAAGGTGACTGGGCCGTGAAGGTCGACTTCCGAGATGAGATTTTCTTACTTCCTATTCCATCAAAGGGTAAACCCAAACCGCACAGTATTTTGAAAACAAAAAACCGCTATGCCGGAACTGCTTTCTTTGATGACGATTCTTTGATGCTCATCCATGACTATGAAAGAGATCGCCAATGGTTGACGACACTGCTGGTGGATCGCGCCAACGGTTATAAAACCCGTGAAATGTTCAGTCTCAGTACCGAAGACGACTATAACAATCCAGGTGAACCTCTTAGCAAAAGAAATAAAAATGGCGATCGCGTGATTGCGATTGAACGTGTCGGCAGCGAGAAATTTATTTATCTTTCCGGCTCTGGCGCCAGCCCCGAGGGGGATCGCCCATTTTTAAGAAAAATGAATCTTGGAACTTTTGAAGTCCAAGAAATCTTTAGATCCAGCGCCGACTCCTATGAACGCTGTGTGGGCTTAGCCGACGAAGAGTTTAAATCTTTTATTACCGCGTATGAATCACAGACAGAAAGCCCGCGCTTTTTCATTCGTGATTTAAAAAAACCAAGTCATAAAAAACTTCTTTTTGCGGATCCAAACCCTTATGAAATTTTAGGTAAGATCAAAAAAGAAGTGATCACTTATAAACGTGATGACGGTGTTTTGTTATCGGGTGTTTTATACTATCCACTGAACTATAAAAAGGGAAAGAAGTACCCTGCTATTGTGCACGCTTATCCGCTGGAGTACACAGATGCCTCCACCGCTGGGCAGGTGCGTGGATCGCAACATCACTTCTCAACTCCGTACAAGGAGGACATCGTTTACAATGCGCTTCGCGGATACGTAGTCCTTTCAAATGCTCAGATGCCGATCATTGGTCATCCTGAAACTAAAAACGATACATTTATTGAGCAATTGGTTGCCGGAGCAAAAGCGGCTGTCGACACACTTGATGCCAGAGGGCTGATTGATCGCAATAAAGTAGGTGTGATTGGTCATAGCTATGGAGCTTTCATGGTGTCGCACCTCCTCACCCACAGTGATTTGTTTGCGACGGGAATTGCCAAATCGGGTGCTTACAACCGTTCTCTTACCCCATTTGGTTTCCAAGGTGAACGTCGTCCGTTCTGGAAAGCCAAGGACACTTACATGCGCATGTCACCGTTCATGGATGTGGATAAAATGAAGAAGCCCATTTTGTTGATGCACGGGATGGCAGATAATAATGCCGGCACCTTGACGATGCAGACGGAGCGTTATTTTGACGCTTTAAAAGGCCAAGGAGCCAATGCTCGTTTAGTGATGCTGCCCGAAGAAAGCCATGGTTATTCGTCAATAGAAAGTATTGCGCACGTTCTTCACGAGATCTTTTCGTGGTTTGATGCTCATTTAAAATAAAAATTTTTTCGTTTTGGAAAATCGGAGGCACTTTCAAGTGCCCCTTTGCCTATCTCGAAGGGCGACACTTTGTCGCCTTTTTTGCATTTTAAGCAGCTCGCTTGCTTAAGATTTTTCTTAAACCCTCGCGTGAAACGCCTAAGCGTCTTGCCGCTTCGGATTTATTTCCAAGAGAGCCTTGCAGCACTCTTGAAATCATCTCCGCCTCAAAAGCTTCTCGCGCTTCTTTGAGGCTCATGTTCTCAAATCGCTTAAATGGATCTTCGGATTCTTTTGGAACCAAAGACAAAGCTGGTTTCGAACGGAATTGAAAATCATCAGGTTCAAGAACGGCACGATCACGGGCCGACAAACATGCACTCTCGATTTTATTTTCCAGCTCACGAATGTTGCCTGGCCAATTATATTCGATCAAGGCACTCATAGCCTCATCACTGATCGTGCGAAGTTTCCATCCGCGTTTTTGATAAAGCTGTTCCATGATCACGTAGGCAAGCTCCGGAATATCCCCTTTTCGCTCGCGAAGAGGGGGAATAACCAGATTGACGACATTGATACGATAAAACAAATCTTCGCGGAATTTTTCATTCTGAATTTGTTGTTCGATATTTTTATTTGTCGCACAAATCAAGCGGAAGTCGACGGACTTTGGAGGTTCATTAGAACCCAGCCTTTGTACTTTTCTTTCTTGCAAGACGCGCAGAAGTTTTGCCTGCATTTCAATAGGCATCTCTCCTAACTCATCTAGGAATAAAGTTCCTCGGTGAGCAAGCTCAATTTGCCCTTGTCTTGGCATTGTCCCGGTCGCAGCCCCTTTTACAACACCAAAAAGTTCTGCTTCGAAAAGCGACTCTGGGATTGCAGCACAGTTAATGGCGATGAAAGGACCCTCTTTACGAGCGGAGTGGTGATGCGCTAAACGTGCAATCACCTCTTTACCGCAACCACTCTCCCCTGTGATCAAGATATTAGAATCGGACTTACCAAAGTCCTCAATATGGTCGTAGATTTTTTGCAGCTCCGGAGACTTCGAACGAAGACTGACCGACGAAATGCTCTTACGCCAGATATTTTTACGATGCTCAATTGCAGATTCTGAATCTTCGCTTTTCTGGTGCATCTCATAATTTTCAAAAGCAATCGTCGTCATCATTGAAAGAGCTTCAAGTGCATATTGATCGTTTTCATCAAAATCGCCATTGGTTTTATTCAAAACCTCAAGAACCCCAATAACCTTTCCATCTTGCCAATGAAGCGGTACCGCTAATACCTTTTCAGTGCGATAACCCGTATGGGCGTCAATCTCGTCGTGAAAGTCACTGTCAGATTGGACATTGTTACTGTAATGACTTTTTTGACTGCGGAAAACTTTACCAGCAATCCCCTGATCCGTATTGATCACGATCTTTTGATTGCGAACGCCCGTGGCGATGTAACTATTGAGATATTTGAGATGTTGATCGATCTTAAATTGCGGATCAAAAAAAATCGTACCGCGATCAGCATGCGTGGTTTGAATACAAAGGTCCAAGATACGCTCGATAAGCGTTGAGCCTTCGTGACGTTCAAAAAAGACCTGTGAAGAGCTTCCAATAAACTTTAAGAGATCGTGTGCTTTTGACATATCAAACGTATCGGTGCCTACTGCCAACTTCGGTAGGCTACTCGCTTAATAAAATTGCCAACCGATGTGGTCGTTTCATTTTGAAATTTGCGTGATTTTGAGGGGTTACAACTTGGCCTGCTTTTCGCTCTCTTAGTTTGTATCAAAACCTCACAAGGAGAGATTTATGAACACGAATCAAAATGCGAATATTAAAAATGTAGAAACAACTCAGTTATTTGATGAAATGGACCGTGAGTTGAAATTTCTCTGGAACGAAGCCCACGAAGAGCCGGTAGAAAGTTTAAAGGAAAGAAAGCTGAAGCAGTATTGGGAACTCTTTAAGACTTATAAAAAACAGAAGCAGTTTTTAATGGCGTTAGCTGAATAGTCGGCGACTTAGATATCGCCCTCTTTCTCACTGGAAGAAACGCGTTGATCATCTGCAGGCTTTTCACGAATTTTTAAATTCTTCGCGATAGCCAAGATGCTATCAGCATAATCGCGACTGTTATTGTACTTCATAAGAGCTGCCACTTGCGCGTCCTCTTGATGAGGATCCCAACCACTCTTTGCAAGATAATTTGCCACGCTCATAATTGCATCTTGGGCTTGGCGTAAGTTCGGAGTGGCCTTGACCTTAAAGGACTTGGCAAAGCTGCGATAACTCGACGGAATAAACTGGGGAAGACCAAAGGCACCGGCATAAGATCCGCGCAGAGTTTTTATATCCAAATGCTGTTGTTTGCGAATCCGAGCCAAAGCTAAAATCTGCTCCCGCGCCCAATCTGATTTTCTCTTTGTGCGTTCCGCAATAATTGTACGAATTGTTCGACCATTAAAACTTCTTTGGTTGTTATTCTTTTGCACAGCTAACAGTTCCAAAGCTTTACGGTTGGCTTTGAGATCCGCTTGTAACAAGTGCAAGTACACACTCACAATATGAAAACGTCCCATGTCATCGCCATGACGGGTTTCAATCCAAAGAAGCGATGAGATCACTCCTTGTGAAACCTTGTACTTCTTTTCCGCGAGATCGAAAGCAGCTTGATTGGCTTTGATAAACTTTGATGCTTCATTTGTTGCTTTGTCGGTAACGTGATTCATGTGCTGACCTGGTGGAGTTAAAAATCCCAATAGGTTCAGGGTCACCGTCTGCTTAAAACTTTCAGGTTCGTAGTATTGCAGAGATTCCTCAATAAAGCCGCGCGACAGTCCCATACGCTTGAGCTCTTGGCCTACCCAGACTTTATCCGCGACCATAGTACCAGCGCTCTTTACGCTTTTTTGCGCAAAGGACGGCATCGGCAGCACGATAAATAGAAAAAGAAGTCCTACAAGAGTTCTCATATTTCTATGATATTGCGAAACTAGGCTCGATGTTGAGTTTGTTTGGGAAAAACAAGACTCTGCCTCGTACTGAGACAGCGTACTTTTCGATTCGTCTGAAAGATTGGCAATGCTCGACTATTATCTAGAAGATTGCAACTTACGGCCTCGACCCTGCCGAGCTTCTCTTCCTCACAATTCGACTCCTATAATTAATTGTTTATGTCATTCAACAAGGAGACGTTTGTGAGATTTTTTGGATCTGTATTAGTCGTGACTTTGGCTCTGGGTTGCTCTCATTCACCGAAGAATGAAGCTCCCGCTTTAACGCCATCCTATAGCAGCTTCTCTTACTTAAAAAAAGGAGACCGTGAGCCGGCATCTGCACCGCAATTGCTTTGGCGCCCTGGTAAAGCAAGCTTCACGTTGAGTTCTGCAAGCGGCAGTGGCAAAGCAACTGTCGATGTAAATCAAGAAATGGTATGGATGGACACAGAATACTTTCAAGATTATCGCAATGAATATCGCGAAGTTGTAGTTCCTGGCTATTGCTCTGATTTTCAATGTACATCAGGTGGAAAAGCCCAAAGTTCACTGTGGGATTCTTATTTCTCAGCTCCGGGTAATATTAAAGCACGAGCTCTTTCAAATGCCATTCAAGGTATTGGCGATGCCTCAGCAGAAGCTTTAGTGAAACGTGGCTATTTCAGAAGCAAACCTAAAACTTGGTCTGAGTTTTCTGCTGAAATCAATCGCGCAGCAAATGCAGATGTTATTAAGAAAAGTGTTGCGACAAATGTTTTGGGTCAATACAAGTACGCAAACATTGCAAACCTTGGCTATAACGCAGGCTCCTGCCGTGAGATCACAACTTCATGTGACACTTACATCTCTCAACTCGTTCAAGTTCCTTTCACAAATTCACGTCAAGTTGAACGTCGCCGCATTGAAAACGTAAAGCGTTTTGAAGTGAACGTAACATTCACAGATGCAGTTTTGATGGCAACTGAATCAGACACTATTACGCTGAAAATCGATGAGAATGGACGTTTGATCGATATCGACACTCAAGGGTACAATCGTTATTCACTCGTGAATCAATCCACTGACGGCAAAAATATCAATTTGCAAATCAAATCAGATTCTCGTATCTTGCGCGATCTTTCAAACAACGTTCTTCGCCAAGACTCTTATCAATTAGTAAGTGACGAACCGACGTTTGTATTAGATGTGGATCCTGCTTACATCCCCGGTTCTGATGATCCAAATGCTCAACTCGTTGTCGACTATTTCGTTCGCACTTGCGAATACGGTTGGACCGGATTCTGTGGGCCAGGTTGGAATAAACAGGCGATGGCAAGTGCACCGATCAAAGAGTCTCGCACCGTCATTCGCGTTTCCGTTCCTAAAAAACACAAATCAGACATCCTTTACACGATCTCGAGAAGAAACAGCCGTTTCTTCAACGATAAAGCGACCTCTGAGCGCTCGACTTCTACGGTTAAAATGCCGAAATAATTTCGTTCAAATTCCGTAATCGAAAGACCCACGCTAGAAACAGCGTGGGTTTTTTATTCATTCCGTTGACCGCTTTTACGAAGTATGGTCGTTCACGCTCCCCTTCGTTCACGGAGAATCGGTGCGAAGATTCTAGAAAGCTTCGCCCAGTATTTGGATGAGAATAATTTCCGTCCCACCTACTGCATTCCCTATGATCACTTGGGAAAGTTCTACGGACTTATTGGCTTTAAGGTTATCCCGGAAGATCAATGCCCGGCCTTCCTCCAGGAGCGCATTCAACTGTACCGCAGTCGAAACACCGACGCCTTTATGATGATGCGAAGGGATTGAGGCCAACATTAATGCTATTACAGCATTGAAAAATATCTTCTTTGAATACCGTCTTTGAAGTGACTTCGGGCGTTAATCAGGGCGGAATAACTGTCTATACGACCGTGACTCTTGCCAGTTTGTGTTCTTGCTTGTTAGTTTAGAAGAAATCCAGAGCAGTCGTAGTTCAATGGATAGAGCACTTGGCTTCGAACCAAGGGGTTGCAGGTTCGAGTCCTGCCGACTGCACCACTTCTTCACTTTTTCTGATGGAATTTAAGGTAGAGTCTTCCGATATGGATCAGAAAAATATTTGGGGCATCATTGGATTGGGTTGGCTGGGGCAGGCTCTTTCCGAAACACTGAACAGTCATGGTGTTAAAAGCTGGGGGACTCATCGTGATCAATTCGATTGGAAGACCGACGAATTTCCTCAAACCGCATTCGATATTTTATTTCTCAATACTCCACCTCTGCTAACGATGTTGCCGCAAGCATTTGTCGACAAAATTCCCTCCAACTCAGATCAACGGATTCTTTTTGTCAGTTCGATCTCAGTTTATGGAAATCAAGAAGGAGACATCAAGGAAAGCACTCTTCCCACGCCTCATACAGAGCGAGGCCGCTGGCTTTACGCCGTAGAACAACTCTTAGTTCAGAAATTTAAGGAACGAGTCACGATCATCCGCCCCGGAGGACTGATCGGGGGACATCGCCACCCCGTTTTTCAGCTCTCGCAATCGCATCTTCCTGTCGCTGCGAACTCGCCGATTAATCTTGTTCACAGGCAAGATCTGATTCAAATTATTTGCGTCGTTGCTGAGCTTGCGCAACCGCCTCAGATCATCAATGCGGTTACTCCTTTTCATCCCAGCAAAGAAAATTACTACTCCACATGGACAAGCAAACTGGGACTAGCGGAAATAAAATTCACAGGCGCGAATGAACCCCACAAAATCGTCGGTTCCGAATATTTACCAAAGGTATATCCTCATTGGATTCATCCACTACTTGATACAATTGATTCATAAAGATCAGCCGTCGTCTCAAAAAAAACTTTGAGAAACTCGCTGACACTATTTAATGACGAGGTGATTTTTAAGCTCGTTCACACGAGCGCCCTGAATCGGAAAGTGAGTCTGAAGATGACGACCACACGTGTGAATGGCATCCACAAAACCTTCCGCCCACTTGTCTTGGTGAAGTTTGTGACTTAAAGCACTTAGCATTTCATCCCAGGTCTCACGCGGAACTTTTTGAGCAAGGGTTTCATCCGCCAGAATCACAGCTTTCTTCTCCATCACAGAAACAAAGATCAAAACTCCTGCGCCTTTTTCTGTGCGGTGAACACGATTCAAATAAAATTCCAAATGCGCACGCTGATGAACTTGATCCACTTCATCACGTTCTGGAACAAAGATTTTTTGAATCCATACACTTTTGGCCAAGACATGCGATAACGCGTAGATCGCAACGATCAAAAATGGCCATACCCATACCCACGGTGTGACCCAAAGCCATTCGCTATACGGAATTTCCGCAACAGCAATTAACAAGGTCAAAAGAAGAGTGAGTGTCAAAGGAACATGGCCAACAGCCGAGGAACGCCTGACGATAACAGGTAAGATCTCACCATGCGTGAGTTCTTCCATGCGATCAATGCTGGCTTCGATCTGCTTGATTTCTGTATCGGATAAATATTTGTTGATCCAACCCATATTGCCTACCAGTTTCCCGAAGCGCCGCCGCCACTAAAGCCGCCGCCTCCGCCTGACCATCCGCCGCCGCCACCAGAGCCGCCGAATCCACCAAATCCTCCCCCACCATAACCGCCATAACCACCGCCTCCGCGATAGTAACGACCACGACCGCCGCCGAAGCGACCCAAGATCGAGATGATAATGAAGAGAATGATAATCACCCAAATAGGAATGCCCGCACCACCCCGAGAGTCTTGCTCTTGTAGATTGTTTTCATCGGCAAATTCTTTGTCCGCGAGCCTTAAAATTTCATGAACGCCGACAACAATCCCAGCTGAGTATCTTTTCGCACGGAAAAGTGGAATGACTTGATCTGAAATAATTCGTTTTGCCGTGATGTCGGGAATGGCCCCTTCTAGTCCCTGGCCCACTTCAATGCGCATCGCGCGGTCTTGAGCAGAAATCAGAAACAGAACACCGTTATCTTTTTTCTTATCACCCAATTGCCACTTGTCAGTGATTTCAATCGACGCTTGTTCAATTGGTAGACCCTGTAGGTTCTCGACAATAAGAACTTGAACTTGAGCCTTACCGCGGCGATTGAAATCATAAAGAAGTTGAGTCAGCTCCTGTTGATCTCCACGAGTGAGAAAACCCACCTCGTCGATCACAGGACCCGAGAGCGGCGGAGTTTTAAACTCCGCTTGTGCCACAGTCAATCCAAGAAAGACTGTAAGAAAAAAGAAGATACGCAAAACTCCTGTCATGAAATTAGAATTTCACTTCTGGAGCTTTTTCAGCAGCTGCTTTTTCATCAGCAGTCATATCCCACTGAGGCATTTTTTCGAAATGGTACATCATAGAGTTTGTCCAGCTTGTTGGCGGAACCGTCACAAGATTGTTAAATTCTTTGATCGTTTCGATATAACGTTGACGTGCAATTGTGATGCGGTTTTCTGTGCCTTCAAGTTGCGCCTGAAGATCACGGAAGTTTTGATCCGCTTTCAAATCCGGATATTTTTCGGTCACAACCATCAATCGACCCAAAGCTTGCGACAAGCCCGTTTGTGCTTGTTGGAATTTCGCCAACTGCTCGGGTGTGACTTTCGTCGGGTCAATTGTTGTCGCCGTTGCTTTCGCACGTGCTTCGGTCACAGCTGTAAGTGTCTCTTGCTCATGTTTTGCGTAGCCTTTAACTACGTTGACAAGATTTGGAATCAAATCCGCACGACGTTTGTATTGGTTATTTACCTCTGCTAGAGCCGCTTCAGTCGCATTCTTACCTTGCGGCAGAGATTGAATCCCACAACCTACTAGTGCCGGCATAACGAACACCATCAACAAAGCCATTACAATACGATTCATTTGAAATCTCCTTTTAAAAGCAGGTCCAAGGTATCTAAACTCTCAGTGACCCTCAACGAAAACCCGACTATAGTGGTTGAATGACACGGACAATTAAGCTTCGATACACCGAGATAGCGGGCTGCATCTTTATTGACAAGATTGCAGGCCTGAACACCCACTCCCCTGAGCATGGGCAACGTGGCTGTGTCGAAATTTATGAAGAGGAGCTTAATCGAAAGCTCTACGTGGTTCATCGTTTGGACAAAGCGACTTCTGGCGCCCTTATGTTTGCAACAAGCCCGGAACGCGCAGCCGAAATCAGTCGACTTTTTGAGCAGCACCTCGTCGAAAAAAAGTATCTTTTCCTTACAGATAAGAAAACAGATAAAAAAGAATTCACTTATCAGTCGCATATCGAAAAAGAAAAGAACGTCTTCGTTAGCTCCCAAAATAAAGACGCCAATTCCAAAACGACATTTAAGCATCTGCAAGATGTCGGCCCCTACTCTCTTTGGGAGGCAACTCCCCACTCCGGAAAGCCTCATCAAATTCGTTTACACGCATCTGATAATGGTATTGCCATCCTCGGCGATAAAGAACACGGCGGAAGCGAATTTTTCCGTCTGTGCCTACACTCCCTCTCACTCAGTTTTTTAATGGGTGAAGAGCTTATCACTTTCAAAACTGAGTTCCCAAGCTGGGCACTGACACGGGATTATGCGGACGAGCAAGAGTTGATTCTAGCGGAAGCTTTCGAACGCCGCGAGCGTTTGTTTCATGCAAGCACACTGACTCATGAATCTTTACGCGTCAGTCATCGTGAACTTGATACCTACCGTATCGATCAATACGGTGAGTATCTGTGGGTATATTGGTACAAAGAATCAGATCCGACAGTTCAAGATCTGTTACGCTTTGAAAAGCTCTCTAAACGCACACACAAGAAAATCTTTATTCGTAAGATGCTCAATCGCGGTGAAGACCCGAACGCGCAAATTTTATGGAATATCGGGAATACCTCTCCGCGTTGGACCGCTTTAGAAAATGGGATTCAATATGAACTTCGCAGCGACACAGGATTGTCGCCGGGCCTTTTTTTAGATCAGCGTGAAAACCGTCTGTGGGTGCAAAATCATGCCGAAGACAAGCGTGTGATGAACCTTTTCTCCTACACGAGTGGCTTTAGTGCCGTGGCAGCTCTTGCCGGTGCTTCTGAAGTGTGCACCGTCGATGTGTCTTCAAATTTTATCAATTGGTCAAAACGCAATTTTGAAATCAATGGCCTTGATCCTGAAGACGATAAATACGAATTCTGGGTTCAAGATGTGATGCTGTTCCTTAAAGGCACGATCCGCATGAAGCGCAAATTTGGTTTGATTATTTGTGACCCTCCTTCTTTTGGTCGTTCTAAAAATTCTGTTTTCTCTATCAGCAAAGACTTTCACGCATTGATGGTCAATTGCATGTACTGCCTCGAGAAAAACGGTCTTTTGCTCTTTTCAACGAACTACGAGAAATGGACGACAGGTGACTTGCACCTGAAGCTCAACGCTTTGAAACGCGAATTTTCATTTAAAATCCTTCCAGCACCCGCTCAAGGTTTAGATTTTGAGCTGCCTGGTGAGGAACCTTTAATGAAAGCGATTATTCTACGTAAAAACTAAGAGCCCATGATGGGCCGGTATACGGGTGTGAGATGAATAAAAAACTAGGACTGGTTCTCTCCGGTGGTGGAGCACGCGGTGCTTATCAAGCAGGTGTGTTGATTGCAATTCAAGAAATCAGTGAGAGCTCCGGAGTCCCCCTCCGCTACGATTACCTCTCTGGAGTGAGTGCCGGCGCCATCAACGCCAGTTCCCTTGCCTCTAACGCTGACAATCTGAAACACGCCTGTTCATCACTTGCTAAGCTTTGGACTGAAGTAAGCTTTGAGAAAGTCTTCTCGACAGACTCGCTCACGATGGGAAAAATCGGTTTGCAGTGGATGCGCGAACTGTCGTTAGGTGCGTTGACGGGAACGACTCCCGGCCGGTCTTTGATGGATACCTCTCCGCTGAGAAATCTGATCCACGACAACATGGATTACGCGAAGGTCGAACAGAACATCGAGAACGGTCATCTTTCCGCACTTGCTGTCACCTCGATCGACTACGCAAAATCAGCGACGACAACCTTTATCCAAGGTAAAGCAAACCTTCCTTCTTGGGACAAGGGTCGCAAACGTTCCGAGCACACAACGATCTCTACGGATCACATCATGGCGTCATCTGCCATTCCCTTGCTGTTCCCACCGGTGAAAGTGGATGACCGTTATTTTGGTGACGGTGCCGTTCGTAACCATGCACCGTGCAGCCCGGTGATTTATCTAGGTGCAGAAAAATTGTTGGTTATTGGTGTTCGCCGTCAGTCGTCAACAGCATATGAACAACGTGCCACCTCAAATACGACTGCTCCGAGTGTCGCACGTGTGGTGAATACCATTTTAAATGGCGCCCTCTTAGACGCCGTTGAACAAGATGTGGAACGTCTTCGCCGTTTGAATGATGTTGCTTCTATGCTGCCAGCTGAACATCATCACAAGATTGCTCTTCGCCCACTGGATCATCTGTTTATTGCACCATCTGCTGATATCGGAGAAATGGCGGTCCAGAAGGCCAACAAACTCCCACGCATAGTGCGCTTTATGATGAAGGGCCTAGGCTCGCTCCAAGATGCCAGTGAAATTATCAGCTATTTGTTGTTCGACGGAGAGTTCTGTTCTGACTTGATCGACATCGGCTACAAAGACGGAATGGCCAACAAAGAAGAACTCATCAAACTCTTACAGAAGTAACCCAAAAAGGTGCCCGGTGACTTTTTCGCAACCAGCCGCGTAATTCATCCGGGCTCCGGCCACCGTAAACAACTTTCGAATCTTTTAAGGATAGAAATCGTAACGAACTTGCACGCGTTCTTCCGCTTGCAAGCCCATTTTTGAACCGCTCATGTACGGTGGAACTTTTCGCTTCACAGTTTTTTTGCCTGCCGGATATTTCCTATCGTTGACCTGGCAATCAAAACGTTTGTCTTTGCAGAGTTTCGTAAAATCCATTTTATCATTCTTAAAAACATAAGCGTCCATTGCCGTCATCATACGATTGGCAATCGCCAAATCTTCCGCACCGACTTGAATTGCCGACGTTGAATTATTGGCGCTGACTTGTTCTACTTCTGTCGCTTTGAGATTTGTTTTATTAACTCGGTAACTAGAAGACGATTTTTTGACCGGGTAACTTGCCACCCCGGGTTCGTTATCCAAAGTCAAAGGTCTTTCATCGACAGTGGCACATGCACTGAGTACGAGAGAACTAAGAATTAATAATAAAAAGGCTTTCATTGAACACCCCTAAAAACGGGACCATTTTACGCCATTCTGGAATTTCCACAAGACTGCATTTTTCGTCATTTTCAGAGGGAAAATCGTAAGATTTACACTCTTTGAGACCTCTCAACTGCACCCCTAAAGGCTCAAGCCTGTAAGACTATCTTTGAACTTTTTGTGAAGGACTTTGCTAACTTAGGCTGTACCCATGGCATCTTTTTCGCAATTTGGAGGAGCCGATGAGAGAATTGAACCTAAACTTCGTTTTAAGCAGCTTTCGCGCAATTGTGACTGGCAAGGCGGGGCTCTTGT
Organism: Bdellovibrio sp. HCB2-146; assembly: GCF_047345725.1. Lineage (NCBI taxonomy): Bacteria > Pseudomonadati > Bdellovibrionota > Bdellovibrionia > Bdellovibrionales > Pseudobdellovibrionaceae > Bdellovibrio > Bdellovibrio sp. HCB2-146. The sequence goes on from NZ_JBLEQP010000001.1 coordinate 262,740, forward strand.
CTATTCTTTTGACACTTCTGGTTCTAGCTTCTCTCGAGTCACATGCGGAAGGATCCAAGAAATTTGATGATGTCAGTCTTCGCGAGTTGAATCAGCAGTCCAAACAAACTTGGAACCAAGTCCTCCAAGCTTACGGTCATAACAAAAGCACTGCGGTACTTGCAATGCAGAACAAAAAAACTCTACCTCCACAGATTCGAGCACTCGCCCAAAACGTGCGTCAGTACCTTGCAACATCTCAGGCGGAATACGTCGACTTGCGAACTCAAGCTCAAAGAATTCACATGAATGATATTCTCGGAGAAAGTTTGCATCCACTTTTACGTCATTTGCTAATCACATCAATTTTCATGGACTCACTCGACATCGTGAATGAAACAAAACCCGGAGTCTTTACTTCGACTCCTCACCGCTTCATTCTTATTGACCTCTATACTGAAAGTTTCCAATCGATTTGGCCCGTTTCAAACTCACCAAATAAGAACAACTCAAGCAGCTGGCAAAGTCTCCAAGCTCGCGTGCGCATGTCGGTGCTAGGTGGTTTACTTTTACTAAATACCAACGACTCTTCACAGGCCTGCACAGAGCACCTTGATTCTATATGGGCAGCAAATATGATGCAAAAGGCCTGGGAGGTCGGAGTGGGTCCTTCTCACCTTCGCCTTTTCCAGGATAGCTTTATCATTCCCACCGCAGATATTGGAAAATGCTGCCTTGACGCTGAAATTGCAGCTATTAACGTAAATGCAAAAAAGGGAATCTTTCCACCGAATCCAAAAAACCAATGCAATGGTCCTCGCGGATATACTGCTGAACAACTTCTGGATATAGCGCATTCAATTTTTGGAGAGCGACCATGAAAAAGGCTTTAATCATTCTTGCCGTTCTGCTGTCTTATTCGTTGGGCCTGGCGCAATCAAATAGTTTTGATTCTGTTAGCTTTCGTGAGCTGAACGAGCAGTCGGCCCAGGTATGGACTGCCTTAGTTCAACAAAAAGGAACGAAGGCTGCGGCTGAGTCCTTAAAGTCAGAAAAAACATTATCTCCCAATGTTCGCGCCCTTGCTCAACAGCTTCGCCAGTTCCTCATCAGCTCGCAAGTTCACTTTGAACAACTACGCGCAAACGTCAACAACGGTGAAGTCACGAGCCTTCTTGGCGCGCCTATGCATCAACTGCTCCGTCATCTTTTGATGAATTCAGTTCTATTAGACATCGCGGTGATCGTGAATGAAACGAAGCCAGGTTTTTTTAGCCCGGATTCTCACCGACAACGCATCATTGATCTTTATGCAAGATCCTTTGAATCGACGGATCCATTTGCAAACATTCGTCATAAATTGAAAATGTCGGGCCCCAATCCATACGAGCATCTCACAGTTCCCGTTCGCAGCACAGCCCTTGCTGGTTTGCTTCTTGATGCTTCACAAGGCGGAGACTGCGCTGACATCGTTTCGCTTAGCTGGTTGGTTCAGGCACGTCGATATATTATCAGTTTCTCAGTAGGACCTGACAGCACAGAAATTTTTAAAGGCCGCCCCATCGCATCTCTGAATGACACTATCGAATGCGCACACGACTACGTCCTAGCTGAAATCAAAAAACAAAACTATCGAGTGATGGAAAAAACAGCTTCACTTGGTGAAACCGAATATTCAAACAAAGAACTTATTAAAATGGCTCGAAACTTATTTGGAGAATAATATGAAAGCATTGTCTCTTTTCGTTGCGGCACTTTTAACATCTCTCACGGCGACTGCTAAAATCAGCATCGACTGTGTTGACACGAAATCAGGCAAAAACTTGCATGCCAGCATTTATCCCCACAGCGCCAACTACGGCGACGGTTCGACACATTGGATTCAGTATAAATTGGAAAGAGGTTTTGAGAGCTCTGCTGACGGTTGGATCGAGAACGATCGGAACTTGATCTTCCTTGAGGATGGCCAAAGAGCTTTTAGCATTTCCAAAGACGTTTTATCCGCGAAAGTGGGACAAAACTTCCCAATGAGAACACAATTCCCGTCGTATTCGAAATTAAACTGCCAAGTTCTTGTCGTTGATCTCGATCGCGGTCAATAAAAACTAACTCTGCAAAGTCCCGCGAGAGAAAAGCTCTTGCAAGTACTGAACTGCTGAATCCTGCGTGCGCATGTAGTAATGCGCGCGTAAAATCCCCTGCTCTTCTTCAGTGAGTGAAGCATTCGTTCCACGACGCTGTCTGCGATCTTGAGAAATATGGTAAAGACTCAAAGCACCCGCTACAGAGATGTTAAAACTCTGCACGAAGCCGGTCATAGGAATGATGATGCTTTCATCCGCTGCTGCGATCATTTCTTGCGAAACGCCGTCACGCTCGTTGCCAAGCACAAGGGCCACTTTTCCAGAGAAATCAATTTCATGCAGAGGTTTAGCTTTGGCATCAAGATGAGTGACGCAAATTTTGTAACCTTGAGCTTTTAGGTTTTTTACGCAGTCAGCAGTTTGCTTCCACTTTTTAACTTCTACCCATTTGTCGGCACCTTGAGTGACGCGATTGGCTTCTTTGAATTTTTCCTGTGTTTCAATCACATGGAAATTTCCAAAGCCCAAGCCTTCTGCACTCCTCATAACCGCCGAAATATTTCCGCGGTCATAGATGCCTTCCAAGACAACGGCCGTATCGAAGTTACGATCTGCAACCACACGTTCAATTTTTTGACGACGGTCGGCTGTCAACAGAGGCCCGATTTTTTCTAGCACCAGTTGGTAGTTCACCTTCAGATGCGTATTGATTTCAAGCTCGGGCCCGTATGGAAACATGATAACTCCAATTAGCGGTAAAGAGATTCTGGAGATTTCGCCAAATCGCGAGTGATATTTTTTTGATGTGCTTCAAGAGTACCACCGCCGATTTCAAGCAGTTTTGCATCTCTCCACAAACGCTCAACGACGTACTCACCAACGTAACCGTAACCACCCAAAACTTGGATCGCACGATCGGCGACGTTTTTACCCATTGTTGTCGCAACAAGTTTTACACCGTCTGAATCAAGACGATTGCCTTCTTTATTCAAATCCATGCGACGAGCTGTTTCGTAAACGTAAGCGCGCGCTGCTTTGTATTCAGCGTAAGAGTCAGCAATGTAACGTTGAATTTGACCGAAGTGGTTCAAAGATTTTCCGAAAGCTTCGCGATCAACAGCGTAGCGGTTCATGATTTCAATAGAACGACGAGCGATACCAAGTGATTGCGCGGCCAACGTGAGGCGCTCGATCTCAAGGTTACGCATCATGTGCAGCATAGAATCACCTTCGTGACCTACAAGTGCTGACGCAGGAACGTGGCAATCTTGGAACACAAGTTCAGCTGTGTTCGATCCACGCATTCCCAATTTGTCTTTGATTTTTTGACCAACAGTGAAACCACCGTGTGATTTTTCAACTAAGAAAGTTGAAACCAAAGCACGGCCATGTTTTTCACCGGTGCGAGCGTAAACCAATACAACATCACAGCCAGTGCCGTTTTCATCGATCGTGCCGTTTGTAATCCACATTTTGCGACCGTTGATCACCCAACCGTCGCCTTTTTTAACTGCCGTTGTTTGCATTCCCAAAACGTCAGTTCCAACTGCTGGCTCTGACATCGCCATGGCACCGATCCATTCGCCAGAACAAAGTTTTGGCAATACACGCATACGTTGTTCGTCGTTGCCGTTGACTGCGATGTTGTTCACACACAACATCGAGTGAGCAAGATAAGCCAATGTAAAGCCCGGATCTGAAGCAGACATTTCTTCATGCACGATGGCTGCAGCTGTTGCATCCATACCCGCGCCCCCGAATTGCTCTGGAACTGTAATACCAAGAAGTCCTAACTCTCCGACTTTGCGGAAAAGCGGAAGATTGAATTGTTCTTTGCGATCGAACTCATGCGCTTGGGGTTCGATTTCTGCTTCTGTAAAAGCTTTAACAGTTTCACGAAGCATCGCGTGCTCAGGTGTCGGATTGTAAAGATCAAATTCTTTCCAATTGAAAGACATGGGAACTCCTTGAACTAAAGACATTGCCTAGGGCGGCAACTCTATTTTTAGACTGCAATGTGGGCAAGCAATAGGTAAATTTATACCATGCGTTATTGGCAATTTCGAGAGCTAGGATTATCGTGAGCGCTATGAAAACAGCAATTCTTGGTATTGGCACCGAACTCACCGATGGTCAGATCATTAATAAGAACGCCGCATGGCTTTCTTCGCACCTTAAAGAATACGGCGTTTTGACGACTCATCACTTGGTTGTTCCCGACGATCGTCTCTTGATTCGCGAGGCCCTCGACTTTTGCGCGGGGAAATGTGACGTCTTATTTGTTACCGGCGGTTTGGGGCCGACATCTGATGATTTTACTCGCGACTTAATTTCGGAATGGGCGGATTTGCCGCTCGAGTGGCATGAAGCTTCTTGGCAGCATGTGAACACGCGCCTCACTTCGCGTGGCTATACCGTTAAAGAAATTCAAAGACAGCAGTGCTATTTCCCACGTGGTTCGCGAGTTTTATTTAATTCACAAGGCACAGCCAATGCGTTTTATCTGGAAGCTAAGGGCAAAAAAGTTTTTGTTCTTCCCGGACCTCCTCGCGAAATCGAGGCTGTTTGGAATTCTGATATCGAGGCTTGGTTGGTTGAAAACACAGCCGATTTGGATCCGCGTATCACTCGCAGTTGGGATACGATGGGAGTTGGCGAGTCTGATATCGCCACCATCGTTGAAGATGTTTTAAAAGATGTGGACGTTGAAAAAGGCTATCGCGTACATCTTCCCTACGTTGAAGTGAAAATGAGTTTCCTTGCGTCAGAAGAAGACGACTTCGAGCCCTATGTAGAGAAAATCACCGAGGCCTTGCAGTTTTGTCTAGTCACTCGCGACGCTGAAACCGTTCCGGAAATGTTAGCTGAGATTTTATCTGAAACCTCTTCCATCAGTATACAAGATGAAGTGACAGGATCTTTCCTGATCAATCGAGTGCTCCCGACATTTCGAGAAATCTTGAATAACACAGCTTGGAGTTTTTCAAATATTGCAGACTATGAAGACGAATCTGAGGTTGTCCTACGCATCCTACCCGTTGATGAGCATCATGTGAAAATTGAGACAGTCAAAGGTCAGCAAATTCACTGGGATATCATTCCTTCGCCATATAAAACAGCCAACATGGCAGAACGTCGACTGCAATATTTCGCGGAGATGGCCATGGTGAATTGGGTGCGAATGCTGAGGTAGTCTTTGTGACCGCTTGCCCTTATCAAGGGAGCGGTCACAGCATCACTTGTTTAAAAATGATGGCCGCTCCTGCGATCAAAACAAAAACTCCAAAAGCGGGCTTCAGTTTCTGATCCGTTACTTGCTTGCCCAAGACAATTCCAATTAAAATTCCAATCACGGATAATGCCGTCACACTTCCCAATAAAAAGAAATCCAATGGACGCCCGACCAGGACGTCGCCGAAAAATCCTGAAAAAGATGTGATTGCAATCACGCCTAATGAAGTCCCAGTCGCACGGCGCATGTTCAATCCAAAAATACTCACTAGAGTCGGGACGATCAAAAATCCTCCCCCAGCACCCACGAATCCCGTCACGCTTCCAACGCCAAATGCTTTGATGATTAAGGCCAGACGATTTTTTGATAAAACGTGGAAAGTTTCTGTCTTGGATCGCAACATCGCAGTGGCAGCCGCAACCATGACGACGGCGAACGAAACTAAAATCAATCCATCTTTAGAAAACTGAAATTCTCCCCATATCCACTCCCCAGGGATCAAAGGCAAAATAAATCGTCGAACCACCGTCATTCCTATAATCGACGGAACAGCGAATGCGAAGCCTGCTTTCAAATCCACACGATCGGCTCTAAAGGCTTGCAAAAAACCAATCAGACTTGCAAAGCCAACGACGAACAGTGAATAAGTGGTCGCTTCAGTTGCAGGCACCTGGAACAAATACACAAATAACGGCACAGCTAAAATTGAGCCTCCACCACCTAAGAGGCCTAGGCTCACACCGACGATCATGGCCCCAATATAGCCTAAAATTTCCATGGGACCTTCCTATATAAAAACATTCCGATTAACATGAAGGCGACGAACACAGCAGCGGATCCGCTCCCTGCTCCCATCGAAGTCAATCCCGGTCCCGGGCAATAGCCACCTAAGCCCCACCCCAAACCAAACAACAAGCTTCCTACAATCAATGGTTTGGTGATTTCTTTACTCGTCGGAACATGCCATTGCACGTCCAATAACGGACTTGGACGACGGATGAACAAACGATAAGCCAAAGCATGAATAGGAATCGCTCCCAACATCACAAACATCAACGATGGATCCCAACCTGCTCCCAATCGCAAGAATCCCAAAACTTTCTGCGGCTGAGTCATTCCCGAAACCGCGAGTCCCACGGCAAATAGAAGACCGACGACAAATGCGACAACGATTTGTAAGATCTGATTACGTTTCATAGCGCCCCCAATGCTGTGGCAATAAGCATTCCCATTGTCATAAAAACAACTGTCGCGATTAAACTGCGAATTGAAAATCGAGCAATACCGCAGACTCCATGACCACTGGTACATCCACTCCCCATCAAAGTTCCATAACCTACGATGAGCCCTGCAACTGCGACGAGCCAAAGCGGCCTATCCGATGTATTCACAAAGAACTCTGGCATGGAGGTGCTCAACAAGAAGCCACCTAACACCAATCCCAATAGAAAAGCCCCCCTCCACAAACGCTCTTCTTTTACAAATCCCAAAAATCCATTGATGATTCCGCTGATCCCGGTGACTCGGCCATTAAATACGAGAAAGACCGCAGTCGCCAACCCTATGATTGCCCCACCTATAAGTGACATCAAAAAATTTTCCGTCATAATGAAACTCCTCGTTGCACTTCATATTGAAGCTCATTCCACCGAATCATACCACCAACTAAATTAAAGCTCTCAGTAAAACCCATTTCTTCACTTAACAAAGTGCTTTGTCCCGAACGAGCACCGCTTCGACAGATGAATGCAATTCTTGTGTCCTTCGGAATGTTTTTTAGGTAATCAACTAAGTCAGGGCCCAAAGTGACCAAGCGAGCTTTCTCGATGTGCCCCAATTCTCCGACATATTCTTCTGGGGTTCTGACATCTACCAATTCATATTGAGACAGACTCTTTCGGAGTTCCTCACACGTTATTTCGCGCATAACCGCCTCCTGTATTCGCCTTCAGGTTAGTTCGAACCGACGTCTAGGTGTTATGTTGGCGGTCATAATGCTTCTAAAAATAAATCGGTTAATATGATCTCAAGTTGCGAATGACCTTTAGGAGGAATTATGAAACTCGTAATTCAACATTTCTTCGATCCACAAACTTCCACTCTGACATACGTCGTATTCGATCCTGCCACACGGGATGCAATCGTGATTGATCCCGTGTGGGACTATGATGCTGCCTCAGGAAAAATGAGTACGGGTTCGATGGAGCTTGTTGTTCGGTACATACAAGAAAATCACCTAAATCCCCACTACGTGATGGAGACCCACGCACATGCCGATCACCTTTCTAGCTCACAGCTCTTTAAAAACTATTTTCCGAATATCAAGGTAGCAATTGGCAAAAACATCACCTTAGTTCAGGATACATTTAAAAAGCTCTTCCATATCGACGATGTGAAGATTGGTGGTGCTGATTTTGATAAACTTTTAAATGATGGCGAAGTTCTTATTGCTGGGTCTCTTAAGATCAAAACCCTGTTCACGCCTGGGCATACTCCCGCTTGTTCTTCGTATTTAATTGAAGATGCTATTTTTACAGGTGATGCGCTCTTTATGCCTGATTCAGGAACTGGACGTTGTGACTTTCCTCAAGGTAGTGCCGAGGACCTTTATGAGTCGGTCACGCAAAAAATCTATTCATTACCGCCGACCACACGCGTTTTTGTGGGACATGATTATCAACCTAGTTCCCGCGAATTGCGGTTTCAGTCAACGGTACAAGAAGAGAAAGAGCAAAATATTCAGTTGCGCGGAACGACTGCGAAAGAAGATTTCATTAGTTTTCGACAAAAGAGAGACGCCACATTAGCCGCACCAAAATTGCTGCTGCCGAGTTTGCAGGTCAATATCCGAGCAGGTCATTTGCCACCGCCGGAGCAAAACGGCATTCGCTATCTCAAACTACCCTTGCGATAACAAAGCTTCGCGATTGAGAATCCGAATTTCTCGTCCCTCTTGTTGAATAAGTCCCTCGTCGACAAATCGGGCTAGAGTTCGGATCACTGTCGCCGTGGTCGTTCCACAGAAGTCCGCTATCTCTTGGCGAGTCCAGTCGTAGGAAGGGTGAAGCTCTTTGAGATAAACAACGGCTTCCGCAATTCTTTGCGGAGCTTCTTTTTCACTCAAAGTCATCTGCCTGAGTTCTGCTTGCCGTAACTCTTTCGCAAGCAGCTCCAGAAGTTTTTCAGCCAAATCGCAGTTACCCTTCATCAGTGAGCGCATTTGATCTTTCGATAAAACTCGAACTGTTGAAGCATCAATGACAGTCGCTGTCGCATGGTATTTCTCACGCGCAAAAAGAGTGCGATGACCAAAGATATCGCCTTGATGAAAAAGACGCACGAGATGATCTTTGCCCGACTCTCCCCACAGGGCGAGACCGACAAGACCCGACTCAACAAAATAAATATTCTGGGGTTCATCACCTACGTGATAGATGACGTCGCCCCGCTTAAAGCGGGACGAGGTAGCTGAGGCAAACAGATCTTTGAGTTCCACTTCTGTTGCCTTTAAAACTATTTTTTCGGTTTAATTTGAATGTCTTTGAAGGCCGCAGCGAGTGCACCCAGACCGCTTGAAGTTGTCGTGTGGGACTTCCAGCTCATGTCTTCAGCTTCACCTGGGATACCAAGGCTGATTTTCTTTTCTTCGAAAAGAATTTGATCTACTTGAACAGTGATCTCATCGCCTTTTTTCTTATTTTCATAAGAAGCAGCATCTACAGAATCGCGCCATTTTGATTTTGGCAAAAGACCCGTCACACCTGGAGTCAGATTTACGAAAAGACCGTAAACTTCTTTTTTCTCAACTTTGCCTTTTACAACAGTTCCCACTGGGAATTTTGTTGGAACCGACATCCAAGGATTGCCTTCGCCGTCAGCTTGTTTAAGAGACAAAGAGATTTTCAGGCGACCTTCAACTTCTTCAGTTTTAAGAAGCTTCACAGTCACGTTTTGGCCTGTAGATACAACTTCGTGTGGATCACTGATACGTGACCAACCAAGCTCAGAAACGTGGATCAAACCCTCAATACCACCTTCAAGTTCAACGAAAGCACCAAAGCGCTCGATACGAGTGATTTTTCCGTTCAAGATCGCACCTGGTTCATGCTTTTGCATGAAGGCACCTTCGAATTCTGCTTTTTGCAGTTCCAAAAGTTTGCGACGAGAAACCACGATGTTGCGACCTTTTTTATCGAACTGAGTGATCATGAATTCAAATTTTTTACCCACGTACTCAGAGGCGTCTTGAACAAATTTAGAATCGATTTGGCTGATTGGGCAGAAAGCTGTTTTGCCTTGCACGTTCACGCGCAAGCCACCGTTGACCAATTCAGTCACACGACCTTCCACTGGAAGCTCCATATCAAAAGCATCTTCCAATGAGTCTGTCGTAGCCGACATTGAACCACGTTTTGCCAAACGAATTTCGCCGTCGCGAATCGCTGTGACAACAAGATCCAAAACGTCGCCAACTTTGTATTTTACTTGTTTGTTTTCATCTAAAAGTTCTTTAGTCAGAATCAAACCATCAGTTGGAGTGCCCGTCGAAACGAAAGACTCTTCCTTACCAATTGTCAGGATCTCACCCTTAACTTCATCGCCCACACGAAGGCGTCGGTTCAAATTTCCTTCAGACGCAGCAAAAAGCTCTTCAAAACTTTGCATGTTTTTTTCTTCAGGAACATCATCACCAAAAATATCTTTTTTCGACATAAAATCCACTCCACAAAAAGGAACACCGAGCATACTAGAAAACCCCAAAAGGTGCCCGGTGATTTTTCCAACAACCGCCAAGCGTCAAATTCGAAAAATCAAAGGCGCTCCTGGGTAGCAATTCAAAAAGAAAGGGAGAGTTTGCCTCTCCCCTTCACTGTTTGTTTTTAAGATCCGTGGATCCGCCCCTCTGGCCGAAATTGGGATATATTATGCAGCGAGTTGCAAATATGTCACCGGGCACCCTTTTGGGCGCCGTTTTAGGCGCAGCCTACTGTGGTGCCGCAGTTTGGGCAGCGGTAGCAGCCGCTGGTGAGGACTGTGTCGTTGCCGCATTCGGGGCATTTCATAGTGGGGCGTTCGATGGTGGTGTCTTCGCCGACTTTCTTTTTGGCGTTGAGCGGTTGGCTGAGTTTGCTGCCATCGCGGTAGACGGCAATAGCTTTAATTCCCAGTCTCCATGCGAGGAAGTAAATGTCGCTGATATCTCTTTCACTCGCATCGGCTGGGAGATTCACCGTTTTTGAAATGGCGCCGCTAATGAAGGGCTGTACGGCTGCCATCATGTGCACGTGACTTTCCGGCGAAAGAACACGCTGTCCAGGGGCTGCCGTCGCGCAATCAAAAGTCGCGACATCTTCAGGACGAACTTTTTCACAACCTTCAACAGTGTTGTGCTCGCGAATATAGTTCACGATGACTTCGATATCTTCCGGAGAATACTTCAAAGTTTCAAGTGCTGGAACCACCGATTGGTTGACGATTTGAATCTCACCACCGCCAACTAATTTTTTAAATTTAATCAGAGAAAAATCGGGTTCAATCCCCGTCGTATCACAATCCATCAGCAAACCGATTGTTCCGGTCGGCGCAATCACAGTGGCTTGAGCATTGCGAAGGCCGTGCTTGTTTCCGTTGTAAACAACACCCTTCCAAAGGTTTGCGACCGCTTGATCCAATCCATCCGGAAGAAAATGCCACTGGATTTTACTCACAGCTTTCTGATGCATTGTCATGACCTTCATCATAGCAGTTTTATTTTTTCTAAAACCATCGAAGGGGCCTTTTGCACGAGCCGCTTCTGAACTTGTCAGATAGGCAACTCCGGTCATAAGCGCTGTGATCGCCCCCGCCCAAGCACGTCCTTCTTCGCTATCGTAGGCAAGTCCCTTGCGCATCAAAAGACTTCCCAAGTTTGCAAAGCCCAATCCCAACGGTCGGAACGCATGAGAGTTTCGCGCAATTTCCAGCGTCGGATAACTTGCATAATCGACTAAAATTTCTTGAGCAACAAACAATGTCCGAGCAGTGTGGATGAAAGCTTCAAAATTGAATCGACCGTCTTCCTCAAGGAACTTTACCAAGTTAATCGAAGCCAAGTTACATGCGGAATCATCCAAGAACATATACTCCGAGCACGGATTACTTGAATGAATCGAATCAGTTTCAGGACACGTGTGCCACTTGTTAATCGTGTCGTGGAATTGAATTCCCGGATCCGCGCACATCCAAGCGGCATGTGTGATTTTTTTCCAGACTGCCGCTGAAGGCAAAGTTTGCAAAGATTTTTTTGTCACACGTGCACGCAGGTTCCAATCCTTTTGATCAAGGACTGATTTCATAAAAGCATCCGTCACGCGAACCGAGTTATTGGCATTTTGTCCCGCAACAGTGCGATACGCTTCACCTTCAAAGTCTGAACTTAAGCCTGCGGCAATCAGCATATGGGCTTTTTGTTCTTCCTTCATTTTCCATTCGATAAAATCTAAAACTTCTGGGTGATCGATATCGACGACCACCATTTTTGCCGCTCTGCGAGTGGTGCCGCCAGATTTAATAGCTCCCGCACCTCGGTCCAAAACTTCCAAGAATGAAATCAAACCCGAGCTATATCCGCCAGAATTCAGAGCTTCATATTTGCTGCGCAATTTTGAAAAATTACTTCCCGTACCAGAGCCATATTTAAATAACTTCGCTTCTGTTTTTGCGAGTTCAAAAATTCCTTCAATCGAATCATCCACACTTTGAATAAAACACGCCGAACATTGCGGACGTTCATAGGCATTTTGAGTTGGAACAATAGCTTTCTTTTTCTCATCCCAAGCAAAGTGTTCACTTGGAGAAACGATTCCATAGGCTTCCCACAACCCTGCATTAAACCAAACAGGGCTGTTAAAAGCACCTCGCTGCGTGAGTAAAATATATTTTAATTCCTTAGCAAAAATCGCCGCATCTTTTTTCGATGCGAAATAATTTTTTTGTTTCAACGACGAAGCCTCAATCGCATTCACCACACGATTGACCAAGGCACGAATTGAAGTTTCACCTTTGTTCCCATTCACACCACTTTTACGCAGGTATTTGCTTGCCGCAATATCAATTGCAAGTTGCGACCAAGCTTCCGGCGCTTCGACATTATTCATAGAGAAAATAACATCGCCTTTGCGATTGCGAATTTCACAATCGACTTTTTTCCAAGTGATCATTTTCTCGGGATCTTTTCCTGCAGGAACAAAAAAGGACGTGGCTTGAAGTGCTGTTTTTGTCATAGACATATTGTAGGGGTCTTTTCTCTCGAGGCAAGCTTTGTCCACGACGCCCATCGAACACATGAACTACAGAGTCTAGGTCCTTGGTCTCGCGTAAAGTTAAAACCCCGCAAGCTCCATTGCAATTCATTACGAGCCCTTGTTTGTTTCTTTACCTATCCCGAAGAAATAACAAATGAACTCGCGTTTGAGGTTAAAACAGATGGAGCAAGAGCAAAAGAAGTCCTTACTCATCATCAAGGGCAGCCCGACGGGCTTAGGCCCTGCTGAGGGCTTTTTGCGAAACCGTGACTGGAAAGTCAAAGCGACATCCAATCTTAAAGAAGCCTTAGTCTATCTTGTTCAAGAACAACCTGCCTTTGTGATGGTCAGCGTGGATCATCCAAACAAGAAAGTCCGCAACCTTCCTAAAGTTCTAACTCAAGCCTTCCCGGTTTGTGTGATTGCCTTCGCCGAAGAATCTTCGACGGCCTCCTATAAAAATCTCAGTGCCTCCGCGACAGAATATTTGATTTATCCACCCATCACAGGTCCCGCGATCGAACGAACTGTGAATAAGTACTACAAAGACCAGCAAACAAAGAGCGCCACCGCTGGTGCCCAAAGAACGCTTGCTGAGGGTGAAAAAGATGAATCAGGAATGATCAGTATCAAAGGCAGCACTGGATTTTCTGCGGAAAATGCGAAAAATATTTTAGCCCAAATGATGGCTGGAGACGGACCCGATCTTGCTGTCGGCTCCAATGCAGACTCTAGTGCCAACTCTGGATTTGCGTCAGGCAGCTTGTCGGAAAAAGATTCTGCAAATATGTCTTCCGGACAGCACAGCCCTGCGTATCGCCCCAACGAACAGGCTCCAGGAATAATTCCGTCGACGACACCGGGATACGTCCCCTCTCATTCTACAGACAGTAAAAACTCGGGAGTTCACCCTCACGGTCTCGGTGCGGGCGACGTCCTTGCTCCCGAAAGAGAATCCGGTCCCGCACAAGGAACATCAGCAATGTCTGCTCACGGCCATGGTGCCGGCAACTCTCTGAGTGCGTATGAAGAAAATGGAAGAGACTCTGCCCTCTCAAATCACTTTAATCGCAGTAAAAAAAATGACGGACCTTCCTGGGCGCCGGTCGAAGATCGCTCCAGTAAGAAAAAAGAAAAACCAGGCCCTGAAACTCATGATGACGAGACCACACGCGAAAAAGATTCTTTGATAGAGCGAGGCACCACAAATGCTTTGGACAAATCTTGCATTCAGTTAGCAACGACGAAGCCCGCTGAAATTGAACTGACGACAAACATGGCATGCATCATCGTCGAGTCCCCCCGCTTTTCAGGTTACCTGATCACAGCGATGGGTAAAAACAAAGTCATCGATGCTGGCTTTATAAATAAAATCCAAACGCGCTTATATAATTTTTTGAAAGAACACGGCGAAAAAGTCGCCAATGGTGAGTCGCTTAATTTGAAACTAAAACAAGTTCCGTTCATGCCTTGGGCTATTGAAAAAGCTGAATTTATGCGCAAGTCCACGCATCTAGGCGAGGAAGTGGCGATGGCCTTTTTTCCTCGCAATGAAATTCACGCGAAGTTCGGCGTGTCACCTGATGAAGAAATGGCCGCGATTCAAATCAGTGAATTTACAGGCAACACACCGGTGAATTTTAATCTGTATGTGCACCTGCCTAAGAACAATAAATACGTTCTCTATACTCCCCGTGGCGGCATCTTTTATGGCATTCAAAAAGATCGCCTTTCGAGTCAAGGAATATCGCATTTGCATGTGCTCAAAGCGGAAATGAAAGATCTGAATATCTACCGCGCAGAGACCTATCTCAACGAGACCATCGACGACTTTGAAAAGCAGCAAAATCCTCCCAAAAAAGCTGTGTAATACAAAAGCTTTCTTCTTGACCCCTTTTCACATTCACGATTAGCTGGGTCCCATGGATTTACAACTCTCTGCTGAAAAAAGCATCAAAGCTGCTGCTGCTGTGTATTTGGACTACAACGCGACAACTCCGCTTGATCCGGAAGTTTATCGTTTGATGGAACCTTACTTCAAAGAATACTTCGGCAATCCATCCAGCGCGAGCCATCAATGGGGTTGGAATGCAGAGAACGCAGTTCAAAAAGCGCGTATGCAGGTCGCAGGCTTTATCGGTTCCAAAGCCAGCGAAATCACTTTTACTAGTGGCGCGACTGAAGCGAACAACTGGGCGATTTTTGGTTTGATCACAAAACTGCGCGAAACCAATCCGCAAGAACCATTGCATTTTATCACGAGCAACGTTGAACACTCTTCGATTATGAAAGCCATGATGGCGGCGCAAAAAATGGGTGTTGAAGTTGATTTTCTTCCCGTGAATTCTTTGGGACAAATCGAAGTGGAGCATGTCGCTCGCGCGATAAAGCCTCACACTCGCTTGATGAGTTTTATTTGGGTGAATAATGAGATCGGTTCGATCAACCCGATTCCTGAACTTGCCAAACTTGCGAAAGAAAAAAATATTTATTTCCATACTGATGCCACACAAGCTGTCGGCAAAATTCCTGTGCATGCAACGAACATGGGAATTGATTTGATGTCTTTCTCTGGTCATAAAATTTACGGACCTAAAGGCGTTGGTGCACTTTACATTCGCTCTGCTAATCCGAAAGTTGAAATCAATCCGTTGATCTACGGCGGCGGCCAAGAAAAAGGACTTCGCTCTGGAACTTTGAATGTTCCAGCGATCGTCGGCCTTGGTGCTTGCTGTGAATATGGAGTGAAACATCTTGAAACTGAAAACGCACGCCTGACAGAAATGCGTGAGGCGTTCTGGAATCGTTTGCAGTTTACGTTTTCGGATATTCGCTTGAACGGTCATCCGAGCGAACGATCCCCGATCAATTTAAATGTGACTCTCCCAGGCTGTCGTTCCGAAGAACTGATTCCGCGCTTAAAAAAGGTCGGCATCAGCACCGGATCCGCATGCAGTTCGGGTTCAATGAGCATGAGCCATGTGCTTAAGGGAATTGGTCTGACACCAGAACAAGCGGCTTGTACGCTTCGCATTAGTATTGGCCGCTGGACGACGGAAGAGGAGCTCCATCAAGCCCTCGAAGCCCTTAAAACCGCTGTAGCAGGCTTAAATACGTAGTATTTTCATAATTTTAACTCTGAGTTGAGAAACCTCCCCCGGAGGTTCCCTTCTCTGCACTGTTTGTGCTATGATGGCCTTTCTCTCTGAAGGAGTTTCCTATGATCACGATCTCTCCAGAAGCAGTTAAAAAACTTGCTTCCCTCAAACAAGATGACGGCAAAGACGCCTCTGCACTTTTGCGTGTAGAAGTTAAAAAAGGTGGCTGCTCAGGTTTGTCTTATAAGATGGATTTCGTGAACGAGCCCCAAGCTGGCGATAAAGTTTTTGAATCAAACGGCGAAAAAATCGCAATCGACAACAACAGCTTGCTTTATATTTTAGGCATGACCTTGGAATATTCTGGTGGATTGAATGGCAAAGGTTTCGTCTTCAATAATCCAAATGCGACGAAGAGCTGCGGCTGCGGTTCCTCATTCAACGTTTAGTATTTTTGCCACTTCCGCCCGTAGCAATTACGGGCGATGAAAATTTTTTCTACTTGTCTTGATACTGACTCCTTAACAAGCTGTTATGTTCCTCAAACCCCGTTTAAATTCGTTTCGGCACTGAAAATGGAGCCAATCTTACACCGATTGGGTTGGCCATGGATTTGCATCAAGGGTCTTCGATTCTTAAACCTTGAGATCGGAGATTTCGGTGAAGTCAGTAAAAATCGCTCTTGCTCTTACTCTTGCCACTTTCACACTTTCCAGTGCGTTGGCTGAAGTTCAAGTTATCAAAACAGGCCCAGGCAGCCGTCATGATCGTCGTGATGATGATCGTTGGGGTCGTGGTGGAGATCGTAGAGACGACCGTCGTGATGAACGCTGGGGTCGCGATGACCGCCGTGGAGATTGGCGTGACGACCGTAGAGACGATCGCCGTCCAGGCCCGGGGTATGAAGACCGTGGTCGTGGCCCTGGTCACTGGGACAGAGATGGCCGCCGTCGCGAGCGTGAAGCTTGGAACAATCGTTTCCGTATCGAACGTCCTTCACGTCATTCTGGCTACCGCGATATGAACAACTGGCGTCCTCGTTACGACCGTTGGTACCGCGACTCTCGCCGCCCTTCTTACTTCTCACCTTCTGCTCGTATCCGTTGGAATCGTCCAATGCCTGCACCAGGCGCATGGAGATACAACCAACTTGAAAACATCGCTGACAATCTTGAATACATCAGCCGTGATGTTTATGAAACAATGGATCGCGTAGCTCTTTACAACGAATACGGTATGCGCTTGCGCCGAGTATTGGTTGGTTTGATTGATGCTGCTGATAACTTCAATGACTCTGTGAACAGCCGCTATGACTGGAATGACTCTTTGAGTGACCTGTTCTACCTCGAATCACAACTTGATTTGGCAGAACAAACTTTGAGTGGTTACTCTCAAGCTTACCGCGTACAAGACGAGATGGGCTCCATCCGCTACTACGTAAATGAGCTTCTCTGGACTTACCGCCAAAACTGCAGATAATAAAAGGTGCCTGCTTCTTTTTTGGGTCTACACCGCATAATAAAATTAACAAGCACTTCTCAAAAGGCCGTCCCCCGACGGCCTTTTTCTTTTTAGCGAGTTGAAACGAAACTTGCAGCCCGGTATCTTTTCAATCCTGTGTTAAAAAATACTATACTCAAAAGAAACACGAGTGATGTGCAGATCATCATTTCCGCAAAATGAATCCAGCCTGTTTCTTCTATCCACGTCATTGGCAATGTCGCGGTGATCGCAGCCGGAATCACATACAAAAGCATGCGTGATGGTCCATCGAGGATCTTTGTCACTGGATACATTGTGAAGGACAACGTGCTTTCAATGATAAAAAAACTCAGCTGAGCCCCGCGATTCACAAAGAACGCAAGCGTGCCTGCTGCAATAAAGATGGCGGCAAAACCGATGACAACCACGACACTTGCGAAAATGGCGCGCAAAACCCACTCGATATCACAAAGCCAGAAAAGTGCGATCAAGGTGACGACCCCTTGAAGCAAATCTCCCAAGGCCGTGGCGCTAGATTGGCTGATCGCAACTAGCAACAACGGCGATCTGGGTGTGCCCATCATCGGTTCTAGTTTTCCAGAGTCGATCATTTCGCCCATTTCGCGAAGTCCGCCTAAGAAGAAGTTCAGACTTCCCCAAGCGACATACGCAAGTGCCGTCATCGTTAGATAATATGGAAAAAGCGGTTTGTTTTGGGCTTTCCCGTCAAAA
The DNA here is from genome assembly GCF_047345725.1 of Bdellovibrio sp. HCB2-146. Classification (NCBI taxonomy): domain Bacteria; kingdom Pseudomonadati; phylum Bdellovibrionota; class Bdellovibrionia; order Bdellovibrionales; family Pseudobdellovibrionaceae; genus Bdellovibrio; species Bdellovibrio sp. HCB2-146. Next base: position 280,630 of record NZ_JBLEQP010000001.1, read on the forward strand.
AGCATCAGCCACATTCCGTAGAGGAAAAAGACGTTATTGACGATCATCGTGATCATTGCAGCCCACAGGTTTACTTTGTTGGAAGCTTGTGCGCTCCAATTGTGTTTAAAGGCTTTTAACAATAGTACTGTCATTTAACCTCCAAAACTCTGGTGATGACGACGGGAGTTTTTGAAGAACCAGTGATTTAATAAAACTAAAACTCCTGCTTGCAGCAAAATGCGCACGATCCATTCAGTCGGCGTCATCTGATAGAAGACTCCTTTGATTGCAAAGTAGGCCGGTTGAAAAAACAAATCCGACGGAGGAAGTTGTAGCAAGATTGATTTTGCTGGTTCTGAAAAATCTGAAACCGGCGCGAAGACTCCACCGAAAACTAAAAACAACTTCCCGAATGGCAAGACTAAGTAATTCGTTACTTCCCAACGTACTTGCGCGGATGAAAACAATAACGAATACAAAACTTGCAGAAAGCCCAAGGGAATAAGTAACGATAACAAGCGGATGATGACCGGAAATGTGTCTTGAAGACTTATTCCAAATAATAGCATCAGAATGAAAAGCAGTGTCGTCATTACCAGACGCGATCCCAAAGTTTTTCCGTACAAGGCAGAACCTTGGGTCACAAGCCACGAACGCGGACGCGCAAGACTTATTGAAAAGTCGCCGCTCGCCTGCATGACATTGCCACTTCTCAGGAAGGTCATATAAAGGACTTCCGTCACACCGATGTATGCGAGCATTTCTTTATAAGTATAATTTCCTAAGTGGCCGTTAAATTTTTGCCACATGTGCGCCAGGATGAACATGAACACTGGGAATAATAAAAATCCCAAAAGTCCGTTGGCCAAGTTCGTCCATGATTCTCGAAACGCAAAAGTCGCGTTTCTAATGTGAAAACCGAGAGCACTCATCGGGCTCCCCTTTGTGCAAATCTTGCCCCTAAGACTTCCTCAAGACTTACCTCGAGAATTTGTAAATCTTGGAGCGCCTCTCCATAGTGTTGTGACAATCGAGAAATCGTCTCTGTCATTGGGATCTGCGAAGTGTGCATCTCGTATTTATGAATAAATTCTTTTCCACTTGAAAGAGAACGAATGCGTGCGTCACCTTCAAAAGCACGCGTGCTGCTTTCTGCCACTGTGATTTGCAAACGACGAACGCCACTTAAGTCACCTTTCAATCCTGCTAGAGGGCCATCGTATTGCTTTTGCCCGTGATCGACCAAAATGCAACGATGGCAAAGGGCTTCAACGTCTGATAAATCATGACTCGTCAGAAGCAACGTCGTTTTTTCTTCTTGCTGCCAAACACGAATCAATTCACGCAGTTTATTTTTTGCGACGACATCTAAACCAATTGTCGGCTCATCGGCCAAAAGAACTCTCGGGCGATGAATAAGGGCTGCAACCAATTCACAGCGCATACGCTCGCCTAACGAAAGTGTGCGCACACGCGACCGCAGATGTTGTTCAATCTGGAAAAGGTCAGCCAAGTGTTGAATGCGTTTTTTCTTTTCCGCACCCGTGACGAAATAGATCTCTGAGATCAGATCCAAGCTTTCGTAAACTGTCATATGCATGAAGAGCTGACTGCGAGTTCCAAATACCAATCCTAAAAGTTTGTTAGCGTCACGGCTCCCTGCTGACAACCCCATCACATGAGCCGCCCCATCTGTCGGAGTCAAAATCCCGCAGAGCATTTTGATTGTCGTGCTTTTCCCAGCCCCGTTGGAACCTAGGAACGCCACGACCTCGCCTTCTTGGATCTCAAAGTTCAGATCGCGAACGGCATAGAAGGTTTCGCCAGTTTTTTGGCGTTTTGGATACGTTTTAGAGAGTTGTTTTGCTGTGATTGAAAGCATGCTCTTACGTTAGAAGAGCACCCTAGGTCTTACAAGAAAGAATTTTTTATCGAGGTCACAAGAATTCCGAATGCCAAAGTGGAACTAGGCTGCGACTTTGCCTTCGAGGAATTCGCGGATGAACTTTGCGATATGTTCAGGGCGTGTTTTAATCACCAAATGTCCGCCACCTGTTAATGAAACGATATCTTCACAGCCAATTTGTTGAGCGAACTTACGATAGGTTTCGCGGCTGAAAAGTAAATCCTCTGTGTCAAAGATAAGTCGGACTTCGCCGCGATAGTTGACGAGTTTTTGACTCCACCCCTGCCATTTTTCTGTTCGCAGAATCCAAGCAAAGTGATGAATCAAGTGAGCTACGAACTGCAATTTACGGCCGTGAAGCTTATCGATTGCCGTCACACCTTCCGTTCGTTCATCACGGAAAATTTGCGCTGCTCTTCTTAAAAACGCGCGACCCATTGGCGTTGTCAGCATCAAATAAATCGATTTTAAGTTCAATGGAACGTTAAAGAAGAATCTTAACTCCAGCGGTTCAAAGTGTTTGATTGGTTCAACAATCATCGGATTGATGAGTACTAAATCCTTCACAAGCTCCGGATGAGTGCTCGCAAGTCCCCACGCAATCGCGCCACCAAAACTAAATCCCGCAATTGAAACTTTTTGATCCGGAAAATGCTCGCGAATAAATTCAGCAAAGATCTGAACTTGTTCCGAGAACGTCAGTTTATGGGTTGTGCTGAGATAAAGATGGCTGAGATTGGGAATGACGACACGATAGTCAGTCATCAGATTCTGCGCAACATGCTCCCAATGCTGAACCCCGCCCCCATAACCATGGAGCAGAATCAATATAGAGCCTTGTCCGCGTTCGCGGAATCCGATTTTCGTCATTCAAGTACATATCGGACATAAACCACAAGCAATAAACTGGACCAATCCAAAAAGGTGCCTGTTACTTATTTGTTACGCGGTGTAGACCCAAAAAGAAGCAGGCACCTTTTGGGTGCCTGGACTTAGGTCTTTTTGTCTTTTGGGTGTTGTTGTTTTTGGTCTTCTGGCTTTTCTGTTAGCAAGAAGGTGTCGTTGACGGCGTGGCTTTCGATTTGTTTTTGAGAGCGGAAGCCGCGGATTTTTTTGGTTTGGTGTTCCGCTCGCTCGACTTGTTCTGTGAGGTCGACTGTGATGTCGCCGAAGCAGCGGACTTGGCAGCTTAGGCGGCGGCCATCAATGAAGTGGCTTGAACCGATCAGGTTTAACTCTGCTTTTGTTGGAGGAAGCGTGTTGCTCTCTCCTTCGGTGATGCGCACGCGGCATTCTGCACACGACGGCACACCTTTACAGATCGAGCGGATCTCCAACTTATTCTCAGTAGCGATTTGCAAGAGACTCTTATTCGGAGTTCCTTCAACTTCAATACCTTGAGGAAGAAATTTAATTTTCATACGAGAGATCCTTTACCCGTCGCTCATGTTTTAAAAACTAAAACTACGCGACAACAATTTTCACAAACTTTTTCTTACCAGCGCGCAGGATGAAACTCTCACCCGCTTTCAAATCCAATTTCAATTTTGGATCTGAAACCTTTTCGCTGTTGATTTGTACGCCACCACCTTGGATCAAGCGCGAGCCCTCTCCATTGGAAGCGACAAGTCCCGCTTTCACCATCAACGCTGCCAAAGACAACGATTCAGGAGCGGTTTTGAATTCAGGAACTTCATCCGGCAAACCTTTGTCGACAAAGATACGATTGAATTCATCTTCGGCAGCAATCGCCGCTGCCTCAGAATGGAAACGCTTAATGAGGAATTTCGCAAGATCCACTTTCACTTGGCGTGGATGTTTGCGTTTTTCTTGAACGTCAGTTTTAAGTTGCGCTAGGCCACTAGCCGAAACGTCCGTCAAAAGTTCGTACCAGCGATACATCAAATCATCTGAAATGCGCATCGTTTTACCGAACATATCTTTTGGAGTATCGACAACGGAAATATAGTTATCCAAAGATTTGGACATCTTGTTCACGCCATCAATGCCCTCAAGGATTGGCATCGTCAAAACGCACTGAGCTTCTTGACCGTAAGCCGCTTGCATATCGCGACCGACGAGCAAGTTAAACTTTTGATCCGTACCACCCAACTCAACGTCTGCATGCAAAGCCACAGAGTCATAACCCTGAGTCAATGGATACAAGAATTCGTGAATCGCAATTGGAATGCCCGCCTTATAGCGTTTTGTAAAATCATCGCGCTCAAGCATACGAGCCACTGTGTATTGCGCCGACATGCGGATAAAATCCGCAGGCGTCATTTTGTTGATCCACGAAGAGTTGTAAACGATTTCCGTTTTTTCTGGATCTAAGATTTTATAAATTTGTTTTGCGTAGGTCTTTCCGTTTTCTTCGATCTCTTCACGAGACAAAACAGGACGAGTTGAGTTTTTACCTGATGGATCCCCGATTTGCGCCGTGAAATCACCGATCAAAAAGAAAACCTTGTGTCCCAAGTCTTGGAAAGTGCGCAATTTATTAATCACAACCGTGTGACCAATATGAATATCAGGACGCGTAGGATCCGCACCCAACTTAATATTCAATGGTTTCCCAGTCGCCTGACTGCGCTTCAGTTTTTTAAGCATCTCTTCATCATTGATGAACTCAGACACTCCAAACTTAATTCTTTCTAACTGTTCCTGAGGACTCAAGTTTGTCATATTCATTTACCTTAGCGTGCGTGCTCAACACTGCGAGTTTCGCGCAAAACTGTGACTTTCACTTGGCCCGCTTGCGGAACCTCGCGCTCAATCTTACGAGCGATATCACGAGACAACATCACAGCTTGGTCGTCAGTCACTTTACTGCCTTCAACAAGAACGCGAACGTCCTTACCTGCTTGCAGAGCCAAAGTTTTCAAAACGCCATCAAAGCTGTTACCGATGCTTTCAAGGTCCTGCAGACGGTTCACGAATGAATCGATTTGTGGACGACGAGCACCTGGACGAGCACTAGACAGCAAGTAAGCTGCATGAACAATCCAAGCTAAGATTGAATGAGGTTTTTCCTCCTCATCGTGAGCACGGATGGCGTGGCAAACGTCTTCAGACTCATTGTATTTTTTCGCGAACTCTGAACCAACTGCTGCATAACTGCCTTCAGCTGTGTGATCAATTGCTTTACCAATGTTGTGTAAAAGACCTGCACGGCGTGCGATCTTCACGTTCACACCCAACTCACCTGCAAGCAAGCCTGCGATTTGCGCGACTTCCAGAGATTGGTTCAAAGCGTTTTGACCTTGGTAGTTACGGTATTTCAAGGCGCCGATAATTTTCACAAGTTCCGGATGAATGTTGGCAAGACCCAATTCCATCACGTGGCGTTCGCCTTCTTCTTTGATGGATTTCATCAGCTCATTACGTTGCTTCTCAACCACTTCTTCGATACGTGCTGGATGCACGCGACCGTCTTCCATCAATTTTTCAATCGTACGACGAGCCAGCTCACGACGAACCGGATCGAAACCAGAAATGACCACAGCCTCTGGAGTATCATCGACGATCAAGTCCACACCGCAAAGCGCTTCAAGAGTGCGGATGTTACGACCTTCGCGGCCGATGATTTTACCTTTCATTTCGTCACTTGGAAGTGCCAAGACGCTGACTGTTCTTTCAGATGTGTATTCAGAGGCGAAACGAGACAACGCCACTGCCAAGATGCGTTTGGCTTTTTTCTCAGCTTCCTTCTCAGCCTCTGCTTCGATTGCAGCAATTGTTTTTGCTGCTTCTTGTTTGGCTTCATCTTCAAGAGCTGACAATAATTGGCGGCGAGCCTCTTCTTGATTCATGCCAGCTACTGTTTCGAGTTTTGCTTTCAACGCGACAATTTGTTCTTCGCCTTTTTTCTCGAGATCTTTGATACGAGTTTCCGAGATGGCGATTTTTTCTTCACGGTCTTTCAAAGTATTGAGGTAACGATCGTTCTCCTCAGATTTTGCTTTGTACTGGTCGTCGATTTCTTTCAAGCGACGCTCTAATTGCGACTCTTTATTTTTCAAAGTCGACTTTTGCTTATGAATGTCAGCTTCGACATTCTTACGAGCGCGGGATTCAAAATCCTTTGCTTTTGTTTCAGAGTCTTTTTTAAGCTTCGCAGCTTCAGACTTTGCCTTGTTAACAATACGTTCCGCTTCAATGCGCGCTGATTTTTTTGTGTTCTGATCCTGCAAACGTTTTACAAAGAAAACGGCAAATCCACCTACAAACAACGCGATCACTGCCGCAATAACAACTTCCATGATCCTTACTCCTGACCTTCACTGTCACTGTACCTACGGCAATCGAAACTTCCTGATTCGGTGATGATCCAATCAACACGGATATCATGGGGTTCCATCGGCAGCGGTTGTTCGACCAGTTGAAAATCGAAACACACCCCGACTTTTAATCCGGTAAAGTTCTCAAGGCTTTTATCGTAAAAACCCATTCCTTTTCCCAGACGATTGCCGTTCTTATTAAACGCTAAACCGGGCACGAGCAGCCCTTGGACTTTATCGAGATTCACAGGTTGAGAATCCGCAGACGGTTCCCGAACTCCATATGGACCAACGACAAAGGAGGAAACTTCACAGAACTCTAAGCGATTGTCTTTCATCCGTGGAAACACCCAATGCAGGTGATTCACCTTGTGAAAGACTTCTACTTCCGCCTCACGCGGCAAAGCTCGATAAGCTCCCCAGACACCCGATTGATGATTTAAAAAATCATGCAACTGGATATCAAGCTGCTGTTGGTTTTGAACAAGCCCTCGCGCGAATTCTTCGACGCAAAGAGATTTAAAGAAGGACCGACAGTCCTTTTTAGAGCTCCAGGAAGACACGGATACTCCAAGAAACGCAAAAGGTTAGTTGTTCAAAACCTTGTTGTTCTTGGAATTTTCAAGATCAATAGAAAGCTGCAAAGCACGCTCCTCGAGTTTTTCTAACTCGCGATGTGCTTTTCTTTTTAAAAGAATCAGTTCTTCCGCGACGTTCATCGCTGACAAAACAGCGGCATTTTGGAAAGAACCGTTTTTGGTAACTGCCATGGCTTGATTCATTTTATCGTTTACAAACTCAACGAGCTCCTGAACAGTCGCATCGTCATGAGAAGTCTTTAGTTTGTAGGGGACACCCGCAATAAGGAAACTGTAGGTTTTTTTCTCAGATGTCACATCCACCTCTAACGAATTTGCCCTTAATCTACCTATTCTCTAAGCCTTTTAAAACTCTAGAAAATTCCTAGTTCAACACTCTAAAATTATAGTCGTTTTAAATTCGGTTGTTCAACAGTTTTTATTTTTTGGAACAGGTGCAAATAATGCCGAGATCCTTCTGATGTTCGCATTGCACAGAGCGCTTCTTCGGCTTATCGATCAGATCCAGCTCCTCGACCTCTTTGAAGTTCTTGGTATAGACTAGACTGACGCCGTTGAGCTTTGTGTCATAGTAGCTAGAATGGTCAGATTTCACCGTCGCGCCCACTAAAAAGCCATTAATGACCTCTTGCTTGGGATTGACGCGTTGATTCTCTGTGAGACGAATGTCAGTCACAACACCCTTGGCATCCACCTTTTGCAAGCTGAGTTCGGTTTTAGTTTTCTTCGTCGAGATTTGCTTCATGCGCAAAATCAGATTCATGGTCTGACCATTCACATCAACAAACTGGATTTTCCGCTGGCGCAACTGAGAGTTTGAGGTGATGAATTTCTCATCAATAAGCTCTTTTAAACGAGTGAGGTCGACTTTGAAGGACAAACTGTCACTAGTAAGTTCAGGAAAGCATTGAACCAGATTTTGATAAGACACCGACACAGGTTGCTTCACGACCGTTTGCGCCGCCACAGACTGCGCCGTCATTTGAGCTGCTGCAATTAACAGCACTCCCCCCAAAACAATCCCTCGCATCTCCCCATCCTTGTCTTACATCGCTTCACACAATTGAGCTTGTTGGCGATTGCAGCCTTCTTGACTGTCTTTACGGCAATAAGCTCGCTGTTCTGTTTTCCATATTGGACTGGAATAACAGTCAACCGCTTCTATGCTATTCAAAGTGTTATCACCGTTCAATGATTTTCCCAAAGCGGCAGCTTCTGTCGCAAAACCATTGCCGGCCTTAACACCAACCGACTTGGCCCCCTTGGTTTCGGCGAGGAACCTGTAAGAACCCGGAAATACCGAAACGAAGTCAGCTGAAGTCATGGGAGCCGAAACAAGATAGCGCGGATGCAAGGATGGAATCACATCACCTGGATACGTCACCCACATTTCTTTAACCGTGGAGTCATCGCCAAAATCATACAACTCTCGCAAATCAATCGGACGAGTCGCCGAGTTCCAAGCCGCGCAAATTGATTTCGCGGTTGCCATCACATCACCAAAAGCTGTTAAGCGTGGGCACGCATCGTAACTGAAACGCTGAACGAAATCGCGCTCCCAACTGCCCGTGAGATACAAATCCCCAAAGTTGTCTTTGTCCAAACGGAAGAAGTGGCGATTCATATAGAACATCGTCATATAGAATTTATTTTGTTCAACCAAAGTTGTTAGATCCCGATAGACACGGATCTTTGTACCTTTCACGCTCGAAGGCACTGTGAGTTTTTCAAGATACAGCGTGCGAGACTCGCCTGGATTGATAGACACGACCTCAGGATAAATGGAGTTTTCAAATCCTAAAATATAGTTTCCAGCTGGGACATTTTTAGATTCATTGAGATTGAAATAAATCGGCGCATCGCACTTTCCACGTTCTTCCGCAGAACAGCGCACCGCTTTGACTTTCGCAAAAACTTGAAACTTACCCCGTTCGCCTTCAACTCTCAGGACCTGCGCAGAAGCAGCACCCGCAACAAACATCAACAAAAATGTGATCGCTAAGTTTTTCATAACTGCTCCTCTAGAAAGGCTCATTGCCATTGCGTTTATTCGCAAGCGCGCGCGCCAAACGAAGATCTTGTCCATACACATCATCAACAAAACGAATTTGTCCGTTTTCAGATTTTTCCACCGTCAGGAAGGTAAAATAAACCGGCATCGCTTTCTTTAAGAAGACACGCTTCTGAAGCTCAGTTGCCTGCTGACCTTCTGCCATCGGCACAAAAGCTTGAATCGATGGCAAACTCCACTGCGGTTGATCTTGTAAGAGATAAGCAGCAAGTTCCAATGGCTGCTCCAAGCGCACACAACCTGAGCTGCGATGGCGATTGCTTTCCGCGAAAAGATTCTTTTCGTTTGTATCATGCATGTAAATCGCCCACGGGTTTTGCAATGGGAACTTCACCACTCCCAGCGCATTATCTGGTCCTGGATTTTGACGAATATAATATGGGAAATTGCGCGCATTTATTGACGACCAATCTACGCTGTATGGGTTGACCACTTCATCAGTGCTGGCGTCGAGCAAAACCATGTTGTGCTTTTCTAAATAGCCCACGTCTTTTTTAATTTGTGGAATTTTATCGCGGATCGCAATGCTATGAGGCACTGTCCATGTTGGATTGAGTTCTACAAACGTAATGGAATCTCTCATCGAAGGCGTGCGACGGAAAGATTGCCCATTCACCGTATTAAAATGAAAACGCATACCGGATTCGTCGAACAAGCGGAACTCTGTGGTCGCAAGGTTCACGAAGATATGGCGAGTTTCTATCGTGCGCGGAAGCCAACGAAGCTTTTCCATATTCACTTCAACTTGACTGATTCGTTGCGCGACACTGTAGTTCATCGAGCGCGTAAAATCTTTTCCAATCACGCCATCAACTGACAAACCGGAGTTGGCTTGATACTCACGCACCACTGCTTCGAGCTCAGCATCGTAGATATTCCCACCGGCGGCGTTTACTTGATATCCAAGTTGAATTAAACGCTGACGACTTTGCGCGATCAATGGATCATTCGCCCCACGCTTAAGTGGCTTGCCAGTCAGAGTGAGTTGTTCCCACCCGCCTGCTTGTTTCATCTCGCGCAGTTGCGCCAGAATCTGCATCAAATCTCGATAGCGAGAATGTGTTGGCGCCAGTCGATCTAAACCCGCCAAATCCCCACCGGCTGCGATAATGGATGCCAATTCGTTGAACTCGGTAAATTCTCTTTTTTTGTATTTGATATCGGTATCGACAAGCTCGGGATCAAAGCGGCCCGTCGACAAATGTGTTACATAGCGAATCAGAGACTCAGAAGCAGCCAACTCAAAAGTGATCCAGTTTTGCGAGTTACGAGTGACTTTTTCTAAGAGGCTGTCCATCTCGCTATCCCAATAATCCGAAGGCACAAGTCCGTGGCGATTGGCGCGAGCAAGCACGGCCCGCAAAGCTTGAAGATTCGCATTGGGAACACCATTGGCATCAACCCAAATCGCCGCATAACCACGCAGGGCATAGAGCTTATTGAGGGGCTCCGTATGAATGATAAAATTACCCCAAGAAGGCTTAATGAGAGGCACTGTCGTTTGGCGAGCGACGTAGTTACGAATCATATCCTCACCGGCAGCATAAGATGCCATCGGGAGCAATAAACTCGCACTAATCCCTAATAGTACTGACTTACGAACCAGAACTTGCCATTTCATATAGACCTCGCCGGGCACCTTATAATCAATAAAAGTGCCAGCCCCGGCGGGGTTTTATTGCATTTGAGAAGGAAATCCTTAGACAGAGGACTTAAAACGGCGCCCTTGCTGAGAGGGGCTCGCTTTTGCGCCGAGATGTGAAAAAGACTTTCTACCGCAGTGGTTTAGTACTAAACCACTGCCCCGGCAAATCCTTCGCTCCAACGAAGTTCCTAGCGTTGGGAACTCAAGTATCGAACGATATCGACATCAGGAGGTTGGGCGATTCCTGCGCCTGGCTTAGGCCCGGTTAACTCTTCAAGAGAGTAATCCATTCGCGCTTCATATGTTCTTTCCCATTGGTAGCGAAGCCAGCGTTCGCGAGAGTACCATTCGCGTTTGTTAGCGTCGTCTCTGCAGCTCGCAAGTTCTTGTGGTGTGCTTGCGCCCCATCGAAGTTCCGGACAGTGATAAGGATCAAAGCTCATTGCAAAGACACGCACTCGGGCGTCTTCGAGATTTAAAGTCACGGGACTTCCCGAGCTGTTGCGATAAGCAAACTGACATGCGCGCGATTCGCGATCGTAAACTTTTAACAAGTCTGCAGCCAGATTCGAACCACGGTATACGATTGTTGGGTCGCCGACTTTATTTCGATGGATAAAATCTTTCGCTGCCGCCAACACATCCATGTATGAAACTTTCAAGCGGGCATCACGTGAGGGACTTGCATAGTCCTCCCACTCACCTGTTGTTCCATAAATATTGTATGGCAAACGTTCGGGATGAGGTTTTAAATAAATTCCTGCTCGCGCACTCACATCGACCGCAACTACACGGTCTCTTAAGCTCACGCAAATATCTTGCAAGAGTTCTTGCACGTCGAGTAGCGGATCAATGCGCAAGTCCCCGCTTGCCATCACCATACGCAGATAATCGTAATAGCTCAGTTGTTGGCCATTAAAAACGAAAAGACCTTTTTGCCAGTCCCCGCCAGCATCAGGGCGATTTCCGTAAAATTGCTCCAGGCTATATTCTGCAAGTTGCGCATTCTTAGCGCCGACAATTTTTCCGCCGACATATGCACCATTACGATCCAACTTACCCCCCACAAGGGCAAGAGGACGGAACTTTTTAAAGCCAGCACCTTGCGCTGGTGTACTACGCGCGAACTTGGGAGTGTACATTCCAGATGTCAAAGTATTGTCGGGATGAGAGTCAATATAGAAGATACGACCATCTTCGGTGACTTTATAAATAACAGCAACATGGCCGTTAGGATCGTAGATAACAGTACCTGGAACAATCGTTTGACGACTCAGACGAACAGGATAGAAATCCGTCATGGCTCCGCGATCTTCTAAACCAATCATACGAAATGAACCTGTGTACGTCGTATTGATGATATAACGATTTAAGTTATCCACGGCACTTGGGTAGACCGAACGACCATTGCGCGTAGTTGAAAGAACATCGTAACGACCAGTCACATAGTTCCCGAAACGTGAATAGCGTGTATCCATATTGGCTTGGCTTGGGTCACGAACCGAAATGCCTTTGGCAACTGACATAGGCAGTCCGTTTTTCCACGCAAAGTAGGAGCGCAGATAATAAGGAAGATCTGCGCAGTCCGCAAAAAGACGAAGTGAGGATGGGTCTGTTCCTGCATATTGATTTGCCGAGCTTTTTAAACAAGTATCGACGTGATCACACTCGCGTCGTTCAACGGCTTCGCCTAAGCGAGTGATAAAGCTCCCAAAGTTTTTTTCATCCTGCACAGTCCACTGCGGTTTGGTGATTCTCCATTCCGTACTTTGAGCAAAGCTCATCAGAGGTACAAAAAACAACAGTATACCGATTGCTAACTTCATCATATTCCTCCATAAATTTTGTTTTATCCTCGGTGAACAATAAGTAGACACGCTCTGAAATTATTAGCTTTCACTGTGTATTTCAGAGGGGTGGGAACAAAATTACCGCAGGTACAGAGGCTGTCACGCTTCTTGCTAATGCAGACTGAGTCAATGACTATGTTTTAATGTAAAAATTGGAATTGGAGGACAATTCATGACAAAAATTAACAAGGGACTATTGTGCTCTTCTCTTCTGTGCTTGTTGGTTGGCACGACAGCTGTCACAACGCATGCACAATCGATTCGCTCTGAAGTGTTGGCTTCAGTTGAAAAGTCTCAACTGATTGTGGGTCAACGCTACTATATCAGTGGCAACTCTTTGAACCTTCGTAACAGCAACTCAACTGTTGATAAGTCGAATGTTGTTGGTCAATTGTCATTGAATGACGTCGTTGAAGTTTACGACCTTTTGAACGCGGGAACTCCACTTGTTCAAGTAAAAGTGATCAAGTCATCTCTTCGTACAGATGGTTCTGCTAACTATTACGTGTCTAAAGATTTCTTGAGCTCAAAACCAGCGGTTTCTTCTGGTGGCTCTAGCAGCTCTAAATATTTCGTGATTCAAAACGTTGCGACTGAAAGAACACGCGTTTACGAGCGTTGCACAACTTCTCCAGATTGCCCTCACAAACTTGTGATGGAAACTGAGATGGTTGTCGGTCGTCCTGAAGAAGGATTGGAAGGCGATCCAAAAGCGTTTATCACATGGTTGGGACACGCAAGAATTTCTGAATGGGTGAAATTCTACCAGGACGTTAAAGGACACTACCCTCGCTGGTATAGTGAAGGCACGAAAACTCCTGGTCCGATCAATGGTCTATTGGGTAGAACAATCGGCGCGCGAAAATGGATTGTTAAAGGTGGAGATGGGAAATCGACGATCCACGGGGCTTTCGGTTGGTATGCTGCAAAAGTAACACCTGCCGATCCAAAAGATGGAATGAACTATCAATGGATGCATGGAACAATGGGCTGGGGTAGCGATGGCGCAACTCCAATCGAGTTGACTCGTAGTAGCTTCATGAACATCGTTTCTAATCCAGGTTCAGCTGGCTGTACTCGCCTTGAAAATCGCGCGATTGCTTACTTAAGATCATTGTTGCCGGTAGGTACAGACATCTACCGTGTCTACGCACGTGAGTCTTCACGTAACCTTTCCCGCTATGCAGGTCTTGAGAACAATCCTGCTCCATGGAACTTCATTTTAACGAAGATTGGCGGCGGAAAAAGCGGTGGTTTGGAAGCTGATGCAAACAAGGTTATGGCAGGTGGTTTTTCTCAAAACGACCTTTTGGAACAAGGAACTTACCAAGTAGATCGATATCCAAACGTGAGTCCACTTAATTACAAAGAAATGCCGTCTTCTGGCCGTTCTGGTGACCGCTACAGAATCGACAGTGACAAAGCAGCAGATGCTGCAAGAACAAACTTCCGTGGTTACTTCTTGGTTGATGAAGGTCGCTTCGTAGACTACGCACATCCAGATGAAGCAGCATCACGCTACCGTGTAAAAGTAAGCGGTTTGCCTGACTTCAGAAATTCAGTTCCAGAATTCTTGAAAACAACTGGTTCACACAATCCACCAGCTGTTACTTACAGATAATTTTTGATAGGAACGTTTCTGTTCTGAACTTTAAGAACCCTGAAGAGAAATCTTTGGGGTTTTTATTTTTTGGCTTCTTGATATCCAGGCAGTTCTTTGGCTGCGGGAAGAGAACTGATCTCAATTGCTTTTTTAAGAGCCGCATCCCAGTCACCTTGAATGTCAGTCAATGGAATATGCGTGCGATAGTATTCCGCCCATTTGAATTCCGAGAACGGAATTTTTGATTTTTTGTAGGCTTTTGCTTTTCTCGCGAAATAGGCAAGGCTGCGATAAGGGTCATCCGTCATTTCCGAAATTTTCGCTGGCAAAGCTTCAGGCTTGATTTTGTTACCTTCAGCATCGCGCAAATAAACGTATTTTTTTTGTTCCATAAGCTTCCAAAACTTTTTTGGAGAAAGCTTGGACCAATCGGCTTCGACTTCGATGTAAACTTCGGACTTACCCGAATCAAGCAAAGCACGACTCTGATGATGATTATCAATGAGGTACTTCTCGCCGTTCGGGCCAATCACCACCGGAACAGTTTCTTCCCTTAAAAAATTAGCAAACTCTTCAGGCGTTTGCTTTTCAATTTCTTTCTTTTTCACTTCGACAGCTTTCATCCCAACGGAACTTTGTGTTGGATGAAGGTTGGCAATTTGCACCAACTCAACCGCTTGGGCTGAAACCGTCAGAAGGCAAATCGCTGCGAAAGAAAGAAAAAATGCTTTCATCGTCTATCCTACAAAAAGAGAATCCACGAACTCTTGCGCCGAGAATGTGCGAAGATCTTGAATACGCTCGCCCACACCAATCAACTTGATTGGGATCTGCAGCTCTTGAGCAAGGCCCACAGCTACGCCACCTTTGGCCGTGCCATCCATTTTTGTCAGGATGGCTCCAGTTAATCCCAGCGCTGTGTGAAATTCTTTTGCCTGCATCAAAGCATTTTGCCCTGAGTTCGCATCCAAAACGATCAACGTCTCATGCGGAGCCTCAGGAATAACTTTCGTCATCACACGTTTCATTTTTTTGATTTCTTCCATCAAGTTCGCCTGCGTGTGCAAACGACCCGCGGTATCCACGATCACCACGTCATAGTGTTGCGCTTTACCTTTGGCAACGGCATCAAACGCCACGGCACTTGGGTCTGTCACACCTTCTGGAGAGAAAATTTCAACTTGCGCACGATCTGTCCAAACTTTCAACTGGCCACCAGCGGCCGCACGGAAGGTGTCACCCGCTGCGACTAAAACTTTTTTCCCTTGTTGAGCTAATTGCGCTGAGATCTTACCGATTGAAGTTGTTTTACCCGCGCCGTTCACACCCACGATCATCAAAACCGTTGGACCTTCAGAGGCGAATTGGATTTTGGATAGAATGCCTTCTGTTGGCATTGCCGAGTGCGAAGCTACAAAGATATTTTTTATTTCCTCTTTCAATGTATCACGAACGATCTCGTAATTTCCGCGTTCTTTCTTAGGCAATTTGTCTTCAAGTGCGCCCATCAAACGTTGCACAGTGGTCGGGCCTAAATCGCTGGTATAAAGAATTTCCTCGATCTCATCGAGGTTCGAATTCGTACCTTCTGATTTAAAAAGAGCACGAATACGACCAAAAAGATTTTCTTCAGTTTTGCGAAGAGCCTCTTTCAATTCAACTGGCACTTCTTCTTTTTCAACAGGAACTGCTGGAGCTTCTGTTGGAAGTTTGTGCTTTTCCGTGGGGATGAATGAAGTGGGTTCTTTGCTTTCAAGCGCTTTTGCTTCTTCGGCTTTAACCGCTGGCTTTTTCTTTTTCAAAACGCTGGCGAAGATCACGCCCAGGATCACAAGGAGCAGAACTCCGATAAGAATTAAAAGAATATCCATTTGTTGAGCATGTCCCGGTGACATTGAATCTCCCCTTGCGTTGCGTTATCGCATCTATTGAAGACCTGTTTCTAACAAAATTTAGAGGGGAAATGAACTGATTTAATGCTGCGCCATCTGGCGACGCTGCACTTCTTCCAGATAAAGGTTCTTTTCGAAGCGACGGAATGACTCCAGACGCACTTCAGAACCTAAAATAACCTTCATGCGATTGCGACTTTCCTTTTCAAGGGCATGCATCTTCTCAACCCCATCCTTAACAAAGTCTGGATGGATCTTGGCTTTCTTTTCTTTCAATTCTTTAACCAAGGCCAAAGCGGCTGAGATAACTTGAAGAGTTTTCTCCTCTTCAATTCGCCATGTTTTAAGCAAGTAATGAGAGCTGGCTTTATAAAGCTTTTGTTGGAATTCTTGATCTGTATAGATATCCGTAAAGTTGCGCGTATAAATAACCGCATCCGTATATGATTCTTTGAGTTCGTCAGATTGCGCTGGATTGAACCGACGACGCTCGAGATCCGCAGCCCGCTTGCGCGCCTGATCCTTCACCATTTTTTCCATCGGTGCTTGATTTTCTTTAATCTGTTCAAGGGTCAATTGCGCCCCAACAAAAAGTAATACACCGGCGGTCACACCACTCATCACCCAACGCCATTTTTCCGCTTTGCGCTTTTTGAGCAGGTCTACTGGTTTTTCCGTCGTCAAAGTCGACTGAGCCATTGAGGATACTTTTCCTTCAATGCTTTCTAGGATCAGACCTTCAATAGTTGAAGACATCGCACGCCAACGAGCGGGCTCCATTTGAGTGACGATTTCTTTTTCGATTGAAATATAAATATCTTTTACCAAAGATTCTTTGCGACGAAGAATTTCATCTAAAAGCTCGCGCTCCATTTTTTGCAAGCGTTGTGTGCCCTGCAAACGAAGCTCTTCCATGCGCTGCTCTTCCGATTTTTCTGCCGCCGTTTTTTCCATCTGCATTTTTTCAGTTAACGCAGCTTTGTGTGCTTCATACTCTTTAAAAAGATGAGTTTTCTTGGCCTCGATATCGTTGAGATCACCGGTCATTTCGATCTGTTTATCTTTGAGCTGATTCAAAGCCTTTTCGATTTTGATACGCTCGGCTTCCATCTGCTTTTCTTCAGCTTCGATCTCTCTCGCACGTTGCTCTTGTTTTTTCATATGAGCAATGAGCTGTTCTTCTGCAGCCTTGTGTTCAGCAGCTTTCTTTTCACTCCAAGCGACGTCTTCTCTCAGTTGCTTGAGTTTTACTTCGAGAGTCGTGATGGTTTCTTGATTCTCTTTGATTTTAGCCTGTGTCTCGTGGGCTTTCAGCTTCGCAAAGTCCACAAGGCGGTCAGCCTCTTCTTGGGCCTTCAGGATAACTTCTTTGGCCTCTTGATCCGTTAGTAAACGAGCAGCCGCGATCGCCTCGTTTTTCATTTTCTCAGCTTCCAAAGCCCCTTCGGAAACTTTGTTATCGGCGTCTTCTTTGGCTCTTTGCTTTAAAGCTTGTACATAGCTGTCGACTTCTTCGCGGATTTCCTGTGCCATCGTACGTGCTTCATGAAGAAGATCACGTCCCTGTTTTTGGAAATCAGCCAAGATGGCGTCAGCTTCCTTGTGAGCTTCAGCAAGACGAGTCTGATAAAAGTTCTCTGCTTTTTCTTGCGCATCGCGAGCTTTTTGATAAATGGCCTGCACGCGCTTTTCCGCCTGCACTTCACCTTCCATAATAATTTGCGCCGCTTTCTTTTTTGCGTCGTGGAGAAGTTTTTCGGATTGGAATGTGAGATCTTTCGGAGGTGGCATTGCCACAGTCTCAGCCACTGGCGGCGCAGACACTTCCTCTCGCTCTTCCGGGGCCTTCGGCAGGTCCGCCGGCACTTCTTCAGTTTCAAGATCCACCAAGATCACGTACTCCGAACGTCCCAACTGCACGCGATCTGTCGGCACAATGTTGACCGGTGTCCCTTGCATCACGCGAGTGCCATTCAAAAAAGTACCGTTGGAGGAATTTTTATCCTCCATCCAGATCTGATTCCAGCGCCTTGTGAAAACCACATGCACGCGACTGATCAGTGTTTCATTAAGGTGGATGTCACAATCCGTAGAACGACCGATGGTGAACGAATCTTTGTTCACCTCTTTTGTAACGGTCTGTTCCTTTCTTTGGATTGTGACTTTGAACTTATTCAATGCTAAGCGCTCCTAGAAGCAGGCGCCTTACTAATCTCCTTATTCAAGGCGTCCTCTGCTAAAGCTTCCACGGCATCACGATGTTCGTCGAATGGACGGTCATGAGCTGGGAATTCATTGTTGTCACTGCGGTACCATAAAAGGTCCAACGCACTCTCAAAACGATCCACCATCGAAACATAGCATCTCTCTGGTGACATGATCACGTTTGATACGTGAGCCAACAAAGAGAACACGATACCCGCGATAGATGTTTGCATCGCAAAAGAAATCTCGTGTAAGAAACGATCCATGATGTTTTTAGAGTTCTCAAGATCTTGAAGGTTCATAGAACCCAATTCTTGAAGACCACCGGCGATACCGATGAAAGTTCCCAAGATACCACCGACAACGAATAGACCTGGAAGGATGGAGATCAGGTCATTCAGGCCCGCCATTGGGAAAATACCAAATACGCGGTTGAAACAAGGATTATGTTCCAAAGTTGCTTTTGTGATGTTCAAAAGCTTTGGAGTTTCTTTGTTCCACTTCAAAAACTTCACTTGCTTCAAGATGTCTTTCACAAGCCATGCACAACCTTGGCGAACCAAGAAAAGTCTATCACTGGTCGACATCACGTTGTCTGGCTTACGACGGCGCATACGATCGCGCACTTCGAACACTTCGTAATATGTTCTTTCCAGCATCTTTTTCGCCAAAACGTAGAATGATACGTTTTCGACTTTGCCAGGCATTTCTGAGTCGATAAAACGATTCACACGTTTTTCAAATTCGCGCGCAAACCACTCGTGGCGGCGAACCGTGTAATAAATCATTCCTCTGAAGAAAAACCCCAGTACGAATGCGGCTGCCATAAAGTACGGCAACAACACGACAAAATATTGAGCGACTACCTTAAGTGTCACGTTCCACCCCTCTTATTTCTTTTGATCCATACTAAAGCGGATAATCACGCGCTGAGCCTTCTTACAATCGTTCTGACGACAGAACTCTTCGGCTGTTGCGATATTCCGATTTTTCACGTTCATCACTTCCAAGAAGCTTCGACCGGAAACTTTCATTTTGGCCATCAACTCTCTTTGGTGAGCGAACTGTGTATTGTTCTTATTATCGAGCAAGTAACTAAAAATTGAATTTGCACGACGGTAACTAAGATCCATGTTGTACTTTAAGGCCTTCTTATCATCCGCTTTTTGGCTCATGGGATCGATAAAACGACCTTGATAAGTAGGCGACGCGAAACCCACAATTTCAACCGCGGATACTTTGCTGGAAACTTTTGGATTTCCGAAAAGTGATTTTGAGTAGATCGGCATCGCTTTTTCGATGATACCTTTCATCTCGGGTTTCAAACGATCCGAGTCACTATTGAAATACGTTTGACCGAAGTCCAAGACCACATCACCCGTCTCCATATCGATGTCCGCCTTAATACCAGCTGCTGCGAAACCTTTTTGAATTTCACCCGCAACGGACTTACGCGCTTCCAACTCCGCTTGAGCCTTAGCCAACTGACCTTGAAGGTTGGCGATACGACCCGCAGCTTCGGCTTTTGATTTACCGAGCTCACCCTTCATACCCGCAAGTTGACCGGCATATTCAGCTTTTGCTTTTTCAATTTCACCTTTAAGACCAGCGATTCGACCAGCCGCCTCTGCTTTCGCACGGCCGAGCTCACCTTGAAGACCTGCAATCTGTCCTGCCGCTTCAGCCTTGGTACGACCCAACTCCCCTTGCAAGCCACCGATTTGACCTTGAAGTTGATTGTTCTCGTTTTCTTTTTGCGCCAAAGCACCTTGCAACTGACCTAATTGACTGGTCGCTGTTTGCAATTGGGCTTCGTACTGAGCATTGTGATTATTAAGAGCATCGATACGTGCTTGTGATTCCGCTCGTGCTGCTGCCATTTTCTTTTCAAAGGCCGCTTTTGTCATGCGGTTGGCTTTAAATGCCTGACGAAGTTCCTTGGCGCGAGCTTGCAATGCACTTTCGGCCATCTGAATCTTTTGCTCGCCTTGTGCAATTAGGTTCTTTTTCTGTTCGATATCTTGCTGCAAACCTGCGATCTTCGTTTCTTGAATCTCCATCTCGTCATCTTGTTCTTTGATCACATCATCACGAGTGTTGATTTTTGTTTTCGCCAATTTGTTGGCATTTAAAACGTTACGCACCATTTGTTGGTACTTATTAAGAGCTTTAACTTTCTTTTCGTTCTCAAGAGCTTCTTTAACCAAACGATCTTTTTCATTTTTGGTGTCTTCTTGAAGAAGCGTCAACTTATCCATAAGCTCTTGATACTCTTGCACTTCATCCTTTGGAGCTTGGTTCTCCATGTATTCGTTTTTAACGGACTCGTACATTTTCAATTGATGTTGCAGCTCTTCTACTTGCATAGAAAGCTTTTGGTTCTCCACCTGCCCTTTGATAGCGTCAGTACCTGAACGAAGACTTGCAGTAACATAGAGAAGCAAGAAAATCGTGCTCAGACCTAAAAATAAGTCTGAATACGATGTCCAAAAACTATCGTTCGAGTGACTGTCTTTACTCTTGTTATAGTTAAATCCCATGGCTGACGTACCCCGTTTTACCAAGTATTAAGCATAACAGTTATCGGCAAATTCACTTGTTTCAGAAACAGATTTTTATATATTTCTTTTTGAAATTTCGTCGAACTCGTCGACAGGACTCGACGTAGAAAGGGTTTCATATTGCTTTGAAGATAGCTTCACAAGGCATTCAAAAACTCTGCTCCCAAAATGAAACAAGGACATCTTCCACTGGAAGATGTCCTTGGGATTTAAGTCTGGAATGCGCGAGTGAGCTTACTGCAGGATATATTTCAACCACAGGTCATAAACCAGACCGTAGCTATTGTCCTTCATGATCACGATTGATTTAAATTTCACCATGTTCCCGTGTTCGTCGCGCTCTTTATAGCGGCGGTCGTAACGAAGGTCGATGGCAAGGACTCCTTTTTCATCTAAAGTAAACAGCTCTGTTTCTTGAGCGATACCATCAAGGTTCGCATCTTTCCACAGGCGCAGTTGTGAATACACCGAATCCGTATCTGAGATCATTTTATCACGGTCATCGTCATGCTTTGCTAAAGCTGCGAAGCCTTGTTTTGCAAAACGCTTGTCAGGACCAAGAGTCGCATCACCAAAGAGCTGATCAATACCTTTTACTGCGCCAGAAGCATCAGGCAATACGAGGAAATAGTTTTCAGACTCAGAGGTTGCAAACCACGAAGTTTGAACTTTTTCATAATTATTGCGGCGACCTAGCAAATCAAACTGCACGCCTTTTTCAGGAGAAGTCAGCAAGATGGGCTCTGGTTGACCAGTTTTAGTCAATTGCACCAATAATGGATCCCCAACCATGTCACACCCGGCGACATTCGCTTTGTCGTTCATGTCCGTGTAAATCACTTTCAATGGCATGATTGACGAATAGTTTTCTCCGCCATTTAAATTGATCTTGTACTTTTTAAAGTCACTCGTAACAGTTGATTCAACAACATAGATATTAACGAACATTTCCTTTAGCATCGACGCACAAACCGTCACATCGACTTTGCGGTTTTGGTCCATTTGAGTTCTTACATTCGGAACTTCACAGTATTTATTTCCAGATTGAAAGTTTTCAACTTCCAAAACTAACTTTAAATCTTGTGAGGCACTGATGAGCGGCTTGTAAGCACCGTGAGATCGTGTACCCACTGGACAAACATATTCAAATTCAACGAATTTCTTGGTACCCGAATCAGCTCCTGGATTACGAGGGTCACTGCCAGTTGGATTATCACTGCCAGGATCACGAGGGTCACCACCTGTTGTTGGGTTGTCACTACCTGGATCACGTGGATCCCCGCCCGCAACCGGATCGTCACCTGGATCGCGATTATCTGAAGGATCGGCACTTGGATCAACGCCCGGGTCACGCCCGAAAACATTTGAATCCGTCAGTGTGGATGCTTTTAAAGATTCATCGACATTGAATCTAGGACGCGCACAGTTCTGATAGCTTAGGCACAGTACTGATAAAGCAGAAACGACTCCGAAGGATGCAACTTTTCGTCTCAAATTGCGCAACTTCATACGATTCCCCCATTCCCCGAAATGAGGTAATGCAAACCTGAGTCCACGGCGTTTTTTCTGTAAGGGGGATTCCTGTTTGATCTGGAAACTTCAAGGCGGGTCTCGAAAAGAGAAACGTCTACTATGTTTTGGTCAGTGTAAAAAATGTGATCGGGATTAGCGCGGCACGCGGCTGGACAGTTCTGACAAACGAATGTTCGACATATACTTTAAGGAATTATCTTCGATTCCTTCGATGATGTCGTGCATGAGTTTTCCCATCGCGCAGCTGACTGGACATGGTTTGTGCGGTTCTTTTTCGCGGTTGGCGATGAGCTTTTTTTCAAGCACCGCCGCGTAGATGTCTTTTAATGAAATATCTTTGGCTGATTTCGCCAAACGCACTCCACCCGTTTTGCCTTTAAATGATTCAAGTAAACCTGCTTCTACAAGCTTGGCAATCAAACGACGAACGACAGTGGGGTTTGTACGAATGCTGGAGGCCAACTCCTCAGACGTCATCAACTCGCCTTTGTGGAAGGCAAGGGATGTCATAATATGAACTGAGACAGAGAATCGTTGGTCAACCATAGATATAACCTACCTGAAGACCGCCTAAAAAACAAGCTAGTGGCCCAAATGCTGATATCTCCTCATTTTAAATGTAACTTTCATAGTTGCTATTAAAATTAATTCGTATATAATGTATCAATGTTGGTCACATTTAAGGCCTGTACGGCCAGAGGAGAATATGACTCATCAAAGTATTAAAGAAGCCCTTGAGTGGCGCTATGCGGTTAAGCAGTTCGATAAGACGAAAAAAATCACGGACCAAGATTGGCAATCTTTGACAGAGTCGCTGAAGCTCGCCCCGTCTTCATACGGTCTGCAACCGTGGAAGTTTCTTGTTATCGAAAATACGGAAGTCCGCGAAAAGCTTCGTGCTGTTTCTTGGAATCAAAGCCAAGTCACTGATTCAAGTCGCTACGTCGTTTTCACTTATAAAGAAAAGCTCGACGTCGACTTTGTCGATAACTATTTGAAACGCATTTCGCAAGTCCGCAATGTCCCAGTCGAATCTCTCACTGGCTTCCGCGATATGATGATTGAAAACCTTATCAAAGGTCCTCGCTCACAAACGATTGATGCTTGGGCTCAACGGCAAAGCTATATCGCCATGGGCTTCCTTATGGAAACAGCAGCTCTCTTGAAAATTGATGCCTGCCCTATGGAAGGTCTTGATACCAATGCTTACGATGAAATTTTAGGTCTGAAAGGCACTGGCTGGAAAACCGGAGCAACTGTTGCGCTTGGTTATCGCCACCCTGAAGACAAATACCAACTGAACAAAAAAGTTCGCTTCGAGGATGAAGCTCTCTTTGAATACATCAAATAATAATTCACTCATCCTCCCGTTCCCTCCTCCGTAAAATGAAGAGGGGATTTGCCACTAGCAAATCCCCTCTTCATTTTACCCTCTAATTTCTAGCTTCTAATTTCAAAAGCGCCCTTTCGCCCTTTCAAAGAAAGCAGCCCATTCGTTACTGCTTCCAAGGATTCTTACGAGCCTCCGCCCAATCCTTTTCATCGAAATGACCGAGCCAATCTTCGTAGCCTTCGTCCTTCATTTTTTCTAAAGGAATAAATTTAAGAGAACCCGAGTTGATACAATAGCGAAGTCCATTTTTTCCCGGGCCATCATCAAACACATGTCCCAAATGAGAATCCGCACGCGACGAACGCACCTCTGTGCGAGTCATCCCGTGAGACTTATCTGCTTTTTCAACGACAGCCGATTTTTTAAGCGGCTCGGTAAAACTTGGCCAACCTGTTCCTGAATCAAATTTTTCCTTCGATGAAAACAGCGGCTCTTTTGAAATCACATCCACATAAATTCCGGGATGATGATTATTCCAGTAAGCATTTCGAAACGGCATCTCTGTTCCGCCACGTTTCGTGATTTCATACTGTTCAGGTGAAAGAAGTTTTCTGAGTTCGGAATCGTCTTTTGGAAAGGCACAAGTTTCTGGGTTGTATTTTTCTTTCACGGTCGTCCCCTTTTCCGATGGTTTTGTCGATTTGGTTTGAGCGCCTGATGTGGCACCAACCAAGAGTACAGACATTAGCAGCGCTGTCTTTTTCATAGAAGCCTCCGATAACCTGATAAGTATAGCACAAGCTTTACGAAATATATTCTGTCAAACTGCACGTTTTCTAAAAGCCAATTCCTACTCGGAACTCTGTCTCTTTTTGATTATAGTTGAGAAGACTTTCCCCATAGCCATTGAACAATTGGAAAGTTAAAACCGGCAAAAATTCCTTGGTGATCTCACCTCTTAAACGCAAGGTAAGTTCTTGCCCGCCATTTGTCGGATCAACGCCGGCATTGCCGCCTGAGTAAATTCTTAAGATCAAATCGCTTTGATCAAAACTCGCACCTAGGAATTGTGCCAAAGTAAAGTTGATCTCATAAAGACCGCGATACTCAGTGATGTCTTCATTGGTGTCTTCAACGTCATAGGGAACCCAGCCCTTAAAACTGATATACAATTTGGCTGCATCGACAGCAAAAGCTTCCAAAGAATAAAGCAAATAGAAACGATTCCAACCGCGCGAATACTCCATATCACGACCATTGGATTCATGTTCGTAAATTCCAATGTCAGCCCAAGTCTTTTTCGAGTCACCTTCATACATTCGGTAGAAGATCTCGGGATTGTAGTTCACATCTTCAAATGGAGAAGATTCTTTGGCGACTTCCCAAAACATCAATTGAGAATAACCAAGATATAAATCGGCCTTTTCAATCAACTTGATTTTGAAACTCAAAGACAGCTTGGCATTGGGATCACCCAAAATAAAGTAATTGGGTTTAAAACCTTCCGGTTGCCAAGTTGTTGTCGCTGTTTCATTGGCATAGGGATAAGCCAGTGACGAAAACAGTGAAAGGCAAACTAGAATAAAAAAATGGGGGAAGACTTTCATCTTCCCCCATTCTATTTAACTTTTAAAAGCTTTCAACAATCTTCTGACTAGCGAAGATCTTGAAGAGATACGGATACCATTGTAGAAACCCCGCGCTCTTGCATAGTTACGCCGTACAATTTACCCGCCACTTCCATCGTGTGTTTGTTATGTGTAACAACGATGATTTGCGAGCGTTTTGCCATTTCACGAACAAGGTCGTTGAAACGGAATACGTTGGCGTCATCAAGTGGAGCGTCAACCTCATCCAGTAAGCAGTACGGAGACGGCTTAACAAGGAAGATTGAGAAGACAAGAGCAACCGCAGTCAACGCCTTCTCACCACCCGACATCAAAGACACGTTTTGCATCTTTTTGCCTGGAGGACGAGCGATGATTTCGATACCCATCTCGCCTTTTTCTTCGTTTTCGATCAATTCCAATTTCGCTTCACCACCGCCAAAGAGCACTGGGAATACGCGAGTGAAACGATCGTTTACAAGGTCGAATGTTTCTTTGAAGCGTTTTGAACAGATACGGTTGATACGATCGATCACTTTACGCAATTGTTCTTTGGCCTCTGTCAAATCCGCATGTTGTTTTGTCAGGAACTCGTAACGAGTCGCTGTTTCTTCGTACTCTTCGATTGCTGACAAATTCACTTCGCCGATTTTTGCAAGCTTGTCGCGCAATTCTTTCAATTGCGTGTCTGCTTCCATGAAGTCACCTTCACGGTTGGCGTACTTCTCAACAACGTCTGGAAGATTCAGCATGTAACGCTCACGAACTTGGTCGATGAGGTACTGCTCTTTCATCTTCGCTGTCTCAAGTTTCAATTGAGACTCGTTCATTTTGTGTTGTCTTTCGTTGCGCGCACGTTGAGAGCTCATTGCAGCCTCTTCGATTTCGCGAGCGCTTTCAGACATCACTTCGTATTCGTCTTTTGTACGAGCCACTTGAAGTTTCAAGGCTTCAACTTCGTCGACAAGACGTTCAAATTCGATTTTGCGTTCTTCAAGAAGCAATTGGCTCTCAGACATTTGCGTGCTGTAACCTTGCGCTTCTTCACTCATACGACTGAGTTGCGCCTCAAGTTCGCCCAAAGACTTATTCACCATTTCAAGTTGGCGAAGCACACCTTGGAACTCTTGAGTTTTAGAAGCCGACTTCACCTGAAGATCTGTCACTTCCGCTTGAAGACCATCAAAGCCCATACGCATAGAGTTGAATTCTTTGTTCAAAGCTTCAACTTCTGTTTCAAGAAGAACTTTCTTCTCACGCGCTTCAAGGAGGGCTTGGTTCAACTCTTCTTGTTTTGCTTCTTGGATCTCAAGTTGCTCAGTGATTTTTTTCACTTCGCGTTCTTGGCGTTCAACGGCTTGCTGAGCATTGGCAAGCTCATTTTCAGCACGTTCAACGTCTTTACGAAGCTCAGTGACTTTGATTTCTTGTTCGATTTTGCGTTTTTGCGCGCCTTCGAAGTCCGTCAATACGTTTGCCAATTGCTCTTCTGTTTTCTTAAGAGCAGCTTGAGCCAACGCCAATTTACCTGCGAACTCTGATTTTTTATCAGAAAGCTCTTTGATTTCACGACGGCGCTTCAAGACACCTGAATCCGCAGATTCAGAAGAACCACCCGTCAAAACTCCGTCAGCTGTCAAAGTGTCACCATCTTGAGTAACAAATGTCCAACCTTCGTAACGCGGGCGAAGCGCCAACGCGGTACGGATAGAGTCTACGATTGCTACACCATCAAGAAGGTAAGCAACTGTGTTTTGGAATTTATCAGCCGATTTCACAACGTCTTTTAAGATCGCGTGAACGCCCGCCTCAGATGCCGGAGCAGAAGCACGGTTCAATGAACCAGAGCTGCTATCTGCAGACAAGAAGCTAGAACGGCCGGATTTGTTTTCTTTCAAGTGAGAAACCGCATCCATCGCAATACCAGAGTCAGATGAAAGAAGCATTTGCAGGCGTGAACCCAATGCTGCTTCCATTGCCACTTCGTATTCCGCTGGAACTTCAACAACCTCAGAAACCGGTTGGAAGTGAGTGACAACAGAACCGTCTGCCATCATCTCTTGTGTACGAGTTTTCTGCCAAAGCATGACTTGCTTTACACCTTCTTGGAAACCTTCGAAGTTGTTTTGCAAGTTCTCTAGACCGTAAAGACGAGAAGCGACTTCGTTCAAAGCGTCTTTGAACTCTTCAACTTCGATCTTTTTCGTATTTACCGAATCCGTGAGGATCTTTTTATTAGCTTCAAAAGAGTCCACGTCATTTGCAAGATCAAGCTGCATTTGACGTTCTTTATCGAGCTCATTGATGACTTTTTTACGACGACCTTCGAACTCCACTTGTTTTTCACGTAGCTCGTTCAAAACTTGTTGTTCGTTGTCTTGGCGCTCAGAAAGATCCGAAATTTGTGCACTCAAAGAGTTCACGCGAGCATCCAATGAAGACTCGGACTGACCGACAGCGAATAGTTCGCGGCGTTTAGTCGTCAATTCTTCGTCGACTTCTCCGATACGAGAAGAAGAGTTTTGGAAGTATTCGTTTTTCTCAGAGAATTGTGCAGACAGTGTTTCTGCTTCTTCTTTCAAGCCATCAACTTGTTCTTGCAAAAGCGCTTGATCACGCTTCAACAACTCTTGGCGAGCTTGTTGTTCTTGCAAGATCGTACCGGTCATTTGTTCGTTACGACGAGCCTGTTCAATTTCGAAACGAAGTTCTTGAACTTCCATTTCTTTCTTTTGAACGGTGCCTTGTTTTGTGTGGTATTCGTTTTGTTGCTCTTCAACCAATTTTTCTTTTTCAAGGATTTGAAGTTTCAAAACTTCGAATTGGCTTTGAAGTTGAGACAAGTTGCTATCGCCTTCAACTTCCATGGCTTGTGCTTCGTTGAAGATCGCTTGCGCTTCAGCCGCGGCACGAGCAAGCTCTATGTACTGGGCTGACGACAACCATAGATCCAAATCTTCGATTTGGTTTTTGATGTTGCGGTAACGTTCTGCACGTTGCGCTTGTCTTTGCAGGGAATCGATTTGGCGCTTAAGCTCGCCGATGATGTCTTGCAAACGGACCAAGTTTTGATCTGTTGCTTGCAATTTTCTTTGTGATTCTTTTTTACGAGCTTTGAACTTTGTAATACCGGCAGCTTCTTCGATAAGCATGCGGCGATCTTCAGGTTTCGCAGTGATGATCTTACCGATCATACCTTGAGCGATGATAGAGAAACCTTTTGAACCGGCACCAGTATCCATAAAGATCTCTTGCACGTCTTTCAAACGAGCCGGCTCTTTATTGATGAAGTACTCACCTTCACCGTTTCTGTGAAGACGACGAGTCACCATGATTTCAGAATGTTTCAGATATTTTGCTGGGAAAGCTCCGCCATCGTTTTCAAGCGTCAGGGACACTTCACACATACCAAGAGGCGCATAACCTTCGGCACCGGCAAAGATGACGTCTGTCATTTGCGATCCACGCAAATCTTTCGCAGACATCTCACCCATAACCCACATAAGGGCATCAACGATGTTGGATTTACCGCAACCATTTGGTCCAACGATACCAGTAATACCGGCGTCGAAATGGATCACGGTGCGATCTTTAAACGATTTAAAACCACAGAGTTCAATTTTTTTAATTCTCAAGGTACATTCCCCTCTTGAGTAGTCCCCTCAAATACATAGCCCTTGGTCTAGCTAGACCAAAGACCATTCCAATTTCAAGGCATCCAGAATCTATGTCAACCACAGCCTGTCAAAACCCCAAATTCCGCTGAAAACTTAAGCACCCTCCACGACGCACCACAAAACCAAAAGGTGCCAGCTTCTTTTTCGGGTCTACACCGCGTCGAACCCAAACGGTGCCCGGTGACTTTTTTGTCTAGCATCGCATCAACACTCCGTACCCCGGACAAACACATTCAATTCCGGTCGCCGTAAAAAAATTAACGCCAAATCTTAGCGAAACTCAGAACAACGGATAAAGGCTCCAATACATCAGCCGGCATTTCGGAAATGTAGCGACGTGTGTTGTGACGAAAAAGTCACCGGGCACCTTCTTGGGGGTGTAGGAAGGTGAAAGGCTTGGAGTACGAAGTTTAATAGAGTTGCGCGCACGCTTTCAGAGGACTACAGAGA
This sequence comes from Bdellovibrio sp. HCB2-146, assembly GCF_047345725.1. Classification (NCBI taxonomy): domain Bacteria; kingdom Pseudomonadati; phylum Bdellovibrionota; class Bdellovibrionia; order Bdellovibrionales; family Pseudobdellovibrionaceae; genus Bdellovibrio; species Bdellovibrio sp. HCB2-146. The sequence goes on from NZ_JBLEQP010000001.1 coordinate 309,824, forward strand.
CACTAGTTCTTCGGTATTTTCCGAGTAGAAAGTTTTCTGTATGATCCGTTCTTTTTTTGTTTTCATTTCTTTATTTATTACTTCCCTTACTCTCTCTGCGCAGACTCAACAAACTCAGTTGCCACCGGTTTTGAAAAATCCGTATGCGACGACGATCACGGCTGTTTTATTGGGGCCGGACGAGGATGATTTCACTCGCGGTGAAGTGACAGTGATTCCTGGGCGACAAAATGTTGCTTACGTTGAAGGTCTTGCGAAATATAAATTCAATTACCTGCTACAAAAAAACAAGCGTGCCCCTCTCGTATTTGTTTTGCCAGGCACAGGCGGAACGGCCGAATCAGGCGCAGCGCTCATGGTCGCAGAAAAAATGTATCGCATGGGCTACAGTGCGGTGACGTTGGATAATCCGTTCTCTTGGGGCTTTGCCGTTGCCGCCAGCCGCAGCGGACTTCCAGGTTACACTCCCCGTGATTCCGAAGATCTGTATCTAGCAATGCAAAAAGTCACGCGCAGCTTGCAAGTGACGGAAGACCTTCGCCCGAGCTCTTACTCTTTGATCGGCTACTCACTTGGTGCCCTTCAAAGCATGTTCCTACAAAAAATTGACGATCAGAGTGTCAGAAAATTTTCGTTCAAAAAGGTTCTCCTCATCAACCCTCCTGCGAATTTGCTTTACTCGGTTCAGAGCTTAGATCGCATGGGTGATCTCGCAAACGTCCTGACTCCCCAACACAAAAAAGCTATCATGTTCCGCGTGTTCAATATCGGTGGACGCTATCTTGATAATTTGGATCAGCTAAAAGGCGTTAAAGGACTGCAACAAATTTTTGCCGAGCTTCGTTTAAAAAACCAAGAAATGGCGTACCTTATTGGCGACAGTTTCCGCTCCGGCGTTCGTGACGTCATTTACGCCAGCCAACAAGTTCACGATCTCGGCATCCTAAAAAGTCCGATCTCCAGCAATCGCCGCAACCAACGTATTGAAGAGGCTTCTCGCTATTCATTCGTCAATTACATTGAAAGCTTCTTGCTCCCTCAACTCCAAGCAAGCAAAGGCCTGAACTACACCATTGAAGACCTCAACGAAGATTCAAGCATCTACCAATTCGGCGACTACATCCAAGGGCACGACAACATCTATCTCATCCACAGCCAAGACGACCTCATCATTCAAGGCAACCAAGATGTCGCTTGGTTCCAAGAACAGTTCGGCGACAGAGCCTTGATCTTCCCAATCGGTGGTCACTGTGGCGCGATGAACTTCCCGCAATTTGCAGAACAACTTAAAAACATCTTTGGCAAACGCTAAACTCCGACATCATGCAAATCACTTGGATCTCATTTTGAGACACAGGTGATTTGCTGCTCACTTCCTTTACGAACGATTGCCGAATTCAGGCACCATTGGCATTACAAGAACCTGAGGTTCTAAGAGAACTCATATAATCAAGCTGAGCGGGACTCATCCTTGCATTATTGCTCTAGTATGAAAACATCATACTTTAAAACTGGCGTCCTATTATTCTTGGCAACAACATCTATTTCTTTCGCGGCTCAGGCCCAAGACTTTCTGCAATCAGCGGGAACCATGTTCTTTTCGCCGATTGAAGGACAACGCTATGGTATTGAAGTTGAATTGATGGGACTCAGCCAACGCCAAGTCGTCGACATTATGGCCCGCCACTTTGGCGGAACCGAAGTGCAAGTCGACTCCAAAAATATCCGCCTTACAAACTCGAAGCTGGGTAAAGCACTTGATATTAAAATTGAAGTCAACGAAACCAGTGACGACCCTACTATTGATTGGTCAAAACATAGCAAAGGCATCGTGATCGAAATCGTCACGGACCCTATTACTTTCGAAGAAGTGAAACTTTTAGACCAAGGCTTAGCGGAAGTTAAAAAAGCCGGCGGTATCGGCACCGAAGGAAAAAATCCAATTTCCATCCAAGTAAACTACGGCATGGTACAAAAACAAACAGCGGACCAACAAGCTAAAGACCTTGTGAATATTCTCCGCAACTATTTTAATCCTGCTCACCAACAGCAAATCAAAGCTGTATCGAATGTACCGGCAGAACGCTGGGACTATTTGAAACCATACTCTGACGGCTTTATGAAAAAGATTTTTGATCCCAAATACAACCCAACGGCTCACGAACTGTTTGTCGATTTCTTCTATCGCCAAGCTCTTGAGTTCTTGTCAGAGAGCCCGTCACAAAAAAGAGCGGCATGGTTGATGTCTGAGGCCGAAGTTCGCCACCGCATTGCGACTCTTCCAGAGGTGGATTCTCAAGGAAAACCACTTGGTCCTTACAAAGTTCACACGACGATTATTAAATTGAACCAATTAAAAATTGCATCCTTGCTACTGACTTGGTTCCCGGAAGATCCGTACACAAGAAAGATCGTAGATCACAAATGGATCAAACCAGCCCCACTCATAGAGTACCGCATCGCAAATAATGATTTTGATGTGGAATCGAAAGTTCGTTGGGCGACAGGTATCTATCGCATGTCGAAAACGTATGGAGCGATCGATCACGATACATTTATGTCGAGAGCGACCGGAAAGTCGGTTCAAGAAGTTCGCGCGGCCCGCAAAGGCAAAATGTGCGAGCACGCTTTCTTCTTCTAAAGGCTAACGACGAGCCCCAGGCGTTCGATAAGATGGTCCATCGCTGCGCACGAAGGACCATTTGTTTTTTTCGGTCAGCTTGCGAGGATCCACGTAGGAAGGAATCGCAGATCCCTTCCAAATAGTTTTCTGATAAGCACCTTCGCGCTTTTTCTCTGAAGTGATATCGACCTCAACAAGAACATTGAAATTCCCTTTAGCCGCCAAGAATGCCAAACGCAACAAAGTCTCGTTACGGTCTTCGCACTCCGGTACATAAATAGGATCTTCCAAACGTTTGATCAGGCGGGATTCTTTATTTTGATCTTTGAAGAAAACGAAAACTTCTTTCGCTTGCTTCTTCAAAGCATTGTAATCATCAAGTGCGGGGCTGACCTTTGCATCAAAACACAAACGGCAATACGTCGAGTGTGAAAGCTCAGCTGGAACATTCGGTTCGAATGAAAAAGCACCTTCATCCATAAATTCGGTACATTTCTTACAAACAGCTTCCTGACACATTCCACATGTGAGAGGGGCCTTGGTACTTTGACATGAACAACAAACTGAATTTTCCATAGGCCATTGGGATACCACAAATCACAGCAATTCTCGACGAGAAGTTCTTGTCTTTTTTACCTGTTCAACTTCTCGACAAAATCTCGTTTAAATGGTCCTGTATTGAGCCAAAAAATCAGGATTACTTCCCTCCCATTCTGGGCCGTTCTATCATTTAAAGGTGGTAGGAAGGATTTCTGTGCTTCGTTTTACACTTCTTCTTATGGTCTGCTTGGCGGTGGGCTCCATAGGGACTGCCAAGGTGAAGGCTCCAAGAACCAAAGGTTCTAAGCCTGCACCTTCAGCGTCACCTTCTGACGAGCTTAAAGCGCTGGCCAGCGACTATGGAATTCAACTCGAGAATCTTTCAATTTTCGCCACCACCGAAGGTAGCAAAACTCCGCTTCTTGATATCAATGCCATGAAGACCATGACCCCTGCATCGGTGACCAAGATCATCACGGCTTCAGCGGTCTTGGACTCCTTTCCACCCGACTATCGCTTCACCACGCAGCTTTTGGGAAATTCTTCTAAAAAAGGCTCCATCTTTATCGGCGACCTTTACCTTAAAGGCGGTGGTGATCCAAGCTTTGGCGCTGAAGGTATGCAGACGCTGGTCGACACATTTGCAAAGCTTAAAATCACAAAGGTGGTTGGCGATATCGTAGTCGATGATTCGCTGTTTGATAGCTCACGCTATGATGTCAGCCGCGAACAAGCACGTGTCGACCATGCTTACGATGCTCCGGTCGGTGCCATGTCCTTTGGACTTAACACCGTGAGCATTTGGATTCGTCCGACAAAATCAGGTAAAAAAGCCGACGTCACCATTGAACCTGAAACCGATTACATTCGCGTTGTTAGCAAAGCAAAAACTGTTTCGGGTCGAAAAAACCGCCTCACAGCAGAGCGCCGTCACAGTAAGAAATCCGGTGATTTAATCCTGATTAACGGTGTGATTGGTGAACGCTACAACCCTATTTTTGTCGAAAAAAACATAACCCAACCGGATATCTGGGCCGGTTATAATTTAAAAACCTTCCTTGCCAAAAAAGGCATCCAAGTCACTGGTCAAATTCGCAACGGTTTAACTGCACCGAATGCCAAAGTTCTGGCGGAAGCGAAAAGCAAACCAATTGAAGAGATCCTGATCGACATGAATAAATCATCAAATAACTTTGTGGCTGAAATGCTGGCAAAAAATCTCGGTACATTTTTACGTCCTACCGGTGCAACGCTTGCCGATGGTGTAAGAATTATTAATAAACATCTTAAAAAAATCGGCCTGCAAGATTCCGAATTTAAAATCACCAATCCTGCCGGCCTTACGCATGAAAACAAAATTTCATCCATGGCAGTTTGGCATATTCTCTGTCACTTGCAGGAAGATCCACGAGCTCAAAAGGCTTTCTTTAATTCGCTGCCGATCGCAGGCGTAGATGGAACGCTTAAAACCCGCAATATCGCCTCTACAGAGGGAACCTGGGTTCGCGCAAAGACCGGATACATTCGTAACGTCACGGCCCTTGCCGGCTATGCCCAAAAGAAAAACGGCAAGATGATCACGTTTAGCTTTGTATACAATGGTGCAATTGATGACCGTAAGGTTGCAAAATTCTTTGACCAGCTTTTAGTGAAGCTGCTTTAAAAATAAAAAAGCCCCGGTCTTTCAACCGAGGCTTTGTAAAATTCCGTTTAATTAGAATTTAGTGAAGCTTTCCACCTGACAAAGCGGCTTTAGCAGCTGCCAATCTTGCGATAGGAACGCGGAATGGAGAGCAAGAAACGTAATCAAGTCCCACCTTGTTGAAGAACTCGATAGAATCTGGATCACCACCGTGCTCACCGCAGACGCCAATTTTAAGATCTGGCTTCATACGACGACCTAAATCTGTCGCCATTTTCACAAGTGAACCTACGCCCACTTGATCAATCGACATAAATGGATCTTTAGGCAAGATACCTTGAGAAACATACGAACCCAGGAAACGGCCTGAATCGTCACGAGAAAGACCCAAAGTCGTTTGTGTAAGGTCATTTGTTCCGTAACTGAAGAAATCAGCGTGTTCAGCAATCGCATCTGCTGTCAAAGCAGCGCGAGGAAGCTCAATCATTGTTCCAATCATGTAGTCGAACTTGACGTTCTTCTCTGATTGAACTTTTTTAACTTCGGCATCTGCTTGTTTGCGAAGGATGTCGAGTTCCTTATCTGTGCCCACAAGTGGGATCATGATTTCAGGAACAAGCTTGCTACCCGCTTGGATCATCATCACAGCTGCTTCTGCAATCGCACGCACCTGCATTTGATAGATCTCAGGGTAAGTGATCGCCAAACGGCAACCACGGTGACCCAACATCGGGTTGAACTCGTGCAAAGCTTTTACTTTTGCGCGCAAACGATCAAAGTCTGTGCCCAAACGTTTTGCCAATTCTTTTGTTTCTTCGTCTGTGTGAGGAACGAACTCATGAAGAGGTGGATCCAACAAACGAATTGTCACTGGCAAACCGTCCATGATTTTAAAGAGCTGATAGAAGTCATCTCTTTGCATTGGAAGAAGTTTAGAAAGCGCGCGTTCGCGATCCATTTTGTTATCCGCAATGATCATCTCACGAACAGCGTCGATACGATCCGCGCCAAAGAACATGTGCTCTGTACGACAAAGACCAATACCTTCAGCTCCGAATTTACGAGCTGTTTCAGCATCTTTCGGAGTGTCTGCATTTGTGCGAACTTTCAAACGACGAACGCGGTCTGCGATTTTCATAATGCGATCGAATGAACCTTCAAGTTTGGGCTCAATCGTTTTTACTTCGCCCATGTACACTTCACCAGTTGAACCGTCCAAAGTGATCACGTCGCCCTTTTTAAGAACGTAACCTTTCACTTTCATCGTTTCATTGCGGTAGTCGACTTCGATATCGCCACAACCCGCTACACAGCATTTACCCATACCACGTGCCACAACAGCCGCGTGAGAAGTCATACCACCACGAGTTGTTAAGATACCTTGAGCCGCGATCATACCAGCGATGTCTTCAGGAGAAGTTTCGATACGAACCAAGATAACTTTCTTACCTTGTTCTTTCCACTCAACAGCTTCTTCAGAAGTGAAAACGATTTGACCGTTTACGCCACCTGGTGAAGCTGGAAGACCTTTAGCCAAAGTTGTTTTTTGCGCCTTAGGGTCCAATGTTGGGTGAAGCAATTGATCCAACGCTGCTGGATCCAAACGAAGAATTGCCTCTTCTTCTGTGATCATCTTTTCGTCGATCATGTCACATGCGATTTTCAAAGCTGCTGCTGCCGTACGTTTTCCGTTACGAGTTTGCAGCATCCACAAAACACCACGTTCAATTGTGAACTCGATGTCTTGCATATCGCGATAGTGACCTTCTAGTTTTTTATAGATTTGCACCAATTGCTCGTAAGCCTTTGGAAGAGCTTCTTCCAAAGAAGGCATACCCGTTCCTGCTGCTGCAATTTTAGTGATTGGTTGTGGGGTACGAATACCAGCAACAACGTCTTCACCTTGAGCATTGATCAAGAATTCACCGTAGAATGCTTTTTCACCAGTTGACGGGTTACGAGTGAACGCAACACCTGTTGCAGAATCATCACCCATGTTACCAAATACCATCGACTGAATGTTCACCGCTGTTCCCCAAGATGCCGGGATACTGTGAAGCTCGCGGTATGTGATCGCGCGAGGTGTGTTCCAAGATCTAAAAACGGCAGAGATAGAACCCCACAATTGTTCCCAAGGATCTGCTGGGAAAGATTGACCTGTCATTTGATGAACAAGTTCTTTGAACTTTTTAACAAGCAACTTCAAATCATCAACTGTCATTTCCGTGTCGAGTTTGTAGTGCTTTTCCTCTTTCAAATCTTCAAGAGTGACTTCTAAAAGGGAAGAATTCATGCCCATCACAACATCCGAATACATTTGGATGAAACGACGGTAAGAGTCCCACGCAAAACGTGGATTGTTCGAAGACTTTGCAAGGCCTTCAACAGTTTGATCATTCAAACCAAGATTCAAAATCGTATCCATCATGCCCGGCATAGAAGCGCGCGCACCGGAACGAACCGAAACGAGCAATGGATTATTCACATCGCCGAATTTCTTGCCGATTTTTTGTTCCACTTTTGCCATCGCTGTTTGTACGGCAGGACGAACCCAGTCAGGAAGTTTCCCGCCAGCTTCGTTAAAGTGTGTGCAGATTTCCGTAGAAATTGTAAAGCCTGGAGGAACCGGAATTCCCAAAGAAGTCATCTCTGCGAGATTTGCTCCTTTACCGCCCAAGATGTTTTTCATCCCGGCATTGCCTTCCGTATCTCCCGCTGAGAAGAAGTAAACGAACTTCTGCGGAACTGCTGTTTTTACTGATGAGTCAGTTGAATTGACATTCTGGTGCATAAGTCTCCTTTTATTCAGCCAGATGAGCCAAAAATATTGGGTCTCGTTTGATGCTATAAAACACCGCTAAGTGCCTAATATCAATGAAAACTGGCAGCACCAGCGGCCTTACGCATCATAGAGTGAAAACTCGGAATATTTTTACAAAAAATAGGCGGGTCTCAAGGCGTTTTGCCTTGGAAATAAGCAGGAAGTGTTAGAAATCATCCAACTTCCTGCAAAAATGGGGACGCAATTCAGATCTAATCTTCTGAAATTACTTCTCTAACGATTTTGAGGAGCTGTCTTTCTGAGTAAGGTTGCTCTGCTGAACACAGCTGTTTCGTGGCGCGGAACTTCCCCGTTCTAAAGAAAACCGTCGAGTTACCGGCTCCCAACCAGGAAGAGCGTATATAACTCATCATTTGCGAATTCCAAGCTACACTCCCCGTCGAATTGCACTCTGGGGTTTCGCTCAAAAGAAAAGTCGCAAGGACAACAGATCGTGCCAACAGTTGCAAACGTGGCACATCATCATCGTAGTGGTGATTTAAAAAGGCCAGATAGTTTTGTGCTTTCACCTTATCGCGTTCGTCCTGAAGTCCCAACATGATCGGGAATGATGACTCAATAAGCACATACAAATCTTCCGGGCGATAGCGGTGGTAATAGAGAAACGCATCTCTGCGCTGTAGGGTGTCTCGCAGCTCACTAAAATCGCGAACTAGCGATGCTAAAAGAATGCTGTGCAAAGTTGGGTGAATATTCAATTTGACGTTATTTTTCCGCAAAACTTCCGGATCAATAATGCTGGCAAAACCAGCTTCTGAACTTTGCAAAAATCCGCGCACTTCAACGGCGAAGGCTTTAACTTGTGTCGACGGTTTTTCTTGAAAATCGGCGGGCAATGCTCCCAGGGATGCCGCACGCTGATTCAATTCCGCCAAGACCGTAAAATCAAATTGAGGGACTTTTTCGTCCTCATCCCAAGCGCGCGCGTGCGCAAAAGAACCTTGTAGGAGCAAACCAAGTGTCAATAGAGTGGACATCAGGCCTCTTCCGCCCAACCAAAGCATCTCTATCTTCGTTAAAAATGATTTCATCCTATGACCCTCTACTTCCCGTGGCTTATTGCCAATTCAGTGCCAGTCAATGCCAAGATACCCTAGAATACGAGAGCCCAGTCGAAAATTACCTTACAAACCTGAGCCTATATGAATGAAAACTCGACATTCATGGCAAGGCCGCTCACAGAAGTCGCCTAGACCTTTCCCTTAGGGGCAATGGATTTTAAGAAGGAATTTAGCTATCGTTGAGGTATGGATCTCAGAAAGAAAATCATCTTTGTAATCGCCTTTATCGTTCTCTACTACTTCCTTGATAAAGCCGTGCATTTGTTCTTTTAAATTATTTCTTAAACACAAATAAAAAAGGCGCTGAGTTTTCCCTCAGCGCCTTTTTAGTTTTAGATTTCTAAATACTAGAAACTTTTAAGCTTACCAGCGATGTATGAATTCAATTGTGCAATTGGAATGCGCTCTTGAACCATTGTATCACGGTGACGAACAGTCACGGCTTGATCGTTGATTGTGTCGAAGTCGAAAGTCACGCAGAACGGAGTTCCGATTTCATCTTGGCGACGGTAACGTTTACCTATCGAAGCTGTTTCGTCGTAAGTCGTATCAAAGTCTTCTGCCAATTGATCACGCAACTTCATTGCTGGTACTGACAGTTCTTCTTTTTTCGACAAAGGCAAAACGCAAACTTTGTACGGAGCAATTTCTGGGTGGAAGCCCATGACCACGCGTACGTCTTCTTTACCCTCTGCATCTGTCGTGATCTCTTCACGATAAGCATCACACATGAAAGCCAAGAACAAGCGATCACAACCCACGGCCGTTTCGATAACGTATGGGATGTATTTCTCTTTGCTCGCTTCGTCGAAGTACTCAAGTGATTTACCAGAGAACTTCATATGTTGAGTTAAGTCGAAGTCTGAACGGTTATGAATACCTTCAAGCTCCGAGAATCCCATTGGGAATTTGAATTCAAAGTCCGTCGCGGCACGCGCATAGTGCGCTAGTTTTTCGTGGTCGTGGAAACGCAAGTTTTCAGCCTTGATGCCGTACTTGATATAGAAATTCCAACGAGTTTCTTTCCAGTAGTTAAAGAACTGCTCGTCTGTTCCTGGTTTCACGAAATATTGCATTTCCATTTGTTCGAATTCACGCGTACGGAAAATGAAATTTCCTGGAGTGATTTCGTTACGGAATGATTTACCAATCGCGGCGATTCCAAATGGAATTTTGTAACGAGACGATTGTTGGCAGTTTAAGAAATTCACAAAGTGACCTTGAGCTGTTTCAGGGCGCAAGTACACCACACTCGCAGAATCCTCCAAAGGACCCATGTGAGTTTTAAACATCAAGTTGAAGTTACGCTCTTCAGACAAGTTTTTGCTGCCGCAATTTGGACATTTCTTGTGTTGGATGTACGACTCTGTGTTATCCGCACGGAAACGAGTTTTACAGTCCTTACAGTCAACCAATGGATCCGAGAAACCATCCACGTGACCAGAAGCTTTCCACACTGTCGGATGCATCAAGATCGCGGCATCAAGACCGACGATGTCTGCTCTGCGAGTCATGGCATTCCACCACGCGCGCTTGACGTTCAACTTCATCAAAGAGCCCAACGGACCATAATCCCAGCAGCTTCCCAAACCGCCATAGATTTCGCTTGATTGAAAGACGAATCCGCGACGTTTGCTGAGGCTCACGAGGGTATTAAGATCATCGAGGTGCTTAATTTTCATACAGGGCTCCGGGTTAGAAAAGAAGTCAGCAATAATGGTTACACTTGGGTCTAGAACCAGTCAAGAAATCACCCGGAAACTTGCCCTTCCCCCGCCCCTCAGCGAGCCTAAAGGTACCTGCTTACTTTCGTGTCGAAAAGGTACCAGGTTCCTTGGCGACACAAAAGGAAGCAGGTACGTTTGGAGGTTCTATGCGCTGCGTTTTGATGTTGTTGCTTCTGGTCGAAGTGGCTCAGGCTCAATCGGTTACGAAACTTGTGACTCGTGAGGAAAAAATCCGCGAGCAAATGATCGTTATTTCCCGTGAATTAGGTGTAACTTGCACAACCTGCCATAACGTTCAAAATTTTACGAGCGATGAGAAGCAGGCCTTTAAGGTCAGCCGCGAGCACATGAAAATCACTCAGATGCTAAAAGATAACGGCTTTGATGGAAAAAAGGGTCCAGCGGCAACTTGCTATATGTGCCACAGAGGAAAGCTCTCCCCTGATTTCAAGGAGCCCAACGGTTCCAAAGTTCACTAGAATTTAATTTGAATTTTGAAAATAAAAAACCCACAGCCTTTCGGTGTGGGTTTTTGCTTTTTAAGCTCTTACTTGAGAATTAAAGTTCAAGTGGAAGAGAAACTGAAAGCATGTATGAAGAGTGGTTACCGTCGAAATCAGTTGTACCACCGCTAGTTTCAACATCTTTGAAATCGTCTTTGATGTATTCAAAGTTTAAAGATACGAATGGCAAACCCGTGAAACCAACACCAATTTTTGTGTTTGTACCTTTAAGAGTTGAGTTGTCGCCTTTGATTTCATTCGAGAATCCGTAACCAATCCAACCTCTCAAAAGAATTGGGAAGTCGATACCTACAACCGCACCAAGAACATTTCTTTTTGTGCTTTCATCGCTACCAACATCTGGCTTAAAGTTTCCGCTAACACCCAGGTTGTATTCACCTGCGATCCACAACATCAATGGGCTTTTCCAACCAAGACGCAATCCCATGTTCACGCCATCCGATTTGAAATCGACGCCACTTGTTTCACCCGAACCCATTTCATAACCAAGGTAAGGCTCAACTAGAATGTCGGCGTGTGAAGTGCTGGTAAAGCCCAGACCAATTGCTAAAATTAACAGAAGCTTTTTCATTAGGTTTCTCCTTTTGTAATCCAAAAGAACTTCGGACTCGAATACAATTTTGTAGAGACTTCCACTCGGGGTCAACGTTTCAGCTCCTTCTAGCCTTGAGCAGAGTCTAGGACTTCACAGATTCGACATCATTGGAGGAGCTTATGTTACGAACTTTTCGCGACGACAAAGAGTTCTATGCGTCCCTTCCTAAGAAAAGAATTGGCGCAGGTGTTCTGCTCTTCTACAAAGGTGAGCTTTTAATCGTACAACCAACTTACAATCCCGGATGGATTTTACCTGGCGGCACCATCGAAGCCGAAGAGTCACCACTTGAGGGCTTGCACCGTGAAGTGCGCGAAGAACTCGGCATCGAAATCGAACCTCTCAGCCTGCTCGCGGTTGATTACATCCACAATCGTGACGTCAAAGGCGAATACATCCAATTTCTTTTTTGCGCCAAAGACCTCACCGAAAAACAAGCGCAAAGCATTCGCCTTCAAGAATACGAACTCAAAGATTTCAAATTTGTATCACTCGAAACAGCGTATGAAATGTTGATTATCAATGTTGCCCGCAGGGTAAAAAATGCTCTGCAAGCACTTGAAGAAAAAAACGCAGCCTTGTACTTAGAAAACGGCCAAGAACCCGGCCCGGTTTTTAAGCCCGTGCGAAGCAAAGAAATACACTTTTAGGCAAATGAAGTAGTGCACGCCAAAAAAGTACGGCGTACCTCTCAAGGCTATTTTTTTAGTATTGAAATTGCTTCGGCATAGTTGCGACCGAAGACAAAACTTCCCGCTACGAAAACATCAGCTTCGTGACAAAGCTTGGCCGTTTCGGCGTTAATACCGCCGTCGACTTCGATCAAGCATTTTAATTTTTTCGATGAAATCTCAGAGCGTAATTTCGAAATTTTAGCGATCTGATCGTGCATGAAAGATTGGCCGCCGAATCCAGGTTCAACAGTCATCACCAACACTAAATCACATAAAGGCAATAACGGCAGAACGTCTTCCACGGGTGTACGAGGACGCAATGTGATTCCAGGTTTAGCTCCCAACTCACGAATACGTTTCAACACAGCTGCTGGATCACGAGTTGATTCCACATGAATCGTCAAATAGTCACTGCCCGCTTTGATAAAAGCTTCGACATACTTTTCAGGCTCTTCAATCATCAAGTGAACATCCAGAGGCAATGGCGATACTTTTTTAAGTGAAGCCACAACAGGAACACCAATTGTCAAATTCGGTACAAAGTGTCCATCCATCACGTCGACGTGAATCCAATCAGCGCCAGCGGCCGCAACGGCTTTGACTTCTTTTTCAAGATTCGCAAAGTCCGCTGATAAAATGGATGGAGAAACTTTTTTAGACACCGATTTGATCTCCTACTTTTAAAGGATTTCCTTTAAGAAAATCTGCGACCTTCATGCGATTGCGTGACTCTGGTTGCAGTTCAAAAATTTTCAATACGCCATCACCGGTGGCAATCGTGATCGACTCATCATTCACGCCCGCCACACGACCTGGCCCCACTGAGCTGCGATCAGACAAAGCGCGCACTTTGTGAAGCTTCAATTTCTTTCCACCCAACAAAGTATAAGTACCAGGCCCATAAGTAAAACCACGGACCTTACCGCTCAAAGATTTTGCCGATTGATTCCAATCAATCAACGATTCAGCTTTATCAATTTTCTTAGCAATCGTGACTTGTGATTCATCTTGAGGAACCGGCGCCAAATTTCCGCGCACATAATCCATCAATTCTACTCGCAACAAATCAGCACCTAAACGCGCCAACTCATCATGCAACTGCATTGCATCCATATCTTCATGAATGCGCACGCGACGAATGCCGATGATGTCGCCAGCATCTAGCTTCTTCACCATTTTTTGCAGCGTCACGCCTGTCTCTGTGTCACCAGCTTCAATCGCGCGCTGGATCGGAGCAGCCCCACGCCAGCGTGGTAAGATCGAGCCATGCACATTCACGCAACCGAAACGAAAAGAGTCTAAAAACTCTTGCGTGAGGATTTGACCGAAAGCCACAACAACGGCGACTTCCGCGCCCCAACTTTTGATTTCAGCGTTGGCGGCAGGATCGTTTTTTAAAGATTCAGGGGAAATCACTTTCAAACCGTGCTCAAGAGCGAGCACTTTTACCGGACTTGGAGTGAGCTGAAGTTTGCGTCCCGCCGGGCGATCCGGCTGGGTCACAACGCCGACGATCTCATAGTGATCGTCTTCCAAGAGTGCTTTCAATGATGTGACTGCAAATTCTGGGGTGCCTAGAAAGCAAACTCGGACTTTACTCACACTTCACACTTTTCTGGATCAGATGATTTATCTTTGTCGCCATCTCCACTCTTCTCCTTGACTGGATAGCCGTACTTTTTGATTTGATTTTTAATTTTGTTCGATTTCACAAAGCTCAAGTGATCGATGAACAAAGTACCTTCCAAGTGATCCAATTCGTGCTGCATGCAGATCGCAAGCAAACCGTCTGTTTTCACGGTGAACTCTTTGCCATTCACATCGTAAGCTTTCATCTCGACAGTTTCATAACGTTCAACTGTTTCGTAGTAACCAGGAACTGACAAGCAACCTTCATCGAAAGTTGTCTTACCTTCACCACCAACGATAGTTGGATTGATCAAAACCAATGGTTGCGGAACGGCTTTTTCCATTTCCGTCATTTCGTCGTACTTATAACGGCGGCCTTCTTCGTCTTTTGGACGAGTGTCGATCACCACCAAACGAACCAACTCACCCACTTGCGGAGCCGCAAGTCCAATACCGTGAGCATCGTACATAGTTTCGATCATGTTCTCGACCAACGTTTTTAGCTCAGGACCGAACTCAGTCACAGGCTTAGCAACTTCACGCAAACGTGGGTCTGGGAAAGTGAGGATTTTCATGACCATAGGGAACCTCCAGGGAGGCCTCCATTATATCAACGTTTGAGCCTTTTGAGAAGGACCAAGGCAAGGCCGGCCATCAATACGTTGGGAGCCCAGGCTGCCACATAAGGCGGCAATGTTCCATGCTGCCCTAATGTAATCCCAGAGGAATATAAAACGTAATACGCGAAAACCAGGCCTAAGCAAATCCCCACATTGAGCATCGTGCCCCCCGAACGGGCCCGCCCCACACTGAAAGGAATACCTAGTAAACACATGACCAGGCCGGCAAATGCGAAGGAAAATTTCTTATGATAGTCGACCTCATATGCGACCGTGTCCAACCCCGCGTCCTTATTTTTTTCAATAAAGCGCTTCAGTTCCGTATGACTCATCATCTCCGCTGTTTGCCCCGCGCTTTGCAGGTCTTTGGAGTCCTCGGCCATCACAATTTTCTTAGTTTTAAACTGAGAACTTAAAGGAAAGCTTGAGTCTTTCGAAAAGACTGTGACAGTTCCATTTTCAAGCTGCCAATTCGCCCCTTCCATCACCACATCGCGCGCGGTGATCATCTGAACAAGATCCCACTCATCACTAAAGAAATACATCGTCAGACCTTGTGCGCGGTCCCCTTTAGCATTCAAAGTTTTGATATTAAAAATAGAATTCTTTGAACGATACCAAATACGGTCGGTTTTCACCGTCGAATATCTGTGCGGTTCTTTTTTAATATCGTAGTAGTAAATATAGTTTTTGTTGGCGTTGGTTTTGGGAATCACGCGATCCCCAACAAAAAAACCAATCACCGAAATAATTGCCACTCCAATAAGCAACGGAAAGGCAATGCGAAGCAAACTCATGCCGGCCGCAAATAACGCAACGAGTTCATTTGCTTTATTAAGAGCCGTCAAAGTCAAAATCACGCCCAACAAGCAAGCAACCGGTAAAAGCGTTTGAATAATCTCAGGAAAAGAATTCAGATAGTAACGCATCAAGGCTTCAGGGGCGACGCCTTTGAAATTCGCAATGGTCGACATCGCATCGACAGCTGAATAAAGCGTCAAGAAGACCAAAAGGCCTCCAACAAAGTAACCTAAAAACAGCCATGATGTGTAACGATCGATCCGATTCACCTGCGAGTTGCTCCTGCTTTCCCTATTATTCTTGACTCAATACCAAAATACCATTTTACTTTCATTATGGCTTTACGCGTCTTGCTAGCAGATGAAAGTTCCACAATTAAAAAAGTGATCCAATTGGCTCTTTCCGACTTCGGAGTCGAAGTGAAGGCCGTGCCTGTGGGCTTGGATGTGCTAGCTGTCACAAAATCTTTCAAACCTGATATCGTATTTGCCGATGTTCTTTTAACAAAGCGCTCTGGATATGAAGTTTCATTGGATCTAAAAAATGACCCTGAAACGACGAAAATCCCTGTGGTCCTCATGTGGAGTGGCTTTATGGAAATCGACGAAGCGAAGGCGAAAGAAAGCCGCGCTGACGGTCGCTTAGAAAAACCTTTTGATGCAGACAACTTGCGCAATCTGGTGAACAGCCTCGTTCAAAAGACCACAACAAATCCGGTTAGCAGCTTTATCTCTTTCCCGGAAATGCCAGACTTTGAAGAAACGCCTGCGGAACCCACTTCCACTCGCGAATCCGCTCTTGCTGGTGAAATTTCAAATGTTTTTGATATTCCTGAAGCAGACGAAAACGGCACTATTTCTCACCCACTTGAAACTTCAGACGAAGAGTTTGCCTCGGTTCCTTTGACGGCGACTCCTCGTTCACAAGACGAGGCGGACGAAGGTGGCTGGGCTCACCAAGATTTGTCAAAATTTAAGATCCAAGTCCCTGATACAGAATCAACGGATTTCGCATCTAAATTCGTGATCCCACAAGCTGAAGATTTGGACCATGCTCACGTTGAAGTTGCTGGTGACTTTGAGGAAATCAGCTTTCATGAGAATGGCCCGGATTTAACAGAGACTTTCGCGAAGAAAGTTGAAAAATCAGTTAAGGACCAAATGATCGAAACGCTGCAAAAGAAAGCTCCAGTTTCTAATGCTGAGCCCAAAGCTCAATCCAAGATGGACATGAATTCAAATATGATGGAAAAGATTATTCGTGAAGAAGCTCGCGAAGTCATCGAGTCCATCTGCTGGAAAATGCTTCCTGAGATCGCCGAGCGCGTGGTGCGTGAGGAGATCAACAAGATCCTTCGCGATACTGAAAAATTTTAATAAGGTCCCATCTCAATAACTCGGGGACCTTTTAGAGGTTCCCATGACACTACTTGAACTCATCCGTGCAGCTATTAAAGAAGACATGCCTACGGGCGATGTCACAACAGAGTCTTTAGCTCTTAAACCCCGTCAAGGTCGCGCCAAATTAAAAGCAAAGGAAGACATCGTTCTCTCCGGCGCGGCTCCTTTTGAACAAACCATGCATGCTTTGGAGCCGAACTGCCGTGTGAAATGGCACTTCGAAGAAGGTGATGAAATCTTGAATGGTCAAATCATCTGCACGATCGAGGGTGATCTCGTACAAATCTTAAAAGCAGAACGCGTGGCTTTGAATTTCTTAGGTCACCTTTCAGGTATTGCAACTCACACACACCGCTTCGTTAAAAATGTTGCGGGAACCAAAACTAAAATCCTCGATACACGCAAAACAACTCCGGGCTTCCGTGAGCTTGAGAAAAAAGCAGTTGTTCATGGTGGTGGCGTGAATCATCGTATGAGCCTCAGCACGGCGATTCTTATTAAAGACAACCACATTGCGATCATGGGTGGAATTAAAGCTGCCGTGACTCGTGTGCGTGAACATTCGAACTTACCAGTTGAAGTTGAAGCTCGCACTTTGCAAGAAGTGAAAGAAGCCGTTGAGATGAATGCTCAGCGTATTCTTCTCGACAACATGGACAACGAGATGTTGAAGCAAGCTATTGCGATGATTCCTGAGGGCACTGAAACTGAAGCCAGTGGCAACATGAATCTGCAGCGTGTGCGTTCGGTTGCTGAAACCGGTGTAACTTATATTTCTGTGGGCGCTCTGACTCACTCTGCACCTTGCGCGGACGTGAGCTTGGTCTTTAACTGGGACGAATAAGATGGATGAAATCCGTATTGGCTTCGTCACTTCTCAGTGGGCCGAAAACAATCACCTTTACGTTTCTTATTCAGCCAGCCTGAAGAGCACAAATGCTTTAGCAAAAGAGGAAGCCTTCTCTGAAAAAACAGCAGAAGAACCTCTTTGCCTTTATCTTGCCGACCATCAAACAGCGGGTCGCGGTCGCAATGCCAATACTTGGACAGATGCCCGTACCGGCAGCTCGCTGCTAAGTTCATGGGCTTTTCTTTTAAACTTCAAACCTCAGCCGACAACATCCTGCCTGGTGGGCCTTGCGCTCTATCGTGCGTGCTCAGCGACGTGGCCGTTTTTAGCGTGGAATCTTAAAGCTCCCAATGACATTTATATTGGCGAAAAAAAGGTTGCGGGTATTTTGCTTGAAAATATTGCGCAAGGAACCGAAGTGCGTTTGATTGCAGGCATTGGCATGAACTTTACCGCTGCTCCCGAGTCGGTAGACAAAGCGACTTGCTTGATGGAAGAGCTTCCTCAAGGTGTTCCGTTGTTAGGACAAGATTATTTGGCTTTCTTAGATCGTTTGCTTTTTGAATTAACCGATGCGGTTTCTCATTGCGATGAACCTCTAAGTTCGACGGATCAAATGTCTCTTTTAACAGCTCTGAATCAGCATCCTTTGCTTGCGGAAAAATACACAGGCATGGAAAGTGACGGGAGCCTTTTGATTGGCGATAAAAAAATTCACTGGAGTTCGCTCTAAGAAAGGATTTTTATGGCACTGACATTTACTCCCTTTGCAGAACTGGGCGAGGCTTGTCCTGATTTTCAATTGCCAGCAATCGATGGCAAAACATATTCGCTCAAAGATTTCAGCACTGGCTCCCCGCTTGTCGTGATGTTTATTTGCAATCACTGCCCCTATGTTCAAGCCATTGAAGATCGCTTGATCCAACTGGGAAATGATTTAAAAAAACAAAATATCCCTGTGGTGGCGATTTGCTCAAATGATGCCAAGGACCATCCGGAAGACTCTTTTGAGAATTTGCAAAAACGTGCGAAGGAAAAAAATTATCCGTTCGTGTATTTGCATGATGCCACTCAAGAGGTGGCACATAAGTTTGGCGCGGTCTGCACGCCAGATTATTTTGTCTATGATAAAAATTTGAAGCTCTCTTACCGGGGTCGCCTTGATGACTCGTGGAAGGATGCTTCAAAAGTAACAAAACGTGAACTCTATGAAGCTGTTCAAAAACTTTCTCGTGGCGAAAAGGTTTCTGACGATCAAGTGGCTTCGATGGGTTGTTCTATTAAGTGGATTTAACGAGGTAAAAATGAAGTACGTATTGGTATTTATTCTGGTTGCGATTGTGTCTTTCGGTTTGTTTCTTTCAAACTACTTAGGCGCATTTAAAGGCGTTGATATTTCTCAAGGGCCACAAGGTCCATTGCAACTTGTGTACATCGACTACATGGGTCCTTATCACAAGATTTCAAAAGAGATCGAAAAGGTTGAGAACTTCTTTAAAGCTCAAGGAACACCGTGCGGCCGTTCTTTTGGTGAATACTTGGACGACCCTCAGTCAGTGGAAGAAGCTCGTTTGCGTGCAAAAGCAGGCTGTGTTGTGGAGCAAGTACCGGCCAACTTACCTGAAGGCTTTAAAACTGAAACATTACCTTCAAAAAATTATGTTATAGCGACATTCACTGGCTCGCCTGGAATTGGCCCCCTCAAAGTTTATCCAAAGGTGAACAAGTTCATGCTTGAAAAAGGACTCAAACAATCAGGGCCTGTGCTTGAGATCTACGAAATCCATTCGATCACTGAGAAGAATGCGATGACGACAACTTATCTTTTCCCTGTTCAGTAACACCTGGACCTTGGACGAGAGCATTATGTCAGTGCTCTCGACTCCATGCTAAATGTCATCTAATTTATTTGCCACTTTCGCTTTTAAAGAAGACAATTTTTTTCAGTTTAAACCCAACGGAGGATAAAATGAAAAAAATGATTCTTGCAGCTTTGATTCTTTCTTCTGCAACTGTAGCACACGCTGTTTCTAAAAGTGACTTGAGCAACGGTACTTACGGTACTGCTGGTTGCGGTCTTGGTTCATTGGCATTCGGTGACAAACCAGGTGGCATCCAAATTCTTGCTGCAACTGTAAACAGCACAGCTGGTAGCCAAACTTTCGGTATGTCTACTGGTACATCTAACTGCGGTCCTTCTGTATTCGCAGCTAACGAAACAAAAGCTTTCATCGACAACAACGCTGTTGCTCTTGAGAACGACATCGTACGTGGTCAAGGTGAGACTTTGAGCACTCTTTCTAAAATGATGAATTGCGATTCTTCTGTTTTGGGTGTGACTTTGAAAAACAACTACAAATCTATCTACTCTGAGTCTGCTCAATCAGCTGACCGTGTGATGGAAACAGCTCAAAAAGTTTGCTCTGTAAAAAGCTAATTTTTGCGACTGCAAATAAACCTAAGTTTTTGCTAACCAGCACGGCTTAAGGTAAAAATGAGAGGGGGTTTTTACTCCCTCTTTTTTTATGCTTAAAAATGGATTTTTACTTCTTCTTTTTTTAGTTCCTCACTCGGCATTCGCAGTCAACAGCACTGCGGAATTTGCCATTGCTGAAGCTGCAAAAATTAAACTCGGCCAAGAGCAACAGTGGTGGAACCTCCTTAATTATCGCAGCGAAAAATTCATGGCACCCCAAAGTCAGGCCGATTCCCCTGCTTTCTTTTTTGCCAAAGATGGAAAGACAAATCCTGAATCCGAACTCAACGAAACCATTCGCGCGATTTTAGACCCTGCTTGGACCCGAAAAGCCCCTGATGCCGATGTGCAGGAGCGTGCGCAATGTGTTTTTCCCGGACGCTTTTTATATTTAAAAAACCGTCTGCCGAAAGTGTCTTGGCCGGAAGTTACATGCACGCGTTTTGAAAACTTCCGCAAAATCATCGATGCACATTCAGCGACTTATGTTTTTTCGTCTTATTATATGAATAATCCCGCTTCAGCCTATGGACACTCTTTCTTACGCTTGAATCGTGGATCCTCTTCTTCTGCTGAAAAGAAATATGAACTCATTGATTTCGGCGTTGGCTTCTCTGGTGTCCCTGAAGGGGCGACTCCTGCAAGTTATGCAATCATGGGACTCTTGGGATTGTTCCCAGGACGATTTGAGATTCTGCCATATTACTTCAAAGTGCGAGAGTATAACAACTTTGAGAGTCGCGATTTGTGGGAATACGATTTGAATTTGACCCAGGACGAGGTCGACTTGTTAGTTGCGCATTTATTCGAGTTGCAACAATCGGGCTTTGCCTATTGGTATTTTACCGAAAACTGCTCGTACCGCATAATTGCAGCCCTTGACGCCGTTCGCCCTTCACTGCGTTTGATTGAGAGAACCAAAGCCGCTGTTCTTCCCGGTGACACGATGACTTTGGTGTACGATACGCCGGACTTTGTTCGTCGTATCAGTTACCGCCCGTCGGGACGCGCGACTTTTCAAACTCGCTTTGACAGCTTAAATCCTGCTGAACAAAAAAAGATGGCGGGCTTTATTCAGAATGAAGATGTTGCCGCGCTGACAGCCGGTGCTTCCGAAAAAGAAAAGCAAGAGCTGCTTGATACCGCGATGGATTACGTCGACTTTAAATATGCTGCCGATGTGATGCATGAAAAGGGGCAGTACAAACTTAAAAAACAAGTTCTGTTCGCACGCAGTGAAGTCAACGTTGTCAGCCCTGATTTGATCGTACCGACTCCTCCTCGCGATGCCCCCCATGAAGCCCATGGATCTTCTCGCGCTAAAATGGGCTATCTTCACCGTCACAAAAAAGATCTCACGACTCTTGGTCATCGCTTTGCCTTGCATGATTTGCTAGATCCTATTCGCGGCTATCCCGCCTATTCTGAAATGCAAATGCTCGCGACCGATTTTAGTTACGATCCGCAAGCAGGCCATGTGCAATTTGAAAAAATCGGTTTGGTTGAAATTGTGTCGTTGTCAGACTGGAATGCGTTTTCTCATTCTCCGTCATGGCGCTTGAAGTTTGGTTGGGATCGCGATTATCAATCCGAATGCCAATATGACTGCATGCCATTGGAATTTACCTTGGGCGCAGGGCTTTCTAAAGAATTCTTCTCGGGCTTTATCGCCAGTGCCTGGGTGCGGGCTGGATTTGCCTACGACGAGCATTTCGTGAACGACACATTCCGTATGGGCGCAGGCCCGGCTGTGCTATTTCGCTATAACTTCCAAGATCGCGTGAGTCTTTTGGCCGAAGCATGGTATCGCTATGATAACCACGGCAGCTTCAACGAGTACCGTGATCTTTTTGGTGGCGCGCAAATCAATTTTGGAAAAAACATCGGACTTCGATTAGGAGCTAAAAACGATGAAGAGTACAGTGCGGAACTTAATCTCTATTACTAGTCTTTTTCGCTTCGCGGCCACCGTCTTAGCTTTAGCAAGCTTGGGCTGCTCTAGTATGCTGTATTACCCCAAGACCGAAAAACTTTTTGATCCCGCTCGCGTGCAACTTGAACCCGAAGATATTTATTTTAAAAGCTCTGATGGCAACATGCTGCATGCTTGGTACTTTGCTTCGAAAACAAAAGAGAACAAAGGCACGGTTTTATTTTTCCATGGAAACGGTGAAAACCTAACCTCGCATTTTTTAACATTCCGTTGGTTACCTGAGCAAGGTTATAGCTATTTGATTTTTGATTATCCAGGGTATGGAACATCTTCGGGAAAACCTTCACCTGAAGGCACTGTGAAAGCAGGCATTGCTGCTGCTGAGTGGTTGGTGGCAAATAAGAAACCGACGAATCTAATTATCTATGGAGCAAGCCTTGGCGGAAACGTCGCCCTTCGCACGGCTGAAGAAATCAAAGGTCGCATTCCTTTTAATCACGTGATTATTGAAGCAAGCTTTCCGTCTTATCGTAAAATGGGCGCGCAAGTCCTGAGTCGCAGTTGGATCACTTGGCTCTTTCAACCCATTGGTTATCTCGTCTTAAGCGACAAGTGGGCTCCAAAAGATATCAGCCAGTTCTCCCCGACACCGATGCTTTTTATCGCAGGCGATAAGGACTGGATCGTAGAACCTGAACAGTCACAAAAATTATTTGAGCTGGCAAAAGATCCAAAAGAAATCTGGATTATCCCTGGCGGTCACCATGGAGATCTTTACGAGATCAACAAAGGAGAACTGCGCGGACGTTTGCTTCAATATCTTGAGAAGAAATAACGAAGAGCGGAAGACCCTCTCTTCGTTTTCCGTTTAAGAAACCTTGGAATAAGGTTCAGATGCGTCTCGATTAAGAGCCCACTTTGGAAAAAACATTCCAGTTTTGTCCATATAAGCGCGATAGGAATCTTTCAAATTTGAATTGAGGAATTTACTTTCCTCATAGCGAGCGGCAAGGTAGTACGTTACGAACATGGAGCACGCCATGGCAGTCAGAATCCAGCTTTGCATAACCATCGCAACTGCAACGTAAGTGAAAATATAAGACGTATAAAACGGATGACGAACGCATGAGTACGGACCCTTGCTGATATGAAACTGCGGCGAGTCCTCGCTAAATACGATGCTCAGTTTGTTTTTGCGAATCAATGAGCTGCAATGAAAAAATAAAGCCATGCAGGCCAAAATTATCATTGAAGAGACACCTGCTACAATCGGTGTTCCTGGCACACCTTCGCGATAAAGAAGCGAAAAGAAATATCCCCAAGTCGAAAGAAACTGTACTTGAAAGATTCGGTAACGAGTGTTGCCCGTTGATTCGACCTTTTTAAAGACGAAAAATACAGATAAGAATTGAATCAGACATGTGAGAGTCGCTAATGTTCCGAATACGTGCATCATAGGATCAACTCGCCTTTTTATTTTCAATCTCGCCGCGTTCCGCTTGGCGAGCCATCAGAATTTTGTCGGCTTTTCTTTTTTCATAGAAATAGCGCACAACAGTCGCCACCGGTCCTAACAACCGGTAAATACCGAGTCGCAAATTCGTCGCAGGCTCAAGCTCGACCATATCATACTGCTGCAGGTACGTAACCACGCCGGACCAAACGATATTCCATTCGATCGGGTTCACAGTTTTTCCCATCATCGCATCTGGTACGTTTCCAACAAGAATATTGTGCTTCAAGTTGTTCAAACCAGTATGCTCATAGCTCAAACCAACTTGTTTGAAGCCAATGCGTTCATACAGAGGCGCCATGTGGTCTGTTGCACAAATGACAACCCATTTACGTTTTGATTGAGCCACGGCAATCGCCATGAATTTAAACATAGATACTAATAGATCGCTGCCGCGGAAATCTGGTCGCGTGCACGCTCTCATAATCTCAACAACCTCGTCACGACGAGGAAGATGTGCTGGCCACTTCACGAACTTTTCTTGTTCCATCTTGTCGTCAAACTGACTGAAGATTAAACGAGCACTACAAACGACCTCGCCCTTAAACACCCCCATCACAATACGCGCGCGTGAGTCGAACTCATCGGCCATATCTTGAGGAGTCATACCTTCTTTAATTTTACCAGCGTCTTTATATGCTAAATAACGAAGCTCCAAAACTTTGTCATATTGCTCTTTAGTTCGCACGTAACTAAACTGCACGGCTTCAGAAACTTTTGAAACATAAACTCCAGAGTCTAAGAGCTCATCCAAAGAACTCGCAGATCCAAATTGCATCAAATACTGCGCTACCGCGTCTGACACGCCTTTTTCTTCTTTATTGAACGTCACTCCTAGAGCAAGGACCTCTTTGGTTCCATCCATCTCTATGCGAAGATTTTTAACTGTGATTTTCATTTTGATTTGTGTGACCATTGGGAAGTTCACGATACAATCAAAGCTCATCCCTGGCATAATGAACTTGTTCCGCAAGCTCGTATGAAGTTTCATACCACCATTGGAAAGATCACGAACTTTGAAATAAACGAAATCATTAAATTTGGCAGGATTTGAAGCCACTGCTGTGGGGAAGAATTGCTCACTGCAAATCCAGCGATTCGATTCACGGCGTTCAATACCGTCTACGCGCTCGGCAATTTTAGAAATTAAACGAATATGAAGAAGGTGCAAATTATTCTCTGTAACAACATCATCAACTACTAAACCGTTCAGCGTACTTTTTTGCATACCAATCTTAAGTTCCAGATCTACAGGTGTTCCTTTAGGCAATTCAGTTCTATCTTGAACGAGCAACTCGATTCCAAGTGGACTCATTCTCCAAACGCGAAATTCTTTATTAAATGGTGCGGGACCATTTTGACAAACCAGACGCGCATAAATTTGATCGCCGTCTCGCACATCTGCGGGAACTATTCCACCATGAATGGCGCTGATTTGTTGTTCCTGAAAGGTTTTTTGTTGCTTCATGCTACACCTGCATAGCGAATAGAAGACCTTGATTCATCCATCAATGCTTCTAAATTGTTTTTCGTGGTTTTAAATACGTAAATAGATTCAACATCGTCAAAGTCGCGAATTTTTAAATTCAAACTTCGCAGATTTATTTTCTTCAAATCGATCTGCGGACGAATGGCCCCCAGTAACTCGGCAAATCTTGAGGTAATAATAACGTCGCCTTGTTCCAGTTGCTCTTTTAATGGACTTTGTTTCGTCAACTCATCGATTCGGCTGAGAATATTCACAGGGCTACCAATAGCTGTGATTTCAATCGCGGACTCATAGGAGCTTAGATTTCCAACAATCGCATCACCACAGGAAACAAGAATGTATCTTTTGATACGCTGACCTTCAGGCAAATTCTCATTCATTTGGGAATTGAATCGACTGATCGAGGCCGCAGATAGCATCGCGTTCAGGATATTGAATTGGATTTCGGGTGAATCGTAATAAGCAAAAATTAAATCCCCGATTTTACGTGGAATCCCGTTATGTTTTTCAACCAACTCCGTCGAAATTTTGACGTTCGGAAGCATTGCTTGCGACACATAGCCACTTAAGTCATTTGAATCTCGCGTGAAGCCCCGGATATCACTGTAAAGACACGCGACTGGCAAGGTGCGTGGTCTTAGAACCTCGTCAATCGCCTGCAATGTGCTCATGCGACTTTCTTGGATAAAGTACATAAGACGCTTTGAGATTTCCGCTGGCAAGAAAGCTTTAATTTGGTTTGTGAACTCCAAGTTCACTTCAATAAATTTCTTTTGCTGATCAAAGTTTCGTTGATTCGCAATAAAGAGATTAATATCGGATACGTATTTAGAGCGCGCGATAATCACGAAAACCATCGTCACGACAGAAGCGCTCGCGATCATCGCCGGACTTTGACCAGCTTCTACAAGAGTGCTCCAAGTCAGAGCCGAAAAGGCCGCCGCTAAAAGGACACTTCTCATGATCGAGGAGCGTAACATCACTGCCGAAAAAAATATAAACGCGTAAACATAGAGATAAGGAACTTTGGGATACCACACCACAGTGCGAGCTTGGAAATATGTGCACACCGCACACGCTAAAATCAGAGGAACCTTGTATAAGCGATTCGCCGACAGCTTTGGAACGCAGTAAAACAACGCCGTGACTCCACAAATAGCCGCCATGCCGAAACGATAATTAAACCAGAGTTCACTTGGTGCCAGTCCTTCGCTGCGATCGACCGTGAAGTAATGAAGAATATAAACAAGCATCATGATGGGAAAAATAATTCTGGCCGCATTTAGAAATGCTTTTCTCTCTTGCTCATCCCATAGAGCAACCCATGGCGTGCCTGTCAGCAGCAACCGAGGAAACATAGTAAAGAAAAGTTTTTCGAGGAACTTCACATTTGTGATATCGACCTAAACATATCAACGGTTTAGACGGGTTTTAGAAAACAGGACCACCACCGACCTTCGGCCTATGTCCAAAAGCCGACCTTCATCTAGAAGGACCACCTTTTGCTGGTTAGGGGAATGATCAAATTTTCGGAGGTTATATGAAGCTTGAAGTCCTGAAGAACTCCCCTTTTCGTCGTCTGACTAAGTTGTCGACAGTTGTGGTCCTGCTAGTGGTCGCGTCCCTTGCAACGACTGCGCACGCAGATAAAACAAGAACTCGCATTCAAGGCGATGCAGCTGAGTTTTTCTGGAACAGCATTGAAGCAAAAAGAAAACTCGTGAAATGGAAAAGCAACTCAACAGTTCCTTTTGAAAAGTTCGATTCAGCCACTTACTTTAAACAACAAGAAAACGTGACGTGCTTTCAACGCATCGACCTTAACGATGAAAATGTAGTCTCTTATTCCTGCCAAATTGAGGAATAACATAAGCCCTCTTTCAGAGAGGGATAATGCTCCGTATAATCATCAGATTCTTCATGCAACTCTTGGGTCCTTACGCTAATCAAAGGACCCATGAGCACACAACTTCCTCCCCTCTCGGAACATTTAGATCGTCCTGAAGTCATCGAAAAATCCTGGGTCATCACACTTTCAGGAAAACGTTTTAATATTCTTAAACCCGATCCAGAGATGGTGAAAATCGAGGACATTGCCTGTGCCCTGGCTCGTCAGGCGCGCTTTAATGGTCATACTCGTTTCTTTTACAGCGTGGGTCAGCACTCGTGCATCGGCGCGGAAGTTTCGCCAACCAAAGATATCGCCCTGCAAATGCTTTTTCACGATGCGACAGAGGCCTATGTTGGTGATCTCGTTTCGCCGGTCAAAGCGCTCTGCCCTGATTTTGAAGTGATTGAATCGCGCATCCATTGGGCGATCTCGCAAAAATTTAATATCGATTATCCTCTGCCAAAGGTTGTCAAACAAATCGATCGCCGCTTGTTGGCCACTGAAGTTCGTGATTTGATTACTAAGGATCTTGCTTCGTGGAATATTGCTGAGGATGAACCATTTGAATTTCCGATCATACCTTGGCCTCCCGAAGTAACCGAAGCGCGTTTCTTGGAACTCGCTCGGACTTTAATGAAATAAAAGGGAGGTTTTCATGAAGAAACTTATTCTCGCAGCAGCTTGTGTGATGGCTGCAGCTACCACTGCTTACGCAGATAAATTGATCGTTGTGACCGGCGTTGCTGAACGAGGCATCGATCCCAACATGGTCGCGATGAACATCGAAATCTGGGGCAAGGCCGCAACAGCAAAACAAGCGCAATCACTCGCAGCTGTTCAATACAAAAACGCCAAAAAAGTTTTCGACGACTACAAAATTAAAAAAGAAGACATCCAAACAGAACAATACTCTTTGAACCCTGAGTACGTTTACGACAACAAAACTCAGCAAAACAAAATGGTCGGCTTCCGTGTCGCTCACAATGTTTCTGTTGTACTTAAAAAAGTAGAAGATGCTGGCGCCTTCTTAGACGCTTTGGTCACAGAGAAAAAATCCATGGACTCTGGTATCAACGTGAACTCTATTACATGGGATTCTGACAAAAGATCTCAGACTGAAACAGCTGCTCTTACTGATGCAGTAAAAATGGCAAAAGCAAAAGCTGATGAGATTGCAAAAGCTGCCGGTGTTCGTATCACAGGTGTTAGTAAAATCAGCCATACCCCTTCAAGTGGTGGTGGTCCTATTCCAATGGTTCGTGCGTACAGCATGAAAAATGCGATGGCAGAAGCCGCTTCAACAGATCTTTCTGGCGGGCAAATCAAAGTTCGCGTTGATGTAACAGCCGAATACGAGATCAACTAATTTATCTTTCCTACTTTTGCGGGATTCTCTGTTCTAAGTTGAGAATCCCCGTGAAACTCCTCAAGTAAAAGTTCAAAACAACGATACGAAACCTATGCGGTTTCTGTTCGTAGTTGCAGTTATTATATTTTCATCTTTGAGCTCATTTGCGGCAGACCCCTACTATTATGGGAAAGTTTATGTCGACCGTGAAAACGAAGACTGGCTGACAGCCTTCACTGAACCTGGCGTCGACTATGGCGTCTGTGCTCAGAACAAAGGCTGTGAGGCCGTTGGTTGGATCGACAACAGATCTGATGTTGAAATCGTTTCCCCACCCGTGACTCTTCCAAGCTATGACTCTATCGAAAAAAAGGTGATCGATAAAGAATACGTCCAAGTCATTTTTTCTTATGATCGTATCAATCCTGATGGAAAGCGTGCTCAGAAGAAAAACGTCATCGGTTGGGTAGAATCAGCTTCCTTGAAGAAACAAAAATTCGCGACGTTCTTTGGTTCTGATCCTGAGCCAGAAGAATGTCCTCCCACTGAGGTCGCCAAACCCTCTTACAAACCGATGAAGCAAGCTGCTGACTTAAAACGTGTAACGGAAAATCAAAACACAGTTGCGACCGCCGATGCCATCACTCCATACATCGGAAAATGCGTTGTGAACCCCAAGGCCTTGCCAGCTAAGTACTCAGGAGAAATCACCTACGATACTTACGTGATGCCGCACATGAGTAAGCAAGCCGTTCCCAATCTTAAAAAAGAAGGTGGCAAGCCCGTCACTCAAGAAGACATGGTTGATATTGATGCCCTGGCGCGTACGATGTATGCAGAAATGGCAGGCTGTTACCGTCATGGACTGCACTACCCATCTGCCGTCGCTCGCATATCACTGAATCGCGCCAATGCCTCAGGACGCCGTGCGGAGTTTATCCATGGCCCTCACAAAGCCGGCAAAGGCGATATTTCAAAAGCTGTTACATCAAACTACAAATACTCAGCATGGAACAGAACTTTAGCTGATGGCTCTCGTAACAACTCGCTGACTCATGCTCTCTGCCCGCCTGCTCCGATGAACAGTGTCATGTGGACTGGGAAACCCGCGACTCCGGCAGAAAAAGAAATCTGGAAAAATACGATTCGTATTGCAACTGAAGCTGTTTTGTTTCCATCGAAGTTTAAATCTCGTTCGTCGGGATTCAACCAGCTTTTCTATACCTCAGGTCTGGGGCGCCCGGGCTGGAAGCAAGTTTATCCTAAAGTCGAAGGTCGGACTCTTGACAGAAATTCTTGCATGCAAGTGTGGCAGGATTAAT
This sequence comes from Bdellovibrio sp. HCB2-146, assembly GCF_047345725.1. Classification (NCBI taxonomy): domain Bacteria; kingdom Pseudomonadati; phylum Bdellovibrionota; class Bdellovibrionia; order Bdellovibrionales; family Pseudobdellovibrionaceae; genus Bdellovibrio; species Bdellovibrio sp. HCB2-146. Next base: position 339,324 of record NZ_JBLEQP010000001.1, read on the forward strand.
TACTTAAATAAGATATCGCCATCCCAACGCTGGGCTGGATCTTGAATATCGGCATTCACATCACCCGTCCAAAAGAAACCACGGAAATATTTATTCATGCGACGACGTAATTCCTCGCGAGATTCTTTATTTTCTGGTGTCCAGGCAAAATGCGCAAAGTTCGGTTGATCGGTGATAAAGTTACCAAGATAAAACATCGCATCCATACCATGAACGGCACCAAAAACTTCGCGCCACGGGGACGGTGTTTCTTTCCAATCAAAAGCATAACGATACACGCGGTTTTCGTAAATCTTCGAACCCCAGGCAATCCCCTTCATCATCGCAGAAATCGCAAAGGATCCGATTTTGGTATACGCGCGGTACGTTGGAAGATTTAAAGTTTTGATAATATCTGTGGCCTGTAAATCCGGTGGTGGATTTTGAATCATCGCCCACAGCTCTTTATCTGTCGGGCGCAGAAACGGCATGCCTGCGAGGTAAGTTCCTTCATCCACCGTTCCACCTAAAATCAAAGGCACACGGTTGAAAGCACCAAATGCCAAACCTTCCATGCCGTGTGGGAAAACCAAACCATCCACAATGTGTTGAATCGGAATCAAGAAATCTTGTGCCATCACCAATTCTTCAACCGGTCGCTCATACAAGAAATCATGAACCCATTTTTCACTTTTAGATTTTAAAAACTTTTTCGCAGCGTCCTCGTCTTTTGCAAGCCCTGCTTGCACCACAAGGTTCACGACAAAGTCATGGGAACGCGCTTGTGCAAATGCTTTTGGATAAGTATTTGGAACACCAGCGGAACAAACAGCTTTATGAAAAAGTCCTGATGCCATCGGTGACTGCAAGAGTCCCCACACATTCATGCAGCCCGCGGACTGTCCCATGATTGTGACGTTGTTTTTATCTCCACCAAAGTTTTCGATGTTGTCTTGAATCCATTGCAACGCACGGATCAAATCCAACGTCACAAAATTTCCTGAGCGATCTAAATCCGTTCCCTCATTTTGCAACGCTGACAAGGAAATCGCACCCAGCAAGCCCAGGCGATAGTTCATACTGACATAGACAACTTCAGATTGGGCGGAAACATAAGCTCCGTCGTACATAGGATCTGAAGCCGTGCCTTTAAAATTAGAACCACCATGAATCCATACGACCACCGGGCGTTTTTGTGTAATCTCGTGACGAGGACGCCAGATGTTCAAGTGCAGACAATCTTCGCTACCAATGGGTTCGCCAAATTGTTCTGCTGGAACATTGGAAAAGAAATTTCCTTTTTGTGCACACGCAGGCCCAAACTCTTTTGCTTCAAAAGTGCCCGACCATGGGGGTGCTGGCTGTGGGGCTTTCCAACGAAGTGCCCCTACCGGAGGAGCCGCATAGGGAATTCCCAGAAAGGCCATTGTATTGTACTTGGATTGACGACCGTGAACAGATCCTGACTCTGTCGCGCGAACGTAAGGATTGGCCAAGGCCGTAACACCCGCCAGCAAACAAACTATCATCATAATGAAGATACTTGGACGCATGATTCCCCTCACGGATACTCATTCATACATCGCCTGTTATTCCTTTCAATCAAGAAATGACGAAAATCTCACAAAAAACACAAAAAAGCTGAATTTGGCATTTATGGGAGCCTCAAACAGATGACATTTTAGTTCGATGCCCAAATGTTTTTCTGCAGAGCGTGGAGACCCTATCTTTTACTCGTTCCCTACGAACGTTAAAGTGTTTCCATGAGATCGCAAATCTTACTCGTTCTGGGCATTTTATTGGTTGAAGTAGTTAGAGGAGCGTCTGCATCCCCATCCAAGGTTTATACCTATGTCGGCCACGAGATCGAACCGTTTTTCTACAAAGCCGGTTCGCAAGGAGTTCAAGGCGCCTACTTTGATGTCGTCAACGAAGTCTGCAAAAAACGAAAGTGGCAATGCAAGTTCAAAATCGCTCCCTTTCGTGCGGCCATCGATATGATTCAATCCGGAAAAGCGGACTTCGGTGGACCGATGGCCTTAACTGAACAGCGCAAAGCTATTTTGTCTTTCTCAGATCCTTTGTTTGAAACCGGTTACTGCTTTTATGCATCTCCAAGAAATTACCAAAGCAATATGACGTATCAAAACCTGATCGGAAAATCGGTGGGAGTCTTTGGCCCCTCCGCGACGGAACTGAGCCTGCAACGGGTCAACGAAGTCACGAATCAACAAATTAAAATTTTTCAGGAACCCGATTACAACTCCGCCCTTCGCAAAACGGAAGCCAATACTTATAACTTTACTTATGCTAATTGTGATACCGGAAAACATTGGATTGAACGAAATCGAAGTCAGTTAAAGGAAGTACCCGGCCTCAAAGACACGACTCTGTACCATGTCGTTTTCACGAAAAAAAATTTAACTGAACAAGATCTTCGCGATTTTAATATGACCCTCGGGGAACTGCGAAAGTCGGGCTTTCTAGATAGTATCGCGGAAAAGCATAAAATAAAGTTGGCCCCTTCAGTCAAATAACATAGTCTTAAGAGATGCCTGCAAAGTATGTTTTTCTGACGGAAGTCGCTGATTTTACCGAAGCACAAGTTGTAAAAGCTCTCTTAGAGGGCATGCACCTAAATCCCCGTTTTCACGACCAACAAATGCGCACGATTGCCCCGCACCTCGGTGGCGCATTAGGGGCGTTAACAATTGAAATTCCTGAAGATGAATTTTTGAAAGCATCACAAGCTCTGGAACGCTTGCAGAATGATACTAGATCCCGCATTGCTGAAGAAAAAAATAATCCCTCGCAAGAAGATCTTTTGGTGCAAACCCAGGAGCTGGCAAAAAAATCGCTGCTCAGTTCAGTTTTGGGATGTATTTTCCTGCCGATTATTGGCAGTTTGTACTCGATGATTTTGGGTGCGCGCGTTCTACGCGCAGAACGCCCTCTTTCACCTGTCAGCCGTCGTCGTTTGATGTGGGCGATATTTTTTAATATTATCGCCCTGTATGCGTGGCTGGTTATTGGACCAAGATACTTTCACCATTAATAAGATCGTGAAAGTTCATAAGAAGGAATTATTCTTCGCCCGTCAGCTGAACGCGGTAAGTCCGCGTGCAAGACTCATTAAGTACGACAAGGTACGAGTCTGTTGCAGCCCCGTCGCCTTTGTTGGCAGCCACATCACAAAGAATAGCTTTTTTGTTTGGCGCTAAAACGCATTCGATCGCATCAAAGCCATCTTTGTCGTAGTAATCCGCTTCTGCGACAAATTTTGCAACGGCCGCTTCTGCTTTAGCTTCACAAACTGTATTTGCTTGTGCTGTGAGCGTGAGGCTTGAAACACCCATCATCATAAGAGCCAGAACTAATCTTTTCATATGATTCTCCGTCAAAAATTTTGCGTAATTTACCACTTCTTGCGGTCGCGTTTTTATTAAAAACAAGTCTTTGTAAGAATGCCCTGTTCCCTGAGCCTTCGCAGGCGAACATCAGCCGTTCTGAGACAACATTCGACCTATCAACGGGTTTAAAGCAAAAGGCGCCCCCATTGAAATGAATAGATTATCATTTAATATGCAATTTTCGTATATTAATGAGTTTGACTGCAGAATCGACAGCTTTTCACTGAAATTCGTAAAACACTTGGGAGCAAACCGACTCGGGCATGAACACTTATTAGAATAAATTCATAAAGTATTTTTCAAGTCACAGTTTTCAGCTTGTTTCTGATAAAAATCTCTTCGAACAAGTCACAATTGGAGACGATATGAAAATCAAGTCTGTCTTTTTAGTTACGGCTCTTTTGCTTTCTGTTTCTTCCGCAAATGCCGCTCGCTTTTCTTATTTTGAAGACGTGAATCCAGAATTCTGTCCTTCTGCAACTATCGACTATAAAAACGACGCAGTATTTTGCAAATCTTCTGACACAGCAACGGTGTTGAATGCAAAAGTGGGTTCTGCATTGAGTGAGGCCGAACTCAAAAATCTGAATCCTACGCTTTGGTCAGTAAGTGACGCGAATATTGTTCCGGATGATTCTTCTAGCACAATTTACTGGTATGTTCGTTGGTTGGTAAATGACCAAGGTACAAAAGTAGGAATTCTAACGATTGAAGGCTGGGCGAATTCTGAAATGCGCTCTCGCGCCCAATTTAAAACACGCTACAACCTCAAGGGCCAAGCTGTCGTCGTGGTCTCAAAAGATCTCTACTAATTTTGAAAGTTTCTAAAAAATTAAAAGCCACAGTCGAAAGGCTGTGGCTTTTTTATTGGACTCGAAAACACGTAAGACTTGTTTTATTTGTTTTTGGCGATACCCGAACAAATCACATTGCGACCATCAAGGTCTGTCGTTACAAAATAATTCCCCTCAGCTCCATCAAAGCTCACGATATAGTCGTAAACTTGCGGTTTGGTGACTTTCGCCCGCACATCTTTACACAGGGTGATCATGTCTCCAGCCTGACGAAGCATCAAACTTTCGCAGCGGAACTTTTTTGCGCCAATATTAAGAGTTCCTGTGGCGTCTTCCCAGTAGGCTTGGTCTTTCAACGTGTAAGTACATATTGTTTTGGCGCCGGCCAAAGCGGAGCCAAGAATTACTGACATGATAAGGAATAAGATTTTCATAAGATCCTTTCACTGGAATTTTCGCCGTTCTATCACACGAAAATTCGGGAGGACCTGGAGAATATTTTCTTTTGTTAAATTACTGTTCTATTGACACTCAACTGGCGTATTCAAGCAGAGGTCCATCAATTGAACTCGAAGCGGAAGAGAAACACTCTGACAAGACACAGTTCGCCCCTGCGAGGATGAAGCCGATTTAATCTTAGCCACTAAAGATGAAACTTCTTCTTTGGCGATTCCCATTGATTGCAAATAGCCCGACAACTCATCGCGGGACATGGACTGCATCAATTGCATTTCGGCTGAAACCTGAAAACCCAGAGAATCACATTTTCTTTTAATGCAAACGACGTAAAGGTCTTCCTGGGCTTGCTCAACGCTGTTTGCAAAGCTTTGGACAGGCCGCCCCTCCACCCCGTAAGGATCTACCGAAAAGCTTTGTTTGCAGGAATGACGACCTTTTTGGGGAAGGGAGCCCTCTTGCAAACGCGACGCTCGTTCAAACAAATTGTTATAAGAGATGTTTTGGGCCAGTGCTGTTCCTGACACGAAAATGAACAATGCAAATGTCATTAGCTGAATAAGGCTTTTTCTCATGACGCTTTTTGTCCTTTCTTTGGCAGTAAAAGATAATAAAAACGCATTCAATCCGCTCTGACTGCCCTTTTCGTTTTAAAGCAATAAGCATGCTACCAAAGGCCAATGTAAAATTAGCATTCACGACCAAAAATGCTCCGCCTTTGGGAGCAACTCGTGGCAAGATGCCCCTCATGAAATACCTTCTTCTCGCTCTTTTTTCGATGCATTCGATGGCGCACGCGGCTTCGCTGGATCTTTCAGGTCCTGAGGCCTTCGCTCTTTTTCATCGCATGGTGTTTGAGCTGAAAGTGGATAGTCAAAAGTGGTTGGCAAAAAGCCGTGATGAGCTTGCGAAGGTTCGTAAGAACTCAGTTTCAGGGAAAAATTGTCAGCGCAAAAATGATGAAGCCATCTGTCAACAGGCGATCAAAGAAGTTTTGTATTTCTCTGTCCTACCCGTTCGTGATCCGTTTATTTTTCAGCTCGATAAAGATCTCAAAACCAAATACAGCTTTGATGTGGAAACAGGAATGCGGATCTTTCAACTTTCAACTGCTCTTCGTTGGATTGCGCGGGAAGATATCTACAACGGTGTTCCCGCTCCGAAAAAAGCCACTGCTCGCTCTTACGCTCAATTCTTAAAGCAGATTCATGCTTTTCATGAGAATAAGGCTCTCGAGATTCGCAAGGCGGCTCCCATGATTCCTCCGCCTTCTCGCAGATAAGCTATTTCTTTTTAATACAAGAATAAGAACTCACAGAATACTGAGTGCTTGCAGAGTACATGTTATAGCCGACTTCGCCTTGGCGTGAGATATAGCTGAGTTCTACATCACCTGCACCTGAGATCATGAATTCTTTAGTTCGACTCACGACAAGCATTTTTGAGGGAAAGCCCGGGCGATAAAGGTGCTCCCCTATCTGAGCCTCGACCTGCATAACTAAACGCAAATCTTGATCAGCAATTCGATCGTAGAGCGCCAAATGGCGACGGCAATAGATATTTTCCGTTCCCTCTACATAGATTGGGTACTGGTCGGCAAAAGCCAAAGAAGAAGACATCACAGACACGATCAGGATCATTAGTTTTTTCATTTCAAGCCTCTTAGCCCGATCTTATATGCAAATCTCTGGCCCTCCCGAATGCAAAGCTATACGTTTTCAGATCACAAATTTGGAAAAAAATTAGACACCAGACCATTCTTGCTCCTCTCCAAAAGAGCCGTCGGTGTCTTGGCTGGGTTCGGAACATCTCTCGTCTGAATTCCATTCTTACTACACATTGCTTCGAGAAAATGAATTCATCGGAGGTAGTTATGAAACACGAATTTAAAACTCTCAGTCAGCAAATCACGGAGCTCACTCGACAAAGCGAAAAAGCCGCGCGCAGAAGCTATTTTTTCGCTGTTCGCGCCAGAATTCTTGCCATCCAAGCGGTCTCTCATTTGTAAGAGAGACCTTAGGCTGACTGAGTTTTTGACAGTCGTGAACCCGTTACAGTGTCCGTTGTCCATTATGGAGAGTCGGACTCGACTCCTGTAAAACTGAGGCCTATGAAAAAGCTCATTTTAGGCCTCTTACTTTCTTCGCAAGTTTCGGTTTATGCAAACCCGCAACATGATCTTATCGGGACATTTCAAGATGCTCTGCGATTTGTTGAGAGTTCAAGTTTTAACAATGAAACTTGCCCGACATTTTTAAATGCCTTCGTGAAAAGTTCGGCAAGCCCTGATTGGAATCGCTATTCAAACGAAGAACTGCAAGCCTTTTCAAAAGACTCTATCGAACAAATTTGGCAACTTCGTTTAGCGCTTCATAAAAAATTGGGCGGTGCGAACCCGGCTTGTGTACGCGGAATTCGTTCGGCTTTCTTTGCGCTTCGTGAAACCAGTGACTATCTTGGTGAGTTCGCATTTCAGCAGCCGTCACTTAATCCGAGCACGCTTGACTTCCAAAAACAAGCGACACCGATTCAAGACTATTCGGCATACCCTGCTTATAAGATCTCTCCAAGCTTCCCAGGTGATTTTAAATTTAAATCTGGCGACGTCATGCTGGCGCGTGGTGTTTCATTCGTGAGTGCACTGATTTCCCAAATCACCGATCAAGGTTCTAAATTCAGCCACGTGATCATGGTGAACGTGAATCCAAAAACCGGTGAAGAACGTACGATTGAATCTTATATCGGTGTTGGCGTATCGACTTATGAAATGCCTTGGGCACTTCGTAATGAAAATGCTCGCCTTTTAGTTCTTCGTCCGAAAGATCAAAAGCTTGCTGCTAAAGCTGCCGACATTGCTCTTGAAAAGGCACAAAACGGTGATGGAAAAAACAAGCCGATTCCTTACGACTACTTCTCAAAAATCGATGATCCAAGCCGTATGGGTTGTGCAGAAGTCGCGCGTGCAAGTTTTAAATGGGCTTCAGATGGCAAAACTGTGATCCCAGCAGTTCTTTCCCAAACTGATGTCACAAACAAAGACTTCATGGAGAAAATGAATATCGAACAAGGTCCCGTCTATGCACCCGATGACCTTGCGACAGATCCTAACTTTGAGTTGGTTCTTGATTGGACAGACTACCGCTTAGTTCGTGACTCTCGCCAACGTGATGCGATCTTAGGTGAAATCATGAGATGGGTGAATGCCCTTCAATACAACTTTCATGATACACCTCAAGCCTACTTAGCAAAAAATGTAGTGCTTCCTTCACGTAAGACTTTTTTGTGGCCGCTTATTCAAAAGGCCATCAAGGCTCCAAACCTCGATCGCGACTTCCCGAAGGAAACTTTAGGAGTTGTCACCGTCGTGAATCAAATCGGCAATACACTTCTAGAGCGCCTTAAAGCTGCTGACGAGAGATACTATGCTCAATACCATCGCTCAATGACGACAGCGCAACTCAAGGCTTATCTTGATAATATGCGTATTGCCGATCAAAGAAATTATCTCGAAGGACGCCCGACTCTCATACACTATGCGCTTCGTCCTAACAACATAGTTCGCCGCCCGATTCGTCGCTAAAAAAGTTTGTTACGGGTGACGGCGAATGCAACGAATGGCATTTCCGTTTCCTGAAGTATCTTTGTTTCCGCCCGAAATTTGAGTTCCATCACTGAAGCGTTGAACGTAAGCATGCGTGGAACTGTATTCAGTCGAAGAAAAATAATACTGTCCTGATGTCAAAATTCCCACCGCTGGATTCATGCTTAAAAGTGAACGGTTCGTCCAAAATAAATTCAACTCGTTACGGGCTGGAAGATACCAATCATCATATCCACCGTAGCGCATGAAATAGCAATAGCGTGTTGCACGGGTGTCTGAATATCCTGTAGCTGCACCAATCGTGTTGGCCCTGCCATCATTCGGACTATTAAAACCCGTCGTAATGGTATTAGCGCCCCAGGCTTTCGCTACGTTATTGTCAGTCGTTCCCGAACAAGTCGGTGTAAATGGAGACGTGGGTGTTGTCATATGAGTACCACCCGGCTCATGTGTACAGTTCCCCGGAGGAGTGACTAACTTTCTGTTCATGGAGTCACGACCAATATAAATCGTTCCGTCTGCGCAAGTTTGTCCAATAACGAGGGAGTTTGCATAACACCCAGTGAGAACACGCTTCGCTCTTACAACCCGAAGAGAGATGAAGGCATTGGCATGAAGGTGACAGAATAAAATGACAAATAGAACCCAAATAAATCTCATGCCGTCGAACTTAGTGGCACGAGATCCGTTTTGCAAATGGCGGCAATAGAAACCGTTTCCTGATGTACCGTAAACAACAACTGTCTTAGGACAATTTACCCGAAATTTTTCGACTCATTGCGCTCCAAAAGATGCCGCTTGCCTACGGCACCTCTTGAATCATCGCTACACGTTATATATGATCCTAGAACTGGTTGTGAGGCCCTATTTGGATCTGAAGGAAAACAAGAAACCGATCGAATATTTCAGTTTCTGGCAGCTGCAAAACAAGATCACACTGTTTTCTTTGATTACTATTTTGATTCTATCGGCTCTTTTCGCTATCGGCAGCATCGCCCTTGTCGAAATCACAACAACACAATTTATTGCCTTCGTGGTGATGATTCCTGCGTTAGCTTGTTTTGGAATTGCCACCTGCCACTCCTCCAGTCTCGAGTCTGCGAAAGCACTTCGCGAGTACAAAAGACTTCTCGCGCGCCTTTCTGAAACTGAAGGTTCGCAAATCACCTTGGATCGTTTCTTTTCTATTTCCAGCGACCTTATGGCTGTTGCTGGCAAAGACGGCGTTCTTAAAAAAGTCAGCACATCTCTCGTAAATACCCTGGGCTACAGTGAACAAACGCTACTGACCACGCCCTTTTTTGAGTTTATCCATCCTGATGATCGAGATTCGACTCGCCAAAATATTGAAGCGTTGAACCTGGGACTGCGTTCGGTGGGTTTTGAAAATCGGTACCGTGCTGCTAATGGAAACTACCGACTCTTAAGCTGGAGTGCTGCGGCCGATGCCGAACTTGGCGTCCGATTCGCCTCTGCTCGCGATGTGACTGACGAACGCAATTTTCATCTTCGCATGCAACAGATTATGGATTCCGGCCCTTTTCTGCTTATGGTGAAAGACATCGACGGAACTATCACCAGTTGTAACGCGGCCTTTGCTCGCTCGGTTGGTGTGTCGCCTGGAGCCCTGTTAGGACAAAACGCAAGAGACCTCTTCCACGTTGACCCGGCAAGCTCAGAAATAGAACAAGAAGTTCAAAAATCAAAAAAGTCTATGACCTTTGATGAAACCATCGTGAATAAAGGTGTTGGAACAAAACATCTTTCAACCATTTTTCCAATCCTTGATCAAACAGGGAAGATGGTTTCAATCGGAAAAATCTCTTTGAACATTAGTTCAATCGGCAAAAGCTCACACGCCTAAAATACTTTTTTATTTTGAATGCACTCTCCAAAGCCATCAAAAGGCAACCGCCACCGCAGCGTAAAAATAAAAAAGCCCACAACCTTTCAGTCGTGGGCTTTTCCGAATCTCAATTATGCGCCGCGCTCCAAAAAGGTACGGCGTACCTCTTAAAGACCGCGGATCAGGTTCAATGCTGAACCTGCGCGGAACCACTTAAGTTGTTCTGCGTTGTATGTGTGCTTCAATTCGATTGTTTCAGACGAACCATCTTTGTGTTTGATGATCATCTTAACGTTCTTACCTGGAGCCAAATCTTTCAAATCAACCAATGATACTTGGTCGTCTTCTTGGATTTTGTCATAGTCTTTTGCGTTGATGAAGTGCAAAGCTAATACGCCTTGTTTCTTCAAGTTTGTTTCATGGATACGTGCGAATGATTTTACAACCACTGCTGTGCAACCCAAGAATCTTGGAGACATCGCCGCGTGTTCACGTGAAGAACCTTCACCGTAGTTTTCGTCACCCACGATGATCCATTGCTTGCCGGCTTTTTGGTACTGACGAGCGACTTGTGCGAACTCGTGAGTTGTGCCGTCAAGTTGGCTCTTACCTTTACCGATTTCACCAGTGAATGCGTTATCCGCACCCAACAACATGTTGTTAGAAATGTTGTCCAAGTGACCACGGTAGTTCAACCATTTACCGCCCGGAGAGATATGATCCGTTGTACATTTACCTTTTGCTTTCGCAAGAACGTAATTGTCGACGAAGTCTTTACCATCCCATTTAGTGAATGGAGTCAAAAGTTGCAAACGATCAGACGTTGGAGAAACCGCTACTTGAGCTGCTGCTCCTGCAGGTTTTTGGTAACCCTCAGTGTCTGGGATGAAACCTTGTGCTGGAAGCTCTGGAGCTACTGGAGCTTGAAGTTTCACAGAACCTTTTGGACCTTTGAGTTCGTCAGTCATTGGATTGAAATCCAAGCGACCCGCAAGACCCAAAGCCATGACCACTTCTGGTGAACCGATGAACGCCAAAGTTTCTGGGTTCGCGTCGTTACGACCACGGAAGTTACGGTTGAATGAAGTCACGATTGTATTTTTAGTTCCCGTTTTTACGTCGTCACGTTTCCATTGACCGATGCAAGGACCGCAAGCGTTCGCAAGAACAGTTGCACCTACTTGGTTAAATGTCGCCATTTGACCATCGCGCTCGATTGTTTTTTGGATTTGTGTTGAACCCGGAGAAACCAAGAATGGTTGATTCATTTTCACACCGATATCCATTGCTTGTTTTGCAACGAAAGCGGCGCGACCGATATCTTCGTATGAAGAATTCGTGCAAGAACCGATCAATGCAGAAGAGATCTCAACAGTGTAGCCTTTTTCAGCGGCTTCTTTTTTGATAGCGCTGATCGGACGAGCGATGTCTGGAGAGTGAGGACCAACCAAGTGTGGCTCAAGCGCAGACAAATCGATTTCGTATACTTCGTCGAAGTATTTACCTGGGTTTGCAACAACGTCAGCGTCTGCACTCAAAATATCTTTGTGAGCAGCTGCGATGTCAGCAAGTTCCGCACGGCCTGTTGATTTCAAGTAACCGCCCATGCGGTCGTCGTATGGGAATACAGAGCAAGTCGCACCAAGTTCAGCACCCATGTTTGTGATAGTTGCTTTACCAGTACAAGAAATTGACTGAGTGCCTTCACCGAAGTACTCAACAATTTTATCTGTTCCACCTTTAACTGTTAGCATTCCGCAAAGTTTCAAGATCACGTCTTTCGCAGAAGCCCAACCAGTCAATTTACCTTTAAGGTGAACACCGATCAATTTTGGATTTTTAACTTCCCAAGGAAGACCAACCATGACGTCAGAAGCGTCAGATCCACCGACACCGACTGCGCACATACCCAAACCACCCGCATTTGGAGTGTGAGAGTCTGTACCGATCATCAAACCACCTGGGAACGCATAGTTCTCAAGGATAACTTGATGGATAATACCAGCGCCTGGTCTCCAGAAGCCGATATTGTAACGAGAAGAAGTTGTCGCCAAGAACTCGAACACTTCTTTGTTCGACATGTTCGAAGCGTTCATGTCCGCATCTTTACCTTTGTACGCTTGGATCAAGTGATCACAGTGGACCGTTGAAGGCACAGCTGCTTCAGATTTTCCAGCAAGCATGAATTGCAACAAAGCCATTTGCGCTGTCGCATCTTGCATCGCTACACGGTCTGGTCTCAAAAGAAGGAAACTCTCACCACGAACAAGTTCTTGATTTTGAGGATCATCCAAGTGACCAAAAAGAATTTTTTCCGCCAAAGTTAATGGGCGGTTCAATCTGTTACGAACAACAGCCAATCTTTCAGCTGTTTTTGAGTAAACGTTCTTCACCATTTCTGGCGTCGTTTCGATTTTTGAAGCCATAGCTAAACTGCCTTTCTATTGAGAACGCCCCATCCTAATGAAAATCAGTTGAAAGCTCAATAATTCAGACACTTGGCGCTAGGCATTAAGGCGCTCTTTGCAGGCTATATTAGCACGATTTTGAGAGGGAAACGCGGGAAATCTGCGAGTATTGAGGGAACATGAGAAGCTCCCTCAATAAGAACTCGCAATTGGCCTCAATTACCAGCCAGAGTAGCAGTTGCGGGATGTGATGGTGTGATTCACGTCGTTCACCATGTACAGGCAGCTGTTGTAGGAAGAGTGCAATTGGATTTGAACGTGAGGGATGACGTCACCGTTTGGAGTCACGATGTGTGAGGGTTGAGCTTCGATATCCAAAATGTTCGGGCTGTTGCAAACTTGCTCGAATGTGTATTTCTCATATTCAGCAACAGCTTTGATAGCCGTGATATATTCAGGACGTTTTTCATAGCGAGTGCAAAGATTCGCAGCCAATGTTGTAGACGCAGACAAAAGAGTCGCAATAGCGATAAGCAATTTCATGGGATCTCCTATTTAAGTTTTGACGACGTGAGAGTTCTATTTTTGACGCCACAAGTCTGGCAAATCCAATCCCTGCCTATCTTACAACCGAAAACCTCTTGAGAACGAAAAAGGCCCAATGATAGGCTTTTGCACATGATTACAGCACTTTTCACTCTTATTTCACTGTCTTTTGCGTCCACTCAAACTTTTGAACGTCCCTGCTTTGTTGCGGGTGATGACGATATGTTGACGTCAAAAATTCAAATCGTCGACACCGCGTGGACTGTCACTCACACCGCTTACGTCGATGAGACTTGTAAAGAGAGCTACCTCGTATTTGAAACGAAATCGAAAGTAAAACAAGATCGTCAAAATATCGACATGACGACGCTTGAAGTTTCCTACATCTCAACTCGTGAAGATGTGACGCGCGCTTTGAATGAAATTGCGTTTTGCGAATTAAAAAACTGGCAAACCAATGTCCGTCAAATTGTGACCGGTCATCAGTGTCAGGATTTTGCCGCTCCTAAAAAAGGCCAAGTGATTTATTCTATTTTTGAAGTGAATGAACACAATGGACAAACGGAAGCTTTCATTGGCGCTCCAACTTTAAAAGCAGATGGATCAACACCCGCGAAGCGCCATCAAGACACGGAATCTCCGCCCTACTACTTGAAACACTAAAGGACTATTTATGGCTTACCACGTTCACAGCGACAAACCACTTTTTGAACTTGTTATTGGCGATAAAGCTTATTCGTCTTGGTCGATGCGTGCGTGGCTTGTTGCCGTGCAATCCGGTTTGCCGTTTAAAGAAACGATGGTGAAACTTGACGGCCCAAAAACAGCGGCCGCGATTGCAAAGCACTCGCCGTCTGGAAAAGTTCCCGTTCTTAAACACAAAGGACTGCAAGTTTGGGATTCTTTGGCGATTGCAGAATATTTAAATGAACTTTCACCTGAAGCGCAACTGTGGCCCGCAGATCCTGTTCTGCGCGCGACCGCTCGCAGTTATGCAGCTGAAGCTCATTCGGGATTTGCGACTTTGCGTGGACAACTCAGCATGGATCTGCAATTAAAATCGAAAGCTCGTCACTTGTTTCCAGGAACGATCGCTGACATCGAGAGAATTTTGCAACTTTGGAAAGACGCTCTTAAGAAAAGTCACGGGCCTTACCTCTTTGGGGACTTCTGTATTGCCGATGCTTTCTATGCACCATTTGTATTCCGCTTTTTGTCTTATGGGGTAAAAATCAAAGACAAAAACGTTCTTGCGTATATGCAAAATATCCAAGACCACCACGGTGTTCAATTCTGGGTTCAGGAAGCGCTTCAAGAAAAGAACAATACAGCGGTATTTAAATAATTTGTTTCTGTCAGTTTGCACAGGCGTTTCAGCATGATTTTCTTTTGCGAAAATCAAGGCGATGCTTGAAGAATGGCAGAAACCGTCGTCCCTAAAGAAGTCGCAAAAAAAATAGAAACAGAGCACGCTCTTGAAGAAATCTCGACCGAGAACGATGCCATGATTCTAAATTTCATGTCTCTCTTAGGCATGTCACTCTTAGGCACGGGTTCGTCTGTCGGTGTGGTGCAAACCAAGCTTGCCGAAATTGGCGCCCGTTATAACTTAAAACGCGTCAATATCATGAGTCTGCCGACGGCTCTCTTTATCAAATTTGAATCCAAGGCGCGCCCGCTGGTAAGCTTCAGCAGTGAAACTGTTCAATCCTATCGTTTTGACCAAACGTCAGAAATTTTTAAACTTGCTGATAAATGCGCAACCGATTTTGTTCCCCCACTTGACGGACAAAATCGTTTGCAAGAAATCGAGAAATTAGCTCCGCGCTTTACTCCAGAGAAAAGAATTCTAGGTTATGTTTTGTTAGCAGAAGGAGTCCTCCTCAATCTGTCCCCTTCATGGCGAGAGCTTATCGTGACAGGAGTACTGGCTGTGATCGTGGCGGTGTTTCGTCTGCGCGCACTTCCGCGGGGGTATTTTTCAGTTCTGCTTCCCTCTATCGCAAGCTTTTCCGTGACGACACTGGCACTTGTGCTGGATTACTTTCATGTGGGAGCAGCAACTTTAAAGCCCGTCATCCCTGCTCTTGTTATTTTCTTGCCCGGCGGAGCGATGGCGACAGCAACGATTGAACTTGCCATCGGTGATATTGTTTCCGGAGCAAGTCGCTTTATGACAGCTCTTTTTCAGTTAGTTCTTTTGACCCTTGGGATGACAGCAGCCGTTTTGTTAATTCGTCTCCCCTCAAGTGAAGTTTATGAGAGCATACAAGTCCAATACGCGGGCCTCTTGGGAGCCTTCTTATTTGCATCAGGATTGTATTTTAATATGTGCGCCCCGAAAAAATCCTATGGATGGATTCTTGCCGTGGTCATCGTGACATTCCTTGCGCAATCCTTACTGCGGGCGACGTTAGGAGAGTTCTCAGGATTGTTATTTGCCTCGATGATTGCCACACCCCTTTGTTATTTTATCAGCGAAAAAATAAAGGGCCCACCATTTCTAATTTTGTATTTACCAACACTGTGGTTTTTGGTGCCGACGGCCGTTGCAGTTTCAGGTTTAGGACGTCTTATAGGAAAAAGTCAGCTCGATGGAATGCAGGATTTTGTCATCACCGTGATCGCGATTATTTCAACAGGAATTGGAACGCTGATTGGAACTTGGATTTATGATTTGGTCGTGGCCCCGATTTTCCCTCGGGGCAAACAAGTTAAGACGCCACAAACTCCGCCCTCTTAAGAGCCTTGTTCTCCGGAGCTATCGTCAGACTCTGTAACAGGTGTCACGTTTGTTGGATCATCTAAACGCACTTCAAGACCACTTAATGCGCGTTCTTGAAGCTTACCGTGATAATGCAAAACCAAGCTGCCGTTTTTAAGAAGCGGCGCAATTTTCTCAACCACAGACAAAGAAACCGCAGGACATCCCCAACTTAAACCCAAACGACCAAATGGTTCTTTGGTTTTTGGATTGATAGTTTTAATAAAGTCCTCACCCACATACCAAGCGCCATGCAAAACGATATCGCGGTTGTAGGCTTGGTCGTTGGATCTTTCAAGGCCATACATACGAAGCGTTGGACCATAAGATCCTCTGTATGTATCACCCGTTAAGTACATACCAAGTGAAGTTTGGCGCGAGTCTTTGGTGTTACTAAATTTATACGCGTAATTCCCTTTACCAGAACCAATTCCGTGCGAAGTATAAAATGCTTTTACTTCGCCTGATTTAAGGTTGATCAGGAAAAAACGTCTTTTGGTCGAAGGTGCACTGTAATCCACGATCGCGACAAATGTGGGATTTCCCAACGTCACGTGAGTTGAACTTTTGTTGCGTTTAGATTCTTCGCAAGGTTTGACGTTATCGCGGTCTTGTCCGTCGCACGTATAGATATCTTGTTGAAAGCTACGGCCTTTATTTTCTTCCATAAAGCGCAGCATTTGATCAAACGCTTCAGCGGGAACACCTTGCTGCAGAACTTTTTTAATGACTTGTTCCGAAGGTGCGGCGTTCGCATGTAGATACGCCGACACTAAAGCTATACTGATAAAAAGAATTCGAAGTCCACCCATAACCACTCCGTTTAATTGAGCACTTATTGCACAAGAAAATCAACTTTCCCAGAGCGGACAGGGGTCCTTTTCGAAAATAAAAAAGCCTCCGTGACAGAGGCTTTAATTCGATTTGAAATTTTCAAAGTGACAAATTTTTGAACAACCTTGTAAGAATCACTCGGCACCGCCGGACCTCTCTAGGCCGTGGGCTTTTCATCCACGGCTGAGATGACAGAGCTGATGACTTTCTTGGCTTTGTCGACGTTTGCTTTCATTGTGCCTGGGTCTTTTAATGAGCCCAGCATTTCATCCGGGGCAAAGCTTAATGTTTGGAAGATCTCAAAAGTTTTTTCGATCTCAGCTCCGTGATCGCGGCGAACGCTTGGTGGAATTTGCTCAAGCAATCTATGAATTTCTTCAGAGGCTCCACCACGTCCTGCGACCTCCCCTAAAACGACGTAGAAGATGTTTGTCATCTCTGCGCCTACTTTACGGTGGTCTTTGGCGGACAAGGCTTGATCGACTTTTTTATAACGTTTTTGTACGAGGTCTTGCAAAGTTTGGCGGCGTTGATGCCAGCCAAATGTTCTCAGAGCTTTGACTCCAAGTAACGCCAAAATTCCACCGTAAATCGCAAACCAGATACTAGGATGCGTCCACACACTGGCTTCAACCGATGGTTCCCAGTGCATGAGTGGTTGTGGCAAAACTTTTTCCGGAGCGGCTTTGCCAGTCTTCACTTTATCATCCGCCATTCGTGATGACGAACCGACTGGAGCGTTTGGATTGTTCGTTACTTTGATTGTCAGTGGCTGAGTTGAGCGCGTGTAGTACTTTTGCGTTGCTGGGTCAAACATCGACACACTCAAAGCTGGGAACTGCACTTCGCCTTCTTGACGTGGGATGATCAAAACTTCGAACTCTTTAAAGCTGCGACCGTTTTTAAAGAATTTTGATTCTGATTTGCTGTCGTACTGTTCAAAACCCGTTGGCAAATTCAGAACTGGTAAATCAATAAGTTTCGCATTACCTGAACCTTCAAAGCGGACTTTTAAACTAAACGGCTGATTCACCGGAACATTTGGATTATCGACAGCTGCATGAAGTTCAAATTGTCCAACCGCACCAGTGAAATCAGAAGGGCGCCCCTCCACTGGCAAAGGTTTTACTTTAATCGGAATGCGCGAAGAACTTTTCGTGTACTCGTAAGCCTTTCCGAAAAATCCATAACCTTGGGTCGGCAAACGCACGCGTGACTTGATTTTATATTCATCAATCACCGCTGTCCCTGCTTTAATTGGGAAAAGCGCGTGGGAAGCCAGCAAGGCCTTTTTCCAAGGAATACCGTTCACGACTTCCTCAGAGAATTGGATGGAAGGAACTTCTTCAATGATCTCTTTCCAAAAACCTTTTAATGATGGGAACTTCAAACGATCCAAAGTCTCCATTTGACCGCGCGTGTAGATGTACCAGTTCACTGTCACTTGCTCGCCTTCAAAGACTTCGGTCTTATCGACTTCAACACTAATAAAAAATGCTTCATTAGGATTTGTTGGCAGACTTCTAAATGCGGGGTTTTCCATCCCTGCGCTACCAAAACCAAAGCCGCCGCCTCTTTGATCATCGTCATACTGTTGCTGACGTGGCATTTGTTGCAAGAAACGTTGGCGCTGTTGCAAAAGCTGATTGAACATTTCTTCTTCAGCTTGGTCCATGGCTTCGAATGGATCATCAAATCCCGGAGGACGCTGTGGCATACCTGGGCGTTGCTGTCTTTGTTGTTGCTGAGGACGATGTCCTCCCGAACCCACTTTCATCACAACGGGTTCAGAACGGAAAACTTTCCCACCGATGATCACTTCAAATGAAGCAATACTCAGTGTTCCTTGCTTTAAAGGATTCAACGTATAGATGTATTCCTGACGGCGCTGGGTTTCAAACTTCATTCCGCCAGCTGCTGGTACAAGTTTTTGCGCAACGGCTGTTCTTTGCGACGTTCCTAAAAGTTCAAAACCATCAAGTTCCGGTATGCGCGGATCTTGGATATCCACGTTTTCATTAGTTACAACGGAAATAGTCAGCGGAAAGGGTTCACCCACCCCCACTTCATTTGTATCAACTGACGATTGCACTGTGGTTCCAGCGGCGAAGGCGCTGGAAAAGCTCATCATAAAGATGAGCCCAATCAAAAAATTACCAATCTTTGTCACGAGGCTGTTCCTTCACGTCTTTACGATTGTATTCAGCTCTAATTTTTTCTTCTTGTTGTTTCAATTCACCCAAGATCTTTTTCACATCGGCCTCAGATAAGTCTTTGCCGTTGAAAGGACGAGGTTTGTATTTTGGCGACTTTTGGACTTCTTTTGGCTTGTCTTCTTTTTCTTTGCCGTCTTTGTCCTGATCTTTTTTGTCGTCTTTTTGTTCGCCTTCTTTACCCTGATCTTTCTTTTGTTGATCTTGGTTTTTCTGATCTTGATTTTTTTGATCCTGGTCTTGTTGGTCTTTGTTTTCGCCTTCACCCTGACCCTGTTGCTGTTGGATCAAAAGTTCGATATTGATTTTTGTCTCCATCGAAGTCGGATTGATATCCAAAGCTCTTTGATACATGGCAATGGCTTCGTCGACCTGCTTTGCTTTACCGAGCATTTGCGCTTGGTTAAAGATTGCAACGAACTCAAGTTCTTTATTATTAAGAGCCGCAGCGATGCGTTCGGCTTCTTTATAAGACGCCATCGCTTTTTCATTTTGTTGTAAAAGCTCAAAGGACAGACCGATATTTAAATGAAGCTCTGGCAGGAACGGATCAAAACGCAGTCCGTTTAAATAATGCTCCAAGGCCCCTTGCGCATTTTGCTTTTGCAGATTTTTATTACCTTCACGAACACTTTCAATAGTCTCCAAGCGCGGATATTTTCCACAACCAACAAGAACTAACATCAGTGAAGGGATCAGAAGTTTACGTATCATGATGGTGGCACCTCGTAACGTCCCTTCCAAAAACGGAAGAAACTGCGTCGTTCACCCATGAAGAGTTCACAGATTCCAAATAAAACCGCCAAAAATAAAACATATTGAAAGCGCTCATCGTATTGAGTCGCCATCGTCGTATCAAACTGTGTCTTTTCAAGTTTATTGATATCTTCAACTAATAACTTGGTCTGAGTTCCGCCGAATGTTGCAAAGTAGAAGCTGCCACGTCCAGCTTCAGCAATGGATCTTAAAGCATCACCTTTTACAGTCGTGAGAATCGTTTGCCCACTGCGATCTTTTTTATAACCTTTTAAAAAGCCCATGCCATCACGAACTGGAATCGCGCCACCTTTTTCCGTGCCGTAAGCCAACGTGAAAATTCTGGTGCCGTCTTTGGCAAGTTTTTGAGCCGCATCGAGCGCACCTTGCTCGTGGTCCTCACCGTCTGAAGCCACTAAAATCACGCGCGTGACTTTCACCACTTCATCTTGAGTAATACCACCGCGATTGAAAGCTTCTTCGGCTGTCGTCAGTGCATCTTGGAAGTTTGTTCCTTGGGTGGAAACCGAACTTGGATCCAGAGACTCGATATACATTTTTACAGCCGCTGGATCATTCGTCAGAGGAGAAATCAATGCCGCTGTTCCGGCAAAAGCAATCACCCCGATTTTATTTCCTGGCATCAAATCAACTAAACGACTGAGTTCTGCTTTGGCTTGGCCTAAACGTGAAGGTTTCACGTCCTCAGAAAGCATACTTTCAGAAACGTCGACGGCCAGCATGATCTCGACACCTTCGCTTTTCACTTCTTGTTGGCTTTGACCAAATTGAGGACGTGCCAGAGCGAGAACCATCAAGAAAACAGTGATCACTTGCAACGCGGTTTTTAAGCGGCGCTTGCGCGGAGAAATCGAACTGGAAAGAAACGGATACAATCGCGCGCCAATCGCCTTTTGCATTTTCTTTTTATTCAGACGATCAAAAATAAAGCCAATGATCAAGATCACCGGGATCAGCCAAAGGAAGTTTAAAGCCGCGATGTTTTCAAAGCGAAACATTATGGCACCCTCCTTAACCAAGAACGACCCAAGAACAAGCCGATAAGATAAATAATCAAAGCCCAACGCAAATACGGCGGGAAAAGTTCGGTGTAATTGGTGAACTTATTCACGTCGATTTTAGTTTTTTCTAACGAGTCGATTTCTTTAAACACCGACTCAAGTGAGTTTTCTTTGGTCGCGCGGAAGAACTTACCACCGGTATCAGAAGCCATACGACTGAGGAGGTCCTCATTCACGGCACTTTCAAACGGTTGATACGTTTTAATCTTTTGGCCAAAAATATCACGCGTGTAGACTGGAATACGCGTAGGACCGTCGCGACCGATACCGATTGAATAGATCTTAATACCGTAACCTTTGGCGATCTCAAGACCCGTTTCTGGATCGATGGTTCCCGAGTTGTTCTCCCCGTCAGTCATAAAGATGACGATACGGCTTTTTGCTTGAGAATCTTTGAGGCGACCTGAAGCATTGGCGAGAGCGACACCCAAAGCTGTTCCATCTTTGATTTTAGCACTGGAGGCACTTGAGATTTCACCAACACGTTGAATGATCAACTGATAATCCAAAGTTGGTGGAATCAAAGTGAAAGATTCACCAGCGAAAATAACTAAACCAATTCGGTCAGAGCTACGGGCCTCGATAAATTTCTTAATTGTTTCTTTCGCAGCTTCCAGGCGATTCAGAGGCTTCATATCCTCAATCAACATACTGTCGGAAACGTCCAAAGCAATGACGATATCAATACCTTCTACATTTTTACGAATGCGCGTATTCATCTCTTGCGGACGAGCCAAGGCCCAAATCGCCAAAGCAATACCTAAAGCTTTTAAAAGAAACGGCACATTCATCAAGCGAGTTTTCATTGTTGGCTTGATACTTTTTAAAATCTCAACAGAACCCACTTGCAGCGTGGGATTTTTTTTCTTTTTACGAACCAGGGTCCAAAAGACGATGGCGGCAAGTGGAACTAAGAACCAAAGAGCCCATAAAGAATGATACGTCATAGGCGTGACTCCATTCTTTCAACCAGGCTGCGTGCGTGATTGGCAATCGCTAAAACCTCTTGAGCTTTCAGATGCGCTTTATCTTGTGAGGCTCTTTCAAACTCTTTAAAGACTTTTCCTAGCTCATCCCCGTTTTCAGCAAAAATACGCGGATGATATTTGCGCACATCTTTAAGCACCAAACGCGGACTCCATTCCATTGCTGGAACTTGGAAACGGCGTGTGATGTAAAGTTTAAACATGTGATAAGACTCAGTCAGGCATTGCAAGATATCTTCTGGTGGCACATCTTGCACACCAAAAAACACTCTGTTCTGACGTTGTAATTTCCTAAACGATTGATGGAATTGAGCCAAAGGTGACAAGGCCGCATCATGTTCGCGCAAATCATCAAGCATGCGACGACGTTGCACGGTCCGATAAATTTTAAATCCAGCCGCTACCAATGCTAAAGCAATCACACCGGCTAAGAGCGCCCAATAAAGAGGTGGCACCGGCAAGGTCGCCGGACCAATCGGTCCAAACGGTTCTTGTTTGGCTTCTGGGTTTTGCGGGTCTTGTGGAGGCATCACACTTTCCACTTTGAAAGCCAAACGACCCAGTTCCACTTTTTGCTTGCCATCAGTTAAAATCAAATTGGGAACTTCAACTTGAGCTGCGGTATAAGAAGTCACTTTCATTTCAGCTTTGGTGCTGGAACGGAATTCGAAACTTCTCAAATGCAAAATATATTTTTCGTTGGGTTTCTCAAATGCAAAGTGCAATTTCTCGATCACAAGATCTTTTGGGAACTCCCCTTCGCAGGTCACAATAAAATCGCGTCCCACTGTCAGCTGGTTAGCTGGCAGGCCTGCGACTTCGGGGATATCCATCTTGCAATCGTAACTCATTCTCTATTTTCTCTTCTTAAAAAAGGCCACTAACGGATTCACATAGTCTTCGCTGGATTTCACATCCACGCGTTCGACTTGCGCTAAACGGAGCAATCGATCCCTTTGGTCCTTTTGTTTTTTCATCGCTTCTTCGTACTGTTTACGGAAAGCTGCTGAAGACGTATCTACCGTGAGAACCTCACCGGTTTCTGCATCTTGCACTTCCACTACTCCCATTTCTGGAAGATTGTACTCAGCCGCATCATTTACCACACAGGCCACAACATCATGCTTACGCCCTAACAGACGCAAACTTTGTTCAAAGCCCTGATCCATAAAGTCACTAAAGACAAAAACCGTCGCGCGTTTTTTCAAAATCCCCTGCAGGTATGTAAAACCTGAAGAGAGCTTGGTGCGATGGCTTTTTGGTTTATAATAAAACAAATCACGCAGCAGACGATGCACGTGGCCTCGTCCTTTTTTTGGTGGAACAAAATGTTCAACCTGATCGCTAAAGAGCAACAAACCAATTTGGTCGTTGTTCTTTACAGCTGAAAACGCCAAAAGCGCCGCCAAATGAGTCATCACTTCGCCCTTAAAATAAGGACCCGTTCCGAAATCACTGGAACCACTGACATCAACCGCAAGGATCAACGTTAGTTCGCGTTCTTCTTCGTAAGTTTTGATAAAAGGTTTTCCCGCACGAGCCGTCAGCGCCCAAGAAATCGAGCGCACGTCATCACCAGGAACATACTCACGGAAATCCGCAAAGGTCATCCCTTGGCCTTTGAAAGCCGTGTGGTATTCACCCGCAAAGAGATTGTTCACAAGCTTTCTTGTGTTGATCTCTAAGAGTTTGACCTTTTTAAGGACCTCAGGAGGTAAACTCACTAGGGAACCTCGATTTGACTTAAGATCTCTTTGATCACGTCTTCTGTTTTGATATTTTCAGCTTCTGCTTCGTAAGTTAAAATCAAACGATGGCGAAGAACGTTGTAAGCAATGGCTTTGACGTCTTCAGCTGTTACGTAACCACGAGCACGCAAGAACGCGTGAGCTTTCGCTGCACGATACAAGCTGATGGTTGCACGCGGTGAACCACCAACATTGATCAAATTGGCAATACGAGAAAGTCCGTATTCACCCGGCTTACGAGTCGCCATGATAAGTTCAACGATGTAGTTTCTGATCTTGTTATCAACGTAAATTTGATCCGCGCGAGAAGCCGCACGCAGTAAATCTTCTT
This sequence comes from Bdellovibrio sp. HCB2-146, assembly GCF_047345725.1. Classification (NCBI taxonomy): domain Bacteria; kingdom Pseudomonadati; phylum Bdellovibrionota; class Bdellovibrionia; order Bdellovibrionales; family Pseudobdellovibrionaceae; genus Bdellovibrio; species Bdellovibrio sp. HCB2-146. The sequence continues at coordinate 363,078 of NZ_JBLEQP010000001.1, forward strand.
TCGAGATCACCGGATTCACGACAGGTTTTTCGTTTGAACCCATGCGGTTTAAGATCTCAAGCTCTTCCCCTTTGACTGGGTAGCTGACATTGATCTTAAACATGAAACGGTCCATTTGCGCCTCAGGAAGTGGATATGTTCCTTCTTGCTCAAGTGGATTTTGTGTCGCCATCACTAGGAACGGATTTGAAAGCTTGTAAGACTCTTCACCGATCGTGACTTGTTTTTCCGCCATCGCCTCAAGGAGTGCTGATTGCACTTTTGCTGGCGCACGATTGATCTCATCGGCCAAAACGATATTGGTAAAGATTGGTCCCTTACGAGGAGCGAACTCTCCTGATTTTGGATTGAAGATCATGGTACCAATCAAGTCTGTTGGTAAAAGATCCGGTGTAAATTGAATCCGTTGGAAATCAAGCGAGATAGATTGAGAAACTGTTGCGATCGTCAGAGTTTTCGCAAGTCCCGGAACACCTTCAAGGAGGATGTGGCCGCCAGTCAGAAGGCCCATCATAATACCTTCAACCATTTCTTTTTGCCCGACGACGACCTTGTTAATTTCCGCCATCATTTTATCAACGAATTGGCTCTCTTGCTTGATCGCGGCATTTAGGGCCATGATATCAACTTCACTCACCAGAAACCTCCTTCAGGCTAACTCATCTATTTCACAATTTTCCTAACAAGCTCGCAAGTTTAGACACGTCGTCTCGCTGCGAAACAGGACCCCCAAATTTCGAGAATTTCTAGCAAGCTGCGCCGACCCTTTTAGGGTCTTGCCAAGCCCCTTGGGAAGTGGGACAAATTTCATATGACCAACAACAGTACAAAAGTCTGGATATTCATTCTTTCAAGCTCTCTCGCTCTCTTGATGATCGGGTATCAAGTTGGTGAACGTCTGGGTCTGCTTGTTGGTTTTTTGGCTGCACTTTTACTGAATTTCTTCGTGTTTTTTTACGGCGAAAGCCGCGCCCTGGCTCGTTTGAATGCTCGTCGTCTAAAAGGCCAAGACTCTTGGGGACTGATCGATAAAGTTGAAAAATTATCGGTCAAGTTAGGACTCCCGGCGGCACCTGCGGTTTACTTAATCCCCCATCCTTCTTCCAATGCATTTTGCGTGGGTCACTCTTGGAAACGAGGATCGTTGGGTTTTACAGTAGGTCTGGTTCAAAAATTAAATGAAACAGAACTTGAAGCTGTCGTTGCACACCAATTATGTCACATTCGCCGTCTTGACAGTTTTGCTTATAGCGTCAGCAGTACGCTTGCAAACTCAGTTGTAGGATTGGGTCAGTTCTTAGATTCTTTCTTACCGTATCGCTTGCAGTTTTTTATGCCGCTTCTTTCGCCGATTGGTTGGTTGATCATTAAACTTGTTGTCGGGAAGAATTCATTCTTTGAAAACGATTTGATGGCCAGTCACCTGTTAGAAAATCGCGAGCAGCTGGGTGAAGTTTTGTGGCGTCTTGAGGGACTGGCTCAAACATCTCCGTTGTCTGTTCCGCCCTGCACAAGTCATTTGTTTATTGTGAATCCAGAAGGTTTTCAGCAGAAGAATTTGTTTTTGAAGTCTCATCCGCCGATCAAGGCAAGATTACAAAAACTTATGGGCTATTATCCGATCTAGTGGCCTTGACAAAACCGATGCTGAACTCACTTTTAAGGATATGGAAGGTGAATTATGGCAGAAAAAATGGAAGCTTCTTTATCAATTCTCATCATGTCGATTGCGTCTTCCGCAGTCATGGCCATGGGTCTAGCTCCAGATGACTCTGGCAAAGTATCTAAAGACAAGAACATGGCTCGCTTTAATATCGATCTTCTCTTAGTCCTGAAAGCGAAGACAAAAGGCAATTTATCCAAGGATGAAACTGAATTCCTTGATAACTTAATCAATGACCTACAAATGAAATTCGTGTCCGTGAATTAAGGAGTGAATGCGCATGAAAAAAATTTTGTTTTTGGCATTATCTGTAGCACTTTCTGCCCAAGCTCAAAACCTCCCGAAAGATCCACCGAAGTTGAATCTTTCTTCTCCTCTGCCGGCGAATCTCTTTGTTGAGCTTGCAAGAGCTGTGAATCCTGCGATTGTGAATATCTCCACAACCGCACTTCCAAAAAATAATCCACGTGGTCGCGATCCAATGCTTGAGATGCTGGAGCAAATGTACGGTTTCCGTATGCAACAACCTCAGCAACAACAACGCCCCCAACAAATTGGTTTGGGAACTGGATTTATCATTCGTGATGACGGTTTGATTGTGACAAACAATCACGTGATCGCAGGTGCTGATATCATCAACGTTCAGATCAACGAAAAGTCTTCTGAAGTTTATGAAGCAACAGTTATCGGAAGCGATGAACGTACCGATATCGCCTTGATTAAAATCATCGCGAAAAATAAAGAAAAATTCCCCGTCGCCGTTCTTGGTTCTTCAAAAGACCTTGAAGTCGGTGAATGGGTTGCGGCCTTCGGAAATCCATTTGGTCACGGTCACTCGATGTCAAAAGGGATTATCTCTTCTAAAGGTCGCGACATCACAGAGATCAATAAAATCCCTCTGATCCAAACAGATGCTTCGATCAACCCAGGAAACTCGGGTGGTCCGCTTGTGAACACCAAAGGTCAAGTGATCGGTGTCAACTCAGCGATCGATGCGCGCGCTCAAGGTATCGGCTTTGCGATTCCAATCGACGAAGTAAAAGCTTTGATTCCACAGTTAGAAAGCCGTGGCCGTTTGGCTCGCGGATATATTGGTGCCGCTCTTGGAGATCTCGATCCAGAAGCAGCTGAATATCTTGGATTGGGCGAAGACGCTTCAGGCTCTGTAATCACAAACTTGATCGCTAAAGGCCCTGCTGCGAACGCAGGTCTTAAAGTTTACGATATCGTGACTGAATTTAACGGTAAGAAAATCAAAAACTCTTTTGATTTGATGGATGCAGTTTCTGATTCTCCAATCGGAAAACCTGTGAAAGCCAAAGCCATCCGCAACCGCAAAGAGATCGCATTGAACGTCACAGTGTCTGAGCGCCCTGACGATAAAAAAGCGGCGACGAAAAAAGCAACAACGCCAAAATTCCAAGGCGAAAAGGCTCCGTACAACATCGGTTTCACACTGATGGATCCAAACAGTGACCTTCGCAAAGAGTGGGGTTTGCCAGATGATATGAAGCAACCGGTAGTGATCGAAACAGAACGCTCATCACCAGCAAGCCGCAGCGGCTTACGAGTAGGCGACGTAGTCCTTGACGTGAACAAACAATCCGTCGAAGGCACAAAAGATGCATTGAAGCTTTTGAAAAAAGGCACGAACACTCTCCGCATTGCAAGAAACACAAGAATCCAAATCATCAATATCGAAGTAAACTAACATTCGATAGCCAAATACAAAGATCTGACGCGCACGATGCGCGTCAGAAAGGCCACTCAAGGACGGTCCCCCTCTCATAATCACAGAGAGCAGCCGTAAAAACCGTCCACTCCTTAGACACCCTTGTAAGTATTTTCTTTCGTAACAGTTTTTTAACAAGAACACCCCATCTCATGAGAAATTCTGACCCCATGAGATTGCATCTACTCCCCCTCTTTTTCATTCTAGTTTTCAGCAGTTCCAGCTTCGCTTCCGAGTACCAACGCTACGAGAACCTGCTTTCAAAAATTTCAGCAATTCCTGACTCAGATCCCGTTGAGTGTGAAATCGACGATCCCCGTTACTGGATGGATAAAGCCCAAAATATTATTTCAGTTGAACCGATCCGAAAAGCAGTCCCCTACCTGACAGGCGACGAAGTGATGGTGATCCGAAATCTTTTGATCAGCCAAGCGTACAACCGCCTTTTCATGCATTCCTTAAAAATCCAAAACAAAGCCAATCCCGATGTGAAATTCATTTGGCTGGCAGCCGGTTCGCAAGCCTCTGTAACTGTGGGACATGCTTTGCAAGAAGGACTTGCTGATAAATACCCGCTCGACTCTCGTCAAAGAAAAATCTTCCGCCGACTTGAGTCTTTGCATGGCGATCTACCAGCGACGTCTTCGGTGTTGTTAAGAACAATTGGCAAAGTGAAAAAGAAAACCGCTGAAAACAACTGGCGCGTTTACTCGGATATTTTCTGGCAGCATTTGGCTTACACGTCTTGTGGTTACCAAGAAGTTGTTTCGCTGAATAAAATGTTGATCGAAGAACGCCGTGAAGCTTACGACGGTCAAGGTGTTGATCACTACGAGAGATTTTTGCAAGTATGGAACGATATGGATCATGGCCGTTATGTTGAGGCCAATATGAAGCTGATCTATATCGAGCAACACAACATCCTTCAAAGATACATGTACAACGGAATCGATGCGAAGACCGCGAACATCTTGTGGCTCTTTAACTCAATGGCCAAAGCGGACTTGCAAGGACCGCATGGCCGCAAGATCGTTCCATTTACGGAGTATGCTCTGAGCAACGGTCTGTACCCGAACTTGAGCCACTTCCCGACCAGATACAAATGGATGAAATACGTTGTCCGCGAGCAAGCTCGTTATCTGCAAGAACTCGCAACAGTTCCCAATATCCAATCCGCTCTGGAAAGATCCTTGAAAGAGTCTTACCTGGTAGTTAACGACTATTTGCAGTTGGCTCAATAGGAAGGGGCTATTTGCCCCAACCTAAATCAGGTTTTCGTTTTTTAGCTACGCAGTCGCGCAGGTAAAGATTGATCAGCGTCTGATAAGGAATTTCCGTCGCATCTGCGAGCCCTTGAAAATACTCAATCACTTGATCATCTAAACGAATTGTCGTGCGAACTTTTAGTTTCTTCGCATACGGATTTTTTTTTGCCTCTGAAAAATCATATTCTTTCTTCATCACTTACCTCGCAAAATATTGATTACATTCTTTTCTAGTTGCCGCTCGTGCGGAGATAATCCGAATCAACTCACGCTCTTCCCAGTAAAGATGAACTACAACCAAAATGGAGTCGTTTTTACTTCTCCCCAATATGATGAACCTGTCCTCGCCGACTGAGTGCAACGTGTCTGCTATCAACAAAGCCCTCTCGTCATAAAAAACCGCGATGGCCTCTTCAAACGTAATTCCATGCTTCTTTTTGTTAGCTTGCGCCTTGGCGGAGCTCCATTCGAATCCAATTCCAACCATACACTATTCCTTTATATTTGTACATACTTTATGTGCACAATAGGGATATGTAAGATGCAAGAATTGGGTATTAACCTAATGCGCCTAACGCAGCATTTAGTCTCTCAGCAGCCCGATAACCGGATTTGGTGGAGAACCCAGGAGAGTAATGAAGATGTAAGCTGACTTTGTCTCACACTGGGACGAGAGTTGTGCGTTTTCGTGGGAAATACAAAAATTCCTCGACCTAGGTCTTTAGTTTTTTATGGCCACGCCGTAAAGAAATAGGGACCAACATATGGCTCCATTTGGTATGCAACAAGGCAAGCAACAAGAAAGGGACTCTCTATGAAAGTCACCGAGGTCAAAGTCTTTCCGGTCAATGAGGATCGCCTCAAGGCCTACGTTTCCATTACCCTGGATAACTGTTTCGTTGTCAGGGATCTAAAAGTCATTCAAGGCACCAGCGGCCTTTTCGTTGCTATGCCGAGCAAAAAGCGCAAAGACGGCCAGTTCCGTGATATTGCCCATCCTTTGAATCAAGAGACTCGCAACATGATCGAGGATCTGATATTCGAAGCTTACGAAAAAGAACTCAAATCCATGGGTGAAACCCTTGTAAATCTAAAACGCCAAAAAGCTCCAACGAGCGGCTATGGTGGAGACGATTACTAAGAGGGTTTGAAGTACCCTGCTCACTGCCAAGGAACGGCAGCTTCAAATAAAACACACCTTCATGGAACTCCAGGCACCCAACGAGGTGCCTGGTTACTTTTCGGGCATTCATAAATGAACTCGCCTGCTTTTTCCCAGAATTCGCAGACAATCCCCATAACGCAAAGCGCCGCACCTTGATTTCGCGGCCTGAAATCCGTAATTTAGCGATTCGAACAGTCTTCTCGTTGGGGTATCGTCAAGTTGGTAAGACAACAGATTTTGATTCTGTCATTCGCAGGTTCGAGTCCTGCTACCCCATCCAATTTTTCCTATTAAATCCTTTATAATTAAAACTTAGCTCCTACTCGTTATAAGAATTCCGAGGCTATAAACGGATTTCTTCCGAAATTCGCATACAAATCTAAAACAATTGAACATCAGTTTAGCTTACAAATTGCACTCGACTTCTTTCCAATACTAATAAACTAATGTAATTTACCGATAGGCAGGAGATATTCATGATCCATGTTACCAGAGGTAGCTCTTCGAAACCTACGACCTCACAAGCTTTAATCGAAGCACTCAGCACCGTGACTCTAGACGGACAACTATACATAGGATATCCAATAATTGGAACTCCAGACGGTCAGTTTGAAATTGACGCCCTCCTTGTCACAAAAGAAAAAGGCCTAGTAGCCTTCATACTTATTGAAGGAAAAAACGTACCTGAAAATATTGAAGATCTTCTCGACGATGCATACATGAAGTTAAAAGCAAAACTTCTTCAATACAAAGACCTAACGATTAAACGTGATTTGGCCGTACCCGTTGAAGTTTTCGCTTTTTCTCCCGCAGCAAGTTTAACAACAAACACCACTAATGTATTTCAAAAGCGCGCTCAACTCCTTGGTGCAATTCAAAATTTAGAGTCCGCGCCTCCTGAGCTTTACCTCAAAACGCTTTCTGCAATTCAGGCCGTGTCAAATATTCGAAAGGGTAAACATAGACGGGCTTTAAAAAAGATCGACTCGCGCGGAACTAAAATGAAGGATTTAGAAGATTCTATTGCGAATCTTGACTCGCAACAAAGTCAGGCAGTTATAGAAACTTGCGATGGAGTGCAAAGAATTCGAGGTCTTGCAGGGTCTGGTAAAACAATCGTACTTGCACTAAAAGTTGCCTATATTCATGCTAAGCATCCTGATTGGAAAATTGCAGTCACTTTCAATACCCGCTCCCTAAGAGAACACCTAAGGAATTTAATAACAAACTTCATCCTTGAGCATGCTTCTCGAGAACCTGATTGGGATAAAATTGATCTGATTCACGCATGGGGCAATAGCAAATCAGCCGGAATATACTCAAATCTATGTTCAGATTTAGGTATCGCTTTCCTTGATCTATCTGAAACGCGATCTCGCGGAGCTGCGGCAGGTTCTGAATTTGAACTAGCTTGTGCCGATGCGATGAAGTACGCAAGCTCAATATCTCCGAAATATGATGCGATTTTTATCGACGAAGCACAGGACTTTGCACCTGACTTTTTGAGAATATGCTATCTTCTGCTGAAAAATCCAAAAAGACTCGTCTATGCCTACGACGAACTACAGAATTTATCAGGAAAATCGATGCTCTCTCCTGAAGACATCTTTGGAAGAAATCCAATCGGTCATCCACTGGTTTCACTAAGAAACGATGCCGACAAGCCAAAGCAAGATATTATTTTGGAAAAATGCTATAGAAATCCGGGACCAACCCTTGTTACTGCACACGCCCTAGGGTTTGGAATCTATAGAAATGAGGGATTGATCCAAATGTTTGACAATCCCAAGCTATGGCTAGACATCGGCTATGAGATCCAAGATGGAGATCTTAGAGACGGGGAAAATGTCGTACTTGCTAGAACTTCAAAGTCTAGTCCCGACTTTCTCAAATCGCATTCGGAAATTGATGACCTTATTAAATTTCAATGCTTTGCATCTGCCGAAGACCAATATGATTGGTTGGTTAACGAAATTCAAAAAAACCTGAAAGAAGATGAGCTACTCCCTAGCGACATTATGGTAATTCACTGTGATCCACTTCAGACTCGACAAGCGGTAGGATATCCTCGACAAAAACTATTTCAAATGGGAATACCCTCGCACCTTGCTGGGGTTACTACTTCACCAGATGAATTTTTCGATAAAAATTCTGTCATCTTTACGAGCATTTTCAGAGCAAAAGGCAATGAAGCTGCAATGGTTTATGTAATCGACTCTCAACTTTGTCAGAGTGGTCGCGAACTAGCCAGAAAACGTAACATACTCTTTACCGCACTAACCCGAAGCAAAGGCTGGGTACGAATTCTTGGTGCCGGAGAAAGCTGCGGCACTCTTCAGCAGGAGTACGAAAAAGTTAAACAGAATGATTTCCGATTGCAATTCAGATATCCCACGGAAGCAGAACGAAAACAAATGAACGTCGTCAACCGAGACATGACGGACGAAGAGAAGAAAGCGATCAAAAAACGTCAAACTATGGTTAAAACACTTGTTGCTGACTTAGAGTCTGGAGACTTTACCGTTGATGACCTGTCGCCAGATATTTTAGAAAAATTAGCAAGATACATCAAAAAGTAACTGAAATGAAACCAACTGATGTAAGGAACGAGATAAACGCATTAACAGATCTTTTGATCCTGAAAAGCTTAGTTAATGATCAAAATTATCCATGTATTAAAACGCTACCTGAGCAGGAAACGTATGTTACGTTCACCAACGACAATACTTTAAATTCGTTTCTACATTCCCCTCCATACAAAGAACTGCATGAAAATTACTCCAATTCGCGATGCTTCAATCTAAAATTTTTAGATGGAGCGCTCATTCAAATGAACTATAGATTTAAGAAAAACGAAGTAGTATGGCACCGATTAAATTATTTGCCCTCACCAAGCTTTGAGGAGTACCAAAATAATCCCGAGTTATATGATGAAGATAATATCTATGCCGACATTATTGCGAAAGATATTCTTCCTGTTCCAATTCGAATTGATTTTTCAGATGTGCACACGGTTGTTTCTCATCCACGAATCCACACAACACTGGGACAGTTTAAAAACTGCAGAATTCCCGTTGCTCACCCTCTTTCGCCGTCACGATTTATTAAATTTATATTGCTGTCCTTCTACCAAACAGCCACGGCCAGTTGGATTCAAGAAATAAAACCCAAAGACTTCAACTCATCTTTCATTCACAATGATGAGCTAAAGGAGTTACATTTTTCGTGGCGTAAGAATACGACCTGATATCTCCAAAAAATGAATTGGTGCCTTTTGCCACCATCTGCCATTTCGTGAAATATATAAACTCACTTAAGATTGCGATTCAGCCCACTCTCACCTACAGCTTTAACTTATCGAATATCAAATAACCTAAAATGGGAAGTCAGGCGATACGCCAGCTCGCCTGCGCCATTTAGAAACTATATCGTATGCATTTCGAAACATCGCAGGTTATATGTAAGACAACTGCTTCGGAAAATTGAAAAGCGTTCGCTGCCAGCAATCAAAAAGCGGCATTCTGAATGAAGCCAATTCTCTTATCGGAAAAACTCTTAAAGACGCATCCATTAGATTTTTTAGATCTGCGTGAGTATCTGAAGTACTAATGCTATACCTACTGGCAATCCTACCTAAAGATAATCTCATTCATCTCCGCAAGACTGATGCCTAAACACTTAGAAACTCCGAGAGAACGAAGGAAATTGCAGAAGTCTCTTTGATCTTTATCGTCGGAAACAAAATAAGTGTAACTATAGCTTTGTGCAAGGATGGCGATATCATACCAATTTCCTAATTTGATCTTATTCAGAAATCGCAATGTATCCCCTGGGGGGTATACATTTAATTGATTGCCTAACATCCGCATCTGAATCAAATAAATATAGAGCCGGTGAGTCGGAAATTTTTCTTGATTCGTGGTTTTAATAATTTTCTTAAATACCGATCTGCTCAAACTCAAATTTCTGTGGTCGAATAGGAGATTTTTTATCTCATCTTCTTGATCGAACTCAAGCAGTCGCTCGCGTATAGAAGACTGGTTCTTAGGACTTGCAGACTTTCTTAAGAAAATATCAATTTGCTTCATCCTCTCCGAAACTACATTCTTCTCAAGCATCCTCGCTTTATGCTTGGAGACCGCGTCTATCAAAACGTCATCTTGCTGAAGAGATGAGACGAAACTCTGCCACTTAGGTGAATTGATTAACAGCGGGATACTTTTTAGGTTTCCACGATTTCGACGCTCTTTCTTTAACAAAGTTAAGAGTCCTTTTGCAATAAAGACTTTCGGATGCAGCGAAGTGAGCAGGGGCGCTAAAGCATGAAGACGGGCAACAACTTTTTTTTCGTCACCTTTTGCAAGCTCACTAAGAGTGTCTATACTTACGAACAAAGAAATATTATCAGAAGACTGAGCAACGCTTTCTTGTATTAATTTATCAGTCAAAAACTCACTAAGAGAAGAGTTATCAAAAAGAAATGTAATGTGATCAAGGCCAATATTTGTCTCGGTAGCATTCTGCAAACTGCACCTCCCGACTAACCTAACGCTTTCTATTTCAGAATGAAGTCCGCTTCATTAACGCTATAGAGACTAGATTGAATAATCGAATTCTCGAACCCCTTTTTTATGAGTATTCGTTTTTTATTTTGGTATTCAGCAGGATCCATTCTTGGATCAAAGACAATTCTCTGTACAACTTTGTTAACGTCAAACTTTCGAAAAATATGTTCAGGGATTGGATTTTGAGCCCTCGCAACGAAGTCAGAAAGAATAAGCCTTACTTCTTTTTCCGCACGATAGGGATAGCGTTTGTAGCAAAGCCTCTCAGCGACTACTCGGCCAGATCCCGCGTCTTCAACCAAATGCTTACTTATTCCCTTCGTAAAAATGCGATAAGCAGAAATGAAATCACTTTTTGTGAGATACTTTACCTTACCTAAATACATAAAATCATGAGATTGGGATTCCAAGAGTAATCCAATTGTGGTCTGTATTTTGATGGCTCCCCCATTAGAGGCATATCGGGCATTGTACACTTGCCACATCAGATCCGATTCACGACTGAGTGTCCAGCATTGCGCGTAAAAATGGCGGGTTAAATTATTTAGAGATAATTTCTCGCTATTTCCTTTTTGCCTACACGGAATACTAAACAAGACGTTTTCGTAAGGATCATGAGCACTCCATACCGCCGGATTTGTAAAACGCGCGCGTCTTTTCCGCAACTTCTCCCTAAATTCATCATAGGAAATATACCTGTAGATCTTTGTGTCAAAAATTTCCTCATCGATGTCATCGAAATGGAGGAATCTTTTTTTTAAACTCTTTTTCATGGTGCATCCACCTAAGACAACTCAGAGATTATCTTCTCACCATCTTCAAATATAATTTGCTTCGCCGGAAGGTTTTGTAGATATAATCTGACATTTTCTGCCGTTTCGCTGGTAGCCACGATCACTTGAGCTTTTTGGCCAGCAATAGTTACCGCCTTCTCAAAGAAAGAGCGTAAACTCTCTCCATGGGCACTATGCTGTCCCGGTTCATCAAACATCAAGAGTCCCGGATGATTAGTGGAAAATGAATTTGCCACAGAAACTAACGCCAAAGTATATGCCCAAATTGCTCTGATATTGTCACTGGCTGATGACTCAAAGTACCAATCATATTCATCTACCATTGGATGAAGAGTATCTTCTGAAATAGATAACTCTCCAGGTTCAAAGCTCTTAAAGCCAAACTTCACCAGACTTGATTTGAGAGAATTTTCGAGCAGATTCAGTTTGTCTTTATCTGTTTCGGAGTATCGACTTGGAAGATCGTTAATCTTTTGCAGTAACCTTGCATACTCCTCTGAAACTTCTTTTAGATTATCATGCAAGACCCTTAATTCTTCATCCACAGAGATTATTTTATTTAATTCCCCTTCAATGCGTATCTTCTTCTCAATTACTGAATACGCCGGTGAATTGTCGTCACCGACCAAAGATGATTTTAAACTTCTAATTGACCCGCGATAATTATTAATTTCACTTCGCAATTCCGATATAGACGCCTCTAACTGCCCAATCTTTCGACTCGAATGATCTTTTAGCGCTTTTGTGGTTTTTCGCTCATCCTTTAAAAATTCGATATTCGACTTAATATCCATCACGAATCTCGTAACATCCTGAGACAATGTGCTGCCGTCTAGATGATGACTGCAAACGGGACAATTATCCAAAGTGGATACCTCAGGGGTATCTCCTCCCAATTTTGAAATAGTGTGGGCATCCTCAAGCTGAGCAATGTCGTGATCAAGCGTTTCTATTCGCTTTTGAAGAAGAGAACTCTCACCAAGTTCTTTGTTCAGTTGATTAAAGAGTGCGCGATAGGCATCTTCGGACCGCGAAAGCTCTTCTTCATTTTTTTCAAGCTCCGCAGAAAGCTCCTCACTCATCTGTCGGACCGAAAGCACCTGTGAAGGCGAAATAGACGCATACTCTTGACTCAAAGATGCTTTTTTTTCCGCTAGACTCAACCACTGCTGTTCTTTTCGCACTTGGAATGCAGGACCGACATCTTTCGCAAAATTAGGGGTCACCGCGGTAGGAAGATTCGTAACGGTTCCGTTAATTTCCCTTATTTTGGAAATAATTCGGTTTCTATTTTCACTCCATTTCTCATTCACACCAGAAATGAGGCCCTGAATTTCATTTCTTTCGCCATCAATTTTCTCGCTATCAAGCTTGAGTACAAATTCAATGGACTTCATTCTAACATCGCGAATTCCGAAAATTGTGGGAATCGTAGATTGAATGTGTGTCCATCCCCTTTTTTGCTCAATAATCATCAGGGGCATAATACATTCAATAAAAAGTAAGGCTTCGCCACCTGAATACTTAGGTAACATCGGAAGTTTCCATCCCATAAAACTTGCAAGCCAAGTATGAAAACCTTTATTGTTTTTTGCACTTCCGGAATAACGCACGTAATAGGTTTCAACCTCTTTCGGAACAAAATTTTTATCTGTAATTACGGCGCCCTTAATGAGGCTTACAAGCCTGTTATCGCCCTCAGTCACTACTAATCGTTTTACAGTATAGATCTCACCACTATCATTCTCTATTTCAGTCAGAACAAATGACTCCGTAATGGGTAACTTCCGGTCTCCGTCTGGTATGTAATCGGTCACGATATAACTCAACGGGATGTGTTTCGAAACACCCAGAATCACCTCTAATCCCAAAGAATAAATGATGGAGTTGTAGATAGTGGATTTCCCAGAGGTATTTTCGGCTCTAATTACTGTCAAACCTTTAGTCTGAAATCTAATTTCAGTTCCAAAATTACGACTTCCAGCTTTAATTACGATTTTGACCGCACGAATCTTGATTCCCATTCCTCACCCGTTTTTTAACGCTCTCTCAATATTTGCTTCTGTTAGATCTGCACCGGGAATCTTTCCCAATATCGACCGTTCTCTCCGAAAAATCTCTTTATTGTTTTTAATTGCCGCCCCGACAACTCTACCTTGCGCCGTTAATGCATATTTTGAATTTTTCATAAACAACAACCCAGCCCCACTCATATAAACCAAAACCCTAGGCAAACCTGGATCAAACTTTACGGAACTTGCAAGAGCTCGGTCGTTGCCTGAAATGATTCGCAGAAGCTCAAAATGATTCTGTTCAAATTGTATGCCCCAGATAAGCAAGTTCATTTTCCTAAGGGAACAAGTCTCCTTCCGAGAAAACTCGGACAGGATCATTAATACTAGTGACATCTTCCATTGAAGGCGATCATTTGCCGCTAACGACTGAGGCCTTTTTGAGAAACGAATACTTTCGACACTGAAATCTTTAAAAATATCTTCCATTAAAAATCCATCGGGCATCTTATGAGCCAGTCGGAAATAGTTCCTCGAGCGATATAGTCGATGGCATTTGCGTCTAAAAACGCCCCAGCGTAGCCTCTGACATCATCTTTAAACCGTTGCACGTCCAAATTTACTTCGTTAAAATTTAAATTAATTCCGGATGCATATTTATTCTCAATGTCTTTTTCCAAGGATCGGATTCGTTTATCCAGCATCTCTCGAATTTCTGGCGAGCTTTTTTTGAGTTCTTCTAAAATGGATCGTCCGGATGAATAATCCTTAATGTATCTTTCGGCGCCATCTGCGATGCTCTGTGCTCGCACACCTCCAGCTCTTAGTTTTCTTAATAAGGTTTGGTAAGCGACCGAGTCAGTTTGAAGCAATGTACGAAGCTCTTCGGCATCTGGTGCTGGCTCTTGCAATCTTAAAGTTTTTGGATTTAGCCTCTGGAATCTGGGAATTTCTTCTAAAAAATAATTTTGCCCCTCATGTACCAAAATTTGAAAATCCTCTGTCACGTGATTGTATGAATTCCTAAGCTCCGTAGCTTTATTTGAAGCATGTTGATTTAAAAACTTTGAGGTATGAATCGTTGTGAGAAAAATCCAACGACTGAATCTGTTTGGACGAATCAGCTTACCAAGGTGCTCACTATTTTCTTTAAACTTACGGATGTCATCAGTAATCTTTGAGCGTTGATGCTCATATAGATCTTGAGTCGAATACAGTTTATTGGGTGCATAACACTGAAATGCGAAGCCTGACATTGTATAACCTTCAATGCCCCAGTCTCCCTTGTGCTCGTCGGGAACTCTTTGGAAGTCCTCTCCATACTTTATCGAAAGCAGACTTTCCGCTTTCTGCTGCCAGTCGTTGCCATTATAAATATCAACGATGGAGGCAAGATCGCTCATATAAACACCATTCCTTTAGTTTTGACTATTCTTATATTTGTTTATACGAAATTCAATGTCGCCAAACAAAACAAAACTTAGGTCTTATGGATTAGAATGATTTTCCGATAAATGATGTATCCTGCTGGAACGCTAAAGAAGGACCAAGGATTTAGAGTAGGCTTTGAGCATCACGGAATATTCGTAACGGTCTATCCACATAGCTAAAATGACCAGAGGATCAAGACCCTCGTGAGTCTCCTACGAAAACAGCTTTCGTAATCCTTAAGTGCTCAACTTCAAAAGTCATCTTACCTCCCAAGGTAAGCGACAGGGGTCTTTCAGATCTTTTTTCTTTAGATACGCCAATTGAGATTCGATATCTTTAACAACCTCCTCAAATGGCTGTGACGAAAGTGCGATACTCGCATTGCCGGTGTACCACTCTACTTGAGTACCTGTAATCGGTCGCACGGATAGATACCAGTTCGTGCATGCCCATCTCTTACCTTCTGGCCTCATAAAAGCTATGTACTTACCTGGCTTGACCCTGCATCGTTCACAAATAAAACTTTCTTCACCCAATAGTTCGATCTGACTGGGTAAGTTACCCTTAATAACTTTCTCAACTTTCACGTTCGCTAATTCCGAGTAGGACCAATGCTCACCCTGAATTTTGGTCTTTTTTACTTCAGTCACATTTATGACGGCAATTGCACACGAGTTCTCAAGCATTTCTAACTTCGGCGCATAGTATGCCTTAGTCCATGCGGTACTTCCTGCGACTATCGAAGTAACAATAAAAGTAATGAGATTTATCTTTTTCAATTAAAACTCCGTGCCTATTCATTGTTCATGAACGTCCATCACAACATTGTACATTGTTTATGTCACGCAAGGACCAGAATTTTTATATTGAAAACATAATTTTATTTATGGACAATCTATCGATGAAATCATTCTGTCTTCTCTTGGCAATCTCTATTTCTATGATTCATATTCAGTCAAACGCCTGTTCCCGTAAAATTACGTACTACGAAAAGCACGAAGGAAACACTCTAAAATATTGGACCGCTGGTCAAGTCGGCGCTCTTACGCTATTGGCATCGACGGCGGCAACAATAACAGAAAGTTCAGATACAAATAAAGTCGTTCCGGGATTTTCAGCGGTTGCACTATATGTAGTTGCTTGCTTCGGGGTAGGTTATCCAGACCACGTGGATCTGGAATGGATCGAAGCTCATCCCGAAACAAAAGATAATTTTGTACCCAAGCCAACTTCTGCTGAAGAAATCGCAAAAATTAAGAAAGAATTCTATCACCAACAAGCTGAGTACGATCGCCGATCTACCATTTTCTACTCAATACTGAATGCAGCTAATGGCCTTGTCGCTCGCGAGCCAGCATCCCAGGTAATTGGCATAGGCGGCGCTCTTGTGAACATTCTTTATTATTGGATTGACCCGAATGACACCCGTGAAATCGGAAGCCAGAGTGTCACGTCATTCTTTCAGGTTACGAGCGAAGAAGCGAAATTAGGAATTGCTGTTAATTTCTAGTTCCGCTCCCCGCCAATTCAGCTCAAAGAGCCACACACTCCCCCTCCTCAAGCAAGATCGTCTCATCACCAAACAGATGGCCCAACAATTTAAACTTCGGCTTATCAGCTTGAGCATTTACAACCATAAAAACGCGGCCTTGATTGAAAAAAAGAACGTCTCCACTTGCGTCAAGTCTCTCTTTCGGTAAATCCGCCCTCTTACCATCAACCACCGTATACTCACCAACAGCGACAGTCCCATAAACTTCCGTATGGAAACGAAGCTCCGCTCTCGCACTACGACAATGGACATCACGATTCCCAACCGCATGACTCGTCAGCGGCAACAACATCAAACTCAATAAAAATGTAAACTTTCTCATAACATACTCCTTTCATCCCGTTCATTCGGGTCACAAGTCTTATCCCCGTTTTTAAACATTAAATAAATTGATATAAAATCATATTCGATATAGAAAAAACGCATGGAGATATTGGATCATCTAGACAAACTCAAAATTTTCATTGCCGTTGCTCAACGTGGCTCTATCAGTGCAGCTTCACAAGAACTTGCCCTCACCCAACCCGCAATCACCAGAGCCATCCAAACTCTTGAAAACGCTGCAGGCTATCCCCTCTTCACTCGTAACCGCAGCGGTATGCAACTCACTCAAGGTGGACAGATCCTCTTTGAAACAGCAGGCCGAGTTTTAAAAGAAGTCAGCGACGCCACCCTTCGCGGGGCTCACGTCAGAACAGAAATGGCTGGTACTTTTACCATCGGTACCTATGAAAGCTTAGCTGAGTACTTGTGGCCTGATTTCCTTTTAAAAGTTCAAAAGGACTATCCGCTTATTAACCTCTCGATCAGAACAGACTCGCAAAGAAGTCACTTAGAAGAACTTAATAACGGCACCCTTGATCTTTTAGTCGATGCAGAACCTCGCCACCGTCAAAACCTGGCGATGTGGCCTCTGTACACGGATCGTTTTAGTTTTTATGCAACAAAGGCTGCAACTGAACTCAATCCTGAAACAGCAAAAAATCTCACTCTGCTTTATGTACGGAACGCTTTTGATGAAGACAATGTGACGATCGAGAGTCATCTTAAAAGTGCCGGATATCAATTCCAGCAAGAATATACGTTTGATTCCTTCACAACCGTCAAACGCATGGCTGAAAAAGGACTAGGGATCGCAGTCCTTCCACAAAGACTTGCCGACAAAGAAGGTAAGCTTAAACTTATTAAGGCCAAAGGATTCAAAGAAGGCTTTGGCCATCACGGAATATTCGCAACGGTCTCTCCACACCGTGAAAATGACCGCAGGATCAAGACTGTCGTAAACCTCTTACGTAAACAGTTAAGCTAAAAGCGCGCAGGGCTAGTGCCAAAGCACAACTTGCCGACTGTGCCACCCAGCGCGATTCTTAGACATAGCGAGGAGGTTCTCCATGGAAGAAAAAGAACCCTATATCGAATTCACTCCGGAGATGGAGAAATTGGATCATCTTATTAAAGATATCCCTTTTGCGGTGATGACGGTCCACACGGCCGATGGGAAAATGCGCAGCTTCCCGCTGTTATCTCAGGATCTTGAGTTTGACGGGAACCTCTGGTTTTTGATTTCGAAAAAATCCGCACACCTTCCCGATCTAAAAAGGCTGGGCGATATAAACCTATCTTATGCCGGTAACGACAAATGTATTTCTATCAATGGCACGGTCGAGCTTCTTGAAGATCGCGACATGATTCGAGAAGTTTGGCAAAAATCCCACGAGGCTTGGTTCACTCAAGGCCCCGCAGATCCGATGATTCAACTTATTAAGGTCCACGTCGAAACGGCCGAATATTGGGAAGACCATACCTCTCCCATCTACAAAATGATCGATTTCGTTAAAAATGCCGTGGGAAGACCCACACACAAAGAAAGCCATGGCTCTATAGACCTAAAGCACTGACGCGCTGTAGACCCAAAAAAGAAGCAGGCACCTTTTTCCTCGACGGGGTCGCTTCCTGGCGGGGATTGTGGTATTCTGTGGCTATGAAAGAGCGTCCTACCGACAAATGTCCAATCTGTTCTTCCCATGAAGAAAAAGTCACCTCGCAAGTTCTAAAACTCTTGCAGAAAAAGCAATATGCAAAGAACTCGATGATCTTTGAGCAGCAAGAAGATGCCAAAGGACTTTTTCTGGTGGAAAAAGGTTCCGTTAAAATTTCAAAGATCTCAGCTGCGGGTAAAGAGATCGTTTTACAAATCGTCAACGCAGGAAATACGTTTGGCGAAGGCAGTCTGCTGGGCCAAGAAAAATATGCTGACAATGCGACAGCTCTTGAGGCCTCGACAATTTTTTATCTCGCCAAAAAAGATTTTCAAGCGATCTTAAGTGAAAATCCATCCCTCTATGAGTCCGTGGTTAAATCTCTGGTGCGCTGGATGAACAACCTGAATCAAGTTATTGAAAATATCAACACGCCTTCTGCGAAGGAGCGTGTGCTTTTGTATCTCACTCGCTTGCGCGAAGAACAAGGCCAACCCCTTGTTCAACTCAGTGGGAAAAAGCACGATGTGGCGTTGATGTTGGGCCTACGTCCCGAAACTTTTTCGCGTACACTAGCGGATCTGGAAGAAGAAGGTGTTATCACCATGAATCACAAGATGATCCAGATCATGAAAAGTGACATTTACACCTAGATAGCGTGATCTCGGTCATCCTTTCCCACAATTTATAGTGCCTGATGCAACTCACTGGCTATCCTGAATCTAATTCAAGGATAGTCTATGAACATCTATAAGCACGACATCGTATTCCAAGAAGTTCCGAATCATATTTCGCTCGCGTTGTACGTTTGTGGCTGCTCCCTTCGTTGCCCCGGTTGTCATTCACCTGAGCTTTGGAGCGAGAGTAACGGCTATGAGCTGACGCGCGAGCTTTTTTTATCACTTCTGAATCAATATAGAAATCGCATCACCTGCGTTCTATTTCTAGGTGGCGAGTGGCGCGAAGCTCAGCTGGTTGAATTTCTAAAAACCGCGCATCATGAAGGATTCTGGACCGCTCTTTATACGGGCGAGACCGGAGTATCTCAAGAGTTGGAAAGTCATTTGGATTTCCTTAAAACCGGACGCTGGCGGCGTGAACTGGGGGGCCTTGACTCCCCCACCACCAATCAAGTTTTTCGCGATATTAAAAATAATCAAATCCTAAATCATCTCTTTTATCAAACTCACAACAAGGAGACAGCAAAATGATCCGACTGACCCCCGACCAAATTCAAAATAAAATCGACTTCATCGAAGCCTACAAAAAGGCACAAAATGCCGCGGAAGGTTCAAGACTTGATGCCAATGCCAATGTCACACACAAGAACATCGCGACACTGGAATCTGAAATTAATAAAGACATTAATATTCAAATCAATCGCACTCTCGTTGCCAATAAAATCGAAACACTGTTCGGCAAGGACTTAGCGCGCGAGTACCATCGCCAAATCGAAGATCACGAAATCTATGTGCACGATGAAACATCGCTTAAGCCTTATTGTGCTTCGATATCCATGTATCCCCTCTTGCTCGAAGGACTCAAGGGCCTGGGCGGAGAATCCAAAGCTCCCCAACACTTGGAAAGTTTCTGCGGCTGCTTTGTAAATTTAGTCTTTGCGGTCTCTGCACAATTCGCCGGAGCCGTCGCCACCGTTGAGTGGTTAATGTACTTTGATCATTTTGCGACAAAAGATTATGGGCGGGATTATCTGCACACCCACTTAAGAACCATCGACAATCATCTTCAACACGTGGTGTACGCTCTGAATCAGCCGGCCGCTGCTCGCGGATATCAGTCCGTGTTTTGGAATATTTCGGTTTACGATGAATACTATTTTAAATCTCTCTTCGGTGATTTTGTTTTTCCGGATGGGAGCAAACCAGAATGGGAGCGAGTCAAAAAACTGCAGGACCACTTTATGAGCTGGTTCTGCTCCGAGCGCAATAAAGCGATCTTAACTTTTCCCGTCGTCACTGCAGCCATGCTTATTGACAACAACGGTCCGCGCGATAAAGCCTTCGCGGAAATGTGTGCCAGCGAACTCAGTCATGGAAATAGCTTTTTTATGTACATGAGTTCTTCGGCCGATAGTCTTGCCAGCTGTTGCCGATTGCGCAACGAAATTTCAGATAATACTTTCAGTTACTCCTTAGGTGCCGGCGGTGTCGCAACCGGCTCTATTAACGTTATTACCATTAACATGAATCGCCTGGTGCAAAAAAGTATCGACCTACTTGAAACAGTTGAAAAGGTACAAAAGTATCAAGTCGCTTATCGCAAACTAATGCAGGAATACTATGATGCGAATTTATTAAGTGCCTATTCGGCGGGATTTATTTCCCTGGATAAACAATTCCTGACAATTGGAATTAACGGCATGGTGGAAGCGGCTGAATATAAAGGTCTAACAGTCGAAAATACCCCAGCTTACAAAACATTTGTGCGTGAACAGTTGAAAGTCATCTTTGATGCGAATAAACGGGCCAAAGAGCTTTACGGCTATATGTTCAATACCGAATTTGTGCCTGCAGAAAATTTAGGCGTGAAAAATGCGCAGTGGGATCGTAAAGACGGA
This sequence comes from Bdellovibrio sp. HCB2-146, assembly GCF_047345725.1. Taxonomy (NCBI): domain Bacteria; kingdom Pseudomonadati; phylum Bdellovibrionota; class Bdellovibrionia; order Bdellovibrionales; family Pseudobdellovibrionaceae; genus Bdellovibrio; species Bdellovibrio sp. HCB2-146. The sequence goes on from NZ_JBLEQP010000001.1 coordinate 383,814, forward strand.
TTGCAAGTTCCGCGCGATTGTTACAACTCGTACTTTTATATCGTCGAAAATGACGATGTGAATGCCCTCGATAAAATGACTCTGCATGGACATGAGATGATGCAGTACCTCGATGGAGGATCCGCTTTGCATCTGAATCTGGAAGAAAAACTCACTGCAACTGGCTTTTTACGTTTGATTGAAGCCGCAGCGAAATCCGGCTGCAATTACTGGTGTGTGAATATCAAAATCACAATCTGCAATGAGTGTGATTTTATTGACAAGCGCACACGTTACGCCTGCGAGCATTGTGGCAGCACCGATATCGATCATGCCACACGAGTTATTGGATACCTTAAACGAGTTTCTGCTTTCAGCCCGGCTCGCCAGAAAGAAGCGGCCCGACGCTTTTATCATTCTACGACGGCTTCACCCGCACGATCTTTGGAAGGAAAACCCATCCCCAGATCAACAGTCCCAGAATCCATGTATACGCCGCATAGGTTAAATGAGACTGATATATATGCGGAGCAAATCCGGCCGATAAACGCGTAAAGCCTGCAAAACAAATGAGAAGAGCACCAACACATAAAGGCTTGGAGCTCTTCTCAAGGCTCATATCATGTTGGCCGTGAGAAAGTCCTACCCGCACTGCAATCATAAAAGTCATAAGTGCTAATCCGGAAACCAAAATCACATGGAGCAAGTGAATGCGATAATCCACAAAGAATGCAATCCCCCATTGTCCGAAAAAAATCATCCATGCTGAAATCCACAACCAGAAAGTTTGAAACGCTTTTCTTTTTGGCAGATGATAAATTTTCCACACGGCTAAAAGAATAAAACTCAAAACAAACGCGCGAAAATATTGTGCCTCGGTCATTAGACCAAAACACTCCATGACATAAGTTGCGACAAAGAACGCCGCCAATGCGATGAACATCGGTAATTTAGTGGAAGGTACTTTCTCTGTAGGAAGCGGAGCCCAACCTAAAAGTGCCGGAACCAATCGGCTCCCCACCCCTACTACGAGGCACATAATATAAGTTTGTAAAAAGAAAGTTCGGCCTAAACTGTATAGCGGCGCTGGTACATCTAAAAACTCGCCCATAAATAAAATCAAACTGCCAATGAGTCCTGTTACAAGGCCTACACCGACAAAAATAAATGAGTCTGGTGGGTTGCTATTTCGATTTAAAAAACGGCGTAAAAGAAAACTCATTAAGAAAGTAAATAGTCCTACGACAACAGCATAGAAAAACAACTTTCCCTGAACTCCTAGACTCAAAAAAAGCAGAAAAATAAAGAGGCCTGAGACCCATTGATCATATTTAGTCGGTCCAAAGCTGGAAGTAAATTTCGGAGCCGCTGTCATCAGAAAGCCGCACACAAAACAGAGAAAAAAACCACCCGTCATGATTTCAGGGTGGTGGAGACCTGGGTAAGTTACCAAACTCCAAGGAAACAGAATCCATAAAAATACGCCCCAAAGGCCAAGAAGCCATCCAGCCGGGAAGAAATATCGATAAGCATCAAGTTGATTAGATTTCATAAAAGCCCCGTTTTCTAGGTCCAGAATCCTCCTATTTGCGGGCGATTTCTATGATCTAGATCAATTTCTCAAAATATTGATCTGGGTCATGGTTTTAAAGAACACCTAATGACAGTCTAAATATGAGGTGACCATGTTAGATGTAGTCAGACGCCTTCAAAACTTGCATGTATTCAGAGATCTTAGCGAACGCGATTTAAAAGAACTCGCTTCGTATATGGACCTCACCTACTTGCGCCACAAAGAAATGCTCTTTGAAAAAGGCCAGCCCATTAAAAGCATTTATCTCATTCTGTCAGGCTCAGTGAAAATCCAAGAAACAATTACCCATTCTGAGACAAAGGTGTTTAACTTCTTAGGCCGCGGTGAGTTTTTAGGAGTTGCAATGGCCGGAATGCCAAACCCGCAATACCCAACCTCCGCCCGATGCAATGAAGACAGTATATTTCTAAAAATTCCTTTGTTTTTCTTTTTTAACACTTTGATGCCATTGCCAAATATTCGTTCGGAAGTGAATAAGCAAATCTCAGAACGCTTTCTAGAATTTCAAAACGACGTCTGTAAATCCCATTGTGTGACACCTCATCGGATCGCTGACTTTCTGTTACGACTGTTAAATCGGCAGTCACCATCCATGCAGGTTCGAATCCAAATCCCTTTAACTCGGCAAGATATCGCACAAAGAATTGGGGCTCAGAGTGAAACCGTCATTCGCATCATGAGTGAATGGACCAAAAAAGGCTGGCTTAAAACCGATGACAAACATATCGAAATTATTAACAAGACAGCTTTAGAGGAGATTAAACGTGATAGACCTCCTAAAACAACTGCGGGAAGAGCATGTTCAGATTCTAGAAATGTTGGATAAAGGCGAAGACATTCTAAAAGTGATCGACTTCGTTGAAACAATCCATCATCCCAAAGAAGAACAACTTCTGTTCCCGGTTATTGCCAAACAGGTCTGGCTTTCGCAGGGAGGGCCGCTTTGTACTTACTATCGCGGTCTGCAATTAGAGTTTGATCCGTTAGCACCCGTAAGACGCTATCTACGTCTTTTTTATGAACAATCAGGAATCAGTGCGCCGTCAATTGGAGAGTATTCTTGGCTCTCAGAGCAGAGTCCACTTAGCATTCCGATGGAGGAACACTTTATTGGGCATGAGCTTTCTGTGGCACTTCGCTTTCTTTCAAATAAAAAGAACTCCGCTCTGTACGCGGAGTTCTTTGAAATCTTTCGTAAATTGTATTCTGATTTGCTTCGAGTGCACATCAGTAAAGAAGACAATTGTCTTTTTGTGATGTGCGAAGCAAAGATGTCCTAACCACCGCAAAATCCGCAACAGCCTTCTTTTTTGGTTTTCGTGATTTTGAGTCTCCAGACATCGGGTCCTTGTTCAAGATATTCGTGCGTGAACTGATCGGTGCGAACTTCTTTAAATTGTCTTAAGAGCGGCAATGGATCATGATTGTTTTCGATGACGATACTGTCGCCGCCCTCCAGATTATCAAAACTTTGAAAAATAAAACTGTGTCGATGACTTGGTGAAATTTTTTGTGCTTCAATGACAAATTCAGCCATAATGTAACCTCCATTGTCCTTACAATAACGCCGTTATCGCCCATTTACCTTGATCTCAATCAACAAATGAACTATTTCGGCATTAAATCCATTAATTTTTTTGGATCGTTGGACGCGCCGACTTGATTTCCTTTGATCACGCCTTCCGAGTCCAGAACAGTAATAATAAAGGAATGATCATAGTCTCCACCCTCCATTTTTTTATACTTGATGCCTAAAAGATTTGAAATCGCGCGCGGTTCTTTGTCGGATGCCGCAGTTAACAAAGTCCACTTCCCCCCCAGATTTCTTTTTTGGAAATATTCCTTTAGGACTTTCGGAGTATCGCGATGATAGTCAAAACTCACCAGCACAAACTGCACATCGGAGCGTCCTTGCTCTTGCAAGGATTTTTCCAGTTGTTGCATCTGTGACAAGATCAAAGGGCAAGTATAGACACAGCCTGTGTAGGCCATGGAAATTACCAATGGTTTTCCACGGAAGGATTCCAGCTTCACAGATTTGCCGTCTTGATTTAAGAAAGTTGAATCCAAGTTATAGACGGAGTCATTTGAAAGAACTCGTACTTCTTTCGCTTCAGTAGACGCCCCGTGATGATGAGCATGAGAATCGGCAAATGAATTCTGAAAACAAATTCCGACGAGAATGGATACACCAATAATTATTTGTTTTTTCATAATCTACTCCTTGTCCTTAACACAACGAAAACCTAAGTTTTGAACTGTGTACTTTGCTTGCAAACTGCTGCGAAACGCGAACCGCATGAAAGCGGCGTAATCTGAAGGATCCGCGGCACCGGAGGCACCAGCACCGCAGAACATATTTTTATCTAAACTTCCGTTAGCCCGAGATTCCCCCGTGACTAATGCAGAATTAAAGTCTTCGACCCATTCCCAAATCAATCCGTGTACATCGTGAACTCCGTACGAATTCACTTCACCTCTCATGACTTCAGGAAGTGGCCACTCAGCACCCCGACCGTACCATTCTAAAATGGCCGACTGAATGCTGCGCTGACTTTTATATTTCCCAAGCCCCACGTATTCCCATTCATTCACAGTCGGTAGGCGCTGACCTTTGCTTTCGCAATAGGCGCGAGCGGCATACCAACTGACCTGAACAACCGGAGCATTGTCGCTCATTTTTCCGTAAGAAAGATCTTCTGACCAATACGCCAGATATTCTTTGTCGGCAAAAATACTTTTGACTTGAGACTTGCTCCATTGTGGCGACGATTTAACAAAAGAAAGAAACTCTTTGTTTGTAACTGGGTGCTTATCCATAAAGAACTCAGTAACCTTGAGAGAGTTCTTATTTAAAATGGCTGGAAGTTTAAATTTTCCAGAAGGAATATGAACCTGGTCTTGCGCCCCCGCCCCAAAAGAAAGGGACGAAATCAGAAGTATTAGAATTTTATTTTTCCAACTTCGTCCCATACATCACCCGTTATTTCATTTTACCTTTTGCGCGAATGGCTTTGACCTCTTCAGGAGTGACGACTTTTTTCGAGTTGCCCCATAAGCTGTACACGTAAGTGAGCACATTGGCGGCATCTTCATCAGACAGAACTTGTGCTGGCATCACAGAATTATAGTCTTTGCCATTTACTTTGATCGGGCCTTCTAATCCATGGATCACGGCGGAGATCGCTTTTTCTTTGCTGTTGTTCAGGTAATCTGACTTCGCAAGTGGTGGGAATGCATTTGGCAAACCTTGTCCATTCGCTTGGTGACAGGCAAAGCAAGAGCTATCAAAGATCCTTTTACCGCCCGCATATCTTTGTTCCAAAGTTTTTGCTGGGATTTGCTTAGGAGCTTCTGCGCCGATTTCTTGAATCACACCACCTTCTGGTTGGTAGATACCGTCTTTAGTTTTTCCTGAATACACATCTTTATTCGCTTCCCCATCGACCTTCAACATGCCCAAAGCACCTTTATTGAAAGCGCGGAAGATAGAGTGATCAACTAAAATGAAAGTTCCGACAGTATCAAGCTTTGCTTCAACGATTGCGGAGCCACCGGCAGGGATCAAAGTAGTCTGCACGTTTTCGTTAACAAGCTTACCGCCTTCAACATACACCTTATCAAAGATTTCCCCGATCAAATGGAATGAAGAAACCAAGTTGGGTCCACCGTTACCAACAAAAAGTCGCACAGTCTCCCCGACCTTTGCTGATAAAGCATTATCTCCCACAAGCGCGCCGACATTTCCGTTAAACACCACATAGTCCGCTTTTTCCTCAACTGCTTTAGTCATGCTAAACGGTTGCAGGCCCGGAGCGCCGTATTTTCCTTTAGTGTAAAACTCACTCTGCATCACGTAGAATTCACGATCTACTTTCGGCATGCCTTCTTTTGGCTCTACCAAAATCAAACCGTACATGCCGTTTGCGATATGCATACCGACTGGCGCAGTTGCGCAGTGATAAACGTAAAGTCCGGGATTCAACGCTTTAAAGCTAAAAGTTGAACTGTGTCCTGGAGCAGTGAAAGATCCTTCGGCACCACCACCTTGTCCAGTGACAGCATGCAAGTCGATATTGTGCGGAAGTTTACTAGATGGATGGTTGTGCAAGTGGAATTCGACTTGATCACCTTCACGAATACGAATGAATTTTCCTGGCACTTTGCCACCGAAAGTCCAAAAGACGTATTCCACTCCGTCTGTTAACTTCATTTTAACTTCGCGAGTTTCAAGATTCACAATGACTTTAGTTGGAAATTTTCGAGTGATGGGAGGTGGGACTTGAGGGGCATCTGTGAGTTGGGCGACTTCTTCGCCTTTCACTTCCTCTTTAGCCATTAGTATTCCGGGGGCTAAAAATATTGCGGCTATTAAAGACGCTTTGATTAGGGCCACGTGTTTCATATCTGTCTCCTCTCACCTGAGATCTGCTTGTAGTGTCTCATTTGGGTAACGCCAAAAAAATGATCCAGATCATCCTTTTGCTTTTTTTTCTTGGCGTTACCCTATCTGTTTTCCTAACCACTACATCGAGATTTCGTGAAAAGAGTGACCGGGGTCATCTTTTTCAGAAGAAAGTCATGGACCTAATCCCTGCCAGAGGGATGATTCGCAATAGAAACATCAACTTTGTCCCGTACTGAGAAGCCGACTTTTAAACCGACTACGAACCAACCAAGGGCCAGAATCCCAACTGCAAACACTGTATCACCAATAACACGCAACCAGCGGAGAGTGTCCATTCCGGGTTGTTGCATGAATTCGGCCGAGCGCGCATACCAGAAACCGTGTTCGACGCTCGCAAGTGTTTGCAGAAATCCAATTGGCAGAACGCTGATCAAAACCATCAAGGCCAGACCGATATTAATCGACCAGAAGGCAAAGCGGATGACTCCATCCTTCCAGACATGACGAGAAGCCAAGCCTTTAAGAACGAACAACATCAAACCAATACCCAACATTCCATACACACCGAACAAAGCAGTGTGACCATGTACCGGAGTGGTGTTTAGACCTTGCATGTAATACAGTGCAATTGGCGGATTGATAAGAAATCCAAAGATACCTGCGCCCACTAAATTCCAAAACGCGACAGCGATAAAGAAATAAATAGGCCATTTGTACGCCACCAACCACTCTGCTGATTTACTGACTTTAAAGTGGCTGTAGGCCTCAAACCCAATCAACACAAGTGGCACAACCTCTAAGGCACTGAACGTCGCTCCCAACGCAAGGACGGCTGTCGGTGTTCCAGTAAAGTAAAGATGGTGAAACGTACCCAAGATACCACCCGCAAGAAACACAACTGTCGAGAATAAAACACTTGTGGAAGCGATTTTTGTATTAATCAATCCCATACGAGTGAATAAGAAGGCGATCACGACGGTCGCAAAGACTTCAAAGAATCCTTCCACCCAGAGATGAACGACCCACCAGCGCCAGTATTCCGCAATGGCTAAGTTTGTGTGACGTCCCCACATAAACCCGGCTGCATAGAAAAGCGCAATTGCCGCAGAGGCAACCATAAACATCGTTAACAAATGTCGGTTCTCTTGCTGTTTATGAAATGCCGGGCGAATAGCTCTCGTCATTAAAAACAACCATAAGAAAAGTCCAATCAACAAGAAAGACTGCCAGAACCGTCCCAGGTCGACATACTCATAACCTTGATGACCAAACCAGAAGTTCGTTTCAAAACCCAATTTTTGCATGACTCCCAGCCACTGCCCGAAGAGTGAGCCGACAACAATAATGAGCAAACACACCCAAAGGAAATGCACTCCGAGTGCTTGATACTTTGGTTCATATCCCGAAACCGCAGGCGCAATGAAAAGCCCCGTTGCGAGCCACGAAGTGGCAATCCAGAAAATACCAATCTGTACGTGCCAAGTTCTTGTCACTGAATACGGTAGGAAATCTGACAGTGGAATGCCGTAGAAAGCATTACCTTCAACGCCATAGTGGGCTGTCACCGCTCCCAATATCACTTGTACGACCATCAATGCACATACGACCCAAAAATATTTTAAAGTAGCTGACATTGATGGAGTCGGTTGTAAGCCCAACAACGGATCGAGCTTCGGTAAGCTTTCATTATCAGGTCCACTGTCATGATTGACGGCATGATGCCAGGCTAGAAGCGCAATACCCATTAATAATAAAATCACGCTAAAGCCCGTCCACAGCAACAATGATCCCGTTGCTTCATTTCCGACAAGTTTGTCAGGTGGCCAGTTATTTGTATAAGTGATTTTTTGTCCTGGTCTTTCTGTTACGCACGCCCATGAAGTCCAAAAGAAAAAGGCATTCATCATCTCCATACGCTCTGGATCTTTGATGGCATTTTTCTGAATGGCATAAGCATCGCGCAGTTTTTCACTGCCTTCTTCGCCCATGAAAATTGATTTGTAATGAGCTCCGTTGTCTTTGATCGCTGCCAGTCGCTGCGGAGTGATCGTCAGAGTTTTAGTCTCTGGGTCATAGGTATTTTTGCGAAGCTCGGCTTGCAATTTTTTAGTGACCCCCGCTTGTTCAACTTCAGTAAGTTCTGTGAATTTTTTTTGAAACTGTTCTTGGGCAATTTGATCGGCCATGAAGACACCTTCGCGATGAAGCCAATCTGCACTCCAGTCTGGAGCCACGTAAGCACCGTGCCCCCAAATCGATCCGATTTCTTGCCCACCGATCGATTGCCACACGTTCTGACCATTTTTAATTTGCATTCCGTCAAATACGACGATGCCATCCGTTGTTACGACTTTTTGCGGTATGGGTGGGGCTTCCCTATAAATTTCTTTGCCGTAGTATCCCAAAACGGCAAACGATAATACAACAACCAGCAGGAACGCTGTCCACAGACGTCTATTTTCCATATTAGCTCCTATCGCTTTATATATAGACTTTATAAGCAGGATAGAAATAGCGGTAAAGCCAGCGAAATGACCTCTTGCCTAAATACACTCAGATTTATGCTGAGGTCATTCAAGCGACAAAACAACTTTCTGTCCAAGAGGCATTTAAACACTTTCAAGTGAAGAAAAAATGATCTGAATCAATTTCTGAAAGAACTACGTCGTAAATTTTAAATCCAACAACCTCGCTTGCAGTTGTCCGTCAGCTCTAAACCTCGTACGACGCCTTTGCAGTCGTTGTCCATTCTACCGAGGAATGAAACGACTAAAAAAAGGCGGGTTGGCTGCCACAAAATATTGAAAATCTCTGGTACCCGTTTACATGTCCTACCCCTTGCAACGTGCGAATTTTCGTTTTAGATCATTTGTTACGTCCTCTATAGTGACCTCAAGAACTAAATCAAAAAGTTCGTCCTGATTTACTTTTAGCATTTTGCACAATTCGACCAATAAACGAATCGGAGGGTGAGAGGTTCCTCTTTCCCAATTCGAAATAAATTGCGGGGAGGTATAATCGAGTGCTCTTGAGATATCTAATTGCGTTAGTCCGGCTTCGATTCTTTTTACTTTTAAAAAAGTACCCAGTTTATTTTTATTTTTATTTTTGTTTTTCTTTTTCATTTTAGTTTTTCCATTACTAACAGCGTGAGTTTATTTAGAGATTTTCTCTTCATCGAATCGTTCGAGTATCGGGCACCGGATATACAGACGAGACGCCAAAAAAACGCCCCTATCCTACGGATAGTAATCAAACGAAAACTTATTATGTGAATAGATGAGGTATTCCTCTAAGAAATGGGAGGTCTCAGCAGGACGGAAATTTCCCGGTGAGTGGGAATGAAAAAATAATCAATCGATCCTTGAAGAAAAATGAAAAACGCGAACTCGCAAGACGTATCAGGAAGCATCATCGACAGATTAAACCCAAACTGACCATGCCCTTCAGTTGCGGTTTTTTCAGTGTCATCATGCGTGTGGGCAGCGTGAGTATCTGCTGAAATCGAAGTCGGGCCTTGATACACAAGTCTTAAGTCGCAGGAATCCCTATCAAAAGCTTCGGTGAAATATCCGAAAACAAAAATAGAAACTAAAATGATGGAAATAAATTTTAGTAGCATCCTAGTTGATATTCACAAATCAGGATTGATAAGTCCAATTGCCCGATAGGCTTAGCAACACAGTGAGTCGCTAGAGATCTCTTTCGAGATCTGCTGAAATCTTTAAGGCGCAAAGGCGAACGACGTTACTTACCCTTTTTGGCAATTGAAAGAAAAAGAGCATTTTCCTTCTTTTTGTCGGCTTTCTTCGCAGGTGATTTCTTCTTTGGACGCGATGAGGCTTCTTTTTCCTCTGCTGACTTTGCGACCTTCACAGGAATACCTAATAAAGGATTTCCCTTGGTGATTTCGCGCATGACAAGCTTTACTTCTTCTTCAAAGTTTTCAGATTCAGCGGGAATGTAAAGCCAGTCCTTGTTCGCCGGATGATTTTCCAAAAATAGATATTTGAGGAAAAAGGCATTTTGCTTTTTGTATTCAATTGGGAAGATGCAACCATTCCAAAGCTCGAAAGGATAGCTGACACCTTTATGCTCGTACTCCCCGCGCTTTTCTACTAAGATCAGCACCAGCTTCATATCAAGATAATAAGCCAAGCCACCATGCTTCGGAATACATTCGTATCCGGGCGGCAATAGGTCTTCAATCCAAATAAGGTTATTCAGCACATGGTCCAACATACATACCAATATACAACGGACTGCGAAGAGTCGACAGTTTAATTCGATTAAGTTATGATTATCGCCATGAACAAGCCCACGACAGATTTTTTTAATAAAGAAGCGGCGCAAAGATACGATGAACGCAACAGCAAGCTTTCACGCATTTCAGATTGCCTACATTTTTTAACAACTTTGGCGTTGAAAGACCTTCCAGCAAAATCTCGCATACTTTGTGTGGGCGTTGGAACCGGTGCAGAAATAATGACCTTGGCACAAACATTTCCGGAGTGGACATTCGTAGGACTTGATCCCTCACAAAATATGCTGGATGTTTGCCAAGACAGAATGAAGGCCGCCGGGTTTGCAAGTCGCTGTGAATTCGTCCATGGCTTTATTCAAGATTTACCTGTGAACACCCCCTTTGACGCAGCCGTGAGTTTTCTTGTGGCTCACTTCGTAAAGCGCGAAGAGCGCTTAAGCTTCTTTCAAAATATGACCAAACACCTCAAAGACCATGGCTACTTGGTCAACGCGGAAATCAGTTTTGATCTCGACTCGCCCGAATTTCCGCTGATGCTAAAAGGTTGGGAACAAGTGCAAAGTCTGATGGGTGCAACACCTGAATCGCTCGCGACACTTCCAAAGCAGTTAAAAGAAATGCTGACCGTATTACCTCCGAGTGAGACGGAGGCAATTCTTCGCCAGAGCGGAATAAATTTACCAATGCGGTTTTTCCAGGCCATGATGATCTGCGGTTGGTACGGAAAAAAAGCGAGCAATTAAAAAATTTATTTTCTGTTCGAACACAATTTACTCACTTGTGATAGTGCAAATTGAAGCATTGATTCTTTTTCTTCGATTTATCTTTGTTAAAGTGGACAGGCACAAAAACATAACAAGGAGGAACGAATGAAAATGCAAACAATGACAATTTCACTAGCCTTGATCATTGGTTTGATCTCAAACGGTGCCTACGCTCTCGACTCTGCGACAGAGTCTGCAGGAAAAACTCTAGGCGCTAAAATGACTTCAGAAATTTCTTTTGACGAAGGCAAATCTACACTGACCGAATCGGCAAAAAATGATATCCGCAACATGGTAAATGAAGCCAAGAAAAGCGGGAAAATCGACGAGATGAAGGTCGCAGCTTGGGCGGATCGCGAATATCCAACTGAAGGAGCCAAAGCATCAAAACAAGATATCAACTTGGCGAACGACCGCGCTAAAGCCGTTAAAAACTTTATCAAAGATGAACTGAAAGTGAGCTCAGTTGATACTTATAATATGACGGAGAGACCAAACGCTTTACAAAAATTCATGCGCACAGATACAGCAAAAACTAAAACAGCAATGGAAGAAGGTGGCGCTGCTCCCCGTACTTCTGATGAAACTGGCTTCTTTAATCAAAAAGCCAAATCATCCAAAGCCGTGATTATGATTTACATGAAGTAATAAAATTACAAAAGGTCGTCGATCAGTGATTTGAGCTGATCGAGGAACTGAGGTTTACCTAGAGGTTTGGCTGCTTGAGTTTTAATTTCCGGAGCAGCCTTGACCTCTCCTTCCACACGGCGAGGCTTGCGCTTCTTAGGTGAAACAGGCTTGGCATCAAAACATGGTTCCCATTTTTCAGAAATAATATGACCGGCTAGAGTTTCACGGAAAACCGATGTGAAAACCTCTTCACCTTCGGCCACAACCAGGAATCTGTATTGGATTTGATGTTGGTACTTGAGCCAGACTTCCGCTGTGTGACGAACCGACTTTTTAGTTTCAATGCATTTCATGGCAAAACGCTGAACGAAACCAAACTCATCTGTCACTTCAAAGTACAACGAGTCCCCGCTTCTCAATGAAACGTTGAAAAGTTCCACATTGGTAACGACCTTGTCACCAATGGGCTTTGTTGAATCTAGGAAGAGCGGATTGATCGAGCTCAAGACCACATTTCCGCAGCAAGATTTGCAAGTGCCATTCCCGCCGGGTTTTTCGGAGAGTAATGAAGCATCGGCAAATGTCTGTGATGGGCTTCTTCAACCACGATAGATTCTGGGATGTAGTTATTGAAAACTGGAATTGTGTAGTTTGTGCGAAGATCGCTGATAACTTTCTCCACGATTTTACGGCTGCGGTATTTCGAAATGATAATGCCACGAACGTCAATTTTGTGTCCCAAGCCCGTATGAATGTGTTTCAGAGTCTCAAGGATCAAATCAATGCCCTTCAAAGAGAAGTACTCTGGGCAAATTGGAATCACGATGTCTTTAGAAGCGATCAAAGCGTTGACCGTCAAAAGACCCAATGATGGAGAGCAGTCGATCACGATGATGTCGTATTGATCTTTGATTTCTGCTAGAGCTCTTTTAAGAATGCTTTCACGTCCAAATTTTGAAGCCAGAATGATTTCAATACCGCTCAGCATGATTTCAGAAGGGATCACGTCGATGCCGAAAGACTCTGAGGACACAACTGCGTCGCGAGCTTCAAGTTCACCAGTTAAGACGTCATAAATTGTATTTTCAAAGTCTTGATCGCCAAAAATAGCGCGAGTTGCAGATGACTGAGGATCAAGATCGATCAAAAGGATCTTCTTACCTTCTTTCGCCCATTGAGCCGATACGTTGATAGCCGTTGTGGTTTTAGCAACACCACCTTTTTGATTGATAAACGATACGACTGTGCCCACTGCAATTCCTCCGCTGAATAACTTAGATGCCCACTACTTTAGGCTAGCTATTTATCTTAGAGTAGGAATAAGCGATTACACAACGTCTTTTTCAAGACAAAGGTCTAGGTTTTATTCTGGGCCCATCGAAAGAAAACAAAATTCGCGACCAACACCGCCATCAAAGAGAAATAAACCAAGTACTTAAAATCATCAGTGCTTGGAAGTAAACTACCGGCACCGAATAGAAACAGTGTTGCCACTGTTGTTGTGAGGTGACTTAAAGAATTAAGCTCTCCCCTCTTATTTTCGGGAATGAGTCTCTGCCGCAGTTCAAATTCACCATTTGAAAATCCATAAAGACCGATACGAGATAACAGAATGCAGACTAGAAAGACATAGATACCAATTGAAGATCCGATTGCGAAAGCCAAAATACCAACCATCAAAGTGAGGCCTTGGAACCCCAAATGAAGCTTGGAACTTCCGATTAAGCCCGTTCGTTTCACGAAATAAGGAAACGTCACGGTCGAAATCAAGCCAAACAACGCTCCCAAACCTCGAAACAACCCAATCTCACTTTCAGGTAGAGCAATTTTATCTTTCAGATATCCCGCAAGCAAAACACCGTGTGGACTTAACACAGACAACCAAAGAAGCGCGTAACTGAAAATCAACCAGAAAATGGGATTAGCGATCGACTCTTTAAAATCAAAATAAAATAGTTCTTTCCAGCTTTTGACCGCATCTGTTTTTTTAACGTGAAGACCGGATTTATGAATGACGTTTAAAAGCAAAAGATATTCCGGAACAAATGAAATCAAATTCCATAAAGCAACAATCAAGAGCCCTAAAAGGTGAACAGCTGGAGACTCCAGAGCAAATAAAATCCCTGCCAAAATCGGTGCACCCACTTCAGTTCCTAAATCGATTCGACGCAGCCAACTATTAAACTGCGTGAGCTTTTCTGCAGGGATTAATGTCGGAGCCAAATCATTGCCAACGGAGATATCGGTGATTAAAGAACCCAAGGATGCTAATATACCAAGAAAACTCAACAGAACAAAAAGTGGAACAATCCATTCCCCGTTCAAATAGACAAACTTTTCATGCATGCTTGCGTCTAAAAAGTAAAAGCAGGTCATCCCACCTAAGACGGCAAAAAACTGCAACCACACCCCAACTTTAACCACTCGACTGCGTTGATTGGAGTCGATCCATTTCCCCACCCAAGGAGTTAACAGAAAAGTTCCGATTTTAATGATTAAATAATAAAGGGCCGCAATCTGAAGCTTTCCCGGAAAAACATGCAGGAGCGCAAAAGGGATAACAAAGTCCCAAGCCTGATCACCTGAGCGAGTCAACAGTCGACCCAGCAAAAGTTGCGTTTCGATTTTAAATACATTCATCCCAGATCTTGACATCCCATCCCCCGGGAGGGGATAGTAGGTTCATGTCTCACAAAAAGCAACATGCAAGTCATGAGCATGTCTCTAAAAGATTGAAGCGGGCCAAAGGCCATTTGGAAACAGTTATCGCGATGCTTGAAGAGGAACGCGAATGCGTGGACGTCGCTCGACAACTGCATGCCGTGGCGAAAGCCATTAGCGCTGCAAAAAGTGTTTATATTCATGACCACATCGAGCACTGTTTGGATGGCAATCATAAAGATATTGATCTTGATGAGATCAAAGAAATCACGAAGTATATTTAAATGAACAAATCTAAAGAGCACTGGGAAAATGTTTATTCGACCAAAGCCGATGAACAACTGAGCTGGACACAGCCGACACCCGGTATTTCTTTGCAGTGGATTCTTGAATCTTCCCCCGCAAGGGACGCTAAGGTCATTGATATTGGCGCCGGTATTTCGGAGCTGACTGATCGCTTGCTTGCCGAAAATTTTAAACAGCCTGCCGTTCTTGATATTTCTGGCGCAGCTTTAGAGCGTGCCAAAAAACGTTTAGGCGCCAAAGCCTCATTGGTGCAATGGATTGAGTCTGACATCACGGCCTTTGCACCAACAGAAAAGTTTTCTTTTTGGCACGATCGCGCGGTTTTTCACTTTCTTGCAAAGCCTGAAGATCGAGACAAATACGTCGCGACTCTTACTCAAACGCTGATCCCCGGGGGCTTTGCACTCATTGCGACCTTTGCAACCGATGGCCCAAGTAAATGCAGCGGCCTTGAAGTCATGCGCTACGATGAAAGAACACTCACTCAAGAATTGGGCTCTGCTTTTCACCTCATAAAAAGTCAGCGTTATACCCACACTACGCCATGGGGAAGTCAGCAGAACTTTGTATTTTGTTTGTTCAAAAAGACCTAAGGCCATGAGTCCTATGTTGCAGCCACTCAGACACGGATTTGTTTTAACAAAAGCTCCTTTCTAAATTTACCGTCTGGGCCGCGCATGCGACGGTTTGAATAAGAAATAGGAGTTGTTATGAATTCTCTTTTACGAGGCGCTTGGTCTGGTGTCATGGCAACAAGTACGATGACGATGGCCATGTTCAAATCTCATAAGGAACTGCCACGCGAGGAACAATCTCCCCTACCTCCCGCCATTCTCACCGACGAAGTCCAACGGAAGACCGGCGTCTTTCCTGACGCCAGTTCCGAAGTTAAAGAGCAAGCGACTCTTTTCTCACACTTCGGCTATGGAGCCTTAGGAGGCATTACATACGCTCTCCTCGCGAAAAAAATTCCAACGGATTCGCCACTCTTAAAAGGCACTCTTTTCGGGCTTGCTGTTTGGGCAGGAAGTTACTATGGCCTCATCCCATCTCTCAAACTCAAACCCACAGCACCTGAAATGACAGCGAAAAGAAATTTGATGATGATCGCAGCCCATATTGTTTGGGGCACAAGCCTGGCATTTGCAGAGCAAGAACTGCGCAAGCGAAGTGCACCATTGTTAGACGGAAAAAAGAATCCTCAACGCTTGCAATAGGAAATAGGAGTACCATCATATGGCCCAGACTCAACTTAAGAACACTTCAAAAAAAACGGCGGCCGAAATATCACGGACTCGGAAAAAGAAAATTAAAAAAGCTCAAGAAGTGGGAGCCTTATCTGATGTCCCGATCTCTCACACTTCAAAAGCAAAAATTCTTAAAGCAGTTCGCAAAGAGAAACCCCAAAAACACTAATCGCAAATGGGATTGTCACAATGATCAAGCTTGGATTGAATAAGCTTTTTCATCGTTTTGAGGTCTTTCATCTGCCTTTCAATCCACTCAAGCTTATCCTCAAGCATTTTTCGGACGTTGGCTTGAGTGAGTTGTTTACTTTCCATCGCAGCTTTGATGGATTTGATTTCTTTAAGACTAAATCCGAGAGTTTTTGCCAAATGAATCAATTGAATCTGCTCTAGGATCAATTCTGAATAACGACGGTATCCATTGTCTTGAACTGAGCCGCGAATCAGCCCTTCTTTTTCATAAAATCGAAGCGTGTCTCGAGAAAGACCTGTTTTTTGCGACAATTCACCAATAAGCATAAAGACCCCTTGACCATGGAGTTTACTCCAAGGTTTAGAATCAAGCCAGAGGTAATTTATGAAGATATTTTCTTTTGTCGTAGCATTTTTATTATTAAGCTCTGGTGGATACTCGCAAGCGCCGAGTCCTAAAGTGAAACTCACGGTACTTTTAACGGGAACTGCAAATCCCCTAGAGATGATGACGTTTAAAGGCGGTTCAGCTTTTAAAAAATTTCCGATGGCACATCCCGCTTTTTTAATTGAGCATCCGCAGGGGAATTTTCTCTTCGACACAGGACTTGGTAAAAAAGCGAAAGAGCAAGTTCAAGAAATGACTTGGTGGGCTCGTATCGCGACTCATTTTACCCAACGAGATTCAGCGGCTGAACAGCTGCAAAAAATGGGTATTAAGCTTGATCGCATTATTGTCTCCCACGTTCACTTTGACCATGTCAGCGGTCTGGCGGATTTCCCAGGCACACCGGTTGAAGCACTTAAAGAAGAAGTTGAGTTTACGAAAATTAAAGGTGCTTCGACGGCCGTCCTTGCTTCTACATTTGACGCCAATACCAATTGGCAAATCTACGAGCTGCAAGACAAAGAATATGAAGGCTATAAAAAGAGCCGCGATATTTTTGGCGACGGCACGCTCGTGCTGGTGGGAATGCCTGGTCACACACCAGGATCTGTTGGACTCTTTGTTAATATTAGCCCCGACAAAAGAATCTTCCTGGTCGGTGACACCGTATGGAATTCGGCGGCCATCTCCAAAGCTCTTCCGAAATTTTGGGTGGCGCGCGTGACTGCCGACAATAAGCCAGATGAGGTGATGGAGCGCATTCTCGAACTAAAAGCTCTGCGCGAACGCAATCCTCATATTATGATTATTCCCGGCCATGATGCGGCCGCTATCGAAACTTTAAATAAGTAGTTTTGCCTGCGACGCTCAATAAATTTAGCGAACCTGGCGCACAGTACATTCATACTTTGAGGAGTGCTGCATCTTGCAGTCCACATCTCTAAGTTCAATGTACGTGATGCCAGGGCTGCTATAGTTGTGGATGGTCATACGCTGATTGAGCAAAACCAAGAACAAATTCGTAGCGCTCTTTCTAATCTTTTTAAAATCATTGTTGATCGCTTCACACACAGTGTTTGTCGTAGCTTGATTCTCAACAATTTCATTAGCAGAAAAACAACTCAATTGGGGAATCTTGATTTCTTTTGTAGAGTCACCAACATCCTCAACAAATTCTGGGAAAGTTTCAGCCAAAGCCTCAAAAACAAAACGGCTGCCTTCCAATTTTTTTTCAGATTTTGCAGGAGTAGCAAACACCACCACAGAGAATGACAAGATCACAAAACTCAAAAATGCTTTAGTCATGATTTTTCCTTTTTTGAAGGTTCGCATCGAACAATTGTTTATTTTCGCTAACAAAGTCAAATGACTTTAAGATAAAGTGCGATTCGCAGTTGTTCGTGGGCGATAAAGCCGGGGGCCTTGGCTAAAATCTTCAACCTCAAGATCTACAATTTTTACCTTGATTTGTTTTTTGATTCTCTCTGTCAAATAGTGGCGATGACAGTCCAAGGCATTGTGTTCATAACACAGCAATACAGAACGACGTTTTTTTGCAATTCTGATGATCTCGTCGATCTTATCTTGATGGATCGGTAAGATTTCCTTGGCGTATTTCTTAAACATTTTTTCGCGGGTGATAATCTCTGCCTTTGCTTCCTTACGCCAAGCCGAGGGCACTCCTAGGTCTCCGTAATGCAGATATTCAATACCTTCAGCAGCCAGCGCTTGCGCCAACTTTGATTTCGAAAATCCTTTTTTCCGACTGACGGGATTTTTTCTCACATCGATCAGGCACTTCATTTTATTTTTCTGAAGCGTTTCTACAAACTGATCGATGTCGCTCCCTTCATATCCGATCGTGAAAATCGTCATGACTTACTCATTGGCATTTTTATCGCTGTGAGTAGGATCCCCCGATGGACCCGACCCGCGTGTCGCTCGGTCACTTGGATTCGCAGGCCAGCTGGAACGTTGGCTATTTTCCCGTTGATAAGATTCGGCATCTTTACGAGGCTTTTTCTGCTTGCGTTTGGCTTCAGCAGGATGTCCCTCTTCCACGCCTTTTTGAATATTTTGATGTGTTTTTTCTGTCGCTTTCTCATCATCGGCATGGGCGAAGGCGAAGAACATAAGAAAAAAGGATGCCAAAACATATTTCATTTTATCCTCCCGTGAGATTTTCATAGTGAAATCGATTACGAAAGGCAGCAACTTGTATTTACTCAGCAATAAACCTCACGCGCGAGAACTCCCACTGACAAATGAGCGGAGTTTGTGACAGCATGAGCTGTGTGCCAATATCCAGACGGAATATAGAGCCAATCTCCAGGCTCTAAAAGACATCGAATTTCAGGACCGCTGGTTTCTTTGTACCAATCTTCTCGCCAGTTCTCGATGTTTAAGGGAAAGGTGCTCACCGTATTTTTTCTCAGGCGAAATTCCTTGGAACCCACACTTTGGATCACAAAAACTTCTTCCAGGTCATAATGCCAATTAAAACCCTGCTGACCACTTGGTGTGTAGTACAATTGAATGTCGATAGAGCCTTGAAAGTTATACTGAAAATCGTTGGCGATGTGCTCAAAAGCCGGATGAGCCTTTTCAGAATGTCGCACGAGAATCGTTCGTCCCTCAGCAAAACCACGGCGAACTTCATGCGAGCTTAAACGTCCTGTGCACAAACTTGGACTGGCAGGCAGATGGCCTTCTTTGGGTAGCCAACAGTCATTGTGGTCGGAAACCACTTCCTCTAAAAGATTCCAACTTAAAAGGTCACGGAACTCCCACGCCGTTAAAGGAGCCGCAAAAGGTTCTTTGCGATAATATTTCTCTTTAAACTCATTTAAAGAGCTGTTTTGAAGAAGACGTTCGGCAATTGTCATAATGATTGGGTTCTACTCACAAGTGACACAGCATTCAAATTTCAAATCTGCAACGGCTGGTCAAGTCTTCCCACTTTCAGCTTCACATTGCTCATAACGAAATGACTCTTGGGAAGTGCTGGTAATCTTCGTTCATCTATCGACATTTCTTGATTCGGTAAGGTGTAAGAAATACGTGTGGCCAGAAAAACCGACGCCATTTTCATCAATTCAATTGTAATGCGTTCGCCAGGACAACGGTGCTGCGTCCAGTGATCACCACCTCCTTGCGGAACAAAATTATAAAGATCACCATTCCAAAGCTGAAAGCGCTCGGGAAAAAAAGTCTGGGGACTGTTCCAAACTCGCGGATCATGATTGATACCGTGCAGATCCAATAACACCCGAGCGCCTTCAGGGAAAACATATCCATTCCATTCAAACTGACTTTGTACTCTCGCTGACACCGCTGGAAAAAAGGGATAGAAACGGCGAACTTCTTGCGCAAAAAACGTATTAAAAATATCGGACTTTCGCGCAATCTTGCTTTGATAGTGCGAATGCTCATAAAGTGCGTGCGCCACAAAAGTCATGTAAACGGCAACCGCCACAGTCGGGCGCAAGAGGTTGATAATTTCATCGGCCGCATTTTTTTCGCTTAAATACTGTCCGTCCTCATCTTGATACCAAGCAATGAGTTTTGCCGGACTTCCATCAGGAAGTTTCATAAAGCCATTGCGTTCGCGACACACAATATCCCCAATCCAATTTTGCACTTGGCGACGCGCCCATCGGGCTCGCAGATTGCGAGCTCCTCGACCGGCATCATCAAAAAGAGACCGCAAACGGGCCGTTTGTTTTCCTACTTCTGAGCGTGGCAAAGGAATGCCTGCCCACTCACAAACGGACTGAGTTAGAATCGGCATCAGTTCATCATAAAGAAGTATTTCTTTTTTCCCACTCCACGCCGGTAGGGCTTTTTCCCAGTGAAATTCGACGAGATCAACGAGGTATTTGACGTTTTGCGGAGTCATCATGAGCATGAACATTTTCTTTCTTCTTTTATGTTTCTCTCCGTCTATATTCTGAATTCCACCTTTTCCCATCAAAGTAGAGACCAGTGGCTCTGGCATCCCGCCTTTTCGTACCAAGCGTGGTTCATTGTAGAAAAACTTTGCGGCTTCATGCCCGGTCAGGCAGATGGTTTTGCGGCCCATGATTCTCGTTTGAAAGATATTCGTTTTTTCCTGATCGCAGGTACGCCAAACGAAGTGATAGGGATCTTGCAAAAAGAGAAACGTCGAATCAAATGAGGTGACCGGTATATTTGCCATACTTGTTTTTAACTCAATGAGGACATGACGAAATAAATCGTTCCCGATCCCGAATAAAAACAGAAAAACGCCTTTGTCGATCTACTCCGATTCGTTCACAGGTTGTCATGCAGCAGCACTCTTCAGAAAAAAATGTTTTTAAGAGGGCCGTCTTGATCCTTACTTGAAGCGAGTATTTCCTAAGTACAAGGAACCACTTCACCACAAGGAGCCAAGACCATGAAAGCCGTCTTTCTTCTCTCTACTTTTTTCCTGTCTCTCATTTTTTACTCCACATCTTATGCCTGCAACGGACCGATCGTCTGTGCGATAAAAACTTTTAATGGTCGCTATGTCACAGCTGTCGGCGGTGGAGGTCGCATCACAGACGTGCTTCACACCGATGCACGAAGAATTGGCTCTTGGGAAAAATTCACCTTAGTTGATTCTTGCGACGGTCAATCTTCTTATATCAACTATGGATTTAGAACGGTTAAAGGATTCTATCTGACGGCAGTCGGCGGTGGGGGTCGCATTACCGATGTGATGCACTCTGATGCCACATGGCTGCAAGCATGGGAAAAATTTAAAACCATTCCCCTCGGAAATAATGTGTATGCCATTCAAACTATCAACGGGCGCTATTGGACAGCTGTTGGTGGTGGCGGTCGCATTACTGACACGATTCACACCGACGCAACACAGATTAACAACTGGGAGAAATTTACTTTCGAATGCGGTCTTTAATTAGTATTGCTAGGAGGCAAGCCCTTACCTGGAGGCTTGTCTCAGTTCATGCATCCACCCCCAGTTCTATCTGTGCATGAGCATGCGAGTCACGCGCAGCTCGCAAATTGCTTCACTTTTGTTGAAATCCAATCGAGAATTGGTTTATGGCAAACCTAAGTAAACTCAATCTTCTTATTCTCATTCTTTTTGGAGTGGTGATTGGTTTAGGTTGTTATTCATTTATCTATGCTCGCGGCTATTCTTATATGTCAGATAATCCGATGGCCTGCGTGAACTGTCATGTTATGCAAGAAAATATGGATACGTGGCAGAGGTCCTCACATCACCATGTCGCGAAATGCAACGACTGCCACCTCCCCCACAATATCGTAGGTAAATATGCCGTGAAGGCGATGAATGGATTTGCCCATTCCGCTGCCTTCACACTTCAAAATTTTCATGAACCGATTCGAATTAAAGAGCACAGTTTAAATGTCGTGAAAAGTTCGTGCATCAGCTGCCATCAACCCATGATTCAGGCTATGGATCGCATGGATGCAAATCACAACGACAAAGCCAATTGCTTGCACTGTCATCGCAGCACCGGTCACGCCAGATAGGAGAAAGTATGGGAAAGAACAAATGGATTTTTATTGCCGTCGCGGGAACTGCTATTGCGACTGTTCTTCTGACAATGCTTTTGGTAAATATCTTTGAACGTAAGTCCGAAGGACGTAATCCGTTTTACCGCGTGGTAGAAATCACAGACGACACGGATGATCCAGCGATCTGGGGTAAAAACTTTCCGCATCAGTATGATTCTTATCTTAGAACCGCTGACATGGGCCGCACGAAGTACGGGGGCTCTGAGGCCTTCCCGCATATCCCAACGGAAAAAGATCCGCGCAAAACAGTTTCAACACAAAAGCTGGATGAAGATCCACGCCTTAAAATCATGTGGGCTGGATACGCATTTTCTAAAGATTTCCGTGAAGAGCGTGGACACGCTTATATGCTCGAGGATCAAGAATTCACAGAGCGACAAAACGTCGTGAGACAACCCGGTGCCTGCTTGAACTGTCACGCTTCAACGTATGTGCTGTACAAAAAATTAGGCAATGGAGACATCACGAAGGGATTTGATGAAATGAACAAAATTCCGTACAAAGAAATTGTTCATTCCGTGCAGCATCCTGTTTCTTGTATCGACTGTCATGATCCCTCCACGATGTCGTTGCGGATCACTCGTCCTGCATTCATTGAGGGAATCCGTGCGTTTAAAGCTTCTCAAGGAATTAAAGAATACGACGTCAACAAAATGGCCACTCGCCAAGAAATGCGCACTTTTGTCTGTGGTCAATGTCACGTCGAGTATTACTTTAAAGGCGAAGGGAAGCGCCTGACTTATCCGTGGGGAAAAGGCTTGAAGGCTGATGAAATTTTAGCGGAGTACGAGTCCAATGGTCATAAAGATTGGGTTCATGCTCTGACTGGCGCCAACGTTCTCAAAGCCCAGCATCCGGAGTTTGAGATGTTCAATCAGGGAACTCACGCGCGTGCGGGAGTTGCTTGCGTGGATTGCCATATGCCGTATCAACGTGTCGGCGCAATGAAGGTCACAGACCACCAAGTGCGCAGCCCGGTTCTTAATATCAATAAAGCCTGCCAAACATGTCACAACGTTCCTGAAAAAGAACTTAAAGCGCGCGTTGAGACTATTCAAGATCGTCACATTGAACTTCGTAACATCGCTTTTGATGCGCTCGTCGACTACATCAACGATCTTAAAGAATTCAAAGATGTGGATTTGGCCAAAACTCCAAACGCAAAACTTGCCGAAGCTCGTGATTTACAAAAACAAGCCCAATTCCTTTTTGACTTTGTCGAGGCAGAGAATTCTTCTGGATTCCATGCTCCTCAAGAGTCGGCCCGCGTGCTGGGTATTTCTATTGACAAAGTTCGCAAAGGACAAAAAATTATCGCCGAACTTCGCAAAAATAAATCGGGAAAATAATCTGAGTGTTTCGTCAAGTTCTTCGGTTTTTTGCTTCATTAAGACTGGCCGTGGTGATTATTGCGGCCCTCGCTGTTCTGATTTCAATCGGAACTTTTGTGGAGTCACGCTTTGATGCGTGGACTGCCAAGAACCTTATTTATAACTCACCGTGGATGTATGCGACCTTAGGACTTTTGGTTGCAAGCCTTCTTGCCGTTATCGCCGATCGCTGGCCATGGAAGCCTCGCCACGCGCCTTTTATCTTAGCCCATGTCGGAATCATTATTATTATCTATGGTTCGCTTCTGACTCAGCTCTATGGCGTGGATGGGACTCTTCGACTCCCTCGATCCGGTGAAGCTGTTCGCGATATCGTTCTGCAAGAAACAGTTTTAAATGTCTATCGCTCACGAACTGGCGAAAACTATGAGCTTGTAACTTCACTTGATGTGAACTTTTTAAAAAAGCCGATTCAGGATGACAAACCTTTTCTCATTCGTGCTAAGGACCTTAATTTTGAACTTTTAGAATCCATTCCCTATGGGCAAGCAGAAGTCCAAATTGAAAATGCACCGGAGGGGCCCAGTGGTTCTGCTCTTCGTTACCAACTTTCCAACGCCAACGTGAGCGAAGTAGATTGGTTACTTCAACGCAACCCCTTTGAACGCGCAGAAAAACAAGTAGGCCCCGTGCTTTTAAGTCTAGGGGGACTTTGGCAGCGAACTCCTGAAATCAATGAGATTCGTTTTTTTGAGAATGAGCAAAAGACTTTGAGTTATGCTCTTTACAGCAAAGAAAATTTGCAGCCTTATCAACAGGGAACTCTTAAAGAAGGTGATCTCGTTCGCACTAAATGGATGGGTTTAGAATTAAAGGCTCTGCGCTATTTTAAAAAGGCCATTCAAAAATACGATATCAAGCGCTTGGAATATCCGACACCCACGACTCGTCCTGCCCTTCGTGCTCGCTACAACGGGCATGAAAGTTATTTGATCTTAAATGACTACATCAAAGTTTTTACCGAAAAATGGGTTTATCTGATCGCTTATCAAAATAAAAAGATCCCATTGGGTTTTGATATTTCACTGCGAAACTTTCAGAAAACAGATTATCCGGGAAGTAAAAAAGCGCAAAGTTATCAGAGCGAAGTTTCTTACGATAACGGGGTGCAGGCTCTCATCTCGATGAATGAACCACTTAAGTACAAAGACTATTACTTGTACCAGGCAAGCTTTGAAGAAACACCGATGGGCCTGGCGAGTGCTTCGATTTTATCTGTGAATCGCGACCCAGGACGTCCTTGGAAGTATTTTGGATCCTTAGTGATGTGTCTTGGTGTCATTTTGCTTTTTTATTATCGAAAAACAAAGTCGTCTGACAAAACTCAGAGCGTCTCAATATAAATTCTTTCAACTCACTTTCATTTGTCGGAAAAAACAGCAATTGCCTGCCCTTTATGAGTTCTTCCATTTACACAGAGAACTCAATTACAAAAAGGAGCGACCATGAAGGTATTTGCATTGCTATTTGTTTTGTTAGGTTTTTTGAACTTTGCCGCAGCAGAAGTTCCCGTTCTGACTTGGGTTGGACAATTCCCCAAAGAACAAGCTGGCCCTGTTGTTGAACTTTTCAATTCGCACTATGCAACTGAGGCTGGTTTCAAAGTCGTTTATAACTCAAGCGATGCGGCCATTGCCGATATCTTAGCTGGCAAAGTGGATCCTCAATTTGACATCGTTCATATGAAGGATGCTGATATGCTTAACACTTTGGCGGTGAAGGGCCTCTCTGAACCTCTTCGTACAACAGAACTTAAAGCATGGCCAACGCATCTTAAAGACTCTCGCAATATGTGGGTCGGTTTGCTGAAACGTTCGCGCATTATTTACTATAACTCTGAACTCGTTTCACCAAATGAAGTTCAAACTTATGAGTCTTTGGGTGATGCAAAATTCAAAGGGAAACTCTGCGTTCGTCAAAAGAAAGCGCAATACACAATCGGTCTGCACTCTTTCTTGCTAGGCGTATGGGGTGAACAAAAAACAGCTCAAGTTTTGAAATCATGGGCTGTTAACAGCGAAGCACTTCCATTGATTGAAAAAGACCTTGAAGGTGTGATCGCTGGAATCGAAAATGGCAACTGCTTGGTTGGTATCGCCAACACGTACTACTACATGAGACATCTTCGTGCTCATCCAAATACAAAAGTGAAAGCCGTTATTCCAAATCAAAATGATATTGGGGCTCACGTGAACGTTGATGGTGTGGCGATTTTGAATTCAAGCGCCAACAAAGATGCAGCTCAAGCATTTGCTGCTTGGTTGATGAGTGATGCGGCCCAAATGGAACTTAGCAAAATCACAGATAAACATCCGGTGAGCCCGCATGTCACTTCGCCTGAGCTTTTGCAAGTGTTTGGAACATTCAAAGACAACTCTTCATTTGATCTGAACAATATCACAGATCTTAAAGAACGCGCTTCTGCGATCGCAACAGAGCAAGGTCTTAAATAATTCTCAAATAGCACCGGGCGGCGGCTTGACCGTTCTCAAAATCCACTCAATGATAATGCATGGATTTTTTCGCAGCCGTTTCCGCCCGACGCAGTATTCGTAAGTACAAAGAGACACCTGTTCCAGAGTCTGTAATGGACAAAGCTCTGGATGCAGCCTTGTTAGCCCCCAATTCTTCGAATATGCAAACCTGGCGCATTTATTGGGTGAATAATTCTGAAACCAAAAAGAAAATGGCAGAAGCCTGCTTGAATCAAGGCGCCGCTCGTACCGCACAAGAACTTGTGGTCTTTGTCGCAGATCCTTCAGTTTGGAAAATTTCGCAAAAAGCAATTCTCGAACATTTAGGCGACAATCCCCATCCCATGATGACCAAGTACTATACAAAGCTGATGCCGCTCGTATACTCATGGAGATTTCTGGCGCCTTTTAAATGGCTGATGTTCAATATTTTAGGGTTATTCCGTCCGATCATGCGCAAGCCCTGGTCTTCTCGCGATATCGAAGAAATTGCCATTAAATCAACAGCTCTTGCCGCTGAAAACTTTATGCTCGCAATCAGCGCTCAAGGTTTCGATACTTGTCCTATGGAAGGATTTGATGAAAGCCGAGTTAAAAAAATTCTCGGCCTTGGTTGGCGCGCACGTATCGTGATGGTCGTTTCTGTCGGCGAAAAAGATTTGCGCGGACTTTGGGGCGAGCGTTTCCGCTTGCCGAAAGAAATGATTATTAAAAAAATCTAGGGCGTTTTATAAACTTTGTTCATTGGATCGCAGTACTTCTCTGATGTTGGCAATCCGACACTTTCAACCACTTGATCGTACTGCTCTTGACTGCCATCGCGCATTGATTTGGAAAAAAGGTACGCAACATATTTACGAATATGCTGGGAATTCGAAAAGTTTTTTCGATCTGCCAAACGTGCTTCACGATACACGAGTTCGTGCATAATAAGAGCGGCCTTGTCTAGGTTGCTCATTTTATTATAAATCTTGCCACTGATAAGATAGCGCGTGTTGCTCGGAAGAGCGCGGAACGTACGGATTGCAACCTGTTCCACCCAGCAATTAGGGTGAACTGTATGGTACCCCTCATCGCGAATATTCGGAAACGCCGAATAGATCAATCTTGATTCATCCCAAAAAGTTCGAAGCCATCGGCTGTAAAGGCAAGAACGCGCGTTGTCTTTCTTTCTCAAATAGGTAAAAACGCGGTTGAGTGCATTCTCTACACTCGCCGCACTTTCATAAGACAATCCATATATCAAAGTGCCTTCATGCAAATCGAGAAGTTCATATGTTTTAACTTCCCCATAGGCACAAACCAAACCATCGCCACCGTTTAAAAGTTCATCTCCGCCACGAGCGAAAGTCTGAAATGACATCACAAGGATAGAAAGAACCAAAACGACTTTAAACATCAGCAGCCTCATTAACAGCAGTGAATGGGAAAAATTGAACACTCAGATTGTAAACTTCAGATTTGTTACCCAGCTCGAATTGACGTGTGAACTTCTTGCGGAATTCATCGATCATTTTTTTAGCGACATCCAGTTTTTTAGCATCCACTGCCAGAGTGAGGGAGCTGTAGTGACGGTGTTCTGGTTGCGTGGTTTTCAAAACGTCGATAGCTTTCAAAAGAACTTGTTCATGGGCGTTTTTAAGCGCCTGACTTGGAATTTCGTAAGATGTGGTCAAAAAACCTGATGTTCTTTCGTAATGTCCATTATGAAGCTTTACCAGACCGAGATTTGTGAGGATGTTCAGACATTGCGTTGTGCGCTCTTCACCAATCGCCAAGCGCTCAGAAATTTTTTGTGCAGTGGATTCAAAATCCGTGGTCTTGAGAAGATTGAGAATTGCAAAATTCTCCCATCCTGTCACAACAGAGAGTTCTTCTTCAGTGAGCAGACGACGAGGTTTTTCTTTACGTGATGCCGTCGAGATAAGAGCTTGAAGTTCGACTTGGTCTTTACGCTCTAGTTTAAGTCCGACGATCAGTTTTTCGGCGTAAAATTCGCTCAGGGCGCGGCGACCATAAATCAAATCAGTAAATCGTCCCGGTGACATCCCAGATTTGGCAGCCAAGGAACGAATGCTTACCGGCCGAGTCTTACGACTGCGGATTTCGGCAATTTTTCTCTGAAGAAATTCAGCTAGGTCAGGAAACTTCGAGTTTGCATCCATGGGCCTGACATACCAAAACAATTTCGGCCTATAAAGTGGTAAATAACAGACCCTAGGGATCCGAGGCCTAGTTAGCGTTCCCTAAGCCTTATCCCGGGTACATTTTTCACGCTTATATTACAAGCGGTGCTCAATGAGGCATTCCGCCCGATCCGGTGTTTGAACTCCAAGCAGGGGCATCGCTGGCGGGAAAAGACTCATCTAGGCTCTCATCGACCTCTTCCTCACTGTATTTATGAGGCTTTGATTTTATTTTAGAAGGCCCCTTCTTTTTTCGGGACGTTTCAATCCAAGTAATCGCTCCCACGGCCGCTGCCAGGACTAGAATTAGAGTTGAAGATCGCATAGTCATCTCCTTCCGATTGCACATCTTATTAACTCAAGAACGAAAAAAAACGTCGAGTCCCGAAAGCCGGAAGGCTGCGAAAAACCAGCTGGGTCGTTGTGCCCCAGCAGTGGACTTTGTATTAGCGAATTGGAAAATAACAAATGATATAAGTGGAAATGCTCGGAACCACGAGGCTCCATCCAAGCCCGCCTGGGATCAGGCGAATATCACCTTGCTGATTGATTCCAGCGACTAGTTGGGCTTGCGCTTGTTGATTGTCTTCAGCGATGACCAGTGGACATTCGTTGTCGCCAACATAAGCCACCCACCCACGATGAACCACTGTGTGCAAACCACCTTGCTTTAACAAGTACGCTGCTTCAGCTGTTCCACGGAAGCGACCCACATGTGCAAAGCTTTCTTCCATTGAAACACCCTCGGCTTTAGGGGCTTTATAACAATAACCTGTTCCTGAATAATCGGCGTGAGGAACTGAGAACCCTTGCTCGTGCTTTTCGAGAATGGCCGTGGCCGCTTTGCGAGCTGGGTAAGGAAAATTCGGGGCGCGGCCTTCATTACATAGGTTTGCGGCAAAGGCAGACACTGACATCAAAACAGAAAAAATCAGAACGGAAAATTGAAACATAGAGATAGCTCCTTTTAAACCGCTTGAATCTTTTTATTATTCATTCAATGGGTCAACAAAAAAGCCTCTATTCATTACAGTTTACTGCTCCCACACCGCTTGGCAACGTCGAACGTTTCCGAAAATGAAAACAGAAAGACATCAAAAGGCCTATTTAGTTCTAAGTTCTGCTTTGTGTTTACTGTAAAGAGTAATGGACTCCTGAATAACTTGCAGAGCTTCTTTTTTATCGAAGAAGCCTTGTACTTCAACGTTTTTACCTTCGAGTTCTTTATAGACTTCGAAAAAATTTCGGATCTCTTTCAGCATGTGAGGTGCGACGTCTTGAATGGAATGAATATGCGCCATCTCCGGATCATCCTCATGCACAGCGATGACTTTATCATCCCCTTCTCCCTGATCGACCATTCGCATGTAGCCAATGGGGCGCGCGCGCATAATTGAAATCGGATGAACCTCGGCCTGCCCCAGCACCAAAATATCCAACGGATCTTTATCATCACAATAAGTTTGCGGAATAAATCCGTAGTTCGCGGGATAATGAACAGAGCTATAAAGCACGCGGTCGACCTTCAACAATCCTGATTTTTTGTCGATCTCAAATTTGGTTTTCGAGAATTTCGGAATTTCTATTATCGCGTTTACAATTTGAGGTGATTTCTCGCCAATATCGACTTCATGCCACGGATGCATAGGAACTCCTTAGGATTCGA
Source organism: Bdellovibrio sp. HCB2-146 (assembly GCF_047345725.1). Taxonomy (NCBI): domain Bacteria; kingdom Pseudomonadati; phylum Bdellovibrionota; class Bdellovibrionia; order Bdellovibrionales; family Pseudobdellovibrionaceae; genus Bdellovibrio; species Bdellovibrio sp. HCB2-146. The sequence goes on from NZ_JBLEQP010000001.1 coordinate 413,535, forward strand.
TCATCGCCGATAGGAATGATGAATCGAATATGTATCATCACAGACGTTTTGTTCTTACTCTGTTCGCTGTTCAGACCTCAGAGAACACTTTGGAATCCTAGCCCCGCTCGTAACTTTGCGCCTCAACAGTATAAAGAGATAATTTAGATACGGCGGGGCTCGTATGAATTTCTGGACCTATCGAAAAACTTTAAGACTGTTAGGCGTTGCAGTGCCGACTGCTATCCTGACTGGCTTTAGTGGATTTCGTGTCAGTCACGTTCGCCCGGGCTGGTGGTATCCGCAAGCCTTTTTAAAGGCCCCCAATCCCGATGCCGTGGACCAGGCTGCCTATGCATTGGCACTGAGTGGAGACACTGTTGCTATGGGCGCTTCTCTTGAGGATAGCAATCAAACCTCAATCACCAATGGAACAACAGCATCAGCTGATAATTCTGCAAGCGATGCAGGAGCTGTTTATGTCTATAAACGCACCGGCAGCAACTGGTCACAAGAAGCATACATCAAGGCTGTCAACGCAAATGCTGGAGACTGGTTCGGAGCCACGATTGCATTAAGCGGAGACACTTTGGTTGTGGGCGCCAACTCGGAAAGTAGCAATCTTAAAACCATCACCAATGGCGCAACTGCAAGTGCAGACAATTCGGCGTATACGACCGGAGCTGTTTACGTTTACAAGCGAACTGGAACAAGCTGGGCGCAAGAGGCCTATATCAAAGCTTCCAATGCAGATCCTGGTGACTATTTCGGCACCAAAGTCGCTCTTGATGGAGATACACTTGCCGTGAGTGCTCCTCTTGAAAGCAGCAGTCAAGTAACGATCACCAATGGAACGACAGCAAGCGCTGATAATTCTTTAACCAAAAGTGGCGCTGTCTACATCTATAAACGTACTGGAACTGCGTGGGTGCAAGAAGCCTACATCAAAGCTCCAAATGCAGGAGCTAATGATGAATTTGGTGGAACAGCGCTGGCGTTAAGCGGAGACACTCTAGTCGTTGGCGTGCAGAAAGAAGATAGCAATCAAAGTACGATTACCAACGGAACCACAGCCTCAGCAGACGACTCTTTCGCTGAATCTGGCGCGGTTTATGTTTTTAAACGAAGTGGTTCTACCTGGGCACAAGAGGCCTATATCAAAGCACCCAACGTCGGTGCTAACGACACGTTTGGATTTTCGGTTGATATTAATGCTGACACTCTCGTCGTCGGTGCTCATCAAGAAGACAGCAATCAAAATACGATCACCAATGGCAGCACCGCCAGTTCCAATAACTCTTCTGAATCCTCAGGGGCTGTTTATATTTTTAAAAGAACTGGTAGCAGCTGGGCACAAGAAGCTTATCTCAAGCCTAGCAACACAACAGCATACGCGATGTTTGGATACAGTGTTGCGGTGAGCGGAGACACAGTTCTGGCCTGTGCACCGGGAGAATCGAGTAATCAACGCAAAGTCTGGAATGATCCTCTGGCAAGTACGGATACATCGTCAATAAACTCGGGAGCTTGTTACACTTTTAAACGAAAAAACTCGACATGGTCGCAAACTGCTTATCTGAAAGCCAGCAACGCTGATGCCAATGACTATTTTGGTTTTAGCTCGGTGCTTGGAAATGGAACCGCTGTGGTGGGAACTCCGTTTGAAAGCAGCAATCAAAACACCGTCACAAACGGGCCGGGCGCGAGCTCCGATAATTCCGTCAATCGTGCAGGAGCCGTTTATATTTTTAAAGCGCGCTGAATAATTTTATGTTCTTGGTCAAAATTCAATAGCCAACCCCTAACCACTATCCTAGGATTTCTTTCATCATGGCGGAAAATTTTTATTTCAACTTTTTAAATCAAGAGTTCGACCGACGTGTGCAAAAAAACTCTCACTATTCTCTGCGTAGTTTTGCGCGGGACTTGGGAGTGTCGGCCTCTTGGTTGTCAGAAGTTCTCGCTCGTAAAAAAGGCATTTCACTCAAAAAAGCTCAAGCTTTAGCGACGACTTTGCAGCTTTCACATCAGGAGCGTCAGTATTTTATTTTAAGCGTGCAAGCACATCACTCACGCAGCCCTGCATCTCGCCAGCAGGCACGCGAACTTCTCAATACCTTGGCACCGAGTGATTGGAATGTGAAGAAAATGACTTCGGAAGATTTTCATCCGATTTCAGAGTGGTACTTTAATGCCATCTTGGAAGTTCTTGAGCTGAACGACTGCCAACACACGACTGATTGGATTGCCAAACGTCTCAGTCTGCCTCTGCCTCAAGTTGAAGGGGCTTTGGAAAAACTGGTGTCACTGAACGTGATTAAAATGCAAAATGGACGCTACACTCCCGTCATTAACGAATCTGAAACGACTTATAACGTCCCTTCTGATTCGATTAAACTTCATCACCGTCAGATGCTGCAAAAAGCTGGAGAGGCCTTACAACAGCAATCGGTTTTGCATCGCGAGTTTCTGAATATGACCTTGTCATTCGATGCGGATCGATTGAATGAAGCGCAACAAGAAATTCGCCACTTTCAACGTCAGTTTGCCGATAAGTTTTATTCGAAGGAAAAAGCGAAAAATTCCGTCTACCAATTTTCACTCCAATTTTTCCGTTTAGATTTTCAAAAGGAATCGTGTGATTAAATTTTTTCTAACATTTCTTATTTCCGTATTTGCTTCGATGGCCTTTGCGGGACCGCGGGTCGTGGGCAATGGTGGTATCTCAGTGGTTTGCCGTGATTCACAATCAAAACAAATCACCGAGGCCTATCTTTTGGATCTCTTTGAAGCAGAAAGTTGGGGCGAGGAAATTCCGCGCTCGACAGAAATCTCCGAGCTGCAGCTAGAAAAGGCTCTGAAACGCTTAAATGAAAGTCCGGGCGTTCAATACGAAATCCGCCGTACTCTTAAAGAAATTCAAGACCGCACGAGGATACTAAAAAATCCACGCGTTGGCTTGCCATTGACCGACGATGCCCTTCCGGAGCTCACCTTAAAGAATTGTCAGTACGAGCAACTGGCTCTTTATGATTCTGCTTCTGAAACTTTAAAAATCGACGGAGAGATTTTATCTGCGTTAAGTCCGACGGATGTCGCAGCTCTGTGGGTTCATGAAACACTTTATAAGCTAGATCGCAGACTCTATGATGCCACAGACTCGCGCAAAGCGCGCGCTTTGACTCGTTTGCTTTTTTCTGAAACGGCCACGGAGTCTCTTATTTCAGAATTTAATAAAATCTTCCATCGTTTTAAAACAGTCGCGGGTCAAAAAATTCTATGGCTTGATCACCGCCAAGACTTCGCCATTGATCTGATTGCCGATGGAGTTCCTGCTGGCACGAGCTGCCAGATCCCTGCTCTCTCGAAAGAACAGCGCAACTGGATTGCGCAGCGAGATCCGTCTCGTTTTCCAAACTTTGAATATCAACCAGCACCCTGGCGTGACCAAGTGGGACCATGGATCAACGGTGCCCAAGGTTCAACTGTGATTTATTGTACCGTTCCGCATATGAACGTCTCTCTGACAGGAACACGTTTCGAACTAAAAATTCTCCAAGGAAATCGTGAATTGATGACTTTGCAAATGCAAAATTTTGAGCGCACCACACCGTTTCAATATCGAAGCACATCAACCAAAATCGACCATTCGGATGTTGCACAATATACGATTCGTTTGCTTTAGCGGGCCTACTCGTTAGCGCCCGCTTCGATCCAACGTTTGAGATAGTCTTGCTCGTCAGCTGTGAGCGGAGGAATGCCTTTATTTTTTGGTGGCATAAAGTATTTCACTCGTCCCGGAACGGTGACTTGATAAAGTAAGCTCTCATCAGCTGTCGCCAAAATAAGTTCGTTGTCTTTCATTCTTTGCAGATCATCCAAAGCATATTGATAACCTGGAGAGTCTGAAGCATGGCAGCTCAGACATTTGGGTGCGAGGATTTCTTTTTTAAGATTTTCAAAACTCAACTCTAAGTTTTTGAAATCTGTTTTAGGTTTTACCTCAGGAGCTTTGGCACCAGCACATGCTGGAATGTCCTTTACAAGCATCGCAGCCGCGCGACCACGGACTTGATCTTCAATCCAAGTTTCCAAGATCTTTTTCTCACAGTCGTTAAGAGCGCTGTAGCCACTTGATTTAGGTGGCATGGAGCCCTTGTGGATCGACTCCAGAATATCGTTCTGCAATTTTAAAACTTTATCAGCCGTATCCATAGATCGTGAACCGCTGGTATGACATTCTAAGCACGTGCGCAGAGGAACTGATTTCACCAAAGCAAAATCAATTTTCTTATCAGAAAATGCTTTCAGATCAAAAACTTTCACTTCTTTACTGGATTTGATGAGCCCAAGCTCTCCGAGAGGATAACTGCAGGCAAACAGGACTGAAGAAACCAAACAAATTGTAACAATACGAGCGACATTTTCCATAGGGGCTAGTTCTATCAGAAAGTCGCGAAGGGAACGACCTTCTTATCCCTCAGATTGTAGACGCTTCACGAATGTCTATTCTTTGTTCACTTCTAGAAACGCCTGAACCAGCCTTGGAACTTCGACGGAGGCCGGGCCGATGAAGTGCTCAGAAAATGCTCGCGATATTTCGGTGTCCTTTAAATTCACTTCTATCTTATGAGCCTTCCAGGCGAGCTGGACAAACCCAGCCGCAGGATAGACGTTGCCGCTAGTACCAATAGAAACGAAGAAATCGGCCTTTTCAAGCGCTGCATAGATCTCGTCAGAGAAGTAAGGCATTTCGCCGAACCACACGATGTCGGGCCTGACCGAACCGACTTTGCCACAACTCGGGCAAGGAGCTTCGAGATCCCAATCGTCAACCCACGTGAAATGCTCATCACAATTCAAACAAAATACCTGATCGAGCTTTCCATGCATGTGCAAAAGATTTTTGCTCCCTGCACGGCGATGCAAATTATCAACATTTTGGGTCACAAGAAGAAACTGACCTTCCCAATGTTTTTCCAGCTCAGCCAGTGCCATGTGTGCGGCATTGGGTTGAACACTGGGATCGCGCAGTTGCGCACGTCTGAGATTATAGAACCTTTGAACTAAGGCCGGGTCTCTTCTAAAGGCATCCGGTGTTGCGACATCCTCAATACGGTGCTCTTCCCATAAACCATCTTGGTCACGAAACGTGCGGATTCCACTTTCAGCAGAAATCCCCGCCCCGGTCAAAATCACAATATTTTTATAGAGCACCGTATTTTCAGTCGTCATTTAGGATTTATGGTAATCCGTCGAAATCTATTTACCAAGATTTTCTTCGACAAATTTCCAATTGACGATTTTCCAGAACGCCGCCAAAAAGTCGGCCCGACGATTTCTGTGGTCGATATAATAAGCGTGCTCCCACACATCACAAGTCATCAATGGCGTGATTCCCGCTTCCGTGAGCGGTGTTTGCGCATTGCTCGTGCTGGTAATCGCAAGGGAACCATCAGATTTTTTTACCAACCACGCCCAGCCTGAAGCAAAGTGTTTGATACTTGCTTCAGTAAAGAGTTCTTGAAATTTTTCAACCGAACCAAAGTTTTTAGTTAAGGCTTCCGCTAGTTTTGCTGGTGGAGTGCCGCCGCCGTTTGGAGAAAGACAATTCCAAAAAAATGTGTGATTCCAAATTTGAGCTGCATTGTTAAATACACCACCCGAAGATCGTTTGATGATTTCTTCCAGTGGCATGCCTTCAAACTCTGTTCCTGGTACAAGCTTGTTCAAATTGTCGACGTAAGCTTTATGATGTTTTCCATAGTGATAGTCCAAAGTTTCAACGGACATATAAGGAACTAATGCATCTTTAGCATAAGGAAGAGCTGGTAATTCAAAATTCATAATTCACTCCTATTAAAAAACTGGTTTGTAAACGACAAACCAAATGGCCGCTAGTCCTAGCGCCCAAGTTAAACTGATATGAAACAAGACCCATTTAGGTCGAAATTTAATTAAGAATGCGGAAGCTCCGAGTAAGAACCAGATGCCCGTTTTGGCGTGGGCCCAAGCCGGGAAGTTCTCTCCAAGTCCCATCATTTCCACCAAACCAAACGCGCTGGCAAAAACTAGGAGCCAAGAAGTTCCGTGCAGAGCAAATGCAAACTTCTTATAACGCCCGACAGTTGTCGCAAATGTGCAAGCCAGTACAATTAAACCAAAGCTCATAAAAAGAGCGAAGATACTGGCCAAGTGGAAGGTTTTATAGAAAGCAAAACTCATTTCGAAAGCTCCTTGTCTATTCTTTGGAGGCAGTCTAATATCTCAAGTTAACTTGAGGTCAAGGCATTTATGAAAAAGTCCAATAACGAATCAGAAGCCGTTAAAAGCACTCTTTCCGTTGGGGAAGTTGCAGCGCGCGCCGGTGTTGCCGTGTCGGCTCTGCATTTTTATGAAGAAAAAGGTTTGATTGCGAGTGAACGCAATTCAGGAAATCAAAGACGTTATCCCCGCGGAGTTTTGCGCGTGATTTCTTTGATCAAGGTGGCGCAGCGTTTGGGATTTTCGCTTGAAAAAATCAAAGACACTTTTGCTGAGTTACCAACGGATCATCAACCATCCAACGCCGATTGGAATCGCCTAGCAAAAAAATGGCAGACGCACTTGGATGAACAAATTGAATTATTGACGAAGCTCAAGACACAACTCAATAGTTGTATTGGGTGCGGATGCTTATCGATGAAGGACTGCCCACTTCGCAATCCTGACGACAAGCTTGCGAAAAAGGGACCAGGGCCTCAATTGCTTTAAGAAGTTGTGTCAACGGATGCGCCACCAGTCTGCAATCTCGCATTGAGAGCAATTCTCTCTGGTGATTTCGAGGAACACAAAAGAAAATGACGTCAGTGGAGAATACAAAAGGCTTAAAAAAATCGTTGGGTTTGGTTCAGCTAACCTACTATGCCACGGGAATGATTCTGGGCGCCGGAATCTATTCAATTATTGGTAAAGCCGCAGGCGTTGCCGGAGCGGGACTCTGGCTGAGTTTTATCATTGCGGGGATCAGTGCACTTCTCACCGCCCTCTCCTATGCGGAGTTAGCAACATTGTATCCCAAAGCAGGCGCAGAATATGTTTACCTCAAAAATATTTTTCCAAACTTTCGTTTTTTGTCTTTTTTATGTGGAACCCTGATGGTTTTTGCGGCGGTTGCGACGTCAGCCACTGTGGCACTTTCCTTTGCCGGATATCTGGATCATTTTCTCAATATTCCGCACTTCTGGGTGGCAGCGGGTCTTCTTTTGCTTTTTACACTTATTAATATTTTAGGCGTTCGAGAAGCGGCGTGGATGAATATCCTATTTACGTCGATAGAAACTATCGGGTTGCTTATTTTTATTTATATTGGTTTGCAAAAGCCAGAGTTTGGTGAAGTTCTTTCCTCCCCCCTGAACTGGACAGTGGTCTCGGGGGCGAGTTTGATTTTTTTCGCGTACCTGGGATTTGAGAACATGGTGAATCTCGCTGAGGAAGCAAAAGATCCGAGTCGAAATATTCCTCGCGCCATTATTATCAGCATTGTTTTTACCACCGTCGTGTATATTTTCGTAGGCCTCGCCGCTTTGGCGCTTATGAGCCCGCAAGAATTAGGAAAGTCTTCTGCAGTTCTGAGTGCCGCCGTCTCTAAAGAATCACCGAAAATGGCAAGTGCACTGGGTGGGATTGCTCTTTTTGCGACAGGAAATACGGTGATGATCGCCCTCCTTGCTGGCAGTCGTATTTTGCTGGGCATGTCGCGTGGCCGAGATCTCTCAGCGGTTTTTCAAAAGATTTTACCGAAACGACAAACGCCGTGGCTGGCCTCTATTTTTATCTTTTTGTTATCGTGTGGATTTTTATTGCTAGAAAGAATTGAGCTCGTCGCGAGTATTTCGTCGCTGGTTACAATAATAGTTTTTATTGTAATTAATTTCGCAGTTATTTATTTACGAAGAACGCAGCCTCAACTCAAGCGTCCCTTTCAAGTGCCAGTGAACATCGCAGGTTGGCCGGTACTCCCTTTTATGGCTCTTGCCATGTCGGTCATTTTTATTTTTCATTTTGAGTCCCAGGTTTACACAATCTCCGCAGGAATCATTATATTCATTCTGATCATTTACTTCCTGCGACGCAAAACCAACATGCCGCAGCAGGGCCTCTCTTAAATTGCAGCTCACGGTCTTGACCTTGCCGTTACGTCAAACCCTATGGTGGAGTGAACGGAAAGGACTCCTTCATGCTTTCAATCAGCCATCTTGCGAAACTAGCTAACGTCTCTGCACGCACGCTCCGCTATTATGAATCCATCGGACTCATCGATTCGGGCTCTCGTGGAGAGAATAACTATCGCTATTATGGCACTCACCTTGTCGACAGGGTGAAAAAGATCAAAGACCTGCAGGATTTGGGATTTAGTTTAGAAGAGATCAAAACCATCCTTCAAGTTTCTCAAAGCGGCTTTGCGCAAAGCTTGCAGCGAAAACTCGATGAAGTCGATACTGAGATCTTGGCGCTGCGCGAACGTCACACAAAACTAAAAAACCTCCTTTCCGTTTCGCAAAAAATCGATTCCGGAAAATCGATCAATGAAACAGAAAGGAAAGAATATATGGAAGCTATTCACGAAGAAGTTTTGGAGAATTTGAAAACCAAACACGGTACACTTTCCCCGACTCATCTAAATTACTTAAAGCGCGATCAATTATTGAGAACTCCCGAGCAAAGAGAATTTGTCGTGGCCCTCATGAAATGCATTGATTTAGCGAAGCAAAAAAAACTTCGGCTAGGTCCCTCGCGCGGCAGCTCATCGGCGAGCTTGGTGCTGTATGCTTTGGGATTAAATGATTTTGATCCCACTCAACACGGCCTCGTGCCAGAGCGTCTATTAACTCAGGCTCCGAATATTCATATCGACGTTGAATACGAAAGAGGTCAGGAGTTTGTTGATTTTTGCAGAGAAACCACTGCGAAACTTAAGTACGGGCAAATTCAGGCTTTTAAAATGCCCTTGCTTGATATTATGAACAATGTGGATGCCCGTCTTGGCAAAGCCATTCCATATCGGGAAATTCCTGACGACTCTCCAGAGATTTTGTCACTCTTTCGAAAAGGCGATATCGAAAAGATATTTCAGTTCGATTTTTCTCCAGACGCTTTGATTATGAAGTGGGAAAACTTTATCCCGGGTTATGAAGGCTCAGCAAAAATGGCAGAATATCTTCGCAATCAAAAAATCGTGAGCTTCCGAGACATCGTAAATATCACGGCTCTGTGGCGCCCCAACTGCCAAGGCATGCTCGACAGAATCGAACGCTATCGTCTTGCGAAAGAGCAGCCATTTGTCCATCCAGCGCTTGCTCCCGAGTTACAAAAGTCACTGGCTGGTAACTTTGGTGTGATTATCTATCACGAAGACATTTTGCGAATCATAGCTCATTACACAGGTTGGGACTTCGAGCGATGCAATCTCGTCCGTCGGGTTCTCTCAGATAAAGACAAACGAGAACAGCATGCAGACTTCCATGAATTCAAGAAGGCTGTACCGGCAGATATTTTCGAATTACTCATGGAAGAAAATCAATACGGATTCTGTGAACCTCACGCTATTGCATTTTCTTACTTTACCAAAGCAACGGCAGTTCTCAGAGCGTTTCATCATGATATTTATCTTGAGGAAATTGCAAGATGGGAAGACCGAAACGGTTTCCGCTGGGACGATATCGGCGTGAACTGGAAAGGCGTTTCAATTCATCAGAACTAAAGCATTTGCCGACGAGCCCCTTTAGGGAGCGAGCTTCATAAGTTCTTTAAAAAAGCTTTCAATACCTTTGATGCTTATTAGAACTGCGAGGAAATCGAAATCAAAAAGATCTTCCGTCGGAATATTGACTCCGGCCAGACGCAGATGAAAATCTGTTGTCTGGTATCGGAAACGTTCACTTAAGTTAAAGGCGATTTTGCTAATACCACGCAAGTTTTTAAGCTTCTTCGCATCAGCAGTCTCAAGACCCACAGCTCTTAACATACCTGAGAACTCAGAATCACTAATACGTTCCCTTAAGAAATTTGCATGCAAATAGGAAAGTATCATCCAATGGAACACGGTCTTTGAGCCAAACTCCTCTACTGCATTTTTTAAATGTGTGCGGTTTTCAAACTCACAGACGTAGGAGTTCAACTCGTAGAAGGATTTATGAATTGCATCACCGGTGTCCAGCACACCCATCAGTTCACAGGTGTTCGCACAGGATTCTTCTAGCAACATGCGCAGGGCAAAAAGGCGTTGGCCCTCGACACTTCCTTCCAACTTTTGCGAAGGAAGAAACTTTTCCGCCAAACTTCGAACCACCGCATGTGTCGCTTCATGAAAAACGAAATTCTTCTTAAGATTACCGTCCAGATCATCCCAAGTCAGAATATCGAGTTCTTTGGCCGTCATGGATTCAAAAGCAACCACGTTCTGCGAATAAGGTAAAACTTTGGTTTGCAGTAATTTATCAAGCTGCAAGAGAGGGAAAGTTTCATAAGCTTCATTGCGCTCGTGACTAAAGCGATAGCCCGCATCGATCGCAGCCAGACGGACGTTTTTGTAAACACGATTGTGAACCATCAAATATCCATCACCAAAGCTTTCTTTCAAGCCTTGGTCCTTGAATTTCTGATGCTGTTCCATCAACCGACTTAGTTTCATCTTATTTACACAAGGCGGGAGTTGATTTTTGCTCCCGCAGAAATGAACTTATGGATAGGGCATTTTTCTGCGATATTGAAAAGCATTTGCTTTTGTTCTTCCGTTAAGTCACCGACAAACTTCAGCTGGCGGTCGATCTCATTAGAAGCACCTTCGGCCGTGATTTCTATTTTCACGTCCGTGTACTCAAGAGGAATACCTTTGCGTTTTGCATACATTTGCACAGTGATGGCTGTGCATGCCGCCAGTGCCACCTGTAGGTAATCATGTGGATCTGGAGCGCTGTTTTGACCGCCCAGTTTTTCCGTCACATCCGTGCGAACTTTAAAATCGCCTGATGTAATTTCAAATGCAAATCCTTCAATCAACTTCGTAGAATCAATGGCCACAGCTTACCTCATTAGTACTTGGATTCTATTACAAGTGCTTGAGCGAGGGCAGCTCTTTTTGCATCAATCAACTCAACTTGGTGACGAAGATCTGCTGTTAGTTTCGGAACTTCATTCGAGAAAATTGTATTATAAGCGGCACTATAAACGCTCCCTGCACCACCTAAGATGGTACCCGCACCGAATACAAAAAGCGTATTGTGAATAGGGATTGTTTTTGAATTTACGAGCATCAAAAGGCCCGCTGCCGCCAATGTCACACCCACTGCCGACAAAGTTGCACCGCGCGTGCCGTTGGTTTTCAGAGCTTTATCAAGCTCGCCGCTCATTTCAATCAATGAACCACGTAGTTCCGTTAAAGATTGAATCATTGCCTGGATCTTCTCGGCGCGACTGCCCGTCGTAGCGACACGACAAGCACCGCTGTCTTCCAATTTCTTAGATTGCTCAACGATGCTGCGTAAATTCGCAATAGCGGCTTGGTATTCAGAAACTTTTTTGCTATCCACTTGGAAGTTGTACGCACCTAATCCCGCAGCTGCTGCCGTCACTCCTGCTGGAATAAGAGCTGCCTTAAGTCCGCTGTCCTGTCCCACAGAAAGCGTGACCAAAGCGGCTGCTACAGTCAGAGCTGTTGCGGCACCCACATTCAGTGCTCGGCCGTCTTCAACGTCTTTGAGTTCTTTGACTGCGATATCTAAAGTTTTATTCACAGCCAACAAAGATGTGCTGTCCAAACCACATTGAAGGCTTACATCATTTGTGATGGTTGCTGATTGAGCAAATGCACTTTGTACAGAAGTTTGAATCGTGAGGATCGAAAGTAGACCCGCTGCTAATTGCTTTCTTTTCATAAATTATCCTTTTTTACCTAATGAGCTTTTTAATGTTTGAATATCGTTTTGAATTTGCTCGCGAAGATCAGCGTTTGCTTCAGTTCGCAAACGGACTTCGAGGGCTGAAATAGTTTCGCGCAGAATGATATCTGCCTGTTCAAGCTGAAGCTCTACTGGAGCGCGTGACATTTCGCCTAGCACAGCCAGATCAGCTTCGACCTTTTCTGAAATAACGTTGTAGCGCTTTTTTACTTCCTTGTAGACGGAAACAGAACTCGCCAAAGTCAGTGTTCCGACTGTCAAAACACCGGCTGTTTTTGAATACGCAAATACGGCGCCGACGCCTTTAGCAGAAATTTTAGAAGTGATATATAAAACCAATGCTGCCGGTAAACGACCTGCTGAATCACTCACCATCATACTGCCGACATAGAAATTACGTTTTGCTTCCGAGTCTGGAAAGCACTCGCGCAAGGCTTGCATAAAGCCCTCCGAATTCAAACGCTCGTAAAGATACGGACTTATCCCCTTGTGACGAATCAGCTGTTCGACTTCACGTTGAAGTTCATCAGAAGGAGCAATGGATTCCTTGATGAGAGTGAATCCTTGTCCCGCCGAAATCAGGAAAGACTTCAGGTGGTCTCCCATAAATTTAAACTGAGAGCAGCTTTCTAATGTTTCTTCGTAGATACCTTGATCGATAAAATTCAGCTCTTGAGGCTGTGACCAGGCCGTCGAACCCATACTGAGCGCCAAAAAAATCGATAAAATCGAAGACCTTTTCACAAACACTCCCGAGATTCAAAAAAGGAACCTCGATGAGGCTATGCAATTTCAGGGGCCATCCGAAAGCATATGAATGGCAGCTGACTTAAAATGCTTGTTGAGTCTTTAGACAGAGGCCGTTTTTGGGGCGCAAGACCGAGCTTAAAGCTTTGATTTTACCTCAGATTCAAGACGGAGCAGATGCTGTTTAATAGGCAGTCCGCCCGCATATCCACCGAGGGTTCCATCAGAAGAAATCACGCGATGACAAGGGATCATAATCGACAAAGGATTTCGCCCGTTCGCGGTGCCCACCGCCCGAGACGCCTTGGAGTTTTCAACTTCGCACGCCAGCTCTTTATAAGAAATGGTTTTACCATAGGGAATGGCTTGCAGCTTCTTCCAAACGCGCATTTGAAATTCAGTTCCGATCGGTTCTAGAGGTACCGTGAAGTGATAACGTGACCCTTGGAAATATTCATTCAGTTCGGCCTCTGCCCATTCGATAATTTTGTTTTTTCCATTGGGAACATTTTGTTTTTTCCAAAATATCCCGCGTAACTTTTTATCGCTCGCCACCAAGTACAGCGGTCCGATAACGGATTCCATTTTAAATTGTACTAGTTCCATTATTTTTTCTTCTTTCTGTTTGCAGGAATTTTTTTGAGCTGGCCTGTGTAGTTTCGCCACAAAAGAGCCGCTGCATATCCACGCCAAGGACTTAGCTTTTCCAGAGCGGCTTCAGGATGAAGCTCAAGGGCCCGTGCCAAGATCAAATCGCTCGCAGGAAATGTATCCGTGTGACGCAAAACTTTTAAGGCCATGTATTGAGCTGTCCACAACCCAATGCCTTTGACCTTCTGAATTTTTTTAAGAAACTCATCCACGTCTTGGGTGGGATCCAGAGAAATTTCATTAGCGTAAACTGCTTGAGAAAATGCGACCAAAGTTTGTTTGCGCATTCCCGTGGTCTTCAGTGTCGTCAAGTCAGCCGAGACGATTTCTTGCGGCGTCGGAAATAATTTAACCGCACGTCCATCCACTTTAAATCCAGAATCAGATCCCGCTAGTTCAATAAGATCATGTACGAGGGCTCTTCCCCTTTCGACACTGACCAACTGTCCAAGAATGGTGGCGATCGCTGTTTCAAACGGATCCCACCCCGAAGGCAAACGAATGCCTGGGAACTTCTTTAAGATGCTTTTCAATTCTTTGTTGGTCTCAAGGCAGTTGGCCACAATCACTGGATCTGAATCCAAATCAAAAAGATTTCTCACACGCGAAATTATGGCGTGGACCTGTGAGGTGTCAGGAAAATTAATCTCTACCAAGAGAGCCGATTTTTCCGCCAGGTTTGAGATGCTCACTTGGCCCACTTGATTCCCGAGGGATACCACTCGGTGCATTTTTCCTGCTTCAAACCATTCTAAATTTCCCATCCTGTGGTTGAAGTAAGATTTCATCAGACCTTCAAAGTCAAAGGGAGGCCGATATGAGAGAGTGATCTTAAGCCCCTCCCCTTTTTCCGTTTTATTGCGACGAATGTCGCGCGGAGCTTTTTTAAAGCGTTCTTTAAAAGCATCGTTGAAGCGTCGAATCGAATCAAAGCCTGCCGCGAATGCGATTTCGGTGATAGGCATCGGAGTTTCGACAATGAGTTTTCTAGCCAGATTCAAGCGATTTTCAATTTGCAACTGCTTGGGCGTTTTTCCTATCTCTTCAACAAAAAGGCGACGCAAATGCCGCGCACTCACTCCAAAAAGACCGGCGAATTGATCTTCATCAAATTCCAAGCTGTCTCGAGAATTCAAGACCTTGACCGCCCTTTGCACAACAGCTGATTTCCCAATCCAAGCTGGCGACCTGGGTGCGCTCTCCGGACGACATCTGAGGCAAGGACGATACCCTGCCTTCTCGGCCTCGTGAGGGCTTGCGAAGAATTCGACGTTTTCTCTTTTGGGCTTGGCAGGGCAAATAGGACGACAATAGATTCCAGTGGTTTTAACCGCCACAAAGAACTTCCCGTCAAATCGGGCATCGCGTGTTCGCATTGCTTCATAGAAAATATCAGCCTTGGTCATCGAGGCCATCATAGGCCTTTTAATGACCTAAAACTAGCCATTTTCGGACATTGTCATTTCCGCAGATATTTCAAAGACATATCACCTAAGCTGAGGGCCTAGGCGACAGAGTTTTCGGTCGTTTGAGCTTCGATTTTGCGAATGAAGTCAGCGACCTCAAAAATCATCATGGTTTTCTTATTGCCCGACATATCGGTCATCTCAACGACATCTTTCATATCGCCTTGAAGAACTGTGGCTGCTCCCGCCGTGAGCATGCTTGGCATTTTAACTTTTTTAGATTCATCTAAAGTGCTAATCGATTCAACTTCATCAACCACCAAACCAAATTTCGACTGCTGGCCTTTGACGATTAAAATGCGCGAGTTCTGACGATCTGCCATAGGCTTCATACCATAAAAAGTACGAAGGTCGACCACCATCACAACTTGGCCACGCATATTGAGCATCCCTAAAACATATTCTGGGTATCCAGGAGGACGAATCAAGTCTTCACTCATTTTGGCGATTTCATCAACTGATCCCAAACGAGTTGAAAGTGGATATTCGAGTTTAAAAGAAAGATAGGGCTTTCTCTCGCTGGCACGTTGCTGAGTCTCTTGAACCGTGGCGTCTTTTTTCCCGTAAAGGCTCTCGTGGCCTTTGGTGATTTCTAAAACTTCATGATGGGAAAGCATTTTGTTTGGTTTTAAAAGCAAGACATTGCTGCGATTGTTGTGACAAAGAAGTCCCTTCATCATTTCAATCTTTTCTTGCTTAAACATCGGAATCGGTAAGATGTCATCTTCGTAGAATGTGACAATGCTATCGACCGCATCCACCAAAAATCCTACATGCACCTTCTCAAGCTTGAGAATCACAATTCTCTGCATGTCTGCGTCGACTCCGCCTTTGTCCTCGATTTTTAGAAACTTTTTAAAATCGAGAATCGGAATAATTGTTCCGCGTAAGTTCACCATGCCGATGCAGTAATCGACAGCCAATACACTTTTTTTAATTTCGGGCACTCGAATGATTTCACTGATGGAGGCGATCTCAAGTCCGAACTCCAACTCACCCGAACGAAAAGTAATACATTGCGAGCGTTTGGATTTCTTACGAGCCACTTCCACGTGACTGTCTCGGGTTTGCTCAAGGATTTGTGGGATATTTTCGACTTTCACCAATGACATCGGATCAATGATCTCGATGATTCGGTCTCCGCCGTTGAGTTTTAAAACTCCCCGGATCACAGATTTATTGCCAGGAGCCGTTTCATCAAACCATGAAATATCACTAGGTTGGACATTGAGGATTTCAGAGGTCGCATCAAAAAGAAGTCCGATGCGAACATGCTCCAAGCAAACTACAGCCACTTTTTTATTTTCGGTTAACGCATCTCCTGGCACATCCAATAGATTTGCCATATCTACGATCGGGCTGACCACACCCCGCAAATTAAAAAGACCAGTCAGATATTGAGGAGCTAGTGGAACGAGTGTGATTTTTTCGGGATAATTAACTACTTCCTGCAAAGAAGAGATAGGAATTGCGAGTTCAGTTGTTCCCAAACGGAAAGAGGCAAACATTTGCAGATGTGACGTTTTCATAAACCTTCCTAAGCAGCGCGCGGAATACGTTCCACAGTAAAATCGCCCGTACTCGTATCCAATCGCATTTTTGTCCCCTGTTCTCCGCCGGGTTCAAATGCGATGATCTTAATCTTCAGAGTCTCTAAAATTTGCTTAGCAACTCGCAGGTTTTCAGTGCCTACGATATATTTCACGTATGGTTTTTCGACATCCATCATCTGTCCGCCACCGGCAACGATTGCTTCCAGTTCTGAAATGTCCTCTTTACTGACTCCCAGTATTTCGAGCATGCGAGGAATCGCTTGTGTGACATAGCGAGCTTCCTGAGTTCTTTCCGCCGCTAATGGCTCAGGCAACAAACAGTGGGCCAGAGCAAATTTTCCGTGGCGACGCCAAATCAAAGCAATGCCCACGCAAGAGCCCAGAACGGTTTTCAAAACCTCGCCCGCATCCGCGGTTTTAATCTGGCCAATTCTGACGTGGTGCTCGATTTGATTCATGATCATCCCTTTTTATAGATTAAGGGTTGTACAAAATTAAAAGACGCCTTGAAGCGTGAAAGAGATTCCGACTCTCCCAGAATCAAAATGCCATTTTTTTTAACAGATCCATAAATATTTTGGAGAACCAACTCTTGATCGACGTCGTTAAAATAAATCAAAACATTTCGCAAAAATACTATATCGTAAAACTCAGACTTCGGCGCTCGACGATGTAAATTGTGTGTCGAGTACTCAATATTGTTCAGCAACGCTGATTGTAGTTTAGCCGAACCATCCGATTGTGTTTCAAAGAACTTAGCATAACGCTCTGGAAATTTAATTTTGAACTCGTCCATGGAACGTCCACGATAGATCCCCGACTTGGCTTTTTCTAAAACTTCCGTGGATATGTCAGAACCGTAGATACGATAGCGGAATTGAGCATTTTGAACTTTAAACTCCTCACAGCTCATCGCAATGGTGCAGGCTTCTTCACCTGAGGATGAGGCGGCTGACCAAATTCTAAGAGTCGCCCCCGGATTCTTACTGTTCCACTCCGGCAAAAACTCGTTGATAAAATAATTCCAGACAATTGGCGTGCGAAAAAAAACCGTTTCATTCGTCGTCACGACATTCACAAATTCTTGAGTTTCTTCAGAAGTATTTTGCAAATACTCTAGATATTGCTCTGGAGTTTCCAAACCAAGAACGCGAAGGCGGCGTCCGATACGACCCGACAAAAGAGTGCTTTTGCGCTCTTCCATCGTAATACCCGTATGTGTCTTTACTAAAGAGAGCAAACTCTGAAGAGTTGCTCCCTCTAGTTTTCTAGATGCTTCACCCATTTATTAAACCACAAATTTTGACACAGTTTTATTTAGCTCTTCGGCCTCATTCACCAGACCGCGAGTCGAACCTGCGATGCTCTCAGATGCTTGTGCTGATTTCTCGGATTCAGTTGCAATATGCTGAATCGCGGCGCTCACACCTTTTGCAGCATCAGACTGCTCTTCGGCTGCCACCGTGACTTCAGAAATTGATTGAGTTGTTTTCTCAATTCCCGCAACAATCTTACCGAATGCTTCCCCTGCTTGTTTTGAAATCGAGCTGCCTTGCTCGACACGTTTCACAGATTCATTGATCAGTTTAGAAATTTCTTTAGTTGCTTGAGATGAGCGTTCCGCAAGTTTACGAACCTCATCGGCAACAACTGAGAATCCCAAACCATGCTCGCCGGCGCGAGCGGCTTCGATTGCCGCATTGAACGCCAAAAGATTTGTTTGGCTCGCAATTTCGCTGATCACTTTAATGATCTCACTGATATCTTCAGATGATTTATTGATAAGCTCCATCGCCTCGATTGATTTTGCAATGGCTTGATTTCCTAGCTCGGCCTCTTTTTGCGTTACTTTCGCAAGCTCATTGGCTTTTTTCGTATTGTCGGCAATTGAAGCAATTGAAGCCGTGAACTCTTCAATCGAAGCGTTCATTTCTTCCACTGTTGCTCCCAAACTTTGTGCGCCAGAGGCTACGGAGTTCGATTGTTCGGCGATAGATTTTGAAGAATCACCAAAGTTATTTGCTGAATGCACAACTTTCGAGATCACAGAGCGCAAATCTGTCATCATACGCTTGATACCGTGAGCAAGTTGCCCAATAGCATCATTACCTGAAACCGTTACTTCGCAAGTCAAGTCACCTTCAGAGGCTTTGCTGACCGTAGCTAGTAATTGATCGACTTTCATTTGGTCTTCTTCAGCTTTACGTTTTACTGCTTGTTCAAGTTCAACTTGCGCTGTGATGTCAGACGCAAATTTTACGACTTTATAGGGTTTACCGTTCATATCCATAATTGGATTGTAGGTCGCTTGAATCCAAATGCGTTTTCCGCCAGCGCCCACGCGCAGGTAGCGTCCTGAATCGAATTCTCCGCGATTGAGTTTTTTCCAGAAGTTCTCGTACTCAGCGCTTCCACCGTATTCGCCTTCGCAGAACATACGGTGATGTTTGCCTTGGATCTCATTGATCCCATAGCCAAGAGTTTTAAGAAAATTTTCATTGGCATTGATGATAGTTCCATCCAGATTGAATTCGATCACCGCTTGAGCCTTGTTGATAGCCTGCACTTTGCCTTCGTATTCAGCTGTTGCAAGTTTCGCCGCCGTGACGTCTGTTGCAAACTTCACGACTTTATAAGGTTGCCCGTCTTCATTGAAAATTGGATTGTAAGATGCGTTGATCCAAATCTCTCGGCCGCCCTTAGCGAAACGTTTAAACTCACCTGCTACAAATTCCCCGGCAGCTAAAGTGCTCCAAAATTTTTTATACTCAAGACTGGCAGCGTATTCAGGATCACAAAACATCGCATGATGCTTGGATTGAATTTCATCCAAAGAATATCCTAAGCCTTTTAAGAAATTTTCATTCGCTGTTAGGATTGTCCCATCGAGATTGAATTCGATGACTGCTTGAACTCGGTGAAGAGCTTTGATCTCTTCTCTTAATGTATGTAAGTCATCTTGATGCGAAACTGGGTTCGACATTCTTGCTGCGACGCTCATCTGCAGTCTCCTTAGCTCTGCGGAACACGCACGTTCCGGAAACGAATGATTTTTTTTCTCAGGTATTGTTCGGAATTTTACGCGCGTTTATCGAGCATATGTAAGATATGTAATACAGATGTTATAATTCGAGACGAACGTTCGTATGGTGGCCAAAGCAGAAATGTGAGGAGGAAGGTCGAGGATTGGACGCAAAACTATTCGTGTTTCGATGGTCGGAGGTGTTCACAACCTCCGACTTTTTTCATATTTTAAGATCGACGATCTGTTTGGATGTCTTGTTGATGCCAATACGGATAAGGAAGCGAGCTATTGCTCACATCATCAAGTCGTTTCACTTGTTCTGCGGTCAAATTCCATCCAACAGCACCGAGGTTGTCACGCAACTGATCTTCGTTGCGAGCACCGATGATGATATTGGCGACGGTTGGTTTTTGTAACAACCAGTTAAGGGCCACCTGCGGAATTTTCTTACCTGTTTCTTCCGCAATTGCCGCAAGTACATCCACAACATTATATAAATACTCTTCTGAAACCGATGGTCCTGTGCCGGGAGCGTTGTGCAAGCGGCCTGAAGTCGGAACCACACCCCGGCGGATTTTGCCAGTGAGGCGGCCCCACCCAAGAGGACTCCACACCATTGCACTCACGCCTTGATCAAGCCCAAGAGGCATAAGCTCATGCTCGTAGTCTCGACCAATTAAGGAATAATACGCTTGATGAACCACGTAGCGTTCAATTCCCAAGCGATCCGATGCCGCCAGTGATTTCATAAGATGCCAGCCTGAAAAATTAGAACAGCCGATGTAACGAACCTTCCCACTTTGCACGAGGTTTTCTAAAGTTCGTAAAACTTCTTCTACCGGCGTGATGGGATCAAAGCCATGCATCTGATAGACGTCGATGTAATCTGTTTTCAGGCGTTTAAGTTGTTCCTCAACGGCATTGATCAAATGAAATCTGGAAGAGCCCACATCATTCGCACCTTGGCCGGAGCGAAACGTGGCTTTGGTAGAAATCAAAACCTGATGCCGACGTCCCTCGAGAGCTTTTCCCAAAATATCTTCGGCCGCTCCATCTGAGTAGATATCAGCACTGTCGAAAAAATTCAGTCCCGCTTCGAGACAAATATCAATTAAGCGCTTTGCTTCAGGAACATCTGTGGTCCCCCATGCTTTAAAAAACTCGTTTGTGCCACCAAAGGTGCCTGTTCCTAAACTCAGGACAGGAACTTTCAATCCTGATCTGCCTAGCTGTCTATATTCCATAACTTGAACTCCTTTTGAGTTGAACAGGCACTACAATAACTCAAAAAAAGGCGAGAGATAACACTCACTAAATCAAAACAGTTTTTCCTTCGCAGAAACAATAAAACAAACACGTAAAGATATCGTGTTCCCCGGAGTCGCTGCTCCCCGACAAAAAAAAGAGCGATTCTGTAAGAAATTTGTCTCATCGAGAGACAAAAGGCCTTAAGTCGTGACTCAACAATTCCGAAAAAACATACAAGGGGGACAAACCATGTGGAAGCAATTTCTGGCAATTCTGGCTGCGACACATTTCCTTGCACTTAACTCTTACGCTTTTGGTCCCGCCGCGATCTCACCTCTTACTCCAGATGAAGTCGCACCTGCTGGTAACGAAGACATTCCACCGGCGATCAGTGCTGCGATTGAAAAAATCGCAGCTACACCGGCAATGGTGGCCGCTGCTGGTGGCGGTGCCCAACTGATACTTCCCGAGGCCGCTCAGCTCAAGGCCGAATTTGCGACATATTCAGCAAGTCGTAAGCAATGCTTTGCCGATCAAGTCACAGCTTCAAAAATTTGTCGGTCCGAGACAAACCCCAATTTGCAAACAACGGTCATGGCAATCAATGGTCTTGTTGGCGTCGCGAGTGTGGCAATGAATGATAGCTGCTCCAAATTTAAACAAGCCATGGGTCTAGCGAACGCTGCAATGACGGCGTATACGGTCGCGTGCGGTGCTTTGAGAGTAAAATGTAACATGAGTTGTTCAACGGCGATTAAAAGTTTGATGAAGATTTTGGATATCGCTATAAAATTGAATTCTGCCGTCGGAAGTGAATCCCTCCGCTGCACACCGGGCTTAAACCCTTCAATCTGTTACGAAGCTGGAATTCAAATTGCCAAAGCGGCCCAGGAAATCATGACGGCCACAAAGCGCGATATGGCAACAACGGACAAACTGACGTTGCACGGTAAACAGAAGACCTGTGAACAATCCTACGGTATGCTCCTCGCCTCTGCCGGCGTCGGAATTATGGGAATGTTCAAAGGTCTTAAAGAAGGTAAAAACTGTGATGAGGATACAAACTCATCGGGTGGTTCTTCGACAAGCACAGCTCCAGCTGCAGGAGTGGGTACGGCAGCCTCTACGACTGCTGGAAATTCTCCAGAGTTAGCCGGTTCTGGCTCAAGTACAGGAACGACTTCAGGAACCACAACTGTTGCAACAGGAACACCATCTTCTTATTCGACATCATCTGACGGAAGAATTCCGACTTTAGTAACAGTGGATCCACCGACGACGACACCTGACACCCCGACTTCTGGAACCTCTGATTCCCTCAGCCGCGTGAAAACACAAAGCCGTGGGACGGCTTCCGAAACTCCGCCCCCAGGAAATCCAGAGTTGCGCAAGTTCCTTCCAGGAGGAACCCACGATCCAGCAGCGATGGCAGGAACAGAAAAGAAAGAAGAACATCCTGACATCACAGGTCCTGGTGGAAAATCAAACTTCCAAAAAATGCGGATCCGCTTCCGAGAGTTGGGATTAGAAGATTAGAAAAATAAAAAAGGCTTCATCAGAAGCCTTTTTTTATTCCTGAATTTTCGATATCTCTCTTAGTGACCAGGAGTGGATGCCGGATGTCTGACCTCACCCAAGATTTGTGGCTTCACTAAAAGATTTTGATAGACCTTATAGTTACGGCTGACCAAGCGAACATATTCGCGAGTTTCAGAATAAGGAATCATCTCGACAAAGAGATCAATATTATCGGTTGGATAACGTTTCTGCCACTGCTTCACCATCGCAGGACCAGCATTGTAAGCTGCGAGGGCCAATTCAACGGAGCCAAACTGCGTGATCAATTGAGCGAGGAACTTAGAGCCCGCATTGATATTGGACTCCGGAACCATCAATTCCTTCTTTTCTTTTACACCAAAGATTCTCGCTGTCGGGTAAATCAATTGCATCAGTCCAAAAGCGCGAGCACGGCTGCGTGCTGAAGGGTTAAACGCACTTTCTTGACGAATCAAAGCTTTTACCAAAACTGGATCTGCAGCTTTACTGTTATCGACAATCTCTTTCCAATAACGAATTGGGAACAAAAGACCCGCAACCGCTGGTGAAATTGTTTCTGGGTGCTCAGACAAATACTTATGCAATGTTTGGAAAACTGGAAGGTCGGCCCCACCGTAGCTCATCATAACCAGCATCGAGGTCTGGAACGGCAATGGCAGAGTACGGAATTTTTCAAAATTGATCTTCGTTGCGAGGTACTGAATCGTGCTATAGCGCTCCATCTCATAAAGCTCGATAAACGAAGCTAAGAGACGATCCCACTCCTCAGACCCACTTGTCGCAGATAAAAACCAAGCAGGCACTTCGTCATTTTCTTTGTTTTGATCACCAAGAAGAATTCCGTAGCCGCCCCAAGGGTTGCGCTCTGCCACGTCTTTAGTTCCAGAGCAAAGGCTGCGAACATAAGAGAGACGATCGCTTACGCCGCGATCCAAATTAGCAGGAAATTTTGTCAGGTACTCATTCGCCTTTGCACAATCTCCTCTTTGAATCGAAAAGATAGCCAAACGGAAAATGCTTTCATTTTTTGGATAGTCAGGACAAGTCAAAACTTTCTCGTGAAGTTCCTTTGCCAACTGCCCTGCTTCTTCAGCTGGGAAATCAAGCTCAAGAGAATACCCAAGAGATTGTGTTTCAATCACGTTGTCACATGTAAACTTCTCTACCAGCTCACGGCCCTTGCTCGTCTTCTTAGCAAAACTCCATGCACGGAACTTACGCAAGAATTGAGACTGTTGAGCTTTTTCTTTTGTCAAAGCTGGTGCCACGTATTTCTCGGCACGCAAACTGTCTGGCAATTGCGCTGCTGGATCACGCGACGTTAAACCCTCATATGCTTTCGCTGTCGTCAGTGATTTTAAATGCGTCACTGTCGGCAACGCTCCTTGCGTGAGCGCCTGCTCAAGCTCCAGCGCACCTTTCGGCACCGCTGTCACAACGGAACTAGGTTGACGTGTCTTAGTGGCACAACCAGAAGCGAATATAATTGCGAAAATAATGAGGTATTGCATATCTTTCCTATCGGAATTTCGAGTCCAAAGCTGGAATTAAAATTATCTCTTTTTTGCCTGAGATTTTCACGACTTAGAATGAGGTTACAGCTCTAAGTCGAGACTATTAATTAAGAACACGTCATTGAGACGTCTCAAATCAAGACAAGCATTTCGTGCAACAAAGAACTCAGGTAGTCTAATGACATAGGAGTGGCAAATGCGATCGACACGATTTCAACCCGACCCACTTGATCATGCGCTCATTGATTTTGGCACAGATGAGAAAAATTTTAAGCCGACTGCCGTCGGATTAATTTTAAATGAATCGTACACAGGGTGTGCATTGATCGTACACACGCAGGAAGTCTTAAAGCCGAATCAGATTATTTTATTGCAGGTGGGCCGACTGGGAGTCATGCCCGGAAAAGTGATTTGGACTAAATCCCTTGAAGATTCTATTTTGAAAGTCGGACTGCAGTTTCAAGATTAGCGCAATGCTTCTGCGGTTTTTTACCTTTTCCTCTGGCTGGAATAGCGGAATACTTGTTTCTATGCGCTTAAAGACACTCGGTCAAAAACCAAATCCGTCTCGTTTGAGCCGCCACCTCGCTTCTCCGAATTTCAAGGATGGCACTTTTCAAAATATTTTGCCGACGCCGATTACTCGAGGTGGAGGATTTTTTCTCAAAACGCTGGTGAATTTTATCTTGTCTCGGCGCTATGCATTTCCTCTTAAAAATGTGCCGACGATAACAACAGATCTCCGTGCGGTTGAGGATGCTGTTCCCACGGTGATTTGGTTTGGGCATTCTTCTTATCTGATTAAATATCAAGGTAAGAATTTTTTGATCGATCCGGTTTTTAGCGGCTACGCCTCACCATTTTCATTTATGATTCGAGCCTTTCGAGGATCGAACGCCTATCAAGCGGCCGATATGCCTTTTATTGATGCCTTGATCATCACCCATGATCACTATGACCATCTTGATTACGAAACGGTCCTGGCCCTGAAGGGGAAGTTTAAAAAAATCTACACGCCCCTGGGAGTCGGAGAACACCTCGAACATTGGGGCTTCGAGAAAAATCAAATTCAGGAATTTGATTGGTGGGACTCAGCGACCGTATCTGAAACTTGCGAGTTAACGGCCACTCCCTCACGTCATTTCTCAGGTCGCTCTTTTGAAAGAGATCACTCGCTCTGGGCTTCTTTTGTACTTAAGCTCGGAAATTATCGCATCTTTATTGGAGGCGATTCAGGATATGATTCACAATTCAAAGTCATCGGCGAAAAATACGGTCCCTTTGATTTGGCACTTCTTGAGTGCGGGCAATATGATGCCGATTGGCCTTTGATTCATATGTTTCCTGAACAAACGGCGCAGGCTGCGATGGATCTAAAGGCCAAAGTTCTTCTTCCTGTGCATTGGGGAAAATTTTCGCTCTCGCTGCACTCTTGGTACGACCCTATTCAACGGGTCATTCAAGCCAGTCAGGAACTCGGACTCAAAATAGTCACGCCACGAATTGGTGAAGCTTATGCTGTAGGTGAAACAAAAGAATTTATATCCTGGTGGGAGGAACTCATCCCCACATCGCAGAAAAAGACTAAACAGATACCGGCGAAGGGTTCAGCTCTGAATTCTCAGAGCTGACTTCTCCACTTAAAATTTGCACGGTTGATTTCATAACAGCGGACTGATCGTTAATCTCTGATGCTGTTGCAACCACCTCTTGCGCTTGCGACGCATTTTTTTGAATGAGTTCATCCAGCTGATTGATCGCTGAACCAATCTGCGAAATGCCCGAAGACTGCTGTTGACTTGCATGGGCGATTTCTTGATTTAAAGAAGCCACCTTATCGATGCTTCCTGAAATCTTGCGTAAAACTTCACCGTTTTCTCGGCCCGCAACAGTTCCCTGCTTCACTTGATCCACGCTGGTGGTAATCAGAGCATTGATATCTTTTGCCGCAGATGCAGATCTTTGCGCCAACGAGCGAACAGCCTCAGCCACAACAGCAAATCCACGTCCGTGCTCTCCAGCGCGCGCGGCCTCTACCGATGCATTTAATGCTAAAAGATTCGTTTGAAAGGCGATGTCGTCGATGATTCCAATGATTTCCTCCATTTTTTTGGAAGAAGACTCAATTGAAGTCATCATCTGGATAAGTTGTTCAATTTTTTCTTCACCGTCTTTGGCCAAACGTGCGGAGTCGCCAGAGAGGACCGCTGCTTGCTGGGCATTTTCCGTATTGAGCTTGACCATCGAAGTGATTTCTTCCAGAGAGGCCGCAGTCTCTTCGATAGAAGCTGCCGCACGTGTGGAAGAATCAGCTAATTGTCCACCCGTCACGTTGAGATTTTCAATAGCTTCAGCCACGGCACCTGACGACGTCGTCAGATTTGTCGAAAGCGTTGTGATCTTGGTCGAAGAAGAACGCGCACCAAAATAGACCGTCGTCATCAGCAATGCCAAACCAATGATTGAAATAATCCCTTGCTTCCAAAGAATGGCGTAGGCAGAAGAAAGAATTGTTTTCTCTGGGGTTCGGACCATGAGAGTCCACTTCTGTTGGAGGTTGTAAATACCAACGGGAACAACCAGAACCAATTCCTTCCCTTTTTCTGTTTTAATTTCTAGACTGCCGACTTCGTTTTTTTTGATCAAGTCAGCGACCTGTGATTCAGCTTCGAAGGGCTTCATGATTTTTTCTTCGTCGGGGCCTGCGACGAGCATATTGGTATCAGAGATAAGATAGGATTCTGAATCGGCGAACGGTTTAACTTCCGCAACCAAATTTTTAACTGTATCCAAGCTGATATCCACACCGACGATGCCTTGAGCCTCACCATTTTGCACAATCGTATAAACGGCAGAGGTCATCACAATCTTTTTACCGTTAACGGTATCCGAATACGGTTCCAATAACATACTCTTCTTGGAACTCATGGGCTTAAAATACCAGTCACCCAAATCTGGTGTTTCCGGATTGAGTAGAGTTTTATAGATGAGATTGTCACCTTGGCGAATCCACCATGGATAAAATCGGCCGGTCTTTTCATGAAATTCAGCATTGATATATTTTTGATCTTGGCCATCGAACGCATTCGGTTCCCAAGCCGACCAAGTCGCCAAATATCCCGAATCACTTTTTAGCATTTCTAAAAGTTCAAAATGTGTGCGTTGACGACTTTGCAGGCCTTTTTCAACTTGCATAGCAAGAGTTCGCCCCAATATTTCAGTTTGCGCAAAAGGCTTGTTCAGATATGACTCGATCTGCTGGGAGTATTTTTTTCCGACTTCCAAACTTGTAGCCAAAGCATTGCTCTTGGCTTCCCTAAAAGTATCTTGAGTTGAGACAAAACCGATCACTCCCAGGACTAAAAAACCCACGATCGCGATAGGGAACGTGAGTTGTTGAGTGAGCG
Organism: Bdellovibrio sp. HCB2-146; assembly: GCF_047345725.1. Lineage (NCBI taxonomy): Bacteria > Pseudomonadati > Bdellovibrionota > Bdellovibrionia > Bdellovibrionales > Pseudobdellovibrionaceae > Bdellovibrio > Bdellovibrio sp. HCB2-146. Next base: position 440,621 of record NZ_JBLEQP010000001.1, read on the forward strand.
AAAGTTTCTTGAACAGTTGAAACATACAAAACCCCTAATGGTTTAAACGGAGCATTGTTCCTATCGCAATAAATGTGCTGAAGGATGAGGGGATGAAGGTCCAGAACGGCCCAAAATCCCCCCTCTGTATGATCTAGATTATTTCAAGATATATGTGATCCCGGGGATTGAAGACATCTGACATCCGCAGCAAATTGTTGCCTTACAGGGTCCGGATTGACCCTCCTCTTTCACCAGCCTATATTCTGGAAATGGACAATCTCCTAGCAGCTCGTTCTACGATGGCATTCTCTCTGGGGTTTCACATCATCTTTGCTTCGATTGGGATGACCATGCCGTTTTTTATGACGGCTGCACACTATCTCTATCTTAAGAAAAAAAATCCCGAGTATTTAGAACTCACGAAAATGTGGATGAAAGGTGTTGCGATCCTTTTTGCTGTCGGCGCCGTCTCAGGAACCGTGTTGTCATTTGAGCTGGGACTTCTCTGGCCAAGATTTATGAAGTACGCCGGGCCTATTATTGGGATGCCTTTCTCATGGGAAGGAACGGCTTTTTTCCTCGAAGCTATCGCCATTGGACTATTTCTTTACGGGTGGAAACGAATGCATCCGTGGGTGCATTGGGCGACGGGCCTGGTGGTGGGCCTTTCGGGATTTGCTTCCGGAATTTTCGTGGTCGCAGCGAATTCGTGGATGAATACACCTGCTGGCTTTGAATGGATTGATGGCGCCGTGGCGAATGTGGATCCAGTTGCAGCGATGTTTAACAAAGCTTGGCTGCATCAAAGTCTGCACATGCAGATCGCAGCCCTGCAAGCCGTGGGATTTGCAGTAGCCGGAATACATGCCTATCTCTTATTAAAGGGAAAAGCCCGTGAGCTGCACATGAAGGCACTCAAGATTGCCATGGCTTTTGGCGCGACGGCTTCGCTCATGCAACCGTTTGCCGGTCACTTCGCAGCTCAACGAGTGGCTGAGTTTCAACCGGCAAAGCTCGCCGCAATGGAAGGGCATTTTCGCACTGGAACGTCAGCCGCTCTTTATCTCGGTGGCATTCCAGACGTTGAAAATAAACAGATGAATTGGGGGATCGCAATTCCCGGGGCGCTCAGCTTTCTTGCCTTCAATGATTTTAATGCGGAAGTAAAAGGTCTTGAGGAATTTCCACGCGAACTCTGGCCGCCTGTTGTCCTCACTCATATCAGCTTTCAAATTATGGTGGCCATCGGCACCTTTATGGCAGCTGTGGCTTTGCTTTATTTTTTCTTTCTTCAAAAACAAAATTTTCCGGTTTGGTTTCTCAAAATGCTTTTTTGGATTTTGCCTTTGGGATTTATCGCGATTGAGGCTGGATGGATTGTCACCGAAGTCGGACGACAACCGTGGATCATCTATAACTTTTTGAAAACCAGCGAAGCTCTGACTCCCGTACCAGGAATGGTGTTTCATTTTGTTTTATTCTTGGCACTTTATTTGTTCTTAGGTTTCGTCACCGTGTGGCTGCTCAAACGGCAAGTGATAGCGGCACAAAAGAAATTCGAGGTTTAAATGATCGAGATTCTTTTATTTTTTATCGGGGCGAGTTTACTTCTGTATGTTCTTTTAGGGGGCGCTGATTATGGCGCTGGAATTCTTGAACTGCTTCCTATTAAACCCGACCTGCGCACCCACCAAAAAAATGTGATCAACGATGCTATGGGACCAGTGTGGGAAGCCAATCACATGTGGCTGATCCTCGTGGTCGTAATTCTTTTTATGGGCTTTCCCTTGGTTTTCACCACTATGATGACAGCTTTGCACATTCCCATGGTGGCACTGCTAGTAGGTATCGTTATTCGCGGAAGTGTTTTCACCTTTCGTCACTACGATGCAATTTCAGACGAGAAATCACAAAAAATCTACACCTGGCTTTTCGGGATCTCGAGTTTTTGGACCAGCCTGTGGTTGGGTATCATTGTCGGCAGTCTGAATCGTGGGCGCATCACTCTCCACCCCACTGACTTTTATTCGGCCTATATTGCTCCTTGGTGGGGTCTTTATCCATTGATGATGGGCTTCTTCGTTGTTTTTATTTTTGGTTTTCTGGCGAGTATTTATTTAATCGGAGAAACTCGTCACGTTGATCTGCGAATTCTTTTCGCACGTCGGGCTTTTTCTTTCAATGTTCTGGTTGTTGTCTTTGGTGCTCTGGTTTTTTTGACATCTTATTTAGAAGGTGGACGTTTGTTGGCAGAGTTTTTTGCACATAAAACTGCTATTGTTGCGATGTTGGCTGCAACTTTGCTTTATATCGTTCTGTGGTTTTTTGTTGAGAAGCGAAAGATTTATCAAGCTAGAGTGATTTCTGCCGGTCAAATCTTTTTGATTATCGTTGGGGCGTTTCTTTTGCACTTTCCCAATGCGCTTTTCACTATCGAGGGTCCGATGAGTTTTTACGATGCGGCAGCCCCAGCGGCGACGTTGCGCCAACTGGTAATTGCCCTCTTGGTGGGAAGTCTTTTTATCTTCCCAAGTTTGTTTTATTTATTGAAAGTTTTTAAAATCAACCGGTCTTAGTTGCCGGTTGATGTGCCTGTTGGAGAAGAAACCGGAACGCAGGTCGCTTGGAAAAGTCCTTTTTGCGTATTGCGCTTAAAGAATTTGGAAAGCATCCCATTGACCAAAGTCGTCGAAGTCGCAGTCAAATCATCATTCACGTTCGATGTCACGTACGAGTGTTGATTCCACACTGCCCGCGTTGGCATCCAAGAACCTACTTTATTTGGACCATAGACACGAAGTCCTGTGATCACGCCAGCCGCCGCTTTTTCTTCGTCTGTTTTATACAAGCTATTCACAGTATAGTTATTTGCTACTACAACGAGCTCAGCATAACCATCACCGTTTACATCAGCCACCACTGGGTACTCATAAAGAGTTCCCGTTGGATTGATCGTTTGCCAGATGGCTTTCAAGTTACGGCTGCCATCCATCTCGTAGATGCGAACGTATTGTTCGTCTGCGTAGATGATCTCTGGTTTGCCATCACCGTTAAAGTCAAACGATGTAATACCGGTTACCAGCGACGAACAGTCTGTTGTGCTGCTACCCGCAATTTTATTTCCACGGTTGTCGAAAATCGTTAAAGACTTACCTGTTGCAACTGCGATCTCAAGTGTTGATGGATCACCATCGAAATCACCGATCGTTGCCTGACCGCCACCGACAAGTGGATTGTTGGCTGCATCATAACGGCAGATCAATTCAGCATGCTCTGACAATTTGCGATCATAAAGAGTGGCACCTGTCATCCCATTGTAAATCGTTAAGTATCCACCACCTGTTACAACAACTTCAGCGCCTGGAACTTCCGGCAATAAGTCAGCTGTCGCAGGAAAGCCAGAGCGGATATAGCTCCACAATGTTTTTCCGTTTTTATCCATCACACTTGTTCCACCGACGATGCGAAGACCTTCTGTTTCAGAAAGATCTGCTGCAAATGTACGGCAAGCGTTAATGTTTTCAGCAATGCGCACTTTAACTGCAGGTACCTTGCTTGCATTTTCAGAAATGATCCAAGCTCCGGCGATGATTTCAGCCGTTCCATCACCGTCGAGGTCGGCTGCTGAAAGACCCATACGGCAATCCGACAATGCCGCGAATGCCATCCCTGTGGTATCAATGGCTTGTTGCCAACGAACGGAACCGTCATAGTTAAGTGCTATAACTTTTTTCCCTAAGTAATGAAGGTAGACAATTTCGCCTTTTCCATCACGGTCGATGTCGACAATAACCGGAGTCGTTGAGCCAAAGGGAAGAAGATCGTCTTCGGTGATTGAGAACTTCGACATTCCGGTTGCGCCATCAATTACGCGCAACATTCCTTTTGAGCTATAGAGGTGATCCTTAAATGAAGTGAAAACGATTTCTGGAATTTTGTCGCCATCAAGGTCGCCCACAACTGGAGCCGCCATCACCTGTTTGTAATCAGGTTCTTTATCTGCAACATAGTTCCATGAGTAAAGCAGTTGTGGCTTCACCTCGTCTGCTGTCATCTCTCGACAAACCGGAGGCGGTTCACCTAAAGAAGATGAATCCGTTTTTTGCGCGATTTGAAATTTTGGGTTTGAGCAGTTTTGATAAGCTAATAAGGTTACCGCAGCGCCTGCGATAGTAAATACGGACCAATTCCTCATAGTCTTCCCCCACACCTTAACAGGATAGCAAGCTCTACACCAACTGCAAGGGGGCTATGGTGGAATCCAGACGCTAATCTTTGGTCACTGCCTAGAAACTAACATTCACTGGCTAACAATCATTCACTTCATTCTCATTTTGAGATTTGTTTCCACTGCTTATAAAGATGCGCACTCGCGTTTTGCTCAAGAGGCATATAACGAATTTGAATTTTCTGTTGGTCGAGCGGTTTTTGCAGTTCCGAATAAATCGGCGCGGTCGAGAGACCATAAGGCTCCCCGTCGGCATTCGAGTAGGCAAAATAGGCCTCTTGAATTCCCGTTAAATACATCGCGCTTAAGCACATCGGGCAAGGTTGTCCACTGGCGTAGATCACGCACCCTTCAAGGCGTGGGGACTGAAGTTTTTGACTGGCTTGGCGAATAGCGGACAGCTCGGCATGACAGGTTGGATCGTTTGTGGCTAAAATTTCATTTACTCCAGTTGCGAGTACTTGATCATCTTTGACCAATACAGCTCCAAAGGGTCTGCCGCCCTTCTCTGCATTCTTAAGAGCTAAATCAACTGCCATCTTGAGATAATATTCGTGTATCTGTGTCATAGGAGCTTATTTTAACGGCAAAAAAGCGGAGTGGGAACTAAGATGTTTTGACCTTTCCTCACGCTCCAGCCTATGATCCGCCCATGAACTTCATCCGTATTTTAACAGTATATTCTATGTTGCTTCTCAACGCCTCTTTCTCATTCGCTAAAGATATTCGCATGAGCTATAACTTTGGATCTGCAGAAGTGGGCACGACAAAGTCTTTGCAGTGGGGCTTACGCGCGAAAGAACACGGGTTGAGATTTAAAGAAATTTCTATGCTAGGTGAAGCTTTCCATCACCGCACGAATTGTCCTGAAGAATTAGCGCCCTTAGAACGCTGTGCGATCGAAGTTCTTTTTAAACCGGCGAACAAGGGTTTACATAGCGGTTTGCTTTTTATCGACATGGATGCGGAAAAATTCTTTATTGAGATCGTCGGAGAAGGAATTTAGTTTGCGTCTGCACCGTTAGATGCGGCACTTGGAAGCACAAACGGTCTTAGCGCAAAGTACTCCGTTTGAAATCCAAAATTTTCTTCCAAGCGGTTTCGCATTCCCGGAACGTGGTTTTCACCAACAATCACCAAAATGGTATCCTGACCGTGGTGAACTTTTAATGCTTCAACTAAGTTCTCAACCATAATACGATCGCGATTTTTTCCCATCGCATCCATAGTTAAGCGCGATGAGAGACCGTACCCAACCGAAGCGCCCAACCCAATGGCAGCACCCGAAATAGGTCCAAGATCACCGAATGCACCAAAGCAAGCAGCGGCCGAGCAACTTGCCGTTACGACAGGAGCCACCTTCTTCAAATTAAAAAGACTTCCCAGGCTCGTCATAAAATGCAGCATGGTTAAATTGTCTTTCCAATTGGGTTTTGATTTTCCTAGCTCCAACTGCACGTTTAAAATAGGATTGACCACTTGCGCACGCGGAATGTCTTCGGGTTTAATCTCCAGCAGTTTTGCAAACTTTTGTACGCTCTCTTCTCCCAAAAGATCGGCCATTGAAACTTGCTTTCCGTTTGGCAAAGTCCAGATAAAGGATTTGGCTTTCTCTATAAATCTTTCCTTCGAAATTCGTCCAGTGCTGAGTTTGTGTTCCATCACGTCGCGAAGCCGCGCTCTCATCATTTCAAACTCTCCAGATCTTTTACCCTGATCGGCAGCATCGTGAATTGTCGATCCTTCGCTGATTTTATCGTCGCTGAAAAGACTTTTCATTTTCGCGAATACACCATCAGAAACCAGTCGCAAAAAGCTTGAAAACCAATAAGGAGCCGGATCAAAGCCCTCTAACCCGCGGAATGTAAATTCCTTCAGAACATTTTTTCCGGTTTCAGAATCTTTTTTATCTTTATAGTGAGTTTCACCCATCAAAACGATGGTTTTCGTTTCCCCACCCAGGTCACCGCGTAGAACTAAAACTTTATATCCATTGCGATCGGCTGCGAGAAGAGCTGCTTTGGCTGGGGCCGAAAGGTCGTTTCTAAATATATCTTCACAAGTCCTTTGAGCAAGTGCCCAAGGAGAGATTAAAAAATTTAAAACGACGAATGCCAATGCTAATTTCATACTTGCTCATCTATGCAAGATCCGGTGCGGGTCGCTGCGACAGCGATGATTATATCTCACTGATTTCTTTATTGTTTTATCGTCTCAAAGTGAGACTTTTTTGATGGCCCTGTTAGATTATTAAAAAGTGCCCAAGACAGGCACTTACCATGTCGACGAAGGCATGCGGGCGCCGGCTTGACTGGCAAACTCAACTCCCACAGATTCATTTGCTAGCGACCGAGAAAACGGTTTTTCCTCTGTCAATTCTTCTTGGGTAATTTGAATGGAGGGTTCGATTTTTTGTTCGTTAAAATGAAATGCCATGAAAGCCAAAACACCAAGACAAAGTAAAATCAAATTGTTCACGACAAAACCCTTTCAATTACCATGTGTTTTGTGGAGCCGCTTGTCCCGTGAGATCTCCATAAACCTGACGGAACTGTGTTAAAGAGCGAACTAGAATCTGAAATCTTTTTCGTCCAACCACACCCATTTGTTGTTTGAGGTGTTCTTCTTCCAAACGTTGGAGAACAAGGTCCCACTCTTTCTTTTTCTTTCGATCATTTGCATCTTGGTTGCCGCGTTCGATAATTTCATCGCGGGCTTTAGAAAATGCTTTGTCCAGCTCCACCAAGCGTTTCACCTCAGCGTCTGTTAGGCCTATTTGGTCAAAGAGTTTCATGCGGTATGCAATCCAAGCCGAATCGCCGCCGGAGGGCCCAAGACTTGCGATCATGCGCGGGTTTTCATCCGTAGTTCGCAACTCTTCAGGAGTCAGCTCCACAGCTCGTGCCGCGTTCATTTCTTCCATCTGTTCTTTCGACAGAAATCCCCAAGCCAGACATACTAACAGAATGCACCCTAACAATTTCCCCATTAGATTCACTCTACATGAAGTATTTAAATTGCAAAGACACGAAAAATTCGACGATGTTGAACTTCTTTTCACGCAGAAAAAGTCTAAACAGTTTTTTCCTGCGCCGATCAATATATGATTGTTGAAGCATGAACGCGCTTACTTAAAAAATACAAACGCGTTTCAAAAGAAAACAATCGCTCGCCTCACCTGGCATTTTAGTGGGCGTCGCTGGGACCTGTGGGGCTTTGGACTTTGTCGCAGAGGAGGAGCAAGAGGGAGCTTGCGATAAGGGCGCCGCAGACGAAGAGGAAGCAGTCATTGAAACTCATCACATGGGCTTGCTTGCGGATCGTGACGTCAAGTGCGGCTAATGCCTTGTCGGAAGCTGTGGCAACGTCGAAGCCTTTGGCGATAAAAAGTTTTTTGTACATCGCCAATCGTTCAACTGTTTCGTGTGAGTAAATCGTCACACCTTCGACAAGTTTTGCCGAATGGAATTTTTCACGGACACTCATCAGCGTTGATAAAACGGCAATGCCGACGGAGCCACCGAGGTTGCGAAGCATATTGAACAGACCTGACGCTGAACCGGCCTGGGATTTTTCTATAAGGCCTGTCGTGATTGTCGAAAGTGGAATCATCAAAAGCGGTTGCCCCATAGCGCGCACGATTTGCGACCACATCAGTTGATCGTAACCGACTAACGAAGTCAGATGGCTGTTCATGTAACAACTGAAAGCAAAAATATTAATTCCCACAAAAGCAAGCACACGAGCATCAAAACGTTTTAATAACTTCGGCACAAAAGGAATGATAAACAGCTGTGGTAAACCAGCCCACATCATTGTTTTGCCGATATCGACAGAGTTGTAGCTTTGAATTGATGACAGATAAAGTGGCAGCAGGTAAAGCGCTCCATACATCGCAAGGCCTACAACAAAGTTCACCAAGCAACCAAAACCAAAATTCTTTCGCACCAAGAGTCGCAAGTTGATAAATGGATTTTTAGTTTTCAGTTCGATCCAAACAAAGCTGATCAAAAAGACCAGCGACGTCAGGGCCAAAACAAGAATAAAATTCGAACTAAACCAGTCTTCTCTTTCCCCTTCTTCTAAGAATATCGTCAATGAAGAAAGGCCAATCGCCATCGAAAGAATCCCCCAGATGTCGAGTTGCTTTAAGAGATCGAGATTTTTCTTTTCTTTGTCGATTCCGTAGATGATCGCAAACATCAAGAACGCACCCGGAATCAAGTTCATATAGAACACAACGGACCAATGGAAGGCTTGTGTCAGATACCCGCCAACTGTCGGACCAATTGCCGGAGCAAAAGTTGCTGTGACGCTGAAAAGTGCCAATCCCACAGTGCGCTTTGACGGCGGCAGGGACAAGATCACCTGAAAGGCGAGAGGAATCAGGGCGCCTCCCGTCAGACCTTGCAAAGCACGGAAAACAATCATGCTCTCCAAGTTCCACGATAAAGCACAGCATACCGAGAAAAATAAAAACAGACTCGACGTCCATGTTAGATAAGTTCGTAACGATAACATGCGTGTCAGCCAACCGCTGATCGGAATAATCACAATCTCTGCAACTAGATAAGCTGTCGAAATCCACGATGCTTCTTCGATTGTGGCACCCAAACCACCGGTGATTTCTTTGATAGAGGCATTGGTGATTTGAATATCGAGAACCGCCATAAAGGCGCCGAGAATCGCTCCAAAAACCGCCACCCAGGCCCGAAAGGTCATAGGGGCTTCAGCTTGGAGATGTTGATCTTGTGTCATAAATAACCTTAGCGGACTTTAACTCGAACTTCTGTCGACATGCCGGTGATCAGGCGATCTTCAAATCCTTTAATTGATTTTTTATCGAACACAATTTTGACCGGGATTCTTTGTACGATCTTCGTAAAATTCCCCGTCGCATTGTCAGGAGGCAGCAACGAAAATGTCGAACCCGATCCAGGCGCAATACTTTCTACATGTCCTTCAAATGATTGCTCAGGAATGGAATCGACCTTGATATGAACTTCTTGCCCAGGACGGATATGAGCGACTTGATTTTCTTTAAAGTTCGCCTCAATCCAAGGTTCTGGCTCTACCAACGGCATCAGCGCTTGGCCTGCTTGAATTTGTTCACCCGTCTCAACACTGCGTTTACCAACGGTGCCATCTTCCGCTGCGACAACTGATGTGTATTCATACTGCAGTTGCGCTTTTGTTAATTCAGCTTCTGTCACGAGCGCGCTTGCTTGGTATTGATCAAACACCGGGCGATCTGTCGGCCCTAACTGATCCAGATAGCCCTTGAAGCGTCCCAAATCTTTATGAGCCTTGCTGTAGTTGGCTTGCGCCGCTTTAATCGCGACTTCATAATCACGGGAGTCTAATTTCAAAAGCACATCGCCTTTTTTGACTTTCTGATTTTCTTTCACCAAAATTTCCGTCACTGTTCCTGAGATTCGCGCACTCACCACATGCACGCGCGCTTTGACGAAAGAGTCATCGGTGCTTTCAAACCACATCATGCGATAAGTTGCAAAACTTGCAAGAATCACAAATGCGACAAAACCAATGCTGATCCACGTTCGTTGTTTGGGAGAAAGTTTTTGTTCCCACATTTCAAGTGCCTTTTGCACTTTCGGGGACTGAGAAGAGAGACGGAAGAAAACAGAAGGAGACGTTTGGACGGAAGACATTTCAACACCTCAAGCGTTAATACTTGCTATAACAAGTATTTTACAAAAACACAATGAAAGTGTCTTTAAGACTCCTAAGCGATTGACTCTTGAGAATGAAAACTGAGTGAGATTCGAAACGGCCAAGCATCGCTTGGCCGTTCGTTCATTTAAGGGTTTGGATGATAGTTCGTATCTTTAGGTGGTGTTCGTTGTGAGACCTCCATAGTTCGAGAGACATCACGAGCACCTGTGTCTTTTAAGATATGCTCAGCACGATCCGCCCATTCTTTATCATCGACGTGCACAGAGAGTAAAATCCCGCCGTCTTTGACGAATTTTTCATAGCGTTTGGCTTCGTATTCAGGAATGCCCATACCAATAAGCGCTCCACTTAAGCCACCGACAGCGCCCCCCACACCAATACCAGCAAGAGCACTCATGATAGGCCCTGCTGCTACAAGAGGTCCAAGGGCTGGAATCGTGGCAATTGCACCGATACCAACAAGCCAACCTAAAGCCCCACCGACAACCGCACCTGTTCCAGTACCAATTGCGACACCTTCTGGTGCTTTCGTGCCTTTTTGATGACCGAAACTAATCGTATCACCTTTATCAGGCATAAGGACTGAAACATCGGAACTACGGAAGCCTTCTTGGCGTAAAGTATCAACGCATCTTTCAAGATTCAGGCGTTCTTCGAAAATACCAAAGACCACCTTTCTACCTTTTTTATCCATAACATCCTCCTGTTATCTAGAAATAACTGTTTGATTTGAAACTGGGGCCTCGCCAGTTACACTTTTAGCAAGTTCTTCCACGCGTTTTTTTTCATCCGCGTTGGTCACACCTCCTGACAGTGTTACTTGGCCTCCCTTCGTCACAATGGTGATGTTCTTCGCTGATGTTGAGAGATTTGCATCTTGCATAATACGTTCGCGAACTCTGCGCGTGATTTCAGTATCACGTTGCGATGAATCCTTTTGCGCATCAGCAGTCACAGCCGCTCTCCCCGTTCCAGAATCCGTGCCGTATCCAGTACCGGCATACAGGTTTCCCATAAACAGAAAGAAGGGACTCAAAATCAAAATAAGCTCCTTATTTTTCATTTTCATAACTCCTCCCTTTACGTTTACGCCCTCAGCATACTCCTCCCCCTCTATGAGTTCCCGATGTTTTCAAGCACGGGACACTGGCCTAATTGTCGAACACCATGCTGAGTCACATAACAGTGATATGTATTACGTGCTGCTGCCGAGGCCATACTTGGCAAAACGGTGTTTTCACATTCATCCTGAAAATTAGAAACGAGGATTGAAATGCCCCATTTGTCGGAGCACTATCAAAAAACCAGAACCCTGACCGGTCTGATTACAGCACCTCTTTTTGTCGAGGACTGCTGCATTCAACCTTCGCCCGAGGTTTCTCCACCCAAATGGCATCTCGGTCATACGACGTGGTTTTTTGAAACATTCCTTTTAGAGAAGTACTTGCCCGGGTATTACAGTTTTAATAAAGACCTTCATCAGGTATTTAATTCTTACTATAAAAAAATGGGCTCACACTGGAAACAGTCCGAACGAGGATTTCTCTCTCGACCAAGTGTCAGTGAAATTCATGAGTATCGAAAGTATGTCGACCAAGCGATGATCGACCTTTTGCAGATGAACATCGTACCACTGGAACTTGTCGAGTTGGGTATTCATCACGAACAGCAACACCAGGAACTGCTGTATCAAGACATCAAAAGTATTTTATTTCGCCAGTACCAACCACAAAAGTACTGGGGCATTGCTCAGGCCGCAACTCTGACCGATACAAAAAACTACGTCTCCTTTGAAGGTGGACTTGTTGAGATCGGCCACCCCGGTGGCAGCTTTGCTTTCGATAATGAGAGTCCGTCCCACATGCACTATTTGCGGCCCTATAAAATGCGCCAGTCTCTCGTCACCAATTTAGAATATTTGGATTTCATCGAATGTGGTGGTTACACCGAGCCTTCATATTGGTTATCTGATGGGTGGGATTGGGTGCAAAACTCTCGGCATACGCATCCGCTCTACTGGGTCTATCGCGATGGAACTTGGTGGGAGTATGACTTTAACGGATTAAAAGAACTCAACAAGGACAAAGCTGTTTGCCACGTGAACTATTATGAAGCCAGCGCCTTTGCTCGCTTTGCGGGAAAGCGACTTCCGACGGAAGCCGAATGGGAGCATGCTGCAAAAACTCAAGGACACGCCTTTAAAGACCTCACTGATTGTCTTTGGCAGTGGACCAGTAGCGCTTATCTTCCTTATCCCGGTCATCAATGGCACGACGGACCGCTTGGAGAATACAATTCGAAGTTCATGGTGAATCAAATGGTACTGCGCGGAGGCAGTGCGTGGACACCCGCACATCACTTGCGACTGACTTATCGAAACTTCTTTTACCCTGACAAAAAATGGGCCTTTACGGGCATTCGACTTACGGAGGATTGATATGGATGTAAATTCCACTTTAGAAATTGTCACAGGCCTTACCGCTGCCCAAAAGCGACTTCCGTCGAAATTGTTTTACGATGACAACGGAACAGCCCTCTTCCGTAAGATCACCGAAGCACCGGAATATTATCTCACCACATGCGAAAAAGAGATTTTGAGAAAGAATGCGGATTTTATTTTAGATCAGATGGAGAATCGCCCCTTTAACCTCATTGAATTGGGTGCGGGAGACGGCAGCAAGGCTTCTCTTCTTATTAAAAAAGCTATGACTCGTCCAAATTTCAGAAGTTACTACGCTTACGATATTTCAAAAAAAGCACTGGAGGAACTAGAGGCCAATCTCGAAAAAAGTTTTCCAGACTTAGAGCCTCACTTGGTCATCGCTGATTACACGACAAGCTTAGAAGAACTCGACATTCCCAGCCAAGAAAGCAATATCTTCTTGTTCTTAGGATCTTCGATCGGAAACTTCTCGCCTTCTCAGGCGTCCTTATTCCTTGAGAAACTTTCTCACAAGATGAAAGACGGAGATTTTTTACTCGTGGGTTTCGACTTAAAAAAAGCAGAAAGAATTTTGTACAAAGCCTACAATGATAGCCAAGGCCTCACCGCCGAATTCAATCTCAATCTTTTGTTACGCTTGAATCGTGAGTATGGTGCCAACTTTAACATCGAAAATTTCAAGCATGTTGAAATCTACAATCCGGGATTAGGAGCGATGGAAAGCTATTTGCTGTCTTTAAAGGAACAGACTGTTTACTTCGAAGATCTCAATCTGGAAATCCACTTCCAACAAGATGAAATGATTCACACTGAACTTTCGTATAAATTTTCTGTCGAGGACATTGAAAACCTCGTCAAAGACACGAGTCTGAAAGCTCTGTCCTTTCTCTTTGATCATAAAAGATATTTTGTCTCGGTTCTCTTCCATCGTCGTTCGTTGCACTAGAAATATGATGGACGTCAGACAACTGAGAGGGATTATGTATTCCTGAAGAAACGCGGATTTTTATAGTCAGTGTTTTCCATCGGGTGCTCAAATAAAAGGAAATCTTACGGCTCAATGCCATTCAACCCAACAAGGAGAATATACATGCCTCGTGGAAGTAAAGAAAGCTATTCGCCAAAACAAAAACGTATGGCCCGCCATATCGAAGAAGGCTATGAAAAAGAAGGTGCTTCTCGTAAGAAAGCCGCTCGTATTGCCTGGGCCACCGTGAACAAAGAAACCGGCGGAGCAAAGGGTAAGAAAAAAAGTTCATCCTCTTCTTCTTCGCGTCGTAAAAAAACGACTCACTAGCTGATTATGCGGGGCAGTTTATTGACTTTGATAAAAAACAGGAGCTTTTATAAGAGTCAAAGGAGAGAAACTGCCCTATGTCTGACGCGATATCCGACCTTAAAATTCCCACGATTGCCAATGTCGGGGACGATCGCAATACAGAAGGCTTCCTCGAGGTTCATCTCTTTAGTCCCCGCGAGAAATTGCAACAGTCATTAAAAAAGCTGGCTCTCTTCTGGGCTATTGCACTTGTTTCAGTTCTTATTCCTGTATTTCATTTTGTTTTGGTTCCCCTGTTTTTCTTTCTAGGAATTTTCTTTGCTTACCGCTCTTCTAAATCAGACGGACAAGTCTTAGGTGGCAGAAGCACCTGTCCTCATTGCCAAAAAGAAGTCGCGATTAAAAGAGCAGAACTTCAATGGCCACTTTCGGAGATTTGCCAGAACTGCACACGCGTTCTTCGCATTTCTAGAAAGAGCGCATGAACCCACTCTTAGAAGACTTTCAATTTACTAAAGAAGCACAAAGCTATTTAAAAGAGATCGAGAAAAATCTCAAAATCGATTTTACTCCTCCTTCAGGCCTTTATTATTCTTTTGAAGACTTTGAAAAAATCACGAACATGGCTTACGAAAAGCTTGCAACAAAATTAGCAGCGAGCTCAGGGCCTATTGAATTCTCGGTCGTGCGCGATGCTTGGACCGAGATTTTAACCGACTATCACCGTTCCGGTCACTGGGGCTTCAAAGGCCAAAACCAAAAACCGCCAGCTGTTCTCACGGAACAGCAACAAATTCGCCGTGAAATGTGGCCATATATTTGGGTCGTGATTCAGTCGATGATTATCCTCAAGACGATTGTTTATTATTTCGGAATCAAATCTTCCGATGATCCTTCGCTGGAAAATAAAATCTATTTAGGCCTAGCTCTGGGAACTTCGGCCTTTACTTTGATTTTCTTCGCTTGGAGAAAGTCTCGTAAGTGAAACTCTTTTTATTTCTCGTTCTGGGTTTAGTTTTAGGTGCCAGTGGTTTCGGATTGCAACTTCCATCGTTTGCTCCGACTTTGCAACAAATCGCGGCCTGCGGATTTTTATTCGTGGCGGGACTTGAGCTGAGTTTTAAAAAAGTAAGCGTGCAAATGAAGCCAGCATTGATCCTGTCGGCAGGATCATTTCTTTTGCCTTTTGTGATGGGCTTGTGTTTAGCGGGTTTTGTTCTTCCTGAAAACACATTTAAGAGTGCCCTCTTTTTTGCAATCGCCCTCTCCGTTTCTGCACTCCCCGTTATCATTCAGTATCTGCAAGAGATCAAACTTTACAATACACCTGTCGGCAGCTTGATCGTCGCCTCAGCCACGATCTGTGACATTATCGTCTGGGTCGCTTTTACCTTTCTTCTGGAAACAAAAACACAAGAAGCTTGGCTTAACAGCCATGTGCCGGTCTTTTGCTTTTTCATTGGTCTTGCAATTGCGGATCTTCGACAGATCACTGATAAAATGCGCCACGGTATTTTCGCCATCAGCAAATACGTCTTTGCTCCGATTTTCTTTATCGGCATCGGTTGGAAAATCAAAATGACCGAGCACTTTCATTGGCAGCAGGCGCTGACTATTTTAGTAATTGCGACCGTCGGTAAGTTCGTTGGATCTTATGTCGCGTCGGGATTTCTAAAAATGGATCGACCGTCACGGATCCTGGTGAGTTTTTCACTAAATGCTCGTGGCGCGATGGAAATTTTGCTGGCATCAACAGCCCTGCAGCAAGGACTTATCGACGAGACTCTTTTTACAAGCCTCATCGCTTTAGCTCTGATTACTTCTTTGATTTTAGGCCCGTTGACATCAACGACGGCGGCGCGATCTCGTCAGTAAAAGGCGCTTCATCAAGCCGTCATCGTCTTCATCGGAAATTTCACCGATAATTTCTTCGATGATATCCTCAAGAGTCACAATCCCCAGAACCTTGTCTTCTTTAGTGACTAAGGCCAAATGGCTTTTCACTTCCTGCATGATCTTTAAAACTTTAAGAGCATCATCGTCTTCATCCACACGGATAATCGGACGAATGATGGTCGGCCAATGAGAATCACCACTTCCCACCAAGGCAATAAATTCTTTGGTGTGTAAAAGGCCGGCAACTTTATTCTCTCCACCCATCACTGGAATACGGGTGTGACCCGAGCTGACGACTTTGGTGAGAATTTCACTGACTGGCTGATCGATATCAACAGTGACAACAGATTCCCAGTCAACCATGATGTCTTCAGCCGTTTTTGATTCGATATTCACCAAATTTAAAACGAACTGTTTGTGTACCTTGGAAAGTGAATCAATGCTGATGGAAGTTTCTTCGTGCGCCACCTCCGGCAAATTTGTCGCAGGTCCGCGCTGAAAGAGCTTCACGATTTTATGAGTGATGCCTTCTAAGATGTCTACCACTGGTGCTAAAACTTTATCGAAAAGATAAAGTCCGGGCGCCGCGATCAACGCAATTTTTCGCGAATTACGAAGAGCCAAACTTTTTGGGACAAGCTCACCAATCACCACGCTTGCAGCTGTGATCGGAACTACGATAAGCAAGATCGAAATGGCTTCTGCGATGCTTTCACGAATACCAAACTGTTGTTCAAAATAGGGCGAAAGGCTTTCTTCAGCGCCCACACCACCAACGGCAGCAGAGATCGCACCAACCAGCGTGATACCAATCTGCAAAACGGAAAGAGTTCTTTCAGGGGCTAAGCGCAATCGCAATAACGTCAACGCACGCTTATCACCCTTATCGGCAAGCTTACGAAGATCAATGCGGTTCACGCTCACGAATGCCATTTCAGCGGCAGAAAAAATGGCATTGAGTGCCAAGCAAATCAGCACGACAATGAGTTCAATCACAATGTTCTCCGGGAATTATATTTAAAGGACGCGGGGTCAGGATCCATAGATGGGACCTACGATATCGAACAGAAGGCCTTGCTGTCAAAGACTTGCAGAAATATGCGTTAACCTATTGAAAAGACAACAAAAAGGGCGCTCTTAACGCCCTTTTAGGAAACGACTTAGTACTGGATAGGAGTTCCAGGCTCCCAAATATAAGGTTTTTCGCCCTTCACCTTAGTCATCAAAACGATGCAGTTTTGAACATCACCGTTTTCCAAAGGTAAAGAGACAAACACCGAAGAAGACTTTGAATCACCTAAAGTCAGGTAAGCATAAGTCCCTTTTTTTGAATCTTTAGAGATCAAAAGATTCTTTTGACCGCCTACATTCAATGGCCACAATTGGTATTCTTTAAGTTGGATATAGCTGGATTGGTATTCTTGAGCTTCAGCCGTAAATACCTGAGGATTTGAAGATGTCGTGCAGTTTACTTTTGTATTGATAACTTCACCCGCAAACGCGAAAACCGGAGTTAGAGCGAAGCCGATCGTCAGGATCATCTTTTTCATGGAAAGCTCCTATAGTTTAGAAGCTCTATTTATACAGAAAAACCGTCCCGCCTAACACCACCCCTGAAAAAAGGATAAAGTGGTGACAATTTAGAGCGTTTGCAGGAACTGGATCAGGTTTATTTTCTCTTCACGAGTCAGGAGCTCTTTGCCGTTTTCAAGAAAGATCCCCTCATCGTGACCGCTATTGCTCATCCCAGGCCGAGAAGTGTCGTAATAGAACTCTTCTGTCTTCCAAGAAGCCGGCGTTTTATCCCCCAATGGATAACCATTGCAGGCAAAGTCGAAGTCCTTATTTGGATCTTTCGCTTCCCCTGCATAATAAGCCGTGGGACGCTTTCTTGAATCGGTCAAAAGCGCACAAAGGTTCGGAACCGAGTTATTGTGGAAATACGGCCAACGAGCCCAAATCCCCACAAGTGGTGGCGGCACATAACCCGCCTGAGCCTGAATCACGATGCCATTTTTCTGAGAGATCGAAAGATTGTTGAGTTGCTCAAGAGACTTCATACCCCAGCGACGGTAAGGATCTGTTCCTACTTCTTCAACTGGCGTGCGTGCTTTCGGAATCACGCGCACTGTTTTTAACTTTTCAGCGTGAGAAAGAGAGTCAGCATTTGGCAAGTCCCAAGCTTTTTCATAACGACCATGGCAACGGGCACATGTGACATTAAAGACTAACTGTCCTGATTGCGCGCGACCCAAGTCAATTTTTTCTGCTGGAAAGAAATCCGTAATATGTGGCGCTTCGGAAGCAAACACCATCGCTGTCAGTTCATCGACAACTTTTTGATTCTGAGCGAGCCAATTTTCCAACACCTTTAGATCGACACCGCGACCGATTTCATTCCAAATCAAATTGGTAAAGATCGGATTTCCAGAAATAACGCTGCCGTCAGAAAGCCAACGGTTTTTGTATTTCACATTCCACCACACAGCGGGTTTTGAATCCGCAGGATACACGTCGAGGAATTCGTCCTTGCGAGGATTTTTTTGCAGAGACTCGGAAGGTGTTGCATAAGCGTCAGCATTTCGACGGTTCAATGATAACGCCACTTGCGCCAGTGAAGTATCAAGCCCTAAGACAATTGGATTTTTGACACCCACTCGGCCCAAGGCAACGACAGAATCATCCATCAACTTGGCTTCTTGATCGGTGGCCTTCGTCCATTTTTGGAACAACCACGAATTGTAGTGGCCTGTGATCGAACTTGCCTTCACGAAAAATTCATTCGCGCGCGGAAATCTGTTCGTCATACCTAGAACTTTTTTTCCGAAAAGTTCAGAGGAGTGGCAAGCCGCACACGAGAATGTAAATCCATCAGCACCATCACGCTCAACGATTCCAAAACCCATGCGATAATCCGGTCGAACACCGTTGGGATAGGGAACTCCGTAGATGCCTTCTTCGTTGGCTTGAGGATATTCATGCAAACCCAATCGCGACAGCATAGAGTCAAAAGATTTAAAACCTGTGACTCCGCGGACAATGCTTGTGAGTAACGCTTTTAGCGGGTTCCAAGATTTGTCTTCGATAAATTTTTTGATAGGTCGATACGGAGGGAGAACGCCTGTCACTGTGACCGGGTAAATCTGCGCGTGGAGTTTACCTTGGGTTTCGTAGTTTTTTTGTTCTTCAGGTGTTAACTGCAAAATATAAGGGCGACCGTTTTCAGGGTTTCGGGCCTCGGCACTCCAATCAGGAGTTGCACCTGCTTGAATTGATAAAACTGAAAGAATGAAAAGGACTAAAATTCGACCTGTTTGCATGGCGGCCAAACTACTGAGAAAACAGGCGCCGGGCAAACCAAAAAGGCGGATTCAAGATTAATTCGTCGTATAGATAAACTGGCGGCGGCAATCCTTAATGGATTGTTTTATATTGCCGGAAAAATAGCGAACTTGAGTCTGTGACAAGGCACAATCAACAACTTCATCGGAATTATTTTCACAGAGATCGCGGATCTCGGCCTTAGAAAGACTGATCCCTGAACGAGCCTGACTTGTGGTTAAGCACTGGTCCACGGTTTGAACCTGACCAAATCCAAGACTTGGAACAAAGGAAGCAATGAGTGCAATTCTGACCAGGGTTTTCATATTCATAAACCTCTATACTCAAAACATTCAAAGCCCGTGCCTGCTCTACGTTTACTTTATCACACTTAGAGAAGCCTCTTCTGTAAAAGAGGCTGTCAGGTGTCAATCATCTCAAAACGAGACTACTTGCCACCGATGAAATTCAAGCTCCATCTAGTCAGCGTACCTGAGTTTCCACTCTTGGCATCGACCACTCGCAGAGTCCAATTTCCTGCGGAGCTTTCTTGATAAAAGGCGTTTGATAAAAGAGTTTCACCTTGGTAGTTCGCCAGGCCCACCATCGCATTTCGCGCGTTCACGATAATGCTTTTTGTTCCCGAAGGAGACGTCAGCTCCAGTGCAAGTTCTGAGATATCCGTGTGGGTCGCCCACACGCGCAGTTGCACGCCTTCGATTTGCATATTATCGGCGACCGCCATTGTGCTTGTCACACCTGTCGCGGAATTATCAGGAATCGCCGAACTCAAAGTTGTGGAGTTCGCCCAGTTACTCTCCGTCAGGGCTTTTAGTGGCGATACGAAATTGCGCGCCATTGAAACCGCCGCATCCACATTGACGCGACCAAAACCATACCAGTTTTGAAAATAAAATCCGGCAGCATTGCGCACCCACACCTGCTCCCAAACGTATCCCGTTGGCAACGTCACACCCGAAGTGGCATGGGGATGTGTGATTGATCCCGTTGTCACGAAATCCACTTGCGTGGCAGTTTTTGCAAGGATGTATTTCACATCTCGCCAAGTCAAATTGGGATTTACGGACAACATCAAAGCCACCGCACCTGACATCACGGGCGCAGCGGAGGAAGTTCCATTAAATATCGCAGTGTAGTTGCAACCCGTGTTGCCGTTCTGACCTTTTTCAAAAGTAATAGTCGATGTCGAAGTGCTTTTTGCAAAGCCTACAGAACAACCCATGCGGTCGGTCGTGAACATCGCAGGCGTATCTGTACCGAACTCACCACCAAAAGAAGAAACCCATAAATTCGATCCACCGGATGAATAAGAGGCCGCAGTACCCTTGGCATTTAAAGCACCCACCACAATAAAAAATGGCGAGGCATTTTCGGCGTCAAAGTTTGAGTTCCCCACGCACTCAGCACTGCTGGAGTTGCGACAGTTGACAAAGAACTCATTACCCGCGGCCTTCACATAAATGCTACCTTTACCAGAGCGACCATTCGTAATACCAAAGCGCACTTGTGTTTCAAATCCTGGAATGGGAGTGCTGAGCAGATTCTGCGCTCCTCCCCAACTCATATTGTAAATATCCAGACTGCCACGAACTTGGTCGGCAACAATGGCCGCCGTTTGCGAAACGTTTTCAGCAAGGAAATTTGAAGAAACGATTTGCGCCTTGGGTGCAACACCTCGGGCGCCCTTCCCGTTTCCGGCCATACCCGCAATCAATCCGGCCACGGCAGTTCCGTGACTGTCGTCAGCGGTTTTAGGTGCCGCACGATTGGATGTGTACGGAGAAGCAAGGGTGTAGTCTTTGGAAAGATAGTTGTAGTTAAAGTTTCCAGATAGATCTTCATGGTTGTCTTCCACGCCATCATCTGAAATTAAGATTTTAACGCCTTGACCATAAACACCATCGGTCCACGTCTGCGCGAGATTCAAATCATTACCGACTTTTCCACCCGCAGCGGCGAAGACCTTTTGTCCTGTGTTGTTGATGTGCCATGCATAAGCCGTCAGAGGATCACCCTCCGACCCGATGCCGGCTGTAAATCCTGAAGTGTTCCCCGGGTCACTCGCACTAAACCCTCCTTCACTGCAATTCGTGAAGAGAGCACTGAGCACCGTGCCCGAACAGAATAGTAAAATCAACAGACGTACTTTACCGTTTACCATATTGGCGGCTCACAATCTCGATTTCGACATTGTTAATTCTTGAATCTCTCTCAAGAGAATTTTTTAACTGCGATAAATTGAAAGGCTGCTCACGTGAAGTCACGTAATACGTACCCGTTTCCGGAAACGCATTGAGCACACGCAAGCCATGGTCTTGCACAAGGGCTTCCATCGAAGCACCCGAGCGCAAAAACACAATCAGTGTTCCGGTCATAACCCCAAAAACTTGCAAACGCGTATCATAGACCACAAGTGCGCGCTCAGTTGTGAAGGCGTCTTCTTGCACGCCTGCACGACCTGATTCAAAAAGCGCAAAGCCACTTAGTTCTCCGACCATCATCGAGCGATCATCTTCTGAGACTTGCGCGCGAGGTATTGCAAATACCGAGGTCACAAGCTTCCAAGAACCTTGGACAATTTGCGAGTCGCGCAACTCGCCGACTGACACATCTCTCTTTATTGGCGACAGATCATGTTTGGCCATTTGAATGCTATGACGTTCTGACATCGTCGTCGGTGCTTCATTGACATCGTCAGATGCTTCTTCCGAAGCCGCTGCTCTGTGCATCGAGCGTGAATCTGATTTTTTATTTTCTGTCTTTGAATTTTCTGAAGTTTGTTTTGCTAAAGGAGCTTGTGTCGGTTCTTGTTGGGAGCTGAAGTCTTGCTGAGAAGCGGGCGAACGAAAGGCAAAGTATCCCAGAACCAATAGTCCCGCGATAAAGCCAAATGTCAGCTTCTGTTGACGTGTCATTTTCACTCCCCCGGATACATAGTACTTATCGTGAAAATCAGCGATTCTCTGTACTTAGAAATGCAGAAAATGATGTCTCAATTTGAAAGTAATAAGCCCTGCTGTGTGCGCATGATGACAGGATAGAAAATGACTGTGAACGGAGTGTGGAAATCGATGTATCAAGTTGAGAAACAAGAAAAATTAATTCTCGTCTTCACTCTCAAACTTAAGATCCCAAAATTGAAAAAGAACGGCGTCAGCCTTTGGAATCGGAGGAGCGACACGATACATGATTCGGCGCTGACGATGCATCACATAGCGTGATGGACGATCTATTTTAAAGCGACGAGGGTTTGGCAAAACAGCGGCGATCAAAGACGCTTCAAACGCATTTAAATTTTTCGCTGATTTTTTAAAAAACTTTTGTGAAGCCGCTTCAACACCGTATACGCCAGGCCCTAGTTCAATCACATTGAGGTAAACTTCCATGATGCGATCTTTTGGCCATACGAACTCAATCAAAACTGTGAAGTAAGCTTCCAGACCTTTGCGAAGCCAATCGCGGTTCGGCCACAAGAAAACATTTTTTGCAGTTTGTTGTGAAATCGTGCTCGCACCTTTTTTCTTGGTGTGAGTTTTATTGTACTTGTAGGCTTTTTGGATGGCTTCGTAGTCAAAACCGTTATGCTCAAAGAATTTATAATCTTCGGCTTTCAAAACAGCGCGCTGGACAGAAGGTGAGATATCCTCTAAAGGCACCCAGTCTTTGTTGATGCCGACCCACTTGTCACCCCAAACGGATTCAACCGAGCGGATCACCATAAGCGGAGTCAAACCAACTGGAACAAAACGGTAAAGCAGAACAAGTCCCAAGCTCAGGACAAAGAACAATAGCACTCCCTTGAGGAGGAGTGTTTTTACCCACCATGTCCACTTGCGTTTTTCTGCCATAGAATTCTTGTACCAGAACGCTGTGGTTTTGAATACTTCCAGCCGATTTCCAGGCCCTAGAGGGAAGAAATTCCCTGCCTTTGCCTGGAATTTAGGCATGATAAATGACCTAACGACCCTGCTGGAAGGACTGAAGCTCTGTAGTTTCTAGAACATTGGTTCCAAAAAGCTTCACTTCCTTTTTGACCAATCCAAATGGAACAAGTCCATACCAGGCCTTTCCGACTTCTTCTTCGTTATTAAGCGGGATGCCGCAAACCTCCAACAAGCCCGCAGGCACTAGGATTTTCTCGTAGTTCCCACCGTAATCACCGCATTCGGAAAACACCGAATACTCTGCTTGCACATCTTCCAGCACGATTTCGGAATTTGTGACACGAGGTTTGTGACCCGCAAGAGTTTCTGTTTCGACGATTTTCACAGTTTGTGATTTTTCATCCAACGCTTCGATTTTTTTCTCGAGCGTTGAAACTTGCGTGGTGCGCGCATCTTTCAAAATAACATTATATGTCGCGCGATCGTTGGTTTGAGGTGGTGTCGCTATAGCAGCAACTGACACTAGTGACAAAATGCCTGCAGAAATAAATTGGGAAATAAAAATTAATTTTTTCATGAGCAGCATTCAAGTCGTTTCACTCGTACAACTCAAGAGCTTTCGACTTTTGATTCATTAAATCTCAGTGAGCTTTCATTTTCGAGAAAGATCAGAGCCAAGTTGTCACTGAAAGTTTGTGGCTTGGAATTTGCTTTAGTGTGCTTATGTGTGACGAATGTCACCAGTTACTTGGGGGAACAATCTATGAGAATCACTTCGTGGCGTGTCATCGCGCTGCTCTCGTTTATTTCGTTAAAATCGTTCGCAGCCGCACCGCCCGGACTTCGCATCGAAAACATTCAAGCTGTTGGCAGCGGATGTCCGGTGGGAAGTTACAGTGCGAATATTTCACCTGACGGTTCGACTTTTTCACTCTTACTCGACAACTATGTTGCTGAATCCACAATTCACAATCCCATTGCGCGATTGATGTGCGAACTAAAAGTCAGCTTCCGTGTTCCACGCGGTTGGAGCATGGCTGTCATGTCAGCTGACTATCGCGGTTTCGTGTATGCTGAAGCTGGCACTGTGGCAACACATCAAGCGATTTATTCTTTTGATGGCTCTCGCCCCCGCAACGAACGCCCCGGTTATGAAAATAGCGGTCGCTATAGTTTCCGTGCGCAAGAATTCCGTGGACCTTATTCAGACAACTACTATGTTCGTTACCAAATCGATCCGCGTGTTGCACCATGGGCCGCTTGTAGTGCGAACGACGTGCAAACTCTTTACGTCACAACATTCTTAATGAGTCGCAATTTGAATCTGTCAGCACCAGTGACAGCGCAAATTTCGCTCGACAGCGTGGATGGTCAATTGCAGTCGCAAAACTATCAATTGGCTTGGAGAACATGCACACCTTCAGGCGGTGGCGGAGTGGGACCTCGTCCCCCGGACCCAGGATCTCCACGTCCACCCGCTCCTGGACGACCACCCCGTTATCCTTAAGACAAATTGAAATTTTAAAAAGGTAAAAAAACTAAAAACAAAATTCCCAAGGAGGAACCATGAAAAGAAAAATGTTATCTCTGATGATTCTCGCGCTCTCTGCAATTTCACTGCAGGCTGAGGCGCAAAGTTTAAGACTGGGTCAACCTGCTTACGGTGGCACTGGCTGTCCTTCTGGATCTGCGAGCGTGACATTAAGCCCTGACAACTCGGCTGTGAGTATCTTGTTCGACAGTTACATCACTGAAGCCGGTCATGCGACAGGTAGAACTGTTGACAGAAAATCCTGTAACATCTCCGTTCCAGTACAAGTACCGAACGGATACAGTGTGGCAGTCTTCCAAGTGGACTACCGCGGTTACAATCTTGTTCCTCGCGGCGGTATGGCGCGCTTTGACGCCGAATACTTCTGGGCGGGTTCTCAAGGTCCTCGCATTTCCCGCACGTTTATGGGTCCAACAAATGATAACTTTTCTTTGACGGACAATTTGCTCGCACAAACGATGGTGTGGACTCCTTGCGGTGCCAGTGTGAACCTTCGCGTGAACACGTCGATGATGTCGAAATCCAACGCTCGTGGCGAACAAGCCATGTCAATGGTGGACAGTGCTGATATCTCTTCAGGGTTGATCTACCATATCCAATACAGAAGATGCCGCTAGGGCCTTTTCTTAATGCCAAGGGGCTTCTAAAGCTCCTTGGCATTCTAAATTTGGGTGCATCTCGCGCCTGATTCGGTTAGCATCAGGTTTTCTCGTTTCGGAGGACTCCATGTCAGAAGCTAATCACCGTTCCCATGCTATGCCCGTTCGTCAGGCACTTTGGAATCTTCAAAAAGAACTTCTTAATAATTTAAAACACGAATTTGATCGCGAAAATGGTTACGAGGCGGCACCTGTTGAATGGTTCCAAGCTTTGATGACAGCAGAACGCTACACATGGTTGCGTGAAATGACATCATTGATGGCGGATATCGACATTTTGACAGAGCTTGATTTTATCACAGAACAACATGTGGCCGTGGCTCGCCATGAAATTGAAAGATTGTTCTTTAATCAAGACGCTTCAACGAGTGCATTTTCTGAAAGCTATTCCAATGCATTGATGTCAGGCATTGGCCTCTTGCCTTTGCACAATCAATTGCGCTCGGCTTTACAAGCGTTACCTTCGAAAGCTATGCCGATTGATCAAGCTCTTGCTGAAAGAAAAAACTGGCAAGAAGAGCACCGTCACCAATCACGCAAAAAGCGCAATTAATTCCAGCAAAAGACATATAGCTTTTAACGAAGCAGACACGTTAATCTTAAAAAAAACAGAAGGGCCCAGGACGGGCCTTTAATTTTTTGTGACTGTTACAGAGAAATTCTTTCTCCATGTTTCATCAAAATAAAATCATTTTCAGAGAGACGTTGCTCACTCAGGCTTTTCTTGAGGTCTTCAGCAGGACTGATCATGGCTTCGTCGCTGAGGCGAAAAGTTCCCCAGTGAATGGCCACTGATTTTTTTGCCTGAAGATCTTTATGAATTTGCACGGCTTCACTTGGATTCACGTGATGTTTTTTCATAAACCAGCGTGGCTCATAGGCTCCGATCGGAATCAGGGCGAGATCGACGGGACCCAATTTGCTTGCCACATCTTGAAAGTCTTTCGAGTACCCTGTGTCGCCTGCGAAGAAAACTTTTTGGGTAGTACCTTGAATATACCAAGCACCCCAGAGAGTTTCATTGTTATCAAAGAGTCCTCGTGCGGACCAATGTTGTGTCGGTGTCAGAATAAAATTTAAAGGTCCCGCTTTGACTTGGTCCCACCAATCGTACTCCTGTACTTTTTGAATTCCTTCTGATTGCAAAAGTTTTTGGTTGCCAAGAGGAACCAGGAAAATTGTTTTGTTGTCAGGTCTTTGTGATAGTTTTTTGAGTGTCGCAAGATCCAAGTGATCGTAGTGATTGTGTGAAATCACGACGACATCGATGGCAGGTAATTCTTCCAGTTGAAATGGCAGCGCGACTTGCCGCTTTGGTCCCGCAAAGGAGACCGGAGATGTGCGTGCAGAAAACACCGGGTCCGTGAGGATATTCATGCCTTCGAGTTGCAATAAGAAACTTGAGTGTCCAATCCACGTGAGAGTGGGCTCTGTTTTGTTGTTTTTAAGAAAAGTCGTATCGGTTTTTAAAACTTCGGGAGTGAAAGGCGCTTCTTTGGGCTTCTCTGTTGTCCACCGCTCCCACTGCCATTTCCAGAAGCTCTGTTTGGGAGAATTGTCGTAATTATTGAGAAAGCCCTCTTGACCATGATGAGGCTTTTGGGGGTCATAATAGCGGTAACTTTGACAGCCAAATAATAGCGACATTCCAACACCCAAAGTAATGAACTCAAGTCTCTTCATAGACGCTATTTTAATGTCGTTTACACCCTTAGTCAAAGAGCTGAATTATTGCCACTTCGCCTGTGAGATATTAGGACTGAAGGCATACCTTTCAATGCCGGAGTAACAGCGTGATTCGTGATTCCTGGAACAAGCTTCAAAGCTCGCAAAAGATCCTCGTCCTTTTTATTTTGACACTCATTTTTAGAGCTTTCTTTTCTCTCAACATTGGCCTGATCGATGATGAAGCTTACCACTGGTCTTGGGCGAAGGACTTGCAACTTTCTTACTTCGATCACCCAGCGATGATTGCGTGGCTTGAATATATTACGACCGCGATTTTCGGCGATACTTTGCTTGGCGTTCGTTTGCCGGGCTATTTATGTTTTATTGGCACCATTGTTTTGCTCTACAAGTTGGCCAAAGATCTGTTTGATCAAGGTGCCGCTTTATTTGTTGGTTTTATTCTTTTGTGGTCGCCGTTTTGGGGTTTTGGCGGGTACGTGGCTTCTCCGGAACCACCATTTATGTTTTGCTTTGTCGCCGCAGCTTACGTGTTCTGGCAAGGTGTGCGTGAAGACTCCAAACAATGGTCGTTGAAAAAAACTTGGATCTGGCTCGGCATTTTGATGGGCTTGGGTCTAAATTCAAAATTCATCATTGCCTTGCTCGCTCCTGGTTTTGGTTTGTATTTGTTGATGACGCCAAATCGTCGCAAGGATCTTTTGAGTCCGTGGCCGTGGGTTGGTTTTTTGATCGCGACTGTTTTGTGCTCTCCCATTTTTATTTGGAACATCATGCACGATTGGCCGGGATTTAAGTATCAATTCCACGACCGTCACACAGGGGAAACATTCAGCGTGCAGCGTTGGTTGGTTTTCTTTGGCGCGCAGTTGTTGTTCTATACACCATTCTTGTATGTGCTGTTGGTGCTCGCGTTTATCACTTCATTTTTGCGCAGAACGGAAGCGCGTTGGCGTTTTCTTTTCGCGCTGACAGCTCCTTCGCTTGCGGTGTTTTATCCGCAGCCGTTCTTTGCTGACTACAAACCACACTGGAGTGGAGCTGCGTGCACATTGTTGTTGATCGGTGTTGGTTACATTTGGTCACAAGGCTTAGTATGGGGCCACCGCCAAATCGTCAAAGCTAAAAGCAAAGTCTACACCTGGGGAATCTTGGGATTCTTTATTCCACTCATGATTTTGAGCTACTCCCCGTTTGCGTACCCTTGGGTTCCTAAGGCATTCCGCTTCTTTGCACCGAACAAGGAGTGGAACACAACATGGGATTTCTCGAATGAATTTACAGGTTGGAAAGAACTAGGTCGCTTTGTAAACCGCCGCCAGCGCGAGATTCATGCCGAATCAGGAAAGAAACCTTTCTTGGCAGCGCTACGCTATGAAACAACAGCACAAACAACTTGGGGAACCGAGCAACCAATCTACATGCTCAACTCAACAAGAAGTCACTACACAGTGATGCAAGACCCAGAAGAAATGAAAAATCTGGAAGGCCAAGACGCGATTGTTGTGACGACAGAAAAATACGACGCCGACCCATTGAAATACGCAAAGTTCGACTCCTGCACTCCGGAGGAGTTGAAAACTTTCCGCCACGGCGAACACGCACGCACATTCAAAGTCTATCTCTGCAAAAACTTCCAGGGAATCATCTACTAATCCGCAATTCGGACAATTTCAAATCGTGCCGGCGACTTTTTCCAAAAAGTCACCAGGCACCTTTTTGGGTAGGCGCCTTTTTTAAACGAAAAAGCCGGCGGTGGGCCGGCTTTTTGGGAGTTCTATACGTAAGAACCGCGTTTGATTTTTTCTAGGATGAGCTTTTCGGTTTTGATTGGATCTTTTGGATCTACCGAGAAGAAAGACTGTTGCTCGCAACGAATCTTTTCTTTGATCAACCAGCGCAGGATTTCTGCGAGGTCTTTGTTCTTTTTATCCAAGAAGAACGGATCGTTTTCCAAAGCGTCCTTTGCTTTTTTCAAAGCGCGCGCTTCAGCTGGATCGGATTCTTTTACTTTGTAGTGAGGAAGGTCGTACTTCTTCACGTCTTCTGGCAATACACCCAAGAATCTTACGTTCGGAGCCGAGAAGTCAGCGTTACGGATCAACGAAGCCGCAGATCCCGCTTTCAAAGTACGGAAGATATTTTGCAATGTGTACGCATCGAGGTCTCCGAAGAAGTACATTGGAATGTCCAATTGTTCTTGGATCAACTTTGACCAACCACGTACCGCATTCGATGGAACCCCTTGAGCACCCATCACGATACAGTTGTTACGTTTCGTGAATCCCATTGTTACAAGGGTATTCGCCGTACCTTCTGACTCAACGATCAAGCAGAAGTCGATTTTCTTTTTCGCCTTCAACTTCAAAGATTGCGGTTTATTTTTTGGCTGGAACGGAGACGTACCCAAAGTGGAAAGGTCGATCACGGCCTTATCACCATCAGGCAAAGTCTCTGTCACGATCAATTGTTGAGAGTATGATTGTCCACCACGGTCATTGGCAAAACAGTTCAATTCCTCGCGGTACACTTCCAACATATCACCGATAAAATCGATGATCGCGTCGGATTCTGGTTGGTCGTCGAAATCGAGGGGCTTATAGCGTTTGTCCCCTTTGATCAGACCTTTACAGATATAGTACAACTCACGCTTCGTATTGACTGAGCCAATTTCCAAGTTGCGAAGAAGGATTTCAAGCATGAAGACGACACGTGCGAGCTTCTGAACAGAAGACACGTTCAATTCCGTGCGAACAACCTTATCACCTGGAGTTAGGTAACCCACTTTGGAGTTGTACAATGAGTTATCAAGAGATGTTTTCACCGCTTCCAAAACTGGACGCTTCGAGTTCTCGAGATCTTTAAGCATTTTATCCGCAAGAAGACGGGCTTCTTTCGGAATATCAATTTTTAAATCACGAACGCTGAGAAGTTTAGCCATGATTCTTTACCTACTTTTTCTTACCAGTCGTTTTCTTAGTCGTTTCTTTTTTAGTCGCGATTTTCTTCGTTCCTTGTGGTTCCGAAGCTTCCTCAACTAAGTCTTCGCTGCGAATAACGTGAACTTCATCGTCTTCGTCATCAGCGCCGATTCCTTTTTTCTTGTCGCGTTGTTTTTGCTCCAAGAGTTTAGATTCTGCAGCTTCCAAGTCAGCGATCGCGTCTTGAGAGTCACGACCCAAAAGTTTTTTCAAACCTTCTTCAGCCTTTTTCTTACGACCTTCTGGAGCTTTTACAATGTTCGCCAAGCTCTCAACCAAAATCGGGCCGAATTGCTCGATATGAGCCAATTTTCTTTCAAGATCTGCTTCTTTCACTTCTTTTTTGATGTGACGAGAAAGCTTTTGACCTGCTTGGATCAACGCCAGACGAATTTCGCCAACGAGATCTTCTGACGCATCAATCGTTTCTTTCGAAGCATTTTTAAATTTAATGAACGGAGACACGATAGAAACCGCAAAGATATACGGACCTTGTGGCAAGCTGTCTTTTGCTTGCGACAAACCGTAAGCCTTCCAGTTTACTGATTCAATCGCCCACGTGATCGCACAACCGGATTTATCAAATTGCAAAGGAACGCGGTTCGCAAAACGAAGCAAAGTGACTTGTGAGTCGCCGTCTTGATTGCGGTCTTTGAAACGCGCCAAAGCCACTTCGACAACCACTGGTTTGAAGTCACAAATACGCGGTTTACGAGTCACAACAGAGAAGAAGTCAACTTCACCCAAACGGTTGATTGATTTCGACAATGATTCTTCACCAACCGTCAAAACAGAGCGAGTTGAAGGTGGCATCAAATCTGTGTTTTGCACAGCTTGGAAGATCTTTTTGAAGTCTTCTTCGTTGATTGAAGTCAGCGGCTTTTCAAGCAAGTTTTTAGGTAAGCCTTTTTTCACGAATTCAGAGATTGATTGATCTGTGATACGTGAGAAACCCGTTTTCAAGAACTTAGAAACAGTTGTTTTACCGAACAACGTCGCATGAGTGATGAATTCACCCAGTTTGAACGTGTGAGGATGGGGCAAAGTCGCCTCTGGAACTTGCGGAACTTCTTGGCTCACGCGGTTCACAGTCACGAAATCGTTTTCCATCAACTTATAAGTCACAGTCATGTGAGGATTCACGAGGATCGTGCCCTCAATATAAGTCACAAGACCACCGTCACCATTTAATTGGATACGACCGTCCAAAACGAACTCAACGCGCGTTCCGTGTTCACGATCCCAATCAAATGTTTCTTTGTTCTTCACGATACCCGTGTTCGATTTGATATCGACGTCGACTTGCGCAGAAATCGCTTTACGCATTTTCTTCGTCTTAGAAGTCACATTCACACCGCGAGCATTGGTCATTTGCGCCCAAGTTGTCGCAGCGGAGATACCGATACCTTGTTGACCACGAGAACACTTCCCGCGTCCAAACTTCGATGAAGCAAGATATTCACCGTAAACTTTTGCAAGGTCATCAGCTTCGATACCAGGACCGTTATCTTCGACAACGATGCGAATTAAATCAGTATTTTTAGTCGAACCAGCTCCCACTTTGGAAACTTCGATCATCAAATCAGGCAAGATGCCATGCTCTTCACAGGCATCTAATGAATTGTCCACGGCCTCTTTGAGAGTCGTTAGAACGGCTTTCAACGGAGATGAGAACCCCACCTGTTGGAGGTTCTTAGCAAAATATTCCGCTGTACTACTCTTAGTAATTTTGCTCACGGTTGTTCGTCCTTCAGAAGATGTTAACGAATTTTAATGAATGACTTTGATAGGTTAACGCGAACGCATGGGGTCAAAGCAAGACTAAAGGCTGATCATCGCAGCGCGCAAATTTGAATGTGAGCAATGACAAGGCAGCGTTATTCCTCTGAATCAGAACCTGAGTCCGAGACTTTTGAGGATAATTTTAATTCCTCCAACACCATTTCAGCCCGGGTTTTATGTCCCTTTTTGGTATTGCAGTCCTTGCAGGATGGAACACAGTTGTTCTTATTCGATTTCCCACCACGGGCAATGGGGATCAAGTGATCCATTGTCAGCTCGGTCGGTTTGAACTTCTGCCCACAATGGTAGCAGATTCCTTTTCCCAGCTCCTGCCTCCACCATTGGCTAGACCGAAGCTCACGGGCTTTGGCTTTTTCACGTTTTTGATGTTCCGGCGGGGCCGCGGCAAAGAATTCGTCCATGACACTACCTATAACTTAAGTCCATTTCCCCCGCAAGAGGGCCTTTCGTCTCAAGATTGTCCAGTGAAGTGCCGATAAAAATTTGTGAATTGTATTTAAGGAGTCAGTCTCATGTCTGTTAAGACCTTTAAAAAAGGCGAAGTCATCTACAAGGATGGCGACAAAATCACGGCGGTGTACCTCATTCAAGCAGGGGGCGCCAACCAATGCCTCATCCGTGGTAAAAAGACGATTGATCTGTTTCAATTGGGAGCTTCGCATATTCTGGGCGATCAAGTGATCCTGGGACAAGCGACGCATCCGACTTCTGCTGTTGCGACAACAGAAACTAAGGTTCTAGAGATCCCAGTTGAAGCTTTGAAACAACAATACGAAGCCGCTCCACAGATGCTCAAAGTACTTATTAAGTCTTTGGCGGATCGTCTGCGTTTGGCTTTCAATGACGTTCGTTCTTCAAAAATGGAAAAGGATTCTTCTCCATTGCCTGAAGACCAAGTCGCAAAATGTTTTGGTACTGTTTTCCATACAGCGAATCACAAAGGTGATCGTTCTACTCCAGGCCGCGTGGTTGTGGATTGGAGTTTGATGAAGCAATACTCTCAACGTGTGATGGGGGAATCTCCCAAGCGCCTTGAGCAAGCAATCAACATCCTTGTCAAATTGAAACTCGCTCTTTATGAAATGGGTAAATCCATTGATAACCCAGACGGCCCTGAAGAAATCCAAAAGGTGCACTTCTTGGATTTGGGCTTGGTGGAGAGCTTCTTTGAATTCTATCAATACTACTATTTTAAAGGTGGCCGTACAGATTTGCTCAAGGTCGATGATCTTTGCTCGCAAATGCTGGGTGGTATTTTGAAACTGGCGGAAAACCAAGAAGTCGACCGTTTCGGTGTGACAAGCGTGGAATTCGCGAAGTTTGTTGAATACTGCAAAGAAGAAATCGGCATCAACCTGAATAACGACCACTTTGCCCGTCTTGAGGGTAAAGGTGTCTTTATGAAAAGAAAGAACGCAACAGGTGGCGTTCTCTTGCAATTTGAAGTGAAAGAGTTCCGCTCAGTCTTCCAAAGTTGGAAGATGCTCAAAGAGATCGAAAAATGGAATGAAAAGGGTTTCGTCGACATGGACGAAAAAGAAGAAAAGCCGAAGAAAAAAGCTTCCGCTGGCCCTTCTTGCCCAGCTTGTTCTGTTGAGCTTTCTGCAGGAGCGAAATTCTGTCATGAATGTGGTCACAAAATAACAATGGCGGCGTAGATTATGGCTGAAGAACTGACACTCTTTAAATGTATTAATTCCGTATCTGAAAGACAGCGTCTTTTCACGACACTTTTGTCTTCCCAAGGAAACTTGTACCTTAAAGATAAGTTCGATCGCAGCTTACCGCTTAAAGCAAAAAGCGTCGACAGTCGTTTTTACCTCACTTGCATCTCCCCTGCTGAATCTGAATTCACTTTCGGTGAGAATGAAACTTTCACCGCTGTATTTTGGATTGATCAGGAAAAATACTTGTTTGAAACGCGCCCACACTTCGTTGATGGCAACTTGGTTTTGCCGGTGATGACACTGTTCCATCTGCAAAAACGTAGAACTTTCCGCTATCAAGTCCCGCATGATTTCGGAAGTCGTTTTAACATCAGTCACTTGAATAAAAACACAATCAATGTCACTTGCCGCATGATCGACCTGAGCACGCAAGGTTGTGCTGTCGAAGTGGATCAATCCGCAGCCAACTTGCACCTTGAAGATATCATGGAAGCCGAGATTTGCTTAGGCGGTCGCGACCCCATCATCGTTCAAGGTGTTATCAAAAATATTCGCGCCAAAGATTTCCAGAACTTGATTCTTGGTATTGAGTTCCATCACATGGTGCACTCAAGCGAAGAGCAAATCATGCTGGCGATTTCGGATTTACAGCGCGAGCTTTTCAGTCGTCGCGCTGCTTAAAATACGGATATCAGATATTCAGATCAGCTCCCTTGTCGCTATCGAGCCTTTCCGAAAGCAATTCCATCCGGCTTATTTCCAGTCGCGAATCTGTGCTCAATTTTATAAGTCTTTAAGTTAATCATCACCACGGCGTTCTCAAGCATCGTCGCTGTGAATACATAATCATTATTCGGGACTACAATCCCAATAGGTTGACGACCTACCGAAATTTCCCTCATAAGCGTCATCGTTGCAGCATCAAAAACTTGAACGACATTGCTAGCGGCACAATTCACAATCAATTTCTCACCGTCTGGTGTAGGCACCACGCGCACTGGAGACTTCCCCGTCTCGACCCTGCCTATAATCTCCAATGTCGCAGCATCGATCTTTACGATGAAATTACCTAAAACAGAAGAGGCATAGATAAACTTGCCGTCGCCTGAAAGCGAAATACCTTCCGTTCCCGGACCTGTCGGAATAACTTGTGCGGACGATTTACCGGTGAGATCCAAAACTGAGATCGATCCTGAAGCAAAATTCGATGTATACGCGCGCGTTTCATCTGTATTAAAAACCACCATGTGGGATTGCTCCTGCATAGTAGGAATTTCAGTGATTTCTGCACTGGCAAGATCAATAACCATGACAACTTTCCGAGCTTCACAAGTCACGTAAAGGCGTTTTCCATCTGGAGAAGCCTCCAGCCCATGAGGAGCGCAGGCCTCAGCTCCCAAATCCAAATACTTAGCTACTTGGCGCTTTTCCATATCAATCATCGCGATATTGTGACCTGGGCGATTTGTCGGAGCCTGACTGCGCACGTGATCTTTCCCGTAATTTGAAACAAAGGCCCAACGACCATCTGGTGAAAAGGTGATCTCGTGGGGTAAAAACCCAACACTGACTGCAAAATCCGTTTGATGAGTGAGAAGATTAATAAAAGACGCCGTTCCATCCGCTTTATTCACGACTCCCAGATAGGGCCCTTCGGTCGCAAAACTTTGAGTACTGATCAGTGTGACGAGAGACAAGAAAACATTGTGTAGCTTCATAAGATCTCCTTTTACCGTTTGAGGTTGGAGACCTTATAGGGACTTTCGGCATATAATAAAAATATATAAATTGTATGATATTAATGCCTATCAGGCATTAATAGTTCTACTGACAGCGAGGAGCCTGAAACGAAGATTGGATTCGATTCAAGATCATTCCACATTGTGGGGTTAGAGTTCCAAGATCCTGCCCCATCATTAACAATCGCAAAACTCCTGAAGAATGCGTATCGTTGAGCGTCGGCGTCAGTACATTCGAGGCTAAGTACTCGGTGCTTTTGTTGCCGATCAGAGAACAACCCATATTCTTACTTTGCGCGGCCATCGAATGGCCTTGGCGACGAAGCTCGTTCATCACTTCAGCAGAAAAGTGATCGGCAAAGTCTTCTTCCGACCAAACGGTGTTGTCAGCGGCCTTCATTGGCTCCGGCGCTGGAACAAAAGGATTGCGGTTGGCCACGCAGTTCAATGTTTTTGTAAATGCCGTCGAGTCAGCCGCTGGTAGAAGCCTTAATCTATGCGAAACGATGTGACCGAATTCGTGTGCAAGAATCGCCAAGCCCACTTCCGGATAATTAACACTGAACCAGCTTACCGAAATATTACCTGATTGCGGAAGTGTTGAATCCGAAATCACCGAGCTGGGCAACGCATTACAGGTTTTCTTAAGCTCAGATTCTTCAACCAGTTTTGTTCGAATTGATTTTTTGTCAGTCAAATAATTTATGGCGGCAGCGACGACCGTGAGTTCCTCCGAACCGACTCTCATTTGTTTGAGGCTTTTTTCCGCATTCTCACGCATTTCTACAATCCGATTCAGGACGTCTTGCAAACGTTCTTCACGTGTCGCTTCATGCACAAAATTAATTTTGGCAAGTTCCTGATCTATCCATCTTGCCTGAGATGGGCTCACCATTCGTTTTGCCACGATCTGACTGGCCCGACGGACATCCTCTGACAACTTATCAAATGTACGACGGCGCAAAGGAGACGCTGTTAATGGCATGCTTGCTTGCAGTTTTTCCCGACAATTGCCCATCAAAAACATCGCCTCATAGGTGGGGTTAAAACCATCCACATCAGCGAGAGTCTTCTCTAGAAATTTACTCTTTTCCATATCTGAAAAGAGCGTCACAAAATCAACGGGGTACGAATTTACAATAGTTTGAAACTCACTTTTAAAGATCGTTCCAAACAAAGATAAATTCTCAAAAAGCGCGAGGCAGCTTTTTTCCTCAGTTTTATTTGAAAGACCTCTAGTCGCGGCCCGCTGTAAAATTTCAACTTCCCGATCGGACAACAAAGAATCGGCTAGGATGCCCACTCGTTTTTGTATCATCTGAAAGGTTGCCAATGCCTGAGTCGCTTCTTGTTTTAAAGCTTCGGCATACGTAAACTTCGCTGGATACTTTTTTCTGAGGTACGCAGTCATCGTCTTATTTGAATAATCTAAATATGAAACCCCATCTACCCTTGAGATAATGGCAGCATCGACAACGGCCTTTACCACTTCCCGCTTTTGAGCCGGAAGCTTCTGCAAAATAGCTGCGTATTTTTCTTGATCAACCTTAAGCGTGGAATTCTCGCCGTCGTAACTGATGTAGTCGCTGTTGCCACCGGATACCTCAGTGAAATCAGCAAGAGCCAAGAAAAAAACCATCATCGAACGAAAGTTTTCGGAGATATCAATTTTTTTCCCCGATTGCAGAAGTTTTTGCACAAGGAGAACTTGGTTTCGCGTGACACTAGTTTCAAGTCTCAATGTCTCTGCGAGCGCCTCGACCTGACTTGTCGGCAAAACCCATTTGAGTTCGTTATTCAAGCTCTCTCGGTCTTCTTTGATGGAGGTGTAATTCCAATTGGTACGTGGAGAACCGCAGGTGCTTTCAAGGCACGACATCACTTCTTTTGGGGAAACTAGGGACTCGATCTTTTCGGCGTGCTGAGGGTCATAACCACCGCCGGATGCAATATCAGGAATATTTCCTGCCGCGTTTTGGACGCTTTTAGTGAGAGTCTTACTGAGCAAAGAGGCTTGAACCGAACCTGAAAAAGTAAGCCCTATTCCCAAGATTCCAGCTAGAGAAATTTTCCACATATTATGACCCGCCATTTCGGAGGTTTTTTATGCGAGTCTTATGCCCGATAAAAGTAGGATAAAATCGTTTTAGGGCCTAAGGCCGTGTCTAGAACCTGGTCTATGCCCATAAACGGCGATCCTTATTGACCTAAGCCCTTGTTTTCGAAATCCTGTCCAAACAACTGTCCTATAACAGCGAAGGAGCCCACAGATGGAAAAACCCTGGCTTGCTCATTACGAAAAAGGTGTCGCTGCTGAGATTTCTTTTGGCCCCTACAACAGCCTCAATGACCTCCTCAACGAGAGCCTGCAAAAATACAGCTCTCGTCCTGCATTTTACAACTTGGGGCGCACTCTCACTTTTGCGGGATTGGATCGCTTAAGTTCGCGCTTTGCCGCTTACTTGCAAAATCAAACAGATTTGAAACCTGGCGATCGCGTCGCCATCATGTTACCAAATATTTTGCAGTACCCAGTGGCGCTTTATGCCTGCTTACGTGCGGGACTTATCGTGGTGAACGTCAATCCACTTTACACAGCGCGGGAGCTTGAGCATCAGCTCAAGGATTCCGGAGCAAGAGCTATTGTCGTATTTGATAATGCCGCAGCCACTTTACAAGAAATTCTTGAGCGCACGCAGGTTAAATACGTTTTCACTACGGCCATCGGTGATTTCTTATCATTTCCTAAATCTGCCATTGTGAATTTCCTGATCAGCAAAGTTAAAAAGCTGGTCAAGCCATTTTCAATTCCACACGCTGTTAGATTCTCTGACGCTTGTCGTGAAAAGGGACTTTCATTCACTCCAGCAACCTTAACTTTGGATTCGGTCGCCTTCTTGCAATACACGGGCGGAACAACAGGAGTCTCTAAAGGGGCTGTTCTCACTCACGGCAATATGCTGGCAAATCTTTTACAAGCGCGGATGTGGGTGAAATCTCGTTCGCGCAATGAGGGTGAGGTTATCATCACCGCTCTCCCCCTTTATCATATTTTCTCTCTGACGGCGAATTGCTTTACGTACAGTTCAATGGGCGCGCTGAATGTTTTGATCACAAATCCAAAGGACATTCCAGGCTTTGTGAAAGAACTTAAAAAATGGAAATTCACTGCAATCACAGGTGTTAATACCCTGTTCAATGCTTTATTAAACAATCCGGATTTTGCAAAGCTTGATTTTTCTCGTCTGAAAATGACGTTGGGCGGAGGCATGGCCGTTCAAGGGGCTGTGGCGAAACGCTGGAAAGAAGTCACAGGTACAACTTTATTAGAAGCCTACGGTCTGACTGAAACGGCCCCAGCCGCTTGCATCAACCCAGGTGATCTTCAAGACTATAATGGCTACATCGGTCTTCCTATTTCCTCGACTCTGGCAAAAATTTTGGACGACCAAGGCAATCCCCTTCCCTACAATGCCGAAGGTGAATTAGCCCTGAAAGGACCCCAGGTCATGAAGGGTTATTGGAACCGCGACGATGAAACGGCGAAAGTCATGACGGCTGACGGATTTTTTAAAACCGGCGACATGGCCTTGATGACGCCGGATGGATTTATCAAAATCGTCGACCGTAAAAAGGACATGATTCTAGTTTCAGGATTTAATGTTTACCCGAATGAAGTTGAAGAAGTGGCTTGCAGTCATCCTGGAATCTTCGAAGCCGCTGCCGTCGGAGTTCCTGATGCCAAATCAGGAGAGATCGTGAAATTGTTCGTGGTAAAAAAGGATCCAAGCCTGACAGAGGAACAAGTCATCCGCCACTGCCGAGCAGGACTGACAAGTTATAAAGTTCCGAAGGTTGTGGAGTTCCGAGAGAGTTTACCAAAAACAAATGTTGGGAAGATTTTGCGTCGCGAGCTTCGCTAGGCTCGCGGCAAACAAGCGTCGTACGAACAGGCGCATTCTTCTAAAGACCTTTCGCAGGATAATATAATTTATTGTCCCACATGCCTTCGTTGAAATATTGAATCGTGGCTTTTAAGCGTTTGATCAAATCTTCCTTGCGAGCCGCAGGTTCAGTCAAAGGATGTTCAGCATTCACATCCGACATGGCAAACATCTCTGGCTCCCCGTGCCCTGGGGACCAACGGATTTGATAATCGCGCGCGGTTAACAAATAACGACCATCAATAAAGTTCACAGCAGTTTTATCACCTGGAACAAAAATCGAACTGCCAAGGTAGTTTTGATCTTTTGGCTGCATTCCCAAGATATCAAGAATCGTCGGCATCACATCGATCTGCTGCACAACCATATTCGGGTCTACGGCTGGCATTTTCCACGTGGGGTGGAAGAAAATCATGGGAATGCGATAGTTCCCGATTTCATTGTCGTATTCTGGAAGGTAATGCTTCGAAGTATGGTCCGCTGTGATGATGAATAAAGTATCTTTGTACCACGACTTGGTCGCCGCTGTTTCAAAGAATTTCTTCAATGCAAAGTCCGTATAAGAAATTGTTTTCAAAATATCAACCGGTCCCTCTGGGAACTGATCACGATATTTTTCCGGAACCTTAAACGGTTGATGCGAACTCAAAGTGAAGACCGACGTCATAAACGGCGTTTTTTCGGAGTCTAAATGCGTGAGCATCCATTGTAAGAACGGCTCATCCCAAATTCCCCACACACCATCGTCGTCTTCTTTATTTCCGTATTCACTGGCACCGTAGTATTTTTCTACCCCTGCACTTTGCATGAAAGAATCAAAATACATCGTGCCGTTGTGGCCACCATGAAAGAAACTTGTCGTGTATTTCTTTTCCGTCAATAACGTGCCCAAACCCAAGAAATAGTTTGAAGTAAAGTGCGAGGAAATAAATGGCTCACTCATCAAAGCTGGAATCCCGCCCATCACGGCTGCCACACCTTCAATCGAGCGACGACCGTTCGCGTACGCATTTTCAAACACCAAGGACTTGCTCATCAAGGAATCTAAGAAAGGCGTATAAGAATGCCCATTACGAATACCGAAGTATTCTTTACCGAAGCTCTCAAGAATAATGATCACGATGTTCGGATTTTTTGCAGGACGCTGGCCCTTCAAAGAAGTACCTTCATAAGAACCATTCAAATAGCGAATCATCTCTTGTTCATCGCTAAAATATTTTTCTCTCTTAATTTCTTCAGCGCCGTAACTTTTGATAAACGTGAACGAAGAATTCAAAACCAAGTTGTTCAATAACGGAGCCGCAAACACATTCGCGTTCACGAAATTCACAGGTTTTGATTGCAATCCACCACGGATGCCGATAACTGCCAGCACGATACAAACGAAGCACAAGAACGCGTGCGCGCTCCACATCTTTACACTCGACGCCAATGGTTTTAAGCGCGGAGGGAAAAAGATAATCGCATAAGCGGCCCAAATGAAAAGCCCCACCAGCATGGTGTTCACAGCAAAAAGCTTCCAGTAGCTGCCGATAAAGTTCAGCATCTTACCTTGAACTTCGGAAACAATAAAAAGTCCGTCCCAAGTAAATCGGCGTCCTACAAAATTGATGAATTCAGTATCAACCAAATTCACAATGTAAAACGGAACATGAACTAAGATAAATCCGAGAAAAGTAGAAATTTGCCAG
The DNA here is from genome assembly GCF_047345725.1 of Bdellovibrio sp. HCB2-146. Classification (NCBI taxonomy): domain Bacteria; kingdom Pseudomonadati; phylum Bdellovibrionota; class Bdellovibrionia; order Bdellovibrionales; family Pseudobdellovibrionaceae; genus Bdellovibrio; species Bdellovibrio sp. HCB2-146. Next base: position 481,094 of record NZ_JBLEQP010000001.1, read on the forward strand.
AACCTCTGCCACTTCATAGGCCACGGCAGAAACGACCACAACAAAACCGGAGCCGTTAGAGTAAGAGCCGCTGCGATATCAAAACGCATTCCCACGACAAAGGCCCACAGGATATCGCCCCCCGATTTAGTCTGAAAAAGACTCCAATTCCACGCGAGGAACTCTAAACGCGAGATCGCGTAAAAACACAGGGCCATAAGGACAAGAGTCCATATTTTTAAGAGACGAGAAGTCGGTCCAAACATAGGTGCCATCCTACACTGACATAATGCGTTAAACAAGCTTCCCAGTGTCGACTTGCCTAGCCCACTCTGGTAGTTTGGCCGCCTATGACACCAGAACAAATGAAAGAGCGCCTTTCACAAAACTACCCGAACTGTAAAATCGAAGTTTATGATTTGACTGGCACTCAAGATCACTACGAAGTTTTTGTTGAGAGCGACAAATTTGCAGGTCTCTCACGTATTCAACAACATCAGCATGTGATGTCTTGCTTCGGTCCTGAACTGAAGACAGGCGAGGTCCATGCTCTTTCTATCAAAACAAAGATCCCTTAGAATAATAGACCGTGAGGTAATTCATGTCTGACGTAAAAGCAAAAATTGAAACTATTTTGAACGATAACAAAGTTGTCCTTTTCATGAAGGGCACTCAACAATTCCCAATGTGCGGTTTCTCTGCACGTGCTTGCGCAATCCTTCAAGATTTGGGTACAAAATTCCACGACGTAAACGTTCTTGATGACGAAGCCATCCGCCAAGGCATCAAAGAGTACGGCAACTGGCCAACTATTCCTCAACTTTACATCAATAAACAATTGGTCGGCGGCAGCGATATCATGATGGAAATGTATCAATCCGGCGAACTTCAAGAGCTTTTGAAATAACATGAGATGTAACGTCGCCCTTTGGGACCGCGCCTTAAGGTTTTTGTTTGGTTTAGGTTTAACAGCCTATGCCATCGCCGGCGGTCCTTTTTGGGCGTATATCGGTGTCTATGGTCTATTGACCGCCGCTTGGGGCTTGTGTCCTGTCTACGCATTCTTTAGAATAAGAACACTGAAGGATTATCACCAAAGGATGTAGAACATGGTCCCGTCTCCAGCACTTGTCGATCTTGAAAAAGTTTTGTCAAAAGACCAAATCAAAACCGACGAGGAAAGCCTCAAATACTGGGGCAAGGACTGGACGACCTACTTCGACATCAAAGCCTCCGCCATCGTTTTCCCTCGTACAACTGAAGATGTGATGAAGCTGGTCCGTTGGGCCCGCCAAAATAAAATTGCACTTGTCCCATCTGGTGGTCGCACGGGTTTATCCGGCGCTGCTGTTGCCACACAAGGTGAAGTGGTTGTTTCTTTTGATCAAATGAATCAGATCAAAGAATTCAGCGCTGTTGACCAAACAGTGGTGATTGAAGCCGGCGTGGTGACGGAGTCTTTGCAAGAATTTGCGATTTCAAAAAATCTTTTTTATCCAGTGGATTTCGCCGCGACTGGTTCGTCGCAAATGGGCGGAAATATTTCCACTAACGCAGGCGGAATCAAAGTTCTTCGCTACGGTTTAACTCGTGATTGGATCGCGGGATTGAAAGTGGTAACCGGAGCTGGTGACGTTTTAGAACTCAACAATGCGCTCGTAAAAAATGCCACGGGTTATGATCTTCGCCATTTATTTATTGGTGCTGAAGGAACTTTGGGATTTATCACAGAGGCAACCATTCGCCTTGCGCCCGCTCCTCCGCCAATGAAAGTCATGGTGTTGGCGGTGCCAGCACTCGATGCGGTGATGAAAATCTTTGCCGAGTTTAAAACCAAAGCCACTCTTGTGGCGTTTGAAATGTTCTCTGATAAAGCTCTTAAAAAAGTTTTAGAAAATACAGGCCTTGCCGCTCCTCTCTCTGCGGATTCTCCGTTTTACGTCTTGGCAGAAGTAGAGGCACGCACAGAGTCGGATGAAGAACGTGCTCTGAGCGCGTTTGAAAAAGGTCTGGAAGAAGGTTGGATCTCTGACGGCGTGATCAGTCAGTCGGATGTGCAAGCAGCGACCTTCTGGCGTTATCGCGAAGACATTTCTGAATCACTTGCGAAGTACTCTCCGTACAAAAATGATATCGCAGTGGCGATTTCAAAAGTTCCACCGTTCATGGAAGATCTGGATAAAGTTTTGTCGCAAGCTTATCCAACTTGGGAAGTTGTGTGGTTTGGCCATATCGGTGACGGCAATTTGCACATCAATATTTTACGTCCTCAAGGAATGTCGAAAGAAGAATTTGTGACCGAATGTCGCAAAGTCGATAAAATGGTTTTTGAAACTGTTCGTAAATACAAAGGATCCATTTCCGCAGAACACGGCGTGGGCTTAACAAAAAAATCTTTCTTAACGTACACAAGATCCGAAGCGGAAGTAGAACTGATGCGCGGGATTAAAAAGGTTTTCGATCCAGACGGGATCATGAATCCAGGGAAAGTGATCTAGTCACCTTCCCTGCGATATCGAAATTACTTAGCAGAGCAATAAGCAGAAACAACAACCTTGCGACCGCGGTATGCTTCTTTAGTTTTGCAAGTTAGACCTTGTTCAGAACAATCTTGAAGCAGAACCAACTCACCAAAACCGTCTTGTGACGTCACTTCATTTTGGTTGCACCAAGAAGAGTAAAGATATTCAACTTCGTAACCTGGAGTTGTATAGCCACCACCAAAATCAGCAGAAACTGCGAAAGAAGCAGCAGGTGCCATAGCCAACATAAGAGACGCGATAACCAATTTCATGAAACCTCCGATAGGATTAAATCAACCCGATAGGAAGTATCACGAATGGTCCTAATTCTCCACTTTCAGACTAGTATACGACCCTTGTTCGAATAGAACGGGAAAGTTTTCCAATGTCAGTGGCTAAACTTTGTGCATGTTGAGAGTGAAGATCCATCACCAGGTATCCAATTTTTTCATCAGTGGACAAGAATTGTCCCTCGATATTAGCCCCCGCCTTGGAAATCAGACCGTTGATCTCCCCAAGAACCCCGGGCTCATTCTTATGCACATTGAGGATTCGTGACGTCCCCTGCTTCACAGGCAAATCAACATTCGGGAAATTCACAGCTCCTGACGTCGAGCCGATTTTCAAATAACGACGGAAACTCTCAGCGACCTCCATGCCGATCGCATATTGGGCCTCCTCAGTGCTGCCCCCGATATGAGGCGTGAGGATCACGTTGGAAAGTCCTTGAAGAGGAGAGACGAATTTTTCTTTGTTCGAAGCTGGCTCCCAAGGGAAAACGTCGATCGCACAGCCACCAAGGTGTTTGGATTTCAAAGCTTGTACGAGGTCTTCAATTACAACCACGGTCCCGCGGCTGGCATTGATAAGGTTTGCGCCCTTTTTCATCAGCGCAAGTTCTTTGCTAGAAATCATATCTTTCGTTTCAGGAGTTTCTGGCACATGCAAAGTCACGAAGTCAGAAATTTTTAAAAGCTCGGCCAGTGATGACATCGCACTCGCATTTCCGAGTGGAAGTTTTTTGACTGTGTCGTAGAACACCACTTTAAGGCCCATAGATTCAGCGAGGATGCTGACTTGGCTGCCGATATGGCCATAACCCACAATGCCCAAAGTTTTGCCACGCACTTCACGTGAACCTTCAGCCGATTTGACCCACTCACCCATATGAGCTTTGGTATTGCGATCGCCCAATTGACGAGACAGAGAAACCATCTCCGCAATCACCAGTTCCGCAACCGAGCGCGTGTTCGAGTGTGGCGCATTGAATACAGGAATGCCAACATCCTTCGCAGTCACTAAATCAACTTGATTTGTCCCGATACAAAAACAACCGATGCCCACCAAATGCTTATTTGCATGAAGCACCTTCGCCGTCACTTCGGTTTTAGAACGGATACCTAAGACATCATAGCGTGGAAGAGTCGCGAGAAGCTCTTCTTCGGAAGGAGCATACGAGATCAAATCGACTTGAAAACCTTCTTCGATCAGTCTTTCTTTAGCTACAGGGTGAATGTTTTCTACCAGTAAGATCTTAAGAGCGTCCATCAACGTCCTCCCTAAATAATTTTAGAGTATTCTAAGGCCCTCGTCACTAGTGACCATGCGCACTAAGGGTAGTCAAAGACCCTTGGTCGAGCGAGGATGAGCTCTATGGCAACAACTCGAGTTTTTTCTCTACTCATTGTCGATGACGATCCCCTGATTCATCAATCTTTGAAGATGATTTTGCCTTCGCATTGGAAGGTTTTTTCAGCTCATACGTTGGAATCGATTCAGTTTGAGCGTTTTTATCACGCTGCCTTCGTCGACATGCACTTGGAGCCAGGCAAAGGTCCTGTGGGTCCACAAATTATCGAAAAGCTTTTAAAGACGCATGCACAACTTGAAGTGGTGGCGATGTCAGGCGATCTCAACCGCCAACTGATGGAAACATGTTTGAAGGCTGGCGCACAAAGATTCCTTGCAAAACCTCTTACGCCGGAAGAAGTGGCCTTGGTCGTTGAAAAAATCGAAGCTCTGTGGAGCCTTCGCAATATCGACCCAAGTGCAAATCGTCACAGTGTTCGTTGGGTCGGCTCTTCTTCGGCTTCGCAACAAATCCGTAAACGTATTGCGGAACTTCGTGGCGAAACCAGCCCGGTTCTCATCGAAGGTGAAACAGGTTGCGGTAAAGAAGTCACAGCTCGCTTGCTTCATGAACAGGAAGCGGAACGTCCCTTTATCGCTGTGAATTTGGCAAGCATTCCCGATAATCTTTTTGAATCGGAAATGTTTGGTCACGTGAAAGGCGCTTTCACCGGAGCAGATCAAAACAAAACCGGACTTGTAGAAGCTGCCAACGGTGGTGACTTGTTCCTAGATGAAATCGAAGCTTTGCCGCTAACTCAACAGGCAAAACTTTTGCGCTTCCTTGAAAGCGGAGAAGTTCGCCGTGTGGGTGCCAAGGAAAGTACGATTGTAAAAGTGCGTGTGATTGCAGCAAGCAATAAGCCGTTGGATAAAATGGTGGCCGCCGGTGAGTTCCGTGAGGATTTGCTGTATCGCTTGGCCTCGCAACGTATTCACCTGACACCTTTGCGCGAACGTCTTGAGGATATCGCAGAACTGGCACAACACTTTTTAGCATCCGAGCGTCCTCGTCGTAACAAAACATTTACCGATGATGGTTTGACTGCGCTTCAGAAATACAACTGGCCAGGAAATGTGCGCGAACTAAAGCGCGTGTGTGAACAACTCAGTCTGGTCTCCCCACTTCCAATGATTCGTGATGAAGACGTGTCGGCTTGGTTAAAACCAGCGGCCACGGCAACAGGAGCTCCTTCTTATACCGTGATTGATTTCAACAAAGGTCTTGCCACTTTGGTGGAAGAGTTTGAAACGCACGTGATTCGCTCTTGCCTGAAACAAACTCAAGATGTGGAGACGGCAGCGGGCTTACTGCAAGTGTCGCGCTCGAATCTGTATAAGAAAATTAAAGAATATAAAATTGATGAGGATTCCAATTAATGGATTTTAGTTTTGAATTACCGTTTCGCATGAGTGTTCCCACCGCGTGGGAGTCCCATGCTTATCGCCAAACGGTTTTGATTGTTCTATCGATCATCTTTGTATCCGGCGCGATTATTTTCTTTTTCCGTAACCGCAACTATTACTTCGTTCAATCTTGGGCGAGCATTAAAAGCTGGCTGATCGCAGCTCCGGTGATGTTTATCGGAATGGGTTTGCCGGATCCTTGGCCATTGGTCCTTCTCACATGTCTTGCGATCGTGGGTGCGAAAATATTTTTCCAGATCATGGGAATGTTCCACCGCAGTTACTTTGTTCTGCTTTGTTATGCGGGAATTATAGGACTGGCGCTTTGTTGCTGGTTTGACCGTTTGGATATTTACAACAACATGCCGATGGTGGTGTTAGGTGCCGCATGTTTGGTACCGCTGTTCCGTAATTCTTATAAGCGCATGATTCAGTATATTTCGCTGACCTTGCTCGCCTTTATCTTTTTGGGCTGGTCGTTTATGCATTTGGGTTTGATTATGAAATTCCCAAATGGCGTTTTCCAAGTCATGTACTTGGTTATCCTGACAGAGTTTTGCGATAACACGAACTTGGCCGTGGGCCGTTACATCGGTGGTTGGAGACTTTTCCCCGGCATCAACCCTCGTCGTACCGTCGGCAGTACGGCGGTTTCGATTTTGCTGACGTTATTCCTTGCAGGCTCCATGCGCTATTTATTACCCGATGGTTCTGACAAATATTGGTTGGCATCAGGCTTGGTTGCATCCCTGGGGGGCTTTATCGGCGACCTTGTGATGACAGTGGTTCGTCGTGATGCCGGAATGAAAACTGTGGGCCCTTTCATCATCGGTCGTGGTGACTTCCTTCACCGTGTGGACCGTTTGATTTTTGTGGCTCCTATTTACTATTACGTGATGACGGCGATTCTATGAAGGATTGGGACTACGAAAACGAACAGTGGACGAAGCTTCCAACCTACTTAAAGCATTTACCGCTGTTCACTCGTCATATTGATATTTTCAGCGTCTGCGTGCGCTTTGTCTGGTCCATTATTTTAAAGAATCTTTTCTTTAAGTTTTATATTCGCCTGACCGTCAAAGGCACGACGTTTAAGGAACTCTATAAGACTCAGCCAAAGCTTATTATTATTTCGAATCACGCCAGTCACTTGGATGCGGTGTCGATTGCCGCTTCTATTCCGCGCGTTTATTGGCTGGATGTGTATATCGCAGCCGCGAAGGATTATTTCTTTACCAATCCCCTGTTTACGTTTTTCTCGCAACACTGCTTGGGCGCCATTCCAATTGATCGCAAAGACCGTAAAGGCGAAGCGATCAATTTGATTTTGAAACTTCTGACGGAACTGCCACGCATGTGGTTGATTATTTTTCCTGAAGGCACGCGCTCTCGTGATGGAAAGGTTCAAGAGTTTAAACGCGGGGTTTCGATTTTTTCTGAAAGAACTCAGACTCCACTTTTATTTACTTATCTCGAAGGAAACGCTGAGCTTTGGCCCAAAGGTCGTATCTTTGCGGTCCCAGGGAAGCTTGTCTTGCACGTTGGTCCGGTTCACCCCCCAGGTCCTATTGAGCAGGTGTATACTGCCTATAAAAGCTGGGTGATGACTATCAACCCCCATGCATTCCACGTAAAGGAAGAGGAACCAAAGGAGGCCCCTAATGACTCCGAGCAAATTTGAAGTCGAATCACGAAAAATTAAAATTGGCACTTTTGAAGTCTGCCCGATTCCCACCGGAGAATTTGGCTTAGATGGCGGCGCGATGTTTGGAACTGTTCCAAAAGTTTTGTGGGAGAAAACAAACCCTACGGACGATAAGAATCGTATTCAAATGGAAGCTCGTGGTTTGCTTCTTAAGTCCCCTGGCTGCAATGTTTTGATCGACACTGGAAATGGGGCTGACTTCGTTTTGAAATACGGTGAAAAGCTGGGTAACAAGTTTGCTGAGATGTACGGGATTGATCAAAACGGCCCCTCACTTTTAAAATCCTTGGTCAAATTTGGTTTGAAGCCTGAAGACATTCATCACGTTGTTATCACGCACTTTCACTTTGACCATGCCGGTGGTGCGACCACTGAAGTAAATGGAAAATTGGCTCCAACGTTCCCCAAGGCACAGTACTGGGCTCAGTGGGCGAACTACGAAACTGCTCGCGAGCCTAACTTGCGTGAACGGGCGAGTTATTATCCCGCGAATTTCCAACCGCTTCTCGACGCGGGCGTTTTGAAACTTCTTAAAGGTCCAGTTGAAAACTTTATTCCCGGAATTTCTTGTTTGATCAGTAACGGCCACACTCAAGGCCAACAAATTATCAAAGTCAGCGATGATAAAACCACGCTGTTGTATTGTGGCGACCTTGTTCCAACAAGCACACACGTGAAAATTCCTTGGTTAATGGGTTATGACCTCCATCCGCTCACGCTGATGGAAGAAAAACAGAAATACTTAGGTGAAGCAGCCGACCATTCATGGTATCTTTTCTTTGAGCACGATCCGTATTGTGATGCAGCTCTGATTGAAAGAAACGGACATGACTTCGCTGTTCAAAAGAGATTTTGGCTTTAACTTTAGACGAGTGTGGGAAGTACTCAAAGACACCGCTCAGCAGATGCGCGATGGCGAGCTGCAATTGGTTGCGGGGTCTTTGGCTTTTTCAACGGCACTTGGCCTGATTCCGTTTATCGCGGTTGTTCTCGCCGTCTTTCAATCTATCGGCGGTCTTGAAGCACTTTATCCAAAAGTAGAAGCATTGTTACTTTCAAATCTGCGCGAAGCTGCTGGCAGCAGTGTTTCAAAATTCATCCGTATCTTTCTAAAAAATATCAACGCCGGAAAACTTGGGATTTCAGGCGTGGTGCTTCTTGTGATCACGTCCTTCCGTTTATTGCATGATATGGAAGTTGGCATCAACCGCGTTTGGAATCAAAGAAGCTCCAGACCTTTCTATAAGCGTTTCATTTATCAATGGGGTTTAATCCTGGCCATTCCGCTGATGCTGGCGGTTTACGTCGCTTTTAATTCACTTGAAGAGCTGCAGTTCGTGCATCGCCTGCTTCCGCGTACGATTTCAAATACTTTGGTTCTGGTGGGCTCTTTGTTTTTAATTTTTAAATTGGTTCCCGACTTAAAAGTAAATACCAAAGCAGCCTTTATTAGCTCCTTTACCACCGCTACTGTTTTATTCGGTGTGCACAAAGGTTATGGCTTGCTGGCACAAAAGGCGTTCAACTATAGCTCTATCTATGGATCTTTCGCGGCGATTCCGTTGTTGTTCCTGTGGATGCTTTCTATCTGGTATGTGATCTTAGCGGGCGTGGCTTTCTGCGCTGGCCTTCAAAAACGCCACATGGCTTAACTCCCATATCAGACTTTGGGCTGGGCCGCGGGATTTTGTAGAGGCAATTCAATTTAAAAAATTTAAACTGAAGACTGCATGAAATACTTTCTTGTGGTGTTTTTATTTTGTTCGGTGAGCTTTGCTTGGAAGATGGAATTTCATCGGACAAGTCACTTGGGATATTCCCGCCGTGACATCGCAAAAGAAGAAAATGGTCAGTACTTTTTTACCGGCCGCAATCTGGGTAAGACACTACCGTCCCCAGTTTTAAAAGCTTGGAAAGAAATGGCAAAAGGTCCTTCGGCTGTTTCAGCTGCAAGCGGTTGTCCGGCCGGAACTTATACTTTCACTAAAACAGATAAAACAACTCAAACTCTCCGTGGTTGCATGCAAGGTAAAGCCTATGGCAACTACATCGCAGAACTTGAAATCGTTCGCCGTTATGCCAAAGGATCGGCGAAGTGATAAAATCTTTGTGCACTTTTCTTTTAGGCACTTCTTTTTTTGCTTCGGTTGCATTTGGCGTTTCTGCTGATGATCAAGACTTAGTCGCTCAGATTCAGAATCTTGCCGTGCAATTAAAAGCAACAGCCAGCAAAGAAGCTGGCTGTCGAATTGCCGATATGCCCAGCTGTTCGTTTCAAAGTTCCTGCCGCCAGTTTGATGGCAAAGGTCGAAATTTTTATTTGTATGAAAACGAAGAGGGACGTCAGATCCCAAACTTCGCTTTTACTTCTGCTATTTCAGATGCTCAGGAATGCCTTGGTGGCTTCCGCGAACTAGATGAAGTCAATGATCCATTTGTCTATCCCGAGAGACTTTATGATCCTGAAATGGCCGGCGGACACGAGAAAATAAAACAAAACTTCTCTCGCTTTCAAAAAGAAGGCAATCGCGTTCGTAGTATTTTTTCCGACGTGCAAAATCGCGTTTTGGCATTCTTAAAATCGCGCCGTACCTCTCAAAATGCAGCAGAGATCGACAATATGATCAATCGAATTTCTAAAATCAAACTCGAAGTTCCGACCGCTGGAACCCGCATTGCAGATTTGGCGACTATGGGCTGCGAAGTACCAAATGCGTTCTACAATCCTTCATCACATCAAGTCACAGTCTGCCCGCAGGTCATGAACATGCCTGATGCGACACTTTTTAGTGCGATTACTCATGAACTCGGGCATTCCGTTGACCCTTGTCAGGCGCAAAAATCGTATTCAACGTATAGTGGCGTTAGGTCAGCAGATGAACTCTTAGATCAGGCAAGTCCCAATGCCACATTCAAAAAAATTTCTATCGCAAAAAATCCCTTCAAGAGCGTGATCTCATGTTTACAAGGGCCAAGCTCACTCAACGTTAAGCTTCCTTCGAAAGATGCTCTTGTCGCAAAAGCAAAGAAAGATCAGCAAGAGTCCCTGGAGTTAAAACAAGACCGCGACGAGGGCGACAATCAAGACAGCTACAGCGATAAAACAGAGGCTGATTTCGAAGACAAACTTCAATCAATTGAAGATAACTATGACAAAATGAAGTATTGCTACAGCGAATCTGGAGACGGAAAAATTCAAGAAAGCTTTTCAGATTGGATTTCATCACAAGCTTTGAAACAAAAAATTTCAGAGATCCAAGATTCTGGAAAAGCGCGACAGTATGCCTTCGAATCACAGGCTATCTTCATGGCCCGCTCGTGTAAGAATGTGCAACAAACGGCTGTTGCATACATTCGCCCAATCGTAAAAGACCGATGTTACGACCTGGAAAGAAAATTCGAATTTGCCGATCGCAGTGATGATGTATCTGATTCTCATCCCTCCACAGCAGGTCGCGTGAACCGCATTCTTTACGCACCTCCTGAAATACAAAAAGCCCTGGGTTGCAAGAACACCGATCCGGTGCTCACCGAATGCAAATAGTGTCACACCCATAAGGACTTAAACAGTCATCCCCATGTAAAATTAGTATGGCGGTGCCAATTGACGGCACGGCTTTCGCTATACTCTTCATGTTCATTTACGTATAAAAACAAATCCGAAAGAGTTTATCTCATGTCGATCAAGGCCTTCGTTTCCTCATTGCTCGCGGCGGTTTTCCTCTGCACTTCGGTGGCAGAGGCGCGAGCTATGCGCTGTGAAGGTCTTTTCGAGGATTCTCTGCAAAAAGTTTTTGAAGAACTCGATGCTCAATCTGAAGGACGTCTTTTCAGAGGCAAGGGCCTGGAAGATTTCACCAATGAGCTGTCGTGGAATCGCCGTCGCAAACTTCGCAAATATCTACAAAAAGTTTCCATAAGCCAAATTCCATCAGCGAAAGCGCTTGAAAACGAAGTGCTGACGTTGGGAGATATTTTGTTCGGCCGCTTGGATATCGCGGATCGTTGGATTTTGAAATCCTCTGAACAGCGTGAAGCCCAATCAGCGGAAGTCCTCGCTAAACGCGATTTGATTCGTGATGGTCTTACGAAAATGTGGGCTGATTCCCACAACCCGGAAAATATCGGCCGCCTTAAAAAGGTCTTAGACGGAATCTGGCGCTTTCAAAATAGCCGCGTGGGTAGCGTGTTGAGCCTCCCCGTCTTTCTACCGAAGATGAAGGATCAGGAGATCCCTCACGATTTGATGTATAAAATTATTCGCGACGGTTTTGAGGCTCATGCTGAAGAAGCTCGCATTCACTTGAACAAGCAAAGCAAAATTGAGGCTTACAACACCTTCCGCCGCCTTTGGACGCCGGTATTCCTCGGTATTGTCTTTACGGTTATGTACCAAAATGCCTACGAGGAAGTTGAACAAAAACAGCAGAAACAGGTGGACGACGTCGTCTCAGGTCTTCGCGCTTTGAAAGCCTTCCTAAATGGAAGAAAAGACGCGATCCTGGAAGAAGCTTGGCAGGAGACCCGCGCCGAATTCATTGCCAAATGGGGCGAACCGCCGACGCCAGAAGAAGAAGCCATCCTGAAAGCTCAGATCGAGAGAGAGGTCTTTAAGAAAAACCTCTCGGATAAACCGAATTGACACAATGTGTAATTTGGTTTTTTTACTCCACGGTCTTGGAATTTCTCTTTAGGTTTGCTACTTTGTGCGTCCTCAAGATATTTTATATCTCAAGTGGTCCGGTAGCTCAGCTGGATAGAGCAACTGCCTTCTAAGCAGTAGGTCGCACGTTCGAGTCGTGCCCGGATCACCAATTTTTCCTAAGCGAACGTTGCGCTGCCCCCCTGAAAAATCAATAACTCACAGAATAATTTCCCTGTTAAAAACTGAAAAAAGACCCAGGACCTTGTGCGACTCGAACGTATCAGGCATTTACATTTGTTCATTAATCGAGTTCTAAAATCTAAAAAGTGAATTGAAAAGAAAAGAGGCCTACACTTTTTAATCAAGGCCTCGCAAAAGAACCTAGGGGTTTTAATAAGCCAAAAGTGACTTTGTTCTTTTGATTGCAAGATCTGTAGATTCGATCTGATCTTGAGGGGCTTTTCTTTTCAATCGAAGACTCATTGTCTCTTCAAAGAAAGCTAAGGCCTCTCTCAGTCTGTTTTGATCAAAAAAATTCTTTCCTGCATGCTGAAGTGCAAAGTCCAAGTAGATGGTAGCATCAACGTTAGATCGGCAAGTGTTTATAATTTCACTGAAGAGACTATCACTTTCATTGAAGCTTCGCTTCCATTGCAGAACATGCGCTAGTCTTATTTTCTGCTGAATTTCCCACTTAATGCCAAGGTTGTTTTCTTGAATGATTTTTAGGGCATCTCGAAGACATTGTTCCGCTCGATCCAAGTCTCCTAAAGTTCGCAGATGCACACCAAGCTCTCCTAGAAATCGGATTCGCTGAAGAGGATCTGTGGTTAGCTTTAGAGATTGCTCGAGTTCGATAGAGAAATTCCTCAATCCCTCTGGGTCCTTGGGATTGTCCCTTAGATTTTCATCAAAATACTTCTCGAGTCTTTTATCCATGAATAAATAATAGCCAAGCAACTGCCGACTGTCATCAAGGTAATGATTTTTAGCCACGTAACATTCACGAATACGCTTGGAAGATGATCGGGATATGTTCCTACTGGGAGTTGTAGCGTGCTTGATGTTTCTTTTTTTTCGCGCTACCAAGAAACGTGATGTCATTCCAACAATTGTAATGAAGAAGTTTGTTGACGGGTTGTTTGAGCTTTTAAGGAGCTCTTTGTAGTATTTTGATTTGGAATACAAGTCGCGCTGGTGAGGATTGTTTGTCGATCGAATGTTGCGGCTATTAGCGTTTTTCAAAGCGTGTTTATGGGTATTTGTTCAATGCATATTCACTTAAGAAAAACGGGAAAAATCGCTTTTTAAAACCCATGATAGAACCTTGTTCAAGTAAGGAGTGTCGTCATGGAACTTTCAAAAATTTCGAATCAAGAGCTTTTGGGTCGCATGGATAAACTGGTTCGTACGGAACGAAAAATCACGCATGTGATTTTATGCCATATCAACGAAGTGGATGCGCGCAGGCTTTATGCCGATCTCGGATTTGAATCCATGTTCAAATACCTGACTGAGCATTGTGGGTACGGCGAGGACAGCGCGTATCGTCGCCTTCAAGCTGCGAAAGTTCTTAGAAAGGCCCCAGAAATCGCGGAGAAGTTAGAAGACGGCTCTTTAAATTTGACCCAGCTCACGCAAGTACAAAAATGTATTAAGCAAGAGAGTAAGGCTGGTAACTCGATTGATTCTGTTCAAACCTTGCAGATTTTAGAACAGATCCAAAATAAATCATCCTATGAAACCAAGAAAGTTTTAGCGGTCGAATTTAATCAACCGATTCAAATGCATGAAGTGTTGACACCACAGCGAGATGACAGCATTCGTTTGGGGTTAACTCTGACTCCGGATCAGATGAAAGATTTGTCTGAAGCCAAAGATCTTTTGTCCCATATTTTGCCTGATGGAAATTGGGCAGAAGTGATTTCTTATCTCGCCAAAGTGCATATCCAAAAGATAAAAGGGAAGGAGCGTAAAGAACCAAGTCCTCATGTCGAGGCTTCATCGATAGTGACCATGGAAAAGTCTTCGTCGACGCACGGTTTCTTGGTAACGCGAAAACGCCAACATATTAAAATCACAGATCGCAGAAAGCTTTTGCACAAGGCAAATCACTGCTGTGAGTATGTCGATCTTAAATCAAATAAGAAGTGTCAGAGTTCCTATCAACTTCAAATCGATCACAAGATTCCATTGGCGCGAGGGGGATCTCATTCATTTGATAACTTAAGAGTGCTCTGTCGAACACATAATCTCCTGTCCGCTCGTCAGTGGGGCCTTTGATTAAGGCTCGAGATAAGGAGCTAAAGAAAAAAGACACTGATTTTTAAGTCAGTGTCTTTCGATGAAGATCTTGGATAATTTGGGAGTGGTTTTATTCACCTGAAATTATCAAGCGACAAACTCTCTTACCTGAGCTTTCACTAGTTTTGTCTTCGAAATGCAAAATTGAAGATTTAGAAAACTGATTCAAAACAAAACTAGGCTCAAATGCAGAATATAATCGACCATCGTTGTGGCGAATATCTGTACCTTCAGTCACTCTCCATGAAAGATACAAAACTCCGTCTTTCTTTAAAAGACGTTTTAAGTTTTTGAGACTTTCAAGAATCTGAGCTTGAGGCAAATGCATGATCACGGTTTCACAAAGAAGATTATCAAATTGATTCTGAATTTCACTTAATGACGGTAAAAATGCCTGTTTGAATTGAATTTGAGGATAAAGTGTCGCGGCCAAATTCAAGAGTTCAAGACTTGAATCGTATCCCACTGCTTTAAAACCATTTTGAGATAACCAATTTGCATCTCGACCATTCCCACATCCAATGTCAGCAGTCTCCAAACCAGGTCTAAAATATTCTTTTAAAAGTTTGTACATGTCTGTTGGTTCAGGCTGAGCTAGCCAATCATGGCTATATTCGGAAGCTTTTGCAGAATACGCGTTCAAAGTTTTTTGGTCCATACGAACACGGTAAGCTTCTATAGCGCCGAGGGCAATCTTGTTCTAAAATCTCTCTTTTAGCTGCTTGGCGCCCTAGAATCCCCGGAGTTTTAATCAAACCTAAAAGGGCCTGCATCGAAATGCAGGCTTTTAGATCAAAGAGACTATCTGAACACCTGTTAGTGTTCGGCTATCTTAGCAACACCGTTGATTAACACGATAACAGCTGGATACTCGGCAGTCGCTTTTTCCATCGCACTTGCGGCCTTCAAACATTCCTTGTGCGATGTAAATTTGTAGTAAGCCCAGAAACCGCGTCCAAGATCATCCACTTCAATTGAAGAGAATTGATCTTCACCACAATCAATCGCCATAGCGTCACTTCCATTGGGTGCTTGTCCTCTGAAGTCATTTTCGTCGAACTT
This sequence comes from Bdellovibrio sp. HCB2-146, assembly GCF_047345725.1. Taxonomy (NCBI): domain Bacteria; kingdom Pseudomonadati; phylum Bdellovibrionota; class Bdellovibrionia; order Bdellovibrionales; family Pseudobdellovibrionaceae; genus Bdellovibrio; species Bdellovibrio sp. HCB2-146. The sequence goes on from NZ_JBLEQP010000001.1 coordinate 496,347, forward strand.
GTCGCTCGTTCCGACGACGACAAACGCACGAACTGAACTCGCCGCCTGAGCAAAATTAAAAGAAAACAGAACCGCAAAAGTTAACAATACGCTTTTCATAGTATCCTCCAAGTTATTAGTTCTTTCATTTCAGTTATGACTACAACTGCAATATACCCGGGCCTTCATCGTAAAAAAATATAGATATTATTATTTAGTGAACGATTTGTTCATTTTTAGTGTACAATTGTCTAAACCGTTGATAGGAGAAGTCGGCGCATGAATATATTTGAGTTCAAATCCTACAAAGATTTCCTCAATTCTTACTGCGAGCAAGAGCGTGGTTCTCTTTCCCGACTGGCCGAGGCTGGTGAATGCCAGAAGTCCTATTTATCCGCATGCCTGAAAGGAAAAGGCCAGCTGAGTCTAGATCAGGCGTACGGCATGGCCGAGCACCTCGAGCTATCGGACTTTGAACAAGACTATTTCTTTTTGCTTATTGAAAAAGAAAAAGCCGTCACACCAAAATTGCGTCGTCGCCTTGAAGCGAAGGCCAAAGACATGGCACGAGAATCCTTTCGACTCAAAAACCAACAAAAGGATTCCCTGATTATCTCTGAGGTCAGCTCAGACGTCGGCGTTTACTATGCAACTTGGCTGACCACGGCGATTCACACACTCACATCGATTCCCCGATTTCAAACCGCCCCCATGCTCGCAAAAAGATTGAACCTGACGATAGAAACAGTCACCCCTGTTTTAAATTACCTGCTCAAAATGCAAATGATAGAAAAGTCAGGTGATAAGTATCGCTGGAACTCCGCAAATATTCATCTGGCCGACAACAGCACTTGGATCAGTGTTCACCATTCCAACTGGCGCACTCGTGCCACCGAAAATATTCAAAAACATGATAAAGAAGCGACCCACTACAGCGCCGTACAGTCTTTCTCTGAACAAGATTTCGAAAAACTAAAACGAAAAATCGCAGGCTTTATAACCGAATTTAATAAAGTCTCCGACCCTTCTGATCCGGAAGAGGCCTTCTGTTTAAATATCGATCTATTCCGGGTGTAGTCTCATTTCGAGACACCTCCAGGGTGCATCCTTTGCATTGGGAATAAACAGTCCATTTGAGAAGGGATGAGCTGTGAAATACCAAGGCTTTATTAGAAAATTTGTTTGCACCTGCTTGACGTTTTTTGTCCTTGGGAGCACTCCCTCATTTGCTGAAGAACAGTCGGCCTTCCTTCAGGATGTCGCAAAAAAACGCCTCGTGCTGAAAAAAGCGCCTACTCTAATTCTTAATAATAAAAATTTCGATTCTTTGAAAAAGATCGTTAAACCACAAGGTCCCAGAACGGGGGGAGGCGGCAACTCCTGCTCTCTTTCAATTCGTCAAAACACCGAAAAGCTCATGAGCCTTGTGACCGAGATGCCCGAGCTTTTGACCGAAATTCAGCGACGCGTACTTTTCTATCGAATTTCCCGAGCTAAATTTCATCGCACAGAAAGCCTTATTTTGGACGGCGAGGTTAAAGATGCCGTCAACTACCCTCATTCGAATGATATTCTGATAACCGATAAATTCTGTAACGTCGATATGGAAGAAGTAAACGCCAAAGCCATGGCAACTTTACTACATGAATACTTGGGTCTTGCGAGCATTAATGATCAGGAATACCAAATCTCTGGTGCGTTCCTGCAGAACTATGAGTCTTTCACGACCCGAGGATATTCGTTTATTGCTAACGATTCGTACGAAATCGATGGCGGCACTTCATGCGTCGAATCTGTTCTGCAGATCCAGCAAATCGGTAACAATATGATTGTTTCGCACTCAGCAAATCCACCAGCGGACTTTTTGGCCCTTTCAAAAGCAGAAGTGAAAGCGTTCAAAGAATTGAACGAACGTGAATGGGGTTATGAAAAAACCGTTCACATTAAAAACAAACGCTCTGGCGAAGAGTACATTTTTACTGGTGGCAATTGTGGTCGAATGCTTTGTGACTCTCTCATGATTAAGAGGTCCGATGGCACAACAGTTGAGTACACGCAGCCCATTCATGGCCTCGACAAAATCGGCTGTGACTAGATTTCCAAAACGCTGTACTTCATCACCCCGACCCTGGCTTTTTTGACCCGGGTTGGGAAGGCTCCTACGATCGCACGATGGGAGGAATTATGAAGACGCTCTTACAGAAATCTTTTGTCATTTTACTGCTGATGACTTCGGCGGCATTGGCAGAAATCAAAACAGAAGTTGTAAACTATAAAGAAGGAAATACGGATCTCGAGGGCTTCTTGGCCATTGATGATCAAGTGACCACTCCACGCCCCGCAGTGCTGATTGTGCATCAATGGGGTGGCCTTGGAGATTACGAAAAAATGCGGGCGCAAATGATTGCGCAATTAGGATATGTGGGCTTTGCCATTGATATTTATGGCAAAGGCATTCGACCAGTTGACCCTGTTGAACGAAAAAATCTTTCTGACTTTTATAAATCTGGAAATCGCGCCTTGTTCCGAGCTCGCGAAATGGCAGCACTTGAACATATCAAAAAAGATCCGCGCGTGGATCCTAACAAAATTGTCGTGATCGGATATTGTTTCGGAGGAACAGGAGCTTTGGAGATGGCTCGTGCCGGTGCGCCGATCGTTGGAGCTGTGAGTTTCCACGGTGCTTTGACAAATCCAAATCCTCAAGATGTGCCGAATATGAAGATGCCAGTCATCGTTCATCATGGAGCAATCGATCCGCTTGTTCCACCGGCTGAAGTGGAGCAATTCAAAACTGAAATGGATGCGGCTCACATTGATTATGCTTTCACAGCTTACGGGAATGCCGTCCATTCATTTACCGACATAAATGCTGGGAATGATCCATCTACAGGTATCGCCTATAATGAAAAAGCAGATAAAAGATCTTGGGAATCACTCGTCAACTTTCTAAAAGAAGTCGCCCCATTTTAAATTCACTTCAGGTCTGCCGAAATCCGAGGCAGACCTTGTCTTTATTCCCACACAACAACGTCGTAAAAAGGACACATCAATTGGGATGGTCAGCCCCCATGGAAAGTTGGCGCCAACCTGCTAACTCCTGTTGGCGGTTCAGAATGAGACTTTTGTAAAACCAAACACTTAGAGCCTGGCAGAAAACTTGCCTTGTAGGAAGGTAACGCAAACGCAATTGCGTGGAACTTTAAAACAAGGAGAGTGTTATGAATAAGCAAATGCATAAAATCGCCGCTATTGGTTCAATTCTTTATGGTTTTGTATCAGCAGGCTGCCAAGCCCCGCTGACCGAAGAACTTCTACCATCGGAAACAATCTCTGCTGAAAAACCGTCTCAGATTATGGGAGCGGTTCAAGATGCAGTGGTTGCGGTTGGTTACGGTTTGGCAGCACAAGGTGGTGGTCAAGCTGTACAGGGTAAAGTTCAAGGCAAAGTTTCATCACAAGTAAGTCTTGTCGATGTACTTTGTAATGAACATGCGATGCCACTTGATCAACAAGGTGGCTATCTTGATACGCAGGATCCAGATTACCCGCAGAGGTTGTTCTATTGTAAGCTTGCGCAAAATGGTGGCTCCCCTGACTCCATTCCAGGCTCGCTTCAAGTTGTGAAAGCCATCTCTTGTGCTGTTGAAAAAGCCGGGATCGTTTTCGACAACCAAGAGCACCAAGTAACAGTGACAGCTGATACGTCGTGCTTCACACAGCAACAATTAAACGACATGGGTATTGGTCAAATGGTTGCGACGATTCGCGCTTCAAAACCTGCGTTCTTTAATACGAACTATGATACTGGTATTTCGATCACAACAGCAGAATTCGGAACCTACAAGTTGGCTGGTAAAATATCAGGTACAACGATTGAATTCTTAACTTACGAAGATCAATCGGCAGTGAGCGCGAACAAATCAGGTTCTTTTGCCGCAAGCTTTGATATCTTGACGGGTAAGTTGAGATTCGAAAGCCGCTCTGATCGTTTCTTGTGTGCGGAGCAAGGTTCTTGTGGTTGGTCACGCCATGAACGTATCGTTGCAACCATCGCAATGTCAGGTGGTCAGATCACAGGTGTATCGAACATCGAAGGTATTGCGAGTGATATCTATGACTCGCAAATCCAAAACGGTATCGGGACATATGCAGCTCGTATCGCGACGATCAAAGGTAACTTGAACCAGGGATTGAAAACGCGTTACTACCACGTGTCCTCACCTACGAATAATGACTTGGGTGATAATTCAAAATACGTGGAAGTTGTAAATAACCGTTGCCACACTTACGTGTCCGATACAGCGGATTGCGGTAACAATGCCGGTATCCAACTCGCGGGACAAGGTGCTTATGTCTTCGGTCTGCATCCTTCAGCAAACTCGACTTCACCAGCTGATTGGATGGCGCAACTGACAGGACTTAAATTCGACAGTGTTTCTTTCGCTGACATTGAATAAAGAAAAAGGGCGGTCCCTGGGGCCGCCCTTCACGGTTTCTATGAGTTCATTTGAATTATTGAACTGGCATTGTTAAGACTTCGATCTCAACCTGATCGGTTCCCTTTTGCAGAAAGCCCAACTGCCTCGCCGCTTCCTTCGAAACGTCAATAATCCGCCCGCCCGAGTAAGGACCCCGATCATTAATTCTGACTGTGACTGATTTACCGGTGGAAAGGCTTTTGACCCGAACGATGGAATTCATCGGCAACTTACGATGAGCTGCCGTCAGTGCATTCATATTAAACTTTTCCCCGTTAGCCGTGGTTTTTCCGTGATGAGTGTCACCGTACCAAGAAGCAGTACCTTCTTGAGTTCCGCCGACCTTCAGCTTGTGAGCACACCCTTGCAAGATTAAAAATGCCGAAAGAACGATCCATGGAATTTTCATGAACCAGCTCGCTCCAATAATTCGGATTGTTGAAGGGATGTTTTGATTTCTTTTTTGATTTGTAAGAACAATTTTTCTTCTAAGCTTTCAACAAGTCCCGTGAGCTTACGGTGATGCAGTCCCATTTTTTTTCTCAGTGGGTCACTCATTGTGCTGACGAGAACACTGATCACGGTTAGTACGCATCCCACAGCCACGGTTGCCAAGACCACTTGAGTTTTGGTCGGAGCTGGTGGGAAATAACCATAAAATGTATGGCCTAATTTTTCGCCCAGAAAAAATCCGGAGGCCGCTTTTTCTCGCGCCATCTTTTTAGCAATACGACTCCCGAGATCCAGAACTCCCAGATTCTTATCACCAAAATATATCCATCCCGCAAGAAGCGCTAATAGCGAACTGCAGAGGTCCGAGATCATCGCCTGCCCCGAGGTGTGCTTTTCAATCTCCTTGATCATCTCTTTGCGGATTTGTTTTTCATTGAGTTGAACTTGATGGCTAGCCAGTTGCGGCCCAATGACAGGATGCTCGTGCAAGCGCTTCAATAGCTTTTCGGGTTGGATGAGTTCCTCTAGCAAAAGCTTTTCCATCGACTTTTGATAGCCGGTTTTAAATCCAGACGGAACTCGTTCGATCAAAGGACTGAGCTTGGTCCACCCCATTTTATCTGCTGTCTCAATTGATTTTTTCAACGAAACATAGGGAATCGACCACAAGGCATTGATAGGAGTTAACAGAAAGTCCCAAGGAACAGACCGCTTTTGAATTTCTAAGGTCTCTGCGAGAGAGAAATGTTGATTAATAAACTCATCCACACACATTTTGCGTTCCGTGGTGTAAGTCTCGATGCATTCATCTAAGGCCCCCAAAATCGGGGCCAACGTTTGTTGCGCCATATTGTCATGATAGCCTGGGACTTTAAAAATTTCTAAGTTCTTTAAACTGTCGATCTTTCAGTCAAATTCATTCGGGTTGCTATTCATTAGGTCCAGACCTATACTTTCAAAATATGACAGAAATGATCTTCTTCTCGTTGATATGCATCGCCGGAATCTTTCTGATTGTGAAACGTCCCTTGGCTCACAAAGCTGGCATTTCCATTTATTGGGAAATAGGTGTCGGCGCTGTTGCCATTATTACTTTTCTTATTCTTCTATCTAATGCCTTTATCACACCTCGTATGATCGAAGAAGATTTAGCCAAACAACCGTGCGGCACTGACACTCCTCAAGGTCAGTGCTATCATTTAAAACGCGACTTATGCGAAGTGCTCTGGGAAAAAGCTCATCATGAATGCCAACAAGAAATGGCGGATGTACTTAAAAGTCGCCCAACAGGATTGATTGGTCCTGCCATCAACCGCTGTAAAGCTCGACACATGGACAAGGGTATTCGCTTTAATCGCGCGCAAACAGAAAGTGCATATTGCAAAGCCTATTTCAAATACATCGAAGATCCGAACTTCTAAGATTTTATTTTTTTAAGAGCCCACTCCAAAACTTTGGCGACTCGAGGACCTAGGAGTTCTTGGGCTTCTTCGGGACTGACCCATCGATACTCTTGATGTTCGGGTCTCCCCAACTCGGGATTCACACCCAAAGTTACTTCGGCAGAACTCACGGATCCCACATAATAGCGCGCTATTTTACCGCGACCATAAAGCTCGGTCTCGGTCCATTCGCGACCATATGGGAATGTGACTTTAGATATTCCGGTCTCTTCTTGCAGCTCTCGTCGGGCAGCAAGAAAAGGATCTTCATCTTTTTCCACCACACCTTTAGGAAAATCCCAGTAATTGTAGGAGCGCAAAAGCAACAGGCGCACCTGTTCTTCCTGAAGAACCGGTACAATCCCCGCCGATAATACAAAATTCTCAGATTCTTTACGAATTGCCCGAATCATACGTCGTATTCCCTCTGAAGAGCCTCAGGATCAAGGCCTAAAGAAACGATCACAAGATGTAAAATAGCAGATCACAGGACCGCCAAAATTGGCAAACTTGGTCCCCAACCGCATTTAAAGTAAAATTAAATGGCAACCAGAGTGCGCCCACAAGGCATCTTCTTTGCTAGATACAATGGAATCTTTCCGAGGAGAGTCCCATGTTACGTTTCCTGACTATAGCTCTAATCGTTTTAACCACGTCCTTTGCTCAAGCAGCCTTCCAAGAAGTCGTTGCTCGTTGTGTGGTACCTGGTAAGAACATCGACAACTCTCGTGTCTATTCTCTTCATATCAACGACTCCAAAACAAAAGGGATCTTGATTGCAATTGATACGGACAAACTAACCGAAGCTGAGTATGGAGATGTGAAAGTTTCAAAGGGCGGTCGTATCTCTATGCCTTCAGCCGGCGCTACTTTCACGCCAGCTCATCGTGACGCCGGCGGCGAGGCTCGCATTAAGGGTTTGCTCTACAACTGCGATTTTGCTCAGTAATGTTATTTAAATTTCGAACACTCTCGTGTGTGCCAGCAGGTTTGCAAATTTCATTTTGTACGGCATCAAAAGCAAATGCCTTCGTATTGACTCATCTCTCTAAGCCCCGTAAAAAATGTAAGTGCACAATTTTTTACGTCTTCTTTTATTCGTAGTCAGTAACATTTTTCTTATTCAAGGACAGGCGGCTCCGTTGGGAACTATTCCAACGATTGAAGATCGTAACCTGCGATTTATTTTTGATTTCCGTTCCGATCTTTGGACATCCCCTTACACTTACAAATCCGCTCCCGTGCGTATTACCAACAGTGAAATTCGTGTGCCTCTTCTTCGCACAGAAACTTGGAAAGGCTCTGCTGACATTGTTGACGAAAGCTTAGGCTTGGGGAAGGCTGATTTTACCTTAGGGAAAGAAAAAGTCTTTATCGGCAACAATCTACAAAGTATCAGTGCGGGTTTGGGACTCAATAAAGAATTCGAAGGTGGTTCATCGCTCTCTTTTTTTGGCGCTTATGCCACTGCCAGCGACGAGCCTTACGTCAGCCAGCGTGATGTGTGGGTCGAAGCCAGCGTCGTTTACTACACTCCGCAATTTAATAGTCATCGATGGCTTTTTGCTGTGAACCAGTCCGAAAACCGTGGCTTTTTTAACGGCAAACCTTTTCCTTATTTCGGCGTGATTCATCACGTGAGCGAAAATTTGATGCTGGTTTATGGATTTCCATTCTTTCGTGCCGTTTGGGACAATCCCGAAATATGGCAAAAATCCTTTGGCCTGACTCCGTTTGGAGTCAATTTCGATTTAGAGAAAAATCTTGAAGATGATTTCGTCTTCAATGCCAATATCAGATTCGATGTTCGATCTTATCTTCACTCCACTCGGGTTGATGATGACGATCGCCTTTACTACGAAGAGGTCGCAGTTCAAGCGCGTATTCGCAAAATTCTCACTGACACAACGGGTGTGATTTTCGGACTGGGTTATTCATTCAACCGTCGTCTCTATGAATCTGAAACCATTTATTCACCGAATTCCGAAGCCACTCAGATTGACAGCGATATCTTTGGCCGATTGAGCGTGGAGTTTCGTTTATGAAGACAATCTTCGTTTCACTCTTTTTCCTTTTAACAATCACTTCTTGTGCGCCTTTCGTGGATTCTCCCTTCTCGGATGCCCTTTTAAGACCCGAGCGGAATCTCAATGGGCAATCGATCGACAGACTGGGTGACATTGATGCCGATGGAGTGATTCGCATCGCGGTTTTTTCTGATTCTCATCAGAACTACAAAGCCCTTGATAAAGTCACATTTGCGATGAACCAAGTTGAAGGAATTGATTTTATTGCAGGCTTGGGGGATTTCACCAACAGCGCCTATAACCTTGAATACGATCAGTTTATTGACGCCCTTGAGTATTTAAAATATCCCAAAATGATGGCCATCGGTAACCACGATGCCATTGGCGCTGGTCCGGAGCTCTTCCGCAAGGCATTTGGCAATCCTAACTTTTATTTCGAGTCTACTTCTCACCGCTACATCTTTTTTGATTCGAACAACCTAGAAAATCCCGATGACTTTGATCTTCCTTGGCTAAAAAAGACGGTCGACGACTCAGCTTTGCCAGTTTTCATTTTCTCACATGTCCAGTTGCGCGATCCCGAGCGCTACTTTGGCGATGATGCTGCCATGTTGGATACAATTATTAAAGATAGCAAAGTCCAGTTGATCTTAAATGGACACAATCACGTCTATGACCTTCTCGACGACAATACCACTGTTATGCTCCAGTGCGCACGGGTCGAAGGCGAACAGTGGCTGCTATTGGAAATCACCGGCTTTAACCTTTGCATAAAAAGAATGGATACACAGGAGACAGTTTGCAAAACTTTAAAAACTTATCCTTAATATTTATTCTGCTTTTCAGCATGCAGGCTCGCGCTGACTGGCGTGCTCTTTTTGAGCGCGGTGGCTTTTTAGGAAAGTATTCCCTCGGCTTTAGCTATGAGTGGCTGCCCGAGCATGCAGTGAACTACCTATTGGGTGTTTACAATATTGGTGACGAAAATTACTACCAGTCGAATTTTATATATCGCTATTCCCGCTGGAATGTGAATTTCTATGGAAATGACTGGCGTCCATTGCAATTTGGGTTTTTCACCGTGGTTTCCATGGACAATGAAAGATATTTTTTCCGTTCACCAGGGAAGTATCCTTATCCGAAGTATTATGACGAAACGGCTTTTCGCTATGGTGCCGAATTTAGTTCGACACTTACCTTTCATCCAAGCCGTGTGGCAATCGGCTACCATTTACGTGTTTTCGACAATGGTTTGATTGCCGCATTTAACAATTCAAATCGCGACCTTCAATATTACATTTCTTCCGGGCTTTCCCTTCAGTATCTCTTCTAAGTATTATAGGTCATGCGACCATTTTTTAAATTTTTGTGCTCGGGTCTTTTTGTCCTTTCGGTCTCGGTGGCATCTGCACAAACCGTGATCTCAAACACGCCTAAAAAATGTTCCCATGTTTTTAAAGCCGGTCAGGTTTTTAATGAGCCCCTTTATTTTGTCTCAACCCAACGTCAGCTGCGAGGTTCCTCTATCGAGGTCATTCACGAACTTAGAAAAAGAACGGGTTGCGAATTTCTTGTCGAAGAATACAGTCGCCCTTCTCTCATCGAAAAGTTTCGCCACTCTCAAGTCGACATCTCAGTCGTTTCAGTCAAAACTATTGAGATGGATAATGTGGCGCGATTTATCCATCTCTATGACAGTCCACGCAGTTTGGTCGTCGGCCCTAAGTGGGCGAGGAAGGTTAAATCGGTTCCGCAGTTTGTGAATAAAAAGAAAATAATTTTCGGCAACATTATCGGCACGCAGACTTATTATGACTTGTCGGAATACGAATTGCTGCGAAAAGAAAAACGTCTCATTGATTTGCCCGACTATCCCAGCCTCTTTAAAGCTCTTGAGGAAAATCGCATTCAAGGATTTATCGGCTCGTTTATGATTTCAAGCTACCACATGAATAAAATGGGTCTTAAGAATTATTCGACGATTGTGGATGATAAGTTTAGTGTACCCATTGGTTGTTATATAGATCCAAAACGACTCTCCGAACAAGAAGTTCAGATGTTCAGACAGGTCCTGCTAGACATGCTAAAAGACGGCACCTTCGTCAAAATCTATTCTCAATTCATTCCCTTAGAACTCGCCCAGAAGTCCATCATCCCCATTTCATTTTAGAGATGACTTTGCTTTCTTAAGATCTGCAATGAGCTCGGTTCTTTTGATAGCGGCCGCTTGTCGATCTGGAGTTCTAAGGATGACTGAAGGGTGCCAGCTTACAAAACATCTGGCCTCGTACAGACTTTGCGGAAAAACTTTCCCACGTACCTGAGAGATCACAATATTTTTTCCCAGCAGACTTCGTGCGGCCGTCGCACCGAGAGCCATAATAACTTGGGGCTTCAACAGTCGAATCTGCTCATCAAGCCAAGGCTTACAGGCTTGGATTTGCACCGCATTGGGTTTTTGATGAATGCGAGACTTACCACGGGCCACATATTTGAAATGTTTAACCGCATTTGTCATAAATACTTCTGTAATTTCGATTCCCGCTTCTTGCAAACAAGATTTTAGGACACCACCTGCGGGACCTACGAAGGCTTCTCCTGCCAAGTCCTCGCGGTCCCCGGGCTGTTCCCCGATGATGAGAATCGCGGCCTTGCGATTGCCCGAACCAAAAACAGATTGAGTGGCGTTTTTATAGAGATCACATCTTTTACAATCTTCGACCTCTATTTTGAGCTGGCTCCACGTCAGCCGTTTTTTTCCGGGCAACATATGTCTTTCCTAAGCGTCCTATAGAGGACTTTTCACTTCACCGCAGGCAATGCGATCACCGGATGCACCAGAAGGTTGAGTTTTATAATCGTCAGGTTTTTCATGAATAACAAATGAAGTTCCTTTTGGTTTTAAAAGTGATTTGCCATGAAGAGCCACATCCTTCAGTACGGCCTCAAAATGTCCGGTCCCATCCTCCTTGACGGTCATATTTTGCAGATCTCCTTCATGGGGTCCGCCCTTTGTATCAAAGCCGTGTTTTCTTTTTTGCGGTGAAAAATGATTTCCCGCAGATTTAAAATCAGGTCCGATACAGGATCCATTTTCATGAAAATGCAAAGCATGCTCCCCCGGTGGTAGACCTTTTACATCAACCACAACCCGCACTCCGTCGCCATCAGGGGTGATTGTCAGACTTCCCACTTCAACTCCTTTACCGTTGTTCAATTGGACGGCAACGGGCTTCGGTGCCACTTTTTCTGCTAGGGCCGGAACGGCCGCAAATGTCAGGCTGATTGCGAGTACTTTGAACATGAATGCTTCTCCTTTAAAGCTTAAAGATAAGAGACAACACCTCGTCAAACCAGACGAACAAACATGTATTTTGTTAACCTCACGTAGTTGGCTGTGTCGAATTTTTGAACAGTTTTTGTAAAGCCGCTAAGGGGCTGAGCAGAATTGGAAATCCCCCAGCAATGTGTGTAAAACCATAGGATCTGTTGGAGATTATTATGAAAAAAATCTTGTCAGCTCTTCTTGCAACACTGTCTCTTACTTCCGCAGCCCATGCTGAAGATACAATTCTTTCTTTCCGCGCAACTTCTGTATATTCAAGTGTCGTCACTCTTTGTGCAACAGGTGGTTTTGGCAAAGTTTGTCGTGTTGTTGCCGCAGCTCAAGACGATCTTCATTATTTCGTCGCTTCCAAAGGTGAAGTGCGTACGGCCCAATTTGAAGAAGCTATTCGCGTTGTCCGCGAACATTTCCAAGACCAAACGACATCGGATTACGATTTGGCTGTTTCCCTTGTTGCGGAAGAAATCCACTAAATGAAATTCGCGACTTTCTTAGTTCTTATTTTATCCACCAGTCTTACTTGGGCCGCTGGGAAAATTCCGGCATGCATGGATAAAACAGAGCGCCTCAGCTTTAACGAAAGTCGCGTTTTAATGTGGCGAGAACTCACGGAACAAAAATTCGTGGGGCGCGCATTCGTCCGAGGAGTGATTGTCCGTCTTATTGAAGATCGTCAAAACCACATGCATTTCGAAGTGGATCTAGACGGAAATCTATCGACGCAAGACGACCGAGTGGAAGTCATTTACAACACCAAATTCGGTGCACTAACCGACTATCGCATCGGTGACCAAGTCATTGCCTGCGGAGATTTTATCAAAGATCGTTGGTCCCCACTTGGAGCTGTCATTCATTGGCTCCACTCAAATCCAAAAAAATCAGCACCACATGAACATGGGTTCCTGATCATCAATGATGTGATTTTTGGTCAAATTCATTAATGTTTATTTTCAAGCCGAAAATCCATCTCAAATTGAATACGAGCTTTCCTCTGCGCCTCTCAATTAACATTACTGGCTTGTAAAGAAATCCTGATAAAAATCATGATGTAATTTTCCTAATACGTCTTCTAACTGGTACGTTTTCTCTCAAAGGAGAATTAACACGATGACAACTCTCCGCGCTCGCCTTGCATTAATTTGCGGCCTACTTTCCATAGCTTTGATAATTGTGGGCGGAACAGGATTTTTCGCCCTCAAAACTGTCTCGGATACCTACGACCATGTTGTGGAGATTAATCTACCAAACGCGATGCTCTTGCAACAGATGTCCTCGGCAACCGGCGGTTCCATCCGCCAGATTGTACGCTTGGGTTATCCCGATCTACCCGAAAAAGAAATCAACTATCTCTCTCAACGATTCGAAGATTACGTCAAAAAATATTCCGAAAATGACAAGCGCTATCAAGACGTTCCTTTTGTTGAGGGAGAAGCTGCGATTTACGACAAAGTTGCATCGAGCTGGACCAAAACCCTCGAGTCCGCAAGAAAAATGATCCAATTGCGCAAAAGCGGAAATGTTTCAGAGTTCCATCAGATGCTCGATGGAGATTTTCGAGAAGCTTATAATAGTCATGGTAAAAGCTTAGAAGAACTTATCACCTTCCAAGAAAATCAAGGCATTGAATGGTCTAAAAAAGCCCAAGGCATCATGCAGTTTTCTCGTAAGACCCTTCTCATGATCAGCGCTATCGGACTGATCTTGGGTCTAAGTGTCGCAGCCCTTATCGCTCGACTCTTACAGAAGAATCTCAAAGAAATTGCCACGTCGGTTGCGGAATCAAAAACCAATGTTGAAAACGCCAGTGAGCAACTCAATATGGCTAGCCAACAACTGGCAAACAACTCAACCGAAGCCGCCGCCTCACTTGAAGAAACTGTTGCCTCGCTTGAAGAACTCACCAGCATGGTGAAAATGAACTCAGCAAACGCCAGCCAAGCAAACGAATTATCCCAAGGGAGCCAACAGCGAGCCGTGCGTGGTGATGAGGAAATCAACGGCCTTATTTCAGCAATGGGCGATATCAATAAATCTTCAAAACGTATTGAAGAAATTATTTCCGTTATTGACGACATCGCTTTCCAAACAAATCTTTTAGCACTGAATGCGGCGGTAGAAGCCGCACGTGCCGGCGAGCAAGGTAAAGGTTTTGCCGTAGTGGCTGAAGCCGTGCGTGCACTGGCACAACGATCTGCTCAGGCCGCAAAGGAAATTTCACATCTCATTAAAGACTCGGTAGAACAAGTCGAAAGAGGGAGTTCCATCGCCGATCGCAGTGGATTGGCTTTGAAAGAAATCGTTTCATCGGTCAAGAAAGTAACAGAATTGAATTCCGAAATTGCCACAGCCTCATCTGAGCAATCTGAGGGAATCGCACAAATTTCAAAAGCCATGAATCAACTGGATCAAGCGACGCAATCTAATGCCGCCTCTGCCGAAGAAGCCGCCGCCTCCTCTGAGGTGATGCTTCGCCAAGCAAAAGTTTTAGGCGAGCAAGTGGAGCAATTGCAAAAAATTGTCGGTTAAGTTTTAAGGATGATCCGCATCACGCATATCACGGAATACACCGTAGGTTTCTAAGGTGTGGATCAGCTTACTTCCCGAAAAAGGTTTTCCAAAAAATTGATCAAAACCTGCCGCAAGAGCTTTGATTTCATTTTCTTTATCGTTGAAGGCCGTTACCGCAACTGCGGGAATCTCTCGCGGAAATGCCGTTTGCCCCGAACGCACTTTGCGCATCAAGGAAAAGCCATCCTCTTCTGGCATACTCAGATCACTCACCAACGCATCAAAATGATGAAGACGTGACAAGCGAATTGCCTCACCGACTGAGTTTGCCTTTTCAACTCGCGCTCCCGAGCGGCGAAGAACGACTTCCATAAGGCCTAAAGAATCTTCATCATCATCGACAGCGAGAATATGCAGTCCTCGGAGCCGTTTGTCTGATTTTGCGGATTCGCGAACTTGATCTTCTAAGGCGGCAGCCACCGTCTCTTTATTTTTATCAATCATCGGAACCGAAAACGTGACCGTCGTTCCCATATTTTCCCCCTGACTAAAAACGTTGATATGACCACCGTGATTTTCCACTAAATGTTTACAAATCGAAAGACCCAGACCTAAACCTCCATGTTTTCGGGTCGTCGTACTGTCGGCCTGATGAAATCGCTGAAAAAGTAGATCTCGGTCTTTTGGTGCAATACCGACGCCTTGATCCTGCACCAGCACTTCAACCCCCGGCCCTCTCCCTTGAATTTTCAAAAAGACCTGTCCTTGGTCATGAGAAAATTTAATTGCATTCACCAAAAGATTACACATCACCTGTCGCATGCGAACAGCATCGCCCAAAATCGGTGCCTTGGAGATTTGAATCAATAAGTGAAGTGAAATGCCTTTTTTCTTCGCTTCAAACTGTACTGAAGCAATGGCTTCCTTTGCGACTTCCACTAAATCGACTTCTTGTTGCTCGAGGCGCAAACGTCCTAATACAATACGGGTCGAATCAATGAGATCATCAATGATTCTCGTTTGCGCCCGAGCATTGCGATCAATCACATCGAGAGCATGAACTCGTTGTTCTTCTTCCAACGCGGGATCCTCTTTAAGAATATCAACCCACCCTGTGATTGCATTCAGTGGCGTACGCAATTCATGGGAAACCGTTAGCAGAAAATTATCTTTGGCCTCGTTTGCTTCCTGCAAAGCTTCGACTTTCGAGGACAAG
The DNA here is from genome assembly GCF_047345725.1 of Bdellovibrio sp. HCB2-146. Taxonomy (NCBI): domain Bacteria; kingdom Pseudomonadati; phylum Bdellovibrionota; class Bdellovibrionia; order Bdellovibrionales; family Pseudobdellovibrionaceae; genus Bdellovibrio; species Bdellovibrio sp. HCB2-146. The sequence continues at coordinate 511,799 of NZ_JBLEQP010000001.1, forward strand.
GCGCTGTACAGATTCACATTTTCCATCGCAACTGAAACCGTATCAGCAAGGGCCTGCAATAATTCGAGTTCCTCAGCCGATGTATGATGAGTTTTCGCCCAATACACGCCTATGGCACCAACCGGTCGATCCCGTCGAATAGGCACCATTGCCAAACTGCGAACGAAAGTAGGTCGATATGCTTCGATGGGAATTCGAGGATCTTTGGAAATATCGTAAATCGCCACCGCTTTTTTATTGAGCATCGCCCAACCGCTGATACACGAATCTATTGGAAATCTTTGTCCCTTCCACAAGGGACTGATTGCATTTTCATCTGCATAGTGACAGAAATTTCCTTCTCGCAAAACAAAGGTTGCTCCGTCTGAATGTGCAATTTCCCTGGCTGCCGTTCGCACGAGCGCCATGATTCTTTCAAGGCTGCGCGCCGATGAAAGGTCCTGAACAACAGATACCAGCTTTCTTACGCCCCCAACATAAGGCATATGTCCTCCGTTGGAAAAAGTAAGTTCAGTTTACTAAACGAGATTTAATATGGCCTGTTAAAAGCTAAGAAATGTCGAAATACAAAATTCGTTATTCTGCATCGTCCATCAAAGTCATAAAGACGATATCGCTCGCAACTGTGGAGCTCGTTGGAGCGTTTAATTTCGATAATGTAACAAATATTTTTCCACTCGCAAGACGCAAACAATGCGGCTTTTCAACAGCAACAGCTGTACTCGTCAACTGCTGCTCAGGTCCCAATCCGCCATCGCGCTTAAGCTGGCGACGGAACAGCGAGTAGCCAGATCCTTCCATCCACACCAGATAGTATACATCTAGTTCGCCATCATGACGTTTGAGTAAAAATGTGTCGTGAATATTTTTATATTGCGAAATTTGAATCGGAGTTGAAAAACTTTGTCCTTGATCCGCGGAAAACTTCACAAACGCATTCATCTGCTTTCCACTCCCCACCTGATAAGAAAACGCCCAGGGGCCTTTCTCAAATTCAGCAAAGCGAACCATCTGTGCTCCGCTGGCGATCGGCAGACCGACACTGAAATCTCGTCCCTTTGCACTTCTTGCAAAAAACAAATCCATCAGACCCGTCGTCGAATTTCTTTTTTCGTAAGCAAGCAGAATATCTCCCGAACTCGTTAGACTCGGAAAAATCCAAGGACGGATTTGCCCCACTAGTGATTCTTGCGCATTCAACCATTCGACCGGAGTTTCTGGATCATTTTCATCAAACGCGAAACGTCCCCATTTGCTTTCATTTTTCTGAGTATCAACGGCAGTGAAGTAAATCCAAATTTTTCCATTGATAGTAACAGGCCGAGCATTGGCAAAGTAATTAAACTGTTCACTGATGCCAGGCTGCAACTGACGGGCTTTGGTAAAACGACGATCTTTTAAACAGACAAAGTACATTTTTGCTTGAGGAAGAGTGCTTTGAAAATTTTCAAGATTTTCGAACACAGCACAAATACGAGTGTCTGGGAGTTGAAATGCACTGCTATAAAACTCGTTCAGATCAGGTCTTTCTGAGACCGGCGGCAAGGCCTTTGCCAAAAAAGGGGTGAATACAAAAAGTGCGAGTGCCAATCGAAGTGCTTGAATCATCCTGAATTCCTTTTGTAATAGGCTTTCTTCTATCCTCCTTCCCTTTTTAGTATTCGGCAAGAAGTCTTAAATCTGCTTTGTGCGGAAAGCCAGCGGTGCTAGGCTGAAAAAATGGAAATGAGAATTGGAATTTCAGGTTGGCTTTACCCACCCTGGAGAAAAATTTTTTATCCAGAAGATCTGCCACAAAAGAAAGAACTTTCTTATGCAAGCAGGCAGGTGAACTCCATTGAGATTAACGGATCCTTTTATTCCTATCAGCGTCCCGAAACTTATCAACGTTGGTTTTCGGAAGTTCCCGATGATTTTAAGTTCTCCGTCAAAGGGCCACGCTATATCACACATATTCTTCGTCTTCGCGATCCGAAATTTGCGTTATCTAATTTTTTTGCTTCAGGAGTTCTCTGTTTAGAATATAAATTGGGAGCTTTTCTGTGGCAGCTTCCGCCTAATTTTTTATTTGATCCAGACCGCCTGGACGAGTTTTTAGGGTTACTACCAAAAAATTTCGCAGATGCAGCTGCGCTTGCGCACCAATCCGAACGCTTTCAAAAAAAATATTCAGATGCTATCACTCATTCGAAAAGGCGTTTGCGCCACGCACTGGAGATCCGTCACCATAGCTTTGAAAATCCTGATTTTATTGCTCTCCTACGTAAACACAATGTAGCACTTGTTTTTGCCGACACCGCTGGAAAATGGCCTTACATGGAAGATGTCACCAGCAACTTTGTTTATTTGCGATTGCATGGCGACGAAGAAATCTATAAATCCGGCTATGATGAGCCAACTCTTCGTTGGTGGGCAGACCGCATTCGCACGTGGTCAAAAGGTTTGGAGCCACGCGATGCTTTGCGCATTGGTGATTCTGCAAAATCAATCTCGTCCCGCGATGTATTTGTCTATTTTGATAACGATATTAAAGTACGAGCTCCCGCAGACGCGCGTTCACTTTCAAAGATGCTAAAAGTCGCAAAAGCCGTTGACCACAAACAGATTCTGATTGAAAAGTAGAAAAGATTTTCGACGGAGGCCTTTTGCAAAAAAGTATGATCGCACGATTGATTGTTTCTTGGAGTACGGTGTTGTGCTTCCTTCTTTTTCTTTCAAGTTGGCTTGATGATCTGAGTTCACCGGTTCTGTTGACAGTTTTATTTTGCTGGTTTTTCGGGGTGATTCTTTGGTCGGCATTTGGTGTGGTTCACGAAGCAGAGGAACTTGCTCATATCTTAGGTGAGCCCCATGGTACTCTGATACTCACCTTATCCATTGTGATTATTGAAGTGGCACTTGTGGCTGCGGTGATGTTAGGCGCGAAAGAAGCACCGACTCTGGGTCGCGATACCATGTTCGCCGTTCTCATGATTGTATTAAATGGTGTCGTAGGCTTGGGACTTTTTATTGGGGGCCTGAAACACCGCGAGCAATCTTATAACTTGCAAGGGGCTGCTTCTTATCTTGCTGTTTTAATTCCATTGTCTTCAATTGCTTTGATTCTTCCGAATTTTACGACTTCGACAATCGGAGGCACATTGACTCCCCTGCAAGCGGGAGCATTTTCAATTTTCACGATCGGTCTCTACGGTGTTTTTCTGATTACTCAAACAGGTCGCCACCGGGCGTTTTATGTTCATAACTCTGAAGAGTCCGCTATTGCATCCTCTGACAGCTTTCATCGCCCATCCGTGAGCCGAAAAGTTTTAATTCAGCATATTGTTTTGCTTCTCGCAAATATTTTGCCGATTGTTTTACTTTCTAAAGGTCTTGCCAAGATTTTGGATTATGGCATTGGAACGTTGGACCTACCGGCAGCGCTGGGCGGGGTTGTGATTGCAGCTATCGTGTTTGCACCGGAAGGAATTAGCGCTTTACGAGCTGTGGCAAAAAATGATCTGCAACGCGCGATCAACCTTTGCTTGGGTGGTGCAACATCGACGGTAGGACTGACTGTTCCAGTGGTTCTGGCGATTGGAATTCTGACAAATCAAACTGTGATCTTGGGTCTTAAACCCACGGAAATGACAATTTTAGGAATTACCTTGGTCTTAAGCACGCTGACATTTTCAAACCGTCGCACCACTCTTTTGGAAGGTGCTGTGCATATGGTGCTGTTCCTAGTTTACCTAGTCCTGGTATTCAATCCCTAGCGCTCCAGGTGAGAGAAAAGAGATTCGAGACGGCTGACCAAGTAGGTCTTTGTTGGATCTCTTTTCAAAGCTTCAAGATGGCTAAAACGAATAAGATCACGGTCTTTAACTCCGATCGACTCCATTAAGTTTGAAGAGCTATAAAAACGAACGATCCATCCATCTTCACTGCGAACGAGAGAAACATCTTTCTGTAAGTCTGAAAGATTTTCTTCCATCATCGCCAGTTCGGATTCAGCGATATCAAGATTAAATACTTCAGATGCTTCTTCTTCTTGAGGGGAGTCTGCGGCAATTTCTCTTTGCTGTTGAACTCCCATCGGAGGAATCTCGGTTGCTGGTGGTTTTTCGCTGGCGACTTGCGCGTCGCTAGCTCGAATGAGATTTGCTGGCTTTACAATCTTCGCCTCGTACGGTTTCGAGTGAGTCACTTGTGGTGGCATTGCAGTCGGCTTTTCCGACTTCAGTAATGAAATGCCGTAACCCACAAGTACACCCAATGCGAAGATGCTCAACGTCTTTTTCATGTTTAAATTTTGACGGCGCCTAGAGCATGATGGCAAGTCTTTTTTGAGACCCAGAAGGCTGAGAAATGGCAGCGCTCACCTCCCAACCTGAAATATGATACTAGCGAGCTAGATAGTAACAGTGACGAGCCAAATAAGCATGTGGCTCATGAACTGAGTTGCGAAGAGTTTCGCCAGAACGCACGCGTTGATCAATACGCTCTTGCACTTGGTAGTCTGAGTTTTCACCAGATACCGGTGCAAACACAAATGTCACATACTTCATATCCAAAGTTCTGCTGGATTTATTTGTGAACGTGCAGCTGTATTTAAAGCCGTGGCTCGAGATTTTTCCAAAATGCGGCTCCAATGCTGCTGAAGCTGAAAAAGACAAAGACATCGCGAATAAGAATACCAATGTTTTCATAGATCCTCCGTTGTGAGGTGGTGGAAATATGAAACTCTTCTAGACTTGTCAAAGTTTCTGCAATTAAGATTTAGCCATGTATTGCAACAGACTTCTAATGTTCACAATTTTTTTAATGAGTTCGCTCTCTTTTGCGCAGATTCCAAAAGGCACATGGCTGTCTGAGAATCTAGTCCCAGATGATGGTGGATATGGGAAGTTCTATCGAGGCTGGTTGATTGTTGGCGAGTCATCTTTAGATCAAATCATCACGCTGGGGATGCACTACGACAAAACCAAATTGCAAATTCTCTCTGATAAAGCCGGGATACTTGAAGTTTTTGACCCCAATGAAAAGCAGAAAATGAAACTAACTTATCAAGAGGTCAATAACAGTCTTCAAGTTTGTACCGAAGGCACAAATTGCCTGACTTACCAACGAAGCACTGAAAAACCTCCGACGGATCCCGCTCCGCATTCTTATCCGCGTATTCGCCTATCAGCGCGTTGGTGCGTATCACAAGATTGTATAGTCATTCGCTATTCAGATTGGCAGAGCGAAATGATGTACAACTTGAATTCGGATTTCAAATCCGCACACTGGCGCTATGCAGGGCCCACAGAGTTCATCTCGAAATACAACTTGAACCTCAGTGCAAATTCTTATTCCTATCGTTTTAACAACGACACCAGTCAGCTTTCTTCTTTTATGACCTCGATCTATGTTGTGAATGAGGAAAATAGCATTATTGAAAACTTGGCACGGTCTGGAGTCGTTAATCTCAAAGAAGGAATGCTCACACAAATGCAGGGGCAAAAAGATTCTTTACACGTTCAAGTGCAGTTCTTTATCGAGCCACTGCGCCGAAACTGATCCCGAACGGTGTGCGCAGCACAATCCTAAGATATCCGCCACTAGTCAAAATCGGATGTTGTGATAAATTAAAGACGTCTTAAGAAGAGCACATCTATTGCTGCCCCATTCGTTTGATGGCGCAGTTTTCGGTTCACCATAAAAAATGCCCTTATTGTGGCTACAAAGACTTTTCTAAACGCGGCTACTTTTATAAAAAGAGTACTAAAACCTATATCCCGCGTTTTCATTGCAATCACTGCAACAGGAACTTTTCCACCAGAACCTTGTCGCCAGCGTTTAAACAAAAGAAAAGCTTTCTGAATAGAACCCTGTGCAAGCTTTTTGCTGGTGGAGTCAGTATCAGAGAGGCCGCTAGAATTGTGGGCTGCAACTATAAAACAGCCTATACCAGATGGGTTTGGCTCGGCACACTTGCTAAGGACGATGTTTTAAGTAGAAAACTTCAAGGTCAAGAGCTTGAGTTTGATGAACTTTTATCTATTGAACATACTAAGTTAAAACCATTATCCGTCATCGTTGCGGTTAATGAGCACTATGAGATTGCCGGAGTTAAAGTGGCAAAGATTAAAGCCTTTGGACATTTATCTTCAATTTCTCTCCAAAAATACGGACCTCGTCCTGATGAGATCAAAGCGAAGCTTCCTGAGTTATTACAAGAAATCTCCTCTCGTAATCCCCATATCCAGATTATTAAGTCCGATAAAAAAATGAGCTATATAAAAGCTGTAAAAAAGGCTTTTCCCAAAGCTCAACACTTAATATTCTTAGCGGACGATAAAAAAGAAAAGACGAGAGAACAAAGATATCTCAACCACAACAAACGTAAATTCGATCCATTATTTAAAATCAATCACACCTGCGCCAAACTTCGAGATCACATTAAAAGACTTACAAGAAGAAGTTGGTGCACGACTAAAAAACCTGAGCACTTAGAGCTAGGTCTTTATCTATATATTGCGAAGAGTAACAACTTTGCCTTTTTAAAATAGAAGAATTGCAGCCAAGTTATGAGGTTCAGCAAATTTGGGGGCTGGGTTTTGGAGATTTTCAAGACGTAGCGACCTCTGTTGGTGCCTGGATGGCACGAACCCACCGAAGGTGGGCAACAGCAGAGGCCGGATGCCGTGTCGCGAAGCCTTGGAAATCTCCAAAACCCAGCCACCAAACCTCGCCCGAAGCACACACTCATGGATCAGTTTCCAACTGATTTGTTATCAGTGATCAGCTGAAGAGGATTGAATCTCGGAGTGCGCAACAATCCCCAAGCCGCTTTAAAATAATTCAATCGTCCGGCTCCACCTTTAGGTAAAAGTGAATGAGCTCCATAGGAAATCAACTTTCCCGTGGGACGTAAATGACGATAGCCCTCTTTCAATGTCACAAAACCGTTGGCATCAAAGATTGCATCGTATCCTTCAGGACAAAGCTCTTCCACTTTTTTCCACAGATCCTCTTGAGATTTGTCGATCACAAAATCGGCTCCAAGGCCTTTCACTGCTTCCACTTTATGCGAACTTCCAACAACGCCCGTCACGTCAAAGCCAGCGCCATGCGCAAGCTGAGTTAGTGCGGACCCCACACCCCCCGCAGCTGAATGTACAAGAATGTGTGCTCGGGGATAGAGGCGGACAATTTGAAAAAGCGCGTGATAGGCCGTAAAGAAAACAGCTGGAAATCCTGCCGCTTCGGTTTTCGAAAATCCTTGCGGTAAAGAAAAAATCTGCTTTTCGGAAACGCAGACCTCTGTGGCGTAGGCGTTAAAAAGAGTCACGCCCATCACCTCTTGACCGACTTGGAGATTGCGACAACCCGGCCCTACTTTTTTTATCACACCGGTAAATTCAAACCCCGGCGTGATCGGCCAGCCTACATATTTTTTTGCTGATTCGTAAACTCCCCAACGTACCAAACAGTCGGCATAATTAACACCAATCGCGTGAACTTGAACAACGACTTGGTTATTTCCTGGGTGCAGTTCACTGACCTCCTCAATTTTGAGTTGATCATAAGAGCCCGCTTTGTGAATCACGATCTTTTTCATATCCATCCCAAAAGAATCGCCCCTAAGGTTCCAGAGGCGGCAAGTATCCACAAAAGAACACCTTGCAAGAATGGTTTTACACCCACGCTTCGAATAGTCTCGCGAGTGAGATTCGCACCGATAAAAAACAGAGTCAGAACCAGTGTTTTTTTGGCGATAAGATCAATGTAATGCCCCGGTGTTTTAAGTAGCGGAACCCAAGTGACCAAGGCTGCCATTGCAAGAAAACCTAAAATGAACCAAGGCTTTTTTGCTTTTCCGGCGGCTCCGGCATCCTGTGATTTATTTTTTCTTGCCCATAAAATTCCAATTCCAAATGAAACCGGGACAATCCAGAGAGCGCGAGCTAGTTTCACTGTTGTTCCAACTTCCAAAGCATGAGGGCCAAACTGCAAAGTAGAACCAACAACCGAACTGGTGTCGTGAATTGCAAGTGCACTCCACAAACCAAACTGAGCTTCCGTCAATTGAAAGTGATGACCCAACCACGGGAATAAAAACAGCGCTGTAGCATTCAAGAGAAAAACAGTTCCCAGAGCGACAGAAACTTCATGATGTTTTGCTTTGATAACAGGAGAAACGGCGGCAATGGCACTGCCACCGCAGATCGCGGTTCCTACAGTGATCAACAGAGATGTATTCTCCTGAACTTTTAAAAGACGACCCACAACCGTTCCAAGAATCAATGTGCTTGCAATACCCAGGATCGTATAGCCAATTCCTTGAACTCCGACTTGGGCAACTACTAACAAATTCATTCCAGCACCCAAACCGATAACTGACCAACTCAACAACTTATGAGTCGATTTTTTGGTGAACTCCGCATAGGGATTTCCCAGCGTTACGGCCAGAACGACACCCGAAAAAAGAGCCCACGCAGAAGAGAAATAAGGCGTCAAACATAGGAGAGCCACAGCCGGAAAAAGAACTTTAGCTATCTGATTTTTCATGTTCTCAGTATGTCCTCCTCTTATATTGAATCCAAATGAATTGGCGCGGGTTTCGCAATGCCCAATACGAATATAAAAAGGATTCCTCATGACCCAATTAATCGCTCGGCAAGCGATCTTACTGTTTAAGCTTTTGACGGCAGTGCCCTTCCTGGGCGTTGTTTTGTCATGGGCTTTGCAGTCTCCGGCGAAGGCTTCTCCCTTTGCCTGCGAAGAGCTTTTTGCCGACGTTCGCCCACCGGTTATTTCGATGATTGAAAAGTACCGTGGCGAAGAAAGGGGTCTCTACTATGACGTCAACATCAAGAAGCACTGGAAAGTTCAGTATTTTACCGAGCAAGAAAAAAAACCTCTGGAACTCACCATTAAAAACGGGCTCTTCTTTGAAGCCAATGGTAAAAAAGCCGACTCTCCATTTGATCCCGAGTTCATGCACTTTGAAGACGCTCTTATTGTGATTGATAAAAATTCCCGCATTTTTATCCTTCGCGAAGAAGAGCGCGGTCGACTTCACCACTCAAGTTTGAGCGCCGGTGAAGACGTCATATTCGCCGGGACCGTCGCCTTTCATAATGGCTATATTCGTGAACTCAATAACAATAGCGGCCACTACAAACCATCGACCGCCCAAACCTTACTTGCTATTCGCGAGTTGCATCGTATGGGCGCGAATCTCACAGGCTTACGCCTGTCGGGACTTGCTGCCAAAGAAATCTCTGGCAGTTTTTCAATGGGTCCAAAAGAAGTTCAAAACTATTTTAAAGACATCTTTTCAACGAAGTGATCTTTGGCCGGTCCCATCGTGACTTCTATTTTGTGATGTTTCCCATCGTCCACCATTGCAATTGGAAACGAGGCTGATTGTCCGTTTAAGATAACAGATTCACTTCCCGACTGCTCTTGCCGCGGGTTCAGAACATGTATTTCGTAAGTCGTACTTCCAAATCTATAACGCAGCTTAAACTCATTCCACTCACTCGGAACGCACGGCTTTAAATCCAACTGATTTCCACGAATGCGTAGACCCAAAATATATTCCACTCCAGCTCGATACAACCAGCCCGACGCACCGGTGTACCAACTCCAACCACCTCGGCCGTTATGTGGACTTTGCGAATAGACGTCACCAGCTAAAACATAGGGCTCAATTTTATATTTCTGAACATCTTGAAGAGTTTTCCCATGATGAATCGGATTGAGCATATTAAAAAGTTCCATCGCACGATTACCATTGCCCAACAAAACGTGAGCTATCACAGTCCAAGTTGCGGCATGAGTGTACTGCCCGCCATTTTCACGCACACCTGGCAAATAACCTTTGATGTAACCTGGATCATGTTCCGTCTGATCGAATGGAGGTTTAAAAAGTAAAAGGAGCTTGTCGGCTTCTTGAACCAAGATTTCATCAAGCGATTTCATAGCAAGTCGTGCGCGCTCCGGGTCCGCAGCGCCTGAAATCACGGACCAGGATTGCGCGATGGAATCGATTTTACATTCGTCACTTTGAGAGGAACCGACGGGTGTGCCATCGTCATAGAATGCACGACGATACCAACTTCCATCCCAAGCCTCTGAATCCAGCGCCGCTTTGAGTTTTTCAATGTGTGCCAGCCATCGCTGCACCCTCTCGGCTTCGTTTCTACGTGATGCAATTTCTGCAAAGCTTTGCAGATTGCTTATTAAGAACCAACCCAGCCAAACACTTTCACCCTTACCTTCTTTACCAATGCGGTTCATACCGTCATTCCAGTCACCACACCCCATCAATGGCAAAGAATGAGCACCGGTCTTTAAACTGCGATCCAAGGCTCGCGCGCAGTGTTCGAACACCGTCGCGGCGGAAACAGAAACATGTGGCGTATAGTACGAATCTTCTTGATCTTCGCGAAGCAGCGGCCCCTCTAAAAAAGAAACGCGTTCATCTAAAATGCTTTCATCTTGAGTCACAGAAATATAAGCACTCACAACGTAAGGCAGCCACAAAAGATCATCGGAAAAGTGTGTGCGCACCCCACGACCTGATGGCGGATGCCACCAATGTTGAACATCGCCTTCAACAAATTGTCGGCTGGCCGCGCGAATAATGTGTTGGCGGGCGACCTTTGGTGCTGCCCACAAAAGAGCCAAGGAATCTTGTAGTTGATCGCGAAAACCATACGCACCGCCCGCTTGATAGAAAGCCGAACGTGCCCAGAATCGACAGCTCATGGTTTGGTAAAGCAACCAACGATTGATCATCAAATCAAAGCTAGGATCTGGAGTCTCGACCTGCACCTGAGTCAGGAAATGATTCCACGTCTCTTGCACTTCACTCAAAAGTTCTTCCGTTTTATGTGCCCGCAATTCCTTTAAGTGCTCTCGAACTTTTTCGCGACTTTCTGCTTGTCCTAAAACAAACGTGACTTCAACACGCCCTAGCGCCGGAATTTGCACATCTGTTTGAAATGCACCACAAGGATCGTATCCCGCACCGACTGAGCGTGAAAGACGTTCCTTGCCAAAAATTCCAAACGGATTAGCAAGACTGCGATTTCGTCCAATAAACTCTCGGCGATCTCCAGTATAATGTTGGTTCTCTATCAGAAAGCCTGCAAAGGCCACACGTGTTCCGAATTCAGAATTGCGAACATTGGTTGCAAGCAGAATCTGTGCCTCTTCATCCCACTCAGTAACCGTGGTCGGAGCCATGGTCGATCTTAAAAATCCCAACACCCATTCCACATAAGCATAAATAGAAATATTTCTTTCCGTTCGCGATGTGTTCTCCAGAATAAGTTGAGAAACTTTCACGGGAAGCTCTTTGGCTGCAAATTGAGTTAGACGACATCGCATCGAGTGAGACATATGCTCAAACTGAGTATATCCCTGCCCATGTCGAGTGCGGTAAGACCCTCCAGGTAAATAAATCGGATAAGGCACAGGACTCCACAGTTGTCCCGAATCTCGATCATAGATGTAAAGTGCCTCACCACTCGGATCCGAAACAGGATCATTCGACCACGGTGTCAGCTGGTTTTCCCTGCTATTTTGAGACCAAGTATAGCCGCTACCGAGCTCTGAAACATGAAATCCAAATTCCCCATTTGATATCACGTTGATCCAAGGAGCCGGTGTATGTGGATGCGTGGGATTCAGGTCGATTACATATTCTCGGCCGTCTTCGGTGAATCCACCAAGACCATTGAAATAACTGAGGACTGCTTTTTCTAAGTTTTGAGGACGTGTATCTGAATGCGCGTTTCGGGCGATATGGCGGTCAGCCGGAGTGACATACAAAGTTCTTCCCAATTGCTCCGAGAGGCTGCCCATTTTTCCGGAGAACAAAACTCGAGCTTCAGAGTAAAGTTGCACACGCTCTTCTTGAGAAAGTTGACTGGCTTGCAATACAAATAACTGTCCCCGCGCCGGAGAGGTGAAAACACTGTGTCTTAATCCCTCCAGAGTGTTTTGCAACTCTTGGGAGTAAGAAACGCCTTGAGTATTGACCACCACCAGATCGACTTTAAAGTTTTTATGGGCGAAAAAATCTTGGGCTTTGAGAAGTTGGCGCACCAGGCCCATTTCATCATGATCATCAATCCTCACGAGCATGATGGGATGATCTCCGGAAATTCCCATTGACCACAGACCCGCAAGATCTCGGGTATTTGAAGTCAAGACTCGGGAGGCAGGTCTTAAGCTTGCGTCAGAAAAGATCAAACGCGTGGCCAGGCGCTGGAACAAATGCGCTTCGTCCGGATCTAAATTAAGGAAATGCAATTTGATCTGTGCCTGAGTCCACGCCAATGAAGACAGTCTTTCGTAGCTTGCCGAGTCCTGCATATTTTCAGCCAGCAATTCCAGATCCTTCCTTGCTGGTGCCACCATCGTATAAAAAGTCAGAGCGGTTTTAGCACCAGGTGGAATTTGAACTTGCGTGCGTAGGCTGAGCACTGGATCTAGAACCGCACCCAAACTATTATGTAACTTGGTTCGAACGAAAAGAGCTTCGGCGTTTTTAATATTTCGTCCACGCCCTAAAAATAGAAATCGGTCGGTTTCGTATTCGATTTCACCGGTTGCAAAAGCATCTAGCGCCACTCCATGTCCCATCCAGAGAGGTGTATCAGTCGAAGAGCGCGGTCGCCTGCTGGCAATCAAAGTCTTTTGTTGTTTTAAAAATTCTGTTTGAATAAAAAGATTGGAAAAAGCTGGATGTGCAGAATCGGCGCCAATGGCGTTGATAACGGACTCCATATACGAAGTCACTTCCAGAGTTCGTTCTTCTTCACTTGTATTCGTCAAAAGCAAACGGCGGATTTCAATTTGACTCTCGGGTGAAACAAAAACTTCCAGCTCTGTCAAAATTTCGAAATCCTCGCGCTGATAACGAACGCGGTCTTCAGCCAATACAACCTCATAACGTTGTGGTTCCGTCGTTAGAGGCTGATACGTAGCCGACCAGACATTTTGATTTTTTAGATCTTTAATAAATAGATACTGACCCCAATTGTCTTGAGTGACGTCTTCGCGCCAACGTGTGACCGCTTGCTCTTTATAGCGGCTAAACCCAGATCCCGCAATTGTGAGCATCACCGTATATTCGCCATTTGATAATAACTGTGTCGGCGGTGTAGCTCGATGCACACGATGATACTGACGGGACACATGTTCGACTTCTTCTTGAACCAATGGCGCTTTGATTTTTTTCGGAGCTTCTCGCAATGATCCCAAGGCTCGTGGCGTTCTTTCTTGCAAGAGCAATTCCGTGGCTTGAACAATGGGCTCGGAATGAAATCGGCGGATCATCACACCGTCAAAGAAAACATTGGCTAGAGAAACCAATGACATACCTTGGTGGTGGGCCATGTAGCAGCGAATAACCTGATAGCTCTGATGTGCTCGGAGACGTTCTGATGTAAAATCAACGGCCTCATAGAACCCAAAGTCTCCCTCAACACCCATTTGTTGTAACCGTTCTAAATTTTCAGCAGCGCGAACAGGATCATACATCGCTGCCAGTAAGCTCGCATAAGGAGCGACAACCAAATCGTTTTCAACTCCCCTTTTGAGAGCTAAATCAGGCACGCCAAAATTTGAATACTGATAGGTCTGATGGAGATCTCGTTTATGATAAGCCGATTCAGAGATCCCCCATGGAATTGATTTTTCGTCGCCATACTCAATTTGCTTTTTAACTGATAACTCGCAAGTTTGTTTGATCATGCTGCTTTCGGGCGTTCGCAAAACCAAAGAAGGCATCAAATACTCAAACATAGACCCGGACCAAGACACCAACGAAGCACCACGCCCCACTCGAGTCAACCCCCGGCCTAAACTAAACCAATGAGCCACAGGCACATCGCCTTTAGCGATTGCAACAAAACTCAAGAGTCTTGCTTCTGAAGCCATCAAATCATAATAGCTCGGATCTAAAACATTTTCGGCTACACGCAAGCCGATGGAAAAAAGTTTTCTTGAACTATCGTACAGCAGGCCAAAATCCATATCGAGGAAGAGACGCTGACATGCCTCCGAAGTTTGTCGCACTTTTTGAATCGTCACCACGGCATGCACGCGGGAGTTTTCAAGAACTTCCTTTATTGCGGCAATCACACGTCCATTGGCGGAATCTGATGCGATTGCAAATGCGGTTTCAAAATCTTCGAACTCCTGAAGCAATTCTTCACAATAACTCGGAAGTTCGCCCAAACTCATTTCGTCGCCCAAACGTGATTGAAGATACTGCCAGCGCAAGGTGCCCGCATGATTAAGCTCTTGAGGCAGAACTTGTTGACGGTACTCACGAAAGGAAAGGAAATCATGAAAATCACGAGCTGCTGTCAAAATGCCTTCGTGCAACTCTCGACTCCACGAAAATATTCTTTGGCTTGCGGGATTTTTTTGTCCCTGGTGTTGGCGATGAACCTCTTCATAGAAAAGCGTCGAAAGTCTTGGCAGCTCACGCCAAAATGCCACATCAGACTGTGGATGTCCTTGAACGTAATTTTGCAAATCTTTAAATTTCCGACGTACCGGAATATCGAGGGCTGCATCTTTTACCGGTAGCGTTTTGCGAACTGCTATAAGAGTGTCGTTGAGTCCCTCGCGAAAGGCTCGAAAATGAATTTTTTCAGCCAACATTTCTTCGCAAGCCTGGGCAACAACAATTAAATGACCAGCAAGATTTCCATTATCGACCGAAGAAACATAGCGTGGCTCCAAAGCCCGCATCGTGGTCGTTTCGTACCAGTTTAAAAAATGTCCTTCAAATTTTGGCAATGCCTCCATTGAACCCAAAGTTTTCTGCCAACGATCCACCAATTCTCGCAAGCCAATCCACCCAAAATCTTTAGCGGCGAGCCCGGACAATAGATACAAACCAAAATTGGTGGGTGAGCTCCGATGAGCCAATATAGGCTCGGGATCCTCTTGAAAATTATCCGGCGGCAAAAAACTGTCTTCGGCCGTCACGACGTTGGCAAAAAAGTGCCAAATCTTACGCGCCGTCTGCCGAAGCAATTCATTTTCTGCTTCATGCAATGGACGAGCAAGTCTTAAACGAGGCGGAGAACTTGCGCGATAAGCTACAACGGGCGCAAAAATCCACAACAGACAAATAATACCAGCCAATAGCGGATTGGGAGCTCCCCCAAAACTAATCACAATCATGCTGAGAAAAGTGAGAACCCATCCACCGCGCATACGATAAATAAAATTCTTCACGTCTAAAACGGCCGAGGCTTTGGCCTGCGCCGCCGTCACCCATTCCAAAAGTTTTTCGTGACTATAAAATAATCGATATAAAGTTCGTGCAATGGCATCGACTGAAAACCATGCCGAAGTCGGAAGAAGAATCAGCTGCAATAACCACTTCTGTGAAGCAAAGACAAGATCCTCATACAAAATCCCGATACGGTCTCGAAATCGCATCGGCTTGTGAGTAAAAAATCCTCCTAACATATCCATAAGCTCATGACATGTCAGACCCAAAAATGAAACTGCTAATAAAATCCATGCTGGCTGAAAAGACCCGCTCAGTGCCATCACAAAAAGTATGAAGAGGACAATTGGAAACACCGAGCGACGCAAATTATCCAGCATCTTCCAGCGTCCCATGAACGACATTTGTCTTCCGGCTGGGCCAAAGATCCATGGTAAAAGTTGCCAATCTCCGCGAATCCAACGGTGGTTTCTGCCTGCTGCAACTAAAACATGAGAGGGAAAATCTTCGAAAACTTCGACGTCATTGAGGAATCCGCAGCGTGCAAAGTTTCCTTCGAAAAGATCGTGACTCAAAAGCGCATTTTCAGGAACCCGGTGTTCAAGAGCTTTCTCAAAAATTTTTAAATCATAAATCCCCTTGCCCGCAAAAGACCCTTCGCCAAATAAATCCTGATACACATCTGACACAGCTGATGAATATGGATCCACTCCACAAGGACCCGAAGTGAGCTTCTGAAACCAGCTGGTTTCTTCAGTTGCAGGAAGTGCGGAAGTCACACGTGGCTGCAGAATTCCATAGCCTTCGGTCACTCGTCCTTTCTTTTCGTTGTAGCGAGCGCGATTAAGAGGATGCGCCAAAGTTCCTACGAGCTGAGCCACGGCTCCGCGTGGAAGCTTGGTATCCGCGTCGAGAGTAATCACAAAACGAATATCTTCAGGAATTTGCTCCCGCTCTTCATCTGTTAGAAGAAAAGTTGTTTGCGCCTTTTTGAGGAGTAATAAGTTAAACTCATGAAGCTTTCCTCGTTTGCGCTCCCATCCCATCCAAGCACGCTCTTTGGCGTTATACTTACGCACGCGATGGAAAAGATAAAACCTTGGCTTCCCGTTGCTTGCCGGACCATGGCGCACATTAAGTTGTTGAATCAACTCTTTTGCCTTTGTCAGCAAAGCCGCATCCTCGGCTCGGTGTTCAGAAGTAGAATCTACCCAATCCGTCAGAAGTGCCAGATGTTCATTACCATGGGGATTTGTGAGGTAATGTATTTCGAGCTCTTCAACCTGCGCTTCAATACCCTCTTCATCCGTTAGCATTGTCGGTACCACAATAAAGGTTCTGCAGTCGTCTGGCAGTCCGCCCTCTAAGTTATGTCGCGGTAAGTGCTGAGGTCCTAAGAAGGCCACTGTGATGCGATTTGAAATGACTAATTGAATTTCACTCCACACCAAATAAATGATGGCCCCGACAAATGGCCACCATTTTTGTGAAATAGCGCCCATATGAGATAACAACCACAGCGTGATTAAGACTGTCACCGCGATATTTCCAACGGGGTAGGAAAATATAGCATCATCTTTGTAACGACCGGCTAGCTTCTCAAATAATGGCTTCCGATAATGAATGACTTTTTCAAAAGCAATTTTTCCTTTGCCGATTAGGTAATATCCAGGATCATGAAAAACTTCTTCCATGTTATCGATATAAGTTGCACTGGTAATTTGAATAACTTTTTTTGCCAGGTCCCATTCAGATGAGTCACAGCGTTTGGCCAGCTTTTCGATACGATGTCGATAACGATCTCGAGTTGCAAAATCCATATTGCCGTACATTGGATTTTGCCGAAGCGTTAGATCCACCAAACTGATTTTTTCAAAAAAATCCTGCCAATTGAAGGCGGCAACAAAGCGGAAGCTCGTGATGATATTTCGAGCCGTGGCATTTGCAGCGGCCTGTCTGATGTGCTCTTCGGTTATCAAAGAATCAATCTGGAGGTTCTGTCGACTTAAGGTTTGTTCAATCCACTGCAAAATGGGATCGACTCTGGCTTCTTGAAATCGCAAACGCTGCAACAAATAAACAATCAGGGCAACAGGATGCTCCTGCTTTTCCAAACCAATCACAATGTCTTCGTGTGAGCGCGGTGTTTTTTCGCCCAGGCCCAAAATTTCATCAGCAAGCGCATCCGCATCGGATTTAGCCTTCTGACTTAAAACAATGCGGCTGCCAATACGACGCAAGTTTTCGATATAGACGATGCTTAACGTCGATGACAAAGCCCAGAGCTCACCCATCTTCAGCGGAATTTGCGATTGATAAGCCTTGAGATAACGGAAGAGGACGTCTTCGTCCAATCGACTGTCCGTGTGAGCCACAAACATCCAAATGATTTCATAAATTCGCGGCAGTCCTGCAAAAGGGCCGGACGTTATTTTAGGCAGCTCCTGATAATATCCTGTTGGCAAATGATCATGAATGTCTTTGAGATGGCCACGCACAAGATGAAAATTATCCACCAACCATTCCGCAGCAGGTGGTATCGCGCGGTGTTCGTCAATATCATGTTCAATTTCAGTAAAGCTATCTTCGAGAATTTTTCTATTTTCGCGAATACGAGGCTTTAAACTCTTTCCCTTCATTAAAGCCGTGCGTGAAGCTTGTTCTTGCGCCAAGCTCATAGCAAAGTCTTCAAGACGTTGTCCTGAATAGACTTCCCCGCGAATCGGGTCTTCACTGTGATGAATCGAAAGAACTGCCATGAAGTTTTATTTTATGAAGTTCATCATCATTACCGCAAAGATGTATGCACAGGATGGCAAAAAACAAATCACAAGTTTGTAAGTAGGGTTCTTACCGATATTTTCATATAAAGTTGTCGGAGGATTTTATGCTGAATATCATTCTGACAATCATGGCGCTCACCCCAAGCCACGCCGTCGTTCTCAATCAACTGCAGGGAGAGATAAGACGAGAATATCAATCGCCGCAAGGTCTGCACGAGGTTTGTATCGTTCCAAAAAAATGGGAATGGGGTTCGTACAAAAGCGGAGACCAAGAAAAAGAAGAAGAGCTATGCAACTATGACTTCTATAGTAATATGGGTCTGTGTCCGAAATACAACTCGACGAACCCTGCTATATTGCTTCTTCAACCGAACGCGAGGTATTCAAAAGAGGCCATTGATGCGTCTGATTGCAATTTGAAAGTGTTAGGCGTGAAGACAGAAGCCAAGTTCAAACAAAGTGTCAGTTGCTCCAACACCTCCTCCATTTTGGCTTACTATCAAATATCTCGTCTGCTAGGAAATGCTGGCCGTGTTCCCGTTTCTGTCATTCGCTCTATGGACAGATCTATTCACCAAGCCCTCACCCAGAAAGCCATCAGAAAACTTGGCAACTCCAAATCTGAAATCGCACAAACTTGGGCTCAATTCGCGCGAATCCATCAAAACTTTTCCGATCACCCTGAAGTTTTTGACTCTACAGAAACTCAAATTTACGGCGCCCTGGTCGACAATGTGAAAAATGAAGACTATTATTCAGACGTCAGCGGAACAGGAAATTACGAAACTCGATATCAGCGTTTTCAAAAACTCAAAGGCTTTGTTAAATCCGCGAGTAGCAAAAGTGTGACGCAAATGGTGGGTTCGAGCGACTTTACCAAAGTTGCGCAAGACGTGACCTTAATTAAAGACGTCACAGATATGATTTTGATGGACACGCTTTTGAACCAACAAGATCGTATCGGCAATGTTCACTATAAATTTTATTGGTATTATGTCGTCGGTGGAAAAATTGAGCGCACCAAATCAGACGCTCGTATTGTGAACGACAAGTTGACCGTTCCCGCCATCGAAAAACAACAAATGGCCGGAAAAATGGCCGCGCTGGTCAAAGAAATGGTGCTGAAGGACAACGACTGTGGAGTCACCAAGACAAATATGATGAGAAAAATCAGCGCGCTTGAAAAAATCCGTCATTTTAGCTTTCAAACTTACCGCCGCTTTATTGCCTTTGAAAAAACTCTTTCACGCCCGGATGTGAGAGACTATTTTATGAACGAAATGCTTTTTAGCGATGCCAACTTTCGTTCCCTCCAAGACAACGCCAAAAAAGCCCGCGAGATTCTGAAATCACGCTGTCGTTCAGGATCTTTACGTTTTGACGTGGATTTAGAAAACTATGTTCCTGGAGGTAAGAAACTGCAACCGTCCTGTGAAGGTTAGCGATATAGAGGTCCGGTGGCCATCACTGCAGGTACAGTCAGATGCGTGGCCATTGAGTTCCCGAATTTGGAGAAAGATCCACCAACAAGACCAAAGCGCTTAATCAAATCAACCATCCAGATCGGAATCTTTTTTTCGCACTTTAATTCAAGTATGACATTACATCCCGGCTCCTCGAACGAGTCAGGATGATCATAATGACAAAGTTCATTTTCATCTGGAGTAACTTTCCATTCCGTCATTTCCTGATAGCGCAGATTCTTATCAAAGGTCACACGAGCATATTCATCAGCATGGGAAATGTACGCCTTCCTCCGATACTGCGTCAAAATTACGGGTGCTACGTTGTAAGTGATCTTCATACGGAGAAAATCTTCCAAATTCGATATGGATGACGATTCCATGCCTTCGGGAATTCGATCTTCTGTCAAAATAGTGACCCAATCTTCCGTCAAGATCTTGGCTCGTTTTTTTCGTACAAACTCATGAATCTTATATTTGATCTCAAAAAAATAGGGAGGCTTTGGAGACTCCCCATAGGATCGAATACGCATGTTAAAATTAAATGCTCCGGCCACTTCTTTAAAACGCAGCAAATACAGATTCGGCGTATCCAGATAAAGACTGTTAATCATGTAAAACTGATCGGGCGAAATCTCGGAATAATAATCCAGATCACAGTAAGCCTCTAGAAAACGACTGATCGGCTCGACCATGTGAGGCGGAATAAGGTATTTAAGCTCGTAGCGCTCAAGCGCCAGCGGAGAAACAGGTCCACTCATATTTTACCTTTTCCCTGCAATTAAAAAATTCTTCTCGGGCTCTTTTGCGAGACTTTCATTTTCAAGCAAATAATCCAAGTAAAGAAGTGTCACTTCTTGCTGTTGATTGAGCAGATCGACTTGTTCTTCTAAGGAAGTCAGTTTGGCTTCGAGATTTACTAACGGATCAGCCCCTTTCACGAAGGAACCCCGTTTCTTCTTTTCAATTTGATAAATTTCCACCAGATTCAAAATTTGCAAACGCATGATTTTCAACCGATCTCCGGTGTTTTCGATTTCTCTTTGTTTTAACGCCTTCTTAAGGATTAATTCGTTTTGCTTTTCGCGAAGCATGTCATCAGACCCGAAAGGTGGCAGCTGAAGTGTGACTTCAAACTGGTAGTGACTCTCATCAGGTTTTTTGACATGCGAAACCTCAAAAGACTTCACCCATTGATTTTCGCGACCTCGAACGATCTCAAGCTCTTGACCAATATTGGTAAGCTCTTCGCCAGCCAGCTTGGCCGTTAATGACCCTTCCGGCGCTGTTTCTTTGACGGCTTTATAGATGTCATCAACAGAGACAAGCTCATAGCTTTCCAAAGACTTGTCTTTATCCGCCCCCAACCAGCGCTGGATTTTGTCTTTGAGAATTTCCTGTTCAAGCTCAATGGTATTCTCCATGCGCTTAAGCTTGTACTCTTCGCTCTGCGCATTTAAAAAAGTTTTCTGAGTGCTTCTCCCGGCCTTAAGCGACAAAGCCTGGGCTTTACTAAAGGCCTCCGATGTTGCTTTAGCTTCACTTAAAAGTTTGAGCTTTTGCTGATTGAGCTGATAATTTGCCAAAAGACCGTAACGATCACGGAGTGCCCAAGAAAGCGCACTTTCTTTTTGCAAACGCTGTTGTCCCAAACGAGAACGCCCCGAGCGCCATTCAGGCCAAGATTTCAATTGAAATTTTAAACCCACTTCCGTGTCAGGCTTACTCTTATCTTCCGTTGAAGCAAAAGCATCCACCGAGCGAAAAGGATTTTTTGAATCTGTCGACTTGATTTCGTCGTGAACCAGGTATGTTTGATCCGTCCAAGCTGTCTTGAGGATTTGCTCAGGAGTTGCCGCCCAAACGGCCGTTGATGCAAAAATCCAGGACAGCCAAAACATCACGGAGTTCCTTTATTCTGCGCCAACGGAAACGAAAAATAACGAGGTCGTTTTTTATCGTCGAACACACCAAAAAGCAAAGAGCTATCTGACTGAATAGCAAGGCCCTCCAA
This sequence comes from Bdellovibrio sp. HCB2-146, assembly GCF_047345725.1. Lineage (NCBI taxonomy): Bacteria > Pseudomonadati > Bdellovibrionota > Bdellovibrionia > Bdellovibrionales > Pseudobdellovibrionaceae > Bdellovibrio > Bdellovibrio sp. HCB2-146. The sequence continues at coordinate 533,297 of NZ_JBLEQP010000001.1, forward strand.
GTGAGAAACGGGAAATTCTTGGACCAATTCAGAACCTTGTGACTTTGCCGGAATTCGCCAAATAGCGCTACAAGCAGCTTTGCGACACGAAGTCGCAACATAAATCGTACCGTGATCATCGACAACGTCTGTCACCACAAGTTCGGTTTCAGAATGATCCCACGGCAAAGTCACCTGATATTCCAAGGAAAGTGAATGAGGAGCTAATTTTTTATTTTGAAAGAGTTGCGCAAAAGACTTCACCCGAATGATGACAACTTGATTGCGCTCAAGCAGTGGGCCTTTTAAGGCCAAAAACAAGTCATCTCCGCGAATGAAGTGGCCTTCGACCTCGAAATCATCGGCCAATTCCGCCAGCGCCCGCAAATGCACATCCGAAGACTTTGCCATTTCATTTAATACAGGAACTCTCAAATCCACTTGCTCATCCATAACGAAGCGCATGCCTTCGCGATGAATTTTCGTGAACAGCTGACGTTCTTCTTTGCTTTTACCTTTTTTGGTCAGGGACAAAGAACTTAAGAGATAAATGTAATTTCCAGAGCGAGAGATAGATTCGATATCACCCATTTTCTCTAGTTTCTCTATATACAACGGTCGTTCCTGAAGCTCGCCATGCTCACTCATCATCATCAGAAAAGGACGATCCTCAGGGTAATCATCTGAAATGGCTAAGAACTGCTTCAGTTCTGGCATATAGAGAAGCCCTGATAACTCAGGATCAAACTCATCTGAAAAAGCCTGCGGCAGTTGCACATCTTCCAAAACAGCCTCAGGTGCTAACCACTTTTTACCCTGCTCGGCTTGTGCCAAACTTAAAAAACTCACGCCCCAAGCTTTTTTGACACTGACTTTTTCTCCGAGCAAAAACTCGTTGTGCGCTGGTATTTTAACGACCACTTCGCGTCCCCAAGATGGCAAAGATTGGATTCGCAAAAGCCGATCGGGAATTTGCACAATACGCGATCCGACTTGTGTGACAATTCCCTGCACAGTTTTACCACTCGTTGAAGTCACTTCCACCTTTTGTCCAACCTCTAAGGCTGTGCTGAGGTTTTCATTCATAAACCCATTTACGTAGCTTGGGTTTTGGGGAAGTAAAGTGAGTAATGGAGCAAAGGCCGGCGCCTTCTCTCCGTTTTTAAAATTCACAGCACCCACAGTTCCATCGACCTCAGCAAAAACAAAAAGATTTTGCAGACGCGTTTCAATAAGCTCCATTTCTTTTTTGGTATCAGCGAGGTCAATTTGGAGAGGGTCTGCACTGACCTGCAAGACCTCTTTGTCATTAGCAATACGAGAAATTTGATCGCGCAGTTTTACTTCCGCCAACAACCGATCATAGCGTGCCTTCAGTGTTCGCAGCTGAAGATCCAGTGCGCTTTGATTGAGCTCGACCAATAAATCGCCCTTTTTCACTCTCTGACTGGGAAAGACATAGATATGTTTGATCTCAACCGACGTATCAAAATTAATTTGATACTCTCGGGACTCCGCCACGCCTAAAAGACTGACCGGTGAGGAATTCAAAATAAGTCCCAGCGCCAAAATCAAAAAAACTGCCAACGACCAAATGACAGCGAGAAAGCGGTTGTCAGTTCCAATGATGTCTTTGAGTTTCAATTTACACCTCGATAACGGATTCCTGATTCATAAAATTCAAGCCCCGCACCGACGATACCTGTCCCAATGTTTGCACCAGGTCGGCTGATGAAACTTCAGGCTTCAGGCGAATTTGGTAAGAATAATCAAGACGTTCCCCTTGCGCCATTTCTCGGATTGTTGCCAATGCAAAGTACCGGCACAAATGACTCAAACGACTCTCGACTTCTCTTTGTTCTTGTTCTGAACGCTGTAAATTAAATCTCAACAGACCATCGAACTGTGGTCCCGCCGCAAAAGGTGACTTCTGCAACACAAGCAATGCCAGAATAAAACATAGAGTCCCCACGATCGCGATGCCATAGGCATGTACTCCCGATGCTAATCCAACAGCGAGTGAGGCAAAAATAAAAAACATGTCTCTTGGGTCTTTAACATTTGTTCTAAAACGCAAAAGAGAAAGGGCCCCAATCATCCCCACACCACGAGCGACATTGTCACCTATCGCCTGCATGGCAATAGCGATGACGATTGGAAGCAAAACAAGACCATGGAGGAAGTTCAGTGAATAAGACAGACCGCGGAAGGTCTTAACGTACACGACGGCGAGGGCCGTCCCTAAAACAAAACTCAATAGAAAGGCATATATAACAGAGATCCACGTGGGATTGGAAAACGAAGAATTCAGAACGGAAAAATCCAACATACCGCCTCCCTCTCAAGAGGCTTGGAGTCTTCTCAAGAGTCTGAGACCGCGACAATAAATATCGGTTTTTTCAGAGGAGCTTTGTTGATTAACAGTCGCTCTCGATTAGATGTGTGCAATTTCAAAAAATGCACTGGCAAAAACAAGAAAGGCTCCGTATTTTCGGAGCCTTTACTTTAGCGGCGAAGTCTTGCCATATGTTGTTCTAACCAAGGGCGGAAGTACACCGCGTTCGTGTAAATCCCTTTCCCGTCACACATCGGGCTGCCACGACTTGTGACACCGTAAAGGTAATAAACGTTTTCCCACTTCACAAATGCCGGGCCTCCCGAGTCACCCATGCATGTGCCATGACCTTTTGATTCGTCGACAACAACTTCTGTCAAACCAATCAAATTGATGATCGCAGAAGTCTCACGCAAGATGCCATCACCAGATGTCGTGATTTTTACGCAGTAACGAAGATCGTCGTCACACTCAATTTCGCCAGATTCAATGGCCTTTTTGATGTTCTTCACTTTTCTTGGATCAATTTCTTGGCTATCTACGAAATCAACGCCGTAACCAGCAAGGTAAGTTCTCACACCCTTTTGCAAAACGCTGTCGTCTGGAAGGAATGTCACAGGCTCATAACCCTCTGGCAATTTGCCAGCAAAGCGCATTAATGCGATGTCGTTGTGATCTGTATTTTTCTTTTCGTTGAGTTCTTCGTCGTAGTCCTCGTGAACAACAACGTCTGTTACTTGACGAACATGCATCTGCAAGATGTCGTCTTCGTGAGAGTTCAAGTAGTAGTCCATTTCCGCACCGAAAACGACTTTAAGATGTTGAGGCTTATTTGCGCAGTGAGCGGCTGTTACAATGAAGTTTTCCGCGATGATGGTTGCTGTACAAACCGCTTTCATTTCGCGATCCCACAAAGCCACGATACTTTTTGCGATTTGCGCGCCGTCTTTAACTTCGGTGCCACCCATAATTTGAGAACCATTTTTACCAGAAACAGATGATTTAGGTGCTCCACAGGACACCAAAGCAATTGCAGCCAAAGCAATAACGAAACGCGACACAGCCCCTCCAAGAAAGAGCGGCACTTATAGGAGTCAACCTTACCAAACGGCAAGGAATATTTCAGAAAAGATCGAAAAAAAAGGAAGTCTCTTGTTCGCTTCACTCTGTCGGCCTAAACTAGGACCATGAAAAATTTTTATCAAGAGGGACCAAGCCTCACGAATTCCTACAGAAATGACGAAACACTTCAGAAGTTTTTGAAGGCTATTTTGCCTCCGGAAGTGCAGAAAAAAGCACTCCCGCATTTGGATCATTTGGGCAATCGCGCTGCCACTGACCTTTGGTCTTGGGCCCAGGACGCTGAAGCCCGTCCACCAATCCACGTGCCTTTTGATCCTTGGGGTCGTCGCATTGATGATATTCGTGTTTCTGACGGATGGAAAAATCTTGAAAAAGCCGCAGCTGAAGAAGGCATCGTTGCCACAGCTTATGATCGTCAGCACGGAGCCTTTTCCCGTATTTATCAAATGGCTTTGTTGTATTTGTACTCACCAAGTTCTGCGATCTTCTCTTGCCCACTTGCGATGACAGATGGAGCTGCTCGTGCATTAGAACTTTATGCGCCTCAGGAATTAAAAGCGCGTGCGCTTCCGCATTTGTTAAGCCGTGATCCTGCAACTTTCTGGACAGCGGGACAGTGGATGACAGAAAGAACCGGTGGTTCTGATGTGAGCGGAACTTCAACGGATGCAAGTCCTTACAAAGAAGCTTCTGAATTTGGTGCAACTCATGCTCTGCACGGAACGAAATGGTTTACATCTGCGACAACTTCACAAATTGCTTTGACCCTTGCGCGTCCTGCAGGCGCTCCTGCAGGATCAAAAGGTTTGAGTCTGTTTTATCTTGAGCTTCGTGATAAGAAAAATCATCTGAATCATATCCAAATCCATCGCCTGAAAGACAAATTGGGAACAAAAGCTCTGCCAACAGCAGAGTTGAATCTCAATGGCACTCCAGCCCGTATGATCGGCGCTGAAGGCGAAGGTGTAAAACGTATTGCAAGTGTCTTGAACATCACACGTATCTACAATTCAATCTGCGCAATCGGTCACATGCGCCGCGCTTTGGATTTAGCTCAAGACTATTCAAGCAAACGTAAAGCTTTCGGCAAACTTTTGAAGGATCACCCTCTTCACAAAGAAACTCTACGTGTTCTTGAAGAAGACTTCCGCCGCTGTTTTGCGATGAGCTTCTTTGTCGCGCACTTACTAGGCAAAGAAGAAGTCGGAGAAATCTCCGCCAGCGAAAGAATCTTGCTCCGCGCGCTGACTCCAGTTCTAAAACTCTACACAGCAAAAAAAGCGATCAACATTTCATCTGAGGTTGTCGAGATGTTCGGTGGCGCAGGTTATGTGGAAGACACAGGTCTGCCGCGTTTACTTCGCGATGGCCAAGTGTTTTCGATTTGGGAAGGCACCACAAATGTTCTTTCACTTGATATGTTAAGAGCATTCGAAAAAGAACAAGCCTTGCCAGTGTTGATTGAATACTTCAGCACATGCGAAGCACAAAAAGTTCCAGCCTTCGCAGAAAAATGGAAAGGCTTCCAAGCACTCTTAGGAAAACTAAAAACCGGTGGCCCCGAAGACTGGGAACTCCACGCCCGTCAATTGGCCCTTTCAGTCGGCGACCTGATGAGCGAAAGCCTGCTGATCGAATACTCTCTTTAAGTTCTTCTCAACAAAATAAAAAACGCACTGATTTTTCTAAAGTCAGTGCGTTTCTATAAATATTTTGGATAAGAAACTAGGGTTGGGTCACTACTATCGCAAGCCAAACCTGCTTTGTATTTCTTAGTTCTTTTCGATTTTAACGCTAAATTCTTTATCCAACCTACGGATTCCGGTAATTGTTTTCACGGTCGTCTCAAAACCGTTCTTCATATTTCTAGGTTCATCATGGAAGATAATAAGAAATTGGCTGTTCATCTTAGCTTGGCACATGATACCCAATTTATTATCAAGCCCTTGGGTCGGGCAATTGAGTTCATAGCAAAGTTTTGAATCGTTCGTCGCGTAACAGAGGTTGCCTGAACTCAATTGGTAGAATGAATGTGTTTGTGTAAAGATAAATCCAGAACTGCCTTCAGCAAGTTTTTTTAACCCTTCAACGTGAAAGGCTTCGTACCCGCGGCTGTCGAGGATCTGCTGTTCTTCAGCAAAAACTGTTGCGGAAAAGAGGGATGAAAATAGAGCTAGCGTCGCAAATAATCTGATCATAAATTTTTTCATAAAATCTCCGTTAATTTGTTTTTGAGAAACTTACTTCTGCTTACAAGAAGGCAAGTTCGAAAGAACCGCTTCAACGACAGCATCAAAGTGAGAAGCTATTGCTTTGTTTGTTGTTGGGATAAAAATCGATTTTTTGAAGACCTTTGATCTAGTTCCGTAGCTGTAGACATCTTCAACTTTTCCATTCTTAATTTGCCTAGCAATAACAACTGAGTAGTATGACTTCGTAAAAGAATCTCCCAAGCCGTTATAAGTTTCGACGTCTTTATCGACTGTCAATACGATTTCAAGAGAGTTCACATCATCTCCATCGCGCATAAAAACGTTGGAAGTCCTTTCGTCAAATTTAAAACCATTTTTTTCTAGTCGTTGTCTAATGATTTTATCAAAAGTAGACTGATTACTATTCTCTTCGGTCACAGGGGTGACCTGAGCTTGAAGGAGACTGCCGAATCGGGATTGGTTAGTCCAGTCACGACTATTTCTGCCAGAATGGATAAAGTCGTTTGTGTAGCCGGCAGAAATCATATTGAAAAAAGAGCTAACATGACAGGTAGGGCTTTGAATCGTGGCTTGCCCGTTCTTAATAGCCTTTTCAATCCGGTGACTGTTGTTGCTAGGGCCATCGCCTGAGGCAAGTGCACTCATACATACGAAAACAGCTGGCAATAGAAAAAATATTTTCTTCATAAAAACTCCTGTTTAAAAATTTGTTTTTTAAAGCAGAGGCAGCTGCGAAAGCGGTGCATTCTTACTTTACTTATTAAGTCTTCAATATCTAGACCATAGCCCGGTCGCAGTAGGAGAGGTATTCAGATACAATTCTGTGTATAACTTTTGTACAGGAAGCAAAATGCGCTTAATTCCATCGATATTTACATTCAAGACGGTCCCGCAGTTTATGAGTTCGTACAGTCAGTTTTTGAAAGAGGTCTTGGGTGGAGAGAAGGTTAAAGGTTGGTCGAAATCCTTCGGAATAAAATCTCGAATTACTTTTCGACATGTTTTGAAAGGACATCGAAAAATGAGCGCTGCCCAAATAAAAAAGCTTAAAGCCAGCTTGGATATGACTGAGTCAGAGCGGGCCAACCTGGATTCTAAACTAAAAGCTACTGAACAAGGTGTTTCATTAAGTAACACCTCTCCTCAAGTGTTCTACGCTCCGGAATATTTTTTTAGTACGCCGATACACACGTTAATTCTGAATTTGTGTGGGCTGCCAGGCCTCATGACGTCTGAGAAAATTCAAGCAATTCTCCAAAATGCCTTTTCGCTGAAAGAGATCCACGATTCGATTGCTTTGCTTTCTTTCCATCATCTTATTCAGCGGCAAGATGATGGCACGTTAATACGAATTTTTGAGGGGCCTATCACTTTACCGTCGGGCCAAAGAAGTTCATCATGTCATGGCTACTATCAAAAAACTTTTGAAATGGCCGCCGGTGCTTTTGATTTGCCTCTGACTGAAAGAGAGATGCAAGCTTTTACATTTCGTCTTAATTCAGAAGACTTTCCGAAAGCAAAAGATCTCATTCGTAAGCTGCGCCACGATTTAAGTCAGTTGAGTTCCAAAGAAGAGCGCTCAGCAGTATATCAAGGCGCTGTAGTAGCTTTTCCTATTTACGACTCAAGGCCAGCCCCCCAGCTTTTGGAGAATGAATTGTAGTACTTATTGTCGGTGGAATTGCGACGCTACTTTGGACTGAATTAGGACGATTCAATGGCGATGTTAAAATCGTGCGCTGAACACTATTGAGGTTTCTAGATTTTCTTTAGATCGTTGTCCCAGAAGGGAATCCTAAATAGCTCTAAAGCGTTTAAATTTGCACCGACCTATCAGACAACCACTGCCTTTTTTTATCTAGCAAAATTTGGAGAGAGTTTAAAAACTCCCTCCAAATCCCCGCCCTAGAGCAAAAAAAGCCGCTGACCTTTCGATCAGCGGCTTCATATTTTCAATTCTAATTTAGGATTAGAACTGTACCGGAGTCATCATTGGGACACCTGATCCCGCATCTGAATTTCCGATAATCATACCACGCACACGTGAGTGACGAGTTTGTGGTTCGAATGGAAGTCCTTTGTACATCGCTCCGTAAGGAGAAGGCACCCAAGATCCATTACCATTTGTCATCCATGTACGAGAGTACATAGAGATTTTTGTACCTTCGATGAGGTACTCGATTGTCACGCCAGGACCCGCAAGGTTCAGAGCCGCTTGGAATGTACAACGGTTGTTCGCCATACCTTCACCAAATCGACCGTAAGCCGCTGCGAATGCCTTCGGATTAGAGTTCATGTTGCTGTACATCGTTCTCAGTGACGAGTACATTTTGCCCATGCTGTGAGATGTACCAGAGCTATCGCAACGATCCGTTGCTGTTCTGATAAACGCACTTTGACTCATGTTTTGAGCGGCCGACATCAAGCGCATTGTGTGCTCTTCATCGAAGTTCACGTTGAACTCAATACCTGTGTAACCCAAATCACGATCTGGAACATCCACCATCAAACCACGATAGCCTGTGCGGTGTACAAGTTCGCGGATGCCATCACGCAAACGTTCTCCGTTACTACGCTCGTGTTTGAATGCGTAAGAGTAAGTACCGAACATGCTCTCCATACGCTCTTTTGTATCCCAGTTCTCAACTGAGTAACGAGCGCCGTAGAACATAAAGTCTTTCTCTTTATGGATCGTCCAGAAACGAGTGTCTTCGGAATCGTTATAGATACCGTAGTGCACTTGTGCCGTGTTGCGGTCAATGTACAGATTTGAAGACGTGAACGATTGAACGCGACCTTTGCTGTACGATTTATCCCAGATGATTGGGATTGAGAAACCTTTGGCAACAACTTTACCCGTAGAAACAGTTCGGAAAGTTTCAACTTTCGTGACTGGTGCCAACTCCACATAGTTCGATGGTTTACGCGAAGCGATCATCTCTGAAGCTGCCACGTTACCGCGAATCATATCTTCGTAAGCTTTTCTTCCAGTATCCGTTGTCAAATCAAACAAATAAGAGAATCCGTCATCCGAGTATTTAAACTCGTTCACTGACAAATTCAGGATTGCGACATTTGTAAACGCCGAGAAGCTACTCAATTTACCACGAGTCACTTTCACGTACGCTTTATCCCCGCCGACTTTCTCTACATATGTTTCCCAAGAGCCGCGTGCGAGTTTCGAAGCGCCAATTCCCACTGGACCGAATCCCGTTCCGCCCATGAAGATGATACCACCGTGACTGAGGTACGTGATGCTGTCGCCAGAGTCCCATTTGTCCAGATCGCTTGCAGATTCAGGAACCTGCCAACGTCCGCCCATATCGTAAGCCTTACTGAGTGTGCTCACATAGCGAGTCGACTCTGTGTCCTTACCTACGATTGGAAGAATACCAACATATCCCCACCAGTCATTGCGAATGCCCGTGGCATTTTCAAACCACCAACGCATTTGCACGCCGATACCGACTTCCAAACTGCCGTACACAGTTTTCTGGAAACCACCGGAGTAGTCGCCATAAACGAGTGCATCTGTGCGAGCTTGGTCTTTGTATTGAACCAATGTCGCAGCGGCTGGCTCTGGAGTTTTGAATTGCGGAGTCAAGTTGACGATGTAGTTACCGTAGTCAAAGCGCAGATGGAAGAGAGGTTTCAACTTATGTCTCAACTTGTTTTTCTCTTCTTTGTCTTCACCACGACCTGTTGTGCTGGAAGTTTCACTTGTGCTTGAAGTACTTTCTTCAGAAGCAGAGCTCGTCGTTTCTTCTGTCGCTGAAGAAGTGGAAGTTTCTTGAGGAACATCAGTACTTGTGCTGCTCGTGTCGACTGTTACTTCATTATTCGTCGAAGGACCGGTGTCATTCGTAGATGGTCCGTTGTCATTGGTTGACGGGCCATTATCGGTTGTGGTTGGTCCATTGTCATTTGTTGAAGGATAACCGTCATTCGTCGAAGGATAGCCGTCATTTGTTGAAGGGTAACCGTCGTTCGTCGAAGGGTAGCCATCGTTCGTTGAAGGATAACCGTCATTTGTCGAAGGGTAACCGTCGTTCGTTGAAGGATAACCATCATTTGTCGAAGGGTATCCTGTTGTCGGATAGCCGTCCGTGGAAGGGTATCCGTCGGTTGAAGGATATCCGTCAGTATCGCAATCAGGTTTGTGTGGTTTACCTGGATGAGGTTTGTGCGGCTTATGTGGCTTGTGAGGTTTTCCACCGCCGTGGCCACCGCCATGCCCGCCACCGTGTCCATCATCATAACCATCGCTGTGACCACTGTCGTGACCCCAACCATCATCACCGCGTGGTTTGCCTCCGCCATGACTTCCTCCGTGGCCTCCACCATGACCACCTTTGCCACCGCCCTTACCACCGCCGTGGTGTTTACCACCTCCATGATCTTTACCACCGCCATGTCCGCGGTCGCCACCATGGCCGCCTTTTTCCATTCCCCCTACAGACTGCTGCTTGTAAGTAACTGTCCCTGTATATCCGCTTGAGCTTTGCGCAGGTGCATTCAAAGCAAACGCAGAAATACCAGTTACGAGCAGTGCTCTCCTAACTGGAAAAAACATTTGTCCTCCAAATAAAATTTTGTTTTTAATTTCCACCTTTTTTCGGTGTGCAAAGGATTAGGTGAGCAAATTACCTTTTGATAGTTGAAATTTTGAAAGTTTCAGTCTTTTAATTCCGCTTTAATTACCAAGTTTTTATGAATATTGTTTTTCACTCTGAAAAATAAAAAACCAAGACGATGCCGCCTTGGTTTTTTCGCGAAATATCAATCTGTTAAATTGCACTAACGAGTCTTTACGAGATCTGTTTCTCTGAAGCGAATGGAGAGAACAAAAGCCCGCACTTTTTCACGGATCCACACGCTGATTTTTTCAAGATCATACGAATCCACCATGCACATCATCGACACAATCATAATCCACTCAAAGAGCGGAATATTCATCGTCACTTCGATCCCTAGGTGCAACCCTACTCCGGCCAACAAAATCCAATAGCGAAGCTCCTTGATCCAAACAAATGTGCCCAGAGCAAACTCCACAATCAAAGTCGACCAAGTCAGCATTTTGATCACAAACATATAATTCAAAAGAGGAACAGCAATGCGCACAAATTCATCCAAACGAGTAGCATAATAGATCGCAGTGCCCTCGGCCCAATAGGCCCCCTTCATTTTGTACATCACCGTAGCGATATAAATTACGCAAAACTGAATTTGAATCAGTCGCAATGCCCAAGGTGCTCGTTCTTTTGGAGTTTGCACACCTCGTGCCCGACGAATCCAAGCATCGAGCGAATACAAATCATTTGAGTGAGTGAAAAACAAAAAGAACAGCATATTTCGCATAATCACATCCGCACTATTTAAAATAAAATGATTCCGCGAATGAAACGAAACCAGGGTAAAAAACGCGATCGCAATCGAGGTGCGCGTAAAAAACCCAAAAATCATTCCGATAACTCCCCCTAAGTGCAAGAGCGCCAATAATTGAGATGTTCTGGGATCATCGGGAAGAAATGCAAAAATATTGATTCTGAAATCAGCTGTCCTCTCCCACGAAGTCTGCAAAGAAACAATGCCTTCAGGGCCCCAGAAAATTTCTAGGTGACTCCAAATCGTAAACCAGTGAATGAACAATACCACTCCCAATAAAATTCGCATCAAAGCGACGCTATTCACAGGTTGCGGCTTAAAAAAGAACGTATCAATGGCCTTAGCCGTTTCTCTGATTGTCATTTTTCACTCCTTGAGCTGCCGGACGATATTCATAGATCATTTCACTATCAAATTGCTTACTCAGAACTCCATGATTCACAAAAACTTTTGCCGGGTCCTTGATTTTGTTCGAGTATCGATAAAACTCGAGCTTTTCCAGCGTGCGTTTTTTACCGAACGACTCAAGTTTCACAACATCGCGTTCGATAAATTGCCCGAGGTTCTGCCAGACATCTTTTTTCTTATCGACAGGACGAAGTCCTTCTTGGCTGAACTTGCGAAAGCGTTCACCCGCGGTGAAACGATCTACCGAAGATATTTGTGAAGCACGCGGAAAAGTCCAACGTTCAGTCGAACCGTCGGTGAAACGAATCACCGCTTCGACATAAGAGTTTGTAGACGAGGGATTGGGGGCAAACATGCTCCAGTTCTGATCAAGAGCAAAAAAAGATTGATAAGGACTTATTAGGCGTAAAAATCTTCGGCCGACTTCGCTTTTGTCTGGGAGCCCTGCCGTGATCATCATCGCGACATTCAAAGCCACGAACAATAAGATCGGTACTTTCAGGTAAAGTTTCACAATCACCTCACTGTTTGTTGTTTTACAAGTGAGGCAATCTAGGCGACCGAGTTTCCCATCGGCAATAGGTAAAATGAATGAATCAATTAAGATTCATTCACCAAGCTTTCTAACTTTTAAGAATTTTAAGATCTTTTATAGTCGTCTTGATAGCGGACGATATCGTCTTCGCCGAAATAAGATCCTAATTGTACTTCGACAAATTCAAGCATCTCATTCGTGTTGTTGCGAATGCGATGTTTCGCACCCAATGGAATATGGATATGAGTTCCCGCTTTCACTGGGATCACTTCATCATTCAAAACCACTTCACCCGTACCACGTGTGATAGTCCAATGCTCTTCACGTTTTGCATGTGATTGATAAGAGATCTGCGATTGAGGATTCACGCGAATCACTTTTGATTTAAAATGCTCGGTGTCTTTTAAAATCTCAAAGTAGCCCCATGGACGATATTCGTAAGGATGTTCTTTCACGAGTTTTGACTTTTGCTGAGTCAAAGCTTCCACCACATGGCGCACGTCTTGAGAATGCTCTTTTTTAACCAACATCAAAGCATCTTTGGTATCGATCACCAGAACGTCGTCCAAACCAATCATGGAATAATTTTTTTCAGGCTCGCCGAAAACGAAATTCCCCTGCGACTTCACGTTGATCACGTCGTGGCCTTTTTGGAGGCTAGCGACTGCATCCCACGAGCCCACGTCATTCCAGCCAAATTCAGATGGAATGCACGCCAATTCTTCACCTGTCAGTTTTTCCATGATCGCGTAGTCGATCGAAATGCTTTGCACTTTGGAATAGATTTCTTCCAAATTGCTGCTGTCAGCTTTTAAAGTAGAAACCAAATTCCACATTTCAGGTTGATGCTGCTTAAAGAGCGCTATCATATGAGAAACTTTAAAAACAAAGATACCCGCATTCCAGCTAAAGCTTCCTTGCGAAAGAAATTCTTTCGCACGGTCTAATGATGGCTTCTCGTGAAACTTCACTACGGAATAAGCACGCAAAGTCCCGCTTTCTTTCAAACTCACGTTGCGAGTTTGGATATAACCATAACCTGTTTCTGGGTAAGAGGGTGTGATTCCCAACGTGACGACTTTATTGCCCTCAGCAACTTGGCTTGCGAAATTCACAACATTTAAAAATGTTTCTTCTTGGGTGATCAAATGATCCGAAGGAAAGATTCCAACGATTTCTTGTTCTTGCCCTTTAAGCGCTAAAAGATGACAGAGCACCGCAATCGCTGGAGCTGTGTTACGTCCAAAGGGTTCATAAACCACGGTCGCATTGGTGACGTTGTTTTGTTTAAGGTTCAACTCAGTCAAAGTCTGAAGAGCTTTACCCGTCACAATCCAAGGGCTCCCCATTTTACGACATCTTTCTACGGTCAACGTTTGCAAGGGCTTTCCAAAAATCTCACAGAACTGCTTAGGCAAGTGCTGACGAGATACCGGCCAAAGACGCGTGCCACTTCCACCAGATAGAATTACAGGGATCAAAAGAACCTCCAAAATAAGGGATTAATCTACAACGAAACCCTTTCCCTTGCGTAGTTTTACTCGCCGCATGGCTCATTTCGTCATAACGAATTGCGGTAGAGTTCCGGGCCAATTTCAAGTATGAATGGGCCATGGTTCGACACACGAAAAAGCTTCTGATTCAGTCCCTCAAAATTGCGCTCGCTGCGGGCATTATTTTTTGGCTGATTCAGTCGGGAAAACTCAATTTTAATGCTCTTAAAAGCCTTCTCACTCCAGGTTTTGCTGCTTTAGGCTTTTTACTTGTGACTCTGAACCTTTTCTTGGGCAGCGAACGTTGGCGCCTGCTTATTTCTTCACAAGGAATTAAATCCGGCCCTTGGGAAGTATTTAAGCTCAGCCTGATTGGTATTTTCTTTAACTTTGCGATGCCCGGCGGCGTCGGCGGTGACGTAATCAAAGCTTATTATTTTTATCACGACAACCCCGGCAACAAAGTCGTGGCCGTCACAAGTGTTTTGATGGATCGCGTGCTGGGACTTTTTGCCATGGTCTTTATGGCTTTGGCCGTGATGCTTTACGATTTCAAACACATTCTCACGGTGCCTGCTCTACACACTTTGTTCTGGTTTATTTTGGCTCTTTTTGTAGCCTTCGTTATAGCCTTGGCATTGGTATTTTCGCCGCAACTTTATAAATCTGGCGTTCTGAAAAAAGGCCTCGAATCTCTGCCTCTTTCTGAAAAACTTATGAAGCTTTATGAAAGCATGCATCTTTATGGTAATGATAAACTCCGCCTTGCGGGAGTTTTGAGCCTGAGTTTGCTTTCACAAACAAGCGCGATTTTGTTCTTATTCCTTGCCGCGACTGCAGCCGGCTTCCATGAGGCTCCGCTAAAAACATTCTTCCTAGTGGCGCCACTTGGATTTATGGCCACGGCTATTCCCATTTCGCCAGCGGGCATTGGTGTTGGCCAGGCTGCATTTTACTTCTTGTTCAATTTGTATATCGGAAGAGAGACAGAAGTAGGGCCGACCGCAATTACGGCCTACCAAGTGGGAAGCTTCGTCGTCAGTCTTGCTGGAGCCTTTTTCTATCTCCGTCGCAAAAGCCACGTGCCTGTTAAAGCTTAACTTCAGAAAAATTTTGAATTGTTTTGAAAGTAAAGTCCGTGCGAGTCTTTTGAAACTCATTAAGCGCACTGGCTTCTTTATCTAATTTATCTGAATTCAAAAGATAGAGATTCGGAATTTTCACCCAGTGAGCCGCAACTAAATCTGTGGCACTATCGCCAACCATTATCGACTTCGCGAAATTCACTCTTAATTTGTCGCCGACAAGCTGGAACATACCGCCCTCAGGCTTGCGCAGGTTTGCAAACAAACGTCCCTCATCAACGCCCGGCTGCTCATAATAAGAAGCCCAAACACACTCATCAATCCAAGCTCCTTGGGCCGCGAGCAGATTCAACATTTGTTGATGGACCTTTTGATACTCCGACCAAGAAATCCAACCACGTCCCAATCCCGACTGATTGGTGACAAGTGCAACCCAATAAGAAGCGGCGTGCGCGCGATTGATCAGCTCCACAATTCCGGGCATGAGCACGACTTGCTGGGGATCTCGATTGTAAGGCACATTTTTAACAACGACGTCGTCTCGATCTAAAAACAAACACGGAGCAGAAAAGCTTTCCGAAAAACGAGTCAGCGGTGCCGCCTCATTAAGGGCCTTTTGCAAATCCAGCCAAAACTGTTCTTCCGAAAAATGTTCCAGCCCCTCTGTCAGGCGTTGCCCCTGTATGAGAGCACCTAAATCTTCAAAGAGAGCTGTTTGTGAAACAAAGACTGCGAGCATATCACCGGCTTGCGTTTGCATAACCTGCGTACGAATCTGTTTTTCCGATAATACGACAAAAGGAAATACACCGGCATGCTGAGACAAGATTTTTAAAATATTTTGCAATTCAGTGGGCGCTTGTTCCCGTAGGAAAATCAAACGACCACCCAATCTCATAGAATCAACAATGCGCTCAACCAGAGTATTTCTTAACATGACTCTAAAATGCCAAAAAGGCGTGTTCTCCACAAGTTCTATCCATGTCATTACAAGGGTTTCCTCTGAATGCCGCCACGCATTTTAATCCAACGTATACCACCGGCCACTTGCGCCCAAGCCCTCCTCTTTCTAAACTTGTATTCATTCCATTGGGGAAGAGGAGCCAACATGACGTTACTGCTGAAGCAGATTTTCAACTTTTTAAAACTCCTGAATTCGGATACCGGCACCAATCAGCTGGCATCGGGTTTAGCGCTGGGACTGATTCTAGGTTTTGCGCCTTTTATCTCTCTGCAAACATTTTTAGTCTTACTCATTATCTTCGTATTTCGCGTGCAAGTTGGCGCGGCTTTCTTGTCTGCTTTCTTTTTTAAATTTGTCGCTTTCTTATTCGACTATCCAGCGCATGTGATCGGCAAAGCCACTCTGGAAACGGAAGCTCTTCGTCCGCTCTTTACAACGTTGTACAATATTCCGTTGTTTCCGATGACTCGTTTTAACAACAGCATCGTGATGGGTTCAATGCTGGTTTCTTTCTTACTCTTGCCGTTTGCGTTCTTCGCATTCCGCGCCATGATTTTGAAATACAGAGCCACAGTGGTGGCGCGTTTTAAAGGCACAAAATACTGGAAGGCCTTTACAGCAACGAAGCTTTATAACTGGTACTGCACTTACGACAAACTTTACGGCTAAGGATTGGCAACATGACGGAACAAAATCAAACTCCTGCAAAAAAAGTAAAAGTCAAAGGCCCGATCCGCTGGGAAGCCATTATTCCATTTACGATCGTGTGCTTGATCATCGGTTTGTACTTCCATTTCTTCTTCGACACTCACCTGCGTAAAGGTATGGAATGGGCTGGCTACAAGGCCATCGGTGCGGAAGTGAATATCGGGAAATTAGAGACCAGCTTCTTTAAAGCCAGTCTGAATATCGAAGATATCGAAATCACCGATGCGGAAAAACCAACTCATGACTCCCTTAAAATTGGCGACATCCGATTCTCAATGCTATGGGATGCCCTTCTTCGCGCGAAAGTCGTGATCAACGAAGCCGCTGTCGAGCAAATTGAATTCGGAGTAAAGAGAAAATACCCAGGTAAAGTTGCACCGCCGGAACCCCCATCGAATGAACCAGGCTTTGCTGACAAACAAGCAGCGAAACTAAAAGAGAATGTTTTAAACCAAGCTGAAAGCCAATTCGGCGATAACGTTTTAACTGACGTGATTGCGATGCTGGGTGGAACAGATGCCCAAGCGCAGTTAGATAAGCTTGCACAAACTTTGCCTTCTAAAGCTATGCTTGAAAAGTTCGATGCCGAACTGAAAGGCCAGCAAAAGAAATGGGATGAGAAAATTAAAACTCTTCCACAGGCGAAAGATATTCAAGCACTGGGTGATCGTTTAAACAAAATCAAATACAAAGATTTTAAAAACGTTCAAGAACTGCAGGCTTCGCTTCAGGAACTCGATAAAGTCGTTAAAGAAGGCGATGCCAAATACAAACAGGTTCAATCTGTGGCGACCGAGTTGCAAACCGACTTAAAAGGTCTTGAAACTCAATACAAAGCTATCGACACCCAAATCAAAACCGACATTAAAACGTTGGAAACTCACTTCCGTATTCCAAAGCTAGATGCCAAAGCCCTAACAATGGCGGTATTCCAACGCTATCTCGCTCCTTATCGTGCGAAGTTCAATCGTTACAAGGCTCTTGCAGAAAAATATCTGCCACCAAATTTGGTGCATAAAAAGACTCAAGATCCTGATGATATTCCGATTCAACCACACCCACGTGAAGTCGGTGTGACATATGAATTCGGCCGCCCGAACTCTTATCCTTTATTTTGGATCAAGCGCACAGGCGTCAGTTCTCAGGCTGGCCTTTCGCCAAACTCTGGGAATATCAAAGGCGAGATCTTGGATATCACGTCCAATCAAAAACTTATCGGCAAACCAACAGTGGCAAGCATCGCCGGGGACTTCCCTGCAAATCAGATCGCCGGTGTTTTGCTGAAACTAGTTTTAGACAATCGCAAACCTGACAGCGTGATTGATTATCTTTTGAAAGTCGGCGCTTACCCACTTGAAGGCAAAGACCTCGTTCAATCAGACGAAGTGAAAATTGCTTTCCAAAAAGCCGTGGGCAGTCTTGATATCAATGGTAAATTGGTTGGTCTTAAAGATTTGACATTGAATTTTAATAATCGCTTCTCGCAGATCGACTATGCGATCAACGCAAAAAACAATATTGCGGATGAGATCTTGAAGGCTGTGTTTGCCGGTATTCCGCTGGTAACTTTGGATGTGACTGGCAGCGGAACGCTTCCTGGCATCGACTTGTCAGTGAATTCGAACTTGGGACTAGAACTGCAAAAAGGTTTTGAAAAACAAATCCAAGCGAAGATCGATGAAGCGAAGAAAAAGGTTCAAGCTTATATCGACCAAGAGATTGGCAAACTGAAAGCTCAAGTTGATGGCGAGATGAATAAACTCAAAGGCCAAATCGACACTGAGGTGAAGAAGGCTCAAGCTCAACTTGACGGACAGAAAAAGCAAGCTGAAGACAAAATCAAACTTGCTCAAAAAGACGCCGAAAACCAAGGCAAAAAGAAGCTTGAAGAAGAAGGTAAAAAAGCCGTCGATGAACTAAAAAAGAAATTGGGTTTCTAACAACAACGTTGAACTCTCTAGCGCCAGAATCTGACTGCCATCGCGGCAGTCAGATAGGCCTTCCTGGTCCCGGCAGAGCTTGATATTTTTGGTTTTGTCGTTAACTTCGACAGTTCCTTGGAACTAGCTCTCCTCGCGGATTTCCCGCCATCTGAAAAATTTATTTCCACTTTCGAAAAATTTTATTTTCAAATTTCCGCTTTCGAATTTTTCCGTCAACTTCATTTCCAGGACCCCAGCTTCAATCCATCAATTTACCTCGCATTCACTTTTCACCCATTTAAAAGTCCTGGAGAAAATTGCTAGGCTGACGATGAGGTGGGTATGAAAACAATAATCGAAGTTAAGAAAATATTTGTAACGTGTTCGGTTCTTACTCTTTGCACGGCTTGTTCGCAGGTCAGTTTTACTCCGAGTCCTCTTCCTGACTCTTCACTCGTGGCACCTAAAACTCAGGCGTACACAGAGATCGTCGCTGCGGGAAACAAACAAGTCGACTTTCTGATCGTATTGGATGATTCGAACTCCATGCTGCCTGAATTAAAAAAACTTGCGGCGAGAATGTCGTCATTTATGAATTCGATTGAATCCAGCGATATCGATTGGCAGATGTGCTTAACGGTGACTCGCTCAGTAAGCGGAGCCTGGGGACAACCTCTTGCTTGGAAAAATTATTCTCCACAGGCTGGCACACCAGTCTATCTTCTAAAAAAAGGATCGGCAAACCTGGACACCATCTTTAACGATACGATCAGCCAAGTTGAAATCGGTGGTTCAACATCCGGTGACGAACGAGCGATTAAGGCAACCTACGAAAACTTCACGCTCGGCAATCCAGACTCTGGCAGCAGCCACGGTTGTTATCGCGCCGGCGCCGCCCTCTCTGTGATCGCAATTTCCGATGAAGACGAACGCTCGGTCGGCGGCAACTGCAGCCTGATCAAATCAAATGATGCCGCTGACAGTTGCAAACCCCTCGAAACCGAAGACATACCTGCAAACTTGATTGCACATTCAAAAAATATTTTTGGTAACGACATTCGTTTTACTTTTAACTCGATTATCGTGAAGCCAGGAGATAAATCCTGCGAAGCCAAACAAGACGAAAACGCATCACCAAGCCACGCAGGCTATGTGTATTCGGAGATGTCACAACTCACTGAGGGTGGCGTCGGAAGCGTTTGTGATGCCGATTACAACGGAAGCTTGAACACCTTCAAAGACAAGATCGTGAACTCACTGAACCAACTGGCTTTACGTTGCCTTCCCGATCCTGCAACAATGAAGATCAAGATCAACGGCAAGTCCGTAACAAATTTCAAGGTCGACAAAAAAGTTTTGAAGTTCAGCCAATCACTGATCGAAGGAACGAAGATCGATCTCGTTTACGATTGCCAATAGGTACCTGCTTTCTTTCGTGTTGAAAAGGTACCAGGTTATTTTCGTTCGGATAAAGTACCTGGTTCAAGCAAGAGGATAAGAAGCAGGTACTACTGACGAACGTAGAAACGGATATCAAATTCGTTCGGGCGTTTTTCCGGAGACAATGCATTTCTTTGCATTGTCATTTTGCCGAAATAAAGGCGATTGGCCTGGATCATATAAATTCCGTAGCGCATATCCCCTGCTCTCGGAGTTTGAGTAGGTTTAGCTGTAAAGAGGGCACAAGGAAGTGCCGTAATCTCTTTTTCTACTCCCAATTGCCAATCAGTGAACCCACAAACAGCACGAGCATTGTAGTCATCAACGAAGTCCGAATGGAACAATGTCATTGCCACTCGAGTGAAACGGAAATCCATTTCTCCCGCGCTCGCCACAACTTCACCGTCGTTTTGAAATGCTATCAATGGTTGTGAGCAGTTGTTATCAAGATAATAAACTTCCGTCAGACTCGCCGTCTCTTCAGAAAAGACTTCGGTTCTTACAGCCTTCTGCTTACACGGCTGAACCCAAGTCCCAACAAGGTCCTGAGGAATCGCCGACAATGCCGGAACCACAATAAACAGACTCAACAAAATCGTTTTTAGCATTTCAATTTCTTTCTAGGCAAACAGTCGAGATGGCTGCGAACGAAAGGCTACTTCGCAAGAAGCGTTTTCATATATTCGATAGAGTCTTTGTTGTACCAATCAATAGAGCCAACAAGCTTTTTCACGACCTTTTGATCTTTCCCAAGTACTAAAGATTCTGGCAAACGCGAAACTTCGAAACGTTTCATCAAGCTGCGATCTTCATCCCAAACAATTTGAATATCCGCGTGCTGAAGCTCCGGGAAAGACTTTAAGAAAACTTCGATATCTTCCTTACGGCTGTCGCCGGAAATCGCAACCAACTTCACGTCGCCTTTAAACTCTTTCACGAGTTTGATCAAAGAAGGAACTTCTTCCACGCACGGAGAACACCAAGAAGCCCAGAAATTTAAAATGACAACTTTGCCTTTGAGCGCGCTCAACTCTGACGAGTTTCCGGAGAAATCCTTAAACGTGAAATTAGGAACGCCTTCTTTTTCCATCTGCGCTAAGCTTTGCACACTTCCAGAAGGCGTATGCATTGTTGAAGCCATGTACTGTTGGAAGGCCCAAACACCTACAACACCCAAAATGACAACGATAATAGCGGCCTTAATATGTTGTTTCACTGAAACCTCCACAAAGATGCATATCCAATTATTGTTGTAGGATTGCTTGGTCAGAGGCGCAAGCAGAGAGCCACGCAATATAGCTCATCAAATAAAAAAAGGGACTCAAATGAGTCCCTTTTTAGAAGCTTCTATTTTTAGAAACTCAAATTATGCGCGAGCTGCTGCTCTTGCTTTCTTTTGAGTCTTTTTAACAGATTTCTTTTTAGCAGCTACTAGTTTAGTAGATGCTTTTTTAGCTTTCGCTGCAGGTTTAGCTGCTTTTTCAGTTTTAGCAGCTTTTTTGTCAGCTTTTTCTTCTGGTTGAGCAGAAGCAGCTTCGAAATCGTAGTCTACAAATTCAAGGAACGCCATCTCAGCAGTGTCACCTGGGCGACGACCGATTTTGATGATGCGAGTGTAACCACCAGGACGTGTTTTAAAGCGAGGAGCAAGGTCCTTCACGATAGTTTGAACAGCTTCCTTATTTGGGTAACGAGACATCAACAAACGGATCGTAGCCAAATCACCTTTTTTACCAAGAGTGATTGCTTTTTCAACGTGACGACGTACTTCTTTAGCACGGTCAACAGTTGTAGTGATACGGCCGTGCTCGATCAAAGAAGTCACAAGACCTCTCAACAAAGCTTTACGTGGGCCAGATTTACGATCGAAATGTTTTACTCTTCTTCTGTGTGAACTCATTTTATTCTCCGTTCAACGGGCTGACCGTATCAGGTATCAGCACGATAGAAGGTCCTCTTGACGAGGACCTTACTTTTATTGCCTGAATCCTTATGGTTTCAGGGGTGAGAACTCAACAATTACTGTTGAGTTTCTCTTTTTTGTGGAGGCTGGTTTGGATCCCATCCTTGCGGAGGCCATCCATCGATTTTCATTCCAAGACCCAAGCCCATTTCGCCCAAGATTTCTTTGATTTCATTCAAAGACTTACGGCCAAAGTTCTTAGTTTTAAGCATTTCAGCTTCAGAACGAACAACCAACTCACCAATGTAGCGAATGTTAGCGTTTTTCAAGCAGTTCGCAGAACGAACAGAAAGCTCAAGATCGTCAACAGAACGGAACAAGTTCTCGTTCAATGTTGGAGATCCGATTTCGCGTGTTTCTTCTGCTGGCTCCATGCTTTCATCGAAAGTTAAGAAGATTTGCAATTGTTCTTTCATGATTTTTGATGAAAGAGCAACAGACTCTTCTGGTTTCAATGAACCATCAGTCCAAACTTCCAAAGTCAAAGCATCGTAGTCAGTTCTTTGACCAACACGTGCATTTGATACTGTGTAGTTAACTTTACGGATTGGGCTGTAAAGAGCGTCAACGCCGATGAAGCCAACTGGAAGATCAGTTTCTCTGTTTTCTACAGGAACGTAACCACGACCGAAACCAACGATGATTTCAGCGTTGAAAGTTGCGTTTGCACCCAAAGTAGCGATGTGATGGTCTGGGTTCAAAACTTCGACCTTATCAGAAACTTGGATGTCAGCTGCAGTTACTTTGCCTGGACCTTTTTTAGAGATCTTCAAAGTCAAAGCATCTGCAGTGTATTGTTTAAAACGAACTTCCTTGAGGTTCAAAATGATGTCAGTAACATCTTCAAGAACATCTGGGATCGTAGTGAACTCGTGCAACACGCCTTCAAACTTAACTGCTGTAACAGCAGAACCCATCATTGAACTCAAAAGAATTCTTCTCAAAGAGTTACCAAGAGTAACTCCGAAGCCTCTTTCAAGGGGACGGATAATGAATTTTGCGTAGTCATCACGAAGAGAATCACGATCAACCTCAAATCCCTTTGGTTTGATCATTTCTCTCCAAAACTTATAATAATGCTCTTGCATAGCTCCCCCGAGAGGTGAAAAATTATCTTGAGTAGTATTCAACAATCATGTTCTCTTCAACTGCCACTGTTACTTCTTCACGATTTGGAAGATCTTTAACAGTTCCAGTGAATTTCGCATGATCTGCTTCAAGCCAAGCTGGCACAGTACGTCTTGCAACCCCTTGGATCGCAATAGCAACTTTCGCCATTTCACGGCTTCCTTCAGCAACTTGAATAACGTCGCCTTTAGAAACAAGAATGCTTGGAATGTTAGCTCTCTTACCATTCAACAAGAAATGGTTGTGTTTCACAAGCTGTCTTGCTTCGCGACGAGAACTTGCGTAACCCAAAGTGTACACAACGTTATCTAGTCTCATCTCGAGGAATTTAAGAAGCGCAGTACCCGTCAATTCTTTTGAACGGGAAGCTTCTTTTACATATTTTACGAATTGTTTCTCAGAAACACCGTAATATCTTTTAGTTTTTTGTTTTTCACGCAATTGAAGTGCAAATTCAGAAAACTTCAAACGGGATTGACCGTGTTGTCCTGGTGGATAAGGTCTTCTTTCGAAAGAGCACTTATCAGTGAAACAACGGTCACCTTTCAAGAAAAGTTTTACGTTTTCGCGACGGCAAAGCTTACAAACGCTCTCGTTTACGCAGCTCACAGGTAATCTCCTCTATTAAATTCTTCTACGCTTAGGTGGACGGCATCCGTTATGTGGAACTGGAGTCACGTCTTTAAGAGACAAGATTCTCATTCCAGTTGCAGCTAGTGCACGGATAGCAGGCTCACGTCCAGCGCCTGGTCCTTTAAGATAAACGTCCACAGATTTCATGCCTGCTTCCATAGCTTTTTTCGCTGCGTCTTCTGCCGCGACTTGAGCAGCGAATGGTGTACCTTTACGGCTTCCTTTGAAACCTAGGTGTCCTGCAGAGGACCAAGACACAGTAGCACCAGTTGGGTCAGTCATCGTTACGATAACATTACCAAATCCAGCTGAGATATAGCAGTTTCCTTGCGGAACGTTTCTTTTAACTTTTTTCTTAGCAACTACTTTTTTATCTGTATTCATGAGTTACCCTTTACACGGCCTTTTTCTTGTTAGCGACCGTCTTTTTAGGACCCTTACGAGTTCTTGCATTAGAACGAGTGTTTTGACCACGAACAGGAAGACCTTTTCTGTGGCGGATACCTCTAAAGCAGTTCAAATCCATAAGGCGCTTGATTGATTGCCCGATTTCACGACGCAAATCACCTTCAACTTTGAAGCTTTGCTCCACGATTGAACGGATTTTAGCAATGTGCTCGTCTGTCAAACCTTCAGTTCTCAACTCATGAGGAATACCTACTTGTTTGCAGATCATAGCCGCACGAGGGCGACCAATGCCGTAGATGTACGTCAAAGCAATTTCAACTCGTTTATTTCTAGGTAAGTCGACACCAAGGATACGTGCCATGATTAGCCCTGCCTTTGCTTATGTTTAGGGTTTTCGCAAATAACGCGAATGACGCCTTTTCTTTTGATAACTTTACATTTATTACAAATCGCTTTAACCGATGGTCTTACTTTCATAATGTTTTCCCATACTTAAATCGCCTTATACAGGCGTAATCTCAGCAAAAAAACGAACGCGGTCCGGCACGCTAACACCGAAAAACCTTAAAGTCTAGAGATAAAAATAATACAGCCGTCTATTTTATTATTTTATCGATCTCTTTGTAGACTTCTTCGGTGTCTCTATTACCGTCCACTTCTACGTATTTGCCTGATTTTTTATAAAACTCTTTTAAAGGGCTTGTGAATTCATGGTAGGTCTTCAAACGCGTTTCAATCACGTCCGCTTTATCGTCGTTCCTTTGAACAACTTCGCCACCGCAAACATCACACTTGCCTTCCATCTTGGGAGGCTTACTGGCTACATGGTAGACAGTGCCGCAACTTTTGCATACTCGACGTCCCGTCAAGCGATCCATCAAAATCCCCATTGGTACTTCCAAAAAGATGGCTTTTCCAATAGAGATATTCATTTTCTTAAGTAATTCCTCAAGAGCCTCTGCTTGAGCGACAGTTCTTGGAAAACCGTCGAGGATGAAGCTTTTAAGGCCTTTCGCAAGAACCTCTTCAACCATGCCGATAACGATGCTATCTGGCACAAGTTGACCTTTATCCATGTACTCTTGAGCTTTTTTGCCCAGATCAGTCTGACCCTTGATGGCAGCGCGGAAGAGGTCTCCCGTGCTGATCTGAGTCATTCCGTGTCGCTCAATCAAAAGAGATGATTGAGTTCCTTTGCCTGCCCCTGGGGCTCCAAACAGGATCAAGTTCATTAAAATTGAACCCTTCTGCTACGGATTTTCGCACCCTTCAAGAAACCCTCATATTTTTGAGTGATCAGGTGGGATTGAATTTGTTGGGCCGTATCCAAAGCAACACCAACAAGGATGAGCAAGCTTGTTCCACCGAAATGGAATGGCAAGTTGAACATAGTTGTTAGGATACCTGGCATAATACAAACTACGGAAAGATAGATACATCCAAGAACGTTTACGCGCTCAAGTACTTTTTGGATGTAATCAGCTGTGCTTTTACCAGCACGAACACCTGGAACGAAACCGCCGTACTTTTTCAAGTTGTCAGCTACGTCGTTCGGATTAAATACGATTTCGGTGTAGAAGAAAGCGAAGAATACGATCAATGCAACGAACAAGATATTGAAGATCGTGCCTGAAGGATTCAAAGAGTCTTGAAGCGCTTTCAACCAAGGAACGTTAACGAATTGAGCCATCGTCGCTGGGAACATCAAAAGAGATGAAGCGAAGATTGGCGGGATAACGCCTGAGAAGTTGATTTTGATTGGCAAATGGCTTGTTGGCGTTTGCATTGCCTGCATGCCTGTACCGCCAGCAGCTCTTTGAGAGTACTGAACTGTGATACGACGTTGCGCCACTTCCATATAGATAACAGCTGCAATAACAGCGACCATGCCAAGAACTAGAAGCAATGCAAAGATTGGTTGCATTTCGTTGTTCTTAACAAGTTCCCACAATTGCTGAGCACCACCAGGGATCGCAGCAGCGATACCAGTGAAGATGATAAGTGAAGTACCGTTACCGATACCGCGCTCAGTAATTTGCTCACCCAACCACATGATAAAGCATGTACCAGCAGTTAAAGTGATGATTGTCATGATTTGGAACGGAAGGAAAGCCACGATTGGAGAGATCACCAAAGGACGTCCATCGGGACTTGCAGAGTTCATCAACCAAGTAGAGATACCGTAACCTTGAACGATCGCCAAAGCGACTGTTGCGTAACGAGTATATTGATTGATTTTGCGTCGACCTTGTTCACCTTCTTTTTTCAACGCTTCCAAGTATGGAATCGCAGAAGTCAAAAGTTGAAAAATGATCGACGACGAGATGTACGGCATAATACCCAATGCAAAAATACTGAATTGGGAGAGAGCACCACCCGTAAAGGTGTTAAACAAACCAAAGATTCCTCGGCTCTGTGCTTGGAAGAAAGAAAGGACAGCAGTTCCATCCACGCCTGGTGTAGGAACGTGCACGCCAATTCTATAAATCGCCAACAGCGCCAAAGTGAACAAGATGCGTTTACGAAGATCCGAATTCTTTGCGATGCTCTCAATTGCAGACACTATTTTAATACCTCGACTTTGCCGCCAGCAGCTTCAATAGCTTTCTTAGCGCTTTCTGAAAATTTATGAGCCTTTACAGTCAAAGCTGCTTTAAGCTCACCATTTCCCAAAATCTTAACCGCACCACCAGATACAAGTCCAGCAGCGTGTAGAGTTTCAGGAGTTACTTCTCCAGAAAATTTAGCAAGTTGTCCGATATTAACAATCTCAAAGTTGTTAGCAAATGCGACGTTGCTGAAGCCGAACTTAGGAAGACGACGGTGCAAAGGTGTTTGACCACCCTCGAAACCACGACGTACTTTACCACCAGTACGAGCCAACTGACCTTTGTGACCTTTTGTCGCAGTGCCTCCCATACCAGAACCGATACCACGACCGATTCTTTTTGGGCTGTGTTTCGAACCAGAAGCTGGTGCCAATGTTTTAAGCAAGCTCATGATTACCCCTTCACTACAACATCAACTAGATGTTGAATTTTCATAATATTTCCACGGATCGCTGCAGAGTCCTTCACTTCAACTGAGTGACGGATCTTTTTCAATCCAAGGCAACGAACTGCATCTTTTTGGTCTTGAGTGCAGCCGATTGTCGATCTTTTCAATGTAAGAACAAATGTTTTAGCCATTTAATCCACCAAATCTTACAGTTGTTTCAACTGTTTCAAGCCGTCGATTGTTGCTCTTACAGCGTTGTGAGGGTTACGAGTTCCTACGCATTTCGTAAGAATATCTTTTACCCCAACAGACTCAAGAACCGCACGAACAGCACCACCAGCGATAACACCAGTACCAGGAGCCGCAGGCTTCATGATAACTTTAGCAGCGCCGAATTTACCGATTACTTCGTGAGGGATTGTGCGACCATCTTTCAAAGAAACAGACTTAGCTGATTTCTTTGCAGAACGGCTAGCTTTACCAATTGCCTCAGGAACTTCACCAGCTTTACCTGAACCGAAACCAACGTCTCCCGCTTTGTTACCAACGACAACAAGAGCAGCGAAAGAGAAGCGACGACCACCCTTAACAACTTTTGTTACACGGTTGATAGCGACTACACGTTCTTCTAGTTCAGCAGCAGTAGTAGTTTGAACTTTCTCCACACATCACTCCTTAGAAATTAAGGCCGCCCTCGCGAGCGCCCTCCGCAAGAGATTTCACACGTCCATGGTACAAGTAACCATTACGATCAAAAACTACGTTTTTGATGTTCTTAGCAGTAGCTGCTTTCGCAACTTCAACGCCAACGAATTTAGCCATCTCGATGCCTGTTTTCTTGTCATCTTTTCCAAGAGAAGAAACAGTCAAAACAGTTGTACCAGTTACGTCGTTGATGATTTGCGCATACATGTGCTTACCGCTTCTGAATACGCAAAGACGAGGTCTTTCATCA
Organism: Bdellovibrio sp. HCB2-146; assembly: GCF_047345725.1. Classification (NCBI taxonomy): domain Bacteria; kingdom Pseudomonadati; phylum Bdellovibrionota; class Bdellovibrionia; order Bdellovibrionales; family Pseudobdellovibrionaceae; genus Bdellovibrio; species Bdellovibrio sp. HCB2-146. The sequence continues at coordinate 560,931 of NZ_JBLEQP010000001.1, forward strand.
GTACCGTGAACTGTTTTACGGATTCTGATTTTCTTCTTGAGGCGATTCGCTTTTCTATCACTAGTGTGCTTACTAATTTTAAGTTTCATATATTACCTCAATTATTTACCAGCAGACTTACCGGCTTTACGTCTGATTTGCTCACCAGCGTAACGAACACCTTTACCAAGGTAAGGCTCTGGTGGACGGAATGAGCGAATTTTCGCTGCAACCTGACCAACTAGTTCCTTGCTTGCGCCGGAGATCATCAAGTTAGTTTGCTTGTCGACTTTAATTTCGATGCCTTCAGGGATGTCGAAGATAACTGGGTGAGAGAAGCCCAAAGAAAGCTCCAACTTTTTACCAGCTACGTTTGCACGATATCCAACACCTTGAAGTTCCAAACCTCTGTGGAAACCTTTAGTCAAACCGATAACTGCGTTTTGCAACAACGCTCTGTAAAGACCATGAAGGCCACGAGCCTCTTTAGTCTCCACGTTGCGAGTCAAAACAACTTTGTTACCTTCGACCTTAGCAGAGATCTGAGGTTGCATTGCAATTTTAAGTGAGCTCTTTGCACCTTTAACTGTAATTTCGTTAGCAGGTGAAACAGACACTTGAACTGTGTTATCAAAAATTACGGGTGCTTTACCAATACGCGACATAAATCACCTCTTACCAAAGTGCGCAAAGCAATTCGCCGCCGATTTTTTGATCAGCTGCTTGCTTCCCGCTCATGATTCCTTTTGACGTGCTAAGAATAGTCATACCCATTCCAGAACGAACAGTCGGAATACTGTCAGATTTAACATAAACTCTACGACCAGGTTTGCTCACTTTATCGATAGCAGTGATAGCATGGTTACCAGCTTCATCGTATTTCAAGTAAACACGCATGATGCCTTGTTTGCTGTCTTTCGCTACTTTAAAGCTACGGATGTAACCTTCGTTAACTAGGATTTGAGCAATACCTGCTCTCATCTTAGAAGCTGGAAGATCCACTTTTTCGTGCTTAGAAGCACCAGCGTTTCTGATCATTGTTAGAAATTGAGAAATTGTATCCATTCTTAACCTCTTACCAGCTAGCCTTAGTTACGCCAGGCAATTTACCGTCTAGGGCAAGTGCACGGAACGCAATTCTGGACAATCCGAATTTTCTGTAGTTACCACGAGGGCGACCAGAAAGTTCACAACGAGTGATTACGCGGTTCATAGAAGTGTCGCGACGAAGATTTTGAAGTTTTTTGCGAGCTTGGTCGCGTTCTTCATCAGAAAGCTTCATGTTAACAGCAGTCTCTCTCAACTGTTTTCTGTACTGAGCGTATCGCTTAGCTAGTTCTTTACGTTTGTTGTTTTTTTCAATACTTGCTTTACGAGCCAATTGACACCTCTCTTACTTTCTGAAAGGCATACCAAGTGCTTCAAGAAGCGCTCTGCCTTCGGTATCGTTTTGTGCAGTTGTACAGATAGTGATGTTCATACCACGAACTTTATCTACGCGATCGTAGTTAATTTCCGGGAACACGATCTGCTCTTTCAAGCCCATGTTGTAGTTACCACGGCCGTCGAAACCTTTATTTGGCAAACCACGGAAGTCACGTACGCGTGGAAGAGCCAAAGTGTTCAAACGATCAAGGAACGACCACATTCTCTCTCTTCTCAAAGTCACGCGAACACCGATAGGGATGCCAGCGCGCAATTTAAAGTTAGAGATCGCTTTTTTAGCTTTAGTGATAACAGCTTTTTGACCCGTGATTGCAGTAATCTCGTCAACTACTGTGTTCAAAATTTTTGGATTTTGAACTGCTTCACTCAAGCAAACGCTCAAAGTGATTTTCTCTAGACGAGGAACTTGCATTACGTTTTTTGCGCCCAATTTTGTTTTCAAACTTGGAGCAATTTCTTTATTGTATTTGTTCTGTAAACGATTCACATCACACCTCTTAAAGAACTTCAGGAGCCAAAGAGACGATTTTCACGAATTGCTTCGCTCTCAACTCTCTCGCTACTGGTCCAAAGATACGAGTTCCGATTGGCTCTTTAGAAGCGTTGATCAAAACTGCAGAGTTATCATCAAAACGGATGTAAGATCCATCTGGACGACGCAATTTTTGTACAGTTCTAACAACAACAGCTTTTGCTACGTCGCCTTTTTTTACTTTTGCGTTTGGAAGAGCTTCTTTAATAGAAACAACGATAACGTCACCGATAGAAGCGAAACGACGTTTAGATCCACCAAGGACCTTAACGCACATTACTTCTTTCGCGCCAGAGTTGTCTGCAACATTAAGTCTAGTTTGCATTTGAATCATATTCTGCTCCCTATCCTTTTGCTGTTTCTACGATTTCAGCCAAAGCCCAACGCTTTGTTTTGCTAAGTGGACGTGTTTCGCGGATCTTAACGATGTCACCAATTTTAGCTTGGTTTTTTTCGTCGTGAGCTTTGAACACAGAAGTCTTCTTAACATACTTTCCGTATTTTGCGTGTTTAACCATACGGTAGATTAGAACAGAGATGGTTTTATCCATCTTGTCAGAGATAACCTCTCCTACCACTTCAATTTTACGGCCTCTAGTATTAGTTTCTGTCGCCATATTCTATCCTATCTCGCCACTTTTTTAACGATCGCTGTATTAATTTTTGCGATGTTACGACGAAGATTGCGGATCTCAATTGGGTTTGAAAGTTGACCAATTGAGTTCTTAATACGCGCTTGGAATAATTCTTCGCTAAGCGCAGCTCTCTTCTTTTTCAATTCAACTACAGAAAGATCTTTGATCTCTTGGAATTTCATATCTAACTACTCCCTCGCCAAGAAACGAGTTTTGAAAGGAAGCTTATGAGCTGCACGTTCAAATGCTTCTTTTGCCTGTTCACGAGTAACACCGTTCATCTCGAAAAGGATCTTTCCAGGAAGAACACGTGCAACCCACAATTCAGGGTTACCTTTACCGCTACCCATACGTGTTTCAGCTGGTTTTTTAGTTACCGGGATGTTTGGGAACACACGGCACCAAATTTTACCACCACGCTTTACTGAACGGGAGATAGCAATACGACCTGCTTCTAGTTGACGTGCTGTCAAGCGACCTTCTTCGACTGCTTGAAGACCGAAATCTCCAAAGTCCAAGTTAGCGCCTCTAACAGCAAATCCTGTAGCACGGCCTACAAATTGTTTACGCCATTTTACTCTTTTAGGACTTAACACGACCTGCCTCCTCAACTTCGCGAGCAGATAAGATATCGCCTTTATAGATCCATACTTTCAATCCGATGATTCCGTATGCTGTCAAAGCTTCTGCAGTACCGTAGTCGATATCTGCACGCAATGTATGAAGAGGAACGCTCTTCTCATTGTACCACTCTGAACGAGCAATCTCAGCACCATCAAGACGACCAGAAACACGGATCTTGATACCTCTCACGCCGCCTTTGATCGCAGCTGCAATAGATTTTTTAAGAGCTCTTCTCCAAGAGATACGTTTCTCAAGTTGTTGAGCAATGCTCTCAGCAACGAGCTGAGCATCGAGGTCTGGCTTGCGCACTTCTTGGATGCTCAAGAAAACTTCGTTGGGTGTAAGTTTTTGAACTTCCGCTTTAAGAGCGTCAATACCAGTACCTTTTTTACCAATTACAACACCTGGACGAGCAGTAGAGATGATGATTTTAATCTTCTTCGCTGCACGTTCCATTTCAATTTTCGCAACACCCGCGTGCTTAAGCTTGTTTTTCAAGTATTTTCTTAAGCGGATGTCTTCGTGGATATTTTCGAAATATTGGTTACCCTTCGCATACCAGCGAGAGTCCCAAGTTCTGATAACACCAACACGTAAACCAATAGGATTAACCTTTTGTCCCACGACTATTTCTCCTCAAGTACGACGTTAATGTGGCTGGTTTTCTTGCGAACACCGAACGCGCGGCCTTGAGCGCGAGGACGGAATCTCTTAAGTACAGGCCCTTGGTCAACCCAAATTGCCTTAACATAAAGATTATCTACATCCATAACCTTTTTGTATTCTGCGTTTGCTACTGCTGATTCGATCAATTTCTTAACCATGCCAGCAGTTTTTTTGTTCAAGAAAGTAAGAGTTTTAACTGCTTCGTTCACGTCTTTACCGCGAACAAGGTCAACAACCAATCTTGCTTTCTGAGCGCCAACTCTTGCGTATTTCAAGCTTGCTTTAACTTCCATAATCAACCTCTATTATTTCTTCGCAGCAGCAGGAGCAGCGGCTTTTTTCTCAGCATGACCGTGGAAAGTTCTTGTTGGAGCAAACTCACCGAGTTTGTGACCAATCATGTTCTCAGTGATGTACACTGGAACAAACTTTCTACCATTATGAACTGCGAACGTAAGTCCGATAGTCTCTGGAAGAATTGTTGAGCGGCGTGACCAAGTTTTAATAACTTTTTTATCATTTTTCTCGATCGCATGGTCGATCTTCTTTTGAAGATGAGTATCGACAAATGGACCTTTTTTAATTGAGCGTGCCACGTTTTACTCCTACTTACGTCTCTTAATAATTGACGAATCAGTGCGCTTGTTATGTCTAGTCTTATAACCCTTACAAGGTTGACCCCAAGGAGTCACAGGGTGATGACCTTTACCCACACCTTCACCACCACCAAGAGGATGGTCAACCGGGTTCATAGCCATACCGCGAACTGTAGGACGGATACCTCTCCAACGAGAGCGACCAGCTTTACCAAGAGCGATATTTTCATTGTCAGTGTTTCCAACTTGCCCGATTGAAGCGCGGCAAACTGAAAGAACTTGTTTCAACTCACCAGAAGGCATACGTACTTGGCAGTACAATTCACCTTTACCAGCTAGAGTTGCAGATGCACCAGCACCGCGACAGATTTGACCACCTTTACCAGGGCGCAATTCGATATTGTGAATCACTGTACCAACTGGGATAGCTGCCAAAGTAAGCGAGTTACCTGGTTTGATATCGGCTTTGTCAGAAGAAGAAACAGTATCACCAACGTTCAAACCTACTGGAGCGATGATGTATGCTTTTTCACCATCCATGTAAGAGATCAAAGCGATACGGCAAGTTCTGTTTGGATCGTATTCGATCGCAACGACTTTTGCAGATACTTCAAGTTTATTTCTTTTGAAGTCTACCAAACGGTATTTTCTTTTATGACCACCACCGTGGTGGCGCATAGTGATTTGACCGTGGTTGTTTCTCGCGCCTTGTTTTTTCAAAGGAGCAAGTAAAGACTTCTCAGGAGTTGTCTTTGTAATTTCAGAGAAATCGAAACCTGTCATTCCTCTGCGACCATGAGAGCGTGGGGCGAATGTTCTAATACCCATCTTTATACTCCCTCAAAAAGAGCGATTTTCTCACCTTCAGAAAGTTTTACGTAAGCTTTCTTCCAGTAAGGAACCTTTGTTAATCCAAATTTAGTTTGCTTCGAGTGACCGCGGCAGATGCTAGTTCTAACACTGTCAACTTTCACTTTGAAGTTCTTCTCAACAGCTGTTTTGATTTCTGTTTTTGATGATTTAACATCAACTTCGAAAACATAAACGCCAGCTGCGTTGTGGAATGTGTTTTTCTCAGTAACGAGAGGTGCTTTAATTACTTGTTTCATTACGCGTTCTCCAATGAGCAACGGTTCACGATTTTTGCTACAGATTCTTTAGTGATGATCGCAGCATCGTATTTCAACAAGTCAAAAACGTTCAAACCTTCAACTGGGAAGTATTTGAATTCTGGCATGTTGCGAGCTGCACGGCTGAATTTTTCATCAACGCTAGCATCAACCAAAACAGCTTTTTTCAAACCGAATGCTTTCAAACGTTTGCTAAGCTCAGCAGTTTTACCTTCAGATTGCATGCTGTCTACTACGAACAACTTGCCTTCTTTTTGAAGGTGAGAAAGAGCCATGCTCAAACCTAAACGACGGATTTTTTTCGGCAAAACAAATGCATAGCTACGAGGTTGTGGACCGAAAGCAGTACCACCACCAGGCATCAAGATAGAACGGCTAGAACCTTGACGAGCTCCACCAGTACCTTTTTGTTTGAATGGCTTTTTACCACCACCGCTCACAAGACCTTTTGTTTTAGTCATGTGAGTACCTTGGCGACGGCTAGCCAATTGCCATTGAACTACAGTGTGAAGAACTTCTTTTTTAACAGAAGCTTCGAACACGTCTGCAGCTAGGTCTACAGACCCTACTTTTTCTTTTTTCCAGTTAAGTACATTTACTGTTGCCATAATTATGCCTTCACCAATTTAACCAAAGTGTTGCGGGCACCAGGAACAGGGCCTTTTACCATAACAACGTTTTCAGACGCGATAATATCGACGATCTCTACGTTTTTAACTGTTACTGTTTCAGCACCCAAGTGACCCGGGAATTTTTTACCTGGCATTACGCGACCTGGCCATGTTCTGTTACCAGAAGAACCCGGACGACGGTGGAATTTAGAACCGTGGGAAGCAGGACCACCTGCGAAACCCCAACGTTTCACTGAGCCAGCAAAACCTTTACCTTTTGATTTAGAAGTGAGTTTTACAACATCACCTTTAGTCAAAGAATCGATAGATACTTGAGCTCCAAGAGTTACACCCTCTGGAAGAGCTTGACGAAGTTCTTTTACGAACTGAGCGCCATTTTCAAAGTTAGCTTTTGCCAAGTGACCTTGTTCAGCTTTGTTTGAATTTTTAGCTTTCTTTGGATGACAAGCCAACTGAACAGCTTCGTAACCATCAACTTCGTTAGTTTTGATTTGTGATACAAACCAAGGCTCATAACGAAGAACAGTTACAGGCACAGCTTCGCCCTGTTCATTGTAAACAGTAGCCATACCTTCTTTGAATGCGTAGAGGCCGTTCAGCTTTAAGCCCTGCGCAGAATTTTTTTCTGTAGTTTCACTCACGACGGACTCCTATTAGATAGCCGACAATTTAATTTCAACATCCACACCAGCAGAGAGGTCGAGTTTCATTAGCTGATCGACAGTCTGTTGAGTGGGTTCCAAAATATCCAACATACGTTTATGAGTTCTGATCTCGAACTGCTCACGAGATTTTTTATCAACGTGAGGAGAACGCAAAACCGTGAAACGGTTGATGCGAGTTGGCAATGGAATTGGTCCCGCAACTTTTGCGCCAGTACGACGAGCAGTCTCGACGATTTCTTTTGTAGATTGATCAAGCAATTTATGATCGAAAGCCTTCAATCTGATTCTAATCTTTTGACTTTGCATATATAGACACTCTTCTTCTGTTTATAAAGTATCGTAATTACTAGTAAATTCTTCTTCGCACACGTCAATTATCCCATCGAAAACGTACCCCGGTTTAGCCCTTGCGGCCTGATGCTCAGCGCGGGGGGTTTTTTGTAGATTTAGACGCTATGAGTGCGCGAGTATGCGCAACCCAAAATACTTTGTCAAAGGGAAATTATTAATTTTTTAATATCTTCCCATTTTGTGGAGAATTTCGTTTTTGACCTTCGGTGGTACGACTGAATACTCCAAGAATTCCATACTGAAACTTGCTCGCCCCTGACTCAAACTGCGCACATCCGTCGCATAGCCAAAGAGGGACGCCAAAGGGGCCTCAGCGGAGATCACCTGACCTCCACCCTGTTTTACATTCATAGACAAGATTTTTCCGCGGCGGGCATTAAGGTCACCTACCACGTTACCTACGAATTCGTCAGGGCAACTGACTTCCACTTTGAACACAGGTTCCAACAACTCAACATTTGCATTTTTTACAGCATCTCGGAATGCCAATGAAGATGCGGCTTTAAAGGCCATCTCATGGGCGGCTTCCGGACGGATATCAATGGAAGTGAGAGTTCCTTTGATTCCAATCATTGAGTAACTTGCCAAAGGACCTACCTCTGCCGCTTCTTTGAAACCGCTCTCAACGGCTTTTAGCAACGGAGCTGTGAAGTCTTTAGTAAGGGAAACTTTATTTACAAATACAACACCTTCACCTTGATGAACCGGCTCGATCGAAAGAGTGACCTGAGCATAGTTCGCCTCACCTGCAATTTCGCGCTCATAAGTGTGAGTCGCTGTTGCCGGGACAGTGATTGTTTCTCTATAGGAAACTTGCGGCTTACCGACATTCGCTTGAACCTTGTGTTCACGCAAAAGACGGTCAACGAGAATTTCTAAGTGAAGCTCTCCCATACCAGACAAAAGAATTTGTCCTGTCTCTGGATCTGTACGCAAACGCGAAGAAGGGTCTTCCTTCTCAAGTTTCGCAAGACCTGCGAGCATTTTTTCTTGGTCCGCTGAAGACTTCGCTTCAATCGCAACCGAGATCACTGGCTCTGGGAAAGTAATAGATTCAAGAACAACTGAATGTGATGTTTCACAAAGAGTGTCACCTGTACCTGTGAATTTTAAACCTACAACAGCACCGATATCACCCGCTTTAAGCTCGGTGATTTCTTCGCGCGAGTTAGCGTGCATTTTCACAAGTTTTTGGATGCGCTCTTTTTTCTGAGTACGTGGATTCAAAAGTTGATCGCCAACTTTGACCGCGCCTGAATACACACGAATATACGTCAATGTGCCGGCAAAAGGATCATTGGCGATTTTGAACGCCAATGCAGCAACATGAGCATCGAAATCTGTTTTACAAACGATTTCTTTTTCCGGCTTTTCTGGGTCGTGACCCACGATTGCAGGAACTTCGATCGGAGATGGAAGATAGTCAATAACCCCATCAAGCAAAGGCTGAACACCTTTATTTTTGAAGGCCGCACCACAAAATACCGGAACAGCTTTCAATGAAAGAGTTGCTGAACGCAAAGCTGCTTTTAGCTCTGCCACAGACACTTCTTCACCGTTCAAATATTTCTCCATAAGAGCGTCTTCGAACTCAACGATCTTCTCAATAACTTCAGTGCGGAAACGCTGTACGTCCGCCTGCATGTCATTAGGAACATCGGTAACTTCGAATTGATCGCCTTTTCCAGATACGTCCCAAACGTAAGCACGGTTTTCAAGCAAATCCACAACGCCACGGAAAGAATCTTCCATACCGATTGGAACTTGAACTGGGATTGGATTGCCATTGAGTTTGTCTTTGATTGTACCAACAGACATCACAAAGTCTGCACCCACGCGGTCCATCTTATTGATGAAACAGATACGTGGAACTTTGTATTTGTCAGCTTGTCGCCAAACTGTTTCTGACTGAGGCTCTACACCATTCACACCGTCGAAAACCGCAATCGCACCATCAAGAACGCGCAAAGAACGCTCAACTTCAATAGTGAAGTCAACGTGCCCGGGAGTGTCGATGATGTTGATACGATGATCTTTCCAGAACGCCATGGTCGCGGCAGACGTGATAGTGATACCACGTTCTTGCTCTTGAACCATCCAGTCCATGGTGGCATCGCCATCATGAACTTCGCCGATTTTATGACTTTTACCTGTGTAGTAAAGGATTCGTTCGGTGGTGGTCGTCTTACCGGCATCGATGTGAGCCATGATGCCGATATTACGAGTGTACTTCAGATCAGCTACAACTTTAGGATCTTTAGCTGACATGAAACTAGATTACCAATTGTAGTGAGAGAATGCCTTGTTAGACTCAGCCATTCTGTGAACGTCGTCTTTCTTCTTAATAGAGTTACCTCTATTGTTGTACGCGTCCATGAACTCAGCAGCCAAACGTTTAGAGAAGTCTTTCTCACCGCGCTCGCGAGAGTATTCAACCAACCAACGCATAGCCAAAGCCAAACGACGTGATGGACGAACATCTACAGGAACTTGGTAAGTAGCTCCACCTACGCGACGTGAACGAACTTCGATAGAAGGTTTTACGTTCTCGATCGCTTTTTTGAAGATAGCAAGAGGCTCTTCATTAGGAACTTTTCCTTTAAGCTCTTCAAGAGCTCCGTAGAAAAGCTTCTGTGCAGTTGCCTTTTTACCTTGAATCATCATTTTGTTAACGAATTTAGCAATAACTAGATCTTTGAAAACTGGATCTGGAATTACTTCTCTTTTAAAGGTCTTTTTACGACGTGACATGTGTCAATTTCCTTTATTTCTTAGGTCTCTTAGTACCGTATTTAGAACGACCACGTAGACGTCCGTTTACACCTTGAAGATCAAGTACACCGCGAACGATGTGGTAACGAACACCCGGCAAGTCCTTCACACGACCACCACGAATAAGAACAACGCTATGCTCTTGGAGGTTGTGTCCGATACCTGGGATGTAAGAGATAACTTCAAAACCGTTAGACAAACGAACTTTTGCTACTTTACGAAGAGCGGAGTTCGGTTTCTTTGGAGTTGTCGTGTATACACGAGTGCAAACACCACGGCGTTGAGGGCAATTCGCCAATGCTGGCGATTTTGTTTGGTTCTTTTGAACGATACGCTCACTTTTGATGAGCTGGTTAATTGTTGGCACTTTAATACCCCTATAAAACAATTATTCAGAGTCCTGGACGGTGGAACTTACAGCCCGTATCCGCCCGGGTCAAGACTTTGTTGTTAATTTTTACATTCAGGGAAAGGCGTGAGGTCCTCTCCCTGTGCTTTTTACATCGAATTAGCCCTGTGGATGAGCAGACGATCCCATACCTGGCAATGCCACGTATTCAGTGTCGTCGTCTTCAGCTACAGCTACTTTCCAGCGTTTGTATGAAGTCAAACCTGTTCCCGCAGGGATCAAGCGACCCATAATGATGTTCTCTTTCAGACCACGTAAGAAGTCTGTACGAGAATTAATCGCTGCTTCTGTCAAAACTTTCGTAGTTTCTTGGAAGGAAGCTGCAGAAATCCAGCTGTCTGTGCTCAAAGAAACTTTCGTAATACCCAAAAGAAGTGGGCTGCAAGTTGCAGGTTGGCCACCCTCGCGGTTCAAACGATCATTTTCTTCTTCGTAAGCGTATCTTTCGACTTGCTCGCCAGCCAAGAAACGGCTGTCGCCTGGATCGCGGATTTCAACCTTACGGAGCATTTGACGAACAATCACTTCGATGTGCTTGTCGTTGATGACAACCCCTTGAAGTCGGTAAACTTCTTGGATTTCATTCACAAGGTATGCAGATAGGGCCTTCGCACCTAGAACCGCCAGAATGTCATGAGGATTTGTTGGACCATCCATCAAAGCCTCACCGGCTCTTACGTACTCACCTTCTCTTACAGCAACGTGCTTACCTTTAGGGATGAGGTATTCTTTTTGCTCACCCACTTCAGGAGTTACGATCACACGTTGTTTACCTTTCACGTCTTTACCGAATGTCACATAACCATCGATCTCAGAGATGATAGCTGCTTCTTTCGGTTTACGAGCTTCAAACAATTCAGCAACGCGCGGTAGACCACCCGTGATGTCCTTCGTTTTCGAAGCTTCACGATGCATCTTCGCAATAACGTCACCGGCATGAATCTCTTGACCGTCCGCCACTAGCAACTGAGCCCCAACTGGGATCAAGTAACGAGCAGGGATTTCACGGCCTGGAAGATTCAAGACTTTACCGTTTCCGTCAGTCAAGAATACTGTCGGCTTAATGTCAGAAGATTTAGACTCCATGATAACTTTAGTCGCGAAACCAGTTACCGCGTCGACTTGCTCCTGCATTGTAGAACCTTCTTCGATATCTTGGTATTGAACCTTCGCAGAAACCTCTGCGATGATTGGATTCGAATATGGATCCCACTCAGCTACAGTTTGACCTTTGTTAACTTTGTCGCCCTCTTTGAAGTTAACCACAGCACCGTACACGAGTTTGAAATTTTCTCTCTCGCGACCAGTGTCATCGATAACAAGGACTGAACCGTTACGATTCATCACAGTCAATTTACCATTACGGTTTGTCACTGCATGAACGTTGTCAAATTTAATAGTACCGTCGTAACGAGAAGTGTGAACTGATTGTTCAACCGCACGAGAAGCCGCACCACCCAAGTGGAACGTTCTCATCGTCAACTGAGTACCAGGCTCACCGATAGATTGAGCTGCGATGATACCAACAGTTTCACCAAGGTTCACCGTCGCACCACGAGCCAAGTCACGGCCGTAACACTTCACGCACACGCCACGTTTTGCTTTACACAAAAGAGCCGAACGGATGTCGACTTTATCAACACCTTGTTCTTCGATGCGTTTCACATCGGCTTCTGTGATTTCTTGATTTGCTTTCACGATCACAGCGTTTGTCGTTGGGTTCACAACGTCTTTCAACGGTGTACGGCCCAAGATACGATCGCCGATATTCATGATGATCTCACCCGCTTCGTAAACCGGAGTGATCTCAAGGCTGTCTTGAACGCCGCAATCAGTTTCAGTCACAACAACGTCTTGAGCCACGTCTACGAGACGACGAGTCAAGTAACCAGAGTTCGCTGTTTTCAATGCAGTATCGGCCAAACCTTTACGCGCACCGTGAGTTGAAATGAAGTACTGGATAACTGTCAAACCTTCACGGAAGTTCGCCGTGATAGGAGTTTCGATGATTTCGCCTGATGGTTTCGCCATCAAACCACGCATACCACCGAGCTGACGGATCTGAGTCGCAGATCCACGGGCTCCGGAGTCGGCCATGATGAAGATCGGGTTGAATGAACGACCTACGATCTCTTTACCATCAACAACGAAAGTTTGTTTTTCGATGGCATTCATACCTTCTTTAGCGATCTTATCACCCGTTTGGGCCCAGATATCGACCACTTTATTGTAGCGCTCACCGTCTGTGATCAAACCTTCATCGTACTGTTGCTGAATTTCAGTAACTTGTTTTTCAGCGTCAGCGATCAATGCTGATTTGTTCGCAGGGATAACCATGTCGTCGATACCGATAGACATACCCGCAGCTGTTGAGTACTTGAAGCCGTATTCCATGATCTTGTCAGCCAAGATACAAGTCGCTTTAGCACCAGCCAAACGGAACGTTTTATCGATCAACGCTGCAATTTGTTTTTTATTCATCTCAGTGTTCACTTCAGAGAATGGAACCTCTTTAGGAACAACGTCAGAAAGAATCGCACGACCAACGGAAGTTTCTTGAACTTTGCCGTTCAAACGGATTTTACAAGCCGCTTGCAAGTCAACAAGACCTGTTTCGTAAGCGTAAGTCGCTTCTTGAACGTTAGAGAATGATTTACCAGTTCCTTTAGCTCCAGGACGGATACGAGTCATCCAGTACAAGCCCAAGACAACGTCTTGAGATGGATTGATGACTGGTTTACCAGAAGCAGGAGAAAGGATGTTATTAGTCGACATCATCAAAACGCGAGCTTCAACTTGAGCTTCAACTGACAATGGAACGTGAACCGCCATTTGGTCACCGTCGAAGTCGGCATTGAACGCTCCGCAGACTAGCGGATGCAACTGAATCGCTTTACCTTCGTGAAGTACTGGTTCGAAAGCTTGGATACCAAGTCTGTGAAGAGTTGGTGCACGGTTGAGAAGAACTGGATGTTCTTTAACCACGTCTGCCAAGATATCCCATACTTCGACTGTCTCTTGATCAACAAGGCGCTTAGCTTGCTTAATCGTTGTCGCCAAACCTTTTTCTTCAAGTTTGTTGTAAACGAATGGTTTAAACAACTCGAGTGCCATTTTCTTCGGAAGACCACACTGATGAAGTTTCAATGTAGGACCAACGACGATAACAGAACGACCAGAGTAGTCGACACGTTTACCAAGAAGGTTTTGACGGAAACGACCTTGTTTACCTTTGAGCATGTCAGAAAGTGAACGAAGAGGACGTTTGTTAGGACCCGTGAACGTTTTACCGCGACGGCCGTTATCCAACAAGGCATCAACCGCTTCTTGCAACATACGTTTTTCGTTGCGGATGATGATGTCTGGAGCATTTAGCTCCTGAAGACGTTTCAAACGGTTGTTACGGTTGATAACACGACGATAGAGATCATTTAGATCTGAAGTCGCGAAACGACCACCATCAAGTGGTACCAACGGACGAAGATCAGGAGGCAATACTGGGAGTGCTTCCAACATCATCCATTCAGGCTTGTTGATAGAACCTTTGAAGGCTTCAACAACGCGCAAACGTTTCGTCAATTTTTTGATACCAGCTTCAGACTTCGTCTCTTTAACTTCCATACGAAGTTTGCGAGACAAGTACTCAGGGTCGATTTTACGAAGCAATTCACGAACTGCTTCACCGCCCATGCCAGATTTGAAGCTTGGACCGAACTCATTAAGAGCGGCTTGGTAAGCTTCTTCAGTCAATACTTGGCCTTCTTCCAATGTTGTTTCCATTGGATCAGTCACCACGTAAGCTTCACAGTAAAGAACCTTTTCAACGTCTTTCAAAGAAAGGTTGAGCAAGTTACCAATACGAGAAGGCAATGAACGCAAGAACCAGATGTGCGCAACTGGAGTTGCAAGCTCAATGTGGCCAAGACGCTCACGGCGTACTTTCGTTTGTGTTACTTCAACGCCGCACTTTTCACAGACGACGCCACGGTACTTCATACGTTTATACTTACCGCACAAGCACTCGTAATCCTTAATAGGACCGAAGATTTTCGCACAGAACAAGCCATCACGTTCAGGCTTGAATGTACGATAGTTAATAGTTTCAGGCTTCTTAACTTCACCAAATGACCATTCACGAATCATTTCAGGTGACGCCAACGATACTCGTACGGCGTCAAACGAAAGTGGATCTTTTGGTTTATCGAAAAAATTCAACAAGTCTCTCAAAGAACACCCCTGTTGTTAAAAATTAATCTTAGTGTTGTTCCGGTTCAGATTGAACCATTGGAACTACAACTTCTTCTTCAACGCCCTCTTCAGATTCTTCATCTGTTAGGATGTCAGACTCCATAAGCTCAACATTCAATGCAAGAGATTGAAGCTCTTTCACAAGAACGTTGAAGGACTCTGGCAAACCTGGTTCAAGGATGTTTTCACCTTTTACGATGCTTTCGTACATACGAGTTCTTCCTGCCACGTCGTCAGACTTAACAGTGAGGAATTCTTGTAGTGAGTATGCGGCACCGTATGCTTCGATCGCCCAAACTTCCATCTCCCCGAGACGCTGACCACCGAATTGAGCTTTACCGCCCAGAGGCTGTTGCGAAACAAGAGAGTAAGGTCCGATAGAACGAGCGTGAATCTTCTCCTC
Source organism: Bdellovibrio sp. HCB2-146 (assembly GCF_047345725.1). Taxonomy (NCBI): domain Bacteria; kingdom Pseudomonadati; phylum Bdellovibrionota; class Bdellovibrionia; order Bdellovibrionales; family Pseudobdellovibrionaceae; genus Bdellovibrio; species Bdellovibrio sp. HCB2-146. Next base: position 576,019 of record NZ_JBLEQP010000001.1, read on the forward strand.
AACCAAGTGGTGAAGTTTCAGCATGTACATGATTCCCACAGTTACAGGATTCGTGAATGGCTCACCTGTACGTCCGTCGAACAATACAGATTTACCAGACGTTGGAACTTGCGCTTTAGTGAGCAAGCCTTTTACATCCGTTTCACGAGCACCGTCGAAGACTGGAGTTCCTACGTGGATACCACCCTTCATGCGAGTCACGATTTGTTTCAAAGAAGCATCGTCTGCATTATCAAGTTTTGCTGAGATGTCAGCGTCGTTGAAGATATCTTTCATATCTTTACGAGCGTTTTCTGCATTCCAGTTATCAAGATATGCACTCAATTGCTTACCAAGGTTATGAGCAGCCCAACCTAAGTGAACCTCTAGGACCTGACCGATATTCATACGGGAAGGTACGCCCAGTGGATTCAAGACCATGTCAACAGGTGTACCGTCAGCTAGGTAAGGCATGTCTTCAACAGACAAGACTTTAGAGACGACACCTTTATTTCCGTGGCGGCCGGCGAACTTGTCACCGACTTGCATTTTACGTTTGATCGCAACGTAAACTTTGACCATTTTGATCACGCCAGGAGGCAATTCGTCACCCTTACGGAGACGGTCGATTTTCTCGTTGAATACCAATTTAACAGCGTCAAGTTGGTTACGAGCATTGTCGATGATCTTGTTCACTTGGAACTCAAGGTCTTGCTCAAGTGGGATGTAGTTCAAAAGTTCGAATGGGATGATCTCAAGATCAGCCACAGTCAAAATTTGACCTTTGTTCAATAGTTTTTGGCTTCCGTCTTCGTTCAAAAGAACGCCCGTTGTTGTTTTACCAACAAGGATGTCACGGAGCTTAGAGATCGCGTTATTTTTGATAACGTTTTGCTCAACAGCCAAGTCTTTTTCCAATTTACGTTTTTTGTCTTCGATGATGGAAGCCAAACGCTCGTCACGGTCTGCACCTTCACGAGAGTAAACTTGAGCATCGATAACTGTACCGTAAACGCCAGATGGAGCGCGAAGTGATGTATCACGTACGTCACCAGCTTTTTCACCGAAGATCGCTCTCAAGAGTTTTTCTTCAGGAGAAAGTTGCGTTTCACCTTTTGGAGTAACTTTACCAACTAGGATGAAGCCTGGACGAACTTCAGCACCGATACGGATGATACCAGAGCTATCAAGATCTTTAAGGGCTTCCTCACCAACGTTGGCGATATCGCGAGTGATCTCTTCTTTACCAAGTTTTGTATCACGCGCTACGCACTCGAACTCTTCGATGTGGATAGACGTGTAAACGTCGTCTTTCAACAAACGTTCAGAAATCAAGATAGAGTCCTCGAAGTTGTAACCTTGCCAAGGAGTGAACGCTACTAGGATGTTTTGACCTAGAGCCAACTCACCAAGCTCAGTTGAAGGTCCGTCAGCAACGATGTCGCCTTTAGAAACCTTATCACCAACAGTCACGATAGGCTTTTGATTGAAGCACGTGTTTTGATTCGTACGTTGGTACTTCGTCAAATTGTAGATGTCTACGTTCGCACCCAACTCGCCGCCTTTAGCGAAACGACGGATCACGATACGAGATGCATCGACTTCTTCAACGATACCGTCGTTTTGAACAACGACAGATGTACCAGAGTCACGAGCAACCAAACGCTCAACGCCCGTACCAACAAGTGGTGCGCGTGAACGCAACAATGGAACCGCTTGACGTTGCATGTTCGAACCCATCAGGGCACGGTTGGCATCGTCATGCTCCAAGAACGGAATCAATGAAGCGGCGATAGAAACGAGCTGAGATGGAGAAACGTCCATCAAACCAACTTTGTCTTTATCTACGATTTCATACTCACCGTCGCGACGAGTGATCGTCGTTGCAGTTTGGATTTGTTTGTTACCAGCTTCATCGCGAGCGGCAGGAGCAATGTAGTGACCTGCTTCTTCAAGAGCTGACAAGTAGTTAATGTCTTTAGAAACGGAACCTTGATCAACTTTACGGTACGGAGTCTCGATGAAACCGTAGTTGTTGATACGCGCGTAAGTCGCCAAGGAAGCGATCAAACCGATGTTTGGTCCCTCTGGAGTTTCAATTGGGCAGATACGACCGTAGTGCGTAGGATGTACGTCACGTACTTCGAAACCTGCACGGTCACGAGTCAAACCACCAGGTCCAAGAGCTGACAAACGACGTTTGTGAGTGATCTCAGACAATGGATTTGTTTGGTCCATGAACTGTGACAATTGAGAAGAACCGAAGAATTCTTTAACAACCGCGTTCACTGGTTTCGCATTGACAAGGTCGTGCGGCATCATTGTCTCAACATCTTGAAGAGACATACGCTCGCGAATCGCTCTTTCCATACGAACCAAACCGATGCGGTATTGGTTTTCAAGCAACTCACCTACAGAACGAACACGACGGTTACCCAAGTGATCGATATCGTCGATAACACCGCGACCGTTTTTAAGATCGATCAATGTTTTTACTGTGCTCAAGATATCTTTATGAGTCAGTGTTCTGTGCGAAGGAGGGCACTCCTCCATCGGGATGTTGAATCTGTGGTTGATTTTAATACGACCCACTTCAGACAAATCATAAGTCTCTGGATCGAAGAACAAACGACCGAAGAACGTCGTAGCCGCTTCCAAAGTTGGAGGCTCACCAGGACGAAGACGTTTGTAGATCTCAACAAGTGATTCTTCTTTGTTCGTTACTTTATCAACAAGCAATGTGTTGCGAAGGTAAGGACCAACAGTCAATCCGTCGAAGAAGATCATGAAGAAACGATCGATACCCGCATCCATCGCACGACGGATGATAGCTGGGCTCAATTCCGCATTCGCATCAGCGATGATCTCACCCGTCGACTCGTCGATAAGTGGTTTCGCCAATACTTTGCTGTCTAGATCTTCAGGTTGAACTTCAAGTTCAGTGATGTTCAAGTCTTTGATCTTTTTTACGATCGCACGAGTGATACGACGACCTGCTTTAACAAGCGCCTCACCAGATGCTGGATCGATGATGTCAGTCAAGGCACGTTGACCAGACATTCTCTCGATATCAAGTTTACGGTAAAGCTTGTTACCTTTCGCATAAACTTCATCAAGATCGTAGAAGTATTCAAGAAGTTGTTCAGCGTTGTAGCCTAGAGACTTCAAGAGGATAGTGACAGGGAATTTTCTGCGACGATCGATACGAACGTGGATCAAATCTTTTTGATCGAATTCGAAATCCAACCATGAACCACGGTATGGAATAACACGTGCAGAGTAGATCAATTTACCAGAAGCATTGTTCTTACCACCATCGTGGTCAAAGAAAACGCCTGGAGAACGGTGCAACTGAGATACAACAACGCGCTCAGTACCGTTGATGATGAAAGAACCGTTTGCAGTCATCAATGGGATTTCGCCCAAGTAAACTTCTTGTTCTTTTACGTCACGGATAGAACGTGCTTCTGTTTCTTCATCAACATCAAACACGATAAGACGAAGAGTAACTTTAATCGGAGCAGCGAAAGTCATTCCGCGCTGACGACACTCATCTACGTCGTATTTTGCTGGCTCAAGAGTGTATGACACGAACTCAAGGCTTGCAGTGTTGTTGAAGTCTGTGATTGGGAACACAGATTTGAAAACGCCATTGAGACCAGCTTCGCCACGGCGATCTGGATCCATATCTTTTTGAATGAAAGCTTCATAAGAAGACTTCTGCAACTCAATCAGATTTGGGATATCAATGACTTGCTTATTTTTTGCGAAAGACTTTCTAACGCGAATGTTAGAAGCCGTAACTGGAGTTTTTTCCAATGTACTCTCCGTAATAAGAAAATCGGATATTCGCTTCGGGGGGAATATTCCAAGGCCCACATTAAATAATGGATAAGCAATTCAAACTACCGGAAGTTGTGAATAAATCAAGGAATTCCGGTGGTTTTTGGCACTATTTTCCACTCTGGAAATCTGTACTATTTTCGCATTGCGTTGCTGCGTGTCGCTCCACACGAATCCACACGGAATCGAAAAGTCGTCCTCACGCTTGTCGTTTGTTAGTTCGCAGGACAAACTAAGTTTTTCACGGAGGAAAATTTGAAATTCTTACCCATTCTTTTGTTTGGTTTGTTGCTTTCCGCATGCTCGCACACGATTAATTTTCGCGCCTCCCACTTCGCAATTCCAGTAACCGGTGAAGATCAGTGGAGTGGCCATGTCGCTGCCACCGGCACATCCATTAGCAAAGTGACGGTTGTGAACGATATGACTTCTAACCCACCCAACACGAGCCCCGTGCGCATCAATGCCGATATCGACGCTGGAGATGTTGTGGGAGTGAATTATATTGGATTTGACGCTAGCCTCACACTTTTTAAGCGGCTGGATTTGATTGTCGATAACTCACTCTTGGGTTTGCGGGTGCAGGTTTTAAATCATGGAAGCGGGCCTGATAATTGGGTTGCCGCGATTCACGGAGCGATGGGAAATCGCGATGTGAAAAATAGCCAAGAATCCGGCGGCAACACTTCGGAAGCCAAATCAGAAGTGAAAACAACTCAGCTTGGAGTCAGCGTTGGATATAAATTCGCAGCCGTTATTCCTTATGTTTCATATATTCACGAAAAACATGAGACGTCGACGCGTGTGACGAATACTCATGGGGCTTTCGGACCTTACGAAAACAGCGGAACTCATCAGTATTACTCAGTCGGAATTACGACTTATCAAAAGGGACTTCGCTTCGGTCTGGAATACAATCGAATCTATCTTGATTGGAAAAACGCCTGGGATTCAGAATGGCAGGACGCCATGGGCGCAAAACTGGGATTCGCCTGGTAGGCCTTAAAAAACAAAAGCCCCTGGGTGACCAGAGGCTTTTGAGAAATTCTCGATTGAGAACGAAAACTACTTAACAGTAACTTTCGCGCCTGCAGCTTCAAGAGCTTTTTTGATTTTCTCAGCGTCTTCTTTAGTAGCGCCTTCTTTAACTGCTTTGTTTCCTGCTTCAACAAGAGCTTTCGCTTCAGCAAGACCAAGACCAGTAAGACCACGTACTTCTTTGATTACGTTGATTTTGTTAGCGCCTGCATCGACAAGGATAACGTCGAAAGCAGTTTTTTCTTCAGCAGGAGCCGCACCAGCGCCACCAGCAACTACAGCAACAGGAGCTGCAGCAGAAACGCCCCATTTTTCTTCGAGCATTTTTACAAGCTCAGCAATTTCTAGAACTGTTTTAGCAGACAATGCTTCAACAAGTTGATCGTTAGTTAGAGACATTTTGAAATCCTCCAAAATTAAATTAATTCAGTTTAGTTATTCCACTAATATTAAGCTTGTGGAGCAGCTTCGGCAGCAGTATCGCCACCACCTAGTTTCTTCGCGTATTCGTTCAAGCAACGAGCCAATTTTGAGCCCGGAGCGTTGAGCACGCCAAGGAACATAGCACGGAGTTGGTCTTTGCCAGGAAGAGTTGCCAAAAATTTGATTTTAGCATCGTCCAAAGCTTCGCCATCCATAACACCTGACTTAATTTGAAGAACTTCAACGTCCTTTGCAAAATCAGCAAGTGTCTTTGCAGTCGCATTCACTTCACCGTATGAGAATACGATGGCGTTCGTTCCTTTCATTGAAGTAGCAAAAGCTTTTTCAATGGCTGGATGATCTTTGAATGCTCTTTTTGCAAGAGTATTACGTACGACCTTCATCTCTGATTCAGATGCATTCAATTTTTTGCGCAAGCTTGTAACTTGCTCAACTTTGATGCCTTTGAAGTCAACGATGAAAGCCCCTTTAGCTTTACCGAATTTCTCAGTGATAAGCTTAATCTCTTGCTCTTTATCTGCGCGAGTGATCATAAGTGAGCCTCCTTTCGTTAGATTCTTGAACGCCCCTTGCGAGGCGCTCGTGCGATTCAGGTCGGGTTTGGAGGTTGTTGAAGAACCTTTTTGCCTTATCTCGGTAGGCCCCACACAAACATGGGATTAGATCCACAAAAGAAAACCTACTGTCTCTGATCGCAATAAAAACTTAAAAAATTATGTCAAACTTGCACCAGCTGCTGTAGCTGCTGCATTTGGTTCAATCTTAACACCAGGACCCATAGTTGAAGCTACAGAGATAGTTTTAAGATAGATACCTTTAGAAGATGCAGGTTTCGCCTTAACGATAGCGCCCAACAAAGTTAGGAAGTTATCGCGAAGTTTTGCATCGCCCATAGATTTTTTGCCAACACCAGCGTGAACGATACCAGCTTTATCAACACGGAAATCAAGTTTACCTTTTTTCTCCGCAGTTACAGCTTCGCCAACGTTCATAGTCACTGTGCCGATTTTTGGATTTGGCATCAAACCACGAGGTCCAAGAATTTTAGCAACTTTAGAAACAGTCGCCATCATATCTGGAGTTGCGATACATTTATCGAAATCAAGCCATCCACCTTGGATTTTAGCCACAAGGTCGTCAGCGCCAACAAAGTCAGCACCAGCAGCTTTCGCTTCAGCTTCTTTCGGGCCTTTTGCGAAAACGACAACTTTTACATCTTTACCAAGACCGTGAGGAAGAGCGATAGCACCACGAACTTGTTGGTCAGATTGCTTAGGATCAACACCCAAACGGATCGCAACATCAACAGATTCATCAAATTTAGCTGGAGCTGTATCAACAACCAATTTGAATGCTTCATCAACAGTGTATTTTTTTGCAGAGTCGACTTTTTTAGCAGCCGCTGCGAATTTTTTACCTGCCATATTCCACCTACTCTTGTACTTCTAGGCCCATGCTTTTCGCAGTGCCAATTACTTGAGACATAGCAGATTCAACTTTCAAACAGTTCAAGTCAGGCAACTTTGTAGTTGCGATCGTTTTAACTTGATCCATTTTCACTTTGCCCACTTTATCTTTTTGAGGTTGTTTAGATCCTGATTCGATCTTTACAGCCTTTTTCAACAGAGACGACACTGGAGGCGTTTTCGTGATGAAAGTAAACGATCTGTCTTGGTAAACAGTGATGATGATAGGCACAATGCTATCACCCAATGCTTGCGTACGAGCATTGAACTGCTTACAGAATTCCATGATGTTTACCCCATGCTGTCCGAGCGCCGGTCCAACGGGAGGAGCTGGATTCGCTTTCCCTGCCGGTATCTGCAGCTTGATCATTCCGGTAACTTTTTTTGCCATGACCCACTCCTGCAAGAGGTTATAGTTATTTAAATTTCGATTGCCACCCTATGTAGCTTTCGAATTAATTAGTTCTTTTCAACTTGGATGTAGTCCAACTCAACTGGAGTCGGTCTACCGAAGATGCTCACAAGAACTTTAAGCTTCGCTTTGTCCTCGTTCACCTCTTCTACAGTCCCTTGGAAATTACTGAACGGACCATCTACCACAGTTACATTCTCTCCGATAGAGAATTTTACTTTTGGTTTTGGTTTTTCAGCCATTCCAGCCATTTGTTGCGTCACGCGGAAAACTTCAGCCTCTGGAACTTCCGGAGGGCGAGTTTTAGCTCCACCAACGAAACCCGTAACTTTTGACGCACTTTTTACCAAATGCCAAGTCTCATCGTTCAAATGCATTTGAACAAAGATATAACCCGGGAAAAATTTACGCGATTTAACTTGTTTTTGGCCTTTTACGAGCTCTACTACGCTTTCAGCAGGGATCAAAACTTCACCAAAGAAATCTTCCATCTTTGCAGTTTTGATTTTTTCCTCAATGGCCTTTTTTGCTGTGTTTTCACAGCTCGTCTGAACGTTAACGATGTACCACTTTTTTTCCATGTGTCCGTTCCTTACTTCATGAGGTAGTTAATGAAAAAGCCCGAAAGCAAATCGAAAGAGCTGATGATCACACTCGAGATCAAAACCATCACAACGCATGCAATAGTCATTGCAGTTACATCTTTACGAGTTGGCCATACAACTTTACGAATTTCGCTGACAACTTCTTCGCCCCAAACATGAATTTTTGGGCTGAATTGAAGAACTGCGAATACTGCGAATCCCAAAACAACTGGCAAACCGTGACGAACAAAATCAGAGTCAGCTGCTCTTGCAACTACACCGAATGCGCCTGCGAATGCTTTGATAAGAAGAGACGTTGTTAGACCAACCAACATACCGGCAATTGCAAAACTGGCTGTCAGGATTTTAGAATTTGCTTTTTCCATAGTTCCTCGTGCATCGATGCAATCAAATTTGATTTTTTAGATAAAATTGGCAGGGGCGGAGGGATTCGAACCCACGACCTAACGATTTGGAGTCGTTCGCTCTACCGCTGGAGCTACACCCCTGCATTTTTTCTAACGACAATTAGCCAGCTGACTGCGTCGCTCCGTCGTCGGGATACATTTGTATACCCTCCTCGGTCGCTCCTTGCATCTGACTAATTCTCGTTAGAAAAACCTTTTACCACGTTCTCTTTTTTTGCTGTTCCGGCTCGCTTCGCGTGCCGTTGAATTCGCAAAAAACGTTCTGCCAAGAAACACCGAGGGGGACCCTTTTGTCAAGGAGTCCCCCGGGTGATTATACTTAACAGTTATACTGCGTTATCAAGACTACTCAAGGATCTCAACAACAACGCCCGCACCAACTGTACGGCCGCCTTCGCGGATAGCGAAACGCAATTCTTTTTCCATAGCGATTGGCGCGATCAACTCAACAGAGATCTCAACGCGGTCACCAGGCATAACCATCTCTGTACCTTGTTTCAAAGTACAAACACCAGTTACGTCAGTAGTACGGAAGTAGAACTGTGGACGGTAACCATTGAAGAATGGAGTGTGACGTCCGCCTTCTTCTTTAGTTAGGATGTACGCCTCAGCTTTGAATTTTTTGTGAGGTTTAACTGAACCTGGTTTAGCCAAAACTTGACCACGTTCAACTTCTTCTTTTTTAGTACCACGAAGAAGAACACCGCAGTTGTCCCCTGCTTGACCTTCATCAAGAAGCTTACGGAACATTTCGATACCAGTTACAGTTGTTTTTTGAGTTGGACGGATACCGATGATTTCGATCTCGTCACCAACTTTAACGATACCACGCTCTACACGGCCTGTAACAACAGTACCACGACCAGAGATAGAGAATACGTCCTCTACTGGCATCAAGAAAGTTTTGTCAGTAGCACGAACTGGTTCTGGGATGTAAGCATCACAAGCGTCCATCAATTTCATGATAGCTGGACGACCGATTTCAGAAGTATCACCTTCCAAAGCTTTCAATGCAGATCCTTTTACGATAGGGATCTCATCGCCAGGGAATTCGTATTTAGAAAGAAGTTCGCGAACTTCAAGCTCAACTAGCTCAAGAAGTTCTTTATCATCAACCATGTCCACTTTGTTCATGAACACAACTAGAGCAGGAACACCTACTTGACGTGCAAGAAGGATGTGCTCACGAGTTTGTGGCATTGGACCGTCAGCTGAAGAAACAACTAGGATCGCGCCGTCCATTTGAGCGGCACCAGTGATCATGTTTTTTACGTAGTCAGCATGGCCTGGGCAGTCAACGTGAGCGTAGTGACGTTTGTCAGTTTCGTACTCAACGTGAGTTGTAGAGATAGTGATACCACGTTCTCTTTCTTCAGGAGATTTATCGATTTGGTCGTAAGACATCGCCTGAGCTTTACCTGCAGCTGCAAGAGTAGTAGTGATAGCAGCAGTCAAAGTTGTTTTACCATGGTCAACGTGACCGATTGTGCCGATGTTTACATGCGGCTTCGTACGGTTAAATTTCTCTTTAGACATTATTCCTCCTGAAGAGATTTATTTTAAGTTTCCTAAAATTCAAAACACAATCAAATTATGCAAAAACTAGTTATTCAAAGTGGAGCCCATGATCGGAGCCGAACCGACGACCTCACCCTTACCAAGGGTGTGCTCTACCACTGAGCTACATGGGCGTTGGTTTTTCTGAAAATTGGAGCGGGAGACGGGTCTCGAACCCGCAACCCTCTGCTTGGAAGGCAGATACTCTAGCCAATTGAGCTACTCCCGCCCATCACATCAGAAAACGCCCGAAAGAGAATTTTACTTCTCTTTCCCAAATTTTAGATTGAACAAAGAAATGGTGGACAGGGAAGGATTCGAACCTTCGTAGACGCGAGTCAACGGATTTACAGTCCGTCCCCTTTAGCCACTCGGGCACCTGTCCTCTTTGAGTGTTCAACTAAAAAATGGAGCTGGCTATGGGACTCGAACCCGCAACCTGCTGATTACAAATCAGCTGCTCTACCAATTGAGCTAAGCCAGCATCGCTGAGATAACCGAAGTGTTGTACGTGAAAAAAACTACATCCGTCAAAGGTATTTTATTCGACAGGTCGCGATTTTTTCGCATCGGGCCGCGAAGAGTGCTGTCTTAACGTTTCCGTTAAGGCCATCGCCGTGGCCACCGAGGCATTATAACTTGCGGAGTTACTAGCCTGCGGAATGAAAACTAATTCATCACAAAGTCTTTCTGTTGTCACTCTTAAACCCTTATCTTCAGAGCCAATTGCCCAAACTACTTTTTCTGGGAGTTGAAGCTCAAAGATAGATTTTGTTCCGCGAGGACTGAGACCGAAGATCCAATAGCCTTTTTTCTTAAGCTCTTCCGCATACTTAGAAAAATTTGTCGTTTCTTCAACGGGAACGTGTTCAACGCCTCCGCAAGCTACTTTATGAACAGTTGGAGTTAGACCCACCGCGCGATCTTCTGGAATAATCACACCATGAGATCCTACCAACCATGAAGTTCTGAGGATTGCTCCTAAATTGTGAGGGTCTTCGATACCATCTAATATAAGTACGGATGATTTTTTATATTCGTCTAATTTGTTCAGGTCCAAAGTCGGAGCGCCATCAACAAACAAAGCTGCGCCCTGCTGAGAGGATCCGAATTTTTCAATCGCTGCTGGAGATTTCACTTCATAGTTAATTCTATGTTTTTTTGCGAGAGCTTCCATCGCAACAAGATCACCTGATGATTCCCATCCTTGACGAAGCCACATGCCCTTCACTTCACGAGGACGCACTTGAATGGCTTCGTTAATTGCGTGTGTCCCAATGACTACGCGCCACTCTTTAGGAATAGAAGTTTCACTGCGAGAGGAACGATTTGATTGTTGATTGCGAGCCGCTGCTTGAGAGCGGTTGCCGCCTTGATTAGGACCTTGATGACGAGATTCATTTTTAGAGCGGAAATTATTTTTCTTCATACACTGCCATTACGAAATCTGTTGCTGTTTCCTTGATATTTTTCGCCTCAAGAATAGGACGTCCTACGACGAGAGCCGAAGCTCCTGCATGAAGTGCTTCTTTCGGGCCCATGATACGCTTTTGATCGCCGGAATCCTGCATACTAAAGCGAATTCCCGGTGTGACAAGGTAGAGGCCCCGATTTTGTAAAAGGTTTAATTCGTGAGGAGAGCAAACGATACTTGAAAGCCCTGAGCTCTGCACTAATTCCACAAGATCCACGACGTGTTGTGAGACAGGTTGTGCTTTCATGTTTATTGGAAAGGACTTTTCATCCCACGACGTCAGAATCGTCACTGCCAAAATTTTGAAAGGACGAATCGCATTCAGTTCTTTTTCTACGGTTGCCATTCTTTTCAATGCTTCACTTCCGCTGAGCGCGTGAATGGTAACGAGAGAGGCTCCGGCGTCAAAACTTGCACGAACGGCGGCTTCCATTGTTGAGGGAATATCAAAGTGTTTGTTATCGAGAAAAATGGGTCCTCTTTGCGCTATCTCTTTAACGAAATCCATTCCATAGCGCAGACACAGGCGGGGTCCTAACTTAAATCCGCCGACGACATCGGCTAGATCATCTGCGATTTTGAGTGCTTGATCGCGAGTGTCGACATCGAGAGCGAGAATCAGGGGATTTCTCATCGGAGTAGAACGATTGTTTTTATTCATGCGGATCCTTGGAAGTGGTTTCCTTACTATTTCATTTCTTCCAAAGAGAAGCAAAGAAGATGAGATTTGGGAACCTCGCATTAGCACCTGCAAGGCTCCCTTTTCAAAATTAGTGTACGGATCTTGAAAGTGCTGCGCGCAAGTTCCCGGCCATCAAACTGATAGCGCTTCGTGTAGCGGTGGTTTCCGCTAAAGCATTGAGCATGGCGAAATCGTGAATGGTCGCAAGACTGCGAGATACGGTGACGCTGACGCCTGCTTCGATCAGTTTTCTAGCATAAGCTTCACCTTCGTCTCGCAGCACATCGTTTTCATCCGTGATAACGAGTGCCGGAGGTAGATTTTTGAGTTGATTAAGATCCGCTCGGAGTGGTGATGCCGTGATTTGATCCCGGTCCTCGATGCGAGGAACGTAGGCATCCCAGAACCATTCCATTGCTGCTTTGCTGAGCCAATAACCGTCCGCGAATTTTTGATAAGATTCAGTTTCAAAATCCGCATCGGTGACAGGGTAAAGAAGAGCTTGGAAAGAAAGTTGCGGTGAGCTTCTTTGTTTGCAAAGAATAGCGACTGCGGCGGCGAGATTTCCTCCCGCACTATCCCCTGCTACCGCCAAGCGGCTGCCATCAAGCCCGAATTCACTTCCATGCTCCGCTACATACAAAGTTGCCGCGTAACATTCTTCGAGCGGAACAGGGTATTGTGCCTCGGGTGACGGCGTGTAGTTGACGAAGACAAAGGCAGCTTGCGTTTGATCTGTGAGTTCTCGAACCAAACGATCATGTGTGTTTTTACTTCCAAGAACCCATCCTCCCCCATGAAAGTACATTACCGCTGGCAAGGAGCCCTTCGCATTGCGAGGACGGAAAATTCTGACTGAAACTTCTTTAGATGGACCGACTGGAAACACGCGGTCTTCGATATCAACAGGGACCGGAGATGTTTTTCCTTTTTGCTCATTTTCCAGCACCTCTCTGGCTTCCGCATAAGCCAGTTTGTAAATGGGCTTTCCCCCGGCTGCTGAAACTTGATCAAGAAAGCTTTGTGCGATTCGATCGAGCACAGGTTTGTTGGATTCGGTTGGGCGAATACGCTCGATGTCTCTCTGACTTGTCTTTTGCGACTCCATATTTACTTCCTTTGTTAATCTAACGGTGGAAATAAAATTGAAGCCTATGTTTTTAGGTTCTTGAATGCGTTTTCATTTGTATGTTCACACTCGCCTTACCGTTCACAGAATTCTCTTTCTTCCCAATAGGCATCATGGGGTGTACGATCAGATTAATTTGAACTGCGAGGCCCCATGAAGAATGCGCATGCTTTGTTTAAACCGTTTCAATTCAAATCCTTGAACCTTAAAAATCGTTTTGTCATGGCTCCGATGACTCGGTCCTTTTCTCCGCGAGGGATTCCAACCCGTGATGTTGTCAATTACTACACACGTCGTGCAACAGCAGACGTTGGTTTGATTCTCTCTGAAGGAACTGTGATTGACCGCCCCGCTGCTTCCAATGATCCGGATGTTCCACGCTTTCATGGTGAGTCGTTGGAAGCATGGAGCGATGTGATTGATGCTGTTCACGCAGCCGGCGGAAAAATGGCGCCGCAGATTTGGCATATGGGTGTTGTGCCGGAGCACAAATCAGGATGGAAGCCCAATGGAGCCTTTGAAGGTCCTTCTGGATTGCGCAAGTCCGATGAAGCCTTGGGTGTGGAAATGAGTGAGACCGATATTTTTAAAACTATTGAAGCCTTTGCACACTCTGCCAATGAAGCAAAAAAGTTAGGCTTTGATGCAGTTGAAATTCATGGGGCTCATGGTTACTTAATTGATCAATTTTTTTGGGAAGGCACGAATAGGCGTAAAGACCAATACGGTGGAAAAACCATTGGCGAACGCACTCGTTTTGCGGTGGACGTTGTAAAAGCCATTCGCGCTCTGGTTGGTTCCGAGTTCCCGGTGATCATGCGTCTGTCCCAATGGAAAGGACAGGACTATGCCGCTCGCAATGCGGATACTCCAGGCGAGATGAACTCTTGGTTAAGCCCATTGGTTGATGCGGGAGTCGACATTTTCCACTGTTCGCAACGTCGTTTTTGGGAAACAGAGTTTCCCGATTCAGATTTGAACTTCGCTGGCTGGGCAAAAAAACTGACTGGCAAACCGACCATCACTGTTGGCTCTGTGGGTTTATCAGATGAATTTACTCGCGCGTTTAGAGGCGAAAGTGCACACCCCGCTTCGTTTGATAATTTAATTGAACGATTTGAACGCGAAGAGTTTGATCTCGTCGCGGTTGGCCGCCCATTATTGACGGACCCAGAGTGGGTTTTGAAAATCAAAGAAGGACGATTTGACGAGCTGAAAGGTTTTAATCGCGAAGACTTAGGACGACTGCACTAAGCAGTCGTTTGTTCTGAGAGGGGCTTATAGGCGCCTTTGCGAAGATTGATGCCGTACTCGAGGTATGCTTTCATAGCGCAGACCATTTGTGACCACCCCATGCAGTTTTGGTAGGAACTTAAAATTCCTTTTTCGGTTTCTTTCCAGCCGGTTTCGTAAACTTTCACTTTGGTTTCGTTCGAATTAATCGCTTCAAAGACAAATTCCGTTTGCGTGTTGTAGCCCCCTTCTGAAGCTTCCCACTCGAGAACTATTAATTTATTTTGAGTCATTTGTTTGCAGTGAACCGGGAATGGACCTGGAAAATCAGCGAATTCCCATTGCACAGTTGCGCCCTCATTCAGAGGAGCTGAAGCCCCCGCTGTTGTAAAATAGCCCGCAAGTTTTTTTGGATTGTAGACGGAGTCGAAAACTTCGGCGATCGGTTTTTGAATGATGATGGAAACTTCAAATTTTGGAATCATAAAACCTCCATATAAAAATCAAGGTGCTAAAATGACTTCAGCACCTTGATCATCACAGACGGGTTCTTATTCGACAACTGCTATGAGCGTTTTCCAATTTGTAAAATATTGAGGTGTTCCGCGACGATCGCGTTTTATTGTACCATCACGACCTACGCGAGGAACCAACCCCTTACCTTCTGCTAAGATTCGATTGTAAATATAGGCTGCGTTGTCGAGATGTAAACGGACGCAACCACCTGAAGCTCGCGTACCTAATTGCTTGTAGTGATCTGGTGTGGTCGCATGAACCGCAACACCACCGTTAAAGAATACGGCATATTCCATTTTTGCGTCCCACGTATTCGACCAGTGGATGCGCTTGATAGTTTTTGGATAGTAATAGCCTTTCGGAGTTGTGGTGAAATAGTAACGGCCGCTTTTTGCAAATTCCCAATTTTCACGGCCGGTCGATACAGGCCAAACCGCTGTCAGCGCACCATTTTCATAAACCTGCATGGTTTGGGCACCTGGGCCGGCAGCGCGCTTATTAATGATCAGAACAATCGCGAAGCTGTTGATCAGGCTTACACCATCGACTTCGTTGATTTCTTCAAAATTTTTGATAACCGGTATTTCGGTCATTTCAGTTCTTGGAAAACCAGCTTCCTCTGCGATTTCATCTGGCGACATTAAATCATCTAGTGGAATTTCGCTGTTCGCGTACGCTGGCCATGACCACATTGAAACAAGAAGCATGAAGCTTAAAATAGATTTTCCCATAAGGCCTCCTCAGATATCTTCACTCACTGTTCCCGATTCCAATCTAATGCGAGCAAAAAATTGTACAAAGAGAAAAGGCATAGCACCGCCTTTTCCCCTCCGTTTCGGCCTATTCCCTTGGTAGAAAACATTGCAGTTTATTTTTATTTGAGGACGTTAGAAAGATCCGCTAATACGCGAGAATTTTCTGAAATAAAAAAGGCCACCGAGATTCTCAGTGGCCTAACTTATTCAACTGAACTGCGATCTTAATAAGACTTTGCGAACAACACCCATTTAGTCGCTGGTTTGCCCGAGAAGATGCAGTTTCCTGTTACTGCGTCTTGCTTCAATGGGATACAGCGTGGAGTGACTTTTAGGCGAGCCAAGATCTCGTGGCCGATGCCTTCTTCACACCAAGGAACCATTGCGAACCCCGGAGCACTTGTTTCATCGCCTTTGAAGTAAGCTTCGAAGTCAGACAACGAAGTGATCTTTTTGATATTCTCGTCACGGAAAGCTTTTGCTTTTGCTAGCAAGCCATCTTGGATTTCTTGCAACAACGCCGAGATTCCTTGAACGAATGAATCACGTGATTGGCCGGCTTTTTCTTTTGGACCGCGATCGCGGCGACCTACGAAAACTTCACCTTTTGCCATATCACGAGGACCGACTTCTACACGCACTGGCACACCTTGTTTGATATATTGCCATGCTTTATCGCCACCACGGATATCACGATCATCGATTTTTACACGAACTGCGCCACCGGCAAATGTCTGAGCTTTCAGATCTTTGGCCAAGGCTTGTACGTACTCGAGAACTTGTTTTTTCTCTTCGTCGTTGCGGTAGATCGGGCTGATAGTCACATGCAATGGAGCAATTTTTGGTGGAACAACAAAACCGTTGTCATCCGAGTGAGTCATGATCAAACCACCGATCAAACGAGTCGAAACACCCCATGACGTTGTCCAAGCTGTTTCTTCTTTTCCTTCAGCGCTGAGGTATTTGATACCAGACGCTTTAGCGAAGTTTTGACCTAGGAAATGAGACGTTCCGGCTTGCAACGCTTTACGATCTTGCATCATGGCTTCGATCGTATAAGTGTCAACCGCACCTGGGAAACGCTCGTCTGTGGTTTTCATCCCTTTGATCACAGGCATTGCCATGTAGTTCTCAGCGAAGTCAGCGTAAACGTCGAGCATTTGCAGAGTTTCTTCTTGCGCTTCTTTCGCCGTGGCGTGGACCGTGTGACCCTCTTGCCATAGGAATTCTGCTGTACGAAGGAACATACGCGTGCGCATCTCCCATCTCATGACGTTACACCATTGATTGATCAAAACAGGAAGGTCACGGTATGACTTCACCCATTTTGCGAATTGATGTCCGATGATTGTTTCTGAAGTAGGGCGGATGATAAGTGGCTCTTCCAACTCACCGTCTGGAACGAGCTTGCCGTTACCATCACCTTTCAAACGGTGATGAGTGACGACGGCGCATTCCTTTGCGAAACCTTCTACGTGTTCAGCTTCTTTTTCCAAGAAGCTCAGTGGAATTAACAACGGAAAGTAAGCGTTTACGTGACCTGTATCTTTGAACATGCGATCGAGAACGGCCTGCATGTTTTCCCAAACAGCGTAACCCCAGGGTTTAATCACCATGCAACCACGGACAGGAGAGTTTTCCGCCATATCAGCGGCTGTGATCACCTGTTGGTACCACTCTGGATAGTTTTCTGAACGTGTCGGTGTAATTGCTGTATCTGCCATTTTCTAAATTCCTTTGTGCTACTTCAGTTCCGCGCGGGGCGCTCCACACTGCCCGCATCCGCGGCTATTCAATGCCGTATGCTTTAATTTTTCTGTGTAAATAACTGCGCTCAAGGCCGATGACTTCGGCTGTGCGACTGATGTTTCCGTTGTTCTCTGCGATTTTTCTGAGAAGATAATCGCGTTCGAAAGCGGCGCGTGCCTCACGGAAGGTCGAAAGGTCTGAGCTTTCAACTGCCGCTTCATCTGCTTGATCAATCAATCCTGCAAAACGCACATCATGAACGTCAACGAACTCACCTGGGGTCAAAATATACACGCGCTCGATAAAGTTTTTAAGCTCGCGCACATTTCCTGGCCATTGGTAAGACGTCAATTTCTCCAAAGCTTTTTCTGAAAAAACTTTTTTCGGGTAACCGCTTTCACGAGACACATTGTCAGAGAAATAAGAAACAAGAACCGCGATATCCTCTGGGTGTTCGCGCAAAGCGGGAACGCGGAAAGGAATCACATTCAAACGATAATAAAGATCTTCACGGAAGCGGCCTTCTTTGACTTCTTTTTCAAGATCTTTTGAAGAAGCGGCAATCACGCGCACGTCTTGCTCGATGGACTCAGCCCCTCCCACACGATGATATTTTTTATCGTTGAGATACGCGAGCAACTTGCCTTGAACTTCTTTGTTCATCTCTGAAATTTCAGCGATGAATAAAGTTCCGCCTTGAGCCAGATCCAATTTACCTTTTTTAGTGCGCTCGACACCCGGCATAGCGCCACGCTCGATGCCAAAAATTTCGCCTTCAAGGAGGTCTTCAGGAATACCACCGCAGTTCACTTCAACAAAAGGACGGCCTGCGCGAGAACTCATATAGTGAATATTTTGAGCCGCCAATTCTTTGCCTGTGCCCGCTTCACCTTGGATTAAAACCCAAGAGTTTGTCGGCGCTACACGAGCAATGATTTGTTTTGTCGCCATGATCGCAGGAGCTTCCCCGATCAAAGCAATCGACTTACGAAGCTTGTTCAAAAGCATCGTTTTCTCTTCTTTTTCCTGTTGGTAGCTCAAGATGTTTGAGATCACGATCAGGATCTTATCCATTGAAAGAGGCTTTTCGATAAAGTCCCAGGCCCCAAGCTTGGTTGCTTTAACTGCCGTTTCAATTGTTCCATGACCTGAAATCATCACGAACTCAACGCGCGGAAATTCTTTGCGCGCTTGAGTGAGGACTTCGATACCGTCGTATTTTCCCGGCATCCAGATATCGAGGAAGCATACATCGGGTTGAACTTCTTTAAGCGCTTTAAGTCCTGATTCTCCGTCGTGTGCCAATGAAACTTCATAGCCTTCATCTTTCAATGAGGCTGACATCACGTCGCGAATCGGTGCTTCGTCGTCGATAATTAAAATTTTAGGCGTCAATAGTGTTGTCATGACAAACCTTCTTTCTATTCTCCAGCAGGCTTCCAAGCGCCCACTTCATTCACAGGAAATTCCATGATCATCTTCACACCTTTTGGATCATTCGCAGTGGCGCGAATAAAGCCGTTATGGTCTTCGATGATTCTCTTCACAATGGCTAAGCCTAGCCCAGTTCCGCCTTCTTTTGTAGAGAAGTAAGGCTCAAAAATGCGACTTCGATCCGATGCAGGAATACCTTCGCCATTATCGGCCACTGTTAAACGCAGTGTTTTGATGTCCCTGTCGTAACGAGTCACGATTTGGATACGCGGTTGTGGCTCTTTTGCAACAGCCGCGACCGCATTGTCGATCAAATTCACCAAAACGCGTTCGATTTGATCCGGATCGAATTTAAACTCTGGAAGTTCAGGATCGCCCTGGAATTCAAAAGTCACGTTGGGATGCGCCTGACGGTAAAGCTGTAACGATGTCGTTACAACACTGTTCAGATTCGCGATCACCGGACGAGCTTGTGGAAGGCGCGCAAAATTGCTGAATTCATTTACCAGATTTTTAAGACCATCTACTTGTTTCACGATCATGGTTGTACATTCAGAGAATGCCGGATCTGTGATCGTTCCGCCGAATTTTCTTTGTAAGCGTTCGGCGGAAAGCTTAATTGGAGTCAGAGGATTTTTAATTTCATGTGCGATACGACGAGCCACCTCTGTCCATGCGGCGGCCCTTTGTGCGCTTACAATCGGCGTTAGGTCGTCGAATACGAGGATCTTACCAATCTCTTCGCCTTTTTCATCTTTGAGGATAGAAAGATTCATCAAAAGCGGCGTGCCTTCACCTTGAATGTTCAATCGCAATTCTTTTTGAATGCTTTCGATCTGGTGATCTTGCATCGTTTTCAAAAGTTCAGCAAAAGTACGGAAGTATTCCATCGTGAGAAGTTCGCGAACGGAATGACCAATGTACTTTTCTGGTTCGATTTTTAAAAGTTGAGCAGCGTGACGGTTGATTGTTGTAACCGTACCACCCTTATCAACCGAGATCACACCGGTATTGACGTTACGAAGAACGGTGTCGGTGTAACGAGCATGTTGATCAAGTTCTTCCAGAGTGTCTTCCAGAGTTGTCGTCATGGAGTTAAAGCTTGAAATCAGGTCATTGATTTCTTCAGAACCCGCGCGGATCTGCAAAGGTGTGTAATCCCCGCCGGCAACTCGGCGAGTGGCGCGACCTAATTGCACAATTGGAACTGAAAGCTGTTTTGCCAAATAGAAACCAAACCACGTAGCAGCTAACAAGATCACAAAGGTCATCAAGACCAGGATATAGAGATAAATGGATTTTAGCGGGTACTCGAGCGGGTTGATATCTCGGAACTCGTCGTAGGCCGTTGAGATATCGTTCATTTTTGAAATGAGTGATAATGGCAAGAAACTAGAGACGACGATTGCCCCTTTATTGGCACCCTCTTGCACCGGCACAATAACCCGAACTAAGTTTCCATCACCGAATTGATGGATCAGACTGGCTTCAGCTTGAAGCTTGATCCCTTTTTGCAGGAATTCAAGCGAGACAGCTGGAACCGTAGGAACATTGTCTTCTTCTGCAGTTGAAACAATACGACGGCCAAAAAGTGAGGGATAATATTCAACCGCATCAAGCGCAAATTCTTTACGAAGATTTTCAACTTTGCGTTTAACCGCGTCTTGAGAAGCAAGCGGGCGAACCGCATCAGCGACCTGATGGGCGAAGTGATAGTTTTTCTTTTTGGCATTAAAGTAATAAGCGTTCGTAACTTCGATAGAGGATTTCAAAACCCCCGCCATCTTCGCACTGAACCACTTATCAAAACTGGAGTTAATATAAAAGACCGAGATGATGAACATCAGCACGGTCGGGATAAACGAGAACGCAACAAAGGCTGCGATCAGTTTAGCTTTTAGACTGCTACCGAAGACCTTGCCTTGTCGCTCTACAAAGACCTTCACGACATTGCGGAAGATCATGAACAGCAAGAGCAAAAGTAAAATGATATTAAAGTTGACGAGCCCGAAGAAGAAAATACTGTGAACGAACGGAAGTTGCTGGCTCGTCGCAAAAAGACGGATTTCAAACCAAGTCAGAAGACCGAAGAGAAACGACACCAGAAGGACGATAAAAATCTCCCGGCGGCGTTTTTTAAACTCTTGCGGGCCAGGTGGTTGAAATTCGTCCTTAAGTGGTGTGTTGTCTAAACTCATTTCTTCTTTTTAGTTTTCTTTGCTGCCGATTTTTTCGGCGCTGGTTTTTTAGTTTTAGCAGAAGCTTTTGCGCCACCTGCTTTTTCTTCCAACGCGATTGTTTTCAATGCTGCTGGAATTTCTTGGACCAAACCGATCATCTCCATCACAACTTGAGCAGCTTCTTCGCCCTTGTTGCCATGTTTACCACCGGCTCTATCCAAAGCTTGTTCTTCATTCTCAGTCGTCAGAACGCCAAAGCCAATTGGTTTTTTATAATCTAGCATCAAACGAGTGATTCCATCTGTTACCGAGTTGCAGACATAATCGTAATGAGAAGTTTCACCACGGATCACGGCACCCAATGCCACAACACCATCACAACCCGCTTCGAGGAAAGATTGGCACACAAGTGGGATTTCGACTGCGCCCGGCACCAGAGCCGCAAGGATTTCAACATCAGGGCAAGATTCCAAATAAGTGATTGCGCCTTCTTCCAGTTTTTGTGTGATGTCGCTGTTAAAACGCGCTGTCACGATACCGATTTTCAATTTTCCCATTACTTACCCCTTCAAATTATCAATAGAAACGATTTCAACAATTTCAATATCAAAGGCCTTAAGGCCGACTTTCTTTTCCGGCTTGTTCGTCAAAAGACGGATTTTATTAGCGCCGATTTCACGAAGGATTTGTGCACCAATGCCGTAATCACGTTCGTCCATTAATGGCGTTGGTGGACGAAGATCTTCCATACCCATCAAGACCTGCAGTTCTTGAGTCAAACCGGCTGTACGATTGTTTCCGCGCAAAAGAACGAAAGCACCGCTCTCTTCCTTGTCGAGCATTTTCAGACTTTCAACCACAGACGAAGCCTTGCGCTGAAGAGCCGCCATAAAGTCACGAGTAAAGTTGTCAACATGCACACGAACCAATGTTGGTTGGTCTTTTTGGATTTCGCCTTTTTGGATGACCAAGTGCTCAAGTCCGTCGACCGTGCTTCTGAAAACGCGCGCTTTCATGTTTTCACCGAAAGACGCTGGAAGAGGCATGCTTGCCAATTCTTCCACCAAAGTTTCATTCGCCAAACGGTAGGCGATCAAATCAACAATGGTGCCGATTTTGATTTTATGTTTTTTAGCGAATTCTTTCAGGTCGCCAACACGAGCCATGCTGCCGTCGTCGTTCATCACTTCACAGATCACGGCCGCTGGATTTAAGCCTGCCAAACGAGCCAAGTCGACGCTGGCTTCAGTGTGACCAGCACGCTTGAGCACACCACCCTGCTGAGCGCGGATTGGAAAGATATGACCTGGCATATGGATGTCGGTTGGTTTTGCATGAGGATTTGCAGCTGCACGAACTGTTTGAGCACGATCGGCGGCCGAGATGCCTGTCGAAATACCTTCGGAGGCTTCAATGCTCACCATGAACGCTGTTTTGTTCGGAGCAAAGTTCAAATCATCGCGAACCATAAGTGGCAAATGCAAACGCTCGACCTGTTGTGAGGTTAAGCACAAGCAGACAAGACCGCGTGCTTCCTTCACCATGAAGTTGATACCTTGAGTGCTCACGTGGTCGGCAGCTAAAATCAAATCACCTTCGTTTTCACGATCTTCATCGTCAACCAAGATCACCATTTTACCGGCGCGAACATCATCAATAATCTCAGGAATTGTATTGAACTCCATCGTTAGTCCTTTCTTACTTCCAGCGAACGTTGGATGGCGCGAGCCATGTAATCTGGCTCGACATTGATGCGATCACCAACTTTCAATAAAGCCAAGTTGGTACGCTTGATTGTTTCAGGAATCAAACAAACAGACACTGTGGAACCATTCAGTTCATTCACCGTGAGGCTCACACCGTTAAGCGTGACGCTGCCCTTTTTCCATACATACGGCAAAATAGAATCAGCAACCTTCACATCTAAAAACAAAGACTCACCTTGCAAGTCAGAACGAGTGACTTCACCCAAACTGTCCACGTGGCCTGTGACGAGATGACCATGAATGCGATCACCAAAACGCAGGGAGCGTTCCAAGTTTACTTTTTTGCCAAGAAATTTCTCGGGCTTCCATTCCAAAACACGGATGGTTTCAGCCGCCAGAGCAAAGGTGATGGTTTTATTATCGAACGCTTCCACAGTTAAGCAGACGCCGTCGCACGCAACGCTGTCACCAAGTTTGAGGTCATTGAATTCCTCAGGCTTCGTGATTTGAATGCGATAAGCATTCGGAAGTTCCTGAGAATGAACGATGGGCTGAACAGATTCGACAATACCTGAAAACATATAGGGCCTCGATTGCTCGAGACCCTACACTTTTAGAGGAAAATTGGCAAGAAAAGGTGCCCGGAAATTAGGGCTTTACGCCGGGGTTTTGCCCCTGGTATTTGGGGTCGTGAAACTTAAAGAGCTTCACTTTGGCTCCAATAACAGCATCGTTCGCTGTATGTTCGATCACCCGCCCCCGGGAAATCTCATCGCCCACCCACTCGATCTCGATTTTAGCCACAGCTGAGCCCGCAGATGCGCCGCCTCCAAGATAACGGGAGTTACAGGGTTCGCCTTCCCAATAATACTGCTCGTTGTAAACCAGCAGTTGGTCGCCTTCTTCTAAACCCACATCCCGGCCCCCAACGACCACCAGATGCGTGTCTTGGCTGGATAAAACCCGGGTCGACCATTCTTCGTTTTTGAGCTGTTCCGCTAAATTTTTTACGGCCTTGGTCAGGGCATTTTTTGTGACTTTGGCCAGCGGAGTTTGATAGTAAGCCGACGGGCCCACTGCGAATTCGCCGATATTAATACTCGCATTCACGCGAGTTTTCGTCTGTTTCGAAGTCACGTTCGTCGCCGCTAAAACTTTTTCGGTGAGTGGGCGAAGAGCGCGCATTGAAAAATCCATTTGCGCAAATTCAACGTTAAATCCAACTGAAGCCAATCCATTCGGCAAATGATCTCCAGCAGGGTTGTAACCAATTGTCGCTCCTCCGCCACCGATGAGTTCGAAAGAGTTCACCGCTCCTGAGATTTTCGCTTGCGGCAAATTCACCATACACCAAGCGGTTTCTTCGTACACAGGTTCGGGGCTGGCGAAGACTTTCATCGCCACCTGATCCGAATCTGTTAAATTCGCGAGTGGATCAACAGCCGCGAGACGCGCTCCCTCCGGCGGTACGACCACGGGAGGAAGATAGCGAAAAGTGAAATCTTCGCTCTCTGACAATACTGCATAGATTTGTTGATTGGCGACAGCTTGAAAATCAAAGCTGCCACCGCCGGGCAAAAGCACTTGGCGAGAAGTGATGCCATCCATCTGAATGATCTTTTTAAGACTTCTTTTTTGTTCGCACTTTTGGTTGCCCATCGTGAGCAACGCCCCCGTGCAGAGTAATAAAATTTTCGTCACGTCCTTCACGCCCACAAGAAACTCCTTCGTAAGCTTCAGGCACTCTTACGGAGGAACTAGACTAGACCTTTAGCTAGCGTGGGAGCTGTCGAAAACTTCGACTCTTTCTTAAACTTTCAGGCTAGAAACTGCCTCCGCCTGAGAGCGTGATAAAGTATTGAACTTCATCTTTAGGAAGATCTTGATCAAGCTTATCTTGGCGAGTTTCGAAATAGTTCAAGTACGTAGCGCCGCCCCCGATACGAAGACCGCCCAGAGCTAGAGTGATACCAGCTGTTCCCAAGGCCGCACTTGATTTTTCGTTCGCTAAACGCAAACCAGGACCGGCAAAAAACTCAATTCCTAAATCGCGCCCTTGAGTATAGAACTCGGTTCTAAATAAGCCTGTCGTATCCAAACCCCAAACCGTGTTGAGGTCCGAACCGAACTGCGTGAACACGGAGTTACGCCAGTTGAACCACTCCGTCATGTTCCAGTTCAGTCCTAAGTGGATTTCTGTGTACGATCTGTCGTTGTATGTGCCAGACGAACCGGAAACATCATAGGTGAATGTCGGCTTGGATTGCGCGAATGAAACGGAAGACAACCATGTGATTGAAAGAGCGAGAATGATTTTTTTCATGCTCTAATTTTGAATTGCGAAGACAAAGCCCGTCAACAGAATGACAAGAGCGGGTCCAGAAGTTTTCCTCTAGACCCCATATAAAATTAGAACTGGATCAAGCACTCTGTGGTTACGTATGAAGACAAGCTGCCATCAACGTAAAATGTCCCGCCTGAAGCGCGGCCATGAAGAGCATCACCATAAAAACTGATCACTTGTTTTGAATCTTTCAAAACAAAGTTCACAACAGTGTAGCCTTTTTGATTTGAAACAAAACCTGTCGTGTAAGCTGTTTCAAAATGCGTGATCGCAGCGTGGGGATCGTCTGTGATAACGTGTTGTACGTTTGTCACTTTAGTTTCCTTACCACCTTCCGTGATCGTGCAGTTCACCTTAAGATTAGCGGCCTGAGCCATTGTTGCAGCAAGAAGAAATGAAAGCATGGGACCTCCTCAATGAGTCCCCTCTGATAGTCCTGAGGATCAGGAAACGCAAGTGCTCAAGGCAAAGAATTTTTAAATGAAAAGGAAGTGGCAAGGACGACTGTTATTTCCCAAGTGCGGCATTAAATTCGGTCAACCAAACCTCGGGGACCTTACGAGTGCACAACAAATAGCGCTTCTCGCCGTTTTTAACGTCAGACAGACGAACGATTTGCAAAGGCGCCGTTCCCGGATTTCCAAACAAAAGGGCCGCCTCTTCTTCTGAGGCTAACATCATGTCAGCTCGGCCTGCCGCTACCATTTTAACCATCGCATCTGCTTCTGCGACCCTGCGGTCGACTCTCATTTGTGTGCGGCGATTGATTTCGGCGTCGATATAGGGACCATACGAATACAAATCTTTCACAAGTAATCGCAGTGATCTCTCGTGAACGATCTTTGAAAAGTCTTCGATTAAATTCAAAGATGCTTTTTTGTTGGCGATAAGAACCATTTTTCCGCCTGTATAAATCGCGTCTGAAAACTGCCCGAACTGTTCTCGCTCTTCATTTTTAAACCAGCCGACTGCACAATCAGTGCCCTGATTATTTTTAACCAAAACAATTTGTCGACTGGTTGGAGTTTGTTGCAGACGATAACGAATTTTCGCTTTTTCCAAAGCGCGGATGATGGGCCCGCCAACGAGTCCACCAATAGTCTTTTCGGGAGTGGACACGACATAAGGAGGTCGAAGGGCATAGTGAATGGTCAGAATGTCCTGGGCTTGCGCTTGCGCGGTCAAACTTCCGAAGAGTAAGAATGAGACAACTAAGAATTTTGTCACCTTAGTCACTATCTCCCGTTCATTCTTCGAACACAAATTACAAGTACAGAGACAGTATAGTACGAGGAATTATGAGACTCCCTTGTTAAGGGAGTCTCACTTTTAGAAGGTCCTGTTAGAAAGTGAGATGCCCGTCAGCCGCACTGACTTTCACCACATCACCGGACTTCACTTTGCCGCCAATGATCTCTTTAGAGAGCGGATTGAGAAGTTCAGTCTGAATGACTCGTTTCAACGGTCTCGCTCCGTAGATCGGATCGTAGCCTTTTTTAGCCAGCAATTCGATGGACTTCTCGTCGAAGTCGATCTGAATCTTTTTAGCTTTCAAGCGCTCTTTCACGAGATCAAGCTGGACCTTCACGATTCCGGCAATTTGTTTCTCGCCTAAAGAATGGAAGATCACGACTTCATCAATACGGTTTAAGAACTCAGGTCGGAAGTGATCACGCAAAGCCGACGTTACCGCCGCCTGCTTTTTCTCATCCGACATGCTTGGATCCAAGATCGATTGCGAGCCGACGTTGGAGGTCATGATCAACACCGTGTTTTTAAAATCCACTGTGCGACCTTGTCCATCAGTCAAGCGACCATCATCTAAGACCTGCAATAAAATATTGAACACATCCGGATGTGCTTTTTCGACTTCATCCAAGAGCACAACGCTGTAGGGACGACGACGAACAGCTTCCGTTAACTGCCCACCCTCTTCATAACCGACATAGCCCGGAGGCGCACCGACCAAACGAGAGACCGCGTGCTTTTCCATATATTCACTCATGTCGATGCGAACAACGGCTTGCTCATCATCGAATAGGAATTCTGCCAAGGCCTTCACTGTTTCTGTTTTACCAACGCCGGTTGGTCCCAAAAACATAAACGTGCCGATCGGACGGTTGGGATCTGAGATCTCCGCACGGGCGCGGCGAATCGCATCAGCCACAATCGTCAATGCATGATCTTGTCCGACAACGCGTTTTTTTAGTTCGTCTTCCATTTGCAAAAGTTTTTGTGTTTCGCTCTCAAGCATTTTTGCAACCGGAATACCTGTCCACTTCGCCACAACTTCGGCGACGTCTTCAGGGCCGACTTCTTCTTTTAACATGCGCGACTCAGAAGCTTTTTGCTGCTCCTTGCTGCGCTCTTCAAGATTTTTAAGTTTCTTTTCCGTTTCAGGAAGTTTGCCGTATTTCAATTCGGCAGCCTTGCCTAAGTCACCTTCGCGTTCAGCTCTGGCAACTGCGATCTTCAAATCTTCAATGTCGGCTTTGAGTTTTTTAATTTGCTCAATCCCGCCTTTTTCAAATTCCCATTGCTCACGCAAAAGTTGATTTTTGGCGTTCAGCTCCGAAAGTTCTTTTTCAATCACCGTAAGTCGATCTTTTGCACCTTCGTCTTTTTCTTTTTTCAAAGCTTCTTTTTCGATCCGAAGCTGCATCAGTTCGCGCTCAATTTTATCGATTTCTTCCGGCACTGAGCGTGTCTCGATCCCAAGCTTACTTGCTGCCTCATCGATTAAGTCGATGGCCTTATCTGGCAAGAAGCGATTGGTGATATAGCGATGTGACAGCTTCACAGCCGAGACCAGAGCTGAGTCTGTGATACGAATACCATGATGAACTTCGTATTTTTCTTTAAGACCCCGCAAAATCGTGATCGCATCGTCGACACTTGGCTCTTCGACCATCACAGTTTGGAAACGACGTTCAAGAGCCGCATCCTTTTCGATGTACTTGCGATACTCATCCAAAGTAGTTGCACCGATACAGCGCAATTCTCCACGCGCGAGAGCGGGTTTTAACAATTGTCCAGCATCCATCGCACCTTCGGATTTTCCAGCACCCACCAAGGTATGGATCTCGTCGATGAACAAAATGATTTGGCCCGAGCTGGAAGTGACTTCTTTGATGACAGCTTTTAAGCGGTCCTCAAACTCACCACGGTATTTCGCACCAGCAATCAACGCACCCATATCTAATGACATTAATTTTTTGCCAATCAAATTATCAGGCACGTCTTGTTTGATAATTCTTAATGCCAAACCCTCGGCAATGGCTGTCTTGCCAACTCCCGGCTCCCCGATAAGGACCGGATTGTTTTTCGTACGACGTGACAAGACCTGGACCACACGGCGAATTTCTTCGTCACGTCCTACTACCGGGTCAAGTTTGCCTTCGGCCGCAAGTGCCGTCAGATCACGAGCATACTTGTTTAAAACTTCATATTTATTTTCCGGTTCGTCGTCTGTCACTCGTTGACTGCCACGCATTTCTGTCAAAGATGCTTTAAAAGCATCCAGGTTAATTTTGTTCTTTTTAAAAAGCGTATTAAGCTCAGAGTCGCCCGCTTGAAGCATCGCCAATACAAAGTGTTCAGTCGAGATATAGGCATCACCCATTTCGGCCGCTTCTTTGTCGGCGCCACTAAAGATCTTTTCCAAGCGCGGGCTGGCGAAAAGCTTTTGGCCTCCACCCGTCACCTGAGGGAATTTATCAATACGTGTTCGCAGGTCAGCTAGAAACTGAGCCTGATTGACCTGAAGTTTGTCAAAAATGCGAGGGATGATCCCCTCTGATTGCTGGAGAAGTTCGGTCAGCAAATGTTCGGGTTCGACAGAGGGATTGTTTTTACGTTCTGCTAGACGAGCCGCGGCCTGCATGGCCTCTTGGCTTTTTCGCGTCATTTTTTCAATATCGTTGCCCATAAACTCTCCTTCTGATTTAAAGGATGAGTCTTATTCCGTAATTGTCAATCTAAGGACCTGAAAATAATGGCTGGAATTGTTAATCCAAAATCGAAAGAAAAGTCGGCCCCGCGCCTCCATGCCTCTATTCGAAAAGAGACTGTCAACGCCCGCGATTATATGAAGTATGACACCCGTTTTTCCTGTGAAGACTGCTCCCACTTTGATGGAGAAAAAGTTGTCTGCACACTCGGCTACAATCCCCAACATCACTTGAAAGCTGTGCAGACTCATCAATATGAGCTCTCGGGGAACATGGCCTTTTGCCGTTTCTTAGAAATCGATTAATTTTTTTTAGTCCCGACCTAGGGCGCCAGCCGCCTGGTAGATCAAGAAATTGACCCTTCTTCAGTCGAGAAATCGACGTTTTTCCCTCTGAAAGTATTGTGTATTTCTGATGCAGGTCCTCTCTTCGTCCAGAGAGTGAGTTCTGCCCTTGGGCCAGTATTGTTTAAATCTGACAAATCCAGCCTCATGTCCTGTCAAGACATCGTCTCAAATCCCGATCAATAGCCTAACACGAATGTACTCAGAAGGAGTCAAAGAGAGCGGTCACTCTCTTTGTAGATAACCCGAAAGGAGGGCCTTCAAGGATGACATAAAAAGAACAACAGATTGTTCAGCGCTCAGCGCGAGTTGCTTTAAGGAATGGTTCCAACAAAGCACACTTTTCGCCGAGTAAGGTTTTCTAAATACAAAGGCCATTAAAGCACAGACTCGGATGTCGGTGCCGGCAAAGCAGAAGTAGGTTCTGCAAATGCCAACAAAAACAAATCAAGGAAGGTAATGAATATGAAAAATAAAAATTAACGGAGGAATTTAAAATGGGAATGAGAGTAACTACAAACATCGGCGCGATCAATGCACAAAGAAACCTAGTAGGTTCTCAACGTTTGATCAACGACTCAATGGCGAAATTGGCTTCTGGTAGCCGTATCAATAAAGCGGCTGACGATGCTGCCGGTCTTGCGATCTCTGAAGGCTTGAAAGCTCAGATCCGTTCTGCTGCTCAAGCTCAAAGAAATGCGAACGACGGTATCTCAATGGTTCAAACTGCTGAGGGTGGCTTGAACGAAATCGGAAACATCGTAGTTCGTCTTCGTGAGTTGGGAATCCAAGCTGCTTCTGACACTGTTGGTGAAACAGAGCGTGGCATGTTGAATAAAGAGGTTCAACAGTTGAAATCTGAGATTCAACGTATCTCTGCGGTTACAACTTGGGGTACTACGAAATTGTTGGATGGTTCATCACCAAGCTTCGATTTCCAAGTAGGTATCTTCAATAACGCTGAAGAAGATCGTATCTCTTTCAACGCTGGCGAAAACGTTGCGACTTTGGACGCTTTGGGATTGTCTGGTATTGACTACTCTTCTAAAGAAGGTGCTCAAGATGCTCTTGGTCTTCTAGATGCTGCTCAAACTTCAGTATCTGGTACTCGCGCTAACCTTGGTGCTCTTCAAAATCGTTTGACGTCGACAGTTGATAACTTGGGTGTTGCTCAAGAGAACTTGTCTGCAGCTAACAGCCGTATCCGTGATACAGACGTAGCTCAGGCTTCTTCTGAGATGACTCGTAACAACATCTTGTTGCAAGCAGGTACTTCAACATTGGCTCAAGCTAACCAAACTAACCAATTGGCTTTGAAACTAATCGGTTAATTGTAAGAGTCTATAGCCCGGAGATAAAATCTTCGGGTTCTTAAGAGATTATCGAAGCCCAGGAGAAATCCTGGGCTTTTTGTTTTTTACAAGTATTTACCAATAGTTATGATACACTCCTACCCGCTTCTCCTTTGCGGTCGAGGCTCCCTTACAAAAATCCTACATAAGAATAACGGAAACGTTACAGCGTTGATGAAGATGACAAGAGCGAAGCATCACGACCTCTGAATGAGAAATTCCATTTTGATTTGCCAGCTTTTTTAAATCTGCTAGTCTATGAAAGCGTAAATTTTGAACCAGGACATTTTAGGGAGCAAATCATGGCAAAGAAAAAAGCAAAACCTGCGAAAAAAGCAGCTAAGAAACCAGCAGCAAAAAAACCTGCAGCTAAGAAAGCTGCAAAAAAAGTAACTAAAAAAGTTGCGAAAAAAGCAGCGAAGCCTGCCAAGAAAGCCGCGACTAAAAAAGCAGCTAAACCTGCTAAAAAGGCGACGGTAAAAAAGGCAGCAGCTAAAAAAGCCGCTCCCAAAAAAGCCGCTAAAAAACCTGCAGCGAAGAAAGCCGCGGCTCCAAAAGCAGCCAAAGCTCCTAAAGCTGAAAAAACAACGAAAGCAGCAGCAGTTGCTCCAGTTGCAGCAGAAGTAATCAAACCTTCATTCGAAGAAGCTGCGTCTGATTTCGACGACGAAGCAGAATTGGATAGCATGGTTGATATCGAAGACGAAACTTCAGCTGGATCTGATGAATGGTCTGACGAAGAAGAGTCTGATGAAGGCGGCTTCGAAGACATGGAAGATGAAGACAATGAAGACGAGCCACAAGATAAAGGTGGCAGTGATGACGACGATGAAGATGACGAAGACGATGAAGACTTCGGCGACGACGAAGGTTACTTCTAGTCTCTGATTCAAATTCGAATCACTCTTGAGCCGCGAGGCACAAGTAAAAAGGGAGCTGACAAAGCTCCCTTTTTTATTATCATCGAGGGATGTATCAAAAACTTTATTCCCGATTTTTAGCGGCTCACTCTGAAGAACTTCACTTTGCCAGTCACAGCCATCACTACTGGCCAGATGTAACTCGCGACGCTCACCTGCACTATTGGGATGATTCTTGCCGTTATGTCGACAACAAATGGGAATACCTGTTTTCACAAAAAATTCCACACACACAAAACTTGATCGCTGAGATTTTAAAACTTTCCTCCCCGACTCAGCTGGTGTTTGCACCGAATACGCACGAATTTGTTTTTCGCCTTTTAACATCACTTGATTGGAACAAACCCGTTCGTATCTTGACCACGGACTCTGAGTTTTATTCTTTTGACCGTCAAATCAATCGTCTGAATGAGTTCTCGCAGTTTGAAGTCGTAAAGGTGCCGACTTTGCCGTTCCATGATTTTCATGAACGCTTTGAGAGTGAGATGAAAAAGGGTCTCTGGGATTTGATATTTATATCCCATGTCTTTTTCAACTCTGGTCTGGTTGCTGATATTCAACGGCTCGTCAAGAATGCTCCTGCTTCAGCGACCTTTGTGATTGATGGGTATCATGGGTTTATGGCAGTCCCTACAGATTTGTCGTCGATTGAAGAGCGCGCGTTTTATTTGGCGGGGTCTTATAAATACGCTCAAGGTGGCGAAGGCTGCTGCTTTCTGTATGTTCCATCTAGTGTACGCCACCGTCCGTTTTACACGGGTTGGTTCGCGGAGCTTTCGCATCTTTCCAGTGTCGGTAACAAGGTGCCCTATCCTCCCGATGCACTTCAATATGCGGGAAGCACTATGGATTTTTCAGCGCTTTATCGCCTGACGGCTGTTTTGGATCTGTTTAAGAAAGAAAACATCACGGTTGATAAAATCCATGCCTGGATTCAACAAAATCAAAAGACTTTTATGATGGCGCTTAAGAAGAAGAACAATGCTTTGCTCAACGACAGAACTTTAATCTGTGAGGATTTAAGCAATCACGGGCATTTTTTAACTTTTGAAATACCATCCGTCGAAATCACACAAAATATGGTGAAGGACTTTAAGAGCCGCGGGCTTTTGGTTGATTCTCGCGGAACTCGTTTAAGATTTGGTTTTGGACTTTATCACAACACCGATTCCGTGACGAAAGCGGTGCGCCTTATTTAAGGCACGTCTATTCCGAGTGATCTATAGAGAGCTTGCCAGTCAACTTGAGAGAGCTTTTCATCAACCATTTGTTGCTCTTGTTCAGACAAAGCACGGTAGTTGCGGCGCTTCGTCCAACCGTAGCCCCAATGGAAGTTGGTCGGGAGGCTCTCAACTCCGCCAACGCGAACTCCACGATAATAAATTTCTGCCACAACTGAATTGCTTTTTTCTTTGATGCATTGTTTGAGCTCAAGGTCCGCCGTCAATTTTTCTTGGCGAGTGCCACCGCGCCAATAAGCCACATCATGTTCAACGCAGCACTGTACATAATGAGTTTGGCCAATGATCCAACCATCAGGACTCATGCTGCAACCGTCGGACGTAAAATCTTTGAGTATCTCTTGCGAAGACGATTGCGCATTTGCCGTGAAAGCAAATGCACTGACAAGCAGGAATGGAAGAAATGAAAGAAACAACATCCGACCTCTCATTGCAGGTCTCCTAGAGATTTGGTAAATCGACGATCACGCCATCGCAATCGTTTGAACCATCCGCACACTGACCTGTTGTCGGTTGCGGTTGTGATGGCTGAGTCGGCTCAGTTTGTTTTACCGGTTGATCAGGATTTACAACCACGGGCTCTGCTGGTTTCGCCGGAGCAGGTTTCGCTGGTTCAACTGGTTTCACCGGTTTCGCAGGCTCTTGCACAGGCTTGCTTGGAGTTGCAGGCTTCGCTGGAGTTGCCGGCACTGTTGGCTTAGCTGGCTGCGCAGGAACACTTGGTTTTACAGGTGTTACCGGCGCTGGCTTAGCTGGCGCTGGCTTCGTCGGAGCAGTTGGCGTTGTGCGAACTGGTGGTGGCGGAGCTGGTGGAGGATTTTGTTGGCGACGTTGTTCTTCTTGACGGCGCTCTTCTTGACGACGTTGCTCGGCTTGGCGGCGTTGTTCCGCTTCGTACTGCTGACGACGTTGTTCTTCCTGGCGACGCAGTTCTTCTACCTGACGACGGCGTTGCTCTTCAAGTTGGCGACGACGCGCTTCTTGGCGAGCGGCTTCGATTTCGCGCTTATTTTCACCGTTTGCAGTCAACTCATCGTTATTGTATTGGCGATAGCAAAGTTGGATCGCGTTTTCGTTTGAGATATTTCCTTTGCGATAGTTGCGTTCTGCGCAAGCATACAAAGAGCGATCTGTTGTCCACTCACAAAGTTGAGCGGCACGTTGTGGATTGAAGTCGAGATTTTTATCCAAGTTCTGCACGCAAGAAAGAAGTGAAGACGCGCGGCCTTCGACACATGCACGACCGGAAAGATTAAATGGAATTCCGGCCTTACGAACCAAGTTCAATTGGCAAGATTCAACGCTGCCCCCGCCTGGCACGCGAACGCGGCAAACGGCTACGGCAGACTCAAAAGAGTGAGATTGATAAGAGTCTTGGTAGTTCCAAGTCACGCAATTGACGAACTGTTCGTCACTGCGCTGTTTACAGATAGCTGTAGCATCATTCCAAGTACGAGCGCCACCTTGAGTATAGAGAGTGTCGCGACAGTCTTCCGTCGACATCAGTGAACCACCCGCAAAAGCAGAGCTAGTTCCTAACATCAAGATCGCGATCAATGTTCCAAACAAGGTTTTCATGGTCAGCCTCAGAAAAGAAAGGGCCTTATGTGGGGAGAGAGAGAACCACATAAGACCCTGTTACAGAAACTAAAATTACTTCATCGGTTTAGAGTGAACCGCGAACTTTTCAAACTCACCGTACTCATGGAGTTTGTTATAAAGAGTCTTGATCGTGATACCCAAGTTGTTAGCAGCTTGCGTTTTGTTTCCACCGAAGTGTGCAAGAGCTTTTAGGATATAACGTTTTTCAAGATCGTGAAGAGTCATAGTTGGATCGTATTCAATAACATCGACTTGAGTTTCCGGGTTGCGGATGTTCTCAGGGATGTCGTTGATCATGATCATGTGACCTTCAGACAAGATCTGAAGACGCTCACACACGTTTTGCAATTCACGGATATTACCTGGCCAATCATAACGAACAAGTGACTTCATCGCGTCTTCAGAAACCGTACGACCACGGTTCAAGTAAGCGTGTTGAGAGTTGTTCAAGAAGTGGTTCACCAACACTGGGATGTCTTCTTTACGACGACGGAGTGGTGGAGCACTTACGACGATTGTGTTAATACGATAGAAAAGGTCTTCACGGAATTGACCGCGAGTCACTTCTTGATCCAATTCACGGTTTGTCGCACAGATCAAACGGATATCAACTTTGATTGGCTCTTTACCGCCAACGCGATAGATCTCACCTTCTTGGATGAAACGAAGAAGTTTAGCTTGGATCGCTGGATCCAACTCACCGATTTCATCAAGGAACAAAGAACCACCAGAAGCAGCTTCAGCCAAACCGATTTTGCGGTTGTAAGCGCCAGTGAAAGAACCCTTCTCGTGTCCGAAAAGTTCTGACTCAAGCAACGTCTCACGAAGAGCACCGCAGTTGATTGCTACGAAAGGTTTGTTTTTACGGTTTGAACGCTCGTGGATTTGGCGAGCGATCAATTCTTTACCCGTACCAGATTCACCAAGAACAAGAATGTTTGCATTTGATGGAGCGACTCTTTCGATCATCTTCATCAACGTACCCATAACTTCAGATTGGTAGACGATAGTCTTGTTTTCTACCACTTTAGAAGTTTGGTTTGTGTTCCACATCACTTGGTTAGCATTCTGAGAAGAGGGAAGGACAGGATTCACGTTATTATCGTTCATGGGGGCTCCACCTTTCGGCTATACGTTCTTTTTAAAAAAGGGTTCGCGGCTGTATCAGAATGATTATCTCAACCTGATACACCGCGTCGACGCATTGAGTTATAACCAAGGTCCTGTACTTTTTCCAGTTAATTTTTGCATGGCGTTAAATTTTTTTTAGGGTCACGGGAAACCGTGTAAGGATTACAAAGCTATGGCAACGGCATTAAAGCTCCGAGAATCCATATCTAAGTACATGAAATATATGGAGTTAATTCAATCAGCCTCCCCCCTGACTTTACGTCATTATACCCTCGATTTGCGCCAGGCTTTCGAAGTCGAAAAAGACTCGGAATTTCCCGTAAAAGCTTTTTCGGAGGCCGATTTAATGGCTGCGGTCCGCGGAGCCTTCCAAAGATGGGCGGGTTTGTCCCTAGCCTCCCGGAACCGAAAAGCCGCTACTTTAAAGAGTTTCTTTTCCTGGGCCTTTCAAGAAGGCCTCTTAGAGAAGGATCTCTCTATTCAAGTGATCTGTCCGAAGGTCCCAAAGAAGCTTCCCCACTTTTTAAGTGTCGATGAGGCGCTTGCCGTTTTGAAATCGTTTGATGAGGCGAAAGAATCTCTGCTGAAAGAGAAGACTTTATTTCTCTTATTATATGGCGGTGGTCTGCGGGTAAGCGAAGCCTGTGAACTGCAGTGGTCACAAGTACAAATGTCTCAGCGAGTGTTGCGAGTGATCGGAAAGGGATCTAAGGAACGAGTCGTTTCTTTGCCTCCCCTTGCGATGGAAGCTTTAAAAGAGTGGCAAAAACAAACGCCATTCACAAAATATGTTTTTGGGGAAAGCGCCTTGAACTCGCGAACAGCTTACGAGATGGTTCGTCAGAGTGGTATTCGTTCGGGCCTTTTAAAACCACTGCATCCACATGCCCTTCGCCACAGCTTTGCGACTCATTTATTATCGAGTGGTGCGAATCTGCGCACGCTGCAAGAACTCCTGGGGCACGAGAGTCTCACCGCGACTGAAAAATACACGCACTTAGGAATTGATCAATTGGCTCGTACTATGGAGAAGCTTCACCCCCTTGGTGAAGGTCCTCGAAAAAAATAACGCGTTGTGGACTGGAATAGGTACCAGGAACCTTTAAAGCATTGAGGCGTTGGCGATGTAGTGTCTGATCATGGCTTCGACGTTATGGAGTTCTTCGTCGACAAGTTGGCGGTGATTGATCAGCGAGTTTGTCTCTGAAATATTTGCTCTTAGGAATGGCGCCATCCATGGTTCGGCATTGATGACACCCTGTTGGAGCATGAACTTTAAATAGAAATGCATTTTTAAAACGAGCGGATCTTTTGCTGTTTCGATTGCCTTAAGAGTATGACCTAAAAGATTGAACAAAAATTCTGAGTTCTGATCGCCCTCTTGGCTGACCTTGGCGACACAATCTAAAACTTGTAACGCAAGTTCAAGGTGATCGTAGTCATTGCGAATACCTGGGAAATCATTAATGAGCGTTGCTTCGTTGAGTGTATGCAGTTTACCCTGTTCGTTTGCGATCTTGTACGAAAACGTCACGAAGTGAGAAGGCTCTAAAATCCCACCGCCAAAACGCTTTTTGCTTTTCAAAGCACCACGGGCGATAAAGGCCAGCTTCTCGCCCTTTGGAGAAAGAGCATGAATAATCAAGTCCGCTTCGGAGTATTTGATTTTTCTTAAAATGATAAACTTGTCTTTACCTTCGCTCACTGGACCGAATCTAGCACGTTTGACGTTTGTGGCAAAGAAATTGCTAGTTAATTTCCCTGAATACGCGCGACGAAACAGTCTCAAAATGAGAGGAGGCCCCATGAAAATTAATTTTCTAACAGTAACTTTGTTTGCTTGGGGATTGCTCGTGATGGCGACGACTGAGGCTGCGGAACTTTACCGCGTCGACTCTCGGCCCAACAATTGGATCAGCCGCAATGGCGACAACAAAAAATCTCATATCGATTTTCGTACCGGTGCACTTTATCCAGCTAACATCCATGGAAAGATCACGATCGTGGATCACATCGCACGCTCACGCCAACGGCAATTAAAAGACAATTCGCAATTCACTTCGTTTTCAACATTGCCCTCTCTAGACAACTACTATCACGGCGGACATAAAATCACCGTAGACCTCGATACTTTGCAAAAGGACATCTCAACAGGACAACTTCGCAACACAAAAGTTCACTCGACGGAAAGTATCACCGAGAGTCTCCAATCCGAAATGGATGCCATCCTGGGTCTTTCCAGAAAAAATAAAGGCAAAGTTACGGCCTTTCATCGCGATTTAGAAAAACACCTACGCGCTTACTACAAAATGGTTCGCATTGAAAAGCGTCCCGCCAAAGAATGTGACACGTTTTTCTGGAACGGCGTCAACGCCCTTCGCTTTTATTATCCTGAAATTTTTGAAGGTATTTCTGAACAGGACTACAAGTCTTATAGCTATATCTTTAATGGTCTTCGTCACGCTCGTACGGATCACGAAGTCCTAATCGAAGGAACCATTCCCAAAAAATACTATGCTATGAAAAAAATTGAAAAGTATGAAGCCACAACGCTTTTAGTGCAGACTGCAAATTGTACGTTGAAATCTATTGGCGTGAGTTCTTGCGAATGCAATCGATAGTTAAACTGTCCACGTTTGCATTTTTTTGACTTCTTCATAAGAAGCAATCAAGTGACTCGCAAAATCTCTTGTCTGAAGGGCGCCCACACCTATAATCAAAAGACCTCGTAGATTTTCCAAACTCGGAGAAGGTTCCCACCAGTTCTTAAAGGTCTTCATCCCCGACGACCAATGGCATTGGTTCGTACTTTCCAGGTGGTTCCAACCTTGCGAGGGTGTCCAATTCAGTTTCTTGAAAAGAACTTGCGACACGGCTTCAGCGCTGACATCTGGAAGGAGCACAACGGCCCGATCAAAAAGGCGGCTTTCATTTTTTGTGAAGTAAGTCGGGACACTTTTTTCAATTTCGGATTCAAAAGAGCGCACCAAGGCTTCATTGGTAGGTTGCTTTTCCAGACACTCTTGCAGACGACGAATGATCTGATCTTTATTCCAAGCTTGCGTGAATGCCGCAAGCGATGGGGAGCGAAATCTTTCGCCTAAAATGGCGATCGCAAGATCTGGAGCAAAAGAGCAAATACGAACCGTGTACGGGCGGAGTTCTTCTTTGTCATGAAAGTGTTTGGAGTGCGAAACACGAAGGGAATAAATTCTTTTTTCGTTAAGGAGTTTATCCAGCTCATCCACCCATGGATAGACTTCACCAGTGACCGGATGATCATCTGCGAATAACACAAAGTTTGTGTCCTTCTTGAGATTTTCCACCCACTCTTTCACGTTGGTAAGAGCCAAATGAGAAATAGAATTCACTTCATAAGTTTCTTTGTAGTAGTAAGGAAGCAAACTTTCAAAAACAGGAGTTTGTCCGCGTATGACGCCAATTGCTTTTTTATGCGCCATAAATTGCGCAGTTCCTTGAGCAATTTCAAAGACGGCCTGTCCCAATCCGGAAAAAACGCGCGCTTTTAACTTGGGCGTCAATGCAAGTACAGTTCGCACTTCGTCGTTCAATTCGTCCCAAGCTTCGGGCCGTACAATATCGATGAGCATGTGATTAAATTATCAAATTCCTTCACAAATTGCCTGAGACTTAGGTCTTATTTTGAGAGCAAAATCTGCTGTGCAGATCTGGAACCCCGCTTCACTTAATTATGTATCGAAACGAGGGTCCCTCTGATAGACTTTTTCCTAAGAGGAGCTCTCAAATGACTAAAAAACGTATCGAATGGCCAGTCGCTCTTTTTCTGACTCTGAATCCACTGGTGACATTCATTCTAGCCCCTATTTACTTTTACTATTATGGCTTTCAGTGGGACATCGCGCTTTTCGCATTGGTGTTTGCAGCTGCTACGAACTTAAGCATCACAGCGGGCTATCACCGTTTGTTTTCGCATAAAAGCTACGATGCCCATCCAATCGCCAAAGCTATTTTCCTTTTGGTCGGTGCTTCTGCATTCCAAGGTTCAGCTTTGAAATGGTCTTCAGATCACCGTCGCCATCACACGCATATTGATGGCGAAAAAGATCCTTACAATATCAACGAAGGTTTCTGGTACGCGCACATGGGATGGATGTTCTTTAAAGACTCTGTCGACCAAAAAATCCAAGCTCCTGATTTGCAAAAAGACTGGATGGTGCAGTTCCAACATAACTACTACATGCCTCTTGCGATCTTCACAGGCTTTATCGTTCCAATGCTTATTGGTTGGGCGATGGGTTCGGCTCTTGGCGGCCTTGTGATTGGTGGCGGACTTCGCATTTTCCTCACTCAACAAAGTACATTCTTTGTGAACTCTCTTTGCCACACTTTGGGTAAGCAAACTTACTCGAAAGAGATTTCAGCTCGCGACTCTTGGTTTGTTGCGGTTCTTACTCACGGTGAAGGCTACCATAACTTCCATCACAAATTCCAAATCGACTATCGCAACGGTATCAAGTGGTATCAGTGGGATCCAACGAAATGGGTGATCCGCACGCTGAACTTTATGGGATTGGCTTCTAAACTGCGCCAGATTTCAAACGTCGAGATCTTGAAAGCTCGTTTGCAAGCGGAAGCAGCTGTGTTGTCGAAACATGGTTTTGCAGAAGAAAAACTGCAAGCGATGAGAGAGAAAATCCTCGAAGCACAAAATAAGATGAAGAAATTGCGCGAAGACTACGAGCAATTCAAAGTCGATGCGGCCCGTAAACGCGAAGAAATGCGTGAAGCTTACGATTTAAAATTAGCTGAGCTAAAGCGTGAAATCGAAATTGCCAAACTCGAATTCCAAATGGGATTGAAGCAATGGCAAGTCTGCATGAGATCTGTTTAATCATCCGAATGTAAAAACAAAAAGGCTCATTGGTTTTCCAATGAGCCTTTTTTTATTGCAGCGCACGCCAAAAAAGTACGGTCGCAGAGCTTGTCCCGTACCTCTATTTTGAGCAAGAGCCTTCTGGAGAGAAGAACCAGTGGATCTGAGACAGGTCACGCGGCGGTGGCATAAACGGCAGATGTTTGCGTTTTAACTCTTCATACGCTTCGTAACGTTTGCAATCGAAACGACGGAAATCCTCGTTGAATGCTAGCATATCTGTAAACGTTGGCAGATAGCCTTTTTCTTTATAGAAGATCTGCTCTTTTTCATAGATGTTCTTTTCTAGAACTTTTGCCACAGCTTCGAATTGCACATTTGTTTTAATGCTATTCATTGGCATGTACTTCGGAAGAGTGTCTTCAAGGACACCGAACTGACGAAGGAATTTTGCTAAGTACGCCTTGCTCGTTTGACCAAGACTTGCTGTGTATTTGTATTTCTTTTGAATCATCCAATCATATACACTTTGCAAAACTGCATCTTGCATGCGCACTTGACGGAGCAATGGATAATAACGGAATTCCGCTACGAAATCGAAACGTGGATCGACTTCCATATCGTAAGGCGCAAACAAGCTGTCCTTCAGAACGCCGAGGCTCTTAAGATAGTCAGTGCCTTTAAACTTTGTCGCACCACTGCGGTACTTTGGAATAATATACTGACCATCGGTTGCTTTATCGTAGGCCATGCGGATCACTTCAGAACAAAAAAGTGCTGAGTAATCATCATCGTTCATCGCAAAATCATAACGAATTGCTGCGCCTTTATCCAAAGCTGCTTTTGCTATTTCATAAATTTTACGACCCGCTTTGCGACCCAACTCTTCATCTGGCTGACGATAAAGAGCGACACGCGCATCTTTATCTTGTCGCCATTTCTCCAATGGAGTTACGATAACGCCTTTTTGAATCAAAGATTCAACCACGTATTTTTCACCTTTGGAGTTTTCTCCAATGATCGCCAAGTGCGAGAAGTTTCCTTCTTCATCCCCGATTCGCGCGATCATCGCGGAAACATGGGACTTACCACGAATCAACATCGCATCACCGGTTTTAAGGGTGAAACCTGCAAAACGACTGTTGGTCCATGTGTTTGGTTTTTCGTTCGTCAGAATTGGTTTTTCCACGAATTCAAGAACCTTGTTTTGGTAGAGCCATTCTAAAACGTATTCTTCAGCATAGCGGGCATACTGAATACCCTCGCGAACTTTTTGAATACATGCCGCAGGCAATTCATTGCGAGAATCAAATTCCTGCATGCGCTCACGCAAAGTCACACGAATTTGGAAAATCGTATCGACGATTTGCACACCTTCAGCTTTGAATTTTTCAATTTCCTGGGGCGTTTTAGGAACGAAATGATCAGCAGGCAATCTATAAAGATAATCCGTCAAGCCATTCACGAAAGTCGCACAAGTTCCAGGATTAAAAATTTGCGGATTGCTAAGGTCCGCTAAAACTTTACGGCTCCCCTCGATAAGCTCGTCTGCACTAGCAGGCTTACGGAAAGTGGTTGCCTCGGGAGTGGGTTTTGTAGGCGATTGACAGGCTGTGATCGCAGCCAAGCAAAGGCTGACTAAAACTGATTTTTTCATTGCTCGCTCCTTATCCGTTCACTGATCGGAATAAATGAACTTTGGATAACGAGACAAAGAGAGAGTCCTGTTCAAAAGTTATCCACGACAGTGACGTTCTTTTGCACAAAAGACATGTGTCTCAGAGCGAGACACCCCTCCTCCTCTAAGTACCTAATAATAGGAAGGTTCAATTGGCAGACCTCTTGCTCTTTAGTTTTACGAGAAGAAGGAGCTATGCCATGAAGGTCAACAAACACGACTATCTAAAACTACTATTATTAAATAGCTGCTTCATATTCGTATGGGGCTGTGGCGGATCAAATCTTTTTGAAGAAGGTCAGTTCTCTTCAACATCTGATGATGCTTCTTTCTCTGTACCTTTCCGAATTCCAGGCGAAGACC
Source organism: Bdellovibrio sp. HCB2-146 (assembly GCF_047345725.1). Classification (NCBI taxonomy): domain Bacteria; kingdom Pseudomonadati; phylum Bdellovibrionota; class Bdellovibrionia; order Bdellovibrionales; family Pseudobdellovibrionaceae; genus Bdellovibrio; species Bdellovibrio sp. HCB2-146. The sequence continues at coordinate 618,408 of NZ_JBLEQP010000001.1, forward strand.
CTAAAACACTCCCCCAAGTCCCGGCGACCGTGGTGGAAGACGATATTTCTCAACCCGCGCCGTCCATTATTTATTCTTTAGATCGTATTGAAAAGGGCAATCGCCCCGCAACGCTGATGGAATATCACAATATGGCTGAAAACCGCTGTGATGATTCGGTCTGCAATAGCATTCGCGAAATGAAATACATGCAGTGCAATCGTCAAAATGGTTATCTTGAAAATGAAATGACAGCTTTAACAAAAAAGAATTCGCTCTTAGGTCGCATCCTGAAAGCAGATCTTAATCCAGCTGCGATTATTAAACCTGCTTGTATGCGCATGAGCATGGAAGCAAAGTTCAGCCCGACAAGCAGTACCTTCCGTCAATGTAACGCAAACGGTGGAATGAGCCGTGCGATCCGTCCATGTATCTCTGAAAACTACTTTAAACTTGTGACCAACAGCTTTGATATCGTGAGCTCGTGCATGATGGACTATATGGGTCCGGGCGAATCACTAGAAGAACAAAAGCTCGATGTGCGCGCAGCATACGCTATGATCAATATCGAATCTGGTTTCCACGTCAATGCTATGAGCGGAACTGGTGCTGGTGGCATCGGTCAGTTAACTGCTGATGCGATTATTGATTCGAACAATACGGAAATGAAAAAAGTACGCTTTGCTTTAGAAGGCCACGCAGATCCTGTTTGCCGTCAAATCTCTCACGAGTTCCTCGACAGCGCACAACCCATGCGTTCAGCTAAGAGCAACTCTTGTGATCGCGTTTCGATCAGCAAAGGAAATCCACTTTTGAATATGGTTTATACTTACGCTTATTTGAAATGGTCTAAAAATGCGATGGACCGTTCTGTCTTTAATCAGAAAAAATACGCGCAAAAATTTAATTTATCTAAATATGACATGCAACGAGTGAAACGTGCGATGATGGTTTGGTCTCACAATACAGGCCCTGCAGGAACATGGACACCAGCGATGACTTTGCTGAATACGGAATATAGAAATAAAAAAGTGACCAATGCTGATAAATTTATTGATCAACTTCAACAATATATGAAGCGCTTCCCGGCGCGCGCGAACAGAAGCAATGCTCGCCGCACGGAAACTTCAAAATACTTCCCTGCTATTACAAATTTACTTAACAAAGTCGAAACCAATGTCGGAGGCGGCTCATGCGTCAATTAATCGTGGCTCTTGCAACCTTTTCAGTATTTTTCCAAGCGTCTGCTTTTAAAGATGTTGTCGTGCATGAAAAAACTCGTGCTTTGGTTGAGTTGCTTCCGCAGATGTCACCAGGACAACGAACTCAAAAAGTTGAAGAATTTAAAAACGATCTTTTTGAGCTTTTGAACACAATGCCGATACCAAATACTCCCGAAGAGGATGAGGAATACGCAAGCATCACCGAGTTCAGTGGCTATGTGAATATGATCGAGACCACAGGTCTCAATAAAGCAAAATGCGATTCGATGATGCGCGATATTCGCTTAAGCACGGGCTCTGAAGAAGTCGCGACCGAAGCGAAAATGGCGATTCATATCTCTGCGGCCCTTTGCAAATAAGCAACATTTAGCCTCCAAACCTGCTTTGGAGGCCATTTAAGTCCTAATTCCAACCAAATCTTAAGAAAATCCTGACAGAGGCGTATTGATATTGCAGTGCGATTTCTTTATAAAGGGCGCACCCCCTACGAAAGGATTTTTATGAAAGCCGCTATTTTTGCCGTTGCTTCCCTTATCAATTTTTCCGCTCATGCAGCCGTTATTGGCGTGAACAGCAATATGTTCATGGCTTCTGGCGCTGGCACTCAAAACTACTTTGTCAACTTGAACAAAATCATCGCTGAAGTTAAAAAAGTTTCTTCCGCAGAATTGGGCCTTTTCTCTTTTGCTGGCGCGACAGTCAACACTGAAGCTGGAACTATTCGTTACACTTTCCAACGCATGGAAAAATCAGACCTTGTTGAAGTGTGCTGGTCACAAGTTTCTTTCACAACTAAAGAAGAAACAGTAGCTGGCCCTGTTGTTTCAGATGTGAAAGCTCAATTGGACTGCTACAAAAACCAAGATTAATCCTCGATCTTGAAGTTCTTCATCAAGCTAGCCGCAATAGGATTTTCAATCCGGCGGCTAGCAGATGTCAGCCAGATTTCTTCCTTCACTCCTGGCAAGTCTCCGATAATTTGGATCTTCTTTTCTTTAACTAATTCGTTCACCGCGTGACGAGCTACTGGGATCAGCCCCACTCCTTCTTGCCCTAAAAGAAGTTGCAAACTTGAATCTTGAGTTTCTGCAACAACATCCACTCGCAGTTTATTCACTGTAAAGAAATGATCCAGATCTCGGCGCAGCTTACTGTGAGTCGTTGGCATCACAAACGGTTGGCCTTCCAACGACGCCGGAAAGTTCCTTTTAAGTTGTTTGAATTTTTCTGAACCACAGACGACGACATCCAGCTTGCCGATCGAACGTGCATAGAGTTTTTGATAATCCACCGACGGTGTATAGTTTGAAACAAGCAGATCCATCTTGTGCGCCGTCAATTCCCGGAAGAGTTCTTCCCCTTTGCCTTCAAGAACCGAAACCATGCAATTGCCCGCCTTGTAGGCCGCCAAAAGCACTTCGCGTGTGATATGCTTCGGCACACTATCAAGCGCTCCGATTTGAAAATGCACACGATTGTTCTGCAAACGATCCGACAACGCCTCTACCATTTCATTCCCTAAACGGAACACCTGATCGGCATACTCGTAAGCCACTTTTCCTGCCTCGGTCAAAAATAGACGCTGCTTCTTGCGTTCAAAAAGCTCTTGGCCAATGCTCTCTTCAAGTTGTTTTAACTGCGTGCTAAGGGACGGCTGTCCTACACGGAGCTTTTCCGCCGCTTTGGCGATACTGCCTTCTGTCGCAATCACATAGAAATACTGAAGATGGTGATAGTTAAGCCAGCTCACATTTACCTCATCGTTTTTGTCGAATAACTTATTAAAGATTATCTATTTTTCGAATAACTGAAAAGAGCTTATTGTGGACTCATGGAAACAACATTACTTTTTCCCATTGCAGAATATTGGTGGTTTTATTTAGCCTTCGTGGGCTTTGTTATGGCGATGCTAGCCTTGGACCTAGGTGTCTTTCATAAAGAGTCACACACTGTAGGTTTTCGCGAAGCGACGATTTGGTCTCTCGTTTGGGTGACTATTGCGCTGCTATTTAATGCGGGCCTTTACTATTACACCCTCGACAAGTTTGGAAGCCCGACCGTCGCCAAACAGGTGGGTCTGGAGTTCCTGACCGGTTACGTGATTGAGAAGTCCCTCTCCATCGACAATATCTTCGTCTTTGTGGTGGTCTTTAGCTTCTTTGCCATCCCTTCTAAATATCAACACCGTGTCTTGTTCTACGGTATTCTTGGAGCGCTGATTTTCCGTGCGATCTTTATTGCTCTCGGCTCAGTCCTGATGCAGTACAAAGCTGTCGTGATGGTCTTTGGTATATTCTTGTTGATCACAGGCTTTAAGATGATGTTCCAACCAGACAAAGAAGTAGATCCTTCTAAAAACTGGGTGATTCGTCTGCTTAAAAAATACATCCCGATCACACATCAACTTGATGGCCCCCACTTCTTCCATCATGAAAATGGTCGTAAGTATGCCACACCTCTGTTTGTGTCATTGGTATTCCTGGAGTTCACTGACATTATTTTTGCCGTCGACTCGGTTCCTGCGATCTTTGCCATCACAAAAGAACCAATGATTGTCTTTACATCGAATATCTTTGCCATCCTTGGCTTGCGTTCGTTGTACTTCTTGTTGGCAGGCGTAGTTGGCAAGTTCCACCTGTTAAAGTACGGACTGGCGCTGGTATTGATCTTTGTCGGCCTTAAAATGGTATGGCTGAACGATCACTTTGATGGCCACTTCCCAATTACGTGGTCCCTGGCAATCATCGCCCTGCTTATTGGTGGCTCTGTTGCTGCTTCACTGCTTATTAAACCAAAACCCCACTCTTAAGTGGGGTCCCTCCTCGACAATTAAAAAAATATTTAAAAAGTCTTAGGTGAAATCGTCGTCATGCCCTACAATAAAAGCATGACGACGAAAAGACTGTTTTTCGCTCTAAATGCCACAGATCCTCTCTCTAAAAGCTTCCTTCCTATTTATAAGAAAATAAAAATCAACGCGGATAAGAAAGAAATCTCTGTTAAATGGGTTCCTACAGAGAACTTTCACATCACGGTGAGTTTCTTAGGCGATAGGGATATCGAAGACATTCCTCGGATCACCGAAGTTTTAAAACGCGTCTGCACGGAGTTTTCGCCCTTTGATCTCAAAGTGGAAGATGTCGGTGCATTTTCAAATGAGCATGATGCCCGCGTTTTATGGTTGGGAATTCAAAACAAACGTGCGCTTAATGAATTTAAAAACAAGCTGGATCTGGAACTGCAAGCGGAAGGACTTTTTGGCGGAGAGATGCGAGATTATCGCCCTCATCTGACTTTCGGTCGTCTGCGAAATCCTCGCAGTGTGAAAGATATGATCTCGCCATTTAAAAGAAAAAGCTTCGGAAAAATTCAAGTATCAGAAATTGTCTTGTATGAATCGACTTTGCAGGGAGCCTTCCCTGTTTACACGCCTCTCTTGCGCTGCCCGCTGACGGGTCCTACGCAAGAGATCGAGTTGATGCCAGAGCTCTAATTAGCGAGCCCAGCCGCTGAAACGAACGATGATGCGGCTGCTGTACAAATCAAATACCAGATCTGAATAGTAGCTGCCTACCCAAGGTGGTTGGAAAATCATACGCGTTGTACATTGCTGACCCGGATTCAAAACCACGGGGCAGTTTGTGTATACTTGCCAGCCGACTCCCGTCCAAGTGATGTTACGGATGTTTGTTGGTTGCGGTCCGTTTGCCGTCAAAGTCAAATCCATGTACGAGCTTGAATTTACAAAACGTGATCCGAAGCTGTATTGATAATACTGATCAGCAGATGGTTTTACATCAATAGAAAGTCCTTCGGCCTGCGACGCAAAAGACAATGCCGGAGCCAAAACCAATGCGATAGCTAAAATAAAGCGTTTCATAGAAATTACCTCCAATACTTAAAAGTCTGAGAGAAGATCTTTTGCGAATCAACCTCATTCGCAGGTAGGACTCTGCGACATTTTGCGAACACTTTGTAAAATTGTCTCCGCCCCTGTGAAAACAAGGCGTTCTTTGTTAAAAAGTACCCCATGAAACATGTCTTTTTCGCTGTCACAGCCAGTCTCCTGTTTTCATCTCTTTCTTTTGCGCAAGTGAGTTTGCCGGAGTTTCAAGAAATCACGAAAGCCTTTCATGCCGAATACGATGCGGAGTTGGCTGCTCAGAACGCTGTTTTATTTATCAATCGCCCTCCCAGTCCCCAACTTCCGAATTACTGGTGGGATCTGGATTACACGCACGCTTCTTACTCGACCTACACTCAAGGAAAAATTCGGGAACACAATTTATTTATTTTTGGCGGATTCTCACGGATCAAAGGCATGACCCAAGATGCTTTGATCACAACTGTCTGTCATGAGTTGGGTCACGGCATTGGCGGAACACCACTCAAAAAGAAAAATGAACCAGAACCGATTTCCACTGAAGGACAATCTGATTATTTTGCCACTCGCTCCTGCATCGAACGTATCTATAAGCGCATGACGCCGGCTACAAAAGTCACGGCGGTCAGCGAATATGTCGAAAATCTTTGCCGAATGAATTCGCGCTCAGCTGATGAGATGACTTTTTGTTTGCGTGCGTTTCAAGCCCTGGAAGTGGAACGCCTTTTATTCAGATCACAGGGTAAAGAAACTTCTTATGAGGTAAAAGATCCAACTGTAGTGACGGAAATCAATCATGAGCAGACGTTTTATCCGTCAGCCCAATGTCGTATCGATACAATGGTTGCGGGAATTTTAAAACAAGAACGCCCACGTTGTTGGTGGGCGCCGGAAAACTAGTTTGCTGCCGGAGATGGCGCGGGAGCTGGAGCGATCGTTGCTCCGCTTGTAGCTGGTGGTGCTGCGGGAGCAGTTGCCGCCGTTGGAGCAGCGATTGAAGTTGTCGGTGTGCCAGAGGCTGGATAAACGATGGCACGCGCTGGTTTTTGCAAAGCACCCGTCCCTGCTTCTACCACGTATTTCACACCGCGTTCATCTACCACTGAAACCGTATCACCCTTTGCAAAAGCAAAAGACTCGACTTTGATTTCTTGATTTTCCACAGCAAGGTTTGGATTCAGATCTTTGATATAGAGATCCGTTTCCCATTTATTTTTTTCCGCTGAATCTTCTTTGGAGATCATCTGCAATTTAAGCAGACAAAACTTCTCTGTGCTGCCTTCGCAATTTGTTTTTGTTGTCTTAAGTGAATATTCCACGCCGTCTTTTTTGAGAGATTTCATTTGTTCGGCAGGAAAGCTGGGAGCCGGGGGACGTTCACGATCTCGAGATCTGCGGCGTTTTTTTGCTTCCGCATGAACGGAAAAAATCATCAATACTACGATAATATACTTCATGCACCCCTCGATTCTATAAAGCACCTCTCATCCTAAGGGCTCAAAGTCGGGAGCGCAATCATGCATCGAAAAAATCTGAACTAAATCCCAAAAATTAATGAACACTGAGGCGCAGGTCCCGAATGTTCTTGGATAAATTTAATATGGTCTACAAGCAGTTTGCCTGAACCTTTGTCTGGGTTAAAAGAACCTGCCTCCATCGTTTTTTGTAGACTGGAGAGAAGTTGTTGGCGCACTTCGTTTCGCTCTGAAGGTGGTGTCAGTTCGAGCAAGAGTTTGGGTAAGTTTATATTCTTCTCATGAGTTAGGCGGAAGATCACCGCTAGTCCCGAGCCCAAGCCTTCTCTGATAAGTGCTTGATAAAAATCTCTTAAAAATCTGTTTCGCAGTTCTTGATTCGGTCCGCGGAATAGCTCTTCGTAGTTGATACCAACGTGGCTTTCATGTTGGCGTTCAACCAAATACTGCAAAAGACCTTGATAAATTTCTGGCGTGATTTTGCTGGCGCTGGCGTGCATCGGTCCATAAAAAACGACATATGAATACATTCGCATCAAACGCGCGTTCTTCATCATTTCCAAGACATAACGGGGCTCGCTGGCAGCGAGCTTTTCCAAAAAACTTTGATCCTGTTGTCCTTCGTGGGCAATGATAACTGGCAACAAGAGATCACGAACTTCTGAAGAATAAAAATCCCAGTTCTCCATTGCCATTCGATAGAGGTATTCTTTGTCTCCGACATTTTGTATAACTTGACGAACAGATTCAATTGGTTGTTTCCGGGCATTCCTGCCTAAGGCACTTTGCACGGCAAAGAAATCCATGAATCGGAATTCTCTTAGATCAATTGGAATTTTGAAGGTCGTCGGAATTTCAAAATTTCTATCGATTGCGACTTCCGGCAACGTTTTTTCTTCAAGTTTGGAAATCTGCTGAATTGTTGCTTTGGTTTTTTCTTCAAAAATTTCAATTTCTTTTATTGTTAAAACAGGACTTAATGCCGCCTTAAAATCGGCCAGAGAAATGCTCAAGAGAGTCTTTTTAAACTTGCTAGAAATGACTTTGACTCCCCAAAGACCGATCGAAGCATCAGCTTGAAATGAACGCGAGTGATCGATCGCGACCAAACGCCCATCTGTTCCCATCACGGCATTATGGCCGCTGTAAACTTCCCGATCTTTGTTCGCAATTATCTTGTCAAAAATTTGGATATCACCGATTCGCGCCGTATTGTATTCATGATCCTTAGGAAGATTTCCGACCCAAGAGTGCGCCGGATAAAACAACTGGATTGAAAAAAGCTTGCCGTTGACCTCTCGTAAAACAGTGAGCGGAACCATATTCAAACCTAAAACTCGGTCGACCACGTAAGCAGCGTATTCATAATGCAAACTTCGTGGCACCTTTGATTCTGCTTCTTTCATGAAACCAAAAATATTATTTCCAAAATCAACAAGGTAAGACGGTGATGTTTTTGTATTCACGCGGGCAACACGGTTCACTGGGGATGTGGTTAAAATCTTGATCAGTTGTTCTTCGAACTGCTGAGCTTCTACCACCCGACCTGATTCACGCAATCGCCAAATCACGCCCTGTGGGTGATCCACAGAGGAAACAGTTGCTCCAGCCACTGCTGACAGAAATCCAATCCAGGCCGTAACTAAGAAAGCGCGAAGCATGTGATCTCTTTTCTCAAAATGAGACAGCGTCGGTTTTGGCCATTCGCTGTCAAAGTCATTCGCAAAACAAAGCTCTCAGAGTCATTTAATAAAATCTGAGCATTGCCATTTTCTTATAGTTCTGAGAGAGCAAATTTGCGGCCGGGTATTCGTCGCTCCGGTACCACTAAACAAATATTTTGTTTCAATTCTGGAAATTTGAGTCTCTTTCATTGGGAGCTAGGGATTCTTTGCTGTAACATACTGCTATAAGAGGTGCCGAGATGCCAAAGCTCATGACACGTTGTTTGTATGCTGCCGCTTTTATTTTATCGACCATCATCACCAATGCCGCTTTCGCTGATGAGGCAGATGAAATGGCTGCTGCCATTGAGAAAACACAAAAAGATATTTTGAATGAGCAAACTCGCGCGAACATGGCGAAGGAATCTCCTGAGGGCACCAAGGCTGCTGAAAAAATCAAATCACTTGCTGGCAGTTCAGCGAACGAACAGGAAATGTATGGCCTAGCCTCTGATGTCCTTGGAAATATGAAGGGACTCACGCAAGAGCAAATGATGCAAGTTATTCAGCAAGCCCAAAAAGATCCAGAGGGTTTTCTTAAAACTTGGACCCCTGAACAGCGCAAAAAGCTAGAGGACCTCTCTGGGAGATTGCCTGCATCTAAAGCTGAATCTAAAGCTAAAAAGCCCTAAAATCGCAATCAAATCGCATTGGCTCAGTTTTGTTAGGAGATATTAAGGGTTTTTCCTTTCAGTTCCCGCTATTTTGAATTCCAGATTCGGCATCTAAATCGCATTGTTGTGCCGAGAATGGAACTTCAGCTATGAAAACGAAACTATCGCTATCTCTGACGCTTAGAAAAGCCGCTTTGGGGCTCATGTCTCTTCTATTGACAGCGGCCTCATATGCTCAGGCCCTGACCTATGTTGATGATCGTGGTTTTGCTAAAGACGCCGGGATCACTGAAGTCTTAAATTTGTTGGATCAATCCCAAAGCCCCAATGAGGTGACTCAAATCATCGAATCATCCACTGTACCTGCGCTTTATAAAATCACTGATCTGCGATACGCGGACGACTACGAAAAAATCACAATGCCACTTTCCACATGGAGAAAACTCGCTCAGTACTTTGCCTATACCGGCTATCAAGCGCGCTTGATTCATTCTATTAACGGCCCTCGTTCGTTGGCTGCCTTCTATGTAACAGACCTCGTCGATTGTGTAACCAAACGCTATGAGTGCAGAGTGAAATTCGGTGACGATATCGAGATGAACTGGGGATATATGTTCGGACTTATAAATAAAAAGACGATCCCTGCAGAAGTTCTTTTTCAGGAAGCCACGGGCTTCGTCAACAGTCAGTTGTTATTGGCCAACTCTGACTTTTGTAAACTTATGGAACAAGGACTGACCCTTCCCGAGATCAATAAATTCTACGAGGCGATAGGATTTTTAGAAAGCGTGATGCCCTATACTCTCGCAAATCAGAGACCGAGCGCTGCTCGCATAGTTCAAGAAGTCCAAAAGTGTAAACCAGCTGTTTCTTATGAACCGGACCGATTCTATCGACATGAGTATTTACAGAAAGTTAAATGCCAAGAGCAAGGTAACCGCATTGTCTGCAAGGAATTGGGACAGCGGTGATCTTGATTTATGAAAAGCAAAAACCCGCTCGCGCGGGTTTTTATTTCCGTTGTAGACCACATGCTACTTACTCGAAACTTCCTGATTGGATTTGGATTGGGTTGGCGCATTCTTGACGTATTTATCAAACCAGCTCAGCATTTCATAAATCTGCTGCTCGTTCGTCTCTCGAGCCGTATACCAGTGCGGTTCGTGGGGAAGCATAACGAGTCTGACTTTGCCACCATTGCCCCGAATCGCCTCATATAAAAAGCTTGCTTGCATCGGTGTTGTCCCAGGATTTGCATCGTCTGCGCCATGCACAAGCAAAAGTGGCGTCTTGAGTTTATCCGCATAGAAAAACGGCGACACTTTCTTGTAGACATCAGGTGCTTCCCAAACAGTTCTGCGCTCGTTTTGAAATCCAAATGGCGTTAATGTTTTATTGTAAGAGCCACTGGTTGCCACACCCGCCTTGAAAAGATTGGTATGAGCCAAAAGATTCACCGTCATCAGCGCTCCATGACTGTGCCCTGTTACACCGATGCGTTCTGGATCTGCGACTCCTAATCGGACTGCTTCATCAACTGCGGCCTTTGCATCTGCAACCAGTTGATCCGTGTAGGTATCGTAAGCTTTCTTAGGATCACCCACGATCGGGAACGACGCGCGATCAATAATTGCATAACCCGCCATCAAGAGCAGTCGATACCCACGCAATCTTGTAAATGTATATTCAGACCCCTGAACCTGACCTGCTTTTGAAGCATCGGCATAATCAAGAGGATACGCATACAAGATCGTTGGGACTCGAGTGCCCTCTTTGTAACCTGGAGGAGTATAAAGCGTGAATGAAAGATCCACGCCATCGGCGCGTTTGTACTTCACTAGACGTTTTTTAATTTGTCTCACTTGCGGCACTGGATCTTTGATTTTCGTGAGGGCCGTTTTTGATTCTACTCCCAGAACCCGCCTGTAGACATTAGGAACATCATCCGGAGTTTGATACCACGTCAGAATGTTACGTTCATCTTCGCCTGGGAACGAGAGGAAATATTCATAAGACGTTTTTCCACTTTGAAAAAGTCTTTCTGTCTTAAGTGAAGTGAGATCTAACTTATCCAGGAATGGACGATCACCCTCTGGCGAAGAACCATAACCATCCAGAAAAATCGAATTCTTATCTTGGCGAATAACTGCGAACCCATTGCTCAATGTGCGCAAGACAGGTTGGCCTGGATCGGCGTAGAGTTCGTCACTTGAAAGGTCCCACAAAATTTTCTTTTCTTGTTTCGGATTATCAAAGTTGACGATAAAAGTTCGATTCCAGTGTTTGTTGTGATCGTACTCTGATAAAAGCGCGATTTCTTTATTCTCAAGCCATCTGAAACCATTATAACGCTGTTCCGTTTTAAAAACTTCCATCGGCGCGGCTGTAAAAGGTGCCGACAATGTCATGATCTTATCGCGGGCTGGAACTTTCACATTCCAATCACCACCATCTAAAGCTTCGGCCCAAATGAGTGTTGCTCCGCCATGAGGTCGCCAAGAAAAATCGCGAGGCCCCAACGGTTCTCCATGAATGGGAACACGATCTGCCAACGGAATATCCGCAATCAAAGCCCGCGTGATCTTTTTGGGATTGGAAATATTTAAAACTTCCACCTTACTGGGGAACCGGCTGTAAGTGACAATGTATGAGTAGGGTCTGACGATCGTTCTTGTAAAAACATGCACGCCATCTGGGGCCGTTAAAACATCATCATACAGAGCGGGCTTATCAATAAGAGTCAGCTTCTTACTTTCAACATCGACAATCGCCAATTGAGACAGACCGTAATAGTCAAAAAGCTTTTCATCGTTTTTATTGTTGAGAGTGTCACGTTTTTCATAAGTACTGCTTTGACCTTTTTCGCCGGTCGACTCTTGGATCACAGGTCCAATGGAGCTCCCTTCAAGCTTGGGAGCAGGTCCCAATTTTTTTGGAACTAATTTTACTGAAATTCTTTTTTGGTCCGGCATCCAGCGCGCATCATCTCCAAACATCTGGTTTAATTTTACCCCAGGAACACGGGCAATTTTCGCCGTTTTTGCATCACCAATCCAGAGCTCAACTGCGTCTTTAGTTTTGTTTCTGAAAAAGAATCTCTTTCCATCCCTTGCCCAAACAGGTCGATCAGTACAAGCAAGTTTGGAAATGTCGACGTTTTTTTCACTGCCGTCGGCAACAGTCACAATAGAATAGCCGCGTGCACAGGATGGAATTCCATAGCCTCCGGGAGTGTCGTGTTTGCTGTAATTTTTCGGTTGAAGGCGAACACCGGCAAGGCGCAAGAAAGGTTCTGCCACACGTTCAATGGAAGGATATTCTTGCATTGTCACAAGCATGATTCGATCTTCTGTTGGACTCATCATCGGATACGGCGTTGCCGGAGCCTGCATGATATCGAGAATTTCTTTTGGTGGTTGATTGTATTCTGATGCGGCTCCCGCAAGGCAGGAACTCAATATCAGTCCTGCAATGACTAGTGAATGAAAATTCATGGCTGCTCCCATTGTTGAATCTTTTTTCATCGTTAATCGTAACACCATAAGAATTTTTAGAAATAAAAAAAACCACCCGTTTCCGAGTGGCTTTTGACTAGCTGCGCGCCAAGAAGGTACGGCGTACCTGTTTCTATCAAAGTCCGAATAAAATGTAGCTTAATGCAAGCACAATGCAGAGTGGACTATAAATGATTCGATTATTGCGCACAAAAACCTGAGTCCATCTTTTCTCAATCATCGGAAGATTACCTCCTACCCCTCTAATCATGAGTGGCAGAGCAATAAAAAAATTGAACCATGAGTAGTTATTAAACCGAGTACCAAACAAAATGTTTTCGGTAAAAAGAGGCACGATTCCAGCCAAAATTAAAATAGATGCAACGAAATAACAGGAATAAATCGAAGGAAACTGATTTCCGCTGACCAAATACTTTATCAGTAAGACTTTGCCGATCGGTTCCCGGCCAATTTCCACCATGTCCCCAATAAATATGAATAAGAGCTAAAGCAAACATCACGATGAAAATTAAAATCGACATAGTCGGCATCTTGTAACTTTCAATAAAACCGCGAATGCCAAGTCTGACGCTTGTCCTGACTCTCTGTGAATCCAAGGCTTTTATAGAACGAAATTGCGGGAAGACGAGTGTCTTCCACCTTGAGATAGACTCTTCTCTTCTGGAGAGCGGCGGCTTCAACGAAGATTTGCTCCATGAGCTTTTTTGCGAAACCTCTGCGAAGAAAAAGTTCATGAGTTGCAAATCGATTTACCTCTAGAGCCTCATCGGATTCGTAAATCTGCGCTGCCGCAACAAATTCACCATCGCACTTCACGCCTCGAATTGTTTTCGATTCAATCCACTTTTGTGCTTCATCCACTGAGACTGGGTGCAGATGATTGAGAACTTCAGCAACACTCTTTGCATCTGCCAATGAAACTAGATCTGATTCTAATGGGTAACTTCGATCATTCAATGATCGCTCAAAATAAAGAAAGGTCTGACACTTTTCAGAAAACCCTTCCTCTCTTAAAGTCTCATTCACTTCTAAATCATGACTGGAAATATCGAAACGAAGTCTGTGCCCCACAGGAAACGATGTCGTCGATTTAAAAACATTCAGCAACGAAGAGGTGATCTGCCGACGATTATCAATGTTAGGCTGGATATAAAGCTCAGCTAAACTCCATTCAGAATTTTGAGTGAAGTTTCTAATGAACCCCAGAATTTGCCCATCAGCCCCGCGGATTAAATACCAAGACTTTGCGGCATTAGGACCAAAATACTCAATTTCATCTTCAATGCTAACGGTATATCCCGCAGATTCGCTAAGAACGTTCTGCATTTCCCGAAGCACATCAAGAGTAATAGACTGAATTTCCATCCGCGTATCCTATGACGATTAGTGTCTTCTGGCTAGGCCTTCGAGTGGCGCATTAGTTGCAAATTCGCCCCTTACATCATTCTTAAGTGTTTTACGCCTTAGATGGGAACATCAAGGTGTCTAATTCATATTCACGGGTGGTAGTTTTTACTAATGCTTTGAATTGAGGGTTTACTGTGAAAAAGCGAATTCAGTTTTTGGTTCTAGTTTTTATGGGCAGCTTCATCTGCTGGCTCCCGTCTACGACTCTGGCGGTTGATTTCAATAAACCCACTGTTCATTTCATTGATTTCGAAAATACTCACTGGGCATGGAGGAAGCCTGACTATCCCGGTGCAGGCTATCCAAATGGTAGAACCTGTTTCATGGGCGACCCAGAAGTTTCGCCGCTGTCTAACCAAGTGGTTTACAGACTTCAGGCTACCTTCGACGCTAAGTTTAGAACCTACAAAATGAAAATCTCGGCCTTTCACGTAGTCGGCAAAACCGTTATTAAAGATCCTCTCAATACAGGTGATTTCCCTGAATTTAAGAAGTCATATCTCGAAAACTGTACAGGTGAAGTTGTTGAGTCCGCTTTCACAGGACATGAGGCGAGTCTCTCCTTCACTCGAGTCGTTGACGACGGCTCCGTGCCGCCAACTTTTGATGTCGTACTCGGCGAAAGCGAAGCGGACTTGAAGGTGCTAAACGAGATCTATAGCCCGCTATTTAAAGACATGAAAGCAAGATCAAATCACGTAACTTTCTACTTTTCGTTCAACTCTAATGAATACGGAAATGTTGATCGCAACGATCCTGTTGCCTTCATGGCAAAAGCAATCGCCCTCGCAAAAAAAGCGAAACCTGATACGGTGAGTGGAATTTCTATCGTTGAAGTTTACGACTAGGGCCACACCTGGTACCAAATCACCACGAAAGTAAGCAGGTACCTGCGAAGCGAACCCCGAAGGGGCAGCGCTCCCCACAAATAAAAAAAGCCACCTAGATGGTGGCTTTTTTTATTCCCGCGCTCCGAGAGCCGAGGTTGATCAAAAGTGGTCAGGCGCAAGGAGGAGGGTTCCGGGAAGCGCGGAGGCGTACTCCAAGTACGTCGCAGCGATTCGCGGGACCATCCGACGCAGTCGAATGGCCGCTTTTCATCGACCGGAATTAAATCCCCTGCTTGTGGCGTTCTTCGTCGTCTACATGCGACTGAATTCCACCTTTTAGGCTTGGTCTGTATGCCAAGTGATTGATGTCGTAAATGAAGTTTGCGCCGTTCACGCCTGGTGTTTGCCACTCAGGTCCCAAACGGATCGCGTCTACTGGGCAGGCTTCTTCGCAGAAACCGCAGAACACGCAACGAAGCATATCGATCTCATAAGCAATTGGGAATTTCTCAACTGATGGATCGTTATGTTCAGCTGCAGTGATCTTGATACACTCAGCAGGACAGTTCGTCGCGCACAACATACAAGCTGTGCAGCGAAGAGCGCCGTCTTTTTTCACAGTCAAAATGTGATTACCTTTGAAGCGAGGAGAGTAATCGTACTGCTCCTCTGGGTAATTCAAAGTCATCATTTTTTTTCTGTTAAGCAAGTTTCCAAGCAAGTGCTTCATAGTGACCGCAAGGCCACCTAGAATACCCGGCAAGTACCACTTGGATTTTTCCGAGTTGTTTTGCATTACGCTCATAGAGTACCTCGCTTAAATACGAACTCGTTCTTTTTACGAGCTTCCAATTCAACTTGGTCAGGACGCTGATTTGTCGGCATGAATGCCGGCATTGTCGGAATCGCCAAGTTTTTACCAGCAAGCAACAAGGCTGCTTCAGTCAGAGTCAATGCCTCAGACACCACAGTTGTTACTTTTTTGAATTTTTGTTCAAGGCCTGCGTGGTTGATGAATGTTCCGTCTTTTTCAACGAAAGTTTTCACCGGGATGATCCATGCATTACCAGCTGTGTTCAAGCTTTCCAAAGCTTCGTGTTTCGCTGCTTGCATCCAGATCACGTTGTGAGCTTTAGAAATTTCTTTCATGCGCTCAGCAAAGTCTGGGAAGACAGCCAAGTTTTCAGGACCCGCAACGACCACAGTTTTAATTGCGCCGCTAGAAAGACCCGAAGACAACTCTGTCCATTGAGCAGAAACACCGTGCTTCTCAAGCACTTTCATCAAACCTTTCGTATTCGGGTTTTTGTCTCCACGAAGGAGCAAACCGTCGAATGAATCGAAAGTTGATTTGTTGTTTTGCCAGAAGAAGATTTTCTTCGTTTTGAATTCATTTACGAAAGTCGAAACAATCGCATCGAACTCTTCAACTGTGTATTGAGCAGTCAATACCAACGCCAAAGCATCGCCAGTTGTCGATTTCAAAACTTGGTGAGCGTCTTTCGCTGCCGCACCTGGAGCCACTTCGGACCAGCCAGAAGCACCACGAACACGCGCTTTCAAGTAACGAACTTCTTTATTCGCAAACTTATAAACATCGCGACCTTCATCGCACATCCAGTGACCGTTTACTTTTTCATTGTAAACAGGCTTGATACGGAAGAAGCCTTCTTTGTTGTAGTAAGCGCGAACGTTACAACCCGTTGAGCAACCGTTACAGACTGTTTCTGCATCTTTTAGATACCAAACGCGCTGACGGAAACGGAAGTCTTTGGAAGTCAAAGCACCGACCGGGCAGATATCAACAGTGTTCAAAGAGTATTTGTTGTTCAATTCCTGACCATCGTGAGTACCGATTTCAGTACGGTCACCACGGTTGAAAAGACCCAATTCATTTGTTTTAGAAACTTCCTCTGTGAAACGCACGCAACGAGAGCACAAGATGCAACGTTCAGAATCCAAAACAACAGTTGGACCAAGATCAACGACCTTGTGTTTTTTCTGTTTTGGTTCAGCCATTTCAGGATCGTATTTACCGTACTCCATGTATTGATCTTGGAGTCCGCACTCACCTGCTTGGTCACAGATAGGGCAATCCAAAGGATGGTTGATCAAGTGGAAGTCCAAGCCCCACTTCACAGCGTCTTTCACTTTGTCAGACGTGTTATTGATCTTCATTCCTTCAGTAACCATTGTGTTACACGCGATCTGAACACGTGGATTTCCTTCGATCTCCACCATGCAAAGACGGCATACACCGGCAACAGACAATCCTGGGTGCCAGCAATAGTGAGCGATACGATCGCCAGACTGTTGCATCGCCTCGATAATCGACGTGCCTTCTTTTACTTCGACTTCTTTGCCATTAATGGTGCATTTCGGCATATGTCGTTCCTTTTACTTTCGAGCGTCCTTCACGAACGTAGAATTCAAATTCATCTCTAAATTTACTTACGAAACTCAAAACAGGTAATGCAGCTGCATCTGAAAGAGCGCAGATTGTTTTACCTTTCATGTTGTCAGCGACTTTGATCAAAAGATCGATGTCTTGCAAACGACCACGGCCTTCCAAAATGGAATGCAAAATCTTGTTCAACCAACCCGTACCTTCACGGCATGGAGTACATTGACCGCAAGATTCATGAGCATAGAAGTGAGTCAAAACACCCAACATATCAACCATACATTGAGAGTCATCCATCACGATCACAGCACCTGAACCCAACATTGTGCCAAGTCCTGCAAGTGATTCGTAATCGAGATTTGCTTTCGCCACTTCTTCCGCTGTCAAAACTGGAGCTGATGATCCACCTGGGATAACTGCTTTCAATTTACGACCTGGCTTCATGCCGCCGCATTCTTTGTTGATCAAATCCATCAATGGGTAACCGAGTGGAACTTCGTAGTTACCTGGCTTCATCACGTTACCAGATACAGAGAACAATTTAGTTCCTGCAGATTTTTCAGTTCCATGTTTACGGTAAGCCTGAGCGCCATCACGAATGATGTAAGTCACAGCCGCCAACGTTTCCACGTTGTTTACGATTGTTGGTTTGCGCAAGTAACCTTGAACCGCCGGGAATGGTGGTTTCAATTTTGGTTGGCCTTTGAGGCCTTCCAAAGAAGAAATCATACCTGTTTCTTCACCGCAGATGTATGCGCCAGCCCCGCGGTACACATCAAGGTCAAAATCGAAACCTGAACCCAAGATGTTTTTACCAAGCAAGCCCGCTGCGTAAGCTTCTTTGATAGCTTTATTCAAAACTTCAATCGGGTAAACGTATTCACCACGAACGTAAATATAACCTTTATGAGAACCGATAGCGAAAGCAGAGATGATCATACCTTCGATCAATTGATGAGGAGCACGCTCCATCATCATACGGTCTTTAAATGTTCCCGGCTCGCCTTCATCGGCGTTGCAAAGCAAGTAGCGAGGTTCGCCATTTTTAGGCAAGAAGCCCCATTTCATACCAGTTGGGAAGCCCGCACCACCACGACCACGAAGACCAGAAGCCTTCACTTCGTCGATGATTTGTTGCGGTTGCATTGCGAAAGCTTTTTTCAAAGTCTCGTAACCACCTTTGGCTTTGTAACCCGCCAAAGAGATGTACTCGTCTAAGTGATAAAACTCTGTCAGTACTTTTGATTCAGCCATTATTTCATACCTCTTAAGAGATTCATCGCTGTCTCTGGAGTCAATTTCTCATGGTAAGTGTCATTCACTTGCATCATTGGAGCTGTTCCGCAAGATCCCAAGCATTCAACTTTGGAAACTGTGAAACGGCCATCTGAAGTCACTTCGTTGTATTTCACACCAAGTTCTTTGCAGATGTGGTTTGCAAGTTCGCGACCACCTTCAAGAGCGCAAGAAATATTCGCGCACACTTGCACGTGATACTTACCAACAGGCTCTTGATTGAACATTGTATAGAACTTGAAAACTTCATTGATGCGGCTCTCTGGAAGATCCATCACTTGAGACAAGTGGCGGATGATATCCGGAGTGATAAAGCCTTTGTTTTCTTTTTGCGCAATATAAAGACTTGGGATGATAGCAGACTCGCGCGCTTCGTAGCGTGCGAGTTCTTTTTTAACAGCGGCCAAGCCTTCTTCTGATAATTTAAACATAGTTGCTGTCCCCGTAATTAGCGATCCAACTCGCCGGCGATCAAGTTCATAGAAGCAATCGTCGCAATCGCATCCGCCAACATCGCGCCTTTAACGACAGTCGGATAAGACTGATAAATCGCGAAACATGGTGGACGAACTTTCAAACGATATGGATTCGCAGAACCATCGGATACAAGGTAGAAGCCCAACTCACCATTGGCAGCTTCTGTTGCATCGTAAACTTCACCCACTGGCGGGCGAAGACCTTTGATGATCAACATGAAGTGATTCATCAAACCTTCGATGTTTCCGTAAACGTCTTTTTTCTCTGGAAGAACGATGCCTTTGTCGCGGATTGTGTAATCGCCACCAGGAACGTTTTTGCAGACTTGTTCAATGATACGAACAGATTGGCGCATTTCTTCGAAACGAACCAAGTAACGATCATAGATGTCACCTGATGTACCAACTGGGATGTCGAAATCCAAAGCGTCGTAACCATAGTATGGTTGCGCTTTACGAATATCCAAGCTCACGCCCGTCGCGCGAAGAAGAGGACCTGTGTAACCCCATTGAATTGCATCAGCTGCAGAAACTGGGCACACACCACGAGTACGTTGGATGAAGATTTTATTATCAACAACCATGCTCGCCATTTCGTCTGTTCCACGGCGGATCTCTTTACAAAGAGCCAAAACTTCGTCGAACCAACCTTCAGGCGCGTCTTGAGCCATACCACCGACGCGAGTCATAGATACAGTCAAACGAGCTCCGCAAAGTTTTTCGAACAAACCGTAAACTTGTTCACGAAGGCCGAACATATAGAAGAAAGAAGTCAAAGCTCCCAAGTCCATCGCGCCCGTACCGATAGCAATCGTGTGGTCGATGATACGAGAAAGTTCTGCCAAGATCACACGCATTGCTTGGGCTTTTGGTGGGATTTCAACGCCCAACAAACGCTCCACTGCTTTACAGTAACCAATGTTGTTCATTGGAGCTGAGCAGTAGTTCAAACGGTCTGTGTATGGAATAACTTGGTTGTACGGATGAGTTTCCGCCATTTTTTCAAAACATCTGTGCAAGTAACCGATTTCGCAATTTGCACGAACGATTGTTTCGCCGTCCATCTCAGCCATTACACGCAAAGTTCCGTGCATCGCTGTATGGGCAGGACCAATGTTCAAAGGAACATATTTATCATTCAATACGTCGCCCGGAGAGCCCGGTTCGTTATTGAAGTGAATTGGCAATGAAGCTGTACAAGCTTGGTTTTGATTCGCATCGTAGTCTTTACGAAGCGGATGACCCACGAATTGGTGGTGAGTCAAAATTTTACGAAGATTTGGATGACCTTCGAACTTCATACCAAACATGTCGTAAGCTTCGCGCTCAAACCAGTCAGCACCACGGTAAGCGTGGATCGCAGTTCCCACCGATTCACCTTCACCTACTTGCGTTTTAATACGCAAACGAGAAGAATCTTTAGAAGAGAAAAGATGGTAAACGACGTCAAAGCGTTTTTCACGATTTGGATAATCCACACCGCAAACGTCCATCAAGAAATCGAAGGCGCCGCTGTCACGCAAATATTTTAGAACCGCAGGTACGTCTTCTTTTGGAATTTCCAAAACATCATCACCAAAGGCGTGAGTGAATTTGTAATTCGCAACATTGAATTTACCCGCGAGGGATTGTTTCAAATTCTCAAGCTTGTTCATAAGGGCTCTTCCAGTTTGTTTTCCAAGGACGAGGTTGGTTTGTCGCGATCATACGTTGCAAAGCCATGATACCGTCCATCACCGCTTCTGGTGTTGGAGGGCAACCTGGAATGTAAACGTCTACAGGGATGACTTTATCAACGCCTTGAAGAACGTGATAAGCACGATAAAAACCACCCGAGCTTGCACACGCACCCATTGAGATAACGTATTTTGGCTCAAGCATTTGTTGATAGATACGCACGATAACCGGCGCCATTTTTTCTGTGATTGTTCCCGCAACAACAAGCAAGTCTGCTTGACGTGGAGAAAAGCGTGCTACTTCCGCACCGAAACGAGCTAAGTCGTATTTCGGTCCCATCACCGACATGAATTCGATACCGCAACAAGCAGTACCATACGGCATTGGCCACAATGAGTTTTTTCTTCCCCACGCGACGAGAGCATCAAGCTTTGATGTGAAAGCAAAGCTTCTTGATAAATCATCTACAGCTTGCGTCCCGGTCATACCATCATGGGACACAGAACCCTGCACTTGATCGTTGTGCATAAATACACCTCTGTAATTTCATTTAGCTATCATTAAGTAGTTACTGAAAATCTGTAATCCTGACAACTAGATAACGGATTATAGGAGCAGCGTCGGATTTCTACAACGCGCCCCATTATATTAATCCATTGAAATTGATTCTGTCCTCTTTTACCCACAAACTTAAATTTCCACTCAACATCAGTCGAGGAAGCTCTCTGTCATCCGGCAAAAAGTGAGCTAACTTGGAAGGGACAACAGCATGAAAATGACAACTTTACTGGTTGTAGCTGGCGTATTGAGTCTCGCTCTCAACGCCCAAGCCCAACGCAAAACGCAAGATTTGCTCATTAAACTAGCACCGAATGCGATTCAAACCTTCGAAATGGGCAACTCTAAAGTCGAACGCTTGGGCGGTGATTGGATCCGCGTTCAGGCTCCAGCACGCGTAAGCCTGGCTACTCTAGCTAAAGACCCTTCTATTGAATACGTTCAGCCAAACTATAAAATCTCTTTGCTGGAAGACTATCGCATCGAAGATCCTCTTCGTCGTGCTGCTTTCGCAAAAATGGTTTCTCGCAATCCAGAGTTGAATCTTGGAACTTTGGCAAAAGTTGACAACCCTGCAATCCCAGATGCTCCAAATGCAACAACGGGCGCAGATCCTTTGTTCTCAAAACAATGGGGTATGATTGACAACAACGTACAAAATGCCTGGAAAGTAACAAAAGGAAATCCAGACGTTGTCGTTGCGGTAATCGACACAGGTGTTGATTACACTCACGAAGACCTTTTGCCGAATCTTTGGAGAAACTCAAAAGAAATTCCAAACAACGGTATCGACGATGATGGCAACGGCTATATCGACGACGTGATTGGTTGGGACTTTGTCTCTAACGACAACAAACCTTATGATCTTGCGATGGAGCCACTTGAAATCCTTTTCAAAGGCGGCAACCCAGGTCACGGCACTCACTGTGCTGGTAACGTGGCAGCTCGTGGCGATAACGGTAAAGGTATCGCAGGCGTTGCACCAAACGTAAAAATCATGTCAATCCGCTTTATCTCTGAAAAAGGCCAAGGCACAACTGCTGATGCGATTAAATCCATCATGTACGCTGTTGATAATGGCGCAAAAATCATGAGCAATTCATGGGGCTCTGAAGGCGAAGAAGCGGGTGCACCGGAGAACAAGGCTTTGCGTGATGCTGTTCAATACGCTCAAGACAAAGGTGTCTTGTTCATCGCAGCCGCAGGTAACGGTCACAAAGGTGTTGGTTATGATAACGACACGGATGCAGCTCCAAGCTATCCATCATCGTATGACCACGACATCATTATTTCTGTGGCAGCTCTTGATGTGAACAACAACTTGGGTTCATTCTCGAACTGGGGTGCTAAAACTGTTGATATCGGCGCTCCTGGCGTAAAGGTATTCTCTACGGTTGTTGAGCAAGGCTATAGCGACGTTGTCATCGATAAAATGGGCTTTAAAGCTTTCTGGGATGGAACGTCTATGGCAACTCCACACGTAGCAGGTGCTGCAGCCCTTTACTGGTCGGCAAATCCTTCTAAATCTTGGCAGGAAGTAAAAGCCGCGATCTTGGGCTCTGCTAAAAAGATCAACTCATTGGCCAATAAATCCGTCTCTGGCGGCAAACTCGATGTCGAAGCTTTAGTCAGATACTAGAGTTTATATATTGAGAACATTAAAAAGGGAGGGTCGGCGACCTTCCCTTTTTTATTTCCTAAGGGCTCTGTTATAACTTCTCCTCATAAACATAACCTCAGAGGAGTTTCCATGATCCGCGCTCTATTTGTTGCAGCTGTCCTGCCTTTGATCGCCCTTTCGGCTCACGCACAAGAAACAGTTATCGTGCAAAAACGTTCCGCAGTCGTTGAAGAAAGCTCAAGCGAGCACAATCGTATGGGTAAGAAGTACGTTGTTGCAGCACAACTTTTCGGCGTCGGTGTTGCCCAAGGATCTGGCCAAGGTGTTGTTGCTGGTTACCACCTCGATCGCAACACAGTTGTTCAATTGGAAGTTCTTTCTGGCGTTCGTAAAGACGGTATCTTTGAAAATTATGAACTTAAGACGAACTCAGTGGGCATTCATGCGAAAAAGTTCGTATCGAACTCTTTCTATGTAAACGGTGGTCTCGACTACTCAACTATTAAGTATGATAACGACTATATTTTCACAACTTCTAGCAACAAAGATGCTTACGGTTTTGAAGCGACAATGCTTTCTGCGGGCTTCGTTATCGGAAATCAATGGCAATGGGAAAGCTTCACATTGGGTTGTGACTGGGTAGGTTTGACTCTTCCTCTTTCTCACTCGATTTCCTCTGAGTACGCGGACGCGAGCTATACAAACGCCAAGAAATACAACAAAGAAGACCAAGACACTCTTCTTGCTAACGGTTCAGCTCAACTTTTGCGCTTCTACGTTGGCGCTACGTTCTAATACAAAAAGACTAAATCTGAATTATTTAAGAATGGGCTTTCATAGAGCCCATTTTTTTTGCATTTTTCAAACGACAAACCTTTCTAAGCAGACACTGTAAATGGCAACGATTTGGCAAGGCGGGGATTTGATTTTTAAACCCGAAGGCTCGGCCTTAGCCGGCGCATGGACAAAAATAGCAGAATGCTATTTTTGAGCGCCAGCCCCGAAGGGGTTGAGGGCAGGAGCCCGAAGCATCCACGAACCGCCAAAGGCGGCGGCTTTGAGCCTGGAAGGCGTGCCGACCGAAGCGGTTTAAAAATCAAATCCCCGCCTTGGCAAATTCCCCGCTTTTAGCTAGAGTTTACTTCAAGAGGTAACCATGGCTAAAAAATCAGCTCCAAAAATCAATATCGGCATCGACGAAAAAGATCGCAAAAAAATCGCAGACGGCTTGTCTCATCTTTTGGCGGACACTTACACTCTTTATCTTAAAACACATAACTTCCATTGGAATGTCACAGGTCCAATGTTCAACACTCTTCACTTGATGTTTGAAACTCAATACACAGAGCTTTCTTTAGCTGTGGATTTGGTTGCAGAACGCATTCGTTCATTGGGTGTATTCGCTCCAGGCTCTTATGCGGACTTTGCGAAATTGACTGTGATCAAAGAAGCAAAAGGTGTTCCTGATGCGACTGAAATGATCGAACAATTGGTTTTAGGTCACGAAGCTGTGGCACGAACGGCACGTGGTATTTTCTCTTTGGCAGACTCTGCTGAAGATGAAGCGACAGCGGATCTTCTTACTCAACGTATCCAACTGCACGAGAAAACAGCTTGGATGTTGAGAAGTCTTCTTCAGTAATTAAAAAGGCCCTCTTGAGGGCCTTTTTCTTTTGATCTATGGCGGTGGTGAAGCATCCAGCGGGCCACTCACACCGACAATATAAAACTTATTTCTAAAATCTTTTTTCGCTGAAAACAGCAATGAGTTCGCCTGCGGTGCATAGAACGGATAATAGACATATCTGCGCGCCCTTTCGCTCAACGGCCCCGCATGAGTTCCGCCGACATCAACATCTGTTGAACTTGAGAAAGGTGCTTCCACCATATTTGCGCCTGTCGAATCGCGATATGTTAAGGCTGCGTTACCAAAAACATCGGCAAAGGCAAAGTTAAATATCTTTCCGCCAGCTGCGGAATAATTGTAGTACTCAATCAGTGCTTGAATCGGATAGCTGCCAACCAGAGCCGCTAAAAGCGCATCGTAGTCGGTATCATTCATACTCAAATAAACTTTTGAAAGATTCGTGAGGCTCATATCATTTTTAATAACTTTCAGATATTTTCCGTCTGAAACAGTGAGACCCCTTGGTGACGGCTTCAAATAGAACAACAAGTCCTCACAAGTCGAAGATGCTTCTCCGTCTGTCATGATACGACGGACACAGCGTTTACCATTGTCAGGTCCACTTGTTGGTCTTGAGATATAATAAAATCCACCAACGACAGGTACGATTTCTTCAAGCAAATCTGCCGAATGAAGTGTCGCCACTCCACCTGATACTTTCCACAGATTGAATTCTTGCGTGACCCAACCGCCACTCACCCCTGTCGGTGACGGCAATGCAAAATAGTCGTCAGTTCCCACTTTGAAGACTCGCTTTGTCCAGGCATCTTCGCGAATCTCTCCGAATGCAGCCGCCGTCGAAATTTTTTGCGGCACCGGCGTGACCTGAGTCGTATCAACCTTCCACACATATAAGTTACTATCGACCGAATCTTCGGACATGAAATAAAGGATATCGCCGTCCCATCTAAAGTTTGCCGGATCTAGAGCTGTCGTCGTTATCTTTTGATTAACGCCTGCTCGCTGCAGATAAAATCCGTTATTAGCAGGAGTATCGGCACTCACTGACATGGCAACCGTAGTGCCATTCGTCGATGAACGTGCATAAGAGCTTTCTCCGAATAAATCAGTTATGGTTGTTTTATCCACCGAAAGCACACGGCGCATGTACACGCCCGCATTATTGACCGGTGAGTAGAAAAAAGCCACTAGGTGATCATCGGCATCCGCAATGTAGTCATATCCACTTTGATAGTAATACGAAGGCGGAGCACTGGACAGCGCCCACTCCCCATTCAACCAATATGTAAACTGTGCTCCGTCATAACTGACAATTTGAACTCCCGGTGGCTGTTGGCGATGTTGCCCGACCCCATTTGTATCGAGCCAACCCGTATGGCCGTGCGCGGGAGTGGCAATCAGAATTTGAGAATCGCGTACACTGAGGATCGTCGTCGTGTCGCTCCCAAACACGGCTCCGGGAATCTCGACATATTTGACTTGGCCGTTGGAGTATTCTGCCAAGTAAACTTTTTCTTTTCCACTTAGCATCACGTAAAGGTCCGTACCCTCTTTCGTGAGGTCTATCGTACGGCGTACAGCAATGCCTCCGCCGGAAATATCTCGCCCCATCTGGTAGTCATCACTTGTGATCCCAGTCACAGCCGTCGTCCCGCCATTCGTTCCGTCGCCTCGGAAAAGCTTAATTTTTTTGTCTTGCTCAGCAAGGAAGAAAAGTTCGCCTCCACGCTGGCGCATGGAATAGGGATTCATAAAATTCGTCAGAGCGGGCTCCATCGACAAAGTCGCGGGATTCAAGCGCTGAATAACTGAGTGGCCATCAGCCGGGCTGTAACCAGAAATGAAATAGGTTCCCCCGAGATAGGCGTACTGTGGAAAATACGTTTGAGTGAAAAGACTTCCCGTTCCACCGTATTCGTATGTCACGTTTGTCTGCACGTTCGTGTAGAGGGCTCCGTTGGAACTATCGATCGACTGGAAGTAATGTCCGCCAGCACCTCTTTCAAGGAATGTCCAACTTGCATCAAAAGGTAAAACACGTCCCTCGGTGAGATTCGCACCGTTATAAATCGCGGTGGCTGTCTTGGTCGTCATGTCCAGGTGGTAGACCTGCCCCGCATTCACGCAACCGGCAACGGAACAGTAATAATAGTGAATTCCATCCAGAGTTGATGGCGCGATACTCTTCGCTGGAAAATTAGCGGCCGTTTCAGTCAGAATTTCTTCCACGGAGTCATCGGTCGATGCGTGCAAGCGGTTCAATCGATAGTTTGTTCCAGCGGTCGCGTCGACGTCCGCGCGGAAATACAGGTCACCTTGATATTCAACTAATCCAGAACCCAACGGGCGATTTGTTCCATCGCGCAATAATGTCCCGACACCTGCGACAACCGAATAAATATTGTCGGCGTGAATGGCATAAGTTTTATTGGAGGCACGATAAAACTGTTCTGTGTAAGCATTGGTGTTCACACAGTTGGTGCCATCTGAATAGTAAACATATCCGTTTGATCCTGAAATAGCAGGGTTTGCTGAATTCACTCTGAAATAAAAACCCTCCGCACCCTCTTGCCATGCTACGAAGGACTTATGATCAAGCAAATCAACATCGAAACCGTTACATTTAAAATCCACCAAGGTGAAAGTTGCTTTATCCAGCGCACGCAAGAAAACCGCGTGAGTTGTCGGCGTCAGCATCTCATCCGAAAAATAATAAATTCGTGAAGCCGTACTAAATGCATAGTGATGGGCAATAACGTTGGTTGGCAGGCTCAATTCTGTTTTTGTCGCACCCGAAATTTTCACGAATTTGCGAACGATGTCAGAGATCGGTCCGGGTTGAATAAAATAATATTTTTGCGGAGAGATCGTTCCGAAGTGAGCCTTTGTTTTTGTGAGTGACGTTGGCAAATTTTGATTGACGAAGTTTGCATTCACGGCAGCCGGGAATTCAATAGAAGGCTCCTCCTCGAGGACTCCTTTAATAAGTCGCGCATCGAGAGTACAACCCGTACTGAACAATGTTGCCATTAAGGCGAGGAACAAATTCCGAAACATCCAGAGATACCCACTCAACAAAAAGTGATTCATCGTACACATGACTTATCGGCTTCTAAGACTAGGTAATTAAAAAGATATTTCGACATTTCAAAAATGCAATGTACATTTTCGTGTGTTTTTCGATACAAATTTCTCACTCTGATACGTTATTCCGAGGCAATTCTCGGAGCTTTTTCACAGTCGACGGCTCCTGCGAACAACGAACAACCACGAACCCGACCAGACGGAGCCTTAATATAAAAATCTATATCTTATTTAAACTTTATAGATATTACCTATAACGACTATCGAAATCCGATATTGGAACTCTTCTCTAAAATCACCGATCCTAGGTCCATCAAGGAGAGGGATTTTATGAGGTCCTATGATGACTACTTAAAAACACAACAGACTGAAAGCGCCCTTCTTACGGCCGCTCGCCAAGGAGACATCGGTGAAATCGCTCGACAAATTCTTGCCGGAGCTGAGCTGAATGAGAAGAATCACAAAGGTTATTCCGCATTGATGCTTGCGACCTACAACGGTCACCTTGATGCCGCGGCTCTTCTTTTAGAAGCTGGCGCTGACGTCGATGATGAAGATCACGGTGGGAATACAGTTCTGATGGGGGCTGCTTTTAAAGGGCATTTGTCGATCGTGAAAACGTTGATCAGTCACGGTGCCAATATTGATCTTAAAAACTTCGCGGGTCTGACAGCTTTGGATTTTGCGCGTGCTTTCGGAAGAAAGGACGTCGCGGACTACTTAGGTGCAAGTGATCTCTCCCCCGTTCGCAGCACTCTGCAAAAGGCCCGCTTTTTTCTTTCCTTAGGTACGTTTTATTTTAGTTCGTTTTTCAAAAAACTTTCGTGGAGGTTTTAATCATGTCACGCAAAACACTAACTACAGCAGCGGGAAATCCCATCCCAGAAAATCAACATTCAGCAAGTGCAGGGCCTCGTGGACCGTTGCTCTTACAAGACGTGCATCTGATTGAGAAACTTGCACACTTTGCCCGCGAAAGAATTCCAGAACGCGTTGTTCATGCGAAAGGATCCGGTGCTTATGGGACGTTTACAGTCACTCATGATATTACAAAATATTCTAAAGCCAGCATCTTCTCTGAGATCGGGAAGAAGACGCCTCTCTTCCTCCGTTTCTCAACTGTTGCCGGAGAAAAAGGGAGTGCTGACACCGAACGCGATCCGCGCGGCTTTGCTATTAAGTTCTATACCGACGAAGGCAACTGGGACCTTGTTGGCAACAACACGCCCGTCTTCTTTGAGCGCGACCCGCTTAAATTCTCGGACTTTATCCACTCGCAAAAGCGCGATCCTCGTACCGGCTACAAAAATGCTTACAGAATGTGGGACTATTGGAGATTTGCTCCGGAAGCTCTCCACCAAATCACTATCCTTTTTAGTGATCGCGGCACTCCAGATGGGTATCGCTTTATGCATGGCTTTGGTAGCCACACGTTTAGTCTTTTAAATGCGAAAAACGAACGCTACTGGGTGAAGTTCCATTTCAAATCTCAGCAAGGCATTCGCAATTTAACTCCTGAAAAAGCAACTGAGCTTGCGGGAACAGATCCAGATTATGCCGGTCGTGATTTGTTTGAAGCTATTGAGCGCAAGGAATTTCCACGTTGGACTTTGAAAGTTCAAGTGATGCCAGAGAAGGATGCGGAAAAATATCACGTGAATCCTTTTGATTTGACGAAGGTGTGGCCGCATAAGGACTATCCTTTGATTGAAGTCGGGGTTCTGGAACTCAATCGCAACCCAGAAAATTATTTTGCTGAAGTTGAACAAGCGGCGTTCTCCCCTGCGAACGTTGTACCGGGAATTGGATTCTCTCCCGATAAAATGTTGCAGGGCCGTTTGTTCAGCTATCCTGATGCTCAACGCTACCGCCTGGGTGTGAATTATCAAGCCCTTCCCGTGAATCGCCCTCAGAGCGCAGTGAATACTTATCACCGAGACGGCGCGATGAGATTTGATGGAAACGACGGACGCGCTGACAACTACGAACCAAATGGTTTTGGTGGTCCTGTGCAAAAACGTGATTTTAGTGAACCGCCATTAGCGATTTCAGGAGACGCGGATCGCTATGACTCTCATGCAGGAAATGATGATTTCACGCAGGCTGGGGACTTGTATCGCTTGTTATCTCCAGCCGAGCGTGATCGCTTAACTTCGAATCTTGCGGGCACGATGAAAGGTCTGCCTGAAGAAATCGTTCGCCCGAATATCCAAAACTTTGCGAAGTGTGATCCTCACTATGGATCAGAACTCGCTCGTAAAGTTGGAATCAAGTTATGAGAACCCTCCAAAACGTGAAGGCCACCTACATGGAAGGTGGCCTTCGCGGCCTTCGGGCACGTTATGGCTGGAGAATTTTTGCCGCTATTTTTTGTTATTACCTGATTCGCGATACTTTGCTTTATATTGTGATCCCACTTTTTGGTGTGAAAGCTCTGTTCGCTAGCTTTGATCTGTTGCGGGTGCTTTTTCAACTTTCGCTTTAGGCCCTAAATAATTCTTCTGCTGACCAGCTACGCGGGTTGGATTACTCTAAGTCCGCGAGGGTTCTTTATGAAGAATGATAATGTCTTAGTGACGTACAAGTTATTCGAGGGGCAACACTGCGAAACGACGGCAACCGGGAATCTCTTGTACCATCAAGGCATCACCCTGTCTGAACCGATGATGTTTGGATTGTCTGAAGGCTTGGGATTTATTTTTCTAAACCTGAAGAGTTTTAATTTGCCATTTGTGGGAGGCCGAACAAAGCCCTTCGAGATCACCCAAAAACTTTGCGCGAACCTCAATTTGAAACTCGAAGCGCAAGAAACAAGCTCTGAATCAAAAGCTTGGGAAAATCTGTTGGGACCTCTTAAAGACGGATTTCCAGTCGGACTCCAACTTGATTCTTATTATCTAGATTATTTTTCCTCAAAAGTTCATTTCGCAGGTCATGCGATTGCCTGCTTCGGTATTGAAGGAACTCACGTGCTCGTGATGGACACCAAACAACAAGGCGGCAAACACAAAATCGCACTTTCCGATCTTAAAAAAGCACGCTTTGCCAAAGGCCCGATGTCGGCGAAGGCGCGAAGTTGGACGATCAAAGCAACTTCTAAGAAAGTGTCCCTAAATTCAGCTATTCAATCAGCGATTCGAAACAATGCAAATTCATACCTAAACCCTGAGTTTAAGGGCATGAGCTATCTGGGAATTGAAAAGCTCGCAAAATCTCTTCCAAAATGGCTCGAGAATGCGAAGAATCCCGAGAAGGATCTAACTCTGCAGTCTCTTTTAATGGAACGTGCAGGAACTGGGGGTTCCATTTTCCGTTGTTTCTATCGAGACTTCTTGCAAGAGAGTTCACAGATACTGGATACGAAAAAACTTAAAGACGCACATGTTTCTTTTCGTGAAATAGCTGAAGACTGGAGCCAGGTCGCGACGCTCATCGGAGAATCTGGAAAAAATTTAACATCGCCACCTTTGATGAAAGCTTCGAAAATTTGTGAGGCGTTGGCTGTTAAAGAAAAATTAGCTATGCAAAAGCTCGGCGATATATAGGCGCTCCCATTAGGGCCAGACCTCTTCGTTTTAGAGCTGATATTTCGCCATTCGAGCGTGGTAGAACTTACTGCTTTGGGTGTAGATCTTTATGATCGGATGATCAAAGAACCGGGCAGACTCGGTGCGAAGGACTTCGCCCAACTCATCCCACATCTTTGTATTTGAGGCGATTTTAGAAGCAAATTCTTTGTTGTCGCTGCAGAAGATCTTTTTATTGCCGATAGCAAAAGGATGGATTTTTCCTATTTGAATCAATTTGACAACAACTTCTAGGTGATGCGGGACAATCAAAAAATCATCAATCGCAAAAATCGCTTCACCGTTTGAGAGTTTCAAACAGGACTCAATATCTTCTTCAGGGGACGTGGCATCGATATGGAAAAAAGAAAACTTTTGCGCAGGCCAGGTGTAGCTCGTGGAGTCAGTGCAAATAAATTCGATCCGCGACAAATCCAGTTTATGTTCGCTCATCTTTTTCATGACGACGTCTTTGATAAATATTTGGCGTTCTTCATCGGTCGTTAGAAAACCTAAATTATCCACCAACACCAGGTGACGACCTTGGTTTTGCAAAGCTTCAGCAATGAAAACTGCGGAATCTCCCTCGAAAACACCGATTTCAAGTGCTGGAAACTCTCGAGCGCTCAGCGGCAGTAAATAAGCTAAAAGCAAGTTATCAACGACTTCTCGCCCAACAAGGTCAGAACCCGCATTTTTAAATGAAGTCAGATTTAACAGGTCGGCAATTGGATATCCCATCCCCACATTATTGCGAGCTTTCAAATTTTAGGGAAGGCAATTCGCACCTTGCAATTTTGGCGTGACAATCAACCAAGATGCACAAAGATGATGCAGTGTAGACTGAAAAAAGAAGCAGGAACTTTTTAGGGGTACTTCTTTAGTTTTCGCTGGAGGCTTTGGCGGTGCAGGCCTAGTTGCTTTGCGGTCTGAGTGATGTTGCCTTGGTTTTTTGTCAGGACGAACTCGATGTATTCGTGTTCGTTCTGATCCAAGGTTTTGATCTCGTCAGACTTTGTTTCTTTGGCTTTGAATTCTGGGTTAAAGGCCGCTTCGATGACGTCGGAGCTGACTGGTTTTTGCAGATAGTTGGTTGCGCCTAACTTCATCGCTTCTACCGCCGTTGCGACACTGCCGTAGCCTGTTAGAATCACCACGCGGCAATTGGAGTTGTTCGCGCGAATTTCCGCAACTGATGCCAGTCCGCTTTCACCCACGAGGCGCAAGTCGACGACCGCGAAATCAAAAGACTGTCCTTTGATTTCTTGCAAGCTCCCCGCCTCAACGACTTCATAAGAGCGCTCCGCGAAATCTTCCGCTAAGGCTTTTCTGAAACCGACTTCGTCATCTAAAAGAAGCAAACGACCTTTACTCATACCAACGCCTCCGGTGTTTTTTCACTGAGAGTTTTAGGAAATAAAAGTTCGACGGCTGCGCCATCTGACTGATTTTGAAGCTTAATCGTGCCGCCCAAGGACTGCATAAAGAGATGAGCCGTGTAAAGACCCAACCCCGTGCCTGTGGCTTTTGTCGTTACGAACGGTTCGCCAAAGCGTACAAGCACATCTTTATCAAAGAACGAGTTTTGATTTTTCACGATGAGTTTTAGATGAGATTCATTGTGATCTGTAAACTCGATCGTGATCGGTGCGGTTCCTGATGCTTCGTAAGCGTTGTCCAATAGGTTTAAAAACATCTGCGCAAAATTAATCTGCGGAAGCTTCACCCAGTGAGGAGCTTGCAGGGATTGAATCTGCACTTGTGCTTCTTTGTGATCGCGTTTCCAAACATCGAGAAGATCTTGCATACAAGAAACCAAATCAAAAACTTGGAAACGATATTCACGGGGATCCATCTGTGCGCTGTTCATTTGGCGGATCACGGCTTCACATTCTTGCAGAGCTTTTTTCATCTCCTGCAAGTTCGTTGATTCACCTTGATTGCGAACTTCGCGATCCACTCGCAACTTTAACGTATTCAAGGGGCTTGCAAACTCATGCGAGAACCCCGCCGTCAAGGCCCCGAGAGCGCGCAAGCGATCCATCTTTTCGGCAAATACTTGTACCTGTAAGAGACTTTTTTGTTGTTGATGCAAGTAACGACCAAACGATCGGCTTGCAGCCCACATCATGAGAAGAACCAGATGTTGCACCAGATAAAGGCCGCCATTTACTTTCAGCAGCACATCTTCGTTTCCATCTCCGGTGATAGGCACGATCTGCAAAACAAAGAGCGACAAATGGCAGGCAATTTGGAAAAGCAAAGCCATATCGGCCGATAATAACAAGGCACCTAAGACGATATTGATAAAAAGTAAAATCCAGAAAGGATTCGTAAGACCACCGCTGAGTAAAAGCAAACCTGTGAGAACAACCAGATCCACCATCAGTTGACCGTGAATCGCAAGCACACTCACCTTGCGGCTTTTATCCAGCCACACCGCCTGCGTGACAAAGTTTAAAACAAAGAGAAGTCCCAGCACACCCATAAAAAGGATGAAACTGGTACGATCTAAAAAGCCCGTCATCCAACCAATCGGACTGAGAATCAACACAAGGGCCATAAATAACCAGCGCATGCGGACCAGCCAGAAAAGACGTGCTTTTTCCGGGGATTGATCACCACTGCCAAAGTTAAAAAAGCCTAAAATGGATTTAATCGGATTCACGCGCCCGTTCTAGCCCACTTCCCCCTCCTCGGTCACCGTGAAAAAAGCGCTGCAACATTATGCTGCCTTTGCCGGGACCTCACGTTTGGAGTATAGATCCCGGGATGCTTATATTTATTTTGAGCGCCCTTTTGGGTGTGGCTAAGGCTGAAGTTCCCTCAGAAATTCAGGGGAAAGACCTCGTCAAGGGGGCTCCCGCTCACTATGCGACTCATTTTTCTGATAAAAAAGCCCTGGTTGTGGTTTTTATGTCGGCTCGCTGCCCTTGTTCTAACAGCCACTTCCCCGTCCTCACAAAACTTGCCGAAAAATACAAAGACGTGCGCTTTGTGGCCGTTCATTCAAACTCGGATGAAACAGTTAAAGAATCTCAGAGTTATTTTAAGTTGATCGGTCTACCGTTTCCAGTTTTACAAGATGACAGCGCGAAAATCGCCGATCAGTTAAAGGCATTTAAAACTCCGCACAGCTTTGTGATTTCACCTAAAGGAGAAGTTCTCTATCAAGGTGGCGTTACCAATAGCGCGATGGCGGATCAATCCGATCGAAATTATTTAGACGAAGCTTTACAAGATATTACAAAAGGTCAGAAGGTGCGCACGGCTGAAGGTCGCACTTTGGGTTGCGTGATTTCACGCGAAGGAGAAAATAAAAATGTTTGGTAAATTGGCATTCCTGGGAACTTTCTTATTTGCCACAATCGCTTGTGCTCATCCGAATTATCAAGATGAAGTGACAGGCACTGCTGATAACAAACCAGCTGCAACTTGCGCATTGGCTTTTGCCAATGGTCTTTGTGTTGATCTTCAATGGGAAAAGCAACCGACTGATTCAGACATGGGTTCTTTCTTTTTGAAATTCTATTCGGCAAATGATCCACAAGTTGCCGTTGATCCTCAAGCACAACTGGCGGTTGTTTTGTGGATGCCAGACATGGGACATGGTTCTTCACCAGTGAAGATTCAAAAAGTTTCTGACGGCGTTTACCGTGTGTACAACGTGTTTTTCGTGATGCCAGGTGACTGGGAAATTCGTATTCGTTTGAAAAACGATAAAAATGAAACTGCTGAAGTTATTCAACCGATCTCTATCTAGTTTTTTATTGCTGAGTCTTTTTGCTCAGCAGTCTTTCGCCGCCGCTTGCTGCGGTGGCGGTTTTGCTTTGCCCTCGATCATCACAGGTGACGACAAAGCCCAACTCACCACTTCTTATTCTTACTCGTCGCTGGATACGCGCGTGCAATCCGATGGTGTTTGGAAAAAACAAAAAGAATCGGACCTGACACAAACACTTCGTTTGGAAGGTGCACATATTTTTGCCGATCGTTATCAGGCGGGCTTATCAATTCCGTTGATGATGAAAAATCAAGATGGTCTCGCCGGTGGTCAAGCTTCAGGTCTTGGCGATACGATGGCTCTCGTTGGTTACGAATATCTGCCCGACTGGGATTACAATCCTTGGCGCCCTAAAGGAATTGGCTTTTTAACTTTGATCGCGCCGACGGGAAGTTCTCAATACGACAGTGATAACTTGTATGCAAATCGTGGTCGTGGTTTTTGGACTTTGGGTGCTGGCACGATCTTAACGAAAACTTGGGTGCGATGGGATGTTCTGGGCACTATTGAACTTCATAAACGTATCGAAAAAGATGTGAACAACGAACACTTCAAGGGAACTGTGACACCGGGTTGGGGCCATTCAGCGTCTTTAGGTGGCGGTTATAATATTCGCGATTTGCGCTTGGGGGCTTCAATCACTTGGGTGAATGAAGATTCGATCTCAGATGGTGATCAGAACATTTATACGTTTGCGAAAGAGCGTTATGCGACCGGAAGTCTTCTGGCGAGCTACACATTCCGACAAAACTTAGCCGGAACGCTTTCGTATTCTGATCAAACTTTGTTTGGTGATCCTAGCAACACCACACTTTCAAAAACTGTCAGCGTGATGTTGCAGAAACGTTGGAGTCGTTAGACTTATTGATTGTCCTCAGATGATTGCAAACCATAACCGGCTGGCACCATTGTGAATCCAGCTTGGTCGCCTTGATCTAAGAATTGCAAACAAGGTCCGCGGAATGTGTACGGCATTGATCCCGGCTCAACGGAAATCGTGCAGGTCATTTTAAAGCTCTCTTCATTGATTTCTTTATGATCGCGACCTGTACTTAAGAAATGTAAATTAAAACCGTCATAACGTGATGATCCACTTGTTTGCACCGTCAGCGTACGACCTTGTTTTGAACACTCGTTTCGAAGCTGAACTGAGTTTTTAGAGATTTGCATGGTCATGCGGGAATACTCATCACCTTTTCGTTGCGAAATCACCCAAGAGCCTTCGATAGAAAAAGGACGCCCTTGCTCGCAGATGGAATAGTTCGTGATATTTTCATATCCGCCGTTATCGTCTTCTTTTTTAGTTTCATCCACACATGCCGTTAGGGCCAAAGCCATTCCGAGAAACAAAGCTGCTACGAGTTTCATTGCCGTCTCCTGATGTTGATAATCTAAGGCTCGCTCGGGTATTGAACGGAGTCAACGTAGATGCTACGTATCAGAATGAGACACTGGCATAAGTATTGAAGCTCTTCTCATATAAAAAGTCAGAAAGGATCCGAGTATGGGCCGCAAGTTTATGTTCATTTT
The DNA here is from genome assembly GCF_047345725.1 of Bdellovibrio sp. HCB2-146. Lineage (NCBI taxonomy): Bacteria > Pseudomonadati > Bdellovibrionota > Bdellovibrionia > Bdellovibrionales > Pseudobdellovibrionaceae > Bdellovibrio > Bdellovibrio sp. HCB2-146. The sequence continues at coordinate 654,702 of NZ_JBLEQP010000001.1, forward strand.
GTTGTTTGTTCTCGTGGGCTCTCATGCGTGGGCGATGTCCTGCAGTGATATTCGCCATCCCGGTGAAGGACTTACTGATCAAGTTTATCTTTCAAAACCGACTTTTCAGATTTCCAAAGCCTCGTGTGTAAATCGCCATCGAGTCTCGGAAAAAGAAATGGAAACATGGCTCGATCAATATGGTGAGGACGTCTTGCCTTGGGCTGAAGTCAATGGCGTGCGTTTCGTTGAGGAGTCTTCCGCTCGCTTGGGACTTTACTCAATGCTGACTTTGCAAAAATCGACTCGCGGAGAAGGCGTTAAGGTCAAAGGACAAGAAGTCATTCTGATGGCTCCTGATATTCCTTTTTACTTCAAACCCAACTGCAAAAAAGTTCTCTGCGCGATCAAAGAAGTTTTCGGGGCTCAGGTCGGACTGAGACTGGCATATATGCTCGCGCGGTTTAATATGAACGGTTCGCACTTACGTTACCCCAATGCTTCGCCTTTTACTGTGGCCGAACTCGATGAGGTTTTGATGGCGCTGCAAGACATCCCGACTGAATTTTTACCTATTACTCAAGATATGCAACTCACTCGTCTGACACGGGGAAAAACTGTAGAACTCGGTGGACACCCTTGCACACTGGCTGACAATCAAATTCGGCTCTATGACCTGTGGGAAATCGCAGCTTCGGATGTGAAGCGCGAAACTCTTATTCATGAAGTGGCGCATGCACTCTCGGATCACCAGTTCCACAACATCGAATTGAAACCAGAGTGGTTGGGGCTCTCTCAGTGGATACATCGCGAAGGCACAAGTCTGAATACTTCGCGTGGTGCCAACCGACAAGAATTTGTTTCTGATTATGCAATGTCGAGCCCGCGTGAAGACTTCGCAGAATCCTTCACGGCTTACATTTATGAGCCCCAACTTTTGCTACGCCAAAATCCTGCGAAATTTCAATTCCTTAAAGACGTGATTTTTAAAGGACGCGATTTCTTAAGCATCAACTCTTGTCGTCGCTAAGTCTGCGCTTTAACAAAAGTTAATTTTTCCAACTCGTAATTTGTCATTATTGGCTTCATCTCAAAAATTAAGGAGTGCTGCTTAACTGAATTATCTTAGAAAGGATTCTTATGCGCGCACTTCTTTTGACTTTTGCATCTGTCGTACTTGCAACTTCGGCCCTTGCCGCAAAATACGAAATCGATCCCGCTCACACGAATGTGATGTTCACTGCTCCTCACTTGGTGGTTTCTAAAGTCAAAGGTCGCTTTGACAAATTCAACGGCAGCTTCGAGTTCGATGAAAAGACCATGCAACTCAGTGACATTCAAGTCACTATTAAAACAGACTCTATCAATACAAATGAAAAGGATCGCGACAAACACATGCGCAGTCCTGACTTTTTTGATTCCGCAAAATATCCTGATATGACTTTTAAAAGTAAAAAAGTCCACTACGACAAAGACAAGCCTGACAAAGTGGACGGTGATTTAACAATTCGCGGAGTTACGAAACCTGTCACTCTCGATGTCGATTACAACGGAGCTGTCACCGACGCCTGGGGAAACCGAGTTGTCACGTTTGAAGCTGAAACAAAAGTAAATCGCAAAGACTTCGGTATGATTTGGAACAAAGCCCTTGATAAAGGTGGCGTTACAGTTGGCGACGAAATAAAAATCGAGATCGAGGGAGAAGCAAAAGTTCCCTCTCCTAAAAAATAATTGAAATTATAAGGAGGCCTTGTGCTTTTCCCTCATGCATCCCATAAGGTAGGTCTGGGACTCAGACCTGCTCACTTCTGCCATTTGGAGCAGAAGCCCCTGACTCACGCGACAAGCCTTGAAGGATTGACCGAACACTATTTAGACTCTCGCGGCCGTCCCTTTGAAATGTTGATTCAGTTGCGCAATCAATATCCGGTGGCGTTGCATAGCATGTCTCTGAATCTCGGAAGTGCCCATGGCGTGCGCATGGATTTCCTGCGTAAGCTCGCTAAACTGGCGGAGCAAGTTGAGCCCTTCCTAATTTCCGATCATCTTTGTTGGACCGGGACGCCGACTCACCATCTGCACAATCTCCTTCCTCTTCCCTACACGGCAGAGACTCTGGATATCATGTCAGCAAATATTGATTTGGCTCAGTCTTATTTACGCCGCCCATTAGCTCTTGAAAATATATCAAGTTACCTGGTCAGCGAAGATAACGAATTGAAAGAAACGGAATTTATCGATGAACTCTGCCGACGCACGGGCTGCACGATTTTACTAGACCTTAACAGTCTGTATATCAATTCGGTCAATCATGGCTTCAGCCCTCTGCAATACCTCAATGAATTGAATTTCTCTTATGTCTCGCAAGTTCACCTAGGAGGCTGGTCCATCGAAGATTCTCTTCTTATTGACAGCCGCGCAGAAGCCGTCACCAAAGAGCTCTGGTCGCTGTTTGCAGCAGTGGCGCCACGGATTCGCCATCTTCCTATCATTATTGAACGTGACCGTAATATTCCGACTTTCCCTGAACTCGAACAAGAAGTGCAAAAGGCCGTACAAATACTGGAGGCTAATTATGAAACTCAGCGAAACACAGAACTCGTTTAAAAATATGACTCTGATGCCTGCGTCCGATGAAGGGCTTTCGCTTAAGCCGCCTGGAAAAATATCGGTGCGGAATGCTTTTGAGATTTATCATCAAAAGTATATTGGTCGCCTGACCGAGGCCCTGCATGAAACTTACGAGACCGTGAACTGGTCTTTAGGAAATGATCTCTTTCGCAAGATCTGCAAGAAATTTATTGAGACCGAGCCGTCAGTTTCATACAACCTCTCTGATTACGGAGAAACCTTTCCGGAGTTTTTGAAAATCAACGCTGACGCCAAAGGCATTCCGTTTCTTTATGATCTCGCTCGTTTTGAGTGGATGTTTAAAAACCTCTATCATCGTCCCAGCCCTGATCCTTTGCCAGTTGAGCAAATTCAGGATTTTATGCGTTCAACGGACTACAGTCTGAAGTTTGTCGATGCCATGGAAGTATTTGAAAGTCCTTATGCCGTCTCTGAGATCTGGGCACGCCGCAAAGAACCTTCCTATATGTTTGAAGACATTCCTTGGGAACAACCGGAGCATCTTCTTCTTTATAAGAAAGATCACCATATCCATATTATGCCGATTGGCCCGATCGAAGCACGCGTGATCTTAGCTTTGCAGAAGGGTCATTCCGTCAGCGCAACACTAGGATTGTTCTCTAACGAATTGAATTCTGAAAAGATCAAACAGATATTTCACTTGATATTAAGAGCTGGAATCATTGAAGACGTCTTAATCGCGGAACCCTAATCGGTTCCGCCGCCTTCTCCCGGTGTGCGATTGCGGTTCACATCGCGTGGGACAAGTTCTTCACCTAATAAAGACTGTTCCCAGGGATATTGCCGAGCATAACCCATCAGATCTCGGTGATAGGACAATATCAAACTGCCAGTTTGCAAAGTCGAAATCAAATAAGGAGCCACTTCCAGAGCGACGGCAAAGCAGCCCTCGCTCCAACCCAGTCTTTTATTTTTCAGAATAAATTCGTCGCTCACGTACTTGGCTCCATGAATAACGATCTGGCGATCTTTCGCCGCATTGTTAGAGCGATCAATTCCTTCTAGATATAAAGACAGTCCATTTTTAGGGCTGGTGTAGGTACCCTTGGCATAATAAAAGCCCAGAGAGCTTTTCCACGAATCTTGGAGGTTTGAAAAGTTTCGAGCTTCCACAACGCCCGAACGTATTCCATGGGCGACATAGTATCTGTCGACTTGTCCCGAAATGAAATTCAATAAAAAGAGTCTTTTCTCTGTTGAGCGCATTGTATAATCAACGATCACCGCATAGTCGACGTTGGGAATGCGTCCTTCATTATAGTCAAACATGCGAAAGAGAAGATCCAAGGCCGGCCGAGCCACTCCTTTTTCAAGAAGGGCTTCGTAAAGAAGCTGTCCCGTGTTGAGACGCCGATCAAAGAGTGAATCTGCATGGGCACTCAAGCCCCCACAAATAATTCCAGTTACCAATATTAAGATGGAAGCGATTTTTTTCACCTGTTCAGCGTCTCGAATCACCGTAGGAGGGGCAAATTACGAATCAGAAACCCGCGCCGTGATTGTCAGATGCTTGGACATTGCATGTCTCGGCATAAAACGGGGTTCAAATTTCTTTAAAGGTTTTAGCGACTTTAGCTGCTGTCGAACCTTTGGTGAATTCTTGTCAGGTGAACAGCACAAGATTCGATCTCAGCTCGTTTTGTAAATAAGCAGCCCATAATTTGTATTTGAGCTCTGGACTGTTTCTTGAATTCCAGTTCCTTTGTTAGCAAGGGGGAACGGGTGACTACTCAATCAGGTATGCGTCGCACAGCCGAACGCCTTGTACTTTCCGGATTCTTTTTATTGTTTTGTGTGAACTGTAACATGGTTCAACTTGGTGATGAAAAAACCGGCGTTGATCTCGCATCAACTGGATCTTCACAGTGTGCGGTTGACACAAACAAATATGAAGCGTCGGAAGAAAATCACGACGGTCACCTTCATGAATTGGTCGATGGAGACCACGTTGTCTACACTCCTATTGTTGAGGAATCAGAAGGTCTGGTTCACGAAACTGCGGTTTATCTTAATGACAGCACAAGCACCAATGGTGCACCTAAATGGAGAACCGGCGAGATTCAGTTTTACTATAATCACGCCAATGCTCCTTCAACTCTTACGAAGGAACAAGTCATCAACCTTATTAAAACAAGTACCAGTCGTTGGACTTCTGTGTGCGGAATTAAGTTCACTTATTTAGGTGAATCCAATGCCCCGTGGACTGCAGGACAAAAAGATGGATTGAATGTGATCAGTTGGGGTGACGCTGGTGGTGCTTCCGGCGTGACTTACTCTTACTGGAAAACAGTTCGTGGCTCGAATGCCTTAGAACTTGGTGAATCTGATATCAACATGAGCATCTATGATGTGCGTGATGCGCGCACCTATGAAGGTGTGTTGAACCACGAGTTGGGCCACATGTTAGGTCTTTCTCACTCGAATATTTCTGAATCTATTATGTTTGCAAATCCATATCATCCTGTGAGTTATCTTTTAACTCTCAGAAATGATGATATCAATGGGTGCAAAGGACTGTATGGAGCGGTAGCGTCGACACCAACGACGCCGGCACCAACGCCAACGCCGTCTCCATCACCTAGTCCTTCGCCGTCACCATCGCCATCGCCTAGTCCAAGTCCGTCTCCAAGTCCTTCACCGACTCCGACAGTGCCGCCTTCAACAGGCGGGGGCTCTGGTGCAGGAACTGGAGCGGGCTCTGGAACTGGGACTGGCGGAACAACAGGCACGACTCCAAAAACACCGTGCCCTTAGAAAGCAGCGAGCACTTCTCCTCGGCCTTCACGGATCGAACCTAAGATCCAAGATTTTTCACCGCGTTCTTTCAGAAATGAAAGAACGCGTTCCGCTTCGGCCTTCTCCACTAACATCACAAAACCAATGCCCATATTAAAGGTGCGATAAAGTTCTTCCTTTGTCGCATCCACGCGCTCAGTAACTTTGCCAATCACGGGCGCGACTTCATTCAATGCTGGCCACGAATCGATTTTATAATCGAATTTGCTGCTCATTCTCGGGATATTGTGGATGCCTCCGCCTGTGATGTGAGCGCAGGCTTTGAGCGCTTGTGGGAAGGTCTTACGTATCGCTTGAAATATCGAGACGTAGATCTTTGTAGGCGTCAGGAGTTCTTGCATCAGCTCTGTTTCTTCGGGCTTCACGAGTTTTCTAACAAGTGAATAACCATTTGAGTGAAAACCACTTGAGGCCAAACCGATAAGCACATCCCCTGCTGTCATGTTTTTTTCATCGAACATTTCTTCAGGTGTGAGGTCTCCGACAGAGAATCCTGCGAGGTCATATTCATCGTTTTGATAGAAGCCTGGCATTTCTGCGGTTTCTCCACCAATGAGAGCCATCCCTGATTGTTTGCAACCATCGACCATGCCTTCGATCAGTTCTTCACTGATTCTTGTATTGAGTTTTCCAAAGGCCATGTAGTCGAGGAAAAAGAGTGGCCTTGCGCCGACACAAAGAAGATCATTTACACACATGGCGACGAGATCAATACCGACACCTTTGTGGCTGTCGAGCGTTTGTGCAATTTTTAGTTTCGTGCCCACCCCGTCTGTACATGAGGCTAATAGGCGATCCGGGGAAACTTTATAAAGGGCCGCAAATCCACCGATACCTTCAACCACGTTTTCATTAAAGGTTGTGGGAACGAGTTTTTTGATTCTCTCAACAAACGCGTCCCCTTTTGCGATATCGACACCGGCTTTTTTATAATCGAGTGATTCTTTATTCATATGCATTCCTTTAGTGAAGAAAATGTCTGCGACCCGTGAACATCATCGCAAGGCCTCGTTTGTTGGCTTCGGCGATAACTTCGGGATCTTTGACGGAGCCACCGGGTTGAACCAAGTATTTCACACCGACTTTCGCTGCGACCTCGATGGAATCCGGGAAAGGAAAAAAGGCGTCTGATGCTAGAACCATTTGCGAAACGTCTTTGATGCCTTTGTCTTGGAGGCGCGGGATCACCAGTTTTTCGATGCAGTCGATACGGTTGGTTTGTCCTGTTCCGAGAGTGACCATTTCAAACTCGGATCCTTCTTGACGGCAAAGTGCGATGGCATTGCTTTTGAGATTTTTCACACAAAGCATTGCAAAAGCTGCCAGCTTTTCTTTTTCTATCGGGAAAGTCTTATCAGTCACGACTTTAAATCCTTCAGTCGAGAACTGATCTTTATCTTGAAGGAGTACCCCGCCTTCAATGCTGCGAACTTGTATGGATTTTTTGGGCGTGAGATCGATTTCGACCAATCGGCAGTTTTTCTTAAGCATCATTTGGGCATCAGGCTCGAATGACGGAGCCAAGATCACTTCGATAAATTTATTTTCAAAAAATCCTGCTATCTCTTTGGTGACTGGGAAACTGAAGGCCAAGATTCCACCGAAGGAACTTTTCTCGTCACCCTTCCACGCCATATCGATTGCACGAAGCGGAGTCTCGGCGATCGCCAACCCACAAGGCGTATTATGTTTCACGACAACTGCTGTTGGATGAACATAGTTTCCCTGCCATGCGACTGTGTCTTTCAGAGTTTGTAGAGCAAAGTCAGCATCGAGGAAGTTATTGTAGGACATCTCTTTGCCTTGAAGTGATTTCCGGTGCGCGAGTCCTTTGGTGAAAGGATCTGGGAGCACGCTGGCTTTTTGATGTGGATTTTCGCCATAGCGAAGAGCTGATCCCGATTGTTGTTGCAGGTATCCGGCAATTGCGAGGTCATAGAATGCTGTCATCGCGAACACTTCTTGTGCGCACTGCTTACGGAACTCCGGAGTAGTTCCGCCGTCATGTTGTGCGAACTCTTGTATGAACGATTGATATTTTTCTGGATTATTGAGGACCGTAACGGAAGCGTGGTTCTTTGCCGCAGCTCTTAAGAGTGTGGGACCGCCGATATCAATGTTTTCTACGCATTCAGCGAAGCTTCCACCTTTCTGCAAAGTTTCATGGAAGGGATAAAGATTTACGACAACCAAATCAATCGGATCAATGCCAAGTTCTTTGGCGGTCGTGACGTCGTTTGGATCTTCTCTGCGGAACAGAAGAGCTGAGGCAATTTCAAAGCTGATCGTTTTCATGCGGCCTTGAAAGGCCTCGCCCTTACCGCTTAGTTTTTCAACCGGCGTGACTTTAAAGCCTGCCTGCTCAAGTGATTTTGCTGTTCCACCGCTGGCAATGAGTTCGACGTTTTTAGCTGCTAGAACCTTTGCGAGATCTACGAGACCTGTTTTATCTGAAACGCTTAAGAGAGCTCTTTTAATTTGTTGCACGATCTTGTCCTTTCAAATACTGCACAGCACTTTTAAAAAATTCCAATCCATAAGATTTGCCTGCGAACGGCATTTGCCAGTCGTGCACGGCGGCTTCCGGGTGGGGCATCAAGGCAAACACCAATCCCGAAGGATCGCAGACTCCCGCGATTCGTTCCGTGGCTCCGTTAAAGTCTTCTGAATATTGGAAAACGATTTGATTTTTTTCTTTTAAACCTGTCAGAACATCATCACTTTGACAGACAAATCTTCCCTCACCATGCCGAGCTGGGAGGAAAACTTTTTCTGGAAGGTTTTTTGTCCAAACGCACGGGGAATTAAGATTTCTTTCTAGCTCCACCCATTTATTTATGAAATGACCTTGTTCGTTTTTAACCAGTGAGCATGTTTTTTGGAAATTGGCATCGGGCAAAAGTCCCAAGCGAACTAAAGTTTGAAAGCCATTGCAAATTCCCATGACCGGGTACTTCTTTACAAACTCTCGCAGTTCTTCGCCGACAAAACGCTCAAGTTTCAAAGCTAAGATCTGGCCGCTGCCAAGATGATCACCGAATGAAAAACCACCGGGAATCACCAGGCCCTGATAACTTCTTAAAAGCTTGGCATCAGCGACAAGTTCACTGATATGAACTTTATCAGCCTCAGCTCCCGCTTCGATAAGTGCTTTCTGTGTTTCGTTTTCACAGTTAATACCATCGCCCCATAAAACAAGAAACTTAGGCGTGATAGACATGCGTCACCCCTTCTGACCAAAGTTGGAAAAGCTCTTTTAGCGTGGCTTCGGCTTTTTCTCCGTTGAATGTCCATGACAAAGTCGTTTTACTTTGAACAGTTCCCAGTTGCCTTGCACTTTCAGTGAAGTGAGCTTCGAAAGTTTTTTGATTTTCTGGTTTTACACTCACAACAAAGTTTGAACCTGTTTCCGACCACAGATTTTCCCATTTGAATGAATTCAAGCTTAAATCTGCCCCGAGAATTTCTCCGAAGCAGCATTCGGTGATGGCAGAAATCAATCCCCCGTCCGAAACATCATGGCAAGATTGTAGAAGGCCTTTCTTTTGCGCTTCATAGATTCGGATATAAAGATCTTTGTTCGTTTGAAGATCTGGATATTCTGGTGATTGAGTTTGTGTTTGGTACTGATCTGCAAAGACGGAACCGTACAAGCTCTCCGTTGTTTTTCCCAAGAGATAAATCAGATCGCCGGCTTGATTGAAATAGCTACGAGTCACCAAGCGTGTGTCTGGAACTTGTGCAATAGCTGTCATCAGAAGAGTTGGAGGCACTGAAATCTTAACTGTCTCTCCGCCTTGCGTTTTTCCGATGAAATCATTTTTCATACTGTCTTTACCACTGACCAGTGGGGCGCGATAAATTTTGGCTGCTTCGTACAATCCCGCACAGGCACGAACCAATTGGGCCATCTTGTGACTGGCGTCTGGATTAGATGCTTTCGGTGTGGGGTCTGGCCAACAGAAATTATCGACAAGTGCCATCTTCTCAGGGTTTGCTCCAGTTGCGACAAGATTGCGAACAGCCTCGTCGACTGCTCGTTGCGCCATTAAATATGTGTCGTACGCCGAGAACTGAGGGCACAGACCATTTGAAACTGCGAGTCCATTGTATTTTTCTCCTCCGTGCATCGATAAATCTAAAACACCAGCGTCGCTGGGTGCGCTTTGAGTGCTTCCGCTATACGGTTTTACTCTGGTCGCGGCTTGCACTTCATGATCGTAATAGCGAACCAAAGCTTCTTTTGAAGCGACATTCGGAGAAGAGAGGATCTTTTTTAAAGCTTCCGTGATACCAGCCGCATTTGTTTTCGGAGCAGCTGGTTTAATTTTTTCCCGATGGAATTCGTTTTCGGGTTTGGGTCCCTCGAAATGAGCTTTGAGTTTCATTCGAGAAAGTCCCTCATGTAGGAAATGTAAATCCAGTTTTGCTAATTCCGTATGACCGTGCAGCACTTCGAAGTAACCACTATCCGTAAACTCTCCGAGGCAGGTGGCTTCTACGCTAAAGCTTTGCGCAAGAGTAAGGAATTCTGTGAGATTTTCCGGTGCGACCGCATAAGACATACGCTCTTGCGACTCGCTGACTAGCATTTCCCAGTATTCAAGGCCGGGGTATTTGAGGGGATGCTTCGAAAGATCCATACGAGCACCGCCACACATCGTCGCCATCTCGCCGATTGAAGAGCTCACTCCTCCAGCACCGTTGTCCGTAATGGCTGCGATCAAGCCGCGATCACGGGCCATTAACGTAAAATCTAAAAGACGTTTTTGTGTGATACTGTCACCGATTTGAACGACATTCGATGCGACCTGATCGTGAAGTTCCAAAGAACTAAACGTTGCACCGTGAACTCCATCTTTACCTAAGCGACCGCCAGCCACGACAATCTTGTCTCCTGCTTTGATATTTTTAACTTCGCTGGGTGCGCCTTTCACCGTTTTTGGCATAACTCCAACCGAGCCTACGAAAATCAAAGGTTTGGCTGAAAAGTTACTCGCAAAACAGAAGCTGCCATTAATTGTTGGAATGCCACTTTGATTGCCACCTTCTTCGACTCCGGCATGCACTCCTCGGAAAATCACATCAGGATTTTTTAAAAGTGAAGGACGTTTATCGGAGTCGGCACCTGGAAACAGATTTTTGTGCGAAAGACAGAACACATCCATATTCGCCACCGGTTTTGCTCCCAGGCCACATCCTAGAATGTCTCTATTCACTCCAAGAATTCCTGTGATGGCGCCGCCGAACGGATCTAATGCCGATGGACTGTTATGAGTTTCAACTTTTACGCACACATTGATGTTATTATCAAAATCGACGATTCCCGCATTATCTTTAAAAACTGAGACCAAGTAGCCGCAGTCTTCGAGTTCTTTGGTGGCTTTTTGAATATAAGACTTATAAAGGCTTGTGATTTTCTTTGAACCAAACAAAGGACCTTCAGACGAGTCTTCAGAGTAATCCACTTCAGCGGCAAAGATTTTATGCTTACAGTGTTCACTCCACGTTTGCGCCAGACACTCAAGCTCCACTTCGGTGATTTTCCCCTGCCAATTTGCCGGGCGATCTTTGGTTGAACTGAAATGCTGAATGATGGTGTTAATTTCCTCATCATTTAAAGCAAGTCCCCGTTCGAGATTGATTTTTTGCAGAACCTCAAAGTTCAAATCAAAAAGAGCCAGCGATCGCTCAGCCATCTTAGGAACTTTCCAATAATCTTGGAAATTTTCGAACTGTCCATGATGAGCATTCGTCAGGGATTGGGTGATTTCAACTTTCTGCAATAGAGGGTTTGCAAGTCCTTGGAATAAAACTTTTTGGATTTGTTCTTTCCCCAGGTCCGACGTCATTTTGACTTGCCAGCCGCTATGCACTTCAACTGCAAAGTTCTGCCAGGGGATTTGTGGGGTGTCTGAGAATAAAGCTAAAGCTTCAGTCGCCGAGCGTGCCCAATTGTCTGTCACTCCCGCTAGAAAGCGAATTTCAGCAAACTGTTGGCCTTCTTCGATATCACCGAGTCCAATATACAAATCCTCAGCGATCGGATCGAAAAAAATCTTTCCTGTGTGCTTTTCAATTTGCAGGCGATCAAAAACACCGGCTTCTCTTTCTAAAAGCCAGAAGACCTTTTCGAGGCGAAGGTTTTCGACTGGTCCTTGAACGCGCAGGGCTTGAAGCAGATTATTCTCTGCAGTTTTATCTATTTTATTTGAGACAACCAATCTTAGGCTTTTCATGATGTCCTCATATATCTTTGAGTCGGGATTTTATTAAAAGCAATGTCGGTCAAAACTTGGGTGTAAAGACTGTGCTCCAATTGATGAACGCGAGCTTTAAAGTCAGCAAGACTTTCACCTGCGAGCAATGGCAAACTTTGTTGTAAAATAATTGGGCCCGTGTCCATCCCCTCGTCGACTTGATGAATAGTTACGCCACTCTTAGAAACTTGGTCTTTGTAAGCGCGTTCAATGGAATCCGTGCCTGGATAAGCAGGTAACAATGAAGGATGGATATTGAGAATTTGTGAGGCGCCTTGATGGCGTTCACGTAAAGCTTGCAGAAACGACGCGCCAATGAGACGCATGTAGCCTGCTAGGAAAATCCAATCGATGCGATACTCATCAACATGTTTGAGGATCGCATCCTCGTGGTCTTTTCGAGTGCTAGTTCGTTCGACGATGTGGCTTCGAACTTGGTGAATTTGAGCTCTTTGTAAAACAAATGCGTCTTGGCGATCGGTAAGAACGAATTCTACAGAAATCTTATCAGAAAGCTCCTGAGCCTTGCGAATAAGAGCTTCTGCATTTGAACCTGATCCTGAGGCAAAGATCGCTATTCTCATTCTCCAATATCCTGTCGATAGTAATGACCTTGAAACTGAACTTGCTGAACGACCGAATAAGCTTTTTCACGTGCCTGCTGACGAGTTTCACCGAGCGATGTCACTCCTAAAACGCGGCCGCCACTATTAATGAGATTCTTGCCGTCACTTGCCACGCCCGCGAAATACAGCTGTGCTTGCGAAGAAGTCGTCGGAGTCGTGATTTTATGTCCCAAACTCATGCGAATGTCAGGATACCCCTGGCTTGCAACTACAACATGCACAGCAGATTGAGACGTATGTTTAAGTCTCACATCTTTTAACTGGTGTTTTGTTGCCATTAAAATGACTTCCAAGAGATCGCTTTCAAGACGAGGAAGCAGAGCTTGAGTTTCAGGATCGCCCATACGGACGTTGTATTCTAAAACATAAAGGTCTTTATGAGTCTTCATAAGACCGGCGAAAAGAAAACCTTGGTAAGGCTGTCCTCTTTTTTTCAGAACTTGCAGCGTTCTAGCAAAATACGATTCAATCTTTTGCGTGTCCTCTTCAGAAATGAAATCGCAGGGACTGAAAGCGCCCATACCGCCCGTGTTGGCGCTAAAAAGATCTGGAGTGATTCGCTTGTAATCGCAAGCCGTTCCCAGAACGACAAAATCTTCGCCATCACAGAGGGCAAATGCGGAAAGCTCTTGGCCGATTAAGCATTCTTCTAAAAGAAGCGGAAATCCATAGGCATGCGAAAGTTCGTTTGCCGCGTGTAGAGTACTGTCGAGAGTTTTACAAACACTGACACCTTTACCGGATGCAAGACCATCGGCTTTAACGACCAGGGGACTTTCAAAATTGTGCTGCGAAATAAAGGCGTGTGCTTCTTCTAAAGTCAGAGCTAATTTAAACCGAGCGGTGGGAACTTCCGCTTGAATAAGCACTTCTTTGCAGAAAAGTTTGGAAGCTTCAAGACGAGCCACCGTTGCATCAGGGGAAAAACAGGGAATGGCTTTTTCTGCAAGTCGGGCTTTGAGATCCGAGAGAATCATGGCCTCAGGACCAACGACAACCAAATCAATATTATTAGAAACGGAAAAATCAACAAGGGCACCTGGGCTTTCAATATTCACACAGGTGAGCCCTTGGAGTTGCATACCCGGATTCCCGGGCGCAACCCAAAGTCCCCGCAAAAGCGGAGACTTTGAAAGTTTGTCTGCAATAGCGTGCTCTCGCCCGCCTTTGCCTACAACAAGGACGCGCATCTCGCACTCCAGTTTTTCAGATTTGCGATTGCTTCAAACGGTTTTTCACGGCCCATTGCCATCGCCACTTCATTCGCAAGCGATTTATAGAGCAAAGAAGCCGTTTCAATTTGTTCTGCCGTTAGAGCTGGTGGTTTTTCACCCAGTTCTTTCATGCAGATTTCTTTCCACTCTTCAGTGCCACGCTCATTCGCGATTTCTTTGGCTTTCTTAACTGCATCGTACCAAGGAGTTTTAGTATAGATCTGACGAAGGAATTCTTTTGATAGCGGGAGTCCATCGTATGTCAGACGCAATTCATCAGGACCAATGGAATCCACCAGGAATAAATCACGATTGCCGTCCGGTCTTTGTTGACCGAACGCATATTCGAATTTTCCGTCCCACAATTTTACCCCGAATGAAGCGAAAAGAGATTCAAGATGTGTTGCCACTTCGCGAGTGAGTGCGCGGATACGAGACAATTCTTCGTGACTGACAACTTGCAGACTTTCAATTTCAGCGCGAGTCAAATAGCGATCTGATGCTTCTAGTTTTGTTGAAAACTCAACTAAAGGTGGCGAAAACTTATGTGTTGAATTCGGAATATCCTCAAGACCCAAATCTTCTAGATAAGCAGGGTTTTTCTTAAGACGACCTTCCAGAGAGTTACCTTGCCCAAGTAAGAAACGGAAAATCACTTCAAGAGGTACTAGGGTCTGTTGAGGACGGTTTGCATAGGCCGTGTATTCATAACGACCGTTTCTCCAAAGGGGACGGATTACGTCGACGCGTTTGACAGAAATAGCGTCTGAGGATTCTTGCGCCACAAAGTGTGAATGAACGTTTTTAGATTTCAGGTATTCAAAGAAAAGTCCTGCCATTATTGCCAATGCTTCCCCTTTTTGTGGGATTTCATTGGGCATTTCTCCCCAATCAAATACGGAATAGCGATGGCTGTATTTAAAAACTAACGATTGACCCTTCTCATAGATGTCTTTGACGGAGCCACGATAAATCAGATTCATAGGACCTCCATTTTTTGAATTTGTAGAACGAAATTTTGAATATTATTAGCGCCGACCCAGAAGCCACCTTTTTGCGCTTGCGCGAAAAAGTTCAAAGACTGCTCTGGCTTTTGCAGTTCTTCTTTTTCAATCAACCAGAGGCAAAGACCTTCGGAAACTGTTTCATCAGTTGCAAGGCACAGATTTCCACGATTGCGAGGATCCGTGGACTCGACCCATTGGATTTTTCTTTGCGTTTTCTCTTCGATATCTTGAAGCGCCTTTTTTATAAGTGGATGTTCCGTCTTTTTCTGATTCCAAGAAAGAAACAGCTCAGATGTTTTCTCCCAAGCTTTTACTTTTGCAAGGAATGCTGGAAGTTTCGCCACCTGAGATTCAGTCGTTGCCATCACGGGGATATCTTTTGGCATTTGCACAACTGACATAAAGGCATCTAAACCGCCAAAAGCACCGTTAACCGCAATTCCAATCACAGGTTTTTGCGTCAGAGATGCCACCACACCTGGCAAGTGCGCAGCCAACCCTGCTCCGGCGATAAAAACTTGCGCATCTGATGTCGTCATCACTTCACGCACACGTGCAGGATGGCGGTGGGCTGACGCCACTTCCATTTTGACGTCCGCAACACTTTCCAGTGATCTGCAAAGGGGTCCATAGACTCTTTCATCACTTTGACTGCCGAATAGAACTTGAATCTTCATACGTTCACCTCATTTTTTCCGCCGCCACCGATATTACGGGCGCGCACTTCTAAGAAATCTTTTTCTGAAACTGGGACTGGGTAATCACCGTCGAGACATGCACTGCACAGACTTTGCAGTCCGATGGCTTCTTTAAGCCTTGTGAGTGGCAAATAGATCAAGGCATCAACACCTAAGAGGTCAGCGACTTGATCTTCGGTTTTTTTATGCGCAACCAACGACTCGCCTTCTGGGAAATCGATTCCATAAAAACAAGGGTTGCGAATTGGCGGACAAGTACTCGCTAAATAAACTTTTTCAGCACCCGCTTCACGTAAAAGCTGAATGATGCGGGCTGAAGTTGTTCCCCGCACGATACTGTCATCGACTAAAAGGATTTTTTTGCCGCGGATTTCACTCTCTACCGGCATGAGTTTTAAATTTACCATCGCACGACGAAGTTCGGGTTCGTTGACGATAAAACTTCTTTGCACGTAGCGGTTTTTCATGAGGACTTCACGGTAAGGAGTGCCAAGGACTTCAGCCAAACGTAAAGCTGCTGCACGAGAGGTATCAGGAACTGGAGCGACCACATCGACATCCAAGTTTTTTGCAGCAAGAATGCGACGGCTTTCTTCAGCGAGAATCTCTCCAAGCCTTAAACGCACCTCATAGACAGGACGTCCATGCCATTCAGTCTCGGCTCCTGCGAAATAAATCCATTCAAACATACAAGGACGAGCGGACTTTTCTGAAAGCGCATAACTTTGTAAATTCAAATCCCGGTCGACAAAAATAAACTCACCAGGTTTCAAATCGCGCCAGTATTCATAACCTAAAGCAAAGAACACCTGTTTTTCAGACGCAAAACAGTAACTATATTTTTCCCCGACTGATTTTCGTCCTATTAATAGAGGGCGAATTCCCTGAGAATCGGTAAAAGCGAACATCCCTTGATCGGCCATCATGCCGACCACGCTATAGGCGCCTTTGACCTTCGTCACAACATCACGAGCTGCCTCGGCCAGAGTCGTTCCGGAAATTCCTTGTGACATGCGATCCGAAACACCAATCGACATCATATGCAGCAAGATTTCCAAATCATTGCGAGTAAATGTCCAGCGACTGCGACGATTACGCACGAACTCTAAGATCTCATTATAATTAGTCACGTTCCCGTTGTGGGCCATACCGATGCCACTTGGATAACTGAACACTAATGGTTGAAGGTCTTCTTTAACGACCGTCCCGATCGTTGAGTAGCGCGTGTGCCCCAACGCCATCGTCCCACGCAGTTTTGCCAAACGATCTGCCGGAAATACTTGGGAGACCAAGCCTAGGTCTTTCTCCAAATGATACTCGGTGCGCTCAAAGTCATAACTCAAGATACCAGCCGCATCCTGTCCACGGTGTTGGAGAGCGTACAATGCGGGATACAGTTTTTCTCCGGCTTGCTTCTCTCCAATGAGTCCAACCACACCACACATTTATATTGTCCTTTCAGACGGAGGAACTGATTCAGAAAATAAAAAAGGCGCCACATGGACGCCTTTAATTAGATTTGCAATATTCAATTTTACGAGACACTTCGAGTACACAGATACACTGCGACTGCACGACAGACCCTCATGCGGGTCTTTCCCCGGCGGATGCCCTGTTTCGGGCGAAAGGCCTCTCCATTTTTGTAACTGGATCATGCAGCGTCCTTCGGCTCAATTGTTCGGAATGAACTGACGCTACCGAATTCATCAAAACTCGGTCAAGACCCCTAACACAATCCTAACAATTCAACACGCTGCTCGGGTTTTCGGGTGAATGATTTGTTTCACGCCGTCCGGGCTTTGTTGTCGTTCGCACAAGAGTACCACACCCCTCTCCCGCAAATCTGCTTCGTCCGTTTAGCGTCGCTTCGCTTGTTTTTTTGGTAGTTTGGGATTCAATATTTTTTTCTGAGTTCGAAATATTCGATAATGCATGTTTTTTCTAACTGAACTTCTGCTGAGATGAATTCTTTTTAGCCATCTTCGTTGTCAATTTAAGTACGTCTTTCTTATTAATGATAAGCCATCAATCACTGATGTGCCTCACCCTCCAGTTTTTCTTTTTCGAGAACTAGTCTATCTTGTAGTTTGGTGGTCTTTGCCCTCTGGATAGCCCACCATAGATTAATGAAATCGAACGTCTTTATGTCGGAACGACATCCTTGTGCAGCAAAGAATATTTGTAACAATAAATTATTTGACCAACTTTTCGTGTTCGCACGACTGCGCTAGACGTAATAACGACGGCTCTTCTATTTGAACAAATCAACTTTTCACTGATCAATCAACAGAGAGCCCGCTAGAGACTATAACGCTCTCTTTTACATCGCTGTTCGATCTCGCAAATCTACCTCTGAAAAAAGCCGTGCTATAACTTCTCTAAAGGAGTTGTCATGAATACTTTTTCTAAGATGAGCGACGAAGAACTTGAATCTAGCCTTCAATTTCATGTGACGAGTGAGCGCAAATCTTTGCAGATAATTCTTGATCACATTCGAGAAGTTTCTCGACGTGAGTTGCATCTGGCAAAAGGCTTTCCGGATGTAAAAAGATATCTCATGAAAAGGTACGGATACTCCGAACCCGCAGCACGACGACGTGTGGAAGCTGCCAATATTCTAAAAGATGTTCCTGCTCTGGCGGAAAAAATTCAGGAGGGATCTCTTTGTTTGAGTGTGATTGGTGAACTGAATCGAGCTATCAAAGAAAAAGAAAGTACGTCACAGGAAAAAGTCTCTGCAGCACAAAAAACAGAATTGGTCGCGATGATTTCTGGTAAATCTGTCGCTGAAACTCAGCAACAACTGGCGCAGGCTTTAGATATCCAAATCCGCGATTATGAATTTCAGCGAGTGCAAAAAGACGAATCCGTCAGACTAGAGTTAACTGCTTCGAAGGAGCTTCATGCGAAGCTTAATCAGTGTCGTGATCTTTTGTCGCATCAAATTCAGCAACAATATGGGAATCACACGCTCGCGTCAGTTATTGAAATTTTAGCTGACCTTTATTTGCAGAAAAAAATATCAGCAAATACTCCTAAGCCGACGGCTGATTCCTCGATCCAAAACACAAAGATAAATAAAACTCTGACCCCCAAAACAAAGCGCGAAGTTCTAGAGCGCGACCAATGTTGCCAATTTAAAGATCCAAAAACTGGCCAAGTCTGTGGGAGCAGGTTTTTACTGCAAACCGACCACAAGATGTCTCAGTGGGCGGGAGGTAATCATGAGCTCGGAAATTTACAAATCCTCTGTGCCAACCATAATCGCTTCAAATACAGAAAAGAGGCTCAGCTCCGCTTGTGCTAAATTTTGAGATGCCGCACCCTGATGTCGTTGCGACATCAGGGGAGAATCAAGAAGCCAAGAGCCGAACTCTAGAAATCGAGTTCGGCTTTTTCTTTTTTCTTGATTGCTCCCATATAGGAATACTGCCAAGGGCGGTAGGCCATCAAGATTCCGGTATCGACAACTGGAACGTTGTGTTCGATTTCAAAGCGCGACTCTTCTTGCATCTCAAGCAAGATACGATCAATTTTTGCTCGATACTTTGCAAGCGTTGGTGGACTGATCTTCAACATCGTAAAGCGGATGTAGTCTTCGCTTCTGAAATCATAATTCAAGTAACTCGCTTTGGTTTGTTCAAACAAAGCGCGCCCCATTGGTCCATCACGACGGAAACGCAAGAAACCTTGGCGTTTGATTTTTACTTTATCGCGGGGATGCAGTTCGATCAGATTCAAACGATCCAGTTGAAACAGATACTTTTTCGACTCCCCACTTTGGATGTCGTATTCGCGTTCGATTTTTTGGGCGGTCTTCCCGTCTTGCAACATCATAAAGTAATGCAGCAGTCGTGGATTTTCAGCGAGCGCCCTTTCTTGTTCATCCGAAAGCAGCACCGCCTGCTCCCCTTCTTCTAAGTGCGCCGACTTTACGACCTCAGCGAAACTGATATCAGCGACACGACAGATTTCCTCAAGACGATCGAGGCTGAGTGTTTTGTTAGAGAGAATACGCTTCACACTCGACTCACTCAAATCGAGTGCTTTCGCGAGATCACGATAGAGAACATTCTTCGCTTTTAGAGCTCTTTTCAGAGCTGTTAGAAACTGGTCAATCTGTGACATTCCAACCCCCAAAACCTAAGTATCGTCATTCAATACTTTCACACCTGGTATTGAATAGCAACACCAAAGATCCGATGCTGAAAACAGGTAAAGGAGGACGTCATGGCACTGTTCCGTTATATCTTCGATCGTATCTTTAATAGCAGACCTTTCTACTATGCGTGGGAAGAACGCAAATTTCAAAGACACCACGAGCAAGGCTCTCTCACGGCGCAATTCACTTGCCGCCACAATAGGGATTAACTAGAGTCGAGACAGCATGCAAGACAGCACCGAAAACAAGACCCTCTTTAAGCACCCACTTTGGTTCTATATTAAAAACAATCCCCGGCCTTTTACGCTGGGGATGATTTTTTTATTCGCGACGAATTTCCTTGATGCGCTTTATCCACTGATCATGAAACGCGCGCTGGACGAAATCGAAGCGCAAGTGGATTTAGGAGCCATTGGTCGCACCTGTGTTTTGTTCTTTGCTATCATGGCCAGCCTCGCGGTCACTCGCTTGGGTTGGCGCGTGTATTTTGGTAAGTTCCACACCTATGCAGCTGAACATATTCGTCAAAAACTTTTCCGCCACCTCACCGGTCTAGGCCCTTCTTTCTTTCAAAAATCTCAAGTTGGCGAATTGATGAGTCTCGTGACCAATGACGTGCAATCCTTCCGTCAAGCCATTGGCCCCGGAGTTTTAATTTTGGCCGATGGAGTGATCATCATCGCAGTTGTTTTGCCGATTATGATTTCTCTGAATTGGGAATGGACTTGGAAAACTTTGATTTTTCTTCCGCTGATTCCCTTCCTGATTTGGAAAGTGATGAAGCTCATCCACACCAATTACAAAATTCAGCAAGAGCGGTTCAGCGAGCTGACTGGAGTTGTACAAGAAACCATCGGTGGCGTGCGCGTGATTAAAAGCTTTGCGCAAGAAGATCAACGTTTGGCTCTTTATAACCAAGTCAGCAAATCCTATGAGAAGTCCGGCAATCAAGTGGCGCGCGTTGATGCCTTCTTCCGCCCGGTGATGGAATTTGGTGTCACATCGGGAAGCGTGATTCTTTTGTTTGTTGTACGTGATGATTTGCTTGCGGGAGCAATCTCGATCGGAACCTTTGTCGCCTTTCATCGGTATATCCAAAAAATGGTGTGGCCGATGTCAGCTCTCGGCATGGGACTTTCGATGATCCAAAAGGGTTATGCTTCTTTTGATCGTATCAAAGAACATTTGATGGTTGAAAGTGACATTCCAAACACTGGCACAGTTCGTCTGGATAAGTTTGAAACTTTAGAATTTCAGAATGTGTCTTTCAAATATCCTGGCAACAGTGTTTACACACTAAAAGACATCAATTTCAAAATCCACGCAGGCGAAAGCCTTGGCATCATGGGGTCCGTGGGCGCCGGCAAAACCACGTTGCTACACTTACTCACTCGTCTGTATCCACTCTCAGAGGGACGCATTTTGATTAACGGCCAAACACTTGAAACTTACACGCAAGAGTCTTTGCGTAATATTTTCTTGCTTGTCCCGCAAGAGCCTTTCCTCTTCAGTGATTCTATTTCCGACAACATTGGCTTTGGGGTTGCGGATAATATTTCCCCTGAAGAAGTCTTACGCATGACAAAGATCGTAGATCTGCATAACGAGATCGAATCATTGCCTTCAAAATACGAATCACAACTAGGCGAACGCGGCGTGAATTTGTCTGGTGGCCAAAAACAACGCCTGACGATTGCGCGCGGCTTGATTATGAAAACTCCGGTTTTGATTTTGGACGATTCTCTCAGTGCAGTGGATACTCGGACTGAAAGATCCATCGAATCTGAACTTCGTCAAAGTCGCACGACCTTAACTCGTATCATCGTGGCTCACCGCCTGTCTTCGGTTCGCAATTCAGATAAGTTGCTCGTGCTTAAAGATGGCGCTGTTGAAGCCTTTGGCACTTTCGACGAATGCTTAAAACGAAGTCCGACCTTGCAAACCATTGTGCGCATCCAAGGACAGGAGGCTTCCCATGAGTGATAAATTCATGAGCGAAGATCTGGTCAAAACCAAGATTACCTATCGCGAACTCTTTAAACGCCTGTGGCCTTATGCACGAAAAGAAAAAGGACTGCTCATCACAGCCTTGCTCGCAGTCGTGGGCGTCGCGGTTGTTTCGCGGATGATCCCGCTTCTTATTGGCTATGCAATTGATCACGGGGTTCTAAAAAAAGACGCCTTGGTCTTTACCAACATCGCATTCGTCTATTTAGGACTTGAGATCCTCAGATCTCTGCTCTTTTTCGCCAACGCATATATCTTCCAAGTTTTCGGCAATCGCATGCTCTATCACGTGCGCGATCATTTAATGAGCCACGTGCAAAAGCTGCCGTTGCAGTTTTTCAATAAGACACCGACCGGTCGTATCGTCACTCGCCTGACGAACGATGTGGGCTCTCTCGGGGAACTTTTCACCGATGGCGTGATTTCAGTTTTTACCGAAGGCGTGATTGTTATTTCCGTCGTCGTAGCGATGGCGTTAATCTCGTGGAAATTGACGCTGATCTGCCTTATCGGGGCGCCGATCTTTATTGGTGCTTCGATTTACCTTTCAAATCGCATTCGCGAAATGTTAAGTGAACAGAAAAAGAAACTGTCTGTGATCAATGCCTTCTTGGCAGAGAATCTCAATGGCATCAAGGTTGTTCAACTCTATAATCGCGTGCAAAAAAATCGTAAAAGGTTTGCGACTTTGTCGGTCGAATATCGGGATCTGAATATGCGCTCGATCCGCGCTTACGCTTTCATGCAGCCGATAATGAATCTCTTTAATGCGGTGACGATCACTTCGGCATTGTATTTTGGTGGCTGGCTGAATCATCAAGACAGCCTGGCACTGGGTGCCTTGGTCGCGTTCTTAATGAACATCCAAGATTTTATCCCACCACTCCGTGAGATTTTAGAAAAGTACCAACAATTCCAAAATTCCCTGACAAGTGCCGAGCGTATTTTTACCTTAATGGATGAACCCGTTGAAAAAGAGGACAGTCATGTGCAAGTGCCTGCTCCTTTCCGTGGAGAAGTCGAACTACGCGATCTGACCTTCCGTTATGAAGAGCAATTGCCAGACGTTCTAAAAAACATCTCTCTGCATATTCATTCCGGCGAATCACTAGCCCTCGTCGGAAGAACCGGCAGCGGTAAGTCCACATTTATCTCATTATTACAAAGATTCTACGATGCACCTTCAGAGAGTTTATTTATTGATGGCGTCCCTATTGAACACATCCCACGCCCACAACTCCGTCGTCACGTCGGCGTCGTTCAGCAAGACAATTTTATTTTCCGTGGAACAATTGCCGACAACGTAGGTCTGCGTGATCCGCGTATCAGCTTAGAACAAATTGAACAGGCACTTAAAACAACCGGTTATTTGCAGCTATTGACCCGTACAGGCCGTCACTCACAAAGCCCGGTTGAAGAACGCGGGGCTAATTTATCTGTCGGTGAACGCCAATTGCTCGCGTTTGCGCGCATCTTGGTATTTAATCCTGACATTTTAATCTTAGATGAAGCGACGGCGAATATTGATTCCGAAAGCGAACATCTGATTCAAGAAGCCACCCGCGAGATCACCAAAGGTCGCACGAGCATCATTATTGCCCATCGCCTTTCAACGATTGAACACTGCGATCGTATTGCGGTTTTAAATCAAGGGGAATTGGCAGAAGTGGGATCTCACAACCAGTTGATGAAGTCGCAAGGACTTTATCATCAACTGGTCTCACTCGGACTTAACTCGTCTTCGACGTAAAGTTTTTAATCGTTTCACGAACTGACTGACTGAGGTTCGTGAACTTCACACCGTATTTCACCGGTGCTTCTTCACGACTCACGCCACTGACATGCTGTTTGCTAACGATCTGGCAGACAGCATTAAAAGGTGGCACTCCGTCGCCAGGTTGAAAGTGCAGGAACAATGATTGTCCTGGTTGCAATTCTTTATTTTCAATCATGATCCCCGCACCACCCGCACTGATCTCAAAAGCATGACCCTTGAAAACCATTTTGCTGTTGTGAACGATGATCGAAGCTCCGTAAGCAGCACGCGGATGGCGACGACGGAAGAAGACTTCCTTCACAGAGACTTCTTGAGAGTCGCAGAGCTCGCGCATTTTTTCTGGCGAAAACTCAGGGACCTCGGCCACAGGCTTCCACGTTTGCATTTTATTTTTCCAAATGAAGTCGTATTCGAACAAAGTTTTTTCCTGAAGCATCGTGATGACCTCCAGGCGACAGAATGGACCGAGGTTGTTTCCGTCTCTCAGAATAAACCATTCTTTTTCGTGCAAACGCTGCGCTTCTGCGAACTGAGACTTCTTGTCTCCCATAATTTGTCCCATTTGACCGAAGCTCACTGAAAACTCAGGGTGTTCCATGAGCATCAACCATTTCCCAATACTTTCGTCGTACACATAATCAGTCCACTGATGTTCATTACTCTCGACCTTTTTTAAGACAGTCTCAAGTGTGAACGGACCAATGTGTGTTCCACTATTGGAAAGATAGTACTGTTTCGACATCCTAGGGCCTCCCGAATATCTCTATCGGAAGGAGCTAGACCACACTTAACTGTAGGAAAATAGACATTTTCTTAAACATTGTTTCAATTTTTTCGTCTAACTTTTAAACGAAAATTCCTCGTTAAGTCGGATTCACAATTCCCCGATATGTTAATTACAGAGCGTTAAGAGTTCGCCTAGGATTTTACCGGAAGAAACTGATTATATGGTGTTTACCCAGAAAAAGGACATGAAACTACGCAAGAATATCCTCATTGTAGATAACAACTGCGAACTCGAGCAGATTGTAAAGGGTCCGCTGTTGAAAGAACTAAAGGACTCAGAGCTCTCGCCGATCGTTGTCCGCGCCAAAGATGGTGCAGAAGCCGCTATTAAATCTGAGAATCAAAAGTTCGATGTCGTTCTTATTGATACCGAAGTCCCCCGTCTGATGGACGGAGGATTTGTGTACGGACTACTGTCATATAAGAATACTCAAGATGCAGATTTAATCGTCGTTTCCAATCGCGATCTCACTGAACTTCCCGACTCGTTGAAAAATTCAAAACACTTTAAAAAGCCCGTCTCACCGCAAGAACTGATCAGTGCGATGATTGATGTTTTGAACGCTCAACACCATGGAGCGACCAACAAAGAACCCGCTGCCACCCAAGCAGCGGCAGTTAAATATGCCGTCGACGTGCGCGTGATCAACGCTGTGATCAAAGCAACGATGAGTGTATTGGGTCAATTTGGTGTGACCTCTGTCAAGATGGAAAAAGCGGGACCGAAATCTCCGCACGATCCTCTTTTAGGTGAAGTGTCTTCAATTGTTGATATTAAAAGTGCGGCATTCCAAGGATTCCTTGCCGTTTCATTTGATAAAGGCAGTTACCTTGAAGTTGTTTCGACCATGTTAATGGAAGAACAAACAGAACTTACTCCCGACAATCAAGATGCCGTGGGTGAGATCAATAACATTATTTTTGGTAACGCAAAAAGTGAAATGTCGAACTTTGGTGTGCAGTTAACTGTACCTAAGGTTTTGATTGGAGCAAACCAAGTTATTGCCTGTGAAAAAGGATCTGCGGGCATGTTGATTCCTTTCTCCACGTCGCGTGGAAAATTCTATATCACTGTTGCAGCCTTCCCCGTCGCCAAAGCCGCATAGTTTAAAAACTATACGGCTTAACCTCGATCTTCATCCTATCTACTGTTCTATTACATTCATCCTTCGATCGATCCGTGCAGAAATGCAAATCCCAAAATAAACGCCAGAGTATAAAATAGAACCAAGAGAGCAATGACTAACCGAATTACTTGGAGGATATATGAAATCACTCATGCTTGCGGCTGTGCTTCTGGCATCAACAGGTGCGATGGCTCAATCTTCGATGCCGAATTCAAATGACCGAAATACTTATGACCCTTATGGAACACGAACTCAAGAGCAAGAACGCCTCAGAAATCCGAACTATGATGCAAGAGCATCGAACCAAGATGTCGATAGCATTCGTACCAGCAGAAACACACCTGACGTCACCAAACAAGAAGGCACCACTCCTGCCGGTGGTAACCCAGGCACACTGGATCAACCACGCAGAGAATAGCTGCTATTCAAATTTTGAAATAAAAAAGGCTGTGGCGAGAAGAAGCGCCACAGCCTAAGAAGAAGAGAGAGCACGTACGAATTTTAAAATTAATTATCTACCGATAGCAACGTTCACAAGAAGAATCTCTTTTGCCAAAACAGCGTCAGATTCTTTTGTGTTCGACATTTCGCGGATCACTTTCAAAGCTTGCTCAAGGTAAGCACCTTTAACACGGCCTTCAGAAGCTACGTAAGAAGCCGCATCGTCACCAGCCATTTTAACTACTTTTTGAAGTTCAGTATCACGGTGAGTAGCGATCAAAGTCGTCAATGTAGGAGCTGTTAGTGCAAGAGTTGGATCCAATTTAAGTTCATTCATCGCTTGCTCAGTTGCCCAAGGAAGGTTTGAAATAGTTTGTGTCGGGCGAGAGAAAGAACCTGCCGCTTCAATGCCGCCACCTTGTTCTTGAGCGAATGCATTGAGACCCAAAGCAACTACAGAAAGTACGATCAAAGATTTTTTCATGAGAATCTCCTTAGTCAGTTAAAAATTCTAACGAAGGCCCTTATTGCAAAGCGGGGGCCACGCTGTCCCCGACTCTCCTCGATTTTATAAGCATTATGCGCCTGCAATGACAATTTCTGGCGCCCTGATTGGTCACGTTGTCTACATCGTCGACAGCAAAAGACCATTCAGCTCGCAATAAAACGCATCCATATATGGAACGTAGGGTGCATATAGGACATCGATTGCGCGAGGTAATTATGAAAAAAATGCTTCTATTTGCGATGACTTTATTATCAGTGAACTCTGCTTTTGCGATGAATGATATCTTGCAATGCACGAACGGTAAAACAGTTGTTAATACAGCTTATTTCCTCAATCAGGAAAATCTTTTCCTTACAGTTCACTACTTAGTGGCGGATGCAAGACCGCTGCAAGCAAACGTCACAGCATCAAGAAAGTTTTGGAAGCCTAAAACGTTTAAAGGTGAAACCAGCGATGGCACTTCAATTCTTCTGAAAGTCGATCGCAACGACTTAACCGGAACGCTTTACGTTGAAGGACGAGAGCCCGAGACTCTCGTATGCAAAGAGCAGGTGTTCTTCCCTCTTTAGTCCATTCCGAGAGCCTGCTTCCATTGCGGAGTAGGCTCAATCAAACGACGCGTTTTCATATCAAATAATCCAAAGACAAACGTCGCTTCACTGGCAACGGTTCCATCTTCCTTAATCATCTGTTGTAACAATGTACTGATCTTACCCTGTTGGCTGACCATTTTTGTGGTGATCGAAATATTTTCGCGCAAGCGGATCTCTCTTAGGAACTGGATTTTAATTTCCATGATCACAGGACCTTGCTGCAGTTGCTGAACTTCTTTAAAGCCATAACCCCGTGCTGTGATTTGTTCCCAACGAGCTTCTTCGTACAATGCCAAATAAGTTGCATTGTTCATATGCCCCAAGGAATCGACGTGATGTTCTTTGATCATTAATTTATAAGGCGTTAACTCTGACGACATAAGAAAATCCTTCTGCTTGAAAACCTATTTCAGGGCTTCACGAATATACGCAGACGCTTGATCCAGCGCCCACACCACCACGGCAATCACAAAGATAATACAACCTACTTCGCGCCACATCGCCTGACCTTGATATTGAATCAACATTGTTCCAATACCGCCGCCTCCGACAAGGCCGATCACGGTTGCCATCCGCACGTTGATGTCCCAGCGATACACCGTAAATGAAATATAAGGCAGAAGCACTTGAGGAACAATCGCAAACCAAATGCATTGGAGTTTATTGGCTCCCGTAGACTCAATTGCCTCAATGGGACCTTCTTCAACGGACTCTACCATTTCAGAATATTGTTTCGCTAAAGAAGCAATCGAGTGAATCATCAACGCCAACATTCCCGCAAACGGGCCTATACCGACCCAGACTGAAAAAATAATCGCCCAGATCAAAGCCTCAATCGAGCGTACGACATTGAGAAAGGTTCGCAGAACAAAGTAAATCGAAAATGCCATAGGGCCACGCATGATATTGCGAGCACAAAAGAAACTTAAAATGAAAGCAAATGGAATCGCCAGCGTCGTCGCGAGAAACGCCATAAAAATTGTCTCGATAATGTTTAAAATCGCACGTGGGAGCAAACTCCAGTTTGGATCAAGCATGCCTTGAAATAATCGAATCGCGCCAGAGAATCCTTGTTGATCCAAAATCTCGATAAAAGAAAAATCCGTTTTAATCGAAGCGACAATTAAGGCGGCAACAAAGGTAATCAGAAACTGCCAAGCCCAAAAAGTGCGATACCAAGGAGGGCTCTCTTGAGAAACCGTCGGACCAAACAAGACTTCGCCCCAGGTACGGATTTTTTTATAATTTAAAAGAAAACTCAAACCGGCACTGACAATGATAAAGCAAAGCAAATACCACAGACTTGTCGGACTCGCGATCAAGTCTTCTTCGCCCCATCCCAATACAAGAATAGCGAGAGACGAAAACAAAAAACTGCCGCTAAAAATATCAAGGAGTGTTCTGCGCCAAAGCATAAGCCTCCTCACCATAAATACGTTTGAACCATTCTTCCGTGATTTCCCCAGGTCTTCCTGTGAAGACAATTTCTCCGTCACGAAGAGCAATCACGCGTGTGGCATATTGTCTGACTAAATCTAAGAAGTGCAGATTCGCGATAACTGTGATTCCCATTTCTTTCTGAATCTTTTTAAGATAATTCATCACCACATGACAGGTAGCCGGATCTAAAGCCGAAACAGGTTCATCCGCCAATAATAAAACCGGATTTTGCATCAAAGCTCTGGCAATGGCGACTCTCTGTTTTTGCCCACCCGACATCGAATCGGCTCGTAAATAGGCCTTATCTGAAATCCCAACGAGCTTTAAATTTTCAAGGGCACTTTGTTTTTCTTGAGCCGAAAACAAGCCCAAAAGACTTTGCCAGGTTTTTTTCTTCCCCAAACATCCCATCAGAACATTTTTAAGAACGCTCTGTCGTGGAATCAGATTGAAATGCTGAAAGATCATACCCATGCGTCGGCGCACGCTGCGCACTTGTTCGGACTTTTGCAGAGCAGAGATTTTTTGTCCCTCAAAGTGAACTTCACCAGAGGTGGGCTCTTGCAGGAGATTTAAACAACGAAGCAAGGTGGACTTTCCTGAACCACTCAAACCAATGACGACCAAGAACTCACCCTCTTCGACATCAAAGCTCACGCCTCTCAGCGCGCGCGTTCCGTTGGGGTAAGTTTTAGTTAAATTACGTACTGAAAGCAGAGCCATTAAGGTTTTTCCTCAGATAACTGACGGAACATTTCACGAACCGAATCATAATCAGCATCTGTCGAACGTTTGAAGTTCGAAGCGCCTAACATCAAATCCAAAGATTTTTTTCCGTCATCGGTCGCCACGAACTTTAAAAGTGCTTCGACGATTTTTTCTTTCATTTCTTCCGGCATGTCCTTACGGAAAACGATGGGGTCTGCTGGGATGGGATCAGAGAGCTCGATGATTTTTACTTTTTGCTCAACATCCGGGTACTGAGTTTTCACCATGCGACGAGCATCTTCTAATTTACCGTCTTGAGGTGGTGAATAATAAGTTGCACCAGCATCAACTTGACGTTGATAAATCATTGTCACAACCGCATCGTGTTTCATCGCAAACACAACTTCTTTGGGTTCGATCTTACGGTCTTTTAAAGTCTTTAATGGCAGTAAATAGCCCGACGTCGACGACGGATCGACGAAAGCGATCTTTTTTCCTGCCAAGTCTTTAAGAGTCTTAATGGAACTATCCGACCGCGCTAAGAACTGAGATTGATAAGTTGCAAGTCCATAGCGAATGACAGTCAAGCGCGCTTCCACCCCATAGGCTTTATGAGCTTTGTAATATCCAAATGTATTAATGGCAGCAATATCGGCGCGGTTCGTCCCAAAGGCTTCAATAACCGCCACATAAGATTGAGGAATGGTGATTTTAAACTTATAGGGTGTATTCGCTTCGAGGTACTCTTGGAGTTTCTTGGCATTATCGGCCAAGACCTTGGCATCAACTGCGGGAACAAGATGAAGCTTAATTGGATTTTCAGTGGTCCCCAAAATGTCCTTTTTCAGATGACATCCAATGCTCGAAAAAAGTCCGCTCAAGAGCAAGATCCACAACAGAAATTTCATACTCAAAGCCCCCTCCTCGCATTATGAAAAATTCACTGGCGTCGAGCAAGAAAAGTCTTTACCTCTGGCTCCCATGTGTGGCTATATGGCCCCATATGCTTAGTGATATTCTTGTTAAGATTCAAAGCTTGTCATCCCTACAAAAAAGATCCCTGGTTGTTTTCGACTTGGACTCGACCCTCTTTGATGTCAGCCCTCGTTTAGAACGTATTCTTCTAGACTTCGCGGCCATGCCATTGAATCACAGAAGATTTCCTGAACAAGTCGCTCTTCTTAAAAACATCAAAACTTTGCGCAGCGACTGGGGAATCACAGGTGCCCTCACTCGCGCAGGTCTAGATGGTCACCACATGGATTTCCAAGAAGCGATTAAAGCATACTGGTTGAAGAACTTTTTCTCGAATCACTATTTGCAATTTGATGCTCCTTACGAAGGCGCGATCGAATTCGTCCAAGCTGTCCAAAAGGCTGGGGCGGAAATTGCTTACCTCACAGGTCGAGATGTTGAGCGTATGGGAATTGGCACAGAAGAAGTCATGCGCCAATGGGAGTTCCCCGTTGATGAAACTTCGCATTTGGTTTTGAAACCTCATCGCAGCATGGATGATGCTGAATTTAAAACAAACTGGTTTGTGGAAGCGGCCAAAAAAGGTTTTGAGAAGATCTATTTCTTTGAGAACGAACCTGTGAACGTGGTGCATTTGCGCGAACGCTGCCCACAAGTAGAAATCATTTTCTTTGAAAGCACCCATGCGGGGAAAGCTATTCCACCAGAAGACATTCCACGTATTATGAATTTCTTGCTCAATCAAAAGGAGTCTTAGAAATGCTTTATCTTGTGGCGACTCCAATTGGTGAGACCAGTGAGATTTCTCTTCGCGCGCTCGAAGTGCTTAAAGAAGCTGAGATTATAATTTGCGAAAGTACCAAAGAAGCTTCGAAACTTTTGCGTGCTCACGGTATTTCCGGAAAAAAATATGAAGTCCTGGATGAGCACTCCACTCCGGATGATAAGGCGGCTCTGGTGCCTCTGTGTGCCGATCACAAAGTCGCATTGGTCACGGACTGTGGAACACCTGGGTTTTGCGATCCAGGTGCAGATCTGGTTCGCCTGTGCCGTCAAAAAAACGTGCCGGTGAAATCGGTTTTGGGCGCATCAGCCCTCATGGGTTTGTTGTCTTTAAGCGGTCAACGTTTGGATGAGTTTGTTTTCCGAGGCTTTTTGCCTGCTGAAACCGAATCCCGCGGGAAAGCTCTTAAAGAACTCACTAAAGAACATCGCGCGATCATCGTTATGGACACGCCTTATCGTTTGAAAAAAACTTTGAACGATATGAAAGAACATTTCTCGAACAGAAAATTTCTTTTAACGCTCAATCTGTCCCAAGAAGATGAAACAGTTCTTGAAGGAGCGATTGATAAAATTATTTCTGGCCTTAAATTCGAAAAAGCCGAATTCATGCTTTTGATATATCCAAAATAAGGCTGCACCGTGATTCAGTTGCCTATTGATGAATTCATTCCCGGTATTCAAAAAAGTCTGCAAGACGGAATGAATCTTGTTATTACGGCAGCTCCTGGCGCTGGTAAAACCACGCGCTTGCCACCTGCTCTTTTGAAAATCACCAATAAAAAAATCCTAGTTCTTGAGCCGCGCCGAATGGCGGCCATTGCGGCTGCTCATCGAATCGCCGAAGAGCAAGGCTGGGAAGTCGGTAAAGAAGTTGGCTATCAAGTTCGTTTTGCAAATAAAACCCAAGACTCCACAAGATTGGTCTTTATGACTGAAGCTCTTTTGGCTCGTCAAATGTTGGATGATCCGGAATTAGCGGATGTCGATTTGGTGATTCTGGATGAGTTTCACGAAAGATCTCTGCATGTCGATCTGGCACTGGGACTTTTGCGTGAGCTTCAAGAGTTGGGTCGCGATATTAAGATTCTTGTGATGTCGGCAACATTAGAAGCCGAAAAGATTGCTTCTTACCTGGGAAAATGTCCTGTGGTGCAAGTTCCTGGCAAACTCTTTGAGCTGGATGTGCGCTATCAAAAATCATCGCAGGTTTTACAAACCTCGCCGATGTTTTTTGATCAGCTCTTTCAAACTATCAAAGACGCCAAACTGCAAACAAAGAATGACATTTTGGTTTTCCTTCCAGGGGTCGGAGAAATTGATCGCACTCAAGATAAAATATCTGAATGGGCTACGGCCCAAAATATTGATGTGATTCCCTTGCATGGTTCTTTGAATCTTGAGGACCAAAGAAAAGCTCTACAAAAAGGATCACGCCAAAGAATTATACTTTCCACGAATATCGCAGAGTCCTCCGTCACCATTGATGGTGTAAACACCGTGATTGATTCGGGTCTCGCTAAAAATATGAAGCAAGATTACCGCACCGGTTTTTCCCGTTTGGAACTGGGACGTATCAGCCTCTCCAGTGCGATTCAAAGATCTGGTCGCGCCGCCCGTCAGTTCCCCGGAATTTGCTTCCGTCTGTGGAATAAAATGGATGAATTGTCTTTTAGTAAAAGCGAAACGGCTGAAATTCAAAGAGTGGACCTGACCGAGAGTTTGCTCTTCTTGGCCGCTCAAGGTGTGAGCGATTTCGAAAACTTCTCATGGTTTGAAAAACCGTCCAGCATCGCGATTCAAAAAGCTCTGCAATATCTCAAGTTGGCGGAAGCTTTGGATAGCGCCAATAAAATCACTTCACTCGGAAGAGAAATTCTGCACTATCCATTGCCAGTGCGACTGGCAAAACTGATGTTAGTGTCACAGTCTCGTGGAACAATGGAACTGGGATCAGATCTTTCCGCGATTTTACAGGAACGCGATTTTTTACGTCGCGACGGCTCTGCGAATTTCCTTGGCGATAAAACCGAATGCGACCTCACAGTTCGCTTGGAAATCTTGCATCAATTCCGAAAACAAGGACGTGCTCCCCGCGAGGCTTCCTTTATGGCGTTGCAAACCGTAGATCAATCTGCAAAGCAAATCCGCAACCTCGCCAAAAAGAACAAAGTTGCGACAGTGACTGAATCCGAAGGTGACGAGTTAAGGGTTTTACTATTAAAAGCCTTTCCAGATCGTCTTTGTCGCCGTCGTGGGCAAAGCGAGCGCGCACTGATGGTCGGTGGTCGTGGCGTGAAACTCCATAACGAGTCCTTGGTTAAAACATCTGAATTCTTTATCGCTCTGAACGGCGTTGAGGGAAGCTCCGATGCCGAAACTATGGTGAGCCTGGCCTGCGGTTTTTCTAAGGATTTTATTTTGGGTCATTTCAAAGAAGAGATCCAAAAAATCAAAGATGTCACGTTTATTGAAGACAAGGGACAATTCTTCGCTCGAGAGTACCGATCTCTTTTTGGCCTGCCTTTAGAAGAGCCCAACCTCTCCCCAGCACAAGCCAAAGACGTTGAAGAAAAACTCCCGCAGATTCTCTGTGAGAAATGGGATCTGGTTTTAAAAAACAATGACGGACTTGCCAATTGGTGGTCGCGTTTTGAGTTTTTACAACGTCACGAGCCCGTTGAAATTTCGAATATCGAAGAACTCAAAAAAGGAGCTTTCACGCAAGCGGCCCTTGGCGAAAGCAAAATGACCGCGATTTACGAAAAAGATCTGAAGTATTTTTTTGAAAGCGTTTTTCCGAGCGAAATCGTTGAGACCTTAAGAAAAGAACTTCCAGAAAAAATCAAAGTCCCAAGCGGCAGCATGATCCCGGTGATTTATCCCGTAGATAAAGCACCCTATTTGGAAGTTCGCATTCAAGAAGTTTTCGGTATGCAAGAAACACCGAAACTCCTCTATGGAAAGATTCCTTTGACCTTACATTTGCTTGGTCCGAACTTCCGTCCCGTGCAAGTCACTTCGAGCCTAGAAAGCTTTTGGAAAACTGGATACGCTGAAGTCCGAAAAGAACTTCGCATTCGGTACCCTAAGCATCAATGGCCGGAAGACCCCGCCGATGGCACGCCAGAAGCAAAAGGACGCCGTCGCCATTAGCGAACATCAATAAAATTTTATTCTCATGCTTTTGGCATCAGAAACACTGTCTCAATTTGAGAAAACCCTGCACTTTTCCTCTGATATTCCGAATAGAGAAGGTATTCTAAGAGCGTTCCGGGGGGAATGACATGCGAATTTATGTTTGGGGATTTGCCTTAGCGCTATTGCTTTCGCAAAGTTCGGTCGCGCAAGAACTCTCACAACAAAGTCTTTTTAATCGTTGTTATGTTCATTTAACAGGTCAACCTGTGCCACTCGGTCACGCATTGATGAATGAAGTGAAAGCAGGTAAAAAAACGGCGTTAGCAGCCTGCTCACAAATTCTTCGCAAAGCTCAATTGTCAGCGGCGGGACAGCTTACGAACACATCAGATGCTGAAGCCAAGGCTGTGCTCAACAATTTTTATAGTTTTCACAGAACATGGTTTCCATCTAACTTTCTCGATACTGTGAGTGGTTACAACTCCGGCGAACACAACGGGACCGTTGATATCTATGATGCAACAGAGCCGGCTCTTTCTTTGACGTATACGATGTTTGGAGCAGGCCAAAAATATTCTGATACGTTAAATAGAACGACCGGAGTCCGCGCTATTCGCGTGGAAAATGCAGCTGTAAAAACTCGTCTGGGCTTCGTGGCTTCGCACCCGGGCCGCTTTTTATCAAACTCATTGGACATGCAAAATTCACCATTCACTTTCCGTGATCCCACTCCGGCAGTGACGGCAATTAGCCGAAACATTAACAAACACGTTTCTGTCCTGACATCGATGCCCGTACTCACCGTAGGTGACCTCGTTGGAATTCGTCCAACGACAGAAAGTTTCATCGTCCCAAATATTTCGTTGAAACCTTCCGGCGACCGCAACACTGACAAAGGTGTTCTAGCTCCGGGTTTAAATTATACTTACGATTTTTTTAAAACCCAAGGTGGTGGTGTTCTGGGTTCTCCGATCTATATGCTTCAATATTATGGCCACGGCTTTAATATGAAGTTTAACGGATCTAATAAAGTAGCTCGCCGCTGGTCCCAGCAAAATATGCAATCATTTTTGTGCGCAAGCCTTCCTGCTCTACGTGAATCTGATATAGCAAGCTTCATCGATACTAAATCAGCGTACGCTTTTCGTAACTCTGGTAGCTGCGTGATGTGCCATGCGACTTTGGATCCAATGGCATACACGGCTCGAAATGTAACAGTGGGTGCTTTCGATATCATTCGTCCGTTCCAAAACGGTGATGTCACGATGGATGCCAATGGAGTCGCTATTCAACCTCCCGCATTCTTTGTGCGCAATGCTGTGGCAATCACAACTTACAAACCAAGCAAAGCCTCAATCACAGGCTGGCCATCGGCTGATGTGGCTGATTTCCACTTGCAACAACCTTCGGGCCGCTTGTATTTCCGCTCTTCAACTGGGGCTTTGATCGATAGATCGGTTGCGAATATCGCAGGTCTTGGAAAAGCCATGAGCGAAACTGATGATTACTATTTATGTGCTGCTAAAAGATATTTTGAATTCATGACGGGCATCCAAGTTCCTCTCTATGACCGGACCGATCCCCGCAATGCGGAACTCAACCAATCTCTCAGCAAAGAAGCCATCGCCGATCGCGTCTTTGTCGAAGATCTGGCGAAAGGACTTCGCTCTTCCCAATCCGTGATTCAGATGGTGGAAGACATAATGAAATCACCGTACTACTCACGCGAGAACTACAGATAAGGGAGGGATGAAATATGTGTGACGATTCTTCAAATAAAAACAATCTCTCTCGCAGAAATTTTCTCGGAAGTGCGCTCACTCTTGGGGCGGGAACTTTTATCTTTGATCCAGTTCGCGCTCTTTCAGAGGGTATTGCTGACAATCTTATTATGCGCGCGTATGCCGAAGCTTCCGGCACTCAAATTTCGCGCAACTATATTAATATTCAGTTGGCGGGTGCTCCCCTTCGCTATCAATTCGACCAATGGTTGAAAATCAATTCGGCTGAAACCTTGGCGTCGGTGGCAACAACCGGGAAATTAAATCCGATGATCTGCAACTCTTTTGATTTCGACTCAAAAGGAATGGCGACACCGGCTTATCGAAATTTCACTTATAAAAATGTTTTGGCTCCGCATCTTTTTAGTCAATCCGTTTACAATAGCAAAGGTCAAAAAAGACCCCTCACTGAATTGCTGGATAACATGCTGATCATTCGCGGTTATGGCAGCGGGCTTGACGGTCACCAATTCAATATGGTCGCACAACAAAGTCCAATCGGTGGTGTTTCAACAATCACCGGTCTTGTTGCGGAAGCAACAAAGACCACATTTGATGCTGTTCAATGGCCAGATCGTGGGGCGAACAGTGCTTATTTCTCAAGCGAAGGAAAAGCTCAATCCAAAGTGGCTGGTGCAAAACCTCTGACGACTTTGATGGAAGGTTTTGGTGCACCGACAAATAAAGGCGTGCGCAATCTGAAAGCCAGCTTCAAAGAAGCCATGGAACTGGCGCAAGCCCGTTTAAAAGCTTATGGCCGCTCTGAAAACAGTGGTTCAAAAATTGTTTCGCAAAGTCTTTCTAACGCCAGTGATATGATGGCAAAAGGTGTCGGGAACATTGATGGTTACTGGACCGCAGCCGTTGCCCGCTATAAAGCCGCTATTGAAACTTCCATGCGCGAAATTAATTTACCAAATATCAGCGATAAACCTCTGACGTCTGATGAAACTGGTCAATGGGTCGTTGGTTCTGGCGACTTGATCAAGATCAGTAAAACTCAAGACGTCCGTGAAGCCATCAAAAGTGCTTCGTTACAAAACTATGCAGAGAGTTTGGCGCTTGCAGAGTACTTAATCAAAGAAGGCCTGGCTTACTCGATTGATATTCGTGGTGATGCTTTGTTAGCTCTGAATATCACGTCAGTGAACGCTGCGGGCGTGGTCTCAAATGCTTCAAGAAATCTTGCACTTGATATGCATGCCACAGGTGCAGCTTCTGCGATTCTTTTCATGACTTCTTATTATCGCGGTATCACCGCAGGTCTTTTGGAGCTGAAAGATGCTTTGGGTGCTCATTGGCAAAACACGGTGGTGCAAATCCAAGGTGACTTCGGAAGAACAGCGCGCAGTAACGGAACTGGAAGTGATCACGGATATAACCAAATGGTCACATCCGTATTTTCTGGAGCTTTTACGAACGGACCTGTTGTTGTTGGGAATATCCAACGCACAGGCCACAGTGCTGCTTACGATGGCACGCAAGGCATTGCGGCCGCAATCAGCGGTTACAATCAGAAGGGCGCTCCATCTCCGGCGATGGCCGCTTCCACGGTCACGGCTCTTTTAGGTGTTCAACACAATCCGTACCAAAACACGGCGGCTCCTCTTGTTGAGTTGAAGAATGGTGTTTTGCGTGCACTCGCGACAGCGAAGATTGTGGCGTAGGAGACAAGATGATGAAAAAAACAAAAATGTCTCTGCTTTTATTAGCTCTTGGAATCGTGACGACACAGGCTTATCAAAACTGTGCGCCGATGCAGATGAATGACTTCTCTTCAACTTCAGTTGAAGCCGAAGGACATGATATGGGAAGCGGCTCGGGCTCTCACCCTGTTGATACGACAGAAAAGCCACGCCCTTCGCAAAAACAATTGGTGGTGAATAAAACAGTTGTCGCGGGAACTTTCCGCGAGATTTTCACATCCACAAAGTATCCAATTACAAATTTAGAGGGACTTATCGACAAATGGGTCCTGTACAAGGGAGCGCAATTCGGTGGTGCGTGTAACTACTATACAAGCTATTCGGGCCGCGACTGCAGCGGTTCGACGGCAAACACCAATTTAAACCATTTCACCGAGTCAAATACAGTGCGTGAGTCTTTCCACGTACAGCTTTGTGAAAACGTACTGGGTGTGGATGCGGGAGTTCATGCCGCATTAGAAAAAATTGGATTAACGTCGGCGTCTGCGATCAACACGCAAACTCTGTCAGCGGCCTATGGACTCTTTTATCGAGCCCACCCACCAACAGAATTAGAAATTGCAACTTTGCTTGATTTAAATACGGCACTGACTGCAAAGAGTGCTTCACCCATCGACAAATGGCGCGCCGCCCTCTCGCAAATTTGCGAGTCGCCCGCTTGGCAACTCTTTTAGACTAGTGAAGCTTCGCTGAGGAAACACAAGCACATGTGCCTTCCTCAGCAGCTGTTTCTTCTTTATTTTCCAAATAAGCCAAGAAGGCTGCAAAGCGGAAAGACAGATCATACAAAGTATCCGTGTCGATCACGAACTTTTCCGCTCCAAAACCTACACTGACCCAATCGTCAGAGATTTCTTCTAAAGTAATGTCTTCAGCTTCAACGAAGCGATTCTTTTTCATTAGCCCCTCATTGAGTAGTAACCAATGACCAAGCCTGGTTCGAAAGCAAATGGAACTGCTTCCAAATTCGGTTCATCAGTCAAACGGCCGACTTCTTGTCCTTGCACTTCTTCTTTGGCGAGGAAGCTTGGAAGTGGCAGACGAGGATTTTGTTTGGCCTGTAAGTAAACTTGGTTTTGAAGTGCTTCAGCCTTCAGGGTGATTTTTTGGCCCACGCGAATTGTTTGGGAACCAATCGTCACCTTCTTACCATCCACTAAAATTTTTCCGTGTGAAACCAATTGGCGTGCCGCCGGAATGCTTGGTGCAAAACCCAAACGGAAAACCACGTTGTCCAAACGACGTTCCAAAAGATTCACTAATGATTCAACCCAGTTTGGAGCAGAGGATCCTTTGGCTTTATTGATCAAGCGACGGAATTGTTCTTCGCGCACACCATAGTGGAAACGAAGCTTTTGCTTTTCTTCCAGTTGCAGAGCGAATTCAGAGTATTTACGACGTTGCAAACCATGCTGTCCCGGTGGATACGGACGGCGTTCTAGAGCTCCAGCTTTACCCATACCTGGAAGTTCGACGAGAAGTCGTCTTTGTCTTTTAAAGCGGGCTACTTTACCTTTACGTTTCATGGGTCTCTTTCCTTATAAAAAGTTCGCTTTCCCGAATACGGCAAGATGGGCTTTCTGAACAGAAATTCTGCTTAAAACGCATTAAATGAAAGAGGAGCGAAAACCTGCTGAGAAACAACTGAGACTGCAAGCAAATTGAAAATGCCCCGCTTGCCATCGTCTTTCCGCCCTGCTAGAACCCGAGCGATTTGAAAAAACCTTAAGGAGTTCGTATGAAATCCATCTTCGCCGCTTTAGTCGTGATGTCTGCTATCAATGTTCAGGCTCTCCCAAAAACAGTTCTTCAATGTTCAAACGTTGATCAAGGTGACATTCGTTCTATAATCGTGACGACGTCTGAAAAAAACCAAGACCTTGGCGTTCTTGAAATGACTTTGTTCAACGCCAATGGCGAATCAAAAGACCTTGTGATTTCTGATGAAGATTTCAACGAAGGTTGGATCCCACTTCCAAATGACGACGTAGCTGAACGCTACTTGATCCGCCAAGCAGATGGCTGGGAAATTTTCTCTATGATCGGTGATGAGAATTTGTTCTCAAGAGCCGATTGCGAAGAATTTGATCTTTAATCATTTCTGCACATAAAAGGGCGGGGTTTCCCGCTCTTCTCTTGACCCCTCTGTCATTTCGGCGAATAAGTGGGTCATGCACTCAATGAGTCTCTCTCTTCTCTATTTGTTCTTCGCCATGGTTTCCATACAATCTGGTGCTTCCCTAGCAAAACAGCTGTTCCCGGTTGCGGGTCCCGCTGGTACGACGGGTTTGCGCGTAGGCTTTGCCGCTTTGGTGTTACTTGCCATTTGGCGCCCTTGGCGAGTGCGTTTTTCTAAAACTCAAATTCTCGATATTTTGTTTTACGGCATTTCACTGGGACTGATGAATATCTTGTTCTATTTGTCGCTCGCAAAAATCCCGCTGGGAATTGCCGTCGGCGTGGAGTTCACCGGTCCATTGGTGCTGGCACTCTTAAGCTCGAAAAAGTGGATTGACCTTGTATGGGCGGTGATTGCAGGTCTCGGGATTTACATGATTCTCCCCCACAATCAGGGTTCTGAAGCCTTGGATCTCGTCGGCATTTTGCTGGCGCTCGGCGCGGGATTTTTCTGGGCTCTATATATTGTCTTTGGTCAGCGCGCGAGTCGCGGCGGTCACAGCAGTGGTCACGTGACGGCCGTCGGAATGACGATAGCGGCACTGTCGGTACTGCCTTTTGCGGTGATTTTAAATGGCGAAGCTTTGATCAATGTTTCGTTGTGGCCGATGGGTCTTTTGATTGGTGTGCTTTCAAGTGCACTGCCGTACTCGTTTGAAATGATGGCTCTTAAAAATATCCCGACTAAAACTTTCGGGGTTTTGATGAGCTTTGAAC
Organism: Bdellovibrio sp. HCB2-146; assembly: GCF_047345725.1. NCBI lineage: Bacteria > Pseudomonadati > Bdellovibrionota > Bdellovibrionia > Bdellovibrionales > Pseudobdellovibrionaceae > Bdellovibrio > Bdellovibrio sp. HCB2-146. The sequence goes on from NZ_JBLEQP010000001.1 coordinate 694,764, forward strand.
CTGCGATGGCTGCGTTGGCGGGATTTTTATTCCTACATGAGTCTCTGTCTTTACCTCAGCTTTTTGCCATCGCCTGTATTATGGTGGCTTCGGCTGGCGCGACAGCTACGGCCCGGGCATAAAAAAAGAGAGCGGGGTCTCCGCTCTCTTTCTTTGGTTTACCAAGCTGGTAAACGTCGACGACGATTTCTCTTTCGGATTGGAGTGTCTGTTCCCTTGCTCCCTTCCTGATGAGTGTTCGAAGTTGGCGTCGTCTGTGTCTCTGTCTTGTTCATAGCCGAACTCCTTTCTGCTAGATTAAGAACTCCCTTAGTGTCTCATGGAAGCGTAGCGTTGAGTTATTCATTTAGTGTGAGAATTTGATCATGAAAATGGCCTGATAATAATGACCATTGGCGTCAATTTGCTATTTTGGAGGGGGGATTGCGAAATGAGATCCCCTTTGTTCTGATGGAAGCCATGAGATTGCTTAAAGTATTATTGATCTCTTTTTTGGTGGTTTTCGGTGCGGTCGTTGGGATTGGCTATCTTTTGCCCTCGGACTGGGAAGTGGAACGGTCCGTCATAATTAAGGCCCCTCGGGAAAAAATTTACCCTTATTTGGTGAGTTTTAAGTACGGCTGGCCCCAATGGAGCAGTTTTGATTTCGAAGATCCCGATATTCAATTTTCCTATGCCGGGCCAGATGAAGGCGTGGGAGCAGAACGCTATTGGCTCTCTGAGCACGGAAATGGTTCGCAAAAAATCACCAAAGCCAATCCTGAAGAAGGAATTGAATTTGAAATTCGTATGGATAACACCGACTTCGTTCTTTACGGAGAAATTCGATTTGATCCAACGACTGATGGAACCAAGGTCACGTGGCGCGATTGGGGTCATGTCGGAAAAAATCCGTTTTATCGGTACATGGCCTTTTCGATGGATAAGATGATGGGCGATACGTTCGAAAAAAGCTTAGCGAATCTCAAAACCAAAGTGGAATCAACACCCTTATCTAGTCAATAATCGGTTGTTGCAATCGCTGCTGCAAGTAGGAAGCGGGCAGCGCATTTTTATAGATCGGCTGGCGATACCAAAATTTGACAATTTCAGTGTAACGTCCGCTTTTGTGAAGGTGCGCAAGTCCTTCGTTGAATTTCCGAATAATCTCCGGTCCACGTTTGTTCTTTTTTGAAATCACTAAATGATATGTCGGCTGATTCAAATAATGAGAACTGTGAGTGAACAGAATCGCCTTCTCGCCAAAATAAGCTCTTAGCAAAGCATACCCCGCTTCTAAATCAATCGGCACAGCTTGCACTCGTTTATTCAACAACATACTAAAGCATTGCTCGCTCGACGTGAGGCGCAGAACATCAAGCTCCCATTTTTTTTCTGCCTCTAAAAAAGCATTTCCCATTCCACCAAATCCGCGCGTGGCGGCGATTCGTATGTTCTTGAGGTCTGACAATTGCTTCCAATTCAAAGTCGTATCTTTAAGATGAAACAAAGCATAAGTTCCGCGGTAAATAGCATCACTGTAGTTGTAATATTTTTGCCTCTCAGCGGTATGCGAATAAGCAATCGTTCCATCACGATCCCCCATGCGCGAAAGATTTTCAGCGCGCGACCAGGGGAAAAAACTTAAATCCATTTGAATACCACTGACGGCAAAGGCTTCGCGGGCAAGCTGAACCATCAACCCCTGCCCCTCAAGTTTTTCCGAAACATAGGGCGGCCACTCACCTGTTGTGATTCGCAACCGCTCTTGAGCGTAAGTTGGCAAATAGAAAAATAGCGATAGCAAGATGCACGTGAACTTAATAAGACACCTCTCATCACAATTTTATCGAGTGTCTTATGTTTTGCACCTGCAAACAAAAAACTGGACTCTGTAAACGATCAGATCTGAGTCGGCCTCTGCGATAAAACAGCTCCGTGCTCAAAGTTTTATCTGTTTAAAATAGCACCATGAAAACAACACTTCTCACTTTTCTAATTCTCCTCATATCAATGCCTGGCTACCCCTGCTCGCGTGTTCTGTGGCAGGCGCCCAATCAAGACGTGATCGTCGGCCGCAATATGGATTGGGTCGAAGATACAGGTTCAAATATGTGGCTTTTCCCTCGAGGAATTGTTCGTGATGGAATGGCTGAAAAAAACACTCTCAAATGGACTTCGAAATACGGAAGCGTGATTATATCCATGTATGATATCGGCACCTCGGATGGGTTGAATGAAAAAGGTCTGACTGCCAATATTCTATTTCTTACCGAGAGCGACTTTGGCGTTCGCGATGAAAACCGTCCAGGTCTCGCAGTAAGCTTGTGGGCGCAATATTTTTTAGATAATTTTGCCACTGTTTCTGAAGCCATTCGCGAAATTGAGAAAAATAAAATGCAAGTTCTAACTTCGACCGTAAAAACATCGGCCGGGGATAAAGAAGGAACTGTGCACCTATCGCTCTCTGATAAAACAGGTGATACCGCAGTTATTGAATATATCAACGGCAAGGCCCAAATTTATCATGATCGCAATTATAAAGTGATGACGAACTCCCCTCCATTTAACGAACAACTGGCGTCGCTTAAACAATACAAGGGATTTGGTGGAACCAAGGACTTACCGGGCACCACAGCTGCTGCCGATCGTTTTGTGCGCACAGCCTATTATGCCGAACATCTTCCGAAACCCAGAGACTATCGCGAAGCCGTCGCAGGAGTGTTAAGCGTTCTCAGAAACGTGTCACAACCCTTTGGCAAACCGGATCCAGCTCGACCTTACATTTCTACGACACGTTGGCGTACGGTCGCGGATCTCACTCGTGGAATTTACTTTTACGAAAGTACGCTGAGTCCCAATGTTGTTTGGGTTGAACTCGACAAATTGAACTTTGCAAAGAACGCACTGACGCAAAAAATTCAGCTGGCGCGTAACTATGATCTGATTGGAAATATCAATTCAAAATTTAAACCGTCGAAGAGCTTTGAGTTCTTGAAACCGGATTTGCACACCGGCCATAAGGCGTCGTTAGAGCCCTAGATAAAAAATCAGCGGAGGCCCCAAAAGCCTCCGCTGCCGTTTTCAGATTGTTGCCGTACTTCGTTGCCATCACGTGATGCTGATTAATTTATTATTTAAGAGACATTGAACCTTCAAGTACCAACTCACCAGCTGAATCACGAAGTCTTACGATCGTACCTTCAGTTAGTTCAAGTGGAATACCTGTTGGCCAAGTTGCATCGTCGAATTCCACTTGTTGGCGAGGAATATCACCTTCCAAAATCAGTTCCATTTCGGAGACAAGAACTTCGGCACCACCCACCACAACATACATGCGGAAGATATCGCCATCAGCAAAGCCTTCGACTTCGGCTGTTAATTTGTGTGCGCCGTTTTTTGAACGGAACTTTAACGACGCTTCGTTTTCAGCAACGTCAACCTCTTCCCCGACCTCAGCTTCCTTCATCTTCGCAATTAATTCGATGCGATTTTTCGAAGCCTGTTTTTGCACGTCCTTCGCTGCTTTCTCAGCTTCTTGCGCCGCTTTTTTTGCAACCTTCTCCGCTTCTTTTGTCGACTTCTCAGCTTCTTTAGCAGCTTTCTGTTCGGCTTTTTGTGCGTCTTGAGTTGCCTTATCTATGGTGCCGCCTTGTTTTGCGATTGTCGTCTGTGCTGCAAACATTGAAAGAACCACACCCATCGCCAAAACATTAATACGTGAAAACATGATGAACCCCTTTTGTAACATTGCTGTTGTACCTTGATAGCATTGCAAGCGTGGGGCCATCTGATCGGCATATGTGGTTTTCACTAGTTAGAAAGCTGTGATGCATTTTAAGACGCGTAGAACTTGGTCGGTAGTTTCCAAAGAGTTCGCTAACTATCGAGAATTTCATGGCTATATTGAGGATGTCTAGAGCCTTAACAACGCTCAAAACATGATCACGTATATTTTAAAATATAATTTATATTTAAATTCTATGATTAACGTATCTATTTGATTTTATATAAAAATCTCATATTGAGATGATCACATTTTTTAAGATATTGATCTTAATTTTGTGATCACCTCGGTACCTCTTACGCAGGGCTAATTCCAAACTATGAATTATCAACTACATAGGACAGCATGACGTTTCCACTGGAAAGTATTTTGCTGCTTTTAATTTTGAATTGAGGACTCTTTTTGATGCCCTCAAATAAAGTACGGCCCGCCCCTAAAACAACAGGGTTCACCATGAAAGCATATTCATCAATCAAACCTAACTCTGATAACTGAGTCACAATCGTTCCGCTCCCCAGTATTGTCATATTCTTGCCGGCGTTTTTGAGTTTACGAACTTCCTCACCGATATCGCCGCTGATGACGCGCGTGTTATTCCATTCAGCTTTTTTCAGAGTTTTAGAGAAGACGATTTTCTCGGCCTTATTCATTCCCGCGGCTATGGTTGGATCATTCTTCTGAGCTTCCGGCGTTGGCCAGTAGCTAGCCATCAAATCATAGGTCACTCGGCCAAATAAAAGAATATTCTGGGATTGCAGACCATCTTCAGCCACTTCATTTTCATCCTTTGAAAAATTATGCCAGCTGATGTCTCCGTTAAGCCCCGCAAAGAATCCATCCAAGGTCACATAATTAAACATGCTGACGATGCCCATAAGACGCTCCTTGAAGATCTTTAGAAAATCACATTGTCGACGAGAATTGGAAGCCCTGCTTTCACAGTTTCATGCTGTCCTTTTGAGTCGGTAGTAATGCCAGTGACCTCAATTTTTCCATTGAGTGTGGCCGAGATATCAGGAGTGATGGTAATACCACCGCAAATCAAACGGCAGTCGGTGTCAGCCGTACTGGCATTTCCGCGAGTGGCTTTTGCTATTTTTGTCCAACCTTCTGAGCCCAAGGCTTGCAACTCAGCCCCCTTGATCACACATTCGTGTTCACCATTTGGCAAAAGGTTGTCTTTTAAAGAGACGCGCACTGACGTGATTTCAAGTGATTTGCTTGAATCGGTCCATGACACCATCAGATTTCCGAGATTGATGTGTTTTCCTGGAATATCGTTGTCTTCTTGCCCTGATTTCCAAGCGACGCAACTTTTTGCAGAAGCTGGTAATGCCCACACTTCTGAATTTGCACTGATTTCAAAACTATCGGCGAAAGCGATCGACGAAAACAAAACGCACATCAAAGAAACAACGCGCATCATAGATGAACCTCTTTTGGTCGTTGCGGCTCAACCAATGGAGCCGGTTTTGTAATATTGCCTAACATCAGCTTTCGTCCGGCCTCGGTGGCACCTGCCGCCATCTCTAATTCGAATCGCTCAAGATCCAAGAGACGAATGCGCTCAGAAATTTCGGAAACTTCCAAATCCCCGACACCAATTTGACGAAGAGCCTCTTCACCAAAAAGTATAGCAGACTCAAAAGTTTCTCGTATCTGAAAATCAGCACCTGCAGTTAAAAGTTCGCGCGCATGCGTGCGGTCATAAGCGCGTACCAAAACTTTCGCTTGTGGAAATTCGACTTTAACCAATTCCACGATTCGCGTTGCCGTTTCTTTTTCATCAATACAGACAGCAATGACTTTCGCGGTTCCAGCTCCCGAAGCATGCAATACATCTAAACGCGAACCATCTCCATAATAGATTTTAAACCCAAAGCCACTGGCACTTCGAATCATCTCGGTATCGAGATCAATAATGGTTACATCCACATTTTTAGCTAACAACAACTGACTGAGCACTTGTCCAAATCGACCAAAGCCAATCATCAGAACGCTACCCGATAAGCCATGGGCTTCCTCAATATCCGCAAATGATTCAACCTTGGAGTGAGTAAATCTACGCACAAGTCCCGACACAATCGGCGTGAAGACCATCGAGAGCACAACAATAGCAGTGAGGTTCGCATTGGCAGCAGCATCGATCAAGCCACCAGCAGCAGCCGCAGAAAAAAGAACAAAGGCAAATTCTCCCCCTTGTGCCATTAACGATGCTCGATCCAGCGCTTCAAAGTGATTGGACTTCATTAGACGTGCGACAAAATATATACACAGTGCTTTCACAAGCATCATTGCCAAGACGCCAAAAATAATCGCCTCGGTGTTTTCATAGACCACGCGCAGATCCAGCGACATCCCCACGGCAACAAAAAACAAACCCATTAAAATTCCGCGAAAGGGCTCAATGTCAGCTTCGATTTGATGACGAAACGTCGACTCCGCCAGAAAAACGCCGGCGAGAAAGGCCCCCATGGCCATCGAAAGTCCCGATACCTGCATCAAAAGCGCAGCACCTAAGACAACTAAAAGAGCGGCGGCGGTCATCACTTCGCGCGCTTTTACAAACGACAAAACTTGAAACAAGGGATTCAACGTCCACACGCCAAGTAAAATTAAAACAGCAAGTCCTGCCACACCGGTAAAGAAACTCGCCCACTGCGAACCTTCAGCTCCACCCCCTGCTTGTGAGGTTAAAACAGAAACCAATGCCAAGAGTGGAACGATTAGAATGTCTTCGAATAAAAGAATCGCGACCATTTTCTGGCCTCGCACCAATGCCACATCCCCACGTTCTGATAAAACCTGCATAACGATAGCCGTGGAGGTCAGCACAAATCCCATCCCCCCGATGAACGAAACGATCAGAGGATAACCGAAGGCCATGCCTAAAGCCGTGAGAGCAACGGTGCAGACTAAAATTTGAAAGGTACCCAATCCAAAAATCTGTCGGCGCAAGCTCCACAAATAGGACGGTCGCATCTCAAGTCCGATTATAAAAAGGAACATGACGACGCCGAATTCAGCGACATGTAAAATAGCTCGCGGGTCTGCAAACCATCTTAAACCAAAGGGACCAATGATAAGTCCGGTGACCAAATATCCTAGGACGGACCCCAGGCCGATTCGACGAAAGAGTGGCACCAGAATCACAGCGGATCCCAGGAGGGCGACCACTTTCACCAAATCAAGAGAGTTCACATCCGTGTTCATTCCCTTCATTCTCACAATTCTTCATCATGAGAACAAAAGAAAGAGATTTGAATTTCGACACTGAACTTTGGGAGGTTATCGAGCTTGTGCAGTTGGGCCGAGCATAGTCGTGTTTGCAGGAACGTCTTTCACGACAACGGCGTTAGCGCCGATACGCGCGTTCTCGCCGATGGTGATGGGACCTAAGATTTTTGCGCCTGTGCCGATCATCACTTTGTTTTTCACTGTAGGATGGCGTTTTACAGGATCGAACTTTGTCCCACCTAAAGTCACACCGTGGAAAATCACACAGTCATCACCGACTTCAGCTGTTTCCCCAATCACCACACCCATACCATGATCGATCACCAGACGGCGACCAATGGTTGCACCGGGATGGATTTCAATTCCCGTCAGCAGACGAGAAATCTCGCACACCAAACGCGCAAAAAAATACAAATGGGTTTTATAAAGAACATGGGCAATACGATGAAAGAATAAAGCCTTCGGCCCAGGATAAAGCAAAGCAATTTCCAAGAGCGATTTCGCTGCCGGATCGTAAGACTTATATGTGCGCAAGAGCTCGAGGCATCCTTCAATCATTTCAACTTCTCATTCATATCATCTAAGAGGAAATAGCGGTCAAAGAGCTCATTGTATCGAGACCATTTCTCGCCGCTTCCTCGTTCATTATCCATGATCGTTTTAACTGTTGTGATCTTGCTATCAAGATCATCAATCATCGCCACAACCAAAGCTTCTAAGAACTTCGGACGTTTCGGAGAGCCGTATTCCAGCTTCCCATGATGACTTAAAACGATGTGCTTACAAATATCACGCAATTCTTGCGAGAAACCTAAAATGCGTTGCGATTTTTTATCAATCAACTCGCAGGCAATTTCCATATGTCCCAACAGACGCCCTCTGTCAGTATAAGAAATTCCCGCATCGTAAGAGAGTTCCCACAACTTCCCGATGTCGTGAAAAATCGCTCCGAAAAGCAAGAGATCACGATTTAAGAAAGGATAGTGTTTTCCCATAAAATCCATGATGTGGCAAATTGACAAAATATGTTCGATCAAGCCACCACGCCAGGCGTGATGAATGGATTTCGCAGCAGGTGCTTGTAAAATCATGGGTCTGATTTCGGGATCTTCTAATGTATCTAAGACCAACTGGCGAAGATGATCGTTTCTCATAGAACGAACGAGCTGAGTCAAATCAGCCAACATATCATCCGGATTACGAGAACTTTTCGCTAAGAAATCATCCATGTTCACGGACTCGGGCTCAACTCTTTCAAGTCGGTGCACGATCAGTTGCTTGCGGTTTTGGAAAAGCTGAACAAGTCCTTTGACCTTGATGATGTCACCAATTTCAAAAGCTCGAGAGAGTTCTTCAACACGATCCCACAGGCGCGCTTCAATACTTCCTGTCGCATCACTTAACGTCATCCCCATAAAAGGGCGACCGTTTTTTCCAGTGGCAATGCTTCTTTCTTTAACAAGGAGAAGCAATTCAACAGTGTCTTTATCTTGAAGATTCTGAACTTTCAGTTGATCCATTAGAAATCCTCACAGAATAAATGAGTATGAGCGGAATCTTTAAAAGTCACTTGCGCGAGATAAACTGAGCCTTCTTTCAAAGCTGAAAACAAGAAATGACCACCCAAGACGCTCGTATAACGTTCGCGAACGGTGTTCACCTTAATTCCATCAGCCGTCATTGCTTTCTCAGCTTTCTTCGTAATATCGAAAAACTGATTGCAACCACCGCCATAGATTTGATTATCTAAACGACGCTTACGGGCTTTACTCACAAAAAGAATTTTCTTTTGGGTCGCATTTTCAAAATCAGGAAATTCAAAATTCACGTAGAAACTTCCGGCCTGATCAGTCACGTAATCGGCCAAATTCACCTGCCCACCGCCGCGTGGGAATTTAATTTTAATATCACCGTCTTTCAAAGTTCCTGGTGATTTTTCTTTTAAAGTGACCGTGACTTCTGCAAACACCACAGCTGGTGTCGCCGCAGGAGCCCCGCCATGCCCGCCTTCTTCATGAGGAGGAACAAATTGAAGTTCTGTATAAGCTTTTCCTGGAATGCGGATATCATCAGGAAGATCTTCCACTTTGAGAGTGCGAATATCTTCATGAGCTTCTTCAGAGTGCTTGGAACAAGCACCTAAGAATAGAACACACAATCCTGCTGCCAGGATGAGCTTATTCATTACTCAGACTCCATTTGATCGCGCAGCTCTAGCAAAGGTAAGTAATTTGGTTCTGCTTGCAAACCAGCGCGAACATAGTCATAAGCCATCGCACGTTCTTTTTTACGAAGGACAACCCACGCAAGACCGTACAGAGCTTCGACGTCACGTTGATCTTTATTATAAAGAGCGGTGAAGGCATTTTGAGCACAAACCAGGTCCTGTGTCGCAATACAGATGTCACCTAAAAGATGATCATGCAGAGGTAACGACTTCAATGCCGGTATTTTTAAGATGGTCATGGCTTCTGGAATCATGCCGACTTTTTTCAAGTAACTCGCTTGCGTGATCAGTACGAAAGCATCCGATGGCGCTTCCGCCAAGGCTTCTTGCAAAAGTTTTTGCGCTTCTGAATCACGATTGATTTCCATCAAACACACGGCACGGAAAGCCTTTAAATGCGGAGTCGGCGGACGCTTGATAAAGATTTCTCCGCAGTACTTTTCCATGTAGTCCCACTGAGAAAAACGCCAATCCACAAAAAGTGGATGCGTATACAAAGAGGCTTGGCCGGGAGTTTCATTTAAAAACACACCCAACGCCTGAGCAAAACCATCGGTATCTTTAACTTCTGCTTGCAAATATGAAAGCAGAAGTGAGAGCTCCTGGCGAAGATATCCCGTTCTTTGAACTGCGACTTTTAAGTCTTCACTTAAAGCACGACTTGCGCTCCAATCGTTATTTGCTTTTGCAAACTCGATTGTCGCCATTGCCCTGCCTAAAAGAGCCAGCGTCGAAGTTGGGTTTTTACGGTAGATTTCTTCAAATCCTTTTTTCGCTCCGGCATAGTTGCCTTTTTTGAACTCAACAATGGCCATATTCAGCAAGACTGAAATATTCGAAGGATCGTGACCGATAGCTTTTTGAAGAGTGTCTTCAGCTTGTTTCAGATCGCCGTCCATCATGTAAGAGACGGCAATTCCCAAATAAGCTTCAACCGCTTGCGCGCGTTTTTGACCTGCTTCGCCTAACAGAGCCTTTTCAAAAATTCGACGCCCCACCAAGGTTTGACGATCTTCAGAAATCAACACCGGTGCCATCTGCACTTGTGCATCGAAATCAGGTTCGCCTTGGACAAGAGCTTTTTGATAATATTTTAAAGAACTTTCATAGATACCAAGGCTTTTATAGCGCAAAGCTTTTTGCACCAATTGATCAAAACCCAGGTTTTTGTTTTTTTCGCGAGTCATGAAAGTTGTTGTTACAACGGCTGCCGCTACTGCTGCGACACCAATTGCAACCCAACGCCAGGTATTTGATTTTCTCGCGATCTCATGTTGCAAACGACGATCACCCGTCGCCCCGTAAGAGCGTGGGCTGGTGCGCGCGCCCATATTGCGAGGAATCGAGCTTTCGCCTGTCGAAGTCACGTCCTTCACATCTTTCATCGGTGCAGGAATGTCGCGAGGTGGAGGTGTTGGCGTCAGCTCGTCAGACAACGTCACAGCATCAGCTGTTTTCGTAAATGTTTGCTGTCCCAGAGTTTGCGTCATGGTGTTCTCTGCCGTCGCATCCAACTCATCACGGATATTGCGTACGATCTCTAAGAACATTTTATTTTCACGAATATACGACCAGCGCCCTGAGGGCTGGCGGATTTCATCAATGATCGAAATATGTTTGGTTTTAAGTAGCTCGGTAACTTCTAACAGAGTGAAGGGCCCCAGAATCCTCGTCGAGGATTTGATCAACCAGTTTTTGTCTGGATTTTTAAGGGCTTCATTATTCATAGGTTAGAAGGGCGCACTCGTCATAAGGAATTTGATGTCGTCGTTCGTTAACAGAAGACCGGCTCCCAAATATCCGGACTGAGCATTATTTTTATCCAAAGCATCGTTGATACCGGCAGTGACATAAAGTCCGCGATAGAAACTATACGAAACCGATCCACGAACATTTGTACGAGTGAAGTCGAAAGCCTCCATGGACACTTTCAACTTACGACGGAAGAAGTGGTAGTCGATACCAAAACCGCCCCCGTTTTCGATCAAACCCCCTTTGATTGTAAGATCCCAGAAGTTTTTCGCGAAAAGAATCGTGAACTTGATTTTGTTTTGATACGTTTTGACTTCCGTGATGTCAGAGCTTGTGGAGCCTGATGTTTGAGTGCGAGTCGTTTCAACCACGCCAGCTGGATCGTCGACAACTGCTAGGTAGTAGTAACGATCAAGACCTGGTTGGATTTGGATACCGATATACGATTTCCAACTTCCCACTTCACCGAGGTATTCAGTTTTGAAATCAAATGCGGTTTGAATACGGCTGCCAGCACTCACAAAATCGTTTACGCCTTCGATTGCGGAACTGAGGTTCTCGGCAGTATCTTCGTCGCTGATCAACTTACCCAAGGCACCGTCGCCGTTTTTGATTTTTGTCGTGATCTCATCCAAGTTTGAAACTGTTTTGGAAAGTTTCTTCCAAGTTTCTTTAAGACCTGAATCGGATTTGTCATTCATAACCTCTTCCAAAGAAGACGTGATGCTATGAACTTGGTCGACGATATCGCCAATCTTGTCTTTGTTCTCTGTCGTCACCTGTGCAAGGTCACCCGTCAAAGTTTCGATATTTTTTACGATACGACCCAAGACGTGTTTACGAGTTCCATCTTCTGTGGTCGCTTCTTCCAAGCTCTTTGCGACTTTTTTAAGAGATCCTGCAACTTCGGAAACTTGAGCCATCAAGTTTTCCATCCCGCCGCCTTCTTTGACGGTCAAGATTTGCGATTCATCTGGAAGCGGCGAATCCGTTGGTGAGCCGGGATAAACTTCGATGTACTTGTCACCCAAGATACCGGAAGATTTGATTTCGATTGCAGCTGAGGTCGTCAACGGAACATCGGAACGAACTGTGATGTCGATTCGCGCCATGCCGTCTTGCAATTTGATGTCTTTGATAATACCGACTGGAATACCGGCAGAACGAACTGCTGAATTTTTCACCAGTCCAGCGGCATTCGGCAAAAGGAACCAAGCTTTCTTTGCTCGCCCCAAGTAGGATGGATCGTCGCTCACGCGCATAGACATAACCGCAATGAGTGATCCCACCACAATAACTAATAAACCTACTTTAAATTCGGCGGTTCGGAGCCAGTTCATTGATGCTTCATCCCTTTATTGACGAATTTCTTCACCAGTTCGATATCGGTATTAAAGAAATCGTCTGGAGTCCCAAATAACAAAACCCGCCCACTATCTAACATCGCGATATGATCGGCAATTCTAAACGCAGCGGACAAATCATGTGACACCATGATTGAGGTTAATCCCTCTCTCAATTTATGGGTACTCAGTATCAAATTATCCACCATTTCAGTCAGAATGGGATCTAAACCCGTGGTGGGCTCATCATATATCAAGATTTCTGGATCTAGGGCGAGAGCTCGCGCCAGACCCGTTCTCTTTTGCATTCCGCCACTGATTTGACTCGGTAATTTATGGTAGTGCTTGGATTCAAGACCGACCTGAACCAACTTTTCCTCAGCTATACGAAGGACCTGTGGCATTTTGAGATCTCGCCGATGCTCAAGGAGCGGAAAACACACGTTTTCCAAAACCGTCATATCATCAAACAAAGCTGCTGATTGAAAGAGCACTCCAAACTTACAGCGAAATGCTGTGAGTTCATCAGGCGTAAATTTGCTGATATCTTGACCTAAAATTTCGATGTAACCCGAGGTTGGCTTAAACAATCCCAAAAGATGTTTGAGCATCACGCTCTTTCCCGTTCCCGAAAAACCGATGATGGCTGTCAACGAACCCTTAGGAATTTCAAGATCAATTCCCTTCAAGACGAATTCTTTTCCACCATCAAAGGACTTCTTCACATCTTTCATTATCACAGCTGATTGCTTACGAAGCATTAGACGATCCCCAAAAGATTGTAATAGAGACGAATAAAGTTCGTCAGGAAGTAATCAAGGACGATAATCATAACCATAGATTGAACGACGCCTTGGTTGGTTGCATCACCAACACCTTTCGCTCCACCCGTCGTATTGAAACCGCGATAAGAACAAATCAACGCGAAGAAAATACCAAAGACCATGGATTTGAACAGGCCTTCATTGATGTGTTTGACCTCAATAAAATCGCTGATTTTCTGCCAGAAGATCGCCTCATCGAGATCCATTAGCTTTACAGCCAAGAAATAACTTCCCAGCATCGCGACAAAATCGAAAATTGCAGTCAGAAGCGGCATACAAATAAAAGCTGCAACCAAACGCGGAGAGATCAAATACTGTTTTGTATTCACTCCCATGACATCAAGAGCATCGATTTGTTCGTTCACGCGCATTGTTCCCAAGCGCGCCGCCATCGCGCCACCAGCACGAGCGGCCACGATCAAACCGGTCAACACAGGACCTAATTCACGCGTGATACCTAAAGCCACAACCGGCCCCACCAAGTTCACGGCGTTGAAAAGTTTAAAGCCAAGATAAATTTGGAACGAAAGCGCAAGGCCGGTGAATCCGCCCGTCAAACATATAATACCGACCGACTGATTTCCGATAAATTCCATGTGCCGAATGATTTCATTCACACGAGACGGCTTTGCAAAAATCAGCCGCACACTCTCGTTAAAAAAAATCATCAGCTTGCCAACATCGAGAACCGCACTTTTGATGGGATTGATGACGGTGGCGCCAAGATCGGCAATTCCCTCCGCGACACGTTCTGCAAGCGTCATTTAACTCCTCCACCTTGAAGCGTTTCCGCTTCCTGTCCTACATACACGCGAGGCACACGCTCCCCCACACTGGTGAGCATTTCCCAAGTGATACTTTTGGCCTTTTGTGCAAGCTCCTCTGGTGAGAGGAAATTTCCATGGGCATCGTGACCAAATAAAATGACCTCTTCATCTTGCAAAGCTTTGAGATCTCGGCCTTGCACAGCCGCCGTCACGTCCAACATCAAATAGTCCATGCAGACGTTACCGACAACAGGTACGCGGTGTCCCGCGAACAGGGCCACACCTAAGTTCGATAAAACGCGGTGATAACCGTCAGCATAACCAATTGGCACAACAGCAATGATGGACTCCTTAGGAGCTTTCCATGTGCCACCATAAGAAACAGTTTCGCCCGCTTTCAGATGACGGAAAGTATTCACCGTGGATTTTAAAGTCATCACGTGTTTTAACTGCGCCTGCGAACGATTGGTCAGAGGATTATATCCATAAATCATCAGACCAGGGCGCAAACCCCACTCTTGCAAGAACAAGGGATGTTGAGCGGGTTTACCATCCTGTTCCATTTGCATGCGACTGAGAATACCTGCGGAATTCAAAGCATGGCTGAAAATATTAAAAGGCTTAAACACCTGACTGATTTGATGGAATTTTTTAAGTTGCTCAGCACTCGTTCCATTTGCATCCACCGCATCTTCGCCATTAAACAGATGCGTAACCAATGCTTTGAGACGGATTTTTTTATTCTGCCACAAACGATCATAAAGCTTTTGCGCTTCATCGGCATGGAAGCCCAGGCGATTCATACCTGTATCAAACTTCAAATGAATGGAAACCGGAGATTTGGCCACTTCTTCGAGGTAGCTCAGTTGATCCCACGTCGTCACAACCGGAGTCATTCCGTGTTCGAGGATTTTTTCCGCGCCTTCGCGATCAAAACCGCGGAAGACCAAAATTTCAGCCTTAACGCCAGAACTTCGAAGCAGCAAACCTTCTTCGATCAAACACACACCGAGATGTTGAATTCCCAAACGCTCTAAGAAAAGTGCTAACTGCACGTCACCGTGACCATAGGCATTGGCTTTGACCATCGGACACAAGAACGGCGTTTTAGGGAAAGCCTTTTGCAGCACCTGGATATTATGCGCCAGATGATCCAAATTAATTTCTGCAAAAGTACGACGGAACATATCCATTAACGATTTCCTACTCAGTCACTTCAAACTCGGGCTTGTGATTCTCTTGCGCTTTGAACAAACAGATTTTATTTCCACCTTTATCCAAGATATGAAGCAGAGCTTTTGTTGCCGTTTCATCCAAAGCTTGTACGGAATCACACAGAGTCGGGAATTCGCTAATTCCCAAGCTGATTGACACCTTCATTCCATTATTCAAAAAACTTGTGCCTTCGACAATACGACGTAGACGTTCAGCCCGGAGAGCAGCTCCCTTGCGGGAACAGTGAGGCAAGATCATCGCCATCTCGTTTACGCCAGTTCGGCAGGTCACATCGTTAGTTCGGCTGGTCTTAGTGATGACGCTTGCAAGGGATTTGAGCAACTCATCTCTCACTGCTTCACCCAAAGATGATTCAATCTCATAAAAATCATCCATCGCCACTTTCACAACGGAAAGAGGCTGTCGCAGGCGACGACCGCGCTCTAGCTCTTCTGAAATCGTTTTCATGTAGTAGTTGCGATTGAAAAGGTCCGTGACAAAGTCTTGAACCTCCACCGCATCCAACTTTTTCTCGAGAGAGAAATGTGAGTAACACAAAGAAAACAAACTAAATTCTTCGGTAAGATGATGGCGGCGCACTTCATCTAAAGTACCGCTATAGACAAACACACCCTCAAGGCCGCCATTCGCGTAAACCGGCAAAATCTTCGGCGGATTGAAATGAAAAGCCTCGACCAACACTTGCGAAAAATGAGGCGGCACCAAACCCAATGCCAGTTGTGAAGCCAAGTCACGAATCTCGCCAGAGTCCAGTTGGGCGCCCACACCTTGAATTTTATCGGACGGAATTCCATTGGCATGAGTTGCCACGAAAGAACGAACCGACGGAAGAAACTTGAAATAGATGCAGTGAATATCGGAAATATTGTTCAGATATCTTTGTACCAAATCTTCTTTGCTCTCGGTTGCGCGATATTCGCCCAAACGCGCTGATACTGGAATTGCATCGCGTGCTGCTGCCGCGGCTGCATCTTCGGCTTTTTTCATGCTGGCAACAGCTGCAGCATGAACCTCATCGATTTGCTTTTTTGCGGCTTGCAAATCATCGAAGAGTTGTTCGTTTTGATACGTGAGGTATAACTTTTCACAAATTCGCTCAACCGCCCATAAGATACGAAGATCCAACGACTCGCCTTTTTCGGAGATCACGTCCCAAAATCCGTGTTCGTTGTATTGAGCTAAAATATTAAACTGCGAAAGATCTGAGATCGCGATGAACTTGATGTCATCGTTAAATCCCAAGACATGAGTGACAAAGTCATTCAAAGCACCCTGCAACCCCGCTGTTGAAAAAGCCAAGATGTGCGGAGGCGTATCACGCAAGCGTTGCTCGAGCATATCTGCATCTTGGAAGAAGTAGGCGTCATAGCCTGCCTGTGAAAGTTGAACTTTCGCAGCAGCACCCGCATCCACGTCTTGCGTGAAGATATAAATCGTAAACTGAGAACTATGCTCGCGAATATTCAATTAAATCCTCTTTCCAGGGCGACGAATTTCCACGTGATATCCATCCAGCTTCGAAGTTTTTTGCACAGCCGGTCCTTTTGGTGGAACAATATTGTTACCAAAACTGAAAGATTCTTCGATCGGTTCTGATTCCAAAACTTCTTGCGGAATCACAACAGTTTCTTGCGAAGCTGCTGACGCAATCGTTGTTTTTTCATCTGGCGCTGGAGCCATCACAGTTTTTTCTGAGTTGAATCCATCAATGAATTGCAACTCATCCGGAAACTCTAAAAGTTTATCGATATTCACGTTCAATGGCGAAGCGGCCTCGGGAGCTTTTGGTTCCGGTTGTGAAGCTTTGTATTCGGCTTCTGCTTCCACTCGGTGCTCTGAATCTTTTTTCAATTGAGGTAAATCCATCACCACAACCGTTTCCTCCTCGACTTCCGCTTTCGCTTTCGGCGCCACCAGATCTGCCAATTGCTCTTGTTTTGTAACAACGAACAAAATGGAAACCTTCGTGCCCTTACCGCGTTCTGATTCAACTTTCACAGTTGCGCCGTGTTCTTTCAAAATTCCGTACGCCAGCGAAAGACCTAATCCCATGTGTTGCTGGTAAGATCTTGTCGTGAAGAAAGGATCAAAAATCTTTTCCACATTTCCCGGCTCAATGCCTTCACCTGAATCCGTCATATCCAAATGAATTCCCGCTGCGTCTTCGTAAAGATCAATCGAGATTTCTTTTTTCGGCATGCGCTCAAGTGCTTCCACGGAGTTCGACAAAATATGCGTGAAAGCTTTTGCTAAAGCATCCACATGCAAATCCACCGTCGACGTCTCTTGAAGATTTTTGGTAACTTTGATTCCTTTTTGCTGAAACAAAGGATCGAGAGGTTTTAAGGCCACTGCCAATGGACCCTCAATCTTCATATTGATTTTTTCTTGAACCGACTCTCCCGCATAGCCCAAAAGTTTATCGAGGATATCGCGAGCAGAACGAGTTTCGCGCAAAATAGATTCCGTGTTTTTCACGATTTCATCACCCGGAGCTTGCGCAATGATCATTTGCGAATAGCCCATAATCGCAGTCATCGGTCCGCGCATTTCGTGCGCCAGGGCCGACGCCACTCGCACAGAAGCATCGAGTTTTTCTTTTTGCGAAATTTCAGGATCGGCTGCGACGGCTTTTTTCTCTGCAGGCGCGGCTTGCGCTTTTGATTGCGCTAGCGCCAAGCTGGCAAGTAAATCTTCTTTTTCTTTTTCCGCAGGCAACACCACCCAAAGAAGTCCCGCAAGTCCAACCAACACCAAACCCACACCAAGCAATGCAAATTGCCAGATAAGACCTGTGCGACCTTTCATGATTTCTTTCATCGTCGCAGAACTCATCACCCACAAATTACTGCGTGGCACTTCTTCAAACAAACCGTAGAGATCTTCGCCGCTAGAAAGTTTAATAACTTGTCCGCCCTGCGACGCCGCCCCCTTTGAGGCTTGTTGGAACAAAGGATCATCCTTCATCACAGTGCCCAAGTATTCAGGAATCGAGTGACCCACTGTAAGACCTGTCGTGGTGACAATTGAGAACGACCCCAATGAGCCACGTTGAGCATCAATCAAACTTTGGAAATTTTCACCTGTTCCGAACAGGGCGTAAGCTTTTCCACCTTCGATAAAGACAACTGCGACATAACGACCGCGCTGATTGTCTTGGAATGGTTTTACAAAATATCGAAGATCCGTTCCTGCTGAAGGTAATTTTCCTAAAGCAGATTTCACAAACTCCATGCCCCAGTTGGCCGCTTTGGAATTATCACGAGCCACAAAAACTTGAGGCTCTAAATTCGCACCCGACACGTTGAGGGAAGCAACGGCAAAGTACGGAGCAACAGAAGGCCAATTGATTTTATTTTTTTGCAAACCTTCTGGTCCAAATTGCGTGACCATTCTTTGCAGAGATTTCAATTCGACGGCCAAAGCATGATTGATCGCGGAAGTTTGAGTGCGCGTTTGCGCCTCCACCCAACTCATGCGATCTCCATACACGAAACTATCCGTTCGCCATAAGACGGAGCCCATAAATACGAGGGCCACGGCGATCAGAACGGCGATTAATTTTAGCTTCATTGACACAGTTCCTTCCCTGTAACTTTAGTCGTTGATTTCATTGTAGTTTTAGGAAGTGGTAAGAATCAAGCAAGACTCCTTTGCCAAAGTGAGAAAAAGGCATTAGAAGATCACCACTATGAGTACTCACCGCAGTGATGTTTTGATTATTGGCTCCGGTACAGCCGGCCTCGCTCTCGCTCTTAAGCTCTCTTCCCACGGAAAAGTCACCCTTCTTGCGAAGGAAAAGGCCCAAGGTTCGAATTCCGCGATGGCCCAAGGAGGCATTTCTGCCGTCATGTCGGAGGAAGACAGTTTTCAATCTCACATTCAGGATACTCTGGTCGCCGGAGCAGGGCTTTGCAAAGAAACTGTAGTTCGTGACTATGTGGAGCAAGCCCCTGAACGTATTCAGGATTTAATAAACTGGGGCGTTCATTTCGACGTTCGAAAAAAAGGCGGCGAAGAAACCGAAGAAATTGATTTGACGCGCGAGGGCGGACACAGCTTTCGACGCATTTTACACTTCGAAGATCAAACCGGTTTAGAAATTCACCGCACTCTTTTAGCCCGCGTCCGCGAAAATAAAAATATTGAGCTGCTCGAAGGATTTTACGCCATCGACCTTATCGTTAACAAAGAGGTCGATCCCTCAGACATGGAACCCGTCACCTGTGTCGGTTGTTATGCATTGAACAAACAAACCGGCGAGGTCCGCACCTTCCTTGCTAAAAACACCGCCCTCGCGACGGGTGGCGCAGGAAAAGTCTATCTCTACACTTCAAACTGGAGTGGCGCGACTGGTGACGGAATCGCCATGGCTTATCGAGTGGGAGCCCGAATCGCCAATCTTGAATTCATGCAATTCCATCCGACTTGTTTGTATCACAAAGACTCGCGAAATTTTTTAATCTCCGAAGCTTTGCGTGGTGAAGGTGGCGAATTGATCGATGCTCAAGGCAACGCCTTCATGAAAAAGTATCACAAGCTCGGATCACTTGCGCCTCGTGACGTTGTCGCTCGCTCGATCGACAACGAAATGAAAAAAACGGGCGCCGCTTGCGTTTACCTCGACATGACGAAACTAGATCGTGAATTTTTGCAGCAAAGGTTCCCGACGATTTACAACAAGTGCATGGAATACGGAATCGACATGGCCACGCAGCC
The DNA here is from genome assembly GCF_047345725.1 of Bdellovibrio sp. HCB2-146. NCBI lineage: Bacteria > Pseudomonadati > Bdellovibrionota > Bdellovibrionia > Bdellovibrionales > Pseudobdellovibrionaceae > Bdellovibrio > Bdellovibrio sp. HCB2-146. The sequence continues at coordinate 714,635 of NZ_JBLEQP010000001.1, forward strand.
CATTCCGGTGGTCCCTGCTGCACACTATCTGTGCGGTGGTGTTGTCACCGATGCTGATGGCCGAACCGATATTCCAGGCTTATGGGCCATTGGCGAAACAGCTTGCACAGGACTGCATGGAGCAAATCGTCTGGCATCGAACTCACTGTTGGAATGTCTGACCACAGCTCATAACTGCTCTGAACAAATCAAGTCACACTGGAACGAATATCAGTTCATGGCACAAGAGCCAAAACCATGGACTCACCCGCAAGAATCCAATGACGATGAGATGATCGTGATCAACCACATGTGGGACGAAATCCGCCGTTTGATGTGGAACTATATGGGAATTGTTCGCTCCGACAAACGCTTGGCTCGGGCACAGCACCGTCTTAAAAATATTCTTTCTGAGACCAAAGAGTATTATTCAAATATGAAAATCCACCCCGATATTCTAGAACTGAGAAATATCGCAATTGTGGCCGATCTTTCCGTTGAATGCGCCCTCCGTCGGCACGAGTCCCGTGGTATCCACTACAATTTGGACCACTTGCAAACCCAGACGGAAGCACAAGACACCATTCTCGTCCGCGGCCTAGTCTAAGCGCAGGGACGAGTTTTGGCTTGATCATCCCTGGAGGCAGGGGCAAGCTAAAGTCTATGTACAATAGATCAGAAGGTTTTTTTAAAGGTTATCAAGATCTCGAATTGTTTTTTCAAATTTGGGAAAACCCAAAAGCGCGCGGAACTGTGATCATCACTCATGGTCATGGCGAGCACTCGGAATCCTATCACCGTTTGATCAAAGCTTTTGAAAACGACTCTTGGACTTTTTATGGTTGGGATCTTCGTGGTCATGGCCGCTCTGGTGGCAAACGCGGTTACGTTGGTGAGTTCGACGAATACTGCAAGGACTACAAAATTTTCCTGGATCAAGTTTTAAGCGAAGAAAAAGTTCGCAAAGGACCTGTGATTTTGTACTGCCACTCGATGGGTGGATTAATTCAACTTAAAACCATGCTTCGCAATCCCGATATTCCATGCGATGCGATTGTGATCAGCGCTCCTTTCTTGGGCCTTTCAATGCCAGTGCCGATGATTAAGGCCAAAGGTGCAGGCTTGATGAATAAACTGATGCCAACGATCACCATGGATAACGAGCTTGAAAATAAAATGCTCACACGCGATCCAGATGTGATTCGTGAATATGAGCAAGATCCTCTTCGCCACACACGTGTTTCACCAGGTGCCTTTTTGGGCTTCCTAGAGTCTTTTGACTATGTGGTGCCGCGTGCGAATGAAATTAAAAAACCAGCTCTGTTTATTTTGCCAGAAAATGACCCAATCGTAAGCACGCCGGTCTCGAAATCCTTCTATGAAAGACTTGGAAGTTCACGCAAAGAGATCTATATTTATCCCGAAGCAAAACATGAGCTGATCAACGACATCAATCGTCAGACAGTTTTTGCCGACATTAAGAAATTCTTCGATTCAGTTTTGGAGTCCAAGTAATGAAATATATTTTGCTGCTGAGTTTTTTGCTTTCCGCTTGTGCCTCCTACGAAGTCACTCCATCCGGTCGTGCCCTTCGCACTGAAAGCGAATACTTCATGACGATCGATAAGTACTCAGACAGCACTCGTCGTTACTCCGGTCTTTACAACTTAATTGATATGGAAGGCACGGTTCTAAACAGCAAAGTCATTGCCGATCAATTGGATCAAATGACTCGCCTTTATTTGTGGGATGAAAAGAAATTTGCAGACGAGCAAGTCAAAGCTCAAGAGCGCATGAGCAAAGAGACAGAAATTTTCTTGGCTTTTTTTACTCCTGACAAGAAAAACGACGATGCTTCAAAACCAAAAACAGTATGGCGCGTTTTCTTGGATGTTGACGGCCGACGCTTTGAAGGAAAAGTTGTGAAGTTGAAAACGCAGCTTCCACAACTGATTGCTCTTTACCCTTATCACAACCGGTTCTATACGCCTTATCAAATCACTTTCCCGGTTGCGATCAAATCTATCGAAACACGTGAAATGAAAATGACTGTAACCGGACCTGTCGGCTCAGGAATTCTAACGTTCAAACCTCTATAATTGGAGGTTTGCTTCGGTGGCATCTTCGCCATAGTACTTTTTAATAATCTTCGCTAAAGTTCCGTCTTTGCGAATCTCCTCAATCGCCTTCAGAATGCTTTCGCGATCCTCGTCTTTCACTCTGATCTTTGATGTGTAGATTCCGGCGTCAACTCGATGTTTATCATCGGGATCTCCGACTCGCACGAAGTCGTTTTTATTGGGCAGCATATTAAGATAATAGTTATTTAAAAGCGGCGATAATAAGACGGCCTGCACTCGCCCCTTGCTTAACAAATCAAATGTGGATTTTATATCTACCGCTTCAAGCAACCTTTGGTTTTTAAATAGATCTTTTTCTTCGTCTGATGTCAGCGATGTGCGTGTTCCGATGATATTTCCGAAAATTACTTTTTTGTCGTCTATATAACTCTGAATTTTTTTATCTTTTGAATAAATGGATTTCGCTACAACAATTTCACGACTGACATTCCAGAGCTGAATGAAGTTTGCTGACTTTTCAAAGGCAGCGTTTTGCGCCACCAACATCACAGCATCAATCCTATGTGTCGCCAAATTTTCCATGAGTGCGGGACGACTGAGTTCTTTGATGATAAAGCATATTCCCAGACGGTTTTGCATGCCTTCGATTAACTCATAAGTGAAGCCTTCGGGTTGGTTACTGGCATTTCTTGAAAAAAATGGAGGATAACTTGCGACACCAACTTCAAAACGTCTTTTACAAGCTTTGCCACCAGCCACAGCATTTGAAACAAGGAAAAGGCTGAGCCCAATCCAAAGAATGGCTTTGTTCATGTATCAATTGCTCCTTTTAGCGAGTGACTTCTCCTAACGAAGTCTTCGACATATATTTTGCTAACATTTTCGCAAAAGATCCATCTTCAACCATATCTTGAAGAGCTTTTTGTATTTTGAGTCGCTCTTCTGCATCCATTCTGCGAATCGAGAAATAAACTCCAACCTCAGTCACGTTGTCTTCATCGACAATGCGAACGACTTTGTCTTCAATTTTACTTTTCTTCAAATAGTGGGAGTTGACGAACGAAGTCAGGGCCAACGCTTGAATTCGGCCTTTCCCTAAGAGTTCAAAGAGCGATTGATAATCCACCGCCTCCATCAGACGTCGTGACTTGAGCAGCATCTTTTCTTCGTCCTGAGTCAACGCAGTTCGAGTGCCGATGATGTTACCAAAGATCATTTTCTTGTCGTTGATATAACTTTCTACATTCCGGTCTTTCGCATAGTGATCCTTCAAAACGACCACTTCCCTTTTTACTTTATAAAGAGAAACAAATTCAGCAGAACTTCCAAACTCAGCCCCCTGCAGTACCAGTAAGACCATGTCCAGCCGCCCGCCCTTCATATGCTCAACAGCCGCTGGCCTGAAAAGTTCTTTTTCCATGAAGGTACATCCCAAGCGTTTTTGCAGATCTAGGACCATGTCGTGAGTAATTCCCTCGGGATGATTATTTTTATCCCGAGAAAAGAAGGGAGCATAGTTGTTCACAGCAACTTGATAGCGACGATTGCAAACTTGATTTTGAGCGAATGCCTGCCATGAGAAAAACAGCACAACAGCCAACGTCCACAGAGTTTTCTTCATAAGATATAGTCTAATGACGTCCAACAAGAAATGCCCACTGAAGCTGAAGGATTACAGACTTTTAAGCCCCTAAATGTGAGAATCTATTTTTAAGACCGATGAAAGCGGCGAGCCAATTCCAACTCAAAAAGAGGCTTCGCGAATTTAGCGATCTTAAGTCCTACACCTGTTAAGCCAGACGGTTCAAGGATTTCCAGATCGTGCAAAATCGCTTCCCTGATCATTTGGGCATACTTTGTCGGCGAAATAACTTCTGATGGAACCTGGAAATTTTTAGAATACAGTACGTCGATCTCATCGAACATTCGTGTGCGAACACCGGGTGTGACTAACAAAAGTGTGGTGACTCCTGTTCCTTTCAACTCCATGCGAATGCTGTCAGTGAAAGCTAGAACAGCTGCTTTTGAAGCCGCATAAGTGGAAGCACAGGGAAAGTGCATATAAGCTGAGACACTGGAGTTGTTAATGATCTTGCCACGTTTTCTTTGCAGCATTCCTGGCAACAACCCATGAGTTAAATGCACCAGCGCATTCACGTTCACTTGAAACATTTTGTAGATATCATCAATTGGCTGCTCCTCGATCAGACCACCTGTCAACATCCCCGCGTTGTTAAATAAAATGTCGATAGGAGCTTCTTTCAATTGAGATATAAGCTTTTCAATTTCTGCGCGCTGACTTAAATCAGCCTCCCAGCAAGTCACTGACTTGGCGCCAGCAGCTTCCATTTCCTGAATCAATTCATCGTCTTTTTTACGAACGACCAAATGCAAATGCGCTTTATCTTCCGCGCACATTTTTGCGAAAGCGCGACCAATTCCGCGTGTGGCTCCAGTGACTAGGATATGGCGATTTGCAATTTCCATCTTAGGCCTCTTTGATTTCTGTCTGGGCACTGAGTCCCCATGACTTCAGGATGTCTTGCTCTTCTGCTTGCGAAAGGGCTTTTTTAAATTTCGCACCAGACTGTCCGTGAACTCTTTTTTGGCAAGAGTTCCAGTCACGATGTCGGTACACGAGCCCACCGATATTGCTAAGATAACTGAAGGCCGCTTTTTTTTCTGTTGGGCTTTTCATTGTCGGCAAGGCTGTATCTTTCGGGACTTCCATCAGGTTCACTGTGTAATGGTCAAAGTCTCCGGAGTATAAATTCACGTAATCATTTTTGGAAAAGGCCACGGCAATTCGATCGCAGCGTTCATTGCCGGGAATACCGACGTGGCCGCGACTGTAGCGCCAGTCAATCTTGCCTGTTGTTCCACGCTTTTGTACGAAGTGAGCAAGCTCTTCCCAAATATCGCGATTTGAAACTTCTTGACCTTCTGCGGTTTTCCAACCGTTTCGGCGCCAGCCCCAAATCCACTGCGTGATTCCACGAATCAGATAAGTGGAGTCCGTATAGAAATGAATGACCTCGGGTTGATGTTGCACATATCGAAGAGCTTCAAGTGCGGCCATCATCTCCATGCGATTATTCGTGGTGCTGCGTTCGCCTCCCCCAAGTTCTTGAACTTGGTTGTTCGGAGTCAAAACGATAGAGCCCCACCCACCAGGTCCCGGATTTCCCGAACAAGCTCCGTCAGAATAGATCATGATATAATCGCGTTTGATATTTTGTGACACACGCCATTTTTAACCCGGACATATCAGCTGTCAACGCTCGGAGCCCCAGGCTGAGGGCTTTGGGCATAAAAAAAGCACAGGATTTACGCCTGCGCTTCGAGAAAAGGAAATGACCGAATTTTCTATTGTTTTGCGCTAAATGAAATATTCGTTAATTCCGCTGCAGACCAATGTGGGTAGTTGACATAGTCCGCGTTGATTTCCAAATCAGAAGATTTCGATTTATTATACTTAACAAGAAGGTCGAAGATTTCCTTCGAAGAAATACCTCTCATAAGGTGAACCATCAAATTATAGTTGCCTTGCGGAGTTTGAATCACCAGATTGCCGCCTGAAAACGCAATGTTCTTGATTTCAAGAACAACTGGCTTTTGGCGTTCACCTGAATCTTTATTTATTGCGTTCAAGATCACACGAGCCTCTGCCGCAAATGAAGACATCATCATGACCGCTACTACAAACACGTTTTTCATAAGAACTCCTGGGGTATGTTTTTGGGTTTCGCGATTCACAGAGCAATTCATATGCCCTCTTAAAACGAATTTATTTCGCAGAAACATAGATTCAACGCCTATGGTTTAAACAAACGCCTCTCTCCGTCACTGTGCCCAAAAAAACCGAGAGGGTTTTCAGGTGCTAAGCTCAAAACGTCCACTGTCAAAAAACTCGACAACTTTTAGGCTTCAGCTGAAACCCATTACATTACAGAACTGAACGGCCATGGCATCTTGCCTGCAATTAACCAAGCTGAGGAGAGACTATGTTTTTCACTGCCCGCCATTTGCTTACTTCAGCTTGTTTAGTTTTGTGCTCATCGCTAGCACTGGCGAATGCGTCTATCAACTCCTCAACAACGCTGGTCCAGCGTCCAAAGAAAGACACGAGCATTTTCAGTGGTTTTTTCAACGTTGCTCGCTCGACGAATCTTTATGACTTCCAAGATGGAACACGTGGCGATGGGGTTGCGTACCTAGGCCGCTTGAATGCGAACTTAGGCAGCAGTTTCACTCTGAGAGTGGATGGCGGTTATAACCAAGATCTCAAAGACAGTACCAAGAATGATTTCGCAGATACAGTTATTTCTCTGCGAAGCACACCGATGAATTTGGGAAAAACATTTTTATTCTCATACAATGCGGGCTTCGCGGCACCCACTTCCAAAGTTTCTTCTGAAGTTCAGGGCATGTATGGCTCTGCTCGCGCGGGAGCCGTCCTTGCGATTAATTCAAATCGTCTCATTAAGGGATTTTCTGCCGTTTCTTCTATCGTCGTTGCACGCAACTTTCACGAATTTGAAACCAGCAAAGTAGGTGCTGTTAATAACCAGTATTCTTCTACGCAAAGTTTGAGTTTGAACTATGACTTCCCTCGCAATTTCTCGATTTCAGCAGATATTGTTCACAAAAATGCAATTAGCTATCAGGGCATTCTCAAAGAGGCCTATGAAATTTCAGAAGAGCTTTCTTACCAAGTGAATTCAAATTTCGGAATCGCCGTGGGCCACTCAAACAGTGGTAATGCCCTTCGCCCGAATGGACAAGACTATAGCTTCGACGCCTACAACGAAAACACGTCAGTCGTTTACGCTTCGATGACTGTTATTTTCTAAGCCTTTTAGCTCTTCGTTTTTCAGCAAAAAATAAATCCAAAATAAAGATGCAAGTATGCGAGATCGTGAGATTCTTTCGGTCTCATGATGAGACTTTACACAGTGCTGCCGTTTATCGGCGCCGTTAGATTTCTAACGGGAAACCTTCGCTGATCTCAAATACATTGCACTTTCAGCCCTCCGATCATGGCACCCCCTATGCATTATTTCTATATGAAGGGGTGATGAACCTCGGGAGGACCTATGTACAAGTTGTTGTTAATCTCATTCGCCTTTCTGTTGACGGTTGCATGTACGAAGCAACGTGATGCTGAGTTTGCTCAGGGTCAAGGTGAGAACTTACTCACTGTCTCAGAATATAACGGCAAAACTTTTGAGATCACAACGGGTGCTCCGATTGAAGGCCGCACACAAAGCTTTTCAAAAGCGCAAAAACTCGACATCAAATCAAAAAGCATCGGTGATGAGTCGTTCTCGGTTGTAAGTTACGAAGTCAATGACCCGCTAGCGAAAAAGCTTCTTGGCGATACACCAATCGTTGGTAAAGCGAATACGAAATACAAAGGCCTTATCAAAGTTGAACAGAATTATTTGAAAGTTTACAAAGTTGGTAAAGCTTCAGACCTTCCGCTGAGCGAAACGACTTATGCAGTTAAACTCAATGAAGAAGAACTCGCAGTTCCTCTTATTGGTTACCCGATCACAAGCCGCGTTTCAATTGACCGTGCGAAGAACGAATACGGCGAAAAAAGTTCTACTAAAATTGAAAAAAATGAAGTGAACATTTCAGATGCGGCTTTCTTCCGCTTTGATATGTCTAAAGGTGAAATCTTTGAACCAGTTTTGAAAACTGACGTCTTGCCGGCTTCTTATTTCTCTGGTGAATGGTTCTTTACTGAAACGGTCACAGCAGCTCCGGAAGAAGAGTCTGAAAACCTTGGATTTGTCGGCGGATATGACTCTGCTTTAACTCCATCAACACGTATTAAATTCCTTTCAAACGAAACGTCAATGAAAGTAGTAAACTTGAATATTGACGAACGCCTGGCTGAAAAAGCAGATGCGAACTTTAAAACAGCTCTGACACTTCCAGTTTCATGGAAATCCTATAAAGTGAACAACAACGGTCAAGCGATGTCTGAAGCCGAAGATGGTAAAGTTCACTGGAGCAAACGTCCATTTATCCAAGTGGACTTCGATAAATCATTGTCCACTTTCAACAATGGAAGATCTCGCCTTGTTGCTTTGGAAGTGAAAGACGACTATCTTTCTTTCGCCACAGAAGATGGAGAAGGACGCCGTGTTCGTTACTCTTTCTTGCGCGTGAAACCAAGAAACTACACTGCGAAACGTCTTTTCAAAGACGACAGACGCACGTATGGATTCTTTACGACACAAAAATCAGTCGTGAATAACTTCGAAATTTCTCGCCAAGAAGACATCGAAAAAAATACGTTCATCTCTCGCTTCAATCCAAAAGCAGGTAAAATTGTATTTAACTTTACAAAAACAACGCCGCAATGGATTCGTCCAAGCGTAAAACAAGCTGTTGAGTCCTGGAATGAGGCTTTCGCGAAAGCCGGCGTACAAAACCTTGCGATCGTATTAGATGAAGAGCATGACGTTGAACTTGGTGACTTACGCTACAACGCTATTAACATTATTGAAAATCTAACAGCTTCCAGCTTATTTGGCTTCGGTCCGTCTGTGACAGATCCTTTTACGGGTGAAATTATTTCTGCGACAACAAATGTGCATCTAACTCCTATTCGCGAAGCACTTATCAGTGAGATGAAAGAATATATCAAAATGAAGTTGGGCCTTTTAGAAGAGGGTCGCAGCGCTGGTATTGCTGGAATGATCGATTCTATGAATCTGATCATTAATAAGAAGACGGCAGATGGCATCGAAGCTATTTCAGACCTTTTCCCGTCTGTTAAAGGTTTGAAAATGTATCTTCCAGACGCGAAAAGTCCAAAAACATTTCATCTTAAAAATGTAGACTTCCGTGCTCGAGATGCAAAAAATCCGCGCGAATTTGACTTGGCAATTGCGTCAGGGAACATTCACGCTGAAATCGAAGCTCAATGTCCTGATTTGACTGCTTATATCCAAGAAGTCAAATCTCAAGGTCTAACTCATAACGAAAAAGAAAACTCAGTTCTTGACTCTTGCTCGCGTAAACTCGTGACGACGAAGTTCTTAGGCACATTGGTTCACGAAATGGGTCATAACTTTGGTTTGCGCCATAACTTTACCGCTTCCAACGATTCAGCAAACTTTATGTCTGTTGAAGAAACACAAACTAAGCACCAAGTTCGTAGCTCTTCTGTGATGGAGTACTCTTCTTTCAATGAAGATCGCTTGGTTCGTCCGGGTCCGTATGACATCGCCGCTATTCGCTTTGGCTATGCTGATTCGGTAGAATTAAATGACGGTAAAGTCGTAGCGTTAGACACGACAAAAAATATTGCGCAAAACCTTGGTAGCAATAAAGCGCGCTCGTTTAAATTCTGTACGGACGAAGACGTTGCTTACTCAACAACTCCGATGTGTCAACGTCACGACGCAGGTGTGACTCCACTTGAAGTGGTGAAAAATATTATCGCAGACCACGAAGCCTTCACGCAAAAACGTTATTTCCGTGGCGATGGTATCAGAGTTCTACCACCCGAATATCTTGCACAGATTTCTATGGTTCGTACTTTCATCCCACTTATGCGTTTTTATGTTGAGTGGAGATCTGGTTTGGCTCGCTTCTTAGGCGAGGACAATCAATATCTTGAGAATTTAACTGAGAAACAATTTCAAGCCGTTATCAATAAGATGAAGGCAGACAATCAATGGAAAGATTTTGTCACGCAATACGAGCCGGTTTCTAAGGCGATTTTCAACTTCTTCTTCCACACGGCGACAATGTCGAATCGCTACTGTGTTCTAGAAAAAGGTTCTGACCTTGTTTTGAACGAACTTGAAAAAGTTCGCTCTGATATCTACTTCAACGCTGCGACTTCGGTTTCGTCGTGTGCAGATGCCGCAAAAGCAGGATATTGGGATAAAAAAGGCTTGAAACTGGTCACAGAGGCCGGTCATTTCTTGAATAGTTTCCGCTTTGATTTATCTGATAAAGCGGCGAAAGAACCTTTGGATGTCGTGGGCACAATGGGTGACCGTTTGAATGCATCTGCGTTCCTTGCGGCACGCTTGCCTCTTGGTTACGATGCCATGTCTCGCGGTTTCACGCCGTCAATGATGGATGAACCACAATTCCGCAAAGTCGTTCAAGGTTGGGCATTAGGTCGTCTTATCGGAGGCGTACCGGGTTCATACGTAGCCCTTGATCTAAAAGGTGGAGATGAAGCTCTCAAAGAAAAATTAAAAAAGAACACGTTCCCCGTATTTTCTGCAGAGTCAGAGCTCAATTCTACTTTCTTTGAAATCTACAAAGCAGGTTTGAGAATTCCTGGTAAGCCTCAAGTTTCTACAGTCAGAACTGCTTTTGTTGGAACCGTATTCGTACCACTCTCTCAAGCTGCTGCACTGAAACAGTTTGCATCTTATATCGCTGGGAATGGCGGCTATATTGCCGTGCCTGAAGCGACTAGCGGTGCTTACGCGCTGATGTCGACTTATCAGAAACTCTCTGCTTTGCGAGAGACTCAGCTGATTGACACGAAAAATGCTTCCATTGTTGACTTTGTGGCATCGGCAAAAGCTTCTTTGCCAACGGCGGAAGAACTCGAAACTATCACGGTGAAAGATATGATTTCGAAAATGGATGCTCTGAAATCAAAACTTGCGACGATGGATGAGGCCAACAGAGATATGGCCTTAGGTATCTTGCAAGAAGGTGCTGCGATCTTCCAATTGGCTGATCAAATTGAAGGCGCTCAAAAATCGGATAACCCTCAGGCAAAACAACAAGTCGAGCAAATCTTGGCCGCTCCGTTTAAAGCTGTTTTAACACAGCTTATGAAGCTCACGTCGTATCCAACTGCTGAAACTCTTGATAAGAATATTGAAGCAAATAATGCGAATGTTCTTTACTATCAGGAAAACAAAGTTGAGATCGACGCTCAAATTGAATCGATCTTCGCTATTCTTTCAAGAGGCGCTAGTCGCTAATTGCTTTCTAGAATCTTTTTTTCAATGGACGGACCCCACTCTGCGGGTCCGTTCTTTTTTTGAACTTTCACAACTTCATCGATCGGATATACGACCGCCAGGCACACTTCTTTTGCCCCGGGTGCATATCCCATTTTATGAAGAGCCCAGGCATAGATCTCAAGCTGGGCAAAGGCAGCGTCGGAATACCGTTGCGAGCCAGTCTTATAGTCGACCACCCACAGTGTTTCTCCCAACTGCCCCCACAAATCGATCTGTCCCTGTAAAAGCGAATTGCCCAGTGAAAGTGCAAAACCCCACTCGACATATCCTTTCTCGATGATCTCTTTAATTGGAGCTGAAGTTGTTTCAGCAATAAATTTCAAAGGCTTTTTAAGAGCTTCTTCAGAGACCTTTTGCAGATCTTCATAGGAAGCATATTTCAAAGCTTCAAAAAGTCTGTGCGCTTCTGTTCCCTGCTGAGCTCTAGCAAGTCCTCGGCTCAAGATTTCACCACTTGATGGACGATCAGGACCTTTGCTTCCTTCCGTTGATCCCGCAGGAGCCACAAGCTCTGTCACGGAGACGTATTTGCGTTTGTTTTCAGCTTTCTTATTTTGCCATGGGGATCTGACATCTTTTGACGCCAGCTCATGAACTTCCATGGCCACGGGCTTTAATTCATCACGTCTGACGACGTAAGAAAATTTATCTGTTTCGTGCAAGCCTTCTTCTAAAATCAAAGGACAGTGCGCCGCCCATGAATTTTTTCCAACTTTTGCGCCCCAGAGCAATGTCACTCCGGTTTTCGCACGAGTCAGAGCCACGTATAAGACGCGATTGAACTCTTCAGATTCGCGCTGACGCATTTCTTCGACCCATTTTTCAGCAAACACACTATAGGTCATGGCTTGCGATTCTTCATCGCGCACTTTCAGTGACCATGTTCCGGTTTTTTCATCCACCGTCAAAAGAGGTGCATTTGCTTGTCGAGGATCTTGTCCCATGCCAGGCAATAGCACATGTTCAAACTGCAAACCTTTCGAAGCATGCACTGTCATAAAGTTCACACGTTGAGGCTCGATAACAGGAGTCGCATCCGCGTCTTCACTCCCCTCATCGGTACTCAGACTTTCCAGGCTCGCATCTAAGAAATCAAGGAAGTTAAATCCGGGACGGCGTTCTTCTTGGCTCAGCAATGAAACGACTTTCCAAAGATTGGCTTCTCTACGACCGGACGAATCAACATAAGCCGCGTAATCAAAAAGGCCATAGTCTATTAATGCGCGCTTCAATGTGTAGGTCAGACCTTTTTCTTCCGCCATTCCAATAAGAGCGCGTAGCACTTTGAGAGGATGATTTTCTGCAAGTCCCTCTATTTTCTTAAGAGCTTCACGCCAATAAGAATGTTGTGAATGATGGCAGTACTCTGCAATCTCACTATCTGGCACAAAGAACCACGGAGACCGTAAAAGAGAAATCAAATTGGCATTGTCATGTGGGTTTAACAGGAATTTCAGAAGTGAAAGAGCATCGAGCACTTCTCTTCTTTCATAGAATCCTGAGCCGCTATGCAACTGCAAAGGAACGCCATGGTCTTTTGCAAGTTTCGCGATTTCTTCGAGAACTCGATGTGTTCTTCCCAGAACCACGATTTGCTCTGGACTCACGCCTGATTGAAGCAATTCCTGAATACGCGCAACCGTCGCCTGATGTTCTTCTTCTGACAGAATCACATTCACAACCGGGTCCCTACTCTCAGACACTTTTTTATCTGGAGCTGGAGTCATGGCCGCGAATTGACGCCCCAGGCGCGTAAAATAATAGTTAAAGAATTCCAAAACCTCAGGTGAAGAACGATAGTTCGTCAGTTGAGATTCAACATTTCCTTTTTCGGATTTGATCTCTTCAATTTTTTCTTGAAAGACTTCCGAGCGCGCTCCACGGAATAAATAAATACTCTGTTGCGGATCCCCTACAATAAAGACGGGTTTTTCGCCAACAAGGCGACGTAAAAGATCGACTTGGATTGGACTGGTATCTTGATATTCATCGATCATCCAGAAATCCCAGTCAGCGGAAAAACGCGCTGCTGCTTCCGGATTTTCTTTAGCAGCCTTCAGCGACAAGGCCTCAAGGTCACTCATGGCGAGCAGGCCTTGCTCTAATTTCAATTTTAAGAAGTCCGCGCTAAAACGGCGAGCGAGTTCGTCAAAGAGTTCACAGTTCTTTTGATGTTTTTCCCGGAAGGCCTCCAGGTATCGTGGCTCTTCCAAAAACTTTGTCACTTTTTTGCGAAGGTCTTCTAAGTCATCGTTCACTTCTAAAGAGAACGGAGCCTGCGCCTTACGGAATGCAGGCTTGTCCAGATTATCCCAAAACGAGCGGATATTTTCCAAAGTGGAAGAGTTCCACGCAAAACTTAGTAAAGCCTGCGCATACTCCTGCCACTTATCATTATCGGACTCTGTTTGAATCACGCGCGCCACACGCAGAAGTTCTGATTTCAACCCTGCAAAATGCGCTTCGGTCATTTTCTGCAAGTCTTCTTTTGCCACGAACTTCATTTCGGGGAAAACAAGGCTTTCAGAAAAATACTGAATAAGAGCGGATTCTAAAACGGCAAACTCGTACTCCTCCAATAACTCTTGAAGAGCCGGATTCTCAAGCACGTGTTTGCGCAAAATACGACGGGCATGGCGACGTACTTCCAAGTCACTCAAGATCTTGTAATCCGGAGTCAACCCAATCGCGGAGCCGTAGCGAGACAAGAATAAACTTAAAACTCCGTGAATTGTCGAAATCTGAACTTGGGACTTTGAACTGACGTAATGGAAAAGATCCTGACGACCTTTTTCCAAAGATTTTGATAACAAACGTTCTTTTAATTCTTGAGTGGCTTTACGAGTGAACGTCGTTACCACAATGCGCGGAAAGCGCCCATTGCGATCTTTAAAATCGTTGGCAAACTGCAAAAAGTCGTTCGTGAGACGAGTTGTTTTACCAGCACCCGCACCCGCCCGTAGAATGGTATTTTTTAGTTCAGATGAGGCGCTCGACACTGTCTTCTCCACTCACATTTTTTGCAATCATCGTATTCACTTGGTTTTGGCGAGGCTTCTCCGGAGCGAATGCGATCCAGGGTCTCCATCAAAAGCTGACTAAATTCCGCCATCATCTTTTCTTTGGCTTCGAGTGTATAATTCTTGTCTTTCTTTTTCGGGAAGGGATAAAGCTTTCCAGCTAATTCATCCACGCGGAATCCTTTTCGGCGCTCAAGCGTCTTAAAGAAGAAATAGAACAGACCAATTACTTCACCTTCAATATCTTCGATCAAGGATTTTTCTAAAACCCACATATAGAACAACAACTGAAGCTCACGATTTTTAAGCCATGACCCTGCAGCTGATGTCGATCCCGCCGAACTCTTGTAATCCAGAACAACAAGATTTCCTTCACCGTCCGAGTCGATACGGTCAATTTGTCCTGAGATACGGAACCAATTGTCCTGAGCGATTTTTGAAATCTCTTGGGTTTGCGGATTCAGATAAAATTCAAAGCGTTTTTCGCGGGCTTGTGTGCGAGTTTTTTGAAACTCCTCACGCCAGTTTTTTTCAAACTCCACAAAGCGCAAAGCCAAAGCCACGTGTTTCTTTTTAAGAGGCAGCCAGAGGCGTTCATCGGCAAAAACGACTTTCTTTTCTTCGCGGATTTTTTCAAGCATCTGATCAATTTCAGATCCCGACCAATCAAAGCGCATTGGTTCTTCCGTGAGTTTTTCAAACAAGGCATGGGCCAATTGCCCGCGAGTTCTGTGGTCGACATCCAAATCAATTTCTGGAAGGTCTTTGAGTTTAAAATACCTTTGGGCTGTAAAGACAAACGGACACTGCAAGAAGCTTTCAAGTGAAGACGCTGAAATACGCGGCAAATTTTGCAGTTCCAGGTTTTCCGTCTCGTTGTGTCCCAAATCGCGTTGCAAGGCCTTCTCAACAGTTTCCTTACGACTTTCCATGCTCGCGCGACGACCCCTTAGGTCTGAGTGCTGAACTTCATCCCAACGAGTTTCTAACGGAATATGAAGAGAGTGATGATCACCTTGCAAATTCATCCAGAAAGTCGAGGGTGAGCACAAGGAACCCGAGAGATCTGTGGCCCCGAAGCAATAGACATCAATTTCAGAATGGGCTTCTGCTAACAAACGGAGCTCAAACTCCAAATCACTTTGATCGGGATTTTCCAGATAAAAACCAATGTCTTTTGCAAGCTCAAAAAAATCTTGTCCGGAAAGTTGAGTTTTACTTCGCCCCTTTAAAGCTTCGTCCGTCAAACCTAAGAAAATACGGAAACGGATCTTCTCGCTATCTGCTGACATCAACTTGGTGACAAGAATTCCTGTAGAGTCCCCTTTTGCCAACGAAAATTCTTTCGCCGCCACGACACTCTCGAGGTAACTCAGCCATTCTTTCCAAGTCAGCTTTGTAGAGGCAACGGCATTTTGCAAAAGCTCGCGCAAAATAATTTGAACGACTTCGCTTTCTTGACCGCTTAAAACCCAGCCTTTTAAAGCTTGAGCAACGAATTCGTCACGACTTACCCAACCCGTCACATCGACTTGTTCGTGGAAAATCTTATGAACCCATTCGTTACGCTTGAGATCGTCTTCAACATAAAGACTCTTAAACAAAGCCTTGAATTCTTCATAGCGCACGTTTTGCGCTTCAGATCGTTCAAAAAAAGAAATTTCCAAATCAGAACTTGAAAGGCGTCCACTTTTCGAGCGTAACCAAGATAGCCAGCGCGTAATTGAAGGAAGACTTTGCACCTTGTGAGTGATGTCCTTCTGAACAGCCACACCTTCTTCTTCCAAGTATGCTTGCAGAACTGGCCAATAGACTTCGATATCAGGAGCGATCACCGCAATGGATTCAGGTCTATGACCTGCTTCTAACCACAGACGAACTTGACCGACAGCGTGTTTAATTTCCGCAAGCATTCCTGAGAAACGCTTCACTTCAATCTTCTTTTCCACACGAGCGACAGGTTTCAATTTTACTTGTTCCTGACTTTGCTGACGAAGATCTGAATACGGGCGAAGCAAGTAAGAGAAATCATCTTTCCACGTCGGAACCGGTTCAAGGATTGTGACATCTACAGATCGAGAGAGAACTCGCAATAACTCCGCTTCTGAACGTGACATCTCACCGCTCAGATCCACGATCAATGGAAATGTCCAAACCCTTTCAAGCTCATTAAAATTTTGCAGATAAGATGTAATCCAGCTTGCCGTGATCACATGGTGTTCGTTCACGAGCTTCAAAGCACAAAAGCGCGCACGCAGATACCATTCGCGCCAACGACCATTGGCTTCAGGATGGCTTTCAAACCATTCTTCTAATTGGGCCGGGCCATTTGGATGAAATAAAATCGGAGCTAACTGATCGATATAAGAGAAAACAGTTTCTTCAGCTGAAGAGTTTACACCAAGAACTTCCGCATGCTCATCCATCATCGTGCGAAGCAAAGAGCGAGCAAAGGGATTGCTCACCAGACGAACTTGCGGGTCTAAACGCTTTAAAAGAATCTTCCAAAGATCACTGGCGCGCAGAACGGATTCGTCGATGTACTGACCATCACGTTCCAGTACACGTTGTTGCAACTCAAATTTTGTGCGCAAATCCGAAACCAACCACGTGGTCTCTTTAGGATTATAGGTCGCAAAGATCTCAGAGAGTTGAGATCGGTTTTCCAGGGAAACTGTCTTTAGCATTTACTCTTACCGGCGCTGTTTGAGTTTTCTCTTCTTGCCGTTATTATCCTGGAAATTGAAGTTAGCATCAAAGCTTAAATCAATGGTGAGCCCTACCATGTAACGATTGTCGGCGGTTTGACCCGGATAGACGCCGAGCTCCTCGACATAACTTACAGCATCAAGACGGAAAATAAGGAAATTGAGGCCGACTCCGTAGCTCATATAGCCCTGATTCAGACCTGCTCTCACGTCTATGAATGGCAATGAGACTTCTGTCCCCACGTGTAGTTTCTTTCCCAGCTGAACGTCGTTATTTAAAAGATGGCGTCCCTCAACACCAAAAGTCCAATCCAGTCCTGGCAAATCAAAACCAATCGCTGCACCAGCACTTAAATTTTGTGGAATGTGAGGAGGCGCATCGTCACCGTCTGTTTTTGTAAACGCCACATCACCGACGTTCTGCCATACCACTGCAATCGTCGGACTAAACGGCGCTGGAATCTCGGTCATCACAGCCAAGTCCATTCCGTACCCAACACCTTTACGATTGAAGTTCTCGCCGATCTCTTCCATCGAAGCGCCGTCGACAACAGTCGAGAGTCCCAAATCTTGAGAGTAACCGCCCCACCGATTGAGGCGCTTTAAATTAATACCAACGGAACTCCCCGGTCCAATTCCAAAAGAAGTTCCAACAACAAACCCAGAGTCATTGGCAAAGTAAGTGTCAAATTCGGGAAAGCTTGGATTATGCAGTTCCAAGGAAACACTGTAATCAGTGAAATAACCGATTCCGAAGTGAGGCATTGCAATCGCCGCACGGCCGTTGGCATTCACCCAGAATCTTTCACCGAAAAGATCATTGAAAGTACTTGGATCATTGGGATCGATACCTTGGAGAACTTGGAGGGTTTGTTCGTCGATTGAATTTGTACCGACGCCGATACTACCAAGAAGGATGTTCAATCCCTCAAGACGATTCAGAGCCGCTGGATTATAAAACAACGCATCAGCATCCCTGACGATCGGAATATACATTCCTCCCATTCCCAGAGAGCGAATGGATCGTGCGGACTCATACATCTCCTGCGCTTTTGCAGTCAGAGTCGTTGTTAATATAAGAACCAGAGCCAAATACTTCATCACACTTCCCTATGGACACGCGCATGGCTGAAACAAAGGATTCATACATGCGCCAATACCGAATGACGTTCCATCGTCAATTAAGAGTCGGAATGCATCTTTATAAGTTGTTACAAAAGTTTCGTTGGAAAGATCACACGTCGTCAAAACTGGATGCCCAGGACTGACGATATCCAAATAAGCATTGAGAGCTGTTACACACGAACTGGTAAAATTCGTAATATCCGTCACGCTGCTCGGGTCTAACTTACTTGAGACAGACGAAATATTATTAATCACCATACCCAACCCAACGATAGACTTGATAACGTTTTCGTCTGGCAACTGCGCCACTTTACAAGCTTGAAAACCCGCATCGCGTGCTCCATCACCTAAGCCACCGTTGTCTTGATCGGCCTTAGCGCGTAACCACGCGCCTGATTTGGCCATTCCTAAAATTGTATAGAATAAAGTTTGATCCGCGTCTTTAACAGCGATTGTGTCCATGACTGCCTTCGCGTTATCACAATCTGCCGGGCTCACCACTTGATTTTTCATGGCATTCATAAAAAATGTCATAAGCTTCGCACTGGAACTCATGCCCAGATTTTGCACGAGACTTACGAAATCCAATCCGCATTTCCCTGCATAGGCGCCAGCTAATGTTTCTTTCACTTCGACATTGTTATTCCGATAGGCCGCACTGATATCATTATTGATAATATCAATTGCATCGTCCCATTCGCGGTCATCGACTTTCTTTTTCGCTTCTAAATATAATGCTTCATCCGTGTCGGTTTGCGAGAAATCCGTCAATACGTTTGGTTTGTCGCATGAGGTTGTCATGCACAAAACCATCGTTATGATAAAAAGCTTTCTTACAAACTTCATACTTCTTCCTTAAAGTCCTTAAAAACGATACGCAAACTTCAGTGTATAACGTCTATCTTCTCGTGGGTCGTCTGCGGTGCCGATCTCTTCGCCGTATGTGGCGAATTGCCATTGAAAGCGCTCAGATGCTAACTCAAAGCCAGCTGTGATATACCTTTGATTATACCCTGCCCGAAGGAAGAGCACATCCCCGAAGTTCAATTCGAGACCGCCATGAATTAACTTTGCTTTATCTTCTTCATCAGCTGATGTTAAAAGTCCACGGTACTCTACCGTCCAAGCGGATCTAACGTAATTGGTGTGAATAGGAAAGATGGCAGCGGCGACATCTAAATCCTGCTCTATCATATTGGGACGAGTCGCGGTGTCCATTCTGACACCTGTGGCTTTATCGAAACTAGTGCCGCCCACATCACGCAACACTGCTGATATTGTAGGGAGGAATTTCCACGGCGCCGTCATGATAAGTCCGACGTCAGTTGAAAGCCCCAGCCCCTCAGAGGCGATACTGCTGTAGTCCATCGAGCCAGCTGAACTTAAAGTTGGATTGTCGACTTCGATACGACTGATGAGTTTCGTATTAAATCCCAACTTGATACGCCCATCAAAAAATCTAAAATTAAATCCAAGAACTGCCGCCAAGTCGTTGCGATAGAAAGTATCAATGGTTGAACCATCTGCACTCATCTCGGCATCCAAAATGTAATTGCCGTACAACCCAATACCAAAGTTTCTGCCAACGAATGAAGGAAAGACCTGCGCCTTGGCGTGATAGTGTGATCCTCTATTAGCATCAAGTGCGGGCTTCACATCTGAAAGTTCAAATGGATTGGAAAATGCCGATGCCTGATAGAAGTCTTGAGTGAGATAGCCCAGCTCTAATTCAGGATCGAAAATCGTTCCGTAAAAATCACGGAGACGACCTAAACCCGCTGGGTTCACAATCAAAGCTGTTTCGTCATTGGTTACTGCTATACACGCTCCGCCCATTGCTAGGCATCGTGCACCTGAATAAAAACTACGCCGCTCGCGTGCTTGAACTTCTGTTGCGAAGCTCAGCCAAATGAGAATTTGAATGAGGGCGATCCACAAAATCCGTTTCATAGAGACCTCGGTTAATAATCCATTTGCTCTATCGGCGGATTACAGGCTCACATTGAGACATTCTGAGCAATTAAGGTCCTTCGTCCAGTAACAATTTTCTCGCGCAGACTTTAAATTGATCCTATATGTCTATCACTCGACTTATTATTTGCTCTCTGTTGGCTGCGCTTCCTCTTACTTCGGTGGCTGCCCCAAATACCAGCACAACTTACGAGACCACACCTCTGTCTACCGAGCCCGATCCTTTATTAACGAATGCTGCCGTGGAAAGCATGGTGAAGCCTCCCCGTCATTCTTTATTGCTCGCGGCGGGGTACGCTGGTGGAAGTTACGTCGACGCCGACGAATGGATCAATGGTTATTCTTTCGTTGTTCGTTATGCCCACATTCCGCATGATGTGATTGAGTGGGACTATCAATTTGAAGTGAACAAAGAAAACATCGTCGGCTTGTCTGCGGGCCGCCGCTGGTATTGCTGCCCGGGCGATAAGTTCGATCCCTATGCTCGTGTCTCGGTAGGAACTTTCGTGGATGGCTTTAGCGAGCTTGCTGGTTTTGTTGACTTAAGTCGTTGGCGCGTACGTGGTTCATTGGGGCTGGGGCAGAGTTTTACGACTGAAGCGGGCGTCGGCTACGCTTTAAATGGCTTTGATCTCTATATCCAAGCTGGATACGTGTTCAAATTCTAGGCGACTCTTCTAATTTTTCCCCGTTCTCTTAGAGCGAACGATTCTGCCTCCCAAAAATCGTCTCTTATTCAAGCTTGATCTAATATCACCTCATCGAAAACACCTAACTCGTGAGGTTTATATGAAACAAGTATCCAAAGTTCTTTTATTCGCCATCTTCGCTTTCTCTGGAGTTGCTCAAGCTTACTCTGGTTCAAACTTCCAAATGTCGACTTTCCGATCTGATTACAACAAAGTCCAAATGGCTGCTCACCAAGCCCAGGAAGATATTTATTTGTACTTAGCAACAGACGGCCAAGAAGTAAGAGCCAATCTTGTAAGCGCCATCAAAACAGTGCAAGAAATCAACTCGCAACTAACAGAAGACGAAGCTCTCGACATCTTGATTGAAGCTTTGGAAAAATAGTTCTTTTCGTCCCCGCCCAAAAAAATCAAATCCCTCTAACCACTTTTCCCGGCTACGAAGGCCGGGAACTCTCAGAACGGACAACCTCCGCATAATAAATTTCTTTTTATCGTTTCCTCTTCCGCTAACAAAGCAGAACAAATCCGCGCTACCAAGAAACACAATGTCATTCAATTAATTGTAATAATTGATTCCTTGACGTAATTAGTGGCGCACCAGAATTGGTTTCGCTCAACGACTTTTAGAAATACGCGATCCTTCTCTATTCCGTCAGTTAGTGCGCCCTCAAGCCTCAATAGCCACAATCATCTATAAATAAATTAGATTTCCTAAGTACAGATTCTCCTCTGAAAAACCGTAAAAAATAGCTTTTAAAATCCGTGATACAACTTCTCCAACAAAGGAGCACAAATGGATCTTTCAAAAATTTCGAATCTTGAATTATTGGGACGTTTGGAAAAATTAGTTCGCACAGAACGAAAGATCACTCATTTGATACTTTGTCATATCAATGAATTTGAGTCCCGGAAGCTTTACGCGGAAATGGGATTTGATTCGGTGTTCAAATACCTGACTCAACATTTGGGTTATGGCGAGGATAGTGCATATCGCAGGCTTCAAGCGGCGCGTTTACTAAAATCAGTTCCTCAGGCTGCTGGGAAAATTGAAGATGGCTCTTTGAACTTAACCCAGCTAACCCAAGTTCAGAAGTGCATTCGCCAAGAATCCAAAAATGGAAATCAAATAGCTCCGGCACAAACACTGCAAATTTTGGAACAAATTCAGGACAAATCTTCCTTTGAAACTCAAAAAGTATTGGCTGTGGAATTCAATCAACCTATTCAAAAGCATGAAGTGATGAAGCCTCAGCGCGATGATACCATCCGTCTGGAGTTCACTATCACTTCTGAACAAATGAAAATCCTTGAACAAGCAATGGATTTACTGTCACACGTAGTTCCTGACAGATGCTGGGCAGAACTTTTCACTCATTTAGCCGAAAAACAAGTTCGAAAGTCTTTGGGCAAAGATTCTTCAAGCACATTTTCTAAAGAAGTCCTTCGAAGTGAATCATCAGATAGCTTTCAGGGGAATCTAGCTGCCGCTGCATCGACACCAAGCTTCACGGCTGCGCGGAAGCGCAAAGCTATTAAAATCACAACGAAGAGAATGATCTATAAAAACGCTCAAGGCTGCTGCGAATATATCAATCCGAAAACTCAACACAAATGCAATAGCACCTATCAGTTGCAAGTCGATCATAAAGTTCCAGTCGCATTTGGCGGAACTAATGAGAGTCAGAATTTACGTATACTTTGTCGCACGCACAACTTATTGGCAGCAAAGCAATGGGAATTCACCGCCAGATAGATTGATAATCACTCCTGTTTTGGCAACCCTCCCTATCTAACTTCCCGTCCATCATCTCCCCTCATCGACCGCCAAAACTTTAAACACTTCGTCTGGTCTTCGTTTTGCTTATTAGCGAGCCATTACAGGTGGAGTGTTTATGTTACGGCTTATGGCGTATTTAGGGCGTTTTGGGGCTTTTACGAGCCTTCGTGTGACGACAAATAAGGGCGCTTTGAGTAAGGGCTTGGCAGCGGCTTTGATCATGGTCTTTGCTGGTTCGACGGCTATGGCTGAAGCGGTCTTAACTCCGGAACAATGGACTTGTGTCGATCAATACACAGAGCATGTGAACGCGAAAATCAAACTCAAGGTTCCTGAAAAACACCTTCCCCGCCTCTTTATTCCCGATGGCACTCCTAAAGACACCGTCGTGATCTTCACCCATGGCATGTTTGAATCGCCGTATTTCTTTAAAGGCATCAATTCGACGTTCCAAGAACAAGGCTATATCTCACTCAGTATTCTTCTTCCTGGTCACTGGGAAGGCGACTGGAGCAGCGCTAAAAACGTGAGCTTCCGCGACTGGATGAAAGAGATCAACACCAACATCAAAATGGCTCAGTGTTTCGGCAAGAAAATCATTTTCGCAGGTCACTCGGCAGGCGGTTTGCTCTCCATTTGGGCGGCTCTTTCGCATCCAGAAATCACCGAAGCCCTCATGCTATGGGCGCCAGCAGTTGACCTCCGCGCGCTGCCTTCGGTGGGTATGGCCATTGGTGGCTTCTTGCATTTGAACGGCAATATCGTGATGGGTTCGGCAAACTTAGACGAGACGCCGCTGTATTCGCCTCATGCTTCCAAACAAATTCAAAAGTTGATCGACTATACGGCAAATAAATTCGGCGGTGGTAACATGGTGAACGTCTATCGCAAAATCACCGTACCGACATTTCTCGCTTATGCGGAAAAAGATCCGGCCATTGATACCGACGAACTGACTCGCGCAGCTCACGCAATTGCAGGCATTAAAGACGTGATGTACTTCCCCAAAAATACTTTGGTCCATCACGGAAATATCACCAAATTCCCAGGGGACGCCTATCAGAAAAAGACTGGCGATTACAATTTGAAATGGGGAACAATGCAAATCCGCGTGGTTAAATTCCTCCGCGGATTTGTAAACTAACTAGTTACAACGAGTGCGGTAATGAGCCAACATGGCTTGTTCAAAAGCGCCGCGCTCTTCTTCATCCACGATGAAAACACCCAGCGGTCGAGATTTCGCATTGGTGCGACCATAGAACAATCCCGCGATATCTTCAGATGTGAAAACACCGGTACGGCTGTTGTAAGTCAAAATTTGATCTTTCTCTGGCTGGTTGGAATCGTAAACTTTGATCTCAATCAAACCATTTGAATTCTTCACGTAAGATTTTGCCATCACAATGTGCTGATTCGTTCTTTCCATACGAAGATTCATCAACGTCAACCGTTTGCCATCCAAATTACGTAGCAAAGTTTTGATGGTCTCATAGTTATCTTTAGCACTCGTCGGACTGCCACCTAATCCCATTCCTAAATTTCCCGCGCGGAAAAAGTGGTTGCCTTGATTGACTTGAATATCATCACGGAAAGCACGCTTCACAGTACGCTTCGGAGCCAGAGTTGCAACGAACCCATCACGCAAGGCCCACCAGAAGTCATAAGACTTGTTAACCGAATCTCCTTCCACTTCAAAAACTTTATAAGTTTTAAGTGGCGAATTCACGACACGCACTTGCGGTTTGTTAACATAACTGCGACCGCGTTCAACAGATTGAGTGGAGTCTTCAACCAATTTGGGCGTACTACGACGAACCATATCCAAAACAAGTTGCACACGCGCTTCATTGCTCAATGAGTTTGATTCATTGTAACGAGCCAAATAAGAAAACATACGCTGTGTGCTTGAAAGTGCCCAGCAATTGCCAAGCGGAATGCCATTGTGGCTGTATTCCCAATTTGTGATGGGCATATTGCGAGATTCATCAAAGGCATCTTCACGGATGGCTTTATAAATCGAATTCACCGACAGATTTTGACAGCTCAAACCACGCACCAAAGAATCAGTTACAGTTTTAGGAGCAGCAAGAACAGTCGGAGCCGTTGCCACCATGACTGTAACGAATCCTCCCACAAAGAGTGTTACGCGAATTGCTTTATTCATTTGGAATCCCCCAGGATTGAAGGACACCGTATATCGCAGAAATTCCTCGAGAGGAACCGAGCGAAAATAAACTGAAAATAATGATCAGATCGTCAAAACTTTAGACAGAGAGAGTTTTCAACCAGTCGACCAAACGCTGAAATTCTTTCATCAAGTGAGCTTGATCGCCGTCGTTATGCAAAACGAAGTTGGCCTGTTCCTCTTTCAGTGACATCGGCATCTGTGAGGCCAAGCGCTTCTCAATTTCCTCGCCACTCAGACCATTGCGCTTACGCAGACGTTCGCGCTGTTGTTCAGGTTTACATGTCACCACGACGATTTCATCGAACTGACTTTGCGCCTTCGTTTCAAATAAAAGTGGAATATCGTAAAACGCCAAAACATGACCGGCGCGCTCCAGATCCTCACGCAAACGCTGGACTTCAGTCCTGATCAAGGGATGCAAAATGCTTTCGAGTTTACGTCGCTGCTCAGGAAGAGAAAATATTTTTGCTCCCAGTTTCTCTCTATCTAGGGAACCATCGGGGGCCAGTATATCTGGACCAAAAGCCTGAATCACAGACTCAAGTCCTGGAGTTCCTGGGGCAACGACATCGCGAGCAATTCGGTCCGCATCGACCAAGGGATAGGATTGCTGGACTAAGAGCTGGGCCACAGTGCTTTTGCCACAAGCAATACCTCCGGTCAGTCCTATCCATTTCATATGCTATCTCCTTAAGAAGTCTTCCTATTTTACCGATAGACTCACAAAAGGGGAACAGGATTTCATGTCTCAATCTTCAGTAGAGCATTTTGGAAAATACATTCTGCTTGAGAGACTCGCTGCAGGCGGCATGGCCGAAGTTTATCTGTCGAAATCGACAGGTGCGGTCGGCGTTAATAAATTCGTTGCCATCAAGCGTATCCTCCCACAATTCTCAGACAACCCTGAGTTTATTGATATGTTTAAAGAAGAAGCAAAGATCGCCGTGAACTTGAATCACGGGAACGTTGTTTCTATTTACGATTTCGGTGTGGAAAAAGGTCAGTTCTTCTTGGTTATGGAATATGTGGAAGGCCGTAACCTTCGCCAAATCTTGAATGAACTAAAAAAAGCCAACACCCAATTCACCATTGAACAAATCTCTTACATGATGAAGGAAGTTGCTGCAGGTCTTGACCACGCTCACCGTCTTTTAGACGGTACTACTGGTAAGCCGCTCAATATCGTTCACCGTGACATGAGTCCACAAAACATCATGGTCAGCTTTGAAGGCGAAGTTAAAATTATCGACTTCGGTATCGCCAAAGCCGAAACCCAAATCGAAGCCACAAAAGCTGGAACCCTTAAAGGGAAATACGGCTACATGAGTCCCGAGCAGGCCGACGGTCAGAACATTGACCCGCGCACGGATATTTTCTCTTTGGGTATCGTGTTGTGGGAGCTTCTTGCCAATGACCGCCTCTTCACTTCAAACAGTGAAGCTGCGATCTTGCGCAAAATTCGTGATTGCCAAATTCCAGCGATTCGCAAAATCAATCCAAGCGTTCCGCCGGAACTTGAGCGCATCGTTAATAAAGCACTCGCGAAAGACCGCAGCCTCCGTTATCAAACGGCGGCAGCTCTTCACCGTGATTTGAATCGTTTCTTGAATACACAGTATCCGGAATTCTCTCCGCACGACTTTAGCGTGTTCATGAAAAATGCTTTCGCAGCAGTCTATTTGGAACAAAAAAGAAAGCTTGTGGAATTTGCAAAAATTCAAGCTTTGGGCCAAAACAATAGCACTGACGATAAAACTGTTGTTACGCAGACTGATGTTCGCGGCGGCAGCACTCAAAAAACTATGATTTACACTCCTCCGTCTGCTTCTGGTGAAGCCAACGATGGAGAAGAAAATCTGCAATTAGATACTTCAACAGACATTCGCGTAAATTTGGATAGC
This sequence comes from Bdellovibrio sp. HCB2-146, assembly GCF_047345725.1. Classification (NCBI taxonomy): domain Bacteria; kingdom Pseudomonadati; phylum Bdellovibrionota; class Bdellovibrionia; order Bdellovibrionales; family Pseudobdellovibrionaceae; genus Bdellovibrio; species Bdellovibrio sp. HCB2-146. The sequence goes on from NZ_JBLEQP010000001.1 coordinate 741,097, forward strand.
TTAAAAGATCCAAATAGACCAAAGATGTCTCGTATCCGTACTGAATCCGTTATCACGCATACTCAAGGGCATACAAAAACAGCCCCAGGAAATACGCGCACGCCAAACCCGATGCATCGAGTTGCAATGGGCCCGTCCGTATTGGAACGAGTCGCAAGCTTTGCAATGCGCTCTGTGATTTTGATGCTTGTCGGTGTTGGTGCCTGGTGGGCCTATGAAAACTACATGCCAACTTCACAAGGACCTTCACGCAGACCGACATCTCCAAATGTAGGTCTGGCACCAACGACAGCGCCAACGGCTCCAGAACAAGCACCTCCGCAAGATACTGTGGATATGGCAGCAACAGCACCTTCTTATGCGGTGACGATCTACAGTCAACCGGATAAAGCGCGTGTTTATATCGACGGTCAAGACACTGGCGAAAACACACCTTACCGTACAACTTTGAAAGCCAACACACCGGCTTCAGTTCGTTTGGTTCTTGAAGGTTATGAACAATTCACAGGTACAGTGACTCCAACATATGAGGCTTACACATTTACAGGAAGTCTCAGCCGTTTGAAGTCGACTGGATATTTGTTTATTCGCATTGTTAACGGTGGTGCTAATCCTGAGTTGCGCATTGGTGGAACACCTGTGCAAATCAAAAGAGACAGTGAGTACTACCCGATTCAAGCTGGCGTTCCTGTGACGATTCAGGTCGTGAATAAGACAACTGGTTTAAGAGCCGAAGCAACAGTGAATATCTCAGCGAATCAAAAGAAAAATATTGAACTTCTTTTGAAGTAATTAGAAAGTTCTCCACATGTCAAAAACCGCCACTCTTGGACAATCTATCCTTGCTTTTCCTCAACGTGATGCGCACAGAGTGGCTGTTAAGTTCAAGGTGAAAGACTCTTGGATTTCCAAGTCATGGCAAGAATACTATCACGATATTGAAACAATTGGATTTGCGCTATTATCACTTGGAGTCCGTCCTGGTGATCGCATAGCGATTATGGCAAACACTCGTTACGAGTGGGCTATTACAGATCTTGCAATCTTTGGTATTAAAGCCATCACTATTCCCATCTATCAAAACAACACGGCAGAAGACGTGGAATATATTCTGAACAACTCAGAAGCAAAATTCCTCTTTTGTGAAAGCCGTGGCTCTTTTAAAACTTTTGAAAGCGTTAAAAGCAAATGCCCAAAAGTTGAAAAAACATTGGTGTTCGAAGAAACTTCTCCGAATGAAAATGTTGTTTCCTGGAAGCAACTCAAAGAAATGGGCGAAGCTTACCGCAAAGGTCATTCTGCCCAATTCAAAGAATTATGTTCCTCGCTTAACCCCTCTGACACGGCAACCATTCTTTACACATCAGGGACAACAGGTCGTCCCAAAGGTGTGATTCTCACTCATCTGCAAGCTTATAGCGAAGTTTCGGAAGCTTTTCCTTTGTGTGGAGTCAGCCCTGACGATACGTCACTAAGCTTTTTACCTTACGCACATATCTTGGGTCGCATTGAACATTGGGGCCATACCTATATCGGCTTCACAATGGCATTTGCGGAAAACTTGGAAAAAATTCGTTCAAACCTTGTCGACATCCGCCCGACTATTTTGGTGTCAGTTCCTCGTATTTTTGAAAAAATCTATGCAGCGATCTGGGCACAAATTCAAACTCAAAAACTGAAACTCAAACTTTTTGAATGGGCTTTAAGTGTGGGTAAAGAAGTCGGCGAATACAAATTAAGCGGCCAGGTACTCCCATTAGATTTGCTAGTTAAATATGAACTTGCCCGTAAGCTTGTCTTGAGCAAAATCACTGACGCTTTCGGGGGGCGTTTGAAGTTTGCCATCAGTGGTGGCGCGCCGATTTCAAAAGACATTGCTCTGTTTTTCCATTCCGCTGGAATTTTGGTTCTTGAAGGTTACGGCCTGACAGAAACAACAGCGGCGATTACAGTGAACACACCCTTCAACTATCGTTTCGGCTCCGTAGGTCGCCCGATTGGCGAAGTGCAATTGAAAATCGCAGAAGATGGCGAGATCCTTGTGAAGAGCGATAAGGTCATGAAGGAATACTACAACAATCCAGAAGCAACGAAAGAAGTTATGACGGATGGTTGGTTCCACACGGGCGACATCGGCGAGATCTTGCAAAGTGGTGATCTTAAAATCACCGATCGCAAAAAAGATCTCATCAAAACAGCCGGTGGAAAATACGTAGCGCCACAGCGCCTAGAAGGTTTTCTAAAACTTTCTCCGTACATCGCGCAAGTTCACATCCACGGCGATCAAAAAAAGTACATCGTCGCATTGCTAACATTGGACCGTCCCAGTGTTGAAGCTCTAGCAAAAGACAACAATGTTCCTTACGACAGCTGGGAACAATTGGTCGAATCTTCGTTTGTACAAAATTTAATGCGTAAAGCAGTCTCAGACGCCAACTCTCAACTCGCAAGTTTTGAGAGCATTAAAAAATACGCGGTTCTTCCAAATGAATTCACCGTTGAAGGTGGCGAGCTGACACCTTCCATGAAGGTCAAAAGAAAAGTCGTCGACCAACGCTTCAAAGAGAAGATCGACAGCCTTTATAACTAAAACTATTTTAAGACAGAATACACAACCTGATATCGTTGCGAATTGCTACGATTGAACTCTAAGACCTCGGCATAAATTCCTAACTGGGGATTCGCAAGGTCGCCGGTCACAACTACCATCGTATTGTTTTTCCAATAGTGGTTACGAGAAAGACTGTCCCTCATATCAAGATTCCAGATACGAAGGGATTTTAAGTAAGCATTCGGGTAAGTGGTACTTCCATTGAATTCTCTTCGGATGAAGTCGGGATAATTCACTGGCGAAGTACGAACCTCGTATCGGCCCTTTATGGTGACGTAGGTTTGATGCTCATCTGAAACAATCATGTGACTATCGAAACAAATTTCCTTCACGATCCAGATGTAAGACGGAACTTTGTCTGATTTGTTTTCATCAAACTTAAAACAAGTTGAAGCAACTGCCGGTAAAGTTAAAAAACTCGCTGCCAAGAACGAAAAAATAGCTTGTTTCACAAGCACTCCTTTGCAATTGGCCTTTGAGTATTTCGAGACACACAAGATTGGTCAAGAGCGCTCCCCACGATATGCTCCCTGAGCAAACGCGTGGGGAATGCCTGTGCTCACTAAAGAGAGAGCTGTCCTTTTTCTAACATATCAAAACCTTTGAATGCGGCTTTCAATTGATCGCTGAATACCGTCGAACGTGCACTTGACACGTCTTCGGTATAACACGGAACAAGGCCCAAAACTTTTTTCCAGATCGTACACTTCACGCGGGTGCCGCAACGATCATTCGTGCAAGCCACTGCAGTTCCGCGGAAGAAACTTAAGTGGGGGTTTATTTCAAAGGCGCGTGTTTGAATCGCAGCCGTACAAGCTTCGCGCTTGTCGTTGCTCTTATCCTGAGGACACATCCAATCAGCAAGAGCTTTTACATATTCATCACGAGAAGATTGCAACGACAATGGTGACTCACTTGGAGTGAGCAATGTCAAATGCACCATCGCTTGTGGCAACAGGTGCGCAGTGGCAGCCGTTGTAAATCCGCGATAGAATCCAAGACCACGACTGAATTCACCGAAGCTGTCAGAATAAGGCTTATTACCTGGCTTTAAGCGCAAGCAATTACCTGTTCTGCAATCTGTTGATTCGCGCACAACAGTTGATGTAGAGCCAATACGGCGTAAGTTGGAAGGATAGTCGCCTTCATCATGGAAATACCAGCGACCGTCACTCATCATTTCTTGAAAATTAGACCCTGTCATCGAACCAAACACCGGGCGATTCCACATGCGTGCACCCGCTGGCGCAATCAACCAACCCGAGTTGCAAGAGTGGAAAACGACGATCGCGTTTTTCGCAAGCACAGAACCAATGGCTCTGAATTCTTCATCTTCTTGAGAAATGCGATCTGATCTTTCTTGCAGGCGAAAACCGTTGTAAGTGTTCGCGTGGCCAAAGAACTGCAATGAAGAAACTGGAACGGATAGATTTTGGAGAGAGCGAACAAGACGGCTTTTATTGAGATCATCTTCATCAGCCCGACGAACTGTCATACCTGCGTTTTTCAGCATGGAAGTTTCAGTTCCCATCGAACCATTCAAGGCACTGATAATAACACGTTGACGTTGTGGGAAGCGATCGCGTGAAACTTTCGCAGCCAAGATCGCGGCCTTTAGAAATTGGGTTCCTTGATTGTCACCAAAACCAGCAACAAAAACGTCCGTTTGAACACCTTCACGAAGCTTAGCCGGCTCAAACGCCACCAAGTAAGCATGAACTGTTTCAAATCTTAGTGCGAAAACAAGAAAGGTGACCCAAAAAAGTAAGCGTTTTTTCATAGCCTTTGACTCCCCATTTATGACTTCTTAATGGGCGTTCTTCTAGCACAAAGGCGTCCGGTCGGACAAAAAATGTAGCGGATTATGAAGAATCTGCACGCGAAAAGCCCACTTTTGCAGGCTTCTTGCTGAGGTGTAATTAAACTAGAGATAAAAGCGGAAGCTCAGGCCAATAAAAAGGCCCGAAAGATCAAGGGATCTCTGTGATCCAGAAGAATCCGTGACCTTATCGCCACTGGTGTGCGATTGATTGAAAATCGTGACGTCTTTTGAGTAAGCCAAGTTATCGATCTTCAAACTGCGATAGCCAAGCTCACAAAGAACCGTCGTGGTATCCGTCATCAAAGCCTCGTGACCAAAGGCTGCGGAATACATGATAGCAGTTCCCTTTGCTTCCGTGGCCGTCTCACTGCCTGGGAACGCGCCCGAACCTGCTGCTGTGAAGGTGTAATCGTTTTTCATCGTCACTGATGCAGAACCCACAGCGACTGAGATATAACTGCGGCTGCTGCCCGTGCCACGAAGATTCACATCGACGGCAAGCTTGGGTAAATATCCCAAGACATCTGAATCAACCGAATAAAGATCTGTCGTTCCGTTGTTGGCTGTGCTGCCATCAAGTTTGGCAGGACTTAACATCTCAAAGCCGAAACGAAAACTCACTTGCGGTCGAGAATAGACAAATCCAAACTCTCCCGAGTAAGCCGTTTTGGATTCGCCCGAGAAAGTAATATTCGCTCCACTCTCCCCTTCGACAGCTCCTTTACCCAGACCGGTTTGTCCAGCCGTTCCACCGAAATACGCAGCAAAGCTTTCTTTACCGAAGTTAAAGACTCTTGCCTCAGCAGAAAAGGGAATTAAGAAAAGAATAAGCCAGAGCGAAAATTTCACGACTATTCCGCCACGATATCAATAACGACTTTGCTCGTACTTTTTTTACCAGCCACTTGATAAACACGAACTTTTGATTTCGGTTTCAAGTCAAAGCTCAAAAGTAAAGAGTTGTCGATTGGATCCATGCTCAACGAAGTTCCGCGAACTGCCAGAGAGTTTTTCATACGAGCTGCGATCTGATGTTCGTTCAGTTTTGATTTCGGCATCTGCGCAAAATCCAAGACCAAGCGTTGTGGATTTTTCTTAAGCTCTGCGAAGTAATAACCTGGCCAACCTTTTTGAGGAGCCCCGTTTTGGTCACCAACATCAATAACCAAACGTTCAAGTTTCTTTTTTGTGTCGGCAGTACGGCGCACATCCAAAAGGGTGAAACCGGCTCCGGCCAATCCGCCAAATGTGGAACCTTCGCCAGAGAGAATTCTATTTACCTTAGGTGCTGCCTTTTTTGCCGGGATAGCGGCCATTGCCAAAGATCCGCACAGAAGGACCAAAACACATCCGATGTATTTCATGATCGACTCCTTTCGATTTATCCATTTAAGCCTGCCATCGAATAGCAAAACTGGCCAGAAAGTTCTGCTCACTTTTTGGTTTTGCGGAGCCTTTTGCGGCGCAGGGTGACCGCTTTTGTCACCCAAACTGAAAAAAGGTGCCCTCATCTCAAAATTACAAGGGTTTCACAGAGTCTCAAAAAGGCACAGAACTTGGAATGGTAAATACCGGAATTAATTTTTAAGGAGCTTATCCTATGAAAAAGCTATTTTGCGTGATGCTAACGACTCTGGCTTTAGTTGCATGTGGTGATGATGGTGGTGGCGGTGGTCAAACTGCTGTGAGCCCTTTGGAACTTCAATGTATCAATGGTCAAGCGAACTGCCCGAATAACGGTTACAATCAGTATCCAGGTTGGTCGGCATATCCTTATGCCTATAACAACGGTTACAACTACGTGAACTATTTTGCACAAAATGGTTTCTGTAACTGCCCATACGGTTCGATTCCTGCTTATAACGGAACAATGGGTTTGGGTTGCGTTCGTAACACATACATCCAACCTTATGTAGGCGCTTACTTCTACTGGAACTTCGGTAACATCTATGCAGGCGCATGGGGTGGTGCTGGTGGTTACCCATACTACAACACATACACATACCCTGGTTACAACTACCCGAACAACTACCCACAATTTTCAAACGTGAATGCTTATCAAGGTCCTTCTTGCACTCAGAACTTGGCGCAATCTTGCTATTTGAATGTTCCAAATAGTTGCGGTGGTGGTCTTGTTTGCCGTCCAACGGCTGCAAACTCAAACCTCGGTATCTGTACTCAATAATTTTAGTAAATTACTAGAGTGGGTGCGGCGCCCCTCTTTCGACTTTTACGCCGCAATTTACAGGGCCTTTGGACGGATCAAACCACCAAGGGCCCGATCCATTTTTGACGCGACCAGTGCGGATTTTAGTGGGGTTTTCGCCTCAGAAATGCCGCATCACAGCTCACTCTTTGATACCTTCAATTCCGCTCTGTAAAACTCTCCCGTTTTTCCTTTATTTTCCCTCTGTCTCGTGAAAGAAAAGAAGATGAATTCTAACACGGGAGAAACACATGTCTAATACCAGCAATCCCTTCTTAAATCCCTTTACAGCCTTCGATGAAGCCGTGCCATTTGATAAGATCAAAGTTGAGCATTTCCTTCCGGCTGTTGACGAGTCGATCGCTCAAGCGAAAAAAAATATCGCTGCTTTAAAAGCAAATACGGCAAAACCTGATTTTGAAAACACAATCGTTGCTTTGGAAGCAGCGTCTGAGCTTTCAGATCGCGTGGCAGGCATTTATGGCAACTTGGAAGTCGCAAACGCCGATGAAGCTCTGCAAGCCTTGGCTAAAGAAATCTATCCAAAACTGACAGCTCTTTCTTCTGATATTGCATTAGATGAAGAAATCTTTAAACGCGTGAAAGCCGTTTATGATGACCGCGCGAATTTGAAGTTGGACAAAGAACAAGCACGCTTGCTTGAGAAAACTTATTTGTCATTCACTCGCAATGGGGCCTTGTTAACAGGTCAAGACAAAGAAACTCTTCGTCAGATCGATCAAGAGTTGTCTGTTCTTGGACCTAAATTTTCTGAGAACGTTTTGAAGTCGACAAATTCGTTTGAAATGATTTTGTCAGACAAGGCTGACGTTGAAGGTTTGCCTGAGGGCGCTCTTGAAGGTGCTGCTGCCATGGCGGAAGCTAAAGGTCAGCCAGGCAAATGGCTCTTTAACTTGCAAATCCCAAGTTACTTGCCGTTTTTGACTTACGCTAAAAACAGAACACTTCGTGAGAAATTGTGGAGAGCTTATGCTTCTCGTTCTTACAAAGGCGAATTTGACAACCAAGACATCGTTAAACAAATCGTCACACTTCGTGATCGTCGTGCGAAACTTTTGGGTTTTGCGACTCATGCTGATTTTGTTTTAGCTGAACGCATGGCTAAAGACCCTCACACGGTTCGCGAATTCTTGAATAAACTTTTGAAGGCATCTAAGGATGCCGGCAAACGTGATTTGAACGAAGTTGCAGACTTTGCAAAAAAGATCGACGGCCTTACAGATATCAAACCTTGGGACTTTGCTTATTACTCTGAAAAGTTGAAAGAAGAAAAGTACGCATTTAATGAAGAAGATCTTCGTCCGTACTTCAAACTTGAAAACGTCGTGGAAGGTGTTTTTGCTCACGCAAAGAAGCTTTACGGTTTGACGTTTAAAGAAAATTCTTCGATTCCAGTTTATCACCCCGAAGTAAAAGCTTACGAGATCTACGAAGAAAAATCTGGCAAGTATGTTGGATTGTTCTACACAGACTTCTTCCCACGCGAGACTAAAAAAGGCGGCGCTTGGATGACGGAATTCCGTGGCCAAGGCTACTTGGGCGGAAAAATGCGTCGTCCACACGTCAGCATCGTATGTAACTTCACTCAACCGACTCCAACGAAGCCGTCACTTTTGACTTACGATGAAGTGCGCACGTTGTTCCATGAATTCGGTCATGCTTTGCACGGCATGTTGTCTGATTGCCACTACCGTTCATTGTCGGGAACGAATGTTTACTGGGACTTCGTCGAACTTCCTTCTCAGATCATGGAAAACTGGGTGGGCGAAAAAGAAGGCTTGGACCTTTTTGCTCGTCACTATGAAACAAACGCTCCAATGCCAGCAGACTTAATCGAGAAATTGAAGAAGTCGCAAAAATTCCAAGCTGGTTGGATGAGCTGCCGTCAATTGCAGTTTGGTATGATGGACATGGCATGGCACACGGCGGATCCGAAATCAATCACGGACGTGGATGCGTTCGAAGAACAAGCAACGGCCGAAACTCGTCTCTTCCCTAAGCTCGAAGGCACAAATAACTCATGCAGCTTTAGTCACATCTTTGCAGGGGGCTACTCTGCCGGATATTATTCTTACAAATGGGCGGAAGTTTTGGATGCCGATGCCTTTGAATACTTCAAAGAAAAAGGCCTCTTTAACCAAGAAGTCGCTCAGAAGTTTAAAGACAATATCTTGAGCCGTGGCGGTACGGAACATCCGATGGAACTTTACAAACGTTTCCGTGGACGTGAGCCAGATCCAAACGCACTTTTGAGAAGAGATGGATTGATCTAAGATGACAGCGAACGCGAAACCTAAAAGCAAATGGACGTTAAATCCGGATCATAGCATTGCGATCGTATACCGTCTGGAAACAGCTCAGGCGGTTTCTCTCGCTAAGAAAGTGGCGGAGTACCTGAAAGATCAAGGTCACGATGTTATGACGGCTCCTGATCAAAAATTAATTCCAGGAACAAAAGCCATCAAAGGTGCACGCCAACTCGACAAAGTCGGTTTGGTGATTGTTTTAGGTGGTGATGGAACTTATTTGCGTGCCGTTCGTAATTTGGAAGGCCGTAGCGTTCCGATTTTAGGTTTTAACATGGGCTCGTTGGGTTTCCTGACAGCGCATCCAGTTGATTCAGTGTTTGCGACCATTGATGCGACTCTTAAAGGGAAAATGGACTTGCGCCCACGCTCGATGATCTTTGCAAAAATCTTGCGTAAAGGAAAAGTGCGAAACGAGTACCATGCGCTGAATGACGTAGTGATTGAAAGAGGCTCCATGTCTCAATTGATCAACACAGCGATTTATTCTGAAAAGTTTTTAGTGAGCGAAGTGAAGGCCGATGGTTTTATCGTCGCCAGTCCTTCAGGCTCTACGGCGTACAACTTGGCTGCGGGAGGACCCATTCTGCATCCGGAGTCGCCGGTATTTGTGGTGACGCCAGTCGCACCTCACAGCTTGACGTCCCGTCCGCTGATTTTCCCAGACAATAAAGAATTGTCGTTTAAATTGGACGGTAAAACGCAGAAGGCGCATTTTATCGTGGACGGACAAAAAATGACGGAAATTACAGCCGATGATGAAGTCGTGCTAACACGTTCTTGTTATGATCATTGGATGGTTCGCCAGCCAGATCACAACTTTTTCCACCTACTACGTGAAAAGTTGAAATTCGGCGATCGCAATTAGTTTTATTCGGCCCGGAGGGGGATACGATGTTACTAGAATTGAAAGTTTCTAATTTCGCAATTATCGAGAACCTGCATATCTCGTTTAAAAATGGTTTGAACATTTTAAGTGGTGAAACAGGTGCTGGAAAATCCGTGCTCTTAAAAAGCTTGGCGCTGCTTATGGGTGGCAAGTCTTCAAGCGATACAATTCGCACGGGCGCTTCCCAAGCAACAATTGAAGGTTCTTTTGATTTAAGTAAACGTCCTGATATCGTCGCAAATCTTCAGGCCATGGGCATTGAAACTGACGAGGACACTTTGATTGTTCGCCGCGTGTTGAGCGCTGGTGATAAATCGAAAGTTTACCTGAATGGCTCTTTGAGCACATTAAACAGCCTTCGTGATACAGTCGCTCCCCTTGTAGAACTCGCAGGTCATGCGGCTCCTTTGATTGAAATGACAGGCCAGCACGAAAATCGCAACTTGATGTCGAAAGCTTACCACTTGGATCTTTTGGATCAGTATGCAGGTACCTGGGATAAACGCTTACTTTTCAGTGAAAAATACGCGCGCTACAACGCGATTTTTGAGGAAATCACAAAACTTGAAAGCGATGCTAAACAAAAAGCCCAGCGCCTGGATTTCTTGGTTTATCAACGTGATGAGATTGCAAATTTAGATCTATCGCCAGGTGAAGACCAAGAACTTGAAATCGAAGTTAAAAAACTTAAGAACTCCAGCCGCATCGGCAATTTCGTGGATCAAGCTGAGGCAGCTCTTTACACAGACGATGATTCAGCCATCACGCGCTTAAATACAGTGCTCAAAAAGGGATTGGAACTTGCAAGCTTGGATCCGCAAATCGCCTCTAAGCTTGAGAATCTTGAGCAAGCCAAAGCCTTGATTGATGAAAGTGTCTACGAACTCCGCCAGTACTCTTCTAAGATTGATGCTGACCCACAACGCCTGGAAGAGGTTGAAAGCCGCTTGAGTGACTTGCGTAAGTTGCAAAAGAAATACGGCTCCAGCGTTGACGATATCTTAAAAGCCCTGATGGAAATGGAAATCGAAATCTCGAATTTACAAAATTCAGAGAGCAAGATTGAAAGCCTAAAAAAAGAAGCTTCAGCGATTCGTAAAGAATTGGAAGCTCTGGGTGCAGATCTTCACAAACGTCGCGTAAAAGGAGCCGAGCTTCTTGCGGCAAGCGTGAATGAAGAACTTTTGGATCTGAACATGAAGGGCGTTACTTTCCACGTAAATCTGGAAGCTTTGAAAGAGCTTTCCGCGACGGGTTTAACGGATGCGGAATTTATGAGTCAAACATCCGCTAAAGACGTGAAACGTCCATTGGCGAAGTTTGCTTCGGGTGGTGAACTGTCACGTATCTTGTTGTCTTTGAAACGCGTTGTCGGCTCGAGCCACCAACCCCGCACTTATCTTTTTGATGAAGTGGATACGGGAGTTTCTGGCGAAACGGCAGAGAAAGTGGGACGTAAACTGAAGACCATTGCTAAAGGACAACAGGTGATCTGTGTCACTCACTTGCCACAAGTGGCAGCATTTGGTGATTCTCACTTCTTTATCCAAAAGTCTCCGCAAACAGATTCGGTGGCGATGCTTGTGTCAGAACTCAAGAAAAAGGACCGTGTTCAAGAATTGGCGCGTTTGATTTCCGGTGAGAAGATTTCAAAAACTTCTCTGGCTCACGCCGAACAACTTTTGACAGAGGCCCACGCCTAGACTTTCTTTTCAGTAACTTTGTTCTCCCCTGCTCTTGCATGAAACTGAGAGGGACAGGGGAGGCTGCTATGATTCTCGTAATTGGAGCCACAGGACAGATTGGCTCAAAAATCGTCACTCATCTTTTAGCCAATGGACAGCAAGTACGCTGTGTTGCTCGGAAATTCCCCAACAAAGAACTTTTCCGCGGGGCTGAGTTCGCCATTGGAGATATCAACCATGTTGCGTTCCTCGCAGATGCCATGCGCGGTTGTACGGCGGCCTTCATTATGATTCCGCCCGATATGAAAGCCACCGAAGTTCGCTTCTATCAAAATAAAATCGGTGAAGTGATCGCCGAAGCCATCGAAGAAGTCGGATTAAAAAAAGTCGTCAACCTCAGTAGCGTCGGCGCGGAGCTGGAAGCCGGCACAGGACCGATTTTAGGTTTGCACGATCAAGAAGAGCGACTCAATGAAATCACTCATGCTGATATCGTGCATTTGCGACCTACTTTCTTTATGGAAAACTTATTGGCTGGAATACCGTCTATTATCAGTATGAATCGCTTTTTCGGAACAACGCCGGGTGATGTGCCGCTACACATGATCGCCACTCGCGATATCGCCGCCCGAGCGGCATTCTTGCTGATGAATCCAAACTTCACCTCGCACAATGTGGAATATCTCTTAGGTGAACGAGAACTCACATTCAACGAAGCGATTGGCATTCTCGGTAATACAATTCAAAAACCGGATTTGGAATATGTCGAAGTGCCGCCACAAGAAATGCGCAATTACTATATCGGAGCCGGCATGAGCGAAGATTGGGCCGATTCACTGCTGGAAATGGAAGCTGCACTGGCAAATGGAACTATCAACGCGACAGTCAGCCGTGACAAAGTTAATACGACGGCTACATCTATTGAGGAGTTTGCTCGTACGACATTCTTGGATGCGTATCGAAAAGCGATGACAACAGACATTACTCATCGCACGCCTCCAAGCAGGGATGCTCATATTTAATAAGCACTCCTGAAGGCAGTAACAAACAACGGACTTCTTTGGTATAACAGTTTTATGTCTATACAAGCTCAAGTTCAAACCAACGAAGTCCGATTCAATCAAGTTCTCCTCGTACTCGGAAGCCTCACCGCTTTTGGCCCCCTGTCCATCGATATGTATCTGCCTTCGTTTCCCGCAATTGCGGAAGACCTCCATGCGTCTCTTTCTTCGGTTCAGCTTTCGTTAGCAGCATTTTTTATTGGCTTGGCTTTGGGACAGATTTTTTATGGGCCTCTCACGGATCGCTTTGGTCGTAAGCCACCGCTGTATTTGGGAATGGGCATTTACACATTGGCCTCTTTGGTTTGTGCTTTCACTAAAAACGTTGAGATGTTAATTGCCTTTCGCTTTTTGCAAGCTTTGGGATCCTGTTCAGGCGTGGTGATCTCGCGGGCGGCTGTTCGCGATTTATTTTCACAGCAAGACACAGCGAAAGTCTTTTCACTGTTAATGTTGATCACGGGAATTGCGCCGATTTTGGCTCCTCTTCTAGGTGGATATATTTCCACTACGTTTGGATGGCGCGCCATATTCTTGCTACTAGCAATACTAAGTGCAGCTTGCTTGTTTGCAGTTCTCTTTTTCCTCCCCGAAACACATAAACCCGATGCGCGTGTGCGTATTCAGGATTCATTTAAAATTTATGGCAAGATTTTTAAAGATCGTCGTTTCTTGGGTTTTGCGATTTCTGGTGGTGCCGCTCAAGCCGGTATGTTTGCTTACATCACAGGTTCACCGTTTGTGTTTATCAATCATTTTGGTGTACCGGCAGAAAAGTTTGGATGGATTTTTGGTACAAATGCTTTGGGACTTATTATTTCATCCCAAATTAATGGTCGCCTGCTGATGCGCTGGGGATATGAAGATATCCTTGGAAAAATCTATTGGTGGCTTGCTGGCATGGGAGTCGTGCTTGCTGTTGCGGGATTTTCCAACTGGAACTTTTGGGGTGTTGCAATTCCTGTGTTTTTATTTGTGGCAAGCCTTGGGATGAGCTTTCCAAATTCCAGTGCTGGTGCAATGGCGACACAAAAACAGAGTGCCGGAAGTGCCTCTGCTCTTTTGGGAACTTTGCAATTTACGATTTCTGCCTGCTTCTCGGCAATTGTCAGCAAACTTCATGACGGCACCATTTTGCCAATGTGTGGAACTATGGCCGTATGTGGCCTTCTTTCGTTGGTCATTTACAAAATGATGGTGAAACCGGCTTGATGGGGAATCAAACCGGTTTCGGGAGTTCTGGTGATCAAGAGAACCTCAACCACCAGACTCTAGGGAAGGGTTAGTGGGCAGCGGTTGAGTCCGCTAGAGATTTTCCAAAAAAGTTTCCTTTCTCGGAGTTGATTTCAATTGTTTTAGCTTGTGCAACTGGAGTTTTCGGCAAGTAAAGGCTGAGAACACCGTTCTCGTATTGCGCTTCAATCTTGTCTTCATCCACAGTTGTTGGGAGTGAAAAGCTTTTCTTGAAAGCGCCGTAGACTCGTTCAAAACTTTGAACGTTCTTCGTTCCTTCAGGTCTCGCTTCTTGTTTTCGCTCTCCCGAAATAGTTAAGATATTTTCCTTCATCTCAATTTTAATATCTTCTTTCTTCATTCCCGGCAGATCAAAACTCATAAGATAGTGCTCGGCACTCTCTGCGATTTCTCCAGCCAGATTGAAGTTCCTTGAGACGCGTGCAGCAGGGCTTGTCTTTGCTAAATCAGCAAACACGCGATCTACTTCGTCGAAAAAATTTGTCGTCACAGGTTCATGCGTCCAATAAGGTGTTAGAATTCTCATTGCAAACCTCCTCTATAGGTTCATCATTCTGAGTAAAAGATGTTTTCGAATTTATTCTTGTCAAGGCGATGCCAAAATATTTTTTAATGCACTCCCCTAAGACGCTGTTTTCCTTAATAAACTCGAATCGACCTAAGTCGGACCCTTTTTTGTTTCTATCTGATTCAAGAAAGCAGTAACATTTTGAAATGATAAAGATGAAACACACCTGTTATCTATTTGTTCTACTAGGAGTTTCTTGTATGCATGCTGGTTCACGCGAATATCCACAACCGAAAAAATTAAATCACGCTCTTTCGAAACACGATGATCAGCGTGTGGATCCATATTTCTGGATGCGTGAAAGAGAAAATCCGGAAGTCGTGAAACATTTGAAAGCTGAAAATGACTATACAGCTCTCATGATGAAGCCGGTCGCAAAATTGGAAAAAGAGCTTTTCACAGAATTAAAATCTCGTGTGAAAGAAGATGACTCCACAGTCCCGGTAAAAGACGGCAATTACTATTATGCCGCCCGCTACGAAATGGGAGCCCAATATCCGTTGTACGTTCGCCACAAGGGATCCCCGACTGCTCCAGAAGAAATCATTTTAAATGAGCCAGAATTGGCCAAGAACCACTCGTACTTCGAATCATCAGGGCCGATGATGAGTCCATCCCACGATATTATGGCCTACGCCGTGGATACTGTGGGTCGCCGATTCTATACAATTTATTTTAAGGACCTGCGCACCGGAAAAATGTTGCCAGATAAAATCGAAAACGTGCGACCGGGAGTTGCGTGGGGCAATGACAACGAAACGATTTTCTATACACAACACAATCCTGAAACTTTGAGAACGGAAAAAGTTTTTCGCTACAGCTTAAAAACTCATAAAAGCGAACTGATATATTTTGAAAAGGATGAAACTTTCTCTGTCGGAGTTGGCAAATCCTTGTCGGATAAATTTATCTATCTTGTATCAGGAAGTACTTTAACATCTGAAGTGCAATACCTGAGTGCGGACCATCCCCATGGGACATTCAAAATCTTCACTCCGCGCCAAAGAGAACATGAATATTCCGTCGATGATAATGGGAAACAGTTCTTTATTGTGTCGAACCGAAATGCAAAAAATCACAAAGTAATGGTGACGGACCTTGATCATACTGATGAGAAGCACTGGAAAGAACTCATCCCTCACCGTCCCGACGTGTACGTGGAAAATATCACTGTCTTCAAAAATTATCTGGTCTTAGACGAGCGCACTAAAGGCTTAGCTCGCATTTCTATTTACGATCACAAAGGACAAAATCCTTACGTGATTCCGTTTAAAGATTCCGCGTATTTGGTTTCAGTCGGCGACAACCGCGAATTTGACACAGATCTTCTGCGTTTTGAATACGAATCCATGCGCCAGCCACCGTCGGTTTATGATTTGCATCTAAAAACGCATGCGCAGGAACTCAAAAAACAAAAAGAGGTTCCTAACTATGATCCGGAACTCTACCGCACTGAAAGACTGTTTATTAAGGTGCGCGACGGCGCTGAGGTCCCTGTTTCACTCGTGATGAAAAAAGATCTTCCATTAGATGGGACAGCACCGATGCTGGTTTATGGCTATGGATCTTACGGAGCCAACATGGACCCTTGGTTCAGCTCCTCAGCTTTCAGCTTGGTAAATCGTGGCTTTGTCTATGCGATTGCCCACATTCGTGGCGGCTCGGAAATGGGACGTGAATGGTACGACAACGGCAGAACCATGAATAAGAAAAACACCTTCTACGATTTCATCGATTGCACAGAAGGACTTGTTAAACTGAAATACGCCAACCGTCATCGTATTTACGCCATGGGTGGAAGCGCGGGCGGACTGTTGATGGGGGCGGTTATGAACGAACGCCCTGACCTCTATAACGGTATGGTGGCGCAAGTTCCATTCGTCGACGTGATTACAACAATGCTGGATGATACAATTCCATTAACAACGTCAGAATACGACGAGTGGGGAAATCCAAACGAAAAGGCCGCCTACGACTATATCAAATCGTATTCGCCCTACGACAACGTCACAGACAAAAAATATCCAAACGTTTTGGTCACCACAGGTTTCCATGACTCGCAAGTTCAGTATTGGGAACCGGCAAAATGGGTCGCAAAACTGCGTGATCACAATAAAGCTTCAACAATGATTCTATTAAAAACAGATCTAGAGGCTGGCCACGGCGGAGCATCCGGTCGATTCGACCAGCTTAAAGAAAAAGCCACGGAATTTGCTTTCATCTTGGAAGTCGATCAAAAAGCGAAATAAAAAAAGCCCGGTCGAACCGGGCTTTTTTTGAGGTTAGTTAGAAACGTCTTCTACGATAATAAGAGCGCTGTAGTTTTTGAACTTCTTCACTTTTTGG
Source organism: Bdellovibrio sp. HCB2-146 (assembly GCF_047345725.1). Taxonomy (NCBI): domain Bacteria; kingdom Pseudomonadati; phylum Bdellovibrionota; class Bdellovibrionia; order Bdellovibrionales; family Pseudobdellovibrionaceae; genus Bdellovibrio; species Bdellovibrio sp. HCB2-146. The sequence continues at coordinate 757,866 of NZ_JBLEQP010000001.1, forward strand.
TTCTTAGGGTTCACCCAAGTTTGTGAAGTCGAGTAAACGATGTTGCCTTGAGCATCAAGTACCGGCGTTCCGTCTTTGTTAACAAGCGGAGTATTCGCTCCTTCGGTTAATTCAACACGACTGAACACATCTTCCGCAGTTCCTTCCGGCAAACGAATACATCCGCCAGAAGCACGGCTTCCCAGATACTTCGCATACTTCGGATAAACTTGGTGCAAAGCCAATCCGTTTTCAACGTCAAAGAAAACCGCGAACGGCATGTCACTGTCCCAAGAGCTTGACTCGTGATCACGAGACAAGAATTTTGGCGTGTAATATCCCGTTGGAGTGTTTGACCAATAAGATGCTGGAGGTGCGCCTGTGCAAGCTTGAGTTTTACGTTTCAACTCGAAGCCTTCACGGCCCGTTGAAATTTTGGTATTGATGATGAGATACCCATTTTCATAAACGCGCATTGTTTGCGCTGTTGGGCCTCTTTCAGCTTTATTGACAACGATCACGTAACGGAAATCACGGATCCAAGGTTTTTCGTGAACTTGGTCCAATGAAAACCCGCCCACGATGTTATCGGCCAATTTAGGTGTGTTGGCTTTTTCAAATTCGATCAAAGGACGATCGATTTCTTCGTATTTACAGTCATGAAATACGTTTTTTACTTTACCCCAGAAGGAAGCAGACGCCGTTTGCGCCATCGCAAGAACAACCACGGAACTGATGAGTGCTTTCACTTTCATTGGTTTCTCCTTATTAAACCGCTGGAGCATACCACACCTTGTTTGTTGGCACTCATGTCGAATATTTTGACAGGTAAAAAGGTAAACCCTAACGGCTGACAGTGTTTCCTATTCTTCTATACAAGAAGCAAAATCGCGTTTCCGGGTTTGGCTCCCTTAAAGCCAGCCGTTATACTGACGAAGTGAAATTCATTTTCTTCTTCTACCTCTGTTTGCTTCTTACTACAGCACAAGCTCGGGCCGCGACCTGGAAAGTTCCCGTTCTTTTCTGGAGCATGAAAATTGAGGGTCAGGTCGCCATGCGAAAGGGTTTTGAAGAGGAGATCGCTAAATTCAACAGCTCTGGTAAAGACGAAATTCACATTCAAGCATTTGTGGCCGGCGAAGGACGCAAAGGTGTCCTGAATCAAATTTCTCAATTAGAACGAACTCTCCAAAGCAATCCCCCAGCTCTCGTTATTCAACCGACAGATAACTCGGCCCTTGCCCTTGGACTACAAGAGGCCAACCGCAAAAAAATCCCGGTGATCACATACGATCAATACATCGTCAACGGCTCGATTCTGTCTTATGTGACGAGTGATAATTATCAGGCCGGTTGGGACAACGGCATTTATATCAACTCTCTTTTTGATGCGAAAAAAAATCTTCGTATTGTCGTCTTTGAATATCCTCGAGTTTCCTCCACCACCGAACGCGTTGATGGCTTTTTCGATGCCCTTCGCAAACAAGACCGACGCTTTACCGTTCTTAAAACTTACGAGGCCGTGGATCCCACGTCTGGTGCAATCGCCGTTAAAAACTTTCTCAAAGATTTTCCAGCAAAAGGCAGTGTCGATTTAATTCTCACTGTTAATGACGGCGGCGGCATCACAATTGTAAAACAGCTTGTAGCAAAATCTCGAACGGAAATCGTGCACGCCACATTTGATGGAGACCCGGCTTCGGTCCAAAACATTCAGGAAAAGAAACTAACTGTGATTGACTCAGCTCAGTTTTGCGCAGAACTGGGGCGCGAAACCGCGCGTTCTCTGATCGCGCATTTAAAAAAAATGCCGACTGAGAGCAAAAAACTAATTCCGACTTTTCCCGTTACATCAAAAAGTCTTGCGCAATATCCTGGCTGGATGGGCGTACCAACAACCCAAAGGAAAACAGAGCCAGCTCCCAAGCGCCGCCTTGCACCTTTGCGACGTTCAGAAACCGAACGACTGATCATTAAAATAGGCGTTCCACCCCTTTGCCCCTATTTGTGCGAGCAAGGGCCTGGAAAATGGGGGGGATATCTTTTTGATATTCTTCAAGACATTGCGAATAAAAATAACTTCACACTGCAGATTGAAAGTATCGTGCAATCTCGGCAAATTCCCTCGTTGCAGATGCACCGAGTGAATTACATTATTGTTCCTGCGGACATGGTTCGTTATCTCTCCCAAATACGCCTCGTCGGCCCTTCTTTAGGAGTGATGTTCGTAGGCGCATTGGTACCACAGGAAAACAAAGAGACCTTAATTGACGAAGAGTATATTTCGAAAAAGCGCTTAGTCCTTTCCGGAGTCGCCGGCGATGGCACGGAAGGAATTTTTGATCACGTCAACACGCCAAGAGTGACAAAACTGACCGGCGCGGATGCTCCAGACCGCATGGTGAAAATGATCTATGATCGAAGAGTGGACTTGGCTCTCGGAGATTACAATGTCTTGAGCTATTCGCTTCTTAAAAAAGCAGAAGCCAATTTGCAGCTTTTGCCAACTTCACTGACTGGTTTTAATTCCATTGTTTTAGTCAGCAAGCCCAAGGATTCTGACTACGGTGGGCTCCCCCAGTATCTAAACGATTGGTTTATCGACGCTCGTAAATCAGGCCAGCTTGAGAAAATACTCAATCGGTATAATCTCAAGGACTGGCAACTTTTCTTACGCGACTAAAGTTTTCTTAAAACGTACTGCAAAATTCCTCCATTTCGGTAGTACTCAAGCTCAACAGCCGTATCAATACGTGATCTGGCTATAAAGTCCTCTTTCTTGCCTGATGAGCGCGTAATGGTAACTTTGATATCTTGTTGAGGCTTCATTCCACTCTCAATTCCATGAATATCAATCTTCTCTGTTCCATCCAACGCCAATGTTTGACGATTCACGCCTTCGTGGAATTGCAAAGGCAAGACACCCATACCAATTAAGTTCGAACGATGAATACGCTCAAAACTTTCCGCGATCACAGCTCGGACACCTAAAAGCAAAGTTCCTTTGGCAGCCCAGTCACGAGAAGAACCCGTGCCGTACTCTTTACCTGCAAAAACAACGAGTGGGGTATGGCTCTCTTTGTATTTCATCGCGGCATCATAAATAGCCATGGTTTCACCAGAGGGCACATATTTGGTCATTCCACCTTCAATACCTTGAAGCATTTCATTTTTGATACGGATATTAGCAAAAGTTCCGCGCACCATCACTTCGTCATTTCCGCGACGTGATCCGTAAGAGTTGAAATCTTTCACATCAACACCATGTGAAGTCAGATAGCGGCCGGCCGGAGAATCTTTCTTAATGCTTCCCGCCGGAGAAATATGGTCTGTTGTTATCGAATCACCAAGAACCGCCAAAATATGTGCGCCAGAAATACTTTTTAATGTTCCCGGAGCTTTTCCCATCCCTTCGAAGTAGGGAGGATTTTTAATATAAGTGCTGGCCGCCCAATCATAAGTATCCGTCGCACGCGCATTGAGTTTGCGCCAGTCATCGGTCCCAGTGAAGACATTCTCGTAGCGATCGGCAAACATTTTGCTCTCGACACTTTTTTCAACAGCTTCACGGATTTCTTTTTGTGATGGCCAAATATCTTTAAGGTAAATCGGCTCGCCATTTTTATCTTTACCAATTGGCTCTCGTGCCAGATCGCTTTGCATGCGTCCGGCAAGTGCGTAGGCCACAACAAGCAATGGCGATGCTAAATAGTTGGCGCGCACATGAGGATTGATGCGTCCTTCAAAGTTACGATTTCCAGAAAGGACCGAGCACACAACCAAGTTCCCCTTTTCAACGGCTGAAGCAATTGTTGGGGGTAGAGGACCTGAATTTCCAATGCAAGTCGTGCAACCATATCCTACTAAGTTGAACCCAAGTTTATCCAAATAAGTTTGCAAACCCGCGCGTGCTAAGTAGTCCGTGACGACTTGTGATCCTGGAGCAAGCGAAGTTTTCACCCAAGGTTTGACTTGCATACCTTTTTCAACAGCTTTTTTCGCCAGAAGTCCCGCCCCAATCATTACTGAAGGGTTTGAAGTGTTCGTACAGCTGGTGATCGCGGCAATGACGACATCCCCGTTCTCTAAAGAATAATTTGCATTTTCAACCGGTACTTTTGTGTCTGGGGCTTTAAAGCTTGAAATCAATTGCGATTTAAAATCGGCGGCAGCTTCAAGAAGTGGCACGCGATCCTGTGGTCTTTTCGGTCCTGCTAACGAAGATTCAACAGTTGAAAGATCTAATTCCAAAGTATCGTGGAATTGCATGTGCTTTTCATTTTCATCCGTACGCCACAGACCTGTTTCTTTCGCGTATTTTTCGACGAGCTCGATAGTTTCATCAGGACGACCCGATAACTTCAAATAGCGAATCGTTTCGTTGTCGATAGGGAAAAATCCACAAGTCGCACCGTATTCGGGAGCCATATTGGCGATCGTCGCACGGTCTGCCAAACTCATCGCGGAAAGACCCGGGCCATAAAACTCAACAAACTTACCGACGACACCACGTTTGCGTAGCATTTGAGTCACAGTCAGAACAAGATCTGTTGCCGTCACACCTTCATGCAGCTGACCAGATAAGCGGAAGCCCACCACTTCAGGAATCAACATGCTCAAAGGTTGACCTAACATCACAGCTTCGGCTTCGATCCCACCGACGCCCCAACCCAACACGGCCAGCCCATTGATCATCGTTGTGTGACTGTCAGTACCGACAAGCGTATCTGGGTAAGCCCAGTTGTCCTGTCCCACACGATTGTGCCAAACAGTTTTACCAAGATACTCAAGATTCACCTGATGACAAATTCCCATTCCTGGGGGAACGACACGGAAATTACGGAAGGCGCCTTGCCCCCATTTAAGAAAGACGTAGCGCTCAAAATTGCGATGAAATTCTTCTTTGACGTTTTCATCGAAAGAATTTGGTGATGCAAATGAGTCCACCATCACCGAGTGATCAATGACGAGATCTACCGGCACGAGTGGATTGATCTTGTGCGGATCACCGCCCAAATTTTTCATCGCATCTCGCATCGCCGCCAAATCAACAACAGCAGGAACGCCAGTGAAGTCTTGCATCAAGACGCGGGCCGGATAAAAGGAAATTTCTCGAGAAAGAGATTTTTTATCCATACTAAGAAGAGAATCAATGTCTTCTTTACTAACATGAAGTCCATCTTCGTGACGCAAAAGATTTTCCAAAAGCACGCGCAACGAAATTGGCAGCTTACTAAGATTTGGATGGGAAATCTTTTTCTGGTTGAAAATCGTGTAGGTGTTGTTGCCGACTTGAAGAGTCGACTTTGTTTTAAAACTGTCTTTGGATTGAACTAGCATGAGGGCTTCCTCCCTCCTAATTCCACTCCCCTCGCAAAATTTTATCAAGCCAGAATGCACCGATCTGAGTCTTTACATCTGTCACTTCACCTCTTTGAACGCGCGCCAATAGATCTTGAGGAGCAATTTCAACTACTTCTAAAAATTCTCCGGTATCAAGTTGCTGTCCAATTTTTTTGAGGTCCTGCGCCAAATACAAATCAATATGTTCGTTCGAATAACCAATGACGGGATGAATTGTCGTGAGGAATTTCCAGGTACTTGCTTCGTACCCCGTTTCTTCTAACAGTTCCCTTTTTGCGGTCTTGATTGTTTCTTCTTGATGATCTCTTTTACCGGCAGGAAATTCTAAAAAAACTTGTTTCACAGCATGACGATACTGATGCACCATCACCACATTTCCATTGGGTAGAAGTGGAATCATCATGGCAGCACCCGGGTGAAGAATGTACTCACGAGTATAGATATTTCCGTCGGGCCCCTGAACTTTATCTTGCTCCACTTTGAGGTATCGCCCTTTGAAAATTTGCTTACTTGAGAGTGTCTTTTCTTCGAGATGTTTCATAGGACTTATGATTGCAGACACACCCGCCCTTTGTCTATAAGAGGTCCTAATACCATTGATGGAAAAACAATATTAAAAGATTCTAATACAGTTGCCCAACATACTTCATTTGATCAGGGAGGATCACATATGAAAGCAGTCCGTAAAACGGGTCTTTTTTTGTCGACGGTTGTTTTGTTCTCGACCCTAACTGTGCAAGATGCTTTCGCACAAAGCCGCAGAGGCGGAGGTTCCGCACTTCCAACAGGTTCCCACTCCATTGGTATTGCGATCTCAACAGTGAATGCTGGCCAAGATGACTTAAATGGCGTTATTGACGATCTTCACACGGATGGCTCAACACTCGCTGATACAAAAGATTTGGGCAGCGCTTGGGAAATCACAGCGAACTGGATTTATCGTTTTGATCGTACCATGTATGCCTTTGTATTCCGCCCTTCTTACTTCACACAAAAATCCGAAGGTTCAGGAACTGGCGGGAGCTACGACGTGAGCCTCACTGGTTTCACAGTGTTCCCCATCTTCCGTATGTACCCTCTTGAAAATTCATTTATTAAGTTCTTCATGCAAGGTGGTCTTGGCTACGGCAGCCTTAAAGGTCAAATCGATGCCGGCGCTAGCAATCTCGGCTTTGAAGGCAGTGCTTTTGGTGCCATGGGTGGTATCGGTGTGGATTTCTGCTTTACCGATGCACATTGCTTAACAATCGAAGGTAATATCCGTTACTTGCCAATCGAAAGAAACAAAGTCACCAGCGGAAACTGTACAACTCTTCCGGGTACATCTCAGTGTACAAACGGAAGCGAACTGGAGCGTAACAACAAAGACCTTCAAACGACGATGTCGGGAGTCCAAGGTCTAGTTGGTTACACGATGAACTTCTAAGAAGTCCTGATTTCATAAACTATTTTGTATTTTTATATTAATCCCGGCCCTAGGTCGGGATTTTTGTTTTAAGAATATTCCTCAGCTGTCCGATAGGGACCATATGACAACGGCAGCAAAAGAAGCAGAAATGATGAAAGTAAGTCGGGAACTTTTCACCGATGGCATTCCACTTTCCGCTGACGTGTTCACTCGTCTTCCTTCCGGACAATATCTTTGCATCGGCAGAAAAGGTGACGCCAGCAATCTTGCCACTCTTCATATGGTGGCAGAGAAAAAGGCGGATCTCTTTGTTCGCAAAGACGACTATCCTCACGTTGTCGCCTTCAATTTAAATCTTATTGGTAAGACAGTTAAAAATGAAAACATCAGTCCGCAGGTCAAAGTTTCTTTGATTCGTGGAGTGACGGATTCAGCGATCTCTGATTTAACTGAGCGTGGAATTTTTGTCGGCTCTTACGAAAAATGCCGCCAGATCACAGGCTTTATCCAAGACACAACAAACCAAATTCAAGATTTCAATAAGTTTTTAGAAACCTTCAATAAACTTCCTGGTGATCTTGTGACTCACAGCTTGGCGACAACTGTCATTTCGATGCTCATCTGTGAACAGATGAATATCACAATGAAAGCGACTTTGGAAAAAGTCGCAATGGGTGCCCTTCTTCACGATATTGGCATGAAAGAAATCCCTCGTGCCCTTTTAGAAAAACCACGCATGGAGTGGACTGAAGATGAGGTACTTTATTATGAATCTCATACTCTTCGTGGAGTTGAGATTTTGAGAGACATGAAAGAAATCCCAGCTGACGTGCTCGCCATCGTACTTGAGCACCATGAAAACGCTTTGGGCTTAGGCTTCCCTCGCCGTCTGCGCGATATCAAAACAAATCCATTGGCTCGTATCGTGGCGGTGGCTGATTGTTTTGTGGATTTGATGTATGATCCTCGTCGCGAAGGTGAACAAAGAACTCCGGAAGAGGCAATTCACTTTATCGAGTTCGGAATGGGTCAGCCCTTTAATAAACCCGCATTCATCGCCCTCAAGCAGCTTTTACATATCACGAATTTACAAAAGAAAATCGCTTCGAACGGCTAGTTCACACTAGTCGATCGTCACCCAAGAACCTTCGCCATCTTTCAGGCGGAAAACTCGAACTTTTTCCTCAAACCAAGAGCCCAGATTCACGCTGCGAACATCGTGCCCTTTGATTTTAAAGGTATGATCGTCAAAGACATGCATGTGGCCGGAGATGATCACATCAAAAGGTTTTTCATCATATACGCGTTCGGCATGGGCGCGAATCATCGTCACCAGATTGGATTCATTTTTGGCGCGGTAGTGACCGCTGCGAGCGCGGCTTTTTTTACTGGCGCGATTGCCAAGGTAGCTCCACACAAAGCCCGGAACAATATTGCCCAGAGGTTTGATTTTAGGATTGCGGATAATACTGCGATAACGAAGATATTCGTAATCTTGCAGATTGATCAAATCCCCGTGCTCTAAGCGGATTCTAAGACCATCAATCTCATAGAATTGCGCTTCAACGAAGACTTCGATGCCGAGTTTTTTCTGAAAATAACCTTCAACATGGACATCGTGATTACCTTCGATATAGGTAATTTTCATCCCTGACTTGCGAAGCTCACCAAGAATTTCTGTAAGGTCTTTGAACTTGTCAGCGAAGTACTGATGTCCCCCAACCCAAAGATCGAAGATATCACCCAGAAGAAAGAGATGAACTTCGCGCGGATTTTTCTCGCGCAAAGAACGCAAAAAGCGCAACAGGATTTGTCCGTTGCGCTCTTCTGCGTTTTTTAAGTGAATGTCTGAAAGAAACCAGGCTTCCACTAGTCTTGTTTCAAATCAAAGCCCTGTTTTTTTCTGATGAAAGCAGGAACTTCAAGGTTTTGGCTAGAGAATGGAGAACTCAACACTTCACGAGCCATGCGACGAGCTTCTTCCAAGCTTTGTTGTTCTTGGTCGACGTTCATAGACAATTGCTCTGGGTTGTGATGACGAGCTTTCAATTCTTGGCTCTCTTTAAAAGCGCGAGCTTTTGCCAACAACATATCGCGAGAAGAGATAGACGCTTCTGCAGTTGGTTGGATTGGAGTCGCAACTTCTTGTTGAACCGGTTGTGGAACTGGCTGTTGCACTGGCATTTGAGGAGCTACGTTTTGAGCTGCTTGTTGTGCCATTTGCGGAGTCACAGCGGGAACTGGTGGAACAGTGACATGCTCAGTTACGTGTTGTTCAGGTTGAGCGAAAGTCATCACTTGAGACTGAACAGTTGCAATCGGTGGAAGTTCTACTTGCGGCATTTGTGCGTACTGAGGCATCACAGGCATTTGCGGCATCTGAGGCATCTGTGGCATAACCGGCATTTGTGGCATCTGAGGCATTTGCGGCATAGAAGCCATTGTCGGCATCTGTGGCATTTGCGGCATCATGTTCATATTCATGCCCGGCATTTGCATCGCTTGTTGGTTCAAGAAGTTTTGCATTTGGTTCACTTGAGACATGTCGTTCACAAGTTTCACTTCGTGCGCATCAAAACCAGTTGCGATAACTGTGACACGAACTTCGTCACCCATTGATTCATCGATAACCGCACCGAAGATGATTTCCGCGTCTTCGTGAGCTGCTTCTGTAATCAAAGTAGAAGCTTCATTTACTTCATGCAATGACAACTCTGGACCACCCGTAACGTTGATGATGATACCAGTTGCGCCATCGATTTTAACATTTTCAAGAAGAGGAGAAGAGATCGCCGCAGTTGCTGCTTCAACTGCACGGTTGTCACCGCGAGCTGCACCTGTTCCCATGATCGCGATACCTTTTGCCGACATAACTGTACGGATGTCAGCGAAGTCCAAGTTGATCAAACCACGGATGTTGATCAAGTCAGAGATACCTTTAACTGCTTGAAGAAGAACTTCGTCCGCTTTCTTGAATGTTTCAAGAAGTGGAGTTCTTTCTGCTGCGATCGAAAGAAGTTTTTGGTTCGGAATAACGATCAAAGTATCAACGTTTTCTTTAAGCTCTGAAAGACCACCCTCAGCATGCTTTCCACGTTTTTTACCTTCGAACAAGAACGGCTTCGTCACCACACCGATAGTCAAAGCGCCTAATTCTCTAGCGATCTTTGCAACGATAGGAGCTCCGCCCGTTCCTGTTCCGCCACCCATACCCGCGGTGACGAAAACCATGTCTGAACCTTCTAATTTTTCTACGATTTCATTATATGACTCAATCGCCGCACGACGACCCACATCTGGGTTCGCGCCTGCTCCCAAACCTTTAGTCAAATCAAGGCCGAGTTGAATTTTATTTGGCGATTTATTTGCATTCAAAGCTTGGATATCTGTATTAGCTACGATGAATTCTACACCAGTCATTCCTGACTCGATCATCGTGGATACTGCGTTACTTCCGCCGCCGCCTACGCCGACAACTTTAATATTCGCACCGATATTGATATTTTCCTCTAATTCAAACATTCGATCCTCCCCACGAAACAGGGGCCTCCAGCCCCCACAGAAATAAATTTAAAAAACCTGTCCAAAAAAGTCTTTGATCTTACGAGTAAGTCCATCAATCGACTCACCCAGGTTCACTTCGTGCTGTTGCGTGTGCTGAACTAAATCTTTTCTTTGTGCCAAACCATATTGCAACAACCCAACAGCTACCGCGAATTCTCCAGTCTTCACGACATCTGTTAGCCCACCGATCTCACGAGGGACCCCGCGACGAACTGGAATATCAAAGATAAACTCGCCCATCTCGGTCAAACCATCTAATTGACTTGCTCCACCTGTTAAAACAATTCCAGATCCCAACATTGGAACCAATCCGCTCATACGGATGTCGTTGGCAATAAGGTTCATTGTCTCTTCAGCACGAGCTTCAATAACATCTGCTAAATCTTTACGAGGAATCACACGCGCCTTGCGACCGCCGACTCCTTCAACTTCGACCGTTTCCGCATCAGAAACCATTGAAGCCATGGCACAGCCATGTTTCTTCTTCAAGTCTTCTGCCGCGAATTGTGGCGTGCGAAGTCCAATCGCCACGTCATGAGTGAAGTGTTGTCCACCCACTGGAATTGTCGAAGAGTGCGCAACGCTGCCGTTTACTAAGTAAAGAGCGTTACATGCACCGCCACCCATATCGACTACGCAAACACCGAGATTTTTTTCGTCATTTGAAATAACAGATGTTGCAGAAGCGAGTTGGCTCAAAACCAGACCCGAGATTTTGAGGCCGGCTTTTTCGACACATTTGATTGAATTATTAAGTGCACTTTGGCTGCCAGTCACAATATGAACGTTTGCTTCCAAACGAACACCCGACATGCCAATTGGATCGGTGATTCCATCTTGGCCATCAACTTTGAATTCACGAGGCAAAACGTGCAAAACAGCGCGATCTGCTGGAACATTAACAGCCTTAGCCGCTTCAATCACACGCTCGATTTCTGATGCTGTGACTTCGCGATTTTTAATGGCAACCATGCCCTTAGAATCAAAAGATGTGATGTGCGTACCAGCAACCCCCACCCAGGCTTCAGAGATTGAATAACCTGACATGAGTTCTGCTTCTTCTTTTGCTTTTTTGATTGATTCAGTCGTAGCTTCGATATTAACGACAACGCCTTGGCGGATACCTGTATTAGGTGCTGTGCCGACGCCTACGATTTCGATTTTTCCATCTGGATTTACGGTCCCGATAACTAGACAAACCTTGGTTGAACCAATATCCAGACCAGCCAATAGTGGCATTTTCGGTTTTGATGTGCTCATCCCTAAGTCCTCACGGGTGCTTAATCTATAAGTAAGTCTCGGAGAACTCGCCCAAAAAAATCATTTTAAAGGGTTCAAGTATCGGAATAAACCCGACTTTGATCGGTCCTCCAGACTTAAGCTTAGGGATCCTTACGCAACCTGACAAGGACTTTCTTTGACAGATTCGCGTCGATGACGCGCGCGTCAAACTGACGACTTTCAAGATAATCAACAACTTTTCCAACTCGAGCGGCCTTCAACGCCACTTGATCTTCCCCGATTTTCACCTGAATTCCGGTCTTGATCAGTGTCATCCAAAAACCTTCTTTACTGTCATAGCGAATTTCAGAAACTGTTTTTCTGCTGAACGATCCTTCAGCAGGAAGCTCCTCAATCACATCGACTGCTTTTTTTCTCAGCGCGGATTGCTTGGTAAAAACTTCTCCATCAAGCACTGCTACGTCAGGAGCTTGGGGCGCCTCTACCGGATCTAAAAATGTTCCATCGCCGATCACCGGTAGAAGTTTCCCATTTTTTCCTAGATACAATAATTTTACTTCGTGCGCTTGCACGTGAACTTGTAAAGTCGTTGGCCACGCACGTTTGAGCGCCACACGATTCACCCACTCATTACCTTTCACTGTGCGCACGACAGTTTTCAAATTGATGTTCCAAAGAGAAACACCTTCATAAGGCTTAAGTGACGTTTGCAATTGTTCGACGAGAGGTTTTAAGTACGCACGCTGACCTTCAACGGGGTCCACGAGCACGACTTCGATTTGTTGAATATTGAAAAAACCACGACCATTTAAATAGTAAAGTGTTCCTGCAATTGAGAGCGGAAGAATCACAAAACCGAATATGAATTTGAGAACAAGTTTTCTCACTGAGAGTTTCCCCATGCTGTCGTGAATTTCAGAGTATCAATAAAGAAGAAGGACGAGAATTCCTGTCCTCAAAACAAGACCTTAGTCTTTCAACCAGCGGAAGGTCTAGATTGTTGAAAATAAGTAATAATGTGACTTCTATGTCATATAGTCGCCCGTGCCTTGTCCCGATAGCAGTTGTGAATTTTCAGTAAAGGAACGTCTATGCGTCTTAGTAGCAAGATCATTATCAATATCGCAGCATCATGTTTGATCTGTACTCTGGCAGCCGTGGCAATATCCTCGTCTAAAGTCCATAGACAAGGTCGCGATCAGTTGATTGAAAAATCAGAAGCCATCCTTTCACGACTTGAAGCCATTCGCTCTTACATCGCCACTCAAGGCGATCTTGGTGAAAGCATCAATGCAGCTGTTGCGAAACATCCGGATGGAAATCTTCCTGAGAGCGAACGCGATATTTTACTTCGTAAAGTCCCTATCTTTGCTTCCATCAAAGTTGGTTTCGAAGAGTCAGAAAAAGATGGTTACAATTTCCGCGTTTTTTCAGATGCTCCTCGCCGCCAAGGTAACCTGGCAACTGCGAGCGAAATGGAAATTTTGAAGCGCTTTGAAGCCGATCCTAACTTAAAACAAATCGCCGAAGAAAAAGATGCTCATGTCGTCGTTTATCGCCCCGTCCGCCTTTCTGCGAGCCAAGGCTGTTTGCTCTGCCATGGAGCGCCCGAAACTAGTCCGTGGAAGAACGGCAAAGATATTTTAGGCTTCCCCATGGAAAACTGGAAAGACGGAAAACTGCACGGTGTGTTCGCCGTCACGTCATCAACAGAGCGAGTGACGAAGGCCGCCACAAATACATCGATATCTATTTTGATGTGGGCATCTTTGATTTCACTCTTCATCTTAGCAGTTTCTTATTACTTCGTTCGTCGCCCTATGCGCGCTTTGCTGGAAGGAATTGAAGAGCTCAATAAAGCCGGTCAACAAGTTACAGAAACAAGCACAGGCATTATGTCATCAAGCCAACACTTAAGCCAATCAGCCGTGAAGGCTGCTGCTTCGATCGAGGAGACATCAGCTTCCACTGAAGAAGTTTCAAGTATGGTGAAAATCAACTCGCAACATACAGAAAAAGCTCGCGACCTTGCCCAACAAGCACAAGAAAAAGCCCGCCGTGGCGAACAGGAAGTGCGCAAGCTCACAACATCCATGGATGCGATTTCAACGAGTTCGAAAAAAATCGAAGAAATCATCACCGTGATTGACGACATCGCCTTCCAAACAAATCTTCTAGCATTGAACGCGTCCGTCGAAGCTGCCCGCGCTGGAGAACACGGAAAAGGCTTTGCTGTCGTAGCCGATGCCGTTCGCAGTCTTGCGCAAAGAAGTGCAACGTCTGCTAAAGAAATTTCAAACTTGATCACGGACTCCGTTGAGAAGATTCACCAAGGTCACGAAGTGGTAAAATCAAGTGAGGCTTCACTAAAAGAAATTGTAAAAACAATCGAAGACCTTTCAACATTGAATGCTGAAATCTCAACGGCAAGTAATGAACAAGAACAAGGCATCGTCCAAATCAATCGCGCACTCACAGACATGGACAAAATCACCCAAGCCAACGCGGAATCTGCTCAAGAATGCGCAGACGCCTCAGGCGAACTCAACCGCCAAGCCGGAGTGATGAGTCAAGCCGTCCATGATTTGAATAGTATTATTTCAGGCGCAGACAAACGCGCCTCATAGCGCGGTGCTCTTGTAGTTATTCGAATACACCGTTTTTCCACTCAGACGGTGTATTGCCCGGAGTTGGAGTGTCCTGCTTGTCGCAATGCCCTTGATATAAAAAGCGTGCCGTGTTCTCCAACGAATCCAAAACCTCCGCATATTGAGGCGCATCCTTCTTAAAATATTTTTTCGAATTACGGTAATCTTCAATTTGCGGTTTCGAGAGTTTTGCCAATAAAACTTCAGCATCTCTCAATTTGGATTTAAACATCCCGGCGCAATTCTGATCTTCAGCATCTTTGGAGCTCTCTTTAAACTGATCAATGGCTTTTTTTAATTCATCAACGCAAGTTTTAGTATCTTGCTTAAAGCTATCTTTAATTCCACTGACCTGACCCAAATAATTCCATTCAAATCGAGGCCAACTGTTTGGCTTGTAGGTCACTTGCTTTTGCGTCAGGTTAATTACAATCGGCGACGTAATCGCAAAAATGCTGCCGTAGAGCGCGTAATTGGTGTTCGCCGTAAACGTACCACCTTTTGGCAACATCGTCTGGGCAAAGTTCGCCATAAAATCCTCACCGCGACACCCTCGTCCCGTATTACAAGACATCAGGGCAATATTGGCGTTGGGAGCCATCAGACAGCTGTAGCTCGCAAACTGCTCGCGAGTTGTATTGAGATCTAAATTTGAATTTTCGATAACTTGCGCAATTCCCGGTGCCCCGTGCGCAAATATCCGGAGATCTTTAATTTTCACGCATTTTTTTAAGAGTGAATCAAATACTTTACGAAGATCTTCTTGCGACTGAATCGGATACTTATCAGAGTTGTAGCCGCACCAGCGGTACACCGACATTTTCGTCGACACCCCATCCAGAGTGTTAGGTCCAATAAGACAAATATCAGCTTCTTCCATTTTCTGGTCAGCACATCTTTTTTCCTGCTCCCGACAATAGTGGGCATTCACAGGAAGGGGGTATTTTTTTGCGGGCATGGGAAATTGAATCCCATTCGAGATCATCATACCCATCGGGGTGTTTTCTTGCGCAAAAGAATATGATATCGGAAAAGTGAGAAGTAACGTCAGAAGCAGCTTATTTCTCATAGGCTTTTACCACCTCTACAACTGTCGACTCACTGATCTTTGGAGCATGAGCACTTGCATAGTATTTAACGTTCCAGCTCAGCAAATCCGACATGAGTTCCTGAAGGCGTCCGATATTTTCAAATGAGGCCTTGCACTCAGGTGTATTTAATTTTCCCGATTTATCACATGCCACTTCCCAAGTTTTCATCAGTGGTACTAAAACTTGTTCATCGACGACATGACTTACGACCGCCAAATGCCATTGAAGTGCTTTAGGGGTTAAATCCCCTGCCAGCGCTTTATGAGAATGTCCCTTTAAAGCAGCAACACCTTTTGAGATTTCCGCCGCCTGCTCACCACACAATGTAGGCGACGAAGACGACTTGGAACAATCCGCTTTCATTTTTTCGATTTGTTTATCAAACGAAGCCAGAACCGCATCAGGATTTTGCGTCAGCGAAAACTTCTGAATCTTCTTACGAGCACTCGTCTCTCCTTTAATAGCAGAAACTAAATCCCCCAACTCCAACCCCGTTTTCTGAACAAACAAATCACGAACCTGTTTTTTAGAAATAATTTGAACAGAAGATGGGGCACCCAACGCCAAATTTGAAACTGAAAGTACGAACGCGATAAAAAGTATTTGCCTCAAAGCATTCCCCATTTAAGCAGAAAAAAAGACCGCCTAAATTCAGTTTACTTACAAAGCTCGTATTTCGAAAGCCCACTAGACTTTGGTGTTACAACGTAAAGGAATTAAGTTGCGAGCAAGAATTTGGAGAGGGCTATGCTACTTCGAATTGGAGCGGCCTTTGCCGGCGCCACGATGGCGCGAACTCGCCGCAGGCGAGCGGCAACTGAGCAAGGATGCGTGCCGCGGAAATTCGGAGTAGCATAGCCCTCTCCAAATTCCCGCATCGAAGCTAGAGTTTCTGAAGAACGTCGAGACCGAGTTTCCAGCCGTCCCCCGCTCCCAGGGTGACAAAGACATCCCCTTGTTTAAGCATAGAAACGATTTTCAGCGCCGACTTATCGTCGCGCTGGAAGTATTGCGTGTGTTCGTGTTTCATTTCTTGAGACAGTTTCTCTGAAGTGATCCCTGGAATTGGCGCTTCACCCGCTGGATAAATATCCGTCAGCAACACTTCATCTGCTTCCATAAAGGCTGTCGTAAAATCATGCCAACAATGTTGCGTACGTGAATAACGATGCGGTTGGAAGAACACGACAAGACGATTCTTAGGATACTTTTCACGGAAGGCCTGCAACACCGCACGCACTTCTGTCGGATGATGTCCGTAATCGTCGTAAACTTTGATACCGGACTTCTCACCTTTAAAGTGGAAACGACGATCCACACCTTCAAATCTTTGCAAGCCCGCCGCGCAAACCGCAAACGGAATACCCGCAGCCATACCTGAAGAAATCGCAGCCACGGCATTTAAGGCATTATGACGTCCTGGAACTTTCAACTCAAAATCACCGATATAATGACGAGTTCCCATCAAACGGTCGTTACGATACAGAGAATACTTTCCTTCTGCACCACTCACGACCAAATCATTCTTGTCATCAAAACCGTAGTATAAAATTCGTTTCGGGAAATTTTCGTAAATTTGACGAACTGTTGGATCATCACCGCAAGCAATGACTTTTCCATAGAATGGAACTTTCAACGCAAAATCATAGAAAGCCTTTTGCAAGTTCTCGTATGTTTTGTAGTGATCCAAGTGATCCGAGTCGACATTGGTGATGATCGCCACTTCCGGAGAAAGTTTGTTGAAACTTCCGTCAGACTCATCTGCTTCTGCGACCAACCACTCACCTGACCCCAACATCGCTGTTGATTTGATCAATTCAAAACGACCACCAACAACAATTGTAGGACTTAAATTACCCTGCAAGAAAATCGCAGACGTCATGGAAGTTGTCGTTGTCTTACCGTGCGTTCCGGCAACAGCAACCCCACGCTTCAAACGCATGATCTCTGCCAATGCTTCCGCACGAGGGATCAATGGAATTTGACGAGCGCGTGCTTCAGAAATCTCGGGATTTCCGTATTGAATCGCACTGGAATAAACGACCACATCAGCTTCACCCACATTGGAAGAAGCATGGCCTTTATAAATTTTAACTCCGAGCTCTTTAAGTCGTTCTGTATTCGCGTTTTCAGAGATGTCGCTGCCGCTGACTTTCGCGCCGATATTATGCAAAAGCTCCGCGAGCCCGCACATACCGATACCGCCGACACCTACGAAATGGAATTTGGCGTGTTGTAATTTCATTGCAATATTTCCTTGGCAATCGTTGTCGCCGCCTGAGGGATGTAAAAGCTCTTTATATTCTGAACCATCTGATCACGCAAAGCTTTATCGTGGCGCAAAGATTGGACTTCTGAAATCAAACGCTCTGGAGTGAGGTCTTTTTGCAAGATCATACGACCAGCGTTGCGAGCTACGAGACTTTCAGCATTTTTCTGCTGATGGTCATCCGCAGCCGGCAAAGGAATGACGATGGGAATAATGCCGAAAGCGGCGGCTTCTGCCAAAGAACTCGCTCCGCCTCTACATATTATTATGTCAGCCCACTGATAGTATTTTGGCATATCAAAGATAAACTCATGTGCTTCGACTTTAAATGGAGCGTTTTTATATTTTGCAGACACTTCCGCAAAATCCAAAGAACCCAATTGATGGACAACTGAGATATCCTTCGTCCATTCACCGCCGCCGTTCAAAGCGTCACGTAGGCAATAATTAATAGCGCGTGCTCCCTGACTGCCCCCGAACGCTAAGACATGGAACAATCCATCGCTATCAGTTCGATGCCCACCTTTTTCGATCTCTTCACGAACTGGCATTCCGGTTTGAATAATATTGTCGCTTTTTAAAAATTGACGAGCTTCATTAAAGACAACAAAGCACTTATCGACGAATCGGGAGAGCAAACGGTTGGCCATTCCAGGCATCGCATTCGGTTCCCACACGGCCGTATTAAAGCCGATAATGCTGGCTGCCAACACGAACGGACCGGAAGCATAACCACCAACTCCAATCACATAAAGCGGCTTCAACTGCCACAACAATCGCACCGACTGCCACAATCCCACTGGAATTTTAAAGAGAGTTTTAATTTTGCGAGAAAGACTAGGAACGTTGAGTTTGCCTGATTCGATAAGGTGAAGAGGAAATCCTTCGCGAGGAACAATCTTTTTTTCTAAACCTTGGGACGTTCCCACAAAATGAACTTCAACTGTGGGATCCATCTTTTGCAGAGCGCGGGCGATGGCAATCCCCGGGTAAATATGTCCACCCGTTCCACCACCAGCGATAATGACACGTTTCGTACTCATTAACTAACCTTTATGACTTCGCCTTTGCGGAGTTCCAGCGCTGCCCGCTGAATCGTTTCGAAAAGCGATCTTCTTCAAAAGTATTTTCAATATTTAAAATCAAACCAAACATAAATGCCAACGTCAGAAGCGAACTTCCGCCATAACTGAGAAACGGCAAAGTTAAACCCTTTGTTGGCAACAATCCCATCACAACACCGGCATTGATAAACACACTCAATGCAAATGTCACTGACAGTCCTAAAGCAAGAGCACGTTTAAAGGGTTCTTCAGTTTTTACAGCGACCTGGATTCCTCTGAATACAACAAATGCATACAAAGCCAGAACCGCAACGAAACCGATGAAACCCATCTCTTCACCAAGGACGGCCAAGGTAAAATCGGTATGAGCCTCAGGCAAGAAAAATAATTTTCCTTGTCCTTGTCCTAACCCCGCCCCTGTCAATCCACCGGAGTGGAAACTCAACATACTTTGAATCACTTGGAAGCCTTTTTGCGCGGGATCAGCCCACGGATCTAAAAATGCCAAAACACGAGCGCGACGATACGGAACATTCATCACTAGGAAATAGAATGCGGGAATGATAATCGCAAAAGCCGCCGTGATATATTTCCACTGCAAACCAAAAGCAAAAAGCAAAGTGACAGCGACCATTGTGACAATGGCGAAACTTCCAAAGTCAGGTTGTTTCAACATCAAAACCATCGGAGTGATTGTCGCCAGAACCAGCCAGTACCATTTCATGCTGTTCAAAGAGTTTTCGCGACGACACAAGAGGCTTGCAAACCAAACACTGAAGGAAATTTTAAGAAGTTCGGCAGGTTCAAAACGTAAACCCATCGGCAATTGAATCCAACGAAGCGCACCGCCGACACGGACACCAAGCCCTGGAACAAAAGTCGCAAGAACTCCCAGAGTCGCCATAAACCACAGCGCCCAACCGTACTTTTCGATATAGCGGAACGGAATATGAATGGTACCAACCAAAACTGCGAATGAAAGAAGTGCGAACGCCAACTGGCGTTTAAAGAAAAACAAACCGTCGCCGTAGGACTCCGTCGCAAAGATAAAGCTGGAAGAATAAACTTGCACCAATCCAATACCGAGAAGTGCAATGATGGCCAAAAACAAGCTGCTAGAGAGATATCTCAACATAATGATGGACTCCTGCGTGTTATTTTAATCAGAAGTCCTGAAAGCGTCTATGGCTGGATAAAAACTAGACCTGGCAAAGGCCGCAGAATTACTCTGCGTCCTCACTCAAAACATCGTCTTCAGAAGCGCCACTTTTGGGAGCTGGATTGACTGTTGTCGTCGTTGCCGAAGCTGTTGCTTGTGCGGAAGCGGCTGGAGCTTCTTTAACTGCCGGAGCTGGGCGAGCCGCACGTTGAACAGGTGCCTGTTGAACTGGAGCGGAAGCGCGGCGCGGCTCTTCTTTGGAAGGCATTGCACAGCAGTACATCACACCGTTTTGATCAGACACATTTTTATAGTTCGTGATGGAGAAACTGCGATTCGCATCACAGCGTTGGGCCATCTTCATGTTCAATTCAACATCGAGATCGGGATAAACATCACCGCTAACGAACTCACAGTACAATCCTGCACTGCTTGCCATTTTTTCTCTTTGCGCTTGGCGTTCTTTGAATTTTGATGAAGCACATGCAGACATCATTAATGCGGACATGACAGATAACACGACGACTCGGAACACAGGCCCTCCTGGCACATTTTTCAGACATAAAAAAAGCCTCCATCGTGGAGGCTTTTTTTTGTTTCAAATCAATGAAACTTTCTCACGATCTCTTTAAAATAATCGCCGCGTTCTTCAAAACTGTCAAACATGTCAAAACTTGAACATCCAGGTGAGAGCAGAACAACGTCGCCAATTCTCGACTTTTGGTAAGCAATCAAGACTGCTTCTTCAAAAGTACCAATCAAGAAGGTTTCAGAGAAATCACCTAGGTCGCGGTTGATGCGCTCTTTGGCTTCCCCGACCAAGATCAAGGTTTTGACTTTACGTTTCACCACATTGCGAAGTGGTTCGTAGTTCAGATTGGTATCTTTACCACCAGCGATCAAGATCACATTTTCATCAAAAGTATCAAGCGCACGCAAAACAGCGTGAACGTTCGTAGCTTTTGAATCGTTGTAGAACAAAACTCCACCCACTTTGCGAACATATTCAATACGGTGAGGAAGACCTGTGAAAGTCTCAATCACTTTTTGAACAGCTTCACGAGTGGCACCATGTTCGCGTGATGCTAAGATCGCCGCCATGATGTTTTCTACAGAGTGCTTACCGCGCATTTTCATGTTTTTGATAGAGAAGCTTTCGATCTCTGGACCCGTGCGCACGCGAATCTCGTCACCGATATTCACAGCACCCCCGATGTTCATGATTTGTGGCTCCAAAGCTGGTTTACGAGAGAAGTAGAAAATACGTCCACGTTGAACCGCTGGATCACGCGCCAACTCAACAACAGCGTTGTCATCTGCATTCAAGATACTTGTAGTCGCTTGGTTTGTGTTTTTAAAAATACGGCGTTTTGCGTTTACGTATTCTTCCATGGAACGATAACGGTCCAAATGATTTTCAGCCAAGTTGGTGAACACGATGTTCATTGGGTTGAAGCTGTCACAGTGTTCAAGCATGAAGCTTGAAACTTCAGCGATCACGACTTGCGCTTTTTCTCCGCCGCGAAGGTATTCAACCAATGGACGTTCATTCGCACCACCTACCCAAGTTTTTACGCCTGATTCTTTTAAAATCGCTTCTGTGATACGCGCCACAGTTGTTTTACCGTTCGTACCTGTCAGACCGATGATAGGTTCTTTGATAAAACCAGTTGAGAATTCAAACTCACCTGTGATTTTGATTCCTTGAGAACGAGCGTAATCAAAGATTTTCAAATTGCTTGGAACGCCCGGAGACAAGATCACAAGATCTTGCGCGATGAAAGTTTTCGGACTGTGACCACCCAATTCGTATTTAATCGGCAAATCACCCAATTGTTCCAACTGAGTTGAAAGCTCTGGTTTTGATTTGTGATCTGTCACAGTTACTTGAGCACCTTGTTGCACCAGGAATTGAGCCAAGGCCACGCCTGTTTTACCCAATCCAACAACAAGGATCTTTTTATCTTTTAATTCGCTTAACTCTCTGTACATAAACTTACCTCAACTTCAAAGTCGCGAGACTCAAAACAGCTAATAAAATAGAAATAATCCAAAAACGCACGATGATCTTTGTCTCTGTTAATCCACCCAGTTCGAAGTGGTGATGGATCGGAGCCATTTTAAAGATCCTTTTACCCGTCATTTTAAATGAAATCACTTGCGTGATAACAGACAAGGCTTCAACCACGAACACGCCACCGAGGATCACCATCAAAAGTTCATTTTGTGTGATCACGGCCATGGAACCCAGGAAACCGCCCAGGGACAAGCTTCCCACGTCTCCCATAAAAACTTGTGCGGGGTATGCGTTAAACCACAAAAATCCCATTCCCGCAGCAACAATCGTTGCGGCAACTGGAGTTAATTCACCAGCTCCAACCACGTGAGGGATTTGCAAATAACCTGCGATCTGAAAGTGACCTGTGACATAAGCAAAAAGACCCAAAGTCGCAGCCGAAATCATCACCGGAACAATGGCGAGGCCATCCAAACCATCCGTAAGATTCACGGCATTTGCAGTTCCAACAACAACAAGGGCACCGAACACGACATAGAGATAACCAAGATCCCATGCAACTGACTTCGCAAATGGAATTGTCACAGCTGTGCTCAAGTTATGGAATTGCACCAGATACCAAATCACACCACCGCTAATCAGGAATTCACCGAGCAAACGGATTTTACCAGAGAGACCTTTGGAGTTTTTCTTTGAAACTTTGAGCCAGTCATCCATATAACCGATAAAGCCAAAGCCCCAAGTGATGATGAGGACTGCCCACACAAGCGGGTTCATCATGTCGACCCATAACAAGCACGGAATCAAAGTCGAAAGAAGAATCAACCCACCACCCATTGTTGGTGTACCGGCTTTTTTCTTGTGAGATTGAGGACCGTCATCGCGAATCGCTTGACCGAAATGTTTCAACTGCAAACGTTTGATGAAGTGAGGTCCCCACATCCAGCAAAGCAAGAATGAAGTGAAGAATGAAATGAATGTACGAACCGTGATGTAACGGAAAACATTCAATGGAGAAAACTCGTCTGCCATTGAATAAAGCCATTGATAAAGCATGCTGTGATGATCCCCTCTTAGATGACCAATTTTTGAAATTTCGTAGAAACTCTAAGGATTTAGCACAAAGCCATCTTCAAAAGCAAGCAAAACTTGTTAAGTATATGTAATCATTAGGCTTTATAAAGAAAATAAACATTCCAAGAGAAAAGGTCCCAGGGGCTTTTTTAAACAAAAATGCAGAAAACTCCCTGGCACCTTTTTGAACTATTGCTTTTCGGCGAAGTCGAGGGGGTTGCATGGGAAGACGAAACGTTCGAGTTTTGTTCCGCGTGATGCTTTGACGACTGCGATGTCGCCTTTTTGCAAGAAGCCCGCGAGATCTTGACCCATTGCTTCGGTGTAGTCGCCTTCGATCAAGGCAGGATTTTTGTAGCCTGCTTTTTCAAGACCGCTGCGGAATGCCTGGGCGTCGTCGCCGATAAAATAAATACGATCAAAACCTGCTTTACCGGCGTATGTCGCAATCTCTTCGTGCAAGCTTGCGGAAGCGGAACCCATTTCACGCATTTGTCCAAACACGCCGACTTTGCGCCCCGGAACTTTTAATAGACTGACGTTATCAATCAACGCCTTCATGCTGTCAGGATTAGCGTTATAAGCATCAAAGATCATCTCAGCACCGGTTTTCAAGTGCACCAGCTGATTACGTCCCCAAGTTGTTTTGCACTCCGGAAGCCCTGCCCAGATTTGCGCAGGAGTCATGCCTGCTGCCAAACCAAGAGTCGCCGCCGCCATTAAGTTTGTTAAATTTTGTGAACCGAAAACTTCAACACGCGCCGAACCACTGACACCACCGATATGGCCCTTCAAATAAATCTCTCGCATGTTCATTTCGCCGATCATCAAGTGCACATCCGCACGCGGATCTTCAGAAGAGAACGTCAAAAAAGTTCCCGCCGGATTTTTTTCTTTCGCATTCACATACATGTTGTGAGTTTGCGGATTATCGAGGTTGAAAACCCGCAACGCTTTCTCAGAAGCCGCGTTGTAAATCTCTTCTTTGGCTTCCGCGATTTTTTCAATGCTCCCAAAAAATTCGACGTGCGCGCGGCCGACCATTGTGCACACCACAACATCGGGATCCGCGATATGCACCAACTCCGTAATTTCTCCGGCGTGGTTCATACCCATCTCAACAACGGCAATTTGTTTTTCAGGTGCGAGTTGCAACAACGTAAATGGCACACCCCAATGATTATTAAAACTACCTTTGTTATAGTGAACATCCATTGCGGTTCCAATAAGAGCCGCCGTGAATTCTTTCGTCGTTGTTTTACCGTTTGAACCCGTGATGGCCAGAACTTTAGCCTGCGATTGATGACGGGCCCAGTTGCCCATTTTCTGTAAAGCCTTCAGAGTGTCAGCAACTTTGATAATAGTGACTTGTCCCTTGAGCTTTTCTACTTGCGCATTTTCCTGATGGATCATTATAGCTGCGGCACCTTGTGCGACGGCCTTATCCAAAAAATCGTGGGCGTCAAAAGCTTCGCCTTTGAGTGCAATGAACAATTGACCTGTCAAATTCACGCGCGTGTCGGTACCAATTCCTTTAAACTGAGTTTCTTGTTTAGAAAGAACCTGAGCTCCCGTGATTTTTTCGATTGTTTGCAAATCCATTGCGCGCATCTTTAAGCTCTCCCCTTTAAGGCCTCTTCGGCAACTTTCACGTCACTAAATGGGAACTTCTGTGTTCCGATAATTTGATAATCTTCATGACCTTTACCTGCGATCAAAATCACATCGCCGGTTTTGGCTTTTTGAATAGTCGATAAAATGGCTTCTTTGCGGTCGACGAAAATTTGCACGCGATTTTTTTCCGCACTCGAAACACCGCTCATAATGTCGTTGATGATGGCATTGGCGTCTTCGGTGCGAGGATTGTCTGAAGTTACGACGACTTCGTCAGAAAATTTCAATGCCATTTGCGCCATCAAAGGACGTTTGCCCTTGTCACGATCTCCACCGCAACCGAACACCGTCCAAATACGTGCCGAGGATTTCAAATTCTCTCGCACACGATTCAATGCTGTTAAAACATTTTCCAAGGCATCGGGAGAATGCGCATAATCCACAAACACCGAAAGCTCTTCACTGTTCGGCACAGACTGCAAGCGTCCTGGTACCCCGGTGAATTTATTCAGAGCTTCTACGACCAATGGAAGCGGCATCCCCGCCGCGAGCCCTGCTGCCATCGCAGCTAAAGAGTTCATTACATTATGCACACCTGACATCGGCAACGAAACTTCAGTATCACCGAAAGGCGTGCGCACTTTGAATTGCGTCAGGGCAAAATCCATTTTTTGAATTTCGTAAGCAAAATCAGAATCCTTTGCACCGTACGTCCAAAGTACTGTCGGATCGGCCACCCTTAAGCGGCGTCCCCATTTGTCTGCTGTATTGATAATCGCAAAGCTTGGAGTCTTCTCTGTCTTCCACATCAAATCCGTGAACAGTCTTTGCTTGGCAGCGAAATAGCTTTCCATGGTTTGATGATAATCCAAATGATCCCGGGTAAGGTTTGTGAAAATTGCCGCATTAAATGGAACGCTGTCCACACGACGCTGATCTAAGGCATGCGACGAAACTTCAATCGCCACAGCAAGCGCACCTTCATCACGAAATTCACGCAGACGTTTTTGTAAAAAAAGTGGATCTGGAGTTGTCATTTCCGAGGGCCACACTTTGTCGCCAAGATGATGATTGACGGTTCCAATCACGCCAGTGGGAATATGACCCGCATTAAGAATCGACTCCGTCATATACGTGACAGAGGTTTTTCCATTTGTTCCTGTAACGCCGACACAGAAAAGCTCTTGGCCAGGATTGAGATAATAACGGCAAGCCAAAGTGTCTAAAATCTCGCGTGTGTTCGGAACATTTAGAACAAGACCTTTGAAGTCCGTTGGCACCTGAGTCTTGTCTTCAACCACAAGAACCAGAGCCCCTTTCGCAATAGCATCAGGAATAAATTTATGACCATCGTGTTGAGTCCCACGAATCGCAACAAAAATAGAATTCGGAATTACACGACGGGCATCATTAAAAAGTCCCGTCACCTCTTCTGAGGAGTAGATGGTATCTGGAATTCCAGGGATGACAGATAAAAGGGATTGTAAATTCATATTCCGCCCAGTGCCATTGACTCGTACGCTGTACTAGAGTGTCAGGATAGCGTAGATTAAATCCATGAGACAACTCGGAAAGATACATTGCCAAGAAATAAATCACGACGACGATGCGCCCTGGGTCATCTTTTTCCACGGCTTCGGCGCGGACTGTAACGATCTCTTTTCCCTCGGAGAAATGATTTCTACTAAGAAAACTTTCAACTGGCTTTTCCCCAACGGCCCCCTAGAAGTTCCTATTGGACCTGCTTGGACTGGACGCGCTTGGTGGACAATCGACATGATGGAAGTTCAACGCGCCATGGAGCGCGGCGAACACCGCGACTTTAGCAATGACACGCCCAAAGGCCTCGATAAAGCTTTCGACAAAACCATGGAGATGATCAATCAGCTGAAAGTGCCTTGGAACAAAATCGTGCTCGGTGGCTTTAGCCAAGGAGCTATGTTGGCGACAGAACTATATCTGCGCGCTCCACATAAACCCGCAGGCCTGGTCATCATGTCAGGAACTCTTTTGCACCAAGAAGAATGGAAAAAATTAGTACCAGCTCGCGCGGGTGAAAGATTTTTCCAGAGCCACGGGGAAGCCGATACAATTTTAGGGTTTAAACAAGCACAAAAGCTCGAAACACTTTTAAATCAAAATGGCATGAAGGGTTCGCTCGTCGGCTTCCGCGGAGGACACGAGATTCCGCCTGTCGTGATGACTAAGATCGGCCAGTATCTCGATTCGTTGAGCTTTGATAAGTAAGGATTTTATTTATGAATAACATCAAGGGCGTCTGCACCCAGCCGGACTCAGAAACACAAAAATATATTTTTAATCACACGATGTTGCGAATTAAAGATCCAGCGGTGTCATTAGATTTTTATACACGTGTTCTTGGAATGCGTTTGATTCGCAAGGTGGATTTCGCCGAGTGGAAATTTTCTTTATACTTTCTGGCTTACGTTCCAGACGGCACAATTGTGCCAACTGAAAATGGAGAGAATGCGCGCTACACCAATAATCGTGAATCCGTTTTAGAACTCACCCACAACTGGGGCACTGAAACCGAAGAAAAAACTCCGTATCACAATGGCAATACCGAACCGCGTGGCTTTGGCCATATCTGCGTTTCGGTTCCAAATATCCAAGAAGCCTGCGCACGTTTTGAAAAGCTGCAAGTGCCATTTCAAAAACGCTTAGGTGAAGGTGGGATGAAGAACATTGCCTTTATCAAGGATCCCGATAATTATTGGGTTGAAATTGTTCAACCAGGACTTCTCTAAATAAAAAAAGGCGCCTTCGTGGCGCCTTTTTTATGCAAGAAACATTGAACTTAATAGACTATTGAGCGCCTGGGTATTGGCAGATCAAAGAGTCCGCTTGACCCACACTCAACACTGGGTTTTCAGATTTCGCAGTGATTGTTGAAACCTGATCGAAATCAATTCTGAAGATAGAACCATCCCAGCTTGTCGTGCCTTCAACAAAAGCGCCTTGGTCTTGAGCCATCAATTGGCCAGCAATGTAAACCAAAACATTCATTTGACCTGTTTGCTCATCAGCTACGCCCACAACGCTCAATGAAGAATCAACGTTTGGCAAACTGTTGCAAGAAAAAATAACGTTTGATTCGTCTTGCGCCATTCCTTGTGAACCCGCCAAGATAACCAAAGCTGCTGTTGCGATCATCGTTTTCATTTTCATATCTCTCTCCTTTTTGTTTTTGTTTAAAAATTCATTCGTTCGAATTGAGACCTTGATATCGCGACAAATTTTAAAAGGCCAGCTATTTTGACACGAAGTGTGTCAGGCAAAGACACAGGAGATTTCTACAATATTTCAACTTAGCAAGATGAAGGCACAGATAAAAAAACTGCCGACCTTGTGGGTCAGCAGCTTGGGATACGCAAAATGTAGCGTGAGGAATTAGAACGTATATTCAGAAGAAAACGAGCACTCAAATTTCTCGTTACGCAATTTCTTAAATGAAGAAGAGACGACTTTACCCTCACCTTCCGTGAAAGCCAGAGTGATTTGGTCGCCCTCGTACTGAGTTTCTGACAACACACCGATATCTTCACCCACCACTTGCCCATTTGCTTCGATGAAAACTTCCATCAAACTCTCATACAGGCTTTGATAACCCGAAATCACCACAGATGATGAAGCGTTTTTGCATTTGAAAACAAGTGAATCATCGCCACCCGCCTCTTTGAAACCCGCAAAGCTTGCTTGAGACAAGAACAAAGAAGCAAAGAGAAATGAAAAAATAAATCTTTTGTTCATACATTAACCTTTCGTTTTAGATAGAGGAAAAAAACTAATCTGCATTTGATAAACTTCTTTAGCCTTGCGCGGTTGGAAATCCCGAGCAAAGGCACGACGGAATTCGGTGATTCGAGCAATCGCCTGAGGCAAATCCTCTGGTTCAAAACACATCGTCGCGGATGTGTGATTGCGGCTTTCCAGCGGAATCTCTTGCACTGCTTTTTTGGAAAGCTCAAGCAGTTGAACTTGGTATTTACGAGCGGCATCTGAAGATGTCTGCGGCTCTAAGCTTGTGAGCTCCCCCGCTTCGGAAGCATCGATCAATTTGCCTTGTGCGTTTTTCTTTAAAAGCTCCAAGCGCAACAGACGTTCAATGGCAATGTTGGCTTCTGATTTCGTAATTCCGAGGCGTTGGCTGATCCATAGAGCATCCGATTGAAAGCCTTGAACATGAGTGAGCTCTAAGATCGCGTAGTGATACCAATCGGAAATGACCGCAAAGGTATCAAGTGTCAGAGCTTGAATTTGCTTTAAGTTGCTGGTCGCTCCGGCGACTTCATCCGTTGTTGGCAAGCGGTGCAATTGATCTGTGGAAAGACCTAATGCCGATCCCAAACGCAGCTTCATTTTTTCCGTGATCGGACGCTTGCCATTGATCATCTGAGAGAGCGCGGAAGGCTCGACTTGCAGTGAACGTGCAAAGGAGCGCAAAGAATAATTAGGATTTGCCCGACAACGCTCGACTAGCTCCTCTTGAAGGAGGCGTCTAAAACTTGTAGCTGTGGTGATTTTGCGGCGATCGCGGCTGGGTTCCATCGGGTAAAGGTGGTACCACCCGCCCCCCGAAGGGTCCAGTTTTTTGAAACAAAACGTGTCAAACCCTGACACGTTTTGAAAAAGCTCCCCTAATGTCAGCAATTTAGACAGGTCTAGACGTCGCTGGATCTCAACTAAGCCTCGGAAATGACCGATAAATCCCCAATGGAAAAGTACTTTAAGGACAAGGTTTTCTTCGAAGAGCTGGAGATGTGGGATCTCCTCCTGAGCCTGCGCGATCAAGAATTTGATCTCGAAGATGGCTTTTACTTTGTCGAGTACGTCGAGCAGAAAATGCCCCTGGTGTTTCGTTACGAACGATTTATTAAGTTCGACGACGCTCAAACGATGGACGAAGCCCTTTACGAAATTCCATTCCCAGGTCCTCGCTTGCTCATTCACTTGTGCGACAAGCGCCCGCACAAAGTGCAAATTGATTCAGGCTATTTAATAGCTATCGAACACATGGTAGACGGTAAATGGGAACGCCTTGCTTATCGTGATATCGTTCTTGAATGGGAACGATCCAAAGTCGTATTTCCAACACCAAAAGAAGCTGCTCGAGCGATCGAAAAGCTAACCCAACTTTTGGTAATGCAGACGAAAAAAGTCTCCTAAGATTCGACATAAAATTATGTCTTTTTGCTTTTTCGACAAATCTTTCGTTCCTAGATTCCTATCCTCTTCAAACAACACATTTTTTATCGGAGCATAGTCCGAAGTTTCGACAATAGGATTCAATACGAGATAGTTATCCAATCCGCGCTTCCCGATTTCTAAATTCGCAACCATTTCGGATTTCGTTCGAGAGCTAAAGTATAAGCCTCCCGAAACGAATCGAAACCAAGGCTCTCCAATAAGCGGTTGTTCCGATCTCCGCACGAGAAGTTCGTACAAGCGATGACAACATCGCGTCTTTTTGATATTTTGATATTCCATGAGAACGACGGCCTGGAATTTCTATGCCGTCGTCATTGAAGATAAATAAGTCAAAGAAGCGGGCCGATGTCCGACCCGCGAATTAACGAAGAATGACTGTGATATTTTTATCAGCTGGCAATTCAGAGCCTACTGATGGAATGATCTCGGATACCATTCCTTGACCGACGAATTTCACATTTAAGTCATGGCCACGAAGGCGGCGTAAAACTTCACGTGTGCTTAAATTCATTAAGTCAGGCACTGTTGTCGTATCGAGTGCCGGGGTTGTATCGACTTTCTCTAAGATTTTTTCTAATGAAGCCATCTTACGAGATTTCGTCGGCACAACATCGCTTGCTAATGGTAATGGCGCAATTCCCGCTTTACGAACAGCGTATGAAGCCACTCGCGAGAAGATCGGAGCTGCCACTGCACCACCGTAGTAAGATTTTTTCGGAGAATCGAGAGCGATATAGATCACAAACTTTGGATCATTCGCAGGAATAAATCCAGCAAAGCTAGAAACGTAGGCACCTTTTAGATATCCACGACCGTTTGGATTAACTTTTTGCGCTGTTCCCGTTTTTCCCCCCACCATGAAACCTTCGACACGTGCATTCACACCTGTCCCGATTCCTTGAGTTGTTACACCTACCAGCATCGCACGCATTTGCGCGGCTTGCTCAGGAGTCAAAACACGACGGATCGGTTTCACTTGAGTTTCTGTCAACTGACCTGTTTCCGAGTCGCGAACAGACTCCACGATATAAGGAGTATTCAAAACACCCCCATTGGCAATGGCCGCATAAGCATTCGCCATTTGGATCGGTGTCGAGGAGATACCATGACCGAAAGAAATATTACTGAGTAAGTGCTGACGCCAAGGCAGAGCTTGCACCATGCCGCGCGCTTCACCCGGAAGATCTACACCCGCACGTTGACCAAAACCAAAATCCAAAAGACCTTGGCGCAATTTTTCAGAACCCATCTTGAAAGCAATCTTCGTAGTTCCAACGTTTGACGACACGGCCAAAATCTGCGCCACTGTCATGTCGCCGAATTTCTCTCTTGTCTCCGCTTCCTTAATGATTCGATCGCCGACCTTAAAGCTTCCGTATTCACAGAAAAATTTTGTATTCGGTTGAACCATTTGTTCGCGGAGTGCGGATGCGATCACAAAAGTTTTCAACGTCGAACCCGGCTCAAAAGCATCCGTCACCACTTTATTGCGGCGGAACTCTGCAGGTGTCTTCATCGCCTTATTCACGTCAAAGGTTGGAGCCGAGGCCAAAGCCACAATGGCAGATGTTTTTGCATCTAAGACAACTCCTACGGCGTGATCAGCTTCGAATGTCGTGACGGCATTCGCCAGTTCACTTTCCAAGTTATACTGAATATCAGAATCAACCGTCAGACGAAGCTCATTACCATCTGGATTTTCTGTGAACATCAAGCCGTCATTAATAAGAGGGCGACCGCGAGCATCACGCTTCACCATGACCTTTTTGGGATTTCCGACCATCGCTTGTTCGTAAGCAAGCTCTAATCCCTCAAGGCCTTGGCCTTCGCTGCCCATAAAACCTAAAGTCTGCGCCAGCAAAGTTTCATTTGGATAAACACGGCGCCATTCTTCTACGAATGACAATCCACGCAAATCCCAAGATTTAATTTCGTCAGCTTTAGCTTGATCAAGCATACGCTGAATCCACACGAAACGACGATTGCCGTCTTTGATCTTCGCGTAAACGGATTCATAGGATTGATTTAAGACCTTCGCCAATTTTTTTGCCACGACTTTGCGGTTTTCCAAAATTTTTGGATCGGCATACAAAGAGTAGGCTGTTGCTGACATCGCCAGATCACGACCTTCACGATCGACAATCGCACCACGGCGCGCTTGCAACGTCACCTTAGTTTGGAACTGACGATTTTGCAGAGAGTTCAAACGATCGTTCGGTAAGAACTGAAGATAACCCGCGCGCAAGATCAAGCATGACCACAAAATCAGAATACCTACAAAAATTGCAACAATACGTGATTTCAATCAAAGTTCCTTTTTATCAGTTCCGCTTTTCGCGACAGCTTTCTGAAGATCTTCTGGCAATGGGCCCGTCAGATGAATGATCTGATTGGCTTGAACTTTTTTAAGTGTGAACTTTTGTTGCGCCACGGACTCTAAGAGTTGCGGCCGCGTGATTTTCGCCAACGCGATTTCCTTGGCTCTTTTTTCTTCTAGAACTTTTTTATGTTGGCGTGTGAGTTTTAAAACGGAGTAACCGATACGGCGTTCCTCCATCTGTAAAAACACGATGGAGAACAACGTCAGGATAATTAGCAAGATGCTAAAAAATGGTTTTAACTGTCTAAGATTCTCCGAGCTCATCCTGAGCACCTTTCTCAAAGACTCTCATCTTCGCACTACGCGAGCGAGAGTTTCTGTCACACTCTTCCTGAGTGGGCACAATAACTTTTTTGTGAGTCTGACGACCCAGATCCTTATGATCTCTAAAAATATTTTTAACGATGCGGTCTTCGAGAGAATGGAAGCTAATAACCGCCAAGCGTCCGCCTGGGTTCAGGGCTTTCATCATTGGCAACAATGCCGCTGACACAACTTCCAATTCTGAATTCACCGCCAAACGCAAAGCCATGAAATACTTCGTCGCTGGATGATGACCTTTTTGTCTCCAACCATCCACGCGCTCAATAAGGCCCGCGAGTTCTTTTGTTGATTGATATGCTTTGGTTTTGCGATCGTGAACGATCGCGCGAACGACACGGAAAGGACTATGGACTTCGCCATATTCCTTAAAGATTCGAATGAGGTCATTCTCTGATGCCGTATTTACAATCATCTCAGCCGTCAATCCTTGTTGCTGATTCATCCGCATATCCAGTGGACCATCGTTATAAAAACTAAAGCCTCGGTCTGCCTGGTCTAACTGCGGAGAGCTCACTCCTAGATCTAAGAGCATCATATCAAAGTTTTGCAGATTGTGTTCTGAAAACTGCGAGAAATTACCATGAATTATCTCAAGATCACCACTCTGGACTTCAGTCTGGAAGCGCGTCTTAGCGTAATCAATCGCAACTAGATCTTGGTCCATGACCACGGCTTTCATCTGCGGAATGTGATGCTTGATTGCGAGATAATGACCGCCGCGACCAAAAGTTCCATCAAAGTAACGTACAGCTGCTTTTTCCTTGTAAGGAGCGAAGGCTTCGAGCACTTCATTCAGCATAACCGGGTAATGTTCAGGGGAAAATTCCAGAGGAGACTGGACCATTTGCGAGGCCTACCTTGCTATATAAAAAACTCAACTTAAAAACAATTCTATTGAGCGTCAAGTTCCTTTGCCTTAGTCTATTTTTAAGGCCTCCTCAAATACTTTTTAGGATGAGAATTTGAATGCTGATTAACTGTCCCAAATGTGGTTTTCAACAACCTAAAGACAAATACTGCGCTCAGTGTGGCGTGGATATGGAGACATTTAAGCCAGCGACACCGCCGCTTTTCCAACGCATTTTCGGCAACTACCTTGTCCAGTTAGGACTCCTTGCCGTTATTGCCGGCGGCGTAGGCACCTACCTTTACAGCTCACGCACACCCAAACTTGCTGAACAAAGCGGAAACTCGCGATCTCTTGTGCAAATTAATAAAGATACAGGCGCGCCAGCCCCTGCTTCAGCAAATGTCGAAACAGAAATGGAGCCTGTTCAAGCTGATATACAAGCGCAACAAACTGACGCGGCTTCAAACGAGCTTGCGACTCGTGCAGATATCGCGGCTCCTGCCGCAGCCCTCACGGAAACGACAGGTGGCGAAGAAAAGCGTAAAGTTGCATCTGCCTCGGGTCCGTCCTTGGTTGTGACATATGCGGAAGTTCCGCAAGCAGCTCTCCAAACTCTGATTGATGCCACTCATTCTGGCGGCAACTACATGAGTTTTAATATGTACTCAGCGGGTCTTTTGCCGGGATTGCGTGATCGCTTGAATTCCGGGAATTTCAAAATGACAGTTCTCCACAAAGAAACTCGCAGCCTCAGTGGTACGAAAACTTTACAATGGTTCCAAGGTCTTAAAGACCCGCGCAGTCCCGCTGAAATTGGTTTTACTACTTTTGTGACATTGAATGATCCAGATCCAAACGACAATTCTTTGCGTGGGACGATGGAAGTGCAACGCGGATGGAGAGAAGTAGGACCTAATGGCTTTGAATACCAGCGCCGTTCATTCCCTGCTGAATTCGAGATCACACCACGCACCGGTTTCTTTATGGTTGGTGTCATGCCTCCTCGTTCAAATATTCCAAACGATGACGAACTCACAGCTATCGATGTGTTTAAGATTTTACGCTCTACTGCATTCCAACGTGGCGAGAGCGAATTTGTGATTTTTGTTGAGTTCGCGCGCGACTCCAACTAAGACTTTCCCATGGCACAATTTCAACAAGAATTAGGGCACCTTTACGGTCCTCAAGTTCATATTATTGATAGTCCTTTTTTGGGAGGCCTGCTTGCTCGCTTGTGCTCCCATGAGTCCGTTCAACCTGAAATCAATCGCATCGTCGAAGTTCTCTATACGCATTTGATTTCAATTGCGATGAACAATGAGTTCGATATTGAAGCCTTCGAACAAAAAACCCGCATGAGTGATTATCATCCCGATAATCTTTTAAAGGGCCATCGTGTGTCAGCAAACCAAAAGGCTGTGAGCGTAAACCTGGCTCGTGCCGGAACTTATCCGAGTCATATCTGCTACAACTTCCTCCACTTTTCATTGCCTTATCAAAACGTTCGCCAGGACCATATTTTTTCGGCGCGCGTGACAGACAGCAAAGACAAAGTCACTGGTTCTGAGTTTGGTGGCATGAAAATCGGTGGCGATGTGCGCGATGCCCATGTGATTTTCCCAGACCCAATGGGTGCGACTGGCAATACCATGGTGACTGCGATTGATTATTATAAAAAGCATATTGCAGGTCCTGCTAAAAAATTTATCGCATTAAATCTTATTGTAACGCCGGAGTATTTGAAGGCTGTCCTGAAAGCACATCCAGAGGTCGTTATCTATGCCTTAAGACTTGACCGAGGCCTTAGCTCTCAGGCAGTTTTAGATTCAACACCAGGACAGTATTGGGATCAGGAAAAGGGTCTTAACGAAAAGCACTACATCGTACCCGGTGGTGGTGGTTTCGGAGAGATCATGAACAACTCTTTTGTGTAACTTTTGGCTCGTGTTTTTTTGAAAGGAACCGCCATGACAAACCTTAGTTTGAAACCTTATATCTCTGAAGAACAGATCCAACAAAAAGTTAAAGAGCTTGGCCAAACTTTGACGAAAAAGTTTAAAGGCGAAAAAGTTGTCGCGGTTTGTGTGCTTAAAGGTTCTTTTATGTTTTATTCTGACCTTGTTCGCGCAATCGACGCTGACATCACTTGCGAATTCTTCGGTGTAGCAAGTTATCACGGTGGAACTTCTTCATCTGGCGAAGTGAAAGTGACTTTGGACCTTGCAAGCCCAGTTGAAGGCAAGCATGTCGTTCTTGTCGAAGACATTGTCGATACAGGTTTGACAATGAATTACCTAAAAGGTTCGATCCTATCTCGTAATCCGAAAAGCTTGACGACAATCGCGCTTTTGGAAAAACCAGAAGCATTGAAAGTTGAATGCCAGTTGGATCACGTTGGTTTCAAAATTCCAAATGACTTCGTAGTGGGTTACGGCTTGGACTACCAAGGCTACTACCGCAACCTTCCGTACATCGCGCAAGTTCAAAACTTCCAATAGTTTTTGCTTTTAAAATGTTTTTTGAGAACCCGCTGTTTTTACGAGCAGCGGGTTTTTTATTTCAGCGAACGATCATTGGCCTAGAAAGAGACTAAATCAATTCACTTCTATTCGAGGATCTTAAACTCAACCGTTCCGCTGCCATTTTCCCGAATACGACAGACTAATTTCTTAGACATTGCGATTTCGGAAGTAAAAACGTATTTCACAAAACCCGACAAAGAAGTTTCCACAAACTCTTCCACCTGGCAGGTTGCGCCTACTGTGACCATATATCCTTCTTGGATCATCTCGCCGGCCTGAGTCCTGCCGTACTCTAAACTTAATCGAACCTGATCAAAGCCAACGCTTTCGATACCTATCGCGTCGATATTCGACTTTTGACAACCAAGCACAGACGTTGAGGCCGCCGATTTCATCTCTTCAGCTGTACAGTCTGCAGCAAGGTGCTCGAATTGGAGATCGTGAACAGCAATAAGGCTGCCCAGCTTTTCGTTGGTAACCAAATCCATAAGGCCTTCTCCCTGAATTTCGACATTTCCTGCAAATGCAGACAGGCACACTAAACACGCTACTGTCACAAAAAAGGCGCTTTTCATAATTCTCCTTGGGTTTTGATGTGTAACATCCATGAACTTGCAAAAAAGAAGCCGCCCCGGAGCGAAGTACGTTCGTTCCTGTCCCACCTTTATAGGCAAAAAACATTTGAGGTAGACGATTCCTGTCATCCGCGACCCCTTGTTTTTTTACGAGGTCCAGCCCCTTCTTTCTGCTGTCGCAGTAGTCTATGAGTTCCTAGACGAAATCACACGAAAGGATGCATTTATGGGACTGATGGATTTTTTTAAAGATGCCGGCGAAAAACTTTTTGGTCACAACCCAAGCGTGGACGACATTAAAAAATACATTGAGAAACAGGGTCTCTCGACAAAAGGACTTGATCTGCAATACGATCCGAAATCCAATCGAATCACTATTGCCGGCACGGTTCCTGATCAGGCGACAAAAGAAAAACTGATTCTTTGTTGCGGTAACATCTACGGAGTCTCAGGCGTCGATGACCGCTTGACCGTGAATACTCCAACCCCGCCGTCGCAATACTATACTGTTCAAAACGGCGACACACTTTCAAAAATTGCTTTGAAATTTTATGGCGATTCCCAAAGATATCCCGAAATTTTTGAAGCCAACCGCCCGATGCTTTCTCATCCAGACAAAATCTATCCAGGACAGAGTTTAAGAATTCCACAACAAGGTCCCCAACAAACAAGGGTCGCCGAACAAAGACCAGAACAGAGACCGTAATCAAGTATTCTGACGGCTGTAATGGCCGTCTTTTTTATTTTGCGCGAGATAAGTCCCTAAACACATTTTTTGGGGAACACTTTTTAAAAATATTCAGTCCACCTAATTTAAATTTTGTTTTGGTTAGTCTTTGAATTTTGAGAAAATTTCTCAATGTCAAAACCCATTCCACGTCGCACGTTTTTGAGGGCAATTTCTCTATTCACTGCATCAGCCGTGACCAATCAGCTTTTAGTAACTCAATCCGCTTGGGGTTTTTTACGAGCGCGCTTATCCAAACGAAAAATTTCAACTCTTCCTCCGGGTCTTTACTCTTGGGGATTAAATACTGATGGAGTTCTTGGGCAGGGCCACACTTCAAGCGTACTCAACCCGACACGTATCGGAACCGACACCACATGGTCTTCCATCAATGTTATTGCGGGCCAAGCCGAGACGGCTTTAGCCCTCAAACAAGACGGTACGATTTGGGGATGGGGACAAGATTGGAATGGCCAACTTCGCCTTCCTATTGCATCGTTTGCCGAATCAGCAACAGAAATTTCCACAGAAACCTGGCTTGATGTCTATTCGAATGAATCGAGTTACAGCAATAATCATGTGGCTCTGAAATCAGACTCGACGTTGTGGTCGTGGGGAACCGGCGGTGCGGAGTTAGGTCTTGGATATTCATCCAGTACGATTCTTTCGACTCCGGTGCAAATTCCTGGGACTACTTGGACAAAAATCTTTGGCTCATCACAGATCTGTCATGCTCAAAAGTCAGACGGCACACTTTGGGGATGGGGCGAAAATTACTCCGGAGGACTCGGAAAGTCGGGCCTCCCAACAAAAGTTTCAACTCCTGTTCAGATTTTCAATTTTGGTGGTTGGAAAAGTATTTTAACTCGTGGGCAAGGGATGGAGCAATTTTATGCCCTTCGTGACGATGGATCTCTCTACGCATCGGGCACCTTCTCTGGTTACAGCTGGCCCAATTATCACGTCAGCAGTCCTACCCTTGTTCCGGGAGGAATAACTTGGAGCAAAGTTTCTTCTGGTGGACCAAACTTCACACTTGCAATTAGTACGACTGGCGCACTTTACGCCACCGGCCAAAATTTCCAAGGGCAACTGGGAGTTGGAGACAACATTCATCGCTCGACGTTTGTTCAAGTTGGCACAGACACAGATTGGATGGACGTGCAGTGCAGTTCGAGCGGAAGTGCCATTGCACTCAAAACAAACGGGACGTTGTGGCGCTGGGGATATGGAACTTACATCGATGATTGGGACGGCAAAAGTACTCCCGTTCAATTCGGATCAGATACGACTTGGACAAAAATTAGTATGGGCCTGTCGCACGCACTGGGACTTCAGTCGAACGGTACGATATGGTCATGGGGATATGGATACAACTATCCACTCGGGCACGGCAACACGAACAACGTCTCCCTACCCACTCAAATTGGCGTCGGCACAACTTGGACGGATATCTCGGCCGGCGGTTACAGTTCATTTGCAATTCAAAGCGATGGAACTCTCTGGAGCTGGGGAACTTCTGATCGCGGAAGAACTTCACAGTCGCTCACGCGAAGTACGCCCGTAAAAATTGGATCCGCCACTTATTGGGCTCGTGTTTTTGCGGGTGCCGATAACGTTTTTATGAAGACCATTACGGGTGAAGTTTATTTTGCAGGATACAACGGTGTCTTTCGGTACTCGGGAAATCCGACTTACAATGCCACTTCGTATTCGTCACCTGTTCAGCAAGGGTCGGCAAATTGGACAACAGTTTGCTCTTTCAACACCACAGAAAGCTCAGACTATGGTGGCGTTGGCTGTGTTCACGCATTAAAGCCCGATGGAACTCTTTGGACATG
This sequence comes from Bdellovibrio sp. HCB2-146, assembly GCF_047345725.1. NCBI lineage: Bacteria > Pseudomonadati > Bdellovibrionota > Bdellovibrionia > Bdellovibrionales > Pseudobdellovibrionaceae > Bdellovibrio > Bdellovibrio sp. HCB2-146. Next base: position 796,807 of record NZ_JBLEQP010000001.1, read on the forward strand.
GGGACGCAATGATTTAGGAATAGCCGGAACACTCGCCGTCACTGAATACTCAAGCCCCGTTCAAATCGGATCCGTTAATACCTGGAGCAGTCTGTCTGGCTCCAACGGTTCCTACTTCGCAATTCGTAATGACGGCAGCATGTGGTCGTGGGGACTCAGCAACTATGGAAATTTGGGTCTCGGTATTAGCTGTACGATCTCTTCACCGACTCTGGTGAGCGCCGCAAGCACCTGGAAAAGCATTCACGTCTCTTCACAATCACAGTTCTTCGGCATCAAAAATGACGGAACACTCTGGCATTGGGGTGGCCCTCTTATGATAAACGCAAACAAGCCCGCAATCAGTCCGGTGCAAGTCGGTGCGCTCACCACATGGTCTGAACTATTTTCGGACTTTTATGAAGGAAATGTTTTTGCCAGAATGACCGACGGAACACTTCGTGTCTGGGGAACCTCAAACTCTTATGGAGCGATGGGAATCGGCAATACAACGAATCCCATTTCAACGCCTACTCAAATTGGAACAGCCAGCGATTGGGCATCGGTCGCTTTCGCGTCCTCAAGTACGGTCTTTTTAAAAACGAATGGCGATATGTATTGGTGTGGATACAATTATGGTATGACGACCGGCCGTCCATTCAGTAGCGGCGTTTCGACACCCGTCCTCTTAACATCAGGGTATCCGTGGCAAAAAGTTTGCGCCACCCGGAATGCAAACGGAAGTTTTCATATCGGCATCCTTGGGATGAGTACCAGCAACAAACTGGCCTTCTTCGGATACAACGACAATTTTTCAATGCGCTCACAAGTTTCATCACCTATTCAAGTGGTCTCTGGAACCGATTGGAGCAAAATTTCTCTTTCCGATGGCGTTGCTTGCGCAATCAAAACAGACGGCAGTCTGTGGGCGTGGGGGTACAACTGCTACTATAATCAGTATCTGGGTAGCGTGGGTATCGGCCAATCCATTGGAACAAAATCTCCGATTCGAGTGGGCACAACGACTTGGTTAAGTATTTGCTCATCTGGGCGTAGCAATGCAGGAATACGAAGTGATGGGACACTTTGGATCTGGGGAGCTCGTAATGGTTCTGGCTCTTACTCAACTCCTGTTCAGGTTGGCTCCCACACCGATTGGTCTCGCATTTCCGTAGCTGGAGCCTCGAGCAATTATTATTATGCGGGACTCAAATCAAATGGAGACCTTTGGTTCTGGGGATCAACTCCATATGGAAATATAGTTCAACCAACTTATTCCTCAACGCCTGTTCAATATGGAACGGATACCTGGATTGATATTGCAGGTTGTTCGACGCATTTCTTGGCCATCAAGTCAGACGGCACCATGTGGTCAGCTGGACAAAACCTCTATGGGCAACTTGGACAATCTGATTATACAAACAGATCCTCCCTGACAAAAATAGGTTCCGCGAGCAACTGGGCGAAGGTTACCTGCGTTGCCGACTACTCGATGGCTCTGAAAACAAACGGAACTGTTTGGCACTGGGGTGGAAATATCATTTCACCAGTGCAGGTCGGAACTGCGAGCGATTGGTTGCAAATCGCCGGCGGTAAAGGAAGATTTGCCATTCGTTAATTTTTAAAAACCTTTCCGACAGCAAGAGTCGGGAAGGCCTCATCTCAAATCAAACAATAAAAACTCGCTCTCCGCTGACGCCTCAATCTTGATATGCTTTTCGTCCTCAATCGCCATTCCATCTCCAGATTTCATCACCTTGTCGTTAACTTTCAGATCACCTTCGGCAACTTGCAACCACAAGGCTCGCTCTGGACGAATATCAAATCCAATCATGTGACCAGGTTCTAAAATACACGCATACATATCGACGTCTTGATGGATCTTTTGACTGCCCTCTCGACCGTCACGCGAAACTAAGAGGCGCAAACGATTGAGTTTTTCTTCGCGCGTGAAGGAAGCTTGTGTGTACCCAGGTGCTACACCTACTTTGTCAGGCAAAATCCAAATTTGAAAAAGCTGTAGATCTTCGGTTTTCGAAGGGTTGAATTCGCCATGACGAATTCCAGTGCCCGCGTGCATCACCTGAATTTCACCTGCTTTTATTGTTCCCTGATTTCCCAAACTATCTTGATGGGCGACCTCACCTTGCAAAACATAAGTGATGATTTCCATATCGCGGTGAGGATGCGCGGGAAAACCTGAATCCCTTGCAATCCAATCCTGATTGATCACGCGCAGATCGCGAAAACCCATAAAGCGCGGGTCATGATAGTCACTAAAAGAAAATGTGTGATGGGATTTCAACCATCCACCAAACTCCGCGTAGCCCCGATCTTGCGAGTGACGTTGGTACATCATAACCCTCTCCTTTTTAAAGCAGGCAGCCTTAGTTTAGCCCGTTTTCTCACTCTGAAAAACGAATTCGATCGAACTTGATCTGAACCCCAGCAATCGACACAAACGCCGCGCCAGATCTGGAATCTAGACCCTGGTCTAGTTTTAAAATGATCTGCAAAATCGATCATTTTTCTATTTACATGATCTAATTTTTTGATATTCTTTTTGCGAGATGACACTTGATCAACTACAGGTTTTACAAACAATCGTTAAATCCGGAAGCTTCCGAGCGGCCTCACAAGATCTGCATCGCGCACAGAGTGCTGTGAGCTATGCAGTCAGCACGCTTGAAGACGAGTTGGGTTTTAAACTTTTTAGCCGTGATCAATATCGTCCAACCCTCACGCCACAAGGTCGCGCTTTTCTGAAAAAGGCGGACGACTTGATTGCTGGATTTAGTGAGCTTTCCGAAACTGCGACTTTACTTAAAAGAGGACATGAACCGATCATCCGTCTGGCCGTCAGTGCGTTGTGGCCCCTCCCGTATTTGGTCAACGCCCTGAAGGAATTTACCTCTCGATATCCCCAGACGGAGATCAAAATCATTCAAGATGTTCTCGGCAATGATGAACAGCTTCTCAACGAGGAGGCAGATCTAGCGCTGGGTCACGTTTTTAATGACCGCAGCCTCCTTGTGACACAAGAGCTTTTCTCGGTGCAGATGATTCCCGTCTGCTCCCCCAAACATCCCCTCGCAAAACTCAAGGGCAAAGTTTCGGATGAAGAGCTGATGAAGCATCCACAGATCATCATGGCGAGCACAGGTAAAAACCCGTCCCGCTCCATGGGGGTTTTAAATCCTGCCAATGTGATCAGCGTTCAGGATTATCAAACCAAAAAGGCCTTTCTCGAAGCGGGTCTTGGCTGGGGACGACTGCCTGAACATGTCATCACTTCTGAAATCAAGAAGAAAGAGCTTGTGACAGCACCAGCTAAATCACTCAAAATACCCGTCCACATCGCGCGTCACTCGCAAAAAGACTTAGGCCCCTGCGGCAAATTTCTGTGGAGCTATTTTTCGAATAGACAAAATTTGAGAGCGAAATAGAATCACTCCCCGAGAGAGGTCCCTATGAAGCAGTACCATGATTTAATGAAATTCGTTCTTGAGAACGGCAACCACAAAGAAGATCGCACTGGCACCGGCACGATTTCTGTTTTCGGTTATCAAATGCGCTTTAATCTTCAAGAAGGCTTCCCTCTTGTGACGACTAAAAAACTTCATACGCGTTCGATCTTTCATGAGCTTTTGTGGTTCCTAAAAGGCGACACCAACATCAAGTATCTTCAAGACAACAAAGTGACGATCTGGGATGAGTGGGCTGACGAAAACGGCAACTTGGGTCCCGTTTACGGAAAGCAATGGCGCTCTTGGGAAACTGCTGACGGTCGCACCGTGGATCAAATCACAAACGTGATCAATCAAATTAAAAAAAATCCCGACTCTCGCCGCTTGCTTGTTGTGGCTTTCAACCCTGGCGACGTTGATAAAATGGCGCTGCCACCTTGCCACGCATTCTTCCAATTCTACGTGGCGAATGGAAAACTTTCTTGCCAGCTTTATCAACGTAGTGCGGATATTTTCTTGGGAGTTCCGTTTAATATCGCAAGCTACGCACTTCTGACTCACATGATCGCGCAAGTTTGCAATCTTGAAGTCGGCGACTTTGTTCACACATTGGGTGACGCTCACTTGTATTCAAATCACTTGGATCAAACGCGCTTGCAACTGACACGTGAATCTCGTCCACTGCCAAAATTGAAATTGAATCCAGATGTGAAAGACATCTTTGATTTCACATACGAAGACATCACGATTGAAGGTTACGATCCACACCCTGCCATCAAGGCTGAGGTGGCAGTATGATTTTGACCCATATCGCGGCTTGTTCGGAAAATCGTATCATCGGAACTCAAGGAGATCTTCCTTGGGACTTGCCTGAAGATATGAAGTTTTTCCGCGACACCACGAAGGGTCATATCATGATCATGGGCCGAAAAACTTTCGACTCATTTAAGGGTAAAGCTTTACCTAAACGCTTTCATATTGTGATCACGCGTGAACCTGAAAAATTCAGCGACTTCCCGTCAACAGAATCAAGCCCCGTAGTTTTTGTTAAAACACTTGAGGAAGCCATTGCCTTGGCAAAAGCCAACACCACTACTTGGCCCGAAGAAGTGTTTATTATCGGCGGTGGCGAGATTTATAAGCAGTCTTTGCCTTATGCCAATAAGATCTATCTAACGCTGATCCATCGTGAATTTAAAGGCGATACGTATTACCCAGAAATTGACGAAAATGTATTCAAACTTACAAATCGTCGAGATGTGGAATTGCCCATTCCTTTTTCATTTCTGACATACTTCCGAAAATAGGGTCTAGATTCGGTTCTCAATTTGAGATTACTGACGTTTTCACTCAGTAAAATCGGCTTTATTTCCGACAATAAAGATATGAGCGCCAAGAGATTTAAAACTAATGAAAAGGCCCATGTCGAAGTGTACGGACACATCGGGGTGCTCAACGCGAGCATGCGGAATCTCTCGCAAACAGGAGCCTTCCTGGAAGTTTCTCGGGGTGACTATATGCCTCGCAAGGGCGATCTGCTCAACCTTACCGTCTCGTTAGACAGTCTCAAAAAATCACATATTATGGCCGCTGAAGTCATTTGGTGTAAGGGACTGGGAGTTGGCATTTGCTTTATCAGCAAAGACGAAGTCCTTGAAAGAATGATGGCCAAAAACGGCGCCTTTTAATATACTCTTTTCCCATGATCCTTCACACACACTTTGATTTGAGTCGCTTAAACACTCTTGGCCTCCACGCCGAGGCGGAATTATTTTTCGAACTCAAAAATGAACAAGACCTGCAGACCCTGATGAAGGACTCTTCTCTTCGTAGCAAGAACTGGAAAATTCTTGGCGGCGGAAGCAACCTTGTACTTCCTAAAATTGTGCACGGACTCACCGTTCATATTGCCAACAAAGGGCATTCGCTGGTGAAAGAAGACGACGATGCTTGGTATGTCCAATGTGCTGCCGGCGAGATTTGGAATGACTTTGTACAGTGGACGTTGAAGCAAGGTTATGCGGGCTTGGAGAATCTTTCGTTGATTCCCGGCACTGTGGGCGCAGCTCCGATTCAAAACATCGGCGCGTATGGCGTTGAGGTGAAAGACACTCTTTACGAAGTTACCTGTGTTGATCTGCAAGATGGATCTTTTAAAACCTTCTCAAATAAAGAATGTCATTTCTCTTACCGCGATAGTTTCTTTAAACAAGAAGGTGCCGGCCGCTACATGGTTTGGAGCGTGCTTTTCCGTTTACCTAAGAAGTTTCATTTGCACCTGGAGTATGGAGATATCCGTAAAGAGGTTGAAAGACGTTTTACAACGGCAACGCCTAAAGCAGTTGCCGAAGCTGTGATCGCCATTCGACAAAGCAAACTCCCCGATCCTCTAGTGATTGGAAATGCCGGTAGTTTTTTTAAAAATCCTATCGTCACCGCTGATAAACGCAATGACCTCCTCAAAGACTTCCCCGATTTGGTCAGCTTCCCTGCAAATCAAGACAATTTCAAACTAGCAGCGGGTTGGTTGATTGACCGTGCAGGCTGGAAAGGCCGCAAGCTCGGGCCTGTGGGCATGTACGAGAAGCAAGCCCTGGTGCTCGTCAATCATGGCGGTGCTTCGGCGGATGATGTATGGAAACTTGCACAAAAAGTCAGTGCCGATATTCAGGGACTTTTCGGCGTCAGCCTCGAGGCCGAACCTGTTCGCTGGTAGTTAGCTGCCCTTAAGTCCAGTACGCTTTTAATTCCTGTACCAAAGAAGTGCCTCATTCCAAACTTGAGAGATGCCGACAAAAGTCGGTGCCCAAGGAGGGGCCTTATGAAAACCACTATTCTTGCGATCGCAGGAATTCTTCTGGCTTCCGTTTCTTATGCAGAAGATTCCGTTCAATACTGGATGAAGATCAAAGCCACAGATAAATACGAGCGTTCTCTTGTCGCAGCGACAGGCGTGACTATTGAAACTGTGCGCGAAGATTTCGTTGTGGCTCTCGGGAACGAAAGCGAAAAGAAAGCGCTCGATGAACTGGGAATTCTGGAAGTGAGCTTCCCAATGACGGCAGAAATGGACTTCCCTGCTCGTGATTCGGCTTATCACAACTATGATGAGATGACGAAAAAGTTGCAGGACTTGATGGCGATTCATTCAAACATCGCATCAATGCAATCCATCGGTAAAACATACGAAGGACGCGATATTTGGGCCGTGAGAATTTCCGGCCAGTTGGCGCAAGCGGATCAATTGCCTGCAGTTGTCTTTATGGGTGGACATCATGCTCGCGAACACTTGTCGATTGAGCTGCCAATTTTTTACGTCGAATATTTACTAACGGAATACGCAAAAGGAAATCCACGTATTCAAAGTCTTGTGAACAGCCGTGATATTCATATCATTCCCATGGTAAATCCTGATGGTGCTGAATACGATATCGCTTCAGGCTCTTATCGTTCTTGGAGAAAAAACCGCGCGCGCAATTCTGGCAACAGCTTCGGTGTGGACTTGAATCGTAACTACGGTTTTGGTTGGGGCGGCCAAGGAGCAAGTTCAAATCCAAACAGTGATACGTTCCGCGGGCCGATGGCATTTAGCGAACCAGAAACAAAAGCGATCAAAAAATATGTGGAAGATCACCAGAACATCACGATTCTTCTTTCATTCCACACCTTCTCGCAGTTAATCCTTTACCCATTTGGTCACGTCTATGATGACATCCCCGTGGTACGCGATCGTCAAGTTCACGAGGTGATGGCAAAAAAAATGGCAACCTGGAATGGATATACGCCAGAAAAATCTTCTGATTTGTATTTAGCTGCGGGCGATACGACGGATTGGTCTTACGGTGAACACAAAATTATTTCCTTCACGTTTGAATTGGATCCAGGTGATAGCGGTTGGGGCTCAGGAGGTTTTTATCCGGGTGCTGAAATAATTCCAAGCGTTCAACAGAAAAACTTGGAGCCAGTTTTGTACTTAATCGATTATGCAGATAATCCATATCGCGCACTTGATGCGGAACGCGGACCGATTTTTAAACCTTAAAATTCGATATCTGAGAAATTAAAAAGGGCCCGAAAAGGCCCTTTTTTGTTTTTAGGATTTTGAACTAACCTGCCCGATTCGCGGCAACCCAATCAAACATTTCTTTGCGGCCCTTGTAGGTGCACTTGCCACTGGCATCGCAATTTCGAATTGCACATTTGCCTCGCAAATTTTCCGGTGCCGCGGTATCCGCTTTTGCAACACAAACACGTTGAAAGCCATCTTGAGGTTTTGCGACACTCGAAGGTCCACGTGCTTTTTTAGCCGCTGGTTTTAATACCACATTCATTTGAGGAGGCTCAACCGGAGCAGCTGGTGCCTGCTTCACGGCTTTTGCGGTTACAGCTGCAGGAGCTGGTTCTTCTTTTTCCGGCTCAACTGGTAAGCGTGCATTCGGATCCACGTCGATTTCTGCTTCGACAGAATTTACAGCAGCAAGCTTCTTACCTTTGCCTTTTTTATTTTTCATTTTTTTCGCAGGAGCCGCCGGAGTTGCAGCTGCTGGTGTTTCGTCCTCGGCAAATAATTTACCGCGCACCAGTTCTGCATAGGCACCTAAAACGGCGATCTCGCCACGAGTTTCACAGTCGGTGTTAGAGCCAGCGGGGCAAATCTTCTCGACACATTTTCCACGTAAATTTGCTAGGGCCAGACGGTTGTTCGCACCAATACAGCGAGTGACCACAATGCGGGAATCTTCGGCAACTCGTTGGGATTTACACATGGGTTCTTGCTCTTCGCCGTCGCTAAAACAACTTGCGACAACCTCCGGCCCGCGCTTGGGGGCAGAGTGTGAGCAGCCTAAAAGGATGAGCAACAAGATACCTACAACACTTGTTTTCAATCAACGTACTCCCACTGTGGTGTATCAACAGGCTAACAAGTGGGTGTTTAACATGTAAAGGGGGCCTTTGCTTTCTTCGCAAAGTGAGACTTTTATCTATTTTTATTTCAAAATGAGACAGGCAGTTTTTGCCCCTCGTGCATGCATTCATAAGACATTTGCGTGATAGAAATCGACGCTGCGTCCGTTTGATAGATGCATCAGGTAACTGAGAAATTCCCCTCTCACGCGCGTGTTTTTACGCAGCACGATTCAATTATTTTGCTCTTTTCCCTCGAATCCTCCACTTTGTCTGCTCTGTCTCGAAGTTAGACATTCAAAATGCCTTAAAAACGATATATAAGAGCTGGCGAAGGCTTCGGGCTTGCAATACTGGAATCCTCGGAGAGGTCGGGAAAATGATGAAGTTCACGTTGATGTTCGTAGTTGCTGTTTTGATGGGAGCCGTAAGCACGCATGCCCAACCCGAAACTCTTTGCCAAGTTTCCAAAAGCTCACGCCTGGCGATGGATCAACGTGATGACCAACGCCTGCAGTGCTTGAAACAAAAAGCCGCGCAAATCAATGTGGATCAGTGTCTTGCGATCGCAGCTTCGTTTGAATATTCGAACAACGCTGAAGAAGCTCGCTTGGTTTGTCTTTATGATTTGAAGAAAGTTAAAGTGTCTTTCTCTGAGTGCCGCAAGATTGCAGCATCTATGGAGTATCCTGATTCGGGTGATGATGTTCGCTGGGAATGTTTGAGCCGCTTCAACAAAAAAATCACGAAGTCACAATGTCAGCACATAGCAAAACGCATGAGTTATCCTGCGAACGAAGAGCGTGCTGGAGTTTTCTGCCAACAATAGCTTCCGTCGACCAAAAATTTGCCCGCAAATCACGATTTTTTCTCGGCCTTCTGCGTTTTTTTCCATTTCATTACAAAAATGCAAAAATCCAGACTTGCCCACGCGTCCATTGCTTCCTATTCTGTCCTCAGGACTCACGTCCGCAGAAAGGGAGAATCATTTGTCATGATTCAGTCTATGGAAAAAGAGAAAGCGAAAAAAACTAAAATAATTGTTAAGACCCCAACACAGGAACGTTCCCGGCAAACAGTAGCTACTATTTTAGATGCCTGCTCTCGCCTCCTGATTTCTGAAGGGTTTTATGCCATCACAACAGATAAGATTGCGAAAGAAGCTGGCGTCAGCATCGGCTCTCTTTATCAATTCTTTGGAAATAAAGAATCTGTTGTTCAAGCGGTTGTGAAAAACCTCCTTGAAGAAGACAAACGAATTCTTGCCGATAGAATGCGTTCTATCTCTCCACTTCCTGCGGAGCAAAGAATTCGCGCGATGTTGGAACTTGCTTTCGAGATTTGCCGTCGTAACTCCGAATTGCGATCAAAGCTCACAACAATTCAATACTACGTTGCGGAAGCTTCTTACATGACAGAGACGATTCGTTATTTCCAAGAAGTTGTGAAATACAATCTGCCTGCAATTCCTGGTCGCGATATGGAGAAAGTTTCTTACGTGATCGTGAATGCCTTCATCGGAATGGTGAACACGATGTGCGTGGACAAACCTGATTATATCAACGATCAAGGTATTCTCGCTGAAATGACAGCGTTGCTTTATAAATATTTGGATCTCAATCCGAATGGAACGCCAGTGAATACAGTTGGCGCAACAAGCAGCCCAAAAGGCGATTACCTCTAAAGAAAAAGGCACCTTCACGGTGCCTTTTTTATTTCCTAATTCTTAATTCCTAAAAGCAAATCGAAGTCTTCTTTCGTCAATGCGCCTGATCCTGGGCCCAACTCCGATTCTTTTTCTGAGTTTGCAAAAAGCGTTTGGAACTTTTTGTCTTTACGGTCTTTCAGCAACTCAATTTTTTCTTCGAGCGATTCATGCATAATATAGCGGAAAACCTGCACGGCTTTGCTTTGTCCTAAGCGATGTGCTCGGTCTGTTGCTTGATTTTCAACCGACGGATTCCACCAAGGTTCGATATGGAAAACATAACTGGCCTTGGTCAGGTTCAAACCCACACCACCCGTTTTCAAAGTCATGATGAGAACCGCACCACCATCAAGTTTGTTAAAATCGGATAGAAGTTTCTGTCTTTGTTTTGTAGGAACTCCCCCGTGCAAAACAAAAACCGGAATGCCGCGTTCTTTTAACAGACGCTCGGTGTGTTCCAAAGTTTGCAGGAACTGAGTAAAGACCAACGCACTTTCACCTGATTCGACAATTTCTTGTGCTGAATCCAAAAGAGCTTCTAACTTTGGAGGCGTTTTATCGTATTTCACCTGAGGCAAGGCACCTGGGTCCGAACATGCTTGGCGAAGTCTTAAAAGAGCCGTCAACATTTGCAACTGCACGCTGGCTTCGCCTTTGTCTTTCATACTTTCTTGAACTGTGTGGTTGTAAGAAAGTGCGATATCGCGATAGATGCGCTTTTGTTTTTCTTCAAAAGCAATGCTGACCTTCGTTTCTTGTTTTTCTGGTAACTGATCGAGGATTTCTTTTTTCGTACGTCTTAAAAGCAACGGTTTGATTTTTAGTTTCAAATCCGTCAACTGTTCGCGCGAAACAATCTCGGTATTCACGAATTGACGACGGAAATCTTCAATCTTGCCTAAGCTGCCTGGCACCAAGATATCCACCAATGAATAGAACTCACCATAGTGGTTTTCCATTGGCGTACCCGTCAGGCAGATTTTAAATTGTGCATTTAACGTACGGGCCGAGCTCGTGCGTTTAGTTGTGATGTTTTTCAAGTTTTGAGCTTCGTCAAAAACCAGAACATTCCAGTTGTATTGATTCAGGAATGTTTCATGCTCCATCAAAAGACCATAAGTCGAAACAACGACTAGATCCTCTTTGCTTTCCAGGCGTTTGCCAATGGCATCGCGATCTTTGTTGGTGAACACAGCTAATGGCAATTCAGGAGTGAACTTCTCTACTTCGCTTTGCCAGTTATAGACCAGCGACGAAGGGACAACAATTAGAACAGATCCAAGCTTTTGCTTCACGCGCAGATCTTCTAGGAAGCAAAGGGCCTGCAATGTCTTTCCCAATCCCATGTCATCGGCAAGCAGGGCACCCAATTTAAGACGATATAAATCACGCAACCACTGCACGCCCGAGGATTGGTAGGGTTTTAAACTTGCTTTAACTGATTTTGGAAGACTTTCTGCGGGAGCCCCAGAACCTAATTGATCATAAAATTCACACAGCTTTTTCCAATCATCATCCCCGCGGATCGCATATCCGGAAGATCTCAGAGCTAAAAGTTCAAGAACCTGATGACGAGGAAGTTTATAGATTTTTTCTTCCCATTTCTTTTTCAAAGATTTAGCAACTTGTCCTTTTTGCAGACGTTGCCAGAAACCTTCTAAACGACGAAGCGACGGCATTTGTTTTTGCGGCACCAGATACAATCGACCGTCGTATTCAATCACGCCGCCTTGACCAAAGTTTCCCACTTCGTGAGGATTGATTTCAACCCCGCGCAAGAAAAAGCGCGGATTGAGTTCAAACCAGTTAAAGTCTTTCGGACCTTCACTAAAGATTTCAAAATCAACGCGGAAATCATCATCTCCAAGTTCTTGAAGCACTTGGCCCTTGTAGTAAATTTTAAATCCATGCGGAACGAGAAGTTGTAAAACTTCAAGGCTCTCGCGAATGCCCGTTGAGTCCTTGTCCTCTTTAGGAAAAACAAAATCTCCGCGTTGCATTTGTGGATCGATGTCCAAATTTCCGGTCCAAATTTTTGATAATAATGTCGTGCGAGATTTTTTATAAATCTCTCCACCTGTGACCAAGGCCATGCGTTTCAAGATTTCGTAAAGAAGACGGAAGTCTTTTTCAACCAAGCCTTCGACAATCAGCTCACCGCGTTCCGAATAAAACGACTCTCCGCCCTTAAGGGCTTCAAGTGTTTTCGTCACAAAGTTTTCAAAGCAAACTAAAACAGATCGGGAACAAAGTTCTTCGAGTGATTTATCACGAGAAAGGAGTTCACCCGTACCACTGACCAATAGGTTCTGAATGCGCTCGTGAAGTGCCGGAAATAATCCTTCCGGTGTCACCACTCGCTGGTCGGTGAGGTGTCCATCAAAATGATAAGAAAGAATTTCAACAAAAAGGTATTGCAAGACACCTAAGTGTCTGAGCAGTTTTAAATCCCAATCCTTTTTTCGTCCCATACGCGAAGCAACGTTACGAGCATCGGTATCAAGATAAAAAGGAATTCCAAGTGAAAGTGTCTTTAAATACTTCTGCGTCGCAAGTGTCCAACCCTTGCGCGAAACCGAATACTCTCCGCGCACATCAGCTCTATGTTGAACAAAAAAGCCGCCTTTTTCATCAAGATGAATTTCAGACAAGCTATCACGCGCATTTAAAACCTGCACGCCGCCTTCAACAACAACTGGGATCGAACGCGAGCGCAGATATTTTAATAACGATGTAATTTCAAATTCATTCGTCAGGCGCAGCGTGCTGGCGATTTCCGGGAATGTATCGCCGACGTGATCATGGTTATAAAGCCCACGCACATAATTATCCACAACCTGGCGCTCGTTCTCCCAGGAATACGGAACAAGAACACCCGCTTCAGGTTGAACCGCGAAATTCTCAAAGAAAATAAAATCATTCTTTTGAGTTCCGATGATTTTGAATTCGCCTTCAAGGCCGTCACTGCGATCATCAAAATCAACTCGCCAGTGCAGTTCCATCGCTGGATCCATTTGGATTTCACGAATCTGCAGAGCCTTTTCAGGATCGTGTCCCGCTTGCAGGTAAACTTGAATTTTACCTTGCTCCAGATTGCGAATCACGACTGACATTAGCGATTGCATGATTTCTTCTAGATCTCGGATATTCTGACTGATGAAAACGCCGGCTTTTTGCAAAGCCAGAGGCCAACGCACAAGGGTTGCTTCATCAGCCGAACGTCGTTGTGGCAAAAGTTCTTTCGGGACTATCTTTTGTAACGGGTGACGCAAAATTTCGCGCGCGCTGACCTGCAAGCCATGACTGAAGTTATAACGAAGCATATCCGACAAGCGATTCAGTTCGTTCACTTCATGCAAATAATGACCAGAATAGGATTTCAAACGACGACGGAAAACTTCTGGCATATTCCAAAGCGACGGCGCCAAGAGCTCGCGATTTTCTGCTAACTCATGATACTGATATTTAGCGACGTTGGAATTAAAGAGACTTGCCAACAAAGCATTCTTCCCGTGCGGGAAGTTTTCCAAAAATAAACTAACGGATTCTAATTTCGCATCTTCCGGAATAGTGACATCTTGAAGTTCGGGAGCTTTTACATCAGCAGCAACTGCAGATTTCTTCAGCTCGGCGGCCAACTCTTGAACTTTGCGCCCCAAGGACTCCAAGCTCGCGGTATCTTTGGTCAGAGCCTGCCACAATAAATAATACGAGGCCCATTGATGCTTGCACGAAGGCCCCGAACCGCCGGTAGTTTGGCACTTATCACATTGGAAGTTTAAATTTCCACCGGGTCCGTTTTCTTGAACTTTGACCGTCAGACTTTCCGTCGATGACACATAGATCAAATTTAGCTTCAGACTGTTACGAGAATCCGGTAAAACGCGATGACCACGGAAATTGCCATCCTGGATATAATTCACACCCACGCGGAGCAAAGTTGTATCCGCAATAGAAACCCGCTCTCGGGGGTCCGAAAGCTTAGCGATCTCTGAAAGAGTGATGGGATTACGAAACAAAATGCATCCTTTGTACGCCCCGCTAAAAATGGGCATTCAATAGGATGCATGAAATTAGGCACATTGTCACTGAAAGTCTTCGCTAATTATCTCTCAGAAGCGACCGTACGGTCTTTACGAGCCAGCGAGATCAAGGCCACGTTATATTTATCCTTTGGTACTGAAATCACAGTCTTAGCTGGGATTGGACGTCCCTTACGAGCGACACTCGTCAAATGGGGATTAAAAAGCTGAGCTTTATCGTCGTCTCCGTCAAACCAGTGAAGGATGTCTTTATAACGAACTGACACCGGAAGCTTCAAATCTTGACCATCCAAAGGTTTAGACCAAACCACAGAGCCAAAGTATTTCGGAGCGTTCTTTTCGACTTCTAGGGCCGCTAAGAAGCTTGCATAGAAGTTGCGGGAAGCAAACCCTAAGCTTTTCTTCGAATCTACTTTTTGCACTAAAATTGAAATGTCTTTGGTCTTATGGAAGTCCGCGATTTTTCTGACACCCGTGGGGCCATGATTATAACCAGTAACCGCAAGTGGCCATGACTCTAGCATATTGTAGTTGCTACGCAAAAGTTTCGCCGCAAGCTTGGTTGCTTCCATCGGATGATTTCGTTTATCCACCGTGGGGCTCACCATTTTGTAAGGGCGAGCTGTGTATCCCATGATTTGCCAAATTCCGCTCGCGCCTACTTTCGAGCGAGCCATCACGTTGAATGAACTTTCAACGAAAGCTAAACGAGTCAGCTCAATTGGCAAGCCCGCTTCTTTGAAGATTGTTTCCATCTCTTCAATGTAGCGACCGGAATAAAAAATCCCATCGCGAATGCGATCTTTTTGACCCAATTGATAGCGCAAACGCTCACGCTCATCCTTGCTGAGTTTTTCACTGATCACTTTTTTAGCGGCGTCGATTTTACGTTGCCTCTCGCGATCCGTTTTTAAACCAGACAGATCAACGACTTCGTAAATCACATCCACATTTTCGGAATCGTGGATCACACCTTGTTGAGTTGTGTATTTAGAATAAATATCCACCCAAAACTGAACTTGCTTTTCCATTCCCTTCGGAACAGCAAATGCAGTTTCTGAATATCCGAGAGCTTCTTTTTGTGTGCCGAATTGGGGACTACGCCAAGGACGACTGCCTTCCGCTAATGCCGGTACAACTTGCGGAACAACTTTAGCCGCCAAATCCTCTGCAGCCGTTGCAAGTTGAGACGTTCCAGATAATACAAATAATAGGGAAAGACTTAAAGACTTCATCCTACGTTCACCCTCCTGGTACAACTATTTCGGCTTATTTTACCAAATAAATAAGCAAATTATCAAAAAAGGCGCGAACCTTCGCCTCATCTGTAGAACCGTTATACACAAATGAGAATGTTATGACCCGACCATCTTGCAATCCCGCGTAACCCGCCAGGGATACGACGTTCGTCAAAAATCCCGTTTTGGCGCGAACCCATCTTTCTGCCGGTCCGTTTTTCATTCTCTTTTTGAGAGTGCCATCAATTCCCGCGATCGGTAAAGATGTGAGAAATTCAGGCTGCACGCGGAAGTCATTGCGCAAATGTTGCAAGACCTTCCACATCGCAAAAGATGACAGACGATTGTCACGCGTAAGACCTGAAGGGCTTGTTAATTTGTATTGGTCCGAAGGAATTCCTAAGGACTGCATATGTTCATTGATAACTGCCACACCATCGGCCAAGGTCACTGCTTTTGATTTTTTCAAGGTTCCCAAGTTCTTTGTCAGCATTTCAGCAACATAGTTGTTAGAGAACTTGTTCATGTCAGCGACAATTTGTTCAATGGCTTTGCTTTCACTTTCAGCCACCATGTCGGCACTGGCTGGGACTTCAGCATTCCGAACTTTTCCGGTGACTGGAATCCCACGCTGGGCAAGGAAAGCCTTCAAATTATAACCAGCCCAAAGATCGGGCTGTGTGATATTTTTAAAAACCACGATTTCTTTGTTAGCTCGACCAATGCGACCGCCCACTGAAATCACATCACCTGGAAATTTAGGATCATCTTTGCGATCAGCCAATAAATCATTCGCTGATCCTGGAGCCGACTTTGCTTTGTTAACCAAACGAATGTAATCATTTTCTGGATCAATGAAAACTTTCGCCGAACCATCACCATTTCCAGGGCGAACAAAAATATTCACTGAATTCCAGTTAAAACTCATCGCCCCTACTGGCGCATCGTAAGCGCGATCCACGCGTTCTTTTTGGCGGCTCATGTCGTAGCGAACTTTATCAAAAAGCGAATCATCGATCACGATATCACCTTCGATTTTTTTGATATCCGTTCGCAAAAAGGCGTTCACCAAAAACCACATGTTTTCAGATACAAAAGAGGGATCACCTCCACCTTTTAGGTACAGATCACCTTTTAAAATACCGTCTTGAATTTTTCCCGAAGTCCAAAGCTGTGTTTTAAATTTTGTGCCGGGAGGAAATGCAGACAGAACTGCAGATGCTGTGGCAACTTTGGAAATGGATGCCGGAATCATCACGACCTTGCCGTTCACATCTAAAAGAACTTGCTGGGACTCCCCATCACCTGTGGTCGCATATATTCCCAGATCTTCGGTCTTGATTGCATACTTTTTAGCCAACGATGAGAACTCTTTCGAGATTTCTTCGGGAGTTGCAAGTGCGGCAAAAGTGAAGCGGGAGAAAAGCAGACTGATAAGGATGATTTTTTTCATAAGCTCGATTGTCTCTATCACTCTTGATTGAGTCTACTTTTTCTTTCGCGAACATCGCAGCTAGACAATGGTAATGTCAGAGCATTTCCTTTCGCCAGAGCACATCGGACTTGTTAGACTGATTCGGCATGAAAAAACGCGAATGGCTCATTGTAATTCTACCTCTGCTGGCAACTTGGACTCTGGATCGTTTGACGAAACTTTGGGCCTTGGACATCACGCAAATCAAATCTTTTGGATTTCTGCACTTCGTCTTGCACCAAAATCACGGTGCGATGTTGGGTTTATTCTCAGATCTTCCAACCGTTCTGCGCGTGGTGTCTCTTTCAACAGGCGGCGCGTTTCTGCTCTGTACTTATGCTTTGATTCAATACCTTCTTCCAATTAAATCGCTCACCTTACGGACGGGCCTGTCGATTTTAATTGGTGGCATTATCGGTAACGTCACGGACCGTATCGTTTGGGGTTATGTGGTCGACTTTATCGTGGTCGGGACTCCAGGACTTTCCAGCCCGGCATTTAATATTGCCGACGCTTTACAGTGGCTCGGTTATGGTTTGATCGTTTATGCGATCGTGCGGGAAGGTGAACTGCTTTGGCCCGAAAACAACGCGCGTAAACAGTACTGGGTCAATATGCCGTTCCAGCTAAAATATTGTTTCATGTTGATGGCGGTGGGACTCAGCCTGACTTTGATCTGCTTGGTTTTCTCTTACACATATATGCGTGTGACCATCGAAGAACTGGTTGGAAACAATGTATTCTTGCTGAATAAGTTCCTCGTTCCGTTTGTGATCACTTTTGTGATTATCAGTGTCGCGTTCTGCGCAATCTTATTTGCGGTGGGCCGTTTGATTTCTCACCGTATTGCAGGACCTCTTTATGCGTTTGAAAGATTCTTGATGGAGGCTTTGGAAGGAAATCCCAACCCACTGAAGCTTCGCACTGGTGATGAGTTCAAACATCTTGAAGAACTCGCTGAAGAAGTTCACCGCCGCATGCAAGAATTAAAAAAAGAACGCACAGTTCAGGTTGTCGAATTTAAAGAAGACAAGAAAGATTAATGCGACAATAAACGCGCGTGTCTAACGGAATTCGCCCGTCAGCCATGCGCCCCCTGCTATTTCTCTAATACATCAGACAAATCTCATTTTGAGACACTCTTTTCGCTGGCATGACTTGCATATTAAAAGCAGAAGTCCCTGCACTAAAAGAGGTGCCAAATGAACTTTCGTAACTTTCTCACGACGCTCACACTGTTGATGGCCTCCTCTTCAGCCTTTTCAATTTCAGGAAACTCTGCCATGGATTTGATTGCGGGCGGCCCTCAAGGTGTCTGCCGCATCCTCATGTACAATGAAGAAAACAACTTCAACGGAATCTGCACAGGGACACTGGTCACACCAACAAAAGTTCTAACGGCTGCGCACTGTTTGCCTGCACCCAACAACACCATCAAAGTGGAATGCGGGTATCAGGGATACGAATCAAAAAATTTCAAAATTGACCGAACCAAGATGGGTTCAAAAGTTTACACCAGCGGAGTTTATTTTAAAGAAACGGCGATGGCTGAACCTTTCTTCTCTTATCCGAAAAGAGATCAAGCCGTTATCAAACTCGATCGCCCTCTTTCAATTAAGCCCATACCTCTGAGCAAAGAGGCCCTAGTCACTCCCGACAGCGAATGTATACTTTCTGGTTTTGGCAGAACGAACTCCGGCTTTTCTGGAATTCTTGTGAGTGGTAAAATCAACGATATCGGAGAAAATGAGCAGGCGTTCTTGTCCTTCTCACTCGCAACAGTTCTTGGATTGACCGCAATAAATATTCCTGAAAACGGCGGCCTTCAAACTATTCTCGCTCCACCGGCCGTGATCGACCATGAAGAAACATTCAACGCCCATTCCATGCCTGGAGACTCCGGCGGTCCGATGCTCTGTCGTGGTGCTGATGGACAATGGAATTTGATGGGAGTGAATAACTATTTGAGATTTAACGTCAATATGAAGCAACTGCCACCCGTGGAGCGCAATCGCGGCAAACCCCAGGTCACGATGGTATTTACAACAGAGGCAACGCATGTCGAAGCCCCTGTCAGAGCAGCTATCACGTCAGACATCGCACCAACAGGTGCGTTTCCCACAGAAGAGAAATCAACGACATTCCGATTGAGAAAGGGCTCCGATTTTTTCATGAGACTGTTGGGATTTGTTCCCAAACAGAAATATTAAAATACGACTTCGACTTCTTTGATACGACTGAGATAATATCTCTTATTCGTTTGTTCGCGATGACAGAAAGCATACAGATAATCACCATCGGGATTACGCACGATCCCGACTGGAGTCAGACGACGAGTTTCACCTTTGTTTGAGCCCCCGTCATAAATCATGTCGATGTCTTTTTTATCGTATGTAGCTGAGATCAATTTTTTCACCGATTCGTTTGAACCGTGAATCAGCGTGTAGTCTTTCCAGAAGAGTGCTTTGCCTTGGCTTTTGATGGCTTGGCCAAGCGTTGTGTTCTCTCCCATCAACTCAAAACATTTGAGTCCCACTTGCAAACACGCTTTGGCGTCGTCGTATGCTCGGTGAGCTGTTCCGCCGTCGATGTTCAGATGTTTGACCAAAGTTTGCAGCTTGTGATTTTCCACACCATGAATCCATTTTCTGGAAAGCAAGCTTGTGCACAGAGCAGGCTCTGTTGGCATGGGTAACAGTGCTTTTTCAAAATCTACGGTGACAAAACCTAAATCGAAGGGCGCATGGTGGGCCATCACGATGGAGTCTTTGACGAACTCATGAATCTCGTGAATTTTCTCAGCCATGGTCGGCGCAGTTTCCACCATTTCATTGGTGATACCGTGAATGCCGATAATAAAGTCGGTCATTTTCTCACGCGGTTTTAAAAGAAACTGCAAGCGGCCGACTTCTTGTCCTTGATACCATTTTACTGCACCAAACTCGACGATGTCGTGACCGATCGGATACGCTCCGCTGGTCTCGGTATCGAAGGCAACAAACGTGCAGTCTTTTAAAGGACGGTTCAAATCAAGCACTCACAACCTCTTTTGGGGACCCTTCTTTTACCGGAATATTCGCTATTGGTCTAGGTCGGAGTCTAAGCTCAATTTGATTTCTTTGTTTTTCACGCCAGTTTCGTTCACAATAAAGCGAACTATCTATGCGAAGATACATTGGTTTTATCCTCATTCTATTAAGCAGCTGGGCTCACGGGCAATCTAACAATTCCCCTACATTTGCGCTTTCAGGAGATGTGGCACTCCTTTCACACTATGTAGAGCACGGCCTTTCTCAGTCAGATAAATCTCCTGCGTTGCAAGGATCATTCTGGTTTAACTTTGGCCCACAATTTCGCTTGGGCCTTTGGGGATCAAATACCAATTACGAAAACAGCGATGATCATTTCAATCTTCGTATCAACGGTGATATCAAAGTTGATTTTTCTGCCGCCAATTACATGGTGATCTCATACAGCCAGAGCCAATACTACAACGGTGGCGATCGAAATGGGAATATCGTGGGACTACATCTCCACTTTGGTGAGTACCGCGTGACTTACGATATGATGAGCAACTGGGAAGGAACAGATCAACGGTCTGCCCGCCTTGGCTTCGGTAAAGAAACAAAAGTTTTTGGCGACTGGCTTTGGGATAACGAAGCTGGATATAACAGCCCGGAAATTTCAAGCATCAGTCCGTACTTTGATTTACGCACATCTTTAGGAACTCAATGGGGTCCGATTTTTGTTGATGGGTCGGTGACTGGAACAACCGCCGCCTCCGACTTAAACGGAGCCGGCGATGTGTTTTTTATTCTGTCTGCAAAGACGGAACTGAAGTAGATCCCGCTTCATCTTGAAGATCTTGATCAACTTGCTCGTGCAAGGTTTTCTTCTTTCCATCATTCGCTTTCTCTTTACGATTGCTGATCTGATGAACGAAGTTGTCATAGACGGACATATCTACACGGGCTGTCCCAAATAAAGTATCAAGCTTACGCGGCTTACGACCGTCCGAAGTGATTTCTTTTTGCGCGATCTTCACGCGGATAAAACCAATCAACTTCGCTGGGTCAATCTCGCCTTTTTTGTCTTTCACAGAAATCGCCCCTGCAACATTCACAGTGCTGTTTTCAAGCGAAGCCAAAATTTTATTTCTGACGATATCCAGACGCTCTGATGCGACCTTGTTCGCAAGCATTGTGCTGCTGTCAGCAACGGCTTGGATGAAAAGACCTGATGTCAAACGAATGTCGGCATCTTTAAGTCCCATTGTCACACCTTTGATTTTATCCATGACCTTCACGAAATTCGCATTCGGTTGCGAAGTTCCACGCTCAAAGAGCATGTAATCAGGAATATCAAAATCAAAACCGTCTGGAGTCACGGTTACGTTTTTCGCAACATCGTTCATTTGATCGGCCATGTAAGCGGCAACAACTTTCGTTGAGCCCATGTCGAGCAAGTTTGGAGTTTTATCAGCGGGCTCCATAAAGCTTTGGAAAGCTTTCATCGGCTCGTTTAATAAATCCAAGAAAAGTTTTTCAAGTGTTAATTCCGCACCGAAGTTTTGGAAGTTGTACTCGATCACTGATGGTGTTGAGAAATAATCTGATACGGCTTTTTTGGTTTCTTCGGATTGCCCTAAGAGCCACATCACGAGGAAGAACGCCATCAAGGCGGTCATGAAGTCGGCAAGGGCGACCTTCCAAGATCCCCCATGGCCTCCACCGCCTTGCACGTAAACTTTTTTAATGACGATTGTCGCCTTTTTCTCAGCCATTGATCTGCCTTAATCCTAAGCGGCCTTTTTAATTTCTTTTGTTGCCTTATCGATTTCTTCGAATGATGGGCGCTCTTCTGGCATGATCGAACGACGCGCGTACTCGATACATACAATTGGAGGAGCTCCACGTTGCAAAGCTACCAGAGCTGCACGGATACATTGAAGATAACGACCTTCTGATTCAATATCGGCACCCATTTTTGTCGCGACCGGTTCAATCAAACCGTACGCACAAAATACCCCTAACATCGTTCCGACCAGGGCGTGGGCAACGCTGGCACCGATAACTTCGGTACCCTCAGATAATTTACCCATCGTTTTTACGATACCTAGAACGGCGGCAACGATTCCCAGACCCGGGAAACCACCGGCAACTGCCGCAACAGCATGTTGCGCTAGATGCTCTTCCGCATGGATACCTTTCATGTCACCCTCAAGAAGTTCATCAACGTCATAAGGACTCAGTTCCGCAGAAAGAGTTACTTTCATCGTATCGCAAAGGAAATGAACAGCATGATGATTCTTCATGAAACCAGGATAGGCTTTGAAGAGTTCAGATTTATCTGGTTCTTCGATATGTTTCTCAACCCCTTGTGGTCCCTCTTTACGGAACAACTGGAAAAGTTGGAAAAGCATTTGCAGAAGTTCTGTGTAATCAGGTTTCTGAGGACCTTTCGCAGTCAATGCGTGAAGACCCATTTTGATACCCATTTTTACGATTTTCATTGGGTTGGCGATCACGTAGGCACCGAATGCGGCACCACCGATGATGATCATCTCTCCAAGTGCGGCGTGAATGATGACGCCCATCGATCCACCCTGCACCGCGAAGGTACCAAA
Source organism: Bdellovibrio sp. HCB2-146 (assembly GCF_047345725.1). Classification (NCBI taxonomy): domain Bacteria; kingdom Pseudomonadati; phylum Bdellovibrionota; class Bdellovibrionia; order Bdellovibrionales; family Pseudobdellovibrionaceae; genus Bdellovibrio; species Bdellovibrio sp. HCB2-146. The sequence goes on from NZ_JBLEQP010000001.1 coordinate 819,247, forward strand.
CACACACGCGAATACTATCAATATACCGACAAAACCCATATTGAATAACCTCTTGATTTCTCTATCGGAGACATCTGTGTTAATATTGAGGCAGGACCCAATAAACTTGCCGATGGTCGAGAGAAGGATTACTACAAGTTATGCGACATTCTTTCATTTCTCTTCTATATGTTTTTGTTTTGATCTGCTCTCTCAGCCCTAAGTCTTGGGCGCAAACGACGGCTGATGAAAACGATCCAATGATTGCCAACGTGAAGGTCGTTCCCTACGAATGGAGTCCAGGTCAGGGCGGAAATATCGAAATCAAAATGCAATTGCCGGAAGGTTTTCATGCTTATGAAGATCAATTCCGCGTTGTGATTTTAGAACCAGACGGATTTCAAATTGCGCCCTTCAAAATCGAACCAATCACAGAGTGGTACGATAAGTTTTCTAAAAAACAACGACGAGGGATCGAAAAAACGGCGACGCTTACAGCTCACATCGAAGCTCCCGACCGTTTTTTAAAACGTTATGACAAAATGAAGTTGGAGTTAGTGTATCAAGCTTGTTCAACACAGTTCTGCTTATTCCCGACGACAAAAGTTTTAGAGGTTCCAATCATGGTGACAATGGTTGAAGGAGCCGCGCAACTCCAAGAAGCAGAAAAAGTGACTCCCGTTGTGACAACTGATTCCTTCACCGACCCTTCTCGCATCAAAGCTCTTTTGGGCGGCAGCATGGTCTTGGGATTGTTATTTATTTTTGCGGCGGGGATTTTCACAAGCTTCACTCCTTGTATCTTCCCAATGATTCCGATCACACTGGCGGTTTTAGGAAATCACTCAAACGAGCGCTCGCGTTTGCAAAATTTTATCACGAGCTGCGTTTATGTTTTAGGGATTGCGACGACGTACTCAATCTTGGGTATTATCGCCGCTGAAAGTGGCAGCGTCTTTGGGGCTTCCCTCGGAAATCCCATTGTGTTGTCTGTGGTCTGCGGAATCTTTTTGATGATGTCGCTCAGTATGTATGGTTTGTTCGAACTGCAAATGCCAGCATTTATTCGCAATCGTTTTGGTCGTGGAGCAAATGATAAGAAGAATTTGGCAGGAGCTTACCTGACAGGATTGTTTGCCGGGATCGTGGCAAGTCCTTGCGTGGGACCTGTTCTCGTTGTGATTCTAACTTTTGTCGCTTCAACTCAGAATCGCTTCTTAGGATTTATTTATCTTTTTACTTATGCTTTGGGACTAGGTTTGATCTTTATCATTCTCGGTCTTTCCAATCAGCTTTCTAAATACCTACCTCGCTCTGGCAGATGGATGAACGGAATCAAGTTCGTTCTCGGCACATTGATGTTGGGTGTGTTTTATTATTATTTGAACCTGCTCTTACCAGATCGTTTCTTCGATGCAGCTTACGGTATTGGCCTGATCACTCTCGCCAGTGTTTACGGCGCATTCATGCCAGCTCAAGGAAAAAAATCTTATCAACATATCCAAAAGGGTTTGATGATGGCGGTTCTCTTTGTCGGTATCGGTTACATCGCATTGTCTGCGTTTGATCTCCGTCCGTATCTTCGCAATCGCATGATCAACGGTGCTGCAGTGAATGAAATCAAAGCGCTGAACTGGCAACCTTACTCAGAAGCTGCTCTTGCCCAGGCAGTGAAAGATCGCAAACCTGTGTTGATTGATTTCTGGGCCGACTGGTGCGCCGCTTGTCACGAACTGGAAGAACAAACTTTCACAGATCCACGGGTCAGAAACCTAGCACAAAATTTTGTGCTACTAAAATTCGACGCCACCAAAGACAGCCCCGAACTCAAAGCTCTGAAGAAAAAATACAGCATCATGGGCCTACCAACTCTGATTTTCTATAACTCCAACGGAGTCTGGATCGACGCCCTCACCCTGACCCAATTCGAACCCCCAGACAAATTCCTAAATCGCCTAGAAAAAGCCCGCCAATAAGGTGCCCGGTGTTTTTTCCGGCAATTCAAAATAAAAAAGGCCATCCCGAGGGTGGCCTTTTTATTTTCGTCTCAGTTAATTCAATATCTTAGTGCGCCGCAGTACCGAAAAGTCACCAGGCACCTTTTAGAGGCGTTTTAGGCGGGCTATTTCCATTTTGGCTTCGTTTAGGGCTGTTTGGCTGGCGATGGCTTGGGCTTCTTTTTCGGCCAACAACTTTTGCATGTGGTTCATGCGCACTTCAAAGCTTTTGATCACGTTGTTATGGCGATCGACCATCTCTTGGACTTTGGCGTCCAGAGTACGGCGCTCATTGACTCTTTGAGAAAGCATCGTGATTTTTTGCCCAGCTTCTGTTGCCAATCCGTTGTGGCTTTGCTCCAAACGACCCAACTGAGCTTGTTGGCGCTCGAATTTGTTGTTTGACGATTTAATCAGCTCATTCACTGTCGCGACCACTTTGTTGAGTTGGTCTACGAGAGCCTGATTTTGTGATCTGAGTTCGAAAATTTGGCGATCCGTATTCAGATAATTGTTCGTAGAAGCCGCTCCCATTGAGGACGCCGCGTCCATGGATGGTGTTTTAACGACCTTTTTTTCACCAAACAATTCAGGATTTAATTCTTTATGCATACGCACCCCTTCCGTGGACCGCAAAAATTCTATTCTCACTATCATATTTTCTCTGGACTAAAATTTCAAATGTTCATAATTTAGCAGCGAAGAAGGAAGCCCTGAAAAATGCTTAAAGTTGGACAACTTTTGAAATTCGTATCGGATCTGAATCCTCAGAACACGCCGACGCGTTTGTCCTTTTACAACTTCCTTCGCGGTTTCCCTCATCCTGAAGACGTTCTCACTCCTGAATTAATTGAACTTTTCTTCAATTACTGCATGGATTACCCGCATTGGGCGTCTAATAAGCAACAATTAGGTCACGAAGTTCAGTTTTTGTTGGCGAATTTCAATAAGTTCTACCAACAGAAGTTTGATGTCAGTCCCATCCGCTTTCCGCAACACATGCAGTTGATTGAGATCGAACATCAATCCGACCTAATTGACGCAGTGAGTTCATACGTTAAAACCCTCTGCGGTGAAAAAGACAAGTTCCGTGTTTTGCCGGATCAGAACAAACGCGTGGTCGCGATCCTTCTGCGTGAAGATAAATCCCTCGAAGTTCGCACTTACGACCGCAAGTTCACAATCAGAAATGGCCGTTTGGAACCGCTTCGCACAGACTTGGTTCTTTACTACACCGACAACTTGGAATTGAGTCCACATCACTCTCACCGTATTGAAGTTGCTCCGTACATCACGGCGCAATTCCAAATCAACGGCGATAAAGTTTCTGGCGCCCTTCTTCGTGGATATGTTTTCCAAAAATTACAGGAAATGAAAAACGAGCCGCTTCAAGAGCAAACTCGCGTTTTGTTCCCGATCAAGCGCCTTGAGCAATTCTTTGTCGATCGTCGCACGGATCCTTACTATGGGGATCTTGTGAGCGAACTTGAGAGAACTTGCGCCCTTGTCCAACAGGGTGATTCTCAGGCCATCAATTGGGCGAATATCGTTCTGAATAAGGCTGAAACAGCCCTTGATAACGTGTTTTTGGGAGATAAACTCATGACTCTCTTGATCCGTGACCTCCGTCACGCGCTTCACGAGACAGCTCATAAGAACCTCTCGTCTTCTGCCCTCATCAGTGATATATTGAGCCCTCAACCACTAGTAGCTGAGGCTGATGAAGAATGTCTGAAGATAACTCCTCTCAAAGAATTAGACTTAATAAACTAATCGCAGATAGCGGCCTCGCTTCTCGTCGTCACGCAGATCGCATGATTGAAGAAGGCCTTGTTACCGTAAATGGTAAAAAGGTGTTCGAGTTGGGTGTAAAAGTTGATCCAGAAGCTGATCGCATTTTGGTCGATGGCAAACCTCTGCGTAAACCTCTTTCGCAAAAACTTTATTTGATCTTCAATAAACCAAAAGGCGTTCTCACAACGATGGAAGATCCTTTGGATCGTCCTACTGTTGCTGAATACCTCAGCGAAGTTCCTGCGCGCGTGTTCCCTGTAGGTCGTCTGGATTGGGACTCTGAAGGTTTGTTGCTTCTTACAAACGACGGTGATTTCGCAAATCGCGTTGCACATCCTAAAGAAGAAGTGACGAAAACTTATTTGGTTAAATTGGATGGCGCTCCTCAACCTCATCAATTGGAAAAATTGAAAAAGGGTGTCTCGATCGTCGGCGGTAAAGTGTCGGCTCGTCACATTGAGCGCATTCACAAACAAGGCGATAAAAAATCGGACAAGTACGAATGGTTCAAAATCGTGATCACTGAGGGTAAAAACCGTCAGATCCGTCAGATGTTTGAAAAAATCGGTTTCGACGTGATGAAGCTTCAACGTGTGGCGATTGGTCGCCTGCGTATTGGAAATTTGAAGACTGGCGAAATTGCATTCTTGCCTCCTGAAACTGCCGAGCGCGTGTTCTTGGCGGATGATCCAGAAGAAGTAAAAACAAAACGTACTTATCAAGGTCGCGCACAAGCTGCGGCTGCGAAAAAAGTCGGACCTGGTGGCAAACGTGCTCCGTCTGGCTCTCGTAAAGTTCAAGCTTATAAAGCAAAAACGGCAGCTACTAAATCAGCTCCTGCAAAACCAGCGGGAAGATCTGCTGCACCTAAATCAGCTCCTAAATCTAAAAGATCATGAAACACATAAGCCCCCGTCTGCGCGGTACGATTGAAATTTCGATCGCCAGCATGGGCTTTGGCTTCCTTGGAGTCTTCGGAAAGATGGCCTATGGTGCTGGCCTTTCCGTCGGTGAGCTTCTTTCTTATCGTTTTACTCTTGCCGCTATTTTAATTTGGATTGGCTTGTTGTTGTTCCGCCCGCAATGGGTGCGTTTAACAGGCCGTCAGTTATTTATCGCGGCGATGCTCGGGATTTTTGGATACGCCTTTTTCTCGACTTTATATTTTAAAGCTGTCGAGGGGCTCTCGATCACTCTAGCGGCGTTACTCTTATATACCTACCCGTTCTGGGTGAATTTGTTTTCGCATTTCTTTACTCACGACAAGGTCACTCGTAAAGAACTCTTGGCATTGCTGGCGGCTTCTTTTGGTTTGGTGCTTTTGTTATGGGGGCATATTGAGATCAAAGATATGTGGGCGGTTGCTGCAGGTATTGGCGCGGCGATTAGTTACGCGATCTACGTGATGCTCTCGGGTCGTTTACAGAAAGATGTCAGACCTGTTTCTTCTGCTCTGTATGTTATTACGTTTGGCGCTTTAGCTCTTTGTGTATTTCACCAACCCTCAATGTCGCATGCGATGGAACTCCCAACGAGCGCTGCGACCGCGGTGATTGGTCTTGCGATTATTTGTACGGTGATTCCGTTGTCGCTTGAACTCGCGGCTTTGCAAAAACTGAAGTCTAATGAAGTGGCACTCTTGATGATGATTGAGCCTGTGACGGCTGCGATCTTGGGGGCTGTGATTTTTGGCGAGCGTTTAGAGATTCAACAGATCATTGGAGCTTTGATTATTTTAGGTGCTCTTGTTTCAAACACTCTGCGCAAGCGCGACGCCATCCATTCTGCTCAATAATTTGAAATGAAACCGAGAGTTCGCATTAAGCAAACTCTCGGTAAGAAACTCTATTTAATTCCGTGAGTGAGCCAGAGATCGGCGCGGAATGCTGTAACCATATTCTTACCATCAAAGAACTTCACTTCGATCGGGCGCCCTAGATCATCGCTATTGATTGCAACAGAGGCTACGTAGGTTTTGCCTTTAGTAGTGGTAAGTGACGTCGTATAAGAATAGCCCGTCGGTTTGTAGCTAAACCCGCCTTGTTCAGTTGCGCTAATAGTTCTCATTGAACGAAACACTTGGCCGCCAAGAGCGAACTGACTCGCAAAATCCGGATGTAAATTCAGCTTGAACGAAGTCTTTCCCAAGTCGTCTTTGTAGAACAGCTCCATTTGGTAACCTGTCTTAACCGCTTCAACTTCGATTTGACCTTGAGCCTTACGACCCACTAGCAGTTCGAATACGCGACGAGGCTCTTGGCCGGTAAAATCTGGATGAATCTCACCTTTCATTGAAAGATTTGTGGAATCCTTGAGAAGCAAAATTTGATGGTGATCAATGTTAGTCATATACATCTTACCACCGGCAGCCCATCTATCTCCTTCCCACTGGCCCGTCTGCAATTTTGAAATCAAGTTTTCTTCCATGATAGTTCCTTCGACGTGCCCGCATCCGAAAACATGTCCCATTTCGTGCAAAAGCATTCCGTGGAATGTGTACGGCAATGACCAATCAGGAAATCCGTTTGGAAAAACGGAGCCTTTTGGTGCAAACCAAATAAAGCCCCTACCCATTGCTGAATTCATGTCGTACTCGCTTCGATAAGCGATTGAAAACGGATTTTGATAAAGAGCTTTGGCCTTAGCTATCTCGGCATTATCGCCACCAACATAAAGTTTGAGAAGCGTCGTTGGACGACAGCTTTCAAATTGAAAATTAAAATTGAGGAAGTACTGTTTGTCTCGGCCCGAAGTACGCTCGATGAAATACTTCTTCCAAATTGTAACAACAGATTCAAAATCACGTTTAGCTTGATCAGCCGTTAACTTTTCCGTTGGAGCTATTTCGATGCAGTAGGAAACCGGAGCTTCACCCAAAAACCAGGCGCTTTCCCATGCGAGATTTTTGTTATCGCCCCCACTACTGGTCATGCCACCGTATGCTTGGGCTAAAAATGGACAAATTGCGAACGCTACGATCAGTGTCTTAATAAGTCTCATAAGGACCTCCTTCTTAACATGAAGAGAGTTTTCGCACACAAGATTCGTGATTTTAATTAAAATGAAAGAAATAATTGCAATAATATTTCCTTTTAGGAAACTTTATGTAAGTATACAGAAATATGGAATTTTTTAAAACAACAGACTATCGAAAATGCCTCCGTTGGGCCCTCGAGCGACTGAACTCGAGGGGTGAAAAAATCACCAATCAAGACCTTGCGGAAGCCATTCGTGTGCAAAGCCCCTATCTCTCGAAAGTTCTTAATGGCAATGCGGATCTCAGCGAAGATCAACTCTATCTTGCGTGCGCACGTTTAAAATTAAACTCCGATGAAGAGAACTATTTAAAGATGCTCTTAGCTCTGGCGCGCACCTCATTGAAAGAGCGCAAGGATGAATTGCAAAAAGAAATCTCCGCTTTTCAAGAAACGAAATTGTCCCCGAGTGAAAATCGCAATGCCAAAAAGCTAGTGCACGAAGCCCAGGATCTGAGCGCTTACTATTTGGATCCTTGGGCGCAAATTATTCACATGTATTTGACGATTCCAAAGTGGCGCAAAAATCCTTTGGCGTTAGCAGATAAAACGCAGCTGGCTCCTGAAAAACTCTCGGCAATTTTGAAGACTCTCGAAGACCTGCACATCATTGAATTTAAAAACGGCGTGTACTCAGTTTTAAAAGACCAACTGCATCTGCAAAAGTCCTCACCGCTTTGTGGTCCACAACAAAGTTTGATGCGCAGTCAAGCCCTGCATCGCACCCAGAGTATTGGCTCTAACGGGTACTCGTTTTTAGCGACCTTCACGGCAGACGATGCAACTCGATTACAGATTCAGCACCACTTTGTTGAATTTTTAAAAAAAGTCGAGAAGCTGGTGGCCGATGCTCCGGCGGAAGAAGTTTATCAAGTTCAATTTGATTTATTTCCTTGGGCTTAAATAGTTTCACAACAGAAACTTGCCTGACATTTCAGCTCGGCCTATGCTGGTACGCATGGCGGACGAGCAAGTTCCTCAAATTGTAAAACCTCTTTTGCGAGGACATTTTCATCAAGCGGCTTTCTTTTTTGCGTTGGGTGCGTGTGCGATGTTAATCTCGCAATCGCATAATGCACGGGAAGCAATTGCGATGGTGATTTATTCGCTGAGCGTTGTGACGTTATTTGGGATCAGCGCGCTTTATCATCGACCGCAGTGGAGCCCGGGGCCGCGCGCATGGATGCGACGCCTTGATCATGCTGCGATTTTTATTATGATCGCTGGGACCGGCACTCCGCTTTGTTTGCTCGCACTTCAAGAGCCAGCAGGAACAAATCTTCTAACGATTATTTGGATAGCAGCGCTCATAGGAATTATCCAGTCTGTCTTTTGGGTGAATGCTCCGAAGTGGCTCGCTGCAATCTTGTACGTGGTTATGGGATGGCTGGCTTTCCCTTACCTTCCGGAACTTAATGCAGCCCTGGGAACCACAAATGTGGTGTTGATTCTCGTAGGTGGCGTGATCTATACGCTGGGCGCTTTGGTCTATGCATTTAAGAAACCAAACCCATGGCCGAAGGTTTTTGGTTATCACGAGATCTTTCATCTCATGGTGATTATCGCTGCTGTTTTTCACTTCCTTGTGATCGCAAGTTTAATGCTATAAAAGAGAAAAATCGCGAATTCTCATTCTTAGAACGTGTCAAAATTGGCATTATTTTTAATTTTGCCAAAGCTAAATAAACTCAGAATAAACCCGCACTGATTCAAATTGATTCTCTGTCTCACGGATTTTCATGCCGATAGAGAATACACTATGTTTAGAAGTAAAAGATCCGCACTTATAAGTACGTTTGTTGGTGGCTTCTTTCTGCTGGTGTTCTATCAAAATATGACTCCAGTTGAATTCTCAACTTTGAACATGCCGGCGATTGACGAAAACGCCCGGAAGGATCAAGCACAAGAACTCTTAGGCAGCCATTACATCGGCAGTGTCGCGCAAAGCCTGGAAGGTCAACGCGATCTTAATTATTTGGTCTTTAAGAAACTTGAAGCCTCTTTAGCGAAAGAATGGACAAGATGGATTCCACAGCTCACCAAAGAGCTGATCCGTGAATCTAAATCTCGGGACATGGATCCCATTTTTGTGCTCGCGATTATTCAAACAGAGAGCCAGTTTAATACCTACGCCAAAGGAACTTCTGGCGAAATTGGTTTAATGCAAATTCTCCCGCAAACTGGAGAATGGATAGCCAAGAAGTACAACATTCCTTGGAACGGACCGAACACTCTTTATGATCCGATTGCGAATGTTAAAATTGGCATCGCCTATTTTTCGTATTTGAGATCGCAGTTTGAAAGCCGCGCGCATCACTATGTGCCCGCTTACAATATGGGACCCAAAAACGTGCGACGAGTCGCTCGTGATATCGCAAGCGTCGGTGAAGACGAACGGACGCTTTTGAATGGTATCTATGGCTCAAAGGTCATGCGTAATTATCAAATGATCTATCAGCAAATGGTGGCCGTCCCGCAACCGAAAGGTCCTAAAGTCGCTCGCGCCAATGGCGGTGACGAAACGACTGAGACTCGATAGAGTCTCAGTCGTTTTAACGTCGCGAACACATTTAGAACAAGAAACTGTCAATTCTGGCTCTACGACTAGCCATAATGCACGTTCGTTTGAAGTTCCTCCGCAAATAAGCAAAAATTTAAAAAACTAAACACAGGAGACTTCATGAAAAAGTGGATCGTTTTGGCTATTTTGCTTTCGGGTGCAAATGTTTTTGCGGGCGACTCTGGTTGTGGCTTGGGAAGCATCATCATTCAAAAGAATACAAAAGGTTTGCAACTTCTTTCTATGACTACAAACTCTTTCTTCTTCACTCAGCCTTTGGGTATCACGTCTGGAACTTCGGGCTGCTCTTCGCGCGGTCTTGTGATGAATGATAAAGAAGTCCAATACTTTGTTGAAGTAAACCAAGAAGATCTTTCCCGTGAGATGGCACAAGGTCACGGTGAAAAATTGGCGACATTGGCACAAATGAAAGGTTGCTCTTCTAAAGGGGCACAAAAAGCTTTCGGTCAATTTACGCAAAGCTCTTATACCAGAATTTTTCCATCGGCTTCAACATCAGCAGCTGACATGGTGAAAAATTTGAATAATGAAATGACATCGCAAGGTGATCTGGCACAATTGTGCCATGGCTCTTAAGATTGTTTTTATAGCTATTATCTTCGCCCCACTTTCTCTGTGGGGCTTTTCTTCTGAGTCTATTTCTCACTATCAAAAAACCGCTGAGCACAAGAATCTCGCAACTTCCTCCGAATGGTTACGGCTGGGGCATTATCGTAAAAGTCTTTTTGGAAACTACGAATCCCCGTTTCGTGGAAAACTTTTTATTTCTCCGGAAGGATTCAATGATCCTGCAGCAGAGCTGAAAGCATCTATCGAACTCTTATTAAGTAAACCCGACGAGCAATGTCGTTATCCCGCACGCACAGCCTGGCTAAAAAAGGTTTTGGAAATTCCGGTAGAGTCTTTTCACCCCTGTCCTGAACTCGAAACATGGAAAAATCAGCTAGGCGCTCAGGAGATTTACATTATCTTTGCTTCCGCAGATCTCAACAGCTTGGGCTCTAGTTTTGGTCATACGTTTTTGCGAGCTCATAATCCCAAAAATATTCAGAACCTGGATCTTTTGGATTATGGAATTAACTACGCTGCCTCAACTGGCGAAGACGACGGAGCCCTATTTGCTCTCAAAGGTCTGTTTGGATTTTATCCGGGATCTTATTCAATGCTTCCCTATCATCAAAAAATGCGTGAATACACGAATCTTGAAGGGCGCGATCTTTGGGAATACAAACTGAATCTCACTCCTGAGCAAGTCGAAGCCATCATCGATCACTTGCTAGAGCTTGATAGTAGCTATGCCGAATATTTCTTTTTAAAAGACAACTGCTCTCGACAAATTTTAGAGTTGATTGAGGTTGCAAGGCCTGATTTAGATCTCAGCTCACAGTTTCGTGATTCAACCATTCCCCTAGATACCTTAAAAGCGCTGGAAGAAAACCACCTGCTTTCAAAAGAGCGCCTGAGATTGTCGTTGCAAAGTGAGTGGAGAGAATCTTATCGCCACCTCAATCGCTCACAGAAGAACGCGATGAAGACACTGACAGAGTCTCAGGATATGAAAGTCCTTGAGGGGTTTTCGACCGAGGAACAGGTGGAAGTTCTTGACGCCTCCCTTCGCTACTTATCAATTCAAGACTATCGCCATCGCCGCGACTCCAAAGATGCGAAATACAATCTCTCCGTCGCGCGGGCTCGTTTGGGAGTGCAAACGGATAGCTCGCAAATCAAAAAGATCTCACCACTAGTAAGTCCCGACTCACGAAGCTTTTATTTCGGCTATGGAAATTTTGACGAAAACGAATTCTACCGCTTGAAATATCGCAGAGCCTTTCATGATCTGCTTTCACAAGACAGTGGCAGCATTCCATTTTCACACCTTGAAGTTCTGAGTGCCGAGTTTCGCTATTTCAGCGAGAAGCCAAGTCTTGACCTTTCTCAACTTGTTTTATTGAAAATGCTCTCAACATCTCCCATCAATGAACTTGATACTCCCGTCTCATGGCAAGTTGACGTCGGAACCTTACCGAAACTCTCACCTTATTTTAATTTGGGCTTTGGTTACAGTTATGACTTTAATTTCTTTGATGGAACTCGCAGCACCCTGATGGCAGTCAGCGAAAACTATCAACTTGCTGATACCGCTGAACCTTATTTGGGAGGAGAACTTCTTTTGATGAGCAAGGGTTCCACGTGGAGAAGTCTCCTTGACGGCCGCTATCTTTTAAAAACCACGACCGGTGAAATGATCTGGGATTATGGAGTCGGATTCTCGTTTGATGTCCTAAAAACAGAGTTGCGTCTTGAAGCCCGCAATCGAGAAAATACCCCTGAATTGCAAGTGACGATCGTTTTCTGATACGTTTGAAATCAAAACCAGGTAGAAGCTTCACGACTGTCAATAAACTCGACAGACTTGTCATTTTCATTCTTGAAAAGTTCAGAGAAGTTCATGGGACGAAGGTTTAACAATCTGTATTTATCATGCGTAACAAACCTAACCAAAGGAGTTTCCCATGAAAAAACTGATGACTGCCCTTATCCTCGTAATTGCTGCTCAATCTGCTCACGCCGGTGTAACTTACGAGCAACAACAAGAAGCGCTCTCTCAGCTTCAAATCGCAAAATCCGAAATCAGTTCGATCCGCGCGCTTATTCCTCGCCCTCTTCAGAGTTCTATCGGTCGTAATCTCAAAAATGCCGAAGAACGTATCACTTACGCAGAGAGAATCTTGGCAGGCTCATCAGTGAGCGAGCGCTTTTATTGTGTTGTTGAGTCTTCATTTGACGGTCAATTCTCTGGAACCGGTGCCACTCGCCTTGAAGCTTCGAACAATGCACAACGCGCCTGCCGTGCGGGTTCAAGAAGAAACGGTTTCTTCTGTGAAAGCCACGCGACTTGCGAACAACAATAGTATTATTTGTTTGCCCCGAGAAGCCCGGCCCCTCCAAGACGCCGGGTTTCTTTTTCTCACTTAGCTTTCAAGATTCCTCTCAAATCAAATCCATCGCACTATAGAAGATTCAGGATCGTTTAAAAACTCGACAGTTTTTTTGCGGCTTTGTGATTTATCAATTTCTCGAATGAAAAAGAGTGCTCCTCAGAATGAAAAACAGACTCACTTGATTTTCATTATTTCTATTCGCGATGCTTTACTTTCCTAAGAGCGCCCTCCTGAAGTATACCCTCTTCATGTTTCGAATGATGCGTAAATATCACCGCTGGGTCTCAATCGTTATCACTCTTCCTTTCGTGATCACTTTGGTCACGGGGATTATCTTGGCGACTCGTGGTTTTAATACTTGGGTGCAACCTGAGTACGCCCCGGTAAAAACAAATCTGACTGTTAGCTTTGATCAAATCTTGGAAGCCGCGAAAAGTGTTCCCGAAGCTCAGATTCAATCTTGGAAAGACGTTTCGCAGATCGATATTCGCCCTGCTGCTGGCAACATCCGTTTGCGCGCTAAGACCACTCAGTGGGAATTGCAAATTGACGGTGCCACAGGACAAGTCACTGGCAAAGGCATCCGCCGTTTTTCAACTTTAGTGGCTTTGCATGAGGGCGCTTACTTTGGCCCGATGATTCGCTATGGGATCTTTTTCCCAAGCGCTCTTGGAGTTTTCTTTTTATTAGTATCAGGTGTCGTTATTTTTGTTCAGCCTTACTGGGTTCGCAGGAAAAAGGCTTAAAGGGATTTGGTTATGAAGTTTTCGCAGTTCTCTCAAGAAGAAAAAATGAATTTCGCAAAAGGCTTTCGCTTTGGCCTAGAGTCGGAATACCTCGTTGTTAAGAAAGACGACTTCACTCCTCTTTGGCACCAAGATTTGACTTTTGAACTCTTGAACGGAATTTTTGAAAGTGTTTCTTTGGAAGGTATTCCTTCTTGTGATGGTTTGGATCTTGAGCCACCACAAACGAAACTGATGCCTTTCGTAGTTGAAGGTTATCACCTTCCAGATATGGATTTTGGCGCAAAAGAAATTCTCCCGAAAGGTGTTGAAATCAGAACGCCTGTTTGCGACAGCCTTGAACATGTTTTGCAAGTTCACAGCACACTTTACACGCGCCTCAGAGCTGCGATGAACGCGCACAACTTTGATTTGGTGTGCTTGTCTCACCATCCTATTCACTCTAAATTCTCTGGCCCGCAAAACAAACGTCGTCACGATTATTGGCAATGGTCGATGGAAGTGATGACGACTTTCGGTCCCGATATCAACGTCAGCCTTCCTGAAAACTTGGCAGCAATGGTGAGTGATGAAGATCTCGAAGCGAAGATCAACTACTATGGCCCAGCCCTGTCTGCGTTGAGCGTGGCTTCTCCATTTGTCGATGGCAACCTTTGGGGCCTTAAAGAAGGTTTCGGAAAAAGTTTCCGTATGCACAAACGCAGCTATATTGCGCCTCCAATTGAGTTCCACCCAACTGAAAAGAACCGCTACGAATTCAAAGTTTTCGATATGCCAAACTCTTTGGAAGAAATCGAAGCCCAATTTTTGACGTTCTTAGCGTTGGTTCTAGATGAGTCACTTCAAGGTCGCGCTTCAAAACAAACTCGCATCTATGATCTGGGCCAAGTCGCTCGCCATGGTTTGGCGGCTGAAGATATGAAAGAACGCGCCACGGAACTTCTTGAAAAAGCCCCTGCTGTGCTTTCTCAATGGGGCTTTAACCCGAAAGCTTTGGAAGTCTTTAAGAAACGCGTTTTGACAGGTAAAACCCCAGCAGACGATATGATTGAGCTTTATCAAAAAACTCAATCTCTTAAAGAAGTCTTGAAATCTCGTAGCGAATTTAGAGTTTAATTATGCAACATCCTCCGTTTGATATCATTCAGACTGATGTCTCGAAGATCCAAGCAGGGGATTGGTTTTTGCCAATGACGATCAAAGAAGTAAATCAACACTCTTTGATTTCGGAAGCCTTCCAAAAAGGTGCTGTCGGAGTGACCATTCAATCCGGCGAACAAGTGCCTGCTGGATATTCCGTTTCGGAAGTGCCCGATTTACGCCAATATCTTTTTAAGCTCGCACAACTCAAACGTCCTTTACTTAAAACAAAAATCGCTGTCGTGACTGGCAGCAATGGCAAGACGACAGTTAAAGAACTCTTAGGTTCAATCATCCGCGCTTCTCATCCTGAAACGCACTTTATGAGCCCGGCAAACTTAAATACCAAGATTGCCCTAGCGACTCAGATCTTGCGGTTGCCGGAATCCTGCGAAGTCGCAAGTTTCGAAATGGGCGCTCGCCGCGTCGGTGATTTTGAAATCCCTCTTTCTTACTTACAACCATCAGTTGTGGCATTACTCAATATCGGCTCTGCCCATGTTGGTGAATTTGGTTCGCAAGAAAAACTCTGTAAAGAAAAACTCTCAGGACTCTTTACTCCATCGGCGCAAATTCTCGTAGTTCCAACCTGTAGCGAAATGATCATGGCTGAAGCGTTGAAAGCGCACAAACAGGTCATCACTTTTGGATTTGCCTCCCACAGCAGTGTTCGTATTCTCGAAAGCAACGCCGATACGGTGAAATTAGCCGTGCGCGGTTTAGAGGTTTCGTTCCACTGCCCGTTTATGACATGCGAGAAAGAACGTAACGTTGCCGCCGCAGTGGCCTTGGCTCTCGCTCTTGAAATTCCTCTGGATAAAATTAAGCTCGGACTTGCTGCCTTTAAAGGTGTCAGCCGTCGATTCCAATCTTTTGATTGGCAAGGCACACCTGCAATTGATGATGCCTTTAATGCGAGTCCAGAAAGCATGGCTGCCGGTCTAAAAGAATTCGCGAACTTGGCTAAGAGTAAGAAGTCATTGTTGGTTTTAGGCTCAATGTTAGAGCTTGGTGCAAGCTCTCAAGAAAAACACAGCCAAGTTGCCGAGCTGATATTTAAAATCTTTTCGCCAACGACGAATGTGGCTGTCATTGGCGAAGATGCCGTCACAATCGTAGAGACACTTAAATCTTTGGGATTTCCATCTGAAAACACACATATCTTCTCTGATTCAAAGTCAGCTCGTACTGAGCTTTCCCAAATCCGCAGTCAATTCGATATCGCATTCTTCAAAGGTTCCAAATCCATTGGCCTTGATAAAATCTTTCAGGGGGACTTGTGTCCGTAAGTTCTCTTTATGCACAGGACTTTGGCAATCTGCAAATTGCCATGGCTTCTGTTCTGATTTTGATCGCTATTGGCATTTCAAATTTTCTTCGCTTTGATTTAGAAAAAGACTTCTTTATCGCTTCCATCCGCACGACAGTTCAGTTGATTGCGGTTGGATACATCCTCCGTTGGATCCTAAAAGGTGAATCAGCGCTTCTAAACGCTTTGGTTCTGCTTTTTATGACGTTGGTAGCAGCACAAGCTGTGACGTCTCGTCTGAAGCAAAAGTCTTTTAAAATTTACGGCGTGGCTTTTCTTTCTCTATTGGGAAGCGTTTGGCCACTCGGCTATCTCAGTCTTGAAGTTTTCTTTCACAGTTCCGCTCTAATCCAAGCCGCATTCTTTGTTCCCTTTATGGGAGTTCTTATGGGAAATGCCCTCTCGGGTATTTCTCTGGCCCTCGTGAATTTGGAACGCGTTCGTGCTGAGAATATTTTAGAAATTGAAACCTTTAAGGCCTTGGGCGCAACTCACTTTGAGGCTGCTCACCGTATTTACCGTGATCTTTTGCGTGGCTCTCTGACTCCAACGCTAAATGGAATGACGATTGTCGGACTCGTCAGCTTACCAGGCGTGATGGCCGGTCAACTTATTGGTGGTGTTGATCCTTTAACTGCGGCCCGCTTTCAAATTCTAGTGATGTTTTTGATTCTGGTGACGGCGATGATTGGAACTTTGATCGCGCTGACGCTCAACCATTTCTATTTTATGCCGTCTTGGCTGACTCAGCACGCACCGACTTGGTCATTTGCCCAAAAGCCAGGTGAGAAACTAATTTTAAGTGGCCCCTCAGGGTCAGGCAAAAGTCGTCTTTTAAAATCGATGACAGGTCTTGATGACATTCACATCCGTGAAAACATCAAAGCTAAATCCCAGATCGAAATGCATCCGACCGAAGAATCAATTCACTACATCCATCAAAAAGCTCATTTCGTTCCAGGCACGGTCGAAGAGAACCTACAATGGCCTTTCCAATTTAAAGCATACAAGGAAAGAACCTACGATTCGACAAAGGTTAAAAATCTCCTTAATAGCTTTGGCCTGAATGAAGATTATCTTAAGAAAAGTGCTACAACCCTCTCTGGCGGCGAGGGCCAATTGGTACACCTTATCCGCAGCCTGCAATTAGAGCCACAGACGCTGTTTTTAGACGAACCGACATCCTCACTTGATTCTCAACGAACGGGTTTTATTGAAAATTATTTGAACCAATGGGTGCTTCAAGGCACAAGACACTTGGTTGTGATCACTCATAGCCAAGAACAGCTAAAACGCTTCGGCTCCAAAGCTGTGTATTTGAAACCCGAGGGCTTAACTTATGAATAAATTCTCACTCCTTCTTGCAGTTCTTCTTGGCGCTCCTCTTGTGCAAGCTCAAAGCACGCAAGCCAGCACATCATCTGTGGCTCCGGCTGAAGTTATTAAAGAGTCCAGCATCAATAAACAGTTCCAGGAAAATACAGAGATCACAGATGCGAAATTGAAAGCCGATGCCGGGTCATTGTCTCGCTTTAGCCTGAAATTCAATTTGACCTACACAGGCCCAACTATGGGTGACCTCTCTGCTCCAGACCAACCAAATCCAGATGGTTCTGTTGGAAGCTTCCAAACAGCTTTGGGCGGTTCGATGGGACTTCGCTATCGCTTGAACTCAAAAAGCTCTGTGGGCGTTTCAACGGGTATCAAAGCCATTCATCCGTTCCATGGCGCTGAACGCACCGATATGAGCAATCCGTCTTTGACCTACGATTACTCAATGCGCGTGTGGGACATGCAAATGAAGAATGCGCCAGGATTGGTGTATAGAACGATCCCAGAATTTAAGAAAATCGGCCAATACGGCATGATCTATGACAACCACTCGATCGTTTATGACTTGGGTCCCAGTGGTTTCGCTGTCGGCGTTGATATGGCGGCTGGTTACTTCTTGTACGATAAAGAATACGAAACTAAAGATGGCAAGGCACCTCGCTATACTTTGGAATTCAATCCCAACGTCAAATACAACTTCTCTGACAAACTCAGCTTCGTGACGTCATCAAACATGGCGTTTTGGAATCCCCGCGCCCGCACCGATAACTTTGCTTTGCTCAATAAATCGATCAATCAAAAGGTCGGCATGGGTTGGGCTGCGGCTCGTGACGTTTATATCAATCCGTACTTCACTTTCTACCCAGCCTATATGACTTGGGAAAGTGTGACGATGAACGTAAGCACGATCTTCTCTGTTTTCTAGTCCCTACCGATTTTTCAAATGTAAGTAAAACTAATTGTGTTGAACGCACAATTAGTTATTCTAATGGCATGAAAACAAATGCCGCCCAGCTTGAAGCCTTTTATACCGTCGCTAAGCTTTCGAATTTCACACGTGCTGCTGAAGCCCTGCATGTCACGCAATCGGCTCTCTCGCAGCGAATTGCAAAGCTTGAAGAAGACCTCGAGACGACATTATTTATTCGCGACCGCACCTCTATTCGCCTAACTGAAGCCGGTGAACAAGTCCTGCGCTTTTGTCAGCTCAATGACCAGGCAGAGTCTGAGTTGATCGCGCGCCTGAAGGGATCTAAAACCGAAGTCGCTGGTGTTATTCGCATTGGTGGCTTTTCTTCCGTCAACCGATCCCTTGTTATTCCGGCCCTCAGAAAGCTGATGGTGAAAAATCCAATGCTTTCAGTGGAGCTGATGACCAAAGAGCTGCATGACCTTTTTGACCTCCTCCGACGCACCGAAGTGGATTATATCCTCACCAATACGAAGTCCCAGACAGCTGATATCGAAAATGTTTTTCTAGGATATGAAGACAACGTTTTGGTGACGTCGAAAAAACATACTGACAACAATATCTTTTTAGATCACGACGAAAACGATTCGACGACAAAAGGCTATTTCACTCAAAACAAAATGTCCTTTAAACCGACAACAATGCGCTATCTCGATGATGTCTACGGCCTTATCGACGGAGTCAAAAATGGCTATGGCAAAGCCGTTTTACCCTTGCACTTGATAGAAAATGAAAAGGATCTGGAGATCATTGAGCCCAAAAAAAAACTCGTGGTCCCCGTCTATCTGCAATTCTATGTTCAGCCTTATTATCGAAGTATCCACACTCTAATCACCGAAAATCTAAAAGAATACTTTGCGGAAAACCTGCGCCAAAGCTAGCGCCACTGATGAAGCTTTTTGACCGTCAGAGGCTCGGGTTCCAGGGCCTCTTTGTGTTCCGCAATCATCGGCATAAATGGGTATGGATGAACGAGCGTTTCGCGAATTTTAGAATAGCTCCAGTCGGACGCCGAAGGCATATAAAAATGCGGAAGTCCTTTTACGGGATTAACCTCAAGTGTGCCCATCAGTTCAGGATGTTGATGACTGAGGTAAGTTCCATAAAGCTCGTACTCACTTAAGTTCGTCGACTGATCGTCAACTCCGCTTTCTAAAACACGATTCAAAGCTACCAAAAATGATTCACCAGTTCGACCTTCAATAAAACCCAACATTTCTTGCAAGATTCTACGATCAAATAACAAATGATCCGCGATAAAGCTTGATTCCACCTTCTTAGCGAATCCAGTCAGCTGTTCAATCGTTTTAAAATAAGGAGCATGATATTCATTTTCGAGATAGAAATTATATTTTCCATTTTCTCGGAACCTTACGGGCTTTAAGAAGCAAAGATCCGCATCTACAACCAAGATATGATCAGCATCAGAAAAATAATAACTATGCAGTTTTAAAATTTGCTGCCACATCCAAATAGGATGAAGAGCACCAAGAGAGCTCCAAGACACTGCAGATTTCTGTTCAATTGTTCTGCGCGCATCCTCTTCATCGATGAACCTAACTTTGTCGTGAAACGGATAGGACGAATGCAGAGTCAGATCAGGATGACCTACTAAAATGATATCTCGAATATTTTCTTGAACGTTCTCAAGAATGGATTCTAAACAAATCGGCAGAAAGCCATGAAAGGCCGGATGCGGCCTGACCGGGATCAGAATATCGAGGGATGTGCTCATCCCTCGATCGTAATACTATTGGTAGTCAGCCTCAATGAAAAGCTCGCGAGCTTTTTTAAGATATTTGCCAATCTCAGCCCATGAAGTCTCGTCACGTTTAAATGTGCCAAGAGCCTGCAACTCTTTTGGAGTTTCAGCAGCTGCGTTTCCTGGATATTCCATATCTTGTTTTGCGAACATCGTTTGCACATCAGTGCGAGTCATGAATTCAACAAACTTTGTCGCGATTTCTTGATTTTTGGAAGTCTTCAAGATCGCAATGCCCGAACCGTTCATATGAGCGCCCGTCGTTTTTTGATTCGCAAAGAAGATCTTTGCGTTCAATTTAGGATTGGCTTTCAGCTGTTGAACGAAATAGTGCGTATTCAGAACACCGGCACCACAGATGCCGGCATCGATCGATTGCAAGAGCAATTCGTCCCCGATTGTTGGATCAATAGCTGTGTTCGCGACCCAACCCTTCAAAGTATCAACCGTTTTCGCTTCGCCATCGTGATGGATAAGGCTTGCTGTGAAAGCAACGCTGTAGCAACTAAGTGACGTGCGAAGGCACATGCGAGTTTGCCAAGCTGGATCTGCAAGGTCTTCGTAAGTGCCAAGCTCTTCCGGAGAAACAAGTGAAGGATTGTAAGCGATCGTGCGAGAACGAAGTGCCAAGCCCACCCATTGCATATCTGGTTCGATCATGAATGCTGGAATATTTTTGCGAACAACATCAGACTTGATTTTCGCTAGAAGGCCTTTTTCTGCGGCTTCATTCATGTAAGTGAGATCTTTTGTGAGATAGATATCCGCTTGCCCAGAAGCCCCAATTTTTTCAAGTTCGGCGATCAAATCCCAGTTCGCCCCTTTGACCCAGGTGAAATCAACGCCTGGATTTTCTTTCTTAAACAAATCCAACACCGGCTGCATTTTTGCTTGGCTGCGAGTTGAAACCACATTCAACGTCACTGCAGATGCCGCGAAAGAAAGAGTCGAAACCAGAACGAACAAAACAAGAGCCTTCATAAGTACCTCACAAGGCCTGGAATTAATCTTGTTTTCCTGGCCCCGTCAAGGCAACCGCTTGCGGTTCTCAATAGGCTTTCAAAGGCACCATAAATCAGCCTTCTTGCAAACAAACTGAGAGTAAAAATTATCCTTTTGTCGCTTGTCTTGACGGTCGGCATTCCCATTAAAACGACGCTGGTTTCAGAGAAAAACTTCAGGCACTATAGGCCTCATGGCAAACTTTAAAAAGAACTCAAAAGTAGAATGGGCGTGGGCCGGCAGCTCTATCCATGGAACTGTCGAAGAAGTTTTTTTTGAATCCGTTACGAAAACGATTAAAGGAAAGAAAATCACCCGTCACGGCTCAAAAGAAAAACCTGCTTACCTCGTTAAGTCTAGCGCCGGAAATCTTGCTCTCAAGCTCGAGACTGAATTACGTAAAGCCTCTGCTTCCTCGTCTTCATCCTCGAAGATTCGGATGTTTTCAAACGACTGAACTAGACCTTCGCCCGAGGAATTTAAGTTTCAAAATAAGACAGCCGATAACTTGATTGAAGAAACTTATTTTAAAAACCATGGAAGGGTTTTTTATGAAGTTCACGATCGCAATCGGTCTTATACTTTTTGGCCTGGCTCAAAATTCTTATGCAGGAGAATTGGCTGTTATTGATGTTCGTCGCAACATCACCCTGAGCGAAGAGGACACTGTCTACAAAGATTTCTATCTCGGTGGTGCTGGCGCCTCCGGTCTCAAGAAAAACATGGTCGTCACCGCCGTTCGCAAACTCAATATTCGCGATGCCAGTGGTGCTAATGCCTTTGGGGAAATTCAAGTTCCCGTAGGACAACTTAAAATCATCGCCGTCTATGACAACATCGCTGTTGCTCGCGAGTTCACGCTTCTTTCCAGAGATGAGCTGCCAATGCTTGAGCAAATCGGAATTATGACCGGCGATCGCATTGAAACGAAGGGTTCGTTTATCGACACTTCCAAGCCTAAAAAACGCAAAGTCAGCGAGGTCACAGAGACCACGGCGACTGGGGTTGTTGTCACAACAACAGGCACCGCAGGCCCCGCCCCTGCCTCTGAAAAAGCCACGGCCCCTGTAAGTCCTACACTGGTCGCAAAGGCGCCTGAAGCGAAGGCTCAGGAAGCTCTGGCAGCAGCTCCGTCCCAAGGGGAAAAGCTTGAAAAAGTGGGGGATTCTGGTAACACCTCCACCCATGAGTGATAATTCTTATTTTCGTATTCGCCTAAGCCACGTTCCCGCAGATCTAGAAGACGCTATTACACAGCACAGTTTCGGCTGCGGGGCCACGGGAGTGACAGAAGCCCTTTCCTTTTCCCAACCCGATCTCACTTACGATCCAAAAATTTTGTACAAGCGTGATCATGATCTCGATGTGTTTTTCCCAGAAAAACCCGCGCAAGAATTTTTCGACGGCTTACGTTCGGTTGCTCCCAGCATTCAGTGGCAAGTAAACGAAGAAGAAAACAAAGACTGGCTCGAAGAATGGAAAAAGGGATTCAAACCTTTCCGTCTTGTGGGCGACTTCTGGGTTGTGCCTTCTTGGCTCACTCCTCCTGAAGAATGCAAGCATCCGATTTATATCGATCCAGGAATGGCATTCGGGACGGGCACTCATGCAACAACGCAAATGATGGCACACTTTATTCACAAAATGGCGCAACAGTATCCACAACAAATTGCGGAATGGGCAATGCTGGATGTGGGCACAGGAACTGCAATCCTGGCAATGCTCGCACAAATGAGTGGCTTTGGCTTGGTGACAGGTATCGAGATTGATCCTGAAGCTCGCCGTGTGGCTCGCGATAATGTGAAGTTGAACAAACTTGAAGTCATCGACGTTCCTGAAACACAAATCGAAGATATCCACTCCACATACGACGTGGTTGTTGCAAACATCATTGACGGCGTTTTGATCAAAATTAAGAAAGACCTCATGAAAGTTTTAAAACCAGGCGGACACATGCTTCTGACTGGAATTTTGGAAGAACGTGACAATCACTTCTTCGAAAACTTTATCGAAGGCTCTGGCCTGACTGTGGTTCGTCGTTTGCAAAAAGACGAATGGGTCGGATACTGGGTGCGTTCATGAGACGATATTGGATTGAGAAAAAAGATCTCTTCCAAAATCAGGTAAACTTCACGGGCGACGTATTCCATCATATCTTTGATGTCTGTCGCCAAGAAGTCGGCTCGAAATTCGAAGTTCTCACCGAAGATAGCAAGGCTTACTTTGTTGAGGTCACTCAAGTCACAAAAAAATCAGCGACCGCGCAAGTCTTGGAAGAACGTGAAATTCCAAAACTCAAAGAGCCACGCCTTCATATCGCACTTTCTATTTCGCGCTTTCCAGTAATGGATGCGGTGATGGAGAAGGCTGTTGAACTTGGCGTGTCCAGTATTCAGCCTTTTTTCTCCGAGTTTAGCTTCCTCCGTAAAGGCGAAAAGCTTTCTGACAATAAGTTCGAGCGGTGGGAAAAAATCGTGAAATCCGCGACTCAACAATCCGGCCGTGGCGACCTCATGAAAATCAACGAGCCGATGACGTTTGATAATCTCTCGTCTTTGATTAACCGCGAGGCTGGTGCTGCGGGTCTATTTGCTTATGAGGGTCCGTCGACTCTAAGCATCAAGAATTACGTACAAAGTCTTCGTTCCCCAAATTCCCAAGCAATCCGTGATATTTGGATTATCGTGGGTTCTGAAGGGGGATTTTCACATCAAGAGGTTCAAAAATTACAGGACCTAGGCCTTCATCCAGTGACCCTGGGACCGCAAGTTTTGCGGGTGGAAACGGCTTGCATGGCTTTGGTGTCCGTCCTAAAGTATGACTTTGATCTGATGTGTTGAAAGGAGAGGGAATGGATCCCTTTGAAGAGTTTGAGTTTAAGCCCCTAACGGATGGTCTGGGTTTTCACAAGAAAAAAGCTTCCGCTTCATCTGAGGCGTCTTCTCAACCTGAAAAGACCGCTTCTTCATCTGCGCTTTTTAAAAGTCAAAATTTAGAATTGATTGATGAAGGTTCAACAGATCCTCTTCGTCCACCACTTCCTCGTAAAAAATCAGCTTCTGCAATTCCAGCCGCTCCTGGTGGCTTGACAGAAGTGGGCGGCGACGGATCGACTTCCTCAACTGCGGTTGACGAGATCTTAAAGACTCTGCAAAAAAATCGCCGTCTTGATTTCGAAAACACAAAAACTAAAGTCACAGCGACTCCAAAAGCGGATGAGTATGTTCCAACTCGTTGGAATTTTTCAGCATCGATCTTGGATGGCATGTTGGTTTTGGCGGGCAGCCTTCTGTGCATGATCATTTTGTTGGTCATTACGAAAGTGGACCTGATTGGCAACCTCACAAACCCTGATGAAGCAGGTATGATCTATATCGCGACAGCTTCTTTGTTTGCGGGCGTTTCATTTATCTATCTTGTTATCAATCGCATCTTTATGGGTTCAACGCCTGGAGAATGGGCATTTGATCAACGCATTGGTCGTCCCGAGGAAACAAACTCGGCAGCTTATGCATTGAAAGTAGTCGGTCGTAGCGCACTTGTAATCGCGACTGGTTTTATCGTATTCCCTCTTCTGTCTTTGATCCTGAATAAAGATCTTGCGGGCGCTATCACGGGCGCTCGCCTTCATAAAAAGGTGTAGTTCCTCATGGGCCGCGTTTCCTCTTTTGCTGATATTGAAGCGGCCCTTGCCCCTTTAAAAGCTGCCGGTAAAAAAATCGTTTTCACAAATGGTGTCTTTGACCTTCTTCACATTGGTCACGTTCGCTATTTGCAAGAAGCCCGTGCTCAAGGTGATGCCTTAGTGATCGGTGTGAATTCAGATGCCAGTGTGAAACGCCTTAAAGGTCCAAATCGTCCTATCCAAAATGAAAATGATCGCGCTGAAATTCTGGCGGCCTTGGGTTGCACGGATTTTACGGTGATTTTTACGGAAGACACTCCAATTAAATTGATTGAGCTTGTAAAACCAGATGTGCTCGTTAAAGGTGGCGACTGGAAAATTGATCAAATCGTCGGCGCCCCTTTTGTGATGTCTTATGGCGGACAGGTTCGTTCTCTGAATTTCGTCGATGGTCGTTCAACGACTAAGATCATCGAAAAATCTCAGTTGCCTGAGAACAAGTAATTAAAATCTCATCCCCAATTTGCCAGAATAGACGGAATCGCTGTAGCGATCGATTTCGAATGCGACAAAGAATTTGTTAAAGCGGATGTTCACACCAAAAACTCCGTGATCTTCAACCGAGTCTTGCTCTGTCGTTTCGCCGTTATCAGTAATACCACCCGGGCCACCGATAAATTTACCGATCGCACGCACTCGGCCGCCGCCAAAATAAAGGGCCAAGTTTTCAATGTTCACCGTCGCTAACAAGTCAGCTCCGATAGTGGTCACATTGATAAGATTGCTAAAGTTCGCTCCCCCACCCTGAATCATCGCTGAAAAAGAAATCGGGAAAAATGAAGCTTCGTAAAAGCCCCAACGAATCTGTCCCCCGTAACTGGAAACATTGTCACCTTGAACAAACGGCGTGAAATAAACTTGCGTATCGACGTTGTAGTAAAGACCTTTACTGAAAGTCAGCGTGTAGTAATTGAGTTCGCCTTTGTCTTGAGTCGTGCTGCCCAGGCTGGCGAGGTCATCAATAGGCACATATTCTGAAGACAAGCCCACTTCAATCCCCGAATAACCGCCCAGTGGATAAGGGTTGCCGAGAATTTTACCAGCGGTCCCAAATCCCAAAATTTCCAGCGCTCTTCTTTGATCGGCGTCTGATAAATCTCGCGGCAACACAATGGCTGCCTGTGCGCAGGAAGCGAACACGGCGATAAGCAAAGAAATAAAAAAGGGGCTGAATTTCATGCCCCTATTTTCATAGTAAAAGCTGTGCGCTGTCTAGTTTTAAAGAGCTGCGACAGAGACTTGGATTTGACTTAATGCGGAGCCCGCAAGTTGTGCGATTGCTGAGTCTGAGCTTTGCGCAAGACGTTGGAAGATTGGAACAAACTGACTGTAGTTCGCCACACCACCAGAAGATTTCACGTCACCGCGTGAATCACGTGGATCAGAGGCGCCACCGTTTGATTGAGCTTTTTTATAACCCTCGATTACAACTTGCGCTGCGATTTCAACAACTGCTGCATTGGAGCTTTGCAGGGCTCCTGCCAGGATACCAAGCTTGCCTGTTGTTGCATAAGAAACCAAGTAAGCGTGAGCATCTGTTTTTGCTTCCGGTTGCAATTGATCATAGTACTGAGATGCAATTCCGAAAGCTTGAGCTTTATAAGAGAATGTCAAAGCGTACACACCCAATTTCTGAGTTTGTGCATTGTTGCTGCGGATAAGGTCCGTGGCGATTGAAAGGTAAGAAGACTCATCCAATTCGCCTGCTGTCATCGCTGCCGCCATCTTTTGCACGTTTTCTTTGGTTGGTTGTGCATTCAAAAGAGCGCGCCATTGGTCGGCGGCCATTTTGTTCTTTTCTTTTTCGGCATCAGCTGCTGCTGTATTTTGATTTGGGCCAGAATCGCCGTTTGCTTTTGCAGATCTGTCAGCAGGTGCAGAGCCTTCACCCGCGAGGCCTTCTTTTGGAGAATTTTGCACCACGTTTACTTCAACTGAAGGTTTCTTCTCGGCGTCTTTTTTCTTTTCCGGAGCTTTTTTTGCTTGAGCTGCTTTTGCAGGTGGAGCTGGTGGAGCTTTTTTCGTATCTGCAGCTGCTACGGGCTTATCGTCTTTCTTTTTATCGAAAGGATTGATGTAAGTGCGTGATACTTCACGGCCGCCCAGATCAAAAAGTGATGCGAAGAAAGCTTTTGGACGAGGCATTTCGAAAGTGAACTCACCATTCACCATCTTTTGAACAGGGCTTTTAAAAACATAACCCATCCCAACCAGCATGACCAAGATCAAAGCCGCCATTGAAATTTCGAATTTTTTATCGCTGAAGCCCATAGTGCCTCCTGTTTCTACTTTCATAGAGAGCAGTGCTTGTGCCAGCTGTGCTCAAATATAGGGCGGCTTAGGCTTTTCACTGTGAGACAGAGCCATTCTTGCGCATGGGGGTGTCGAAATTATTAACAAGTCTCAGGCTGAGACAAAAAAAGAGCTGCCCTCTCAGGCAGCTTAAAAATCGAATCGTTTTTCTCTTTGTTTCGCTCTTACTGAACAGCGTTTGTAGAAGCTGCATCCCGTCTGTGATGACCCCCACCGCGGTGTGGTGGTGGTTGCACGTTGTTCTCTTTCAAACAGGCATCGACAATTTGTCTTTGCTCATCGGTCGGAGCAATGGGACGTTGTCCTTGCTCTGGCTTTTCCATACCCGCAGACTCAAAACATTTCTCCATAATCGCGCGAATTTCTTCCCGAGATTTCTGCCCTTCTTCCTGAGCCATGCCTTGTACACAAACGCCTAAAACTGTGATTAACACCAACAAAGATTTTTTATTAACGAAAGCTTTCATAGCACTCTCCTTTTCTAGAAGAATAAAAAGACAGTATTGAACGAAAATGGAGTTCCAGACTTCGGTCTGTATCTGTCTCAAATCGAGAGAACTTACAAAAATTCCACACTTTTTAAGAGATTTTGAGACACACTAGAGCATAGGGGGATAGTGTATGACGTTTAATAAGAAGTGGACGGGGTCTCTCCTCGCCGTTTTATCTGTTGCTTTGCTTTTGTCTTTTCAAAACTGCTCTAACAACACAGCTACGCTTGATGGCTCCAGCGACCTTGGCAGTAACGACGGCTCTTCAAATGGTGGTTCGACAATCGTATCTTATCCTTCTATCACCAATGCGATTACGATCCGCAACGGACAAAAAATTACTCTGAAAATTCAAACTCCTGCTTTCACAGAAAGTGCTTCGAACTATATGTGGTATGCCTACAATGACGGAAATTCATTGATGGCAAAATACGGTATTCCGGTTTTCGCGAACGGCTACATGTACATTTCCCTCAGTGTCCGAAGTGACGTCACAATGGACCAAAACGTGCGCATCCTGATGCGCAACTTCGTCAACACAAGCCTCGTCGGCAGTGCCCAGTATCTTGATCAAAAAGGTATTTGGGTGATTGTAAAAGCCTCACCAAGCGCTTCCGTTTACACTCAAGACGCTGTGGCTGAACTGTGCTCAGCTTCTGGAATCTTCTCTCCAACTTTCACATTCAACCGCAACGCCGCTTCTGCTTCTGCGCTGGTGGCAACAGACAACGGTGCCGGCATCAACGGCGCAACTTGTAGCTTCGGCTCCACAACAGTCGATTGCTTCAAAACCGCAACATGGCCAACAAACTGGGCCACAGCAGGTACACTAACGGTCTACGCGACCAACCGCTGCGGCGGAAATATCACGTCCACACACTAACAAATAAAGAATTAAAATCGAAATTAAAAAATCCGAAGCCAAAAGCTTCGGATTTTTACTTTGAAGCTCTAGTAAGCTTTCTTTGTCGCAAAGACAGAGAGAATTTGACTCATTCTTGTGAACATCTGGGTCAGTTGTACTTTTTCATCCTCCGAGAAGTAACTCCAATAGCGAGTCGTATTGTCGTGATAAAGCTGTTGCAGGTCGTTGACGAGGGATTTCCCCTGCTCTGAGATTTGAATTCTGTAAGAGCGATTATCAAGCGCATTGCTTTGCATTTGCACGAGGCCAGCGCTTTTTAAATGTGACAGAACTGTGGAAACAGTTGCATTGGTGACGCCAACTTTTTTAACGATCTCAGTTGGAGTCATACCTTCGCTCGATTCATTTAATAATGACAGCACAACGAAGCGACTGCCTGATAAGCCCCACTGAGCAAAGAAATCCTCCAGCACTGTATCAAACTCATTAGTAAATTTACGAACCGAAAGGTGTAAGAGGATATCCACATGACTTCCCCCAAGCTTGTACTTTTCCATATGCTCCAGAACTGATTCCTTGGAAAGTAATTCTTTATTAAAGACTTTTGCCATGTCGTGCTCCTCGCAAGTAGTGTTTAGCTCCACTCATGAAATTCAATTTAAATGGTAAGTGTTGGGAAACTGTGGAACCCCACTTCACATTTCAAAACAGGCTGTCGTCATTTTTTGTCTGAACTAATTTACCTCTTTAAGCACAGTCGCCTGAGCCCTCAGCCAATTGCTTTACAAGCTTGGCATCAGGGCACGGATCTTGAGTATGTATGATTGTGAAACGATATTTCAGAATCATAAAAAGAGAGGGATATATGAAAACGAGTCTTTTAAACATTTTGTTCTTAGTCGGAATCACACTTCTACTTGCGAATTGCTCAAACGGTGGCGGTGACTCTGCAAATACAGTCACGGCTTACGGATATTGCACAAGCGGCCAAGTCTACACAAGCATGGGTTGCTTAACGGCGAATGCTTCGATGTGCGGGTCAACGAACTACGGCTACTGGACAGGTGGAAACTACAACGGCACTTACTACAGCGCTGGCTGCTACCCTGCGACGTCAACGACGACTTCCACAACATCTACTTGTAGCTCGACTGAGTATGTTCAAACGGCGATGGGTTCGCTACAACAAGGTCCTTGCTCGGCATATTGCTCGCAATATGGAAAACGCTACGGCTACTATAATGGAATGTGTTACCCAGCTTTGTACTAATTAAGACTTGGGAGTCACAGGACAAAAACCAGGACGAGGCCCAATACTTGGAAATTGGCGGCAGGTATCGGGCCTTTTCTCATAGACCGTACACAGGCGAGTTTTTAAATCCAAAAACAGACAATCGTTGTTCGATTTTTGAGTCAGCATAAAAAACTCCGTGCCGGAACGATACGAAGTGATAATGCCTTCTTTCATCAAACGCTTGGCGAGTTTTTTAATCGATCCTTGTGCTTCATCCTCGTCAGTCAAACCTAAGCGAATCAAATCTGACAATTTCACCTCAACAGGCATTGTACAACAGCTGCCCGCGCAGCCTTCGCACATGCCTTGTTTATAAGGTTTCCAAGTTGAGGGACGATCTTTATCAGGGCGTTTCATAGAATACTAAGGCAGCTTTTTCTTCACCAATTTACTGTTATAACGCGCAGACGGGTCTGCGGGTTTCAACACTACAACACTGTAGCCGCGCTTGTAAAGTTCGCTCAAGAAAGCAGGCAGAGTTTCAGCGGTCTTGCGTTGGATATCATGAAATAAAACGATTCCGCGTCCTCGCTGATCGATTTGCGCTAGGGTATTTCTGAGCATGTCTTCATTTGATTGCGCTTTCCAGTCTTCACTGTCAATCGCCCAATAGAACTCGCCAACGGAATTTGTTTTGAGGAAATCTCTCAGCTCCGGTGAAGTTTCGCCAAAAGGGAAACGGAAGGTAGGATCAACCCATCCTAAAACGTCATAGACAGCTTGGTGGCCACCTCTGATCTCTTCCACAGCTTCGTCAAAAGTCAGCAAACGTCCATTGTTGCGGGCGCAGATATCACGCGTTCCCAAACAACGATGGGTGACCGAATGCGATCCTACCGAGTGTCCGTCAGCTGCGACTTGTTTGACGACGGCAGGATTGGCGCGAACCGCTTTTCCTAAATGAAAGAACATGGCCTTGGCATTGACTTCTTTGAGTGAGCGCAGAATAGACGGCGTGTAAATACCGCTTGGTCCATCATCGAATGTCAGAATGACTTCTTTTCTCGCGACATCTCCACTGACGGCATAATAGCCATTGGAAAAATCGCGGACCTGAACATTATCAGGGAAACGAAATTGATTCTGTGAGCCCGCCGTTCCCCGCGCATCCACAGTTCCCGGAAGACGACGGCGTTGTTCCGCATAATAGGCATTCAATTGATCTCTAAGGTCCCTACGACATCCCAAGAGCAAATCTTTGTTTTCGGATTTTCCGATTTCTTCTTCAAAAACAGTCAAAGCCTGACCATCTAATTGAACCAGAGCTTCGCAGATTTCTTTTTTAAGAGAAGCCGCACGATCGGCATCTTTGGCTTCTGTGCGCCAGCGGCTGAAAAGAACTTCAGGATGGGCGTCCGAGCTTTCCCAATCACCCAGTGTCGTCGCATCTTGGTTGCTTTGTACAGAATCAGTGACCAGACCCTGCGTGGATTTACCACAACCCACAAGAGTCGCAGCGAATAGAACTCCAATTAGCAACTGAGCTTTCATATACGACCTCTACTGAGAAACGTCGGTACTTTGCCCCATATTCAACATATTCCAAGCAAGTGTGCTTTGCTCGTCTTGTTGTTCAACTTCGTCCTTTGGTTTCTCTGGTTTTTTAAGACTGAATTTGATTTTCGAATTTTCGATAATCACGCGCGGATCCGCCGAATGATTGTCCAAGATCACCACATTTCTTGAAGCTTGCGCCGTCACCACGTGTGGATTCCACAAGTAACGGAAGTAAATGATCAACGAACCAGCGAACTGACTGATCAATACGGACAACAGAGCCAATGTCATCAAACCGATTTGTGGCAACGTATTATCCCATCGAGCTGATTCTAAAACTTCAAAACGCGTGTCGATCGAAATTTTTTGAGCTTCAAGTTTCGCAAGACCCGTGCTGAGTTCTTTGAAGCGCGCAAACTCCAACTCCGATTTCTTTTTCAAGTCCTCAACCATTTGCGCTTCAAACGGCAACTGTTTCACTTCTTTTTTAAGATTATTGATTGAAGCTTGAACTTGGCCGAGTTTTTCACCAAGCATGCTGTTTTCAATTTTCAAAGTTTCGATTTTACCAGCGACACCGTACAGCGAAGCTTCGCGCTGACCACTGCGACCTTTTTGTAGATACTCGATCATCTTTCTGTTTTCAGCGATCTTTAATTTGATTTCGTTGGAACGAACGATGAGTTCGGAAACATAGTCACCCATCTTGTCTTTCGACACGAGAGGCAACAACGCTCCATCTTTATTTTGCATATCAGAAAGTTTTTTGCCAATTTCGACCAGCTTAAGATCGGCGTCTTCACGTTGTTTATTCATGAAGTTTTCAACGCGCGAGATTTCTTGCAACTCACGTTTTTTAAGAAGCTCAGTTGCAAGTTCCGCTGCGCTATTTGACAAAAACAACGACAGCGAACGATTTGGAGTGGCAGCTGACACTTTCAATTCGAAATCAGAATCCAATTGGAAGCGAGTCCATCTGTCGAGTTTTTGCAAAAGATCGATATGGCCAGGACTCTTGACATCAAAATATTGTTGGTAATTTTGTACGAACTGTTCGTAGCCCGCGCGCTCTTCCATCGTGATGCGGGGACTTTGTCCTCGCTGCTGCAAATGAGTGAGGAAGCTTTCAAAAAATTCGCGGGTTTTAAGATACTCAATGTGTTTAGAAAGAAGGCTGCTGCCTTTTTTAGATTCTTGAACTGATTTAGAAAGACCAAAGAACTGACTGGAGAAAGCTTGCAAGGAAGAGTTTTGAGAATCGTTGATAACGATGGTTGCAGATGCAACGTACGGAACTTTCACAACATAGATCAAAGTGCTAATTACAAACAAAACTCCGGTAAAAACCGCAAACATCTTCCAATGCGAGAAGTACACTTTCATGATCTCGCCAACGGTTAATTCAGGTTCCATCTGTTGCTCGTTCATATCCCGGCCACCTTTGCGTTCAGTCCTAAGCATTCGTTGTGCCACTGATTTATACTCTTGGCCTCTGTTTAATCTGTAATGAGAATTAAGAATTTGAAATTCCTACATACCCCTTTTGTAAATGAGCGGTACGTGGGTTAATTGCTCTATTTTTAAAGCCCAGCTACTTAGGTGTTCTTAACAGGTTTGCGAGTGCTAAAATTGATGGAAGCGGCGAGAAATCCGAAGACCAACCAGTAAATGCGATCTGCCATTCCTCCGAGTGACAAGTGCACGTGATAAATCACAAGAATCGGAATATGGGCGGCAAGATAAATTCCCAGCTGACGTTTAGAAATATCGGCGCTGCGAAGGGCCTTTAAAGCTCCAATAGTCATCAAAAGAAGAGCGACGGCGGCAAGAACTAGCAACGGCCATCCCCCAATCACGCCCGCCGATACGAAGATATTATGCGGATCCTTCATGGCATTGTAGTTTGAAACATCCACCTCACTGCCCGATGCAAATTTGGACACCAAACCGTGTCCTAACCAAGGTTGTTCTTGGAAAATCTGACTGCCGCGTTCGACTTCTTCCCAACGTGAAGCCACAC
Source organism: Bdellovibrio sp. HCB2-146 (assembly GCF_047345725.1). NCBI lineage: Bacteria > Pseudomonadati > Bdellovibrionota > Bdellovibrionia > Bdellovibrionales > Pseudobdellovibrionaceae > Bdellovibrio > Bdellovibrio sp. HCB2-146. The sequence continues at coordinate 852,001 of NZ_JBLEQP010000001.1, forward strand.
CATCTTGCGCTTGTCGATTGCCAAGTGATGCTGTTCCCGTTGCCAACCCGCGGGCAAGCTCCAAAGTTTCGGAGCCAAAAAATAACGTGAAACTAACAAAGACACCGATCATCGCCACTTTGAACAAACGCGCCTGATTCGAACGCGTTTTGTGCAAGATCATTGTTAAAACCAAAGCAATTAATAACGCTGCAGCCGACGAGCGAGTTCCAGTGAGAATGATCGCAAAAAAACTGGCCAACATCACAAACAAGGCCCCTACTTTTTCCTGTTTTTTCGTCGCAAAAAGTAAAACTCCGAGTGAGAAAATAAATGCCACAGTTCCGCAAGTTACCATGTACGGGATATGTTTAAAGACGCCGATAAAGCGCCCACCTTTGAAAAAGGCCCCGCCCGCAATCGGCCATAACAACAACGACAGCACCACCAAAGCACCGGACCATCGCTGCACATAACGAACAAAGTCTTCCACGTTCCAAAGACTTGGAATGACGAGACCGTAAATGCCGATCATAAAAAGAGAGCTGACCAAGGCCGCCAGTTGCATAAACACGGACTCTTCCGAGTTTACAAAGTGCATTTGCAAAAGAGTTTGCACCGTCAAAGTCATCATTAAAAGGAAAACAAAAAGTTTATAGAAACCACTGAGGTGATGGCGCTCTCGCACTTTCATCCACAGCAAAAATAAAGGTCCACCAAATAGGAACGCCAAGAACACATTGAGAACCGGATGAAGTCCCTGCTGGAAAATCAAAAATGAAAAACTGTATGGAATTGGAAGGAAGCTGCCAAAACAAATCTTCGCAATAAAGACCAGCCCGACGAGCGCTTTGATCAGAAAGACAATGCGAATATCGTGGGCTTTAATCATAACTACTTAGTGTTGTCTTGGATAAGAACAGCCGTGAGGACAATACCAAGAACCACTGAAACAATTGTTATGTTTCGTGATGCTTCGGTGCTGATCCACGGAGTGCGAGGTGGCACATAGACAAAATCATCTTGAGCAAGTTTCAACTGACGGGCGCCGCCGTATTTAAGAATTTTTTCGGCATCAACTTCATAGGCTCCCTGATATTCATTCACAGCTTTCGTGTTAATATCGGCCCAAGCTTTGGGTTCAGCTTTGCGGACAAGGATCTCAGAGATGTCTCCACCGTTATTGGACCCCCCTGCCAATGTCAGAAGCTTTAAAAGATCGGTGTTAACTGGAATATAATAGATACCAGGCTTGTTCACGGCTCCTAAAAGTTGAACCGAAATCAGGGATTCTTTGGGACTTGAACGAAAAATGTATTCAGAGGTTTGCTGTGGAGGACGGATGTCGTTTAGCAGGCCAAAATCTTCTGCATATGCCAATTGAGTGGTGCTGAAGAAAAAAACCACGGACATAATTCCAGAAAAAGCACGATTCCAGTTCATTTTATTTTCCTCCATCACTGGACCTAAATCGAGAGCCTCGACTCTTGTCAATAAATTTTCGGTGACTTGACTTCTGTCTGTGCCGCAAAATCAGAAGTATGACGAATCCAGTTCCAGAGCACGAAAAATTATTTAATGAAATCTGTAATAAACTCAACGAACTAGGCTCACAAGGCCAAGACGGAGAGGCCGTACCAGCTCAACCTAAGTATGAGCAGATGCAAGTGCAGATGAAAAAATTCCACTCAGAGCTTGTTGGATCCCAAGAAGAGTTCCGCGAGAAAATCAAAAGTCTCGAGAACGTTTCTTACGGTCCTGAAATCTTGGACGCCCAGTCAAAACAACTGGCCGACCAACTTTCAGCAGAAAGAGCCAACAACACAAAACTCTCTGCAGATTTGGCAAAATCTTTGGAGCTGAGCTTGCAACTGCAACTTGAGATTCAAGGTCTCAAAGCGCGCACGATGCAAATGCAAAGTGAAGAAAAGAAATACAGCCAAGCACTGTTCGATAAGAACCGCGCTTTGCAAAGAGATTATGAATTGTTGATCGCACTTCGCGATGAGCTCAGCATGGAAATGCAAAAAGCAAAAACTGCTTACGCGAAAGACCATGAAAGTTGGATGGATAAAAAGTCCGAGTACGAAAATCACATTCAAAATCTTGAATCTGAAAAATCTGCTCTTCAATCCGAGATCGAAACTTTGAAAGCAAATTTAACTGAGCGTGAAAACACGATCACTTCTTTGAACGAAGAGATCGAAAAAATTTCGACTTCTTACAGCGATGTGGAGGCTTCCGCTCAACAGCAAAACGATGTGCTCCGCAATTTGATGTCAGTTGCTGAAGGCAAGATTGTCGAAATGAAACTCGCAATGGATAAAAAAGCTTTGGAAGCGCAAGACTATTACAGTCACTTGCAACAAGCATTGACTCAATTGCAGGTTTTGAAGCAAGAAAACGGCGCGATGAAAGAGTACGTCACAAAACTGAACTACTATCATCAGCAAGCGCAACATGCGCAAATGGCCGTTGCCCAAATGGCTCAAGTGGCTGCCGCTCAAGTGCAGCCGCAGCAGGTCCCGCAGCAAAATCCTCAGGTTCAAGCTTAGCACCATCAAAAAACCCGCCATCTCGGCGGGTTTTTTTTGCCTTTAAACTTCTTGTGCTCTTTCTCGGGCTGCTTTTTTGCGATCTCTTGCAACTTGTGCCTTACGATCCCGCGACTTCACAGTGCCCGCGATCCGAGTTGCTGCCGTGGCACGGAAAGCATTGGCCTTGCGAAGCCCGAGGCCTTCGGACTCATAAATTTTCTTTCTCGCCTGACGTAGGAATTGATCGCGTGGATTGTCTTTTAACGGAACCAACATTTTAGGTTGCGCTGTCAGGCTGCGAGACTCCTTCACTGAAGGTTTTGGACGAGATTTCCCGTGAACCTTTTTATAATAACGGTCACGGACTCTTTCTAAAGTGCGAAGTCGAAACTCAATGAGTTTTTCTCGTTTGCCGCCCGCATTTTTTTTGGCAGAACGACGATATTTCATCACCAGCGCTTCCACTTTATGAAGGGCCATGTTGATTTTTTCTTCTGACATTTTTCCGGATTGATCGGGAAAGCTGCCCAGGAAAAGATCATATTCAGGTTTCGTCATCTTCTTTTTGGTCATTTCACGAGAAGAGGTCATGGAAGTCTCCTTTTTCAACATCTAATTTGATGTTAAGGAATTCTACGCAAGACCCCTACTGACAAAAGCTCTTTGTGTAAATCTACACTGCTGATTTTGCCTTCAGTCTAGAGGGCAAAAGAATCAACATTGCTAAAGCACTCACCACGGAAGCGGCCATATACGCCATTCCTGGATAGTAAAATCCTTGTTCGTTCGTGAATCGTGCAAAAATATCCGTGTAAAATAACGGCCCGATGATCGCAGTCAAACTGGCCAAGGAAATCAGGCTACCTTGTAATTCACCTTGTTCAGATTGTGGCACTTCTTTTGAGATCAGAGACTGCAATGCTGGACCACCAAGTCCCGACAAACATGTAAACACCATCACGGCATACATCATCCAACCCTCACTAGCCATCGCAAAAAGCGCAAAGCCAATCACCGTGATCACCATGCTGATATTCAAGGCTTTGTATTCTCCCCACTTCGGAATAAAAATACGAGTCAAATAACCTTGCGCAAAGGCGATCGACAAACCCACAAAGGAAAGCGACATTCCGACCTCAAACGCCGTCCATTTAAATTTCAACTGCGTATACAAAGTCCAAATGCTCGGATGCACCTGCCCTGCTAAATACAAAAAGAAATAGACTAGAATCAGCGGTAAAACTGGTGAGGGTTTTAAAACTTTGATCAGAGATCTGAGCGGATTGAGTTGCTTCACATTGATCTCGCGGCGTTGTTCCTTCGGAAGTGATTCAGGAAGAACAAATAATCCAAATGCAAAGTTGATAAGATTCAGACACGCGGCAACCCAGAACGGAACAAGCGGTCCCATGTTACCAAAGACACCACCTAATACCGGGCCGATGATAAATCCTAAACCAATCGCCGCTCCGATCATGCCGAAGTTGGCGGCTCGATTGCTATCATCGGAGATATCGGCCATGTAAGAGCTCGCAACTGTGATCCCCGCACCTGTCATGCCGGAAATAATGCGCCCCAGGAACAAAATCCAAAGATTTGGAGCCAGTGCCATCAAGATGAAATCAAGACCCGCACCTAAAAGAGATAAGAGCAAAACCGGTCGACGGCCATAGCGATCCGACAATGAACCCAAAACCGGTGACATCAAAAATTGCATCAAGGCATATGCTGAAACAAAGTATCCGTAATAGTGATTCACAAAATCCGGACCGTGACCAAAACGACGGATAACATCAGGCAAGATAGGAATGACAATGCCGTGCCCAATCCACTCTAAAAGAACAGTGATAAAAATAAAACGAACGCTGGCTGCTTTGCTAGGTGCTTTCATATTGATGAGGCTAACTGTTTTTCCAGACTTATCAAAGAAAAACTCTGTGCTAAGATGATCCACGATGAAGACTTCCCTTATTCAAGACCTCACGTCTGCTTTGCACAATGATCACATTCAAGATCTCTCCAAGATCTTAGAGGCCTATGCTTGTGTGGTGATTCTATTAAGAGGTCCGCGCGAAAATTTAGAAATTGGTTATATCCAGCGCGCTCATCATCCTAATGATCGCTGGTCAGGACAGATCGCCTTCCCTGGTGGGAAACGCGAAGATATCGATGAAAGCGATTTGCACACGGCCTTGCGCGAAACTCGCGAAGAGATCGGCGTTGATTTGGATGTTTCATGTTACGTGGGACGCCTTGATGATATTCAAGGACGTAAAGGTGGACAGATTCTCGATTTCTTTATTCGTCCTTTTGTCTTTTATTTAGAAAAAGATGTGGAATTGAACTTAGCTCCCGAAGAAGTCGCTGATTTTTTTTGGTTTCCCCTGCGCGAACTTAAAAATCCATCGCGACAAACCACGCATCCGATTCAAAGGGAGAATATTCAGCTGCAACTCCCCGCAATTGATGTGAACCATGATCTGCCGTTGTGGGGTCTGACTTATTTTATGACACAGAACCTGCTCACTCACCTAGCAGACTACGTCTCAGAGTGAGATTAGACTTTTCACTCGAGAAAAATCTTTTAGAAATCTAAAAAATCCCCTCAACTCTACAAAGGTCCAGCCGATAAGTTCATTACAAGAAGAGAGAAAGGGGCCCAAATGGCTTTTAATCTTAATAAAGTACGTCTGGAACACAAACGCAACCCGGAATTGTTGGAATTGGGATTGCGACCAGAGACGGGGCCACCCTAGCAAGGTTAAAGTCTTCATAGGAACTTAACCGAATAACTAATAAATAAAAAAACCAGGTCTAATGAAGAGCCTGGTTTTTTTATTTTTAAAATTTGAAGATAGCGATGTCTTAGAGAACTGAGAAGATCGTTGAGAAATTCACAGTCGTGGATTCCCACGCAAAATCATTCGGGTAGAAATTCAAGTTCGGTGCGAAATAGATATCACGCGTGAACGCGTAACCCATACCAATTCTTGAAGTCAGAGTTCTGTTCAAAAGATCCGCTTCACTTGTACGAGCACGTGGATTTAAGAACTTCACCGCTAATGACGTCGAAAGATTCAATTTATCGCTCACGTTGTATTTTACCTCTGGGTAAAACGACAAAACATAGCGGCCTGCCGTTCTATCTTTAGGTTCGTATCCACGCTCATAAAGGAAGTAGTTCAAGCTTGTATCTAACCCCAAAGCAAAACCAGAAGTACCGATGTTGTAGACAAGGCTGTTTTTCAAATCCAAGCCTGCGTACTGACCGACTTCACGATATTCAGGAACTGTCGCCGCTTCTACGCTGCCGGAGTTGCGCATTTGCACATCACCCAAACGAGATGAGTAATCGATACCAAGGAACGGATTTTTAACATCGGCTTGTTCTGTTCCGTGAAACGGAGTGCGCGCGTTGATTCCCGTTCCCAAGCTGATCGCACTTTTGCTGTTCAAGCGGTAACGAGCACTGATCGCACCACCAAGAGCTGTGTCGTTAGATCCGATAGATCCATCTGGATTTGGTTGTTTTCTGTTTGAGATATCGCCCACTGGAGGGCCGTAGTAAGAAAGAGAGAATTTCAAAGAGTAACGAGAAAGAGATCCAGAGTCGGCTTTTAACTTTGCATCGGTGATGTCTTTGTCTGCTTCGAATTTTTTATTTCCAGAGACTTGATCCACTTTCAAAACTGATTCGCCAGCAGGTTGCTGTTCTGTTGCGTTCAATTTTACCGTGGAAGTTTGAGCGAAAACATTGACGGAAGCCGTCATAAATAGAGCTGTTACAAACATCGCCTTCATCGAAAATCCCCCATCTTTCGAGAGCTTGTAGCCTGTCCGAGGGTAAAAAGGAAGCTCTGTTTCCTCTTAAATGACAGCTAGAAGTTTTTACAAATCAACCCTAGACTGTTTTGATCGAAAAGGAGTTCGATCCCATGAAAACCTCACGGAGAGGTCTGCTCAAACTTTCAGCGCAAACACTGATTGGCGCAAGTTTAGGTGGCCTTATTCTTCCTGAATCAGCTGAGGCCGACACCAAACCGCCACGCTTTTCGGGCGATATACCAGTTTTGCAGCTGATGACGAACTCCACCAGCGCGCAATTTGTGGTGCTAACCGATGGGCATCGTCCCTACTCTTACCGCGTGGTTGATTCCAAAGGAAATAGACTTCCCGTCGAACAATGGGATCACGCTCATCACAAAGGCTCGATTTGGGAGCTAGACAAGCTTTCGGTCGAAGGCCTGCGTGACGGGGAATGGTATCTCTTACAGATCATCACCAAGTATGATGGCTTGGTTGCGGATGAAAGATATTTCCGCAACCTCCCCTTGCAATCGGAAAAGCGAGCACGTTTTGCTTTGGTGAGTTGTGCTTATGATTCTTACGCGGGCCCTTCAAAGCATATGTGGGACTGTGTCGGCAACGCTCGCCCCGAAATGATTTTCTTTGTCGGTGATACGTCGTATGCCGAGATGGGAACTTTTTTTGGGATGAAAAATCTGTGGGATCGGTACGTTGAAAGCCGTCAACGCTTGTATCTTTATCGCCAACCCATTTTAGTTCCGACCTTTGCAATTTGGGATGATCACGATTTTGGTTTGAACAACGGAGATCGCCATTTCAAACACAAAGGCACGACCTTAAGTATCTTTCAAAAATTTTGGGGTTCGAAAGAAGTTTCGGGATATAAGAAAACTTTCGGCGTCGGTTTTTGTCTGACGGGCTTTGGACAAAAATTTTGTTTTATGGATAACCGTAGTTTCCGCGACACTTGCTTTTCTTCAGGTTACCATTGGGGACGCGAGCCACAAGATTGTCTGCTAGAAGAGCTTGAAAACAGTTCGAACCCTGCTTGGATCCTATCAGGTTCCCAATTCTTTGGCTGTTATAAAAACGAAGAATCTTTTATGCGCGACCACGCAAAAAACTTTGTCGACTTCTGCCGCAAGCTTTCCCGTCTAGAGGCGCCGATTGCTTTAGGTTCAGGGGATGTGCATTTTAGTGAGATAATGAGAATTGAACCTCGAGTTTTGGGTTATCAAACTCATGAGTTTACGTCGAGCTCCATTCACAGCTTTACTTCCCCATTAAAAGTCCGCTTCCAAAACTCGCGTCGACAAGCGTTCACCTGGCGCCATAATTTTTTAATTATTGAATCGCAAAGAATTGCCAATGGCCTTGCGATCTCGACAGAGTCCTTCGGTTCAAAGCTGGAATCTTTGTTCAAACATCGCGCGAAGATTGTGCGTTAGCCGTTGCGCTCACACGGATGCGATAAAGAACTTCGGGTAAAAGTTCAATGACATCGGATGCTGTTAACGAAAGAGGATCACGCTCTTTGGCGATCCATAAATTTGCAGCAGCTCCATGCACGTAGGCACCCAAAAGAGCTGCGGAAGTCGCGCCCAATCCTTGTGCTCGGAAAGCCGTGATAATTCCCGCGAGTACATCGCCAGTTCCCGACTTTGCGAGTGCTGGATTTCCAGTTGGAATTTTATATATTTTATTTTTATGACCTACTAAAGTGCCGTGACCTTTCAACAACACTGTGCACTTAAATTTCTCGAGTGCTTTTTGCAGCGCCTTTTCTCGATTGGCTTGCACTTCGCTGCTGGAAATATCTAAACAGCGCGCAAGTTCTCCTTCGTGCGGTGTCATGATCCACGACGAAGGCAATGGAAAGAGATTCCATTGCGCGCACACCGTCAATGCGTCTGCATCGAGAATAACTCGCTTTATATTTTGTTTTTTTAGCTGCCGAATGATTTCTGCAGTTTGTTCATTCACACCATAGCCCGGTCCAACAAGAACTGAGCTGAAAATAAATTTTTTTTGATCGTTTCTTAACGGGCGTAAAATAATATCCGGATGGTTCCAACTTTTCTCGAGTGAAGACTCATTGACCAAGATCACATACCCGCTTCCCGCTCTGAGAGCGGCTTTCGCCGCCAGCACACCTGCGCCAAAGTACTCACCGCTGCCTGCGAATAAAAGACTGCGCCCGCGTTTTGCTTTGTTGTCGAGGAGAGAAACCTTCGGCAAAAAGTGTGCAGCCGCTTTCAATGTAAAAAAATGAGCAATTTTAGAGGGAAAATCCATCGAAACAAGCATAACTATCTTTTGTTGTAAAGAGCACGAGAATATTTCGCATTATAAACAAATTTTTACTCACTTTGAGTCACAAATAGCCTCGAAGACTTGTCATTCCGAGCTCTACTAAGTAAAATTTTGATACGGTTACCTTTATTTCAAAAAGTTAATTTTAGAAGGGAGTCGGAATGGCAAAACTTTTTCTAACCACTCTTCCGACAGAAGCAGAACTTAAAAAACTAACCGAAGAGAGTCATCCTGGAATTGATCCGTTGTCGATGCATTCTCATATCTTATTTAGAAAGTTGAGTTCTGATTTTGAGACAAATCTTGAGAGCTTCTTCTCAAAATACAACCTATCTACAGGGCGCTTCACACTGTTGTTGCTCTTAGAAAGCAGTCAGAACGGAATGATGCCATCTGAGATGGCGCAAAAAGTTGGTGTCACACAGGCGACGATTTCAGGATTGATTAACAGTCTTGAGAAAGCAGAACTTGTTAAACGTGAAGTGCACGAAAGAGATGGAAGATCTTTTGTGATTCGTTTGACTGACAAGGGCCTGAGTCTGTTCAAAGAGATCACTCCGATTTACTTTGAACGTGTAAATCAATTCTGGTCTTCATTTGATGAAGCTGAGAAAAAAGCACTGAGTTCATTCTTTGGTCGCATGATCAAAGGCGTAAGCATTATTGGCGCGAAGTAATTTTACTTCGCGTCTTAATACTCCCCTGCCAGCACGCAATTCATCACTTCTTCAAGATTTTTTCCTGTCGAATTTTGGAATGGTCCAAAGTGATTATACGAATTTCCTGACATATGAGGTGTTACACATCTTTCCGCTGGAGCTTTCAATGCTCCATTTGATTTGAGGTTGGCCGGATGTGTATGCGCTGATTTCGTCGTGTTCACTTGAACTCCGAACATGCCTGTCACTTTTGCGGCTCCACAAAACGCATTGAACGTTTGCAAAGAACTCCCCAGAGCACGGATTAGTTCCGACTTACCGGCTGTCTGTGAAATTGTGCAACTTGGATAAAGCACATTCCATTCGCGGATGCAGGCTTGAATATTTCCGCCTGAGTTGGGAGTAAATTGGAACATTCCAATATTGAGTTTCGATGCTTCATCTTGATAAGGGTCTTCGTAAAACTTCACTCCCGCTGGTTTGCGATAACCTGACGGTGCATATTTTTGCGAGACCGATTGAGATTTTGAGCTATCCGCACTGGTCAGAGATTCCGTATACGACAGACACATCATAAATTTGGACCAAAGCTTGGAGGCTTTGACATAGCCTTCACGGTTTCCGGCCAGGGCCTCACGACGATATCCATTCATCGCCGTGCTGAATTGATTGATTTTTTTAATCACCGTCGAGGACGGAACATTTTTACCTTTCAAAGTTGTGTTCAGTGAAGAAGACGTCACTTCGCACAGCGGATGTGAGATAAAACTGTTCGACATATAAGTGTTCACGTCTTTATTTAGACCGAAATAAGAATAAACATAGCCCACTTGCGCTTTGGAAGGCTGCATTTTTAATTCAACCGCATAGGCCACGCGATCAGAGAAACGATCTCTGCCATCCAAATTTACATCACAATTATCGGTTCTAAATGAGTCTTGTGCGTTTCGTTGCGGCAAAAGCTCGCGATAGCTGCTGAAACGGGTGTCGACGACTTGCCCTACGGGATAAGAGACCTCGCTGAAAACATCAAAGTTCGCTGGCGTGATCGGATCGGTTACCGCTGCGGGCTCACGTGGTGCTGGCGAAGGAAGAGGCGTTGGTGCTGGTGTGGGCGAGGGCTTCGGCGACGGCGATGGACTTGGCGCCGGCGCAGGATCTTTCACGGGTTGCTTTCCCATAGCAAACGCTGTTGAGGAAAGAAGTGATGTCGTTACAAGTAGCAGGACTTTTGTAGAGAGGAATTGTGTTTTCATGCGCTCCTAGATCGGAGCTTGGTCTTAGGACTTAAGGCCTCCTAGACCTTTTTCTCAGGTTCTACGTCTAGCAGCTGGTAATTTAAAAATTATTAATGGGAAGGCTTTAGACCATGGTCTAGAGAATTCATTCAAGGTGGCCTTTTAGAAAGCCGATAAATGGTATGTCACAACAAAAAGGGAGTATCAAAATGAGTCAAAAATATGATGTGCCGGGATTGTATAGTTTCCTTCTTCATACACCAGAGGCCGGCCTCAGAAAAATGTTCGTGGATAACAAACCTATGACTGAGGCTCACTTTAACCTCATGTTGAAAGTTGTTCGCGCCTGCCCTGAAGCGCAATTTTGTGAACACTTCGAAAAACAAGATTTTCCAAAAGTGAAGTTTGGTCCGGCGGAAATGAAGATCAAAGAAAAATTCTGGGGCGATTGCATGACGACTTGGAATAATCGTGGACTTCTGACACCGGCTGTTGCTACAAAAGCTGCGTGATTGCTTATCTTGCCGCGGATTCATTTCTGCCAGAGCTAAAGGCAGAGCTCAAAAACATCCGCTCTGTTCATGGAAATCTGGTTCTTACTGATGGGCCCCTACAGTCTTCTGTTTGGGCCCAACATATTTGGCTCAACGCCAAGATCGAATCTTTTGAGTCGATTTCTCAAGCTGCCAAAATTTTAAAATCTGCGGGCAAACTTTGGAGTCTGTATTCTTTTGAAAATCACCGCCGTGCGGAGTTGATTCAAGAGAATCTGCCAAAACTTCGTCCGCGCATTTTAGAATTCTTGGGCCCTCTCCCACAAGATCCTTTGGGTTCGTGGACTTTGCTGGATAAAAATACGCTGCTCTATTCTGCAGAAACGAATTTACCATTTCCAAATGGTGAAATTGAATTTCACGAGAATAAAGAAATTCCTCCGTCCCGCGCCTATTTGAAGTTGTGGGAACTTCTCACTGTCTATGGCGTACGCCCTGAAAAAGGCCAACGCGTTGTTGATTTCGGAAGCTGCCCTGGTGGATGGACTTGGGTCTTGCAGCAAATGGGTTGCGATGTTGTCAGTATTGACCGCGCTCCGCTTGATACAAAAATTGCAGCACTTCCGCGAATCGAATTTATAAAGACGAATGCGTTCTCGTTGAAGCCTCAAGATATCGGGGTCATCGATTGGTTTTTTTCTGACATCATTTGCTACCCGGAGAAGTTACTTGAACTTGTCCGCGGTTGGCAGGAGTCAGGTCTTTGTAAGAACTTTGTCTGCACTATTAAATTCCAAGGTAAAACCGATTTTGAAACTCTGGCCGAGTTTCAAAAATTAGAAGGTGCTAAAATACAGCATCTCTATCATAATAAGCATGAGGTTACCGTATGGATAAAGACGTCTTCTCCTTAGTTTCTAGAGAACAAGATCGTAAGAAGTTATTCAGCGATCTCGCTCAATCTCATGGCGAAATTCTTTGCAAAGGCAAAGCAGAGTCGTATTGCAAATACAAAGCTGCGCTTTACAACGCTCGCCTAGATATCATCGAATGTGTTCCAGCTTCTTCGACTGGCTTAGAAAACAACGAAGAATTCCTGGGTCATTTATTTATCGGTGGTGAAAAATATTATTTTGAAAGCACCGCAGTTATTCAACAAGGCCGCTTGCATATTCCTCTTCCAGAGGCCGTCTATCATTTGCAGCGCCGTCAGAATTATCGCGTGAAAGTTCCTGAAAGTTTCAAAGCATTCTACAATATCGTCGAGATCAACTCCAAAAGACAAACAATCGTGGGACCTATTGAAGATATCAGCGCTCAAGGTTGCCGTGTGACTTACAAGTTAGACAAACAATTGATGAAATTGAATGACTACGTTACCGGCCAATTGCTTGTTGGTAAAAACCCGCCGATTGAAATCCAAGGTCAAATCCGTCACATCAAAGTTGACGAAACAAACGTACAGGTTTTCTCTTACGGAATTGAGTTCGTGTCTTTACCACCGATTGTTGAGAACAAATTGTTCTCTTTGACGATGGAAATTCATAAGCAGTATTTTAGACCGTAAGGGAAAGGGAAATCATGTGACCCACCCTGCTCCCGAAGTTGTTGGGAGACCTCCTTGGTACAAAAATTGATAAAGAAAATCCTTCGAGATCTGATCTGAGTTTTAGAGATGATCGAGTGTTTCTCATTCTATTTGAATAGGAAAATTATTCAATAGATGACCATTCCTTCGACTGCTGGAACTTTGAAATGATCAATCAAAAAAATTTAACCAAGTAACGTTAGAAAGGTGTCCCTATGAAAACTCTTTTAGCTCTTTTTACCACTCTTTTCGCCATGAATTCTTTTGCTGGTCAACTGTCTGAAAATGAATTCAAAACTCTTGAAAATACTCTCAGACTAGCGTCGGAAGATCTCGAGTGGACGTGCACAGGATCAGTCGATTCTGAGTTTTCTGACGTGAATTTTGGTGATTTTAAGAACGGTACTGTTAACAAAACCAAAATTGCAACAACTTACACATTGACCCACAAACACGAAGAAACAAACACCGTTCATGTTGTTAAATACGTTCTTTCTAATAAAACAGGAAAAATGATCTCTGGATCTCGCGAAGTGTTCACTCCAGTTCGTTTTGTGGACAAAAACTTCTCAGAAGTGGAATCCCAAACTCGTTATATGTCGATTGCTTCTCAAGAGTGCAAGCCTCAGTAATATTTGGCAGCAGAGATTAATTTCCGCTGCCTTCCACCCCTAAGCTTGTTGCTGGCTGATTTTTAATTGCTTCGTATTCTTTATCGATATTTTTTTGCAGGTCCTTCTTCTTCTGAGCGGCCTGCTTCTTTTGATCTTCTAGAGCTTTTTTATTTTCTTGATAACGGCTGCTGTAATCGCGATGAAGCTGATTGAACTCATCCGTTTTCGCACGCATATAGTCGTCAAAGTTTTTGCGCTTGTCGCGCATGTCGGCTTCGAACTCATCACGTTTGGATTTTTGATTTTCGTAGAATTCTTTGCGGCGCGATTCTTGATCTTCAAAGAAAGATTTTCTTTCATCCGAAGACGCTTTCTTTCTCGAAAACTGTTTACGCTCTTCTCCCGCTTTCTTCGTAAACTCTTCGCGCTCTTTGGTTTGGACTTTGTTGAAGTCCTGGCGAACTTTTGTCATGTCTTTGTTAAAGACTTCGCGCTTTTTATTCAGGATCGAACTAAAACGACTGCGCACTTCCGCGGGGCTTTTTGTAAGATCTGACATCATCTGATCCATGAAAGCCTTTTCGTCGTTTTCTTTTTGCCTTTCGACGGGGATATCCTTGCGAAGCTTATCGAGGGCTTCGCGATCTGCTTTCAGAGAGTATTTATCATCGACTAAGGTCGGTTCCTCAGCGTGCGCTGTGTGTGCAAACGCCGTCAAAATGACAGTTCCTAGTAAGAAATATCTCCATGCTAAACTCATAAGGACCCCTTGTCTGATTTTGAGAATAATTGGACTCGAAAGAAAACACAACCGACCGATAAGAGACTTATGCTTTACGGACGAAGAGTGATCGAACCTCAGCGGGCGCCCCAAGGAGTGAATCCTCGCCGCTTCATTTTAAACAAAGCCTTTCAGTACAAGTATTCTTGGTACATGATCACGGCTATTGTGGGTGCGACGCTCCTCTTCTTATTACCTGCATATTTCTTCATTACTCAAAACTACGAACTATTCAAAAGTCTAGCTTACGACACTCATCCAAATCTCGTGGCGCACTTAGAGCGCGAAGTAACGTGGTTAAAAGTATTCCTAGGGGTCAGCGTGGTTTTCCTCTGTGGTGTTACTTTGTTTTTAAGTATTCGTATGACCAAGAATTTATTGTCGCCGCTTGTATCAATGGAAAAACACATGCACCAATTGATGTTGGGACAGTGGCATATTCCAGATTACGCGATGCCGGTCGATGATGACTTCCGCGATCTTTCTATGACCTATGATTATTTCTACCGCGCTTTGAAAGCCAATACGGAAACAGAGCTGAAGCTTTTAGAAAAACTCAGCATTGATCCATCCAATCGTGAGGCTTACGCGGCTTGGAAACAATTGTTGTCTGAAAAACGTGCCCGCTTAGGCATCGAAGAGGAATTTATCCTTAACGAGAACGTCGAGTTGCTGAGCGAATCTCGTTCGAAACGTCGCGTTTCTTAATCGCTTCACGCTTGTCGTGGGCTTGCTTACCCTTTACCAATGCGATCTCTAATTTCGCGCGACCGTTTTTGAAGTAGATCTTCAATGGCACGCAAGAGTATCCCTTTTCGCGAAGGGCTCCGTAAATCTCCCCTAATTCTTTGCGATTCAGAAGCAACTTACGTAGACGCTCAGGCGCGTGGTTGTTGTAGCTAGAAGCTTTGTATTCGGCGATATGGGCATTCTGCAAGAAGGCCTCTTCACCACGAAATGAGATGTAGGAATCTTTGAGTTGCACGTCTTTATTGCGCAAGGATTTCACTTCGCTACCCATTAAAACCATACCAGCTTCGTAGACTTCAATGATCGTGAAATCAAAACGAGCTTTTTTGTTTTCCTGGATAATTAAGATGTTCTCTTTGCTCATTCATTAAATCCAAAGTGCTTATAAAGACGCACAAAATCCGCAGGGCTGAGTTCTTCAGCACGGGCGGTTTCTTTGTGCCCTAGCTCTTTCAACCATTGAACGAGCTGCTCTTCAGTTAGCTTTCTTTGGCTTAAAAGACCAGCTAAATTTTTCTTTAAAAGCTTCCGGCGCTGGGCATAGGCCAGCTTTACGAGGTTTAGGAACGCTTTACGGTTTTTGACTTCAGTTTCAATGCGCGTAAAAGCCAACACACGGCTGGCTACCTTTGGCGGTGGATCAAAATCACGAGGACCTGCGTCCGTCACGGTATGAATCTTCCAGAAGGTTTGTGCGATCACACTTAAAAAACCATAATGTTCCGTTGAAGCAGCCGCGCGAATACGCTGAGCGACCTCTTTTTGGAACATCAGCACCATGTGCGCAACACCTTTGTCTTCAAGCGAGCGATCAACCACAATGCTTGAAGAAATCTGATACGGCAGATTGCTGACGAAGACTAATTTTTTATCGTCGTAGAACTGTGTCCAATCCAAGCGCAATGCATCTTCTTCCAAAACCGGAAGACCCTTGTTGCGCCAATATTCTGCAATCACCGAATCGAGTTCAATCAATTGCAACGGCACGTTCATTTGTTGCAAGAAAAACGTCAAAGCGCCAGGACCAGGCCCCACTTCGATCATTTTTTCTGGCTGAAACTCACGCACTTGATTGATGATTTTTTCAATCACGATATCGCTCACAAGAAAATTCTGACCTAATGATTTTTTGGCGAGGATACCCAGTTCTTCCAGGGCAACCATCAACCTTTGACGGGCTTCACTCATCTAAAATCCGATTCTAACGTATGCGGAGAAGGACCTGCATCCAAAGGAGAAACTTCACCACGCGCCATACGAAGTGCGCCCACATAACCAATCATCGCCGCATTATCCGTGCAATATCTAAGCGGCGGAATCACCAGGCGTAAACCTTTTTTCTGAGCCCATTCTTCGGCACGTGCACGCAAGCGAGAGTTCGCACTCACACCGCCGGTAAGAATCACACGTTTTGCACGCATGACTTTGGCAGCACGATCTAATTTCGCAATCAATACGTCAACAATTGCTTCTTGGAAAGAAGCACACAAATCTGGAAGATTTTGTTTCACCATCTCTGGGCCCAATTGTTCAAGCATTCTTTGGCCTGAAGATTTGAGTCCAGAGAAACTCATATCGAAAGTTTCGTCATGGATCATACTGCGCGGAAATTCATAAGCATGCGGATTTCCGGTTTTCGCCATTTGATCAATGCGCACACCACCTGGGAAACCCAGTCCCGCCATTTTGGCGAATTTATCAAAACATTCTCCAGCGGCATCGTCTTTCGTTGCGCCGAGAACCTTATAATCACCAAGTCCTTTGATATGATAGAGGCTTGTATGACCACCACTGATCGCAAGACCGACATAAGGATAATCAAAATCTTCCGGAGGCGCATATTGAGCGTCTTTCAAGAACGGCGCTAATAAGTGACCTTCTAAATGGTTCACCCCTAAAAACGGCAACTTTTTAGATTGCGCTAGCGCCTTTGCTGTCACCAGTCCGACAATCAAAGCACCCACAAGACCCGGTCGATTTGTGACCGTGATTCCTTGAACGTCTTTCCATGTCATATTGGCTTTTTTAAAGGCCTCTTCCACCAGAGGTAAAAGGGCGATGGAGTGATTGCGAGCGGCGATTTCAGGAACGATACCGCCATACATTTCGTGCTCAAGGTCTTGGGACGCGGAAACAACAGAGTGCACCCAGCCGCTGCGCTCAACAATAGCTACAGAGGTGTCGTCACAACTTGTTTCAATCGATAATACGCGTTCTACCACTCAACCTACTTTTTAAGACCCTTCAAGCGTATCTTAGCACGACGAGCTTCATCTGACTTAGGAAATTTGCTCACAACTTCATCATAAAACGTTTTTGATTCGTCTTTCATACCCAATTCCTGGAAAGCCACGCCGATTTTGTAAGTCGCATCAGCAAAATGGCCACCTTTTGGGTTTTCATCGCGATATTTTTGATAATTGAGGATTGCTTGCTTCCAGTCCTTCTTATTGAAGTACTCGGTCGCAGAGTCATAAGTGTCTTTTTTAGTTTTTTTCTCAGAAGCTTGCGCCTGAGCCTGAGTGGCCGCAGCGGCACGCTCGGCTTTCAAAGCTTGAACTTCAGCTGTAACTTGGAAAAGTTGACCTTCCATTTTTGTGAGAGCTTCTTGCAACAGCTGAACTTTTTGATTGAGATCGGCACTTTGGGTTTGAGACGCTTTCATCGCCCCTTCAACACCGGCATTGTTTCTCTCGAGTTTGTTTTCAACGACTTCTACACGGCCGTTCAACTCGCGCATCAATTCTTCCATATCGGAAACGCGACTTGTAGCATCGGCATTGTTTCTTTGCATCGTCGTTACTTGTTGTTGCATGACTTGACGTTGTTCACCATCGCGAACTTCGTTACGGGTTTTCAAACAGCCAGTAAGAGCCATTGATAAGGCCAGCATCCCAACAAGAATTCTCATAATACATCTCCCGTTTTTTGGCGAATAAGGCGTGCGGAGTTTTCAGCTTTTTCAGCTGCAAATCTCGCTCTGACAAATTGTTCTTTCGCCTTTTGATAGTCGCGGTCTTCGAAGTAAATGCGACCCTTACGATAAGCTTCTTCAGCTTGATGCCAGTAACCTGGCGAATGACGAGCGGCTTGAACGGAACGAGCCGCATCTATCGCGGCTCGAGCTAGAGAATAGTCCTCTAAAGGTGCGGGTACAGTCTGACATCCGAGGATCGCTGAGAAAATTAAAATCCCAATGAAAATTCTCTGAAGTCTCACTCCACACCCTTCGTTTTAACTAATTACTGAGCAGGAACGAAGTTTGCGCGACGGTTTTGTGCGTAAGCGGCTTCGCTGTCACCAGTAGCAAGTGGTTTTTCTTTACCGTAGCTGATTGTGCTCAAACGGTCAGCAGGAATACCAAGGCTTACCATGTAAGCTTTAACTGCATTGGCACGTCTTTCACCCAAAGCTACGTTGTATTCGATTGTACCACGGTTATCGCAGTGACCTTCGATTTGTACGCGTGTGTTTGGATTTTTCTTCATCCAATCAACGTTTGTCGCGATGTCTTTTTTAGAGTTCGCGTCCAAGCTAGACTTGTCGTAACCGAAACGAACAGTTACTAGACCAGAGATTTTACCAGAATCTGATCCCATTGGATCAAAGCTCAAAGCAGAAGAATCAATTTGTGGAGTTCCACCTGCAGGCATAGTTTCAACAGCTTGGTCAGATTGAGTTTGTTTTCCTTTACAACCCACCACCAACGCACATGCAACAAGACCAAAAGCCAATTTACGAATCATGAAGTCCTCCTCAGAAGTTCAAAAAGTTATCATCAATTAAAAACTTTAATTTATAGCAGCTTATTGTCAAACTAATGATTCCAGAACTAATGGTGCGTTGCTATAGGTCCAAGGTACAAATATGCAAAAATTCTTTTTCAGCCAGTTTCTTCTTCTAGGATTCTTACTCTGTTTTTCGCCTCAGACTTGGGCACAACTTGAAGTTTCGCCACTGATTAAGTGGAAAACTCTGAACACTCCCCACTTCGAAGTGATTTTTAATGCCGAGCAGCAGGACCTCGGGCAACTTTACGCTGAAAAATTAGAAAAAGCCTACAAAGATCTCTCACCTTTCTTTCACTCGATGCCGGAAAAAACCATCGTGGTGATCAATGATAAAACAGATGTCACTAATGGATACGCGACACCGATCCCCTATGGTCATATCATGGCTTATCCCGTTTTGCCGGGACCCGAAGACAGCTTGGCTGACACCGGTGACTGGGCCTACGAACTCTTGTCACACGAATTCACTCACGTTCTGACATTCGCCCCTCATGGTGGAGTGATGCGCCCATTGCATGCGGTTTTCGGTACGATCATCGCGCCAAACTTGTTGCTGCCACGTTGGTGGAAAGAAGGTGTTGCCGTTGAAATGGAAACACGCTTAAGCAATCACGGCCGTCTTCGCTCTGTCTATCAGGACGCTACGATTCGCGCGATGGTCGCTGACAATACTTTCCATCAATACGATATTGCGGAGGCTAACGAAGCTCTGCCAAGCTGGCCTCAGGGAGCTCGTCCTTACTTGTTCGGATCTTTGATGTGGAGTCAGATGGTTCAAGACAAAGGCACTTCAGTGGTGGGCGATTTGCATGAACGTCACGGTCGCCGCGTTCCTTATTTTATTGAAACTCCGGCACATGACTATCTGGGATCAAGCTACAATCAACAGTACTTCAACATGCAGAAGACTGTTTCAGAACTTGCGTTCACACAAATTGAAAAGCTCAAAGCTGTCCCCCCCACGACGATCAAATTACCGGTGAATCGTTTTAATTCGGTTTCTGCTCCGGCGATCTCTCCAGACGGTAAGCATTTAGTTTTGATCACAGAAAACGACGCCAACTCTCGCGAAATCAAAATGATCACGCGGGAAAAATTAGATCAAAGCTTTTTGGATGTGAAAAGCACGGACACGGTCGAAGAGTTTAATGAGATTCCAAATATTCCACTGCAACGAGACGCCCCTGCTTCCGGATCCATTCAACGTGTCAGCTGGTTCCCCGATTCAAGTCGTTTTATCTATGATAAAATCGATTATTCCAGTCGCTATGACCGTTTTTCTGATCTTTATATTTATGATTTAACCAAGAAAAAAGTACGTCAGGTGACAAAGTCACTGCGCGCGCGTGAGCCCTCCCCTTCCTTAGATGGTCAATCTGTTGTGTTCGTAAAACTTCAAGGCGGTAAAACTCACCTTGCAATGATGAGTCTTGATGAGAACCGAAAAGAAGTGACGACTTTATTCACTCCCCCTCTGCAAGAACGTATCTCGTATCCGATGTTCTGGGATGAAAAGACTGTGATCTTTTCTTGGCGCAAAGGAAACGGTGAAGAACATCTTTATAAGTTGGCTTTAGACGGTAAAGAACCGCAAAGACTTTTCTCTGACTTCCCGAATGCTCGCTTTGCTCGTAAGACTTCGATGGGCTTGATGTTCGCTTCCTCTAAAAACGGAACACATAATTTGTATTTGGCGGATGCGAACTTGTCTTCTGCTCGGCCGCTGACTCACACAGTGACAGCGAATTTTACCAGTGATTTGGACTCGCAACGTTCCGAACTTTTTGTGACGACGATGACTTCACAAGGTTTGCGCGTGGGTGCCATTGCACAGGAAGATTGGAACAAAACTCCGGCGGAGCTTCCAAAAATTGCGCCTTTGCTTGCGGATCGTTATCCGGTGAAAGCTGAAGCAGCACCGGTTTCTACGGAAACTTTGCCAACACTAGTGAAACCTGAAGACATCGAAGACTATTCCGCTCTGGGATATTTGCTACCTCGTTACTGGATTCCGTTCATTGCCGGTTCTTCGAGTGAAACTGGCGTGGTTATCATGGCGCAAACAACCGGATTTGATCCGCTGAAAAAACACACCTATGCGCTGTTAGGCAGTTGGGATACGGGGATTGGTCGCGGCAGTTTTGAAGCGACTTACATAAATCAAACCACTCGTTTGCCGTGGACTCTTTTTGGTTATCAACGTGCTTCTTATTTGGGAACTGTTGACAATCGTGTGGATGACTATGGGGCCTTGTTGGTTGGGTCTCCGAATATGTTCTGGTTGTCACGCTACGCAGCTGCACAAATCGGTTGGAAGTATCTGGACCGCCAAGTTGAATCCAGCTCGCGCACTTTCAAACGCATGGGCCCGACGGCTGCGATCAACTATGCGAACTACTCACAATCAGGAGCCGAGATTTCTCCAGAATCTGGCTGGGGTGGTTATTTGGGCGCGGATTATTACATCGAACAAGAAGATTATCTTCAGTACTCGCAATTCACTGGCGTCGGATTAATTTACTTATCAAAATTTTTGCCTCGTCATCACGCGGTGATGTTGCGTGTGGCTGGTTTGCATATTCCCGAACAAGTTGCAGCGATTTATGGTAGCTCGACAGAGTCATTGGTTTTTATGAGTGACAGTGTTTTACCGCAATATATTTTACGTGGTTATTCACGCGGGCAAGTTTTGGGTCGCAATATCGCCAATGCTAACTTTGAATATCGCTTCCCTATTTACCGAATTGAAAGTGGCTCGGGCACGGATGCGCTGTTCTTGCACAACTTAGTGGGCTCCATTATTGCCGACGGTGTGGCCGCTGACGGTTTCTTCTTTAACAACGAAACCGGCGCTGCCCAAGCCATCCGCATGACGACAGATTCTTTCTGGACAGCCGGTGCTGAACTCAAAATTGAAACAACGTTGGGTTACACATTCCCGTTCAATTTGATTCTGGGTTACTATGCCGCCTTCAATCAACCCCAAGGCACAGAATCCGTCATAGGCACCCGCATCCAATTCTCGGGCTTCTAGTAAGAAGCCCGCCGCGTCAAACTGCTCCGTCTTGACAAAAACCCAGGCCCTCGAAATTATTGAAGATAACGACAACTCGCGGCGAGGATGCTGCGCTTATATGGCGTTTGGGGGATGAGCATGATGGAGAAAATCAGCTGGATTAAAGAACTTGTGAAGGCTGAGCAACAAATGGAAGAGTCCGGTCTTGTTGATATGAGCTTCGGTTTTGATACCGATAAGATTCTTGTCAGCGAAACTGTTCAGTTCCTTTTGGCTCTCAAGACAGAGTTTGTCGACGCTGCTACTTCCTTCAATGAATTGAAACCTTCGGCTCTTGGCCGAATCAAAATTTACGGGATCGCGAAAACTCACGCAGATTTCATGTTGTTCCGTAACGGTTTCAAAATGATTTTTTCATTAAAAGCTCCAGGCCAAATCGCTGTGCGCTTTAACTTTATTGGTACGAACTACATTCCAGCTCCAGGCTCAATTGAATCCTCTACTCAAGTTGCAAGCAACGTGATGGATGAGCATGTCGTTGAAGCAAAATGGGGTGCCTTTGGCGAGTTGATGTGGACTTATCAAGGTTTGCCAGTGAAGCTCGAGTACATGGTTCGCCATTATTTGACTCTTTTTATTAAAGAGAGCTCGAAGTAAGCTATTGTTTTCACTTAAAAATCTAATTAGCTCAAAGCTGTAAGGTTATCTTCGGCGTGGGTCTTCTATTCCTCGGATACATTTGTTTTCGTTGAATGGAGGCTTTTTTATGAAACGCTTTATGACTCTTGCGACGATCGCAACTTTGATGATGGGAACTGTTTCTCAGGCATCAACTTCTTGGGAAAATGAACTTACGAAAGATAATCTTTCTGCTGGTCAGTTGGATTCACCAGATCCTTCTTCCGTTATTGAAAGTGCATACACAACGACGACGTTGATCCAACGTGCATTGGAAGACGCAAAGACGTTGCCACTGGGCCCACGCATTCGTCATTTCGAAGATGCCGTTGCTAAGATCGTTCGTAAATCTGGTCAAAATCCTTTTGAAGAACCGGTTCGTTTGACTTTGCAAAGATCTAAATCAGTTGGTGATTTGACTTTGAAAGTTGCGGGCTACAACTCTGAGTTGATCGCGCAATGGGCGGCAAACTTCTATCGCACATCATTTGAGTTGGCTTTGGCTTATGCCAATAACCCATGCAAAATTCGCACGTATCAATCGACTTTCGCGAGCGGAAACTTCAGCGAAACATCGATTGCTCAATATGGATTTTACTACTCAAGTCTGCTGTGGCGTAACCAAGCAAACATCGTGAGTGACTCTGCAAAGGCTGTGATCCTGGTGAAACTTGTTGGCTTCTTGGGCCAAGATTTGAACAACGATCTTCGTCGTCGCACAGACGGAATGCGCGAAGCTTTGGCGGACATTTACGATATCCAAAATAACGACGGTGCTTACCGCCGAATCATCGCAAGCTTTAGCCGCAACCAACAACCAAATACCTCTGATGTGACTGCGTTGAGAGTCAAGGTGTACAAGGTTTGGTCACAAATGGCTCACAGATTGAGTGCGAGCGGCGTTTATACAGAGGCTACGCCACGCTAACCGTGGCATAAATATTGATAAATCCGATTACGGAGGAATTTATGAAATCAACAATTTTGACTTTGATCGCTGTCCTGATGACTCTTCCTGCAATGGCGCAAACTGTGTCTTTCACAGGTGGAAAATTGGTCAAAGAAAAAGTGTCTGACTCCCAAATCAATTATCAACTGAAGTTGAAATCTGGTTTGAACTTAAAGCTGACTGATAGCAAAGCGAAGATTAAAGTGGATAGCGCTCAAACACTAAAAAGTGCCTCTGAAGGTGGATGGCAACCTGAGAAAAATGATTTATCAGGCGAAACTTCCATCGTTCTTGAAGCGATCCGCTTGTTGGCTTCTGAGAGCTGCTCCGCTGCTCACATCAGCCAGGGTATGGCAGAAATTCTCCCGCAAGAACTTGCAGGAGCAACTGTTGATATCTCGGGCCTTGAAGATACTGTTAAGTCTTGCCTTTCGCAATAGAGTAAACGACTGAAGGACCTTTGCCTGTTCTCTCGATCAGGCCTTCCTTCAGAAGATCTGCCAGGACTCGTTTGACGGTGGCGTCACTTGAGTCCGCGGCTTCCACAAGTTCTCCTCTGGACATCCAAGCATTTTCCCCTCGACCCTGTTTTCGTTTTTTCAAACTTTCAAGGATCAAAGTTTTCACGCGGTGACTGCCGAGTTGTGGCTGCGCATGGAGTTTATAGTAGTAAAACGCCACGCTTGGATTCCAGCGATAACCGCCGTCCCAATTTTCTATCGATTTTTCCCCCAGGAGTGCACGCAAGCGCTGAATGTTTGTATAGATACGCGCATCGTGCACTTGGGGTTCGTAGGATTCTCCCCACAAGCCTTGGGCGAGATTCGTTTTGCTGAGCTTATCTGGATACGATTCAAAAAGAAGTGCCAGGAGCTGTCGAAGGACGGACTTTCGATTGAAGTCTTCGACTTGCTCTTGATTCACGAATACGCGGCCAAGATCTTCTAGCAGTGTCACAGAGTGGGGATGGCCTTTTGCCGGGGCGTCAGCGCCACTCATCGTTGCCGCTTCCGTTTTGATTCTATAGCGTTCACTTTCGACTTGTTTTTTAGGACGCCACAATCCCCATCTCGGATGATTTGGAACTTTGGATTTGTGATCACCTTGGATTTCTTGCAACCACGCGTGGAAGAAATCGTGATCTGATTTTGGAAGGCGCAACTGACTGAATTCGAGGCGGGCTTTTTCAAGCCAGCGCGACGAATCCTGCGACGCTCTTAAACAGAGAAGTGCAAGTCGGACGCGGAAGGCTTGGGAAACTCCTGATAAGTGTGATTCGAGTTCGTTGAGTGGTGCACCAAGAGCTTCCAAATTATTTTCCTGCACTTGGGTAAGAATTTGCGACTCTAAAACTGCCATCCGACCACGACGAGTTTTAAGAAGTTCCGAGGTCTCAATATTTTTTGAAGAGCCTCTTTCAAGAAGCCAAATTGTATAAGCGTCTTCAGTTGCCGCACGCCCCAACTGCACCCAAAGTTCTTGAAACTCTTCTGTGTCGACAGAGTTAATTCCAAGTTCAATTTCTAAGGCTTTTCTTCGGTCACTCGCGTCTTTTAAATTTACTTGGCTTAATTGATCAAGCGTCGCTTGTGTTTCCGACTCAAGTCCCAGATCGTAAAGAATGCGAGCTTTTGCTGTTAGAATATCCATACGCGCTTGTTGCGGCGTAGATGCCGTCATTCTTGTTGAAGCTTCTGTGATGGAGTTCAACGCTTTTCCTAATTGTAGGTTCCAGAATTCCATTTGCGCTTGAATCCAGAAAACTCCGGCCTGCAAATAACTAAAGCCATGCAGTTGTACGGCTTTTTGCAAGCGGTCCATCATGGTTTCAAGTTCAGCAAAATCTTTGAGTTGGAATAGCAACCAGGCGACATTGAATAAGCTGAATAAAGCAAAGTAGCTGCGTTTACCTTGAAGATATTGCTGATAGGCCTGATAGAAATGTGTTTTGGCCTTCGCCCAATCTTTTTTCTGAACAAAAAGTACGCCCAGCTGATAGTGAGCTTGAGCCGTCGCGATATTGCTTTCACCCCTTTGTTCATCAAGTGCGCGTTTTAAAATTTCCTCCGCACGGGCGAGATCCGTTCGCATGTAAGGCATCGCTTGCTCAACCCGCAGAAGACTTTTCTGCGCGCCTTGGGCATAGTTGATAAGCTTTGCGGTTTCAGCTTCCGTTGCTTGGAATTTTTCTGCGCGATTTAACCAGTGGAGCGCCTCATAGCGCAGTTGAATTTCTGACTCTGAAGGACGTCCTTCTGGTAGCGGGTGCATGAGGATGTCTTGTGCTTCCTGAAGAGCTTCGGGACGTCGGTTTTGCAGAATCAAACTGTGGAGCTTGAGTCTTCTCAAAGGACTTGTCACAACAGGTGTTGCCGCTGTTAAAGCAGGTTCGATCGCTTCACATAGCGGCGTTAAGTTGTTGCTGTTAATTCCTTCAAGCTCTGCGAGGTCGATAGATTCTGTCGAAATCGCACTGAAGTTCTCTGCTAAAAGATTGAGGTAGAGACCTTCTAATTTTGCTATCTTCGTGTCTTGGCTTAAAAGTGTGAGGGCCATTTGGGCACGGTCTTTTAACCCCTCGCCTTTCATTTGCTCCAGCAGAAGATCTCTGAGGCCCGAGCTCATTTCGTACCGGTCACGATGTTTTTCGATCAGAAGCTGTTTTTGTAAGCTTGCCAGTATTGAGTCATCCATTTTTTGCGCGGCCGTGAGTGAAAGTCCTGTCGGCATCAACGCAAAAACTTCGAGGACTTCTTTTTCGTTACCTTTTAGTTCGGAGAACACGCGGCTGAGATCGGCGACTTCACCTTTGGACTGCAACCAGAGTTGCATCAAGAGCGGAATACCGCCGGTTTTACTGATGTAGTTCTCTTGCTCTTTTTTTGAAAGCTCCATTCCCATATTGTGAAGGAGTTCCAAGCTCTGTTCTTTGGAGAGCGGCTTCAAAAGATGCTGAGGAATTCCCGCGGGCGCAGAGATCCCGTGATCACTTAATAAGATATGCGACTGATCGCCGAAAAAATTTTGCAAACTGTGAAGAAGTATATTTTTACTGGTGTCGTCGGCATTGTGAACATCATCCCAAACAACAACTTGGCCCGCAGGCAGCTCATGCAAAAATGTTTCTAAAACATTTTCAAGTGGCGTCGTTGCACTTGCTCCCAGTGCTTCTTGCAGTGTTGAGAATCTCGACAGTGTTATCCATTTTGAGCTTTTTTTATTTTCTGACGCCCACATGCGGATGAGGGTTGATTTGCCGATTCCTTTTAAACCTTGAACCAGCACGACTTGGCTCAATTTGAGACATCTATTCAGCCAATCGAGGTCTTCAGACCGTCTTAGAAAGCGTGACATATTCCCCTTCTTTGGCACACAAATCGCACCCTTAGGACTTGAGCCATTATATTAGCTCAATATTGTTAGGTAAATTTGGATACGGGGTTTGCCCGTTTTTAGTACCTTCGTCGAGTACTAAGGAGGATCCATGAACCAGCTTTTTAAAAACTTATCACTGTTTGTTATAACAGCGCTGATTTGCGGGTCTGCTTTTGCGGCTCCCAAAGACCTTTCAAATATTCTTCCGGTAAAGATGGTTCAACAATTGATGGCTGGCGGCCTCTGGGCTGAATCTTTTGAAGACTCAGATAGCGCTGAAGGGCGTGAGATTCTGCAGTATTGGCAATCACTGCAATCACAAAAATCTGCGGGTGATATTAGTACAATGATTTTTGCGGGAAGTGATCGCGACGTGAGCTTTCACCGTCTTCCGAAATTATATCCTGTTAAAATTGCGATGCTTCGTTGGGTGAAAGACAATTCCGGTTCTTCGTATGTTACTCAAGTTGAAGCTCGCGTGATTAAAACTTACGTGGAAATGGTTCTGACGTTGATCAAACTTGCAAACGTTTCGGAAATGAATCCGATTCTCGAGAACCTTCGTGGCATTTTGTCTCGCGGAAGCGTGCAATTGGTGGATTTGTCTCCGGGCCAACGAAGCCGCCTGGCACGTTTGGTTGCCAATAGCGCTCACCAAAACCACACTTGGATTGAAAAACAAGAACAAGGTAAATACCTGGTGAATGGCCTTTACATTCCAAGCCAAAATATTTTGGCGGCGGATATGTTGCGGTCTCCTGCAGAAACTGTCGTGACATTAGCACATGAGTTTGTACACTTGGCGGATCCAACATTGGCGCAAGCACAGGCGCAAGTTGAAAGCTTGTTTCCACAAGTGCAGGCCCGCTTGCGCGAGGTCCTGGGACCTCGTGATGGCTTAGACGAATTGGCACGTGCTTTAGCGCTTGATGTGTTTAATGAAATGGGCCGTAAGGATGCTTCTTCTGCGATTGCAAAAATTCGCGATATGCGAGCTTCTCAATTGCAAAAACAACTGGATCGTGGCGAATACCGTGAATTAGGAAATGACCCGGTCATTCGTTCTTGGACTCAAGCTCTTTTGAAAGTCACTTTGGAAAATGAAGTGCGCGCTTATTTATTTTCGATTGCGGTTTACGCTCGTTTGCAATCTCAATTAAATGTTTTGCCTCCGTCACAAGAGCGCCGTGGTTTCCTTGAGCAAATGACTCAAGGTTCATTTGAATTTGCTCAGTCTTTAAGTTCTTCTATGAATCCTTTCAACAAGTCTTCCCAAGCTTGGTCGAAAATTCCACGTGGGATGACGCCAGCTCAGCAACAAGATTTGGAAATGAAAGCGAACTATGTGAAGAGTGTTTTGGAATTGCACTACTTAACAGAAACGAAGGCTTTGCTTTCTTCTTTGTCGACGAAGTACGCCTCTATAGTTCAGAGCTTGCGCCAGATTCCGGCAGGCAAGGCACCTTCTGTGAGTTTGCCCGAGTGGACTCAACCTGGAAAATTTGAATCTCCGACGAACCCTTATGTGATTTTGACGGCGAAACTTTCAACAGCTTGGGTTCTTCGTTTTAGAAACTCCGTTCGCGGTGTCATTGAAGATTTGAAAGATATTAATTCTTCATTGATTGTTTTGAAGGCTGGTGTTTTAGATCTTCATAACTTGAGCTTTGGCGAGTTGAAACTTTTGGGCTTACACGCTGCCGCTGCTGATCCAAGTGTTTTGCCTGACGAGTTGAGTTCGGAGTTTAAGAAAGATCTAACGGATCTTCCTTTGACATTCCAATCTTACTTGCAAAAAACGAATTGGAGTCCGGTGGCTTCTTCGGGAGCTGTGATCGAACAGCGTTCATTGACTCAGTCTTTGATTCGTCTTCGCCTGTTGAAAGCACTTTATTGGTTGGATCAATCCTTCCCGATCGCGAAGGAAAACATGACGTCGACAAAAGTTTTGATGACAAAACTTCATGAGGGTTTCTATGACCAAGAAGATATTTCTCCAGAGCGCGCTCGCCAATTGGAGAACGAACTAGTCGAGGCCTTGAAATTCGCTTCATCTGCTGGCACCAACATGCGTGAGATGGATTACCTGTTGGGTGAGCTTTCGATCATTTACCAAGTCGCTCAGTCTGAACAATGGACGGCTGTATCGACGGAAGTAAATCAAAAGATGCGTAATGCACATATCCTTTTGACGAACCTGGGCTTTGAATCTCCGTTCTCTGCTGCGAAGTTTGGGAAACAGTTGGATGAGCAAATTAATCAGTTCAAAGATCAATTAGCGACGGCATACAAGAGCTGTGCGAAGATCGATGCTATGCAATTCTTCCCCGGTGGTCCGCGCTTTAATATTGGCGACGTGAACTTCCCGCTGACGGCTATTTGCTATCAGAAAAAACTTTACGGTTTCCGTCAGCCAGGCGACTACACTCGTGCGGCAACGACCATGGTTAAAAATGGTGTTCCTGAGTCGAGAATCTTTATTGGTGCAAAACCAATGCGCTTGACTCCGATTATTGAGATTACGGGTGGTATGTTCGGAGGCTCAGGATGGAAAAAATAATTTCGTTACTTCTTTCTTTCATTCTGGTTTCTCAGCCGGCTTTGGCAATGAAGTGTGACTTTTGGGGCGAGCAAGCTCGTCTTGGTTTGGCGCCTCCGTCTCTTTTCAGTGTCGAAGATATGGCTCTGATTGAAAATCTGCAGTTGAAAAATTCTTCGCTGGGAAAAATCATTAAGACAGTACCGAAAAGTCTTGAAGACATCTATTTCGGGGAACAAGATTTTCCTTTAAGTCTAATTGAACAACAGGCAGAACAAAGTGTACGCTACTGGAAAGAACAGGCCAGTGGTGACGCAGCTTACTTCAAATCATATAATTTGGATTGGCAGGTTTTCCGCGAGTTGAATCTTCGAGCAGCCGATGTTTGGAATGCAATGAAGGATTGCAACAGAGGTGACCTATCAAAGTTGCGCGGAAACTACTTCCGTGGTGCTCCTTGCCCAACAGCCGCTGCAAGCCGTCTGGTGTATGCAAAAATCAACGAACTCACAGCTAACTTTTTTCAATATCTAGATACAATGCCTTTGATTCACAATGGACCGGGTCTTGTTGGTTCGACTCCGATGGAGATTCGCTATCAACATCCACTTTTGTACCAAGTTGTTTTGCAAACGTGGGCAACGGTTCTGAATTACTTCACCGAGAAAAAACGCGAAGACGCGATTTTTCTCAATCTTGCAATTTGGGAACGCAGAGACGCTGAAACTCGCAACGAGTATATGGAAGAATTCCTTCGCGACAATCCTCAGTACAATGTTTCTCGTTATTCAGATCAATATCAAAACTGGGTGAAAATTAATTTGAATCTTTCTTCATTCGTTTCTGGGCAAAACGCAAATTGCGCCGCCCTGGGGCTGTGGCCAGCACTGAATCGCGCATTGATTTTCGGCGGTGACTATAATCACAATCAACAAGCTTCCCATATGATGGAGTCTGGCAAGTACGGCGCTGAAAAATTTAAAAAAGCTTGCGGCATGCCTTTGCAAATCTCAAGAGCTTACCCAAAAACATACAGCGGTTTCGGCCTAGCCCACATCTCAGAAACCCGCCGCCTCTTCCAAGTCTATTTCCAAGCAAATAAAGACACCGACAAATACCTAGCCAACGCCATGAAAGCCACAAAAGCCACCTTCAACAACCTAGTCTGCAAATAAAAAAAGGTGCCCGGTGACTTTTTTCCCAAAAGTCACCTGTCTCCCCCCTACTTCACCTTTCTTTAGAGTCTCGTCGCCCAAAAACGAACGTCCATGTATCCCAAAACCTTCCTCTAAGCCCCTCAAAAGCGGCTATATGTCCATACCCTTCCGAACCCCGTCGGACCAACGCAGTCCACAACCAAAAAGTCACCAGGCACCTTTTTGACCTTTTTGCTGGCTCAATCTTGTTAGGATTTGTTCGAGGTGGGGTGGGTGCGGGGGTTGTAGATTGGGGTTGTTCTGATGACTTAACTTTTAGGAGGTTTTCCTTGAAAACACTATTTTCGACATTACTAGCGGCATCTTTGTTGGCTGCCCCGATGGCTCAAGCGGGTCGTTGTGAACAAAACCCTCGTCCGCTTCCGGTTCCGGCTGTGGCGATTTATCCAAGCAAAGTTTCTTACCGCGATATCTTGAATCGTTGTACAAATTTGGTTTCCGAACTTCGCAGTGCTCAACGCCAAGCTGGCTTGATGGCTCGCGCGGGTTCACTTAGTAAAGCAGCAGCTCACATGCTCGCAGCTTTGAACCAGAAGAACCGTGAAGTTCGTCCTTGGCAGGAATCACAAAATCCTCACACTGTTGAAGCAATCCGCGCTGCCAACGAAGTTGCGATGACAGCTTTCGAAGCCGCGGATCAAAGCCAACGCAAACTCGGTTCAAAACTTGTTGGTCAAGTGAAGTACATGACTCTCTCTGAGCTTTACCAAATTATTTTTGAAGCGTACGAATATCTGGATGTTCACTACTACGGCAGCATCTACGAAAACTGCGGTGGTTACCGTTGTGATTCCGGCGCCTATGATTATCTTCCATACGACTACTACGAGCGCATCTCCGACCTTGCGGGTCGTATCTTGAACTTGCAAGTGAAATTGGGTCCTGCTCAAGCTGACGATGCCGTTGAACTTAAAATTTCTCAAGCCGTAGCTCGCGCAGCAAAATTCATTTTGTTGCAATCGGTTTACCGCCGCGACTTTGCATGCGTGATCACAGATCTTCACAATCTTGACAGAGAAATCGGCCAAGAGATGTGCCACTCAACGATCCCAAGCGATTGGTATGTTGATCAAGTACGCTCGCAAATCCGCTCTGCCGCAAACTCTATTCACCGTTGTGGTTACTAATTCAGGAAAAGGAATAACGACTATGAAAAATCTAATCTTAACTTTGATCGTCGCTTTGACTGGAACAGTTGTTCACGCAACAGGCTCACTTCCTGAAACAGACTTGGGCAAAGTCTACGGCACAGGCGTTAACAACAACCCAACGGCAAAAGGTTACGGCATCAGCTTAAACGCAGGTGTCTACGTAATTGGGAGCGAAAAATCAAAAGTTCATGGCACTCACTATCTTGTGATTGATAAATACGTAAACGACAGTTCCCGCTTCTTTGCTTTGATGGTCAGTCAAAACGGCGATCGTGCTTCTGTAGGTCAATTCTACATGGGTAAGAAAATCAAAAATGGCGCAGCCGTGATGTTGTCTCCGGTTTTTATCGATAATAACGGAAACCTGGCGATTGAATCTGAACTCAGTCAACGGGCTGCTATTATCGAGATTTCTCTTCGCGCGGATGCTGGTAAGGTTCGTTATCCTTATCTTTTGCAAGGTCACAACGGAGCTTTGAACGGTCAATTGATGGGAATGCGTGCATCTTCAAAAGAACCGATTCGCCTCGCAACCGGGCCTAGCCAAACAATCTTCAGAGGTTCAAACTCTGACGACAACTTAGTTGTTTCTGGTAGCTCAGTGACCCTTCACGGTGAAAGCTCTATGCAACAGACATTTGAACTTGTCGGCGTTAACGGCGACGGCGGAAAAATCGCAGCGATGCTTTCTGGTGAGTTCGATACAATGGGTGAGTACATGACATCTGACTCTGCAATTAGCAAAGTGGCATTCTTCATGAGAACTTCTTCTAACAAAGAACTTTTTGTGATCGCTTCTCCAAGTTACCGCGTCGGTCAATATTCATTGAAATTCTACTCACCGCAATCTCGCAGCCTTGTGGATTTCTTTTTCCCGGGTCTTGAGTAGTACCGGTGAGAGTTTCTCAAAAAGAAAAGCCTCCTGCTCAATGCACGGAGGCTTTTTTTATGTCCAAATTGTTCCGGTGTTCGGCCGGACTGTTGCGGTGAGACACCGAAAAGTCACCGGGCACCTTTTATTCGTTGAGGTCGAGGCGGCGGAATTCTACGGGGCGGATTCCTAGGGTTTTTTCGCTGAGGAAGTTTTGTGCGACTCCTTGAGTGACGCTGTTAAAGAGGGCTGCTACGTTTTGTGGTTTTTGTGCGGCTTCTTCTTCTTGGTCTTTGACTTCTTTGCAGGCTTGCTTGAAAGCGTCGCCCAGTTTTTTCAGAGCGTCTTGATCTGCTTTTGGAACTTCGAACACAGAACTAAGATCAGAAACGTTACTTCCCGATTCTTTCTGCAACGGTTGTTGCATGAAGCTGATATTGTCAACATCGCTCAAG
This sequence comes from Bdellovibrio sp. HCB2-146, assembly GCF_047345725.1. Taxonomy (NCBI): domain Bacteria; kingdom Pseudomonadati; phylum Bdellovibrionota; class Bdellovibrionia; order Bdellovibrionales; family Pseudobdellovibrionaceae; genus Bdellovibrio; species Bdellovibrio sp. HCB2-146. Next base: position 884,803 of record NZ_JBLEQP010000001.1, read on the forward strand.
TCATGACTCTTGTCGATTTGTGCTTCCTCACCAACCCACTCAGGCAAGCTGTCTTCACAGAACATCAATTGATCACGATTTACCTTCGCGATAAATTCAATTTCACCGCGAGACAAATCAACTTGTCCTGCGATTTCATCCACACTCATTCCCTGATGGGCCAAGCGTGCGGCTTTCACGTACTTAATTGTATTCTGGCGCTCAAGAATTTCCGTGTGAGGAATACGGTCTTGGAAGATCTTTGCGACTTCCAAGCTCTTTTGCATGCTTTGATCGATTTTCGTGATTTGTTTTTCTGAAGCCTGAATCTTTGTTTGAATGTCTTTAACTTTCGATTCCAACAACGCCGTTAGCTGATTCACCTGAGTTTCCGTGCGATCCGATAGATCTTCTAAAACCGCGATCTTGCTTTGCAATAGTTGAAGACCCTTGCTTAAACGCGGATCATCTTTAGGGGGGCGATTGAGGCGAACCCACAATCCCACAACGGCTGCAACCAGAACGAGATTAATTAGAATCTGTAGTAAAAACCAAAAGCTCACCAGGCCTCCTTGAAGGCGTTATGACTTTCAGTTTAAACCTCCGAAGGTCGGTCTCACAATGAGACCTAGGTCGTGAATGTGAAAACCCAGACCTAGACTGAGCTGCGCTTGGGGTAAACACGATGATTATGTTATTCTGCACCAAAGGGGATAAGACAGTATGTACATTCGATCAGACAAATGGGCGGCAAGAATCGCCGTGGGGATGTTTGCACTTTTAACAGTTGCTTCCTGTATGCCTGTTCAATTCAGCTCGGAATCAAACGATCCAAGCGTGACACCAGAAGGACCTGTTGATCCAACGCCAAGTCCGTCTCCATCACCGTCTCCATCTCCAAGTCCGTCTCCTTCACCTTCACCGTCTCCATCACCAAGCCCGTCGCCGTCTCCAAGTCCATCGCCATCAGCGACGCCAACACGTGATGTGGTTTACACAAATACGGTTGAACCGAAGTCACAAAAGGTCGATATCGTACTCGTTGTCGATGACTCCAACTCCATGCTTCCAGATAACCAAAAGCTAGCAGCTCGCTTGTCAGGTTTTGTGACCCTTTTACAAAACTCCAGCATCGACTGGCAAATGTGTGCAACTGTCACTCGTGCCCTTCCGATCACGACGACAACTTCGGCATGGGGTGCTTCAATCTACTGGCAAAGTAGCTCCACTCCAAGCTCAGCAATGGGCATTATCCTGAAAAAAGGAACTCCAAATCTTTCTGCAGTTTTCCAACACACAATTAACTATATTAATGCGGGTTGGAAAAACTCTGATGATGAGCGTGCGATCAAAGCCGCTTACAATCACGTTTACAACGGTGACTACCACTATTCTGGCGTTTCAGGTTGTTATCGTCCAGACGCTGCAATTGCTTATATCATTATTTCAGATGAAGACGAACGCAGTATCGGTGGCGACGCTTCTCAACAAGTTTACTCAGGCGAACTAAAGCCTCTTGAAAGCGAAGACCAACCTTCAGTATTCGTGAACTACGTGAAGTCAACGTTCGGTGCTAACCAACGCTTCACGGTGAATTCAATCATCGTGAAACCAGGCGATACAGCTTGTAAAGCGGCTCAAGACGCCGGTACAGCGAAATCTCACTATGGCTTCCGTTACGCTGAACTTTCAAATATGACGGGCGGCGGAATCGGATCCATCTGTGATGCTGACTACTCTGCCAATGTGAAATTGTTCTTTGATAAGATCACAAACTCTCTAGGATCTGTTCCGCTTGAGTGTACTCCGGTAGGCGCTGTCACTGTGACTTACTCTCCGACACTCACGGGTACTTCACACTCTGTTAGTGGTATGAACCTCGTGTTCAACCCAGCAGTTCCGGAAGGTTACACGATCAAGGCGCAATACAAATGCCCTGCTGATTCACGTACCCCAAGCTCGATCACAAAAGCAGAACCGATGAGCTTCTGGATGAAGATCGTGACATTCTTTAAGAATCTATTCTAGAAATTTTAAATATTAAAAATTAAGAACCGACGCGCAGAACACGCGTCGGTTTTTTTATGTCTCAAATTATTTTAGAGCGGCTACTAATTCCTTCATTCGCTCCGTTGCACGAATAAAGGTTTCATCTGAAACAGCGAAACTTAAACGCATAAAACCTTCTGTTCCGCATTCAATACCAGGCACCGTCGCCACATAGAACTTATCCAACAAAATGTCGCAGAAGTCTTTGGAGGTGCGGATCACTTTGCCATCAAATGACTTCCCAAAGTGTGCATGAATATCAACCCAGAAATAGAATGCACCGTCTGGAGGAGCTGTTTTAAATCCAGGAATAGATTGCAATGCTTTTAGACCAGATTCACGACGACCCGTTAGGATCTTTGTCACTTGCGCAATATCTGGCTCACAATTTTGAATCGCCGCCAAAGCCGCGTGTTGAGAAATACTCGAAGGTGACCCTGTTGCTTGGCTTTGATAATCACCCATCGCCGTGATGAGCTTCTCCGGACCAGCGGCCCAACCAATACGCCATCCCGTCATTGAATAGGCTTTGGAACCACCATTCACTGCTACCGTACGGTCGCGCAAATCAGGAGCCACTTGCAAGATGTGCGGAGCCACTCGACTGCCATCAAAAACAAGACGGTTGTACATATCATCCGAAATAATCACGATCTGTGGATGCTTACGTAAAACTGCGGCAAGTGCTTTTAACTCTTCAGCGGAATACTGCAAACCCGTTGGATTACTTGGCGAGCAGAAAAGAAAACCGCGAGTTTTCGCAGTGATCGCTGCCTCAAGTTTAGCAGGAGTAATTTTGAAATGATCTTGTTCATTGCACTCAATCACGCGAGGTACGCCATCAGCAAGTTCGACCATTGTCGGATAACTCACCCAATACGGAGCGCCTAAGATCACTTCGTCACCAGGAGAACAAATCATTTGCAAGGCTGTGAACACAATGAACTTCGCTCCCGAAGCCACCGTGATTTCTTTAGCCGAATAATCAATTCCCAGTTCAGATTTGATTTTACCTGCGATAGCTTTACGCAATTCGATTGTACCGTTTGCAGCTGTGTATTTTGTGATTCCTTTTTGAATCGCTTCAATACCTGCTTCTGATGGGATTTTAAATGTCGGCCAATCCGGCTCTCCCACCGTCAGAGAAATCACATCGTGTCCCTGAGCTGCCAATTCTTTTGCTTTCGCAACCAAGAATAGTGTCGGAGAAGTTTTCAAATTTTGGGCGCGTTTAGAAAGTTGTAACACTTTCCCTCCCTACTTTTTAAGTTTCTTTGCCATAGCCTCGATCACCACATCAGGAACAAGGTCTTTCAAAGATCCGCCGTTAATCGCAAGCTCCTTCACGCCACGTGAAGAGATGTAGTAATACTCAGGACTTGCGAAAACCAACATTGTTTCAATGTTTGGTGCGAGTTTTTTATTGATGTTCGCCATCGTCATTTCGTATTCGAAATCGACAACAGCGCGCAACCCACGAACGATCACTCGCGCGTTTGCTTTCTTCATGTACTCAACTGTTAGGCCGTCAAAGATATCCACGCGAACATTGTTCAAATGTCCCATGGTTTTCAAAATGAGTTCTTTTCGTTCTTCAGCTGTGAATAAAGAATTTTTCTGTGAAGACTGAGCCACCAGAACAATCACTTCGTCGTACAAACGAGCCATGCGATTGATTAAATCCACATGTCCCATTGTGATAGGATCGAAACTGCCCGGATAAACTGCGATATTAGCCATTGTCTTCCTCAGATGCTGCAACAGAACTTTTGTGACGGAACATACTCAAATACTTATCACCAAATTCCTTGGTCTTATATCTAAAAAGATCACCATACTCATCATCCAGGCGCTCTTTTTGCTCAGATTCAATAGCCATGAGCGTATTGGGTCCGAAGGCCTCACTTTGGCTTGCCGCTTCCACGACAGAGTGAGCCATTTTTTGTGTAAATGGAGGGTCCGCTAAAATAATATCAAAGGGTTCCCCTTTATACGATTTCAGAAATGCGATCACATCCATGTTGATGATTTTATACTCACTGGCAGGAACTTTAAGTTTTTCAATATTCTGACGAGTGATAGTCAAAGATTTGGGATTTTTTTCGACGAAAGTGCAAAACACAGCATCGCGCGAAAGAGCTTCGAGTCCCAAATTTCCTGTTCCGCAAAAAAGATCCAAAACACGCGCACCGGCGATATCGAATTGAATTTGATTGAAGAGAGTTTCCTTAACGCGATCCGTGGTTGGACGAATATGATCCGCCTTAAATGCCACAAGCTGATGACCGCGATATTTGCCGGCAATAATTCTCATGCTAAAAGTTCCTCAGCCATTTTTAAAACATCGAAAATATCATCAAATGGCTTTGGAATAAAGAGATCCGCCCCGATTTGCTGTGCCGTCTCGATATTATGTTCCCCGGCAAATGCCGACATCAGTATCACTTTTCCGACCCGATCAGAGCCCATTTCACGAATGACTTCTGGCCCGGAGAGTCCCGGCATTAAAACATCCAAAAACACCAAATCAGGCGCCAAGCTGCGCCACATTTCAAGTCCCTTGGTTCCATCAGCTGCTTCCGCAACTTCATAACCTTGCGATAAAAAGGCACGACTCAATGAGCGCCGAACCAGGGCCTCATCGTCTACGATCAAAACTTTCACACTGAACCTCGTTTTTGCGGCAAAAGAATTCGGAAACAAGTTCCATGAGGTTGCACATCGTGGAACTCGATTTTACCTCCGAATTTTTCAATCACCGACAGCGACATGCTTAATCCTAAGCCTGTGCCATGTCCTTCTTTTTTTGTGGTAAAGAAAGGTTTAAAAATATGCTGTTTAATTTCGTCTGGAATTCCCGGTCCCGTGTCCTCGATCTCTAAAATGACTTGTTTGTTTTCACAGCGACTGCGCACAGAAAGGCGACCAGCGTCTTTCATTGCTTGGCAGGCGTTGTTCACAAGGTTGAAAACCACTTGTTGCAACAAATGAGGCTCGACGAACACTTCAACACCAAGAGTTTGCAAATCAACTTCCAAGCGGTGCATGCGCATCGCTGATTTTAACATCGGCAATGTTTTTTCCACCACTTCATCCATCGAAACATACTCCGATGGTTGGTCTTCACCTTTGGAGAAATCTAAAAGATTTTTGATAATTTTTTGCGAGCGGGTCGCCGCTTTTTCGATTTCTTGGAGATCAGAATGCAAAGTGGATCCACCCGGCACCTCTCGTAGCAAAACCTGCGTGAGCGATTTAAGTCCCGTCAATGGATTATTCAATTCATGGGCGATATTGCCAGCAAGCATGCCGATTGCGCCCATTTTTTCATTCTGAAGCATGCGCAGGTAAAGCTCGCGCGATTGGGTGATGTCGACGTATTGATTGACCACATTGGTTACGCGACTTCCTTCTTGGTCCATGATCACCGGATAGCTGTGGACCTGGAACACGCGTCCGTCCACATGAATTTGACCCGATTGCGGCTTCCCTTCCTGAAGAACTTTTGCAACAGGACAGCCTTCGCAAATAGCATCACGATTGGCAAAACTTTGATAACACTTGTGATGAACGAATTTATCACTGAATTTCCTATTGGCACGAACAACTTGATAATCAATATCGACGATCGCAATAGGATCGCGCATTCCATCGAAAGTTTTTTCCCAGCGATAAGAATATGACGACAGCTGACTTTCCAATAAAACACGATCTAAAACCATGCTGAGCGGTCGCATGCGATCTTGCATGAACTCAACAAAAGATCCCATCTCTTTGTCCGTCAAAGAGTTTTCAATACAAAGAATGGCTTCGCCAGTGGACTCCAAAAGATGTCCAGTCAGGCGCAACTCAAGGGGAACAACATACGCTTTGATAAAGGGTCTTCCAAAGTGATTGGCAAAATCGCGAATCAACTGCGCGCTAGGAACTTGGGGAGTTTTTGGAAACTCAAAAGCGTGATTGGATTCAGTTTGTGTCAACGTTCCGGATTGGAAGCTCCAGAAAAAAGTCCGACCGCCTTCAAGACGAAATGCTAAAATCGGATCTCCGATTTTATGAAACTTGCGCAGTTCTTTTCGCAACATCACCAGGATGTCCTCAAAAGAAGTCTGCGTTGCCAAATCCTTGATCAAACGAATGAGTTGTCTCTCACGATTCAGCTTTTCTGCCTCTTCGTGATGCGAAAGTTCAATGTACTGGGTTCTTTCATCAACCATGCCCTCAAGGGAGTGAGTCAAGGCTTCCAGTTGTTTATTTTGATGAGATGATTCTTTTAAAAGTAATGACCGAGATAGCAGCATGGAGTGGCGCTGCAACGCCATTTCCAGGTTCGACCAAATTTCACGCTCGCCGATATTGCCTCGAAGGAAACGAAAAACCTGGGCGCGGTTAATGCCCTCACGAACTTCGCCTTCAGTAAGATCTTCAGCCATAAAAAAACGTGGAGCCATAGGTTGTAAGTGACGAGCTTCGACCAGAAACTCTAAGCCTTCACCGTCGCCACCGTCCTGGACTAAGATCGTGGAAAATTTCTGCTGAGTTAAAAGAGTTCGAGCCTCAGCGAATGAGGCCCGAAATAAAATCTCGACTTCTTGTTTTTGAAACGGAAAAAAATGGGGCAGCCTAATTGGCAATACGTTTCCGACCCACAGAATCGGATCGATTTTGTTCGGTATGGATAGTAGGTCCTGCGGGTTCCCCATTAAGCGATCTCTCCAAAGCTACTAAATGTTGCATCCACATCTGCAGCACATTGGCTAAATCATACTCGAGAACATCCGCCAATAGAACAAAATCCTTGTTTTCAAGAGCATGCAACGCCTCCAAAACGGTCTTCTTGCTGGCTGCTTCGGTCTGCGACCAATCTCCCGGAGTTCCGCTCAAGAATTGATCACCCATCATGGCCTTCAAAGTGACCACACTGTCGATCAAAAATTCGCAGTTTTGAACCAAATCATGGATCGGCTTCAAAAGACCGCTTAAGCCAAAGGTCCGCATTCTCTTGGAAAGGTTTTCGGTTTTTTGAATAAGCTCCGGCAGAGCCTCGATCCAGCCACGTAAAACAATACCCGTCAAATCACGGCTATTTTCAGTGAGGTACTCCAAAGTTTCGACTTGGTCGAGCGTCACTTCGGAAAATCTAGCTTCATCCTGCTCCTGAATTTCCAGACCGTTGATGATATAACGACACACCACTTGGTTGGTCGCTGCTAAATCAACTTCGATATCCATGAACACTTGTTCAAGAGCCGTACCTGCATTGTAAAAACCACGGAGTTCTTCTCCAGACACTTTAAAGCGTTCCATCGCCAACCTCTTCTTCAATTGTTTCTTCTTGAGGAATATAGACTCTTAGATGCTGAGCAAAACGCTCATGGACTTGCAAAGTTGCGGCTAAAACATCCTCGGATGATCCTGGCCCGATACGGACTTTTTCCGCATGGTACCAATTAACTAATGGACACAACTCGGGAACAAACCGGCTAATACTTTGAATCACTTCTTCGGCTCTATTTAAAAACGGAGCTACTCTCTCAATTCCTTTTTCGGGAATCATGAGGAGTTGCTCCTGCGCGAAGTTATTGATTTCCTGAAGCTTCATAGCTCCTTGCAAGGTTTCCATACGTTCTGCCATCGGATAAGATTCGCCCATGTAAATGGCCTGAATCAGATCCCATTGGAAACGATCCGCTGCCGTTTCTTTACGCTGATAGCTTGTGACCCCTGGGGCACGTGTTATCAATTCAGAGGGAACTTGCCCCGCCATCAATTGTGAAAGAATTTCGCCCAAACGATCTGCTGCAATTTGATCGATGCGATTCACACGATAAACGAACGCTAAACTTGCTTTCGGGCCCGTCTCCCAAAAATTCACATCACCTACGCTGACATTCAAGGTGGGTGTATCTGTCAGAGATGCCATATGCAAAGGACCGCTGTCGCATCCAACAAATAAATCCGTCGCATTCATGATCGTAAAGATGTCACGCAAAGACGTCTTACCAACAAGATTGCGAACCTGCGTGATCGGAAGTTGTGAGCAGATTTCTTCAGCGATCGAAGATTCATTTGCAGAGCCGATGAGCACAAAATGAGTTTGCGGATTCTTTTTCGAATAATATTTCAGAGCGCGCGCCCACGTGCTCGCTGGCAATGCTTTTTTCGCATCACTTGCTCCCACATGAACAGCGATGAAAGACTCTGGCAAATGCAACTCGTTGTCAGACGCCTCTGTATAAACCGGCCCTCGCCAGTCGGACTCAGCGTACTGCACATCGACCATTGCCGCAAAAAGATCCGTCACATGAACACGGTTGGCTTTATCAAGACCCACTTGTGCATAGAAATAGTGACTGAGATCATCGCCAGCAGAGAATGTTCCATCGACAAAACGAGTGTAACCCGTGGTGCGCGTCTGCGCCTCCGCGATAGCGTGAGTGAGATGACTTGAAAACGGTGAGAAAGAAAAATTGATCACCCAATCAAAATTTTCACTTCGCAATGCTTGAACAAACTCGCCCATGCGAGTTGATGCCGCAACTACGTCAGCCTCTTCTTGAATTAGGGGTTCCAACACATGCTGTGAAGGCAAAGACCATTGACGATCCACAGCCTCCAGACCCTCTAACGCCGCCTCAAAACGAGGTCGCGTGAGAATATGAATTTCAGCTTGTGGATACTGACGACGAAGCCCGCGTAACACGGGCCAAGTCATATAAATATCTCCCAGCCTAGCGAGCTGGAGAACGAGAATTTTCATTTTGAACCTGCTCTTTCACGAGTTCTGTTAGAAGCTGAATGTTTTGAGCTTCTTCGCTATACGTCTGCGTCTTGATAATCTCGTTGTAGGCTTGCTCTAGCCTCTTCAAAGCCACTGATAGGTAATTGTCCAATTCCTTTTGCATAGTAATCCCCTTCCTTGGAGACAGGCGCGATAAGATCGTTTACAAAACGCTCGCGCAATTGCAGCAACTCTCGCACTTCTTCAAGAGCTTGACTAACACGGTTATAGACTTGAATAGGCAAACTGTATTTTTGCGTTAAAGACTCCACATAGGCTTGGAAGTATCCCGCTTTGTCTTTACCTGAACGCAAAATGTCTTGCGCACAAAGAATAAGCTCGGAAACTTCCAACGATGAAATCTGCTTCTGCTTTTCAAAGTTCTCTTTTTTAGGCAATGCTTTTTCGATTCTACGAAGCATTCCGCGCAAGTCTTGATTGATCGCTTGCTGAGCTTGCAAAGTTTCAGCTGCTGGCTGCAACTGGATCAAATCATTTTGCAAATGCTTATCGAGGTAAGCTTGCCATACTGAACGATCGAGTTCTCTTTCAAAATTAACGTCGCGGATTGTCTCCCCGCTTAAGAGTCTCCACACAGCGGCAAACACCTGGTCGATATCGATGGCTTCGGCACAACGATGAGAGTTCTGAGTGCACGCCTGTGAATGAACACACGGTGCACACGGAATTTTTGCAGTAAGAACCTCGGCACTCTCAACAAACGCGCCTGTTTTTGCCGGATCACTTCCACCCAAACTGATTTCCACTATCGGAACGCCTTGCTGAGCGGCCAAGTGCTTAATACTTGTATCGCCCGTGACTAAGAGGTCAGCTCCTTGCAAAATCGTTTTTACTTCTGAAAGATCGCAGATCAAAACATCTTTTTCATCAAATACTGACAGAAGCTTTTCTCGTTCGAAGCTTGCCCCCAAGATTTGCACTCGGTAATCAACGAGGCTCATCTCTATTGTTTGCTTCAGAGCTTTGAAGTTTTGCAGACCCCAGTTCTTCTTTTCATCGCTGGTTAAGCACTGAAACAGAATGCGTTTTGATTTTTTGCCTTGTTCACGCTGCGGCTCTCTGGCAACCGGAATGCGAAATGCGTGACCCAAAAGCTCCGCATAATGAAAAAGAGAGATATTGCGCCCAGAAAAACGATCATTGAAATATTTAAGCCACGGATCTTCAAGCCCGCGGAAGCGTCCTTCACTTTGATAAAGACCTTGTTTGTTTTCAGCTTTAATCGCGCCAACAAGATAAGCACTCAAGCGCGTGTGCGTGAAATTATAAACTTGATCATACCGAGAATCCGACAGCTTTCCGATAAGGCCTTCGAGCTGAGTGTATGACCACATAAAATTGTACGATGCTTCGCCAAGACCTTTTTGCAAAGCCTCACGATCAAAATAAATAAATTCGTGAACCAAATCTTTGAGAAGCTCTTCGGCCTGAGAAAACTGACGGTTCAACAAAAGATCTATTTGAGCTTCGGGAAATTGCTGACGCAATCCCCGCAACACCGGCACTTGTTGAATGATATCACCCAGACGTAAAAGCGAAACGATGAGGATTTTCATTATTTAACTAGCTCTCCTAAAGCGCGAAAAATCTGCTTCTTAGATTCATCAACTTGCGAAGCTTCAACGATTGGCAAAACGTCTGTCATTGAATGCAAAACGCGAGGATCCAAATAGAGGGCTTTCATGTTGATGCCAATTTCCGCCAAATGATAGCGAACCGATTCAACCGAACGACCTGTTAAATGAGCAAAAAATTCTGTGAATAGAGTTTCTTGTCCGCCCCAGCACTCTCGGAATGAAACAACATAGGAGCGGTTTTTTAATACATCTTCAAATGCGTCTGTCTGTTGCAACTCTTGAGCACTTTGCGCAACAACAATGTCAACGCGGTCTGCAACGTCTGCGAATTGTGATCTAAAAACTTGAATCAACGATTCACGTGATTCAATCACCGTGATGCGAACTTCTGGATCGATATCAGCCATTGCCGCCACATGAAAACCAGAACCCAAACCCACTACGACGATGTGCTTGCTTGGCAATACTCCAAGAGAGTACACCCAGCGCAAAGCTTGAGCTTGAGGATCTTGCAAAGAAGCCAAAGCTTGGCCTGCTTCAAAAGCGATAAGATTTGATTCGTGGTTTTCAGAAAAAGTAATCATGTTCATGGGTTGTCCTACATATGAGTGGAAGAAAGTTTTTTCTTAAGATTGCGAACGTCAGCATTGTCAGGGTTCCATAAAAGAACTCGTTCCATCTCTAACAGTGCGTTGTCGATTTGGCTGGCCATGCAGTAGAGATTGATCAAAACCAACGAGATTTCTTCGTCTTGTTCAACTTCGGCCAGATAAGCTTGGATGCTGTCGATCGCGCGTTGCAAACGTCCATCACGAACGGCCCAATTTGCCGCCAAATGAATCGCCGTTCTGTTTTTAGGATTGATGTCCAAAGCACTTTCAAGATTCGCCCAAGCCAATTCACCATCACCGAAGTGATTGTGAACCATCGCCAGGCCGACCCATGCTTTGTCATTATTTGAATTGATCTCAACGGCTTTACGGAAGCAGTACAATGATTTATCAAAATCATTTCTCTGCACTTCGAGTGTGCCAAAGTTCACCAGTAATACGTCGGATTGAGAATTTACAGTGTAAGCTTTGTTGTAGTATTCCTCAGCGGCATCAAAGTCGCCTTGTTTAACAAAGATATTGCCCATGTTCTTATAAGTTTCGAAAAGCAATTCATCTTCTTCGGAAAGAACGGACAAAGCTTCGTAATATTTATCGAGAGCTTCTTGATCTTGGCCTGTTTTGTAGAGCGATGTCGCATATCCGTAAAGACTTTGAAAACCATAGTCATACGTCGCGAGAGCCTTACGAACAATGAGAGATTCAGAATCGCGACCGACGCGCTCAAGACACTCTGCCAACATCTTGAGTGTAGTTGGATTTTTCGAATCACTATTTGAAGCTGTACGTAAGAGATTAAGAGCCAAGTTGTAGTCATGATGCTTCATCAAGACACGAGCGTTCGCAAGGAATGAAGCCACTTTTGGGCTGACACCTTTTTGCTTCTTTACAACTTGTTGAGTATCGGCTTCGAAATCTCGGATGGCTTCCTGCGCATCAAGATAGATTTTTCCTGCTGTGTCGGTTGTTACCTCCGACTCAAAACTAGGACCGAGATTTTCACTGGACTTTTGAACGATCTGATTTTCCAACATGGGCTTCGTCTCCTCCGTTGTTTTGATAAAGCAACAGAGGTGCCAAGCTCGAATTTTTATTTAATTGGATTTGAGCTGGTTTCAGCCAGCTCTTTGGCTCAACAAACCCACAGGCCTGTCAGCATTTTGTCGGGAAAATTTTTCCTGGACGGGAGGAATTCGCCTAGACTTCTTCATCCAAACGTTGATTGAAGGTCTTTGTTTTATAACCGCCGATTGCTTTGCGGCTTTTACGAAGATCTTGCAACTCACGAATGATGGAGTTCTTTGCCATTTCAATACATGCCAAAACTTGGATATCTTGTTCGATAATTTTAGCAACGTACTGATCTTTGATTGCCAAAGCTTCTCTTACTTGATTGCGTTCGACATCCGTGATCGCAGTCAAAGCTTGCGTATCGTCATTAATTCTTTCAATTTGGGCGTCGACGTATTTAATGACGTCCAAAATTCTTTCGCGTGTTTGATAAAATGAATCCAAATTATCAAATTGCGCCTGAGCGAAATTTGCCAATTCCGTTTCATTTAAAGAGTAGAACTTTTCAAGGTAGTGATTCTTTTCGTTGAGCAAAGCGATAATTCTTGTCATGGTTTCCCCTCCGATGATGATCTTTAGCCCACTTTTTTGTCTGATGTTTCTTGTTCTTTTTTAAGTTTTTCAACTGCCTGAACCCAACCGTCATAGAGTGTGTTCAAGAGTTTTAAATTTGCTTGCAATGGCTCTGGACTGCCTGTGATGTTAGCCTTTGTGTATTGCTCCATCATGAACATATAAAGTTGTTCAAGCTGGTTGGCCACTTCACCACCGACTTTGTGATCCAAAGTGTTGTTAAGTTCCATGATAATGTCGAAGGCGCGGCCAATGTTCATACCACGATCTGCGATCTTCTTTTCTTCTGCTGCTTTAATTGCCAACTTAGTAAACTTGATGGCCCCCTCATAAAGCATCAACAGAATCTTTTCGCGACTCGCACTTTGAACCGATGTGTTTTTGTACTTCTGGTACGCATTCTTATTCATAGTCCCTCACCTACCTGCATCTTTTAAAACTTCAATTAACCTTTAGGAGCCATCGCCGCAAACTTCGCTTGTTGGGCTTGCATCTCCGACATTTTTCCTTCTAAATCCGCAAACTTTTTTCGTAAACTTTCTTCTTTCCGCTCAAGCTGACGTTCTTTGGTTTCGATACGTCCATTCACTTGCTTGATACGATCTTCCAGACCGCGCTTTCTATTTGAAAGCACACCGAAAGCACCATTCGTCAGGTTGCCGATCTCTCTTTTCAAGGTCGCCACAAAGCCAGTTTTAAAACCGTCTCCGCGGAAGAACGCGGCTACACCTGCAGGATTTGAATTCAACGTTTTGTTGAACTTGTCCTGACTGAAATCCAAAGTACCGTTACGGTTGAACTGAATGCCCAGCTCTCCGACACGAGTGATCGGAGATTCCACGCCCAGTTGCGGATTCAAAATCACGCGACGAAGCGCTGTCTCTACCGAACGAATCATTCCGTCACCGCCCAAAGGGCCCAACTGTGGATTCTTACCGTTACCCGCCTGCAGCTTGTGTTGCTTCTGGATAAAATCCAAAGCGGCATTGTAAGCATCGACAAAGCTTTTCACTTTGCCCGAAATGACTTCTAAGTTTTCCTGCACCTTCATGCGAATTTCTCTGCCAGGAGCCGCGGATTTAAAATCCAACGTCACACCTGGAATCAAATCCGATGTTTTATTATCTGGAATCTCAATTTCAAAACCGTCGACTTTGATCTTCGCATTCTGTGAAGGACGCGATTGATCGAAGTACATATCTTGGTCCCCGTCGAGCATATAGATCTTCGGGAACGTCACTTGTTGATTGTCTCCGGTAGCCATACCGGAAACGAGCAACTTAAACGGATTCTCTTTATCTTTACGATCTTCAATAACCTGAGCTTTTAAACCCAAGTTAGCCATATTGATTTGCTTCGCAACTCCCTCGAGAGTTGAGTTCGATCCGCTGATGTAAACTTCTTTCGTTCCCTCATTCGTTTCGAACTTGATGTAACCCACACCAATTTGCGTGTTGTCTTTATCGGGAAAACCATTCGACAACGCGCCCGGCTTCTGTGCCAACTGCAAAACTTCCACAGAGTAATCCCCAGGAATTGCTGACGCAGGATCGACAGTTCCTTCGACAACATTTGGGTCACCGCTAATAAACTTTTTATCAATGAAACCACCATTGCCCGTAAGCTCAGAGAGGTTCTTTGTGATATCGTTTACTTTCGTTTCTAAATCTTGCACGAGCTTGAGCTTGTCCTCTTGCTTAGTGCGCTGGGTTTCCATTTGTTTTACAGGAATACGTTCAGCGTCCATCAACTGATCGACGATGTTGGGTGGTAACCCTGATGCCATGCCTGTAAATCGAATGCCTGCCATGAGATAATCGTCTCAAAATAACACAAGCACCGTGAGTCAATTAAATGTCTGTAGAAAGGGCCAGGGGCGCGGGTTTTGAGAGTGAGAACGAATTTACGCAGCAGAAATTCTGACGAATGGGTATTTTCCTAGACGGAGTACTGGGAAGCAAATGCTGATGATTTATTTTATTTTAAGCCGAGCGCTTCAAAAGCTGCCCACGAGGCGAGTTATCAGAGGGCAAAGTCCACAAATCCAACTCTGGAATTCGACGAATCAAATTTCCCAAATTATCCTTCACAAGAACAAACCTTCCGTCACCGAGATCCTCAAGTTCCACTGTCCATTTGTGCTCTTTAAAGGAGGGTAAATTACGAAGATGCTCCATGGATTTTTCGAGCTGCTCCTCAGTCATAGGCTCACGCTGTTGCTGCTGCCCACCCGTAAAATCCTGCCCGTTCGCATCGCGATCATGAGTCATATCCGACTTAATAGCCTGCCCCGTACGATCAATCGATCGAACTTCGTTATTGGGCAAAATATTAGGAATAAAACCCTTAATATTCATACGATAATTTATCGGCATATTTTGCTAAAAGCTTAAGCACGGCGACGAAAGTCGAGTGCCAGATGCGACAGCGACGCGCGAAGCGCGGCTGAGCCAGAGGAAAAACGCAAGTTTGAGTCCTGAGAACTTACGCGGAGGTTGCTTGGTTGGATTGTTGAACTCTGTCGCGAGTTCCGCAGCTTCCAAAAACCACGGCAAGAACCGGGAAAAACAAAAAGCCTCAGATCCCCAAGGCCACACAAGTACAAGATAAGCGAGGACTGTCCGAGCAGCAGAGTTTAACAATCCAACCAAGCAACCGACCCACCGGGTAAGTACCCCAGGAAGAAAAACCCTCCTGGGTAGGTTGGTACCGAGAGGGAACGGAGGCTCCCTCTCAGATCGAACTCTTATTTATTATTCAATTAACCAATTAGGCGAAGAGCCATGTTTGGAATTTGGTTCGCTTGACCCAAAACCGCAGTATTAGATTGCAACAATACTTGGTTACGAGTTGATTCAGCAGTTGCTGCTGCGATGTCTGTATCACGGATACGAGAGTTCGCTGCAGAGATGTTCTCGTGTTGAACACCCAAGTTATCAACTGTTGATTGCAAGCGGTTTTGAAGGGCACCGAGATTTGCGCGGTAACCATTCACTTGCGATTGTGCTTTATCGATTTGCTCTAGTGCAGATTGCGCTCCAGCTTTTCCAGTGAAGTCGAAACCGTCGATACCTAGTTCACCGATAGTTGCATTTGTTTCACCTGCGTTGAAAGAGATACGGTCAGCGTCGTCATCGTTGTTGATACCAACTTGGAAGTCGAACTTGTCGCCGGAACCATCAAGCAGTTTAGTCGTACCGAATTTAGTTGTTTGAGTGATACGTTGAGCTTCAGCTTTCAATTGTTGAACCTCTTTATCGAGGAAACCGCGCTCTGTATCACCGATAGTGTCAGAAGATGCTTGTACACCCAACTCTCTCATACGAGTCAAGATGTTAGAGATTTCACTCAAGCCACCCTCAGCTGTTTGTACCATCGAGATACCGTCATTGGCATTGCGTCCTGCTTGACCTAATGATCTGATTTGTGATTTCAAGTTTTCACTGATTGCCAAACCTGCTGCGTCGTCCGCTGCTTTATTGATGCGCGAACCTGAAGACAATTGCTCCATTGATTTACCAATTGCACGTTGTGAACCTACCATTGTTCTTTGTGCATTGATCGCAGATACGTTCGTAGAAATTCTCATTCCCATTTGGGACCTCCATTATTGCGGCAGCCTTATACCTACTTAGGCTTGCCTGTTTAACACGTTGGTGACTCCACCTTCGTCTGGCCCCCTGCAAGCGAATCTGAATCAGTAGTCACTCCAACTCAGTTCTCAGCGGCTTCGACTTTGGTTTGCGTCGTTGCTTCTGACATACCTTTCGGCGAGGTCTTAAAAGGCTTTAGTCGCGTCCAGCAGATCTAGACCATCGTCGTGAAAAACCTAGACCATGGTATTGAAAAACAGACCATCACCCAGCATTTTTCAAGACAAAGGTCCAGCCAAACCCAAAGTCCACCCCGACCAAAAAAGGTGCCCGGTGATTTTTCGGGCAACTACAGTCGATGAAACTCTAACGAGTTAGGCTTTTTATTTTGTTTTGGAAGTTTGAAAGTAGATTTGCGAAGAGAACGCCGGACAATTTCCCACTGAAGTTCGTTGGGTTTTCGATTCAACCAATCAAGTGTTAAAACTCGCGAGTGAAAGGTCGACCAATTAAAATCATCGTAAATAGGAACATCCATTCGAGCGTTACCCATTAGTCCCGGCAAAGCACTGTAGGGATAATCCTCCACTCGCTCGCAAATTCCGGCAGCAATTGGATTGTGATAAAGATACTTGTAGGCGTGTAAATAATATTGCGGAGAAGATAGAAGACTACGGTGAAAACGAGTACCGTAGGTGCAATTAATTCTTTTGCTCAACCTTCTTAAATCTCGACCGCTTTCACTCATAAAAAACCGCATTGCTTCGCTGAGATTTCCTTCTGGAGCGTGCACAATTAAATGATAGTGATTACTCATCAGCACGAACGCATGAACTCGAATGTTAAATGCAAAGCTAATGAAAGTTAGGTGCATTGTCATAATTGACCAAACGTCTTCGAGATCTTCGGAAAACCAATCGCGATTAATACAGCGAGCGGTAATGTGGTAAGGTAATTCGGTATTACAGATAAATTGCTTTCGTCCCATGAATTGGGAAGACTGCAATTTTCGAAGAGTGCGTGGGATAAAATCCTTAAGCGAGAGATTTTAAAAGGTATCCGGGTTACGGCCGGACTGATGCTCTGCGCGACTAAAAAGTCACCGGGCACCTTTTAAAATCCCTGGGAGCGGGTGCTCCCAGGGTGGGCTTAAGACGAGGAGTATAAGTGGGCGACCCCTCTTCCCAAGAGAGACCCTATCCCAGAAACAGGCCTCTCCCGACATTCACAAGAATGATAAGTCTTTAAAATTTTCTGTTAATAAATTCGCTGAAACTTTTTTTATTAAACTAGTTTCAACGCTACACTCGGCATTTGGTTGGCTTGCGCTAACACCGATACCGCTGTGTTTTGAAGAATACTTGCCGAAGCCATCTCTGCTGTTTCCTTCGCAATATCCGTATCACGAATACGAGAGTTCGCTGCTGACAAGTTTTCATAAGAGACGTCGAGATTGCTCACCGTCGATTCCATGCGCGATTGCATCGCACCGAAATTCGCTCGAAGAGAACCGACCTTTGAAATCGCCTCGTCCACCGATGCGAGCGCTTCCCGCGCATCACCTTTATCTCCAACCGCGAGGCCAGAAATTCCCAATGCACTTGTCGTTGCATCGGCATCGAATTCGAAAGCAATAACGTTATCTTCACCACCCTGAGGTCCCACATGGAACTCTAGTTGTCCACCTGATCCATCAAGGAGTTTTGTTTTACCGAACATAGTCGTCTTCGCGATACGATCCGCTTCTTGGATTAATTGTTGGGCCTCGTTGTTGAGGAACCCGCGTTCGACATCGCTCACGGTATCTGATGCGGCCTGAACCCCCAGCTCGCGCAAACGAACCAAGATATTCGACACCTCATTCAATCCACCCTCACCTACCTGCGCGAATGAAATCGCGTTGTTGGCGTTGTTTCGGGCAGCCGAGATACCTCTTAATTGTCCTTTAAAGTTTTCCGAGATTGCCAGACCAGCGGCATCATCGGCGGCATTTACGATACGAGAACCAGACGCTAAAGCTTGCGCTGAATGCTCTGCTCTCTTTTGTTGTTTTGATAGCACACGTTGTGCTGCGATAGAAGCGGTGTTGGTTGCGATTCTTAAGCCCATGCGAACCTCCCAAGGGATTATGTTGACCAGAGCCGCCGTTTCTTGGGGAAAATGTCATGAACCGAGGTAGCACCACTTACCTGCAGAACACTCCGAAATTCCAACGTACGTCCCGTGTCTGTTTTTGTTATTCAATTTTCAAAATACAAAAAAATTTAAAATTAAAATTAAGGTTGGAACGAACATGCTTGAGGGCTGAGTGACTATTTCAACTGTCTCAAGCTGTTCGCCGCCTAGGAGGATTTGTCTCTTGGAGGAGGTCCATCTTTTAGCGTTACCCAACGTGTTACAGCAAACTCTTCGGACCATGGTCCAGAAAACTTTAGGGCTAAGGTCTAGGTTTTTTTGGACACCTAACCTTAGTTATTGAAATGATTAGAAATTAAGGACACAAAAATTTTACGACGAAGGTCTAGGTGAAGCTCGACTAAGGAATTGAACGCGATGTTTTATCTGTACTTATGTTACAAAATTACGGACCGAAATACTAGTTTCTTCAACGTTTCGCATGATTATGAAACGCAAAAAGGGGAATTCCATCTCATTATGATGGAATTCCCCTCTGAAAATCTCTGAATTTCCCTCTGAGAAGTGTCTCGCGAGTGAGTTAGAAGCCGTCCGTCGTTCCTACTTTTCCAAGTGACTCTTCATCGAAAGGAATCGCTTCTTGCGCTGAATTTTTTGTCGCTGCCTTTGCAGTTTTCTTTCCTGCTTTTGCCGTCGACATCGACACCACATTCGCTGTTACTGGTTTCACAGAGCGAGTCGCACCCACTGGAGCAGATGCTGACGCATTCAACGTTTGAGAAGTTTTTCCGTGAATAACCTGATTCAGTTCCGCCGTTAAGCTTTGTGCCGTCACTGCTAGATTGCTGATTTCACCGCTGGTTGCCGCAATTTCTTCGGCGGATGCTGCATTTGACTGCGAAGCTTGATCCAACTGATTCATCGCCTTCGTGATTTGCTGGATTCCAGAAGTTTGCTCTGCACTCGCTGAAGCGATCTCGCTGTTCAAATCAGATACTTTTTTAACCGAACTCACGATGTTGTTAAGGACATCACCACTTTGACCCGCAATTTTGCTGCCTTCATCGACTTGCGCCACCGATTCTTTGATCAAGTGAGTGATATCTTTTGCGGCGGCTGCACTTCTTTGTGCCAATGCACGAACTGCTTCCGCCACGACTGCGAAACCTTTGCCCTGTTCCCCGGCGCGGGCCGCTTCCACCGCTGCATTCAAAGCCAACAAGTTTGTTTGAAAGGCAATATCATCAATAACTGAAATAATTTCTTCGATCTTTTTCGAAGACTGAGAAATCGCCGTGATCGCATGGATCAAGATATCAATTTCCTTTTGACCCTTTTCAGCCGAATCACGAGACGAAGCCGACAGCGCCGCTGCTTGTTTCGCATTATCAGAGTTCAATTGCACCATCGAAGAAAGTTCTTCTAATGAAGCCACTGTTTCTTCCAGCGAAGCCGCGGCCTCTGTTGAAGATTGAGAAAGACTATTGCCTGCTTCATTCAATTGCTCAACCGCAGAAGCCACGCTTGCCCCCGCTGTCATCAAGCGACTGCCGATAGACGACACCGATGTCGACACTCGGCTTGCAATCCACAGCAAGATACCGAACACAAGTGTTGTCGCGAAAGCTGTGATCATTAAAATCCACTGTGTCACTGACTTTTGTGTCGCTGCCGCTTCTTCACCTTCGGCTTGCGCACGTTTGTTGTACATCATGAATGTATCGCGATTAAACGCCCCGACCTTGTCACCTAAATCATCAAATTCCTTTGTCAGCATCAAACGCGCTGTCGCCAATTTTTGTGGATCACGGGTTTCAACCATGTTGGCGATTTCAAACATCATCGTCGAAAGGTGTGCATAATCGTCTTTGACACCTTCATAGCGTTTGGCTTCTTCAGGCATAAAGTCCGTCTTTGCATAAGCTTCATAAGCAGCTTTAAACTCATCTGCTCCCGCTCTGGCGTCTTTAAGCTCTGCCATGTAGTCACCGGTATTGTATTCAAT
This sequence comes from Bdellovibrio sp. HCB2-146, assembly GCF_047345725.1. NCBI lineage: Bacteria > Pseudomonadati > Bdellovibrionota > Bdellovibrionia > Bdellovibrionales > Pseudobdellovibrionaceae > Bdellovibrio > Bdellovibrio sp. HCB2-146. The sequence goes on from NZ_JBLEQP010000001.1 coordinate 905,199, forward strand.
AGCCGCCATCGCAGCGAAAATCTTGTAGCCATATTTGTTTCGCGACTGACGTGCTTCTGCTAGCACATCTAGGTTTGGAATGATCTCTTTGTGAGCACTCCCCAAAAGTCGAGTGAGTTCACCCGTACCACTCACAGAAATAAAACCGATGGATGCAAATCCAAGTAGCGGCAAGACTGCGGCGAAAAGCAACTTACCTTTAATTCCACGAAACCACGACGATAGTTGGGACATTATTTGACTCCTAGTCACGTTTGTTTTTGCGAAGTGAGATTTCGGAGCACTCCTCACACTTTGTGAGTCTAGTTTTTTACATAGCTGAAATGTTCGTAGGGACGGACTAGACTATCTTTTGTCCACCAATCTAAGGTCTGTTTACAGCAAACATGTTCATATCTATCTTTGGGAGATGACACAAATTCACAATCTTGAATTCACAGAGCGTATGGCAGGTTTGTTTCTCAATCACGAAGGCACACTTGCACCCGATCAACGATTCTCTCGCGATCAATTTCTCGCCATAGAAAATTCCCCGCAAAAGAGACCCTACGAATTCACTCTGACAATTCAAGTGAACGACGTCGATCGCTTCATCGATGATCCACAACTCGAAGCGACGGCGATTGGTTCCATCAGTCATCCACTGGAAAAACGCGAAGTCAAAATTGAAAGTGCCACCTTCAATCTTTTCACTCGTCCCCAAGCAAGCCCCGATCTCAACACCGCTAAAGAAATGCACTACACACTTTATCTCTCTGACGCCCTTGGGGGTCGTTGGACATTTTTTGGGTTTAAAGAAATTTTGAAAGAAGACGGTCTTGATATGTGGGACCAAACAACGACACTTTATTGTTATGCCTGGAAAGGTCACACGCCGTTTGGAGATGACACCCCCAAGCAACTTGTTGGCACCGGTGTTTTAAGAATTTCGGCAGCTGACTTTATTAAACAACTCGGAACCTTCAAAACTAACGATGATAATATTCTTGAAAGCCAACGCACATTGGGAAAATTCCTCGACGCCTTTGCCTCGAATCTATGGCAAGCCTATGCGCCCTTTGTTTTCACGACGACCTCTGCTCGCTGGAACGAACATCTTTTCCCGATGCATACGACTCAAGGTGTGGTTCGCGGTGAAAAAACTCTACATCCGCTTGATACAGCCGACGGTTTAACAATTTCCCTGCAAAGATTTAAAACCCATAACAGTAAAAACGTGGTTTTGCTTTTACATGGCTTAACGACGTCCACTGATATGTTTATTATGCCAGAACACCAAAATCTCGTGAACACCTTGCACAGTCAGGGTTTTACCGATGTGTGGTCTTTAGATTGGCGCGGAAGTGGACGTTTCACTTATAACCTCGGTCCTCATCGTTACACGATTGACGACATCGCAAAATACGATATTCCGAAAGCTGTTGAATACATTCGCGCGCAATGCGGATCAGACATAAAAATCCACGTAATCTGTCACTGTGTGGGTTCATTATCATTCATGGCTTCGCTGGCTGCGGGTCATGTGAGTGGGATTCAGAGTGTCATCTCAAACAGCGTTTCCCTCACTCCGCAAGTGAAGTGGCAAGGTCTCCTCAAACTCACCTTCGGACCCGAAGTTCTTGAATACATTTTCCGTTATGCCTATGTCAGCCCTCGTATGCCGTACTTCCCTGGATTTGGTTTTGGCAAATGGATGTACTGGATGGAGCGCATGATGCGACGAGAGTGCACGGAGCCCGCTTGTCATCTTGTCAGTTTTATGTGGGGTTGGGGATTCCCCGCCGCCTACAAACACCGCAATATTCATCCGACGACTCATCGACGCCTTGTCGATCTTTTCGGAGGAACAAGCTTTCACTACTATCGTCACATTCGAAAAATGCTTTTCGCAAAAGCTTCAATCTCTTATGAATCAAAAAATCGTGTGAACTATCTGCACGAGCTGGAAAAGCGTTCGGCTCCTCCGATGCTCTTTATCAGTGGTGCTGAAAACAATATTTTTCCTGGTTCAAACAAACTGACTTACGAAACCTTAAAACGCGGCGTTCATAGCAGCAAGGTCGATTATGTCGAGTTTGAAAATTACGGGCATCAAGACGTTTTCATGGGTCAATACTGTCACACCGAAGTCTTCCCACGTCTGATTCAATTCCTCAAAGAAAAGAGCGCATAGATGCAAATAGATTTTCACCTGGGCGTCACGTATGTTCTGGCCCGCCTCAGTGGATTTTCTCCGTTTGAAGCAAACACCATCGCCAGTGCTTCCCAGTATGTTGATGACGCCATTCATTCGGGAACTATTCTGTTCAACAATCATTCAGCATACCAGTTCACCGCAAGTGCGCATCGCATGCTCGACTATCGAAACTTTAAAGAACTCGCAAATCATCACGTCTGGATTCCGTTTCATTTTATTCCTGGAAACCAAACGACACAGGTTGATCTAGAGCCCGCGATTCAAAAACTGATTTGTCGTCCCAACAGTCTTATCGCTCAAGATATCGTGCAAAACTGTATTTCGCAGTTTCAGCGTCCTTATGGTTACCATCTATTAGGCGTCACGACTCATGCGTATGTTGATACGTGGGCCCATCAAGGATTTTCCGGCATCACCCATGAAGCCAATAAGGTCTCTGAGATCTATGATGAAGACGGTGTCTTAGATCAGCAAATGATGACTTATCGAAAGAAATATTATAGTCGCAACTACCTCCGTAAACTCTGGGACTGGATCGTTTCGAAATTCGTAGGCGAAGCCAATCCTATCGGACATGGTCCCGTGCTAAGTTATCCTGATCTGCCTTACTTACGTTGGAGCTACCGTGACTGGAAGGGTGAAATCGTCCGACGTGATAATCCAACCGACTATATGACTGCAGTTCATCACGTGCTCGATTTTTACCGCCAACTGCGCGAGACTCACAATCTTACTGTCATTAAAATTCAAGATCAGGATCTTGAAACAATTCAAAATCTACTTCAAAGCATCGATTACGAAAGTGGCGAAGAGCGCCTAGCAGCATGGAAGCTTGCTATCCAAAAAGGGCAGTTTTCATTCGGAAATGACGTCTGGAAATACTCTGTTGAAGGCAACGACAGCTGGCTCAAAGAAGCCTTCGATTTCGATGTGATGGATGACTTCCAATATGAAGGTGTTCCATACAAAGAAAGTTTCCTTCGTTCCAACTGGAAGATGATGCACGATGCCCTCTTGTTTTATCGCTTCATGGTTTTGCACGATATTTTACCCCGCTATCAAATCTGTGTAGCGTAAAGGATTTCAAATGGAATTGAATTTCGATTTTATCGTCATCGGTTCGGGTTTTGGCGGCTCGGTTATGAGCTGTCGGCTTGCGGAAAAAGGTTACAAAGTTTGCCTCCTTGAACGCGGTCGTCATTGGAAAATGCACGAGTTTCCTCGCCGTCCTCACGAAATTCAAAAAAATATGTTCTGGGACCCGAAAGACAAAAAATTCGGCTTAATGGAGTTTCGTGACAATCCCGATAGCGATGTCATGACATTAACAGCCAGCGGCCTGGGTGGTGGCAGTCTTATTTACGCAAATGTTCTTTACAGAATGCCATCCGAGTTTTTCAAGGACTGGCCCGCACCTTTTAATCGCGCACAGCTGGATCCCTATTACGACAAAGTCTTGAACGTGATGGAAGCAAAATCTTATCCGGTCGATGACCCCTACTACAAAAACACACCGAAAACTCAGGCGCTCAAAAAAACAGCCGAAGAACTTTCACAAACCGAAGAGATGACGGCGAAACCGCAGTTCAATCTCCCCCCCCTTGCGGTTCGTTTCGAGGGTGAATTTCCCGGGCAGCAAACACGCAACGCCCATGGTGCCCTTCAATCTCGCTGCAACAAATGTGGCGAGTGCGATTTAGGTTGTAATATCCATGCAAAAAACACTCTGGACCTAAATTATATCTACCGCGCTCAACATCTCCCTAATAAAATTGAAGTCCGCACCCAAGCTGAAGTTGTGCGGATTGAAGATTTCAAAACATATTATCAAGTATCTTATGTGGTACCGGAGTTTCCTCTCGAGGAAATCAAGATCACGGCCCAAAAAGTCATTGTATCAGCAGGATCGGTGGGATCGACTTCACTTCTTCTTAAAATGAAAATGCAAGGCCATCTTCCGCGCCTTAATTCATTCCTTGGAAAAAAGTGGTGTGGAAATGGTGATCTTTTAGGAATTGTTCTGGATTCGAAAAATCAAGCTGATCCGACCACAGGTCCCGTGATCACCGGCGCTATTGAATACAAGTACAAACCTTATCCCGATGCTTATCCCCATGGGATGTATATTGAGGATGCTGGATTTCCAATCGGCATGGCCTGGTATCTTTCTGGAAAAATTCCGCAGGTCAAAACCATTTGGGGATCGCTTCAATTGGTTTGTAAGAACGTCGGAAGATTCCTTCGCAAGATCCTCCGTCTGCCGCAAAAACTTGCGGAAATCAATTTAGGAGACGACTTTGCAAAGGCTATCGATCGGGCCGACTTTGTTCGCCGTGGATTCCTACTTTTAGGCATGGGACGAGACCGTGCCGATGGTGAGCTGCAATTGCGCGAAGACGGTGAAGCGATCTTAAAGTGGAAGCTCACTGCCAGCCAGCTTCACTATGATCGCATGCGCACGGAGATGAAACGAATTACTACGAATATGGGTGGAGATTTCCTCGACAATCCTCTGACCTATTTAGACAAAGTGATTGCCGTGCATCCGTTAGGTGGTTGCCCGATGGGCACCAATGAATCTGAAGGTTTTGTGAATACCAAGGGTGAAGTTTACGGGCATCCTGGATTGTACGTCGTTGATGGGAGCATTATTCCCACGTCAATAGGACCCAATCCATCACTTACGATTGCAGCGATTGCTGAATATATGGCGGAGCAGATTCCAGCGAAAAGCGCTGTTAAGACTGAATCAGCGGAAAGCGCAATGTAACTTTCGTTCCTTGCGAATGACTTTCGGTCGCTTTTTCGTGGGAGGTGATATCAATCGTACCTCCCATCATTTGCAAATATTCTTTCACCAGAGGCATACCGTAACCAGTGCCCTTCTCGCCCTCAGTTCCTGCCCGAGTCGTCGGCGCATTCACATCAAAGATTCTAGCGAGCAAATCCTCCGGGATTCCAATTCCATAATCTTGAATCTCTACGACAGCCCACAGATCTTGAGAGTAAGCTCTTAGATCCACACGGTCCCCTGGTTGCGAAAATTTGATGGCGTTGTGGAGCAAATTCAACAGAACAATACTACAAAGAATAGTTCGCTCACCATTGATCACAAGTTGCTCCGGAGCGATGTCTAAAGCCAACCGAATATCCTTACGAAACGCCACAGGAATTGTATTGTCAGTGGCTTCTTTTAAAATTGAAGGCAAGAGCAAAGGTACCAAAGGCAACGTGGCCTTCCCGTCTTTAACAGACTTCAAATGCCTTACTTGCGATAAAAGATTGTTGATATCATCCACCGCTTTTTCAATTTTCTCGATTTCGTTTGAACCAGTGTTTTCTTGGTCGCCTTCTTTCACTTTTAGAAGATTGAGCGTCATTGTCGAAAGCGAATTGGCAATATCATGCAAAAGCATGCGCAAGAGATTCTCAATGTCAGAATTTTTCTCGGCCAGTCTTTGGGCAAATAATTTCTCGCCCTGCACGTAGTGATTCGTCGTGTACGAGGCGAAAATCAAAAACGTAAAGGTATTGAACATCTTCTCGTAACTGTAGTTGATTTTTTGTAAAATCAATTGCGGAGCGCCGGTGTGCATTTTCAAATACCAAAAAAATCCCATGGTCACAAAGACGATGATATATCCTAGGAAAGCCCCTTGCACCCCCAACAAAACTGCCGTCACCAGAGGCACAGCCGCAAGCCAAAAGACTCCCGGCGCATCAGCTCCTCCTGAAAGATACAGCAGGTAGAGCAATATCGAGAGCTCCAGCACACAAATACTGAAAGCCGCAAGGAAGTAGAGACGATATTTGTAGAGCAAAACAGGAGGGAGCACGAGTAACAATGACCACATCGTGATCAGCTCTGTATTGTAGTCGGGAACTTTATACTCGAAATTAAAACGAAGGATATAAAGAAGGATAATAGAAACACCGATGGTATAAACTACCTTTAGATAAACAACATGCTTCCTGCGGGCTTCCTCAGAAGTCGTTACAAAATCAGCCATAGGTGTTGGTATTTATTTACTCCCTCGTGACCATTGTATCGGAATTATTGCAAAAATCCGGACATAAATACAAAAATTTAATGCTGTTTACTTTTGAGGAATTTGAAGTAGCAATGCCGCTTCAAACTGAGACTGAGGTTTCAACTTTGGATAGCCTCGACGTTCGCGGGTCGCAGCGGCCTCACTCGGATTCGCAATTCGATACTCATAGCGATGTCGAGAGTCACTAAAGCCTAGGCGAGCCAATACATTTTCTTTATCAAGATGGTTGTAAAATCCCGTAAAGAAATCAAAGCGACCTCGACCTTTAATTTTTCCACCGGAATCGCGGATCACCAAAAAGCCATCATGGATTTCCCCGTTTGGCATGCGCACCCCGATCAGTCGAGGAACGAAAATCACATCGCCAGCTCGGTAGATTGACAAATCAGCTGCGACGGAAAAATAGGGATCTAAGCAACTGCTTTTCACCCCATAGCCAAACGGACAAATGGCAATGTCGACTTCGACAAATCGTGCAATTCCATCTTTGGTGGAATGATAGTTGAACGAATGGGTTTTATCTTCTTCATGTACAAAACAAGACCCCTGCATCAAGCAACGGTCATAGTCCGTATCACAGATCGTAATCAAAGTTCTGCCGTCGGGATCTTTCATGTCTTTTAAACGGCTGGCCGAACATTTTTGTCGATCGTATTGAATGATGGGCTTGTAGTAAATCGTTGGAATCAGTTGAGAGACGTCAGAAGACTTGGTCTCTGCACAAGACATCAGAGCGCCAAAAACTAAGAGCGATAGAATAAATAAAAGGCCTGAGCTCGACCACTTCTCCATGCCTCTTTTCTATCAAATTTCGGGTTTATTTTCAGGTACAGAAGGAAAAAGACAAAGCTCTTGCAAAGCTTTCCTGGGTGTCGAGAATTTGTTCAACAGCAGAGCTAAGTCTTAGTGACCCTTCAGATATTTGACTAAGTAGTCGTCCACAATTCTTTGAAAGTTGACCTTTTTGAGCCCTTTTTCCAACTTCTTCATCTTGGAGCGATTCAAAGAATTCACAGCGAAGTAGAGTTCTTTGTTCTCAATAATTCGTGGATTGACACTGACTCTTCCAGCCAAAGAGGGTTGAACGACATAGATATAATAACGAGCATTGTTGATATCCATCAAAGCGCCATCGACTTTCCCCAATGCGACTTTTCGAACGCTCGTGAAATCATCCCACCCTGACTCAGTTCGAATGACTTTCTTTTCGACCAAATTGGCGAATTCTTGTGGGCGAGCATAACTTTGTGTGGTGCTGATCAACTTGCCCTTAAGATCTTTAAGCTCTTTCCATTGCAAAGGTCGATCGCGTGGCTCCAGAAATCCAAGTGGCGAGCGAAACAGTAAAACCGAAGGAGTGTAATCGGGATGTGTAATCTCGGCCCACGCCGGAAAAACGCCGACAACTTCAGGGTCGGTTCCTTTTTTGAGGGCTTGCGTCCAATTGTAAAAAACAAATTCCACATCAATGCCGACTTGCTTAAGAGTTTCACGCAAAGCTTTAGCGGCCGCTCCGTTTTCAGGACAACGAGAGCAGGTAAAAGGCGGCCACTCCGTCGTATTCACCACCCAGCGTTCGGCCTTAGCATTGAAGCCAGCAAAAATAAGTAGCAACAAAACCAAAATCTGTTTTTTCCCGTGGGATTTTGTCCATTTTTTCACCGTTGTTCGACTCCTTGGACCTGTTTAATGGCTCATTCAGCAAGTACTAATTGCCCCGGTTTTGCCTATAGGATATCACTAATTTTACAAAGGTATGACAATACGTCTTAGGATTTTCTTATTTAATCTGATTTCTGTCTTTTTAGCGACCTTTGTCGTTGCCATTATTGGTTTAAAGATCGTTGAATCAACTGTTATCGACAGCACCTACGAACGCTTGACCCAAATTCGGATCAGCAAAACGACCGCAATTGAGAATTACTTCCGCGATCTGCAGACAGCTATCAACTTAATCTCGTCCCACGAGTTGACCGACGATCTTTTCCGTTCTCCTTCGTATGATAGTCACCCGGACTTTCGCCGTCTTTTAGACAACTATGTCCTCGATTTCAATATCTATGACATGGCACTTATCAACCCAAAAGGTCATATTGTCTACACAACTCGTAAAGACACCGAAGATGGAATTTCGGTTCTCGCTGATTTACCAAGTGGCTCGAAAATGCGCGACCTCTTTACCTGGGGAATGAAGGCGCAAGAAGGTTCCACTCTGTTTTTGGACTTTGATAAAGATCCGGTGAACCCTAGTTATGCGACAGGGTATGTCGCAGCTCCGGTTTATCGCAACAATGCGGTCGTCGGTGTCGTAGTTCTTAAAATTTCAATTTCCGAAATTGATCGCATCACCAGTGACAACTTTGCCTGGGCGACTCACGGTATGGGTCAGACCGGTGAAACTTTGATTTACGGCGAAGACTGGAGTTTGCGTAACACCGGTCGTTTCCGTGTCGAAGGGCCTACCAGTTCGCAAAGTGCTCTTGAAGCAGAAGTCCTTTCTACAAATCGCGGTGACGAAGACGTTAAAAGAATTGAAAACCTCTCTGAGGTTCGAGAACTGGGAACAGACTATCGCGGCAAGAAGGTTATTCGCTCGATCGGGAAAATCTATCTTCCTAACGGCGAACTCTGGTTCATCCAAACCAAAGTCGATGAAGCCGAAGCTTTCTCCGTCCTGGATCGCATCGCCATTGCATCAAGTGCCGCTGCCGTTTTGATCTTTATCTTGTTCTTCTTTGCAACATTCGCGGCCACCGGAAAAGTTGTTGAACCGATTCAGCTCCTCACCGATCGTCTAGAAAAATTAGGCACAAGCAACCTCACACAAAAGATCAACTATCAATCCAAAGACGAAATCGGTCTTCTGGTGAGCAAGTACAATCAACTCGCCGACCGTTTGGAAACCACCACGGTTTCTAAAGAGTTTTTGGATAGCGTAATTCAATCGATCAAGGCGTTCTTGTTCATCGTACGAGTCAATCCGCATGAAGATTGGCGCCGTTCGACTTATATGATTTCTCAAGCTAATGAAGCGGCCTTAAAACTCCTTGGAATGACGGCTCAGCAAGTAACCCAGGTAGATTTGAAATCCCGCGTGTTTGGCCCTGAAGAATTTAAGAACTACACATGGCTCTTGCAAACTCGTCACAGTATTGAAGCAGAAATTGTGGGCCAAGAAGGACGCCGCACGCCGATTCTGATGAATTGGGCGGCACTACCAAATCGCACGGGGCGCGAGCTGACATTCGTGTTTGTTTGTACGGACATCACAGAACGTATCAGTGCCGAACAAGCTTTGATCGAAGCCCGTGAACAAGCGGTGAAAGCTTCGCAAGCCAAATCGGAATTCTTGGCTCGTATGAGTCACGAGATCCGAACGCCACTCAATGCCATTTTAGGTATCACAGATATCTTGAGCGAATCGGATTTAAAACCTGAGCAAGCGCAACTGGTCAAAGTTTGCGCCAATGCCGGAGAAAATCTTCTCTCACTCATCAATGACATTTTGGATATCTCAAAAATCGAAGCGCGCGAAGTCCGTCTGGAAAAAATCGCCTTTGATCTTGAATCCACGACACGAAATATCTGCGATATCTTAAAACAAAAAGCCAATGAGAAGAACTTGGACTTCACTTTGGATTTCGCGCTGGAAGGTGATGAGCCTTTGATGGTGGTTGGCGATCCAACTCGCCTGCGCCAAATTCTTTTCAACCTTATCGGCAATGCGATTAAGTTCACCCAAACTGGAAAAATTGCGGTGCGTGTTGGGTTTGATACCAAAGAAAAACGCAACATTCGTTTCGCGATTCAAGATACCGGAACCGGTATTCCAAAAGAAAAACAACATCTGCTCTTCCAAAACTTCGTCCAAGCCGATAGCTCCATCACTCGCAAATTCGGCGGCAGCGGCTTGGGTCTCACGATTTCAAAAAATCTCGTGGAGTTAATGGGTGGACAGATTTGGTTTGAAAGCGAAGAAGATCACGGAAGTACTTTCTACTTCACTCTCCCTTACGTCGCGGCGGACTCGCTTTCTCAACCACTTGAGACCTATACACCGACAGCTCCGCAGCCATCGATTGATGCCTCTGCAGTCGCTCGCAACACACGCATCTTGATTGTCGACGATACCGAAGACAATCGCTTCCTTCTTTTGACTTACTTGAAGAAATATCCGTTTGATGTGGTTCAAGCTGAAAATGGACGTGAAGCTGTTGAGAAAGTCGCAGCGGAGCCATTTGATTTGATCTTGATGGACATTCAGATGCCGATCATGGATGGATATGAGGCAACTCGCCGTATTCGTGAAATGGAGAAAGAACGTTCTCTTCCTGTGGTTCCGATTATTGCGGTTAGTGCCAATGCCATGGCGGAAGATATCAAAAAGTCTTTGGATGCCGGCTGTACTGAGCACGTTACTAAACCTATTAAGAAGAGCGTTCTGCTCGAAATGGTTCAGCGGTATACAATCTAAAATCTTAGTTCGGGAGTCGCGCGGGGATTTGGATGAAGCTTTGAGTGCTTCTCCTCTGCGGCGACACGCGTCCGGCTCGGTTGTTGCTCGCCTCTTCGAGGCGAGTGCGCGCCGTCGTGGCGCCAACAAAGGTCGCCTCCGAGGAGAAGCACTCAAAGCTTCATCCAAATTCTGCTCTTACCAGAAATAATTAGATGCACTTGCTTCTGTGCCACTCTTTCACTTTAGTGAAAGAATCATGGCACGCTTCTACAGAGTGACTTCTTTGGTGATTTTTCCGTTATCGATGTAACTTACTTTGTTTGCTAGGAAATCGACGTCGTCTTTGTCGTGTGTGACGAGGATTGTGGGGATTTTTTCTTTTTCGATTAGGTCTTTTACTAGTTTTCGGCTTTCTGAGCGTAAATGGGGGTCTAGGGCTGAGAAAGGTTCGTCTAAGAATAGAATTCTTGGTTCGCCCATCAGAGCGCGTGCGAGGGCGATACGTTGTTTTTCTCCGCCCGAACACAGAGAGGTTTTTCTCTCTAGAAAGTTTTCCATTTTTAAGGTTTGGACGAGTTCTTTAAGGCGTTTTTCTGCTCGGTCGGTTGGGACTTTTCTGGCTCTTGCTGCGAAAAGAATATTTTCTTTTGCGGTCATGTGAGGGAACAGGTCGTAGCTTTGGAAAACGACACCCAATTTGCGTTCTGGCGTTTTCATTTTTGCTAGGTCGATTCCTTGGAAATTCCAATTGTATTGTTGGTTTTTTTCAAGGCCTAATAGCAAACGAAAAATCGAGGTCTTGCCAGAGCCTGAAGGACCACACAGAGCTGTTACTCCCGTGTCGAGGATTTCCCATGTGGGAACTTCGATTTTGAAATCACCGTAATCATGGATTAAGTTTTCGACTAAGGACACGGGCGCCTCCTGCAAAAATAAAGAAACAAATGATTCCCACCAACAAAACTAAAGAGCTCAGAACAATCGCCTGGTGGATGCGATAGCCTGACATGAGGCTTTCTGTTGTCATGGCTAATGTTAAATCGCGATGACCGAGAATTCTGGAAACGGCGAAATCGCCACAGGCCCATACTGATGCAAGTCCTGCAAGAATTCCCGCTCTGGGTGCCATTTGAGGTAGTAAAACTTCGCGAAAGGTTTGCGCGGGAGTGGCGCCAAGAGAATAGGCCACCGTTATTTGAGATTCCAATCGCTGTAGCTCTCCATCCCAACCCATGCGAAAAAGACTTGTTAAGCTTAGCAGTGTGAGCGCTATTGGAATTTTGATAAATGGATAAAAACCTTCGTTGGGACCTAATAGTAAAAGACAGAAACAAGCCAGTGATGTCGATGGAGCTACATAGCCACTTAAAATTTTTCCGAACCAAAATTTGGGCCAGCAATAAGCAATCAACATCAACCCGCCGAAACAAAGCGCGCCCGTAATCAGACCCATCGACAAGCTGCCCAGGAAATTCCATATCAAGGCGGACTGCAGTTCATAGAGAGTTGAAATCTGTGGAAGACCTTCGATAAAACCTTCGACGTAACCCCACATGTAAATCAGCGAAACCAAAAGAACGATGTAGATGCCGGAATATCCACTTAAGATATTCAAATTACTTGGGCGCGATTCTGAACTTGATTGCCCACGCCCGGCAATGAGCGACAGACCAAAAATAAACACCGACTGCAAGAAAGCGATCATCACGGCACTCCCCCAGTCACCTGAGAGACGGATTTTTTCGTAAATTAAAACCTCAAGCGTTGTACCCTTGCCACCACCCACTATCAGTGGGACTGAGAAACTGCTAAAGCAAATCACAAAAACAAAAAGACCTAAAAGAAAAAGGTCTTTCTTTAAGTATGGCAATAACCCCTTGCGCACAAAAAGCCAACGAGACGCACCTTCAACATAGGCCAGCTCAGCCATGGCGCCAATTTTAGTTTCGATCAATCCCGCCACTAACACGGCAACCAAACCAAAATTCATCAGAGTATGAACAATCACAATCCCGATCACGCCCATCGGAAAAGGGTCCACTGCATTCAAGATCGCCAACAGAACAAACAACGGTGGCAAGAAGTTCGGGAGCAAGCATAAAATATCAAGAATCGGTCTTCCCCATGCCCAGCGACTGCGCGCCAAAGTCAAAAGACCTTGTGCCGCCCAAATGCCGAGGATCAGGGAGAAGAAGGCGGAAAAAAATGCTTGGAAGAAACTATTTTTGAAAGCCCACCAGAGCTCACTGAGTTCTGGTAGTTCGACAATGCGAAATTCATACACCAAGACCACGAACGGAAAAAACAAAAACAGAACAAGAGAATAACGAAGGAGCTGACGAGGACTCAATTGAGTTCGCCCCTTCTCACCTCAGTCCATTTTTTAAGAAGACGATCGACTTCCGCAGCAGGTGGAATTTCCACTTTTTCTAAAGTTTTAATATTTAAGAGTGGAGCAAAAGGTGTATTTTCCATCACACCCTTCATCACCGGGAACATATAATTTTTCTCCATGATAATTTTCTGTCCTTCAGGAGAAAGCATATAATTAATAAACTGCTCCGCCATTTCACAGTGGCGACAGAACTCTGGAATTCCGACGAACTCAAACTGAACTGGTAAAGCTTCTTTAAACGGAATTGCTAGATACTCGGTCTTTTTCTCTTCGATCTCGTGATACAAAGGCGAAGTCACATAGGAATAAACCATCTTGGTTTGCTTATTAGTGAAAAGCCCATATGCCGCTGACCAAGTTGGAGAAAAGCTATGCGCTTGATCCATAAGCTTCTGCAGGTATTTAAAACCTTCTTCTTCACCTTTATGGCTGATCACCCAGTACAAAAGCTGCATGCCTGGAGAACTCGTGCGCGGATCTTCTAGAGCGATTTTTTTATTAAATTCAGGTTTTAGCAAATCGTCCATTTGTGTCGGTAGATTGCTAAACTCGCCTTTTCTCGTCACAAATGTCAAAGCTCCCCAGTCATAAGGAACAAAGAAATTATTAACAAGTGCCGCCTTCACAGGTTCATAGACATCAAGATTCCCAGTACTGAGCTTTCTCCAAGATTGTTCGCCGAGAGCTTTAGAAAGATCGAACTGATCAAGACCCACAACAAGATCGGCACCAAGGCTCTCGCCTTCGATTTTCAAACGCTGCAACAAAATTCCTGAATCTGTGCCTTCGATGAATTCAACTTTGCAATTGCATTTTTTTTCGAATTCTTCTTTGAGTAAAGGACCCGGGCCCCAACGACTCGTAAAAGAAGAATAACCAAATACGCGCAAAACCGGAACTGAGCTAGCGACTTGACCTTGTTGGTTTTTATTTAGAATCGCGAGGAATAAACCTAAGAAAACAGCCGCGAGGAAAAAAATAAAGTGCTTCATCTTACCACCAGATACCACGACGGCGTTTGAAGAAATAATAATCAAAGCCCAAGCAGCGCCCTGCTCCGACCCACGCCAAGACAAAGTGAATGGCTAAAAAAGTTTTGTACAAATCTTCGTGTCCAGGGCCCGAGATGAAAAGCATCACGAAGCAAAGACCGACACCTAAAAGCGCCATCGGTCTGACGACATAACCAAGGATGTATGAGATTGCGATCGCAAATTCAATTCCCAACAAGATAAACGCAACTGTATACCAGTTTGGAATCATTTGGCTGCTGGCGAAAATTTTAAACCAATTCGGAGCATGACTTGCTGGCAACCACTCCGCCATCTGGTCTGCGATACGCGGACGAGTCAGGAAGTCTCCGCGGAATTTCAGCAGAGCTTGCTCCATATAGTAATAACCTAAGAAAATTCTTAAGAAGGAGATAGGTAACAAATGGCCGACGTACTTGACGCTTTCAAAAAATGAAACAAACATGCCACCATTGTGGCCTAGACACCCTTCTTCGGGCAAGTCTCCTCTAGGAAGCAGTGAGCGCAATCAGGTTTTCTCGCCTTACAGATAGCCCGACCATGAGAAATCAAATAATGCGAGAGCATAATCCAATCTTCCATGGGGACAAGCTTCACCAATTGCTTTTCAATCAACACAGCGTTCTGCGACTTCACCCAACCCAGGCGGTTGGAAAGACGTGTGACGTGAGTATCAACGACCACACCGCTGGGAATTCCGTAGGCATTTCCTAAAACCACGTTGGCCGTCTTGCGACCGACACCCGCAAGCTCGACCAAAGCCTCGAGTTCTTGCGGCACAATGCCCTTGTGTTTTGAAACCAAGGCAGCCGCACAGGCCTGCAGATTGCGAGCCTTGTTCTTATAAAAGCCCGTGGAACGAATGAGCATCTCGATATCTTCGACTTTCGCTTTCGCCATGGCTTGTGGAGTTGGGTATTTTTTGAACAAAGCAGGCGTGACCATATTCACCCGCTCGTCTGTACATTGAGCGGAAAGAATGGTCGCAACTAAAAGTTCAAATGCATTTGTATAATTAAGAGCGCAATGAGCGTCTGGATAGTAACGCTTAAACAGCGTTACCGTCTCTGCGATCGAATCTTTGAGGGGGACTTTTTTCTTAGAAGTCATTTAATGACTCCAAAGACAAGGCGCGAGGAGGAGCTGTACTCCTGTACTGCGACGACGAACAACGCAGGATTTGGGGTTAGTAAATGACTTCTAGCCTTCGCCATCGTTTCCGATGGCTTCAACTGGACAACCTTCCATCGCCTCTTTTACTAGAGCTTCTTCTTCTGGAGATTCTGGTTGTTTTGCTACGAATGCGTGGCCATCTTCTTCATGCATAGAGAAGTTTTTTGGAGCCGTCAGAACACAGGCATCACAGGCAATGCACGATTGATCCACGTACATTTTTCCGGATTTGTTTTCATTCCATTTCTGACTTTTGTCGGCCATTTGGGACTCCTTAGAACACTTAAAATGCCCCCGTAATATATGCCTTTTGAGCTTGATGTCAAACCCCTGTCCGGACTTGGGTCGCATTTTTCAGGGCTCACATTGTTGAATGCTGGGGTCTAGGACGCTTTCCAGCTATTCTGATAGGGATATCCAAGGAGGGTTCATGGAAGGACCGCGTTCACCAAGAGAGGCCGAGCTTCCTCAGGTCTTTGATTTTTTGAATAAAAAACTGCGTTCTGAGGCCCCATGGTCGATCACGGCGGAATACCCGACGGCTTTCACCCCTCAAAATATCCATAATATGCGTATTATCGCGGACGACGAAAAGGTCCTCTCGCATGCCGTGATGAAACCCCTTATCATCAAGTCCCCACACGTCATTTTTAAAGTCGGTGCCATTGGTTCTGTCGTGACCGATGACGCTGCTCGCGGTCAGGGACTTTCTACACAAATCATCACCGACTGTCTGAAATCGGCAACGGAACAATCCTGCGATATCGCGATTTTGTGGACAGATCTTTTCGACTTCTATCGTCGTATGGGTTTTGAACTGGCTGGCAGCGAAGTGAGCTTCGTGATTGAGGAAGAATTCAATGTTCCGCCAGTGAATTTGCGCTTTTCTGATGATCCAAAAGTTTCTCCCGATGCGATTTATCGCCTCTATGCTTCTCATTCCGTGAACTCAGTTCGCACAATTGAAGAAACTCGTAAGTTTCTTTCGATTCCACAAACAAAAGTCTACACAGCTTGGGAAACCAACGGCCAACTCGCAGCTTATGCAATTGAAGGCAAAGGTGTGGACCTCGGCGGATATATCCACGAATGGGGCGGCTCCGTTTCAAAATTGATGGCTCTTTTTGCTTACATCCGTGCTCAGAAAAAACAGCCTTATACGATTATCGTTCCTCGCCATTCACAAAACTTGATCAATCAATTGCAAACAAAAGAAGTCACAATGAATAGCGGCTTTTTAGGCATGATCAAGTTGGTTAATTTCGACCAGCTGGCGGCAAAAATCAAACGTGCTTTCCGCGCGGAAGGCGTTGCCGATATTGTTTTAGAAAAACATCCGGCGCACTTTGTTTTTGGCGTTGGCCAAGAACTCGTCACAATTGAACAAGAAACAGATTTAGTAAAACTTCTTTTTGGCCCTATCGACTACCGCGCATTGGGATTATTTAAAGAAGAAACTGTCGTTAAACTTGAAAAAGTCCTGCCACTTCCTTTGTGGGTTTGGGGCTGGGATTCTATATGATGAAATTGAGAAATTTGCTTTTGTCAGCCCTCGCGATCACGGCGGTGGCGACAACGTCTTGTATTAATCGTGATGAAGACACTTCTGAAAATGAAAAACCAACGACGGCCGCAGATCTAGCGACCGTTTTGGATGAAGCATGGGTTTATTCCGATGCGAAGTCGAGTCCTTTAGAAATGAAGGTCGGAGAATTTGCTCTTTTTCATACGACCCAACAACTGGAAACCCAACAGCCTCGCTTGTATATGCAAGAAGGCATCAATCTGATGAAGATTGAAGTGAAGCCAGACACCGAAGAGCCTGAATATCTGAAACACACTTATACATTCGCGTATGAGACTGCAATTTATACCGGCGACAATGCTCAACAATCGACTAAAGAACAAGGTCGTGCGTATTACACTAAAAATCCCCAGGCTGCGACTCCTGCTGTTCTTAATCTTTTAGGACCAAAAGGTCTGCACTTGATGGCGGATGATATTAAGATGGAGCTTGGATATGAAAAGCTCTTGGGTTTAGCCATGTATTCATGCACGAACTCGGAAGAACTTGTGAAGGCTTGCCAAGAGCAATTGGGTGCAGAGACTTGTTCGCGGGCTTGTACAAATTTGGAAACTTCCGATGAAGTTGTAAACGCGCCTGAATCCATGCGTTCTCAACCGAACTGTGGTGGTTTGTCTGATTGCAAAATCCATCAGAAAAGAATCAAGTTCAATAGTACATTGACTGTGAAATACAAAAACATGACTGAAACGCAGAAGGTTAATTACTCTTTCGCAGTGAGTCCTGACCTTCCTTACCTTGCACGCATGCCAGAGTTCTGTGTTCGCGCGTTGGCCTCATACAACTCCGGAAAGTTCCTCGTAACAAATTGCGTGAAACTCGCGAATTACCGTCCTGCTCCTTAGAGAGCGATCATTGCCTCGGCCAAAAACCTCCTGTAGAGTTAGAAAATCCTCGGGAGGTTTTCCATGAAAAAAATTGCTGTTGTACTCTCTGGCTGTGGATTCAAAGATGGATCTGAAATCACGGAAGCCGTCAGTCTGTTGATCGCATTGAATGAAGCTGGTGCCACTGTATCTTGCTTCGCACCGAACATCGAAATTTCTGCTACCAATCACATGAGCGGAAAACCTGAAAATGAAAAACGCAACCTGATGAACGAAGCCGCACGCATTGCTCGCGGTCATATCCAAGACTTGGCACAACTTCATGCGAAAGATTTTGATGCGATTGCCTTCCCTGGTGGTTATGGTGCTGCAAAAAATCTTTGCAACTGGGCTGAAAAAGGAGCTCAGTGTGAAGTGCTTCCGGAAGTTAAACGTGTCATCACGGAATTTTATGAAGCTTCAAAACCCATCGGTGCGATTTGCATTGCTCCCGTTTTAGTCGCAAAAGTTTTAGGAAAGCACGGCGTGACTGTGACAATCGGTGAAGACGTCGAGACTGCAAAAGAAATCGAAAAAACAGGCGCTCGCCACGAAGAGTGTCCCGTTGATGATTATATTTCAGATCGTGAAACAAAAGTCGTTACAACGCCAGCGTATATGTACGACAACGCCAGACCGAATGAAGTTTTCAAAGGTATCTTTGGACTCGCGCATGAACTCGTAGAATGGGCATAAAGAAAGAACAACTATGAAAAAAACAATCGCACTTATTTTTGGTGGTAAATCAGCAGAACACGAAGTTTCCCTGCGCTCGGCAAAAAACATTGCTGATGCTTTGGATAAAGATCTTTTCAATCCGATCTTGATCGGGATTTCTAAAGAAGGCAGCTGGTATCAATTTCCTGATATGAATATCTTTACACAAGCGACTAAAATCGTCGACAGTGCGTTACCGCCGAATGCGGAGCCTGTGGCTTTGATCAGCCGAATGGGAAAACCGGTCTTATTTTCTTTGAATTCACAAAAACAAGTGAACATCGACTGTGCCTTTCCGATTCTCCACGGAACGATGGGTGAGGATGGTACGATTCAAGGTTTGTTTAAAATGGTGCAAGTTCCATTTGTCGGCTGTGGCGTTTGGTCGTCAGCTGCAGGTATGGATAAAGAAATCATGAAGCGCTTATTGAACTATGCGGGTGTTGCAAATGCCAAATACGTTTTGCTCACACCACAAAATCCATCGAACTACGATGAAGTCGTGAAAAAAATCGGAACTCCATTCTTTATCAAACCTGCGAATGCAGGTTCGTCAGTAGGCGTTCATAAAATCAAATCGGCTGCAGACTACACTGTGAAATTGAATGATGCTTTCCAATTCGATACGAAAGTTTTGGCAGAAGAATTTATTCAAGGTCGCGAGCTTGAGTGCTCGGTGAAAGGTCACAACGCAAGTCCAAAGGCATCTGTTCCTGGACAAGTGATCCCTCAGCACGAGTTTTATTCTTACGAAGCAAAATACATCGACGATAACGGTGCGATCATCGAGATCCCGGCAAAGTTGACAGCTGAAGAAGTTAAAAAAGTCCAAGCAGCGGCAGAGAAAACATATCAAGTGATGGGCTGTGATGGTTTGACTCGCGTAGATTTCTTTTTGAAAGATAACGGCGAATTGTATGTGAACGAGATCAACACAATTCCTGGGTTCACAAAAATTTCCATGTATCCAAAAATGTGGGAAGCCAGCGGCGTGAGTTACAAAAATCTGATCACTGAATTGATCACGTTGGCTCAAGAAAAACACGCCGCCGACCAAAAATTGAAAACGAGTTATTTAGAGTAAGAAAAACTTTTCGTATCGCACATCGGATTCTGCAGGACATAGAAACACGCTGTTTCGCTGACACCGTCAGAGCCCGATGGACCTGTAGGCCCACGATCACCTTGCGGGCCTTTTGCTCCCGACGGCCAATATTTATCTTTCGCACATGGCTTTTTGCCGCCAGGGCCTCCATCTCCGCCCTCGCCGCCTTCACCCCCGAGACCGCCTGCGCCGCCTTTGCCTGGTTTGATTTCGACTTCGGGCTTGAAGTTTACGGAGTTTGTCACTGTCAGACTAAGTGTTCCTGAAGAACCTCCTGCATAACCTTTTCCCCCGACAAATCCTTGCTGACCTTTGCCACCATTACCGCCAACAGTTCCACTGACGTTAAAGTTGCCACCAACACTCCCACCAATTCCCCCCACTCCGCAAGCATTGCCGCCATTTTTTCCTGTTGCGCCCGTTGCACCTTTCATCGCCGCGGTTGGCGATTGGCCTGGATCACCTTGGCCGCCAGTCTCTCCGATAAGCTTGATTCGCAAAATGCCTTGTGCGTTTGCGGTTTGAATAATGATCGCACCTCCGGAACGGCCTTTGCCACTCTCTGCTTTACTGCCTTCTGGAAAAGTCGCAATCACTCCAGCCATTGACTCTAAAGAGTGAATATCAAATCTCACGGTGTTTCCCATGGTGTAAATAACTCCGTTGGGGCCCATTTTTAAACTCGCCAATTTGATTTTGTATTCCTGCGGTGAGGTGCTGCGGGTACGGATTTGTTGAAAGGCATCTTGGCGGAGAAACTGTCCTTCATGTAAAAACAGAGGTTCATCGACAACGAGGTCATCGCCTTCGATTGTTTGAATGACGACGTTTCCTTCTTCGTCTTTGTCTTTGACTTCGATGCAAGCCGGAAGTGTCGCGAGAATTCCGAGCGTGATGATGAGTTTAGAAATTTTATGTTTCATAGGTTCTCCTTAATGGCGGGAACCTTCTCCAAAATTGAGGCAGCTTTGATTTGCGAGGAGAATGAATGAGAGATCCGAAGCCCGGACTTTTGCCTGTGAACGGAACTTGCAGTGGAACACTATTGCTCAAGGATGAGCACGTTTCGCAACCCGCGAAACAACAACTTAAGGATAAGTTGAATGGAAGCAAATAAGATTCAGTATTTTGAAAAAGCCGATGTGCCTCGTCACCGCGAGTTTATAATTTCCCAAAACAATTGCGTACTTTGCGGCACCGTACTCGAGCTCAAACATACAACTGACAAGTCGGTTGATGAGGTAAAAGAAGAAGCTTTCTGCCCTCATTGTGACGTCAAAACTCGGTCACGTAACCACGTTTTGAACTAATTTTTGTCAAAGTTATGACGGGCGATTTCGTCAGATTCCTGACGTCTTTCTAGAGGCCCGTCAAAGATTTCACGTCAGAATAGAAACTTCCATCCCAAGACATATCCGGATTTCCAAAGCTCGACTGTTTGTGACCAAACATAGATTTCTCAGCACCAGTCATCCAAGAATTCAACCAAACTTGTTGGCACTCCAACTTCGGAATGACCTTTGCTGCTTTTTCCGCTGAACCCCAAACAACCGCACCTTGACCTAGGTAGGAAGTGTTTGTCCACTTCAGCATCTCGTGTTGGTATTTCACTGGGGTGACCAACAACAAAGGACCTTGCACTTCATCCTGTTGAATCACCGAGCAATTCGTCAGATCAATCATCACAGTGGGTTTATGGAAGAAGCCTTTGTCAGCAAGTCCTTCTCCACCCGTAAGAATCTTTCCGTGTTCGGTTTTTGCGAGACTTAATTTCTGATCAAGGTCCGCAGCAACCTTCGGAGCGATCAACGGCAACCACGGCGAAGAATCCTTTGGACCCGTTGATGGAGTTAGTTTTTCTAAATAAGACTTCGCAGCTTCGTAGAATTCTTTATGAGTCGCCTCAAGAACAAAGAGACGCGAAACATTCCAGCACGTTTGTGCTTGTCCAATTAGGAACGGACGAAGAATTTCACCAATGTTGTTGGCAAAATCGGCATCACCCAACACGAGGCCACTGTTTTTCGCTGAACCCGACAACTGCAATTTTTTAAATTGTTTAAGACCCGCTGTTGCGATGGCTTCCATCGTCGCATTAGAACCCGCGGCAGTAACGGCACGCACGCCAGGGTGTCCTGCCAACATGTGACCAATTTCAGCAGGAGCATTCAAAATATTCACAAGTCCCGCAGGAACTTCGGCTTTCATCAAAGCTTCGCCCAAAATTTGAGTTGTGATCGGAGATTGCTCTGAGAGTTTAACAACCACAGCATTACCCGCAGCAAGTGCAGGAGCCAAACGGTCCACAACCATTCGGAGCGACAATGACCACGGCGTGATAATTCCGATAAGTCCTGTCGATCGAACTTCCATCTCTGATTTTTTTGAATTCAAAAGTGATTGCGCCGTTTCTTTCAAAACACGAATGGCAACTTCCACTGAGTTATTTAAAACAAACTCTTGAGGCAAACCTTGATAAAGAGCTTCTAAAAAAGCGATCTCATTTTTATTAGATTCAAAATGAGTCGCAATCGAATTGAGTAAGTGAGCTCTCTGCTCGCGAGTCGCCGTTTCAAAAGCAACGAAAGCCTTCTTGCCCGCTTGAATAGACTTAATCAAATCAAACGCACCAGCTTCAGAAACCGTCGCGAGAGTTTCGCCATCAAACGACGAAACCTTAGTGAAAGTCTTCCCACCTTCACCATCGACAAACTCACCACCAATAAAATTCTTTATGTGATTCATATTCTTCCACAGTTCCAAGGCTATTTAAAAAGATCCAGTCCTCGACAACGCCGTCGAAGGGGCCTTTTTAAAAAGTCGCCTTAGTAGAGGTTCTGATTTCTGTATTGCATTAAGTGACTTGCAATAGAATCAGCGTTTAATACCTCATCTGCGACACCCAGTTCAATGGCTTTTTGCGGGCCATAGGGGAATTGCGCTTCATCTGGTGTCTGAACGACGGACGCTCCACCGAGTTTCTGCACGTCGGTAAGACCATTTACACCGTCAGAACCGAATCCACCCAATAACACGGCATAGACACCTTTGTTATAACTTGCTGCCGCTGATTGGAAGAGCACGTCACTGGAAGGTAATTGAGAAGCCACCGGTGCACCTTTGAAAATTTTCAACTGTGGTCCCTGTGGAGTGGTCGCAATTTTCCCATGATGTTCAGCAGGAATAAAATAAACATGCCCCATGCGAAGGAAATCCCCATCTTTACCCACAACCGGCGTCACTTTCGCTCCCAGCTTGAGTTTCGAGACAAAGGCTGTTGCGAAGTTCGCAACGGTACTGCATGACACAACCACCGGCGGCGTATCAGCAGCAAGGCCCTTCACAAATTTTTCCAGAGCATCAGCACTCCCGGCATTACCACCTGCCACAATAATTTTTAATTCTGCCGCTTTACGTTTTGGCGCAGATGTCGGAGGACGAATAGCAATTGGTGGCGGGGCTTCTTTTAATTTTTTAAGGACATTTACAGAAGCTGCCGCACGAACTTTATCAATTAAAAGTCCGGCGAGATCTTTCAACACGACGGGATCAAATTGTGAAGGCTTATGAACAAATTCCACCGCGCCTAATTCTAAAGATTTAAGAGCGGCCTCCCCAGTACTGGCCAAGGAAGAAACCATTACCACCGGAATCGGGTGATGCTTCATGATTTTTTCTAAGAACATCACACCAGACATTTTTGGCATCTCAATGTCCAAAGTCATGACATCAGGTTTTTTCTGTAGAATCAGTTCACGGG
Organism: Bdellovibrio sp. HCB2-146; assembly: GCF_047345725.1. Classification (NCBI taxonomy): domain Bacteria; kingdom Pseudomonadati; phylum Bdellovibrionota; class Bdellovibrionia; order Bdellovibrionales; family Pseudobdellovibrionaceae; genus Bdellovibrio; species Bdellovibrio sp. HCB2-146. The sequence continues at coordinate 928,536 of NZ_JBLEQP010000001.1, forward strand.
CTTGATAAGCATCGGCCGCCGCACCCACGACTTCCAAACCGTTTTTAGAGAAAATATTTGTAAATAGAGTACGCACCGTAGCCGAATCATCGACGATAAGAACTTTGACATTTTTTGCAATCGTCAAAGGACGGAAACCTGAGACGTCGACTGGCGTTTTTTCTGCACCCGTTGAGTTGGCGCTATTATGCAAAACATCGAATGTCGAAGTATTGAGTTTAATCGTGCGCGCGGATTCCCCAGCAACATTGCGTTCAAGAATGGGAATGCTGGCAGCTTTGAGCATTTGCTCGGCCACTTCGATATTGCGTTTACCAATGCCGTCACCTAATTGCGAAACACTGATAACGTTACCACCGCCATATATTTTTGCCTGCAATTTACTGCGGTTTGCACCTAAACGCACACACTCATCAATCAAAAACGGAATCGCAAATTGACCGTAACGTGTATTCGGCGTTTCGTTCGGCATCACCTCTGGTAAAAGATAATGATTTAAGCCACCGATACCCGTTGTAGGATCATGCAATGCCACTGCAACACAAGAACCGAGAAGAGTTGAAATAATAGTTTCTTCTTTAAACGCTGCTGCTTTACCTGGGAAAAGATAATAAGTATTCATGCTGCCACCAATTTGTCGATATCAAGAACCATCAAACTCTTGTCTTCCCGGATGAAAAAACTCTGGATAAAATTTGCAGAGGTCATGGAAGCTGAAACGTCTTTGGCTTGTAATTCTTTTTCGTTAACGTTTAACAATTCATCAGTTTCGCTGACCTGCAAAGCAAATCGCGAAGATTCATGATCACAGATCACAAAATAATAAAAATCAGACTCAATCTTTTGAAATCCGTATTCGGATAGATCGAATACGGGAAGAGCTTCTCCACGGAATGGGATGACACCTAAAAGACCCATTTGTTTTTCAGGCAACGGGAACAACGGCAATGGACCGCTGATTTCGAGTACATACTGAATTGGAATTACAAAGTCTTGAACTCCGACTTTGCAATGCAAATAGAGTGCATCTTTTTTCCCGCCTGCAACAAACGAAAATTGCGAGGCCAAATCCGCGCTATCGGATTCGCCCTGCGCTAACTTTCCGACATAAGTTAAAAACGATTGCAGAGCCGACTTTAATTCCGTGTAGTCAGAAAATTCACGGGTTTTTTCAACAAATGACTCTAGCCACGCTGCTAAATAAATAAACTCATTAGTCTTTGCATCCACGACCCATGCAGAAAGTTGCTCGCGCACTTCTGGTAAAACACGTTTGAAGGTCACTTCATCAAGAAGATCCTGAAACTTCTCTCCTTCTTGCAAAAGACTTTGCAAGAAATAGTTTTTCAGCTCGGCCGTAAAGTCATCACCAAAGAAGTCACTCATGCCGCTGACCTTTCTTGCTCAGGATGTTCTTCGACTTGAAGAAGGCCCAGCATTTTTTCTGGATCGACGATGTAACAGATTTTTTCATCTGCTAAGACTGATGTTCCCTTAAAGCCTTGCATGCCCTTCACCATTTTACTAAATGGCTTCACGACAAGGTCGGCTTGACCATCAATGCGATCTACCAAGACCGCAAGCACACGATCTTTGACCTTTAAGAAAATTGCCGACATCTTTTTAACTTCGTCTTCAGATATCATCAGATCTTGACGTAAAATTTCATGATAATGCATCAATGGAACTGTGAGTCCACTGAACTGGCAGAAGCGATACTTATCGACTTTCGTCATCGTCAAAGAATCGCAGGAAGTGATATGCGCCACCGAACGAAGTGGAAGTGCAAAATAAAATCCTTGCCACTGACTGAGCAGAGATTGTTCGACCAAAATGTGCTGAGGCACTGGAATATCAAGATAGAAGGAAGTTTTCAGCCCAGGTTCGGTCTCAATACGTATCTTACCTTGGTACTTTTCTATAGTCGATAAAACGACATCCATACCGACGCCACGACCTGACATGGTGGTGACTTTTTCTTTAGTTGAAAATCCAGGTTGAAAAATAAATTTGTAAATTTCTTCATCAGGCAGATGCGTTGCCGCCTCTTCCGTGACAAGAGCATTTTTCACAGCGCGTTCTAGTATGCGCGCGCGATCTAGCCCCTTACCGTCATCTCCGAAATGGACATGAATCACACCGTTGTTCTCAGACATTTCGAGAAAAAGCGTCGCAATAGAGGCTTTTCCTTGAACAGTCCTTTCGAACTGATCCTCGACACCGTGATCAATTGAGTTTCTCACCATATGAACCAGAGATTCATAGAGATCTTTACCCAGTGACTTATCAATGAGTAGATCCAAACCTTTCGGTTCAAATTGCACGGATTTATTCAACTCTGTTGCCGTCTGACGAATTAGAACCGGCAAACCTTGCAGGCAGACTTCCGCTTTTTCTTTGCGAATGCTTTGTACCTGAGACTGAAATTGCTCGCAGATCTTATTCAGACTCTGAGAAAAATCGCCCTGACGACGCTCATAGAGGTCAGGCTCTTCACGAAGGTTCACGGTTTGGCTCATCATTGTGAAAAAGTTTTTCAGAACTAATAGCTCTCCGGAGAGCTTGAGCATCTCATTCATTTGTTTGGTTGAAAGCCAAACACCGTCGTCTTCAGAATTGCTTGAAGCCACACGAGCCTTGACCGTTTTCGATTGAACTGCCGTTGGCACATCATCGCTGAACTGAAAACTTCCGTACTGCGTGATAAGCTCAATAGCTTCACTGAGTTCTTCAGGATAAAGCTCTCTTTTTTCTCGAAGATTATGTGCGAGAATTTTGAGGATTCGTGAGCTGTGCAAAAACAAATCTATGCATTCTTTTGAAACGGGTCTTTGCTCTTGTTTAATGCGATTGAGAAGAGCTTCAAACTCATGAGCGACAGATCCTAAAAGCTGTCCACCGGGAACCGCACCAACGCTGCCTTTGATGGTATGCACACGTCGGAAGAGAACATTAATCTGATCGCGATCATCGGGAGCTTGTTCGAGTTTTAAAATTTGCTGATCTAAATTATCAAGAATGTCTTTGGATTCTTCGAAGAAGACTTGTGACACTTGTTCGACTTCAGCGAAGTCGATAATGATGATGTCTTCTTGAGAACTCTCAAGAGGTTTGGTTGAATCGTCAGACATAATTTTGCAGATCCCTTTTGCAATGCAATTACAAAATTATATCGGAATTTCGGGCATTTAACTTAGGCGGGAAAAACACTTAGCGAGGCTAGTTTTATCGCTGAAATAGGAAAGGGCCATCTTGCGACGGCCCTTTTGTTTTTGATTCATTTCAGAATCTCGGCGAAGGTCCTGGGGTTTCTAAGAAACCGCCACCTCCGCCTTGGTTATGTCACATGTGTTACACATACCAATCACCTCCTCTCCAGCCCCAATAGAAGCTTGATATTATCTTACCGTAGTCCTAACAAAATGCGCTATAGCATGATGGTCCAGATTTCAGATTCAAGGCACTCAATATGAAACACTGCTACACAACAGGCTCAACTCGAGTCAAAATTGGTCTAGGGAATATGAAAGGAAACCTATGAAATCTCTCGCGTCTTTGATTTTCTTATTTTCATCTGCAGCCTTTGCATTGACTCAAACTGAGCAAACGCTCACACCAAGCGGCCAGCAATTCGAACTTCGTGGTGGCGCGAATTACCAGTACATCGACATGAGCTATGACGACAGTTCAACGGTTACAGCAAATGGATTTAATATTCCGCTCACGGCGTTTTACGGTCTTAATGATAACAATGCGATCGGTTTCGGTTTCAATTACAAATCGCTGACTGCAGACGTAAAACCATTTGGTCTTCCGTCTTACAAACAAAAAACGAAAGGTTTCGAAAGTTTTGATATTCGCTACAAAGGAAACTTTGATTTGATGAAATCAATGACTCTTTATGTAGATGGGACCTTCTCGATTCCACCGGAAAAAAGAAGTTCAAATACTTTGACGTATGAGTATTCAGCTTCCGATGGACAAATAGGCCTCACGGGTACCGTAGGTTTGGTTGCTCCGGTCTCGGTTTTTAAATTGGGTGGTCTTTTCAGTTATCGCTTTAATATGGAAGGGGATGGAACCTACACTTCTAACCTTTACAACAATCTTTCAACGAAAGTTTCGGGCGGTAACCTCATGACGATTCAACTTTTCGGTGAAATCGAAAATGCTTACAACCCGAATGCAAGCATCTACTATAAAACTGAGGAAGCTACGAAAATCAAAGCCAATGGCACGACGATCTCTGATGGTTCCAAGTCAGACCTCTTAGGTGTGCGCGGATCGCTTCGCTTTATTGCAACTGAGAACCTTGATATTATTCCTTACGGAGCATTTGAGACGATCTTGAACAAAAGTGATTTGAACGCAGATAAAGCGAATGCCTTTTTTATCGGAGCAGACGCCCGCTTCTTATTCTAAAAATTTTAAGCTTTAAAAATTAAAAAACCCCGATGGAAACATCGGGGTTTTGCTTTTCTGAAGCTTCAAAAATTCCTACAGAGCCAAGTGACGAAGAATCTCAGACTGAATCTGCTTCATCTCTGTATCAGAACGACGTTGAGCTTTCTTGAAATCCAAATCAGGAATCGACCAAGCTGGAATTAAGTGCAAGTGATAGTGAGGCACTTCAAAGCCCGCCACCATTTGACCAACACGCGGAGAACCCGAAGCTTTCAAAATGGCTTTCCCGATTTTTTGTGAAACCTTATGCAAGTGAGCATAAACATCTGGTGGAACCTCCGTCCAGTGATTGATCTCTTCTTTAGAAATCACCAAAGTGTGACCCAAGTTCACTTGGTCCAATGCCAAGAACGAAAAGATCTTTTCATCTTCATAAATTTTATAACAAGGAAGTTCACCATTAATAATTTTAGTAAATACTGACATCGCATTGTCCTTTCCAAATACGTCTTCATATTTGAAGTTTTCACCTCTAAGCGCAAGGAAATTCACAGGTACCAGCTTTCTTTCGTCGACAAAAAGAACCTGGTACCTTTTCGACACGAAAGGAAGCAGGTACCTACAAGAGGCTTTTTAGGTACATGTTGATTCTTGTGTTTTGGCTGTACGGGTCTTCGGCAAATCTCAGGACGCGGTCCGAGTTTAACTGGGATGTCATATTCACGAGATACACTGGTATTTTGTTCGTGAGATTCACCTTCGTGTCCTTATTGAGGACTTCACCGGGTTTGGCAACTATGTTTTCGATAGCAGTACGGTTCCATTCGGTTCCCTGCAAAACATATTCTGCTAAATCCAGTGGTCTCTCTAAACGCACGCAACCGGAACTTAATAACCTATTGGGTTGTGCGAAAAGTTCGCGTTGATTCGTATCGTGCAAGTAAATCGAGAATGAATTTGTCAGCATAAACTTGACCACACCTAACGCATTTCCAGTGTGCGGACGTTGGCGAATATAAATATCAAAGTCAGCACTTGGATCTATCGCCCACCAGTTAATTGATGCCGGATCAAGTCGTCGTGTGAACGAGCGATTCCAGACTTCGTAGTTATGAGAATTAAAGTAGGCATTGATCTGCCAATAGTTGAGTTGTTTGATTTCCTCAACTTTGTCTTCGATGAATATTGTCGGTGGCACAACCCAGAATGGATTAAAGATCACATAGTCCATGCGGTCCTTCATCATCGGAGTTTTTCTTTGCACGCGGCCATTGATTGTTCGGAAATTCATCGATTGATTCGAGCCACCCGCAGTTTTATCGACAAGAAGGAACTGCGAGAACGCCAGGTTCACGAAGATATAGCGATCTTCGAATGTCGGAGGAAACCATCGGATTTTTTCCATATCTGCTTGCACCTGACGAACTCGCAAAGCACAAGGGACATTGAGATATCTCCACGTGCGTCCCCCGGGAGAAATCTTACCATCTGGTTTCACTCTTAATATCGACTGTACGTCACTGACAGCATAGAGCAAATCCTGATCAAATGTTTCATCCATATTTGCAAATCGATATCCATAGAGTGCCAGGCGTGATTTCAACTCGGGAATCTGTTTATTTTTAGATCCAAGTTTCAATTCTTTTTTCACGGGTGCTAAGGACGTCCAACTGCCGTTTTGACAAAGAGGCATAAGATACTTGAGTGATTCTTGTAGTGAGGCATACCACACATTCTGCGGAGCCAGGGCTTCAAGAATCAAATCCCCTTTTCCCCCGGTTGTTACAATTAACATTCCTAAATCTTTAACTGGGATAAAAGGTTTTTGTGGAATGCGAATATCCAAACCTAATTTCTGTGGGTCTGTACCTCCAATTGAAATATCTCGTAAAAGTCTTAAGAAATTTTCATTAGCTTTTGTGCGAAGGGACGTATTCGTATCACCCGGGTCAACCAGATAAGATTTTTCCATCGCGGCTGTCCAATAGACATTGGGTTGCAAACCGTGGGCGGCAATGGTGCCGATGGTGCGACGAATTTCTTGAAGCGGAAACTCATTCATCATCTCTAAATACTCGGCGTGATCGCGACCGTTTTGTCCATTCTGCGCGGATGCTAAAACGTGAGAGAATAACAAGAGTAAAAAGAGAGAAAGTCCGAATAGCGCATTCATAAATCCCCCCTATTCACCCTCATTTTCTTCCAAAAAAAGAAAAGCGGGTGAATCAAGGAGTCTAGGCTGCGAGCAAACAAAAAAAGGGAGACTGTTTCCAGCCTCCCTTTTGGTATTTAAGTCTTAAGAACTCGTACTTAGACTAGCGCTGTTCAACAGGCTTCCAAGTCAAACCTTCTTTACCAGCCCATTTACCACGAGGGCGGTAGATACGGTTGTTCGCGTATTGCTCGAACGCGTGAGCGCACCAGCCAGAGATACGAGAAGCCGCGAAGATTGGTGTGAACAAATCAGTTGGAATACCCATTGAGAAGTACACAGTCGCAGAATAGAAATCCACGTTCGGCATCAAGCCTTTTTCTTTGTACATAGTATCGTCAATCAAAGTCGACATTTCGTACATGTGGTGCATTCCAGCAGCTTTAGTCAATTTGTCAGACATACCGCGAAGGATACGAGCACGTGGGTCGCCGTTTTTGTAAACGCGGTGACCAATACCCATTACTTTTTCTTTCGCTTGAAGAGCGTCTTTAACGAATTGTTGAGCTTTGTCCATGTTGCCGATTTTTTGCAACATCAAGATCACTTGTTCATTCGCACCACCGTGCAAAGGACCTTTCAACGCGCCAATTGCCGAAACAACTGCAGAGTGAAGGTCAGACAAAGAAGAAGCCGTTACACGCGTTGCAAACGCAGAGCAGTTCAACTCATGGTCCGCGTGAAGGATCAAGCAAGTGTCCATAACCTTAACGTGTTCAGCGTTTGGTTCTTTACCGCCGCCAAGCATGTACATCATGTTCCAAGCGATAGATTTGCCTTCTTTAGGAGCTACAGGCTCTTGTTTTTTGCGGATGGCATCGAATGCGCAAAGAAGAGTTGTCATTTTCGCAGTCAAACGAACTGCTTTACGAGCGTTTGCTTCTGGAGCGTTGTCGTTTGCATCCTTATCCCAGTGAGCTAGCAACGAAACCGCAGTGCGGAGCCAAGCCATTGGGTGAACGTTTGTTGGAATGCCTTTCAAAACCTGGATGAAATCAGGAGTCAAAGCCATCTCTTTATGAAGATCAGCTGTGAAAGTAGCCAATTCAGATTTAGTTGGAAGACGATCGTTCCACAAAAGGAATGTTGTCTCTTCGAATGTAGAATTCGCAGCCAAATCATCGATTGTGTAACCGCGGAAATTCAAATGATCTCCAACGATAAAAGAAACCTTAGTTGTACAAGCAACTACGCCTTCTAAGCCCTTGTCCAACGCACCTTCATAAATATTCACTTCAGCCATATACAGTATCCTTTCCTGCCTAAGTAAAATAACCAACCAGTCTTACCAAGATCCAATCCCCGAGTCCAGCAATGCCGACCGAAAAAGGCTACTTGGCGAGCTTAATGATCTTGTCCTTAACTTCAGTCACAATCAGGGTTTGATCGCGCAAAGGTTCGGTTCGACCCGTGTACTTTTCATTGGAGTACAAAATTTCGTTTCTGAGCTCATGAACTCCCTGCTTCGGAGAGCGAGAGATTGCCTCGGAGAGTCCATGACCGCCCCAGTTTACACCCATGGCGTTTTGCGACATCTTAAGGCCTTCAGTAGCCAGTACAATTCTATCACGCGGATTGAGTTGCACAGTTCGAGATTGAGGCTCTGTGTTAAAATCTTTCCCAAGGGCGGGCCCCGTTGGAAGCAGTTCTTGAAGAGCGTCTTGCCCATAGACCTGCAAAAATCCATCGATGCTTCCCACTGAACAATACTGAAACTCATAATTACGACGATCAACGACGCCATAAAAAATGCTCGCACGATCTTCGGTTTGAATTCGGGGCACGATTTCTTGCGCTAACAAACCCACAACTTTATGGGCATCAAGGCCTTTACGCGCCTCCATCTGAGAAGAGATTTTGATGATCACTGAAAGCAGCAATGACGACAGCGTGTAGCCGCTGGCGCTCGAAATCAAAACACCAAATTTGAGTTTGTCTTCGTGCTCAAAGATATCAAAGTAATCGCCGCCCGAACGAGTTCCCGCAAGAAACTTGGTGCTGAATTCGAAACCTTGAATATTGGGAAGTGTCGTTGGAGAGAGAAACTTTTGAAGCCCTTGCGCAATCTTCAATTCCTGACTGATTTGCGCAATTAATTTTTCAATCGCGGTGTTGGCCTTCGTCAGTTCCAAACGATAGCGATGAAGTTCTGCTTCCTTCACCGCCAGTTCATGTTCGAGTTCTGAAATACGTTCTTTGAGTTCCTTCGACATAGATCAAAGGGTCTCATAACTCAGTCTTGCAGAAAACGAGAAAGCTCTTCCTCTTCGGCCTTAAGTCGGGCTTGAATCGCCTCGGGAATTTGGCCTTCTTTGACAGTTTGTAAACCCTGGCGATGATAGCGAATCTCACTGATTCGCTTTTGCACTTTTGTACGAATCCAGGTAACGGCTTCGACCGACAAAAGCTCCTGATCCAGCCAAGATTTCGGAATGTATCGAGCTTCTTGAATCTCATCGACCTTCATTTGGCTGCCGAAGTGGCCCCAGATCATTTGTGCCACAAACTGAACAATCAAAATCACAAATGAGAGAGACAAAAACTCCATCAATTTCTCACGACTGAGATCCATTTCTCCAGAAAAACCGATGCCACCATCACCGCGCAAAAGGCCAGCAATCATAAATCCCAAAAACGCCGCTGAGGCCGAAACCATCGCGAGCTGCCAGCCCACACGACGGCAGTCCTGATTCAAGCTGCGCGTGCGCCACCAAAATAGAATCATACGGCCGATACGCTCACCGGCAAATAGTCCCAGGGCACCATTTACTGAAATAATATTGGCAACAAGTAAGCACAGGGCAAAACATACAGACCAGAATTCAACGGAGATAAAGAAACTTAAAACAACACCCAAGCAGAGAATTCCCAGAACCGAGAGCAAGCGACCATCCGCCATAAAGAAAACAAACTCTCCCGTTCCCAATGAGTTTAAAAGAACGGCCGAATTGCGAAGCGCCAGCTCCCCGCCTAATAAAAACAATCCGATGAAAAGAGAAATGCGCAGATATTGGCGAACAGCTTGACCTCTTAAAACATACGCAAAAAATCCCAAACCTAAGAAAAGCAATCCGTTCAGATTCAGGAACATGGCGCCCATTACTAGAATCCACCAAGCACCCAAGGTACTCAGACACATCCACAACACACCTGAACGAAGACTCAATACGCGCAAGTTGTAAGCGGCCATTCCCGAATAGAGGGACTTCGAAGGCGAAGCTTCAAAGAACGTTAAGATCGCATTTTTTAAAAACAGCTTCAAATTTGAAGATTCCACGTTTTCTTCCAGCGCATTTTTTTGCAAAGATGAAAATGCGTGCGCAATAGCTTTTTGTGATTCAACCAAACCAAAAAGCAAAAGGGCTAAACTACCCAACCACATAAGTATCATAGCGGACCACCTTTCCTTCAAATGCGTGAGTCACTCCGGGAAGAAGCTCCTCTGCCCGCATGGGTCTTTTCACGACCACCCGGCGCACCGGCCACTGTAAAGCTAAACGTAAAACCTCTGCCGCATCCGCATCATCCCCAACCAGATCGCGGAACACGACCATTTCTTGTTTTGGCAAAGCGGATTTCTTTTTATGCGGATACATCGGATCAAAGTAGATTGCATCGACTTCGATTTTATTTTTTTGAGTCTCTAAAAACTCGCGGCTGTCAGAGTGAAAAAGCTCATAGCTTTTCAGTTCTTCTTTCTGAGTTTTTGCAAAAGCTTCTTTTAAAAGAGCATACAAAACCGGCGAGCGCTCCACACCAGTGACCTGAAAGCCAAGCTGACATAAAAACACGCTATCAACAGCTAAACCAACAGAGAGATCCAAAACTTTTTTAGTTCCCTTAGCGACACCAAGAGCCTTGGCAATCAATTCATTTTTCCCACGATGTCCACGACGTTGATAATCCAAATGATTTTCATCAAAATCGATCGCAAGCTTTCGCCCCTCGGTGTCTTTCACAAATACGGAGCCGTTCTCGACATGAAAATGAAAGAAATAATTTTGTAGATCCGTTGGATTTAGAGGGGCTTGTAAAAAGCGCGCCCAATCCTGCGCCTTTGCCAACGAAGAAGCATCCGAAGACACAACGCAAAGGCTTTGAGATTTTACGGCCACAGATACCACAGACATTCAAATGTCCAAAGGCCCACAGCTAAAAGATAAAGAGCATAACCGCGACGGAAGATGTCCCGCATTTCGCTGCCCGCGGGGCTTGAGATGGCTTTCAATTTTCCGACGAAATGAACAGAAATAAGAGCGAGTCCCAGAGATAAATAAAATCCCCAATAAAAGCCCGCGAAGTTAAAGTGATAAATCACATTAAAACCAATAAAGAGGCCCCACCACAAAGCCAGCATGCGACGAGACTTATCAAATCCCAACCAGTTCACCGTATTGGAAAATCCCGCTTGAGAACTTGGCAAAATATTAGAGAAGTTTTTAAGGTGCACAACGAAAAGCACCAGCCATCCGTACACACAACCAATCCAGAAACTCTCCATATCAAATGGAGCACCCATTGCCAGTTGATAGCCCACAGTCAAAAGTGGACCTGACATCAAGAACAATGAAATCTCACCACCGCGTTGGTATTTGAATGAGTTTTGTTTTTTAAACTGAGCCCACATGCCAACCAGGGCTGCGATCCCAATCACAATTCCCAAATCTGGATAAGTGTAAATCAAGGGAAGCGAAGTCAGAGCAGCCAAAACCAAAAACATCGAAGAAAGTTTTTTAACTGTGATCGCACGCACCCAACCATTTTGAATCGCACGGCTGCCGCTTTTTTCAAAAACGCGGTCAACGCCTTTCATGTGATCCATAAAATCATTGCGCAAATTCATCGCCAGGAAAGCAAAAACCACACCGATTGTTGCAAGAATCGCAGCTTGCGGATCACGCATGGTCTCGTCGGATAGATTTTTAGTCAGGATTAAAAACAACGGAACCAAGATCAGCAAAAAACTGCGGATACGAAGGGTCTGCAAAGCCACCAAGGCCCACGCCGGAGGAGCGAGCTCATTGCAATTCAAAACTTTAAAAGTCACAGTCTCAGAAGATGAATTCACGTTTAACGTTTGCACCGGAAGTGCGCGCTTATCATCCGCAAAAGTGCCAAGCAAATATGACTCGAACTCTGGAGAGTTCTTAGAAAGGGTCACGAACTGACTCACGAAGGCTTCCTTCTCCAGTAAAGAATCTCAGTCAACGGACGCAATTGATCGATCAATTTTTCTTCGCCAGGCTTCAAGTGCTTTTTCAAACGTTCCAAGTGGTGGTCGTACATTTGAATCAAGTTCTTGTTCATTTCATCAAACGCCAAAAGCTTTTGATCGAATTGAGCTTTACCACCAATGCTGGCGTAGTACTCTTCCAAGTTTTTCGATTTCACGATGTGATCGATTTCTTGGCGCGTGCGACCTTGGCACACATAAGCACCGAAAGAATTTAAGTAACCTGATTTGAGGTCACCCAGGATTGCTTTACCTTCGTCGTTACGAATGTCGTAATCCAAAAGGTCATCACTGCGTTGGAAAAGTTGCCCCAACAACGTGCCCATCTCTTCAAGGATTTGGTGCAATTCTTCGTTGTAGCGTTCTTGCGCGATAAATGGCGCGCGAATGCACCATTTGAACAAACTTGCCGTTTTCAAATTGTGAATGCGATCCAATTGCTCAAGAGTGACAAAGAAATCACCAACCACAGAGTCCTGCAACCACTCACCTTCGAGCAAATCTGAAATAACATTGGCTGTGTATTGAACAAGTTTGATATTGCCGTGAGAAGAAAGATTCACCATCACGCGCGCAAGCAAGTAGTCACCTGCAAGCACAGCATACTCAGGAGTGTATTTGGTCCAAGCCGCCGGTTTCCCGCGACGAAGTTGAGAACGATCGACCAAATCATCATGGAGCAAAGAAGCGTTGTGGATGAATTCAATTGTCTGAGCCAAGAGATGCTCAGCTTTGGGGTCCAATTTCAAATTATCCGCCATCATGCGGATCAATTTTGCGCGGAAACCTTTGCCCCCAGAAAAGAGGTCATCATAGAGCTTGTTGAGCTTCGGTAGATAAGCGGGGAAATCCCGAGAATCATAGACTTTCAGATCAATAACATTGTGCGCCAAACGGGGCTCCTCTTTGCAGCCCACAATCGCGATTTATCTGCTTGCTGTCAAGGGCTCTGACACCGTAAAGTCCCCCCAATGGAAGAATTTAAGTTCACGGGAAAAGAATGGTGGCGCGAGGGTGTACGCTTTGAATGTACAGGCTCGGGCAAATGTTGCACATCGCATGGCGAATTTGGTTTTGTTTATTTGTCTTTGGAAGATCGCCAACGTTTCGCGAAACACTTAAAAATTTCCACATCGACGTTTACTCGCAGATACTGCGAAAAAACCGGCGGCATCTGGCATCTTAAAGAAGACCCAAAAAACACCGATTGCATGTTTTTAAAAGGCAAAGCATGTGGCGTGTACGAAGCACGCCCCACCCAGTGCCGTACTTGGCCGTTCTGGCCTGAAGTGATGAATGCAAAAAGTTGGGCAAAAGACGTCAAAGCATTCTGCCCCGGTGTCGGTCGCGGCGCTGTGATTCCTGCTGAGCGCATTGAACAACAACTGCGTGAACAAATCGAAAGCGAAAAGGGCTGGGGAAAATAGCCCTTTTACGGAGTCCACTGACATCGCCGCCCCTCTCTCTGCTTTCGCAGAAATAACTCGGATCAACGATTCAATTTCATAAATAATATTTACTATCTCCTTTTAAATATTCAGGGAACATGGGACTCCACAGTCTACAAATCACTGTAGTGGCCCTGAATTCTCCTCTGAGGATCTTGCGCCCTTTGCATTGCAAACGCGCCATCAATATTTATGGTCACCAATTTTTTTTGAAAGTTTACTCTAAAAAAATCTCTGAAAGAATTTCTTCTTCGTACCGAAAAGACAGACATGGTGAACATTCGGAAAACAAAGTGGAAATATATATCTCTCATTACAATGGCAACCAGTTTTATCGGCTGTACAAATTCGTCTTTGACCGAAGTGTTAAGTAGTATCGAAAAATCCGAAGGGTTGCCGGCGTATCTAGAAATAGTCCAGGCGCCACAACAGTCCCAGTCCACATTTACTTCTTTGAGTCCGTCACTCAAAGTCCGTGTTTTAGATAATACGGGCGAAACAGTTTCCAATCCCGCCGATATTTCAATCGAGCTCATTGGCAGCAACGGGACACTTCATAACATCACGCCAACCGTGACCGATGGAATGATTGAATGGAATCAGCTTGAAGTAACAACTCCGGGCACGGCTGCCAAAATCAAAGTAAAAGTCGGCCTTCTTGAATCAGAGACTCCCACCTTCGATCTGACAACGAAAGCAGTCAATTTTCAGCGCCCGACGTATGTAAGTCCCATTGACGGAGATCAGTCACAGTGGGCGGTAACAAATACTTTATCTGCGACAACATCTGCCAATTTCAAAACCACATTCTACAAAAAAGCAGACACCAATAATAATGGAATTATTGATGCAGGTGACAGCAATCGATGGGTCGGTTTACCCGCAGGCAGTCGCCTGACTTTAGCAAACGGCACTTATGATAACGTAGGAAAGCTCTACATTGGCGGAGTGGGAGAACCCAACAAGCCTGTTATTATTGAAGCGGCAACACCAGGTGGAGTTGTTTTTACAGGATCAACAGAAATCTACATCTGGGGTTCTTACGTTATATTTTCCGGCATTCGCTTTCAAAATGTGAAGCCAACGGTGACATCCGGAGTGATGGGTTCATCGTTATTATTTCTAGGCAGAACTGGCACGAGTTCAATTATTACTCCAACCGAGCTCAATATCCCAACAAGCTACTCTTTGAAATGCAACTCTTGCGCTCTTAGATACAACAAAGTGGATAATTCAAATCTTGCTTTCGATCCCGGCGCAACTCCACTTGAGGAGTTTGATACATTGGGCACAGCGGGAGTCGGGAACGAAATTTCACACAATACATTTATTGGTCGCAACAACCCAGGACATTTTATCGTCATCTGGCGCACCGATGGAGTCGAGGACAAAGCGAGAATTTACAACAATGAATTCCTGGATCAGGTCTATGCATCAGGTGCTAATGGAAATGAAGTTCTTCGTATTGGAACAGGAGCCGACACGTACTCCTCCTCGAAATCTATTTTCGAAAATAACCTTGTAGAAAATGCCGACGGTGAAATCGAAACAATTTCTGTGAAGTCCTGGGACAATACGATACGTTTTAATACCTTTCGCAATAATAAAGGTTCGATCTGCGTTCGAAGCGCGGGCCGAACATTGATAGAAGCTAACTATATTTTAGGAATGAACAAATCCGGAAGTGGGGGAATTCGAGCCATACATGAAGGCAACTTGATCATCGGCAATCATATCCAAGACACAAACCCAGGCAGCCCGGCCGACATGTCAAAAAACTCAGCCCTTGTTTTGCCAATGGGAACGAACAATCCAGAAGCCAATTATTACTTTCCAGTCAAAGACACAAAAATTGCTATGAACACTTTCGTGAATAACAAGCTCACTTGGAACATCGGGGCCGATGCCGCCGCCTCTGTCACCAACGATACTATCGCACCGACAAACGTCACACTCGCATTCAATTTTATTCTGGGTCGAAACGGAGAGCCTTACGCAGATTTGTACTCTCCCCTTGCCAATCTGAATCTCAAAGATAATTACGCAGCAAATGGATTGTTCGACTCAACACGCACCTCTCAACCCGACTTCACGTCACAAGAATTGCCGTCATTTGCAATCGTGACCAACACCTGGAACTCAATAGAACGGCCCGAAGATCCCATGCGAAACCATGTTCGCATCACAACAGCTAAACTGATACAGGCCAACTTAGACAGCACTGAAATCGCGCGAATCACCTCCATCAATGCATCAATTTACGATATTTTTCAGCCGCACATTCGTGGCACGGTCGGTTGCGGGTTCTAAATCGCTTCATGGCCAATTTTTTTTGGGGGAAATACGGCACTTGTCTACAGTGTTGACACCTCTTTTCCCTCTATAATCCTTAAACCGGCACTTGATTCTGGTACGACTCTGGCAGCACCGCGCTCGTGGTGTTTATGAGAAGATTTTTGCTTATTTCCCTTACTTTGGTGTCCTTTGCGAGTTCTGCTTGGGCAGACTCTGCTGACTGCGTGGTTGAAGACATCCGACTCAACCGCAGTGTCGATGGAAATCATGCTCATGATCTTTCACCTGTCGGCAAAAACATAGGCCTGCCTGCCTCTTATCAACCCGATCCCGCAGCAGAGCCCATCCCGTACGAATACATCACTCCCGTATTCCGCGAAGCCCTTGTACAAAACAATGAATACATTTACATGGCCCCGGAGTCGCTGAAAGCACTCTTGAGTTTAATTGACGATGCGAAACGCGACGGCATTGAACTTTTCATTCACTCTGCTTTCCGACCTTTTAAAACTCAATGTTCGGTCTTCAAACAAAAGCTAAATAAAGAGATGCAAGCAGGCGCAGTTAACATTCAGGATGCCATTCGTCGGGTCAACACACGATCTGCGTTGCCGGGGGAAAGCGAACATCAATTGGGAACTGCTGCAGATCTTGTGACGGATATTCCAGGCATAGGTTATCAACTGGTGTACGACATGCAAAACACCGACAGTTATCGCTGGTTGCGAATGAATGCTTACAAGTTTGGTTTTGTACTTAGCTATCCGCGAGGAACGGCTCAGCAACCAGGAGACCCTGATCCTCGCACAGGTTATATATTCGAACCGTGGCACTGGCGTTATATCGGCGTTCGTAATGCTAATAAATTCGTTCGCTGCCGCAACGTCAGTTTACAAGATTTCCTGACCCAGCTTCAGAGCAACCCGAACTTCGAATGTCGATAGCAAAGAAACCGGCCGTTCCTGACTATTTGCTCTTCACGTAACGATTAAAACTGGCTTTGTTTTCAAAATAAATCACAGAGCCATCCGCGCGAGCCGCGATGACAGCTGAAGCTTTATCAATGGATTTTCCCGACACTGGATCTACGGCGCGACGAGAAGCTGCATCTTCTGACAAAGTCTTTTTACAATTTTCACAGCAACCGTAATAAGCTTTTCCACCGTAATCCACACGAATCTGATCACGCGGGAAGACCATGTTGGTAACCATGCACACCTTTGGCGTTGGGACGATTTGCAAAGACTCTTTAGCAAAAGCCTGAGTACCGGAGGCGATTAACAGCATCACTGCGGCAACAAGAATAATGCCCCATTCTTTAATTTGATCCATGGTCTGTCCTTTCGAAGTTTAAAACTCGCATCGACTACTAGGAGCAATCCGGGTTCTTTGTGACAAGAAATTCAAATAAATCCAGATAAAGACTAAAATGTCCCATTTTAAAACATGCGCTCACTTTTTCGCCGCGACATTTCCGCATCACTTTCTCGAATTAATTCGCCGATCTTACAGAAAACTCAGAGCCCGAAATAATCTCGTTCTGAGTCTTAAGACCAACGGTGGTCCTGTCGAAAAGTAAGCATATGAAGAACGTTACTTGTTATCGCCTTCTCATTTTAATTTTCTCTGGCCTTGTCGTTTTATCAGGCTGTAAAGAGCCTGAGGTTTCGTTGAGCGAGCTGGGGAAAAAAATGGCTGCTCCTCAATTAAAAGGTACAAGTCCTTTTGATCAGGATTTCAATGCGAACAACTATGTGCGTATTCAAGGAACTTGCAGCGTTCGCGTTGGCGATTTATCGATTAGCTTTGATAACAAAACTTGGTATTCAATTCCATCAATCCCCAACTACACAGGCACGACATTAGCTGGCTCGGAAACAAATGACTTGAGCTGTCAGGGCGATGGGACATTTGATTTCTATTTAACTGAAGGTGACATGACGTCTTGGGGTATCGCTGCCGATGCGGACGTCAACTATATCTATCTCCGTGGCAGTACCATTGTGGGTGACACACACACATTGACTTTGAAAGATCCGAAGTTAGATGGCGGCACCGGAAACTCAGGCCCTGCAACTCAAGTTGTACTCCAAAAATACTGGCCAGATAACTTCGCTGGCGCGACTCAATGTGAATATTTTATGGCAAGCCTTCGTGATGCAAACGGTAACTATGCGGGCGCAGGCAAAGTGGTAAACTTTAGCATTGATAAAAAGGTCGACTCGACAGTTTACTCGCAGATTGACGCTTATTTGACGATGGCGGATTGCCAAGCTGGAACCAACGCCCAGAATATATTCTCTATTCCCGCTTCACAAAACGGCATTCAAGTTTATTATAGATTCCCAGATGCACCTATCGATGGCGTGATTTACTTCCGTTCCAGCGGCGTGAACCTCACGACGCCTACATCAAGCTACACTCCTGTCACTCTCCGTGATGCTTCAGGAAGCCGCTTCTGGTTCTCCACTCATTCATTTAACCGCGTGGCATCTAATATGTGTACACCGATCAATTTCAACGCTCGTTTTTACAACGGCAACATGGTCAATCTTTCGGGTTCCGACACTATTACGCCGGTGGTATCAGGAACAAATGCGAGCAAGTTGTTGTTCTTTGCTGACTCTAGCTGTACAACTTCGGTCACAACGATTTCAGGCTATCAAGCAAATGGACAGTTTTATTTTAAATATGTCGGTAGCGAAGTCAGCACAGATAATTTAGCTTTCACGATTACGCATACTCTTGCGGGGCCAAGCCTTGGTGGCGGAACTTTTGACGATATTCCGCATAAGATTGAAATCGATCGCTCTGGAAATAGCACAGTGACACATATTGATTTAACCGGTCCTATGACGGTGCAACGCGGATACTGCACACGCATGAACCTATCTGCATTTAACAACAAAGGAACTTTAACCTCTAGTACAGCAACTGTGACATTGACTCCGTCGTCAGCAGTTTCGCAACTCTTTGCAAGCCAATCGAGTTGCGATACCCAAACAACTCCGATTTCAGCAATTGCAATGACAGGCTCTACAACTGAAGTCTGGTATCGTACCACGGGCACACCGGGCTCTACTCAGACAGTGACACTCTCGTCTGCCGGAATTAACACCCCTGCTCGAACATTTACAATTGACGACAAACCGACATCATTTGCCTTGCTGATCAACGGCAATGCGACGTCGCTTTCTTATCCGGTATCCCCAGCCTGTGTAGCGGCAACAATTGAAGTGAAACTCACCGACTATATTGGTGGATATTACTATGCAAATACCCTTGGCTACACAATCACCATGTCCGTGACAGCACCATTTGAGTACACTCTGTATTCAGATTCTTCTTGTTCGGCAGGTAACGAAGTTGTCGGAAACTTAGGAATGTCAATTGGACCGGGCGTGTCCTCAACAGGTGTCTTCAACTATTGGATTAAAGCTAACAGCACGCCTCAACAGTATAACTTCCAGGTATTTCAAACATCGACACCACCGGCTAACGTGCCTTACATAGGCGGCGTCACTTACCCTGTGATCCCAGGCCCTTAAGTTATAGGACTGCCAGCCCGGTTAGTAACCGCGCACTTTGGATTTGAGGAACTCAAGGAGTTCCTCTTTTTCTTTTTCAGGGTGAAGAATCATAGTCTCTGTTGTGCCCGCTGTGGAAGCGTAGGTCACAGCTTGGAAGTCATCGATGCAAACGTCGAGGCAGCTTGAAGTGACAACGCGGATTTTTTTCCCGTCGCCGCTATCTTTAAGGCTTTTCTTCAGAAACATCTTCAAGTTCTCACCTGCATTTCCTTCTTCTTTTAATTCAGAAGCAGAAATAGATTTAGAACACTTTGTACAAATAAGCAGAATGCCTTCACTCCACGGATTTTCTTCTTTTTTCATCTTGGACTCCGACTAGGATTCAATCTTACACATTCTTCTCAGGGGCTGCCAAAGGATCTTTCCTAAATCGCTGCGAGGAATCTCGGGAACTAAATGAATGGAGCGGACCTTTTCAAATGGCAATACTCTTTGAGCGTAGGCCTGGGCTAAAATCTCGCTGTCACTTTGATTCAAGCAACTGGCCAAATGTATTTCGTGTCCCAAGCGTGCTGACGGTACTTCTAATAATGTCACTTGCATCGCAGCCTTGGGCATCAACTCACGGATGCACTGATCCATAATCAAACGAAGGCGAGCCATATTCGTGCCTTCACCACCGATCTTGATATAGTCTTTGCTGCGACCTTCAATAATCAAAACCCGCCCTTGCACATCACCTTTGTCTTCACTGACGAACCAACCATCTTGTTTGGGGTTCCACCAACGAGGACCATCCGTTTGATTTTGCGCATAACAAGTGAATAAAGATTCAGCCTGCACTTCCAAAAATCCCTGAGTATTGCGACGGGCTTTGGCGTGGGACAACAATTCAATATCAGGAAACTCGGTTTGCTGAAGGGAGCTCAGAGAGGCCGTTGCAATTTGTGAAGCGGTCTCAGTCATTCCGTAACTGGGAAGCAAAGGCCAGCCAAGATCACGTGCTTGCTTATACAAATTCACGTCCAAGGCTCCACCACCCACAACAATGGCGCGTAATTCCGGCGGAGCTTTGAACTTACTCATCACCAAATCATAAACCTGAGTGGGAACTAAAGCTGAGAGTGTGCATTTTTCAGAGGAAAGAACTTGATAGAAATGAGTGACATCCCATTTACCATCCAACAGTGCAGGAACGACCTTTGCGCCAATTAAAGCTGCACGAATTTCAATTCCTAAACCACCGACATGAAACGAAGGCAGAACTTGAGTCCATTTATCAGCGGCCGTACTTTGCAAAAACTCATTCACAGATTTTGCTGAAGCCACCAGGGCTTTTCTTGAAAGAGCGACGAGTTTATTATTTGCTACCGAGTCCGCTGTCGAACCTGAAGTTGCAATCCACACATGACCTTGGAGATTTAAATCTTTTTGCGCGGCCTCGCTGAGCGCGCGCAGTTTTTGAGCGTCATCCGATGGCCACCGAGGATTTAAAAGTAAAATATTTTCGGTTGAATCAAGATCTAAGATTCGCGAAGCATATGCCATGGCAGTACCTGAAGAATTTTATCGAATCCGACTCCCCATCCGCGGCCTTTGGTAAAATAAGGTCCTTGAGTCAAAAGCTCATTTACAAAAAGATCCTTTTGATACAGACGATGAGTCATGCATCCGGCATCAAGAATCATATCACCATGATCTTTTTTAAGCTCCATGGCCACACTGACCGCGTGAGCCACGCCGACGGGATGATCCATCGAACTTGTCACGGTCATTTTCAAATCCCATTTCCGACAGAAATCCACCGCTTTTTTCACATCTACGCGTGCGGGCTTTACCACCATGACGTCAAATGGTGGATTGATAATTCGATGCCAAGGGACTTTGTGGTATTCATTATCAAGAGCGATCGGCGCCAGAGTACAAGCATCTTTCCATTCGCGTTCATCAAATGGAAATGGATCTTCGACGTATTCGATAAAAGCTTTTACCTCTGACGACAAATTCGAAATGTACTTTTCAAAAGTTTGCCAATTTCCCTGAGCATTGAAATCTAAACGGATAAAAAGATTGGAGGCCGCTAGATGATTTAAAAATCCGACTTCCTGGTGAAAGTTGCGGCCCACTTTGACCTTCACGCTACTAAAACCTTCTCTTTTGATTTCATCAACAAGATTTGGTCCAACCTTGTGAGCTTGTGTGACAGTGAAATTATTTTTAAGCGGAACGCCATCATCAAAGAAATTCTTTCTCTGAGATCGCAATGTCGCATCTCTGTGGGCCAGCCACATGCTTTGTTCCACCAAAGCTGTGATTCGTCCTTCTTGCAATTCTTTGATATGAAAATCTAGAGGTTGATCCCCAAGTTCAGGCCACGGGTGCAGATCGGCGTACCCTTGCAATCCATCATCCCAACGCACCTTCAATAAAGTCCCCTTACGCTCCTTTTGCGGAGTTGCCGCGTTTAAGGAAGAAAGAGGTCTTAGTGAATAAGGGCTGTGGAATAATTTAATCACCCGATCATAAATCCTATGGAGATGAGTATTCCGAACACCAAATGTAAACCTGCAGATTGCGCGAGGAATTTGTTATAAGCCGCGCTTGGTTCGGTCTTAAATATATTCTTAGTTACTTTCACTGCCAGTGGCAATGCGAACAATGATAAAACTGCTGCAATTTTGTACCCTTCAAACCACCAGTAAAGATTCAAAAGAAACGGAGCAAAGCAAAGAGTTGCGATTTCCCAGCGAGAAAACTTCACGCCACCACGAACAGCCAAGGTTTTTTTATTCACCAACTTATCTGTTTCACGATCTCGCAGGTTATTAATCGCAATCAGCACTGTTGCGTGCAAACCGATTTGTAATCCTAGGACAAAAGCTTCCGTCAGCCATGTCCCTGTGTTGAGGAAAACAATTCCCATTACAGCCAACAATCCAAAAAACAAGATCACAAACAAATCGCCCAAGCCCAAGTAAGCCAAAGGGAAGGGCCCTGCAGTATAAGCGTAACCCATTGCCACCGATGCCAAACCGATTGCCACGATCACAGGTCCGCCTTTGATCACCAACGGAATCCCGCAAAGAATCGCGAGAGCAAAGAACACAGTTCCCAATGCCATCACTTTTCCTGCCGAAAGAATTCCTGCTTGAGTGATGCGCTGAGGACCAATGCGTTTTTCCGTATCAGCGCCTTTTTTAAAATCCACAGCATCATTAACAAAATTAGTTCCGATCTGAATCAGAAAAGCCGCCGCGAGAGCGTAAAACAGAACAGCTCCGTCCCAAGAAAGCCCCATGGCTTTCACCAATGCCGTCCCGGCCAAACATGGAACCAGGGCTGCAGTGAGGGTTTTTGGGCGGAATGCGAGAAGAATACTTTTAATTTGACTCATGGGCGCATCATACACCGTTTTTCGCGTGACCAAAAGCAATTCTAAAGGCAAAAAATGGGTTTCATGGGAGGCCTAACGTGAATGGGTATTCAATCTTAGCTTTTATTCTGGGCGGCGTCGCAACGGGTCTTATCGTTTATTTCCGTATGAAAGCTCAATCACTTGCAGAGAAAGCACAACTGCAAGCCGACCTCCAAGCGTTTGAGTTAAAGAACGACCTTCTTACCCAAAGCTTGCAAGATCAGAAACAGGCCGTTTCGGAAGCGCAAAAACAACAAGATGAACTCTCAAAACGCATGAACATGCAGTTTGAAGTTTTGGCGCAAAAAATCTTTGAAGAAAAGTCCACAAAATTTGCCGATCAAAATCATAAAAATATCGCGGCGGTTCTTGAGCCACTCAAAGAACGCATCAAAGATTTTGAGAAAAAAGTCGAAGAAGCTTATGCGACAGAACGTTCCGAGCGCGGTATTTTGCGCGGCGAACTGGGTAAAATGATGGAGCTTAATAAGGTCATGTCCGCAGAAGCCCAAAACCTGACTCGTGCCCTTAAAGGTGAAGTGAAAACTCAAGGTAACTGGGGTGAATTGATTCTGGAAAATATCTTGGAACGCTCGGGCCTGCGTAAAGGCGAAGAGTACACGATCCAAGGAACAGATTTGGATTTGCGTGGTGAAGATGGTCAGATTCTTCGCCCTGACGTGATCGTGCATTTGCCAGATGAAAAACACATCATCGTCGACTCCAAAATGACTTTGCTCGCTTACGAACAATACTCTTCATCAGAAGGTCATGAAGACCAAGAACGCTTTGGTCGTTTGCATGTTGAGTCTTTGAAAAAACACATCGATGGATTGTCAGAGAAAAAGTATCATGCCGCTGATAAATTATTGTCTCCAGACTTTGTGATTCTATTTATGCCGCTTGAGCCGGCGTTTGCTTTGGCATTCAAATTAAAGCCTGAACTTTTCCAATACGCTTGGGAAAAAAATGTGGCGATCGTCAGCCCGACAACATTGCTGGCAACACTTCGTACGGTGGCAGCGTTATGGAAACAAGATCGCCAAGAGAAAAATGCTCTTGAGATCGCTAAGCGTGGCGGCCTTCTTTACGAAAAGTTCGCTGGTTTGTTAAAAGACCTGCAAAACTTAGGGGAAAAACTAGGGGCTGCCCAAAAAGCCCATGAGGACGTTTTAAAGAAAGTTTCTGAAGGACGTGGAAACTTGATCGATCAAGTCGAAGATTTGAAGCGTTTAGGAGCCAAAACAGAGAAATCTCTGCCTCAGATCGAAGTTGTTGAATAGAACAATGCAGTAGGACTAGTTTGCAAGCTGGTCCTTATCCTATCCTAAGATTATGAATAAAAAATTTCATGATCTGATCACCGAAGCTTCTAAAGTCGTTCTTGATAAAGATGCCGAAATTCGTTTGGCGATTACTTGCCTGCTGGCTGGTGGTCATTTGCTGATTGAAGATCTTCCTGGGGTTGGCAAAACAACTTTGGTGCAAGTTCTTTCAAAACTCACAGGTCTAAAAAGCCGTCGTATCCAATTTACAATTGATCTTTTGCCCGCAGACGTGATCGGCGGACAGATCTTTCATCCACAAGAGCATAAATTTATTTTTCATCCCGGTCCCTTGTTCGCGCAACTGGTGATGGCCGATGAACTCAATCGCGCCAGCCCCCGCACGCAAAGTGCTCTCTTGCAAGCGATGGAAGAACGCGAAGTTTCAGTTGATGGTGTGACTTGGCCTTTGCCAAAACCTTTCTATGTTATCGCGACTCAAAATCCACACCAGCAAACAGGAACCTTCCCGCTTCCTGAAAGTCAGCTCGATCGTTTTTTGATGAGTTTGGAACTGCATCATGCCTCGAAAACAACAGAGGTGCGCTTGCTTCAAGGCGAAGATCCGCGCCGCCTGCTGCAAAATCTCCAGTCACTTTTCAGCGAAGCAGAAATCGAAGAAGCTCTGCTGACAGTTGAGAAAGTAAAAGTCTCTACACCCGTGGCAAATTATGTTGCGGACCTTTTAGAAAGATCTCGTCGCACCGGATTTGAAGGAGCGCCGCTTTCTACTCGTGGAGGAATGGCTTTGATGAAAGCTGCCAAAGCTTGGGCCTTCCTTGAAGGTCGCGATTATTTAAGACCCGAAGACGTGCAACAAGTTTTAATTCCCGTACTTGGACATCGACTAGGAGGCAATCATGGCATTAAACGCGGCCGTGAATGGGCAACAGCCCTTCAGAAATCGACTCCAGTCCCTGTTTAAGAGAAGAAAAAGAACTTATATCATTCCCTCCCGTTTTGGCTTGGCCTTCGGGATTATGACACTCGTTTTGTTTTTCATGGCCGTTGGTTACGCCAACAACTTGATTTATATTTTCGTTTTCTTTCTGACATCTGTTGGTTTCACCGGAATGCTCATCACCAACCGCAATGTGCAACGCGTGGAAATTATCACAATCAAGGGTCAAGATCTTTTCGCTACCGAAGAAGGATCTTTGCTTCTTGAATTTCATAATAACGATAGCGCTCCTTCTTGGGATATGGAAGCACGCCTGGAAAAAACAGATGTGAAGACCAAAAAAACTCCGGTGGCGGCTTTCACTTCCAAAGAAGTGCGTCTCGATTTTATGTCACCTCATCGCGGGCTGCAAAAGCTTCCCCGTTTTATTTTAGAAAGTACTTTTCCATTTGGACTGCTACGCGCGTGGAAGGTATTTAAGTTTGATGCCGAAATTTTGATTTATCCATCTCGTGAAGGCACACGCATTTTCCCGCAAGACTCTGTTGGTGGTGAAGATTTGCAAAAACAAGGACTCTTCCGCGACCATCGTGAATTTCAAACAGCCGATCCAGTTAGTAAAATTGATTGGAAGGCCAGTGCTCGTCGCCAAGAATTACTTGTGAAGAACTACGAAGAACCGGAAAAACCCACTCTGCATTTTCATTGGGATCAAACTGCCCAGTTAACGAACTACGAGGACCGCATTTCACAATTGGCTTTGTGGGTGGATGAAGCCGAGCGCAGCGGGCACAGTTATTCTTTATTAGCCGGCAAACAAGAAGTAGCGGCCGGAAAAGGACTTAACCATTGGCGCGAGTGCTTGGGGATCTTGGCTCTTCTTCCAGAAAAGGACTTAAGATGAATCGTAAGTTCTTTGAACAGAAATCTTTAGCGCTCTCTTTTATCTGTGCGATGGTTCTTGTGGCCCTTGAAGTTTCTCCGTGGATGGCTTTTTTGGCCGTGGGCCTTATTATCTGGAAATGGGGCGTAGAAAACCTCCATTGGAAACCTCTTTCTAGAAAATTCACCAGTATTCTGAGCGTTGTTATTTTGGTGCAAGTTCTCATTCAATATCGCACGCTGATTGGCCAAGAACCTTCTTATACATTTTTGCTAGGCCTCTCTGGTTTGCGAATTATGGATTACTCCAATGATCGCGATCATAAATTCGTTGTGCTGCTGGGATTTGTCCTTATATCGATCAAAGCTCTTTTTAGTTTGGACATTTACTGGATCGTTCCTTCAGGTTTGGCGTTTGCGGGGCTGTGGTATTCACTTTTACCAGATCAACTGCCGCAACGAGGACGCGTGCTCGCGAAAATATTTTTGCTTTCGGCCCCTCTTGCTCTGATCTTATTCTTTGCTTTTCCGCGTCTGGTACTGCCCTGGGCGATGTCTCGTGGGGGAAACTACGGTCAAATTGGATTCAGTGACGAACTCAATCCGGGACGTATCGCTGAAATTGCCTCAACGACGAATGTCGCATTTCGTGCTAAACTCTCAGAACTCCCATTGGTGAATTCAAACGAAATGTATTGGCGCGGTTCGGTGCTCACACAATCGAAAGGTCTTAGCTGGCGCCCGACGCGAATGATTTTGGCCGATAATCCGCGAAAGTTTGATGGGCTCTTGTATGAAGTCGCTTTAGAGCCGCAAGCCTCGTTGTTCTTATTTACTCTCGATGGAACCCACGCCGTTCGTTTGGAATCGGGAACTGTTTTGCCGCTTCGATCCGACATCTTTCGTGCCTCACGTCCGTTAATGGCAACGACTGTTTACAGAGGCGCTTGGTCGACAAAACCTGACACCGAAGTTCCGGACCAAGAATATATGGAAGTTCCGAAACTCAGTAAGCGTGTGAGTGAGTGGGTTGAAAAAACCAAAGCAGCGAATGCAACCCTTGAAGAACGCGCCGAAGCCCTTAAAGCCTTTTATGCCGATAATGATTTTACTTACACATTAAGTCCCGGCGTTTATGGAACTGATGCGAATGACTTGGAAGCGTTTTTGTTTTTTAGAAGAAAAGGTTTCTGTGAGCACTTTGCTGGATCTTACGCCACTCTGGCGCGTGCTTTAGGAATTCCCACTCGGGTCGTGATTGGATATCAAGGCGGTCGTTACAACCCGCTGGGGGATTTCTGGAAGATCTCACAGAAAGACGCGCATGCGTGGGTTGAGATTTACTTAAAAGGCGTCTGGCAAAGAGTCGACCCCACATCTTGGGTGGCACCTTTACGTCTTGCCATCGGAGCGGATGAATTCTTTAGCATGTCGGAAGAAGATCAAAAAGCATTCGCCCGAAGTGTAAAATGGCGCCCCAATGCTGATAGTTCTTTGATCTGGGATCGTATTACTTTTTTAGCTGAAGATTTAAATTACCGTTGGACGTACTTCCTTTTAGATTTCGACAGAGGCGCGCAACAAGGTTTTTGGAGTCAGCTCGCCGACGCCAAATTGCAAATCTCAATAGGATTTATTTGTATCCTGGCGTTGTGCTTTCTGCTATTCCGAAGTCTTTTCCGCAGTAAGCGTTTGCAAAATGAAGATCAGTTGTTATTTTCTCAGATTGCAGAATGGGGACGGCTGAATCATTTTCCTCAACATACGGATGAGCCTCCTCTGCAATATCTTGCTCGACTTCGCCGCGAAGTTCCGAAGTTAGCTCCAGCTCTGGAGGACATTAGTCTGTACTTCGATCAAAAGATTTACGCGGGAATTTCGCAGCCACAAAGTGCCGCGCAACTTGCACGGAAATGGCGCGAAGCCACTCGCGCCTAGGTAATGGACTTTTTGTAATTATACACAGCCTTGCTCTTGATATCACGAACCGATAACTTGGAAGAGTGACAAAAACAAAACTCCCCTCATGGACCTGGTGGCTACCATTTCTGATAATTCTATCATCTAAAATTATTTCGCAATTCACCTTCCAGAGAGCTGGCGTTCACTATATTTACCTTCCACACCTCATCGGCTCCGCTTTGTTTTTCTGGTGGGGTCCGCGAATTATTCCAGCTTACTTTCTGGCGGAAATGCTCACAGCTTCGCTGTCGGGAACTTCGATGTGGGTTCTTACACCTTTGTTTGCAGTGATTTCCACGACCAAGGCTTTTATGGGATACTTTCTCTTCGTGGCCTTTACTCGCAATGAACCGCGAACGGCCTACGTGCAGTTTTTTACATTCTTCTTTTGGGTGATTTTGCTTCCAAACATTATCTGCAATTATTTAATCTTTGCACAGTTCGTGGCCGTCGGTCGCTACGGTCACGATGAATTTATTCCCACTTATCTTTTTGTGAATCTTGTCGATTGGATGGGCGGAGTTTTAGTCACCTACCCACTCGTAGAAAAAGTATCACCGTGGCTAAAAGCAAGAGGCCTGTCACAGTGGCCACTCAATTGAATATTTTTAAATGCTCAGAACAAAGGTTCCAACTCCGACTGTGATCGCGCCAATGATCTGAACGCGAGTCAGCGATTCCCGGAGGAAGAAAGAAAAAATCAGCGCAAAGAAAATAGATGAGTTTCTAAGTGAAATAGCAAAGCCCGGAGCTGAGTGCTGCAGTCCGAAGAGGAAAATCAGAAAAGACGCCGTCGCACCGAGTCCGGTAAGAATCGCTCGCCACTTCGAAACATTCCACGTTCCGATAATTCTTGCAAATGGCTTTCTACCCAAACTCCAAAACAAAAACGGTAACGACACCAGCATCGCAATACAAAATAGCGAACGGGGATGAGCTTCACGAACCAGCGCTTGATGATAACAAAGGTGATAACCCGCGATAAAGACAGCACTCCAATAAGACCATTTATTATTTCCGAAAGGAGATATTTTGCGAGCACCCTCAGTCTTCCTCTTCCCGGGAGTATTCAGAACAAAAATTCCGCCCAGAATAATCAGTGCGCCAAGGTAGTGATAAGACTTCGCCGTTTCGCCAAGGAAGAACGATGAAATGAACCACACAAAGACCATCGCTCCGCCACGCATGATTGCATAGGATTGACCCAGTGAACTTTCTCGAAGGGCACGCCCCAGTGTGATGAAGTACAGTCCTTCAAAGATTCCGGAAAGAATGCCAATGCCCACGACGGTCGAAGATCCCATCTGAAATCCACCATCGACCAAAAAGACCATTGCAAACGTGATCAGACCGCTTATAAAAATCGTTAAAAATAGAAAAGCTTCTTTGTCTTTGCTTGCTTTCGCGAGGGCATTCCAAGCCGCATGCAAAACTGCAGATAACAGAAGCAATGATGTTCCTAAAGCCACAAAAAACTCTAACGCGAAAAAACTGATTTATCGAGATACTTTGAATGATACAAAGAAAAAGCCCACTTACTCAGTGGGCTTTAATTTAACGCTCTATAGACTGAATTAGGTACCAGGAACCTTCTAGAGTTCGGCGTCTTTTACTACGTGCAATTTTGTTGCGACGTCGATGCCTTTAGATTGATTTTTGATCGCAACCGCAGGGTTTTGAACCACACGCTGTTGAAGCTTCGTGAAGATAGGCTCACGGATTGCCAAGCTGTTGTCTTGAAGAACGCATTGGCGTGCAATACGAGCTGCAACGTTCACAACAACTGGAGCTTTCAAGTTCGCAGTCATTTGTGTTGGATCATCTGGAATAGTCACGATTGAGAAATAACGAGCGGCTTCTTGGTTTGGAAGTTTAAGCGCTTCCAAATCACCTTTCGTCAAATTCACTTTGTACTGAGCAGAGAAAAGCTCTGGTTCAAGAACTGGGAAAGCGATGTGCGGAGATTCGCAGCTTTGCAACCACGCGAAGATCTCATCACTTGGATCATCAAGAAGTGCGAACTGGCGCAAATCCGCGAAACCCAAAAGGCCTTCTGGAAACGTCAGAACATCTTCTTGCTTCAGCTCAACTTGGCCGAATCGTGATGTGGAAATGATCATTCACCCTCCCCAATAGGATTCACCCTTAATTTAGACACGCCAAGACGCTCTTCGGGTGAGTACATCTATAAATCTGGACCTAAATCTAGGGAGAAACAATCGAATTTTGAGGTAATGACGCGAATCAAAAAGGGCCCTGGTGGCCCTTCTGGACGGATTTAGCTGCAACGCTTTATGGTTTTAAAAGCTTCGCTAGATTGCGAGTTTTGTCGGCTGGAACAGAGGCAGATTGCTGATTCTGATCTTGAATGGCTGCGTACACTTCTTCACGATGGATTTTGGTGTCTTTGGGCGCTTCAATGCCTAAACGAACTTGCTTACCCTTAATTTGTACTACTCTAATCTTGATGTGGTCATCGATAGCGATGCTTTCACCCAACTTCCGTGTGAGAACCAGCATGACAACTCCTTTTGCTGCAGTCGTTATCGGTAAAATTTGGCGGAACTGTAGGTATTATTTTTATCTTAGAAAGTCAAGAAGGCTGCGCTGAATAAGCTTTCCAGACGTTTCGAGGGTCGCCTTAAGGGCGCTATCGGACTTATTGATATCAGAAATCACCTGAAAGGCATCGGCATCTTCCAGTTGGGAAGCCGTTACCTTGTTATCCACGACTGCCTTTTGCAGGGAGTCCATGGTGTTATTTACGGCCATGATTCTGGACCCAACCTCTGCACGAGACAGAACGACCTGAGAAATCGCCTGATCCAACGAATCCAGGGCAGATTGCACCCCTTCTTTGTCGTTTGTTGTCAGAGAAATCTGCAAATCCTTAAGGGTCGAGAAAATATTAATACCGGCACCACCCGTCACCGGGTCTTGCTTACCTGTTGGGCTATTTATACGAAGAGAAGCAGGACCACGAGTTTCGATATAGTTTTCTTCGATCTCGCGGTTGGTCCGCTCTCGTTCTTGTTCTTCAACTTTTAAATCTTTAAGAGCTTCAACTGTCGTCGGCGTTTCGTAACGAGCACGTACGATTCCGTCGCCACCTAATCCACGTCCCAAAAAGACTTTATTGCCGGCAAGGTTCATCGCCACAAAAGAATCTTTTTGCGTTTGGATTTTCATATCGCCATCGTCACCGGAATAATTTCCGTTGTGATCAAATGGAGTTTTTTGTGTGCTGTAACCGCCGAAGATATATCTTTCACCGAGCTTGCGATTTCCGATCTGAATCGACTGATTGTAAATCTGCTCAATCTCTGAAGCCGTGACCATGCGAGTTTCCGCATTACCGCTGGCATCATTGGATTGGCTGATCGCAAGTTCTTTGGCACGAACGAGGATATCGGAAAGTTCTCCCAAAGACTGATCCGAGAATTCCAAGAAGGCTTTGGCGTTATTTATATTTTTGATGAACTGTTGATTGCCGCGTTCTTCAGTCCGAGCTGCAAGAACACGTGCGGAAGCGAGAGGATCATCAGAAGGTTTATTGATGCGTTTTTGAGTCGCAGCCTGATTCTGCAAATCAGCCATCTCTGAACGATTCTTCGTCAGATTCTGGTTTACCTGATTAAATTGCATTTTATCTGCTACGCGCACTTTCTATCCCTCTGCTTCAGTTCCGCAGGCCCAGCCCGCTACACTCTACCGGCTTCCGCCAACTATAATCGTTTCAAATTCAATACTGTGTCGAACATCTCATCAGCTGTACGGATCAGACGAGCTGAGGCATCGTAAGCTTTTTGGAATTCGATCATTTTCGTTGTCTCTTCATCCAGACTCACACCGCTGATACTTTCGCGGATGTTTGTGAGCTGACTCATCATATTCTTTTGCGACTCTTGAGCTTTGATCGCTCTTTGAGTCAACGCACCGACCTGACCCACTTGCGTGTTGTAATAGTCATCAATCGTCGATGTTCCACCATCCATCACTTGACGTGATTGAAGTGAAGAGATCACGTTGGCCACTGTATTATCACCAGGAGCATTTGGTTTGGATGCTGCCGCGATACGACCGACGTCATTGTAAATAGTTTTATTCAAAGCCATCGAAGACGCCGCACCTTTTACAGTGTCTGGCATTTCAAAGAACAGAACTCCCGTTCTGCCATTTTTATCGTAACCTTCGATGTGGGCTGCATTGACTTCTTTAGCCAATGTATAGGCCATTTTATCAACGTGACCTAAAAGGTCTTCGATTACACGGTCACGAACTTGCAAAGCACCACCGATACGGCCACCGGTAATTTGATCTGTGATATTCGCAGGTGATCCACCTGTCCCATCAAAGAAAACTTCAACGCGGTCACGGGCATCTGTGGTTTGTGCTTTTAGTTCGGAAGAGCCGGTTCCAGAAACCAGGATCGCCGTGCGACCTGCTGTCACCGTCACCAGACCATCTTTACCTTCCGCCCAAGTGATATCAATTTTTTCGCCCAATTTTTTGAGCAATAAATCACGGCGATCGCGTTCGTCATTGGCTGGAACTTTTTGAACTTCGATCGTTTGAACTTTTTCATTCAAAGAGGCAATTTCTTTGGTGATCTGATTGATCTCGTCAACGGATGTTTTGATTTGACCGTCAAGGTCGGCTTGAACACCACGAAGTTGTTCTGAGAGACGACCGAAATCTTTAGTCATCGCACCAGCGGTTTCGCGAACCATTGTACGCGAAGCCAAACTCTCTGGATTATTTGAAAGCTCACGGAACGAGTTAAAGAACTCTGTCACGTATTGGTTCAGACCTTTATTCGTTTGTTCATTATAAATTTGCTCAACTCGTCCCATGGCATCAGCGCGGGAATCTTCATATCCCATACTCATGCCTTCACGTTGGATTTGTTTTTCCAACCAAGGGTTGTTCACGCGAGTCACGACACCGGCACGGGCACCCATACCGATTTGCAAATTTCCTTCAGTGATTGGAGTATTGGACAAAAGCTCCACGCGTTGGCGCGAGAAACCTTCCGTAGTCTTATTGGCGATGTTATGACCGACAGTTTGCAACGCTGTTTGAGAATTCATCAGCGAGCGCTTACCGGTATCCATCATGGCCGAAATTTTAGACATCCTGTCCCCTTCGTCCTGAGCGAGAGCACATCCTGTGCCCGCGCCTTTACGCCTTAGGCTTCTTTACTTACGAAGTTACCAGAGACTTGCGGGCCTTGTTTGTATTGGCCTTTTTTCTCATAAGTCTTTTTGCCACTGAGTGTGTCCTTGATGTTCTCAAGAGCGCCATTCAGAGTGTTCAAAGCAGACTTTGCGTATTCTTCGTTTTCTTTGTTAATTTCGGTGATTCGTTTAATTAAAATATCAAGAGCCGCGTGTTGGGTGCGCAAACGATCCGCCGCTGGAGTGCCTGCCAACTTTTGTGCAAGCTCAAGCAAACGAGGATTTGCCGCATCAGCGTGAACCAATGTCGCAAGATCCGAAGCGTAGCGCGAACGCAAAGAATCTTGCGCACGCAATTTGAAAAGAATGTCTTCTTTGATTTTGTTATTTTCTTCAAGAGCTTCGCGATCTGCCGCTAGCAAAATTTCTTTTTCTTTGCGAACAACATCGAGAAGGGCACGGTAAGCTTTTGTTAGCTCTTCGAGATTAGCTTCGAGCTTCTGGAACGCTCTTTCAACTGTTCCGTCCATATTCATCATCCTTGACTGACGAGCACATACTGCACTCGATTTAAGTTTTTAAAACGACAAATCCCTCGGCCGTTTTCAGTAAATTAAAACTCTAGGTGCTCATCGACCATTTTGTCGGCGATCGCTTTCGCGTCGACTTTGTAGTTTCCTTCGTCGATGAGTTTTCTAAATTTCGCAACTTTCGCTTCATCCACATCAGGAGTTTGCATAGCAATTTCTTTGATGCGTTTTGCTTCTTGCGCTTTTGGAGACAATTCAACTTTCGAAGCATCAGTTCCCAACGCAGAATTTTTTAGAAGATCTGCTTTGTCGATACCTTTCGAATTTTCTGTGGCTTTACTCGTCACACCTGCAGCGCGATCTTGCTTTGCAGAATCTACCAAGTTCAGATTTTGTCCGACTTTGTTATGCGTGATTTTCATTTACGCCTCCAACTTTCTCAGCACATTCCTAGCACTGAATCGAGTGTTAGAAAACACTCTTATATTCTTCTTATAGTATCACAATGGGACAGTTCCACCAAATCATTCTGAGACACTTTCTGGTCCAGCTTCCTTCTGTCCTTCGACTGTCCAGTAGAGTGTTTTCGCCTCTGGACTTAAAACCCCAAGGGTCTCGCCAGCTTGCAGCTTTTGCCCGGGTTTTACTTGGGCCGCAGAACCATTAAACACCATCTGGCTTTTAAGACCATTGTCGTGCTCAATCTCCACAAGAGTTTGATTATCAGAAAGATTTTTCTTTTCCGCGAGAACCCCATCCCAAGGGGCTTTCACGTCAGCAGCCTCTTGCGCTTTATTGTCAAAGCGATAAGAAAGCGCATCCTTTTTCCCAGGATGCCGAAACGCATGCCCCGTATAATTACTCTTCTCATCAAGCGAGATCGGACCTTGCGGTTTTTGCACAGGTTTCTTCAAACCAAGCTGCGCCCCATATCGGTCAACTAATTGATCATAAATCAAATTAGACAAACCAATCCCACCTTTTTCTCCCCACTTCTCAACATAGTGGTCATCCAACTGCTCTTTAAAAATTTTCTCCGCCTGATTCGACTGAATGAATCCACCTTCATGCACAGTAGAACGCATAGCCTTCATCATCTCACGAAGAAAATGCTTCTCATACATATCAGAAACCTCACGAAGCTTCTGATCCGGAGTCTTAGTTTCCACAGGCCGCCCCATAAATCGAGGTCCCATCTTCATCATGCCAGACATAACAAAGCCCCCAAGGCGAGCGAAGCGAGACTACCCGTCTCTACATCATTGCTTGCTAGAATTGTTGAACGAAGGGTTGCAGAGTTTCTCTCTGCTGCCTCAGCGCAAGTTCCGCAGCGAAACGAAAGAAGTGCATTAGCACTCAGAAAACTAAAAAAAGAAAACACCGATGCAAATACAGAATCGACAATCGCGAGGACTGTCCGAAGCGATGAGGCAGCAGAGAGAAACTCTGCATCCCGTCGCACAACCGAAATCTTAGAAATTAAAGAGGAAGAAAAAAAGGGGAGTTGAGTCGGAGAATCATGTGCATCCTGCACTTGACTCTGAGAGTGTAGCTTCGGCTCGTCTTCACCAATCCTTGGTGCTTGCTGACCTATTGCTCCTGTTTCCTGCGAGAAACTTTTGACTCTTGACCATCCATGGTTCGCGATCTCTTCCTCACCCTCCCCGCGCCCCAAACACATCCTTGTGTCCGAGACATATAAATCTATGTTATTAAACGTTGTGTCATTATGAAACAAAAATTTCATAATACTTCGAGTTCTCCATGCAGAGCTCCTGCAGTTTTGATGGACTGAAGTATAGTAATCAGGTCCTTAGGCGAGACTCCTAATTTGTTCAGAGCTTGCACAAGTTCACCGACACTGACACCTGATTCAAGTAAAGCAACTTTGTCTTCGCTTGCTTTTTTTCCTTCGCCAACTTTCACCGACAGAGAGCCGTGAGAGATAGCGACTTTCGAAATTTTCACTTTATCACCGATCACAATCGTGCCGGTTTTTTCATTGATCACAACACGTGCTTTCATGTCAGGATTGATTTCAATTGCTTCAATGGTTGCAAGCAATTCAACACCACGATTTTCATAGGCAAATGGTGTGATGATATCAATTGTTCCTGCGTCTTTTGCTGAAGCATAGTGACCACCTAATTCACGATTGATCGTCAGCACCGAGCGCGCTGCTGTTGTGAAGTCAGGATTGATCAATGTCAGACGATACATTTTGCGAGTCGCAAAATCTGCTGTCATATCACGTTCGATAATCGCACCGTTTGGAATTCTGCCATTGGTGCCGTGAGTTTCTTTACCATCACTGCCAATCACAACACTTCCTTGAGCTACTGCGAATACTTGTTCATTCGCGGCACGAAGTGGTGCTTGCAGAAGCGTACCCCCGGCAAGCGAAGACGCTTCACCAATTGCGCTGACTGTGACATCAATTGGATTTCCCGCTTTACCAAAGGCAGGCATCGTTGCGGTGATAATAACGGCCGCGACGTTTTTAGAACCAAACTCTGGCGAGTCCAATTTCATTCCGAGTTTATCGAGCATACGCACCATGCTCTTGCTCATGAATTCATTTTTACCGTCGCCTGTACCTTTCAAACCAACTACGATACCGTAACCGACCAGTTGATTTTCACGCACACCGCGAATGCTTGCGATATCTTTCAAACGAGCCGCTTCTGCTGTTTCAATTGTCAGCAAAGCGAAAGCAAAAAATGCAGCAAAGAAAGTGATGATTTTATTCATTGCTCTTATTCTTTCTGATGCTCACGACATCATATTGCGGATCCAAAAGTTTTTGTGACGTGATTCCTTCGTCATTGAAATCTTCAGGACGAATCATGCCTGTGACGATGACTTTATATTCACGTTTTCCGATCATGAAAGGCTGTTGACCTTTGATGCGGTAATTTCCATCCGGAAGCTTTTCTACGATACGAGTTGGAACATTTGCCACGTCAGACAAGTCTTCCTTCTCTTCTTTTTCTTCTTTCTTTGGTTCCGCTGCCTTTGCTGCCGCGCCATCTGCTGATGCTGGAGCACGAGTATCACCCGCTGAAGCCAAAGAGTTATTCAAGTTTTGTTGTTGCTGTTGTTCTTCAAGCTGTTTCAAAAGTTTTTTGATCACAGAAACTTTTGTTTCGACTTGTTTCATGGCCGGGCCATCCAGTTTCACGTTAAGCAAATCACCCTCTGTGCGCATTTTGTTTTGCGCGAACAGATAAGCGCCCTGGCCTTCCATCACCCATGTTGAACCTGCATTTGCGCCCAAATCAGCTTCTTCTTCCATGCGCTGACGATTCATGCGTTTGTATTGGCGATCCGTCGGTACACCCATGTTTTGGTTATCAGAGTATTTTGGAGCTGTTTTGATATTTTCTAATTTTGGCGCTTCGTCTTTGCCATCAAGCGATGCCAAAAGATCATTCATCGTGGCGCAACCACTTATCATCACCAGACCGAAAAATAGAATTACGATTTGAATCATATGCTTCATCATTGCAACTTCACCACGCCCTTATCGACAACAAGCCCGGAAAGAACTTTTTGAGTTTCTAGGTTTTTAACTTTAATAAGATCCCCGATAAATCCGTTGTCTTCAGCCTGAACGTTTGCTGTGACTTCAAAGGTGTCGTCGCCGATTAAGGCTTTGATGACCTGGCCACGCTTCGCAGCTGGTTCCCTTTTCAGGTCCCCGGCCCAAACCGCTGTGCCTACTGGTAAAGAGCGAGCTGCTGCTTGACCTGCGATATCCTCCATACGAAGGGCGCCATCCTTGGCAAAAGTAATGTCCGTCATGGACATCCGCAAATCTTCACTTTGCAGTCTCTCTCCTTGTAAGATCAGGCGAGTCGTCACGGGGGTTAATTTGGAAACACGAATTGTTCCCGAGATCCATTTAATTTGTTTTGAGTCACCATCACGTACTGGCAGCAAAAAGCCACCTTTAGGTGTCAACTGCGTCATATCCAAGTCCCAAAGCTTATTAGAAGGAGTTGGCGTGCTTTGGATACTGATTTTGTATTCACAGTCGTGACATTGCGATTTCAAGTGATTGCGAATCTTTCTCTCAACTTCTTGGCGGGAAATCGGAGTTGTTGCAAAGTTCACTTTTACTTGTGAAGGCACTTTGAATGCTGGGTTTTGTTTTTTCAATTCTTGGTTTTCTTCCAAAGCCGCACGCATTTTCGTCAAGATCTCGCTGGAGTTCAGATGTTGCGACAATAAAAGTTCACGCGCATCAGGACGGATCACAATACTATCTAGCAATCCCAACAGCGCTTCATCTCCGCCTTGCACTTCCGCGATATCACCCAAGCGCAAAAGTTCGCGTTGAGAGATTTCCACCTCGGAAGGAATACTGACTTCAGGGCGAGCCCAGCTAGTCACGGAAATTAAAAGAATCAGAAAAACAAATTTATTCATTCACTATCTCAAGTTATTAACAGATTGAAGCATTTGATCAGATGCTTGGATCACTTTCGAATTTGTTTCGTAAGCTCTTTGCGCGGTAATCATATTCACCATTTCATCAACGATGTTCACGTTACTGCTCTCAAGCTGACCTTGAGCCAAGTAACCTGTGCCATTCAAACCTGGGCGAGACTGCAACGGTTGACCACTTGCCGGAGTTTGCATGAACAGATTTTTACCCACAGCTTTAAGACCCGCTGGATTAACGAAATTGGTTAAATCAATTTGTCCGATTGTTTGTGGCGCATCGTTCATGCCCACGATCACGCGCACTTCACCATTGGGAGCGACTTCCAACCCCGATACATTCGGCGGAACTGTGATTTCAGGTTGCAAGGCATTTCCGTTTTTATCAACGATGCGGCCGTTTGGATCTTTTTTGAAAGAGCCATCACGCGTATAGGCCACATCACCATCTGGAGTCAGAACTTGGAAAAAGCCCGCACCTTCCACTTGAAGATCGAGAGGATTTTTTGTGACCACGGAACTGCCGTTATCGAAATCTTTTTGAATGGCTGCCGTTTTAACGCCCAAACCTGTTTGTACGCCATTTGGTGAAACAGCATTCATGCCTGTGACAGCGCCTGGTTCTTTTTGAGTTTGATACATGAGATCTTCAAACTCCGCGCGGGATTTTTTGAATCCATTTGTCGAGGAGTTGGCAATATTATTGGCAATGACATCCATATTTGTCTGTTGGGCTGCCATACCTGTTGCCGCTGTATTCAAACTCTTAATCATGAACGAATCCTTTCGTTACCACCAAAAAATAAAATCTAAAAAACTAGTTCGTTTTACCAACAACGTTGATCATTTTATCAGCCATCTGATCGTAAGCGCTGATAGCTTTCTGAGTACTTTCGAACACGCGGTTTGTTTGAATCATGTCCGTCATTTCCTGAACGATATTGACGTTTGAAGTTTCCAAAAATCCTTGCTTGAGGCTTGGGTTATTGATGTTCGTCATGTCAGGAGTGCTATTGGATTTAAACGTATATAAAGAACTTCCGACTTTTTGAAGTGTGTCGGGATTGTTCACGTTCACAAGCGACAACTTGCCAATGTTTTGTGTGCCTTCAAAGACATCACCATTGTCAGCAATGGAAAGAGGGCCCGCACCTGTTCCATTGACTCGAATTACGCGAGCGGCAGGATCTGCACCCGGAGCACCGGCGCTTAGAACAGGATGACCATCTTTGGTCACAAGTTGTCCGTTGCCATCTAATGTAAAATTACCGGCGCGAGTCAGGCGTACACCACCAGGTGTTGCCACTTCAAAGAAACCTTTGCCATCAATGGCCACATCTAAAGCATTTCCCGTATGCTTCATGCCGCCTTGAGAGAAATCTGTGAAAGTTCCTTTGGTGTCGACATAAGATTTGTCGCCACCTTGCATATTATAAAAACTTTCGATTGCTGCCACATCGCGAGGAATCTGAATCACTTCAGGTGGCTTTTCATTTGCAGTTAAATATTCTTGGAAAAGTTGTTGGTCACGTTTAAAGGCAGGAGTATTCACGTTCGCCAAATTATTGGCAATCGTATCGAGCTTTGTACTTTGAGCCATGGCTCCACTGAGTGCTGTGTAAACGCCCTTTACTCCCATTTTTCCCCTCTCTAGCTAGACCCTCACTATGGTAATCAGCAAAGCATGTGCCAGATTTTGACAGGCCCGATGTTAGTCTGGGAAAAGACTTCCGCACTCGACGAACAGAGAGTTTGTTGTTTCTGGTCTCTAGTTTTTTTCGATTTGGCCGACGAATGGACCTACGTCGTGACGCCATGGAATTGGCAGTAACTTATCGACACCGTCAAAGAATCGGCCACATAATGAAGACTATGAGAACGTGGGCTCTAATTTCTATTATCGTATTCGGAACACAATTTGCGACAGCAGAAACAACACCGCCACCACCTGTTGTTGCTGCAAAGCCCGCGGAATCAGCTCTTTCCCTCAAAGAAAAACTCAAAGCTCTCACCGCAAAATCAACCAAGGTTCACTCCGACAATTTGATTTTCGATTTGCCTGTGACCTACAACGCCAAGGTCAGCAAATGGATTGCTTACTTTCAAGGGCGCGGGAACAAATGGTTCCGTGAGTGGATTCAGCGCTCTTACAAATACATGCCTTTCATTCAAGAAGAACTGCGCAAAGCCAATCTGCCCGCCGATCTTGCTTACATGGTGATGATTGAGAGCGGATTTGCACCGAACGCCGTCAGCCATGCCTCGGCAGTAGGCCCTTGGCAATTTATCGAAGCCACAGGTTCGCGCTATGGTTTAGAAAAAAATTGGTGGTTGGATGAACGCCGCGATTTGAAAAAATCAACTTTGGCGGCCATTCGTTATTTGAAAGATCTTTATGCAGAGTTTGGCTCTTGGTATTTAGTAGCTGCGAGTTACAACATGGGTGAAAATGGTTTGCGCCGTCAGATTACAAAGTATGGTAGCAAAGATTACTGGACACTCATTAAGCTCAAAGCACTTCCTGCTGAAACTCAAGAGTATGTTCCTAAAATCCTGGCCGCGATGCTAATCACCAAGGCGCCAAATCTTTATGGGTTCCGCGATCTTGAACGCATGGATCCATTGGAATACGAGATTGTCAGCGTTCCCGGCGGAACTGACTTGGGGCCTCTTGCTGATCATCTAGGCATCACGCGAAAATCACTAAAAGATTTGAATGCGGAACTCTATCTAGGGTACATTCCTCGCCAAGTGGAAAATCATTTTATCCGCGTTCCTAAAGGTGCGGCTCGATTGACTTCCAACTTTGCTCACGACCAAAGGAAAGTAGCTCTGGAATGAAACCCCTGATTGTGCAGAAATACGGCGGCGCCACACTGGCTGATCCTGATAAGATCAAGTCCGTCGCCACTCGTGTTGCCGCTCAAGCCAAAGATAATTCTTTGATTGTTGTCGTGAGCGCCATGGGGAAAACGACAAATTCTTTAATTGATCTTGCACAACAAGTTTCTCATCATCCTCAGCGCCGTGAAATGGATATGCTTCTCACCGTGGGCGAACGCATCAGCATGTCGCTTGTAAGCATGGCACTGAATGATCGCGGCTGTCCCGCTATTAGTTTTACCGGCAGCCAGGCAGGAATTTTCACTGATGATTCTCACGTCAATGCATTCATTAAAGATGTAAAACCTTTGCGCGTAGATGAAGCTCTTCGCAATGACAAAGTTGTGATCCTTGCTGGGTTCCAAGGCGTTTCACCGGTGACGAAAGAAATCACAACGCTGGGTCGTGGTGGCTCCGATACTTCAGCCGTTGCCATGGCGGCTGCTTTCAAAGCAGAGCGCTGTGAAATTTTAAAAGATGTTCCCGCAGTTTTCACCGCCGACCCACGTGTTGCTAAAAATGCGCGCCCGATTCAAGAACTGAATTATGATCAATTGATGGATATGACTTTCTGGGGCGCCAAAGTTCTGCACTATCGCTCTGTGGAGCTGGCAAAACTTCGGGATGTGACTTTGTACATCGGCCCTGCTTCGAATAAAACTTCTGACGGCACTTTGGTTAAAAAAGGACTTAATATGTTTGAATCATCTAAAGCACTTTCTTTGAATTCACATGAAAAAGTTCTCAACGTGATTTGCAAAGAAACGCATGCAGAAAAAGCACTTCGTCATTTGCAGGATCTTTTTGCTCAGAATCAAATTGCGTTCCCGCAGCTTCTCAATTGCGAAATTAAAAATGGGTCGACAGAAATTTTGCTGACGGGTCCAGAAGAAATCATGGTGGCGATTAAAAAAGAACTGCAAAGCCAATCGAGTTTTTCTTTGTCTTCCACTGAGTTTTCAACAGTGACTTTGACATGCACGGGTTCAACTTCTCCAGAAATTCCTCAGCAAATTCTGGAGAAGCTATCTGCCCACAGCATTCCTCTTCATCGCATGATGATGAGTCCAATGAGCACCACGGTCCTTATTGATTCTAAGGACCGCACTCGCACGATTGAAACTTTACATACATTGATTGCTGTCTAATTAAGGCAGTAAAGACGGGCTCATCACCTGATAGCGATTTTGGATTTTCTTCCAAATGCTTGTGTTGGGTCCTGTAATTCCATCGGGACCTGACATTCCCGCAAGACCACGGAATTTTGGATCGTATTTTCCACCTGGTAAAAACTGACGCAAATCTGGATTCACGGCTTGGCCATTTGGATTTACACTTCCTCCGCCACCACTGCCATAACGACCGCGACCTCCACCAGAGCCCCAAGCTCCACCGCCGCCTCCACCGCCGCCATAGAATCCAGCGTTGACTTGCGAACCGTTTGGATCGGCACTGCCTGCAGCTCCCCCGCCACCACCAGCAAGACCACCACGGCCGCCATCGCCGCCGCCTAATCCAGAACCGCCACCTTGTTTTCCGTCGATAGTTTCAGATGAACCACCTGGTCGTTGTCCCTGAGCAATATCAGGAAGACCTGGCAGATCACCGGCCCCTAAAGAAAGTCCATCACCATTTGTTTTTGTGCTAGCAGAGTCAAACATGCCTCCGCCACCAGCAACTGGATTTGGGTTGCGATTTGTTGTATCGAGATTACAAGTTGGATCGAGTGGATTTTTCGCACACACACAGACCTTATTGGAAGCCATTGTTGGCGAAGTACAATCCACATTCGTCAGAGCACCACAACCAATAAAACTTGGGTTGGCTTTACACATCTCTGCCAAGTTATCCACGGCAGCTGATTCGTTTGCACACTGACTGGCATTCATCGCCGTTTGCGCATAGTTGACGATAGCTTGTTGGGCGTCGGCGACATTGGCATTCATCTTTTTACATGAGCTCGCACTTTTTTCGATCTGCAAGCTGATGTCGGCAACTCCTACCGCGCCTTTGAATCCAGTAAAACTGCCGCTCGCACTTTCCGCAGAAATACATTCTCTATTTGACTCTAAAAAATTTCTGGCTGTATCGCAGGCTTCTGCGCAATCAGAAATGTAGCTGCTGCATTTTAGTTTGTAAGCGGCAATCGCACCGTTTGCGGCTTGCGAGAGATCGGCCATGGCGGAACAAGACGCTGTCACGCTTGAAGAAGCCGCAGCGCCCGCCATCACACCAAGCTTGGAAGCTGTGTTCATCACATTTCCCATGCCCTCGTCGTTGTTTGAATCACACCAATAAGCTGTATCGGTTTTAGTTTGTTCACAGGCTTTAACTAGTTTTTGAGCTTTTGCTAGGCAGCCGCCCGTATTCACTTGTGAACCTTGATCGAACGAAGCCTTCACACACTGAGTGGATGGAATTCCATCACTTCTCATCATGCCTGACTTCGAACAAACATAACCATTTGGGCACTGGTCATGCTTTGGGCCACGACAAGGTTCAGCCAAAACGGTCTGCGAAAGTATTGTGAATACAACGCTAAATAAGAATGAAAAGAGTGTCTTCCCCATACATGTCTCATCGGCATTAAGTCTAGAGAACTTAATTGGATTTCGGACTTTTGAGTTGGCAAATCTGTCATCAGAATCGACCTATTGTCTCTGATAAATCGCAAGTTTGCCCTTCTCAATTTGAGACATCCAAGGCACAATGATTTGAATTTTGTGTCAAATAAAATGAGGTTTACTATGAATTCGAACTTTCATGCATTTACGGTCCAAGCTTCAGACGGAAAACCCGTTTCTCTCGACAAATATAAAGGCCAAGTTGTCCTCGTTGTAAATGTCGCCAGCAAATGTGGCTTCACTCCCCAATACAAGGGACTTGAAGAGCTTTATCGCAAATTTAAAGCACAAGGTTTTACAATTCTTGGCTTTCCTTGCAATCAATTTGGCGCACAAGAGCCTGGAAGCAATTCTGAAATTCAACAATTCTGCAGTTTGAATTACGACGTTTCATTTCCAGTGATGGGAAAAGTCGAGGTCAACGGGGACAAGGCAGAACCCGTCTACAAATGGTTGAAAGAATCAGCTCCGGGAATTCTTGGAACTGAAATGATCAAATGGAATTTTACGAAATTCCTCGTCGGTAAAGACGGTCAAGTGATCAAGCGCTATGCGCCTCAAGAAGAACCTTTGAACATCGCCGACGATGTTCAAAAAGCCTTGGCTTAAATTCCCGCATCCGAAACCATTCGCACAGTTTTTTGCACCACAGGACTCATCAAAAAATCAAGAAGAGTCCTGGGTTTCGCACTTTCCTTCTCACTCAAGAAGTTCTCTAGCAAGACGAGCATATCTTCTGTGGTCACAATACCGATCACTTCATCGTTATCCGTGATCAAGTAAGCCGAAACTTTTTCTTCGATCATTGCATGGACGACAGAATCCAATCCAGTACCCACATCAAAAATGCGAATAGGCGTCGACATGATCGAACTGATTTTTGTATGTGTATTCGTTGATGCTAAAAGATCGCGCTCAGAGACAATTCCGATCACAAACTCGTTGTTTTCATCAATTACAGGCAAATGACGAATCCAATTATTTCGCATCATTTGCAAACCTTCGG
This sequence comes from Bdellovibrio sp. HCB2-146, assembly GCF_047345725.1. Taxonomy (NCBI): domain Bacteria; kingdom Pseudomonadati; phylum Bdellovibrionota; class Bdellovibrionia; order Bdellovibrionales; family Pseudobdellovibrionaceae; genus Bdellovibrio; species Bdellovibrio sp. HCB2-146. Next base: position 972,809 of record NZ_JBLEQP010000001.1, read on the forward strand.
CAACAGTTGAGTTTCCAGAGATCACCATGAGTTTCTTCGTAATATGGTCCTTAAGTGCAAGTCTCATAAAAACTCCTCCTAGATCCCACAATTTTAGAATGATTCGGGTCATCTATGGAGCAAAGCTCAGTCTTTTTGCCAACAGACAGTGTTTCTTTATTGAAACTTGTCTTACGTACGCATCAAGGTGAATTGTGATGCTTTTGGAGGACTACAGATGAAAAAAATAATCTTCTTAGCAGCTTTGTTCGTAAGCTCGTCCGCTTTTGCAGAGAGCATCTATTGCACTTTCACGGAACCTTTTTATACCGTCACCTATTCGTCTGATGACAATGAAATTACTTACGAAGCTGTGGGTGAAGATCCCGTGGTACTTCCTGCAAATGTCACCTTCGGGAAAAATGGAAAGCTGATCATCAAAGACAATGATGAAACTCACACCCTTGAAGTTTTGATGACTGAAGAAGGCGATGACGGCATGTCAGATTTCACTTATCCATTCAAAGGCATCTTTGACTACTCGCTCTTTGGTGGCTGCGAAACAAGCACCATGAAAAAGTGGGAGTCCCGCGGACTTCTTCGCAGATAGCTTGTGTTCCCTTGATGGGGGCATTAGTCTTGAAACATGAACACTCTTGATATCACTCTTATTGGAGCCAGCGGACTTGTCGGCAATCACCTCTTGATGCAACTAACGCAGCAAAGACAGGTAAATGTCGTCAAGGCCGTCACTCGCAAAAAACTCGATTTTATCCCACCTAAAACAGAAAACATTGTGATCAACTTTGATCACATGGAAGAATTCACGAACGAAATGAAAGCCTCCGTATTCATTTGCTGCCTGGGAACAACAATAAAAAAGGCTGGATCGCAAGAAGCTTTTCGTAAAGTCGATTTCGACTATGTTCTGCACTTTGCAAAAATCGCAGAGAAAGTTCGCGCGAAAAAATTGATGGTGGTTTCTGCGATGGGTGCCGACGCTCATTCCAAAGTTTTTTACAATCGCGTGAAAGGCGAAATGGAAGAGGCAATTCAAAAACTCAACATCCCACAAGTTGAAATCTTTCGCCCTTCTTTAATCTTAGGCGAACGCAGCGAGGCTCGTCCGCTTGAAGGACTGGCACAAGCTCTGACTCCGGTATTAAATACGGTCATCATGCACGGGCCTTTAAAAAAATATCGCGGGATTGAGGCAACGGACATTGCCAAAGCCATGGTCACGGCCAGTCTATCCTATGAGATCGGCCACCAAGTTCATGAATCCGACGTGATTCAAGCGATGGCCGATCGATCAAAATAACTACATCAACGACTCAAAACTTTTAAGCTGACCAACAACGTGATCAATCGCTTTTTGCCAAAACTTTTGTTCACGGATGTCTTCACCCAAGTGTTTTTGCACCAAAGCTTCAGGTGTCATGCTCCCTGTATCGCGCAGGATATTGACGTAGGTCTTCATAAACTCCGCGCCGAGTTCATTTCTGCGAGCATAAATGCTCAAGCTGAACAAATATCCAAACGTATAGGGGAAGTTGTAAAAGCTTGTTCGCGACATCGAGAAATGTAACTTCGTCGCCCAGAACATTTTGTCATTTTGGGTGATCGCACGTCCATACCAACGAGACCAAACTTGATCCGTCAAATCCATCATCTCATCAGCCATTAAAATTCCACTTTGTCGACGCTCGTAGAATTCTTTTTCGAAATCAAAACGCGCCGGAATATTTAAGAGGAAGGTTGCAGCTCCTTGGATTTCATTCCAGGCTACATCCGCCTTTTGTTCTTTCGTCGATGCTTTTTGAATCAAAGTATCGCGTAAAACCGTTTCACCAAAGATACTCGCCGTTTCCGCCAGTCCCATCGTGAAATGTGTTTTTTCTTCCGGCATATCTCTCATCACCCAAGAGTGGTAAGCGTGTCCCAACTCATGCGCCAGAGTTGAGATATCGCTGTTCGAACCCATGTAAGTCATAAAGACACGCGGTTCTTTTGACTTTCTAAATCCGCCGCAATAAGCGCCGGGAGCTTTATTTGGCAGAACTCGTCCCTCGATCCAACGCTTTTGATACATCATCTCGACAAAATCGCCCATCTCTGGGGACACCTCGCCGTAAGCTTGAGCGATGAGGCGCACACCTTCTTCAAACGAGCACGTGGACTTATCTTCTTTCTCTGGTCCTGGCGCTAACAAATCCCAAGGATCGATAACATCTTTTTTAAGAAGTCGAGCCATCATTTTTGGAGCCATACGCGTTTTCTCAACACTCGAGCGACAAGCTCCGATCAATGCATCCAAAGTTTCAGGCGTCATTCTATTCGCAAGCATGGCTTCTGTAAGAAAATGGCGTTCTTTGGTGTGAGATCTTTTCTTGTTAATCTCTAAACGCTGACCTGCCAGAGAATTTAGAATCGCGGCGGCTGTCACTTTGTGCTCCGTCCAAGCCTCTTGAATCGCTTGCCATGCGACTTTACGATGAAGCGCATCTGGAGAACGTGTCAAAGCCGAAGCTTGTGCCATGCCCAAGGTTTCGGTGCGATCAGGATATTGAAGATGGGCCTTCATTTGTCCTGAAAGATTTCTATAAAGATTGCTCCAAGCATGAAATCCATCTGTTGCAAGAGCTTCGATGAGGACTTCTTCTTTTTCCGACAGAGAATATATGTTTTGTTGTCGTTTTTCTTGCCAAAGGAAATCAAAATTTTCGAGTTCAGGATCTTTTAAAAACTCCTGAATAATAGCTTCGTCACATTTTTTGATAAAAAGATAAAGCGGCATCATTATCTGAGAATGACGCGACCAAAGAGTATGAGCTTCCGCTCTTTTCTTTGTGATCTCGACATTGCTTAAATCGATATCGGAGGCAAAATATAAATAGGACGAAAGATTTCCCAAAAGCATATCGAACTTTTTACGGCTCTTTAAAATATCTTTTATTTTCGTCAAAGCCTGCGGTGAAGGATTCCCCCACTCATTACGAAGTGACTCCATCTCTTTTGTCATTTCTGTAATGTCATTGGTAACGAAATCCCAATCTTGTTTAAAAAGATCAGAATGAATTGAAGGGTATTCGGACTCTAAGTTCCATGCTGCATTTTCCATCAGGCCATCCTATGCCCGCCACTAGGTGCTGTCAAAAAACTAGTCAGACAGGAATACTTTTCTTTGCGGACAAAGCGTTCAAGGCCTCCCATTAATTCGTGATATAAATGACCTCATGTTGATGAAATGCCTCGTCCTTATACTCTTTTCGTGCCTTTCAATCCGCGCGATGGCGGTTGACGGGGTTTTAGGAAACTATGTTTCTGACGCAGAAATCTATGATATCACGGCACGCTTGCCTAGGCAGGCCGAAGTAACCGGAGTAGCTGTGCGTCTGGATACACGTGATGGGATTCAATGCGGAAAGATCCGCAATTTCATCCGTCGTCACAAGCTTCGCGTTAGCAAATTTGCAGTCGATGATCTTTGCATTCCGCCATCGGCCAGTTCTCCGTACAAAGATTTAGTAGTTTTCCAAACTGAAGAAAATCAGCCCTTGCTTAATTTTATTAAAAGCGGACTGAGCATTGGAATGACTGCTTATCAATCTAAATCCTCACGTGATCCCGAGCGCGAACAGCGCCTGGAAGCCGCTGCAAGGAGTGATAGCTTTTTATTAAGTCCTATTTTCGCGGCATTCTTGTCAGAGTCAGTGACTCACTTAAGAGGTCACATTCAAGACAATGGCGGCCGCTTGGGTGATTCTAAATTTTTCGGCAGCACCATTTTGGTCATCACGAATCCAGCAGAGTCTATCAAGAATATTTTTAACGGACTTTCAAAATATAAGGCGATTAAATCTGCGGACTCTCAGCTTTTATTGCGTGATTATTCTTCAGAACTTCAAGCACCAGGACCTTACCAAAGAGGACAGGCTCCGGATTTGAATGCCCTCGAGTTCAGAATGGTATTTCATTATAAATAGGAGCTCTGATTAGAGCTCCCAATCTCCAGATGCTTCCGGCTGATATTTAATTCCTGTGACTTGCAACTGACGAAGCTCTCCATTTGGCATGGGCCATTTGATCGCTTGTCCAACACGCAAACCAAGCAAGGCCACTCCGACTGGCGCTAACACTGAAATGCATGATTTCGTAACATCGGCATCTTTGGGATACACCAAAGTGATTTCGCTCTCTTTGCCAGTTTCCATTGCAACGAATGCCACAGTGGAATTCATCGTCACCACGTCTTTAGGAATTTCTTTTTGCGGCACGAGCGTCGCACGCCCTAGCTCTTCTTCCAAGGCTGCAGCTGTTGGACTGTTGGTGTTTTGCAGTAACAAGACCAAGCGTTCGTAGTCTTGGTCTGTCACAAGTAAAGAATCATTCATGGTCATAGAAACCTCCTGATCTACAATTGTTGAATTGTTGTATGGAACTATTTGAATTTAGATAAAAGAAAACCGCGTCGGTTTTAAAAAAACCGACTTAAGAAATAAAGGCCGTCACGCGATCCAAAAATCGAGTCTTTGACAGATAAGAATGTGTGAAAAGTGATCTTTCCAACATGATTCACACATCTTAACACCTTCTCCTAAATTTCGCCACGTTCTTTTCTTTTAACTCTTACTCGCATATCCATGGTGATTTTCTTCCAGCGCTTTTTATCCTCCGCATAAAGTCTGTGATCACTGCGTCGTTCTTGATGTTTTATTTCTTTTTGCAGTTTCAAATAGCTCAGCCACCGCTCTTCCTCCAAGGCTCCGGACTGCAGTGCTTCTTGAATGGCGCATCCCGGTTCTGTCTCATGCCGACAATCTGAGAAACGACAGGACTCTGTCCAATGAACGATATCCTCAAATAACTCGCCAACACCTTCTTCCTGGTCAAAAAGCGCAAGCTCTCTCATACCCGGAGTATCCATTAACAGAGCGCCATTCTGAAGACGATAGAGCGAACGCGAGGTTGTCGTGTGACGACCACGATCATCATCTTCGCGAACTCCTTGTGTGGCGATTAAGTGTTCACCCAAAAAGAAATTCGTCAGCGTGGATTTCCCAACACCCGAAGATCCCAAAAGCACGCCTGTTTTTCCCGGCGGCAAATAAGTAAGCAAGCGTTTGCAAGTTTCTTCTTCAAAAACACTGACAGCTTCCATCGGAACTCCGATGTAGGCCTCTTCTAACTCCGACAAGATCTCCTCCGCATTTGCGACAAGATCTTTTTTACTTAAAATTAGAATCGGCGATGCGCCGCTATCGTAAGCGATACTGATATAACGATCCAACCGCTTACGATTCAGATCTTGATTGAGTGATGTGACAATAAAAATCACATCGATGTTGGCGGCAACGACTTGCGGTCGATCTGCGCCGGGATCTTTGCGATAAAAACAAGAACGCCGATCCAGGACCTTATGGATCAAAGCGCGATCCTGTTCGTCCCCCGCCTGACATAACACCCAATCACCGACAGCGGGAAACATTCCACGCAGGTGTTCTTGTTCATGCCGAAATTTCCCAGCCAATTGTGCCCAACACTCTTGCTTCACATCAGTGGCTAAGCGATAAAGTCCCTTCTCTTGCCCAATCACTCGCGCCGGGATCCAATTGTTTTTTTCTTTCTCTAGTTCCAGTTGTGTTGCAAAAAATAAGTCCCATCCCCATCTGGAGAGGTTTGAATTCGTATTCACGCGAAAACTCCCAATATAATTAATAAAAATAAATGGAAGCTCTGCTTTGAGAACTTGTGAGTCTTTAAGTTTTAAAAAATGATTTTTCTGAGACTACAAAACGCAAAGAGAGCCAGTAGTTGATTTAAAGATATTTGCAATCATCGGCCCTCCTAGGTTGATGGATAGATAGAGTCTCTCAAATTTATACGGATACGTCAATAACCACGCCCCAAAATGAAAAAAGCCACCCAAGTGGTGGCTTTCGCTCTGCAAATTAAATTTTGAACTGCGACTAGGAGGCTTGTTTCTTCTTAGCGCTTTTCTTTTTTGTTTTTGTTGCTTTCTTAGCTTTCACAGGTTGCTCTTCTGCAACCGGTGCTACAGCCGTTTCGGTTGGAATTTCCGCTGGCATATTGACCGACATTTCTGGAACTTGTGTTTCTTCTTTTTTAGGCTCTGTAGTTGAGCAAGCAGATAACGAAAATGCGAACGCAGCAGCGCAGAGCAATTGAACGAATTTCGACTTCATGAAGTCCTCCTAGTCAGACAAGAATACTGATACTTCACAGTTTCTACAGGTCCTGAGGATAAAAAGACTTTTAATCTTTTATTTCTAAATACTTAACTTCAGAAGAAGACCGGCCCTTAATCTAGAAAGGCGCATCGATTTAGCATAATTCGGCGAGGAGCGGTTTAAGTACGAAACCACTCCTCAGCCAAATTCCGGCTCGAAGCCGTGGCCGTATTAGTGCTGTCCGCCGCGTGGAGGAGGTGGAATTGGGCTGCAGAAGTAACCGCAGTGTTTGAATCTCCAAGTGCGTTTGTTCCAGCAATATTTTTTTGCTACGTTGTGTTTCTTAGGGCAAACAGGGCGGCCAGAAGAAAGGCTGTACATCGCTTCGATAACAGAACCTTCTGGAAGTTGATCAGCTGAGCTGTAAGATTCAGTAGCCATTGCACTGATCGACATCAAGCTGATTGCAGCAGCAATCACGATAGATTTCATTGAGATCTCCTTGTAAAAATCAATTGAGGAAAAAGGCTAGAAAGACCTCAATGAAGTGTCAATCGACGAATTAACAAGGAAAGCAGTTGCGTTGCGGAGGCGTTTTAAAAAACTCCCTCACAGGTGAACAAGGGAACGCGAATGACTTCAAAGACAGCGTTTCCAGCCGCAATATCTTTGGCGGTGATTGGGACCGTCGGAGAATTTCGATACTCTAATTTTTGAGTCCATTTGTAGGCCATCAACTTTAAATTTCCATGCAAGAACGCCATACCAAATCCAATTCCTTGCATCGACAATAGCAAATTGCGAATCGAGTCCGATGTTATCTCTGGGTTCACGACAAAGTGGAGAATCGCAGTCAGCCCAACAAAGGCACCTGCCACAACTAAGCTGGAATTATGCAAAGCCTCGCGTCCCAATTTTTTGAAAATATACATATTCACATCTTCAACAACTTTTAAAACCTTGGCTTTGTAGAGGATCATATCAAAACCAAAAGAGCGTGCCTTGAAACTTTCTGCTAAAGACATATAGCGATGAGCGATACTCACCAACGATTGAGTTTGTTTTTCGCTCTGAAGTTTTTCATTCCTTTCTTTAAACTGATTCATGAACTCCACTTGAAATGTGTCAGGCTTAAGGCTCTCACCGCAATTACACGCGCTAAAATAGATACCGACGTTTTTTCCCAAATGCGGATGAACATTTTCTGAAGTCAGAATCTGCGCCATCTGCGTACCCGTATAACTCATCTGATTATGCAGAAAAAACTGCCGGCGATTGCCATGACCGCCGATGAAAATCATACGCACTTGAGAGCCTTGGTAGCTGGCATCTTGTTGACTGAGTTCAGCAAGGCGCGATCCGAGTTCAGACAAATTTCCTAACTCTAAACGCACAACTTCGGGGCGCTCTTGGGGAGCGATATTGGCATTGGCTTGTTGGACGAGACTTTCAAACTCCTTCATACTGTATGAACGAGCGAGATAGTCAGATTCATTGATGTGCGGCGAATTTTGGCTGGCGTAAATAAATAAGATGAGATCCTTACCCGCATAGGACTTGAAACTAAAAAGTAGTAGCAAAAACACAAAACCTATACGTGACAACATCTCGCAACCCTTTAGGGAAACGCAATTTGTTACTCATTGGCTAGTCTTGCGACAATTAAAGCCACTAGGTTTGCGCTTCCCTCTTTAGGTCTTTCAAGAGTTCAATTTGAGTGCCTGAGTTCTCCTCAGATCTTTAAAAGCCCCCCCTCAGGGGGCTTAAGATTAATGACGTGCGGAAGGATGTTCACTGATATCGTCGCGACGAGGTACTTGTGCCTTGATTTCGTCTCCTAAAACGGTTCGACGTTCACGCAAATACCAATTAAAGATTTCGCGACCTGCGGCGGCTCTTGGAGACTTCCAATCACGGAACCATTCCGCTATAGTGGCCGCCGTTGTGCTTGTCACAGCACCGGCGTGAACCATTCTCCAGACGGCCATTTCATGTTCTACCTTGCTTTGCCCACCGACGGCATCGACGACAATCGCGACTTCGTATCCATCAGCCAACGCATCGACAACAGGAAATGCCAAACAAATCTCCGTCCACAACGCACAGAAAATCAGACGCTTTTTACCAGTCGCTTTCACAGCTTTTTGAAAGGCTTCGTCTTCCCATGCATTCATGGAGCTACGATCGATTTCTTGAACATTGGGAAGATCTGCTCTGAGAGCTTCGATGGTGGGCTTGTTCACTCCCATTTGCACACCAACGGTGCTGAGAATCACTGGAATATTAAAAGCACGTGCTCCCCTTGCCAGCGCACGCACACCTAGCTCGACAAGCGCCGGGTCGCTTGAGCGCACCTTGCTAAACATCTCAGCTTGATAATCGATAATAATAAGCGCACAGTCATCGGCATCCCACATGGGACTTTTTCTAAAGGCCATTTTTAACTCCTTGGCTATTTCACCTCAGTCCAACATTCGTGTACGGATGAGCCAAGATGTGTTTCTACAATAAAAAAACGCGGACTCTCGCCCGCGTTTTAAGATTTAACTGTGCCTTAAAATTAGTTTTGAAAACCTTCTTCAACGCAAACTGCGAGAATAAATTGACGACCCGTGAATGCGCCTGGAATGCCGTCCGGATAGACTTGTCCTTTCAAAGATTCAGTACTCCACAAAGTAAAGACATCGTAATTTCCAGATTTCAATTCGACCGGCTTCCCAGTTTGAGTTTCTTTAAGAGTCAAAACTCCTTTTTTAGAAAGCGCCACTGTATAAAACTCATCTTTCGATACCTCGCCAGCCTTCAAAATTTCTTTATCACCCACTGGTCGAGACATTCCTTTAAACAAGTGACTTCTGCTCGCAGCATAAGCCACATTACATTCAGGACCAGCATAACTTTGGGCTGAAGCGAGCAAAACTGCAGCGGCAAGAATCGATTTCATCTAGAACTCCTTTGGGAAAGGTTGGGTTTTATTTCGCGTTTTTATTAAGCAATCCCGATACCAGACCTAGCCTAAACCAATTCCAGATCAGAAGGCCTTCAGACGAAAAAATGCCCATTTACGGCACAAGAAGTGAATTTGCTTCAAAGTCCAGAGTCCTTGCTTTTGGGCACAAAACTTCATCAAATAGAGGGATGCAAAAAGAAGTCGATATTCTAGTGGTAGGGGCCGGTATTATTGGTACGGCCGTAGGTGCGGAGCTTTCTCGTCGAGGCGCCAAAGTTTGTGTCATTGATAAAGGCCAAGTGGGTAAAGGTTGTTCTTATGGAAACGCGGGTTGGATGACTCCGTGTTTTGCCATGCCACTGCCGATGCCTGGAATGTTGTTGAAATCCATGAAGTGGTTGTTGAATCCGGAAAGTCCGCTTTATATCAAACCTTCATTGTCTATTGATCTTGCGAATTGGCTTTTCCAATTTATGAAAGCGATGAATGAAGAACAAGCTCGCCGTGCGGTTGATGCCTTGGTCGTGCTTTCGCAAAAAAGTCTCACTGAATACGAAAAGCTAGGAAAGAAATATTCTGACATTCGTTTTGAGCAAAAAGGTCTTTTGATGGTGAGTCGCACTGAAGCCGGTGTCGCAGCTGCTGTCGAAGAACTTGATTATGTTAAAAACATGGGCGTCACAGGTAAAGCTTTAAACGGCGATGAAATCCTTGCGATGGAACCTGCCTTTAAAGGTCCTATGTTAGGTGGCGTTTACTTTGATAAAGAAGCGATGGGTGAGCCTTTCCGTATCGTGCAAGCCCTCGCACAAGAAATTCGCAGCCAAGGTGGTGAAATTTTAGAAAACTGCGAATTGCAGGATTTAGAAATCGCCGGTGGCAAAGTTCAATCCGTAAAAACTTCCCAAGGTGTGATCAAGGCAAAACAAGTTGTCATCGCAACTGGAAGCTGGTCAAAAGAACTCGCAAAAAAATTGCGCCTACGCGTACCGATCCTCGGCGGTAAAGGTTACGCGATGATCGTTCCGAAATTGGAAAAACAACCTCAGTACCCGATCATGATCGTTGAAAAGAAAATTGCAATCACTCCGCGCGAAAGCACTTTGCGAATCGCTGGAACTTTGGAATTAGTCGATCAAGATTTCTCAATCACCCAAAAGCGTGTCGAAACCATGAAACGTGGCGCGAGAGAGTTCTTACATTTACCTCAGGATTTACAAGTTCAAGAACTTTGGGCAGGTCTGCGTCCGTGCACTCCTGATGGTGTACCTTTGATCGGTTATCACAAAAATATTTCCAATATGATGCTTGCCGTGGGTCACCAGATGCTCGGATTGCAGAGTGGAACGGGCACGGGACTTTTGGTTGCCGACTTGCTTGAAGGCAAAACTCCGTTCGTCGACATGAAAGTTCTAGACGCCAACCGGTTTTAACGATCCAACGGAAAAGTCGGCGCGTCGCTGCTAGGGATAATCATGGATATTGTGAAAAATCGAACTCTGAGAGTTATCCTATTCTCCATTGGTGTCACCGCCCTGATCTTAGGATCTATCGGAGCGTTCCTGCCCCTGCTACCAACAACACCGTTTGTATTATTAGCAGCATGGTGCTTTATGAAAAGCTCACCGAAGGCCCATCAGTGGATCTATCAACAACCGGTTTTGGGTGATGCTTTAAGAAATTGGGAAAACAACCGTGCGATTTCTCGAAGGGCAAAGATCGTTGCCTTGGCCTCGATTCTTATTTCCGCAGTTGTGATGTGGTTTAAAGTTCCAAACCTATGGCTTAGGTTCTCAGTCTATCTATTACTCGCAACAGTTTCGATCTTTATCGCCACAAGAAATGAAGACTCGCGTCCCTAGATCCTATTGGAACTTACATCCGAGACTGCTACGATTTTGCTATGTCGAATTTAAAGGATTTTTTGCCTTATCTTACTCCGCACTCTGTGAACTGCACGAAGGTTCGCTTTGGAGAAAATTATGATGGCGGTTATGTTATCATTGATCACAACCTTGAAGATATTCGCGGAATTCTTTCTTTTGGAGTAGGTCCAACTTGCTTGTTCGAAAAGGATTTCGTTCGTAAGTATCCACGTTCTTCGGCCTACTTATTCGATCACACAATACCCGCACCAAAGGACCTTCTGGAAAAGATGCTCTTTATGCAAAAAGGGATTGGTGACCACTCAAATAAGTTCATGCAGACGTTGAATGAGTATATCGATCAGTATGTCATCCCTCATGGTGGACGTTGGATTTTAAAAATGGATATCGAAGGTGATGAATGGAATGTTCTTAACCAAGTAGACCTCCCCTCACTCTCGATGTTTGATCAGCTGATAATAGAGTTTCACCATTGGCGCGATGATCGCGACGTTTACCGAAAGGTTTACGAAAAGCTTTTCAAAAACTTCTGCGTGGTTCACGTTCACGCCAACAATCACGCACCTCTTTTGAAAGACGACTGTCACCAAATCCCCGAAGTTTTAGAGATCACATATTTGCGTAGGACTTCAAACTTGTTTTTTCAGGCCAACAAAGAGAGTTTCCCAACATCTCTCGATTTTCCAAACGACCCTACTCAACCCGATATCGAACTTAATTTTTGGCCATTCAAAACGATCGAGAAAATATAATTCCATCTATAAAAAAACCCACAACCTTCCGATTGTGGGTTTCAAATTTTTACTCAACGCGTTTCAAAAAGGTACGGTCGCAGAGCTTGCCCGTACCTCTCAGCCGCTTAGTTAAGAGCTTTTTCTTTTTTCTTTGCTTTCTTCGGTGTCTCTTCAGCTTCAACTGGTTCAGAACCTTCGTGGTCTTCGCCGCTGTTGCCTTCAGCATCGATCAACAATTTACCGATACCGTTTGCTGCCAAGATTTTTGAACGAAGATCCGTCATGTGTTGTGGATTTTCTTTCAAGAAGTTTTTAGCTTGGTCACGGCCTTGGCCCATGCGCTCGCCATTGATAGAGAACCACGCACCTGATTTTTCAACCATGCCCGCAGTCACCGCTAGATCAAGAAGGTCACCCTCTTCAGAGATACCTTCGCCGTACATCAAGTCGAATTCAACTTTAGTGAACGGAGGAGCCATTTTATTTTTCACAACTTTTACAGCTGTACGGTTACCAGTCACATCTTCGCCATTCTTAATAGCGCCAACACGGCGTACATCCAAACGAACTGAAGAGTAGAATTTCAATGCGTTACCACCAGTTGTTGTTTCTGGGTTACCGAACATCACACCGATTTTCATACGGATTTGGTTGATGAAGATAACCAATGTGTTTGAACGGTTGATAGCCGCAGTCAACTTACGAAGAGCTTGAGACATCAAGCGAGCTTGAAGACCTACGTGAGAATCACCCATGTCGCCTTCGATCTCTGCACGAGGAACCAATGCGGCTACTGAGTCGACAACCAATACGTCGATTGCGCCAGAGCGAACAAGTGTTTCAGTGATTTCCAAAGCTTGCTCACCCGTGTCTGGTTGAGAGATCAAAAGATCTTCTGTGTTCACACCCAATTTGCGAGCGTAGTTAATATCCAAAGCGTGTTCCGCGTCGACGAAAGCAACAACGCCACCTTTTTTCTGAGCTTGAGCGATAACAGACAAGCAAAGAGTTGTTTTACCAGAAGACTCAGGACCATAGATTTCAACGATACGACCTTTTGGAAGACCACCGATACCCAAAGCGATATCCAAGCTCAATGCGCCTGTGCTGATCGCTTCTACGTCTTTAACCAATTTCTCGTTCGCACCCAAACGCATGATGGAACCTTTACCGAATTGTTTTTCGATAGAAGAAACCGCCAGCTCAAGGGCTTTGATTTTTTCGTTGTTTGCTTTATCTACAGATGGGTTTGCCATTTGTTGTTCCTTTTCCCGTAACCACTCGGTTACGCGCTTTTATAATTGTTGTGTTCTTTTCCGCAGGGCTTTCGCCACACGGGGCCTTTTTTCCTATCGAGATTTCTGCGCACTTGTGGAACGCACAACTGCACACAACCAATCAACGGCATAGTCGACACTTGCTTGCTGAACGGACTTACGATCTCCCGAAAAGTGTTCTTTTCGTGAGTCTTCAAAGCCCGGACCAGCGATGGCAAGGCATACAGTGCCCACCGGCTTCTCCGGAGTTCCACCACTCGGACCAGCGATCCCAGTAATGGCCACCGACCATTCGGTTTTTAATTGGCGACGCACTCCGTGCGCCATTTGACGAGCGACTGACTCGCTCACCGCACCCTCTTGCATGAGAGTGTCTCGACGGACCCCCAGAAGATCCACCTTCGCCTCGTTAGAGTATGAAACCACAGAGCCTAAAAATATGTCGGACACGCCTGCTTGCTCTGTTAAAAAAGCCGAAAGTGCACCTCCAGTACAACTTTCCGCAAAACCCACTGTGAGTTTTTGGTCGCGAAGGGATCGAATGAGTTCTTGGAGTTTCTCGTCTCTGACGGCCATTAAAAAACAACCACCTGAGACCCTAGCACATTCGTGTAGGTGTAAAGAGCTTGCATGATCATACTGACAACGATACCCGCTGCCACGTCATCGACCATGACCCCAAGACCCCCTTGGATCTTCTTATCTAAATATCCTATGAATAAAGGCTTTGTAATGTCCAGCAATCTGAACAGGACAAATCCGATTAGAATGGCCTGCCATGTCAAAGGCAGCCAAACCATGGCGATCAGATAGCCTAAAACCTCATCAATCACGATCTCTTTGTGATCATGACCACCTTTATCTTGTTCGTAGACTTCGGCCGCAAGAATTCCGACAGGGAGCAGCAAAATGATAGCCGCCATGTAAAAGAAAACCCCGAGGTAATTCAAAAGAAGAACCAGAGGAATTGTCGCGATGGTCGCAACCGTCCCCGGAGCCTTTGGAGAAAGGCCCACACCGAAGAAGGTTGCTAAGAGTTTTAGGAAATTTCTCATCCCTTTTGAGTTAAAGGGAAGTCAGGAGAGTTGCAATCGCAAATGACTAGCGTCAATGCTCAATAATTTCTTCCGGCAATTTAGGGAAGTTGCGTTCTTCACGAATCATCTCGGCACGGTCACCTTTGATTCTGTAGTATTCAAAACGCTTGGTTTTTGCCGTTAAGCCGATTTTCTTAAATGGATTTTCGTCATCTCTCCAGCTGATATGACCAGAGTAAAAGTCGAAACGACCGCGGCCTTTAATAGCGCGACCCGTGTCGCGAACAATAAAGTAACCCGTATGTTGAGATCCATCTGGCAATTCCAAACCTACAACCGCAGGAACATAAATCACGTCACCCGGTTTATAGATCGAAAGATCTGCCGCAATTGTATAGAACGGATCCAAGCAAGATGCCTTCACACCAAAACCGAAGCGGCATGTTTCTTTTGAGATATCAAAGAAACGGTCCACGCCATCGCGCTCGCCTACGATATTAAATGTTTTCATCTTACCTTTTTGAACAATCGCACAAGAACCTTGCAAACGGCAGGCAGCGCGCGTGCTTTCACACACCGTCATCATGATTTTGCCTTTGTCGTCGCGGATTCTCCACTCAGGAGTACATTTCTTTTTGTCTTCGTTGATAACTGGGAAATAATAAACTGTCGGCTTCAAGCTGCCTTTACCAGAAATGTCTTTTTCACTTGGTGGAAGATCCACTTCATCACCTGGCTCTTCATCTTCAGCTTGATTGTCTGTTTTATCATCTGTTTGGTGAGATGGAGCTTCCGGTTCATCTTGCTCAACGACCGTCGTAGTCGTGCCGCCTTCTGAAGACATATATTCAGATTGAATTTGACCGTCGTTGTCAGCCTCAACCGTACCTTGGCTTGCCACAGGAGTGAATTGATTCCCGGAACACCCAAGAGCTACGTTTAAAACTAAAATTGAAAGTATTAATATCCGACTTGCCACTGATCCTCCAAGAACGAGCCCAATATATCGTGGAATCGCCGGAAGCAGGGGCTTTTATGAAAGCTCTGAAAAAGAGTGAACAACTGTACAAAATAATGTCACTTCAGATCTCAGATCAATTATATCGCTTTAGATCCGCGGCTGGAACGTACTTACCTAAAATCGACCTCACAGTTCCATCAGCCCTCATCTCATCGATCACTTTCTTTAGCTGTGTGCTTTCCTCTTTTGAGAACCTTCTTTTGGAAATATAGATGCCGATATCAAGAACCGTTTTGGGATCGTCGATTGCTTCAAAATCATTACTGAACCCAGGCTTCGCCTGTAAGTTGCGCAAAAAAAGAGGCGTGATAAACACTCCCTGCACACGTCCTGTTGCTAAAAGTTGAAATACGCCTTCAGCGGTAGAGGATTGGACGATGCGATTTTCTTTACTGAGTTTTTCAAACTCCCGAGGCTGGAAGAACATAACGGCGCCAATCAAATTTCCAAACTTAAACTTGGAATCTTGGAGGTAATCGCCAAGGGCGCCCTTTTTTCTGTAAGCGGATTTTTTAACTAATAAAACTCGCTCTGACGAAAAGACAACTTTGTGCTCTGCAAATTCGAGCCAATCTGAATTGATGTACGTAAATGCGAACAGATCCAAACGTTGCCCCTTGAATTCTTCTAGGGCACGGACATAGTTAAGAGGCACCTCCTGAAAAGGACAGCCTAATCTTTTGCGAATTTCTGTTAAGAGATCTGGAACCAGCCCCGTCGCCTGAACTCGGGGCGCTTTCGTATAATAAGGCGAATCTTTCAGAACACCGACAGTATAGGTACGAACACATGCCGCCCCACTCTGTGAAGGACACAAGAAAGCCATTAAAACCAAAAGTACCGAAACTTTCATATGATTCATCATGACTTGTTTCGTAGTGAAGTACAAAGTCCCGTAAAACAATTCAACGAAGGTCTAAATCACGGTAAATCCTGCGCCCAAATTTCCGGAAGCGTTGCTTTGAAATCTTCTTCCCAAAATTCGTACGGGGATTTTTCCTGCGTGGTTATTTTGCGTTTTTCACGCAGCTGCAATTCCAGTCGACGAATCTTTCCCGAAGACGTCTTCGGTAAATCTGCAAATTCCACCCGACGAATACGCTTGAAAGGCGCCAGTTTGGTACGCGAATGGGTCATAATTGAAAGCGCAATGTCTTTTGTCGGTTCAAAACCTTTTGCCAAAAATACAACGGCCTTTGGCACATTTAACCGCAAAGCATCCGGGCTTGGAATCACCGCTACCTCGCGAATCGCAGGGTGTTCGAGCAAAACACTTTCAAGTTCAAATGGGCTGATTCGATAATCTGAACATTTAAATATCTCATCCACTCGACCGACAAAAGTTATGTAACCATCCTCATCCAAGGCACCAACGTCGCTCGTATGATAATATTCTTTCTGTAAATTCGGAGTTTCTGTCGTTTGTTCTTTATATCCCGACATCAAACCTAATGCTTTGTACGAAAGATCCACGCAAATCTCTCCCTCAGGACTGACATCGCCTTCCCGATTTAAAAGTTTAATTCGATAGCCGGGCAATGGACGTCCCACCGAGTTTTCTTTGATACGTTGTCCTGGGGAATTTCCAATAAGAGCTGTGGTCTCTGTTTGCCCGTATCCGTCGCGAATAGGCACGCCCCACGCATTTTCAATCTTTTGCAAGAGCGCCGCCTCCAGTGGTTCTCCCGCACTGACTAATTCGCGGAAAGACATCTTATATTGCGCGACGTCTTCAGCTGCAAACATACGCCATACTGTCGGTGGCGCACAAAGACTTGTGACTTTATACTTCTCAAGGGTTTGTAAAACTTGTTTTGCATCAAAGCGAGCTTCTTTAAAAATGAACACCGTTGCTTCGGCATTCCACGGGGCAAAGAAATTACTCCACATATGTTTGGCCCAACCAGAGGAGCTGATATTCATGTGAACATCACCCGGTCTTAAACCGATCCAATACATGGTTGATAGGTGACCGACCGGATAACTTTGATGAGTGTGTTCGACCAGTTTAGGTTTCGCCGTTGTTCCTGAAGTGAAATATAAAAGTAACGGGTCGGTTGCTTTTGTTATTTCAGTCGGAACGAAGTCGATACTTTCTTGCGTGGCTTCGGCATAGTCGCTCCAGTCACCATGAGCTCCATCTACAACCACCTTCGCAATTCCTGTCGCCGTAATATTAAAGCGCGAGGCATCTTGTTTGGTGGTGACAATGGCACGAATACTACCGCGAATTAAGCGATCTTCCAACTCTTCAGCAGAAAGCAGTGAGCTCGTCGGAACCACAATGGCACCCACTTTCATCGAAGCTAAAAGCACTTCCCACTGAGCGACATCATTCCCCACCATCAATAGCAAGTGATCGCCTTTTTTCACTCCAAGCTTGCGGAGATAATTGGCAACTTGATTGCTTCGCTGTGAGAGCTCTAAGAATGAATAGCGTTCTTCTTTGCCAGATTCATCGACTAACCACAGAGCCGTTTTAACATTCTCTGCCGCCATTTCGTCAAAGTAATCCAGTGCCCAATTGAAGTTCTCCAATTCGGGCCAACGAAAATTGTTATAGGCGTATTCATAGTCTGCACGGTGCAGAATTAGGAAATCTCGGGCTTGTTCGAATTCACTGCGAAAACTCATCAGACCTCCTGCGCTCAGGCTAACCCATTAAGGCTAGCACTTCAGCGAACGACAGCCGATCTGTGTTTTAGCACCTATTCGTCGAATTGATCTTTACTTGACGGAGCGAGATACGGAATTTCCACAATGGCGCGGATCCCTTGTCGAGCCATGGCTGCTGCCACAACTGCACGAAGACCGGAAATATTCTTACCTTTGCTCCCGATGAGCTGACCAAGACTTTCTGGGTGACAGTCGATTTTGTAAATCGTTGTTCTTTCCCCAACTGTGTATTCTACTTTTGTACTTTCAGGGCGATCGATCATTAGGTTCAAAACCGCTAATATCATCTGTTTTCCTGCTTCACGTACTGATTCGTCATTTGCATCTCCCCCAGATCGTCTGGGGGCGACTTTTATGACTTTAACATCGCCATTAGTCCCCATAATCACCTTTCGGTTTTGTAACCTTTGTATGCTTTTTCGGCGCCTACACTACTTTTCTAAAGGAGGAGGGCTCAGGTTGGTACTGGAGGAAGGGCCAAAATCTATCACCGAAGCAAGGAATGCGACGAAGGCCCGGGATGCGCTTCATGTCATGTCGCATTGTTCTTTTCTGAAAATCAGGCTAAAAACCATAACTTATGTCTGAAGAAAAAAAGCTCGGATCTTCCCCACGAAATTTAGCAAAAAGAAAGGTTATGGACCTTTTGAGCCGTCGGGATCATTCAGAACAAGAGTTGCGAATAAAACTTCGTGATAAATTCTCTGAAGTTGAAGATTCCGACAACGTGATCGATGAAGCCATCGAGTTCGCGAAAGACAGCAAATGGTTAGGTGATCCTCAAGAACTCTCTTATCGCATGGCAGACATGCTTCACCGTCGAAATAAGGGGATCATTTACATCAACAACTACCTCCGCGAAAAAGGTCTCCCAGCCGTTGAGACCGATCGCGCTTTGGAGCTTGAAAAGGCTCTTACGATTGTCAAAAATAAGTACGATGAAAATTATGAATTCAGCCGTGAGGAGCAAGCCCGTGTGGGTCGGCTTCTCGCCAGCCGCGGATTCGATAGCGAGACTGTAAGAAAGGTCCTGTATGAAAAGCTCTGAGATTAGAAAAGCCTTTATCGACTATTTCAAAAGAAATGGTCACACCCATGTGGCTTCTTCTTCCTTGATTCCTGAAAATGATCCGACGTTGCTTTTTGCAAACGCGGGTATGAATCAATTTAAAAATACTTTCCTTGGTCTTGAGAACCGCGACTACACTCGCGCCGTTACCGCGCAAAAGTGTGTGCGTGCTGGTGGTAAGCACAATGACTTGGAAAACGTGGGCTTCACAGCTCGTCACCATACATTCTTTGAAATGTTGGGGAACTTTTCTTTCGGCGATTACTTCAAGAAAGACGCGATTCACTTTGCTTGGGAATTTTTGACGAAAGACTTGAAAATTCCAAAAGAGAAACTTTATGTGACAGTTCACATCTCCGACGATGAAGCTGCCGATATCTGGCACAACCAAGAAGGTATTCCACGCGAGCGCATCTTCCGCTTCGACAAAGACAACTTCTGGAAAATGGGCGACACAGGTCCTTGCGGTCCTTGTACAGAAATTTTCTACGATCACGGTCCTAAAGCTGGCACCATCGACGATCCTTACAAAGGCATTGCCGCTGGTGAAGATCGCTTCGTTGAAATCTGGAACTTGGTTTTCATGCAATACTTTGAAAATCCACCCGGCACGCTGACTCCATTGCCAAAACCATCTGTCGATACAGGTGGCGGCCTGGAGCGCATGACCGCGGCTATGCAAGGTGTGTTTAATAACTACGACACTGATCTCTTTAAACCAATGATTGATCTGGCTTGCAAAATCGGCGGCTTGCAATACATCTCGGACAAAGAAGTTCTAGCGAAAAATCCAGCAGCCGCTGAAATCACTTCAGCTCTTCGTGTTTTGGCTGACCACTGCCGCTCAACGAGCTTCTTGATCGCAGACGGTGCTTTGCCATCAAACGAAGGCCGTGGTTACGTTCTTCGCCGTATCATGCGACGTGCGATTCGTTATGGTCGCAAGCTGTCTGCTGATAAATCATTCCTACCGGGCATGGCCGAAGCATTGATCGAAAGCATGGGCGATATTTATCCTGAATTAAAAACTCGCCGCGATCATATCTTGAACACGATCCGTGACGAAGAAGATCGCTTCTTGTCGACATTGGACAATGGAACTCATATCTTGATGGATGAGTTGAAAAAGGCCAAAGCTCAAGGTCAGAAGACTCTTTCGGGCGAATTGGTTTTCCGCATGTACGATACTTACGGCTTCCCTGCTGACCTCACTCGCGTGATCGCGAATGAACAAGGCATCGAAGTGAACGAAGAAGAATTTGAAAAGCAAATGGAAGACAACCGCAATAAATCAAAAGCATCCTGGAAAGGAAAAGCTTTGGGTGCGGATGAACAACATATTATCAAAATCGGCAAAGATTATGCTGGTGCTGGTAAGAAAGTTGTCTTCACTGGTTATGACACTTTCATTGACGATGCAAAAATCGAAGTCTTGTCTGACGGTCACAAAGTTGTGACGTCGTTGAAACAAGACGAAACAGGTTTGATCATTCTGGATCGCACAACACTTTATGGTGAAGGTGGCGGTCAAGCCGGTGACCAAGGTTACATCTTGGCAGGCACAAGCCGCGCTCGCGTTGTTAACACAACAAAGATCGACGATGTCATCATCCACCACGTACAAATTGAGCACGGTGAATTTAAAACAGGCGCTGCTGTTACAACAGGTGTTGATCCAGTCGAACGCCGTAACACAGCTGCAAATCACTCCGCGACTCACTTGCTTCACGCTGCTCTACGCAAAGTTTTGGGCACACATGTGACTCAGGCGGGCTCGTTGGTGGATTCACAAAAAACTCGTTTTGACTTCACTCACAACAAACCGTTGTCATCTGAAGAAATCAAAAAAATCGAAGACATGGTGAACGAACAAATTGCTCTTGGAAATCCAGTGAAAGCTGAAGTCATGAGCCATAAAGAAGCTATCGCCAAAGGCGCGATGGCTTTGTTCGGTGAGAAATACGGCGACCAAGTTCGTGTTTTGACAATGGGCGATTTCTCGACAGAGCTTTGCGGTGGTACGCATGTGACCAATACTTCGCAAATCCGCATGTTCAAAATCGTTTCTGAAGCGGGCGTCAGCGCTGGTGTTCGCCGCGTAGAAGCGATCACAGGTGACGGTGCTGTTCGTTATGCAATGAACGCCATTGCTCACTTTGACGAAGCTTTGGCAGCGGCTGGCTTCCAAAAAAGCCCGCACTATTTGAAGCATTTGGAAACAACAGGTGAAACAGCGACATTGGCAAATCGTCTTGAAGCGATGAAAGACCAAGTGAAAAACTTGGAAAAAGAAATCAAAAAGCTTCAAGGTGGCCAAGTGAATGTTGATGACCTAGCAGCAAAAGCACAAAGCTTTAAAACTAAATCTGGCGGCGCTGGAAAGCTTGTTCTTGCGGACCTTCCACTTGATGACCGTCAAGTTTTGTCTGAAGTAACGGATCACTTGAAAAATAAAATTCAATCAGGCGTTGTTGTGGTGGTTGGACAAGGTGACCAATCTCACCCTATCATCGTGAGCGTCTCTAAAGATCTCACTGGCGATGTGAAAGCCGGCGATCTTCTAAAAGAGGTTGCAGCGCTTATGGGTGGTAAAGGTGGCGGTCGCCCTGACTTCGCTCAAGGTGCAGCTCCGGACCGTGGACAGCTCAATGCGGCCTTCACAAAGGTTCGCTCGCAGTTGGGCGTCTAATCGCTCTCAAACTAAAAATAAAAAAGGCCTTCCATGTGGAGGCCTTTTTTATTGCCAATGTTCTTGCTAAAGATTCTCTAAAAATTAATCGCAACTCATTGAGTTGATATCTTTTGAAAGATGCGACAAGAACGCTTTAAATGCTGTTCCTTTCACTCCGCAAATTTCGATAGCACCGCGACCACAACCATCGAGTTTTTCTCCAAGAGCGGTTCTTTCCGCGCTGTCAGAAACTAAAATCGCGTAGCCCGGACTGTATTGCATAGTGCAGATGGCGTCCGCTGGAACTTCACTTTTACAAATGGAAGCTCCCTCAAGAAGTGCCTTGAGTTCAGCTTTGTCATCATCACTGAGGCAACGGCGAGCAGACACTTGTCCTTGCGCTGACGTGTAACGAAGCTCTCCGCTTTCCACATCGAGAATCCATTGAGACGCTTCATTTGAAGTGAGTTCGACCAATGACACAGATTCAAGATCGCCTACTTTCGTGCTTGGCGTTCCCGAAGCTCCTGCTTCTGGCTCTGAAGAGAGCGAGCTTTGACTGCAATTTTGGAATCCCAAAATGAGACAAAGAACTCCAACTATTCCAACAATTTTCTTCACGTTCATCCCCCGTTTTACGGTGTATCAATGTGAATAGAGGCAAGAAACATTCCCACCCTATGACTTCTATATCGTAATTCGGCGGAAAAGATTTAGACGCTGTCTAAAAGAAAGCAGTCACACTTCCTCGGGAAGAATGCTTTCTCGACTAAAGCAGTACTTATGAACCAGCTCCACAACCGTCTGCTTGCGTATAGGCTTTCCGCAGTGATCATCCGCGCCTGCGGCTAAGCTCTTTTCCACGTCCTCTGTAAAACTATTAGCCGAGATCACCACGATCGGAGTGCGTTTAAATCCATGAGCGCTTTCCCAGCTGCGCAATCGGCGGATTGTCTCAAGACCAGACATGCGAGGCATTTGCACGTCCATCAAAATCATTGAGTAACTTTTTAGTTCACACTTTTCCAAGCACTCCATGCCGTTGTAAGCCGACTCCACATTGATACCTTCAATGCGTTTTAAGTAAGCTTTGATTAGCGCATGATTTTCTTCCATATCATCGACAATCAAAACAGTTTGGTTAAAGTCCGCCATCTGCAAGGGCATTTCAATTATGGCTTCGAAATTGGGATCCGTTCGCTTTGGCGGCCAAACGCCGATTTTTTGCGACGGCAAATCTAGAACAAAGAAAAATTTAGATCCCGCACTTTGTTGGCTTTCAACGAGCAGTTCACTTTTCATGAGCTGCACAATACGACGACAAATACTTAATCCCAATCCTGTCCCACCGAAGCGACGAGTGACGGAGGAGTCTTCTTGCTTAAACTCATCAAAGATCCAACGCAGGTTTTCTCTGGCAATTCCAACACCCGTGTCTTTGACCTCAAAATAAATTCTCTCATAACCCGTACCTGACGAATTAAGCGGCTGAATGGTCAGTTCAACAAATCCTTTTTCCGTGAACTTAATTGCATTACTTAAAAGATTAATCAGCACTTGCTTGATGCGGAAAGAATCTCCCATCACACGGCGATCCTCATTTGGCACATGCAATGACCAACGAAGTCCGCGTCTTTGCAAAGGTGCGCGGATAAAGGCTTCAATCTCGCCGACCAAGTCACTCAAAAGGAATTCGCGGTTTTCCAATTGCATCTTTCCGGATTCGATTTTCGAAAAGTCTAGAATGTTATTGAGAACGCTTAACAGAACTTCACCCGCCTCTTGCAAGGAGCGCAGGTAAGATTGCTGTTCCGGATTGAGTTCGGTCTCCGCCATCAACTCCGAAGAACCTAACATCGCATTCAATGGCGTGCGAATTTCATGACTCATGGTCGACAAAAATAAGGACTTTGCCTTGGTCGCCGCTTCGGCGCGATCACGTGATTCCAAAAGATCATTCATCGCCTGTCGGTCGTGGGCCATCACATAATTTCCGGTGAACCAGTTCATCAAGGTCATCAAGATATACGCAACAAAAGCCAACAGGATAAAAATGAACAGGCGGAAGTAAAGATTGGTGTAAGCTTCGTTTTTCTCTTGGTAGATCACAAGATGCCAAGGACGACCGCGGATAGGCTTCGCAAAACTGATATAGGTCTTACCGTCGGCACCCAGGAATTCTTGAATACGTTGACCTTGAACGTTGAAGATTTTCTCTGACAATTTTGGAAGCGCTTGAAACTCATCGCGCGTGAAAGCCCGCAAGTGACGATATCCTATCAATGCAGAATCCTTCGCCAGCAACGGCAATACAGGACGACCATGTTCATCGACTACCAATACTCCGCCGGTGTCACCTAAACGCACCAGTCCCAAACGATGTGCAATATCGCCACTCAAAGTATCGATACCGACGACAGCTTCTAGTTTGTTTTCCCGATAAATTCCCATCGCCGTCGTGAACATGATTTTTTCGATATAACCTTTATCGAAATAAAAGTTAGAGAAATTTACGCCGGGACGACCTTCATTCATCGCCCACCACAACATCTCAGGGTCTTTGTCATAACCTGGAGTGAGGAATTGTTCAGAGACGAAAGTACTCGGATCATTGAAAGCGGCATTGGCAAACAAAGAATAATCACGATGCACAACTTGAATGAACGACTCGCGATTAAAATATTTTTTTGCCAAACGAGGACCTAGAGCAAAAAAGGCATTGAACTGAGTTGTGTGCGGAGCAATTGTCGCAGAGGTGAATTCTTTAAAGCGTTGCAAGCGCTCATGCGCGGGAATCACTTCAAACAGATCGACCAAGCTTTTGAGTTTTTGAACATTGCCTTCAAGGCTTGAAATGTCGTGATTCAGGCGATCGACTTCACGATTCAAAACAGGTTCAAGACGGTCACGAATCGCACGCTGTTCAAGATGGGCCAAATACGCTCCGTAGACACCAATGATGGTGAGTACAACAAGCGCCAGTACTATCTGGTTTAGTAAAAACAAATGCCCAAATGTCAGCTTCTTCTTCACTCTTAAAGGATAGACAACTTCCTTACCCCTGTCGTCTTACAAGAAATTTCCTTCGGACCTTTTACTAGTGGTGAACTTTTGCCCACGCGTCCAACGAGGATGCCCCAAAGTCATCATTTTGCATCGCATTTTCTTTGCATCACCCAAAAGGGTGACATAGCGTCACCTGGTCAAAAAACCGTAAAAGGAGATTCTATGAAAAATCTATTGGTAGCAGCTATGCTTCTTGTTGGCTCTTCTGCATTCGCAGATACAACAATTGTTAAATGTGTTGTTCCTTCTGCAACAAACTCTGTCACTTTGAAAGTCGACCAAGCAGACGATGAATCAGTTGATTTCGTTGCTGTTTATTTGAATGAGAAGTCTGGTGCTTCGACGTTCTTCTCGCAAATGGATAAAGGCACGGTTGCGCAACAACTTCAAAATGGTTTCTTGAACATCTTGGCTTTGACTGAGAAATCAAACCAAGTTGATGGCGTTATCACAAACACAGGCTTCCTAGCTTTGAGTCTTGAATCTGCTGGTAAGTTCTCTGGCTTCTTGGCTGCAAAAGGCAACATCTACCCACTAGACTGCCAAACAAAGTAATTTCACTTAGACATATTGTTCGAAATAAAAAAAGCCCTGGTTTCCCAGGGCTTTGTCTTTTCAGATCAGGAAACGAAAACTGACCCGATTAGAAGTCCAAACGTAAATCCGTGTAGTATGTCGTGATTTCACGATCTGTGTCCGAACTCGCGCCAAAACTGAACGGAGTGTTTTTATACTCTTGCTTCATATAGCCCAAGCGCCATCCTAATTCAGGAGTGAGCTTGTAAAGCGCATAAGCATGAGTACCAGTACCAGGAGTGCTGTAGAAACCATTCACAACTTCTGTTGCTGGGTCGTAGTTAAATACGTTCTTACCACCCGCCAAGTACTCAGCACCGATGAACAAATCAGACCATTTGTATCGAGCTGAAACCAAAGTCGAGTTACCAGTCAGCGATTCGCCTTCAGATGAAGCACCAAAACCGTAGATAGAACCCAAACCAGGAACAGTGATAGTTCCGCTGTTTTCAACTTTTGTGTTCAAGAAAGTCACAGCCAAATCAAATCCAGAATCCATGATTTGATTCAATTCTGCCACGATAACTTGACCGCCAACTTTGAAATTAACCAAGCCAGCACCAGCACCACCACCCGCATTGAATAAAGAACCATCAATTGGAAGGTCGCCCGTTTGATAAGCCATCGCTAGAATGCTGATTTTATTCGCGACTGACGTGTTCGCAAGGTTGTATTCAAGCATCAAAGAAGTAAAGTCAGACAAACTGTTAATTTTGCTGCCTGCGATTGTCACATTGCCAAGATTTCCTGCGCCACCAATTTTACCCGTGCTCGATGTATAGTATGACATCGGAGTATAAAGGATACGGGCGGAAAAACTTTGGTCTGCATCAATCGGAAGATTGTAAGAGAATGCGATACCATCAAATGGAGCGTTGTAGCCCATAGAAGGATAAGTACCCATTCTAGCTTTTCCAAGAGGAAGATGACTTGGAGGACCGTCCATTGTTGGCAAACGACCAAACGAGAACGTAAACTGCTCAGCAAAACGGTAATCCGCGTATGCTTTCTCCAAGTAAATTTGAGGCCCAAGCTCCGCACGAGAGTCAGATGGGTCCGTTAAATATGATGGCGCAGTTCCCACACCACTTGGCTGAACGGCCCAGGTGTTGAAGTACTTTGAAGCCGTCAAAGTCGAGTAGAAACTGATTTTTTTCGACACGTCAGCGTTAATATTAATACCTGAACGCAAACGAAGATGTTGAGTGTGACCTTTAAAAGCTCCAGTTACAGGAGTCGTTTGTTCAGCATCTACATCGTCATAGCGTGTGTTCAGATAACCGCTAAATTTAAAAACATTCAAAGCTTGGTTTGCTTCTAACTCAGCAACACGGTCTTCGAGAGACATGTTTTGAGCTTGAGCCATCATTGGAACCATTGAGGTAATCAAAGCGATTTTAGATAATTGTTTTAACATTGTGTTTCTCCCTATTGTCCGACAACGGCACCAGAGTTTGATTTGAGGCAGCTTACTTTGCATCCATCCACGTCGACTTTGTCGCCAGGAACGCAAGACAGGAACAAGCTTTTAACTTGTTTAAGAGCGTCGTCTTTTGAGAGATCTTTTCCGCAGGCTTTTTTTACTTCCGATTGAACATCTTCGACTTTACCGGCAAAAGCCATCTTTCCGGTAAGCATGATAGGCAATATTGCGGCCACCATGATGATATTTTTCATGCACATCCTCCATGAGCGTTGGTTCGATCATGATTTCGAGGATTCTCACATTCAGTCAATGAATCTTGACAGACCCTTCCAATTAACAGATTTCTTCTGGACGTAAGTCTTTAATTTCAAGACGAAAGGCTCATAAAAATACGAGCCTTTCCTTCTAACCAATGTATTATGTGGTAATTCTAGTCCAGGTTATTGACTGTTTTTTATCAAGGACGATTTACGTAATCGGTTTTCAAACACTTGAGCGTGCATTGCTCTTCAATCTTCACATCGGTATTTGGAATACAGCTAAGGAACAAAGCTCGAACCCAATACTGAGCTTCTTCGGGACTTACCAGCTTACCACATTCTTTGCGAATGATAGTTTGTACAGCGGCAACCTTGTTTGCATGAGCAAGGTCAGTCAAAAGCACAAGCATAATAGTGATGATGCAAAAGCCTTTTTTCATTAACTACGTCCACGTTTATAGAAGCGTTTTTGCTTCTAAGTTATTTATCGGCAGCATCGGCCCGACTTAAGAGGGGTTCAACTTACCGATTTTTGCAATGACGTTCCGAAAGTCCCGAGGTCGCTGTTAATTAGCAATTAGCACCGCTTAATCGCGGTTTCAATGAAGGTAGAATTACAATTTGATAAGGTTAATTCGAGCCCTCAAACGGCTCTAGAAAAGTGAGCGGAGTTAAATCAGAAATAAAATAGAGGAGTCCGAAACAAATAAAAAAAGGGAGCTGAAACAGCTCCCTTTCTCGATCCAACTCGCGTTGTTCGTAGTTCCTCGTGGGAACAGCGAATTAACGTTTAGAGTATTGGAATCTACGGCGTGCACCTGCTTTACCGTATTTCTTACGCTCAACCATACGAGGGTCACGCGTAACAAAGCCAGCCTTTTTAAGAGTGCCTTTGAATTCTTCGTTGAATGCGATCAACGCGCGAGTGATACCCAAACGGATAGCACCAGCTTGGCCAGACTCACCACCACCTGCTACAGTGATTTTTGCGTCGAATTTGCCAGTTTGGTTCAAAAGCTCAAGCGGTTGCAAGATCACCATGCGAGATTGCATACGAGACAAATAGTCGTCTGCTTTCTTACCATTGATAGTGATTGTGCCTTTACCAGGTTTCAAGAAAACGCGCGCAGAGCTCGTTTTTCTTCTTCCAGTTGCGTAGTAGAATTTATCTGCTGCAGCCATTGTCTATCTCCAATTACTTCTTAGAAGGAAGAGTGAAAAGTTGTGGCTTTTGAGCAGCGTGTGTGTGCTCAGCACCAGTGAATGTCTTCAATTTCATGATAACTTGGCGAGATAGCTTGTTTGTAGGAAGCATGCCGCGCACAGCTTCGTGCATGATGAAAGTTGAATCTTTCATTTTTGCTTGAGCTGCAGTCATCTCTTTCAAAGAACCAAAGAAACGAGAGTGACGGAAGTACTTTTTGTCTTCCCACTTAGTTCCTGAAAGTTCCATTTTGTCCGTGTTGATAACGATGACGAAGTCACCAGTATCTACGTTCGGAGTGTAGATGGCTTTGTTTTTACCACGAAGGATGTTCGCAACGTGAGTCGCAACACGACCGACCTTTTGGTCAGCAGCATCAACGATCCACCATTTTCTTTCAACTTCATCTGCTTTAGCATTAAAAGTTTTCATTTAGGGTCTCCAATGTTCTTGAACATGTCAGTTTTACCGTCTGCATGCTCGGCAAAAAATGTTTGAGTTTAACAACGGGCTCTTACACTATTTTGCGGGAAGGGATGTTTTAAAGTTCTAGGCACCTATTGTCAAGGTCCTGAGGATAGAAAACTCTCATCAAATACAGGCCCTGCGCAGGAGCCGAAGGACCGGCTTTTTTGCGGTCTTCAGCCTGTAAAATCTCCTGCATTTTCACGGGGTTCATGCCTTTTTGCTCAAGCATCAGCGATGTGCCCACGATATTGCGAACCATCTGCTTCAGAAAACCACTCCCCGTGATCGTAAATTGGAGAACGTCAGGACGGCGCCACTCCCAGTCGGCTTGATAGATCTCGCGAACCGTTGTCAGGATCGGGGTTCCGACCGACTGAAAGCTCTTAAAATCGTGTTTTCCCAAGAGAAATTTTGAACTTTCCTGAAGATGCTCGATATTCAGAGGCTTTCTCACCCATTCCGCATAACGGTTTAAATGGGCGCTCGGGCGCGGACGGTTCACAATTAAATAACGATACGTTTTGTGAGTGGCCGACAAAGTCGCATGGAAGTCTTCTGGAGCAATCCACGCTTTTTTAGCCACAATCGACGGCGGCAGCTGAGAATTCAGGGCCCAGCACAGGTCCCATTTTTTAGCCGGATCGATCTTGCGATGCGTAGAAAAGTGGCAGACTTGGTTGAGAGCGTGGACCCCGGCATCGGTACGGCCGGAAGCAAAGAGAGTGATCTTCTCATTAAAGACTTTTTCCAGAGCTTGTTCCACAACGTGGGCTACGGAAATCTGTCCTTCTTGTTTTTGTTTCTGCCATCCACAAAACCCGGTCCCATCATAGGCCACGGTAAAGCGGATCTTTGTCTTTTCACTCATGATCACGGTTTACATCGCGCCGCCCAATTTTTCAAGAGGTACGCCGTACCTTTTTGGAGTACTCCGCATCAGAAAGAAAATCTGATGATGCCTCTGGTTCGCTTTCTTATGTTTTTCGGATAACAAATTTTGAGAGGCCGCCGGCCAGTGTGAGCCAGCCGGTGTTGGTTCCCACTTTTGTTGGAGTCGCAGTAAAATTCCCCCAAGTCCAAACAGTGCCGTTTGTTTTCATGGCCATCGAGTTTTCGGTATCTGCTGCGACATCGGCCCAATCGGTGTCACTGCCGACTTGCACAAGAGTGGAGACATCGATTCCGCCGTTGCCGATGACCTGATATTTATTATTTTTTCCAGAAGCCCACAAAGTTCCATCTGATCTCACCGCCAAAAGATGTCCGTCACTCATAGCTACTTTCATCCACGTCGTGACTCCAACTCTGATGGGGCTTGATCGACTGGCCGTGATTCCTTGCGCTGTGATTCCTGCAGTTCCGTTGCCCCAGGTCCACAAGCTGCCATCAGTTTGAATCGCGGCAGCGGAGGCAGAAAATGTAGGTCCTCCAAGCACAACTTGCGCCCATGTTGTTTGTGCACCGACCTGTATTGGCGACGAAAAATAAACACTCGAAGATCCAACACGCTCGCCCCATCCCCACAACGTTCCATCAGAGCGAATGGCCAATTGGCTCTTCGGAGCAGATGCAATGTCACTCCAAGTGCTGCTGCCAATTTGTCGAGGAGAAATGGAACTTGGATAACCACCGATCCCCAAACCGCCAATAAAAGTTCCCTCCGAGTTATATCCGTTACTTCCCCACGACCAAAGTGTGCCGTCGGTTTTAATTCCAAGTCCGACGTTGGCACCGATGACAGCTTTGCTCCACTGTGTGCCTGATCCCAACTGCACTGGAGTTGAAAGAATTCGTTGAGGAGCCGTGTATCGATTGCGACCCCACACTCGAATGATGCCTGATTTATCAAGTCCCACGAGTGATGGTGTATAAAATTGTGAATTGTACGGAGCTTCGATCGTGGCCCAGTTCACCGCAGAGCCAAGTTGAATCATCGTCGAGATCTGCGTGCCGTTTAAGACATTCGGAATGAACGCCGTATTGGTACCAGCAAAATAAATCCTTCCATCATTTTTGATAAAGTAAGAGCCTTGTTGATTTGCGACGTGAGCCCAATCAGTTGCAGAGCCGACTTGAACAGGACTTGAAAGATTGCCCACAACTCCCACGCCAGCACGACCGTCGACATTATAAGCCCACACCCAGAGACTGCCGTCGGTCTTCTGAGCAAAAACAGTTGCAGCGGAGTTAACTGAGAGAAAAAGTTTTGACCATGTCGTATCCGTTCCTATTTGAACGGGACTAATACGATCTTTTAGTACTGTCGTCGGAAGGACGGCCGTAGGATTTTCTCCATTCCCCCACGCCCACAATGTTCCGTTTGGTTTAATTCCAAAATAGACCGGCAAGTTTCTGCTCGATTGATAGATCGACTGCCACGTTCCCGCAGCAGAAGCCAGAACAGGAGACAGGTTCACCGACGTTTTTCCAAGACCGAGACCTCCATAGTTTGAAATACCCCAAGCCCAGAGACTGCCATCGGTTTTTATTGCGAAACTTAATCCGAGAATACTAAATGCCTTTGACCACGTTGTGCCCGTCCCTATCTGCACAGGCGTTGAGTAACTGGCGTTGTCGTCTCGACCAGACAGATTCACATCGTTGCGCCCCCACACCCACAAAGTTCCATCCGGTTTTGTTGCAAGCACTGTGGAATCGAGACTCTTTTTTCCGGTGACGCCAATTGAATTCCAGTTTTGATTTCCTGCGAGTTGAAAATTTGCATAGCTTATATTCGTCAGACTCGCACTACCTGAGAGTTGGTAACCGCCGTTTGTTCCAGAGAAATAAACATTTCCTGCCGTATCCTGCAGATAAGCAGTCGCGTATCCGCATGTGACCGACTTCCAAGTTGTACCTGTTCCGTACTGCACAGGTGTCGAAGAAGCATTGGTACCAAGTTGTCCGGATAAATTTGAGCCCATCGTCCACAACGTGCCGTCTATTTTTATCGCAAAAGAACAACTCGAGCCTGCAAAGACTTTGCTCCACGTCGTCAGAGTTCCCACGCGCACCGGAGTCGAGCGAGTTATCAAGTCCCCTTGCCCTAGTTGTCCGTAGTTGTTAGATCCCCACGACCAAAGAGAACCATCCGTTTTTACACCCAGTGCATGCCCGTATCCCACGGCAACAGTAGCCCAATCAGAATCTGTGCCGACTTGCACGGGCGTCGATATTGTTAAAGTCGTGCCCAGACCGCTTGCATAGGAGCTTGAACCGCCCCACGCCCACAGAGTTTTATTACTTTTTAGCGCTAACATCACATTGGCTTCACAAAATGAAGAAATCGAAGTCCAATCTGAATCACTTCCAATTTGCGTGAACACCGAGCGAGAATTCGTATCGCCGAGACCCAGCTGCGCGTTGGCGTTATTCCCGGCGCCATAGAGTTTCCCCGTCGTCGTCAAAGCAACTGTGCCCGCGTAGGTTGACGCGACTTGCGACCACGTCAAGCCTCCGCCAACAAGAGTGGGACTTGTCACGTGATCGTTGGGCCAAGCCGCATCGATCATATATCCCCAAGCATAAAGCGATCCGTCAGTTTTTAAAGCGTAGTTCGGTGTTAGATTGTCGCCATTGATGAGCAAGTTTTTCCACGGTCCGACACCCAAAATCTGAACGGGACTTGAGGTGCTGACGGTGTTATTCGTTCCTAAACCGCCATAGGTATTGCGACCCCATACCCACAGAGTGCCGTCACTTTTGGTAGCACCGATCGAGCGACCACCGCGGAAGATATCAACCCAAGTTGTTCCGGGTTGTTGCACGGGAGAACTCGTTGCACCATAGTTAGGATTTTCATAATCCCCTTCGCCCCACACCCAAATCGTGTTGTCAGAACGAAGGGCCACATGAACGCTGTCCCAGCTTGCATCAAGAGCGGTGTATTTTTGAAAAGTCCCATCCAGAATTTGCACGGGCGTTTCGGCAAAAACAGAAAGGTCCGTTCCAAGCGATCCTTGATCTTGGCCTGCGACCCAAAGAGTGCCGTCATCTTTTCTGGCGAGAAAACTGGGACTGCCGACAAAGGTTTCAATGGCACTCCATGAAGTCGTCGAAGTTCCCACAAGTTTCGGCGAAATTTGCGAAGAAAGATTTCCATGTCCCAATTGTCCGTAAGTATTTACTCCCCAGCTATAAAGGCCGGGCGGAAGATTCGCGACTTTGCGACGCATGATACGAGCACGAATAAAACCAAGCGCACTTTGCGGAGTCACGAAAGTGTTTGCAGCAACGAGTCCTGCGACCGAGGCGCAGATCTTGATCAAATCACGACGAGAAAACTGATTATCGCTCTCGAGAGACTGATATTCAGACTCGAGGTGGTTCTTAAATTCCGCATCTGTTTGCAGTCGACACAGAAGCGCTTTGAATCTATTTTTCAAAAAGTCCCGGCGTTGATTCATGAATCCAGATTAAGGGATTCGAATTATGCCGTAAATATCGAACACTTTATCTATGATATACAGATACGAAAAATGCTCCGTCTCGATACATGAGACACGCCGTCTAGTCTCCAGTGACGGCGTGCTTTTTCTGAAACGAAAAATTTTGAGACGAAGTCCTTACTGTCCTAGAGTTACTGATTGTAGCTCGAGAGTTGTGACTTCTTTATCCTCTTTATCGTCTTTAACTTTTTTAACAATTGCGAATGGAACGTCACCGATCCATTTTGTTACTGTTTCGTCGTCGTCTTTGCCCTTGTCTGATTTCGTGTATGAGCACGTATTATATGTACCAGCTGGAACCGTGATGCTTTCTAGCTTGCCACCTTTGGATTCACACATCGCGATCACTTTCGTGTAGTCCTCAGAACTATAAAGTCTTGAAACCTCATTCGTCTCAGTTTCCATTTTATCACCAATAGTTTTTTCTTCCTTCACCGTCCACTTTTTCGTGGTCTCGTTGAAGCTCATGACTTCTTTGGTGACTTTCACAGCAACGGAAGTCCCATCCCCCGATACGATGGTGCCGGCCCACTCGGCTTTGTCTCCTACTTTCGGATAAGCCCACGCTTGGATCGCGCCGAGTAGTATCGCGCCTAGCAAAAAATTTTTTACCAACATATTTCCTCCTTATGGTTGTGTTGAAATCAGAGGAGACAGAATGGCAGCGATTGATGCGAAGGTGACCTTTTTTAGATGAAATCTGCAAGCATACAAAGAGAGCAGCGTGCAAAAAAAGAATTGGCAAAATTACTCTGCGACGAAAGCACGAGTGTCGTTGCAGATATACAAGTAATTATTTGTATGGCTAAGTTATTTACCAAGTGCTGCTGGAATATATTCAACCAAACCTGACAACACCGAATGGAAATGTGACTGCGTTTGCAAGCGCTCTTTGCCAAATCGTTTTTCGAACTCCTGGCGAATGAACGGAACTTGTCCCGTTCCTCCCGTCAAACAAACAAGATCCACCTGTTCTGGTTGAACGTTCGCAGAGGCCAAACATGCATCAAGAGAAGCAAAGATTTTTTCTTTCGTTTGCATTGCCCACTCGATGAATTGACTCACTGAAAACTTCTCATGGATCTCGACACCCGGATAATCAAATGAAAAATCAGATTCGGCTTGTCCCGATAACGCGCGCTTGGTTTTCTCTATTGATTCAAAGAACGGAAAGATTTGTTGGTCTTCGATTAAGATGAACAAACGATCTAAAGCATCTTTATCTTTTTGCGTGAGAGAACATTTGCGAACTTCGCGGATAAATTCGTAAGTCTCTTTTTCTTTTAAGTGCACGATATGAGCAGGATGATTCAGTCGTTGCGTGACAGCGGGAGGCATTGACAGAACATTGCTTCCCATCGGCAGCCGATAACGAGACTTTGCACCAAAATAATCACTCAACCTCTGACTCATGAAAACGCTATCCAAAGCATCGCCCGCAAGCGGACAACCATCAATGGCCAAAACGTCTTCGCGCTTAAAGTCTTTTTCGGAGAGACGAATCAAGGTGAAATCCGAAGTTCCTCCCCCGAAGTCGCCGATCAAAACCAATTTTTCTTCTTTAAGATTTTTGCGGTAATCAAACGCTGCCGCCAAAGGTTCTGGAACAAATTCAACTTCTTTAAAGCCAGCAAACTTCGCAGCCTTCTCCATGCGATGAAGCGCAAAACCATCCGCGACGGAATCCATCGAGTATCTGGCAGGTCGCCCGATCACAGCACGATCCACTGTCGTCCCGAGAGCGGCTTCTGCCCGCTTTTTTAGTTCGAGTAAAAACACGCCCACTAAACTTTCCAGAGTGAGAATACGATTGTCGAGAACCGTGCCCAGATAACCTTGATTGGGTAAGTGCGATTTAAAAGAACGAAACAACCGCCCTTCCATATCATTTTCAATGTAATTGGAAATCGCTTCGGACCCATAAAAACACTGATCCGCATGAGGAAAATAAAGCAAAGTCCGCATCAACGTAGGATCACTGGCCTTCGGATCGACTGGCAACGCCCCAATCACTTTCCCTTGATGATAAGCCCCCACCAAAGAATTACTCGTCCCAAAATCAATAGCCAAAGTCGTACTCATAAGGAGCTCCCAGAAAAAGGTAATTCTACATGAATGAAAGCGCAGGAGAAAGGTGGACTCGCCCAAAGATATACTTTTTTCGGCAAGAAAGGAACCTGGTACCTTTTCGACACGAAAGGAAGCAGGTACCTAGAAGTCGGTTGTGATGCCTAGATTTGCCAGGCCTCCGGTGAAGTCGAGATCTTCGGAGACTGTTACGATTTGGCGGTATTCTAGGACGACCCAGAGGTTTTTGATTCCGTATTCTGTTGTGAGACTGAAAGATGTCTCACGATCAAGCGAACCGACGTTGAACATCAAGCCTGCGCCGGCATAACCACCGGGCGTTCCGACGGCGTTGGGACCTTCACCGTCATCGCGGAACTCAACGACTGGGAAGTAAGTTCCACCGGCATTCACAAAAGGTGCAATCGCTTGCCGATCTTTCCATTGCATACGGTAAAGGGCACCCAAGTTCAGAGGAACAGCTGCGAAAGTATATTCTTCCTTCGGAATCAAAGTTTGGCTTGGATCCACGAAACGACCGCGGCCTTGCGCGACGATAATTCCAAAACCCGTTTGCACCGCCAGATTTCCCATCCAATCAAATGGCTTCCACTCAAAGTCGAAGCTGATAACTGGAACGGGACCCTTGGTGTACATTGTTTTAAATGTCGTCACTCCGTCAGAGGCAGTGATGCGTGGAGCGTCCATCATCCCCACACGGAAGCTTCCCGTTTGCGAAAATTTTTTGTCTTCTTCGGTGCGATATACGTAAGTTCCGTCTTTTTCAATTCTCATCAAACCTTTTGCGGCTTGAGGATGATGAATGTATTCGGTTCCACCTTTTGGATTTTTACGTACGACTACAGGAGCGGTATACACCGGAGCTGCGACCACAGGTTCATCTTCAATCGGAGGAGCTTCTTCAACGACGTCGCTTCCAATCTGATTCATTTCATCTTCGACGGATCCGGCTTCTGGCACATTCTCGTTGAGATCAACAGATTTCTTTTCAGATGGAGGTGGTGGCACCGGTTGGTTCGGCTCTGCACTCATGATTTCGTCTTCAATGCGCAGGCTTTCGTCAAACTCGGAGTCTTCCTGAACAAAAGGGGGTTCTTGAGGAGCTGACTCTTTGACTTGGGCTTTCGCACCAATAGCAGAGATCAGAAGCAAAGCCATTAATATGGAAGAACGACTGATCACGCCACACCTCGAGATTTAGGCAGCTTGAAACGACGATAAATCAAAACAACTGAACCCAATGTTGCAAAGATCAAAGCAATTCCCGCCCACAATCCAAATGCCACAGATACTTTTGCAAATAACAAAAGTGGCCAGAGCATCAAGCGCACAACACCACGAGCCGCATCGCTTTGAGCGATGCGGTTGGCATAATACGGACTGTGTTTGTAGTAGAAGCGCACGAATTCTTTTCCTAATTTATTTGAGAACAAAAACTCGTTACGGAAATCACGGAAGGATTGAACTTCAGGCGCCATATCACTACCGAACGCCGCTGTTGCGATAAAGCAGGACTTGTCATCAAGAAGGCCTACGACTTTTT
This sequence comes from Bdellovibrio sp. HCB2-146, assembly GCF_047345725.1. Lineage (NCBI taxonomy): Bacteria > Pseudomonadati > Bdellovibrionota > Bdellovibrionia > Bdellovibrionales > Pseudobdellovibrionaceae > Bdellovibrio > Bdellovibrio sp. HCB2-146. Next base: position 1,009,379 of record NZ_JBLEQP010000001.1, read on the forward strand.
CTGGAGTCCCACAAAGCTCTGTGTCGGGACGAGGAGACGGAGCATTTCCAACCGGTGTGATGAAGTAGATATTTCCGGCCCGATCTTGATTGGCCATCACAAAGCAATATGTCGATCCGTTGTTTAAACCAGTAATGCGATTGTCACCGACAGGGGGACTGGCACGCGTATTAAGGCTGATGGACGTCATCGGCGAAGCGTTCGTAATACGTGCGATAGTTTGCGCGTTGGTTTCACCACTCAATTGTTCTTCGTAGAAAAACACAATCCCGCGGTAATCGACATCGCTGATCGAATTCGGATAACCGTTGGGTTGAACAAACAGTCGATCCGCGTAGATCTTGGCATCTCCGGGATAAGTTTCAAAATGGCAAAAGCCCATGTTCACTGTCGGCTCGGCCCCACCATTATCAACGTCGCAATCCGTATAGAACCACGTTGTAATAGCTGTCATATCAACAGAGCTCACGCTGATGGTCATCGTCGCCGTGTCTGTTGATCCTGAAGAACCACCGATGTTTTTAAATCCGACAACTAAATCATCGGTAAAAGATTTTGAACAATCCGTTGAAGCATTCGCGCTGGTTTTTGAACAAAGCGCGCCCCAAGGCACCGAAACCGAAAGAACACCGCCGGAATACGTGTGAGTCACTTGTCCTGATGTCACTTCATTTTCACCAACTTTTACAGTGACATCTGTCGAAGACGTCACGGATGAGTTGCTGACTGAAAACTCCATGTTCAAAAGGAGATTTTGATGAGCGTTGGTAGGATTGCAGGGAGAAATTTGATAGGTTGTAGCGCCAACCGTAACAGGCGTTCCTGTGCAAGTGTTACAAGTCGAGGTCGAGCCCCCCGCGCAGGAGCCGGTCACACCAGCATATATAGTTGTCTTCGTCGTCGTTCCGTCTTCACCAACTTCAGTGACGACACCAGAGGCACCTGTCGGGGTTCCACTTAAAGTCACGGTTGCCAGCGCAGATGAACCCATTAAGAGCGCGCTTACCAACAAATATATAGGCTGTAACTTAGAGAAAAACCCCATCCTCTCATCGAATCATGGGGCTATAGCCTTGTCAAAAGGCCAACCGGACCTTCGTCTATTAACCGCGGTCAGCCGAAGATTTTTTCGGCGATTTGGATTCCGTTGAGGGCAGCCCCCTTACGGATATTGTCAGATACCACCCACATCAACCAAAGTTTTGAATTCTCTGGATCGCGGTGAACACGGCCAACATAAACAGGATCTTTACCGCTGACATCACGAGCTAGTGGATAAACGCTGCGCTTGGGATCGTCTTGAACCACAAGGCCTTCACCACTTTCAAGCGCTGCCATCACGTGATCACGAGTCACATCTTTTTTCAAAGTCACCCATACGGATTCACTGTGCGCATTCAATGCCGGGATACGAACCGTGAACGCGGACACTTTCAAATCATTTTGGCGCAAAATCTTGCGCGTCTCTTTCATGATTTTGACTTCTTCCGAAGAATAACCTTCATCATTGAAAGAACCGATTTGCGGAATCGCATTGAACAAAATCGTGTGCGGGAAAGTTTTTGGCTTGTGATCGGCCTGATGGTTTGAAGTTTGCGCAAGCAACTCATCATGGCCATCTTTACCAGCGCCACTCACGGCTTGATAAGAACTCACACGCACTTCTTCAATACCGAATTTGTCGGCCAAAGGTTTCAGCGCGACAACCAATTGAATCGTTGAGCAATTTGGATTGGCAATAATTTGTGGTTTTGAACCCGGGCCAACAAGATCGCCGTTTACTTCTGGAACAACCAGAACCGTGTTGGGATCCATGCGGTAAGCAGCTGAGTTATCAACTGCGAAGGCACCTGCAGCAACTGCTTTTGGAGCCCATTCTTTCGAAATATCATCACCAGAAGAAAAGAAAACAAGATCAAGGCCGTCGAAGCAACCTTCCTTGAGAACTTGGCAAGGCCACGCTTGACCCTGCAATTCGATTTTTTTACCCAAAGAATTTTCAGATGCAAAAGGACGAAGTTCCGCAACTGGGAACTGTCTTTCTTCCATGAGGTTCATGAAAGTTTGGCCGACCATTCCGGTCGCGCCGACAACACCGACTTTAAGTTTTCTTTTCATTTTTTGGTGCCTCTTCCTCTTCTTCCTCTAGAACAAGATCACTTTCATGAACTTGTGCCGGAGCATAGACGCTAGGTTTGATCTTACGGATATTTTTTCCGAGTCTGAACACACCAAAAACTGTTCCAAGACCTGCATAGGCCAAGAACAATACGAAGAGCATCACTTCAGGACGAAGAGCGACAACAACCAAAATCGAAACACCCAAGATCAAGTAACGGAAAGGCAAACGCTCTTTCAAATCCAAATCTTTGAAGCTGCGGAAACGGAAATTCGAAACCATCACGAATGCCAAAAGCACTGTCATGATCAAAAGACCCACGTTACCCATGGCATCGAGTTCCAAGTCTTGGAACGCCAAAACAGAAGAAGCCACGATACCAGCTGCCATTGGGATTGGAAGACCTTGGAAATAGTTTTTCTCAACAACGTTTGCTTGAACGTTGAATCGCGCCAAGCGAAGAGCTCCGCAGGCTACGAACAAGAAAGAAGCCACCCACCCCAAACGGCCGAATGGTTGAAGCGCCCACAAGTACAACAAAACACCCGGAGCCATACCGAAGCTGACAAGGTCGCAAAGAGAATCGTACTCTGCACCGAATTTAGAAGTCGAACGAGTCAAACGCGCCAAACGACCATCAAGTTGGTCGAAGACTGCGGCGACAACAATCGCATAAGCTGCGTAAAGATAATTTCCTTTGATTGTTTGAAGAACGGCGAAGAAACCTGAGAACAAGTTTCCAGTCGTCATCAAATTTGGAAGGATGTAAATGTACATAGCCAAGCGTTGTGCTTTGGCTTCTTCTGCGTCGATATGTGATTGTGTCGGATCTGCCATGTCAGGAATCTACCCGACAACAGCGAAAAATCCAAAGAAATAAAAGAGGATAGAAAGGCCGATCGCGCTCATTACTGGCAGTGTTAGATTGTCATCAAGTTTGCCAACTGGAATCAATTCAGCGAAAGCGCCAACAAGTCCCGCAAGCAAGCTGACAACGATCAAACGATCCATCATATAGTTGTGGTACAACAAGAACGCGAACGTCAAAGCAGCACAAACAAAGAATGCTGCCATGAATCCTTGAATGGATTTGTGACCAAAGATCTTATCTTTACCGTAAAGGATCCCAAAGTAAGAGGCGATTGGATCTGCAAACGCCAAGAAAAGAAGAGTCAAACCCACAACCGGGCGCGGGAAAATGATATCAACCAGCAAAACACCGCTTAATAAGAAAGTCGTACCAGCGAGTTTTTTAACTTCGCTTTGACGCATGATCGGTTTGAATGCGTGAACGGCCCAATCATTCAGAGCTGCGTTTCTTTGACGTAAGAAATCGAAGGGAACAAATAGGAACCAAGCCAAAACAAGAATTGTCATGGACACAGCTGGCGGCAAATAAGTATAGGCCAAAAACATCGTGAAGACTCCTGACATATGCCAGATCTTCCGAGCATAATGTATGTCAGAACGTTTCTTTAAACCCACAGTTTCTGTTAGCCCTTCAAAAATCATGATTGAATTCATCCTTCGAATGCAAACGAGGCGCTAACTTAAAGGCTTAAGCTATTAATATCAAAGGAATTGATCTTACTCTAGCCGTTTGCATCAAGTTTGTGTTTTTACTTATAAATATAACAACCAAATGCCCCTCGACACAGCCATGTAAGTCTTCATAAAGGCCTTCTCGATAGGGAATCGCAATTGCCACCCACGGAATGTGAGGTCTTCAATAGAGCCGTGGGGGATTTGTGACCGATGTAATCGACGGGCTGCAGCCCTATTGGTTGGGACTCTTAATCGGATTTATTGTCGGACTCGAAAGGGAGCGTTCGCAAGCCTCCGAAACTCAGGCGTTTGGACTGCGGACTTTTTCTTTAATTGGGCTATTGGGAGCTTTTACAGGAACTGGGATTCCTGAGTTTTATGCGGCCCTCACGACTTTGTTTGTCTTGACCGCAATTTTGTTAGGATATTGGCGAACCACTGAAAATGCTGAAAGCGCGGATTATGGCTTCACGACTGAAGTCTCTGCGTTTTGCGTTTTTGTTTTAGGATCTATCAGCGTGAAGCAACCCCTCATTGCCTGCATTCTGGGAGCCTTCGTTTTAGCATTGCTCGCAGGGCGCACGTGGTTGCATCACTTCACGCGCCAACGAATTACGAAAAAAGAAGCCGATGCGATGATTTCTTTGATCGTGGTCGGCGCCGGCATTTTACCTCTGCTTCCCCGCGAACCCGTCGATCCTTGGGGCCTGTTTGTTCCGTTTAAATTGGGAAGCCTGGTTCTGGCTCTCGCGTTTGTGCAATTTCTCTCTTACGTTTTATTAAAAATGTTTGGCAAACGAGTGGGATTTGTTCTGGGTGGATTTCTTGCTGGTTTGGTTTCGAGCACTGCTGCCTTCGCACACATTCGTCAGACTATGGAAAGCGAAACAAAAAGTTCTGTGGCTAGTTCCCTCTCCTATGGTGCGATGTCGATTGCGGCAACCACGATATTATCTATTACGATTATCGTTGCTAACTCGATGGAACTCTTCCATGCCTTGCTTTGGAGTTTTGCTGTCGTACTTGGAGTTATCGTGATCACGACCGTGGTTTGCTTTTTTATTTCAAGAAAGGAAACCGTTGCCGAGGCCGAAACCAAAGATCCGTTGAATTGGAAAAATCAAATCGGCTTTGCGGTGATCTTATTTGTTATTATCGCACTCACCAAAGCCGCCGCAGATTTCGTCGGCGATGAGGCCTTATGGCTGGTGAGTTTTTTAAGCGGTCTCTTTGAACTTCAAGGCGTGACGTTTGCACTGGCTGCCACGGAAAGTTTTTCTGAAAGCCTGATTATCGCAATGGCTTTAGGTTATGTGGCTTCATTAGTTTCGAAGATGGCGTTGATTGCCAGCTCAAAAAACGCAAACTGGAAAGCCAAGGGCAGCTTTCTCGGGTTTTTACTTGTTTTGGTTTTGGGATTTGTAGGACCGCTTTTCTTTTAAATGAAAAAACCCGCTGTCTTTCAACTTGCGGGCTTTGTGCTTTCTAAATTTTGAAACTTACTTTGCATTTGTAAGTAGGAACTCGGTAGCGAAGCATTGAGTGCAATTTCCAGCCTTACCACTTCCTTCAAACGCACCTTTGATAACAAAGTTCAAAGTCGTCTCGGTGAACTTTTGGAAATCCAAATCTGGAGCCGCCGTCCGCAACGTTTTACCTAGGAGGGAAGACATTGAGGCACTGTTATCTGCAAACAAAATATAAATGGAAACTCCGTTTTGAGCACCCGGGCGAGAAAATCTTGGAATTGGCAAGCCACCTTCAAGATCCAGCATGCTAACTTGGTAATAGACCGCTCCACCGACGCCGTTCGAGTGCAAGAGCACATCGCCTCGTCTGCCTGTGTACGTGGCAAAACCAATAATCTCGAGTGTTAAATTCGAAGCCGCACCCGGATAGTTCTCGGTGAATTTACGATCGAAGGCGGCATTAGGATTTACTGAGTAAGTCAGATTAAAGCGCATACCCGGAACTAGTGTGTCACAAATATTAAAGACGTTATTTTCACAAGGAGGAATGACTCCTTCAAATCTAAAAACCTTTAGTGGTGAAAGCGGTACTGTCGTTCCACCGCCACTCGGTTCTGTTCCGCCTTTTTTAGCGAAACCCGTTGATACCGATACAAGAATTCCCAGAAACAGAATTAGATTTTTCAAGTTCATCTCCTGATGTTGTTTTAAGTTAAGTGAGCGTGTTGTCGTTGTGATTCTGTAATTCAAAAAGGAAGCCAGCACGCAAGTGTTCGAAATCACAATGCCCGTATTAAATTAATGCGACTAACGATTATGCGCAGAAGTGTCTCTATTCAAGACTTGGAATTGTAACTGCATGAAGTTATTTACCTTCATTGAGTTTTTCGAATTGTCGGCAAAACTGTTCCCGATTGAAGAGTTCAACAGTGCATTTCCCTCTCGAATGTGAGGGAAAAACTGATAAATGCGTGGAGATGTCCTCGGTGATTTTAGATGCGATTTGCGTGAACTTTAAGAACTTCTTCAACCATCATTCCGCCGCGTTCTTTATAGCGAATAGCGATTTCGTTATCGCCTTGCTCTAGCTGAATGAGATCTGTTTGATAACGATTCGGACCGCTCTCGAAAACTGAAGCCGTAAAACCGTTTTTAAGATTGATGATTTCGAGCGACTCCGCTTTAAATCCTTTGATGCAATTGCGACCTTGGATTTGCACGAAACTGCCGTTAATAGAAACCAACGAGCTCGTTGCCTTTTTCGCGCAGCTCAAGTCGTGCTGAGCAAAACGATCCCAACGTGGTTTTACTTCTTTTGAATCAGGAATACTGGAAGGCGAACGATCTGCTTTCACAGAACCCGTTTTCGCAACTACATCCGCGACGGGTGTTGGATCTGGCTCTGTCAAACTCGCAAAAGTCTTCGCTCCTAGAGCGAGAACAATCAGCGTCGTGATCGTTAAGAATTTTGCGTCGGTTGAAAACTTATGACTCATGATAACTTCTAATCGGAGTTTTCAAGCCGGACTTTAGGTGTGTCAAAATGAGATCGCTCCAACGAAAACCTCTTCGACCTTAGAGGGGATTCATGACTTTCAGCCAGAAGGATTTTGATTTTTGCACGCACCACAAGAGGAAACTCGGGAGCAGAAAAATCATCTATGCGAATGCGCAATTGCTTTGATACAGACTTTGAAGTCAGTTACTTTCCTGACATGGCATCGAAAACAAACCTTGTCGGAACGATTTCTCTTTTTATTATTTCTTTGTTCTTGTTGGTCGCACTCCTTGGCTTGTTTATCATTTCCGTGTTTTCGAATTCGGTCAGTGACAGCCTTAAAAAAGTTTACCTCAGCCAAGCTCAGTCTATCGGCGAACAAATTGGATCCCAATTTTTCGAGCGAAATAGCGATATTCGCGCAATCAGCGGTGCGCTTAAAGAAATTCCGAGCATGAATACAGCTGCAGGTGTGCGACTCTTAAATAGCTATGCACATCTCTATCGCCTGTATGACCTTATTTTGTTCGTCGATCAAAACGGAAAACCTGTTTTCCACAACACCACAGATTTAACCGGAGCGAAAATTCCGGCACTGATACAGGTATCTCCCGAAGAGATTCGACGAACTGCTTGGTTTACTCAGACTATCGGGACCGACCTTGCTGAAAAATCACCTCGGGGATCAACAGGTGTCTTTTTCGATGTCGTGAATAAAGGCCCCATTCTCAAACTTATTCCAAACACTCAAAACGGCTATTCCATTTTCGCGACGGCGGCCACTTTTGGAAATTTAAAAGGTGTTCTTGTAACTTATGCTCGTCTAGATTGGATTCGTGTGGCGGTGGAATTACAGTACGCCAAATTCGTTGATCTGGGGTTGGGTGACTCCGTTATTCGAGTAGTCAAAGGCGATGGGAGTGAACTGACTCGCTTGGGCGATCCAACTCTTGATTTCAAAAAGAACGAATCAAAAAATGGCTTTTCGATTGAGGCTCCCCTGCAAAGCAATCAGGTCCCTGATTCACTGGGATGGAAAGTTCAAATCTTTACTCCAAATTCGGAAGTTAAATCGCTGGTGCAGTATTGGCGAAATTACTTTATTGTGATTGCATTTGCTTTCTTGGGACTTGCCATTTTGGTCACGGTTTATTTTGGTCGCCAGTTCACAAGCCTTTCTCAACAGTACGACCGGGCCGTCGCTATTCGTGACGAGCTCGAAGTTCGGGTACGTGAAAGAACGCAAGACCTTGAAGACAATTTGAACGAAATCAAGGTCATGCAGAAGAGAATGATCGCGCAAGAAAAAATGGCAGGCCTGGGAGTGCTGTCGACCGGACTGGCTCATGAAATCAAAAATCCCCTGAGTATTTTAAGTAGTTCCGCTTCAATTCTGCGCGGTTACTTAAACGGGAAAATGAAAATTAACCAACACGAAGCTGACGAACTTTGCAGTGTGATTTTAAAACATGCTGATCGCATCGATATGTTGGTTAAAAGCATTCTGATTTCGGCGAAAAAGAACGTAGGGCCACGGTCCGACATTAATCTTGTCGAGCTCGTTGAAGAAATGATGATGCTTTCTTTAAAGGCTTTTCGGGTCAAAAATAATATCGACATCCCTCACCTTTTTGAGGTTTCTGGCGAAGACTGTCACGTTGTCATGCACACCGAAGAGTGCCGCCGCATCGTCGCTAATCTTTTGGATAATGCTATTTTCTCACTGTTAAAAAAATGGGGCTACAACGAAATTGATAAGGCCCTTTTGAAGGTGCGGATCAAACGTGACGGCGACGTCGTGTCGTTGACGGTTGAAGACAACGGAGTGGGAATCCCAGAAAACATTCAAAAAAATATCTTTACGCCATTTTTTACAACAAAAGAACCTGGACAAGGCACCGGCCTTGGTCTTTCGATGAGTATTGATCTGGCAAAAAAATATGATGGTCGTTTATACTTTGAATCAGTGGAAAATGAGTTTTGTAAGTTTACTCTCGAAATTCCTCACGGAAAGGCATAGGTAATAAGATGTTGAAAATTATTTTTGTCGACGACGAATTAGACCTTTTACCGTTAGTAAAGCTCTGCCTCTCTTCCGAACTCGAAGACTATCCTAATACGATCTATACTGCTAGCAGCGGAGAAGGTTGTTTGAAACTCTTGGGAGAACTTGCGCAGAATCAACCGCTTTTAGTAATCACCGATATCAATATGCCTCACATGAACGGCTTCGAATTAATTGAAAAAATTAAGACTCAATTTCCAATGGTAAAATACTGCGTTTGCACGGCTTACGACACTCCAGAATATGAAAAAAAAGCCAAGGACGTCGGAGCTATGCAATTTTTCTCTAAGCCTTTGGAGTTTAGAAAGCTCGCAAGCACGATCACGAATCAATTTCCAGTAACAACCGCGTAGTTGATCCATATATGTTAAATAAAAAAGGAAGGCTTTCGTCCTTCCTTTTTCGTTTTTAAATTTCCGATTCGATTATTTCTTGTCAATACTGATCGCGAACTTTTTAACGCCTGCACCTTTGACGATATCTAGAAGGCCCACGACTTTACCGTGTGGCACGTCTTTGTCAGCCGAGATGATCGCTTGAACTTCTAGGTTCTTACCAACCTCTTCAGTTGCTTTGGCTTTTACAGCGTCTTCATTCACGAAGCTGCCGTTCAAGTTAATGCGACCGTCAGCTGTCAGCGCGATATTGAGTTTACTTGGCGCCGTTTGATCTCCGCTGGCTGCTTTCGGTAGATTGACGTTGATTGTCGGCTTCATGAACATCGGCGCCGTCACCATGAAAATGATCAATACCACCAGGATGATATCGACCAGAGGGACGACGTTCATGTCCGCCATTACGTCATGATCGTCATGACTATTTTTCATTGCCATGGATTAGATTCCTTTTTTCTTAGCGTAAGCAAGGCAAAGCTCTTTCACGCTGTCCAAACTCTGGAAAATACCGCGCACTTGTTTGGTGTAAACGTTGTAGGAAATAACCGCTGGGATCGCTACGAAAAGACCTGCTGCTGTTGCAACAAGAGCCATCGAGATACCGGCCATCACGGTTTGTTGACCTGCTTCTGGAGCATTCGCCAAATCGTTGAAGGCTTTCATGATACCAAGAACTGTACCGAAAAGACCGACGTAAACGGCGTTGGAACCAACCGTTGCCAAGAAGCCCAAGAATTTTTCCAACTCAGGTCTTTCTGTCAAAGCATATGAATTGAAAATCTCTTCCAACCCACGGCTGCCAGAATCTTTCATATGTTTCATTGCGTATCCAGCCGCACGGCCTTCAACAGAATTGATATCGCGCGCGATATTTTCTACATCTTCAACGCTGTTTGTTTCAAGAGCGCGCTTAATTTGAGCGCGAACTTTTTGTGATTCTCCGGATACTTTTCTAAGCGCAAAAAAGCGCTCTAAAATCATCCCGATGCTCAAGATACTTAGAACCACTAGGATCCATAAGACGACTTGATCAGCTAAGTGGGCGACGGCAAAAACTTTCTCTGCGAGCATGGGTGATTTCCTCCAAATCTTTGACTGTGCAAAGTTATTGGAACATTATCTCTAAAACCCTTTGAAATGGTCAAGGTATGCTGAAGCTCATTTTCATCACATTTGCATTGCTTATGAGTTTGGTCCAGATCTCATGCAAGACAAACGACAAAAGCTCGATTCTTGTTATCGCTGTTAATGAGCTGATCTCGACGGATATTCCGTGCGCAGACACCGATGAACGCTCGGGGTTTCAACTACTTTGCAAAGAATCAGTGCGCTTCACACACGCCTTTACACCTTCAACATTGTCAGCGCCCGCACTCGCTTCGGTTCTAACTGGACTCTACCCCTATCAACATAAGGTGCGTCACAATGGAGGACCAGGTCTAGCTGCAGAATTTGAACTCGCATCTGAGTTGGCCCTGAAGAAGGATTATCGCACTGCTTTTTTCTCGGGAGGGGCACCGATTTTCCGTCGCACTGGACTGCAACAAGGCTTTGAACTCTTTGAAGACAACGTAAATCCAAACTTTGGCAGTCTCTATCGCCCGTTGAAAAAAAATATTCCCTTATTCACTCAGTGGGTAAAACAAGAAGCCGGATCTTCACCATTTTTTAGTGTCATTTATGTTCCCGATCTTTTATTCACGGCAACTCCGACAACCACAGATCTCGGTGAGCTTCGCAACCTCAGTTTTGACAGTCAGTTGGATGAGCTCGACGAGAGCCTGCTTGAACTGTTTCTTTCTTTGAAGGCAATGAATCGCTGGGACAACACCACGGTGATTCTTGTTGGACTCAATGGTCATACGGGAAGTGAACGCCCTGGAGAATTGCCACCTCTGAATCTCCACAGTGAAAACACCCAAGTGGCTCTTTATATTAAACCTGCGCAAACTAAAAAACGTGATGAAGCCATCTATTGGAAGATGGATCAAAACGTGTCTTTGGTCGATTTGGGTCGCACTCTCTTTGAATTATTAGGCGAAAGTTTGATTGATCCGGCGGGAGCTGAAGTCAGTGGTCATTCGCTCGTAGGCGCACTGAAAAATCCAAGTCCTGATCTCGGCCCTGAAGACAGATCACTTCTTATCGAGTCAGGTTGGGGACCTTGGCGTGGAGCAGGGCCTTTGCGAACGGCCGCTCTTTCAGGACATGTTCTCTATATCAACGATGAAGCACCTCTTCTTTTTAATACTCTTGTTGATCGCCTCGAAACTAATCCATTGCCGCTGCTACAAGAAAGTATTCTGCGCACAACTCAAAAGCTTCAGGGAGTTTTGCGCAAAGGTGGCTTCCCTGCGTTCGGTGGCGTGAATCCTGAGTGGAAAGCGAAGCTAGGAATTCCTTTCGCACGATGGATGCGAACTGATCAAGAAGCGCAGCTGTTACGCGATCTCAAACGCTTGAACTCGAATTTCCCGCGCAGTCTGGATTTAGCCAATTGGACAGCGCAAATCGCTTTGAACCAGAAGGACTGGGAAACGCTGAAAAATCTAGGGACCAAAAATCAAATGGCTATTTGGCAGTACGTGGCTGAAAAAAATCTAAATATCAAACGTGCGCGTATTGAAGAGCCCTGCTTTGCTCTGCTCACCAGTGAAAAAGTCGAAGCTCATTTGCTTAAAGCTTGCAACGATCCTCTGTTCCTGGAACTCATTGATTGGTTGCGTGCTGATGCTCGCGGTTTGTCACGTGACGTCCAGCGCGCCAAGTTTGAACGCTCTTTCCGCTATTATATGTTGGATCAACTTATTCAACGTACCAATATTGCAGCAGGAATGATTTGGGATACGTCGCGAGAAAATATTTTTGCACCTTCGCGAACTGAGTTGGCATTACACCTTCCGGAACTTGCGAAGACTCGTATCCAAGTCTATAAATCGCTCTCTACTCCAGAAGTAGCAGAAAGCAATTAATACTCAAACCAGTCGATATTCAAGCAACGTACGGTTTCAGACGGTGACGGTCCTACCCATTTATCAATTTTTTGAATAAATGCCGGAAGCTCTTCTCGAATCTGTTGCGCGGTTTCTTTTGAAAGACTCATCGGAAACGTTAAAAAGAAATCCTCTTCTTTTTTCATCTGCATTTTCTGCAAACTCATCATCCGCCAATTTTGGTGATGCTTGTTCACATGAGGAGAATCAAACGGAACATGTGTTCGTGCCGTTCCCACATCGAGGTTTCCATCTTTCAGAACACAAATATTGGCTTCTAATAAGAATTCAATAACCTTTGCCGCCAAGTTTTTCGGAATTCCCAAGCGCTCCGAAATCTCGGAGGCATGATTGTACTCGGGAATAGCCACGATGTTGCTGATTCCCGCATACATCCAACTTGAGTAGAAAATAGATTTCATTTCCTCTGTCAGTATATTTGTCTTTTTAATTCTATTCTTAAGATCTAATGCCTGACTCCGCGACTCAAGAACACGTTTATGTAACCGCTGTTTCAACTTGTACGTTCCCGCTCTTTGATACTCCACAAGCAAGAAAAAGAAATCGACCTCTTGGGTGTTGAGACTTAGGAAATCACAAACCTCATTGGCCATCTCCAGACTCAGATGCTTGTCGCCTTTGAACACCTGACTGATCATTGTGGAAGAAACGCCAAGGCTTGCCGCCATCCGTTTGTACTCCCCGTACCCCCCTTTTTCTTGTGAGGAAATCCAGTCGTTTACGTAAATTTTGTAGTCGTCGTAGGAAAAAATGTCCATATAACACCAGTATATCCGATAACTTACAGAGTGTTAACCATTTAGCTAAAAATATTGATAACTTTTTACTAATCTAATCTATCGTCCATGATACGCATTGTTGTAAAACCCTTTCCATCGGCAGGACTTTTGCTCGTATGGAAACCGAAATTGCTCAAACCTTAATAACTGGAGCTTCGGGTCCCAACGCGCGCCATTTTTAGGGTCCTTGTCAAAACCATCGACAAGAAGGAGATTTACATGAACTCGAAACTCTTAACACTGATCGTAGCGACTGCTTTGTGCGCAAACCTTGTGGCTTGCGACTCTAAAGATCAAAAGAAAGGTTCGCCTAAAGCGGATCCTATTCTTGTTGTCGATCCTAAAACGAAAGAAGCTGAAGTTCCGGTTCCCGCAAAAGATGGCGAAACATCTGAAAACGCCAAACCTGAAATGAAAATCGCTTCTGCGGAAGAAATCGCAATTGCCGGTGAACAATTGATCTCGGCATCTAGCTTCCATCTTGCCGATCAAATTTTCGATATCGCTCTTCATAAAGATCCAACCAACAAAAGAGCTTTGTTCTATAAAAACGTGCTTCGCCCGATGATGACTTTAAAAGGTATGGCGGCGCGATTAAAACCAGGATTCGAACAGCGCGGTCAAGAAGCGGAATTCAAACAACTATTGGAAGCCGCTCCACAATCGCCAATTCTTGATTTTGCGATGGCGTCCGGAAAACAAAACATCACGACTGAAAAAGAAGCCCAAGATGCTTTGGTTGAAGTTCGCAACGCCTTTATCGAATCGGTTCGTTGGTTTAAAAAGAATAGCGATGTTTCTTTGACATTAAATCTCAATCCCACAATTTTCGCCGACCTGATCAAAGATCGCGAAAATGAAGATGCCTGCTACGTACAAACTGTCGGCGATAAAATGGAACTTATCTGCGATAAGGATTTCCGTAAAAATCTTTGGACAGCAAAAGTAAACGGCGCAGACCTTTTGGTGATGCAACAATATTATGCAGGATATGTTCTCTATCTTTTGCCTTACACAAACTACTCACTTGAGGGTTACGAAAAGCTTGCAAAAAAACTTGAAAACCGCACTCCTGATGAAGCAATGGAACTGATTATGTCAGAGAAAAACTTCCTGACACTCCGTAAAGACCAAGCTTTCTCTTTCATCAAAGAATTGGGAACGGATCTAAAAGCTGCAGCTAAATGGGCAATCGAATACCAAGATCGTCTTTGCACGAAAAAACCTCATGCACGAAGAGGTCACGTCGTACCTGGTGAATTCTGTATCGAAGACACTCGCGCCGTTGAACAGGTCCTTGTGAAATTGGACAGAGCTTTGAATGGGCCTGTTACAACTACATTCGAAGTCGAAGGTTGGGTCAACGACGAAAACAACGGTTACGGTCCATATTGGGGTGTTACGAAAAAGACGGCGCTCGTGAACTACTCTGTTCTTTGGAGTAACCCAATCCAAGATTTGAAAGAAACATTTAAGCCAACTTCGTTGAACGAATGCGCTAAATACAAAGGATTCAAAGATACAACTCTTGGTGGACTACTTCCTGAAGGAAACGCGGATGAACTTATTGATTCAACTTGCGAGTAAGATCACTTTGACGCTGCCGATTCTGTTCGGCAGCGCTTCTGCATTTGCGGGAGCGAGCATCAAAGGATACGAAATGCAACACTGTACAGCGAGCAAAGTTTGCCTACGCCTTAAAGGTGTAGAAGCGGATCAATCGTCTTATGCAAATCTTTGGGTGATTCCGAAGTCGGAACTCGTGATCAGTGATGAATCAAAAAATAAAGAGTTGCAACGATGGTCAGGGAAAACAGTTTTCTTCAATGATACGTCGAAGCAGCTCGTTGTTAAAGATCCTGCGAACAGTAAAGAATGGCAAATTAATTTAGAAGATTTGAAAGTAACTGAATTTAAATTATGAAGCATTTGTTGATTGGCCTTATCATTTTAATCGGAGCCGGTTGCACTCAGCAGAAAACTGCTGGGACCAATGGCAATCCGTCAGATCCGACGTCGGTGCCGCAAGGGCCGGCAAGCCCTGGGGGCAATGGTAATCCAACTCAATCCAATGGAACGGGTCACAGTGGTGGCGGTAATGGGCTTGATGGCGTTGCCCTTGAAAATCACAAATTCAAAGTGTCCGAACTCGCGGTTTACAAAAAAACGATTGAACCGTTACTAGAAGAACTGCGTAACACAATTCCAGATCTCGCTTCTGATCTTGAGGGCGTCTTTAAAAAGAAAATCTGGCACATGGTGGATCAAAAACTTTCTACCATTAGCTCCGAAAATCTGAGCGTCGCCTTTGCAACCGAGCAACTGGCCCTGCAAAATATTTATGAAGTTTGGATCGATAAAAAATCTTTCGAAAAAATGTCGGAAGAAGCGCAAGAAACACTTTTGATCCACGAAGCATTCATGGGTATAAAAATTTCGCGCAGCATAGAATATAAGAAAAAGTTAAATCCAAATTATTTGGATGGCTTTGAACGCATCAAAAACAAGCTAGAAGGTAAAAACATTCTGCAAATTGATAGCGTGGATTACGAACAAATTCGCACGATGACCACTCGCCTTCTAGAAAAACAATTCCGCAATGACTTAGCGTCATTCGTGCAAGACCTGCAGAGCATGGGCTTCGGTGAATTCGTATCCGCAGAACAGCAAAAATCTTTGCACGAGGCTTACAATAAAGAATTCACCGCCAAAGAGATGCTCGAATACTTGGAAAGCGAACAACAAACGGGTTCCCTTCCAAAATCATGTTCCTATGTAGTGGATTTGACTCAATCAAAAATTAAAATTTCAGCGCAAATTAAAGATCGTACCGTGACTCGAGACTTTACATTCTCAGACGAGAAATCGAAATCTTTCATCTCTCGTGGCGGTATGGTCGAAATTACTTTGGTTGAAAAATCCAATACTCAGATTCGCAATTCGCGAAATAGCATTCGTGTAAAAATTCAGAACGATCGCATTCAATCCATAGACGTTTGGGAAGAAGTTTATAGCTTTGATCTAAAGGGTTTATCTTGGAAATTGAAGTCTGAATCCAGCTTTACCTGCACACCAACTACAGATCAATAAGCCCTAACCAAAATGGGGCTTCGGGATCTTCTTGGATCATCTTTTGCGTGATGATATTCAGATCAAATTTTCCAGGCTCACGATTTAAAAGCGAGTTGGCAATGGCCGATGCTGACAAAAGAACCACTTGCTCACCGGCTTTTAATACCGAGTGCCCGCATTTGATGTTACAACTAGGTTCTAAACCCAAAAGTTCCGTCGGAATCGGCGGCAGTGTTTTATCTTGGGTATTGAACTCTGTGGATAAGTCCAGACCCATCTGCAAGGGTTGCAAACGCTTGCCTGTACGTTGCGCGAAGATACTTGGGTTTCCTACTTGCGCCCAAGCCAGCATATTACCACGGCGGAACATAGCCAGGATTTCAACTCCCGAGAAATACTCCATCTTGTTTTCTCCGCGATAAAGAAGATCATTTGCGAGCAATAGAGCCGTGCGCACATAGTTCACTTCATCTGGAACACAGGCCAAAAATTCAAACGGTGAAGTCACTTCGACATCTGATTTCGCAGCACCAACATATTTGACAACTTCATCAAGTGCACGCTGGCCGTGCTCTGGCTGGCCCCAACTTGTCGCAATGACCACAAGACTGCCGTCATCCTCGGAATGAATCAACGGACGAGGTCGCAACATTTTCGTGCTGTAGGATCTTTCAATCAATTTCACTAGAGAGCTCCGTATTTCTTCAACTTGATGTAGGCCTTTTTGTAGTATTCGCCCTCTGGCACGTCGAGTTCCATGATTTTCTTCCATTTGTCTTTGGCACCCGCTTTGGATTCACCACCCTCGACGTTACCAAAACTTTCTTCCAAAATACCTTCTTGGTACAACGACATCATTTGCTTGCGAAGCTCAACCGTATAGCGTTCGATCTTCTCTGGCAGCTCCGTATTGGTCGGATCCAATGCTCGTGCTTTACGTAAAGCCAAGATCGCGCCTTTGATGTTTTGCTCTTGATAGAACTTGTCAGCTTCAGCTTGAAGAGTCGCTGTTTTTGAATTCATCTGCTGACGGATCGAAGCAATATTTCGACGTGAAGAATCTTTCAGACCACTTGGATCTGGTAATTTCGCATCCAAGACTTTTTCGTAAGCCGTGATGGCATCTAACGGTTTTCCCGTCTTATGCACGCCTTGAGCTTTATCAAAAAGGCTTTTTAAGCGAGCCACTTGTGATTGATAAGCGGCACGCTCAGCCTGTTTAGCTTCACGAATCGCTGTCAGTGATTCGGCTTGAGCTTTTAGCTCCATGATCTTGGGATGATCAGGATTGAATTGCAAAACCGGGCTGATACAGTCATCAATTTCAGCGACTGTGACATTCGGATTGATCTTTTTCTGACATTCGGCCACTTGTTTTTGAATCTTTTCTTCAGCTTCGGCACGCGCCTTTTCTAGCTCTTCTTGGCGGCGTTGCTGCTCCTGAATAAAAATTGCTTCTTTTGAGAGACGTTCGATCTCTTTGATATCTTCGTAATCCGGAACTAATTCCTGAATTTTAACAATTTCATCCTGAGCAAGTTGATACTTCCCTTGCATATAGAGATTCTTCGCGTCTTTATAGCGCTGACGAACCAAAGCTTGCTGTTCAGGTTTGAGCTTCGCAAAAAGTTCTTGCGGAGATCCTGGAGCCACCACTCCTGCACCGGTTTTCGGAGCATTTGAACTTTCACCGCCGCTAAAGAAATAAGCCACGGCAAGCAAGGCAACTGCCCCACCAATGACTTTAATTCTGTGTTTTTCAAAATCAAATTTGCCTTTTAAAAGACCCGCTGGTTGCTGAGGCAGCGCAGCTCCCACCGCATGACCTTGATAATGAGCAGGGTATTGTTGTTGGTATGGCATCGGCGCCATCTCGCCACCCTGATACATTGGCATTTGATCCGTTCGCGCCACCAATGGATTTGGCGGAGCAATATTCACCATCTCCAAACGACTTTGGAAACCAGCATCGTGCAATTCAAAATACAAATAGTTATCCAGAACGCTGATCGCATCTCCACTGCGCAATGTCGTTGGCTCAGAGGAGGAAATCGGATTTCCGTTCACCAAAGTTCCGTTCACGCTGCCCAGGTCAATAATCGTGTACTGAGACCCCGCACGACGAACTTCAAACTGACGGCGACTCACTCTTGGGTCTTTGATATGAATATGGCAAGTCGATTCACGACCAGCGATCCAAGAATCACCCGCATCCAAACGAATCAATTCTTTGGCGTCATTTGCAGCATCGGTGATTTTGATATAAGCCGCACTCGGTGCGACTCCAATCACAGTTTTGTCACCGCCCACGTCTCCAGAGTTTTCATCTGAAGAACCCTGAACCGCAGGCAGGTTCTCCCCACCTGAAGCCACCATGGCCTCATCAGACGTCATCAAAAATTCAAAATCATAAGGCGGAACAGTAAATGCAGATCCGTGTTGAAGCGCGAATTGTTGCTCTTGCTCACCGTTATGGAAAACTTCTCCATAACGAGAAATCACTTCCACGGTCCAAGCGCCGTTGGTCATGGCAACTTTGAAGTGCTCGCGAGAAATACCTTTTTCAGGTTGCAAAACGATATCGCAATCTTCCTTACGACCGGCGATATAAGCACGATCTTCTTGGAGACCGACTTCATAAACCTGTTTACCACGAAGGCGGACCTTGAGACGAGCCATTAGAAACGGCCCTCCACATTCAAAGTACATTCTTCGTAGAATTGTTTGGCTTCTTTAAATGTCGGATCGTCCCTGCGATTTTGCAGCATCGTCATGACATTTGAATAGTTCGACTGACACATTCTCCAGTTCCGTTTTTCCCGATAGCGATTGCCCTGAATCATATTAAACTTTACCAACTCATCAAATTTAATTTGAGAGAGGTGCAAATAACGTTTTGCCAATTCATTTTCCGGATCAAGATTCAGAACCACTTGGAAAGCCTCACGCGCACGTGCATATTGACCTTGTTGGAAATCGCGGAAACCACGAACAAAATTTTCATGGGCTCTGCGATATTGAACAGAATCGTATTTTTCTTTTTTAATTGTCAGCAATTCCTGAGAACGCTTATCCGCGTCTGCCACATCCTGCATTGAAATCACAGAACTACGAATCGCATTGGCATCTTTAACTTCCTTCTTTTTAGAAGGAGAGAACAGGAACCAACCCGCGACAACGACGACAGCAATAATTCCATAGAAGCGTGCACGAGAATTTCCACCACCGTGAGAAACCGGTGCCCGACGAGGAGCTGCTCCAGGATTTGCACCCATGCCGTATTGAGGTTGCGCCATAGGACGTTGCTGATAAGGAGCCGCTGGTCCCGCAGCTGCTGCCGGATTAAATGGCGGTGGCTGTGGAGGGTGCGGCATCATCGCGGCATTTTGTTGCTGCGCTGTCGGCACAGGTGGAGGCATTGGCGCCAAAGCCACGTGTGAAGCAGGAGCCGGAGGTGGATTGGGTTCTAACAGTGGCGCATCGTAATCGAAACGAATTTCACTGTCGCCAATCTGCAAGGTTGAACCTTTTGCAAGCACTTCCGACTGTATACTTTGTCCATTGAGCATCACAAAGTTTTTGCTGCTCAAATTCACCACGATAAAATCAGAACCACGCTGTTTAATTTCAGCATGTTGACGACTGATACGAGGATCGTTAGCCAGAACCACATCGTTCTCTGGACCACGACCAATAGTTGCCACTCCCTTTGTAAAAGAGACCTTCAATCCAGCATGCGGACCTTTAACCACTGCTAAATCAAATTTCATATTCTCCTTCACCTTTGGAGCAGCTCCCATTAAGAACCTCCCTCAGCTGGTGAAATCGTCAATACATAGTAATCGACTTCGCCCGCTGACGAAGACATACCTTGGCAACTTAAAACACAGAGGTGTCCGCTAAATTCCAATTGGTCATTCTGTAACACAGCCGGATTATCACGAACACGCGCCATCAAGCCTTCAACGTTTTGTTGAAGAGCGATATCTGGTAAAGCTTTGTAGCTGTGCCCTTGAATCGCTGAAGTATCAGAACGCAAAATTTGTGCAAAAGCTGTATTGCAAGCAATCATACGTCCTTCGCGTGAAATCGTCACACAAGGGAAACCGATCATTTGCACGAGGTTTTCAGCCTCGCCGTCTTTATTAATAAAGCCGGCAGCTCCACCGCCCGCTTCGCCCCCACCATGGATATATCTTGTTAACAGACTGTTGATATTTCCAATCAAAGCCTGAAGTGGTGGGAACATAAATGGCACTTCAGTATTATCTGTTTTCTCTCTCATCGCTGTATCCAGCTGTCCGTTCAAAACATTGATCGGATACTCAATCAGCTTGTACATAAAGAAGAACAGGACAAGACCAATTAATGAAGCAATCAAGAATGTCTGCATGAAAAGACTGATCGCACGGCCATCATCAAAGGCCAGGCTACCAATGTCATACAGAACAATCGCATGAGCTCTTACGACTTGCTCACCCGTATTTGGATCAAAAAGTCCAATTGGGAAGCTAGCACCGATTGTGGAAGAATCTACCTCAACGGATTGAGGTCGCATTTCTCGACGAGCCACGTGTACAAACGGCAAGTCAGGTGTTGTTCCCGCGCGTGTTGCTGGAGCTAAGATCATACCATCTGACTGTTGAACAATCAGAACTTGTTTCACACCGTCTTCAGTTTCTGCCGCGTTCGTACTCAGTGACGAATAGCTGTTCTGCAACAATGCTGTCGCATTTAAAGTCGCAACAGTTCTTGCGATAGAGGAGGCACGACGTTTACTTTCATTTACGATACTCGCGCGGGTGATTTGCACCATTGGAATCATGGAAAGTAACGTTGTCGTAAAGATAAAGACCACAATAAAGCCCAGCAGAACCATCTTCAGTTCAACAAACTGCGGAAGTTTGTAAACTCCAGGTAAAGCCACTTGCTCAATATAATTTTGAACTTTCTCAATAATCGCCTTTACGCCGCCCGGATGATAAGCCGGTGCTGGCGCAGGTGCGGCTCCCATCATATCCGGTTGAGCACCTGGCACGCCCATCATGGGTTGTGGCATTCCTTGCGGAATACTTTGTGGCATTGGTGGCATTGCCGGAGCTGCACCTCCACCATAATAAGGTACTGACACAGAATGATTGGCCGCTGCTTGTGAAGCAGAAGTTTGGGCGGGGCGAATATCCGGAGTTGGAATCACATCAACAAGGATCTCGTGAATTCCTAACTTATCACCCAAACGTAGAATGCCTGTTTGCATACGGACACCATTCAGATAGGTCCCGTTGCTGGATTTCAAATCCGTGATAACGATTTTATCTTTATAAACCATCACCTCGGTGTGCTCCTTCGAAACACCCGGGCTTGTCATTTTAATATCGCACTGAGGGGCACGACCGATTACATTTCGTCCCATCTTCAGTTCGATAATGGTGCCGGCTTGTGGGCCGGTCAGTATTCTAAGTGACCACATTCAATTGATCTCCCACATTCATATTCAACCGACGAGCACTGCCTGCTGCCATTTCGACAACCGAACGCGCACCCCAGATTGGCAAGACCAATCTCCATGGCTGAACATTTTCATAAATCGCTTTCACTTTGAGCGATTTATCCACAAATACACAATCAATCGCGAACTTCATAAAAAACGTATGAATACTATTACAGTCATGAATCCAGAGAGCCTGATCCGCCCCCAATGAGCTGCGACCCAAAAGGCCCTTGCCACGAGCCAAAAAGCTCTCAGCCACCTCGAGGTGCTCAATCAGAGTTAGATTTTTTGTTTTACTCTCTAACTTCATCATTCCTACTTCCCGCCGCTCATAAATGAAACGGCGACTGGACCAAACACGATGATAAATACCGCCGGCAAAATAAAGAGCATCAAAGGAATCAAGATTGTCTGCGAAGCTCTCGCTCCGGCCTTCTCTGCCCTAACGAATCTTTCAAGTCGCATTTGCACCGATTGATCTTTCAATACTTGGGAAATGCTGGCACCCGACGCTTCTGCATCGACAAGGACTGCAACAAAGCTTGTCACTTCATTCATGTCCAGACGTTCACTCATGTCTTTCAGAGCTTGGGTTTTGGAGGCACCCACTTTGATATCTTTCAAAACCGTTGCCAACTCATCTGCCAAAACACTGTCTGTACCACGCGCTTTATCGACGATCTTTTGGATAGCTGAGAAAAAGTCCAAACCAGCTTCAACCGACAAGGCCAACAAATCGATAAAGAACGGAAGGTCTGCGCGCACAGAAAGCTCACGGCGCTTCTTTTCACCTTTGGCATGAACTTGTGGTAAATAGAAACCAATCAAGCCCAAACCAAAAATCATCGGCGTTGAAAATCCCAACTGCAGCGAGAAGTTCATGATGTACAAAAAGATTGGGAACAGAATTCCCCACAACAATTGCAAACCAATGAATTCATCTTCGTTCAGCTCTGACGACAAACCGGAAGTCAGAATATATTTGCGCACACGTTTGCGATAACCTTCACTGCGAATGCGCATAGCATGCTGCAAAGTGAACTGATGCACGAGTGGACGTGAGAAATTGATGATTGGATTCTTAGATTTAACAGGCTCGTCATTGTTCGCCCATGACAACTGTTGCTTATCTTGATTGCTTGCAAAGATGGAACTGACAAATAGGAAGACGGCGACTCCTGCGAGCACCAAACCCAGAATGAGCATTAATTCTGCGCTTCCCATTTCCGCCTCTTTGTGTTCAAGTGAACTCATGACACCACTTGTATTGGCATCAGAGTCTCCACGTCGCCGCCAACTTCTCACAGATGCCGGTTTTTCTTTTGACGTGGTTTCAGTTAAAGTATCGGAAATTCCTAACAAAAACCTGAATGTAAACGATCAGATTTTAGATATTGCCCGAAGAAAAGCCGAGGGAGCATTGCCCCTTCTTAAGTCTAGCAGAAAAACACCTTTCATCGTGATTTCCGCCGACACAGAGGTGATTTTCGGAGGGGGGCCGCTTGGAAAACCCTCGGATCGCGAGGATGCTTTCAGAATGCTCAAACTTTTGTCTGGGAATGTTCACGAAGTTAAGACCGCTGTCTGCATGATCGACAGTGCCTCTTCGAAGGTCCTGTCTCAAATTGAAACGACTAAAGTTTTCTTCAAAACTCTGACTGATGAGGAAATCTGGACCTACATCCAGACCGGAGAACCGATGGACAAAGCCGGTTCTTACGGGATTCAGGGTCTAGGAGGTCGCTTCGTTGAAAAATTTGAAGGACCTTTTGATAACGTCGTCGGATTGCCAGTAAAAATGGTGCAAGAGATGTTACAAAAGCTGACGAGGTCGTTATGAGTCTGCGCGAGATTCAAAAAAATGCAGGCGACGCGAAAATTCTCGCTGTCTCTAAGCTCCAATCCCCTCATAAAATTCGCCATTTATACCATGAAGGCCAACGACGTTTTGGTGAAAACTACGTACAAGAAGCGTTGGAAAAAATCGAGTTGCTGGCAGATTTACCTGAAATTGAATGGCATCTGATTGGGCACCTCCAAAAAAATAAAGCCAAAATGGTTGTCGGCAAATTTGCATTGATTCATTCTGTGGACAGCCTGGCGCTGGCCGAGAGTTTAAGCAAAATCGCTGTGAACAAAGGCATTCAGCAAAGCATTTTGATTCAAGTGAATTTGGCATTGGAAGAAAGCAAAAGCGGTTTTGATAAAGAAAGCCTGTCGAATTCATGGGAGGCTTTGACTCTGCTTCCGGGACTGAAAATAAAAGGCCTGATGACCATGCCACCATTAACCGAAACTGGTGAGGAAGTGCGTCCCTACTTTAAGGAGTTGCACGATCTCTTAGCCGAGTTAAAAAACAAGACAAACCTTCAAGTTCACCCACTGACAGAGCTGTCAATGGGCACGAGCCATGATTATGCTGTGGCCATTTCCGAAGGGGCCACCATCGTGCGTCTTGGGACTATTTTATTTGGCGAACGTCCGACGAAACGATAACCTAAATACGCAGATAATGTTGTTGCCAGGAGCTCGTAATGAACGTCACTAATCCCCTCTTAAAAGCACAAAAAATTGGATTTCTCGGGGCTGGAAACATGGCACAAGCCATGATTCGTGGTTTGATTGAAGGGGGCATTCCCGCTCGACATATATTTGCAACCAATCGTTCACCAGGAAAACTGCAAAAGCTTGTTGAGCAATATCAAATCAACGCGATGGAAAGTAACGGCGAACTTGTCGATCACTGTGACATTGTGATTTTGGCGGTCAAACCTCAAGATTTTATCACCGCACTAGAACCGATTGGCAGAAGCTTGGATGAATCCAAAGTTTTAATCAGCGTCGCTGCTGGTGTTCGCATGGAACAACTGGAAAGATTCACCCATGGCGCGCGCCTGGCTCGTGTGATGCCGAACACGCCGTCATTGATCGGCAGAGGTGTCATTGGTTATCTTGTAAACGACGATGCCGACCAAGCTTTGTCTGACACAGTTGAAGATCTTTTCTTGCCATTAGGCCGCGTGATTCAAGTTGGTGATGAAGATCAGTTTGAAGCTTTGATGGTTTCTTGCTCTAGTGGAACCGGCTTTGTTTTTGAAATGATGATGTACTGGCAAGATTGGATTGAAGAGCATGGCTTCTCCCCAGAAGAAGCTCGTCTTATGACAATTGAAACTTTTGTGGGCGCTTCTTTGTTGGCCGCGCAAGCCCGCGAAGGTGTTGAGGACTTGCAGAACAAAGTGACTTCTAAAAAGGGCGTCACCGCTGCTGGACTTCAGTCTATGAGAGAACTTGAAATCGAACGCGCTCTTCGCATTAGCTTTGAGAAAGCGGCGATGAGAAACAAAGAAATGGCGAAAGAAATCAAATAGCTTGCCCGAAGACAGGGACGGAAATTATCCTGAAAGCATTATTGTTCAAGGAGGAACAAGATGAAGATTACTCCTATCGATATCGCGCATAAATCTTTTGGAAAAAAGATGATGGGACTTGATTCTGATGAAGTGACGGATTTCCTTCAACAGATCGCTGCACAAATGGAATCTCTAATCCAAGAGAAGAACGCTTTGAAAGAAGCTCTTCGCGAAAAAGAACTCTCTTTGATGGAGTATAAAGAGCGTGATCAAGTTTTGAAAGAAACGATCGCGACAGCAAGTCAGATGGCAGATCGCCTTCGTCAAGATGCAGAACGTGAAGCAAAATTGATCGTGGCAGATGCTCAGCAAAAAGCCGAAATCATCACTCGTGATTCTCGTGACTCTTTGAAAAAGATGTACCAAGAAGTCACGGAATTGAAACGCGCTCGTATGCAATTTGAAGCGAACTTGAAAGCTTTGGCTCAAGCTCATTTGTCTTTGCTTGAACAAGGTGAAAAGTACATGCCACAAATGCAACTTCCTAATCACAACATCGCTCAAGGTCCTCAAGGAAACACAGGTCGCTCAACGAACGTGTCTCCACTTTCAGCGGAATAGTTGTTTTCCCCAGAAATGATTGAATCAATTCAAGGTGGAGTTCGACTCCACCTTTTTATTCAGCCCAAAGCCTCGAAAAACGAAGTCATCGGACCTCACAACGGCGAAATCAAAATCAAACTAACCTCCCCACCTGTTGATGGCAAAGCTAACGAAGGCTTGATCGAATTTCTGTCTGATATTTTTGATATTCCAAAGCGTGATATCACTCTGGTAAAAGGCGAAACGAATCGTCACAAGGTCGTCGAAATTCTTGGTGCGGACCTCCAAAAGGCCCACACCCTTATGAAGTCAAATCAATAGCTGCCTCAATCTTGATTTGTTTCGAGTGACTTAATTATCTTCGTTTTTTCTTCAACTGGAGAGGGAAATCGCCGGTGTCAGCGGGACGAACTTTCTTTTTGGGTGGTTTCGTCGGACGAGCTTTGAACTCTTCTTGTGAAACCCCATCATCGGTGTCTTCACGGAACTGCTGCACCTTCTTTTCAGAGCTTAATTGCGTATCAGAGCGATCATGCATTTCCGAACGTTGGGTTGGGACCGGACTGTTCACAGGAGCATAAGGTCTTTCCACGTATCCCGATGCCATGTCGTAAGAGTAACGAATAAATCCACCCACATGAAATCCGTCAGCCGCATTATTACCCGCTAAGGTCATCCCACCGTTTACTTGCAGTGTCCACTGCGGATTGATCACGATATCAGCATAGATTTTCGTGTCGATGATCGAAGGATTGATCGAGTAAAATTTCAAAGAACCCGCATTCACCTGATTGAGATAAGTCAATCGTGTGGTTTCTTTGAAGGTACCCTTGTCTTCATCATCACTGATGCTTTGAGAACCAAAAACCTCACCACCAAAATGGACTCGAGATGCTTTGATTTGTGCTCCAAAACCCCAAGGCATCAGATAAGAACGACCATCACCGCGATATTGAAATCCAATCCAACCATATCCACGAGCTGGACCGAAATCTTTTTGCGCAACCAAACGACCCCAAGCTTGGACGACACCTTCCGAATTCAAGGAGCTATCGGAATTCATGTCGACCTTTTCAATGGGTACGACCAAGCCGAACTCAGGAATCAAATCAAACATTTCCGAATAAGCCATAAATTCAGCGCCGGCCATGATCTCTGTGAATGTGCTATTGGTTCTTTTCGCAACAGTATTATCACTTTCCGAGTTCCCGATGTTACCTGATGCAAACACTGACCAGTCGCGACGTGGAGTGTAACGAGTTTCGAAGTTGAAATCCAAGAGCGTGTATTTTGCACCGGAAACCAGGTTTTGCTTCTTACCTGAGGAGTCATAATTCGCCTCAGAACTAAAGTAATTGGTGCCGAGCTGGAAATCCCAAGTATCTCTTTTAAATTCTTTGTAGTTGTCTAAAGCGAGGGCTCCCGAAGCCGACAAAAGAATGCCTGAGAGAAGCACTAAGCTCTGAAGTTTATTTGCCATTTTCATCACTTCCTAATATTAAACACCCTATGACGATGACATCAAACAAATCACAGCTCGCCGTTATCTTTTTCACCGTTTTCCTCTATCTTGTGGGCTTTGGTGTAGTTATTCCCATCATTCCGATTTTGAGTCGTGATTTCGGTGCGACTGCATTAGAAACTGGACTGCTTCTCTCTGTCTATTCTTTGATGCAATTTTTGTTTTCTCCCTTTTGGGGCCAGTTAAGTGACAGATGGGGACGTCGTCCTATCTTGCTTTTCTGCTTGGTTTGCGAAGCGCTTTCGTATGTTCTCTTTGCGTGGGCCCGTTCATTAGAATGGTTGTTTATCGCGCGCGCACTGGCTGGCTTTTTTGGAGCGAGTCTTTCAACAGCATCGGCTTATATTTCCGACATTACTCCCAAACATGAACGCTCAAAAGGCATGGCCCTCATTGGGGCTGCATTCGGATTAGGCTTTGTTTTTGGTCCGGCACTGGGAGGTGGCTTGGCGGTTTGGGGTCGTCACATTTCTTCTGAACCACACTTTGATACTTCATTTGCCTTTTACTGGGTCGCAGGTCTCTGCATCGCCAACTTCCTTTTTGGTTTGAAATTCCTAAAAGAATCTTTGAATGAAAAAAGTGAATCAGCAGCGAAGAAAAAACGTTTTTCTCTTTTGTGGCATTACCTCAATACCAAAACAGTTGGCTCTTTGCTCTCCGTTTTCTTTTTGGCGTCTCTTGCCATGTCTTCCATGGAAGCGACATTGATTCTTTTTATGGGCGAAAAGTTTCAATGGGATGTAAAGCAAGTCAGCTTCGGATTTGCTTATATCGGTGTGATCATTATCTTTACTCAAGGCTTTTTGGTCCGTCGACTTCTTCCAAAATGGGGCGAGCGTAAAGTTTTACGTTTGGGATTGATCTTGTTTGCGATCGGACTCACGGGTATCGCTCTTGCGCCAAATATCCCGATGATGGCGTTAACCATGACTTTGCTTTCTTTAGGAAACGGCCTGACCAATCCTTCGACCTTGGGAAGTATCAGCTTGCTTGCAGAAGCAAAAGAACAAGGTGCCGCGTTGGGAGTCACTCAAAGTATGGCGTCCCTTGGCCGTATCATCGGTCCTGCAATCGGTGGTTTTTTATACGGACACTTGGCCATCACGGCCCCTTTTTGGGCGTCAGGTTTGATGGCCCTTGCCGCAATTGTTATAGTTTTGTCAGTTTATCGTTTTATTCCTGATCATGCACGGGTGGCTACACATGGATCTTAATCAGCTTGGTTTTTTCCAATTCGACAATCTTGTTCAAGGCCGCGTGCCTTTTATTCTTATAAATATGGGAGCAGATCTGAGCCATATTTATAAAGGTTTCGTCGCGCAACATCTGCAAAACGTTACAATTGACTGCAATTCCTCAAGTGAAGCTGTCAGCAAAGTGCTCGAAAAGAAACTTCCGAACCATTATGCGGTGGTCGTGATTGATCATGATGGCAGCCGCAGTGGACCCGTAGTGACGGCACTGGAAAAAGCCGGATGCATCAACGTTTATTATGTTAAAGGTGGAGTCAAAGGCATCGACCTCGAGCGACAGGGCGGCAATTAACATATCCTTAAATTTGTGTCTTGGCGACCGGGCGAACGTATTGCATACTTACTTCGTCCCTAAAACAAAGAGACTTTAAACAAGGATGTATAAATGAAGAAGCTTTTGTTAACAACACTGGCTATTTCTGCAATGACAACAAGCGCTTTCGCAGGAAGCCTCAACCTAGACGCTCGCGTCGATTACAACTCAACAACTTTTGATGCTGACACGGCTTCAGCAGATGCTCCAAGTTTTTCGAAGTTCTACTTCAAAACAGGTCGCTTGGATTACGCTGGAAAATTGAACGACGAAGTTTCATTCCGTGTTCGTTGGGCTTACACAAAAGACCAAGTTCCTTCTCTTCGTGATGCAACTCCAAAAGGTATTGAGCTTGCTTACCTGACTCATAAAATGAGTGATCTTTTCTCGATTTCATTCGGTAAATACAACACAGAGTTTGGCGGATTCGAAGGTGCTACAAGTGGCGCTGATCTTTACTTAACTTCTGAGTTCTACACTCAAAAAGGCGCGAACAGTCGTAACCTTGACGGAACAACTCTTGGCACGACTGATCTGTTGTATATGACTGGTGCGAAAGCTGCTTTCACATTCGAAGGTCAAACAGTGTTCTTGATGGCTGCGGACGCAGAAAAAGACGTGACTATTGGTGGCGAACTTGCTCAAAACTACGGTTTGATGGGTCTTGTGTATAAAGGTGCTTTCATGGAAAAAGCCCTTCAATTTATGGCTTCTTACCACATCCTAAATGCATCTGAAGATGACAAAAACAACTTCTATGCTGTAGGCGTGAAGTGGGACTCTGCTCCTATCATGGCAAGCCTTGACTACCTTATGTCAGAACACGAAACGACTGCCAAAGACACAGTGACATCTATCGTTGGTAAACTTGCTTACACAGGTTTTGAAAACTGGATCCCACGTCTTGAAGTGATTTCTTCTGAAGAAAAACGCGAAATCGGCACTGCTGAGACAAATAAGTTCATGAGCTACGGTGCGGTTGTTGAGTACGTACCTAAGAAAGAAGATACTTTCCGCTACCATATTGCTTACAACACAACAACTGAAGACCACGAAACTCTTGGCGATATCTCAAGACAAGAAATCGTTGTTGGTACACGCTTGCTAGCAGATTTCTTGAAATAGTCTCTAGTTCAAGACAGATTTGAACACCAAAAAAGGCCACGGGAACGTGGCCTTTTTTATTTGCCTGTCACGCTACAATTTTCAAAAAATAATCTCCACGCTTCAGATCAAACCAATCGCCGTTCAGCTCTGAACACGTCGCTTCTTTATGCTTGAAACCCGGAAATCATTTCAAGCTGTGAATGTGTTTTGTCATTTGGGCAGAAGTGAATTAGAAACTTTGGTACATTTTGGGGATGGGAATCAGCGTGCTTAAAGAGTTTATTAAATACTCTCTTTCATTTTTATTGATCGCTTGTGTGCATGCGACGGCTTCGCAGGAACCGTCGCAACCACCTGTTGATCCAGCGCCTGCTCCAGCACCAACACCAGAACCATCACCAGTTCCACCACCTCCGACGCCTGCACCGACGCCACCTATTGGAATGGCATTTCTCAACCCGACAATCTACTATAAGCCGACCATTTACCTTGATAAGAGCAAATGTAACGGTGACATCGTCGATATGATTTCACCAGAAGGTGCGGTTCTAGTAAGCCTTTGTGGACCTGACTACCGCAATTGCTTAATGCAAGGCGCTTGCTTTGTTTACGACAATGGACAGTTCCGCTCTTACAACTACTATGCCCGCGGTACCGACGACGTTCCACGCTTTAAAGAAGTGGATACAAAAAAATGTCCTTACGGTTACGGTGTTCGTAACAGTTGCTTAGATCCTTACTTTACGGTGGCTGCTGATCTCAAAATCTACAAACCAGGTGATGTGATCTTTGTTCCTCGTATCGTCGGAGTCACTATGCCAACCGGCGAAGTCCACGACGGTTTCTTTATTGTGCGCGACCGCGGAGCTGCTATTGTCGGGATCAGCCGTTTTGATTTCTTTACCGGCTTTGAAGGCCTGCGTGATCGTAATAATATTTTAGTGCGAATGGGCTTTGCGAATAAGGCGAACCAGTTTGAATTCCGTATGGCAACTGAGGAAGAAGCAACGGCTGTTCGCGTACGTCAAGGATATCCAGGAATCAGGCGAGCAGTGGTGTTGCCTCCGATGGCTCCACCAGCTCCCCGCCAACAAACTCAGAACTAAGCGGCGCGCTTAACGCCTGTCAACGTCTCAAGGTTCACAATTGTCGTTGTCAATCCACCAGTTGAATCATTCAAACTTGATGCAGCTTCAGAGATCGTCTCTGATGACGCCGCATTTGTTTGTGTTGCTTGGTCCAATTGATTCATCGCTTGAGTGATTTGCGATACACCTGTGCTTTGCTCCGTACTTGCTGTTGCAATTTCATTGTTCAAGCTTGCAACTTTCGTAACTGAATCCAAAATCTTTTTCAAAACTTCATGGCTGGATCCTGCAACACGGTGACCTTGTTCAATTTGGTCCACGCTCTCAGAAATAAGACCTGAAATCTCTTTTGCAGACAGAGCACTTCTTTGCGCCAAAGCGCGGACTGCTTCTGCAACAACTGCGAAACCTTTACCTTGCTCACCGGCACGTGCCGCCTCAACCGCTGCATTCAATGCCAGCAAATTCGTTTGGAAAGCGATATCGTCGATAACCGTGATGATCTCTTCGATTTTTTTAGAGCTCTTCACGATTTCTTGCATTGAGTGCATCAAATTTGAAATCTCACTTGAACCTTCTTCAGCAGATGATTTCGAAACTTGTGACAAGTCAGATGCCATTTTCGCATTATCAGCATTTAGCTTAATCATACTTGAAAGCTCTTCAAGTGAAGCCACTGTTTCTTCAAGCGACGCTGCTGATTCAGTTGAAGCCGCAGAGAGGGCCGAGCTTGAACCTGATAGGTCACTTACCAACTTACGGATTTGACCATAAGCTGAAGACAAACTTTCCGTTTGCAAACGAATGCCTTGTTTCAACGAGTGAGATGAAAAGAACATAGAAATAGAGAGGAAGATAATCATCACACCAATGCTACCCAAAGCCCATTGAGCGTGAGAAGTGGCAGATACAACACTGGCTTCAGTACGAGCCGCCAAAACTTGTTCAAATTTCGCGATAGGTTCACCAATAGTCACAAGAAACTTGTGATAAGCTTCGTCATGCATCAACTTACGAGCGTATTCCAAGTTTGGTTCTTTCTTAACGGTAAATTTCCCGTCAGCATCTTGAAATAAACCTTTTGCCGCATTCATCGCAATTGTTTCTGTGATCACGAGTTCATTAGAGCGCTTTTCTGCTTCACCCAATAATTCAAATTCTTCAGCAGTAAAGCCTGCTTCTTTCATCAAAGTTTTGGAATCCACAGTTCTGCCATTCGCGCGGGCTTTTTGACCACCGCGAACCGCCAGAATATCCATATATTGTTGTTCGTATTGTGGATCGCCCGTCACCACAAAAGTTCGTGCTGTACGAGTAAGATTTGCCGAATCCCAACGCAGATCCTGAGCAAGCATCATTGATTTGAATTTTGCCTCTTGCGCTGTATTCACTTCTTTTTGTGAATAAAAAGAGATCCCCAAGCAGACATATAACGCCAAGACGATGCCCACGGAAAGAAAGTTAAAAAAGCGAACCTTTGCGAATACATTCATATAAAACCTCTAATTTTTGATTAGACTACTCTTCGGATCCCAAAGGTTGTTCTTTAGTAATGAACACTTGTTTATTAACTCACATTTTATTTTCAGCAGTATTTTCGGCCGTACCAAAGTAGGAAACGGAGCAGGACAAACAGGACATTTTGCGCAAATTTGAGATTAGAACTTGGCCCACCATCGACGCTTCTGTAAAGGTAACATATGACTCATTTGCCTCATCTTATCACTGACTTAGGTTTCATCCTTGTTATTGCTGCGCTCTCCACTTTGCTGTTCAAAAAATTAGGACAGCCTTTAGTCTTGGGATATCTGATCGCGGGTTTCCTAGTAAGTCCTCATGTTCCTTTTATTCCCACGGTGACAGATAACGAAAGCATCAAAGTCTGGTCTGAGATCGGCGTGATCTTCCTTCTTTTCAGTTTGGGACTGGAATTTAGTTTCAAAAAACTTTTCAAAGTAGGTGGCGCGGCGAGCTTTACCGCCGTCTTTGAAGTGATCTTTATGCTGGGCCTTGGTTACTTCGTCGGACGACTCTGGGGTTGGAACACCATAGACAGCTTGTTCTTTGGTGGTATTCTTTCAGTTTCTTCGACGACAATTATTGTGCGTGCCTTTCAAGAACTCGGAATGCGCGGCCAGAAATTCGTCGAACTGGTGTTCGGAATTCTTGTTGTTGAAGACATCGTTGCCATTTTGTTGTTAGTTCTGCTCACTGCCATCGCTGGATCAGGTGCAATCTCCGGTCTGGATCTTTTGGGCTCAGGACTGCGTCTTCTTTTCTTTATCGCTTTATGGTTCGTTGTCGGTATTTTTCTTATTCCGATTTTTCTGCGCAAAATTCGCTCTCTTTTGGAAGACGAAACAACTCTGCTTGTCGCTATCGGCCTTTGTTTTATGATGGTGATGATCGCTGCCAATGTAGGCTTTTCTCCCGCATTGGGCGCGTTCGTCATGGGCTCGTTGCTGGCTGAAACTCCAGAGGGTCATAAAATGGAGCATGTTCTACAGCCGGTGAAAAATCTTTTTGCCGCGATCTTCTTTGTCTCTGTCGGTATGATGATCGATCCTAAGGTTTTGATCGAACGTTGGGATATGGTTTTGATGGTCACCTTGATCACGATCTTCGGAAAATTTGTCAGCACTTTTTTGGGTGCCCTCCTATCTGGAAAACCGCGCAAGACAGCTTTGCAAGCAGGCATGAGCTTGGCGCAAATTGGGGAGTTCTCATTTATTATTGCTTCGTTAGGTGTGAGTCTGAAAGTGACATCGGATTTCCTTTATCCGCTGGCAATCGCGGTCTCCGCCGTGACGACATTCACGACACCTTATTTGATTAAGGTGGCTGAACCTTTTTATCGCTGGATCGACCCCAAGATTCCTCCGTCAATTGCCCAAGCTATGGACCGCTATCACACTTCCTTTAATCAAACAGGCAAAGGTGGTATGGGCAGCCTGATTCTGAAGACCTACGGATTTAAAATTTTACTCAACGCTATTGTGATTATCGCGATCTTAGGAACATATCGAAATTTCCTTAGTGTCGAGATGACAAACTACCTGTCAGAGAGTCCATGGGCCGGAGTGATTTCTATTCTGGTGGTACTGCTGGCATCAGCGCCCTTCTTCTGGGGCCTCGTCATGGGCGGACCTTCTTTAGGAAGTCGCCGAGAAGCAGAAGAGCTGCAAAAACTCCGAGGACTGCAAATTACGATTTTTGCGGGTCGTGTGTTGATCGCTCTGATTTTGTTATCAGCCCTCTTAGCACAATTTGTGACATTGCGTATGGCCTCAGGTGTGGTGATCGGTACTTTGGCTGTGGCCTTTTTATTCGGTCAATTCTGGGTGCGACGCCTGTATCAGTTCATTGAAAAAAACTTTTCAAAAAATCTGACTGAAAAAGAGCGCAAAGAGCTGGTAAGTTCACAAGTGGCGCGCAAATTCTTGCCGTGGGAAGCCAGTCTGGGCGTTTATGATGTTATTGCTGATTCCGAACTTGTTGGGAAGTCTTTGCGAACAGCCCTGGTAAAAGAAAAATTCGGTGTGACGATTTCAGCAGTCTTTCGCGGTTCACAACGGCATTTTGCTCCTGGTGGGGACTTTGTGATTTGGCCTTACGACAAGCTTCTTTGTTTTGGTAGCGAGGATGAGCTGCAAAAGTTCCACGAGTTTCTCGAGGCCGAAAAACAACACCAATCTTCCGGAAACGTGGAAATCGTGGCTCGGAAAGAGGACTTTAGCCTGCATTCGTTTATTGTGGATGCAAACTCCCCGTATAAAAACAAATCTATCCGCGATAGCGGCATTCGCGACGCCCATAAAGGCATGGTCGTGGGAGTCGAACGAGGCCATGAGAAAATTTTGGGACCAACTGGCAATTTCGAAATGCACGAAAACGACTTGATTTGGGTTGTTTCGGACCGAAAAGGCCTCTAATTCGCCAGTTTTGACCTAGGTCTGTGCGGTGCAGTTCGCCAAGCTACACCGCACAAGCGACTACCCAGTTCTGCCTACATCTGATACTCTCAAAAGGTTCAAATTCCGAGGTGTTTCATATGTCAGAACAATTATCCGATCGTTATAATCCCGCTGATGTTGAAGGCCGTACCTACCAGTGGTGGGAACAGGCTGGTTACTTCAAAGCGCAAGACCAATCTACAAAACCTCCGTTTTCAATTATCTTGCCGCCACCAAACGTCACGGGCTTCTTGCACATGGGTCATGCTTTGGATCACACGATCCAAGATATGCTCATTCGCTGGAAACGCATGAATGGTTACAACACGATGTGGTTGCCGGGAACGGACCACGCCGGTATCGCCACACAAACTGTCGTTGAAAAAGAACTTAAAAAAGACGGCGTCACTCGCCACGCTTTGGGTCGCGAAAAATTCGTGGAAAAAGTATGGGAGTGGAAACACACATACGGTGATCGCATTTATTCTCAAATGCGCCGCTTGGGCGATTCTTGTGATTGGGAACGCGCGACTTTCACTTTGGATGAAGGCGTATCAAAAGCCGTTCGCAAAGTTTTCGTAAGCCTTCACAAAAAAGGTATGATCTATCGTGGTCAACGCTTGGTGAACTGGTCAGGTCCCCTTGAAACGGCAATCTCAGATCTTGAAGTTGAGCACCAAACGATCAAAGGTTCTTTGTATCACATCAACTACGCTCTAGAAGATGGTTCTGGTTTCTTGACCATTGCAACAACTCGTCCGGAAACGATGTTGGGTGATACGGCGGTTGCTGTAAATCCTGAAGATGAGCGCTACAAACACTTGATCGGGAAAAATGTTGTTATTCCTTTGATCAACCGCAAGATCAAAATCATCGCTGACACTTACGTGGATAAAGCGTTTGGTTCTGGCGTTGTGAAAATCACTCCTGCTCATGACTTTAACGACTACAAAATCGGTAAAGCTCATAACCTTGAGTTCATCAACATCCTCACTCGTAAAGCAGAGATCAATGAAAACGGTGGCGCTTACAAAGGACTTAAAGTTCAAGAAGCTCGCAAACGTATCCTTGAAGATTTGAAAGCTCAGAACTTGCTTGCCAAAGAAGAACCACATGTTCACTCAGTAGGTCACTGCTCGCGCTCTGGCGCAGTGGTTGAACCGTTCTTGTCTGAACAATGGTTCGTTAAAATGGAAAACTTGGCGACTCCAGCAAAACGTGTTGTTGAAAATGGTACCATCCGTTTTGAACCCGAGTCTTGGACAAAAGTTTACCTTCACTGGTTAAACAACATTGAAGACTGGTGTATCTCTCGCCAATTGTGGTGGGGCCACCGTATTCCGGTTTGGTATTGCAATAACTGCGAACACCAAAACGTAAGTGAAACAGACATCACAGCGTGCGAAAAGTGCGGCAGCCACGATATCAGACAAGACGACGACGTTTTGGATACTTGGTTCAGTTCTGCACTTTGGCCGTTCTCGACAATGGGTTGGCCAAATGAAACTGAAACTTTGAAGACCTTCTATCCGACAAGTTACTTGGTAACGGGTCACGATATTATTTTCTTCTGGGTTGCTCGTATGATCATGATGGGCCTTGAGTTCAAACGTGATGTTCCTTTCCGCACAGTTTATATCCACGGTTTGGTGCGCGATTCTCAAGGTCGCAAAATGTCCAAATCTTTGGGGAACTCCATCGACCCAGTTGAGATGATTGAGAAGTACGGAGCGGATGCTTTGCGCTTCACATTTGCAGCTCACTTGTATTCTGGTAAGGATTTTAAATTCAGCGAACAACGCTTGGAAGGCTACCGCAATTTCATGAATAAAATCTGGAATGCGGCTCGTTTCGCGTTATCGAACTTGTCTGACTTTAAAGCTCCGTCTGGTGGAACAAATGCATTGCCGAACAAATCGCATATCAGCGTATTTGACCAATGGATCATCACCAAACTTGCTGAAGTAACAAAAGAAGTTGAAGAGGCGATGGAAGCGGAACGCTTTGCAGATGCTGCCAACGCTTTATACCAATTCATTTGGAACCAATTCTGTGATTGGTACATCGAATTCACGAAACCAGTTATGAACGGCACAAATGCAGAAGAAAAAGCGGCGACTCAACTTGTGATCGCGCAAGTTTTGAATCGTATCACGCGTCTTCTTCACCCGTTCTGTCCGTTTATCTCGGAAGAGATCTACCAAAAGCTACCGATCAAAGGTGCGGCTTGTATCGTAGATCAATTCCCGAACACTCGTAACGACAAAGAGTTTTTGTCTTTGGCTTCAACAAGTGCGGCGTTTGAGATCGACGTCGTTAAAGAAGTAATCACAGCTATGCGTAATATCCGCGGTGAAAACCGCATCAGCCCAGCTATTAAATTGAACGTTCGTTTGGGAGTCACAAACGATACAGTTCAAAAACTATTGGGTAACAACCGCACAGCAATCATGACAATGGGCCGCCTTGAGAACCTTGAAATCGGCGAAGAAGGCAACCTTATGAAGTGTGCAGTGACTTCTGTTGTGGTGAAAGATGCCAGCGTGAAAGTGATCATCCCTCTTGAAGGCTTGGTCGATTTCGACGAAGAAGTAAAACGCATCAACAAGACAATGGAAAAGCTGCAAAAAGATATTTCTTCTCTCACAGGCCGACTCTCGAATGAAAAGTTCGTAGCCAATGCTGATGAAGAAGTTGTGGCAGCGGACCGTGCGTTGTTAGCACAATCCAAAGTTCAATTGGAATCTTTGCGCGAATCTTTAATGCGCTTCCAATAGATTTTTTGAGTTCCTGAAAATGAAAAAGCCCACACCTTGAAAGTTGTGGGCTTTTTTATTGTCTAATTTTCCGAATTGATTCCGTTCGCTTTTAAGTAAGCATCCCAGTGCTCGCCGAAGTGTTTTGAAGCTTCATCCGCAGCATCTTTGGACAACAAGTCCACCAAGATAAGCCCGTCGACGGTGTTAAATTCTTTGTCGCGGTCGAAAGCCAAATACTTCGCGCCCAACTTCCCATAGCTCGTCAACAGTGGAGGAATCGCGTTGCCATCAAGATTCACGACTAGTTTATTAAGCTCTTTAAGATCCGGAATTCTCGCTGCCACTGCATCGATTTCAGCTTGGAATTGGCTTGAGAATTCAATTGGCGTACGACCCACTGTAACTTTTGATAGCTCAGGCTCCATACGCTGTTTTAAATAAGACAGGATCAAAAGCTTGCTCGTTGTCGAATATGCATTTGAAATTGAAACCGGGCCAATCATATAGCGATAGTGCGGGTTCAAAGCGACGTAGCTGCTGACGCCTTTCCACAAGCGATCTAAAGCAATGATAGCTTTCGCCCCTGCTTCGAAGTCCACAAAGCTTCGTCCCAACTCTAACATTTGAGAGCCATGCTTTGCGATTAATGCCTGATGCTCGAAGAACTTGTATGAATAAAGTCCCTCAATCCCTTTTTCTGCCATGATTTGGTCAACACGACCGACACGATATGCGCCCAGCATCTTATTGTTATTTGTATCGACCGCAATGATGTGCACGTAATGACGATCGAAAGGATCAATATCCATAGATTTGCCAGTTCCTTCTCCAACAACGGAGAAGGACTTCTCACGAGCAATACCGAGGTCATGCCATACGTCGATCGACATCTTTGCTCCGTCAACTGCATAGACGTTGATTGCTTTTTTAGGATCGGCAAAAATCAATTGCCCGGTTTTTTGAATATCCGCATGAATCATCGCTGCATCTTTAGGTTGCGCAATTTCCTCTGTTCTTTGTCTGGTCACTTCATTTTTCGCGCGTAAACTTGTTTGTTCATTCATGATGTAAGTACGGCCGCGCAGATAACGAGTCATTTCTTTAGTATTGGTACCGAACATCTCGATCAAATCTTTGGCGGCGACCGGAGGAGCGAATGACAACGGGAATTCGCGGCTCACGTTATTAGCCAATTCGCGAACGTGAAAAATAGTGGTTTTGAGCCCTAAACCTTTTTTACGAACCTCATAGAATCCGCGACTGGCTTCTCCTCCTACATAGGTAGGAATAACTTGCGCTTCAGGAACTGCTTGAATCAGACGTGCAACTCCCGATTTCCACTCTGGATCCACAGGTTTTAAGTTTGATCCAGGATCTTTCAAACTGACTTCACCAGATGCAAAGATCACAACCAAACCGCCTGCGCGGATATGATCTTCCATTTCTTTCATTCGGCTTGCATTATATTGGCGAGCTTTAGGTCCACCGTAAGGATTCAAGAAAATTGCATTCTCTGACATGCCAGGAACATTTTCTAAAAATAATGTCATGGCTACTTTAGCGTCAGGACGGATTTTGGAAATAGCTGCTGCCACAGCAATTCCGTCGGATCCATTTCTTGGATGATTTAACACAACAATGCCCCCACCAGTAGCCGGAATATTTTTAGCTAGTGTCGCTTCATCCACAGAGGTTCTTAAATCAAATGCGCGTGCCAGACGCACGAAATAAGGATCGCTGCTCTGATCGGCCAAGAATTTTTTGGCAACATCGTTAATAACATCCAGACGAATCGACTTCCCGAGGACCCACGTGGCAAATGCGTTGATAGTCTCTTGAACGATTTTATATCGTGACTCCACGACCTGCAGTCCCATGGGTCTATTTGCATTGCCTGTCTGGCGAACGCCTAGTTTGAGAGCTAAAATCGCGGCCTGCTTTTCACTGAAAAGCTCTGCGCACTTATTCGCTGAAAACGCGGGAGGTGTTAAAAAAAGGCCCGAAGCTAATGTGCCTGCCACAAGAAAATGAACCGGAAGACGGCTTGCTTTCATAAAATTCCCTCTGTCTCATTTTGAGACGGAAATAATCAAGTCAATTCGACTACTAGAAAAGCAAGAAAGGGACCCCGTCAGCGGGAGTTAAAGAAGATCTCAGAGAAGAAAAAGAAACACCTGCCCAAAATTGTTAGGCAGGTGTCAGTGAGAAACACTTTCAATTTAATGTTTAGAGCTTCTCTTGCGTGTATTTCAAAGTTTTAGAAACTCCTT
This sequence comes from Bdellovibrio sp. HCB2-146, assembly GCF_047345725.1. Classification (NCBI taxonomy): domain Bacteria; kingdom Pseudomonadati; phylum Bdellovibrionota; class Bdellovibrionia; order Bdellovibrionales; family Pseudobdellovibrionaceae; genus Bdellovibrio; species Bdellovibrio sp. HCB2-146. The sequence continues at coordinate 1,049,050 of NZ_JBLEQP010000001.1, forward strand.
GGGACAAGCCTCGGACTTGGCGAGAGTACGTAAACTCAACTTCCAATTTCTTGTTCCAGATCGAGCTTGAGTCTTCAAACTGCAATTTTCCCAAGTTCACGATTGTTTGCTCAGCACCCTTTTGAACCAATTCTGGAGGGATAGCACCGGAGTAAACATATTTATCCGGCAACAACCAACGAACATACTTGATGCGAACTGAGTAAGTATCTTTCACCAGTTCTCGACGAGGAGTTGGCGCCGTCACAATAATCTGTGTGCGCTTTCCAGAATGCGACTTTTTCAAACTTACTTGGGCAAAGTCAGCAAGTTTATATGCTTCTTTGATGATCAAGCTATGCATATTACCTTCGTCTTTTGTCTCTGAGATCAACAGCTCATTAGACATAACTTGAAAGCTTACTTGACCATTCCCAATACCAACATAGACAGACCCAGAAAAAGTGGCAGGATCTTTCGGTGATGCCCAAATGATTTGAACATTTTCTTCCGCACGGCGAACGAATTCGCGATACGTATCAGAAACAATCGATCCCGGCGCTAAAAGTGAAATTGCACCCTTCTTCGATTCAAAAATATTTTCAGTCAAAGTTGTCGAAGTCGGCTCTGCTGCAGAAAGTTTATTAATCGCAACATATCCGCCACCAGCTTCAGGTAAAAGTTCACTGTTGGATTTAACCAACGTCAGCGCACCGTAATTTCCACGAGAACCATCGGAACCTTCACGACCGTTGCTGCCAGAGCGGCCGTCTGTGCAATAGAACTGTTCTTCATGGCAAACCTCTTTCCAAATGGGTGAACGAGGCACTGGTTTTCCATCTGGATCATATTGTGGAGGACGGTCATCTGGAACCCACTCATTCGAGCATTTACGAACTTCCCAAGAACGGCGATTGCATCGGCAACCATCACGTCCCGCGCGACCACCGCGAGCTCCATAACCACCTTTACCTGGGACAGCTGAAATATAAAGATTTTTGAGTTGCGAAATATCAGAGTAATAAATCAGGGCACTGCCCCCATCACCGCCGCGACCGCCATCGCCTCCGTTGCCACCGTCGCCAGCATCTGCGCCCACAATGTTTTCATCGTCTTCAAAATACGAACAAGCGTAGGCACTTTCACCATCGCGGCCTTCTTCTGCATCACCGGCATCAGTGCCATTTAGATGATAAGTCATCAGACCTGTCAGATTCTGCGCAAACACTTGGATGTCTTGGCCATCTGTGCCGCGACGTCCATCATCACCGCTAGAGCCATCTTGTCCCTTCGTACCGAAGGCGAATGATTGAGTCGCAGCTAATATGCAACTTAGAAAGAGTATTGAAAATTTCATGATGTTTTCTCCCCGTGAAAAACCAGAGAGCAATTCCCGTACCAAAACAACTGGAGTCATAATGTTTTAGCTACGGCGTACCTCCGACACTTTGCAACCGTGCGAAATGGCATTCTCTTTGCTCTTTAGTTTTGCTCGACACCGTTGGAGTCAGAATGACTTCAGCAATCTCGCTTCAGCACGTTGTAACTTCAGGGATGGGATTTAGATATGCGCAAGAAATGGGAACACAATATTTTAGAAGTCTTTTTTCTTTGTTGGATCGGGATTTTAATATTTTTAGAACTCACAGCCCCACGTTGGATCGTTTCCGTCGCTCTCATGTTTATGTCGACGTTTTTGCTAATGCTGACCTTCATTCCACGAAATACAATTGCATATATTAATAGACCTCGCAGCGTTGTTTTTGCTCGATGCATTGCCGTTGTACTTTTTGTTTTCGCTATCTGGGCCAGACTAGGCAGAACGCATTAGTTTTTAAAACGCGCGCTTACTCACACGAACAGTTTACTGTCTTGCCGGCGTCCATTCCTTTGCAGCGGAAGACTTTGCCTTCGTGTGCTAGAGTGAATGAATAGATCTTGCCGTTTCTTTCTGACAAGTAGAGATCGTCGCCGTTTTCGTAGAATATACGACGGGCTTTCGCCATACCGACGACTTGGCCATCGGATTCAAGACTTGCTAACAAAGTATCAGACGGATTATCCGATTGATCTTGAGAGACCGGAAGTTCTTTTGTTTTTCCATCTGGAGACAACGACAAATACTTCAAACGTCTTTCACTCTCCCCCTCACCCGGAGGAGGAGTTTGAATCAAGATACGACGAACCTCACCTGATGGCGTGCGGATATCTGTTGTACTCCAGTCTTCTTCTTCAGCCACAACATCGCCTAAGTCTTTCGAGATCGCGACATTCAAAGTTTCAAAATTAATTTCCGCATTCGGATCAATCGCGCTGACTTCAAGGTTTAAACATTTACCCATCTCAACAAGTTGAGTTTTATAACCTTCGTACAGAGAAGGATCTGCGGTTTGAGTCGCGACAAAACCAGTAGCTGGACCGCCACTGTCGCCTTTGTTTTCAAGAGGTGGTGGAGTTTCCTGCATAGAATCAGGATGGAAACCGTCAGCACTTTCAATAGATGTTGGAGAAGTGGGCCCTTCCGCCTTCCAGAAATAACAAAAGGAAAGGACCAGAATAACTGCAATAACGCCCACGAGGATCAAATTCTTTTTATTCATCCTTTATTTATCGACTGACCTCGACACTGACGTCAATGGATTCGGTAGGAGTCAAAAAAAGTCCAGCAAAGCGAAAACGCATCAGGTAAATTTCCAAGTTTTGCGCAAGCTTTTGGCAACCAGGACCCTTTAAAGAAATGTACATCAGAAGATTTGGCAAATCCGGGCTGTACTCAAAATGCCATGAACTCACTTGACCGCACTCCGCTGAAACTTCGGGCATGTCGAGCAAAGTAAATGTCACCGATTGTGCACTTGAAAATGGCACAACCTTATCCTGCAGTCCTGAATCAACCGAAATAGGAATGAGACCCATACGCACAAGAGCTGTTTGTGTTTGTGGATTCCAAGCAGAACTGATTTCGTATTTATTCGGACCGTAAGACATCAAACGAAAAGTCATGCGTTTATCCAACGCATGACCCATCGAAGAGAAAAATAAAACGGAAAAGATGATGAAGAGATTCTTCACGAAAGAACCTCCTACTTCAAAAGTCCAATCTCACGCAAACGTTGCATCAAGAAATCATGCGAAGAGATATCCGCATATTTCGCGCCGGTGCCTTTGCAAGAAGCCAAGCAGCTCAACATCGCATTTGGATGTGGATGCATAAAGAATGGCATAGAATAACGGCTCTTATTTGTGCCGTCTTGTGGATTGATCACTCGGTGAGTAGTTGAAGGCAAAACATCGTTCGTCAAACGAGCCAACATATCACCCACGTCTACGATCAAAGTGTCTGGTTCAGAATCAATATCCAACCAAGTACCATCGCGATCTTTCAATTGCAGACCAGAAGCCGTTGCCGCAGGAAGGATCGTGATAAAGTTGATGTCTTCGTGAGCCGCTGCGCGAACACAACGAGGATCAACACCTTCAGGAATTGGTGGGTAGTGCAACAAACGAAGGATCGAGTTACCGTCTTTCGTCATTTTTGCGAAGAAGTCTTTTTCAACTTCAAGAGGCATCGTCAATGCTTCCATCATCACGTTACCCGCTTCTTCAAGTGAGTTGTAAAGTGATGTGAAAAGAGTTTTGAATTCAGGCATTTCAGTTGGCCAGATATTGTCTGGGTAAACAGAACGCAATTCGTGATTTGCAACAAGCTCGCGGCCGACGTGCCAGAACTCTTTTAAATCTTTTACTGGAGAGTCTTTGGCATGTTCTTGGCCGAACGGAGTGTAACCACGTTGGAAACCGTCTTTCGGAGAAACATACTTTTTCTTTGCTTCTGTTGGTAAGTCGTAGAATTTTTCGAGGATTTCGTAAGCGCGTTTAAGGTCCGCGGCTTTGACGTTGTGATCTTTAAGGATGATGAAGCCGTATTCTTTCAAACCTGTGAAAAGGTTGTCGATGAATTTGGCGCGATCACCGTCTGAACCTTGCGTGTAAGACGCCAGACTCAATGTTGGGACCTTACGAAGAGTGCTGCTTTCTGCATGAGAAGCCGTTTCCATTGTTCTCATTAAAATCCTCCCTTTTTAAGTTCGTAGAGAACTCTATCAAGCTGCCTAAAGAAAAAGCAACAGCAACTAATTATGTGTAAAAAGAATATCGTAAACTACGACCCGGGTTGGACTTTCGAACTTGAAATGAATATCCCCGTCAAACAGGCGCACAGCGTGCTGGCTGCGATAGGGCGAATCTCCTTGCTCAAACCCACGATAAACCACAGGACGCGGGTCCAATTTCAATGTTTCCACTATCACTTCTCGTAATAATTTATCGGGATTTCGAGCCTGCCACTCCCCTAAAATACTTTCAGCCTTGGCACCAAAAACAACCTCAATCGGGTCTTTTTCAATTTCTTTAGGCCACCCTGTACGCGCGTTTGGAATGGCTTCGACTTCCGGCAAATAAGGTTTGATATCAAGGATCGGTGTGCCATCGACAAGGTCCGCACCGGCGACAACGATACCGTCTTTTTCAACGGCGATAAGTTCCACCAATGACAGACCAATTGGATTCGGACGATGAGGCGTTCTCGTCGCAAAAAGACCCATGGTTTTTCCCTCAAGGCGAGGCGGATGAACTTTCGCATGAAAGCGTGAAACTTTGTTCTGGTGAAAAACCCAAAGGAGCCACACATGGCTAAATCCTTCGAGCCCCTGAAGAGATTCTTCGGGCTGCAAATCAGCACGTATTTTCAGGCGCGCATGAGCGTGTTTGACAAGCCCCGGCTGGCGCGGGGTTCCAAACTTATCTCGATAGCAAGTTTCAATAAATCCAATTGGTTCCACGCCCTCCGTATCCCCGCCCGGCCCGCTTGCGTCAAGGACTTTCAAAATGCAGTTTGTTTTCGAGTGACAAGAGGACCTAAAAGCATAAAAAAAGAGCAAATAATCAAAGGAGAAGTTTCAATGAAACATCTTATTCTTGCAGCAGCAGTGGCTTTGGCTGGTTTCTCAGCTTCAGCTGGAGAACTCGACAATGAGTCATCAGTCACAAACCAATCCATGAACGGAACAATCGTTGTTCGCGTTGATACACGCACAAACGCCGTTGCAGTTCTTGCAACAGACGCGGTTATGCAAAACAACCACGAAGCACAAGCTTTGGCACAAGAGAGCACGTTCTCTCCAATGCCAGCAAAAAACTTGGCTAAAGAATTAGACCGAGATGGCGGCGCTTCGAGCTGGTACTGGTACGGTGGTTACAACCAGTATTACTACTCTTCAATGTACTACTACGGTAACTGGTACAATCCTTGTTATAACTACAACTGGAACTACTACCGTTATTACTACTACTCAAATTACTGGTGGTAGGAATTACCTGGTCTGTCGCTTTCATTTGGCAGACCCCTCGTAATCAGATAAAGCCTTGATATTACGAAATTATAGGAGCAAATATTTGCTCCTATTTTTATAGCAATAAGGGGCGACCATGAAGTTCTTCCTTTCTCTTTCTGCGGTTTTTTTTCTTTCTCTTTCTGCGCTTGCAGGAAAACCATTTTCAAATCTTGAAAACTTGAAAAACTCGTTGGGTTTTACAAAGTACTACAACGAAGACAACAACGGTCGCCGTCTGCGCATTGCTGTTTTGGACAAAGGATTTGCGGGATACGAAAACGAAATCGGTCGCACGCTTCCTCAAGACACTTACTACTATCCAGGACCTAATCAACCAGCACCAACACCGACGGCAACAGCTGGCGGAACAGAGACAGATCATGGCCTTCGCATGGCGCAGATTCTGACAGCTTTCATGACCAATGATTTGAAAGCTTCTCAGTGGGAACCAGAACTTTTCTTGTACAATGTTTTTGGCTACACAAACTTCAAAGCGGCGATCGATGATATGATCGAGCAGCAAGTGGACTTGGTTTTGTATTCTGAAGTTTGGGAATACGGCGGAAACCACGACGGCACAGGTTTCATCAATGCTCAGGTCACGCGTGCAACCAATGCGGGAATTATTTGGGTGAATGCCGCTGGAAACTTTGGTCTTACAACTTACAACTCAAAAATTGAAATCGGCCAAGACTCTTGGGTGAAATTACCGAACCAAAATCAAGCTTTGGCCATTCGCTGTGAAGCGGGCAAACAAAAGAAATGCCCAGTTAAAATTGTTCTTTCGTGGAATGATTTTAAAAATGATGTGAATATCGGCACGGACAAGGATTTGGATCTGGCATTGACAGATGATCTGTTGAACATCGTGCAATCAAGTGCTTTGAAACAAACCAAAGAAGATGCCGAACGTCCGGGGTATTCAAAATACCCGCGCGAAATTATCCAAGCTGAACTCAAACCCGGAAATTATTTTTTACGTGTCAAAGCGCGCTCTGAAAATTTCGGCAGCCGCGACACTCTTCGCATCACAGTGGATGGCGAAGGCGTGCAAATGCCTTCTCACTCTGTCGATGAAACTTTGCTGAACCCTGCTGATAATACAACAGTGATTACTGTGGGTGCTTCGGATTCAGATCGTTCTTCGTCTTCTCGTCGCTTGGGAAAACCAGATTTGATGGCGCCTTCTTCAATCAAACTGACTGAGGGTGGAGAATACCGTGGAAGTTCAAATTCCGCTGCCATCGTCGCCGCAGGTCTTGCGATCTTAAAGTCTAACGAACCAAAGAAAACTCGCAAAGACTTGATCGAAGCCACTCGCTCAACTGCGAATCAGTTCTGGGATCGTCGCGGACTTTCTTTGAATCTTCTGCGCTTTGGTCCGACAGGCCCAGGTTGCTTTGAAAACGCACGCATGCAAGTGCCAGCCTATCTCCAGGACATCATCATGAAAGGCGGCGTGCTTGTGCAAACAACGGCCTCTGTGCGCGTGATGGTGCCATTTGATCCGATCTTTGCGGCTCCTTACCTTCGCCGCAATATGATCAACGATATGATCGTAGCAATGCCTCAAGGTGGCTATGCAGTGTTCCCGCGTTTTGGAATCATTCCCCAAGGAGCTGCGGAAATTTTCCAACGTCCTTACGAAGCTGGACTCTGCCAACTTCCTGCTGGCATGGGTAGTACGTTCTATTTGCCGTAAGAATCTGAGTAAATTCTGATTCGTTTGGTCCTTAGCAGAGTTTTTTGTTAGGTGACTGAAGAAAAAATACGAGGCCTCCGAAGCGAGGCCCATGCAAAAACAGATATTCGCAAAATTCACTCTTTCGCTGGCCTTCTTACTTCCTTTTTCTTCCCATGCAGCCGACTGGCAACAGACGGAATTTCAAATTCTGCATGGAGATTCGTACAAGGCTCCTGGAGATACAACATACTCCAAGACAGTCTTTACTTTTAATCACGTGAGCTCATGGGCTTATGGGAGCAACTTTTTCTTCTTTGATATTTCCAGTCCCGACACCGATGACAACACGACTTATTATGGGGAGTTCTCTCCGGCATTCAGCCTGACCAAAATGGGGTTGATGAAAGAACCGGACTCTGTGGTGAAAGATATTCTGCTACAGTTGAATTACGAGCTTCCCCAGGGCCCAGCGAAACGTGCTGCCCTGGCGGGAGTCACAATCGAGTGGAAAGACATCAGTATTGACTATTTCGCCACTCAATTTCTTTATCGCGATACCCTCGCAAATGACGGCCACACAGGACAATTCACAATCGTTTGGCTCAAACGCTTTGGTGGAGATTCGTTTCCCGTTGAGTTTTCTGGTTTCTTAGATTGGGCCGGCCAGGAAGGTACAATCAAAGACAACCTTCAGACTCAACCAAGTCTTCTCTATGACTTCTCGAAGAAAACAGCTGGAAAAGTGCCGCTCAAACTCGGCGTTGAATGGCTCTACTGGAAAAATAAATACGGTATCGACGGTCTTGATGAGAGCCTCGGTCAGGCAAAACTCGTTTGGATTTTTTAATTTAGATCAATAGGACAAGATATGAAAATTTTTAATTTCAAAGGCCTTAAAGGTAAACTTCTCAGTACGGCGATACTTCCACTGATCGCACTCTGTGTAACAACTTATATTAGCTTCTATGGTCTTTCTTCGATCGGTAAGATGTTAGCGGAATCCTACGAAGTCTATGTTCCAAATATTCGCATCTTAGGACAAATCAATTTAAATCGCGCGAACATTGGATACTTTAGCTTCGCGGCTCTTGCCAACAAGGCAGACGAAAAAAATCGTCAAAACTTTATTGGTTTGATTCAGATGTCTCTCGATTCGTACCAAAAAGCAGTCGAAGAATATTTGAAGCAACCGTATATAGAAGGAGAAGTTGAAGCTTTTTCTGCGATGAAGGCCAACTATCCGCAATACATCACCTATACGAAACAAATTATTGAAGCCCTCAAACGTGGTCAGCCCGCAGACTACACGTGGGTCGAAAACATGATTGACCGAGGGGGTCCGTGGCAAAAAATGCAAATCGAGGTCGATCATACAACGACAAAAATTTTTGCGATGTACACGGAACTTAGCCAAAAAAATAATAATCTGCAAAAATCAGAACGCTCTCGCATCTCAACGATCTTGCTAGCTGTGTCTATAGTGGCTTCGATCATCCTCTTAGCGGTCCTACATCTTGTGGCAACCAAGGTTTCAAACTCTATTGGTGGTGTCGTTCGCGCCTTGACTGAAATCAGCATGAACGTGTCGCACTCGATCACGCAACTTTCACACGCTGGCCAGTCCCTTTCCAGCGCGTCCACAGAAGCGGCCGCTTCTCTCGAGGAAACAGTGGCGTCTCTTGAAGAATTGACGTCGATGGTTTCTAAAAATTCGGACAACGCGCGCGAAGCTTCAAATCTTGCGAACGACTCTGAGACTGTGGCTCGCGAGGGCGAAAACGAAATCAATGGCCTGATTCAATCAATGCATATGATCTCGTCTGATTCGAAAAAAATTGAAGAGATCACGTCTGTGATTGATGATATCGCCTTTCAAACAAACTTGTTGGCCTTAAATGCCGCTGTGGAAGCAGCACGGGCGGGTGAACAAGGTAAAGGCTTTGCCGTTGTTGCTGAAGCCGTTCGTGCCTTGGCCCAAAGATCGTCGACTGCTGCCAAAGAAATCAATGACCTCATTAAAGCGAGCGTTGAACGAACTGAAAGTGGTCGTGAATCTGCCGATAATTCAGGTCAGGTGCTGGGACGAATTCTTAATTCCGTGAATAAGGTTGTGGTCCTCAATAAGGAAATCTCGCAAGCTAGCCACGAACAAACGCAAGGCATTCAGCAAATCAGTAAAGCCATGAACCAACTAGATCAGGCTTCGCAATCTAATGCCGCTTCTTCGGAAGAAATTGCCGCGACGTCGACAGAAATTGAACGTCGGGCTCAGGAAATGAAAGCCCAGATGGACGTCCTTAGCCAAGTGGTTTTAGGCGCCTAAGTCCCAAACAACGGCTGTAAGAAGTTCAGAGTATTGCAGCCTAGTTAAAGCCAAATCAAAATGATCCTGTTTAGAGCTTTGCCTAGAATGGCAAGGCTCTTGCTTTAGGTCCTCCCGTTAATCTTTAAAAACAATTTTTGACGTACTTGAGGGGTCATCCTTCAGGCGGAGGCTTATATGAAGAACCTTATTCGGGTTGCTTTGGCTGGCGTTCTTGCGTTCCAAGTAACAGCTTGTAAATACCAAGTTGACACTCGTTCTATCGATGCAGATTTTGCAGATGTTGTTGAGCAATACAAAGACGAAGCTGATAGCAAAACTTTCGCAGGTTCTGAAAAAATCGCAGAACGTATCCAAAAATTGGATCTTATCAAAACGTATTACTTCAAATCTATTTCAACAGCACCAGCTATCAAAGGTCAGTTGAAAAACAATGTTGCTGATGCGGAAAAATGGATCACAGCAAATCGCGCAAGCCTTATTGCATGGAACCAACAAGTAGAAAAATACGGCACTTCACTTCGCCAACGTATTTTCGAAACTTCTAAAGCTTCTTTCAATGCCAAGAATCCACAAGAAGCGATTCGTGATCAAATCACAAACTTCTATGCTCTTTTGTACTACACCCAAGGTAACAAACAAATGATCAGCAACTTGATGCCGTTTCTCTTGGCATTGGGTTCTGAAGATTTGAAAGGTTCAAAAGTTGTTGAAGCTTTCAAAAAAGAAGTGACTCAAGTCGCATTTGCTCAGGTCGGCCTTTCTGTGATCTTGAAACAAGACTTGCAAAAAACAACTCAAGCTTTGACAGCTTTAAAAAAGCAAACAAAGCTCGATGAAAATCTTGAGAAGCTTGTAGCTAAAACAGCTCAAGAATTCGCCGCTTCAAGTGCAAAACGCGATGCAAGCATCCGTTCAATTGAAGAGAAATTGACTAAAGAACAAAAAGAGACAATGGCTCAATTGAAAGCCGAAGTTAAAAAGACTTTCGGTAATAAGTCTCTTCTTTACACTCCGGGCGCAAACAGCAACGCACTTGTGAACTTGCTGACTTGGGTTGGTAACTTGACTTGGGGTCTTGTAAACACATTGATGGGTCTTGGTATCGTGATCGTGACTATGATCGTGTCACCATTTACTCCGTATGTTGACTTCCCAACTTTCGCTCTTGCATACAACGGTAAGCAAATCTACGCAGATGTCACTGGCATGAGCCCAATCCCAGGTAAAATGAGCTTGGGTATTTGGGAACTTGATAACGGCACAGGACAAGCTTTCGCTTCTGGACACGAAGGTGTTCACGCGGTTCAAAGTGCTCTTTTCGGTCCACTTTATGTTCCAGTCGTTCTTTTCTCTTACATGATTTCTGGTTTTGACCAAGGCTTCATGGAAGACTGGGCATGGGAATGGGCAGACAGTATCTAGTCGCCGCTTTGGCTCTAGTTTTACTGCAAGGCTGTGCACCGGAAAGGTCACAGCCTTCTGTGTCTGGGTTTGACTCTGGACACATGTTTTACCTCCATCAGACGTTGGTAAATACAGAGACACAAAAAGAATTGGTGAATAACCGCTCTTCTCTGTTTGGGGATACCGACCAAGACGGCCTGATTGATGCGTATGACAGCGACATCGATAACGACGGTGTCGCCAATCTTTTAGATGAATCACCGTTTGATTCTCGCAATCAAAACACTCTTCCACATCTCAACCTCAAAGTGGGAGAGTCTAATTATGCTGTCGTATTAAATGAGAGTGCTTTGACAGCAGCGCAGATCGAAAGACTGCGCAGCACTCTTTTCTTTTTGCAAAAATCCAAAGCTTTTTCTGCGAATCTCAAAATCATTGCTCTTTGGGATTGGACTGATGAATACGATTCCATGAACGGACACTACGATCCCTATTGGAAAACCATCCGCATCCGCGAACCCCAAGCTTTCAAGGGTGGGAGCCGTCAGTTCCAATTGATTCTAACTCATGAGCTCTTCCACGCCTTTCAAGTCAGTGAACCGAAATTCTATCAGACATTTATGATGAAAATGGGTTGGAGCCTGCAGGATGATACTTACATCTATCATACTCGCGGATTTCATTGGGTCACGGGTAACGAAGAAGACCTTCTCAACCTTAAAGGACTTCCAACAGGCGTGCCAACACGCCGATCTCTAATTGGCCCAGAAGAACACTTTGCGGATGCACTCCTTTACGCTTATCTTCAAGAACGAAATCCTGACTGGATTACGCCCTCCTATTTTGATAACCTAAAGACCTACAGAGAAAGTGAGGCCCAAAAATGGACTCAAAAAGCTTTCAAAAAGGTGTTCGTTCCTTTGGCCAAGTAATTGGTCCCTTCGTTTTGCTTTTCACTCTCTCCGCTTGTGACCCCGTCACATGGTATAACAACGAAGCATTGCTCACTTCAAAAGTCACAAACGAACACGAGGTTTCGCAACCCAACTTGCGCGCGAAAGTTCGATTGTTCCGATTTGCTTCACAAACCATTGTCGAACTTGAATTCGTATCCTTCCCAAAAGATCGCGTGTCGTTAGCGAAAAGTGATTTGCAGGTTTTAAGTGACGGCACCCCTTTGGCAAGCTCTGGATTTGTCGATCACTTCAACGAAGCCTCTGTAAAAAAATATAAAATCGACGAGCTTCAAGAAAGTGTCCCCTTGGCGACAGACAAAAAAATCGCAGCTGTTTTTGCCAATACAAAGAGCGACAATTTAGAACTCCAGGTTTTCGGCACATCTTATAAGTTTAAAGCCGCCAAATAATACACACTTGCCTTCACCCTCTTATTTCTCAACAATAAGGTTGGAGGCATTCGATGAAAAATGCGTACGTTTATCTTCACAATGGTTTTGCCGATTGGGAACTTGGATACGTTCTGCCAGAAATCGCCAGACCTTCTTTAAAGATGGGCGGCCCTGACGAACTTAAGCGCAATACCTTTCCCGTAAAAACAGTCTCGATCGGAAAGCAGCCTGTTACGAGTATGGGCGGACTTAAAGTTGTTCCCGATTTTTCATTAGAGGAAATCTCTTCTCGCGAAGCTGCGATTCTTATTTTACCGGGCGGAGAATCTTGGCAGAACCCGCAAAACAACGCAGGCATCGCAGAAAAAATTCAGGCCTTTCACGAACAAAAAATCCCCGTCGCGGCGATTTGCGGTGCGGTGATTTCACTCGCACGTTTGGGAATCTTAAATTCAATTAAACATACTGGAAATAATGTTGAAGAACTCAAGGAGAACGCCAAGGACCGCTATCAGGGCGAGGCCCTTTTTCAAAAACAAAATGCGGTAATCGATCAAGGTATCATCACCGCCGGAGGAGTTCACCCTGTAGACTTCGCAGTTGAAGTCATGAAGACTCTAAATTTGTATGACCCACCCGTCATCGATGGCTGGTACAATGTGTTTAAAGGCTAGAGCATACTTTCAGGAACAAAGATCGAGATAAAGCCTGATTTAAATCTTTGCCACCAGGACGTTTCCGGTTCTTTAGTAAAGATGACTTCCCGAGCATTTTCGATGCTTTTCCAGCGAAGATTTTTTTCCTCGTCCAAGAAAAGTCTGTAACTGGTTTCATCTAATCTCTCTTCAGCGTCTTTCAATAACGACTCAGCAAGATCGGGGCTGTCGATAACAAGTCCCATTTCGCTATTCAAATAAATCGAACGCGGATCCAGGTTCATCGAACCGACGAAAATTTTCTTGCGATCAAAAAAGTAAACTTTGCCATGAAGGCCAGAGCGAGAAGAAAACATTTTCTTCTTCTTTTTCTTTGTCTGGATTTCTTGGAAGCTCGGTTTGAGTTCATAAAGTTCGGCACCCGCTTTGATCAAGTCTTTGCGATAACCTTTGTATCCGGCATGGACGACGCTCACATCGTTCGATGCCAATGAATTTGTCAAAATTCGAACTCTCACTCCTCTTTTGACAGCTTCAGCAATTTGCGCCACGCCTTTGTCACCCGGTACAAAATAAGGACTGATGATAAAGACTTCTTTTTCCGCTGTTCCCAAATGCGGGCGCAGTTGGTTGATAAGGAGTTCACTTTCATGCAGCTCCTCTGAGGAAATCTTTTTCGGCGAATCCGACAGGGCCACCACCGGTCCCCAATAAGTTTTCAGATTTCTCTCTTGAAGATTTTGGACGAAATCGGTTTCACGAAGAGCTTCGGCATAGGGGCTTGATTCCACTGCGATGCGATCACCCAAAAGATTTTGCCGAACTTCTTCTAAAGTGATTTTAGGTCCCTTGCCATAGGTGATTTCAATCGGAACAGCTAATTCGCTATTCCAGAATAGATCAAAGTTTTTGGAAATATTCGTGACCACTTCGCCCATCACGACGACATCGAAATCACCGAAATCCAGATCTTTGCTGGCTTCAAAATATTCATCGCCGATATTGCGACCTCCGACGATGGCGCCAAAATTATCCCCGATTAGAGCCTTGTTATGCATGCGGCGATTGGCTTCAGAAAAACGCGTGATAAAATCTAAACTTTTCCAAGAGCGATTGTGAAAAGGATTAAAAAGTCGCACTTCGATATTGGGATGATCAGCCATTGCACGAAGTGGCTGCTCGACAGCGTCGCCATGAATTTCATCTAGAAGAAGACGAACCCGCACTCCGCGATCCGCGGCATGCAGAACTGATTCCATCATCAATCGACCGGAAATATCGTTGTGCCAAATATAATATTGAAGATCTAAAGTTTTGGTTGCCGAAAAGGACAGCGCCAATCGACCGGTCAGCGCATCGAGCCCCGACGAAAGAGGAATAAGCTCAGCTTGACCCGGATGTTTGCGAATCTCCGCGCCAAAGTTACGCACCAATGTCGTTCCCGAGTTGTCGGCCATATAGTGTGATTCAGTCTTCGAATAATTCTTGGGAAGACTTTGACATGCAGTCATAAAAAAAAGAACCCATATCCAGCATAGACATGGGTTCCGTCTCTGAGTCTCAATCTTCAAGTTTTGATCCTTAGAAATTGCCTGATCTTTTCATCAAACCATCTTTATTTTTGATGATGATCTCTTTGCCGTTGAGGTCGATCAAACCTTCATTTTTAAACTCTGTCAAATGACGAGACAAAGATTCATTGATCGTACTTGCAAGTTGCGCGAACTCATTGCGCGTCAATTTCAAGTTGAGAGAGATGCCATTTGGAGTTTGAACACCAAAGCGATCTGCTAACAAAACGAGTTGATAAGCAATGCGTTCTTGAACCGATGCCAAATAATGCAACTGGCTGATCGTCTCGAATGACTCAAGGTCATTAACGGCTTGATTCAACAACAATTTAATAAGTGGGCTTGCTTGGGCCACTGCTACTTGGATCAACTCTCTTGGGTACAACCAAAGAACTGTTGATTTCACTGCTTTTGCATGACTTTGCGTCGGTGTGCCTTTTACCAGAGCTTTATATCCAAAATATTCACCAGGCGAAACCAGCTTCGTCACATATTCATTCGTCGTTGTACGACCACGCGCGCGGGCACGGTTTACTACTACTTTCACGCAACCTGAGTGTACGTAGTAGAGACCTTTGGCAACCTCGCCTTCTTTAAAAATCATTTCTTCTTCCTTAAGATGAATGACTTCATAAGGCACATTCGAAGTGCTTGGAATGTTTAGGTTTTGACTGCCCATAAAACCAAGGGAGTTTACTCCGCCATTGAGTATCGTTTGAGATTCCATACTCTATTTCCTCCGAGCTTTTTTCATAGGGTTAAGTTAAATGTTTAAGCCATCCTAAACCCGCCCGAAACAGCATGACTAATTGAAATTTCGACATAACTGACTTGTAACGGGCTCTGTTCTGACTCACAAACATGCTTTTGGCTTGACTCACTGAGTGACAGGACCTACTTTCGGCGGCACATAAACTTTAAATTTTTATGTGATATCGAAGCCTTAATTGCTGTCGGAAATCACCAAAAAAATTTTAATATAGGGGATTTTTTAGATGTCTAAACTGATCATTTCTACCCTGTTATCTATGTCATTATGCAGTTTTTCCAATGCAGCTCCCCTAAAAGTTGGTCTAGTTCTCGATAAAGGAGGCAAAGATGACAAGTCTTTTAACTCCGCAGCTTACGCCGGTGCAACAAAAGCCGAAAAAGAACTTAAAATTGAACTAAAATTTGTCGAAGCTACAGACGTCAACGCTGTTGAAAATCTACATCGCTCGTTTGCACGAAAGAACTTTGACCTGATTATCGGTGTTGGTTTTGCACAAACAGAAGCTGTCAGAAAAGTTTCAGCACAATTTCCAAAAACAAAATTCGCGATCGTAGATGGCGAAGTCAACGCTCCCAATGTCCGTTCTCTTCTTTTTGAAGAACATGAGGGATCATTCTTAGTTGGCGCTCTTGCCGCGATGGCTTCACCAAATAAATCAGTGGGCTTTATTGGGGGTATGGATATTCCTTTGATCCGTCGTTTTGCGATGGGATATGCAGCCGGTGCGAAATACATCGATCCAAAAATCAAAGTCACTGAAAACTACGTGGGTGTTACGGGCGAGGCCTGGAACAATCCTGCAAAAGCAAAAGAATTAGCACTCGCACAATTTGGTTCTGGTACAGATGTGATCTTTGTCGCTGCTGGCGCTTCGGGTTCCGGTGTATTTGATGCGGCAGAAGAAAAAAAGAAGTACGCCATTGGTGTTGATTCGAACCAGAACTGGATGAAGCCAGGTGTAATTCTGACAAGTATGATGAAAGCTGTCGATGTCGCCGTCTTTGATACCATCAAAGAAACTCAAGAGGGAAAATTTGCGGCAGGTATTGTGCGCTTTGGTTTGCAAAACAAAGGTGTCGACTACACTCTTGATCAACACAATCAAAAGCTCATCACTGCGGAAATGAAGAAAAAAGTCGAAGAAATCAAAAAGAACATCATCGCAGGAAAAATCAAAGTTCCTGACTATTATAAGAAGAAGTAACTCAGATGTCCTCATCTCCGGTGATTGAATTTCGAGGCGTCTCAAAAGCATTTGGCGACTGTATTGCCAATCGAGACATCACTTTTTCAGTCACTGCCGGAGAAATTCATGGCATTGTCGGCGAAAACGGCGCGGGTAAATCAACGGCAATGAAAATGCTCTTTGGGTTTTATCAACCCGATCAGGGCGAAATTCTTCTTAAAGGTGAAAAAACACATTTCGCATCTCCCCTTTCCGCTATGGCGGAAAAAATCGGCATGGTTCATCAGCACTTTATGCTCGCAGAACCACTGACGGCGCTTGATAATATTTTACTCCAACAAAAAGGTTCGGCGTTTTCTCTTTTACCGCGTGCAGAACAAAAAAAACGTTTGAATGAAATTGCTCACAAGTATGGCTTTCACATCGATCTAGAAGCCAAAGTGGAAGACCTGTCCGTCGGTGAGCAACAGCGCCTTGAGATTCTTAAAGTACTTTCCCAGGATTCTCAAATTCTGATTCTCGATGAACCAACGGCGGTTTTAACTCCACAAGAAACTCAAGATCTGTTTAAAAATCTGCGTCTTTTAAAACATGAGGGCCGCACAATCATCATTATCACCCATAAGTTGAAGGAAGTTTTGCAACTTACAGATTCTGTCACCGTGTTTCGTGCCGGATCTGTGATTGCGCAAAAGAAGACTTCGCAAACCAATGTCGAAGAACTCGCAGAACTCATGGTCGGTCGACGTCTTCCTAAGCTTGAGGAGCGCAAAACAGCAATTGATACTAGTAAAGTGCTACTCAACATTCGCGATTTGCGCGCGTTTTCTGGTTCTCAATATATTCAGGATTTGAATTTGCAAATTCGCGCCGGAGAAATTGTCGGGATTGCCGGAGTTGAAGGCAATGGTCAGGATGCCTTGATTCGCGCGTTGATCGATCCTGCAGCTCTTGAGAAAAAAAGTCTGCACGGCAAAATTGAGAGCAATGGAGTTTGGGGTAGCTTTCCTGAAGATCGCCTGCGTTTTGGAGTTTTGGCGAAAAGACCTCTGTATGAAAACTTCCTTTTAGGTCAGCAGAAACGCTTTGCGCGCGGTCCGTTCTTAAAATTGAAAGAATTGATCAAAGCAACGAAGGACGCTCTTGAAACTTATGATGTTCGCCCCCGTAACGAGAAGCTCTCTTTGAAGAACTTGTCAGGCGGCAACCAACAAAAACTCGTAGTCGCGCGCGCTCTCAGTCAAAATCCGGATTTGATTTTGGCAGCGCAACCTACCCGTGGTGTCGATATCGGTGCGATTGATTTTATTCATAGTGAAATTCGCAAGTGCCGAGATCGCGGCGCGGGTGTGCTGCTAATTTCTTCAGAGCTTGATGAGTTGATGACTCTTTCGGATCGTATTTTGGTTTTATATAAAGGCCATATCAATGCTGAATTCCAACGCGGGCAATTTGACGAAATTGCTTTGGGAACAGCGATGGGAGGTGGCCAATGAAACGTGTCCTGGGCATGCTGATTGGTCTTGCGGTCGCACTCTTGCTTACAGCTTTTGCGGGTGAAAATCCTTGGAATATCTTTGTGATCCTCATGCGCAGTGCTTTTGGCTCAGCCTATGATTTGGGATTGACCTTATCCTATACAACTCCGCTTATTTTCACAGGCCTTTCCGTCGCAGTTGCGTTTCACGCTGGCTTATTTAATGTCGGGGCTGAAGGACAATTGACGATTGCAACCATTACGGCTGCGGCCGTAGGCGTCCTCGTCCCTTACATTCCATTTCCTCTAGCTCCTTTTGTTGCTCTGTTCGCCGGATTGGTTGCTGGAGCTATCTGGGGCCTTATTCCTGGCGCACTCAAAGCTTACCGTGGCAGTCATGAAGTGATTGTGACGATTATGATGAACTTTATCGCCGCAGGTTTAGCAAGTTGGTTCACTCTTAAAATTATTCCAAATCCAAATTCGCAGAATCCTGAGACTGCGATGGTCGCACCAAATTATATGTTCAAGGATTATGATTTATTGGCGCGTTGGTTCCCGGATACACCGGTCAATGCGTCTCTGGTTGTTGCCATTATTTTGGCTTTTGTGATCTGGATATTTCTGTGGAAAACCACATGGGGCTTTGATTTGCGGGCCGTCGGTGAAAATCCCGAAGCCGCTCGTCGCGCTGGAATTCCTGCCAGAAAAGTGCAAATTATTGCCATGCTTCTAGCTGGTTTATTGGCCGGTTTTGTCGCGCTCTCAGAAGTTTTAGGAAGTGCGGGACAATATCGCATTGGTTTTTCTCCTGATTATGGGTTTATCGGTATTGCCGTTGCTCTTCTTGCTGGGAATAATCCGATTGGTATTATTGCAGCGGCCTTTTTGATGGGTGCCCTTCATAAGGGTGCATCCGATTTGGATTTGGAAACTAACACCATCACTCGCGATTTCTCTCGCATCATCCAAGCGTTAATTATTTTGGGTGTCGCGGCTCAGGGATATTGGGAATGGAAAAAGAAAGGAAGAAAAAACTCATGAATGAATTGGCTTTTGTTCTTCCTCTTCTTTTTGCGACCTTGCGTTTGGCGACGCCACTTTGTTTTGCGGCGATGGGTGGCTTTATGAGTGAGCGTTCCGGCGTGGTGAACGTCGCGCTTGAAGGTTTCATGCTCGTAGGTGCTTTTGCTGGAGCTGTCGCAGGTGTGGCAGCGGAATCCGCGTGGATGGGTTGGGGCGCTGCTTTGATGGCGGGCCTTTTGATCGGAGCTCTTTTTGCTTTTTTTGTTATTGAATTAAAGGCCGATCAAATCATCACAGGCATGGCGTTTAATTTACTGATTATGGGCGCCATTCCATTTATCACAAAAATTCTTTATTCTTCCACGGGCTCAACTCCCCCACTTGGCGTTGACGATCGTTTTGATTTCGAACCTATTCTGATGATTGGACTTTTAGTTTTAGGTTTGCATTTTTGGCTCTACAAAATGCGTTCCGGCCTGTGGTTGCAGTTCGCTGGTGAACATCCAGAGGCTTTATTATCGAGTGGTGTGAGTTTGCGCCGCGTTCGCTGGGTCAGTGTTTGTTTAAGCGGGGCCTTTGCTGCATGCGGTGGCGCGACGTTATCATTGTATTTAGCCTCTTCTTATTCACCTCTTATGACAGGCGGTCGCGGCTTTATGGCTTTAGCGGCGTTAATATTTGGCGGATGGAGACCGGTACCTGCAGCTCTGGCTTGTTTGCTTTTTGGATTTGCCGATGCCGTGCAAATTCGTTTGCAGGGCGTACAAGTTTTTGGAGTTGAGATCCCTGTTCAATTCGTCCAAATTTTGCCCTACATCGTGACAATCGTAGCTCTTGCTGGTTTTATTGGAAATCGCCGAGCGCCTAAGGCATTGGGCAGTGAGACTTATCTTTAGTTTGATTGCGTTCGAAGGAGAATCCATGCGCAGTTTCGTTTTCATTTCTGTACTTATGCTATCAGCAAATGTTTTTGCTTGGGGCGGTCGTGGACACGACACCATTTGCCGAGTGGCGAGCTTCTTGGTGAAAGAAGAAGGCTTGAAAGAATACCTCCGTCACAAACCGCAAATGATGGGTCATCTGTGCAATATGCCGGACTTTTATTGGAAAAGCTTAGGTGGTGAAGCCAACGCTCTTGGCAGCCCCGCACACTTTGTTGATATCGAAGTTTTGGGTTTGAAAGTTCAAGATATCCCTCTCGATTACAAAAAAATCGTCACTGAATATACGGGCAAAGAAGATCTTTTCAAAAAAGATGGAACGACAATTAAATCAGTTCCAACAGATTTCGGTTCTTCTTGGTGGAGAGCGGATCAATTCTATCGCGCAATTGCTGCTCTGGAAAAAGATTTTGCAGCGGCAAAAATGCCAACGAATTTTAAAGAAGAACAAGACAGCGAACTCCCTTATAACAAACTTGTCTATAACATGGTTGTATCAATGGGTTTGATGGGCCACTTCGTTGGCGACAACAGCCAACCTTTCCACACGACGGCTGATTACGATGGCTATGCCGCAGGTCACGGTGGCATTCATGCCTACTTCGAAGATTCAGTTGTTGGTCAGTTCGATGGCGATCTTGATTACTTGGTTCTGAAAGAAGCACGCTCCATGAAAAAGCCTGCTTTCCTAAAGCCAGCAACTGTTGTTGAGAAAATGAAAGTTTTGGGCGAGATTTCAAATTCCGAAATTCCACGCATCTTGAAAATGGATCCAATCAAAAAGAAATCCACTGTTGTTAAAGAACGTGGCATGAACATCCGCACGGCTGCGGAACGTGAGGCACCCCAAGTCGCATTCAACCGCATGAAAGGTTTGATTGTAACTGATATGGCTCGTGGATCTGTGTTGCTCGCAGCTCTTTGGGATGAAGCTTATGCCAAAGCTGGCAAACCTAAATTAGGAGCTTACAAATCTTATCGTTATCCATTCACTGTGGATTTCGTTGTTCCAGATTATTTTGATATCCCGCAAGCTTCTCCAGAAAAACTTCCCGGAAAATAAGGCCTAAGAGTTCAAAACTCTAGGGGCGGCAAAACGTCGCCAACTCCATAAAAATATTGAAATTTAATTAAACTCTCCTTGGTCCGTTTCCACTCTGGAACACGGACCTTTGTCTTGCACTTTGTTTCTTTCCGGATCTGTCGCTTCTTGATCATTCCGCACAAAGTTTCTTTTAAAGTGAAAAGGTTGAAATAAGAAGGAGAGCCTATGAAACCACAGTATTTCCCGTTGGTCCTCGTCGCCTTTTTCCTGTCGTGGGGACTGCAAACCAAAGCCAATCCGGAACTTAAACACGCCGTCGACACCGTTATTGATCAAGCCATTCAAAACAAAAAACTTGTCGGCACTGTGATCTTAGTCGCTCGCGACGGAAATATTATTTACGAGCGTGCCGCTGGCTTTAAGGACCGCGAGGCAAAAACAGTTTTACAGACGAATTCCATTTTTCGTTATGCCTCGATGACAAAATCAATTGTGTCGATGGCGGCTCTGCACCTGGTGGACCGAGGTATCATCACACTTGATGATCCGGTCAGTAAATGGATTCCTGATTTCAAACCCGTTCTTTTGGATCGATCTGAACCCACGATCACTATTCGCCAACTGCTCACTCATACTTCAGGCCTCACCTACAGTTTCTTTGAACCACCGAATGGCCCCTATCATCAACTTGGAGTTTCAGATGGACTCGACAACAAAGGAATTACTCTGACGGAAAATATCCGTCGTCTTGGCCAGGCGCCACTGGTCTCTGCGCCAGGAACAAAATGGAATTATTCACTCTCTATCGACGTGCTAGGTGAAGTTCTTGCGCAAGCTGCGAAAAAACCTCTGCCAGATATCGTGAAAGAAACCGTTACGGAACCACTTAAAATGACCGACGCAAATTTCTTAGTAACAGATCCCAGTCGCCTCACTGTCCCTTATGCAGCAAAATCTCCAGAGCCAGAAAGAATGACAGACCCCTATCGTGTATATATAGGTGCCAATTATATTGAATTCTCGCCAGGTCGCGCGCTCGATCCAACAGCCTTCCCCTCTGGTGGCGCTGGCATGATGGGAACTTCGCATGATTATTTTAAGTTTCTAGAAGCCATTCGCACAGGCTCCACGGGACTGAAACCCGAAACCGCACTCTTAATGACAACAAATCAGATCGGCGACTTGCCGATTGATGCCGAAGGATACGGTTTTACTTTTGGGTTTTCGTACCTAAAAAATCCAGAGCAAGCACGCTCTCCCGCGAAGGTCGGCACTCTCGATTGGGGCGGAGCTTATGGACATAATTTCTGGCTCGACCCCCAAGCGAAATTGGTTGTGGTGATCCTCACAAATACAGCTTCACTAGATCTGGCCACCTTTACTTCGGATGTAAAAGCCGCAATTTATTCCAGCATTCCTGGCGTAAAATAAGTCTGAGAACTTCTTTAAAGCATTCAGGGATTGAGATTATGAAGCTTTCTTTAAAGTAACGTGCTCTCAATCTTCATCTGTTTTATGACAGCCCTTTTTCGGGCCCTGTCTAACTTTGAGACACCTGAGCGGCTATTTAGGCACCTCTCGGGCTGGTATAGAACTTGGAGACAGGGCAACTGTTGTTGTTAAAGGAGTACGTCGATGCCACCTCGCTCTATGCTAAATAGAACCGCACTTTGCTTTGCCACGATTGTTGTCAGCGCTGTCACGGCCCAAGCTGGAGTTAAGATGAACGCCATGTGCTACCTGGAAAGTAAGGAGAATGCCTCCGTTACTGCGTTCAATCCCACCAAACAGGAAATCGCGAAAAGCAAATTCTTGAAGAAGTATCCAACAGGTGTGAATGCTGAAGACATAACGACGAAGTACCGAATCGCTTCTCTCTCTAAAGTTCTCACAACTCATTGGGCAGTAGCCGTTCTCGGACCTGAATACCGCTTTAAAACTAAAATTTATCTCACTCCAGGCCCAACGGAAAAAACCTGCAACTTGCATTTCGAAGGCAGCGGCGATCCTTATATGGGTCGTGATATGTTGGGAACTGTGTTCCCGCAAATTCGCCAGGTACTTAAAAGCAAAGGTTGCACATCTGTTGATACTATTTCTTATGATGAAAATTTCCGCGTATATCTGGATGTCTTGAAACACCAACGCAACGAAGCCGCGGGATGGAACAATCCGGCTCCGCTCGTGGGTAAAATCCGTACGAGCGTGGATTTCCAAGCTTACTTGAAATACAAATCAGGTCTTAAATATAAAGAGAAAAACGTAGGACCGATTTCAAAAGAGCGTTACCAAGCCTACGTCACTCAGGTCCCATATCAAGTGTATTCATTTAAATCTCGTCCCTTGCATATGATGTTAAGAGACTTTAATAAGTACTCTTTCAACTATGCGCCTGAAATTCTGTTCCAAACTCTTGGTGGGCCTGAAGCTTATCGAAGCTTTATCGAAAACCGTCTGCATCTTTCGGCAAACTCAGTCGAAATGTACAATGGATCAGGCTATCCAATTGCTCATCCGGATGAGAATGAAGACGGTCAAATCTACAACCTCGTCAGCTGCTCGGCTCTTGTGAAAATCACACAAGATCTTGATAATCTTCTCATGAACTACAAAGGTTCTCGCTCGTTCCAACTGGCCGACGTGATGGCTGTCGGTGGTGACGGAGAAACCTATTCTACATTCAAAAGTTTCTACAACGGTTCCACTTATAAAAACACGCTGGTAGCGAAAACAGGTTCTGCGAATCTGGCAATCACCTTCGGTGGGATGTTGAGTACAAGTGAAGGACATTTGTATTTCGCAGTTCTCACTCGTCCCGATGTATATGGTGGCTCAGACGTCGACAATGCTCGTTTCTATATCCGTGACCTGGTTCAAACACTTGTGAATCGCAAAACTCTGACACGATTCCCTTACACTCAAATTGGGAACATGGTAGGCTATGACAAAGAAGCCACTTTGGTAGAAGAAAAAACCGTTGCTGCTACACCAGCGCCAGTACCGGAAAAGCCAGAAGTGAAAGAACCAACAAAAATTCCTCTTAAAATGAACTAATCGAGGTCTCTATGACGAAGCTTTTACGAACACTCCTGATGACAACCTTCTTCATCGGCAGTGTTCAAGGCTTCGCACAAGGACTTACACCGCTGATCAAGGCTGCATCTGAAGGTGACAAAGCAGCCGTCCAAGCTCTCATCAAACAAAAGACAAATCTCAATGAAAAAGGCCACGATAATAACACAGCCCTTTATTTCGCTATTTCCAATGAAAAAACCGAAGTGGCAAAGTTGTTAATAAATAGCGGCGCTGCACTTGAAAACATCGGTGAAGATCAAGAGTCCGCACTTTTTATGGCGGCGACAACGAACAATCATGAATTGATGAAACTGGTTTTGAAAAAGAAAAAAAGTCTATTAGACGTTCCCGATAACGAGGGCACAACTCCCCTTATGGAAGCGGCTAAATACGGCTCGAAACCCACCATCGAAATTCTACTCAAGGCCGGAGCGAAGAAGGACCTCAAAAACAAACAAGGTCAAACCGCTCTTGATATCGCAAAAGAAAATAAAAACGAAGAAGCAATTCAACTGCTAACAAAAAAGTAGAAGGTTCCTGGTACTTATTTCAGTCTACAGCGCATCATCACTAATGAGAATGACGTGGTGTAGACTGAAATAGGTACCTGGAACCTCTGACCTGAGTTTCAACTAAGAAAATAACTTTTTAAAGAATCCCGCAATTTTCTGACCGACAGATTTCTGTTTCGGTGGAGTCGGCGCACGTTTAGGAGCAGAAGCTCCTTTGCGGTGTTGGTGAGGACCTTTTTTGAAATCGCCACGTTGTTGGGATTGATCACCACGTTTGTGATCGTGACGTTTTGGTCCGTCATGGCGTTTGTGCTCAGGACGACCGCCTTGGCCTCCACCATGCTTACGTTGTTGACCTTCACCACGCTCCTGACCTTGTTGGCCATGTTCGCGTTTTTCCGGACGAGGGCCTCTGTTATCACGACGAGGGCCACGATCACCACGGTCGCCACGAGGACCGCGATCGCCACGCTCTCCGCGAGGACCACGAGGTTTGTCTGATTTTTGATAGCCATCTTCACGTTGGAACGTCATTGGTTTAAATTCCTTCACCAATTGATCATTCTCAAGGAATCCTGCTTCAACTTTGTGTTTCAAATAGTCTTCGATACGAGCCAAAGCTTCGACGTCTTTTTCACTGACCAACGAGAAAGCGCTTCCCGTTGTTCCCGCGCGACCAGTACGGCCGATACGGTGAACGTAAGATTCGCTGTCGTTAGGAAGTTCGTAGTTGATCACAACGTCCACGCCCTTGATATCCAATCCACGTGCTGCCACGTCTGTTGCCACCAAGATGTTCATATTGTTTTCAGCTTTGAATTGTTCAATCACGCGATTGCGTTGCGCTTGAGTGAGCAAGCTTGAAATCGCCATCGCAGGAACGCCGTTATCAACTAAAAAGCGGGCGATTTTTTCAACACTTAACTTAAAATTCGTGAAGATGATCGCTTGTTTTGGATTGTGCAATTTAAGCAAAGACAACAAGTGCTGAGGTTTTTCATCGTTACCCACGTGGAAGATCATATCTTTCACGTTTTCAGCTTTGGCTTGATCACGGCTGATGTTGATTTCAACTGGTTCTGAACCAAATTGGTAAGCTGTATTCAAAACGTCGAAATTCAAAGTCGCACTGAATACCAAGAACTGACGTTCGCGAGGTACACGCTGCAAAATGTATTTCATGTCGTCTTTGAAGCCCATGTCGAACATACGGTCCGCTTCGTCGAATACAATCGCGCGAACTTGCTTCAAATCCACCAAGTGTTCTTTGTAAAGATCAATCAAACGGCCTGGAGTTGCGACGATAAACTCAACACCATTGCGAAGAGCTTCTTTTTGTTTGTCGTAACCAGTACCACCGTAAATCGCAAAACCGCGAAGACCCGAAACTTCACTGAGTTTCGTCACGTTCTCTTGTACTTGTTCAGCAAGTTCACGTGTTGGAACCAAGATCAAAATAAAATTTTGTGGTTTCCAATCTTTGAAAGCTCTTTTGTCTGTGATTGCTTTTTGTTCTTCAGAAACATCGCCTGTTACGGGGCGCGCGCGAAGGATTCTTTCCATTAACGGAATCAAAAAGGCAGCGGTTTTTCCTGTTCCCGTTTGGGCAAGACCGGCAACGTCGTTGCCGTCTAGGATGGGGTTCATCGCTTGTTCTTGGATAGGGGTGCAGTCCTCATAACCCAATTTTTGGATTGCAGCGTTCAAACTGGCTTCTAAATTCAACTCTGAAAATTTCAACGTTCACTACTCCGGTTTGCAAGTCCTCAAACTACTTAGCAGGCGAGCAAAAGTCAAAGCAGGCGCTTAAAAGCCGCCTACAAACATCCTGATTGCCTCGATGAAAGCCTGAGGTTGATCTGAGTGGACCCAGTGGCCAGAATTTGGGATTTCGACGCCCCTGATCAATGGGTTCTTGGTTAAAATCTTATCATAGGTTTCGCGTGAAAGTTCCTGAGATCTAGCCCCCCTCACCCACAAAGTCGGCACCTTCAGGCCCTCGATCTCGTCCCAACGCTCCAATTTATGGCCAGCTCTGACGGATTCTAGGATTCCATTCTTAGAAAAACGCCAATCAACAGTTCCATTAGGCTTCTCTTCCATATTGGCGTAAAAATAGTTCGCCATAACAAGAGCAGGTTCCCGGGTTCGAGCGTTATTCACAAAGTCTTCGAAGAAGTACTTTTTTGCGTCGGCCCTATTGGCAAAAGGAGTCGGCACCAGATTCAAAAGGTAATCATAGTACTCATGGGCATTGGGCTTCACTTCAGGGCCAATGTCTTCCACCACAAGATGAGTGAGGTATTCGGGGTAACGAGAGGCAAAATTCAAAACATTACGGCCCCCCATAGAATGCCCGACCAAAATAAACTGTTCCCATCCCAAATCATCAACGATTTTTTTGAGGTCATCAGCATAGTCTTCGGGGCTGTATCCGCTGTCAGGCTTCATGGAGCGTCCATGCCCGCGCTGATCGTAAGCCAAGCAGCGTTCTGTTTCTTCCAAGCCAGAAATAATTTTGCGCCAATTTTGCCCATAGCCCATCAAGCCATGCACAAAAACCCAGCGACGGCCGTTCTCGGGGCCATAAAAGTGATGATAGAAGTTATCTAAATACGACATGCCCTTTTATACCCGCAGCCCAAGAAGCCGTCAAAGAACAAGACCTTAGTCGTTTGAGACGTTTACAAAAGTCAAAAGACGGGTTTGAATTTTTCTATGAAGGAAGGTAGATTCTGCCCCAATGATTTCCACAGCTAAGCCACATCTCCACGAGGACTGGATAGACTCTTTTGCCCTCAGAATAGTTAAGAACCTTCAAGAAGCAGGTTTTGAGACCTACCTTGTTGGTGGTTGCGTTCGCGATTTGTTGGTAGGCATCCATCCTAAAGACTTTGATATCGCAACAAGCGCCCTTCCTAATCAAGTTCGTAAAAAAGTATCGAATGCTTATGTCATCGGTCGCCGCTTTAAGCTGGTGCTTGTTAAACGCGGAGATCAGCAATTCGAAGTGGCAACCTTCCGCCGCAATGTCAGCACGGAAGAAGTCGCTCAGATGACGGAAGAATCCACGGTTGAAGGCGATAACTACTTCGGGACATCGACAGAAGATGCTCAACGTCGTGATTTTACCGCTAATGCTATTTTCTATGATCCTGTTGATCACAAATTGATCGATCATTGCGGTGGCATTCAAGATATCCAAGATCGCGTTCTGCGCATGATTGGCGATCCGAAAGAACGTTTGATTGAAGATCCTGTGCGCATCCTTCGCGCGATTCGTCTTTCTCACAAGTTAGGTTTTTCAATTGAGTCTTCGATGCGTGCCGCGATTGCGGAGTGTGCTGGGGAGCTTAAAAAATCCGTTCTTCCGCGTCGTCGTGAAGAATGGTTGAAATTCATGCGTCTGCGCGAACCTCACTTGGCTTTTATGGAGCTTTTTGATCTACATATCATGGAGCATATCCTGCCAAGCCTGCACAATGTGTTTATGGATCCTTCAAAAATGGAAATTTTTGAAATTCATATGGCACGTATGGGGTCAGCGAGCATCAACACTCAAGATCCAACTGAATTGTTTGCAGGAATCTTGTTGTCGTTCATGAAAGCACAATACGGCGAAGAACCTTGGAACCAAGATCAAATCGAAAGCGATCCTCGTTTGGCTCACTTTATCAGAGAAGAGCTGGGAGTATTTAAGCAAGAATCGATGATGTTCTTTAAAGCCTTGCACATCATGGGCGGACTTAAAAAAATCGACAACTACGCCCGCAAAGGTGAACGTCGTCAGATGGCTTTCGTCACGAACGATGCCTTCCGCTTGGCATTAAAACTTGCGATCATGGATTATTCTTTGTCGGCAACCGAGATTCACTACTGGCTGCAACAGGTTGAAAAATACAGTGGCGGTCATGTTCCGCCACTTACGCACTAGCTCTTACACAAACCGATCGCAAGATCGGTTTGTTCTTTATAAATTAAGCTGCATTTCTCTTATTCAATTGATGAAGCAAATCACTCGCGATTTTATCAAGCGGTAAAATTTTATCTGCAGCACCTAAGGCAACGGCTGCTGCTGGCATTCCATACACCACACACGTTTCTTCATTCTGTGCGACTGTGTAAGCACCTGCGTTCTTCATTTCAAGCAAACCTTCTGCACCGTCTTTACCCATACCCGTTAGAACAACGCCCATGGCATTCTTACCAACGTATTTGGCAACTGATTTCATCAAATAGTCAGCTGCGGGACGAACACTGTGCAATTGCGGCCCTTGGTGAAGTTTCACATAATAGAAGGCACCACTACGAGTGATTTCCATGTGATAGTTTCCCGGAGCAATCAATACGCGACCAGGAACAACCTGATCACCTTCTTGCGCTTCTTTCACTTCAAATGGGAACATCGCATTGAGATTGTCAGCGAAAGACTTTGTAAAACCTGGTGGCATATGTTGCACCACCAAAGTTCCCGGAATATCTGCTGGCATTCCACTGAGGAAAACTTTTAAAGCTTCCGTTCCACCTGTTGAAGAAGCCACCGCTAACAACTGATGCGTGGTACGCGCCATTGCTGTTGGTTTGATTTTTTCAACCGGTGCACCGGGAGTCACAACTTTTTTAATTGGATTGATACGAGCTTTTGCAACCGCACGTACCTTTTCCACGATGTCTTTAGAAAGAGCTTCTAAAGTTTGCGAAACGTCGATGGAAGGTTTTTCCATGATCTCAATCGCGCCAGCTTCCAAAGCACGAAGATACGTCTCCGAGCCCGTCTTCGCTAAGCTGGAAAAAATAATCGTGCGAGTTGGAAAATGCTGCATGACTTTTTCTAGGAAGCTAATGCCGTCCATACGAGGCATCTCCACATCCAGAGTCATCACATCAGGTTTTAGCGCCACCAATTTATCACGAGCAATATAGGGATCGGATGCTGTTCCGACCACTTCGATATCTTTCGCAGAAGAAAAGATCTTCTCCAAAAGCTTACGAATCACCGCAGAGTCATCAACGATCAAGACGCGAATTTTTTGCGACATGACAACCTTCTTAAATCTTCTGATAAACTGCTCTCGAGAGCGGTTTCAGGCTTGGATGTTTAACGTTTCCTGACTCAGAATGTCCTAACACCAAATAGGCCCCAGGAGCTAAGCACGACACCAAATTATCGATGACTTTTTTAGTTGTGGCTTCATCAAAATAGATCAAAACATTTCGGCAAAAGATCATATGGAACTTGTGCTGAAATTCATACTTAGGGTTCATCAAATTGAAAGGAGCAAAACGGATCATCTTGTGAATTTGATCCTTGGCGCGGAAATATTCATCGCCATTGACTTTGGTCTTTTCAAAATACTTCGTGCGTTGCACAGGAGGAAGTCCCTGCATTTCGCGCTCTTCATAAGTTCCGACAGAGGCTTTCTTTAAAACTTGCAAATCAATGTCTGTGGCAAGAAGGCGCACTCGTGAAGCTTGTGCTTCAGGAAGTGATTCACACACTGTCATCGCCAATGTGTAAGGCTCTTGCCCCGTACTTGCAGCCGCACACCACACGCGAAGTTCTGGCCCGTGTTTCGCCATCAACTCCGGCATGACTTTCGCCATGAAATCAAAGTGATTTGACTCACGATAAAACGACGTCATGTTCGTCGTCAGTGCAGAAATAAATTCTTGAATAAGAGTATTGTCACCTCTTTCAAGCATCGCCCAATATTCTTCGTATGTGCGAAGATCATGGCGTCTTAAAAGTTTCACAATACGATTGCGGATCAGAGCATGATTTTTCGGAGTGAACGGCAAATCCACACCGGCAAGATCATACATTTTGGTCGCAAATTTTTCGAAGGTTTTTTCCGAAAGTTTGATCTCTTCAAAATCGTAAAGAGATCCTGCAAGGTCCTTCTTTTTTGCTGCTATTGTCATGCTGCCATCTCCCGACCGCCGCTACGTGCAGCGCCCGCTACAAGAGCACCTGGCTCAAGGATTAATACTGTACGACCATCACCAAGAATTGCAGCACCTGCAACTTCTGGGATTGGCTCGCCTGTTGTTGCAATTGGTTTAACAACGACTTGTGCTTGACCCAGGACATCGTCAACAGGGAAAGCCATTTGACCTGTCATGGATTCGATAATGACAAGCATACTTTCTTCACGACGTGCACTGAGTGAGTTCTCGCGACGTTGCGCTAACTGCTCGTCTTTTTTATTAAATGACCAATTGATCTCACCTAATGTTTTTGAAACATCGATCACTGGCAACAAAAGTCCACGAATGTTTGCGACTTTTCCTGCGCCTGAAATATTCGTGTAGTCTTTAGGAAGAACACGCACGATTTCGCGGATCGAGTGGATTGGCAAGATGTAGCGTGCACCATCAAGGGCCACAATAATACCGTCCGTGATTGCCGTCGTTAGAGGAATCGTCAAACGGAATGTCGAACCTTGTCCTGGTTTAGAGAAGATGTTGATTTTACCTTGGATCTTATCCAAGTTTGATTTCACAACGTCCAAACCAACACCACGACCCGAAAGATCCGAGATCTTATCTGCCGTCGAGAAGCCCGGTTGGAAAATATATTGGAAAACTTGTTCATCAGGGATTGTCGCAGGGTCCACACCTTGTGGTACGAAGCCTCTTTCAATCGCTTTTTTCAAAACTTTTTCACGGTTGATACCACCACCGTCATCAGTGATGTCGATCGTCACGTTACCGCCCGTTTGTTTCGCTGACACGATGACTTTTGCAGTAAGTGGCTTACCACGCTCTTGACGAACTTCACGTTTTTCAATTCCGTGGTCCATCGAGTTACGAACTAAGTGAACGAGAGGGTCACCAAGTAGTTCGAATACGGTTCTTTCAACCTCTGTTTCTTCACCGATCAATTGTAAATCGACTGGTTTATCAAGGCTGATTGAAACGTCACGCACGATACGTTGGATTTTCACGAACATGGATTTAAGCGGTGTCATGCGGATGCTCAATGTTTTTTCATAGAGCTCACGCACGGCTTTGTCGAGTTGATCGACGATCGCTTCAAGTCTGAGATTTTCGCCATTACGAACGACTTCGTCATGGACGATTTGGTTTTTTAGTACAACAAGCTCACCAACAGCGTCCAAAACTGAATCCACGCGGCCGGTGTCAACTTTGATTGTGCTGTTAGTATTTTTCGCGCCCGCTTTCGGAGCACCACCGCCACCACCACTGGCAGATGCTGCCGCTGGTGCTGCTGGAGCCGGAGTTGGTTTTGCTTCCGCAACTGGTGCAACAGGTGTCGCCGCAACTGGTTTTACTGGAACCGGTTCAGCGACGGGTGCTGCCGCTTCCGCTTCAACTGGAGTTGGAGCAAGAGCGATAACTGGTGCTGGAGCCGCGGCGGCCGCGGCTGCTTCTTTCGCATGGAATTCAGCCTGGTCTTCCGGAGAAAGACCAGCAAGAAGTTCGGCGAGAAGATCGTGATTTGTGTGATCTTCAGTTTCAACTGGAGCTGCTGCCACTTCAGCAACTGGAGCCGCAAAGAAATCATCTGGCGCTTGTTCTTTTACTTCTTCTTGCGCCGGAGCAGGCGCTGCTGGTTCTGCAAATTTCTTTGCTGGTTTACCAGACAATTGTTCACGCAAATCCACCAACTGAGTTACAAGAGCTGATGTATCCCAAGGACCACCTTTGCCTTGTTGCAAAGCCGCGACACGATTTTTAAGTTCATCGCCTGAGACTAAGAGCAATGAAATGACCGTGGAGTTCACAAGATGCGGGCTTGAACGCAACAGATCCAAGAGATCTTCCATCACGTGGGCGAATTTACCAAGATCCGTCAAACCAACGGCAGCGGCTCCTCCTTTTACGGAATGGGCCACACGGAAAATATCTGTGAGGTCACGTGCTGGATCTTCACTGTTTTCGAGTCGCATCATATATTCTTCATATTGCTCAAGCATGAAGGCAGATTCATTTAAGAAGTCCATCTGCAATTCTTCGAAAAACGCATTATCACTCATTGTTGGTGCTCCAATAGCCAAATATCATGAATTTACTCATTGGAAATATCGGTGTCTGTCTCGCGAAACTCATTCCTGCGAAAGTCTAGAGACGAGACACTGACAAGTGTTCTAGACTATCGTCTCAGGACAAGACGGAAACATGTGAGTTTATTATTTTTTCCCATTTCGTAAGAAAGTACTTAAGTAGCCTCCCTATTTTCGCGAAAAGAAATAGGATAGTTTTGTCTAACGACTTTGAAAGGCCATTACTTATGAGCGAAACAACGAAAGCAAAACCTGGTCAATACCTGACGTTTCAACTTATGTCTGAACAATATGGCGTCGCTATTGAGACGGTACGTGAAATCAACCAATTCGGCGAGATCACACCTGTGCCACGCACTCCAGAATATGTAAAAGGTGTTATGAATCTTCGCGGTAAAATCATTCCGGTAGTGAATCTTCGCGTGAAATTCGGAATGCAACCACAAGACACAACTCGCGACACTTGCATCATCGTGATCGACACTGAAATCGGTCAAGTTGGTATGATCGTCGACTCAGTAAAAGAGGTTGTGGATCTTCAAGACAACCAAATCGAACCACCTCCAGTGCTAGGTAACGAAAACGCAATGTCGTTCGTTCGTGGTATGGGTAAAGTGGACAACAAGGTTGTTATCTTGGTCGACATCGTATCAGCATTCTCAGCCGATCAAATGGGCCAAATGGCCGGCTTCCAAGCCGAAGCCGCCTAAAAGGTGCCTGCTTCTTTTTTGGGTCTACAACGCGTCAGACCCACGCGGGAAGCAGCTTAGTTTCGAGCTGAGATTTGTATTCATTCTAGAAAGGCATAATATCTTAGGTATTATGCCTTTTTCTTTTTGCGGATCCCATTCTAGAAGGGTCGCATGAAAACACTTCTTCTTTTGTCACTGCTAACCTCCCTCACTGCTCACGCTTATGACCTCAACAATCGAGTCCAAGGTCTGACCATTCCGAATTCTCATGTCGTGACCTACAGCGATTCTCAGCAGGTTCTGCGCGGTCGAACTCCGACTGAAGATCAAATGCAGGAACTCATCGACATTGGTGTTCGCAAGTTTTTGATTTTCAAAAACGATGTGAAAGGCGAAGTCTCAAAAGAAGTCTCTTCTCTGAAAAAACTCGGCGTCAGAAATGAGGACATCACTCATGTTCCATTCCCCTGGAAAGATATCACCGATTTTCGCTCTGCTTGTGAGATGACGATCGCAGCCCTTCAAACAATTGAAAGTGCTCACCGCCAGGGTGAAAGCATTTACTTCCACTGCACTGCTGGCGAAGATCGTACGGGATATTTGGCAAGCCTCTGGAGTCTTTGGAGTGGTGCTCGCACCTCTGCACAAGAATCCTTTCAGGAAGATATGTGCAACAATGGTTATGAGGCCGGAAATCCCAATAAGCCGTACAAAACCGTGGTTGTAAAAATCCGCGAAACTCTGACTCCGACCTATATCAGAATGTTGATCATCCTCGCGAACGCAAAAAAAGCAGGACTTCCGTTAAGGACTTCTCTCTGCGACTCGAATCCAAATTTCAAATCCCTCCAGTCAAAATTCGTCTGCCAGTAACTTCTCAGAACGGCAGATTTGTTTTATGCTCGGGTTATGAAACTACTTTTTGTCTGTCTTGGAAATATATGTCGCTCCCCTACTGCCGAAGCTGTTGCAGTTGCGGAAATCAAAAAACGTGGACTGAATTGGGTTTGTGATTCAGCGGGAACTTCGGGACATCATGATGGCGAATCGGCTGATCCGCGTAGCATTCGCCATGGAGAAATGCGCGGTTACAACCTGACAAGTATTTCTCGTGGAGTTACTGCCCACGACTTTGAACATTTCGATTTCATTCTTGCGATGGATTCCGCAAATCTCGCAAACTTGCAAAAGCGTTGCCCCAAACCTGAGTATCAAAACAAAATTTCCTTGGTCACCGACTACTGTTCCAATTTTAAAGTCCGCGGAGTTCCAGATCCCTATTACGGAAGCGGCAAAGACTTCGAACTCGTGATTGACATCTTAGAAGACGCCATCAAAGGCCTCATCAACCGCATCTCCTAAAAAGTGCCTGCTTCTTTTATTCGCGGGGGCGGACTTCTAGGAGTTCTACGTGGAAGATGAGGTTTGAGTGGGCGGGGATTTTGGGTCTTACGCGTTCTCCGTAACCTAAGTGGGATGGGACGAAGAGAGTTCTTTTGCCGCCCTCTTTCATGCCCATCAAGCCCTGATCCCAGCCTTTGATAACTCGGCCCGAACCAATCACGAATTGAAAAGGTCGGCCATGATCGTACGAAGAATCGAACTTTGTCCCATCCTCTAAAAAGCCTTCATACTGAACAAATAGTAAAGCGCCCTTAGCTGCTACCTTACCCGTACCCTCTAAAGTATCCGTAATTTTGAGTTCGCCGTTTTCTTCCATAGAACAGATCTAGCAGAATTTACAGGGTGGGACAACCCTCTCCTCGAGCGGCTCTCTTCTGTTAGATGATATTGGACTCTCTATCCGGCAATAAACGCTAATCTTCACCCATAAGACCTAGGGACAAGAGCAGGTTGTCTAAGTTTTAAACGCATCGAAGTTCAGAGAAGTTCATCGTAACCAAAGCCTCAAATCCCTATCTTGCTTTTAATTTCAAAACAGATCGAGAGCGGTTTCTCGATCTTAAAAAAACCAACTCAAAAGGAGTTCTATATGATGAAAGCCCTTCTTCTTACAGCTGCGACTGTATTATCTCTTCAAGCAAACGCTTGGGAAACTCGCAACGACACATCTTACTCTGGTGGTCGCGGTGGCATTATCTCTGGTTCAACAGAGTTAAGCGGCACTTCTCGCGTTTATGCAAGAGAACAAATCGCTGCAAATGCAGAACAGTTCGCAGTATTGAGCCAAGTTTACTCGGTTCAAGTTCAAGACGCAGTTAAAACAGCACGTGCTGCTCTTACTCAAACTTTGGGTGCAGCAAAAGTTGCTTCTATGTCAGACATCGAAGTTGTCCAAAACTTGATGAAGTAATTCTGATCGAGGGCCCTCCGCAGGGCCCTCCTTTTTTTTCTGGAGGCAAAATGAAAACCACAACAGCTCTCGCGATAACATGTGTCCTTCTTTTTGGCTTCTCCAGCCACGCTTCGATCCGTCTTCAAAATAATTCATCTCTAAATGCCGCAGATACCGCGCTGATTGAATCCAAAATTCAAAAAAGTGTCTCACTCCTCCCTTCTGCCATTAAAGCTGTACTTGCTGACAAAAAAATTACCTTTTCTTTTGCAGCTCTGGGAAAACAGTCTGTTGATCTTAAACAGATCTGCTCTCCCAACTTCAGTCACCGTCTCGCTCAAACCAAACCTTCGCGCCAAAATCCGGTGATTATTCTTGATAACTCTTTAAAGCAAATTGCTCTGGGAAAAGAAAACTTTTCGTTCCCTTGTGGCCATGAACAAAGCGACCGCTTATTTCAAGCCGTTGTTATTCACGAGCTCGGTCACGTATACGACTTTTCTAGTCGTCTTTCCGATAAAGAATTTCAAGAACTCAGCAAATGCCACTTTGAGAAAGTCGAATCTGCTAGCAAAATGCAGAGCCAAAAACTACGCTCAACTCCACGCTGTGAATACCTGGCTTCACGCAAGCGACTGGTATCAGATCGCAACTCTTTTGAAATTCTCTCTCAGGCAAAACGCAATAAGCTCGGCGCGCGCGTGCCTGAGGCCTACGAGCTGACGAGCCTTGAAGAAAGCTTTGCCGTCAACTTAGAGTACTTTCTTCTTGATCCTGACTACCAATGCCGTCGCCCGAGCTTTTACCAGTACTATGCAAAACAATTTAAACATGAACCTTTTAAAGGTCGTAACTGCGATACTGTGAACTATGCGCTTTCAGGAGACGATGGCCGCCCTGTATCTCTGGATGCCAGTCGTGTTTATCAAGTTCATTATTTCATGGGAGGACCAGGCAAAGCTCTCATGAGCCGATGGGGCCACTCGATGGTTCGTCTGATTGTGTGTTCTCCAGATAGAGCTACTGTGGGTACTGACTGCCTGCAGGACATTTCTCATCACGTGATCGTCAGCTTCCGCGCCAATGTCGCTGACATCGTAACGAACTATTGGAAGGGGCTATCGGGTGCTTACCCGTCCCAACTTTTTATTTTGCCAATGAGCCAGGTCACAACAGAATACAACCGCAACGAAGAACGTGACCTTTTGAGTTATCCGTTAAGTCTTACTGAAGAGCAAAAAAATCTTTTCGTGAAACGCGTGATGGAACTACATTGGTCGTACCGAGGAAAGTACTATTTCGTCTCAAATAACTGCGCTGGCGAAACTTTTGAGTTGATCACAGGTGTCCTTCCTGAAGGCCATCCACTTCTTCATAAAGTGAAGCCCGTCACTCCGCAAGGTGTAGCTGATCTTTTACAGTCAGCAGGCCTTATGCCGAAGTTTGCAGGAACAAACCAAGATCTTATCGATCAAGGCTATTTGTTCCCCTCAAAAGTAGATGAAGACTTACACCGCTCTTTCGCAGCGATTCGCCCGCTCGTACAGGCTCGCTATAAGACACTGGAGCAGTATCTCGAGTCGAGCACGGCCGAAGAACGCGCTTCTTTGGTTGAGTCACTCACCACTCATAATAAAAATGCCGCTGCTCTAGCAGCGAGCTTTTTCCTGCTCGAGGTCAAAATCGATCGCGACCTCACCAAAGTCGTTCAGGAAGAAGTCATGAAAATGATTGATTCTGAAGCCGGTGAAAAATATGTCGAAGAATATAAGGACATGATTCGCCAATTAACTCCCACGGAACACCTATCAAAAGGATACGGAATTCCGATGCGTTCTGAATTCGATGTGAACGCATTTAAGGGAATTCACCACAGCTTTAATACAAATTTTAAAGATTTGGCGAAATTGATTGCTGAAAAGAACCCAGAACTATCTCAAGAAAAAGTTCAGACTCAGGACAATATTAATAATTTCTTCCGCGCGCAGTTCAAATTTTTAACGCCCTAAATAGGAGTTTCCATGATCAAGCTACTTCTTATTACTTTAGTGACGACATTTACGACGACTGCATTTGCAGCGAAATTCGACGGCTGTGTCGCGCAGTTTAACTCACGCGTTCAACAGCGCATTTCTAAAGGTGTTCCGACAAAACATCTGCCGCGTCTTTATCTGCCTGCTTACAATCCAAAACAAACAGTCGTAATTTTCACACACGGTATGTTTGAATCACCCTATTTCTTTAAAGGTATTAACAAAGTCTTCCAAGACCAGGGATTTGTTTCTATCAGCATTCTTTTACCGGGCCATTGGCAAGGTGACTGGAGCAACATGAAAAAAGTTTCTTACCGCGAATGGCAAAGTGAAATTCGTGAAAACATCAAACTTGCTCAGTGCTTTGGCAAGAAAGTTATTTTCGCAGGACACTCTTTAGGTGGATTGCTTTCAATGGATGCAGCCCTTGCAAATCCCGGTATCACGGAAGGTGTTTTGTTATGGTCGCCAGCAGTTGACGTCAGAGCTTCCGTTTCAATCGGTGGTTTTTTGGGTGGACTTCTACACCTGAACGGCAACACGTTCTTTGAGGGTGCCGCGAACCTTGATGAAACTCCTTTGTATTCGCCGAATGCCGCCAAGCAAATGAGTGCTTTGATTAAAAACGTTCGTGAAACTCATGGAAATGGGACGATGAAGAACGTCTACGGCAAAATTAAAGCGCCTACGTTCTTAGCTTATGCGGAACGTGATCCTGCCGTTGATGTGGACGAAATCACTCGCGCTGCTTACTCTATCAGCGGACTCAGCAAAGAATACACAATGTACTTCCCGGAAACCACACACGTATGGCACGGCAACATCACGAAGAACCGCGAAGACGTCTACAAGAAAGCCAAATGGGATTACAACTTGAAGTGGGAAAGCATGCAGGCTCGAGTAGAATCATTCATGCGCAAATTCTACTAAAGCCCGCCTGATACTGATTACAGAGATGCCTCGACGATCGCGCCCGCATCGATTTTATGTTTCTTATAAAGATCAAGAGCTGTGTATGAGCTTTGTCCGAACTCTCCATGCACAGCTAAGCTTTTTAATGTGAAAGTCACGCCTGCATTCAACAATGCATGACTCAACATTTGACCAAATCCACCAATCAATTGGTGATCTTCAACTGTGACCAAGCGACCTTGTGCTTTTGCCAGAACAGACTTGTAAGTCGCCACGTCCACATGATTCACATTAGCACTATTGACAACAACCGCCCCAACACCTTTTGCTTCCAGGGCTGTCGCAGCTTCAAGTGCTTGCGGAACCAGAGATCCCGTTGTCGCAATCACAACTGATTTTGCTTTGCCAGCCGTTGTGTCTTTTAAAATTTGCGCTTTATTCAAATCGTAAGTTGCGCCTGCAACGTATGATTTCGGGAAATTTTCACGACCCAAGAAGAAAACAGAGCTGTTTGGAACTTTTCCAGCTTTGCGATCTTTGGCGAAGTTTTCGATGGCTGCTGTAACCAAAGCATCGGCTTCGTCAGAGCAAGACAAAGAGTAAACGTTCACGTGAGGAATCGAAGACACCATCGCCATATAACTCAATGCTTGATGAGAAGCGCCGTCAGCCGCGTCTTGGAATCCTGTGTGCGAGAAGATCGCGATGATTGGAGCTTCTGATAAAGCACCCATCGTCAAAGGTAACGCACCTTTCGTCACGCCAAATTGTGCAAACGTATCAACAACTGGGATATAGCCAAGTTTTGATAATCCAGCAGCAGTAGAAACCATGTTACTTTCCGCAACACCGACGTCGAAAGAGTCTTTCGGGAATTCTTTACGGAAATCCGCAACTCCCGTTGAGCCCGGAAGGTCTGAAGTCACGCTGACAACAGGCAAACCCGCTTTACGAGTTTTCACCATTGCAGACGCCACACCTTTTTGGATTTTCTCGCCAGAATCTTTAACGCCTTTAGCTTTGATGTCGGCTTCCCATTTATTCAATTCGTCAATCCAAGAATTGAAAACAGCTGGGAACGCTTCTCCACCATAGATTTCGGTCAAGAACGCCGGTAATTCAGAAGGACTTTTCAGAGGGAAACCGTGACCACCAGTGGCAGATTCAGCGGTTTTCTTCGTGCCGATACCTTTGATTGTTTTTGCGTGAATTGCGATAGGTTGTTTTGGATTTGCTTTTGCCATCGCAATTGCATCTGCAATCACGTCGTAGCATTTTTGCAAATCATTTCCTTCAAGCAACGTGATCAACTTCCATCCCAATGTTGCCAACGAAGCAAAAGAAGGATTCATAGAGAAAGATTCTGAATCAATACGGCCAGAAAGTTTCGTATTGTTATCGCTGATAATCAAAACGTAAGGGCCCATTTGACCACGAGCTGCCAAGCCTGGAATAGCCGCGAAAGATTCTTTCGCTTCGCCTTCCATGGAAGCACCGTCTGAGATCGCGGTGATCGTCACACGATTGCGACCCGAGATCGCCTCACCCATTGCCAAACCTTGAGTTTGCGGAAATGCCGAACCCAAAGGACCGTTAGAAACAAAAACACCTTCAGGGAAGCAGTGAACTTCACCGTGACCTGTCAGACCGCTTTCAATTGAACGGAATTTTTTAAGACTGTTCAAATCAAGACCTGCCATTTTGTAATTGGCCTTCAAAGCATACAAACCGTTTTCACAGTGGCCAGCATCGTTCACCAAGTGGAACATGTCGTACCATTGTTTGCCAGCGCGAGTGGCCTCATCAAAAACAATCGCATGCATGGCTGACATCAACTCCGCAAAAGCCGCAGGACCTCCGTAGTGAGATGCTGCTCCACCAAGGACAGCATTCATGTCCATGAGCGAAACTAAAGCACGAGTCGAACGCGGATCCACAGCTGGGATCTGACGGCCGTCTTTGCTTTTCACAGAGACTTTGAATTGAGGTTCAGAAGAAGGATTGCCTGCAAGTTTTGTTTTGATTTGAATCGGTTCTGTCATAGCATCTAGTTGTACTTCTGACGGCAAGGAACTTCAATGCAAAAGCTCTATTCTCACAATCTACGCCACCTGCCAAAGGTCGAACTTCACCGCCATTTGGACTGCTCAGTGCGTTGGAGCACGCTTCTGGAAATTGCGCCCCAAACGGGCATCACCTTGGCCCCGACTCTGCAAGGGCAAAAGGAACAGTTCCTCATAACTCAACCCATGAAAGATTTGGGCTCGGTCCTCCATAAATTCTTAAATGCGCAACAAGTTCTCGCGAGCGAGGAAATCCTCACACGTATTGCATTTGAGGCCTGCGAAGACGCGTTTAATGACGGCATTCGTATTCTTGAACTGCGTTATGCCCCGACTTTTATTGAAGACGGCCATGCAAATTTAAATTTCGATAAAATTCATTCTTCACTCGTTAAAGGCATCGAGATGGCAAAAAAGAAATTTCACATGGCCGTGGGATTGATTTGCATCGTACAAAGAGTGAAGCCGCTTCCCGTCGCTGAGCGCGTAGTTGATTTCGCCATTGATCACAAAGATTCCTTTATCGCTTTAGATTTGGCTGACAACGAAAATGGCTTTGAACCTAAAAATTTCGAAAATATCTTTCAGAAAGCAAAAAAGGCCGGACTTCGCATCACCGCTCATTCCGGCGAAACTCCAGACAACCAAGCTCCGCAATGGGTTCGTGACTCCATTGAAATTTTAGGCGCCGAACGCATCGGTCATGGCGTGCAAATCATTCGCGATCTTGCCGTGATGGATTTTGTGCGCGAGCGAAAAATCACTCTTGAAGTTTGCCCTATTAGCAACTATCTCACGCAGGCTTTTAAAACCTACGAAGAACATCCAATCAAAGATCTTCTTCGCAGTGGCATCCGTGTGACGATTAATTCTGATGACCCCGGAATATTTGCAACGACCTTGAGTGATGACTACGAAGTCGTTCACCGTGTCCACCAACTCACCCCAGCAGATTTCCGTCGCTGCAATCAAATCGCATTTGAAGCTAGCTTTATTTCCGATAAAGAGAAAAATAAATTCGTCTCTGAGTTCTTCTAAAAGCCGCAAAGCGGAAGGTATTGCGGCCTCCCCACAAAAGGACTAACGTAAAGTCCTTTTCAAAGGAGCCCCCATGCAAACTTCTACTCGCGAATTCTATCCTCAGATTGAGCCTTACAATAAAGGCTTCATGAAGGTTTCAGAAATTCATAATCTTTATTATGAAGAAGTTGGAAATCCGAAAGGCAAACCGGTTGTATTTCTACATGGTGGTCCCGGCGGAGGCGTTGCTCCCGATCACCGTCGCTTCTTTGATCCCGAAACTTATCGCATTATTTTGTTCGATCAACGTGGCGCTGGACAATCGACACCGATCGCAGAGCTTCGTGAAAACACGACATGGGATCTTGTCAGCGATATCGAAAAACTACGCGAGCTGCTTAAGATCGACAAATGGGTCGTCTTCGGCGGCAGTTGGGGATCAACACTGGCTTTGACTTACGCAATTACTCATCCCGAGCGCGTGAAAGCATTGATCCTGCGTGGAATTTTTCTGTGCCGTCCGTCTGAAATTAAATGGTTCTATCAAGAAGGCGCTTCCCAAATTTTCCCTGATATTTGGGATGAATATTTGAAACCCATTCCAGAAAATGAACGTCATGATTTGGTCGCAGCTTATCATAAACGCTTGATTCACGAAAATCGTGATGTGCGTTTGGAAGCGGCAAAAGCATGGAGCAAATGGGAAGCAGCCACTTCGCGTCTGTACATGGATCCAAAAGCGGTCGATGAATTCGATGATCCCGATTATGCATTGAGCTTTGCGCGCATTGAGTGTCACTACTTCACAAACAACGCGTTCTTCAAAACAGACAACTGGATTCTTGAGAACATTTCCAAGATTCGCCACATTCCTGGATACATCGTGCAAGGTCGTTACGATGTGGTGTGCCCGGCGAAATCGGCTTGGGAACTTCATAAGGCTTGGCCGGAAGCAAAGTTTTCAATCGTTGCGGACTCGGGCCACGCGGCTTCAGAGCCTGGAACCCGCTCTGCTTTGATTTCAGCCGCAGATGAGTGCAAATCCTTGTAAGAATTACATGTAAAAAACCTTATCACATCCATAAGTATTATGATCTTGTAAAGTGGTTCCAAATTGGGTTTATTCACACTACGCACTGACTAGTTGGTGCGTAAAATCCGGGGGGATTTTAGTGAATCAATCCAAATTGATTTTCGCAGGGGTACTGACTGGTTTAACTCTCGCAGCTTGCGCTCCGAAGGGTGAATCAACTCAGGTCGTAAGTGGCGACAGTATCATTGGGGGCACGGCGGTTCAAAAGACCGACAAGATTCTTGAAAGCATCGTAGCTGTTTACGACTCCGTCGGCGGACAGCTCTGCACAGGTTCTCTTCTTGAGAACAACATCGTTCTAACAGCAGCACATTGCTTAAGCCCGCAGATGTATATCTTCTTCGACACAGCATTGGGTCGTGAGAGCGTACGCTACGCAGTTGATCGTGTTGCGGTTTCTTCTTACTGGGAAGAGCGCGCAGGTGAAACATTCAACACAGGTGATATCGCTCTGATTCACTTCAAAGGTGAAGTTCCCGCTGGCTACAAACCCGCGACTTTCTTAAAAGATAAATCAAAACTTCGTCGTGGTACTGAAGTTGTTCTTGCTGGTTTCGGCATGACTGACGGCAAAGACCAAAAAACTGCAGGTACTTTGCATATGACGAAAGTTAAAATCGCAGATCCTCGCTACAGCATGTCTGAAATCACAGTGGATCAACGCCACGGCACCGGCGCTTGTCACGGCGACTCGGGTGGGCCCGCTTACCTTGAAGTCGACGGCGAATACTACCTCTGGGGCGTAACAAGTCGTGGTGTGATGGACAAAGAAAACAACTGCTCGCAGTTCGCAGCATACACAAGTGCTTTGTTTTACAGAGGATGGATGGAACGCATGACTCCACAAATCCTTGAATCACTGACAAACTTGGAGCTGGTTTCTTTACCGGCGACACAAGAAGCTCAGTAATTTAGCAAAATATTTTTCAATCTTAAAAGGGCTGCTAGGCAATGAGCAGCCCTTTTGTTATTTCAGTCTTATGAAGTTTGCACTGCTTCTAATTTCACTTTTCATTCTCTCCTCATGCGGTGAGTACGATCCGACGACGTACCCATGGTCGCTCGCCAATGACGGCATCATTGGCGGCAAGGAACTTTTCCCTCAAGACGAAGTCTCACCATATGTGGTCATGACCTACAACCCTGACGGCAATAAGATCTGCACAGGTACGCTGATTCGTGAAAATGTGATTTTAACGGCGGCTCATTGTCTGAGTGAAAAACCAGACGGCCTTAAAATCATTTTTGGAGTTGCTCCGATGACGAGCAAATATGTATCGCGCAAAAGCGTTTCTTTTATTCCACATCCTTCATTCCGCGCACCTCATGCGCACGATATTGCGTTGATTATTTTTGCCGGCGGCTTACCTCCTGGTTTTAAGCCGGTCGAAATCGCACCTGAAAAGTTTCCTCTTAAAGAAGGATACAAGTTTACCGCCGTCGGCTACGGGCGAACCTTAGGTAGGACTCCCTCATCACCGCAAGACAAACAGGGAATGGCTCGCCTCAGATCCACACATTTAGCAGTGACGGCTTTAAGCGATGACGGACGCTATTTCCTGATCAAACAAAGCAGTGATGCAGGTGTTTGCAGCGGAGATTCCGGAGGCCCGGCGCTGATGCGCTATCGCAATGTGAATTACATTGTCGGCGTTCTTTCAGCGGTGGTGTGGTCAGGACAAATCAAAGATGGCGATACCTGCGCGGATCGGGCTCGTTATATGCGTGTTTCAGGTTATGCTGATTGGATCAATAAATCTTTAAAGAACCTGGTGCAGTAGCACTTTGATTTTCTCTGCCAGTTCTTTTGGTTTATCAAAAAGAATTCTATGAGAGGCGTCTGGAATCACATCGAGTTTTAAACCTGGGATGCTTTCTTTCAGTTGTAACGCAAGATCGACGAATTTTTCATCTCTCTCTCCGACTAACCATGAAATTTTGTTTGGCATAGCTGCGATCACAGGGCGCATATTTTTCTGTTGTGCCAGCGACCACTGAGTCAAAGCAAGCCCCAAAAGTTCTCGAGAGTATTGTTTCTCGTCACGAGTGGGCTCTTCCATACCGCCACCGAAAACAGCTTGAGCATTCCAGTTACGAAGCAACATATCCCAAGGCGCTTTTTCAAATTCTTCAGCCCAGTATGAATCCTGCAACCAGCGTTGACGGCGCATTTCAGAGCTGGGTTCAAAGCCAGTTAGCTGATCATCAAATCCAGGGTTCGTAGAAATCAAAAAGCTTTTGTACCAAAGAGCGGGTTTGTGTTCGAGTGCGTGCAGAGACAATCTGCCGCCCAACGAATAACCGACAAGGA
Organism: Bdellovibrio sp. HCB2-146; assembly: GCF_047345725.1. Lineage (NCBI taxonomy): Bacteria > Pseudomonadati > Bdellovibrionota > Bdellovibrionia > Bdellovibrionales > Pseudobdellovibrionaceae > Bdellovibrio > Bdellovibrio sp. HCB2-146. The sequence continues at coordinate 1,093,892 of NZ_JBLEQP010000001.1, forward strand.
CATTGCGATCGGCGCTGAAACCTTGAAGCTCAACCCAACGATTGAACAAGGCTCCCCACTTATCCAGTGGAGTTTCTGGAGACAACCAACCTTCACGGAAATAATCAGGAGTAAATATTCTCAATCGATCATGGGACGGCAGCGCCTCTTGGACTCGTTTCCAGTCCTGGGGCTGACCTAAAAAACCATGAAGAAAAAAGATATTTACTCTCTCCACAACGTATCCAACTCCTGCCATAGCTGCTGAGTCTGATGCTCATCTGGGCACAACTCGATAATCTGAGAGTCCGAAAACTCGAAAGTGTTTGGTATAGTATGCCACTTTTGGTAGCCCCAATTCCACATTTTTGCCCAGCCATCGAAAGAAATATTGTGCTTATTTATGAAAATCTCTTTCTTAAACATTCGAGAGAAGATTTGGCCTCCTCCGTTGTTTATGACGACAATGCGAAACTTTTTGGCCTCAAGTTGAGAAGTTGCCCAAAGTGACGATAAATCATACATCGCCGTGAGATCACCCACCATACACCAGTTCTCTGTTGCAGGTTGCGCCCAGCCTAAGAATGTCGAGAGCTGCCCATCAATACCGTTCGCACCGCGGTTCGCAGCGACACGTGCTGGTAAAAAGTCATGATCTGAGCACGCGTCCCACTCTCGCACAGGAAGCGAATTTCCAAGGTACAAGGAAACGCCATGCAATTTTTTAGAGAGAGAATAAATAAGGCCTTGCTCCGATTGCGGATATTTTTCTAACAATCGTCTGATTTCCATTCGGCGAGCCGTGTCCTCAATATTGAGTTTACTATTCTCGCGTTGTGGGCGTGTAAACTCGACCTGACTTAAAACTTCGAGAGAATTGAAGTGCTGAACTTGGCGACTGAGGCCGGTGTAATGATTAAATCCGACCGAGAACACAGGGATATCCTTGTACTTTTCTTCGAGATCACGCCAAATACGCGCTGTTGGAATACCACCAATGCGCAAGATCGAATCACATTCCCCAGAGGTTAAAATACGGTGAAGCATTTTTTCACCAGATTTGATTTCGATATCTTTGATTCCTGGATTTCCACGGAGCCCCGAAATTCCCTCTGCGTAAACTGGAGATTTGTATTGCTTTAAAAACTCCAGAACAGTTCCGTAAGCTTTATCAGGTAAGATTCCCACCATCACCAGAGGACGATGATTGTTCAAGAAAGCTTCCATCGCTTTCAAAGTTCCCAATGGCAATTGACCTGGAAGCTTGAGGCGCTCAGAAACTTTTGGAATGCTGATTTGCGGAACCGGTCCATCAATCAAGGGCTCTGTGAAGCTGACGTTCACGTGAATTGGTTTTTTCCAAGACAATGATTTGAACGACAAATGCGTGTTCTCTGCATCAAGATCCAAAGCGACTTCATTATAGTAAGAAAAAATTCCGACTTGTTCGATTGTTTGCGGAGCACCCGATCCACGATAATTTTTTGGACGATCCGCTGTGATCATAATCAGTGGCAGGGAAGAATAAGTTCCTTCAACTGCTGCAGGCAAAAGTTCTGCAACCGCTGTTCCCGAAGTCGTCACGATTGCAACGGGACGACGTGTGTTGGCGATTCGACCTAAAGCAAAAAAGGCTGCTGATCGCTCTTCGAAAAAGGAATAAACTTTTACATCTTGAATCTCATCTAAGATGTGCACAAGAGGACTGTTACGAGCTCCTGCGCAAAGAACAAACTCGCGCACGCCCGTGTTTACAAGCTCTTGAATTACTTTTCCGGCCAATTCCATATTTGTCATAGTTCAAATCCTAAAATCTTTTTCACTGAAAGACGCTTTTGATAAAGCTCTCTCCACTCGCGCTCAAGTTCACTGGCTGCAACCACTCCGCAACCCGATCCGATCATCGCGAACTGTTCATTCCACTGCAAATTTCGAATGGCGACAAGACACAGAGCCTCCTCGCCCATGAAAAACGCAAAAGGCCCGCCAAATCGAGCACGGCCCTCTTGACCCGGTAACGACTGCATCCAGTGATAGCCCGCTTTGCGAGGTGCTACACCTAGTGCAGGCGTGGGGTGAAGTTTTTCAATCAATGCGCGAAAATCAGGTTCTTTAAAAGAGCGCACACGAATATCGGTTTTCAAATGATAGAGCGTTGGCAATTCGAGAATTGAGGGACCCTCGACTTCAAGATCGCCTTGGCCTTTAAATAAATTCACCAAATCTTCGACGACGAAATGATGTTCTTGCAGTTCTTTTTGATCATGTAGCAACGATTCTCGAGTGGAGCTCTCCGATTTGGGACATGTTCCCGCAAGCGCCATTGTCGAAAGAATTTGATGCTCGTATGAGAAAAGAACTTCGGGTGTTGCACCTAAAATTCCATCACCATCACGCCAGAAACCAAAAACATGTAAGGAAGTTGGTGCATGTGTGAGTTGCAAAATCAGCTCTGCACGCATCGTTGGGGTGATGGTTTGACGTGATTTTGCGAACACAACAGGAACCGCCTTTGAGATTTCACCCTTGCGGATACGCTCTTGTATGATCGACAGTGATTCAGCGAAGTCCTCTTTCCGAGGCTCTTCCCAAGACGATAAACCCTCAGATGAGCGTGTATTCTTTGCTAAGTAGGCCTGACAAAGCGATTGAAGCTGTAGCGTTTCGAGCTCGCAGGCGTGGGTTCCCACCCAGTTTGTGCCGCCTTCAATATTGTAGAAGTCGGGGCAAAATACTGAAATCTCATGCTTATTTGGCTTTTCTTGGGCTTTAAATGGGCCTTCAATCAGGATCCATTTGCCCTTATGGCGCAAGAGGGCCCCTTCTTCCAAAAAGTTTGTAATGCCCAAGAGCGTTATGCTATTCTGCCGATCCACAAATAGACCCTCTTTTTCCATTCTCAAATATGGGAAAAGTGTTAAACAAGGGTGAACAAAGAAGTTCGTATTATGGAAACGCAAACTATGCAAACAAGTCCCTCAACCCAAATCGTCAATGTCGGCGGATACCAGATCGGGGGATCTCAATTCACTGTCATCGCTGGTCCTTGCTCGATTGAAAGCTACGACCAATTTTTGGAAACTGCCAAAGGAGTGAAAGCATCTGGTGCTCATCTTCTTCGCGGTGGCATTTGGAAAATGCGCACGTCTTCAAAAGCCTTCCAAGGTTTGGGCAATTCATCTTTCGATTTTATCAAAGCTGTTTGCAAAGAAACAGGCATGAGCCTCGTTTCCGAAGTCACTGACGCTCGTCAAATTGAAGAAGTTTACGACGTTGTCGAGTGCTTCCAAGTTGGGTCTCGCAATATGCACAACTACTCTTTGCTTAAAGAGTTGGGAATGCAGAAAAAACCTGTGATGTTGAAGCGTGGTTTCGCCGCTCTGATCGAAGAGTGGGTGAAAGCTGCTGAGTACATCACAAACGGTGGCAACCCGAACGTGATCTTGTGTGAGCGCGGAATTCGTACATTCGAAACAGCGACTCGCAACACTTTGGATTTAAATGCCGTTGTTTACGCAAAGAAAAATACAAATCTTCCGGTGATCGTGGATCCTTCTCATGCAGTCGGTATTCGCGCTCTGGTTCCAAGCTTGGCTTACGCGGCCGCTGCAGCTGGTGCTGATGGTGTGATCGTCGAAGTTCATCCTCGTCCAGCAGAGGCACTTTCAGACGGCATGCAAGCGCTGACTCTTGAAGATTTCAGCACGATGATGAAGCGTCTTGAAAAAATTCTTGATGCAGTTGAACGTCCTTTGCACAAGGAGATCGCCAATGTCCGCTAATCATTCTCCAAATCCAGAAATCATCCGCAGCATGTTTGCGAAAGTCGCTGCGAACTACGATCGCGGCAACTCTGTCTTGTCGATGGGCATTCACCACTTGTGGAGAAAAAAACTTGTAAAATGGTCTGGCGCTAAAGCGGGCCAAAAAGTTTTAGATTGCGCAACTGGCACGGGTGATTTGGCAATTGAATTCAAAAAAGCAGTCGGCCCTCAAGGTAAAGTCACAGGAACTGATTTCTGTGCTGAGATGTTGATCCCGGCTCCTGCGAAAGCGGCTGAGCGTGGACTTGATATCACTTTTGAACAAGCTGATGTGACGCAACTTCAATACACAGATAATCTTTTTGATATCACAAGTATCTCATTTGGCATCCGCAACGTCAGTGATCCAGTGAAAGCCTTGAAAGAAATGGCACGTGTGACTCGTTCTGGCGGCACTGTGATGGTTCTTGAATTCGGCCAAGTGCAATTGCCGGTATTCAGTTCACTTTACAATTTCTATTCAATGCACGTCCTGCCTAAAATCGGTGGCTTGGTAACAGGCCAAAAAGACGCTTACGAGTACTTGCAAAAATCTTCAGCCGCATTCCCATGCCGCGAAGGTTTCCTTGATTTGATGAAGAAGAGCGACGCTTACTCTTCTTTTGAATACACAGCTTTGACTGGCGGAATCGCTTACATCTACAAAGGTGTTGTGAAGTAATCTACGTTAGAAATATTTTAGATTCAAAAATCCGAGGCAAAACCTCGGATTTTTTTATGCCCACGACACACTAACGCAGCATGGACCGGAAAAAGAAGCAGGAACCTTTTGAACTTTGGGTTCAGGTGGGGTGGGATTTGGAATGACGTCTTTTTTTGTGGGGCATGAAGCGATTGCGAATGTCGCTGCGACCACTACAAAAAAAATGAGAAGTAGTTTCATACTTCTCATTCTCGCTCGTTTAAACGAGCTGATCCAATTGTATTACGACATCACTACTTTTGATTTAAGACAGCTGTGTTCTCAATCATACGACCTAAGAGGCCGTTGATGTTTTCTTTCTCTTCGCCATTAATCACAGCCCAGAAAGCAGCCAAACGTGGATACCATTTCGGGAAGATGTCCTGAATGATCTCGTGACCTTTCTGAGTCAGCTTAATCACAAAAGCGCGCCCATCCGTTTGATGCGTTTGGCGAGAGACCAGTTCAAGTTTTTCGAGATTATTCAACAAACCTGAAATCGTCGCTTGCGTAACACCCAGTTGAAGTGCCAATTCCGATGGCTTCAATCCTTCGGGGTGATTGCGAAGCAGGATTAATAATGTAAATCGTCCGCTCGACAAACCATAGTTCGATAACAAGTCATCGAAATGCGTTTCTAACTCCGCAGCGACTTTCATAAATAACATGTTCGTATAAAGAGGCTTTACATCCACATCGGGATGTAAGCCTGCAACACGAGCATGAACTTCTTCTTGAGTTGGCAAATTTTGCAAATAAAGCTTAGCCATATATTTCTCCGTTCTAAAAAATTCTACTCATTAGTTCTCAAGTGGGATTGATGATTTCTCGCCAACACCGTGTTTTAAATGCTGTTCTGTTTTCTTACTCGAAGTGAAGCGCGCTCCGAAGTTGTTCGCCCAGATGCGGAAGCGATCCACATATGTGAACACTGCAGGAACGACAATCAAAGTCAGAATCGTGGAAGACACGATACCACCGATGATCGCCACACCCATCGCCGTACGAGTTTTCGAAGCCTCATTCAGACCGATCGCAACTGGCAATGTACCCGCGATCAAAGCAAATGAAGTCATCAAGATCGGACGAAGACGCGTTTTACCAGCCAAAATCAAGGCTTCTGATCGTGAACGACCTTCTGCCATGGCTTGTTTTGCAAAGTCGACAAGCAAGATACCGTTTTTACCCGCAACCCCGATCAACATAAAGAAACCGAAGATCGCAAAGATTGTCATGATCTGTTTGAACATGAACAACGCCACAAAGGCACCGCTCAAGGCCAAAGGCAGAGCAATCATGATCGTGATCGGCGTGATGAACGACTCATACAAGCTCGACAAGATCAGATAGATAAACAGAATCGCAAAACCAAGAGCCAAGACTGTTGAAGTCATCAACTCTTGCATGTTCTCTGCATCACCACCGAATCCAAAGCGCACATTTGAAGAGAATGCCGTCTCGCCAGTTGTCATCGCTTTCACCGCATCGTTAACCACGTCACTCAAACCCACGCCTGGCGCAAGACCTGCTGTGATTTGGATGTAACGACCACGGTCCATACGCTCAATCGAAGCCGGGCCTGATTTCACGTCGCCGTTTGCCACGTCATTCAAGCGAACAAGCTTTCTGTTCACGTTTGGAACGTAAACTTGGCTGTAAGTTTTCATCAAGTCACGTTGATCGTCTTGTAAACGAACACGCACATCGTACTCACGACCTCTCTCACGGAATTTCGCTGGCGTCATACCCTCAACTTGTGCACGGAGTTCCGCACCCATTGTCTTCGTATTGATACCGTATGCTTTCGCAGCACCTGGTTTCAACACGACTTGCATCTCTGGTTTACCAGGGCGGAAGTTCGTGTCGACGTCTTTAAGACGTGGATCTTTTTTCAAGATCGCAAGCATTCTTGTTCCTGCTTCTTCCAATTCTTTTGGATCTGCAGAGATGATGTTCAAGATAAATGGTTGTTGTCCCATACCCCCAGAAGCATCGTATTTTTTAACAACTGGATTCGCATCAGCAAAACCCACTAACTGACCACGAATTTTGTCGCGGAATTGTTCAGTTGTAAGAGGTCCTTTGTCTTTGCCACTTTTCATACGAACGTAGAATTGTGACTTATTAGATTCTCCGTACAAGGATCCTACGATCATTGTTGTAAATGCGACTTCTGGATTGTCATGAATGATTTTGTCGACCTTACGAGCGACTTCTTCCATACCATCCAAGCTCGTACCAGGTTGCATTTCAAGAGTGACAGTGAACTCACCGCTGTCGTCGTCCGAAATGAAGGCACCTGGAACTTTAGTAACCGTGTAAATCGAAGCAAAGAACACCACAATTGTCAGAGCGATCGTTGTTTTTGGGAAATTCAACGACACACGCAACAATTTTTCGTAAGCGTTTTCAAGCCATGTTTGGAAACGGTCGAAACCTTTTAACAAACGGCCCAAAGTTTTATCGTACAAACCCGCTGGTTTGTGATCTTTCGAGTGACCACCACCGTGACCACTGCCACCGAAGTAAGCCGTCAACATTGGAATAACTGTCATTGCCACGAACCAGCTGATCGCCATCGAGAACACAACCGTCATACCGAACTGTTTTAGGAACTGCCCAATTGTACCGGACATTGTACCAACTGGTACGAATACCGCGATAACCACCAAAGTGATCGCCATAACGGCCATTTGGATTTCTGTTGTTCCTTTTTCAGCCGCCGTTTGAGAATCTTCTCCCAGCTCCATTCTTCGATAAATATTTTCAATGACCACGATCGCGTCGTCGATCAAAAGACCCACGGCCAAAGTCAAAGCCAACATCGAAACGATGTTAATCGAGAAGCCGGCAAGCTTCATAACCATGAAGGCACCAACCAGTGAAATTGGTACCGACAGAGCCGTGATCAATGTTGAACGTGGACTTCCCAAGAAGAAGAACACCGTCAAAACTGTCAAAATGATACCAATAATGATCGTCTCATTTACGTCATACAAGTTGTCGCGGATTTTCTTAGATGCATCCGTAACGATGCGGATCTCCGGACCACCTTCCATTTTCTTAAGCTCAGGCTCGACGCGAGAAAGCTGCTTCATAATATCGTCAGCAACTTTCACAGTGTTGGAACCAGATTGACGATAGACTTGCAAGAAGATCGCTTTTTCGCCATCCACGTAGGCACGTGATTTTTCATCTGCTAAAGTGTCTTTTACAATACCAAGGTCAGCAACGCGTGTTGGAACTTCATTGCCGTAAAGGTTCACGAGAGTATCGGCGATCTCTGGAACTGAGTGGAATTCACCCAGGCCACGGAACACCATCTCTTTTTCACCTTGATTTACTTTACCTGATGGAATGTTTTCACCCGAAGCACCGACTTGCGCGGCAACTTGGCTGACAGACATTTCTCGCGCTTGCAATTTACGACGATCCAAAAGGACATGAATTTCTCTTTCACGACCACCCAGAATCTCAATCGCACCGACGTTACTAACTTGTTCCAAACGAGGTTTTAAAAACTGATCCGCGATATCGAAAAGCTGCGCATCACCCAAACCTTTTGCCGTCAACGACACCATCATAATTGGTGTATCAGCCGGGTCAAAACGTTTGATCACAGGGTCTTCAACCTCTGTTGGCAATTTTGCTTTTGCGACGTTTACTTTATCGCGAACTTCTTGTTCAGCATGTTTCACGTCAACGCTGGAGTTGAACTCTACGATAACTTGCGAAACACCTTCCAAAGATTTTGAAGTCAAACGTTTGATACCAGAAATCGTACTGACTTCTTCTTCAATAGGACGGCTGACCAGTGTTTCGATCTCTGAAGGACCCGCACCTTGATAAACAGTTTGAACTGTTACGACTGGAATGGAAACGTCTGGATAAAGATCCACGGACATTGATTTATAAGAAGCCCATCCGACGACCACAAGGGCGATCGTCACACACGTCATAAAGATCGGTCTGCTAATGGATATTTTCGGAAGACTCATGGCTATTTCCCTCCTTCAGGAGAGGCTTGGTAAAGTTTCAATTGAGATTGAAGTGCTAAAATATTAACTGCTGATTTCACTTTTGAAACGGCTGCTTGCGAGTAGTCTTGTTCAAACAACAAGACTTGGTAGGTCGTTGTACGACCTTGTTTCAAGCGTGCGCGCTCAGTTTCAAGTTTTGTTTTCTGTGCCTGTTCAAGACGAGACAAGATTTTCATATTGTCTCGAGCATCCATGATATTGCGAGTAAGATTCGTCCAGTCTTGTTCTTGAACATAAAGAGCGTAATCACGATTCATTTCAGCTGCGCGTTCTTTTTTCAACGCACCTGATTTCGCATCACTTGTCGCTCCGAAGTTCAAGGGCATATTGAAACGAAGACCGATGAAAGCCGTGTCTTGTTCCGTTTGACCGGCTTCTTTCAAAGCCTCATTTAATTCCTCATCGCGACCATTTAAAGCATACTGACCAACAACGTTGAGTGTTGGACGGTTTCTTTCCAGAGCTAAAGCTGATTGCGCTTTCGCTGCCGCCAACTGCGCTTCTGTTGCTTGAACATCGGCACGCGAACCCGGGCGAGCCGCAGGCACGGTGATAGACTCTAAAGCTTTATAGTCTACAGGCTCCAAAGCTGCCACCGGCGCATTGGCTTCCTTATTCAAATACTTATTAAATGCACGTTGTGCTTCTTGAGATTCATTTTTTGCAATTTGCAATTCAAGTGTACGAGCTTCAACAAGGGCTTGGGCTTGAACAACGTCGGCTGTCTCACCCAAATTCATTCTTTTTTTACGAGCCACGTAGTCGTAGATATTTTGAGCTGCTGTCAAAGCTTGTTCTTGAATACGAACGACATCTTGCCAGGCTGCTACTTTCCAGTAAGTCGCTTCCGCACCGATGAGGATATTCTGTGACTGCCCCTCAGTGTTCCATTTCTCTGCCAAACTTGCTTGGCGAGTGGCTTCTTGATTGGCTTGCGCTGTACGACCGAATCCTCCGCCCCACAATGGCATTGTGAGTTCAAGTTGCGGACTTGCGTCCCAATATTGAGGAGGATTGATAGCATTAGAAGCATTTACGAATTCACTTCTACCCATTGAATAATAAAGACGCGATTGCAGACCAAAGCTGAACTGTTGGCTGATACCTAAAAGATAACTTTGGCTACGAACGCGATCATACATTTGCGGAGTATTGGGCTTACCATTGTGTCCAATATTTGCTTCCGCAAATAACTGCGGAGTAAAAAATAAATCTGCTTCGCGGGATAAAAGTTCTGCTCCTTCGGATTGCTCAGAAGAACCTTTATAGCCCAAATTTTGAGTTTTTACGGACTCCAAATACTCGTTCAGTGTGAGAGCGTGCGCTTGCGTGCCTCCGACTCCCACTACGAGAGAAAGAATCGCACTAAGAATCGGAGTGCTTACTTTTCTACTCATTTACTACCTGCCTTTACATTATTAAGTAATCGCTTACATACTTATTATTACGGCATTTCAATAAAGTACTCAAGTGATTACTTATTGAAATCTTCATAGCTTTATGATACATTATATAAAGATAAGTAATTACAGATACTTAGGGGCGGTTTTTATGAGCGAGACATCCCAAAAAAGAACACCAACTGAAAAGAAGGTGGATAAACTTAAGACTAAAAAGCGAGATCGTTTAGCATCCGAAGAGCGTTTATTGAAGGCTGCTGAAGAAACTTTCTCCCGTTTTGGCTTTAAAGCGACAACAACAAGAATGATCGCCAAAAAAGCAGGCATTAACGAATCTCTTATCGGCCGCTATTTCGAAGGCAAGCTCGGCCTTTTCTTCGCGTTGATCGATAACCATATTAAAGAACACAAACACGGTAACCTTGCTTACCCTCCGCAAGACACCTTAATGAAAGAAATCTTGGGCTTTGCCCAAGCAAGATTAAACGAACACTGCACTAAGGACTCTGAATTTTTCAAGATCGTCCTTTCACAAGCCTTAGTAGATGCAAAATTCCTAAAAATGATTCGCGAGAGAATCCCGAACTTCAAACAAACAGGTTTGGAAGACAGACTTAATAAACTAAAAGACGACGGCAAAATCAAAAAAGAAGCCGACATAGAAATGATCATCGAAACAATAGAAAACTTCTTCCACGGAGTCCTCCTATTCGAACTCATCATCCACGGCATCCCACGCGACAAAGCCGCCCTACAAATCGAATACTTCATTAAAAACTACATCCCAGCATTCGAACCCTAAAGAAAAAGCCCTCGCAAGAGGGCTTTTTAATTTCAACTAAAATATAAATTAACTGAACGAGAGTTAAGTTAGTAGTGCCAAGGGAATTTTGAAAAATCCTTGTCGCGTTTTTCGACGAAGGAGTCGCGGCCTTCGCGGGCTTCTTCTGTACCGTAAGCAAGACGAGTTGCTTCACCTGCGAACAATTGTTGTCCTACCAAACCGTCATCGATCAAGTTGAAGCCGAATTTTAACATGCGCATTGCAGTTGGACTTTTTGAATTCATTTCTTTCGCCCACTCCAGTGCCACGCGCTCAAGATCTTTGTGTGGGATGACGGCGTTAGCCATTCCCATATCGAAAGCTTCTTGAGCTGTGTAATTGCGACCTAAGAAGAAAATTTCACGGGCACGTTTTTGTCCGACCATGCGTGCAAGATAAGCCGAACCATAACCACTATCAAAGCTTGCTACATCTGGATCCGTTTGTTTAAAGATCGCATGCTCTTGCGAAGCCAAAGTTAAATCGCATACGACATGAAGCGAGTGACCACCACCCACGGCCCAACCCGGAACAACTGCCATCACGATTTTCGGCATAAAGCGAATCAAGCGTTGAACTTCTAAAATATGCAAACGACCCAAGCGAGCCAAATCCATTTTGCCAACAGCTTCTTTATCTTCGTATTTGTAGCCGTCTTTTCCGCGAATGCGTTGATCGCCACCTGAACAGAACGCCCAGCCACCATCTTTTGGTGAAGGTCCGTTACCTGTGATCATCACAACACCCACATCAGGAGTGATGCGTGCATGTTCAAGTGCTGTATAAAGCTCATCTACTGTTTGTGGACGGAAAGCATTGCGCACTTCAGGGCGGTTGAAAGCAATACGAACTGTTCCCTGATCTTTGGCGCGATGATAAGTGATATCTTTAAAGTTAAAACCAGGAACTTCGGTCCACCATTCGGGATTGAAAATATCAGAAACCATCGGGCACTCCTTACGTATGAGAATGCCCGTGTTTTAGACCATTCGGCAGCGTCTGCCAACAGCAAACTTGGACTTTAAACCCTGTCTGTTTTAGCCCACAAATAATGGTCCGCTAAAACAAGCCAAGTCATGGCTTCCAATACAGGAATAGCACGAGTCACGATACAAGGGTCATGGCGGCCCTTCTTTGCAACATCAAGGATCGAACTTGTTGGTTTAAAAGAAACTCGTAAAAGAATATCTTCACCTGTCGAGATCCCACCGCGAATACCACCGTAGGCTTCTTGATTGCCTTGATGGAATTCTGTGCCTTTGACCTCAGCGGATTCAAAACCCAAACCTAATTCAAAACCATTCGTCGCACCAACACTCAAAAAGGCCTGAGCCAAGTCGGATTTCAATTTATGAAATACGGGCTGACCTAAGAAAGCTGGAGGCTGTTGAATGAGAATTTCAGCAACACCACCGTAACTCTCGCCACTCTCTTGTGCTTTCTTTAAAAGCTCCGTGACTTCTTGATCACGCTTCGAAGGAAAACGCGCTTGGAAAGAATCCACATCAACCTTGATGATTTGTTTTCTTTCTTCTGCCGTTAAAGTCATCGGCCCAATTTGCGAAGCATAGCCGATCACCTGCGTGCGAGCGCACACTTCTTTCATTAACATCTTGGCAACAGATCCGGCCATCACGCGAGACACTGTTTCACGGCCCGAGGAACGTCCCCCACCGCGATGATCGCTGTGACCGTATTTATTTTTCCACATATCATCGGCGTGACCAGCACGCGCTTGCGTTTTAATAGAATTGTAATCTTGCGAGCGCGCGTCTTTGTTTCGAACCATGATCGCTATCGGAGTTCCCAAAGTTTTTCCTTCAAAAACACCACTGAGAACTTCAGCTTTGTCTTCTTCTTGGCGACCTGAAACGACCTGACCTTGCTGACCAGGACGACGGCGGTCCATTTCCTTTTGTAAAAGTGCAGGATCAAAACTCACCCCAGCAGGACAGCCATCAATGACCACACCTAAGGCAACACCGTGGCTCTCACCAAAACTTGTAACTGAAAAACGGGAACCAAATTGACTTGCACTCATCCTGCACCTTCACACTCTAACCAAAAAGCACGTTGCCCTTGGGCTTGGCCTTGGAACATTGTCAGACCCGATTGATAATGGGCCCCGCAACGAAGCGCGTACTCACGCCCCATCGAATCTTCTTTATAGTTTAAATCGAAAACCATCGAAGGATGCCAATCCAACGGTGGCCATTGCGTATCAGCCTGACGAGGAGCCGCCCAAATTAAAATCTTAGGCTGAATTTGCAATGCATCTTCGGAGCCTTCGCGCGGCTGCCCCGTGCGAGAAGCAAAGTAACTGGCGTGTGGAATCGCCTTCTCGACCATCTCTAAAGTTCCACCACCACCCCAGACAAAAATTTCTTTTTGCAGAGGAGCGATCATCCCGACTCCTTCAATCAATTCCATAAAGCCCTGATCGTCTGTAGAAGTGTTCAACCATTTATTACTTTTAGAACTCCAAAACAAAGTATTCACCGCACGCAGTTCGCTTTGAGTGGCTGAAGCCGCAGCTTGCTTATGCGGAGACGTGACAGCCGCATAGCGCAGACCTAGTTTTTGTAAAACCGGCAAAGCTTCCTCGAACTCGTCACGATAAATCGTGACTGCAAACACGGACATATCACGTTTTGCAAAAAAGTCGGAGTGCTCAAGAGGCGTATAGCTGTGATAAACCGGATCACCTAAAACTGCGGCGAATGTGGGCCGTTTTTGAAAAGTCATCATCCACTGAAATAAACTCGGTTGATCGGCGGCACTGCCTTCATCATAGCGCCAGAAATTTAGGAACTGCTGACCTTTTTGAAAAGCACGATACCAATTCCATCGACCTTCCGCAGAGCGTGGCAGGAAACTACGCTTTGCCGATTGCGCCTGTTGCCAACTGTGACCTTGCCACAATTCAGAAAAATTATCGGACAAAGGAGCCCACTTGCTATGTGCCACTTTGCTTTCATATTTTGCTAATTGTTCGATTCCATTTTTTTCGTGGGACGAAACAATCATCCGGCTCCAAGGCAGCAACGATAAGAAGTCATCGGGCGAACCGATCTCAAGTGCCCAATCCATCCAGGCTACACGATCCAGCACGTCCTTGCCTTCTCCACTCAACCAATACTGCGCTTGCTCAAGACTTTTTCGGAAAGACAATAAGAAAACTTCGTGAGGCATTTCATTCATCACCTGACGAATTTGTTCAACTGAAAGCAAGTCATCTCTTAACTCAAATAAAGAAATGCCTTTGGCGGTAAAGCGTGATTTAAATGCTTCCCAACGCGAAGGCTTTTCAAAAAGTGATGGCAGCAGCGTGACCGTTCCACTGATATTTTGAAGTGTGTGTGTCAGAATGCCTTTTTCAACTGCGAGAGCGCGATGGTGATTCGTAAAAATACCCTCAGGCATTTCATACACTTCGTCAGCAGCATTGGCATAATTCACTTCGCGCACTTCAGCCCGTCGACGGAATTCATCGATCGGCGACATATCGGGATCCAGACGAGGACGATCTAAAAATATGCGCCCATCGAGATCGGATTTTCTTCGCACCCATAGAACTCGCACAGTTTCTGGGATGGCCTTCATGTCAAAACCGGCCCCCATCACGATAAAAGTATTTTTGGTCGCTTTTTGTAAGGACTCCAAAAACACCTGGCGTTCCAATTCGCGGAAATACGGCTCACCGTTTTGCATGACGAGTTCGAAAATATTTTTACCAATTTTCTTTTCGATCTCCTCATCCAAATCGACAAGGTCCACATCATAATCGCGCAGATGCGAAGTCATTCGCTTCATGAGTTCTGACTTGCCAGTTCCGCGATGTCCCACAACCGCCGTAATCATGGTTTGACTCCTATCATTGACCAAAACTCAGGAAAACTTTTGTTAATGGCCTCTGGATGCTCAATGCGAATCCCATGACCTTTTAATTTTAACAAGGTCGCAGCCATCACCATGCGATGATCTTGATCAGGATTAAATATCAATCCAGTTTTCACCGGCAAATGGGGATCACCATGCACGATCATGCCATCGTCCAAATTCTCATGTCGAACTCCGACCAGAGTTAAAAGCTCAGACACCTTGGCAATGCGATTGGACTCTTTACTAACCAAGTGAGGAGCTCCGTGCAACCGAGAGGTGCCGTGAGCATAACTACACAAAACCGCGAGCACAGGAAACAAATCCGGAGACATTGCTAAATTACTATCTGCGGCCTTTAAAAAGGTGCTCTCTTTGACCTGTAACGTGCGATCATGTAACTCATGCTCAACATGCATGCGCTTGAAAATATCTAAAAAAGCTTTATCCGGCTGTTCACTTTGCAGCGGAAACTCGCGAATCAACGCCTGCCCAGATAAAGCGCCCGCCGTGGCCATCGTAAAGGTCGAGCTCAAATCCGATTCTACTTCGTACTCAAGGTGAGAGATTCTCTCACCGGCTGGCACATGATAAGTCGATCCCTTTTGTTGCACGCGCATCCCAAGCTGCTTTACCATTTTATGAGTCAGAGCAAAATACGATTCCGAGAGTTTTTCTCCAACCAATTCAAAATCCAAATCAAAATCCAACATCCAGCTATTGAGCAACAAAGCAGATGCGTACTGACTGGATTCGGAGAGTTGTAAGCGCAGAGGTTGTTTTGGCTTCTTCCAACCATCCGAGACAATGTAAAGTTCATTGCCCTTCATCTGACATTGCACACCCAACTGGCGCAGCAAATCCAGCAATCCAGTTTGGGGTCTTTGCATCAATCGCGAAGTTCCTTTAAGTGTATGAACTCCCTTTGTGCGCGAGGCTCTTAAAGCCATAAAACGCAAAGTCGTGCCACCTTCACCGCAATCAATATGACTGCGACTTTTGATTTCTTTTAATCCTTCACGCATATAGCGAACGTCATCACACTCGGAATAGCCCTTGATTTCCAAAACTGGAAAGTAGCTTTTTACAATCAAGATGCGATTGAAAACAGATTTCGATCCTGGAATGACGCCATCGAAGGAAAGCTTAGTCATGAAGCTCGTCCTCTTTCTGACGACAAAGCTCCATTAAGATTTCATCAACACTGACCTCTTTTATAACTGGTTGGCCGACTTTTTTCATAAAAATAAAACGCAGGCGTCGTGACGAGTTTTTCTTTTTATCCTGCAACAACAACTGATTCCATTTTTTCAGAACGGATTCGCGTGCTGACAACAGTTCATCTCGTTCGGCTGATAATAAATAAGCCGAAACCGGGGCTGTGCGAATTTCTTCTTCGGCTTTTGCCGACAGAATCCCCTGACGAGCACTCCACTTTAAAGCAAAGTCCAAACCGTAATTGATTGCGATACCATGAGGAAGCTCATAGTACGCCTCAAACACATGGCCAACTGTGTGACCAAAATTCAAAAGATGACGATGACCTGATTTTTCTTGCGGGTCTTTATTTACGATGCGCATTTTTCCTGCGATTGCTTGCGGAAGATAGCGCCAGACCATTTCCGACGTGACTTCTTTTTCTGCACGCAGTTTTCGCCAAAACTCTCCGCCCTCAAGCAAAGCAATTTTAATCAACTCAGAAAAAGCTTCAAAGCTGCGTTCTTCCGGTTGTGCAAGCAAAAGGTCTTTAACCAAAACTGTTTGTTTTGCGGGATAAAAAGTTCCAATTTGATTTTTGGATCCCGCTACGTTCAAAGCCGTCTTGCCTCCGTGAGCGGAGTCAATAGCAGCAAGCCAGGTACTAGGCACATGTACAAGTCCCACGCCACGCTTCAGAATGCTAGCAACAAATCCGCCAAAATCCCCCACACTGCCGCCACCTGCAACAACCAAGGTCAAACGACGGCTGGAAGTGTTTTCACAAAGCTTCACGAGGTGTTGAATGTGTTTGGGAAAATTCTCAACGGCCTTTAATTCTTCTCCCGCTTGGACACCATAGGAAAGATCAAAGCTTTTCATCCACTGACGAAACGCTTTTGATTTTTTTGCGAGAATTTTATCGTAGATAAGCAAAGTCTCCTCCCCTAGGGAAGAGACTTTGGGAAATTTAGAAGTAAAAAGAACTTGCGAAGACTTCATTAAAACTAGAACTCAGCTTTTGCTTTTGTATAAGAATCAGAAAGTGAGTCCCAAGCTTTAGACATACCCGATTTCATTTGTGACCAAGCCGCTCCAGAGCTTTTCTTAAGTTTTGCTAGATCTGCTTTCATCTCAGCTTGCTTTTGCTCCATCGCTGCGATTTTCTCATTCATGCTTTTTTTAGCTTCGCCGGTTTTTTCAGAAGCTTGTTTTTTAAGAAGGGCAATTTCAGATTTCAAAGTTGTCAACTTTGCATCCATGTCTTTTTGAAATGCTTCTTTTTGTTCAACCGTATAGTCGGCAGCTGCAGATGCAGCTTCTTTGGTTTTGTTTGAAACGTCAGTTGCAGTTGTTGCAAATGCGGAATTGAAAGAAAGGGCTACCAAAGTGGCAATGATGAATTTCATATCTGGGTCTCCTTATGTCGAAGACCCATTTTACAATGGAACTATTTTACTTCAAGAATATTGAGCTCTGCGGAGTCGTACGTCACTGAGATCTCGGACTTTGATTTCAAGCTTTCGTCCAATTTCTTCTTAAGAGCGTCAAAATTTGCAGTCGTGCGGCGCAAATAATAGGAGCCCGGCGTCTTTACAAACAAAACCACCACGCCTTCGTCGTCCTCGCGGATCTTTTTAACTGAATCCTTAAGTACTTTTGAAGCCGCTTGGGCAATAACTCGCGTTGGGGGATGAGCTTGAGCTGAAAAACTGAAACCCAAAATCAATGCTAAAACCGACAGAACTAAGGAACGCTTCAACATAAAAGACTCCTTTTAGGAATGATCTCTTATCGGAATTCCGAAGTCATTTATAAAGACCAATTGATCTCTTGCACGCCCTTCGACTTGAGATAGGCATTGGCTTTGGAAAACGGTTTTGTCCCAAAGAAACCACGATGCGCTGAGAGTGGCGATGGATGAACAGACTCAATAACCAAATGCTTTTTTCTGTCCACAAAGGCCGCTTTCTTCTGAGCATAAGAGCCCCACAAGATAAATACTAGACCTTCACGTTGTTCGTTCAGCAAATGGATGATTCTATCCGTAAATTGCTCCCAGCCACGACCTTGATGAGAAGCTGCGAGTCCGCCTTCAACAGTCAAAACTGCATTGAGAAGTAAAACGCCTTGCTCTGCCCATTTAACCAATGAACCTGACTTAGGAGGCTCAATTCCCAAATCGGCTTTGAGTTCTTTAAAAATATTTTGCAAAGACGGAGGAAAACGAACACCATCACGCACTGAGAATGAAAGACCATGGGCCTGGTCGGGACCATGATAGGGATCTTGCCCCACGATGACGACTTTGACCTTATCAAAATCCGTGTAATTCAAAGCTGCAAAATACTCATCGCCTTTGGGATAAATGGTTTTCTTCGCTTTGTATTCATCAACAAGAAAAGCCTTCAGCTTTTTCATGTATTCCTGATCAAACTCTGTTTCGAGTTTACTTTTCCAACTAGGATTTAACTTAATTTCAGTTTTCACGCCGTCCATCTCAGTTTGACACACAACCTTGGTCTAGGCCTCGGATTCTAAAGCAAACTAATGCCTTTTTAAATAATTATTTCGGTTCCGTTGAACTTGACCAGACAAATCTAAGCCTCATTGTTAAACTAGAAACAAGAGGAAAAGGAGGCCGGTATGTCGACCTTTCTAAATCCCACCATAGAACTTATTGAACAAAACCCGGAAGTTAAGTCCTTTATATACCAGCAAATCGCGGACTTCGAGCCCTTCGTTACGCCACAGACTGTGGTCGCAGTTGTCGCTCGAGATCCAAAAAAACTCGCGCTTCAATATGAAACGGAAGGTCGCGAATTTTCGGTCGCTGAACTTAAAAAGCTGTACCGCATTGCGATTGTTCTGAAAGAGGACGACACAAGCGTGTCTGCGGAAGGTGTTCATGAGGACATTTTCCAAGCTATTAAGTTGGCCAAAGAAAATTTATTGAAACAACTGATTGAGATTCAAGATAGTGTCATAAGTCAGCAAGACCGCATTATCGAAATCAATCATTACCTCCAGCATCCTGTGTTGCACTAAGACCTTAGGCGGCGCACACTAGGGGCTCTTGAGAAGGAGCTCCTATGTTTAATGCGAATATGCCCTATAGAAATCTCGGAAAAAACGGAATCAAAGTCAGCCAATTTTCTCTTGGCGGATGGACAACCTTCGGCGGAACCGTCAAAGACGCCACGACCATCCACAGTATTCTTCATCTTGCCTACGAATCCGGAATTAATTTTTTTGATATCGCCGATGTTTACGCCAAAGGCGAATCAGAACTCATGATGGGTGCGGTTTTGCGTGAGTTCCCACGACACGAACTAGTGATTTCATCAAAAGTTTTTTGGCCGATGAGTGACGATATTAACGACAAAGGACTTTCACGCAAACATATCCACGAATCTATCCACAAAAGTTTAAAACGTATCGGCACCGACTATTTAGATATTTACTATTGCCATCGTTATGACACGGAAACACCAGTGGAAGAAACCGTGCGCATCATGGATGACTTGATTCACCAAGGAAAAATTTTGTATTGGGGAACAAGCGAATGGACAGGACAACAAATCCAAGAGGCCATCGATATCTGTGAAAAAGGTGGTTACTACAAACCCGCTGTCGAACAACCACAGTACAATCTTCTGGTACGCGAAAAAATGGAAACGGATGTGATTGCCAAAGCTGTTCAGCACGGCATGGGCTTAACAACGTGGTCTCCATTGGCCTCAGGACTTTTAAGCGGAAAGTATGATGACGGCATCAAAGAGGGGCGGCTGTCTAAGATCGAGTGGCTGAAAGACACGCTCTACACAGAAGACAATGTTCGCAAAGTCAAAGCGATGAAGAAAATTGCCGACGAAATGGAGTGCAGTCGCTCGCAACTTGCGCTGGCTTGGATCGCGGCACAGAAAGGCATTTCTAGCGTGATTTTGGGTGCCACAAGAATCGAACAACTTCAGGAAAACTTGGGAGCTCTTAAAGTGAACATCACCCCGGAAGTAGACCGCGAGTTGAAACAACTTTTTAAGTAAAATTCCAAACACTTGTTCGGACTAGCTCGACCTTAGAATTCATGACTCGCTTTTAAAAACGTGTAAACAATCAATAAACACATAAAAGCGAGTCTGCATGAATAAACTTCCGTTGGGTTTGCGTCTGTTTTTGAACGTTCTTATCTTTTCGATTCCAATCGTCGTCCTTATCCATTTGATGTATCAGTCCGAAAGCGTAAACATCGAATTTGGTCAGAAAGAATCGTTGGGAACAGAAATGCAAAAGCCTTATGAGGCTTTGATGCAAAAAGTAGCTCTCGTCAAACTCGGGCAACTTAAGAATCCAGACTTTACAGAGAATCTCAAAAATCTCAAAGATCAACATCAACTCATGGGCGAGTCATTGCAGTTCACAACGGATGGATTGGGCTCGCGCAAAAGAGACAACGCAAGCCTGCAAAACCTCGAAAAATTTTTGAACGAAAAAAACTGGGACGAATCGATCAATTCGATCAAAACAGCCATTGCCCACTTGGGGGATACGTCCAATCTGATTCTGGACCCGGATTTAGACAGCTATTATTTAATGGATATCACTTTGCTCGCTTTACCCCAGATGCAAGATCGCCTGCAAAATATTTTAGCTTCTAACATCTTAGCCAGTGAAACTTTAACAGAAGAAAATCGTATACAGGCGGCCGTCTTTGCTCAGTCATTAAAAGAATCTGATCTGGGACGTGTGCTCACGGATATACAAACTTCTCTGAACGAAGACAAAAACTTTAACGACATCTCCCCTTCTCTTCAAAAAAACTTGGCCTCGACAGGGAAAGATCTCGAAGAGAAATTGCAAAAGCTGATCACGCTTCTCACCAATATCAGCAAAGGTCAAAGCGTGAACGCCCAAGAGTTTACGACGGCCGGCCTTGAAGCTTTAAACCAAAGTTATGCAAGTTGGGATATCGCAAATACGGAACTTGAAAGACTTCTAGAAATTCGTATTAACTCTTTAACAGATCACCGCACGAAGGCCTTGTCCCTAGCCGGTCTTGCTCTTTTGTTTGCAATTATGTTTTCGATCATGGTGGGCCGCTCGATCAATCAAAGCCTCAGCAAAATGTTAAGCTCTTTATTTTCTCTTAAAACCGCAGCAGCTTCGACTTTGGAGATTGGCCAGGGACTTAGTGAAACCACTCGCAATGTTTCAAAGGCCATCACCGAACAAGCCGCTGCGATTGAGAAAACCGCCGCGACCCTTGAAGAAATCAACAGCATGGTGAAAATCAGCACCGAAAATTCCAAACAAGCTTCTTCTACAGCACGCACAGCCAGTGAATCGGCAAATGAAGGTCAGGGCGAAATCCTTAAAATGCTGCACGCGATGCAAGACATTGGAAAAAGCTCTACGAAAATTTCCGAAACCATTACGATCATCGATGACATTGCTTTTCAAACAAACTTGCTTGCGCTCAATGCCTCGGTTGAGGCAGCTCGCGCGGGCGAACAAGGTCGTGGCTTTGCCGTTGTTGCGGATGCAGTTCGTGGGCTGGCACAAAAAAGTGCCGGCTCTGCCAAAGAAATCAATGCACTTGTTCATGACAGCGTCTCTTTGATTCAAAACAATCAAAAAGGTGCCGATCAAGCGGCCGTGATGCTCAAAAATATTGTGTCATCGATTCAAAACCTGAACCATCTCAACACCGAGATTTCTCACTCGGCTGTGGAGCAGTCCGTTGGAATCGAGCAAATCTCAAAAGCGGTTTCTGAATTTGGAATTCAGACGATGAAGAATCAAGAAAGTCTTGAATTTCTAACTAAAGCTTCGCAAGCCATGTGGGATCAATCGAAGCAATTAAGTTCTATTGTGCAAACATTGGAAAAAGAACTCACAGGAAAATCTCAGACTCAGAATCTATGATGTGCCGGTGTCCGCATTGTGACCTTCGGAGCAGGCAAATACTCCGGAGGAACAGATTGGCGATAAATAGGTTTATTGTACCAAGTTTTCAAAATTTCGTCATAACGGCCGGAGCTGTGAAGTAACATCAGGCCTTCATTAAAGGTGTCGATAATTTTCTGCGCATTTTTATTTTTCTTAGATACGACAAGATGATAATCCGAGCTTTGAATCAAACGCGGATTGTGAGTGAAGAGATTGGCTTCTTTCCCATAAATTTTATGAAGCAAAACATATCCAGCTTCCAAATCACTTGGCACCGCCTGTACACGATTCGCTTTGAGCATGTTAAAGCTCTGCACATCTGACGTCAGACGCATGACTGTAATCACACCACTGCGTTCGGCTTTTAAAAAATCATCACCCATCCCGCCAAAGCCTCGGGTTGACGCCATTTTGATTTCTTTTAAATCCTCATAGCCGGTCCAAAAAAATGGTTGGGATTTGAGATGAAAGAAAGCATAGCGACCGATATACAGAGTTCTACTAAAGAGATAAAATTTTTCGCGCTCTTTCAAACGCGCAAATGCGATTGTGGCATCCCACTCTCCAGATTTAGAAAGTTCGGTCGCGCGCGCCCATGGGAAAAAGCCAATTTCGACATCAATATTTTTTTTGGCAAAAGCTTCTTTTGTGATTTGTGTGATCAAGCCTTTTTGATCAATACTTTCGGAAATATAAGGAGCCCATTCACCCGTTGTTATACGGACGACTTGTTTGGCGAAGCTGGCTTGTGAAAAAACGATCAAGAAAGCCAATATCAGAACTCGGGAAAGAACCGACATCAACGCACCTCCGGTCCCCATTCTACTTATACTTAACAGAGAATACTATGTGCGTAGGTCCTGTCCGCACAACTAAGATCTAGAACATTACAGCTTCGAAACGATCACCGGTGACCCAGCCGTTAAGCCAAATTTTTGTTTACCGATAAGAGACATATGAGAGTGTCGGCTCTTTTCTGTCTTATTCTGGCATGTGCGTCCGCAGATGTTGTTGCAGCGTCAACAACTTCCGATCTGCTTGCGCAAGCCCGTGAACTTTTAGGTGAAAGTCCGCACGACGCTCTGAAAATTATCAAAGATTTAGAAACTCAAAAATCCCTCGACAGTGCCGCGCAACTTGAAGCCGACCTCATTCGCTGCGGTTACTACGTGGACAACGATGATTCCAAAGAGGCCCTACAGATTGTGGCCAAGTGGACTCCCCATAAATTACAAAGCCTCGGTAAAGCTGAAGCCTTAGAACTGCAACTGTGCCAAGCCAGTGCTGAAGAAAAACTGGGAAAAGCAAACATCGCCGAGCAATCCTATCTCGATGTTCTTTCGATGGCGCGCTCTTCGAAACTCAAAGCCGTTGAAGCCGAAGCGCTCTTAAACTTGGGACAACTTCGGGGATTCCAAGGGGACTACAGTGAGGCCCTCGTATTCCTCGAAAACGCGCAGACTCTGTTTTATGAAGTCGAGATGCCACACAAGATTCGCATCACATTAAATTCAATTGCGATTCTTTACGGACGCATGGGCGAAGATAAAAAGGCTATCGAATATTTCACTGAAGTCTTAGAAAAAAATCGCGCCGCCGGAAAAAAACGAAATGTTGCTGTTGTGCTTTACAACCTCGGTCGCCGCTATGAATCTTTAAAAGATTTTACGAAAGCCGAAAGCTCTTACGAAGAATCTCTAAAAATTCACACAGAGCTGGGCAACGAAGCCAGCATCGCACTCGTTCATCGCGCGCTCGGCAGTGTTTACAACGAAACAAAGCGTCCGAAGGTGGCATTGGCTTCCTTAGATAAAGCTCTTAAAATTCTGGAAGCAAAAAATCGTCTGAAAAGCCAAGCGGGCGTACACCTGGAAAAAGCCATTTCATATCGTTTGCTGGGCATGAATGATCAAGCTTTGGAAGAACTCGATCACGCAGAGTTGTTATCTGAAAAATCGAGCTCCCCAACAAATGAACGCGATATTTTAGAACAACGCAGTCTGGTCTATGCGCAAATGCGCGAGTGGCAAAAAGCTTACACCCAATCACAGAAATTTAAATCGGTTTCAGATCAAATCCTGAACAATCAAAAAGACAATCAACTGGCTCGTGTGCAATTGCGCTTTGAAACCAGCAAAAAAGAGCAAGCCAATCAACTGCTCCGCAAAGAACTTGAGACAGCTTCGCGCATTCAAGTTTTGCAAATGGCAGTGATTTCATTATTAGCACTCCTGTTCTCAGTAGGCGGCTTCTTCGCCATTCGCCAAGTGCGCTTAGCAAGACAGATGAAGAGCTTGGCACTGACGGATGAACTGACTCAGATCCCAAACCGTCGCCATATCTTGGCCTACGGTGAAGAAGCACTGCGCACTTGTAAAGAGCAAGACAAGCCGTTCTCGGTTTTGATTTTCGATATAGATCATTTTAAACGCGTGAACGACTCCTTCGGTCACGCTGTCGGCGATCAAGTGATTCAACGAATTGCCGCCGTCAGCAAATCCTTTTTGCGACAAGCCGATCGCGTCGGTCGTATTGGCGGAGAAGAATTTTTAGTGATCTTACCTTTCACGCCACCTGAAGCCGCAAAAGAAGTTGCCGAACGCATTCGCGATCGCGTGGCTCGTACAGATATGACGGATCTTGAGTTGAGTCTCAACGTCACTGTCAGCGTGGGCGTCTGTGGATGCACCAACCAAAAGCCGCCGCTTGATCATATGATGAACTTGGCCGACGAAGCCTTGTATCAAGTAAAACAAAACGGACGCAATGGCGTCCGTCTTCGAGATTCTGCTTAATTTAAATTTGAAATCTTAGTGTTCTAGAGCGACCGGCAAAAGAGGGGCGGCTTTATTCTGCGCATTTTCATCGCCTTCATCACCGGCTTTCAACTCATCGACCGACTTTACAGGCGGATGTTTCACCTTACCCGTTTCCAGCATCACCAGGCTGCCGATGATGTCTTGCAATTTCTCAAACGGTCGCAAGTTCGGTGGAAGGTTTTCTTTCAACTCCATTGTCAGGACCGGAGTTTTTCTTTCCAACCACATATAACGACCTAAGCTCCCTGGATAACTTCCTAAGCTTCTCCATGGAAGATAATCGAATTTTGGTGGTGATACTTTCGGTCCGTCGAAATCCAAAACTTTAAGCGGCGTGTGCACAGACACGACAAAATCAGGTTTGAATTCTTCAAGGTGATGAACTGCACATTTTGTTTCAGGCTCACTCGCCGCTTCTTTACCTGGGAAACGACGTGGATTTTCTTTGGTTGTGCGCTTCCAATTTTCAACTGCAGCCGTACTCCAATCTTTCGTTGGGAAGTTGCGGTTGATATCAATCTTGTTCGCATTCGTACGAGTTTTATATTTCACGCCATCGGGATTCAGAACTGGAATGACACGCCAAGAGTTGCGAGGTGCAATTCCTTGCAAGCGTTCCATCCAATAACGACCCACAGTTCCTGCAGGCGTTTCATCCCCGTGAATCAAACTGAACACGAGAATTTTTTTGGCGTCTTTCTCGGTCGAAAGTTTTTCGTAGTGATAAATCGGGCGCCCTTCGGCACTCGTACACAACTCATCCACGATGGCCTTTTCACATGCTTGCTCTAAAAGCTTGTCATCGAAAGCACCCGGGAATTTTTTAAGACTGTTAACACACTCTTGCTGAATGTTAGTGAACTCCGCACGTGCTGCAACGACAGATAGCAAGGAACTTATAAAAATAGAGGCCGTCAGGCATTTTATTGTCATGGCTCTCTTATTATCTCCGGGTATTTGCTTTCTCTCAAGATGAGAAAATGGCTTTTTTTGACTCTATCTGAGAATCCTTACAATTCGCCTAAAGTCCAGGTGCCTTTCGTCCGTAATGTAAAAGGTGTGATCTTTTTTACGCAGGTTCGGAGGAAGAATGATTAACAAGGGTGGATTCAGTTTCGTGGCAATGTTGGTAATTAATCCCATCGTGATACTTTTCTATCAGAATTGCTCGATGACTCCTATTAGCCACGCTGAGAACAAACCACGCCCTACGATTGTTCGTGCTGTTGCTTCAGAAACAACACCTACACTCTATAAAGAGGCGAAGGCGACTTGCCTAGACGATAAGAAAGAGTGTCCAAAAAACGAATAGAACTGTGCCCTAAAAGTCCTATAGATCAATTTAAGAAGGGTTAAAGCCACGCGACTCAGCGTGGCTTTAATACTTTCCTGGACCTGTGTTTTTTCTTTTGACTTACACATAATTTACACTGTAAGTTCATATGTAAGTTATGACAAAGAAAACGCCCCTCCCACCACTGACACCTAAAGAAAAATCCGTTCTCGAGTTTATCGAGAGCCACATCTTAAGTTCAGGAGTTTCTCCGTCATATCAAGAAATTAAGGAACACTTTGGTCTGGCGTCGTTCAATTCGGTTCAGAATTATCTGAAGCAATTGACGGCAAAGGGATATATCGAAAATCCCCAAAACCAGAAAAGAGCGATCCAGGTGCTGCATTCAGCTTCGGCTTTCCAGCAGCATCACTCTGAAAATGTCTCGACGAAGACAGGGTCTCCTCGCACTCAGCTCCTCCAGGCTCGTGACGAGATCCTGTCGCTTCCCCTTCTCGGGAAAGTCGCTGCGGGACAACCCATTGAAAATTTAAAACACGATGAATTTGTAGATGTTCCACCTTCGATGGTTCGCAATCCTGCGAAATCTTTCGCTCTGAAAGTTCAAGGGGATTCAATGATTGAAGATGGCATCCACGATGAAGACGTTATTCTCGTGCAAAAACAAAACACCGCGAACAACGGAGACATTGTTGTCGCGACTGTTGAAAATGAAGCGACGGTAAAGCGCATTTACTTTCGCGCCCGTCCTGATAGCGGGAGTTCAGACAAAATGGTCGAACTCCGTCCATCCAACTCAACAATGAAATCTATGTGGTACCCACCGGAAGAGGTTGAAATCCGCGGCATCCTCGTAGGGCTTATTCGTAAATTTTAATTAGAAGACTTCAAGTCCTCAGCGGATTTTCGAACCATGGCATTAAGATCCCAAACTGTATCTGCTAGGTTTTCTTGCTCCATCGTATTGAGTTGTCCTGCTATGCCTCTTAAGCGCAACTGCAATGCACCCAAAATAAAATCATTTTCAGGATTCTTGCCGATCTCGTGTTTCGCCCTTTCCGACCTTAAATAAAATACGAGCGCTTTTGATGTATTCACGATGCTAGATTTTGCTTCTGCCGACAGCATTTTTCCATGCACGGCAGAATCAGATAGGCATTCTTCAAAATTCTCTACTTGATCAAATATCTTTAAAATCTCAGGCGAAAGATCAGGATTTTTCTTCAAATAATCTTCCATCGAATCGCAGCGGAAATAAGAGACAGTTTTTTTACATTCAGGCGGTTTTGATTTCGCAGAAGTCCAACACGCCGGGTTTTCGGTCAACGCGTAGCCTTTTACCAACTCCTTAAACGAATCTAACATGTAAGGCTGAATTTCGTTGCCGTTTTTTGTGTAAGCGACATTTTCGTCGATATAGATAAAACCATGCACTTCAGCATTTATGCCTGCTTCGCGAATCGCTCCGACATCCCCCGGCTTTCTTTGTTCGTTGTCGTTTAAGGCACGACAAAGAGGTGGGCGCATATAAAAACTCATTTCGTCTGAAGGAGAAAATCTTAAGGCAGGCAAAATGCCTTTCATGACGAGCGCTAAATTATAACAGTTAGGTCCCTCTTCTTTAGCAGCAACACCTTGGTACTTTAATACATGCGCAGGTACGCAGTCAGTGATGTCGATCTCGCACCCCTTCACAAGATTTGTGCGACTGATGGAGCTACAAGCACTTCGACCTTCTGTCGCTTCCGTCCATTTTTTTAGAGACATCACGCTATTTATCAATAGAGAACAATCGTTATCACGAAGAAATAACCGATCCGATCGTTTTTCAGCGACCATCGCGAACGATAAAATGGGACTTAAAATCAGGGCTAAAATAAAACCGTACTTCACAGAGATAAAGTTCTCATGACTCGCAACCGCGTTCATGACAGGTCTGCGATGGGCTCTCATTTCTAGACGAGGGTCGTGGCTTACTGGCATTGATTTTCTAGAACAGGAAGTCGCACGACTCTTAACATTTCTGAATAGCGTTTCTGCGTGACCTCTTGAAACTGATTTGAAAACAAGAATGCAGTGAAATAACGGACTTCTTGAGAATCCTTAAAACCATTCGTGTTGTGAGCCAGGCCATCGCGATAAACAAACTCATGAAAAAATAAAGCCGTGCGATGAAGCTCGTTTAGTTGTTCCACTGCGGGTCGGTAAAAACGATACTTAATCCCCGCCGAATCCGGCAAGATTGTCTGAATCGCGGCTTGCTGAAGCTTGCAGTGATGGGGGATTATCGGAAGACCTTCGTCGTTGATCGGCTCAATCTCCGTCTCGATGTACTCAGATTCCCGACTGAAGCTTTCAAGATATTTTTTATAGAGGCAGTATCTTTGCGGATCAAGACTCATCAATCGACTTAAAACTTTCTCAACGATTTCTTCAGACGTCGTCGTCTCACCAAAGGCCAATGACAAACGATAATTGTAGCGTTCATAGAGATCAAAGCTTTCATAAGTTGTTCTGTCTGCCCGCTTGCAAACAAGGATATCGCCACCTTGTCCTTTCGTATCGCCAGCAAAAGATTCAGCCGAGAAAAACAGACTTAAAGCGACCAATAAAATCATGATGATTTTTTCCTCACGTCAGTTAACGGGAAAAGTTGCATGTTAAAATTATAAACTTCGGTCTTTTCTCCCTGTTCGAGAAATTGCATGAGGCTGTTCTGAAATTCCAAAATCATTTTTTTCGCCTCTGCCAACCGGTTTAAGTTCACGGGCATCGTCGCCGAACTAAAACTCCGAACACTCACCGGAGTGTTTTCCATGACCTCAAGAGCCTTGGCGAGTTCGTTGTGGTGAACTTGGCGCAAGTGCCGTGAGGGAATTTCACTCATAGTTTGAAATGATTCGCTTGTTCTGACATATCCCAGAGAATTTTTTTTGATGATTCCCAGGCTCTCCATCGTTCCCAACGATTTCTCCACCTGCGATTTTGTGATTCCCAATCGGTCCGCAATCCATTCTGACTCAGATCGAAAATCTTGAGTCTTCATCAAACTAAGAATGGCGTAATTTTCCCAGCCCGTGATCATGGCAATCTCACGCTCTTGCAAAACACGCGACGATAATTTTTTGCGAGATGAAGTCTCCACATACGAGAAGAGCTCATTGCGTTCATTTTGCGAAAGCCTCATGGCATCAGCGATCTTATCCGCATAATAAGAACTGAGTTTTCTTTTCCCCGCGATGATCTCTGAAAATCGACCTGCCGAAATTCCTGCTTTGCGAGCAACTGCACGCAAACTCAATCGGGGATTTCTCTTCCGAAGTTCTTCGAACTTGGACGATATAAACTGTGCCACGGAAAAATTAGAATGCTTCACCGAAAAAAGTAAATCTTAGATGAACGGAGGACTCAAGATGATCATGTGAAGAAACTCAAATGCTGTTCACTAAGAAAATTTTATGAATCAATAAAAAGTCCAAACGCTCCAGCAAAATGTGCACATGCAGAAATCATCTTCTTATCCTGGCGGCATGAATTTGCAAAAATATACTTCCTTCAATGGAAAGAGCCCTTTTGAACTTTTTTATTGGCTTGCAATCGGATGGATTATCTTTGGAAGTTCTTCGAGCCCTGCATTTCTCTCCGCCCGAATCTCAAAGTCGCGCGGCCTCGGTCCCTCCACAGTCTTCAATTACACCGGAAGTGATCAAACCTATGTTGTTCCCTCTGGAGTTTATGGGCTGCAAGTGAAAGCTTGGGGTGCTGGAGGCGGAGGCTCTAGTGGATACGTCAGTTCTGGTGGCGGTGCCGCTGCGGTGGTGGCCTCGATCGCTGTTACTCCCGGAGAAACTTTAAAAATTATTGTTGGTAGCGGTGGCACACGAGCAAACTCTGGAACAGGTGGTGCCGCAGTTTACGGAGGCGGTGGCGCCGGTGGATCTTCCGGTTCTTATGATGGTGGCGGTGGAGGCGGAGGACGATCCGCCATTCAGCGAAGCAACACCGATATTCTCACAGCTGCCGGAGGAGGTGGCGGTGCTCGCACACTCGTTGGTGGCGCTGGCGGTGTCACGACGGGAGGAACGGGTTCAAACGGTGGAAGCACAACTGCAGGAACAGGTGGAACTCAATCCGCGGGAGGAACTGTTGGATCAGGATCTCCTGCGGGCTCATCAGGATCACTCTACACCGGTGGGAGCGCTGGAACTCCTGCAACAGTCGGTGGTGCCGGCGGTGGCGGTGGCTATTACGGCGGTGGTGCTGGAGGCAGTTACACCGGCGGATCAGGAAGTGGTTCTTCGGGAGGAGGCGGCTCTAGTCTTGTCCCTGCAGGAGGTACAGGTTACGCAGCAACAGCAGGAACTCCTGGCAATACCGGTGATGCCTCTTATATCGCCGGCATTGGAGTTGGCGGAACTAACTCGACGGCCAAGGGTGGAAACGGCCTCATCGTCATTCGTCCTGTTGCTTCAACACTTGCATGGCTCAGCACTCTTGCACGCGTGAATGTTTTCACGGGATTTACTTATCAAGCTGGTGGTGGTGCCGGCCCGTACACGTATTCTGTGAGTGCAGGAATCGGAAGCATCAATTCCTCTTCGGGAGTTTTCACTCCTTCACTCACATCCACTTCAACAGGAGTCATCACAACAACAGATGCGAACTCAAGCACCATCAACCAAAATATCACTCTTCTCGCTCGTTATACATACACCGGTTCCGACCAAACTTTCACCGTTCCGACTGGAGTGACTTCTATCACCGTAAAAGTTTGGGGCGCTGGTGGAGGTGGTGGCGCAAGTACGTACACCGGCTCTGGCGGCGGTGGCGCATCCGTTGTTGCTTCCTTATCTGTCACTCCGGGAGAAACACTCAAAATTATCGTCGGCGGCGGCGGATCACGCGCAAGTGCCGCAACAGGTGGAGCTGCTTCTTATGGAGGCGGCGGAGCTGGCGGAACATCAAATGGTGGTTACGATGGCGGTGGTGCTGGTGGAGGAAGATCGGCCGTGCAAAGAAGTTCCACGGACATCATCACAGCTGGCGGTGGTGGTGGTGGCGCTCGAACATTCATAGGTGGTGCTGCTGGAATTTCCACGGGCTCTGCCGGAAACGCAGGCTCTGGAACAACGCAAGGAAGTGGGGGATCGCAAGTCGCAGGAGGCAGTGTCGGTTCAGGCTCCCCTGCAGGCTCTGCGGGTTCACTTTACACTGGAGGAAATGCAGGAACTCCTGGCACAGTCGGCGGCGGCGGTGGTGGTGGAGGTTACTACGGTGGTGGCGCTGGAGGAACTTACACCGGCGGAGCTGGGAGTGGATCTTCAGGAGGCGGAGGCTCATCTTTAGTTCCCGGCGGAGGAACAGGTTATGCTGCGAGTGGTGCGACTCCTGGAAATACCAGCGACATTGACTACATCGCCGGTATCGGCGCAGGTGGCGCAAACTCTTCGAGTAATGGTGGAAACGGACTTGTTATAATTCTTTGGTAAATTTGTTTTACAGATCCCACTTTTTTTACGGAGCTAATCTGTAGTGGGTGGTTGTGCGATACACTTGACCGTCTTTGATTTCTTCTTCCACCAGACCTGAGCGAGAGTTCAGGCTGTAGTCGTAGTGGTCTGTGAAAGCCGCAACCCTTCTGCCACGATCAAAGGTCTCAGCTGTCTGACGAATGAGTAGTTTATCGCCATCACAGGAAATTTTCCGGTGCTCGACACGAATGCGGTCCGCAAATTCCCGAGTCGTTGTACGCCCGTCAGCGCGATAAATACTGCGATGCTCACAGGCACGACAGAAAGCATTTTTAGTTGTGAAGTTATAAACCGTGATACCACTTTCATCGCGACCTTGTGTCACGTACAGAGTATCGCTGGAGGAAACCATATATGTGCCCGTGAGATCAGGGCAGGCAAAAGTTTGAGACGAGATCGTGAGTAAAACTGCGAGCGCAAATTTCTTCATAATAAACTCCTCCATAGAGGAAAAAGTTTATTGAACAGATATTTGAAGTCAAATGTGCCCGCCAAGTAACATATTTCGAACACATTCCCCGTTATTTCACACATTCCGCAGAGATCTTCTGATGTTCAATCTCAAGTTCTTGCACGCGAAAATTAAGATCTTCTTGAAACTCAGCGGCTACTACTTTTTGTTCATTCGGTTTCAGAGTTTGGAGATAGTCTTTGATTTCTTGGTCGTACTTCACGATAGCGTCAGCTTCCATCAACATATCAACAACGCGCTCTTCGCATGACGGCTGCGCCTTGGCCAATGCTGGAACTGTTACCGCCAAGACAAGGAAAAGTGAAAATACTGATTTCATAAAAACCTCCACATAAGTGATTTATCTATCTGTGGAGAAAATACCTTCAAGAATGCGCGGATCGCCCTGATATCATCTGACATATACGAGCCGATAAAAAACAAAAGGGACTTTCGCTCACGCAGAAGTCCCTTTCAATCCCCTCGAGAATGTCTAAATCAAATTATCGCGCGTAACGTTTATTAACGGATTCGCGGATTTCGGCGCCTTCGATACTCAAACGAGTCCAAGGAAGCGCACGAAGTCTTTCTGGTTCGATTTGTTCTTCTGTCTCTTCACAGAAGCCAAATGAGCCATTTTCGATACGAGCCAACGCACTTTCGATTTCCATCAATTGATGACGAAGTCTTTCGTGCATGCTCAAAAACTCTTGTTCAGCAAGAACTCGGCTCGTTTGGTCGCCCTCGTCGCCGCCTTTTTCTTCATTTTGGTCCAAATTCAAACGAGCTTCTTTAACTCTATTGAGAATGTCCTGCTTCGAATTCAAAAGCTTAGTTCTGCATTCAGCTACTAGCTGTTCAGAAATTGCCATATTGCCCCCCTCAAGATACTGCCCGGACGTCCGGTTCTCTAAGTGCCAATTTGGAACTGACCTATTAAGTTCCAGGCGTGTAAATTTTGCAAGTAAAAAATCTTACATTAACTTAAAAATAAACAAAGCCATGGAAATCTTGGTGATTCTCTGATTGGGGACATGCTTGCGCCGACCCAACAGACCACACTTTTTCCCCTCTAGGTCAGCTTCTTACAAAGATAACCAGCCTTCTGGTTACTCGCTGAGCAAAAGCGCGGTGCATTATATTTTAAATGCATGCTTAGAAAAAGAAAACGGGAACCCTTTTTAGGTTCCCGTTATTCTCATATTGATACAGAAATTTTCAGAAATTAGCGCAGGCAGGCTGCCACACGCTCCATAAGATCATCGGAAGCTCTTTCAAACTTCTGAGCCATCCTTCTCCCCTGGATGCCTCTGACTCGGAAAGCCTGAGCGGAAGCGCCCATCTTTTTCGAGATCGTTTTGTTTAACGGCCCACCCTTGGCGGCTGAAACTGACGTGGAGTACTCTTCCATCGTCGACGCGAAAGTCTCGTGGTTGTTCACGAGGCTATCCATCATTTGTTGCTGCGCCTTCTTCATTGCATCGAGTTCCTGACGAAGTTCCCCACATGTCGATGCCTGTGCACTCACAGAAAGAAGAAGGGCTGCAGATAGCACTGCAATAGATTTCATGGAATCGCCTTTCTTTTATGAAAGGCCTTTAAAGCAAGGGGCTTGCCAAGTGAGAAGCCCCTGTATTTGAGTTCAGTGACGATTTAGGACTGTGTTTTAAGAAATTTTTCAAACTCGTCTTTTGTTTCGCCAGCCGTGTACGGATAGAGCAAACGAGCCACGTGGCGCTCTCCGCGCTCGATGGATTTTTTGCCTGGTTGTTTTTCTGCTGACTCGAAGAACTGCAGGAATGTCGTTGCCATCGCTAGTAAGGACTCCGCGATATACTGCATTTCAGAGACGTCGTTGATCTTAATCATGCGACCATCTTTGACCCATTGACGGTACAAAATGATCTCAAGTTTCATCAATTTTTGCAGATAAGCGCGCCACATTTTCGCAAGTTGCGCATCCTTACGACGAAGAGCGTACATCTCGCGATGGAAGAAGCGATAGCGCCAATACATGTCGAAATTCTCGTGAATGAAATCCAGCGGCGTCATTTTTTTCATACGACGAGGACGCCAAATGTCATACGTCTCTTTCATCATGCGCTTGAAGAGCTCGATGACGATTTCTTCCTTGTTGTCATAGTGGAAATACAGATTTCCAGGGCTGATATCCATCGCTTTTGCTATGTGATTTGTGGTAATTGCCACCACACCGCTGCGATTAAAGAGCTCAATAGATGTCAGGAGAATGCGTTCTTTCGTCTTCATACAGACTCAGTCTTTAGTCCAATTCTCAAAAAGTGTCACGCACATCCTCCCCTGAAAATGGCTCTGGAGATGGTTTTCCAGCGACTTGTTCTGAGAATAGCCTTGAATCTGTCGAATTTGTGATGCTACGATTAAATAATGTCGATTCAAAAAAAGTCTAAGTTGTTAAAACTATTTGTTATTTCGGGCGCCTGCGTATTTGGCCTGTACTCCATCATGGGGTTCAATACATCCGATAGCCAACAAGCGGAAGTTCGCAAAAAAGTTCAAAATCAACTCGAAGAGAGAACTGAAATTGCGAAAGCACTAGGTTCACAAATTCGCTTAAATCAATTACCAGAAAAAGTGTCAGTTCATTTGGATGGTGAAGACAAAACGCTTTCTCCAAAATACACGATTGATAGCAATCTCCAAGCTGAAGCAGACAAACTTTTAAAGTCTTACAAACCTGATTACGGCGCGATCTTTATGATCGACGCAATGACAGGTGAAGTTTTAGCAATGTCGAGCTTTCAACGTGACGATCCATCAGGCGCGAACCTGAATTTGCAGGCGACGTTCCCTGCTGCATCTATTTTCAAAGTTGTGACTGCAACGGCGGCCGTGGATAAAGCCGGCATCATGCCTGAGCACAAAATCCACTATAACGGTGGCGCTTACACGCTTTACCGTAAAAACGTTCTTTCTGACAAAGTCACTCGTTGGACGAATGTGATTTCTCTGAAAGACGCGTTTGCTCGTTCCATCAACACGGCATTTGGTCGCTTGAGCATTGAGAATCTTCACCCTGAAGATTTGAATGACTACGCAAACCGCTTTATGTTCAACCAAGAAATCCCAACGGACTTCCCGGTTGAAATGGGCGTTGCATACATTCCACCGGGCAAAGGCTTTGAAATGGCCGAAGCTGCTTCTGGTTATAACAAAACAAACCGCATGAGCCCTGTTCAAGGTGCGATGATCGCAGCTTCGGTGGCAAACGATGGTAAAGTTGTTGTGCCTTACGTGGTTCGCTCGTTAGAAAACGACAAAGGTGAAGCTGTCTATCAAGGAGCTTCTCTTTCTAATGGCACGATCATGACGAAAGAATCCGCTGGCAAAGTCCGTGAGTTGATGGAGCAAACAGTTTTGGCGGGAACATCTCGTCGTTCATTCCGCCCTATCGTGAAAGATCGTAAATTCCGTGAAATTGAAATGGGTGGAAAAACAGGTCACTTAACGGGTGACAACCCACGTGGCCGTGTGGATTGGTTTGTGGGTTACGCTTTGGATGAAGACCGTCGTATCGCGGTTGCCGCGATCACTGTGAACAAAAAATTCTGGACAGTTAAATCGGCTCACTTGGGCCAAAGCATGTTTAGAAAATATTTCGGCCCGCTGGTATCGACTCAGAAAAATCGTGTTGTAACTTCTAACTAGTTCCAACACGTCCTTACGATTTCCCTACTGACTTTCATTTTCATCAGAACGCTTCGGCTCATGAGTGACCTTTAACGGGGTCACATCGATCGCAGCGTTGTTATTCGTAACATCACGCTCAAAGCCAGGTCCTTGAGCAGGCCCACCACCGCCGTATTGACGGTATTGAAAACCGCCATTGCCAAAGCCGGTGCTAAATCCAAAGCCGTTCCCGAAACTGAACGCTCCACCCTTGGCAATTTTTTGCGCCATATAGATTTTAAATCTCCACACCGCCAGATGACGAAGACCCGGCAATAAAAGGATGAGGCCTACGATACGCGAAAAGAAACTTGGCAGCAGAAAGAACAGCCCTGACAAAAAGATCGCACCCGAATGCAATAAACGCGTTCCAGGCACTTTGCCTTGAGTGAGCGAGCCTTGCATCGACATCAAAGCCATACGACCCACTGTACTCACTATCAGCATTCCCAGAAGACATGGCAGCAAATAGAATCCCACCGTCGGGAAAAAACCCAAACGCTGCACGAACAAAACAAAAATCACAATTTCAGCAACGATTAAAGGGAAAGGGAGCATTATCATTTTTCAAATCCTTTTTAGAGATCCAACGTTGCGACAACTGGGCAATGATCCGAACCTTCTACTTGATCCAGTATATCAGCAGACGACAAATATTTCTCAAGACCTTTTGAAATACAAATATGATCGATTCTCCAGCCTCGGTTGGAAAGGCGAGACAGTGTCCGATAATCCCACCACGAGTATCTGTTTGTTTCTCGCGGTTTAAAGTAGCGGAACGTATCGATGAAACCTAAGTCGAGAAAAGAATCAAACCACGCACGCTCTTCTGGGAAAAATCCACTCACTTTTGAGAGGCGAATGGGATCATGCACGTCAATCGCTTCATGTGCGACGTTGTAGTCACCAACAACTACGAGTTGACGACCCTTATCCAACTTTTCTTTTAAATGCACATTGAGATCTTTTAAAAACTTTTGTTTGAAGTGATGGCGCACATCACCTGATCCGCCATTCGGGAAATAGATGTTGTAAAGATCAAACTCACCGTGATCTGTGATCACAATGCGGCCCTCTGAGTCATACTCAGGGATACCCATGCCGAGCTCTACACGTGGAGGTTCATTATTCACAAATGTCGCAACACCCGAGTAACCTTTTTTTGTAGCAGACGACCAGTAAGAATACTTGCGCATCAAGGTGCGAGCACCGATCTCGACCTGATCAATATGAGCTTTGGTCTCTTGAACACAAAAGACATCTGGATTTTCGTGAGAAAGAAAATCGAGCAAATTTTTTTTATAACAAGCTCGAATACCGTTCACGTTCCAAGAGATGATTTTCATCAGTTTCTCCTTGAGTTTCCATTCTATAAAAGGCATCTATAGATAGCAGAGAGAAGGAGACAGTGTCTATGCCTATGATCAATCAACCGGCGCCACTCTTTACCGCCCAAGCCGTTTTTGACGGTGGAGAGATCAAAGAGGTTTCTCTTAACGATCTTAAAGGGAAATGGGTTGTTCTTTTCTTTTATCCCCTCGATTTCACCCTGGTATGCCCGACTGAGTTGACGCAGTTCCGTGAACATATCGCAGAATTTAAAGCTGCAGGTGCGGTCGTCATGGGATGCAGCGTAGATTCCGTTCATTCTCACAAACGCTGGCTTCGCGATGATCTTGGAAACTTGGGTTATCCATTGATTTCAGATCTGACAAAACGTATCGCCAAAGATTATGGTGTTTTAATTGAAGAACGTGGCATCGCAACTCGTGGCACTTTCATCATCGACCCGGATCAAAAGCTTCAATACATCGGAATCCATAACACAGCTGTAGGTCGTAATGCGGCAGAGATCATGCGTGTGCTTCATGCGTGTCAATCTGGCGAACTTTGCGCAGCAGGATGGCAACCGGGCGATCTTCACATCATTCCGTTGAAATAATGAAAAACATCAAGGGTGAATTCATTCAACAACTGCGCGCAAGCTTTCCACAGCTCGAAAACGAGCCTCTGGAAGAGCTTGTGTCGGATCAGTTGGTTTCCCCTTTTCATGTTGAGCTGCCTTCTTCGGTCTTAACTCAGGCCCAAAATTTCATTGAAAAGATTTTTGCGATTCGAGAATTGCCAGCGTATCAAAAACTTTATTCGGATGCGTTGGCCGAAAAAGGCATT
The DNA here is from genome assembly GCF_047345725.1 of Bdellovibrio sp. HCB2-146. Classification (NCBI taxonomy): domain Bacteria; kingdom Pseudomonadati; phylum Bdellovibrionota; class Bdellovibrionia; order Bdellovibrionales; family Pseudobdellovibrionaceae; genus Bdellovibrio; species Bdellovibrio sp. HCB2-146. Next base: position 1,131,640 of record NZ_JBLEQP010000001.1, read on the forward strand.
CGCGATCCGGGCAATAAATCCATCATGATGAGTTATGATTTTCACACCGACGAAAATCAGAATTTGAAATTAATTGAAATCAATACCAACGCGGCATTTTTGGCATTGGGCACGGAAATGTACAAGGCACACAAGATTCCACTTCCAGTGTCTGACTTTTCTTTTGCCGAGGTGAAAGCTGAAATCGAAACAGAACTTCGTCTCAATGGTCGCGTTCCTTCACAACCTTTGAAAGTGGCGATCACAGATGAGGATCCTGCTTCGCAGAGACTTTATGTGGAGTTTTTGGTTTATCGCGAACTTTTCAAATCTTGGGGTTGGGTTTGCACGATTGAGGATTACCGCGAACTTTTTAAAAACTCTTCGCCGGATTTTATCTACAATCGACACACGGATTTCTTTTTGTCCGACCCGACAAGTGCTGTGTTGAAAGAAAAATTCTTAAACCGAGAAGTCTGCCTCTCACCAAATCCTTACGAGTATCTGATGCTCGCGGATAAAAATCGCATGGTAGAATGGAGTCAACCTGGCTTCTTTGAGGCTTTGGGTGTGGATTCCAACAGTGCTGACTTCCTCAGAAGCATTGTTCCCCGGTCTTTAGACGTGAAATCCGACAATGTGGAAGAGCTTTGGGCACAGAGAAAGAAATTATTTTTCAAACCCAAAAATGCGTACGGTTCTAAGCAATCTTATCGTGGCGAAAACATCAGCCGCAAAGCCTTTGACGGCTTAAAACACGAAGAGACTTTGGCACAAGAATACGTGCCCGCTCCAGAGAGAGAATTCGTTACACCCGAGGGTCCGCAAAAATTTAAATTTGATCTTCGCTGTTATGCTTATCAAGGTCGTTTACAGCTCGTTCTGGCACGTCTTTATCAAGGCCAAGTCACCAATTTGCGCGCTCCTTATGGGGGTTTCGCGTGTGTAACATTCGTCTAGTCCAGTAGGCATATAAACATTTTTAGGGCTTAATATTAAAGTGCAGGCCAGTTCTGCCGAATAGAAGGTATTGTCTCATTTTTCTACAAGGAGAGTAGAAGCCCTATGACGATGAAACTCAGCGGTGCACGGAAACGGCAAGAAGCCAGTCAATTTTATTCGGCATTTGATCAAATCGACGGACAACATCCTTGGATGAACGCAGTCAAAGAAGGTTTCGTAGCCTACAAGGTTCGCGAACTCGGAGTCGGTAAAGTCACTTACTTCAACTTTATCCTCGCAAAAGAAATGGGTTTGATTTCTCCGGATCATCCCCATGAGATGAACGAAGACCTGCAGCAAAAACTCATCAAAACTTTCTCTCTCCAAATTATAAATGAATACGATGAACTCACTCAGCGCCGCATAGATCCTGCCACAATTCGTCCTAATAATTACATGGCCACTCGCTACCTCCAACTGCAACACGCCAACAAACAAGGTAAAACTTCAGGCGATGGCCGTGGTATTTGGAATGGAACTTACTCGCACCGTGGAACGACTTGGGATGTTTCCAGTCGCGGCACCGGCGTAACCAAACTTTCTCCTGGTTCGGTAGAAGCACAAAAGCCTCTTAAAACCGGTGGCACTGAATTTGGCTATGGCTGTGGTCTTGCTGAGATTGATGAGCTTCTTGGCGCTGCGATTTTAGCGGAAGTCATGCATTTGCAAGGTCTGCGCACAGAGCGTGTTCTGTGTGTGATTGATCTGGGTAAAGGTTACGGAATTGGCGTGCGCGCGGCACCGAACCTCATCCGCCCCGCTCATTTATTTTTATACTTAAAACAAGAACGCTACGCGGAACTCAAAGCCGCTACGGACTACCTCATTGAACGCCAAGTTGATAATGGTCAATGGAATATCAAAGCTCGTGGTTTGCAAAAGTACGATGAGCTTCTTTCTTGTGTAGCGAATTCTTTTGGTGAATTCACGGCAGCACTGGATATCGATTATATCTTTGCTTGGCTCGATTGGGACGGCGATAACGTCTTAGCTGATGGTGGCATCATCGACTATGGCAGCGTTCGTCAATTCGGCATTCGTCATGATAAATATCGCTATGACGACGTGGAGCGCTTCTCGACAAATTTGAATGAGCAAAAGCAAAAAGCTCGCCTGATCGTGCAAGTCTTTGCGCAACTAGTGGATTATTTGAAAACGAAAAACAAAAAACCTCTCAAAGATTTTGCTCACCATCCTGCGGTGGTCGAATTTAATGAGTCGTTTAAAGAAAAACGTGCAGATCGCATGCTTTATCGCGTCGGCTTTAATCAGCACCAGCGTGAATTGATTATGTCAACGCCTGGTTTGTTTGAAAAGTTCGACAAAGAGTTTTCATTCTTTGAAAGAGCCAAAGTCAGCGGTTCAACTGAAAAAGTTGCCGATGGTGTGAATCACGCGGCCCTATACAATATGCGTTCTTTCCTTCACGACTACCCGGCATTCTTGCTCGAAAGCGCTGTGCCGTTTGAAAAGCGTTGGATGACGGAAGGTCAGTTCTTTAAAACCATTCTTTCAAGCTTTGCTAAGTCCCGCGACACGCGCATGGGCGAAAAACAAAGACGTCACATCGAAAGCATGCAAAAGATTTATCGTGAATTGGTCACTGTGGCTGCGGGTCGCAACAAGCCTGAAACAATTTTAGCCGGTTTAAGCCAACGCGCGCAGAAGTTGAATTCTGATAAGCGAATTACTGGAAACGCCTTGATTGAGATGGTTGATCAAATCATCACCGAAAAGAAAAAAGGACTTCCCGCTGAACAAATCCAAAAGATCGTGGATCGTTTGGTCTTTGAACACAACGGCATGCCTGAAGTTGCAACAAGTCGCTTCTATAAAAACTTGCATCAAGTTCCAGTTGTCAAAATGGATCTTTACGCAAAACTTTTAAGCCTCGTCGAAGAAAATAAAGAAAGTATCTAATTAGATCGGTCTATTTCAGGCGAAGAGCTAGCATCTTTGCCAATGGACCGATTTCCATTTGGCTGTCTTCGTTGGCAGCACTAATCAATAAATCTACTTTGGGAAAATACCGAAGCGTAATAGGAGCATCTAAGCTCTCGCAGTTTTTTGCGGGTGACGTGACAGAATGTCGGCGGCACATGACCGGGCGATCTTCGTAAATGCTGCATGCGCCTTCTTGGTTTAGGAAGACACAGCGACTTTCTGGAAGTTTAATTCCCGCACTCCAGGATTTATCTTGAATGGATCTTTGACTCTGTTGTGTCAGTCGTTCTTCATCAATAACATGACCATTTTGAACTAATTTTGCCAGGATATCGGCTTCGTAGCTTGTGACCTCAACTTCCATATGACAGCAGGCCGAACAGCCTTTGCGACAACTGACTTCGATGTGGGAAGCTTGCTCAATTTCTTTTTCGACTAACTCATGGAGTTTGCGAGCCCGGGGTTCTCCTGACGACAATGCCCGGAACACCTCAGAAGCCTTTTGCAGTTCTTCGCTCAGATTGACTAGAAACGCCTCAAACACCTCACGACTGAGTTGCCCCTCATAGTCTTCCACGAACTTCTTTAAAGAGCGCGTGAGCTTGGTATGAGTGTTATAGAAGGCTTCCTTGGTCATAAGCCACCATAACACAACCTAGGGGTCATACGGAGGCCTAATTTTGTCACTTCGTCAGAATCATTACAGGCGATAACCAGACTGGGAAATGGTATAAGTTTGCACTCCGAGGTGATTGTGAAGACGAGCGGCCTGATCAAAATTCTAGCTTTGTGTGTGGGCTTGGCTTCTTGTGGGCCAGAGTCAAATAACTCCGTTCCCCTTTCTGGTGATGTCGATGGTTTTGCTGGCGGTACGCTGACTGCTAACTATTCAAAATCCAATCCTGCCCAATCGGTTGTCTTGATCAGTCGTCGCGATGATGTTTCTGCAAGTTTTTGCGGTGGTCTTTTGATCGGAAGAAATAAAGTTCTGACAGCTCGTCATTGCGCAATTACAGAAAGCAATGCGCGCTACCTGACCGTTTTGTTCCCCAAAGGTGATAAGTCCGTGTCGACAAGCACTTCTTTTTTTGCTTCAACAAAAAGTGCAGAGGTTCGTCGAGTTGCTTTCCCGGACGGCAAAAAGCTGCTTCCCAACGTCAATGTCAATTTCGATGCTAAAGATTGGAATACGAGAGTCTTTATTTTCGATGCAGCCGTTCTTGAATTGGCAACGAATGCTCCCGACTTCGTTCCCGTCTTTGATGTGAAAAATATGGCAACAGACGAAGACCTGCGCGGTGGCCGACTATCGTCTTTTGGTTGGGATTCTGATGTTATTGAATTTAATGGCAGCAACAATTATTCAGATATAGTACGCAGGGAAAACAAATCTCTCCGCGTTTCTGATAAAAGTCTTTTAGATCGTTTCTTTGCTTCACAGGATCTTAAAACCTATTGCCACGGGCGTAATGATAAATGTTCACTTGAACAAAGCGCGATGCCAATGCTTTATGGTCGCACGGCTCAATCAATAAAACTCCTGACAACTTCTCCGCACCCGATTTGCCAAGGCGACTCGGGCAGTCCCCTCTTCGTTATTACCAAAGAGGGGAAATACAAACTTCTCGGAGTCACTTCCAGCGGACTGGCGATCAACGGTCGAGAAGTCGATCGCAGCCTGACTGGTATTGTGGTCTGTTCAGCGCATACCTTTTATCAAACCGTGCTTCCATTAAAAGGATGGCTTCAACAAGTCGGCAACTAGGTATCATCTAACCGGCTTTGTTCGCCGCAATCATACCGTACTTTGTATCAATACCCATGATGTGGGCTGTTAACCACGTTTTCAAAAATTGAAAGAACGCTGGCGTCAATGCACCGGTTTTCTCAAACTCGGCGGCATGCCCTTTCAGTCGTTCCAGCAGATCTTTGTGGATCTTCTTGTGGACATTGGCTTGAGAGTACGGAAGCGTATCAAAGAATTTCTCTTCGTGTTCGAAGTGAGTCGTCGTCCAGGCAGCAAGTTCGCGGATGATGGCGCCCAATTCATTTTTCGTCGCTTTCGCTTCGTGACGCTCGTAAAGCTTGTTCATGATGTCGATGAGTTTTTTATGCTCGTTATCCATCGCATCGACGTGAGTGGTAAGACGTACCGGGTCCCATTTAAAGAATGATTCGCTCATTGTGATCTCCTTGATGCTTTTAGTTTCGGAGATCCCGAAACCTTTCTACATGACGGAGATCATGATTCATTAACTATTTTTAAGGTCCTGGAGCTGGGCTTTTACCCAGCGTCTTATAATGGGATACTCTTCTTCTTTTAAGGAATGGTCCTTATCCATTTCAACCCAGTTCACTTTAAAACCCGCATCCTTGAGTTTTTCAACGCCGTACTTGGTTTCTTCAAGGGGCAAGACATCGTCTTGATGTCCGTGGGTAAAGAGCCAAGGAGTCTCGATGGCTTCTTTTGAGATGCTGTTACGCCATCTTGGATAAAAATTGAAGTATCCACTGATTCCAACAACGCCCGCCAATTTCTTTGGATAGTTCATTCCTACATCGGCACTGATCAAGCAGCCCTGGGAAAAGCCAAAGAAAAAAATGTTCTCACTCTTCCAACCTTGATTCTCAAGCTCGTTCAAAAGATCAAACATCTTCTCACGGATTTTAAGAACGCCATTTTTTTGGAAAGGCGGCTCACCATACCACGTGTAGCCATCCATAAATTTGCGAGGAGCATTCAACAACAAATAATTCATTTCAGGAATTTTTAGCTCGTCATTGAATTCAGCAAATGGATCAATGCTGTCGCCGCGACCATGCAACACGATCATCAAAAAGTCAGACTTTTTACGTGCTGGGATGAATTTGTGTCTAAATAGTTCCGTGTGAATCATTGGGTCGCTCCGATAGCGGTTTTAGAACAGAAAAGAACCTGTCTGGCTTTAAGTAACTCTTTATCAAAACTTTGTGGACCGTCTTGTAATTCAAGACACTCACCGGCTGCCATCACGCGACCCGGATGTTTCACCGCACGCTCTGGGGCTTTCAACGGATGAAGGAACTGATCCTCCTCACGTCCTACAAATATGTTATCAAATCTCACCGTCACATCAGGAGTCAGACCACGAAGCTGCGGGGACCGCCCTGTTGGAAGATAGTAAAAACCTTTTGTCTCGAACAAGGCGATTTTTTTGTTCTGCGACCAAAGCTCCCCTTCTTGGAAAGAGCCTTTACCGAAAGTTCTCTCACCAACTAGAACCGCACGGTTCAAATCACGCAAAGCACCTGCAACGATTTCAGCAGCACTCGCAGAGGAAGCATTAATTAAAACTGCGATTGGCAAATCAAAGATTTTCTCTTCGCCACCAAAATAGACTTCTGCTTTTTTGCTTGGATCTAAATAGCGCACTTCAAAAATCTTCTTATCGGGACCAACGAAAAGGCTTGTTACGCAAGCCGCTTCTTCCATCTGTCCACCTGGATTGTCACGAAGATCGAGCAACAAACCACGTACTTGTGCTTCCTTCATGTCATTCACGATTTTCTTAGTTTTCTCACAAGTTTCTTTAGCGAATTTATTGATGGTGATCACGCCCACAGGTTTAATACCATCGATCACTTGGCCTGAAACTGTCGCAATCAAGCTTTCTTCACGCAAGAGCGTAAAGCGTTTGATATAGCCGTCGCGAACAACTGCCACTTGAACTTTTGTTCCAACATCGCCCTTCATCAACTCAGAAACTTTGGCTTGCAAGAGTCCGCGCACGCGTTGCTTATCAATGGAAACAATCACGTCACCTTTGATCACCCCCGCTTTTTGCGCAGGACTTCCAGGCATGATTTTGCGAACAACGTACTGACCCTGCGATCTTCCCAAACTCATTCCCAATGATTGTGAACGGCTGTCCGCTTTGGAAACGACTTCTTTGAATTGCTCAACTGGCATCAAGTACGTATGCGGGTCACGGAATACAGAAATAAATCCATTCAGACCTAGCCCCACCATCAATGGCAACTGACTCTCTGAAATATGCTGTTCTTTGAGCTCTTTCCAAATGGTTGAAAATGAAAGCTTCATTGCCTGCGCCGTATGCGCCGTGAAAAAAGCTTTCCAAGGTTCGAGTTGTTTTTTTTCTGAGCTGATGTCAGCAGACATCGAGTCAGCAGGCACAAGCTGACCTTGCTGATTGAGGCTTAAGTTAAAACGCCCAGCGACAGCCAAAATGGAATTCGTACATGCGAGAAAATAGCGTTCCGAACTGCCACAGACTTGATCTTGGACAAGGTCTTCCAAGGACTCTGGACCGAGCCCCGCCTCGGTCCAGTAGTCTTCAGCAGACTTTATCTTGGAAATGTCACTCTTTGGACGTGACAGAGACAGCGTGACCCCCACGGCCAACACAATCAATGAGACTAAGAAAAATCGAGGTGAACTAAGCACTCATCGCCTCCCGCACCGGATATTTAGCAAAGCAACCTGTGTGCCGACTGAGCTGCAATTGGTTAGGTCTCAGGGTGGATTTTATGAAGAAAATGCAGGTTCGCTCAGGCCTTCCACAGAGGGGTTTTATGCGCCGGGCGAATGAAAAGCTCTGTAGCTCGAAAACCGCACCTGTGATAGCGTCAAAGCATGATTATTGTAACTGGTGCAAACGGATTTATTGGTAGCGTGATGGTATGGCAACTCAACGAAGCTGGGTTTAGCGATATCGTCGCCGTGGACTCTGTGGGTTTGAACGAACGCAATCTCCTGAAAAAGAGACAGTATTCACGTTTTTTAGCGAAAGACGATCTTTGGCCTTTTCTTGAAACAAAGGAAGCTAAAGAACAAGTTTCGTGGATCATCCACATGGGTGCATGCTCTTCCACCACAGAAACAAACAAAGAATTCTTGTGGGAAAATAACACTTACTACACACAAAGAATTTTTGAGTGGTGCACTCGTCACGAAAAATCCATGATCTACGCATCCAGTGCTGCGACTTATGGGGCCGGTGAACTTGGTTTTGACGATACAACAGATCCAGAAACTCTTCGTCCATTGAATTTGTATGGCGAATCGAAAGTTCTTTTTGATCGTTGGGCTTTGAAACAAAAAAACACGCCACCACATTGGTATGGTTTAAAATTCTTCAACGTCTTTGGACCAAACGAACATAAAAAAGGTCCGATGGCGAGTGTGGCGTACAAAGCTTTCCATCAAATTCAAGAAAAACACAGCCTGACACTATTCCGTTCTGCAAACCCAAAATACAAAGACGGCGAATTTAAGCGTGACTTTGTATACGTGAAAGACGTCACAGGTTGGATGGCTGAGCTGATGGAAAAACGTCCACGCAATGGCATTTACAACATGGGCTTTGGGAAACCTCGCACTTGGTTAGATCTTGCTAGCAGCGTATTTTCTGCGATGAAACAGCCGATGAAAATCGACTGGGTGGAAATGCCAGAAAATATTCGCGGCCAGTATCAGTACTATACCGAAGCGAAAACAGATAAGTGGACAGCCGCAGGTATGAGTGCACCGAAATGGCCGCTGGAGAAAGCAGTGACTGATTACGTGCAAAACTATCTTTCGAAAGAGGATCCTCTTTTGTAAGAGGAGCTATTCATGGAGACAGATTTTCTACCCTCGCATTTAAAAAAATACATCGTTGAGCAACACTACGAAAAATACACGCCGATCGATCAAGCGGTTTGGCGTTTTATTTTGCGCCAACTTCGCGATTACCTCTCAAAGCATGCTCACGAATGTTATGTCGAAGGATTGCAAAAAACCGGCATTGAAATCGAACGCATTCCCCGCATTGAAGATATCAGCGCTAAACTCAAAGAATTTGGTTGGAGAGCCTTGCCGGTCAGCGGATTCATTCCACCAGCAGCTTTTATGGAACTGCAATCACTAGGTGTTTTGCCCATCGCATCTGACATGCGCACTTTGGATCATCTTCTTTACACTCCAGCACCGGACATCGTGCATGAAGCGGCAGGACACGCTCCGATTTTGATTCATCCTGAATTTGCTGATTACCTTCGCCGTTACGCTCAAGTCGCGAAAAAAGCGATCATCAGCAAAGAAGATCTCGATCTTTACGAAGCCATTCGTGAACTTTCAGATCTTAAAGAAAATCCAAATTCCACTGCAGAACAAATCACAGCCGCTGAAAAGAATTTAGAAAAAGTTTCTTCACAAATGAGTCACGTTTCAGAGGCGACGGAATTAGGTCGCATGAACTGGTGGACAGCGGAATACGGTCTTATCGGATCACTTGATAAGCCTCGCATCTTTGGTGCGGGACTTCTTTCAAGTGTCGGCGAATCAAAATGGTGTCTCAGCGATAAAGTTAAAAAGATTCCTCTCACTCTTGATTGTCTAAAAACGAGTTACGATATCACGGAACCACAACCGCAGTTGTTTGTGACTCCGGATTTTAAAACTTTGGTGACTGTGCTTGATGAAATGGCTTCGCACATGGCCTTCAAGGTCGGTGGTCTTGCGGGTCTTAAAAAAGCAATCGAAGCGCAATCTGTGAATACAGCGGAACTCAGTTCTGGTTTGCAAATTTCGGGTGTCATTCGTGATGCTTTGACAGACAAGTCGAGCCAAGTGGCGTACCTGCAAGTGCAAGGTCCGACACAATTAAGTTTTAAAGACAAAGAATTGCCTGGCCACGACAAGTCTTACCACTCTCATGGCTTCGGAACTCCTGTCGGTGCTTTGAAACAATACCCAGGCAAATGCCCATCAAGACTGACGGACACTGAATGGTCTGCGATCGGCGTAGCCGATGGACAAAATATCCGTTTGGAATTTGCATCAGGCGTGATCGTCACTGGAAAACAGCGTTCGCGTTTAGTTCGTGACGGCAAAACATTGTTGCTGACTCTGGATGGAGCGAAAGCAGAATGGAACGGAAAAGTTCTGTTTGATCCAAGCTGGGGTGCATTTGATATGGGACTTGGAATGAATGTTCCGTCCGTATTCGGTGGACCAGCAGATCGTATTGCTTACGGAGAAACAGAAGACTTTGTGGCAAAACGTGTTCCAGCTCCCCGTTACTCTGAGCAGGAGCTGGCACTTCACAAGCAATATGCGACTCTTCGTCAATTGCGTGAAACAAAAGTCAGCGGTGCTGAATTAGAAAAGGCCCTGACAACTCTGCTTGCAACTCAAGATAAAGAATTCGCGCAAGACTGGTTGTTACGTGTGGAAGCTCTCGAGCTTCTCAAAGCGCGCGCCTCTAGTTCCGTGTTGATCGCAAAAATTGAAAAAGATCTGAATACTATCGGCGCCAAGGATGAAAACGCCAAAAACCTAATCCAAGATGGACTACGTCTCTCTGGAGCCTTGGCATGAAACGTCCCTTTGAAGTTCGAATAGTTCTGGTGCGCTCTCTTTATGAGCGCAATATCGGCGCAACCTCGCGTGCGATGAGCAATATGGGAATGGATAAGCTGATCCTTATTGCTCCCCAATGTGAACTGACTTATGAAGCTCAAAAAGCGGCGGCGACTGGGCAAACTGGTTTACAAAATCGCACGGTTTATCAGAACTGGGATGAATTTTTTAAACAAGAACCAGAAAGTATCGTGATCTGCTTCACCGCTCGTGATGGTAAAGGTCGCCAAGTTCGTGATATTGACGACGTTCTTAATGACATCAAAGACCACGCGCCTGCTTTCCAAAAAGAAAGCGACGTTCCTTACGTCGTACACTTGGTATTCGGACCGGAAGACTGGGGTCTCAGCGCGGAAGATCTGGAGCATGCGAATTTCTGTGCCTGCATTCCAACTTTCGGTGAGAACTGGAGTTTGAATCTGGCTCAAGCGACGTTGCTCGCGATGTTTTCGCTGCGCAAAGTTTGGGGCGGAGAGCGCACGAAACTGGATGGCGGAAGCTTCCGTCGTGCCCCTCGCGGAGTTGAGGGTATTAATCCGGAAGAATCTTTGCGCATTTGGCTGGAAGAAATGGGCTTTGATCTTTCTAAACGTAAAATGAACGTGTTCTTGGTTCTTCGCCGCATGCTTTTGCAAAACACGCCAACGAAAAAAGAGTTGGTGATTCTTGAAACCGTCTTGCAACAAAGCATTCGCAAACTTCGCGAGTGGAAAGAATTGAAAAACCGCGAACGTTAATATGCTCCCTGAAAAAGGCAAAGAGAAGGTCCCCTCCCTTCTCCTTGGTTAGATGATGAAGCGGTAGAGCAAAACCTTTTCATCACCTTTTTAATTTTAAATTATTTTTTAAATTCTATTTTTTGTTCGCAAACCTTCCGGCCATCCTCTGATTGAAGCTGGACGTAAACTTCGCACAATTATTTGAGTCACCCAAAAAACCTTGTCATCGATTCCCCTCCGATCTTATACAAAGCCTTAAAGCAACGTCAGTGCCATGGCCCCTTAAGCATCAGGTTCTTTAACGCCTGTATAAGAATTTGAATTCGACCAGATTCTAAGCAAAATTCAGGTCCATAAATTCGTCCGCTTCGTTCCAATCCAAAACGAAAATTTGATCGGCAAAAAAATCAACCGCACCTGAGGAGAAAATTAGGGAGCATCCAACCCAGAGTCAAAAATATCGACACCGCCCACTTGTCGAAGAAGTTGACTGCTTCCTTCCGGTACGGCACCGCCTCAAATCAAGATCCTCGAGCATAGGGTTTGCAATTCAACCTCGCTATGAAAACTCTCACGCCGTCCTCCATTTTAAGAGCTTCTCTGCCACTGGTATTGACCTTTTTAAGCTCCATTGCCTATCCATTGGACAACGGCAGCTGCAATTTCAACCCTCAAGATCCGCACTCTCCAGACGCGCGCATGATTAAGGGCAAGTACCAAGGTCAATGCATCGATACCTCCGCGAAGCGTTCCCTGAAGAACCTAGGGCAAGATTCAGCAAATGAAATCTTGGTGGCGAACTACCGCAAAAACGGCAAATTCTATACGGCTCGCATTGATCTTCGTAAAATTCAAAAAGTCAGCATCGTCGCTGTCGATCTGAACCCTGCACCTTTGAACAAATGGGGCATTATCACGGTCTCGCACACAGAAATGCGCATGAAATTCACAGACAGCGAAGCCATTCAGCTCATCCCTCAAGATCCTTCCGATACACCTCTGACCGACGACGACTTGATTATTTCATTTAATTACATGGCCCCACCCGGTGTGGTTTATAATCCTGTGAAAGGTTTTAAAGACGGGCTTTATGGCAGTGTCGTGCAGATGTTCTCAACTCACGATGAAGCAAATACTCGTTTCGTAAAACAAAATCTAAACGTGTACGAAGTGGATTTAAATCTCAACACCGAACAAGCAGGCCGCATCATTGTCAGCGCAGTCAATACCAGCGAAGCCAATGGCTATAACGTGAACTACAACTCTTACACGCGAAACTGCGCTTCTGAATTGTTCCTTATTATCGACAAAGCTTTGGATATAAAAACGCGTCCCTTCCGCTTGTATCCGTCGTATTTAACGGATGCGGGCTTTATACCGGAAGTGCGTGCGCTGGGAAAACGCAAGTTGATTGATCCCAAGAGCCAAGTCGCATTGGTTAATAAAGAATTCGGCTACGAACAATTTCCAAGCGATAGCAACCGCTACTACAATTACTTTTTGGGAAAGACCTATCAGAACATCGCAGATCTTTTCAAATACTCATGGCATCAACCATAAAAAAAGACCCATCAGTTTGACTGATGGGCCCTGCACTCAAGGAATGTCATGAAGGGAATTCAATTTCACTCCGTAGAATTTAAAAATTAATTACGCTGAATGAGACGAGCGCGCTTTCGCTTTCACGCACTTTCTTAATGCTTTCTTTTTGATATTTGGATTTTCGGCCTTGCATTGATTTTCATACGCTCTGAGATTTTTTTTCGAAGTTTTCGCTTCTGCATTCATTCCAATTGCGAACGCCAAAGATAACGCTGACAAGATCATTAAAGCACGCTTCATGCGGAGCTCCTTATTTATACTCTCAGTTTATCAGCGCTGTGTGCGGTGGCAATTTGCCAAGATAAAAAGTCTTTTAACTTATCTGTTCTAGATTGTTACTCACTATAAAGACAGTGTATGGTCAATTTATGAATATTTTAGTTGTAGAAGACGAAGCAAGCATTCTTAAGAATCTCACTATTACACTCGAAACCGAAGGCTGGACGGTGAAAACGGCACAAAGTCTTCCGGCACTTTCGACTCTTCTTGAGATGAAAAACTTCTATCCGCACATCATCGTCCTCGACAGAATTCTAGGTTCTGAAGATTCCGCGTCGATGATTGAGAAAATTAAAAGCCGCTTCGTCGATACGCGCATACTTATTCTGTCCGCCATCGACACCGGCAGCGAAAAAGCCAAGCTCTTGGATTTAGGCGCAGATGATTATCTTTCTAAACCATTCTCCTCACAGGAATTGGTTTCAAGAATCAAAGCCCTTTCGCGTCGATCTTCATTAGTAAAATCTCTTGATGAACTTCAGGTTGGTAATTTAAGCCTGAATCAGTACCTACGCTCCTCGACTGTTGATGGCGCACCATTGCCTCTCACACAAAAAGAATTTCAACTTTTGATTTTATTCGCAAACAACCCGGGCAAAATTTTTCCTAAAAATATTTTAATGGAAAAAATCTGGAACTCTGAAAAAGACAGCGAATCCAAAGTCGTTGAAGCCACAATGAACAACTTACGACGCAAGCTTGAAGCCAGTGCGGCGACAGTACAAATCAAAAATATTCGCAATGTAGGGTACTGGCTTGAGGATTAGATATTTCTTTATTTCTCTCGCCTTTTTGCTGGTCACCGCCCTCTCGATCACCAGTCTTTTGGCTTTCTACTATCGCAGCGAACGCCTGAGCTCGCTTGATGACCAAATTCGTGAGTCTGCGACTTCAATTGTCGATTCGCGCATTTCAGAAATTAAAAACGCAGACTATTCTCAGGCCAATAGTATCATTTCAGATGAACTGGGTCCTGATCGTATCGGTAAGTTCTTTATCATCCGCACGGACGACGGAGAAATTTTATTTCAAACGGAATCCATTCGCCTGCTTGGCGTGCAAGTACCCCGCACTCCGCAATGGGTCAGTATCGACTATGAAGACAAACTGATTCGAGTTCTTAATCTTAAACTCCCACGTGTTCCCAATCGCACTTTGCAGGTGGGACTGGTCACAGATTCTAATTTTCTTTTCTGGAGTACTTTGACGTCACGAACGATAATGTGGATCGCTGTTCTGCTCGCGGTCTTATTTGTTATTACTCTGTCTCTTTCGAGAACTCTGTTCGCCCCAGTTAGACAAGTCGGTCGCTATCTGAAGGATGCACAAAACTCTCTGGAAATGGGGCGGGATGTTCCGCCTCTGCCAGAAGATTTTAAACGTTATATGAGAGAGCGTCGACTGAGCAAATATGATGAGTTTGCCGAGCTCTTGATCGGCATTCAGCAGCTTGGCACGCGAGTGAATCTGAACACCAAGTTCACACGTTCTTGGACGTTTCAAATGGCGCACGAACTAAAAACACCACTCACAATTCTGAATCGTGATCTCGAAGATTTAGCGAAGAAACATCAATTCTCTCAGCAAGAAGTCGATGAGGTGAACGTTTCCATGAAACGTATTTCAACGACGATCACGAATTTTCTTAATTGGGCCGACGTCGCTAGTACGCAAACTCCGACCAATCTTCATGTGATTCGCATCGGAACTGTGCTTTCGGAATTGATGATGGGATGGAATAAAATTTCTGATGGTCGTTTGGCCGTCACAACCGACGTCGACTTCCAGGTGATGTGCAATCCCTTCCACCTTTCCCATTTACTAGATAATTTGGTCAGCAATGCTCTGAAATATGCTTCTCCAGGTCCTGTGAAAATTCATTTGAAAGATCATGTTCTTGAGATCGTCGATCAAGGAGAAGGCATTCCGAATGATGTGCTCGAAAGAATTGGCAGTCCCTTTAACAAGGGCCCAAGCACGCGCGGAAATGACACCGGATCAGGTCTTGGTTTGGCATGGGTACAAACTATTGTGGATCTGTATGGTTGGAAAATGCGCATTCACTCCACTGCCCAAGGAACGACAGTGGAGATTTCTTTTCCGAATCTTTCAGTGACGACTTAAGAGGTCGCTAGATCTTCTTTGAGAGCATTTTCTTGCTCGCGCAGAGTTCGCAACTTTAGATCTAACTTTGCTAAGGACACGGCCATCACCTGACCGAGATCGTTGAGTTCTTCAATTCTTTTGATGGTGTCATCTTCCGAACCACCAACCAGACGAAGGCCCTCGAGTTTTGCAGAGTTCAACTCAATTTCTTTCGAAAGGCTTTCAAGCTTTTGATTGATCTTTTTACGGTCTTCACTCAAAGCCTTCGCGATCTCGCGGGCTTGATCAAGACTCATCACCTCTGGCTTCTCCGTGAGAAGCTCTTCTGATTCGGACTTTTCTTCTTTTTGGAAAGCGTCCCAGAAAAGGGACCACTCATTTTTGAGGGCGTT
This sequence comes from Bdellovibrio sp. HCB2-146, assembly GCF_047345725.1. Classification (NCBI taxonomy): domain Bacteria; kingdom Pseudomonadati; phylum Bdellovibrionota; class Bdellovibrionia; order Bdellovibrionales; family Pseudobdellovibrionaceae; genus Bdellovibrio; species Bdellovibrio sp. HCB2-146. The sequence goes on from NZ_JBLEQP010000001.1 coordinate 1,147,065, forward strand.
TATGATCGACCTACTACTGTCATCACCCATATAGTGCTAACTGCTCCTGCGCCCTAAGGCGACTTGCGTGGCTCGGTCTCGGGAACCATGAAATAGCAAAGACCGTAAACCAAAATAGCGGCTCCGAAGGTTACGAGTAAGAACAGCACGAATGCCACTCTGACCAGGCCCACTTCCAGCCGATATCTAGAAGCTATTCTAGCACAGACGCCCAGCAGTTTCCTATCTAGAGCTTGGTCTAGCTTGTCGACGCGTGGCAGACATACCGCTAGGATCAAATATAAGAGGCCGCCAGTTCCGAACCACAAAATACTTACAAGCCAAATAACGCGGATGATCCAGGTTTCGACCCCAATGGCATCAGCAATACCTTTACAAACTCCTGCTAAAACCCCGACGTTCGACCGGGTCCAACGGTAATTCTGCGGTGTCATTGAAATCTCCCTGTAATTAAAAAATCATTTCCGAAAATTTTGTAGCGCGGATCTTGGAGATGAATTTTATTTTTCATTTCTTCAATGCGCAAAGTTTCCGTCCACGAGCGCGAACCGCCGGCGCCCATCAAATGCGGCGCTTGGAAAAGATAAAGACGATTCACTAAATTTTCTTTCACAAATGAACTTGCGGTAAATGCTCCGCCTTCCACCATCACGGAGCGGAAACCCAACACGTAAAGTTGAGATAGCAACTCATGAAGATTCAAATCCCCGCCGACTTTGGTTTTCACAAAAATCAATTGCGGAGCTTTTTCCCAACCCTCAACCATTTTCAAAGCTTCGGTTTTCATTTCCTCGGCAATACACCAAAACACGTTCTGCGCGGTGTGAACTTGCCCCAGCTTCAGCTCGGGGAACCGCGGTAACAATTCAGCCTCCCCATCCAGAACAACGACTTTGTTAATTTTCTGAATAGAAGAATGACGAATGTTCAAAGACGGATTGTCGAACTCAATTGTTCCCTTACCAACAAGCACGCCATCATAACAAGAGCGCAGGTAATGAACATACTCGCGGGATTCAGGACCCGTGATCCATTGGCTTTCGCCTGACTTCAAAGCAACCTGTCCATCAAGACTTGAAGCCATTTTCAAAGCGACAAAAACTTTGCGCTTACGGAAATTCCACAGAAAAACTTCTGCGACTTCTTCAAGTGCTTGCTGAATTTCAGATTGTTCCTGCTTATCACTGGACGAGAAAACTTCAGTTTCAATGCCGGCCGCTTTCAAAATTTCAGCGCCTTGTCCGGCCACTAAAGGATTGGGATCAATCAATCCAAAGGTCACTTTTTTGATTGGCATCTTCGCCAGCATCTTTGCGCAAGAAGGAGTTTTCCCTTCATGTGCACAAGGCTCCAGCGTCACAATCACATGCGCACCACGCAATTCATCTTCAGAAAGATTTTTAACGGCATTTACTTCGGCGTGAGGTCCACCGTAAAACTCATGATGGCCAGCAGAAACAAAAGTACCTTCAGGACTTAAAACAACACAGCCCACAAGTGGATTGGGACTAGCACGAGAAGCACCTTTGTAAGCTTCGCTGATAGCAAGCTTCAAGGCTTGCGCAACACTCATCGGAGTGCCGCGCGCAGGAAGAGTGACGGAAGAGATTTGCTCCATATGATCCGTCCTCCTTATCTGAAAAATTAAGTTAAGTAACCACGCTCTTTTTGATCGCGTTCGATAGCATCAAACAAGGCTTGGAAATTTCCATCTCCGAAACCATCGTGACCTTTACGCTGGATCAACTCATAAAAGATCGGACCGAAAGTGTTTTTCGTGAAGATCTGCAACAAGTAACCATCGTGATCGCCGTCAACCAAGATCGCATTTTTTTCCAAACGATTGATGTCTTCTGTTACGTTTGGAACGCGATCTCTCAACATCTCATAGTATGTGTGAGGAGGCGGCGTCAGGAACTGAATTTCACTGGATTTGAGATTTTCCAAAGTCGAAGTGATATCGTTGGTGAGTAAAGCCACGTGTTGAATGCCAGAACCCTTATATTCATCCAAGTACTCTTGAATTTGAGACTTCGATTCAGTTGGTTCGTTAATTGGCACAGAGAATTTACCGCAAGGAGAACGCATCACCTTAGAGATCAAACCTGTTTTAGCTCCGCGGATGTCAAAGAAACGAGCTTCGCGGAAGTTAAAAATATTGATGTAGAAATCGCACCATTTTTGCATTTCACCTTTAGGCACATTGTTTGTGAAATGATCGATCACTTTAAAACCAACACCAGCTGGGGCTTGATCTTCGGCCTTTACCTGGAAAATTTCGTTATAAAGTTTGTCCTGATTCTTCTTATCCATGAAATAGATCAAAGAATCACCAATGCCGTAAACAGCTGGGAACGGTGTTGCACCTTTTTGGTGTTCGTTACCTTCATAAGGACGAGCGCCGCGTGCGACAGCTGTTTTAAATGCGTGGTCCGCATCTTCAACACGGAAACCCGTAGCACTGATTGATTGACCATGAAGTTTTGCAAACTCAGTTGCGAAAGTTTGTGGCTCGCAATTCAAGATGTAGTTGATGTCACCTTGGCGATAAAGTTTGATGTTTTTGCCGTGAACTTGGCCGACTTGTTTAAAAGCGTAGCGCTTAAAAACGTTCTCAAAGTAAGCAGCGTCAGGACCTGAATATTCAATAAAATCTACGCCATCAAGACCGATCGGGTTTTTATCCGTAATTTTGGACATAATTCCTCCTGCGATATATCAAAATCCCTACGACAGTAGCTTTAATTGGGGACTTATTCAAGTGTGAAGAAGTTAAACGATTTCGGATACTTAGGGGTCAAAAACTCACTCTTGTAGGATCTAGGTTATTACAGATGGGAAATGACCATGCCAAAACCTGAGGATTCTCTATAAATAAACCGAAGAATATTTAAGGAGGCCGGAACATGTCGAATCAGAATCCATCAAAAAATCCGGCTTGGTTTTATTGGGCTCTGATTGTGCAAACACTGGCAATCATCATCGCAATTGGTATGCTCAAAGATATTATGTGGATCCTCTAAGCTTGTAGATCACGCATCTCTTCCCTACACTTAAGTCATGACATTAACATCATTTCAAACTCTGGCGCTTGCAGCATTGGTTGTCTATTTTGGACGTTGGCTTAAAACGAAGATTCACTTTATCGACAAGTACAATCTTCCATCCCCTGTGATTGGTGGATTTATCACGGCCGGTGTTTTAACCGTTCTTAAAGCACACGATATCTTCGTTATTCATTTTGATAAAGCATTCGAGCAAGCCTTGATGATTATGTTCTTCACCTCAGTCGGCTACTCCGCTTCCGTTCGCCTACTCAGAGAAGGTGGCCGGATTGTGGTTTTCTTTTTACTTCTCACAATTGCCGGCTTGCTCGTGCAAATTCTTGCCGGTATTGGCGTGGCAAAATTGATGGGCCTTCATCCTCTGATGGGAGTCCTCACGGGTGCCGTGGCTTTGACAGGTGGACCGGGAACAGCTTTGGCTTTTGGCCCTCCGATTGAGGCTGCAGGTGTTGAGGGCGCATCCGCGATTGGTTTAACAGCCGCGATGGGCGGAATTCTTTTGGGCGGATTGCTAGGTTCACCGCTGGCCACATTTCTTATTCATAAAAAATCTTTGCGCGAAAATCTCCACCTGCATGCGACTGAACGGGCGGCTCCTAAAATTTTACAAGCTCACTCCGGCAAAGACTTGCTCTACAATATTCTCGCGTTGATTTTGATTATGGGAATCGGAACAACTCTAAGCAAATGGATCAACGATGATTTGGGAATCACACTGCCTATTTATATTGGTTCGATGATAATCGCAGCTCTTTTCCGCAACATCGAAGACGTGAAGCCGGTTTTTAAAATTGATGTCGACTGGATTGAGGAAATCGGATCTGTTGCACTGACACTGTTCATTGCAATGGCGATTATGTCTTTACGTTTGGAAGAACTTAAAAATGCGGCTCTTCCAATTCTGATATTCTTGGGCATTCAGACAATTTTAGTTGCGATCACGGCGCTCGGTCCTGTGTTTTGGGTAACCGGAAAAGATTACGAAGCCTCTGTCATCAGTGCAGGCTATACGGGCTTTATGATGGGAACGACGGCCAATGCAATGGCAAATATGTCAGCACTCTCCCAGCGCTATGGTCCGGCACCAAAAGCATTCTTAGCTGTACCTATTGTTGGTTCATGCTTTATTGATTTCATCAACGCCGCTCTGATCACCTTCTGCTTAAATTATTTTAGATAACATGTGGGGTTCCACAAACAGCTCGATGTGATTCAGCATCGAGCTCCCTTTGTCCAGTTGGAGTTTCAAAATCCAAGAGTAAAATGGGAGCTGAAGTTTCGACCCTAACAAAGGAGGAGCCCATGTTACGCGCAGCCATCGCTTTCTTTATTCTTGCGATCGTGGCTTTCGTTTTAGGAGCAACAGGCGTCGCGGGACTATCAATGGAAATCGGACGAATTCTTCTTATCGTTTTCCTTGTCCTTGCGATCATCAGCTTCTTTATGAACATGATCGGCAAGCACGGACATCGTTAGCGTTGTTGACTATAAAAGTGCAAAACTTTTGGGTCGACAATAATGGAGCGAGGATTCCACCCGATCAAATGTAATCCTTCAGCCGTTCTTAAGCGGCTGAGGGCTACATAAGCTTGGCCCGGCTCCCAGAGCTGACTGAGGTCACACCACAAGTCATCCAGAGTGGCCCCCTGGCTTTTATGAATTGTCGTGGCATAAGCTAATGTGAGTGGGAACTGAATCACCGATGAAACCACATTGCCTTCAGCATCTTGCAGAGCAAAGGTCGTTTTATCGACTTCCACTTCGCGACCATTGTCTTTTCTTACCGTGATTTTATCGATGGAAATATCAGTGATGTAGCCGCGAGTGCCGTTCACCCATCGCCGTTGCGGATCGTTTTGCAAAAACATCACGCGACAGCCTAGCTTTAAAACCAGCTTCAGCGGCACTGGTGCGGTTTTCTTTAACATCTCAATATGTTTTTCAGAACCAAGATAAATAGAATCAATAACAACTTCGTCTTCGTTAATCTCATCTAATTTTTTTTGATTGAATTTCTCAGCATTGATTTTTCGAGGAAAAAGTCGCGTGCCCGGATCATCTTCATCGTGCTCACGAACATGGTCGTTTAAAAATTCCCGAACACGATCATTGACACGTCCATGGCGAACATCGCTCAAAACATCGAGGAACAAATTATCGGAAACACGTTGATTGTGTGAAAGCAAAACACTTTGAAAACCTGATTGCTCCCAGACGCCATTGAGAAAACACCAGTCGCGCGGACCGCTCTGCGCCACCGGTGGCAATTGGGCAAAATCACCAACACAAATGATACGCATGCCTCCCCATGGGAGTTTTGATTCGCGTGCTTTTTGTGCCAAGGCCTCAGCGATCATCAACGCTTGTCCAGGGATCATTGAAATCTCATCAATGATCACACCTTCGACTTTACGCAGACGTGCCATCAAACGATTGTCATTGCTCGCTCGTTGATAGGTGGCATCGGGTCCACCATCCATAATTCCAAGACCGAAAAAACTATGAAAAGTTCGCCCACCTAAAAGAACAGCGGCGGCTCCGGTACTCGCCAAGATAGGCATCTCTTTAGGGTCAATTTCTCGCATGTATTGACGAATCAAAAAACTTTTACCACTGCCGGCACCACCCGTTAAAAAAACGTTTTCACCAGAGCGTAACAGCTCTAGCGCGCCTGCTTGTTCGGGAGATAACTCGACCTGGTTCTTCGTCATAGGGAATACCATCCTGCCATAAGAAAAAGATAGCAGGTACCTTTTTCCCGCGTAATACTATCCAGACTAAATTAAGGATGGCGCATATGTTCAAACTGAGTCTTTTCATCGTCGCTGGTTTTGTGAGCCTTTCAGCAAATGCTGCAAAAACCCAAAAACCTTCTTCTGATATCCCTGAAAAAAGGGAGTTTCCCTTAAATCCAAAGGTGAATGCTTGTGAAGATTTTCACAAATACGTTTGCTCGGAAGTGGAAGCCAGTTTCAAATTGCGCCCTGATCGCAGCTATCACGACTTTGCCTTCAGCGATTCGAACGAAAGAATTCTGGAAGCAAAAAAGAAATTCATGAAGGGTTTACCTTCGGCAAAAGGTTTGGATGCCCGTACTCAACAGGTCAAAGATTTCTATTTGTCCTGTATGAATGCTCCAGCAAAAGCCAAATCAGAAAAAGCTTACGTGACTCGCTTCGCTCGTGAAATCAACGCTCTCAGCAGCGTGCAAGAACTTGTGGCTTATTCAAACAAGCACTTGGCAACGGGCGAATCTTTGTTCGTCAACCTGTGGCCACAAAACAATCAGGACAACTCTGACAAAATGGATGCGGGCATTGGTGCTCGTTTCATGCTTTTGCCCGATCATAAGTACTATGAAGACGCAAAACTGATGAAAGACTTCAAAGAACTATTGATCACGTTCCTTCAGTCCGTTGAGCCGGGAATTAAAAAATCAGTAGCTGAAAAACGTGCGCAAGACATGATTGATCAGCAAAAAGAATATATTAAAAACTATCCGATCGCGAACGTTCGCCGCCAGCGCTGGAGTGAAAAACGTAATTTTTCTCAAGCTGACTTGATCAAAAAATATCCTCTGCAACAACTCAAAGATGTATTCGTGCATATTCCGAATGAAACATCCGTGAATCTCCCAATTCCTGAAACTTTGGATTTCACAGAGAAAGACCTCACAACTCGTCCGCTGCAAGTTTGGAAAGATCTCTATCTTTATTCCAATCTCGATAACGTGATGGACGATGCTTACCAAAAGTATTTCAAAGCGGCGTTCAAATTTAACAAAGTCTACTTCGGTGGCCCGGAGAAGAGACCAGATCGCCAAGAGCGCTGCACAGTGCAAGCGACGAACTACTTCACAAAAGAAATGGACGCCGCACTTGTTGATAAACTCTTCCCGAACTTTGACGAATCCAAAGTTCAAGAAGTCGCAAGCCGTATCCGCACGAGCATTGCTGACGGCATTAAAGCGAACAAGTGGCTTTCAAAAGATGCAAGAAAGGAAGCTTTGAATAAAATTGAAAAAGCTCGCTTGCAGCTAGTAAAACCACATAACGACCGTGAATGGGACTTCGTTCCACAGCGCACGTACGATCCAAGTGACTATATCAAAAACATGTATACCTATGCCGATGCTTCGTGGGAAAAATCGATGAAAGAAATCCGCGAACCAGCAAATAAAGATGCTTGGGGCATGGGACCGCTCACGGTGAATGCTTACTACAACCCAAGTGAAAACAAATTCGTTTTGCCAATCGGTATTTTGCAATTCCCATTTTATGACAAAGATGGAAGCGTAATTGAAAATCTTGGAGCTGTGGGTGCGGTGATCGGTCATGAACTGGGTCACAGCGTTGACGATCAAGGTTCTAAATACGATCACACAGGTCGCCTGAATCAATGGATGACGATGAAAGATCTTGCTGAGTTTTCAAAACGCGGCGAAAAAATGATCGATCAATTCAACAAAGCTGAGCACGACGGTAAACTCACTTTGGGTGAAAACGTGGCAGACCTTGTGGGCTTGAGCTTTGGTTACAATGCGGCTTTCCCGAAAAATGAAGGCAAGATCGAGGACAAAAAGACCTTCTTTGTCGCCTACGCACGCTTATGGTGCCAAGTGGTTCGACCAGAACTAGAAGCACGTTTGCGCAAAACAGATCCACATGCCAGTGGCCCTGCGCGTATTAATGAGCAAGTTAAGCACCAACCCGGCTTTTCAGAGGCTTTCTCTTGTAAGCCAGGTGATAAAATGAGCCTTCCTGAAAGCGAACGTATTCAGATTTGGTAAGTTTCGCACCTTACCAAGGCCGCGCTCCTTGCGGTCCTGACAGGCACCTGATAAACTCAAAGTCTTTCCTTTCAGGAGGATATTTTAAGTGGCTCAGGTGCTTTTTGAAAATCGAATCGAAAATCCAAATTACGAGGGGGTCTTTGACGTGCCTCCTGCCGAACTCCACCAAAAAATGAATCAAGTAAAGCTAGTCGATGTTCGACAACCCGACGAATACACTGGCGAGTTGGGACATGTTCCAGGATCAGAGCTCATGGTTCTTGATACATTGCCTGACCATTTGATGAACCTACCGAAAGATCACACGATTGTTTTCATCTGCCGCAGTGGTGCCCGCTCAGCCCGCGCGACAGCATTTGCAAAAATCAACGGCTTTGAACATGTGTATAACATGCAAGGCGGTATGCTTTTGTGGAACAATCTCCAACTTCCCGTTGAAAGATAATTAAAATGCCAGGAAAAGTTTTTGTTAATCGTACTTTGAATCTTAAAAAGATCCGTTATATCGGCGTCGATATGGATCACACGCTTGTTCGTTATAACAGCGAAAATTTTGAACGCCTTTCTCACACAACTATGATCGATAAACTCGTGAAGCGTGGTTACCCTGAAACTCTTCGCAAGTTGACGTTTGACTACAACTTCGCGATCCGCGGACTTGTGATCGACCGTAAAATGGGAAATCTTTTGAAGCTGAACCGCTACACAGCGATTCGCGCAAGCTTCCATGGTTTAAAACCGTTGGATTTCAAAACTCACCAGAAGCTTTACAAATCGACTTACATTGATTTGTCGAATTCGGACTATTTGGCTGTTGATACGTCGTTCTCGATCTCTTTGGCGAACTTGATCGCTCAGATCGTGGAATTGAAAGACAGCGATACGGCGAACAAATATCCAGACTACGTCCAAATTGCTGACGACGTATTGGATGCTTTGGATGAAGCTCACCGTGACGGATCATTGAAAGATGAAGTGAAAAAAAATCTGGATCACTACATCATCAAAGATCCGCACTTGGTTGCAGGTCTTGAAAAATTCCGTCGTCACGGTAAAAAGATTTTCGTTTTGACGAACTCTGATTTCCATTACACGAAATTGCTTTTGGACTATGCGGTTCAACCGTTCTTGAAAGAACACAAGTCATGGCATGATCTTTTTGAATTCGTGATCACGTTTGCCTCAAAACCAAAATACTTCTACGAGAACCAAAAATATTTGCGCGTAAATCCAGCTGATGGATCTATGACAAATATGGAAGGTAAATTGACTCCAGGGATTTACCAAGGCGGTAACGCGAAGAAATTCACGTCGGACTTGGGACTTGATGGAGATGATATCTTGTACATCGGTGACCATATCTACGGTGACATCCTTCGTTTGAAAAAGGATTGTAACTGGAGAACGGCCATGGTGATCGAAGAGCTTGACGTTGAAGTTGATAACAATAAGCAAGCAGAACCAGTAAACCAAGAAATTGAAGCTTTGATGCGTAAGAAAGAGCCGTTTGAAGATGAGCTCACAGAGCTTATGACAAAGAAAATCGAAAAGCATGTCGATGTCAGCGAAAGCCAAATCGAAACTTTGCAAAAAACGATTTCTGAAATCGACGGTCAAATCAGTCAGCTGATCAAAAAACAGCAAGCTATGTATAATAGCAATTGGGGTCAGTTGATGCGCGCAGGGAACGAAGAAAGTTACTTCGCTTACCAGCTGGACCGTTACGCTTGTGTTTACATGGAAAAACTGAGTGACCTCACAGATCTTTCTCCGCGCACTTATTTTAGAGCGCCAAGAAGACCTCTTGCCCACGAAATTTACTAGTTAGAACCTTAAAAGCCCGGCCACAAGCCGGGCTTTTTTATTTTCAACCGTTCTTTGATCCAAGCACAGTCCCGCGCTTCTGAATGCGAGTATCAAGCTGGCCGAAATAGTTTGATCCTATTGTCATGGGTCAACTTGATTTGGTCTCCATATCAAAAAATAAAAGCTTCGTTCAACGCTGCCGAGTTCTTTCGAACGACTTTACGTTTGAATTTGCTCACTTTGATTCGGCGGATGCTTTTTTCGCAGAAAATGAAAACAGCGGCACTATTCGCTGTTTTATTTTAGATTGTACAGAATTCGACAACATCCATGAAGCTGCGGGAACTATTCAAGTTGCGCGGCAAGTGATGGACCGCTCGTACATTATCTGCATTCTAGATTCACGTGTGACACCGGAAGAAATGGATCTGCTTAAAAAATCTGGTGCGAACCTGATTATGCTCGACAATGAATTTACCACAAACAGCAAGCTTGAGTTCGTTTCCAGCCAGGTTATCAAGTCAGCGTATATCCCGCTCAAGGTGATCGACTTAGTTCCAGATTCGACGGTCAGCTGTACGCTTTATATGCTCATGCCGAAGAATGGAAAATTCCTAAAAATCTCTAAACCCGGCAGCAAAATCAGCGCTGACTTTATTAAAAAATACACGGAAGCCCAAGAGCTTTTCATTCACCGTAATGACCTGCCAGCCTGGATTGAATACATCCAAAAGTATCAGCAGCATGATGAGAGCAACGATGCGCGTTCATGCCGTGCGAATTTTTTAAAATTGCAGCAGGCTTTCTTGGAGCTCGTTTTACTTATTAGTGACCAAACCACGTCCACATCATTTTCCGCAGGCCGTGATCTGTTCGCAAACTGCGAAGGCTTTTGCCAAGAACTGCTCTCATCACTAACCGATGTTCAATATCCGTGGGAAGTCATTAACAGCTCATCCATTGGTGACTTTGGCTCGGTCGAGCGTGGAACCGCTGTTGCCGCTTATGCCGGAATGCTTTCACATGTCGCTCTTCCCGATATGTCGGCAAAAATTATGATTGGCGCCTTGTTAGCTGATATTGGACTTATTCTTGTGTCTCCTTCCGTCACTAAAAAAGTTCGAAACGGAGCTGTCGCAAGCTTTGAAGGCGAAGAAAAAATGGAGTTTGAAAAACATCCGATCTATAGCCTCAATCAAATTCTTTCAAAACGAATTCCCCTAGATGATCGCACCAAAGATATTATTTTGATGTCGCATGAGCGTTTAGATCAAAAGGGGTTTCCAAATCGTCCTGGCGCCGTGAAAATCAAAGAAGAATGTATGATCGCCAGATTGGCGGCAGAGCTGGATCAGGCCCTCACTATGAAGATGGGAGAGGAGCGCATCCAATTTAAAGAAGTCTTTCAAAATTTTATCACTAAAAAAATAGCGGACTTGGACGGATACTCGCTCACGCTCCTATTGAAACTCAAACCCCTCTTTGAGGGAAAGCTCAAAGACGAAACTTTTATTGCCGGCACCACAAAAGGCAAAAACCTTTACGGGTTCCGCTAGCTTCTAGAGAACCTTGCTTAAGAAAGATTTTGTCCGCTCGCTTTTTGCATTATTAAAAAGTTCTTGTGGTGGCGCGGATTCAATAATCTGGCCGCCATCCATAAAGAAAACACGGTCGCTAATTTGTTTCGCAAACCCCATCTCGTGGGTGACGACGACCATCGTGCGACCACCATGAGCTAACGATTTAATAACATCTAAAACCTCACCGACCATTTCGGGATCCAGCGCCGACGTCGGCTCGTCAAAAAGCATCACGTGGGGCTCCATCGCCAGCGCGCGCGCGATCGCCACGCGCTGCTGTTGCCCACCGGAAAGCTCTTCAGGATAAGAGTCACCTTTGTCTGCCAGGCCGACGCGCTTGAGAAGTATTTGCGCTTTTTCCTCAGCCTGTTCCCTGGTCATTTTTTTGACCTTCATTGGAGCCAGCGTGATATTTTCTAACGCGGTCAAATGAGGGAATAAATTGAAACGCTGAAACACCATTCCTACATGCGCACGTAAATCGTTCAAATCAGTTTCAGGATTGGTCACTTCAAAATTATCAACTTTGACCACTCCGTCCTGTGCTTGCTCCAGAGCATTGAGGCAACGCAAGAATGTGCTTTTACCGGAACCCGAAGGACCTATAATACAGATCACTTCGTTATCTTGAATCTCGCAGGAGATATCTTTGAGGACCTGTTTCTTGCCGTAAAACTTTTGTAGATTTTGAACCTTGATCATAAGTTTTGATACCTCTTCTCAAGGCGAGTCACTCCGTATGACATCATCAGAGTGATAATAAGATAAATAAACGAAATAAACAGATACGGTTCCCAGTAGCGAGCATAAGCCCCCGCTGCCGTACGAGCGGCGTAAGCAAGCTCTGCCAAGCCGATTGCGGAGACCAAGGAAGAGTCCTTTAAAAGCATAATGGCTTCGTTACCCAATGGTGGAAGCATGCGACGAAATGCTTGAGGAATCACAATTGATTTCATCGTTTGAAAATGACTTAAACCCAAAGAGCGGGCGGCTTCGCTTTGCCCACGGTCAATGGATTGAATGCCTGCTCGGAAAATTTCCGCGATATAGGCTGCGGAATTCAGACTGAGCGCGAGGGCACCTGAAATGAAAGAACCATATTCCCGCTTGAGATAAAGCGCGGTCTCTCCGGTAATCAACAAGCCTTCGTCCGGATGAATCAATAACGGAACAAGTGCAAAGTGAATAAGGAGAATCTGAACAAAAAGAGGCGTACCACGGAAAAAGGTAATGTAAATTTGCGACGGCCAGCGCACCAACAAAGTCACAGGCCATTTCCACGGACCGCGCTCGACGTAAGAAATTTTACCAAGGCCTAAAAAAAGACCGAGAATAGTTCCGGCAACAACGCCGATGAGAGTGAGCTCGATAGTCGTCAAAAGCCCCTGCATGAACAGAGGCATATACTCAGCAATAATATCCGTACGAAACCAAGCAAACATTTATTTTTTCACTTCGCCAAAGTAGCTTTGGTAGATCTTGTCGTAAGTTCCGTCAGCTTTAATTGCTGCCAACCCGTCATTAATCTTTTTAAGAAGTTCGGTGTTTCCTTTTTTAACGCCGATGCCATAGTACTCTTTTTTGAAGCTGGCATCTGAAACGACCTTGAAAGCACTTGAGTTATTTTTTTGGAAGTTATTAATCACTCCGTTATCAGCTACAACGGCATCAACACCACCGTTTTCCAGTTCTTTGATCGCCAGAGGAGTTCCTTCGAAACGTTTGACGTTCGGATTTGATTTACCAACCAAGTTGCTTGCGATCTCGTCGCCAGTTGTACCTGTTTGCACGCCGATTTTTAGATTCTTAAGATCTTCCATCTTCGTAACTTTGGATTTCACAGGAACTGCGATCAATTGAGCGGCTTCAAAATACGGATCAGAGAAATCCATGACCTTTTTGCGTTCTTCAGTGATAGTAATAGCTGAAATCAAAATATCGCGGTCTCCTGATTCAAGCTGGCTGAACAGGCCTTCCCAAGGCGTATTCACGAATTTCAATTGCAGCCCTGATTTTTCTGCGATGGCTTTTAACACGTCAATATCGAACCCTGAGATGGATTTATCTGCGTTCTCGCTCTCAAAAGGTGCGTAAGCCGCATCCGTCCCCACGATAAGTTCTTTAGTCGTTTTTGCCGCTGAAGATCCAGCGTCAGGTTGTTCCGATTTTTTCGTACAAGATACAGAGACAAGCAAAGACAGAATCAAACTTGAAATAATAAATTTCATGGAAACCCCCATCCCATGATTTAACTCTATCTTTATTTTAAATATCAAACTAATTCGCTGGCCAAAGCAGCGAAAGATTAATTGGACGCATCAACTTTCAATACTTGGTCAAAGTACTTCATCAGGCTCGGAGACAAGTAAGTCGGCGCAGTAGGATCCAAGATATAGTACGACAGAATTTCCGCAAAGCATTCATGCGAATTCGTCATTGAATACAGAGTTGGAAATCCATATTGAACTCCCATCACGCGGTCATTGTGGTAGGCGTCCGCTGCTTTGTGATGTTTTATCAGCGCGTACGTCGACTCCCAATCCTTCATAGCCGCTTGGTAATCGACTCCGTTGATGACAAACTCTTTTCCATCCCATGCCCATCCTGATGCCCGCTTAAAACCTTCTTCTGAAGAGATATGCCCATTGGCAATATCAAAAACATGGATCAGCTCATGGAGAACATTGAGTTGTTTTCTTTCAATCTGCGCAAAGGGATCGATAAATTCAGTGCCTTTAAAAAATCTGTCGGTAAATCCGATGACGTTCGTAACAGGATCAACCCACAAAATTCCGCTGTTTGTAGAGCGCATGAATTCAGCTCGGCGTTCAGCTGCATTGTTATACCAAGTCGATCCGTAAACGACGCGGTGAAGTTTGGTAATACCTTTGGATTTGATTGTTTTTAACAAAAACGCCAGACGCGGCCCTTTGATATTGCGAAGGTAACCACTGACGACTTCTTTTTCTTCCGCAGACCAGGCCTTAAACACGACAGCTTCATTGAATGAGTGATGAGGGCAGCGTCGTGCTTCCGCCTGTTCACAGACGAAAGAGTCCTCAAAAGTCATTACGTCTAAAGCCGAGTGAATCTCACCCGCATGGGCGAATACGGTAAATCCTAAAAGTAAAACTGCAGCTAGAAAAAATCTTGTTAACATCCCATCTTAAAATTTCAAGAAAGGTGCCCGTTCAATTGAATCCTAATGCTTTTAAGCCCTTAAAATCGCTCTAAGGGCCCTGTATTTCAGACGGCTGTCTAAGCTTTAGACGCCTATTGATGGCTGTTAATTTTTATTCTTATTGGCGTGCAAGCCGATACGATTGCCTTCGCCATCTTGGATGATGGCATACATACCGTGTTCACCGATATCGGTTTTATCTTTCATGACTTTGCCACCGGCTTGTTGAATTTTTGAAAGAGCTTCATCGATGGACTTCACCGAAAAATAAATCATCGGTCCATCATAGACAGGCTTGTAACCGGAAGCCTGTACCAATGCCCCAGCCGCTCCTTCAGCTCCGTCGTGCATAGGAAAAAGAGCCATCTTGGCTCCCTGACCTTCCATCAAATTCATTTTAACGTCGAAACTGGATTCATAGAATTTGCGTGCACGCATAACATCAGTGACAGGAATCTCGAACCAACCAACTGGATTTCTTCCTTCTACCAAAATCATAAGGGCCTCCTTTTATGGGAAGCCCTTATTTTTTCTCTTTATTGAGAAGAGAACAACTTGTGTCCTAGCAAGACTACTGAACAGCTCCGAGTGCTGCCATATTTTCTTCAATCCATGTTTGGTGTGCATCTACACGAGTGAAGATTGAGAACAACATACATTTCGGAGTCAACCAACCTGGCAATGAATCACCACGGCTTGCAACACCCCATACATGCAATTGACCATTTACTTTCAAGTAAGCCGGACCACCAGAGTCACCAGAGCAAATACCGCGAGTCACAGACTGATCGAGTTTTGCTTCTGTGTTAGAGTAATTAGCGTCGTCGATTTCAAGATCTGTTGTGCGCAAAGTGCCCGCGCCTGCTTTAGGACCGATTGTCCAGCTCAAGCCGTAGCCAGCAACGATTGTGCGCATGCCAGTTCTGATATGACCACGATCGAATAACATAGGAGCCACTTTGTAACCCGCTGGCACTGTGCCTTCGAATTTCAACAAAGCGATATCATACATATCTTTCGCTTTCATTTCTGTCGCGTAGTCTTTGTGAACCACGGATCCAGTGACAAGACGAGCTTGTTCTTTATTTGCATTTTTCATTTCTGGGCCAAAAATCAAAGCCAACTTTTTTGCTTTTGGATCCACGCAGTGAGCTGCTGTCAACACGATGTTCTTTGCAATCAAAGTTCCTGTGCAGATATAGCCGATGTCTGCATAAATACCAACAGTGCTTTGTCCCGCGATATTTGTGTTATCAATTTTTTTACCACCCACGATATTCGCATCAGCAGCAGCATTCATTTGACCTTGTTGGTTTTGTGGAGCGCATCCTACAGCCATGACAAGAGCCAGAGACATCATAATTTTTTTCATTCAAAACCTCCGTTTGATGAGGAAGGTTCTAGTACGCTTTGATGATGTATACCAGCTCATAGTTTGACAAAACTCTGTGCTTTTTGTCGAAAAAAGGTGCCTTCTGTCCCGATTTTTATCCTCGGGACACCTGTATTCGTAACGCGAATATAAAATTTCTTTTTACTAATACGGGCACAGAAGTTTCAGATATTCGTAATCTCGCCTAATGTGTTCTCAATGATTTTAAGAGTCGGATGATCGTTTTTCACAAGCGTATTTGCCTCCATGATAACGGCGGTCATCAAATCCTTTTCGTCCATCGATTTCTCTTCAAAAACAGCGAGTCTTTCAAACTCTTTCCAAGCACGATTTCTTTGTTCCGTGTAAGCGATATAAGAAGCTCGCGAAACTTTTAAGCCTTGAATAGAGAACTTTGCCGTATTGCGATCACCCACATCAGGATCTCCCCGAAAGGCCGCACGAATTGTTTCGACATAGTAACGTGCACCGGTACTAATGAGAGACTCAAAATACGTGCGCCCTAGAATCCCCGAACCCAACCCTGGCATTTCCTTGAACGCTGGTTTTACTTTCAATGCTCCCGTGACACGAATCAGTCCTTTTTTCTCAAGACCAATAAGATATTTATCCGTCGAGCGATCCGTTAAACCGTGCTTTTGCGCGATTTGCTTCGGTGTTTCTCCGCTATAGATCTGCATCAAGTAAGCAAAGAAGTTTTTATTCTTAGCCAAAAACTCTTCTTGATCCGGAGTGAACTCTTCACCCTCTTCCTTAGAAGATTTTGTCATCTGCTCAAGGTCAGCTAAATCCACGTCCAAAATGTCACAGAGCTGAAGCAAGCGATTGAGGCTTAATTCCTCAGGTCCCAAGATTCTTTTGATCGTCGGAACTGAACACTCCAGATCCTCTGCCAAGTTTTCGTATGTCAGGCCCTTCTTTTTCAAAAGTTCCTTGATCGCTTCTTTGATTCGTTGTGATTTAAATTCTTTCATCGTGACTCTCTTAGAAACGCGCATTCATTGAAAATGGTAAAACAGACAACTGCGGAGTTTGCGCTCGGTAGCTTGCGATACAGAATTCTTTCTCAAGAAGATCGGCATCAAAATTTACGCAGTTCAGGCTCATCATTTTTTTAAGTGCGAACATTAAACTTTTCATTTTGCATCTGCCCTTTCAAGTGGCGAAGTGTGTTTCACTTCATTGCTTGAAAAAGAAAATGCAGCATTCCGCCTTGGCTTACAAGGTCGACTCTGAGGGTATCAAATTTTGATCTTTTTTGCTATTTTCAGGCTCAATTTGTAGATTTTGGATCGAAATTCGATACCAAAATAAGGGGCCCCGAACGGGCCCTGTGGGTTATTTTGAGTTAGGATTGCGGTTAAAGAGAATCAAGTAATCCTTCACCCCGGTTTGTTCCATCAAGCCTGAGTACTTACCATCATCGATTTTTTCTTTATAGGTTTTGCGTGCGCCATTGATAATGGCACAACCTAAGGCGCCAGTGCCCGCTGGATCCTGAGCGGTTGCTCCTTCGACCACGCAGCGAGGGCTAAAGCTTGCTTCCTGCTCTTTCGTCACTGGGAACTTTGCAATTGAAATACTCAGGCCTTCGATTTGGTATTCTTCTTTGAGGCGATTGTAAGGATTATTCTTTAACAAATGAGTCGAGTAGATTGAAGGCACCACCACCGCGACACGAAGATTTGCCAGACGAGCCTTTCTAATACCTTCGGCCAATCGAGCCATCTCGTTCTTCATGTCAATTCGCATACCCACGTTGAAGATCTCGATATAAGGAAGCATGGGCTCCATTAACAGAACATCGTACATAAAGCCGTACTCTTGGTTCATTTCAAGAAAGCCTCTCCAAAGTTCCATGTCTTCGATCTGATTCGGAGTCACACCTAAAAAGATAACTGGAGATTCTCGGATCTCCAGTTTAAGTTCCTGAAGCACCATTTTGCCAAAGTCCTCAGGGGTCTGAACTTGTGTGTATTTAATCTTAGTGAGGCCTTCTGGTTGAACCTTCACATTCAAAGCGAAATAAAGCCCTGCTGCCACCACTGCTACTGCTGAAATCCAATAGACGTACTTCATATTCTATACCTCAACTGAGGGCTATCACCCCCGACCCGCCATGGCAAGAGTGATTGTAATCTGATAAAATTGTGCTAATTTGCGGGCATTAACAGAGGACTTGATCCTAATAAGACAGGTACCTTCCAAAATATGATGCAGACGAAAACGACTCCACAGTCTATCTCTTATTTATTGATCGGTTCAGGCCGAGTTGCATCACATATCGCACACTACTTCCAATTGTTAAATATCAGTTTTCAAACATGGGATCGCTCTCAAGATCCTCACGCTATTCGTCGTAAAATTGCGGCTGCAACTCACGTGCTGCTCGCGATCAAGGATGAGGCGATTTTCCCGTTCTATCGCCAGCATCTGGCGGGGCATGAAAAAGTCGTCGTGCATTTTTCCGGCGCTCATCATTTTGATGATATGGTTGCCGTTCATCCATTGATGACATTTGGATCCGATCTCTATACGCAAGAATTTTACGAGCGCATTCACTTTGTCGTGACAGGAGCTGCAAGCCTCACAGAAGCGCTTCCCGGCGTACCGAATAAATTTACTCTTCTGCCTGCGGAACAAAAACCTCTCTATCACGCACTTTGTGTGATTGGCGGAAATTTTGTGACTTTGCTGACAAGTAAAATGCTTACCGGCTTTAAGGATATGAATATTCCACCTGAGGCTGCGCAGGTTTATCTCGAAAAAATTACGGAAAATGTTTTCGCTCAAGGTGCTTCAGCTCTTTCGGGCCCCCTGGTTCGTAAAGATGTGGCGACAGTTGAAGCTAATTTATCCGCTCTTAAAAACGATGACTTCAAAAATATCTACGAGGCCTTTTTGAAAACGTATTGGCCTGAGTATCCAAGAAAGTGAGGCTTCTATGAAAAGCATCCTCGACTTCCAAGAGAAGAAAAATCTGAAAAAGAAAATCTCCATGGTCACGTGTTACGACTATAGCTTCGCGCGATTGCTTGCGAGCAGCGAAGTCGACTGCATGCTGGTCGGTGACTCTTTAGCGATGACCATGTTGGGTAAAAGCACAACATTGGATGTTTCTTCGGACTTGATGGCCGTCTTCACAGAAGCTGTCGTTCGCGGCGCTGGTGGAAAATTTGTTATCGCCGATCTTCCTTTCATGAGCTACCGCAAAGGTCTTACGGCGAATATGACCAGCATTGAGAAAGTGATGAAGGCCGGCGCCCAAGCGGTGAAACTTGAAGGTGCCGCTGGAAACTTAAAACTCATTCGTCACACAGTGGATTCTGGTGTTCCAGTGATGGGACACTTGGGATTAACTCCACAATCAGTCAATCAACTCGGTGGATTTAAAGTTCAAGGTCGTGACGAAGCGGCACAAAGAAAAATCAAAGAACAAGCTTTAAAACTGCAAGAAGCAGGTTGCTTCTCTATTGTCTTAGAAGCCGTTCCCTCTTCCCTGGCTGCCGAAATCACGGCGTCTTTGGATATTCCAACAATCGGTATCGGTGCAGGCATTGATTGCGACGGACAAGTTCTAGTTTTGCAAGACATGCTCGGCATGAACCAAGATTTCAAACCGAAATTTGTGAAAAAATATTTCGAAGGTGCAGATCTCATGATCAAAGCCTTTAACAACTATCATAATGAAGTAGAAAACGGAAAATTCCCAACCGAGAAAGAGAGCTATTCATGATTGAAGTTCTTCGTTCTCCCTCTGAAATGAAAAATTTCCGCAAAACCTTGAAGGGTTCTGTGGGATTTGTTCCGACGATGGGTGCTTTGCACGCTGGACACGAAAGCCTGATGAAACGTGCAGCGCAGGAATGCGACAACGTTATTCTATCTATTTTTGTGAATCCGACACAATTCAACGATCCCAAAGATTTGGAAAAGTATCCAAAAACTTGGGAAGCGGATCTGGAGATGGCCAAACGCAATGGTGTGAAAGCTATTTTCTTTCCTCGCTATGAGGACATGTATCCCGATAACTACAAATACAAAGTTATCGAAAATGATTTTTCAAAAATTTTGGACGGAGTCGATCGTCCCGGTCACTTCGATGGCGTTTTGACAGTCGTCATGAAGCTTTTCCAAATCGTGTCGCCAGATAAAGCTTATTTTGGCGAAAAAGATTTTCAGCAACTGACTTTGATTAAGGGAATGGTCGAAGCCTATTTCTTAGATCTAAAAATTATTCCGGTTCCGACAATGCGTGAACAAGATGGCCTGGCCATGAGTTCGCGCAATGTGCGTTTAACCGCGGAACAGCGCGCTTTGGCTCCGTGGATTTACAAAGCGCTGACACAAAGTAAAACAGCTCAGGAAGCCGCAAGCCTCCTCAGCGAAAAGGGTTTTAACGTGGACTATGTCACAGATCTGCAAGGTCGTAGATTTGCGGCGGCCCGCCTCGGGGAAGTGAGGTTGATTGATAATGTCCAAATCTAAAGTTTTATTCCTTATGACAGGCTCGATTGCCTGTTACAAAGCCTGCCATGTGGTGTCTCGTCTGGTGCAAGCCGGATGCGAAGTGCAAGTTGTCGCCTCTCCGTCGGCTCTGAAGTTCGTGGGGAACGCTACACTTGAAGGTCTTACCGGTAAATCTGTAGTGAGTGATCTTTTTGCCGCTGGCAACGTGATGGATCATATTCACCTTATGCGCTGGGCGGACCTTATTCTCGTGGCTCCAGCCACTGCGAATTTTATCAATAAAGCCGCACAAGGTGTGGGCGATGATTTGCTGCAAACCCTTTTCTTAGCTCATGACTTTAAAAAACCTTTCCTTGTAGCTCCGGCGATGAATACCAGTATGTATGCACATCCGGTGACACAAAAATCTTTGAATGCCCTGAAAGATATGGGCATTCAGATTCTGGAAACGGCATCGGGCATTTTAGCCTGTGGTGAAGAAGGCTGGGGAAAACTTCTTGAGCCTGATTTGATCTTGAAATTCACTCTTGAAGCTTTACAGAATCCTCGAGTCGCGGAAGCTCCAACACCTGTTGCAAAAAACCTGGCTGCCAAGGTCAAAGTTTTGGTCACAGCAGGCGGAACCCAAGAACCGATTGATACTGTTCGTGTGATCAGCAATTTGAGCTCGGGGCAAACCGGAATTAAAATTGCGGAGGCTTTGCAAGATATGGGAATTGATGTGACTTTACTTCAATCTCATTCGGCTTCTAAGAATCACCATGTCGAGCACCGTTTGCTTTTCACAAGCTTCTCAAGCCTTGATGAAAATATGCATAAACTTTTAGCTTCAGATGAATACACACACGTGATTCATGCGGCTGCCGTCAGTGACTATTCAGTCGATACCATTGAAGTGGGCGGTCAAAAATACAAACCTTTTGACGTCAAAAAAGTCAGTTCGGACGCTGATCACATGCAAATTCACCTGAAGCGCAATCACAAGATTGTCGATCGCCTGCATGATTATTCAAAAAATAAAGACATCAAAGTAATCGCGTTTAAATTGACCAGTCATGCTTCTTTTGAAGACCGTATGAAAGCTGTGAACAAGTTATTCCAAAATTCACACGCGGACTTTGTCGTCCATAATGACATGACGGATATCGATATTGTGCAAAGAACCCACAGATTTACTCTGCACAGTCCAGAGAAGGCCGTGATTTGCGAAGATCTGCCAACACTGACTCATGAATTGATTAAAGTGATTTTGCCAAAGGACCTTTTATGATCTTGTGTTTAGATGTCGGGAACACACAAATTTATGGAGGACTCTTCGATAAAGACAAAATGCTTTTGTCTTTTAGAAGAAGTTCTAAAAGTGGCGCATCGTCTGATGAAACAGGAATTTTCCTGCGAACGGTGATTCGTGAAAACGGATATGATCCTGCAAAAATTCGTCAGATCGCGATCTGCAGTGTAGTACCAGAAGTTATTTATTCTCTTCGTGGTGCGTGCATGAAGTATTTCAATATCAATCCGTTTATCTTGCAAGCCGGTGTCAAAACTGGTTTGAAAATTAAGTATCGCAATCCGTTGGAAGTAGGAGCAGACCGTATTGCGAATTCAATTGCCGCAACTCACCTGTATCCTGGAAAAAATCTGATCCTGGTGGACCTCGGCACGGCAACAACATTCTGTGCTGTTACGAAAGACAAAGACTATTTGGGTGGTTCTATCGTTGCGGGTCTCCGACTTTGCATGGAAGCACTGGAAAGTAAAACTTCAAAACTTCCATCCGTCGAAATTATTTCGATGCATGAAGCATTGGGTCGCTCGACGGTCGAAAGCATTCAATCCGGATTGTTCTATGGACATCTCGGAACAATGAGAGAAATCAGCTCTCGCATCACCAAGGAATGCTTTCAAGACGAAAAACCGCTGATCATTGGAACCGGCGGCTTCTCTTATTTGTTTGAAAAAGAAAAAATATTCGACGAAATCGTGCCTGATCTAGTTTTAAAAGGCATGTTGATCGCGCTCCAATACAACGCTTGAGGTATTTTATGAATGTATCAATGTTAAGAACTAAACTCCACCGTGCCACTGTAACAGGCGCTGATTTAAACTACGAAGGATCTGTGAGCATTTGCCCGGATTTGATTAAAGCTTCAGGACTGTTGATCAATGAAAAAGTTGATATTTATAACTGCAACAACGGCGCACGCTTTTCAACATATGTGATCAAAGGCAAAAAAGGCGAAATCTGTCTGAACGGAGCAGCTGCTCGTCACGTACAAAAAGGCGATTTAGTGATCATTGTGTCTTATTGCGGACTGAGCTTCGAAGAAGCGCAAAAACACGAGCCAACAGTGATTTTCGTTGACGAAAAAAACCGTATCAAAGAAAAAAGAAAAGAATCCCGCAAGAATAACAAGTAATATTAAGGTTCTATGACGTTACTCCAACTTCAATCTGGTTCTAAATCCTACGGCTCCAAAGTTCTCTTTGAAGATGCCGCCTTTGCAATTAATGAAGGTGAACACGTAGGCGTGATTGGACCAAACGGGGCTGGAAAAACTACGTTGTTTAAAATCTTAGTGGATCAAGAACACCTCGATACCGGCGAAGTCACCAAATCTCAACAGCTTCGCCTGGGTTACTTGGAACAGGAATCCGACTGGTCCGTAAATGAGAAAGTCGAAGACTATCTCGGGCAAAACTGTATCAAGCCGCTTTGGGAACTCAAACAGCTCGGTCTCAGGCTCGGCCTCACTGAAGATCATTTTCAAGCTCAACTTAAATCACTAAGCGGTGGTTACCGAATGCGTGTGAAGCTTTTGTATCTTATCGGACAAGAGCCTAATTTATTGTTACTGGATGAGCCGACGAATTTCTTGGATCTCGAAACTCTTTTGGTTCTCGAAAACTTCCTGCAAGAGTTTAAAGGTGCCTTCCTGCTTATTTCCCATGACCGCGAATTCCTTCGTCGCGTAACAGATCATATTCTGGAAGTCGAAGCCGGTGACATGGTGAAGTTTGCCGGAAATTTGGATGATTATTTTGAGCAAAAGGCACAACTGCAAGAAATCTTACAGAAACAAGCCATGTCTCAAGCGGCCAAGAAGAAATCTATTATGGATTTCGTCACCCGCTTTGGTGCAAAAGCCACCAAAGCCCGCCAAGCACAAAGCCGCCTTAAAGCCTTAGAGAAAATGGAAACCATTGAACTGAAGGCCGCCCCTACTCATAGCCGTATCAATATTCCTCCAGCAAGTCCCACGGGAAAAATGATTCTGGAAATTGAAGGTGTGAACTGTGGTTATGGCGAGCGCGTGATTCTTAAAAACGTGAACCTGCGCTTGGAGCGCGGCAACCATTTGGGTATTGTGGGTCTTAACGGTGCTGGTAAATCGACGCTTCTAAAATCCCTGGCGACTCAAATTCCTCTTCTTAAAGGTGAAATTAAATGGGGCCATCAGGTTCGCTTTTCTTATTTCGCGCAACATACGCCAGAGGCATTAAATCCGGACCACACTGTTTTTGAAGCTATGGCCTTTGCTGCCCCTAAAGAAATCACGCAACAGGATATTTTGAATATCGCCGGGAGTTTGCTTTTCAGTGGCGATGCGATTCACAAAAAAGTCCGTGTGCTTTCAGGTGGCGAAAAATCACGTGTAGCCCTGGGGCAAATTCTTTTGCAGAAGTCGCCTTTGCTTTTACTGGATGAGCCGACAAATCACTTGGATTTTGATACAGTTGAAGCCATGACCTCGGCTCTTGAAGCTTACGAAGGCACTATCGTCACTGTCAGCCATGACCGTGGATTTATTGGGCGCGTGGCAAATAAAATTCTTGAGGTTAATAACGGCGAGCTCACACTTTACCCTGGAACCTATGACGAATACGTCTGGAGTTTGCAGCGTGGAATCTTGTCCGAGCGACATGATGGACCTGCGACCGCACAACAACAGAAGCAGGCCGCAAATGCGGAAACCACCCCACGCTTTAACTATAAAGAAGAACGCAAACGCATAGAAAACTTGATTCGCAAAGCGCAAAAGTTAATCGAAGAGAGCGACAAGAAAGTTGCGGAACTCGGTAAAAAACGCGATGCTTTGAATGAATCCCTCATCAGTTCGGTGGGTGCCGATGCAGGTCGTTTGGCTAAAGAACTTCATGATATTAGTGAAGTGATTGATCAAACAGAAATGACCATGCTGACAGCAATGGAAGAACAACAGACTCTCGAAAGTCAGTTAAAGGATCTTACGGGCGTCTAACAAAGGAATTTGCACATGCGCGCGTTTCGTTCACTGTTATTTCTGACCCTGGCTTTCTCACTTGCCTCTTGTGCAAGTTACTTCAAGCGCAAACAATGTGAACAAATCAATTGGTTCGAACATGGCAAACAAGTCGCCATGCGCGGAGCTTGGCTTAATTCCGATCAAACTGTGATGGAATGCCGTAAAGTCGACGCCGAAGTTTCAGAAACTCAGTTAGACCTGGGATTTAAAAATGGTGTTTCGGTTTATTGCACAGAGCCGCGTGCCGAACTTGTTGGTAAATCCGGTGACTTTTTCTCTCGAGATATCTGCGAAGGACCGAACATCACTCGCCTGCTTCAAGCTTATCAAAAAGGAAATCGCGATTATTGCCAAAAAAGCAACGGATATAATGCCGGCGTCTCCGGCAAGAAATATCAAGGCGTCTGCACGGCTGAACTCGAAAAAAACTTTCTACCTGAATACAAACGCGGTCGTAAGATTTATGTTCAAGCTCGCGTGACGGACTTGACCGTAGAACGCCAAACTTTGGATTCGAAAATTTCGATGCAGAATTCAACAAGCATGCGATTAAACTCACACGTGAGATCACTTGAAAATCAACGTCAAATGATGGAAGACCGTCGTAATTTTGCGGTCTCGACGCAGAATTTTACGGAAGCCAACTATCTTGCTGGCGAAGTCGGAACGCTGGACAATCAATTGTCATCGGCGCGCTCGGAATACCAAAATTCTCAATCCAAAGTTTCATCGATGGAGGCAGAACGCACGGCCATCGATAAGAATCTGTCTGATTTCAAAGAAGAACTGGCGACTCTGAATTAAAGCGACGTGCTGCTGGGAGCGCGAAACCACTCGATCGCGTCGACATAAGCTTTAGGTTGATAGGCACTGGCCTTTTCATCCCAACGCACTTCCTGCCACCCAAGGCCTTTAAAGGAAGGATTGTCGACATCGCGCTTTTGAATAAAATCAAAAACATTCGAAACAGTTTCGAGTTCCTGCTTCTTCATCAACAAGGATGGAATATGGAACTGAACAAAGGCCACACCCTTGTTCACCTGAGCAAAAGCCTCAGCCCCGTTTTCTAGATATTCTGAATAACGCACTTCTTTTTTCTGAGAAGCACAGCGATCCACAACCAAAAGTTTTTCGGTCACATCCGCATAGTCCATCACAAAGCTAAAGCTGTAACCACCACATTTTTCAATGATAGTTTTGTTGGCTTTGATCTGTCCAAACGACGCAATCGCCATAGGATATTTCGAAGGCAACATCCACAGGTTTTCTTTATCGCGAAGGGCGATTTGCATTTGCGGATTTTTTTGCGACTTGGCTAATAGTTCTTTAAAGGCAGCTCCGTTTTCGTTCACTTTTTCATGCGCGACAAAAAGCAAATCAAAACTCGCCTCGACAAAAGCATCAGAATAACCATTCTTGCGTAGTTCATTCGAAAAATTCGTCACAAAAAGACGGTGCACGCGGGAAGTTTTAAGGGCCAACGGATTTGAAACAAAAAGATTGACGTTACGGATGATTCCCGCGGCTTGCTCTAAAACATTGCGCGCTGGAGTTTCTGTTTTTCCTGGTAAGAGATTTTCCTGGCGCAGGAACTGTGCAAGCTGGCCCGCAAAAGCATAACGATCTGCAGACGAAAGCGCTCGGTAAGAGTTCACCAAGCTTGCCGTCAACATCGGACGAAGGCTCATTTGCACAACTTCAGATTGGAACTCCTTGTCGCCTTCAGTTGCGTTCTGACAAATTCCATAGTGCTCAGAACGCTTCCATGGAGATTCACAATAGCCGCGTATAGATTTAATCACATAGGGCCATTTCACTTTGCGAAGGGCTGTCATCACATGCGTTTGCGGATCCCCGATATCAACATCCCCACCCTCAAGTGAAACCAAAAGATCAGTGATCACCTCTTCGGTTAAATCCTGTTGTTCAAAAGAATTATCGTTACGTTCGCGGTACCAAACTTTCGCAAGAGCTTTCTCGAGGTGTCCCGGAGCATCGAGCAGGGCCTCGCCCATATAAATATGATGCCCCATCACTCGGAAAAGGAGAGGTCGATCTGAAATAATCGTGATTTGAGTTTTTTTATAGAACGGCTCAAGACTTTCTAACAATCTTTCCGCCCGTTGTACGCGGTATGAAAGATCCCGAAGCTTGTCTGCAAAATAAGTATTATAGGGAGTGGGCTTATTCAGAGCACATCTGAATAATGTTTCCGTTCCCTGCTCGGTGACTCTGTCAATTCTTTCGACAACCTTGGAATCAATACAGAGAGGCCTCTGGGTCATCGAAAGGACCGCAAAGCTAAGTAAGCAGAAACAGACAATACTAATGGAAGTAAACCACCGATTCATCATACCTACAGCCTTGAATTGCAAAAGGTGGGCCCTCAAAAAATACCCCACAAAAAAACTATTGCGCCCATAGACTCGATCCCGCAGAATTTAAGTATGAAAAATATTTTGTTTATCGCCGCCGTATTTTTAGTAGCTGGCTGCTCAAGCCAACCAACTCAACCGACTCAAGCCTCAGACGCCTACACGGGAAGTGAGTCTGATATCTCAGGACAAAAAGCAGCTCCTGCCCACGGTGAACCGTCAACAACGGTGTACACGGAACCAGGTAAATCTCCTTCCTTGGAGATCGCTCCAGCGAAAACAACTTCGGGAAGTCGCAATTGTGAAACACCGCTTGGAACAATTCCTGACGGTGGTTCTTTAACTGGATATATGAAGGCAACCGTTCCTTATCCTGATGTCTGTATCTCTGATACGATCACTTGCAAAAATGGCAAGTGGTCGGGACAAGCCATTCATAAAGAATGTAAAATTATCAAAAAGAAATAAGCCTGAGTTATCCCACGACATAGATTTCCTCCACCTTGATTTGCAAGAGAAACTCTTCGTCGTGGGACACCACCAAAAGCGCGCCTTCGTAGGCTTGCAAAGCCTCTTCTAAAACTTCGAGACTGCCAAGATCTAAATTATTCGTCGGTTCATCCAGAATCAAAAACTGTGGTGCCGGATCTGCCAACAAGATCTTCGCCAAAGAAGCCTTGAGTTTTTCTCCCCCGCTGAGGGTTTCAATGTTTTGATAAACTTTGTCCCCATAAAATTGAAAATGCGCCAACTGATTGCGGATCTCTATTTGATCTTTCTTGGTTATTGCCATCACATTTTCTAAAACACTCAAGGCGGGATCTAACACAGAATATTGTTGATCCAAATAAGCAAACGGCAACGTTGCCCGTTTTATCAGACCTTCTTTCTCACCTTGCGGAGCCTCACCTCCAGAAAGAAGCAACCGCAAAAGCGTTGTTTTGCCTGCTCCATTTTTTCCGGCCAAGGCCCACCTGCGAGGTCCTTGCATGATCAGAGAGATTTTTTCTCGCCAAAGAAACTCTTTTGCGCCCGGGTATTTGAAATTGAACTCCTCAATTTCAAATACTAGCTTCCCCGATGGAATTGAAGTTTCCGGTAAGTGTAGATTTAAACTGTTCTCGATTTTTTGCGATTCCCACAGTTCACGAAAATTTTCGGCCGACTGATCAACACGCTTTTCTTCGTTCACATGAATTTTATTTCGCGTTTCTTGGGCTTGCCTTTTAAGACCACCCACTATAATTCTTGGCAGACTTCCGCTTTTGCCCAGCTTGTCGCCTCGGCGTATTCGCTTGTCTTGAGCGTCTAGCTTTTCATGATATTCGCGTTCTTTCTTTTTCTTATCACGTCGGGCTTCATCCAATCGACGCGCTTGCAAAGCCCGCTCTGATTCTTTCTGCTCACTATAAAAATCGTAATTGCCTCCATAGACACTGAGACCTTGATTCGAAAGCTCAAGTACAGTTTCTACTTCGCGAAGCAATTGTCGATCATGGCTGATGACCAATATCCCCGCCTGATACGAGCGCACGAACTCTGTGACAAAAGTACGCGCCTCCACATCCAAATTATTTGTCGGCTCATCTAAAATTAAAAGCCCAGGCGAATAGGCCAAACTTCGCGCCAACCGCACTCGCATCCATTCGCCACCACTTAAAATGCGCAATGAACTTTCCAACGAAAGCTCGCCGACTAATTGCGACCATAAGGGTTCATTTGCCGCAGGACTTTCCCATAACGGCATCAAGAATTCTCCTATAGTTTGCTCAGGACGCGCTTCTTCCTGTGGTAAATACAAAACCGCATGCGATCTTTCGATCTCACCGGAAGAAGGCTCAAGCAGACCCGCCATAATTTTTGCCAGTGTGCTTTTACCAACGCCATTGGGTCCCACCAAAGCATAGCGAGTGTTTGTGAGAGTAAATGAAATGGAATGAAAGAGCTGATCCCCTTGTGGAAGATCAAAGCTCAAGGACCTCGCGGTCACCTGAAATAAATTGTACGACATTAAAAAATCCGTCCGCGGCCCTAGAAAGGGCCTTTAGAAATTAATAAAAAAGAAATAACGACGGATTTATTTTCTCATAGAGTGTCTGGTTTAGAGCCAGACACAATCAATATAAACGATTCGGAAGAAATTCGCAAACCTATGATTCAAAATGAAATTAAGACGGTGTGACCGCGCCTAACGGCTTTAAAATCCCCACTTTGCCGACCTTCGACGGGAGGGTATGTTGGATTTTTTCAGTCATCCAAGGATAAATATCGATCAACTTTTGCAGATCAAGGCCCGTCTTGATACCCATGCCTTGGAACATGTAAACGACATCTTCTGTCGCGACATTTCCTGCAGCTCCGGGAGCATAGGGGCATCCACCCAATCCACCAAGGCTCGCATCGAAAACACGAACGCCGACTTTGTACGCCTCCAGAATGTTCGCTAACGCCTGCCCACGAGTGTCGTGGAAGTGTGCTGCGAGTTTTTTAACTGGAACCACTTTTTTGAGTTTTTTGAAAAGGCTTTCGACTTGTCCCACATTCGCTACACCAATAGTGTCGCCGATAGAAATTTCATAGACGCCTAATTTATTCATGCGCTCTGCTAATTTCACCACGCGTGCTTCAGGAACTTTGCCCTCAAATGGACAACCAAAACAAGTCGATAAATA
Organism: Bdellovibrio sp. HCB2-146; assembly: GCF_047345725.1. NCBI lineage: Bacteria > Pseudomonadati > Bdellovibrionota > Bdellovibrionia > Bdellovibrionales > Pseudobdellovibrionaceae > Bdellovibrio > Bdellovibrio sp. HCB2-146. The sequence goes on from NZ_JBLEQP010000001.1 coordinate 1,176,685, forward strand.
ACCACGCACCTTGATTTTATGTTTCTTCGCCAAAGCCATCACCGGCTTAAAGCGCTCAAAACTCTCATCAATGCTACAGTTGATATTCTTCAGAGAGAAAGATTCAGAGCAAGCGGCAAAGATCGCCACTTCCTTAACGCCACTTTCGATCGCGTCCATCATGCCGCGTTCATTTGGAACAAGAACTGAAAATTCCATTTTCTTTGGAAGGTCGCCAGCTTTCTGCAAAGCCAAAGCTTTAGAAACCACTTCAGACGTCCCGGCCATTTGTGGAACCCACTTAGGCGAAACAAACGCACCAAGTTCCAAACGTTTTGAACCTGCCGTGATCAAGCGACGCGCAAACTCCACGCGAGTGTCTGCATCCAAAACGTGTTTCTCGTTTTGAAGTCCATCTCTTAATCCCATTTCAACAATAACAACGGCGTTCTTTTTCATCGGACCCAACTATTCGGCAGAAGCTTTGATTTTCACAAGCACTTTACCCAAGGCTACCTGTTCACCAGCCGCACCTGAAATGCTTTCGATCTCTCCTGCAATTTCACTCTTTAGAGTGTACTCCATTTTCATGGCTTCCATCACAAGAACAGCTTGGCCCGCGGCAACTTTGTCGCCCACTTTCAATAGAATCTTTGTCACTTTGCCAGGCATTGGAGCTGCGATTTGATCCGAAGATCCGCCCGCGCCACCACCTTTACGAGACTTACGTCCTGAAGAGTTATCAACTGTGAAAGTACGTCCCTGATAGTGCACCCACAAAACGCCTTTGATTTGTTGTGCTTCAGCTTTGTGATCAACACCATTTACGCGAACTTTGATTTCCATTAGACACCTCTCCAATAAGAAGCAAATGGTGAAGTGGCCGTGCCTACTTCAGATTTTCCAGAGCCTTTTAATTGCAGTACAGCTTGTGCAGCAATTTGTTTTTCAACCTCAGAGAGTTCGGGCTCTTTCAAAGCTTCGCTAAAATAAGTTTCAATAAAACGAGTTGTCATGGTGCCGTTAACGAATTCTTTGTGAGAAAGTATTTCGATCAAATACGGAATATTCGTGTGCACACCAAAAACCACAGAGTCTTTCAACACACGAATCATTTTTTGAATCGCACGTGAACGAGTTTCATCCCACACGATGACTTTGGCAATCATCGGGTCATAGAACGGAGTGATTGTGTCACCCTCGTCAAAACCATATTCGTAACGGCGGCCTGGGCCTTCCGGCCACTCGACATGCCCCAGTAACCCCGTTGAAGGAACGCCACCCATAAATGGATTTTCAGCATAGATACGACACTCGATAGAATGACCACGAGTCGCGCGCACTTGTTTTGGATCATGAACGTAATCGCCTTGCGCGGTCAGGATTTGCATTTTCACCAAATCCACGCCCAAAACTTCTTCAGTCACCGGATGTTCCACTTGCAAACGTGTGTTCACTTCAAGCAAATAGAATTCACCGTCTTGCAGCAAGAACTCAACAGTGCCCGCGCCTTTGTATTTACCCAGGGTCGCAATCGCGCAAGCGGCTTCACCCATGCGACGACGCAGATCATCCGTCAATGACGGTGAAGTGGCTTCTTCGATAATTTTTTGATGGCGACGCTGAACAGAACATTCACGGTCATAGAAATGAACAACATGCCCTGTGCTATCACCGAATACTTGGAACTCAATGTGTTTAGCGCGATCCAGATATTTTTCGAGGAAAACTTTAGGTGAACCAAATGCGGATTGAGCTTCACGTTGAGCGGACTCAATCAACTCACGCGCTTCAGCCGATGCTTTGATCAATTTCATTCCGCGACCACCACCGCCGGCTGCGGCTTTCACGATCACAGGGTAGCCAATTTTTTCAGCTTCCTTGATCAGGTGAGCGACATCTTGATTTTCACCTTGATAACCTGGCACAAGAGGAAGTCCTGCTTGTTTCGCCAATTCTTTACAGTGAACCTTGTCTCCCAATGAACGGATTGATTCTGGAGATGGACCGATGAATGTCAAACCTGCTTTGTTCACGGCTTCTGCAAAATCGGCGTTCTCTGATAAGAAACCAAAACCCGGATGAACCGCTTGAGCACCGCCTGCTAATGCGCCATCGATATTAGCTTGAATGTTCAAATAACTTTCCGCAGTTGGTGCCGGTCCGATGCAGATTGTTTTTGTTGCCATTCTATAGGCGCGAGATTGAATGTCGGCTTCAGAGTGGAGAAGAACTGTTTCAATACCCAACTCTTCACAGGCTTTGATGATACGAACTGCAACTTCACCGCGGTTCGCAATAGCAATACGAGAGAATTTCTTCATGGTGCAAATGCTCCAATTTATTAAGCATTTACCTATAGACTTGAATCATAAGGAAGGCAATTAAAAGGCTCTTTTGCGGGGCCGAAACCGCATTTTTCTAGCGACTCAATTGCTTTCCAAGAGTTTTAGCTTTCTCTCGTTATTTTAAATACTTAATTAACCACAGAGTTTTCCACAGTCGACTCCTCGGACATGGGTCAAGATGACTTTGAACTGCTTGGCAAAGACCTGTGAAGCCTCTACCCTAAAGGGCATGAAAATCACATCCTCTCTACTCTCTATAATTGTTGTTCCATTTCTCGTTTTAACTGCCTGCCAGACAGCACCTAAAACAACCTGTGGACCTGAGGTTCGCGCCGCCTTCGATATCGGTTCCGGCTCAACAAAAATGAAAGTCGGCGAATACGACACCTGCACTGATAAACTCAATAAAGTCATTTTGGAAGATCAAGCCAAAGTGAACTATCAAGAATCTTTGCAAGCGAGTTCCGATCAAACTTTTTCGGAAGAAGTTCAAGATGCGGGGATGGCGGCCCTTCGTAGTCTTTTGGAAAAAGCTTTAAACGAAAAAGCCACACGCTTTGCCGGCGTTGCCACAGCTGCTTTCCGTAAAGCTCAAAATGCTCCGGAATTTTTAAGTGAGATCGACAAAAAGCTCGGCATCCATGTGAAAGTGATCACACAAGAACAAGAAGCGATGATTGGATTTAAGGGAGCAGCCTCTTTATCTCAACTGCCTCAAGACAAAATGATTTTGTGGGATATTGGCGGCGGCAGCCAACAGATGGTTGTGCTGAATGATAAAAAAGAACCAGTGATTTACTCTGGAACATTGGCTTCTGTCAGTTTCAAAAACTACGTCATCTCTCGTATCCAGAAAAAAGATACCAACAAAGTCACAACTCCAAATCCTCTGGGGAAAAAGACCACGGCCGCCGCAAGCAAATACGCCGAACAGCATGCACGCGAAACTGTGCCAGCTGAAATTCAACTCCATATCAAAAAGAAAGATGCGGCTGTCGTCGGTATCGGTGGAGTTCTATCACGCTCCATCGTCGATCAAGTGACGAATAAAACTTCTGTGACAGCGACTGAAGTCGAACAAGCCCTCAAAAAGAGAATGGACCTGACTGACGCTGAAATCGGTGGTGAGTTTGTACAAACTGAAATCACAAACTTGGTTTTGGTCGGCGGCTTTATGAAAGCTTTGAATATGAACAAATACCAACCCGTGAAAGCCAGCTTGATCGACGGGCTTTGGTACGAGAAAGATTTCTGGCGCTAAGCTATTTTACAAAGTCTTGTGCTTCTTTACCTAAATCAAGAAGCACTTTACGAACGGGATCGTAAGTTTTATCTGTGCAGTCTTTAAAACCCGTCAACAAATAAAGCTCTTTCAAAGCCCGCGCCCCTTCTGGAGTCGAGGAAAAACTCTTCAATGCTGTTATTACTTTCGTGCGCACTTCATTTGGAAGATCTTTTCGAAAAACAACTGGGTCGCTGGGAATCGATTCGGTCATTTTTAACGTTCGTACTTTTTCGAAAACATCTGGATACTGACTGAGCACAAGTTTGCGCGCATCTTGCGGAACTCCATCCTCAGGTGGAGCATAATAAACAGCTCCGGCATCAACTCGACCTTGATAGACCATGGTGACGACACTGTCGTGCTTACCCGCAAAAATGATTTCACCCGGTTTTACTTTTTCATCCTTTAATAGTTTCGCAGGCAAAACATAACCCGAGGTCGAAGCTGGGTCGACGAAAGCGAATTTCTTACCCTGCAAGTCTTGGATTGATTTTATTTTGGGATCTTTAGTAATTATTTGCCCCCAGTATTCGGAGCGATCCTTGTTCACACCAATCAAATAAGCCTCTGCCTGGTATTTATCGTGCGCTAAAATATAACCAAATGTATTTAAGACAGCGACATCCACTCGTTTAGAACCCAGGGCTTCAACTACGGCGATGAAGTTCACGGGCACTTGCACTTTGACATGCAATCCAGTCTGTTCGCTGATCCATTTTTCTAAAATCTTTCCATTCTCGAGAAGCACAACGGCATCTTGTCCGGGGACCAAAGCAAATTGAATCGGATTTTCTTTACTGCCAATCTCATTTTTAGACGTGCAGGCGATCGCAAACACGCTTATTAAAAGGATGAAACATTTCATGATCACAATGAGACCTCTCGTAAAATAATTCTACAATTACTTGTGATATTAAATCTATGCAATAAAGTCTGTGATAAACTAAAATCAATTGTAAAGTTGTCGGCTTTTCCAGATAAGGAGTCCATGGAAATGGCAAATAATAAAGTCGAAGTTGATGCTGACCTTCAGGATCTCATTCCGCAATTTTTGGAAAACCGAAAAAAGGATTTAGAGGTTTTGCAAGGTCTCGTAGAAAAAAATGATCTCGACGCCCTCGCGCAATTAGCTCACAAAATCAAAGGAGCAGCTGCGGGTTATGGCTTCGTGAAGCTGAGTGATTATGCCTCTCAAATGGAAGCAGCCTCAAAAAGAAAAGACCCTGCTCCCCTTCCGCGCCTTATGCAAGACATGAAAGCGCATTTTGACAATATCGAAGTACTTTTTGTTTCCATGTAAAGCGTGGGGACACCATGAGAATTCAAACTCGGCTCCTTCTTTTCACCTCTGCACTCGTCCTCGTGACAGCAACTGTTGTAGGCGGAATTGGATACAAAATTGGAGCCGCGGCCTTTAGAGGAATTAACGAACGCTTTCTCATGCAGGTCCGCGATCAGAAAGCACAAGAACTAAAAAATGAAATTGAAAGCATCGGAAATGGTCTACGCACGCTTTCGGAGCTAACAGCCGCACGCAATACAATTCCGAATCTAGCCAAAGACTACAAAGAATTATCTCAGCAGATCAAAGACGTCCCCTCGACTGCTCAGTCAGAAGTCAGTCGTTATTACTCTCCATCACTGCAACCGGAATTTTTAAGAGCTTTGGCAAAAATGCCGAACACAGCGATCTATATGCAATGGCGCTATATTCATGAAGCCAAAGAAAAAGATGTTCCTGTTCGTGATATCGTCAGTTTTCGAGACCCGTCTTCTTATCGAATTTTCAAAGGTATTGCTGCTATTCATCCGCTCTTGCATGATTTCGCCCAACAGTATCATCTGGAAGATTTAGTTTTGATTGATACATCTGGACAGGTGCTCTACACGGTTGAGAAAAGTTTTAACTTCGGAACCAATCTTGCCAAAGGCGTTTTATCTTCAAGTCCTTTAGCACAAGCTTATCGATGGAGCCTTTCTGCATCACCACGTAATTATCAAGTTTTTGATTTAGCACCGCAAAGCTCGTTCGTCGCGAAAAATTCTCTATGGATCAGCGTACCTGTTTACGATGAAACTCGGCTCTTGGGCAGTCTCGTCGCTCAGGTGGCTGAATCTCGCATTCAAGAAATTCTTAGACAAGATGGTTCTGCAGAAGTTTTGCTTTTAGGAAAATATGATTCTCCGCCTAATCTTAAAAGTTTACAAACATCCACACGCGTATCGGTTCCTGGAGTGGACTGGGTTTTGGTATCAAAACTTCGCGACGATGGTTCTCAACCTTCTTTGGCGCGATTCTCAACCAACGTGATTTTATTTTTAGCTCCCGTTTTGCTGCTGCTTCTTTTGATTGCTTTTCTGTTCTCGCGTCGCATGGTGCGACCTCTGCATCAATTAAGTAGCAGTCTGGAGAATTTTGGCAGTGGAAATAAAATTCCGTATCAAGGTCATGACGAGTTTGAACCTATCGTCTCTCAGCTGAATCAACTCTCTGAGAGCCAAGATACAACAAAGCGTCTGCAGAAGTTTCTGGCCGATGGCATAGCGGCGACTCGCGCTATTTTATTCGTGGTGGACGAAGCTCAAAGAATTCAATTGGTCAGCGACACAACTGCAGAAATGCTGGGAGTTTCCTCAAGTTCTCTGAAGGGCACGGAACTTAAAATGTGGTTGGATCTGGGATCAGAAAAATTAAACTCTAAAAAACGCCAGGAAGCCCAACTGCGCTCAATTTCCGGCAAAGCTATTCCCATTGAAATCGGTAGCGTAGAAGTCGAAGACACTCGCGACAACAAACACAAAAGCATAGTCATCACAGGTGTCGACATCACTCTGCAAAAAAAACTGCAAAAAGAAGTCGAACTCAAAGAGATGCTTTTTAAAGAACTTCAGTCAGCTTCTCATGTCGGATCGTTCCGCCGTGACATCGTCACGGGTGAAACTATTTGGTCTGAAGAAACATTTAAAATATTCGGACTAGATCCAAAAAAGGTGCGTCCCAGCTATCAGTTGTATCGATCTTTTATTCTTCCGGAAGATCTGATTACTTTTGATCAGGCTGCGGAGGTCTCACACAAGGAAATGAAGCCCTTTAGTATTGATGTTCGGGCCCGTCGAGCCGACACCTTGGAACTGATTTGGCTTCGCTGTACGGCTCGCAATGATTTCGACGATTACGGAAACCCCGTTGTCACGTACGGAACTATTCAAGACATCACCGAAATGAAACGTGGTGAACAGTCCTTGATTGCCGCAAAAAATGAAGCATTGAAATCATCTCAGGCTAAATCTGAATTTCTTGCTCGCATGAGCCATGAAATCCGAACGCCGATGAACGCCATCATGGGAATGGCCGACCTTTTAAAAGAAACAAAACTTTCAGAAGATCAGCAGTATTACGTCACTATTTTCTGTAAAGCAGGTGAAGTACTGATGGCTTTGATCAATGATATTCTGGATCTTTCTAAGATCGAAGCAGGTGAAGTTTCTCTTGAGAATATTCCGTTTGATATGGAAAAACTCTTAACCGACATCCAAGATATCATGCGACCGCGAGCGATGGAAAAAGGTCTTGAGTATTCTTTCGAAATCAGTCCCCAAGTAAATCCACATCTACTGGGCGACCCAACAAAGATTCGCCAGGTATTGATCAACTTAATAAGTAACTCTGTGAAATTCACTGAACGTGGGTCCATACGCGTCACGTTGGGCCGAAACCCTTCGAAAAAAGACCATCTGCTTATCAGCGTGAATGATACAGGTTTGGGTATCCCGCAGAGCAAACAACATCTGATCTTTCAAAAATTTTCGCAAGCCGATAGCACGATTACTCGTCGTTATGGCGGAACAGGTCTGGGTCTCGCGATTTCCAAAAGCCTGGTTGAACTGATGGGCGGTCAAATTTGGTTTAAAAGCCGAGAGGGCGTGGGGACAAGTTTCTTCATTACAATTCCCTACCACGAGCAAATTGCCCACCCAGTTACGCATAAACCCATTCCCATGCAGGCTGGGAAATTGGATTTCGTTGCCAAGCGCGAGCGTGATCCCAATCGCAAGTTGCGTATCTTGCTGGCTGACGACACCGAGGACAATCGTATTCTATTTATCCGTTATCTGAGTCGAGAACCATTTGAAATAGTTGAAGCAGAAAATGGACTTGAAGCCATAGATAAGATAAAGTCAGAGAAGTTTGATATCATCTTTATGGATGTTCAAATGCCAGAACTTGACGGCTATGCAACGACGGCACGAATTCGTGAATGGGAAGATTCTCATCATCAAGAACACACGCCGATTATTGCACTCACCGCTCATGCTCTGTCAGAAGATCGTGCAAAGTCCATAAAGGCAGGCTGTGATGATCACATCACTAAGCCTTTTAAAAAGAATACGATTTTGTCCGTTATCGAAAAGTATTCTTGAGAGGGGAAAGCTTCATGGCTACCGATGATAAAAGCCGTTTGTTGATTGTCGAAGACGACTCTGACATTCGCGAACTGTTAAAACATTTTCTGAAAGAATTTGTAGATGAAATCGTCGAAGCTGAAGACGGAGCAGCCGCTCTCACTCATGTGAAAGCGAACGAATTCGACACTATTCTTTCCGATATCGAAATGCCTCAAATTAACGGACTTAAATTCTTGGCGTATGTTCGCTCCCTTGGACAGATGACTCCGTTTGTAGTTCTGACTGCACACGGCGATCACTCTCGCGCCCTCGAAGCACTTTCGCTTGGCGCATTTGACTTCATCACGAAAGACTCCAAACGCAAAGTTGTCATCGAAAGTGTGTGCGCGGCTTTGAAATTTGGTCGCGAAATGAAAGCGTCTAAAAATGACCCTGTGCAATCCAATCACCTCCGCAAGATTTATCAAGACATGTCCAAATCTTCCGAGATGCGCTTGCGTAAAATAATCGAAGAAATGTCGTCTTAGCCTTTGATAGCTTTGTGCCAGTTGACGTTCCGATCATTCTCGTGAATGCTGACTGCATGGTTAAAATGACAGCTATTTACGAAGGCGAAAAGCATTGTTTACTCACTCATGGGCCCTCTGGCGCTCATATCTCTACCGACGCTCCTAAAGACAATAACGGTCGCGGTGAAGCATTCTCTCCAACAGATTTGGTGGGTGCGGCTCTGGGCAGTTGCATGCTCACAGTAATGGCGATTGGCGCAGAGAAAGATGGAGTGAACCTTGTGAACTCTCGTGTATCAGTGGAGAAAGAAATGGTTCAAACTCCACGTAAGATCGCGAAACTCACAGTGGTTTTGCACATGCCACAAAGTATTCCCCACGACTATCGCAAAAAACTTGAAAATATTGCGATGAATTGCCCGGTGAAATTAAGTTTGCATCCAGATATGCAAATTCCCGTGCAGTTTCACTACGACATCTAAATAAATTCGACGGCCTCTTCGATATGCGTGAAGAGGCTTTTAAAGTCGGGCTTTTCCACGACCGCGCGTAGAATTTGATTTGTTTCGATATTCACTTCATAGGGTGCACTCGTAAACATGATCAGTGGAATCAATGGAAAGTGCCGGCGCATATATCGATACAGCCACAACCCATTCCCGCTCGGCATATGAAAGTCACTGACAACCAAATCAATTTCATGAGCATCTAACAGCTCTGAGGCCTGACGACCGCCTCTGGCAATTATAAACTCTGCCTTAAACCTTTTTCTCATTCGCAAATGCAAAAGTTCGCAAAAGTCATCCGAGTCTTCTACAAGGAGGATCCTCATAAACTGACTAACCTTCTCTCTTAGTGGTGTTCTTGTACCGTAAACATGATCCAATTTTATACGAGAGACGACAAGGACCTTTCGAAACTAAACTAAATTTCTATATGTTGGGTGGGGTTCTGTTTATTTAAAGAATTCAGCTATGTCGACGCGCAAAGCGACTGCTAGCTTGTGAACCGTGTAAAGACTTGGGGAATGGTCGCCTGCTTCCAATCGTTGATAGTTGCGCAGATCGAACCCATAGGTTTCCATGTCACGTTGAGAGAGGCCTCGCGATTTTCTCACGCGCTTGATGTTTGCTGCTATATTAATCAGCAATTTGTCGTACTTTTTCTCTAATGAGTTCATTCAAAAAGTCTATAAACACGGTAATGTTACACCAATGGTGTTGTTGTACCGTATTAAAGTCCTAGCAATTGTTCCGTAACGTTCAAAATAAGTCGGTGCGGTTTAATAGCCGAAATGTAGGTAAATAGAAAGAAGTTCTAAACAAAAAAGACCGATGAGAATCGGTCTTTTTTAGATGCGATATTTATTATGGTTTTCGTTAAACGGATTTCACTTTTTGCGAAATACGCCCGAAGATGCTCTGGCCGTTCTCCCCGAACATCTCCATTTGCACAGTGTCTCCCGCCTTCATAAATGGCGTCTTCGCTGCACCTGTTTCAATAGTTTCGATCATGCGTTTCTCTGCCAAACAGCTGGAGCCTGCGCCCTGCTCTTCGTTCGAAACGGTTCCGCTACCGATGATTGTTCCGGCAGCCAAATCACGCGTTTTAGCTGCATGAGCGATCAATTGGCCAAAATGGAAGTGCATTGCACCGGCATTGGCCTTACCGAAAAACTCACCGTTAAAAGTGACATTCAAAGGTAAATGAACACGACCTTCTTTATAAGCTGCACCCAACTCATCGGCCGTCACCGCAAATGGAGACAATGCTGAAGCCGGCTTGCTTTGGAAGAAACCAAAGCCACCTGCCAATTCCTCAGGAATCAAACCACGCAAAGACACATCGTTAATCAAAACAAAAAGCTTGATATGCTTCAATGCTTGTTCAGGAGTTACGCCCATTGGAACAAAGTCCGTCACAACGCCGACTTCACCCTCAAAATCCGTCCCGTGCGAGAAATCGCGTTGAGGAATATCTTGAGTCGGAGCCAAGAATTGCCCGCACTCGCCTTGATACATCAAAGGGACTGTCGTCAAAGTCTCTGGCAAAGCCGCTTTGCGTGCCATGCGGACAAGCCTAATATGATAAATAAACGCAGAACCATCTGCGAACAACCACGTACGAGGCAACGCCGAATGGAAATCAGATTCCTTTACAGCGAATGCACCATTTGCTTTTCCATTATTCAGATCTGTGTAGATCTGCTGCAAAGAACCTTCAAGTTGCGACCATTTTTCCATCGCTTCACGAAGATTCGGAGCCAAGTGAGTTGCCTTGACCGCCGTTTTTAAATCGCGGCTGATAACACACAACTCACCGTCAAGACTTTGAGACTTTAAAGAACCCAGTTTCACAAATTTTCCTTAGTCAAAAGTGATCATCAAATTCGCGCCAACAGCACGGTAGTTTTCAAGACCGTCAGCAACTTTGCCAGAAGCGCTTTCGTAATAAATGTTCACACCGAAGTTCGGGTGGAATTTAAAGAACGCACCAAAAAGCAAAGGTACAAGTGGAGATGTCACGTCATCTGGATCTGCACCTGCATCTGATTTCGCATCAAGATTCAAAGCCAAAGAGATACCACCATAGATACCAGCGTATTCTTCGAACTTATAAAGCAAAGTCACTGGAACATCCAAGTAGTTCATTGAAACTTTAACATCCGCAACTTCAAGAGGACGTTGGGTGTAAAGCATGCCCGTGCGGATATGCAGTTTTTCGTAAATTGGGAAGTGTGCAAAGCCACCAAATTGGAAACCATTTTGTGAAGTTGTATCCGCGCCTGACTCTGTATCACCTGATTGTTGACGAATACCGACTTCAACGCCGAAGTCATTATCAGCGAAAGCAGCTGATGAAATTCCCAAAACAGAAAGTGCCACTAAAACGAACTTTTTCATAAGTCCTCCTTGAAAACTTGTATCGAAAGCTTCTCACAGCTTTTTTTATTTATCAAAACACCACACGGCATTCAGAGCCATTTCGTTTATAGAAGGCTTAGAAGACACTTCGCTGTGCTCCAAGGCCAAATGATGCGGCTCTACTGTGCCACGGGCCGCCAAGAAAACCAGAATAAAGGGTAAAAGAATACGAATAACAATTTCGATCTTCCCACCTTTGCGCGGAGAGAACTCATCTTTCCACTCACCGAACTTAAGGCTTTTCACCATCATCAATCCTAGAGCCAAAAGCAAAACAGTGATGATGCTATAGATGACCAACTGATTCGGCAAAACCTCTTGAGTTTGCTCGATCCAAGTTTGGAAAGTCCACGACCTGTACTGTTCCCAGCGCATGCGTGCGCCTTGTTTTACGAAGTAGAAAAAATCGACGTAAGTTAAAAGGCAAATCGCCGTCCACACGAATGCCATGTAAGACTTGTAAAAGCCAAACATTGCTTTGGGCCACTTTTCCGCAACAGCCTGAATGAACAAAAGTACGGTGATTGGAATCAGTGCAAAGCCAAAGATCAAAATATCAAAACGAATGCCCGCAAGGAATGAGTGTAAAACTTCAATACCATCTGCATCAGGGATCGCGTGAAAGACGGAGAGGAAATAAAGATTCAATCGGAACAAGCTCATGAAAACTATCATGGCGATTGACATGATTAAGATTCGCAAAAAAACTTTGGAAGAAAATCGCAGCGAAAAGATAAATCTATGGGGCACAGAATAGTCCTTTGACTGAACCGTCATTACCGAATGAAATGAATCCCAACAGGAGTCAGTATATGTCCTCATTGGTACTTTACAACTATTTTCGAAGTTCCACTTCTTACCGCACTCGCATCGCCCTTCATCACAAGGGACTCCCGTTCGAGTACAAAGCGGTGAGCCTGTTGAAGGGCGAGCAACACTCAGCTGAATATCGAAAATTGAATCCTGCTGGCGGAGTTCCGACTCTGGTTCACGACGGAAAAGTGATTCCTGATTCTTACGCGATCATTGAATATCTTGAGGAAGTTTTTCCGCAAAATCCACTGCTGCCAAAGGATCCCTTCACTCGCGCTCGCGTTCGCGAAGTTTGCCAAATCATCACGGCATTTATGCATCCGATGGGGAATTTGAAGCTGCAACAATATCTGGAAGCGAAAGCGGGCTACCAACAGCCGCAAAAAGAAGAATGGGTTCAGCATTGGACCATGCAGGGTTTGACGTCGTTAGAGATTATTTTGAAAGACTTCGCAGGAAAATATTGTTTCGGTGATCAAGTCACAATGGCCGATTTGTTTTTGATTCCTCAAATCGTGACCTGCCAACGCTTCCACGTGGACACGTCCAAATACCCACTCTTAATGAAAATCTTCGATAACTGCCAAAAGCTGCAAGCCTTCCACAAGGCTCATCCGTTCCGCCAGTCGGATACTCCACCCGACATGCGGATTGCCGACTAGCCCGGTCGCAAAAAAGTCACCGGGCACCTTTTTGGAGCTCGACAACGAAGTCGGATCTGCCTTTTTCGGGGAATCGCTAGTTAGAATGCGTGAATAGGAAATTCCATTTGTCGACGACAGGTATGATCAGGAAGATGAGCATGCTGATGTTGAGCCACATGAAGAAAGCGAACCAGCGTTCTGTGCCGTGTGATTTATAATAACGGTAGAACTCTTGCATGATCTTGAAACAAATAGGCCCCGTTACTAGCAAGAACATCCAGCTGGCTTGTACGAACATTGGTGCTGCCAACGCCACACCCACATAAACGAATGTCCAAAGTCCGATTTGATAAAGAGTTTTGTCGACTCCAGCTACCACTGGCAAAACTGGAATTCCGCCTTGAGCATAGTCGTCTTTGTACTTAATCGCGAGAACCCAGAAGTGCGGCATTTGCCACAAGAACATCACCAAGAACAGATAAATAGATTCTGGATTCAAGATATCAGGATTTGCTGCCGCATAACCTATCGTCACTGGCAAAGCCCCCGGGATTGCACCCGGTACGGCCGCAAACGCCCAGCGGCGTTTCCACCACATTGTATAAGGGCCGTTATAAAGAAGCATGGATACCAGTCCTACCCATCCAGCCACTGGCTGAACAGTGAACAAGAAATCCAAACCAACTGCGATAAATCCCACAGCTAAAATGCCGGCAGCTGCTGGTTTGACTTTACCAGCGGCTATCGGACGCTTCGCTGTGCGAGGCATCTTTTGATCTAATTTCCACTCTTGAACTTGATTGAGTGCCAGAGAACCTGAACTCAAAAAATAAATCCCCAACAAGGTGTTGAGGATTGCTTTCCAATCAAATGGATTTTCAACTAAGAACCCAGTCGCATAGCCAGCAAGCCCCGTGATAACAGAGAAGACGACTATGCCAAACTTGGTTAGATCCGCGTAAGTTCTTAGCACGAAATTACAGCGGGCTGATTTCCGGCATACGAGTTGCGATGTCTAGAGCACAAATGAAGAACAAAAGTGCCAAGAAAAAGAAACCACTCGCGAAAACCGCACGGTTGATGTTCGTGTCGTCTTTCAAGTGCATGAACCACAAGATAACGAACGTTGCTTTCACCAAAGCGATGATGAATGCAACCGGAGCCGCCATAGCGCCCAACTGAGCGTTAAAGTGGTGGGCAATCACCGTCAAGAAAGTCAAAGCGAACAAAGCGCCGGCTACCTTTAGGTAAGTAGACATCGGCGTGATGTGCGGATGAAGTGTATTAAGATCGTTGTTGTTATTAGCTGCCATGCTTTACCCCACCAAATAGAGAAGAGGGAAGAGGAAGATCCAGATCAAGTCGACGATATGCCAGAAGATACCAACACCTTCGACTACGATCCAATATTGACCATGGAAATCACCGCGCATTGTGCGGATCAAACACCAAGTGATCAAACCCATACCCAACAAAACGTGAATACCGTGTAGACCCGTCATGCAGTAGTAGAAACCGAAGTACAAACCAAGGTTTGCGTGCTCAGCTCCAACCTTCGCTACATCCAAGAATTTACCTGGGAAAAGACCCAAGTGGAATTTATGAGTGTATTCGAAATACTTGATCACCATGAAGATCGCGCCGCAAAGAACTGTTGTCGCCAAAGCGATGACAGCTTTCTTTTGTTCGTTCTTCTGGATGAAAGAGATCGAAATCGCCATTGTGAAAGAAGAGAAGATCAATACCAGAGTATTGATGAAACCCATCTTCCAATCCAAAGACTTCGCACCTTCTGCGAACATCTCAGGATAAGCATGGTGATAGATCGCGTACGCTACAAAGATCGCTCCGAACATGAGGATCTCTGTAAGCATGAACAACCAAATACCTTCTTTACCGCTCAGGTACTGCTGAGTCGCATCTTTAAAGTGATGAGCGACGTGAGCTGAGTGAGCGCCGTGTGCTTTATCTGTACTCATAAGGCCCCGCTGTTACAACTGGTTCAACTGCAAAGTTATCATGAGGAGGAGGAGATGACGTTTGCCATTCCAACGTTTTAGAACCCCATGGATTTTGAGGAGCTTTCTCCCCTTTCAATAGACCATTAACGATCGTGTAAAGACCGATCAAGAATCCGATACCGATCAACCAAGAACCGACAGTCGAAACCTTATTCAAAGTCTCGTAAGCCGGGATGTAGTCGAAGTAACGACGTGGCATACCCATCGCACCCAAGATGAATTGAGGGAAGAACGTCACGTTGAAACCGATGAAGATGAATACGAAAGACAAACGAGCGAAAGTTTCGTTGTACATCTTTCCGAACATTTTCGGGAACCAGTAGTAGTAACCACCCATGATCGCCATCAAAGTACCACCCACCATTACGTAGTGGAAGTGAGCTACCACGAAGTAAGTGTCATGGAAGTGAACGTCGATTGGAAGAGTTGCAAGCATGATACCTGTCACACCACCGATCGCGAACAAGAACATGAAACCAAGAGCGTACAACATTGGAGATTGGAAAGAGACTGAACCTTTATAAAGAGTCGCTACCCAGTTGAACATCTTGATCGCTGTTGGAACCCCAACCAGCATCGTCAAGAATGAGAACAAGATACCTGCCGTCTCAGATTGACCTGATACGAACATATGGTGACCCCATACGAAGAACGATACAGCTGCGATACCCAATGAAGAGTAGGCAATCGCTGTGTAACCGAAAATCACTTTTTTAGAGAAAGTCGTGATCAATTCAGAAACAACACCCATCGCTGGCAAGATCATGATGTAAACCGCTGGATGCGAATAGAACCAGAAGAAATGTTGGAACAAGACCGGGTCGCCACCAAGTTTTGGATCGAAGATACCAACACCTAGGAAACGTTCCATTGCTAGCAACAACAATGTGATCGCTAGAACCGGAGTTGCCAACATCTGAAGGATTGCCGTCGCATACAAAGACCATACGAAAAGAGGCATTCTGTGCATTGTCATGCCAGGAGCTCTCAACTTATGAGTTGTTACGATGAAGTTCAAACCTGTCAGAACCGAAGACATACCCATGATGAACGCTGCGATAACCATCAAAGCTGTCGCTGTTCCCGTACGGATAGAGTACGGAGTATAGAATGTCCAACCCGTGTCGATCTTAGTTGTGAAGAAAGTCGCAATCGCCAAAGCCGCACCCGCCATGAAGCAGTACCAGCTCAGAAGATTGATACGAGGGAAGGCCACGTCTTTTGCACCCAAATGAAGAGGCAAGAAGAAGTTACCCAAGATCGCCGGGATACCAGGAACGATAACCATGAAGACCATGATCGCACCGTGATAAGTCAGGATCTGATTGTAAGTGTCGCCGTTTTTAAGAACGCCACCAACACCTTGAACTGCGTTCGGAGCGAAAAGTTCCAAACGAAGCAAAAGTGCCATCACTCCGCCGATAGCGAAGAAAGTCATAACCGTAATAAAGTACATAAGACCGATACGTTTATGATCGACAGTTGTTAACCAAGACCAGAGGCCTTTTTCATGATTCAAATAATTGTGGTCGTGAGCTGCTGATGTTGCCATAGGCCCGGACTCCTTACTTCAGTTCCTTGATGTACTCAACGAGGGCGTTGAGTTCATTTTCATTTAATTGACCCTGGAATGTTGGCATAACGCCTGTCGGGAAACCTTTAACGATGTGTTTGTTCGGCTCCAAGATAGACTCACGAAGATAGTTTTCGTCTACTTTAATAGCCGTACCGTCAGTCATGTGTTCTTCAGTTCCGAATTTTTTGTACAATGAAGGACCGACTTTCGTAGAAGCGTCAGCAACAGAGTGGCAAGATGCGCAGGCTTTCAAAGCAAAAAGTTTTTCACCACGTTTAGCAAGTGGCAATGAACCTTCCTCTTGGCCTTCTTCCATGTATCTGTCGAACTCTTCACGAGTTACAACACGCAATTTACCGATCATGCCAGAGTGAGCCGTTCCGCAGTACTCAGTACAGAATACGTGGAATTCACCCAATTTATCAGCGTTGAACCACAAAGCCGTGTAACGACCTGGAACCGCGTCTTGTTTAATACGGAAAGATGGGATGTAGAATGAGTGGATCACATCAGAAGATGAAAGCAAAAGCTTCACGTCTGTGTTCACTGGAACAACAACTTCGTTCACAGCTTTGAAACCGTTTTTGTATTCGATTTCCCATGCCCATTGTTTACCAAGAACGTTAATTTCGAGAGCGTTCTTAGGCATTGTTCTCATTTCGTGGTAGATAAACCAACCCCAAACGAAAACCGCAAGGAAGATCACAAGTGGAATGAAGGACCACAAGAACTCAAGAGTTGCATTGTGGGAGATGTACGCCGTTTTATCGTTTGGAGATTTACGCTTATACTTCCAAGCAAAGTAAAGCATCCCGCCGATCACGAGTACGCAGGCGATGAAACTTGTAATCAACAAGAAACCATAAAGATTGTCGACCTGCTTCGCAATCTGGGTTCCTTGCGTTGGCATGAAGGATTGAGCCTTCGCGATATTAAACCACATCATGTACCTTTATCTCCCCGCCGATTTCTTTTGCTCTCTACGAGCACGGATCCAAACCGGCAATAACCAAATCACCATAATCAACACCATGAGCGCGCCACCCATTTTCACCACGTTGAATGCGGCTAGAGTGTATTTACTTTGGTGTGGATCATACTTAAAACAGTAAAGAACTAAGTTGTCGACAAAGCTACCAATTTTTCCTTCGGTCGCTTCGTTCAGAGCCAACTTGATGTCTTGCGGGCTGAACATGATGCCCGGCAAATAACGGGAAATCGTTCCATCTGGAGTGATCACAACGGCTGCAGAAGCGTGTGCCCATTCCTTCGCGGCTTCATCCCAACGGAATTTAAATCCCAATGATTTTGTGATTGCTTGAACAGTTGCCTCATCAGCTGTCAAAAAATGCCAGCTAGCATCTGTGTTTGGACGCTCATACAACTTCAAGTAAGTTTGTTTTTTATCATGAGCGAGTTGTGGAGTTTCTTTTGAATCGAAGCTCACAGACAAAACTTTGAACTTACCGCCAATCGACCATTCTTTTGGCATCAACTTCAAAGCATCCGTAAGACCATTTAAGTGGAAATTGCAAAGACCTGGGCAAGAAAAGTAAACCGGAGAAATAATCACCGGATGTTTGCCATCAAAGAAAGAACCCAACGTCACTTCTTGGCCGTTATCGTCTTTCACTTTCAAATTGAAATCGATTTTTTTACCAAGCTGTTCGTCGATACCCACACCCTCGAGGCCTTGAGCTGTTTCGCTCGCAACTTTTGGTTGGGGCTTCCCATCGTATGCATTCGCTGATTGAATCGCCGAAAACGAAACGAGAACGGTACTTGTCAGCACCATTCCCATAGTTTTCTTAAGCAAAACAAACGCTGTTGATTGCATTGATTGGATTCCTATTATTTCGCAGTTTTCGCGAACTCAGCAACTTTTGCAGGATCGTCTTTAGATTTGTTGTTTGTGATTGAGTCGATGTAGTGAATCACAGCCCAACGATCCGCCGGTTTGAAGTGCGCGTATGAAGCCATTGATGAACCTTTGATACCGTTCAAAAGAACGTTGTAGTGAGCGATCACGCCTTCACCTTGAGTCCATTTACCTTCAACCAAGTTACGTGGTTTTGGATTCAAAGCTGCACCGGCAGCACCGTCACCTTTACCTTCGTTACCGTGGCACATCGCACAGTTCGTCATGAAGACTTTTTTACCGTAAGTCACCATCTCAGGAGTTGATACCCAAGGTTCAGCAACTTTCGTGATATCAAATGCTGGAGCAGCACCTTCAGCCGCAGGAGCATTTGGATCTACAACGTTTTCAGCAAGGTCTACACCTTTGTTGATAGCAACGAGGTAAATGAAGAACGCCAAGCAGAACACCATACAGAAGGCGAACGCAAGCATACCACCACGATTATATTCATCTCTATTTTCAGACATAGGTTGGCACTCCCTAGGGGACGCAAAATAGTTTTGTCATCTCTTTGTAATGTAAATTCGATAGTTAACTGAAAACGCAATGAGGGGCAACTAATTACGCCACTGCGGTCGAGTTAACTTGGCCGCGCTGCATGTGGTCATAAATTCGAGCAGCCGAAAAACTCCGAGATCACTTCACAAAACGTCGCACTTATCGATACGGAGCTACCGCAGGAAGAAGCTCAGACGCTTCAACTTTTAAGAATGCAAGAGGCCTTCCTGCTTGAACGAACCCCAGATAAGAGGCTGATTTAATTTTTAAAAACTCGCGCGCTGAAGACTCAGTTACTTCAAGAGGTTTTTCCTTTGCACAGAGCCCCGGTTGACTGCAGAGATCTTTAGTTTGCTTCCATGCTCCTGAATCTGCCCGATAACTGAGCAATCTTAAACCTTCTTTTTTAGAGCCTGATAAAGTCGTCGCCTGCAGAGGGCCGTTTCCAGAGTGATTCACATGAAGAAGCTCCAACGAATCCAATTCTTCCAAACTTCCTTTGAGTGGATGCAGTCGGCCTCGTCCTTTTAGCCGAAAATGACTTTGGCTCTCAAGATCAACGAACTCGTAACGAAAGTTGCCTTGCTTGCGTTCAATCCAAGCACTCCAACCCTGGGTGGAGTGCACGCCGACGTATTTCTTGTCTTGTCGTATATAAAGCGTGTTGATCTGCCCGCCTTCAAAGCTCCATTCGATCTTCTGATCCCAGCAACGCATTTCATCTGTTAAGCGAATGCTCACCGTTCGAACTTTGAGTTTTTTAAAAGATTTCGGACCTTGATTCTTAGCAAAACATTTTTCGGGAATTTCAAATCGCTCGTGTTGATGCCAAAGCTCATCAAACGGCAAGAGCCCCTGACTCTCAAGACCACATAGAAGAGCTCTGCTTTCGCTCATCTCCATCTCCAAGTTTTGAAAACTTTGAAGATCCGACTTTGCGAAAGAAACCTCGGGAGATAAATCCCGATAGGAGTTTAAAATAAATGAAAAAACGAGCTCCGTTAACACAGGCATATGTATAAACAAGTGTTCGATAATTGCAAAACTTATAAGTGTTTATAAGGAAGTCTCGTATTTTTTATATTTTCGAGCAAGTTGGAATTCTACAGAGAAGGAGTGCGACCACCATCCACAGGGACATTGATTCCCGTCACATAAGAAGCCGCCGGACTCGCTAAAAACGAAATCACTTCCGCAACCTCGCGTGGATTACCAATTCTTTTCATGGGAATTGAATCACGCATTTGTTCTTCAGCGATATCCTCGCTGATTTTCTGTCTCTCAGCATTGGATTTTAGCAGCGACTCCAAACGACCTGTCTTGATAAATCCTGGTAAAATATTATTCACAGTGATGCCATAAGGTGCCAACTCCCCCGCCATGGTTTTTGACCAATTTGCCATAGCGGCGCGAACTGTGTTTGAAACTCCCAGATTCGGAATCGGCGTTTTAACTGACGTCGAAATAATATTGATCACACGACCATAAGAATTTTTCTTCATCGCTGGCAAAACAGCTTGAGTAATAAGATGAGCCGCATACAAATGCGCACGTAACGGAGTTTCGAAGGCTTCAACTTTAGTTTCATGCAAAAGTCCCCCTGGAGGACCACCCGCATTGTTGATGAGAATGTGGATTTCTTGTTTTTGCAATTTCGGAAGAAGACTTTTTTGAATCGCTTCTGTATCTGCAAGATCTATCGCAAAATATTCGTGATTTTTTCCTGACAGTTCTGAGATGAATTTTTTCAATTTTTCTTCAGTGCGGGAAACCGCAATAATACGTGCACCACGCTCTGCCATGAGTTCCGCTGAAGCTCTCCCGATACCTTCCGAAGCCCCACACACCAATGCTGTTTTACCTGAAAGATCCCACGAAAACATCTGCGCCTCCCTGCAGGAGGATATCTTCACGCTCAACCCAAGCAGGAGTCAACGACGCGCGTTTTTAATGTTTGATTTAGCAGCCTTTACTGAACAGGTTCGAACTGCGGAACATAGCGAACCTTATCTTCGCCCTTTGTTTCCGCTTGATAAGAATCGTATGCTTTACGATTGGCTTGCGCTTCTTTGATCATAGATTCTTCGATGGCTTTATCAGCAGCAGCATTGCGAGCGTCAACGGCTTCTGCCGTTTGATCTGGAGGCGGTTGGGAAATATTTCCGACATAAACAGCGTTACCTTCAAAGAATTGAACTTCTTTTTCATGACGAATGCGTTTGTCATAAAAAATATAAGTCCATTTGTCTTTGCCTTTGAATCTTTGCGTGCGTTGGGGGCTTCCCATGAGATTAAGGACATCGTCCTTTTCCATGCCGACGGTAACTTGATCGAATTGTTTGACCATTGAAGTCTGACAGGCTGACAGAATCAGCATACACAAAGCCAATACCGGAACAGTCAAATTTCGGAGCATAGTTCCCCCACCCCATCAGGATAGCAATGAAACAAGAACCCTGAAAGAGGGCGCCGCTGAGTTGTTTCATTTTGAAACAAAAACCAAGGCGCTGTCCTCTGACATCTATTATATTGAGCTATTTTTTTAGGATAACCGGTGCCGTGAGATCAGGGTTCGCTGTTTCGCCATTTTTCTTTTTGCCGGATTTGGCTTCTTTTTTCACAATTGCCGATTCGTCAGGAGCCACATACTGGCGACGTACTTTTTTAAGAGTTTTGTTAACGGATGAAGACAAGCTCATTGCATCTTCCATCTCATCAAGTGACTTTACTTCCAGACGTTCGTATTCGCGTTTTTCCGCGCCCGCTTTTTCCGGATAACGATATTTCAACAAAGATCTTTGCTGATCGTACTCTTTCGCGTTTTTTTCCATCTCGTGATGCAACTTCACCATTTGCGCAATGATTTCTTGAGCGCGTTTTGGATCTTTGGTGTGTTGCTTTTCTTCGATTAATTTTTCAATTTCAGCTTCAGCCGAATGAACTTTGGTTTCTAAGGCCGAAACTTTTGCCAGGACTTCATTGTAGGAAGCTTCCGTCGTGCGACGCTCTTGAACTGGAGCCGCTGGCGCCCCACCGTGCTCACCGCCACCGCCTTCTTTCTTTTCTTCCCCACCTTCATTGGCAAAAACAGAAAAAGAAACTAAAAGCGTGCAAAGAAGAATGCTAATTGCTTGAGAGAACATCTTGCCTCCAGCTAATTTTAAACGGCAGGTACTTGATCCGGTTCAGGAACACAGCAGATTTCGCAGGCCCCAAATTTGGAATCACCAGTTTGCCGCCGCGGATGGAATCAATCAGACCATTCACATCCCAACGGAATCGCGAATCCATCATGGCTTCGCGGAGTTGTTTGATAAGAGCGCTTGAATCAATACCTTCAATCACCAAGGTGTAACTGAGAGGACCCACCGTTGTCGTGGCGTTGGCAAAATCCGTGACATCAGAAAAATCAGCAGAATCGGAAGAATCCGCCGCAATCGGCGCCACATTCGCATCTAAAGTTTGGCTGAAATCATATGGTGCTTCTTCTAGACCATCCATTGCGCCGGAAAAACCTTCGGAAGAGTAATTATCATTCGAAGAAGCCACCGCACTGTCCGCCATTGGATTTTCCAGCGGCATATTAAAATCAACCACATTGTCGTCAGGTTTAATCGCATAATCCTGTGGATTGGCGATCTCATCTGCAACAGCTTCATTAAATTGATTATTGCTAAAAGAATTTTCGAGCGGATTTTCAACGACTGGAGCTTCGAAATTTGCGGCTTCAAAGCCCTGAGATTCATAGGGAGGAGGCGCGATTTCTTCTGAGACAAAGGCGTCTTCGGCTTGCGCCATTTCCGGTTGCCCGTTCCAATCAATAAAGTAAACAGCACTACAATGGGGACATGTAAACAGCGTCCCCTTGTTTTGTTCCGTTATTTCGACGGGCCGTTGGCAACTCGGACAGGAAACCAATTATTTCTTTCCTTTTTGCTGTGCTTTTTCCATGCGACGACGTTCTTCACGGTTTTGAGGACGATCGTCTCTCGGGCCGCTTTGGAAAGTCATCTTGCGTGTCTCGGGCTGTTTCGCTTCTGGAAGAGACTGACCGATATCTGCTTCACTTGGTGAAGAGTAATCGAGCTCATCAAGGTCTGTTCCTTCTGGACGAAGGCTTTCAAGAACCTCTTGTTCAGATTGCTGAGCAACCAATTGAACGCGCATGATTTTTTCAATTGCATCGTTTTTGATCGTATTATTCAAAGTTTCAAAAGCTTTGAAGGCTTCTTTTTTATACTCAATGAGAGGATCTTTCTGAGCGTAACCGCGAAGACCGATACCTTCTTTGAGTTTATCAATCACGTACAAGTGATTCTTCCAGTGGTGATCGATACTTTGAAGCAAGATCATTTTTTGAACTTGTTCAAAGAAAGGACCCATTTGTGTTTTTTGGCGATCGTAAACTTCCTTCACGCCTTTTTTCACAGCTTCCGTCACTGTTTCAGAATTCACTGACATTGTGCTGAAATCGATTTTGAAACCGAAAGTTTGCGCCAAAGAATTGTTCAAACCATCAAGGCTCCACTCTTCTTTCTTCGCATTTTCTGGGATGTAAGTATCAAGCAAGCCTGAAACCACATCTCCCAACCAATCCAAAGTTGTGCGATCCACATCTTGACCTTCAAGAGTCGTACGGCGCATGCCATAGATCGCATTTCTTTGTGCATTCATGACGGAATCGTATTCCATCAAGTTTTTACGAATATCAAAGTTGTGACCTTCAACTTTACGTTGCGCACCTTCGATCGCATTCGTCACCATCTTGGCTGTGATGGGTTCGTCTTCAGGGATGTTCAACATCTCCATGATTTTTTGGATACGCTCACCGTTAAAGATACGCATCAATTTGTCTTCCAAAGACAAATAGAAGCGAGACTCACCCGGGTCACCTTGACGGCCGGCGCGACCACGAAGCTGATTGTCGATACGACGAGATTCGTGACGTTCAGTACCGACGATATAAAGACCGCCCAGTGTGCGCACTTCGGCGCGTTCCGCTTCAACGCGTGATTTAATACGCGCTAAGGCTTCTTGGAACTCTGGAGAATCATCGTTACCAACTTCGCCTTTTGCCAACATCTCAGCGTTACCGCCAAGCATGATATCCGTACCACGACCTGCCATGTTCGTTGCGATTGTAATCGCACCTTTACGGCCTGCTTGGGCAACGATTTCCGCTTCACGCTCATGGTGTTTTGCATTCAAAACTTCATGGCGAATGCCTTCTTTACGAAGGTAAGCACTCAATGCTTCTGATTTTTCAATCGACTCTGTACCGATCAAGATCGGTTGGCCTTTTGCAGAACGCTCTTTCACGTCCGCCGTGATTGCTTTGTATTTTGCTTTTTCAGATTTATAAACAACGTCTTCTTGGTCTTTACGTTGAATAGGTCTGTTCGTTGGAATCACATTCACGTCAAGATTGTAGATTTTTTTGAACTCGACTGCTTCTGTATCTGCCGTACCTGTCATGCCCGAAAGCTTGCTGTACATACGGAAATAGTTTTGGAAAGTGATTGTCGCCAAAGTTTGGTTCTCAGATTTTACTTCAACGCCTTCTTTAGCTTCGATCGCTTGGTGAAGACCATCACTCCAACGACGACCTTGCATCAAACGTCCTGTGAATTCATCCACGATCACGATTTCGCCATCTTTGATCATATATTCAACGTCAAGACGGTAAAGGTAGTGAGCCTTCAACCCTTGGTAAACGTGGTGCAGGATTTCGATATTTTGTGGATCGTAAAGATTTGAAAGGCCCAAAAGTTCTTCTACTTTCGCATTCCCTTCATCAGTCAAAGAAACAGTTTTCGTTTTTTCTTCCATCGTGAAGTGCTGATCGCGCTTCAACGCCGGAATGATGCTGTTTACGACTTGGTATTTCTCTGTCGATGCTTCTGCAGGACCCGAAATGATCAGCGGTGTACGAGCTTCGTCGACTAGGATGGAGTCACACTCATCCACGATCGCAAAGTTGTGACCGCGTTGAACGTAATCCTCAAGAGCGAATTTCATGTTGTCACGAAGGTAATCAAAACCAAGTTCGTTGTTCGTGCAGTAAGTAATGTCACAAGCATACATCTGCTTACGTTGAGCATCGTTCAAACCGTGAACGATAATACCCGTTGTAAGACCCAACCAACCGTACAAACGACCCATCCACTCAGCATCACGACGAACCAAGTAGTCATTCACTGTCACAAGGTGCGCACCTTTTCCAGTAAGGGCATTCAAGTAAACTGGCAACGTCGCCACAAGAGTTTTACCTTCACCCGTTCTCATCTCGGCGATAGATCCGCGATTCAAAACGATACCACCGATCAATTGAACGTCGTAGTGGCGCATACCCAAAACACGCTTCGAAGCTTCACGACAAACCGCAAATGCTTCTGGAAGAATATCATCTACCGTTTCGCCTTTTTGTAAACGAGCCTGGAATTCAGGAGTTTTGGCTTTTAGTTGCTCATCTGTGAGAGCCACCATGGAAGATTCCAACGCGTTGATTTTATCAACGATCGGTTGGATTTTTTTCATTTCGCGATCGTGCTTCGTACCGAATATTTTTGTCAAAACTTGAGTCATCATAGACCTATGAGCTTAGACCCTAAAGGAACACCCGGCAAGGTAAGGGGGCAATTTCTGGATGCGTCATTGACGCGGCTTTCACTCGACCAAAGGCTCGAGTGGCAAGCTTTGTTTTTCGTTTTATTTTGCAGTGAATTGCAACTGACGAACACCTTCATACGCAGCAATTGCAACACTCGTTGCAAGATTCAGACTGCGTGCACCTTCGCCCACCATCGGGATGGTGACCGTTTGCTGAGGGAATTTCGCTAAAAATTCAGGGTCAAGGCCCTTGGTTTCTTTACCAAAAACAAACCAATCACCCGGCTGGTAAGACGGTTCAAAGTAAGTGCGTTTCGTTTTTGTCGTGAATAACCACATGCGAGAAGGGTCTTCCACTAATTTCAACCAATCAGCGAAAGTTTCGTGACGGAACCAAGTCAGATGGGGCCAGTAATCCAGCCCCGCGCGCTTCAAATTCGTGTCGTTGATTTCAAATCCCATCTTCCCCACGATGTGCAGTTCACAGTTCGTGGCGACACAGGAGCGCCCGATATTGCCGGTGTTTTGCGGAATTTCAGGCTCAATCAAAACAATACGAAAATTTTTAGCTACATTATCCAAGATGACGATACACCTCTTGACCCAGTTTCGAGAGAGCCAAACGGCGCCCTTTATCCACGATCAATTCTAAATTCATTAACTCTCTGTAAAGAGCAAGATCGATGGGAACGATTTCACGTCCTGTCGATTTGCCGAGCTTCTGAATATAGGTAATTTGGCGTTCTGTCAGTTTCGAAGTCATGACAGGTTGTTCTTCAATTGATTTTTTCCAGTCGCCGCCAGGAATGACGTTGGCATTAACAGGCAACTTCAACGGATTCACGAAGTAACACCAAGCCTTGATAGACTCCGAAGCGCCTTCAGGGAACACGTCCACTTCAACTCTAGAGTAAAGGCTCTTATCCGGATCCATAGGATTGCAGCCATGGAATTCATCCAAAAGGGCGATCAACAGATCTGATCCTCTAAGCTCAATAAGTTGTCCCGGAACGAGGTCAGAGCCTCCACGAACAAGAACTGGAAAGCCTACTTTTAAGCGATAAGCCGTCGCTTTAATTCGTGCAAATACTGAAGATTCCACGAACTTTTCGATCTTTTGAAAGTGAATCATCCCCTCACACAAAGATCCGCACACGAAAAAACGTGTTGTAGTCATTGTACCCCCCCGAGCTGACAACAATAGTGGTTTTTCGAAAACGAGGGCCCGTGTGTACCAAAAACCACAAGCCTCCGCAACCGACTTGATAAAAACTATTCATTTTTTCTTGGTCATCTAAGCGCAGCTCAGGGATCACATTCACTTAACGGTTGGCGTTAAGAGCGATTAAATTATTTAAATCAAACGACAAGCTTTTTGACGGACTCGGGGCTTCTGCTGCTATCCTCTATCTCAAGCAGATGTAGGAATCTTTTCAGTACAAAGTAGCGATGAAAAAAATCGAAGCGATCATCAAACCCTTCAAGCTCGACGATGTTGTCGACGCCCTTGCCGAAGTAGGCGTTGAAGGAATCACTGTCTCTGAAGTTCGCGGGTTCGGCCGTCAAAAAGGACGTACTGAAGTCTACAAAGGTGCTGAGTACGTCGTTGATTTTCTCCCGAAAATAAAAATTGAAGTAGTCTTGCCAGACGCTCTCGTAGAGAGTGCTGTCGAAGCTATTCGCAAAACGGCTCACACAGGAAAAATCGGAGATGGAAAAATCTTCGTTATTCCCGTGGAGTCGGCTCTTCGTATTCGCACCGGCGAACGCGATGATGAAGCATTGTAGAAGATTTTAACGCCACGGAGGCCCCATGACAGCAAAAGAAGCACTGAAGTTTGCGCACGAAAAAGGTGCGAAAATGGTCGATCTCAAGTTCTGCGATCTCGTTGGAACTTGGCAACATCTTACGATTCCACTTCACCAACTCACCGAAGAAAGCTTCGAGGAAGGATTTGGTTTTGATGGAAGTTCCATTCGCGGATGGAGAGGCATCGAAGAATCTGACATGATTATCAAGCCAGATCCTGCAACCGTCATGATGGATCCGTTCATGCAAATGCCGACACTTTCTGTGATCTGCGATGTTTGCTTGCCGGAAACACTTCAAGCTTACAACCGCGACCCTCGTCAAATCGTGAAAAAAGCGATCGCTTACATGCAAAGCACCGGCATCGCTGACACTGCTTATTTCGGGCCTGAAGCAGAGTTCTTTATTTTCGATGACGTTCGTTACGAACAAAACAGCAATTCTGCATTCTACGCCATCGACAGCGAAGAATCGTCATGGAATTCAGGACGTGACGAAGGTGGTTCAAACCTCGGTTATAAAATTCGTCCTAAAGAAGGTTACTTCCCGGCACTTCCAACAGATACACAACAAGACATCCGTAGCGAAATCTGTATGGAACTTGAGCGCATTGGCATTCAAGTTGAACGTCATCACCACGAAGTGGCTTCTGCTCAAGGTGAAATCAACTTCCGTTTCGACACCGCATTGAACATGGGCGACAAGATGATGTGGTTCAAATACATCACGAAAAACGTGGCTCGCCGTCATGGAAAAACTGCGACGTTCATGCCAAAACCAGTATTTGGCGACAACGGTTCAGGCATGCACATCCATATGTCACTTTGGAAAGACGGAAAAAATCTTTTCGCGGGTAACAAGTACGCGGGCCTTTCTGAAATGGCGTTGTACTATATCGGTGGCGTTTTGAAACATGCTCCTGCTTTGTGCGGAATCATCAATCCGACAACAAACTCATATAAGCGTTTGGTTCCGGGCTTTGAAGCGCCAACAAAATTGGCTTACAGCTTTAAAAACCGTTCCGCGGCAATGCGTATTCCGAATGTTGGACCGAACCCGAAAGCAAAACGTATCGAATTCCGAACGCCAGATCCTTCTGCAAATATTTATTTGGCAGAAGCAGCCGTGTTGATGGCTGGATTGGATGGCATCATTAATAAGATCAGCCCGGGTGATCCACTGGATAAAGACATCTACGGATTGCCTCCTGAAGAAGCCGCAAAAATTCCATCTGTACCGGGTACTTTGGAAGAATCATTGAACAACTTGCTTGCGAACTGCAGCTTCTTGAAAAAGGGCGATGTATTCAGCCAAGATTTGCTCGAGACTTGGGTCCAGTTCAAAATCGATAAAGAAGTTCGCCCAGTGCAGCAAAGACCAGTTCCCTATGAGTTCCATTTGTATTACGATTGTTAAGACTTAATAGAACGTGGAGTAGAAATGGGATCTGACGACGTAAGAAATTTTATGGGCTATCTTTGGATTCAACAAGCCGATGGTGTTGTAACTATTGGTATCAACGAAGATGGCTTGGAAGATTTTGAATCAATTAGTTCGGTAGAGCTTCCACCTGAACATGAAAAAGTAGATGCAGAAGCTGTTATCGGAACAATTGAAACCGACGACGGACCATTGGATATCTACTCTCCAGTTTCTGGAACTGTCATCGAAGTGAACAGTCAAGTGATCGACGATCCTTCTATTATTATGGAAGATCCATATGAAGAAGGATGGCTTGTTCGCATCGAGGCCGATGAGGACCTTGATGAGGATGAAGACGAAGATGACGATGATGATGACGACGACGATGAGGACGAAGACGACGATTACGATGAGGATGAAGATTAATCTTCTTTCGACAAAGCCCCGGTTTGCCGGGGCTTTTTGCTTTTATGTTTGAAAATAAATCTGCAGAAAATATTTTTCTCTACACTGTTTGCACTCTAATCTGGGGCTCTACTTGGTTAGTCATCACTTATCAAGTGGATGCGGCGTCGCCGGTGACTTCGGTGTTTTGGCGCTTTGTCCTGTCGTTTCTGATGCTGATGGCATTTTGCCTATTCAAGCGCATCAAGCTTGATTACTCACGCAAGCAGCATCTGCTATTTGCTGCCCAAGGCGTGTTTATGTTTTCCATCAACTACATGCTGACCTATTTGGCTGAAACGATGATCAGCTCCGGGCTTATGGCACTCTCTTTCACGGTTCTGCTTTATTATAATATATTCGGCATGCGGATCTTTTTCAAAAAACCGATCACTTGGCGGGTGGTTGTGGGTTCACTCATGGGTGGTGCCGGATTAGGATTTATCTTTATGCCCGAAATTGTGAACTTTGACCCCAGCTCTAAAACTTTGTTGGGATTGGGAATTGGATTTCTTGCAACTTTTTTTGCATCGATGGGTAATATGGTCGCGCAAAAAAGTTATCAAGATAAAGTTCCCGTTGTGGTCACCAATACGTGGGGCATGCTTTACGGAAGTATCTTTACGATGATTGTCGGACTTATTTTGCAGCACTCATTCGCAATTCCGATGACGACAAAATTTATCTTATCGCTGACCTATTTAAGCCTTTTTGGAACTGTTATTGCTTTTGGTGCGTATCTTTCGCTGGCTGGAAGAATTGGTGCAGAAAAAGCGGCCTACACCGGCGTTATTTCACCGATCATCGCACTGACGCTTTCAAGTTTATTTGAGGATTTCACTTGGACACCGACGATTATAATCGGTGTCCTGCTTTGTATTTTAGGAAATATCTTTACTCTCGCACCGAAAATGCGCGTGCCTACCAAAGCTTAGATTCAAAAGACAGATACGCAAATACTCCTGTCTCGTGTTCTTCCGCTGAAGGTCCGATTCCTAAAAGTGCACCGATACCTGGCACCACTTCAGTTTCGCCAATATCAAAAGCCGTACGAATTCCCGGAACAACATAGTAAGACGACTCAGATGCCTTTGTATCTTGGGCGACAGTTGTTTCGTTATTGTTAAATACGAATTCGCAAAGCAGATTCGTTCTTGGTGTTACATTGTAAACCACGCTAGTTCCGAAATTGAAACCAAAGACATTTGCTGTATCACCGTTGGCATTTTTTGAATCTGGAGTGTACGTAAAACCTGCGTTCCAGTGATTTGTCCACTTATCGCCAAGAGTGATTGAGACTGCTTGATTAAATTGCACACCTGCTGACCCCGAACCCAATTCTTTTTTGTAGTCTCCTGTCGGCAAAATCAAAGAAAGACGAGGGGCCATTGCCACATGTTCGTTATTCACAAGCTGGTAGCGGTAGTTCAGCAGAATATCACCTACTCCGGATTCATCTCCGGCAGCTGTTGCCAATTTCTCAAACGGGATCACATACGAAAACTGATGCGTTTCGCTTCCCATAGGAATTTCATTTGTAAAAGTCGAATTCGTTTCTTGAGATGGGTCTAGATATTGATGCGTAAAAATGAACTGAACCACGCCTGGCTCTTGATTGTAGGCTTCCTCAATCAAGAAGGAATTGTCCTTCACGATTTCCTCTGCCGCTTGCGCACGAGCACCCATGAGTACGAACAAAATACCTAGAGACAATACGGACAAACATTTCTTCATAATCCCTCTTTTTGACAGATCCTTGACTGCGGTTTGTATGAATTCACTTATCTTGATTCTAGAAGACCTTAAACTCCGCCGTCACTCTGAAATACCTCCCCGACAAGAAGAATTAAATACCTATACCTGGTCGAAACAGGCTAATTGATTGACCTCGCCAGACGCATTTTTTATCTTATTAAATGTGAAGGCAGCTTTAATCCTCTTCTTATTCAGCTTACTGGCTTCTGCGTCTTGGGCTCAACCAATCAAGGTTCTCGTGGGTGGCTACGAGTTCCCGCCTTATGTAATTATCCGTGACAAAACTCCCACTGGCTTATCAGTGGAAATGATCGATCTCTTAAACAAAAGCCAAAACAAATATCATTTCGAATTTGTACTCACGTCCTCAACGCGTCGGTTTCAAGATATTCTGGATGGACGCTTTCATCTGATTCTTTTTGAAAGTAAAAGCTGGGGATGGAATCCAACACGAACCGAAACGACGAAGGCTTTCCATACCGGTGGCGAAGTTTTTATTACCCTGAAAGATGGAACTAAAGATCAAACTTACTTTGATGAGCTTAAAGGCAAAAGCATTAAAGGAATTCATGGTTATCACTATGGATTTTTGGGTCTGTCGACAGCACCAAAGGCCGCGCGCGAGTACAATTTAGAACTCACTTCCACTCAAGATGGAAACATTCAGTCCGTCCTGATGAAAAGAGCTGACGTTGCAATTGTGCCGAAGGAATATTTGCCAATTTATTTTAAATCGAATCCAGATGCAGAAAAGAAGCTCTTAGTTTCAAAAAAGTATGACCAGCTTTATCAACTCGGTGCGATCGTGAATCCGCAAAAAAGCCCCATCACAGCTGCTGACCTGACTAAACTCATTGAGCAGATTCAAAAAGATGGATTGTGGGATAAAGTTTTAAAACGCGATGGAATCACCAGCGAAAATCAAGAAGCTCGTCCGAATAGAAGTTCGAAGCTCATGTAGATGTTCCAGTTAAATCCGTGGCGATCCCATTTCGGCCATGACATTTCAGGCTTTAATTCAAAGAAGAATCGGCGTCCCCAAAAAGCTTTACGATAAGTCGATCCCAAAGTGTAATTATTGATATACCAATCATCGCCTTCAAACTTTGTCGTAAAACGTGCATCGTAAGAAATCGCGCTGGAGTCGTCGATCTTTTGAATGACCGACGGACCATGAATTGTTCCAAAAAGATGATTGGTCATCGCCCAGTTAGCCTCATTTAAGAAACGGAATAGAAAATCGCGATTGATCGCATAATCGGAAGACAATGAAGTTTTCTGTTCCCACTCTGTTTCTGAATCCCAACCCAATTGCAAGAGCAAATGGTGCACAACGGCCATGGTTAAATAATTTCGACGGGCACGCACTTGCGTAAAATAAGAAGCGGGCCAACGCGTACGCACCCCACTCTCATGCCGGAATTCCCAAGGATTTTGTTTTTTAAATTCTTCCGAAACTTGCTCTTGTGATTCGCCTTCGTCCACCGAATCACTGGTAATAGCTGCCTTGGCTCTTTTTTCCAGGTCATGAAGATTTGGTAACTGCAGATTCAGACTGAGTTGTAAATCCTGGGTGCTAAATCCGCTTTCACTTAATAAAGCATTTTGTGTGATTCGCAATGTGCTTCCGTCGTATTCGTCGACGGCCCGCTGATCCCCAAAAATGGAGTCAACTGAGTTTGCTAAACGCACAACTCTTCGTGATATACCCAAATACGATCGTTCAAAGTAACTCTTGGTAGGATCGTCGGCTTCTTCTTTTCGTTCTTCGACTTGCAAAAGAAAATCAGGATCCCAGAGGTCATGCTCCTTAGCGATGTCATCTTGAACTTTATCGTGTGGAAGATCCACGGTTTTTAAAACTGTTTCCGGAGTCGGTGATGGAGTGGGAGTGGGAGTGGGAGCTGGAGTTGACGTCGGCGTCGGCTCCGGGATTGGCTCTGGCTCCACATAAGGTTTCGACACTTCAACTTCCGGCGCAGGAATTATATCCGCATCATCCAGTGTAGACGGAGTCTCCGCTGTGTTTTGTGCCCAAGAATTTATGGCAATTGCTAAAATAAGGAGTATGTGACCGAGCTTCTTCACTAATCATTTAATGCTATAAAGCATCGTTATTATTAGCAAGAATTTGGTTTTAACCGGAATACCTCCCTCCCCAGTCTTACGTATAGAGGACACGAAGTTCTCTATTTCGAGGAGGGACCATGAAGGTCGTTTTAAGCCTTTTAGTAACGGTAGTTTCTATTCAAGCTCAAGCTATTGATTTTAACGAAGAGATCAATCAAGCAGCGAAGGACGAGTACCAAATCAATCAAAAAGTGATTGCAGATTCGAACTCATCCGAAGTCGTGAACAGTTTTGAACAGACCTTCCGAAATCCAGAGACCTCGACTACGGCTATGTCAGTTCCAAATCTTCAACTCCTCAAACTGCGTGCGAAGAAAGTTAAGATCGCGACCCGATAGCAGGTCGCCATTTCCAAAAAGCGACCATAAGAATCGTGATGCCACAGCCGAGTGCTGTGGCTTGCAATCGCAACAACGGCGTTTGCAAATCCCCATGAGTTAAACTAGGCAAATCTAAAATCAACAGAATACAGACAGACGCAATCGCGGATCCAAGCCAATAACTTCTCGCCAAACTCCAGGGAGTGAAGATACTAAAAAACGCAATCGCAGCGACAATCGGAATTGGACTGTGTAAAGAAAGAATCAAGATATCGGCGACGATGACTCCCAGAAGTGTGCCGAAAAATCTTTGCACACTCCGGTAAACACTTTGCGTGGCATCTGGACGCATAATCAGCAAAATCGTTCCGATCGCCCAATAGCCATGATCTAACTTCAATATTTCTACCAAACACCAGCACGCCAAAACAGCAACTGCATAAGATATGGCGTAGAAGTGTCGCGAACGTTCGGCCGTAATAACATAACGCAAACTCACCCGCACTCGGGAATAGGGATTCGGGTTATGCCCTCGTAGAACCACAATAATAGCAGCGCAAATCACCAGACTGACGTAACCAACCAAAGAATAAAGAACGACCATGGAATAAGCCGGACCAATCACCGGCGAATAAAAGCCTGCCAAAAATTGAAAGACAGCAAAGATCACGGCACGCTCGAGCTCCGCGCCGTTTCCGCCCATCAATCCTGCCCAATATGAAATGATAAAAAGAACCAAGGCCGCGAGCAAAACATGGCCTT
This sequence comes from Bdellovibrio sp. HCB2-146, assembly GCF_047345725.1. NCBI lineage: Bacteria > Pseudomonadati > Bdellovibrionota > Bdellovibrionia > Bdellovibrionales > Pseudobdellovibrionaceae > Bdellovibrio > Bdellovibrio sp. HCB2-146. The sequence goes on from NZ_JBLEQP010000001.1 coordinate 1,210,862, forward strand.
GCAGAAAAACTCCCAGCGATAATCCTGCCAGCAAAATAAAATATGTCAGAGTGATAATCCAAAGACGGTGGCCGAATTGGCCGAAATGATCGTTTAAAACAAGAGTAAAACCTACCAGCGCACCAAAAGATGCGATCACCAGATGCCCGGTTAAGACTCCCACCAAAAGAGGAAGAGTTGTCGCAAGTGAACACAGAATCATTTTTGGCCAGTACGCAGGTGCGGTATTAATCTTAAGCACTTCTTTGACGTGAGCGAATAATTCCATGTTCTATTCTTGCTGCTAATTAGTGGCGACGAGTCGCGGTTCGTTTTGCATGATGGGGAACTTCTTTTCTGTTCATTTTGTAGACCAGGTAAGCTCCACCAAAGCTAAGTATCAAAGCTAAAAGGACCACTGTTAGACTGACCATGGTATACCTCCCTTCGCTGACTTAAATTATCGCATAGAATTTCACTTCGAGAAATACGTCATGCCTGACGTATTTTGATTATGAATCCGAGTTGCTTTCAAACTTTTGCTCTCTTTGTGTATTTCAAGACACAGTGGACATTGCTACTAATAATATGGGCTTCTAATATTTATGTAGATAAGTATGTCAAAAGAGCTGAAGCTGTTGAAAGACATATATGGGTACTGAATTTTTTGAACTCTGCCACGAGACTCTTTCGAGTCTTTTAAAAGAAAAAGAATTGACGCAGGCGGAACTTGCGCATCGCTTGAGTATTTCCAAAAAGACCATTCAACGTTGGGTGAATCGCACCACTCGCCGTGTGAGCCACGATACGCTTACACAGCTTGCCACCGCGTTGGGAACAACAGCAGAAAAGCTGATTCGTTCAGCAGAAAAGATTCAAGTTCGTCCCTATAACACCGGGCTTAAAGAACTCACTTCGGAAGAATATCTTCTCAAAGTTCGCCTGACGGCTGACTGGGCTTCTTACCGAAGAATTCTCGCGTCTTATATCGCCGACGACTTGCCATCACAGCAGCAAGCGGTGCTTTTTAAAAACTTGGGCATCGCGAGTCTTTATTTAGGTAAGCTCCGTGCGGGCAAAACATATCTCGAAAAATCCATCAGTATAGCCAAAACACTCGGTGATCGAGATACCAAATCACTGTCGTATTCTTGGTTGGCAGTTCGCGAAGAGCTCAACGGAAATTTGCACGAAGCCAGCATGCTCGTGCAAAAAGCAGAGTCGCTATTAAGTGCGAAATCGTGCGCTATCACGATTTCGACTTTCCATTTTTTAAAAGGTCGCCTTTTCTTTCATTCAGAAAAATACGACCAAGCTATCGTGAGTATGAAACAAGCCATCATTGAAAGTTATAAAAGCGAAACACCTGGTGTTTTGTTGATGACGGCGGTTTTTTACCTACATCTTACCTGGGTTTATTTGCGTCAGCGCGATCTTCAAAACGCCACTATTGCTTTAAATCGTGTGCAACGTCTGGCAGAAAAAATTGGTTGGGTCCGTGGACAAGCCATCATTCATTTAAGTTATGCGACGATTTCCTTGTTAAAGAACGAATACTGCCCACTTGCAAAAGGCCGAGTCAAAAAAGGTCGCAGCCTCAATAAACTTGCACCTCGCCGTCCGCTGGATTCGCGCCTCGAGCAGTTGGAGTTTATACATCACATCGCTAATGGCGACTTCGAGAAAGCCAAAGATGTGGCTCTTATGCGATTAAGCTGGGCTCAACCCTGCCAGCTTTATACTTCTTATGCGATTTTGGATTGCTTGTTCTTATCGAAACTCAGTCCGCAAATTCTAGTGGTTCGCGCCAGTCTCGTGGAAAAAGCCCAACGCGTGTTCCGCGAAAATCAATTGCAGGAATCGACGGAGGCCATCGAGTTCCTTTTGTCTGCGCCGTCGATCACTATTGAAGACTTCTTGAATCGATATCTTTTCTAATTATTATTCTAAAATCTGAATTTCATCGCCCAAGCGAATGCTGCCTTCATTTTCTGGAATCCACAGAGTTCCAAAGAAGACATCTTTCCCCTCGCGGCGATATCCTGCTAAAGTTTTCAAAGGTTCCGGTCCGGTTACGGTTCCTGTGCTTTGATCGATCGTCGTGATCATACAGCGCGAGCAACGCTTCGGCTGCGAAAAGATGACTTCACCCACGCGAATTTTTTTCCAGCCTTCTTCCTCATAGGCGATTTTTCCAGAGTACAATAAATTGGAGCGAAAACGATCGGCCGTAACCGGCGATGGCAGACGCGAGTTGAGTTCATCCAAACTTTTTTGATTTATAATTTGCAGTGGACGAGCATCGGCAAATCGCACCTCAGGTTTCCACTGCATATCGTGGCTGCGCACGCGACGAAGAGAATAAGGCGCATAACGAACCAAACGACAATTCACACCCAAGTACTGAGACAGAGCTTGCGAATAAAGATCCGGCTCCAACGCTGCCTCGAAAGTGTCATTCCAAACCTGAACTTTCACTTTGCGTTGAAAGGAATTATTTTTTGAAATCTTGAAGAACATCTTTTGCCAACCCATCGTCAATGCCTGCTCATCACAGTGAACTTCGACAGTGGCAAGTTTTGGTAAAGTCCGTTGCGAAATAAATTTACCCGTCTCATCAACCAGCATCCATTGGCGATCGCCCTCAGGCCCCTGATGTGTGACTTGCATTTGTTTTAAACTTTGTCCTTTAGCGGACTTCACTGGATAAATTCGGATGTCTTCAATTTTCATAAAGGCATCATCCTTCTGCTTCCTGTACTTGGCAAGAGTATATCCAATTTCCCTATGTAATCCTTCAAGGGTGGGTCATTTGTTTTGTGCGTGCGTTCTTGCGACTTGTATAAATGGCTATCCCTATCAAGGAGGAAAAATGGGAAAATTGCTTTTATCAATGAGTTTGGTATTGGCCTCTGCTTCAGCATGGGCCACGGAAATCACACCAGAAAATCTAGTGGGTCGATACAAGGCTGAAACTCGAGTCGGGTTTCAAACTTACTATGTTCATCTACGCGTTCTGGATGCAAAAGATTTTGAAATTCAAAGAGCGTATTCGGATGGACGTAAAGATGAGATGTGCAACGGCTCTTACAATCTGGCAAACAGCCTTTACCGCACTGAAAATGGCGTGATGGCCGCCAAAACCTTCCGCGGTACATTCACTTGCCCAAGCGATCGTTCTCGCAAATTAAACTTTAATATCAACTTTGGAAATAAAACTGTCGAAGATCTTGAAAAAGGCACCAGTGTGACTGTAACAACTTCAGCAGCACCTGGCATGCGCCTTTCAACTTACGTAAAGAAACAATAAAAAAAAGGACTCTCCCTTCCTGGGAGAGTCCTTCTTCTTTCTGAATTCAATCCTTAAAATTAAAGATCAACAGAATATGGAACTGGTTCCTCTACTGGATCATGGATCGCAGAGATTCTCATTTTGTCGATACCAACTTGAACGCCAAAGCCTTTCAAAAGTTGTAAAGACACGTTCAGCGCCAATTGTGGCAAACCAACTTTTACAGCTGTGAATGCACCTACACCGCCGATGATCGCAGCCTCACCTTGCGCGACAAGGTATTTACCCAAAATCACGCTTGGATCTGCATTGAGCAAGCTGATCTCCAATGCTTTACCAGCCAATTTGAAGTAACCAATACCCGCCGTTGGACCAATCCAATGGTGACCGATCTCTACTTTTACTTTTTGAGTGTATGTTCTCTTAAGGCCCACACACTTCAAAGTTCCGTATGCGACGGTTTTGAAACTTCCAATGATAATTTTAAAACCTTTTGAAGTTCCCGTGAACTTCACGCCGCAAGTCCAAGCTCCAATACTCTCGGCGTTCATATCGCCTTCAAGTGTCTGAACATCAGTGTTGGCGTGAGCAAACGCTCCCATCAAACTCATTGCTAGAATCAGTGCTAACTTTTTCAATTCGTCCCCCTTTATTTGGATCGTGTTAAAGTCTTTCTTTATTCAGAAGGAAGTCCGATCCAGGAGCAAGGCCCCGGATGAAAGACATAAATTTCAAAGAAAATTTGCATTCACGCATTGTTCCGTCGCAAAAAACCGGAAAGAACTATGAATATGAACAGTTCTTCGCCAACAAAATGCTAAAATTATGCAATGCATTTCAAAAAGGTACGGCGTACCTCTGGGAAATATGGTTGAGTGATTTTCGTGCGTAAAGTCTCATTAGATGTCCGACAATTTGCTGTTCCCTGCCCTCGAAAAGGAAGTATCGAGCTGCATTCAGGCTATGGCGCTCCCCCGATGAGCGGCCAAGAAATTCACACGGCTATTCAACGACGTCGCAAAAAAGAATTCGACAACTATACCGCCGAAAAATACCTCAGCCACTCCTTTGAAGCTGGAAACTATGTTTTCGAAATTTCAGGGCGAGCGGATGGATTCTATGAACGTCCTACTCACATCGAGGAGATTAAAACTGCTTTTGATGTAGATGAGCTTTGGCGCAAACTTCGTTTTGACGATCAACATCCCTACATTTGGCAGCTTAAAACTTACGGCTATATTCACTTCAAACAAACCGGTGAAGTTCCGCGTTTAACCTTGCATTTGGTTTCGTCACGCAATTTCAAATCGCAAGATTTTGATGTGCAGCTTTTTATCGAAGACTATGAAACTTGGTTGGCACTGCGCCTGAATGAGCTGGTTGAAGAGACCAAAATCAAAGAAAAACTTTTTGAGAACCGCCGCAAAATCGCAGCTGAAATGGATTTTCCATTTCCGACTCCGCGCCAGGGACAAAAGGAGCTTATCAGCAGCATTGAAGAACAAGTGCAGCTGGAAAATCCACTCTTGGTTCAGGCTCCTACCGGTTTGGGTAAAACCGTCGGCGTTTTATTTCCAACTTTAAAAGACTCTTTATCACGTGGGCAAAAGACAGTTTACGTCACGCCAAAAAACTCTCAACACCAAGTCGCCGAAGAAGCCGTTGAGAAACTGCAAGAGCAAGGATCTAAAATTCGGTCTTTGACCTTAACCGCAAAAAGCAAAATGTGCCTGAAGGCTGAAACTCTTTGTAATCCTGGCTACTGCGAATATGCCAAGGATTATTATACCAAGGTCGCTGAACACGATTTGGTGAACAAGCTGGCCAAGAAACGCAGTCTCACGAACGAAAAGATCATTGAGATGGGTCAGCAATTTGAAGTTTGCCCATTTGAGTTATCTGTTGAAGCTATTGAGCGCGCTGATGTGGTGATTGGTGACTATAACTATGCCTTTGCACCTCGCAGTCTTTTGGGCCGCCTCTCAGAGCCTCTTCTTGAAAGATCGGAAAAACCAAACCTAGTCATCGACGAGGCCCACAACCTTCCGTCACGAGCGCAAGATTATTTCTCTCCGTCATTGAGCATCCAAGAGCTGGATATCTTGGAAAAAGATTTTACGCAGCTGCCAGCGACGGTAGGTTTTGAGGCGTCCAGCTTGATTCGTTCGGCAAAAAACCTCATCCGCAGTTATGGTCGTGATGGCGCTTCCAAAAAAATCGACATCGATATTGATCCTTTCTTAGAACTTGAAAAATCCATTCGGCAGATGACGACGGAATATTTAGAAAGTGATGCTGAGGTTATCCCACGCGATCCGATGTTGCGCTTTATGAATATGTGGAGTGATTTTATTTCAGCGCTTACTTTTGTTGGACCTGAATTTTTTCAGACCTACCAACGAAATCGTTTTACTGAAATGATCAAGATCACCTGCTGTGATGCTTCCGAACAACTTAAAATTGCCTATAAAGAGTTTAAAAATGTCGTCGCCTTTTCTGCGACATTAAAACCTTTTTCTTACTATCAAGAGCTTTTGGGATTCCCTGAAGATAAAACTCAGACTCTCGAGTTCACGTCTCCATTTAAGGCTGAACATCGCCAACTGATGATTATTCCGCAGATCTCAACAAAATTAAGCGATCGCCAAGCCAGTGCTGGAAAAGTGGCCGAGGTCATTTCACGCATCACACAGATTCGCAAAGGCAACTATATTGCACTTTTCCCAAGCTTTGATTTTCTAAATCAAGTCGAGGGGCTATTAAAGCTGCCACATTTACGCATTTTACGCCAAGAGCGCGAAATGAAACAAACCGATGTGCAAGCCTATCTGGAAGAAATGAAACTCAACACAGAGCCTTTGTTGTTATTGGCTGTACAAGGCGGCGTTTTCTCTGAGGGCGTGGATTTCCCTGGGGATATGTTAATTGGGGCTTTCGTTGTCGGCCCGGCACTACCAAGTTTTGATTTTGAGCGAGAACAAATTCGTACCTATTTTGATGAGCGCTACGGAAAAGAAAATGGATTTAATTATACTTACGTTTATCCAGCAATGGCTAAAGCCGTTCAATCCGCAGGCCGAGTGATCCGGTCTGAAACCGACAAGGGCGTTATAGTTTTGATGGATCCTCGCTTCCTTAATAAGGAATACGCAAGCGCTATGCCGCAAGGTTGGTTCAAGGAAAGTCCGCGAGAGCTCGTCTCGAATAAAATTCTTGCCGACGTCGATACTTTCTGGAAGAAGCTTGAAACTCCATGACCTTAAGAGATTTACCGGTTTTCTTTTTAGATCTGCAAACCACAGGTGCAAAACCTGAAACAGCGAATATTTTAGAGATCGCCTGGGGTCTGTCTGAGCAAAATCAAATTCGCAGTTCTTTGGTGAAACAACCCGAAGACCAAGCTGTTCCCCGTCGTATTTTATCTCTCACGGGAATTCGCGAGGAAGAACTGACTGACAGCAAACCCATTTCTGATCTTTTTCAATCTCTGACTGAAGAAGTTGCGAACAGACCGGCGGTGATTCACTTTGCTCAATTTGAAAAGCCGTTTTTGACAGCAACCTTTGAGGCTTTGCAAATCACGGCTTTTCCCATTATCTGCACGCACGAAATCGCCAAAAGACTTTTTCCGAATCTTCCAACCCGAGGAATTAAGGGACTTGCAGGATACTTTGGACATTTTTCCGGCGAACTCAAAAGAGCCGCAAGCCAAGTAGAAGCCACGCAAGTTATCTGGAAACATCTTATTGAAGCTTTAGAGAAAGAAAACATTCTCACTTTGGCAGAACTGCAAGACTGGTTACAAAAAGAAGTTCCAAAAAAGAGAACCAAATACGAATACCCAATGCCGAAAGATAAACGCCTTTCCTTACCGGATGAGCCGGGCGTTTATCGTATGATTTCCCAATGGGGAGAAGTCCTTTACGTCGGCAAAGCCACATCACTGCATGACCGTGTGAACAGCTACTTCCGCGGGCAAAAAAATCGCGATCCTCGCAAGCTCGAAATGCTGACACAAGCATATGACTTGCGAGTCACGACAACCCGGTCTCCTCTTGAGTCTGCACTTCTTGAAACTGATGAAATTAAAAAACACAACCCGCGCTATAATATCGTTCTAAAAACCGGCACTCGCAGTTTGACGTTTTTCTCACGCGACTTTCTATCGATGAATGAAATTCAAGATGAACTGCATCCCATTGGCCCCTTCTCAAGCACGCTGATTTTTGATTCGATCCTAAAATTAAATTTCTTCCTGCGTGAGGGCGTGCCGTTTGACTCTGAAATGTTCTACGACACATATGAATCTTCTCTATTAGAAGAGGGTTTTGATATTTTCTGCGCACGTCATGGTTTACCCCGCACACAGTTTCATTCCATGCGCTCGATTCTGGCCCTGGGAATGATCTTTGTTAAAAATTCCCACGACGAAGAAGAGGACGATCTTTTACAAGAAGCCGAAGCAGAGGAGTCTGCCGAAGATATTTCTGAGGAAGAAGTCATCGTCACAGCAGACGACATCGCTGATAAGTTCGAACGCCATTTTAAACGCGGAGCTCATGCTTATCTGCGCGCCCGCAAACTAACAAAGTTCTTAAACTCTAATATTGAATATTCTGTGGCAGAAGAAGGTCCACGTTACTTGCTTTCTTTCCGCAATGGCTCTCTAGCGTCGCCAGAGGCGCCCTCTACGGCGTCGATCCTGCCATGGGAGGGTTTAGGTGTGGACACTTACGATCGCATGTCTGTGCTCTTATCCGAGCTTACCAAGATTCAAAACCGCGACGGTTCTTACGAACTCAATTCTTTATAGCTGACAAGTTTTAGTTACCAAATTTTGGACAAAAAAAAGCAGGAGTCTTTCGACTCCTGCCCTCAAAGTGCTTATCTAAAATCACTAGAGACTAGTAACGAGATCCGCCGCCGCCACGGCCGCCACCGAAACCGCCACCACGTGGAGCGCCACCACGGCCGCCACCGAAGCCACCACGGTTTTCACGAGGAGCCATTGGTTTCGCTTCGCTAACGTTCAATGCACGTCCACCAAGCTCAACGCCGTTCATTTTTTGGATTGCAGTTGCAGCTTCGTCGTCTGTAGAGAATTCTACGAAACCGAAACCTTTGCTGCGACCAGATTCGCGATCGATAACGATGCGAGCTGATTCAACATTTCCGAACTCAGAAAAAGCGTCAGCAAGCGACTGATCGTCAAGAGAGTAAGACAAGTTACCTACATACAATTTTTTACCCATGGGAGCCTCCTTAAGAAATTGGCATCTGGGAGCCGCTAAAGAGGACCTGAGCACCATGCCCGAAAACTCTACAGTGACTTTGAACATTGTTCGTATCTGAATTCGAAAAAATTTGGAAGAAATAAAAACTGGTTTTAGACCAAATTGGCATTAAAAAGCCGAAATCTGACCTCTAATCAAATATATTCGATTAGAGCACTGGGGAAAAAGGGGCACTAGGCCCCTTTTTTCAATGTTTCATGGGCGCGGACCATCCTGAAAATCCTTAGATTTAGGGGGTGAGGTTTTTGAAACCGTTTGTGGTGGCTGTTCTCGAGTGATGTTAGTCGTCGTCGAAGTCGTTTTTCCAGCTCGTTTATCGAAGTAGTTTTTCACTAAACCAGCAAGAATCATCACGACGGCACCGCCGATACCTGAGCCTGCGATGTTTCCTAAAAGGCCTGTCGCCGTGTCCGTGACACCCATCATGTTCACAACTGCGGGCCCACCCAAAGCACCACCGACAACACCGGCAATCGTATTTCCGAGAGGTCCCAAATTTAATTTTTTAAGCAGAGACCCGGCGATATTACCACCCACGCCTCCAGCAATTAAGCTTGTGAGTATTGATGCGAAATCCATCTTTAACCTCCGTTTATGTTTTGGTTTTATGTTTTCACTTCTCGATCTAGGGCTCAATTGGACTTGGAAAAACACACAGACGGATATGCATCGAGACACGCGACCTTCTCGTCGGAGGTCTAAAGCTTTCGACCTTGGTGCCGCCGCGAATTGTTCTTTCGCTTACTTTTCAGTCATACGTTCGCTGTTCTTCAGAGTGAAAATTTGGTGTCCGTCCTTTTTTCAAAACCAATAAAATCTGCGCTGAATGAAACTTCGAATCACTCTGAAACACTTTTCCACTGTGGCTTTCATCGGCATCGATTTTTGCATTTGAACAATTTGTCACGCACTCAATCACGTAACTTGAAAAGGAGAGCATATGGCTATCATTATTCCCCACGTAATCGAGCAAACATCCACGGGCGAAAGAACCTACGACGTGTACTCACGTCTCCTCAAAGATCGAATTATTATTTTAGGATCAGCCGTCACTGATGAAGTTGCAAATTCCATTATCGCGCAGATCTTATTTTTGGAAGTCCAAGATCCAGACAAAGACATTCACTTGTATATCAATTCTCCTGGCGGCTCAGTCACTGCCGGAATGGCGATTTACGATATGATGCAATTTGTGAAGTGCGATATTGCAACTTATTGCATCGGTGTGGCGGCAAGCATGGGATCTTTGCTGTTAACAGCAGGCACTCCCGGAAAAAGATTTGCCATGCCCAACAGTCGGATTCTGATTCACCAACCTCATTTAGGCGATGGCGGCATCGGTGGCCAAGTCACTGATATCGAAATCCATGCTCGTGAACTTGTGCGCACCAAGAAAAAACTAACTGGCATCTATGCTTCGCACACAGGAAAAAAACTCGAGCATCTGATGAAACTCATGGAACGCGATCACAACATGAGTGCTGAAGAAGCGAAAGACTTAGGCCTCATTGACCAAGTTGTGGCCTTTCGCAAACACAAGAAACTCCTGGATGTCGGATAGCCTGTAAAGCTTCCGAACACCTGATGGATATCCAGATCTATATGAAGACTAAAAATAAAAAGGGCGCTACCTCGGGCGCCCTTTTTATTAGAACAATTTGTAAAATTCTTTTTTTATCTTAATTGCTTGAAATAGAACTCATCGGATCTGACGATACCGTCGAGCGCATCACCGCCTTGGCCTCTCTCAATCAGACGAGTCCAAGTGCGTAATCCTTCTGGTTCTGGTGTTCTGTTAAAGAAAACTTGATAGATATTAGTGACGACTCTTCTGGCGCCGTCATAGCGAACAATTCTTTGAAACTCTTCGCTGGATCCAATCATGCGGGCTGTGTTGTAAAGTCCGATTTCACCATTTTCACGAATGACTCTTGAGAAAGCTTCAAGGCCTTCATAGTCTGCACGCCTGAATAAGGCCGCTTCATAAATCAAATCAACGAGACGTTGAGATTCCCGATAATCACGGAAATCACCGCGACGGCCATAACGATCATCGTCCCTGTCACGACCACGACCTGGTTCGTGACCACGTCCTGGCTCGCGTCCTCTGCCAGGTAAGCGACCGAATCGGCCGTCTCTACCTTCTCCACGATCTTCTTCATAGCCGCCCCTTCCGCGTTCGTCATGATCAAATCCGCCGCGACCAATGCTGCCTGAAACTTGCGCTTCTGCCGTCAACGTCGCCAACGCCACCAAAGCAGTGACAGTTGCCAGAGCTAAAGAACGAAGTGAGTTGGATGCAAGAGATGGTTTGTTCATGAAGACACTCCTTTGAGACTTGAAGCGAATCATTTCGCCGTCATTAGGAGCTAAAGCAAATGCGATGCCAAGAAATTTAGGGACATTTTGACTCTAAAGAGTAAGGCCCTCTGGTCGAGGGCCTTTGCGACACTTACTCTGTAAACATCTTCATCCATTGCGATCCGTATGTGGAGTCGGCCAAGATTTGCAAGTATCTTGCTGCCACTGCTTGCGGGAAGTCCGTATTGGAGTTGTACTTCGCTTGGTATTCAACGATGAGTTGATATCTTTGTTCGATATCCATCATTTTTACTTCACGCTGTAGAGCTTGTTCAGCCACCACAAAAGCATAGGCGCTCATGTTACGATGAGTCGTTTTCAAGAAGTCCTCATCCTTAGCTTTAGTGAACATGATATAGTACTTCGTACCTTCCGTATCAGCTTCGCGGAAAGTCGGATTTGTCGCTGTGACTTCTTTACGATACTGCTCAGGAGCGAAGTCGCGAATCTTCGTCATAATATTGAGAAGGATCGGACGAGCACGAGCGCTCTCTGACATTTCTAAGTATTTCTTATTTAGGTCCATAGACATCTTGATCAACGCATCACTTGGGAAACGTCGGCAAGGGAGCTCATTTTGAACTGCAAATAGAAGAACGCTGAAAGTTGAATTCAGTAAATCTTTATATGCTGGTTCAGATACACCACCGGCACGCACGGAGTTGTATTGATCCATAAAGAAGTTAATCAGAGTCAAAAGATATGGAGTCGAAGAATAAGAACCTGTTGTTTTAAGTGTTGCAACAAAGTCTTTCACTTGCTCTTTCAACTGATTGCCTGCGAATTTTTCCTGAACAGAACCTGGAGCACTTGCTTCCGCGCGTGCCACCCACAATTGCACAGGCTCAAGCTTATCCTTTAACAACGCATCAATATTGCGCTTACAAGAATACTCTGGAGGTCTTGTTCCTTGGGAAAGTTTCGGAGCTTCTTTCGTTGAAAACGCTTTGATTTCAAGAGAAGCCTCGCCACCGAATGCTTCCGCTAAAATTTCAATGGCTGCAATTCCAGCTTGCACATTGAAAATCTCTGAACTCAATGGCTGCATGGAATCGTCCAGAGTGACACCAGCCAATTGACGAACTGGGATTCTTTCATTCTTATCGGTCACCAACGCGGTCGAATAAATTTTCAGACGACCCATTTTTGATTTAGCCTCGAGACGAACCAGTGGAATCGCCTTTACTAAATCAAGTCGATAGATTTCTCCCCCTCCTTGCCGAGACACTTGATCGATGCGACCAACGCCCTCGTACTGAGGATCTTTAGGTGGAGGGTTCGGTTGTGATGGTGGCGCGGGCGGTTTTGGAAGTTGCCCTGGGGCTGCATGAACAACCGGCGCAGCTAGCGCAAGACACAGAAACACTCTGCAAAGCTTGGTAAACATTTTTTCACCTCTTTCATGATTTTTAGAAACATAGATCAGTACCAAATTTCTATTGTAATAAAGGCACGCATTCAATTTACTGTTTTTTCATTTTAGAAGCGGCCATCAAGCCGTCGTTCGATCGCCGCATTTTGACCATACAGATCATCGACAAATCGCACGACGCCATCTGAACTCACCATTGATGTCAGGTACGCTGTATAGACAGGAATGACCTTATGCTTCGGCACCGGTAGTTCTGTCGACTTTGTCAAAACTTCTCCGGGACGTGCCATCAATGATTCAATTGTTTTACGATCCCAAGGCGTGTCTTCCAGCAAATATTCTGCGAGATCCAATGGCTTTTCTAGGCGAATGCAACCTGAACTTAACTGGCGCATCGGCTCATCAAAAAGTTCGCGTTGGTTTGTATCGTGCAGATAAATGGCAAAAGAATTTGTTAAATCAAATTTTAAAACTCCCAGCGCATTTCCCAGATGTGGAAGCTGACGAATATTGATATCAGGAGCCACTCGTCCTTCGCTGATTCCCAACCAATCCACACTTGTCGGATCAATGCGACGACGGAAATCACCGCTCCACACTTCATAGTTGTGGGACGTAAAGTACTCTGCCACTTGGGCTTTGGTTAAATTCTTAAGGTCGTTTACTTTATCTTCACTAAATATAGTGGGAGGTACGACCCAGAACGGATTCACGATCACCTTGACGATCTCGTCTTGCATCGTCGGTGACTTACGTGCCACCCGTCCATTAATAGTGCGGAAACTCATGACGCGTTCCCAATCATAAGTTTGGTCAATTAACATAAAATACGACATCGCGAGATTCACGAAGATATACTTTTTATCGAAATACTGAGGGAACCAGCGCATCTTTTCCATGTCAGACTGAATTTGGCGCACGCGATCCAGGCAAGGTACGCTGAGGAAATTCCAGATTTTTCCTTTTGGAGAAATGGCTCCGTCCGGTTTGATTCGCAGATTCCACTGAATATCTGAAACTGCACTTTGTAAATCTCCGTCGAAACGATCGTCCATCACTTGCATTTTATATCCCAAAAGAGAAAGGCGTTTTTTAATTGCCGGGATCACTTTGTCTCGGGAATACAAGCGCAACGGAACCGTCGCCGGAACGATTTCCTCCCAAGATCCATCAATGCAAGTCGGATAAATTTTTAGCATTCCTTCTCGCGCTGCTAAGTACGGCGCATTTTGCGGAGCTACTTTGTCGAGAAGCATGAGCGCATTTCCTCCCACCGCGAGGAACACAGCTTGCAACTGCTTGGGCGTAAGAAAATCTTTGCGAATGAATTTAACGTCACGGCCCACGTCTTGTGGATTCACATTTCCGATATGAAGATCACGCAACAAGCGTAGGAATGCTTGGTTTACCAGAGGACGAAGATTGCGATCCGCACTGCTTCCGCTGTTGTAAACGGATTCCATTTTGTCTGTCCAATACGCTTTGGGATTTAAACCATGACGCCAGATTCGTAAGATTCCCTGACGCATATCCGGGATGCTCATCTGGTTCATCACTGAAGAGTAATCGACTCTTTCTTGTGCGAGTGGAGTCTTGTGTGAATCCGCAAAAGAATAAGACGAACAAATGAGTCCTAATAGAAAAATAAGGCGTGCCTGTACAAGGCTTCCCATGATTACCCCTCCTTGGATGCATCAAATTAACCTAAATGCTTTGGTATTGACGTTTATTCTGAACACCAGGGATTCGAATGCGGAAGTGAAAATGGGCAGCTTGTGCAAAATCACAGACTCTCGGTGATAGCTAGCAGGACACTTCGCAAAATCTCTGTAATTTCCACATTTTAAGCGCCGTAGCAGTCGCTCTTATACCGACACGGAACTTGTTGAGTTCATTTTGTCTGTTCAATAGTCAAATTCCGCTGCTTCCAATCACATCAGAAACAAAAGAGCCGTCTTATTATGAGATGGCTCTACTTTCATTTGGTCACCGAATATCTAAGAGATAAAATAGAACCTATATGTATCGGTTCTTTTATTGGCATAAATTCCGGACTCCCGAGCGCGAATACAAACCTGTGGTGCTGATTACTGGCTGCGCTTCGGGTATTGGTCTTTCTTTAGCGAAGCTTTTTTACATCGATAAAAGCTACCGCGTCTGTGTCACCGCCAGAGAAGAAAGTCTGGGTAAACTCCGGCGCTCATTTGCTGAAGACGATCGCTTCTGCATTCTTGCTCTGGATGTGACGTCATCAGAGCAAAGAGAAAATGTCGTAAAAACTCTGACGAGCAAATGGGGCAGCGTCGATATTTTGGTGAACAATGCCGGAATTTCTTATCGCAGCGTTGTTGAGCACATGTCAGCTAAAGACGAAGAACTGCAAATGGCCACGAACTATCACGGACCGATGGAACTGATTCGATTGGTGATTCCACTGATGCGCCATTCAGGACGTGGTAAAATTATCAATGTCTCCTCTGTTAGCGGAATGCTTGCGATGCCGACAATGGCTTCCTACTCTGCTTCGAAATATGCTCTGGAAGGAGCTAGTGAAGCTTTATGGTATGAGCTTCGTCCATTCGGGATCAATGTTTCGATGATTCAACCAGGATTTATCAAATCTGAATCTTTTAAAAACGTGCGCTATTCCGAAGCGGCCAAAGAATCTGAATCGGGCGATGAAGCCTACTCCGAGTTCTATCGTAGCATGAGTCCCTTCGTCGCAGAATTGATGGATTATTCTCGCACAACTCCAAATAATGTCGCCGTCCTCGTGCGTGACGTGATCCGCACGCAAAACCCACCGCTTTGGGTGCCAGCCACTTTCGACGCAGAATTATTTTATTACTTAAGAAGATTTGTTCCCCGTCGCTTCTTGCATCCATTTTTATATGCATGCCTCCCACGCGTGCGCAAATGGGGCCACCGCTTCAGTCACCGCCGCCCCGACCCACCTCTCCTCAAATACTGGTGGATCAAATTCACCCGTTTGTTCCAATAGGTACCTGCTTCCTTTCGTGTCGAAAAGGTACCAGGTTCTTTTCGTGCTATTTTTTGACGTTGCTGTGAGAATAAGGACAATGTCGGCAGCCACTGCCGCAGCAGTAGCCGCGCTTGAGATGATAAGCTTCGGTGAAAACCATAAAGCCATTTTCATAGTAAAAATCCACGCCCTCTTGCAAGGGCACTTGCTGCGTTTTCGGATTTTTTTTGCGCGTAATAAGTTTTTTAAAAAACTTCATTCGCGACAGACTACGCTATCAACCAAAGTTGATCAATGACAGTCACCGCAGCCATGAAGATTCTGGCAAAACAGCATTGCTCTGCAAAATACCTTTCATAAACATCTTAAGTTCTACACAATAAATCTAAGGAGAATTTATGAGCACATACGTCGATGGATTTGTAATTCCGATTCCGAAAAATAAAGTTAAAGAATATAAAAAAATGGCAAAGCTGGGCTGTAAAACGTGGATGAAGCACGGAGCACTGTCTTACTTTGAATGCGTAGCTGATGATATCAAGGCACCTTTCTCAAAAAACTTTCCGCAAATGTGCAAAATTAAGAAAAATGAAACCGTGATATTTGCGTTTATTGTTTTTAAATCGAAAGCTCATCGCAAACAGGTGAATGCAAAAGTGCACAAGGAATTCAGCCAAATGCCAGGCGCTAAGAACTTCTCGATGCCTTTTGATGCTTCGAAAATGGCTTACGGTGGTTTTAAAACTCTGGTTCAGGATTAGTCTGATTTCAAGTCGGATATCTGATATCTCGATATCGGATATCTCGATTCCGTATAAAATCATAGGAACTCTTAAGAAGATTTAAGTCGTTCTAGTTTTCACTTAACCATTCGGCAAAATTATGAGCCGTTTCTTTGGTGACGCCCTCTAAAAGATGATTGGTGATATCCGAGAGCTTTCTTTCGCGAAGAGATTTTCGCCAAGCCTCATCTGCTTCGTACATCACACTAGCGATGTCGCACAAATGACCGAATTTTCGATCTGATTTTGCAAGGCAGGGATTATTCCGACGAATCTCGTTACATTTAAAAGTTTTTACTTTTCCTTCAACGGCCTCAACAACGTCCAGAAAAGAAATCTTATCAGCTGATTTTGCAATGCTATATCCACCATACGGGCCAGTCGTCGTTTTAACGAGACCGGCCTGTGACAACATTTGAAGGCATTTTGAAAGGTACTCTTTAGGAACTCCATGAAACTCAGCCAGCGCCTTAGCGTTTAGAAGTTTTCCCTCAGGGACACTCGCTAAAATCATCATACAGTGCAATGCCCATTCAACTTGATTACCCAAAATCACGATAGATTCGCTTTCTCCAATCCCAAAACTTTGTCTCGGTCTCCAGGGACTGATCTGAATGTTGCCGCAAAACGATTAAAGAGATTGATGAATGCAACTTGCATGTTCAAATCTACAATCTCTTGATCACTGAAGTGTTGTTGCATCGTTTGAAACAACTCATCAGAGACCGGGCCCTGGTTGATTAGTGTCACTGCTCTTGTCCACTCAAATGCAGCTTTTTCTTTTTCAGTGAAAAGTGGTGATTCTTCCCAAACAGGTACGTGATAAATTCTTAACTCACGTTCTCCAGCAATTTTAGCTTCTTTACAGTGAATGTCGACGCAAAAAGCACAACCGTTTATTTGGGAAGCGTAGATCTGAACAAGGCGAAGAATCGTAGGATCAACGGAACTTTTCTTGCAGTATTGGTCAATCGCTCCGAGATGTTGAAAAGCCGGCATGGCAAGGGCGAAATAGTTAAGTCTTTGCATATCATGATCTCCTGACTGTCTAAATTGCTTGCATCAATCTATCTCGGATAATTATTATCCGAGATAGATTGATAATCAAGAGGACACGGACCTGCACATGTATTTCAAAGACAAACATTCGGAAGTACTTATATTTTGAAGGTCTAGTATTGGGACAGAAAAATTGATGGCAAGTATGCAATAACAAGAAATGGATTTAAATGGTAGGGGGCGAGGGACTTGAACCCCCGATCCCAGTGTTATGAGCACCGTGCTTTAACCAACTAAGCTAGCCCCCCAACCGGAAGTCAGAGACTATCAAACTCCCCTTCGGTTGGCAAAAACACAGTGCATTAGGCAGGACGAGTGAGGCTCGGAGGCTCAAGTCCCTTGCCACGCACCAATTGTTCCAATCTGAGGCATTCTCCTCTGAAAAACTGCTGAAGTTTACCCCCATAAATCCGATCAAAAGACTGATGCATCTGGGATTTGTCGGGCTTTTGATTTTCTGTGTAATTTCCATGTTTCGAGGGGTGAGCCCCGCGCAAAGCACCTATTCGTTAAGCGACATTCGCGGCGAAACCAAGGCTTGCGAAAACACCCTTTATCGAAAGAACCATCCATTCCAAGGCTGCGAACCGGAAGAGCAAAAAAACCTGTCCGAAATCTCAAACTCTCTTGGCGATTTTGATAAAGGTATTGCCGTTGGACAGATCAAGAAAAACATCAAAACTCTTTCTGAAGCGCAAATTAAAAATTCCCTCGCCCACCTGCAAAGGATCGGGATCAAGAATTTCGACAATACTTTGAATTACAAACTTCAGAGTTTAAAAAAAGAAGGCTTTAAAGTTTCAGTCCCTTCAGAAAAAGAAGAATCCAATCTGTCAGAAAAATATCTTATCGCAAGCCTTCGCTATAACGAACTTCGCAAAATTGCCAATAGCAAAATAAACTACTTAAACGAAGCCGATCGCATTCAACTCAAAGAACGAATCGCTTTACTCGAATCCCGATTTCCTCTACTCGCCGGTCACGGCTTTATGAAGCTCGGAATAAACGCAGCTGCACACTTCAAGACAAACAATATGGCTTCGAAAGAGTCCGCTGACGAAGCAATGCTTCTAGATAACTATCTCTTTAACGACACACCCGATAAAGCCTCGGCACTCGACTTTACTGACATCAAAACAAGCTCAGCTATGGGACAAATGGCAATATCCTTTGCACAGAACAAAAACCCTCGCATCCAAGAAGACCTGCGTAATATCCTGAATCAGGAATTGCAGTCATCTCTCGCCGACCAACTGGGGGCTTTAACCAAACTTAAAGACTTTGATACATGCGAAACTTTAACTCTGCATTCCGAAGTCACACAGTTTGCAGTCAATTCTTCAGCACATTCAGACGACGTGTTTTCAGAGCTGTGTGAATGCCAAAAAGCGAACGCACCCGTACCGGAGTCAGCCCTGCTCGTATCAGGCGTCCTCTCAGGGGCTGCAGGTTTACTATGTATTGCCCCGACAGGTATTGGACAATTAATTGCCTGTCCAACTGCGGCGGCAGCTGGCTGGGCCACCGCGGGGGGAAGTGCCGTAAACTTTTCTCATCAGATGAGCCGTTACAACAGCTATGGAAATCAAGGCAGTGTGCTTGAAGTTCTTGAGTCAGGAAAAGAAAGCAAAGATGAGTTAACGATCCTCACAAGAAAAGAGTCCGAGCTCACCCGAGAAATGGTGAATAATAACATGTTGGGTCTTATCGGCTTTAGTGTCGGACATGTCGGCTTTTCCAGCTTAACAAAAATCTACGCCAAAAGTCAGATCTCAAAAAGCCTCAGCAAACTTTCAGCAGCAGAGCGCAAGAAAATTGAAGAAACATTCTCGTCATTAAACAAGGATGACCAAACTCGTGCGTTCGTTGTTCTTGAACAACTCGACGACGAGACGCGTGCTTTGTTGTTGAGAAAGCCCCATCTTTTAAATCAGGAATTGAAAGGACTTCGTTGTGAAATATAGTCTTTTCCTTTTCTTTCTTATGAGTTTTTCTGTAAATGCAGAGTCGGTATTGGACCAAGTCCTTAACAACACTCAAGACGAACAAATCGCCTTACGGGAAGAAAAAATCAAAGGTCTAACGGGAGTAAGCTTAAAAGATATTGCAACCCGCACGCAGCTTGAACACGAAATTAAAGTGCTAAAACAGGAAAAAGGCCGCCGCGTTTTACAACAGGCCATTGAAAACACAGACATGAATCAAGTGTCTTCTGAAAGAACTGCGGAACGCAATCGTTTTGCTCCTCGTAGAACTGATTCAGGATCGCCTCTTTTAAACTCCGTAATTGACGAAACGGTCGCCGAGTCCAATCCCGCTGTTCGAGGCAGAGAAATACCAAAAGAACGCCCACTTGTTCTGTATCGCGACGCCGATCCAGAAGACATTTTTATGGCCAAAGAAATAGGTGGCGCGAAAGAAAAAATTGCAGTCTATAAATCAACCGACTTAAGAGGACGCACAGTCTATAAAACAGTTGGGGACCGTAGGGTCGTTAACGTCATCGTTTATGAAAAAGTCTTTCCGCAAGAGCAGGTAATCTATAAGGACGTTAGTGGAAACCTAAAAAAAGGTTACCCCAACGCGATCTATTCAGACGGAACTCTGGAAATTAAAGAACAGGCCGGAACAACCACTCGTCGCACACCTGGAACTTATCACCTAAGTGACGAGGTCGGGAAAATCAACAACAACCAAATTGAAACTCATTACGGAAAAAAGGCATCTCCGTACGAAGATTTCAGCCAAAGAAAAGATCTTACCGAAAACGAAAAAAGAGCGCTTGAAAAACTCAAACGTGCTCTTTGCAACCTCTAAAAAAAAGGGACCATCTCTCGATGATCCCTTTTTGAAATATTGCTTCAGTGCACTCCCAAAGGCGCTTCGGCACTGCCCGCATCCGCGGACTAGCTATCAACAAACGCTTTGAGTTTGTTGCTGCGAGAAGGATGACGAAGCTTACGAAGAGCTTTCGCCTCGATCTGACGGATACGTTCACGAGTGACGTTGAAGTCTTGTCCCACCTCTTCAAGAGTATGGTCAGACTCTTCACCGATACCGAAAC
Organism: Bdellovibrio sp. HCB2-146; assembly: GCF_047345725.1. Taxonomy (NCBI): domain Bacteria; kingdom Pseudomonadati; phylum Bdellovibrionota; class Bdellovibrionia; order Bdellovibrionales; family Pseudobdellovibrionaceae; genus Bdellovibrio; species Bdellovibrio sp. HCB2-146. The sequence continues at coordinate 1,231,048 of NZ_JBLEQP010000001.1, forward strand.
GCATACGAAGAACTTTTTCTTCTCTCGGAGTCAAAGTCGCAAGAACACGGCGTGTTTGTTCAGCCAAGTTCAAGTTCACGATAGCTTCAGAAGGATTGATAACCTTCTTGTCTTCGATAAAGTCGCCCAAGTGCGAATCTTCTTCTTCACCTACTGGAGTTTCCAAAGAGATTGGCTCTTTCGCGATTTTGAGAACTTTGCGAACTTTATCAACCGGCATGTCCATTTTATCCGCGATCTCTTCAGGGGTCGGCTCACGGCCTAGTTCCTGGATAAGATAACGAGATGTACGAACAAGCTTGTTGATCGTTTCGATCATGTGAACCGGGATACGAATCGTACGTGCCTGATCGGCAATCGCACGAGTGATCGCTTGACGGATCCACCATGTCGCATAAGTCGAGAATTTGTAACCACGACGGTATTCGAACTTATCAACGGCTTTCATCAAACCGATGTTACCTTCTTGGATCAAATCCAAGAATTGAAGTCCGCGATTCGTGTACTTCTTCGCGATAGAAACAACGAGACGAAGATTCGCCTCAACCAATTCAGATTTTGCTGCATCGGCCTCACGCTCACCTTTCCAGATGGCTGTGTATGTTTCTTTCACCCAAGTGTGATTCATTTCAGTTTCTGAATCCAAACGAGTGATACGTTTTTCAGCTTCTTGAGCTTGGTTCACGTATGATTTGAACTTTTGATAGTTCAAACCTGTGTCGCGAGTCATGCGAGTGAGTTCTTTTTCATTCGCATCGATAAGTTTCAAACGCTCTGCCATCGAAGCCACGTCTTTAGAGAACGTACGCTCAACACCGTCTTTAATACGACGACGAAGAGTTCCGATACGGCTCACCAAGTTTTTGAACTTGATCACAACGCGGTTGATAGTTTTACGGTTGAAGTTGATGGATTCGAAGTTCGCCATCAACTTATCATTCATCGCGATCAATTCTTTCATCGCTGCCTGACGTGCAGGAGTATTTGTTTCTTCACGACGAAGAACTTCAAACGCCTTTGCAGACGCTTTTTGATACTCAGTTACGCGGCCGATGAGTTCATGAATCTTATCGATGTATTCCTTTTCATCGTATTGAGTGTCCTCATCCTCAAGACCACGGAAGATCGATTTAACTTTGATACGTCCTTCATCAAGACGTTTACCAAGTTGAATGATCTCGTATGTACCAAGAGGTGAAAGCAAGATCGCACGAACGATTTCGCGCTCCCCTTTTTCAATACGACGGGCAATTTCAACTTCACCCTCACGAGTAAGAAGCGAAACGCTACCCATTTTACGCAAGTAAAGACGAACAGGGTCGTTACCCTTAACGTCTTCACTTTCAGCTTTTTCTTCATCATCGACTTCTTCGTCGTCTGAATCCGGGCTTTCAAGGAATGATCCTTCGCCCTCTTCGTCTTTCGAAGTTTCAGACAAGTCTGAAATAACTACACCACCAGCCTCGAGTCCATGCATGAAGGAATCGAGCACCGAAGGTGCGATAATTTCAGGAGGAAGCAACTCATTGATCTCTTCGATCGTGAGTGCACCCTTTTCCTTAGCAAGCTTCAGAAAGCGTTGAATTTCTTCATTAATCATCGCTTCTTGTTCTTGCAGAGTCAGAACCTTTACGGGTTCTTTCTCTTGTTTATTTGGAAGGTTCGGTTTCATCAATACCCCGCCTTTTACCCTTTATTCAGAGAGATTCGGTTTCTCTGAATATTCATAATCTGTTCCAACTTTTCTGAAGTCAGCTCGCCTTTTAAATCTTTTGCCAAAAGCTTCGCTTGCTCTCTGAGATAGTTCTCTTTGACTCGCTTAAAGCAGTCCCTTAGCAGCTTCGCTTCGGCCTCTTGATCAAACCCTGGATCACTCTCAGTTTGAGGTCCATTTTGGAATAACAATTCAGGATGATCGACATAAGAGACAAGCAGACTGGTCAATTTATCAAACTTATTAAGATCTTGTCTATACACATCCACAGCCTTTTCCATGATCTTTTTCACACCGGGATGGGCAAGGCTCTCGAGTATATTTTCAGTCACAAATTGCTCGAAATTGGCACGACTTTTGAGTACCAACCCAAGTAGCATTATTTCAGCTTTGGAGGCTCCTTTGAGGCTGATTTTGCCAACCTCTTGAGAGGAAGACACGGTCTCCGCTGCCTTCTGGTTAGTGTTTTCTGAAGGAGGCAATGTTCTTGCCACAGGGGGTCTATTTTGCGAATAAACCGGCCCGCTGCTTTGTATTCCGACAGCTTGGCGCAACCAAGGTAGGGCCACACCCATTTTTTGTGCGGCCTCAGTCATATAGAGCTCTCGTAAACGCACGTCAGGAATCGCCGCCACCAGAGGTTTTAGCTTATCGGCAAGTTTCACTTTTTCTGAAGCTTCACCACGATATCCATCCATCCATTTATCTAAAACCATGACAAATAAATCCGGAGCGCGCTCAAGTTCAGCTTTCAAAGCTTCCGCTCCGTATTTTTTCACATAATCATCGGGATCCATATTGTTCGGAAGAGTCAGACCCTTCGGATACAAATCAGCCGCGAGTAGAATCGGCAAACTGCGCTCAGCCGCTTCGATTCCTGCGGAGTCACCATCAAACAAAGCCACTACGTTTTTCGTCAAACGCTTCAACAGTTTCCCGTGATCTGGCGTGAGTGCAGTTCCCATCGTCGCAACCACGGGGCGAATGCCCGCTTGGTAAAGCGACACCAGATCCATGTAGCCCTCAACGATCAAAGCCACGTCTTCAGAGCGAATGTAACGTGCTGTTTGGTGCAGACCATAGAGCACCTTGCCCTTGATAAAGACCGGTGTCTCTGGAGAATTCAAATATTTGGGTTCAGTTTCTTTTTTCTCTAAGTAACGTCCCCCGAATGCAATGGGCTCACCCATTGGAGAAAAGATCGGGAACATCAAACGATCACGGAACAAATCAAAATAACCAGAACTGTCTTTGCGAGCTTTTACAAGTTTGGCTTCTTCTGCAAGCGCCATCGGAACTTGTTTGTGTTGCAAATACTTTTCGAGGCTATCCCACTCAGGAACAGCATAACCGATCCCGAATGTGTCGATGACTTCTTGAGAAAGTCCGCGGCTTGCCACGTACTTTTTCACAGGATGATCGTTATAGGTGCGCTTAAGTTGCTCTGAAAAATAATCAGCAGCGAGCTTATTTACTTTTAACAACAACTTCTTTTTTTCAGCGGCTTGGTCACGAACTTCGTTATCTTGATTTTCAGGAGCCGGCATCGGGATGCTCGCGCGATTCGCAAGATATTCCAGTGCCTCAGGGAAATTCATCCCTTGATAGTCACGCAAGAATGAAAAAATATTGCCCGACTTGTGGCAGCCAAAGCAATGGTAGACCTGCTTCATTTCCGAAACGGAGAAGCTTGGCGTTTTTTCAACGTGATCCGGAAATGGACAGCGGCCCATCAGGCCGCTACCACTGGATTTCAATTGTGTGTACTGAGAGATGATGTCGACCAGGTTGCTAGCTTCTTGGACTCTCTCAATGAAATCTTGTGAAAATCTCATTTACCTTCCAGTACGGAATTAAAGATTAGACTAATTTTGCTTTGATGATTTCGCTTACAAGTTTGTTGTCAGCTGTGCCTTGTGCACGCGCGACAACTTCTTTCATCACAGGACCCATGTCTTTCACAGTTTTCGCACCCAACGCTGCGATCACTTCCGTAACAAGAGCTTCTGTTTGTTCACGGCCCATTGCCGCTGGCAAGTAAACTTCAAGAACTTTTAGTTCCGCTGTTTCTTGATCAACTAGATCTTGGCGACCTGCAGTTTTAAACTGGTCGATAGATTCTTTACGTTGTTTAACGAGTTTTTTGATAACGCCCATAACGTCATCATTTGAGATCGCTTCTGGACGAAGTTCGATTTCGCGATTTTTAATCGCAGATTGGAGCATACGAAGAGCACCCAATTTCACGCTGTCCTTTGCGATCATCGCTGCTTTAACATCGGCAGTTAGTTTTTCTCTGATTTCCATAGTGCCTCCATGAATTTTTGGATCGATCTAAAAACAGAGGCGACCGTTAGGCCGCCTCGTGAATGAACAAAATCAGTTCAAAGTTTGAGGACTAGTCGCCCCAGCTTTTTCTAGATTTTTTCACAGCGCGCTTACGAGCTGCAAGAGACTTCTTTTTAAGTCTCACAGAAGGTTTTTCAAAGCTTTCACGCTTTTTAACTTCAGAAAGGATACCTGCTTTTTCGCAAGATTTTTTGAATTTTCTGAAAGCAGATTCAAAGCTTTCTCCGTCACGGATTTTAACCATTGCCACGACAATCACCAACCTTCCCATGTGGACTAAGAGGAACAGAGTGTATAACAAAGTGGCAAAAAAGGGGCAACCCCTGAGGTCTTAATGCCGCGCATTATTATTCGGAATAATTCTCTCTGGCAAAGACCCCCGAGATATGGGACAACTTTTCTAAATGAGGGGACCTTTACATGAAGTCTATGTTGCTAATATCACTGGCTTTCTTTGTATCTCTGGCAGCTCAAGCCCATTCCGGCGACTTTTTTATCAATCAATCTGAGCGCTTCCAATTTGTAAGAACCGAGAAGGCTTTACAAAATTTTGCGCTTTCCGATGATTGCAAAGCTCGGATTCGCCAGCTTTTGTGCGTGGTCAAGGAACCAGCAGAGTTCGGCAAGCCCCGCACTTGCGAACTAGGCAGTGATGCTTACGCTCCGGCACTTGAGACTATTTACGATCTTATCCCGCCAAAAATGCAAAAGATGTTCTGTCATCTCCAAGTTATTTTCGTCGAAGCAGGTGAAAGCGAGGCCTTGGCTTATGCCGGCATAGGCAATCAAAACGGAAGTGCGACTGCTTTAATGGGAATTCGCGCCGACCTTCTGACCCAGGATCGCTCATTAAGTGAAGTCCTTAGCTGGAAAGAGCAAAAAGCGTTTGGAATTCAAATGCCTTCGTACTCGCACGATCCACGTGCTGCTAAAATTCAAACTCAGGTCGAAGGATCTTACACCGCTCTTCATTACGTTGTTTTGCATGAGTTCGGTCATATTTTTGATTTCGCTAACGCTGCAAATGATTTCGAATGTAAGACCGGCGAAACTTGCGTGAGAGATGATCAAACTCCCGAAGGACTTCGCAAGATCGTTCCCGTACCGGGAACATGGTCCGCACTTAGCTGGCAAAATATAATTGAACCTGTAACTCGCGATAATTTTCCTTTGCATAAAGAGCTTTGCTTTTATGGATGCAACGGACGCGGCTTGTCTATTGAGAAAATGCCTGAGTTTTATAACCAGCTCAACTCCACTCAGTTCGTGACGACTTACTCAGCCGTCAGCTCTTGGGAAGATTTCGCGGAAAGCACAGCCTTTCATTTTCTCAGTCAGAGCCAGAGTTTCCAGTATCGATTGACGGATCCTGTGATGACTTACTTCCTGGATCGGAAGTGGTACTCGATGCAGGACAAACGAACTTGGATAGAAAATTTTTATTCACAAGATTTAAAATACCCGGAAATTAAATAACGACACCCCGGAGAAAGAAAACAAATGGAACTTTTATCAAACCCGCAAGCATGGATCGCCTTCGCAACTTTGTTCGGCCTCGAACTGGTGCTCGGAATCGATAACGTTATCTTTATCTCGATTCTCGCAGGTAAACTTCCTAAAGATCAGCAGCAAAAAGCCCGTATGATGGGACTTTCACTTGCGGTTATCACTCGAGTTCTTTTGCTTTTCTCTCTTTCTTGGGTCATCGGTCTAACAGAGCCTTTATTCGCTGTTATCGGCCATGAAATTTCAGGTCGTGATTTGATTCTTCTAATCGGTGGTTTGTTCTTGATCGTCAAAAGTACGCTTGAAATTCATCACAAGTTGGAAGGCGTCGAGGGTAGCCAATCAAATGCCGTGGCTCACTCGTTCAACTCCGTGATCTTCCAAATTCTTCTATTAGATATCGTATTCTCTCTGGATTCTGTTATCACGGCGGTCGGTATGGTCAGCCAGCTTTCGATCATGGTCGCAGCCGTTATTGCTTCAACAGCGGTGATGATTGTTTCCGCTAAAAAGATCAGCGAATTTGTCGACTCTCACCCGACAATCAAAATCCTGGCGTTGAGTTTCCTATTGATGATTGGTTTTACTTTGATCGTCGAAGCTCTCGAATTCCATATTCCAAAAGGATACGTTTACTTTGCGATGGCGTTCTCAATGTTTGTTGAGATCTTGAATATTCGCATGCGCAAAACACAACACCCGGAGCCGGTGAAATTGCGTGAACGCGTTGCTGAGGAACACAAGTAGTGAACGATGTCCTTTTCATGCAGAAAGCATTAAAGCTTGCGAAAAAAGCAGCCCTCCGCGGAGAAGTTCCGGTGGGCGCTTTGGTCGTATCACCTGAAGGAGAAATTCTTTCCACAGGTGAAAATCTGCGTGAAACTCTGACGACTCCCATTGGCCATGCGGAATTATTAGCTCTTCACCGAGCTTCTAAAAAGCTTGGCAGTTGGAGACTGAGCGATTGCAATCTTTATGTCACACTTGAACCCTGCGTGATGTGCGCCGGAGCTTTGCAACAGTCCCGTATCGGACGCGTGGTTTATGGTGCCACTGATCCAAAAGGTGGAGCTGTTGAAAGTCTTTATAAAATTTTGTCTGATGTGCGCTTGAATCATCAGGTGCAAGTTACATCTGGTGTTCTGGCAAAAGAATGCGGAGAACTTTTAACAGAGTTCTTTGCTTCTCGCCGTGCAGATGCTCGCGCTGAAAAAGCCAATAAAATTTATCGTCGTCGCAGCTCGGTGGTCGTTGTTCACGATAAAAAAATCTTGGGCTTTTACGGCGTCGATCCGACTTCGCAGAAAAAATATTTCTTCATTCCCGGTGGCAAAATTGACGATGGGGAAACGCCTGAAGAGACCGCGGTGCGCGAGTGCTTTGAAGAAACGGGCTATCGCATCCGCTTGTTCCCCGAGAGCTTAGTCGAAAAAAAGTATGACTTCTTCTGGAACGGGCAATCTTATGCCTGCCATACGTATTTCTATCTCGCCGTTTTAGATCAAGACTGGCACCCGCCTCGTCCCGTTAAGGATGCTGCTTACAACGTGGGAAGCGCATGGATTTCAAAGAATGACGTCGCAAAAACTTTTTCCTATGACGTACATATTCTTGCCGCCATTCAAAAGCTGTTAAAACGTCCTTTACCTAAGAAGACTTGATCGCTTGAGGACTACTAGTTCGACTTATTGACGTCGGAAATCTGTCCGTTCAATGTCCAATAGTCATAGATCACGCCGAAGGTGAAAAGGCCACCGGTCAAAAGCCAAATCAGGCCAGTTAGGAATTTCCCCATATAAAAGCGGTGAATTCCAAAGAAACCTAAGAACGTTAATAGAATCCAACAAATGTTGTAATCAATTTTTCCGCTAGAGTAGCGAATACTCGCAGAACGATCCATGCTAGGGATGAGGAAAAGATCAATGATCCATCCAATGCCCAAAAGACCTAATGTATAAAACCAGATAGTTCCAGTGATAGGCTTTCCATAATAAAAGCGATGCGCCCCCATAAATCCAAAGATCCACAAAATGTATCCGATCGCCTTGGAATGCGTCTGTTGAGCCATGCTTCCTCCCGTGAACTCTCAGCGTAGTGGGAGCTCTAACCTAGGTCCAGAAAAAATTTGTGCTCTGAGGCTTAACAAGACGAGGACCTGAGTGAAAGATATCCTTAAATAATGATGCTCATTTTCTTGCTGGGACATTTTCTGTTTGCGGGCGAACCCGATAACATGATGGCGCGCGCATCAGGCGCAAAAGCCGAGTATGCAAATGATGCCATCAACAATGCTGTCAACGGACTTATCCAGCAACGACTTGAAGCCTACAATCTCGGCTCAAAAAGATGCGATGTCGATCGCCTTTATGAATTTCTAAAAGAAGACTTCGATAAGAATTTTCCGGCAATTTACAATTCTTCCAAGCTCAACGTTCCTCCTGCTGGGCCTTATGAAGCGGAAAAGCTCCCTTACAAAACTCTTCCTACCGGCAACGGGGCTTGCGCAAAAAAACTTTCCTTCCGTGTTCCGTACAACTCGAAATCTTACTCTCGAAGTGTGAAAGTAAAATCCAAGGGTAAGACGTTCTATATTGGAATCGATAAAATCGATCATCTCTTTTCCCACGGGCATCTTTATTGGAAAATGATGGGCCGAGACCCCAAACTTCCACCTGAACAAGTGCAAAGAATGCTGAAAATGGGAATCGCACAAGAAGAAGGCATTTGGGGACTTAAATGTTTCTCGGTAAAATCTTATGCAGACCTTTCAGCAAATTACCACGGACTGTTCTTTTGGCGCGATCTGCTCAACGGACCTTCTCCGATCCTGGCATGCGATGGAAATCACTATGTTCAAAAAAGGAAATTTGACCTAGCCGACTATATCGACCCGTCCATGGATGAATCGATTAATTGCAACAGCTATGATTCAGCAGCAGTTATCAACGCTCTAAAAGTTGGGTGGGACAAAGTGAAAATGAAATGCCCTGCCGACGAACAGGCTTGTGCAGACTTGCGCAAGTCGCTTCCCGAAAATGTTGCAAATAAAATTCTCCATCCTCGCTGCTTAGGAACTGGAAGCTATGAAGTGGAAAAACCTTCTGAGATGACCTCGCAAGATTATATCGATGGCGCTGTCATCATGCTTTTAAATAAGCAACCGCAACCGCGCGATGCCGCTCCTGCCGAGGCACTGCAATGAAAATATTTGCTTTTGTCTTAGCAGTCTTTTTTGCGGTTTCTTCTCAGGCCGACGACTTAAAGCTGGCACAGAAAACTTGGAGCCAATACCGAGAGTGTGGAACGGCAACGACTGAAAAGAAGTTTGATGCGTGCTTGAGTCAGGTTCTTATGCCCCAACTCGATGTCTTGGTTCGAGAAAAATTCTCTGAATTTTTGTTGATGAAATTTCGCTTCGCGGATCTCTATCAGTGTACAGGTACTGACACGGTACTCCCGACGATCCCGAAAAAAAATGATATCTATTATTGTATGGCGGTTTTAGGAAATCACCAACGTGTGCAGGGATATGCCACTTTCGAAAAGTATAAGGATGAACTGCGCCTGACCTCGATCCGTTACGCGTTCTAGGAATATTGCCATCATCTGTTTTTCATTCTAAAATCTGGTTCTATGGAACAAAAAGAAGCTCTTAAAAAATTAGACGATGTTTTAAAAGAATGGACTTCAACTCCGATGGGTCGCCGTACTTTTCTGGCTTCATTGGGACTTTTGATGGCGTCGTGCGCGACCGAGCAGCACCGCCAGCGTGAAGGCAATCTCACTGGAAATGAAACATCGTTGACAGTAGATGAAGAAAAAAATCTCACTCGGGAAGCCCTTCCACAAATGCGTAAAGACTATCCAGCGATTCAAAATCCACAATTGCAATCTTATATCAGCCAATTAGGGAGAAAGATTGTTGTGGCTAACGGCCTTGAAGGGCAGCCTTACAATTATAATTTTACCGCTGTCGACGTCGGATATGTAAATGCATTCGCACTTCCGGCAGGAACTGTGTTTGTCACGGCTCCTTTGATTGCCATGGCTGATAGCGAAGCTGAACTGGCTGGTGTTATCGGACACGAAGTCGGTCACGTCAAAGCCCGTCATACGGCGATTCGCATGGAAAACGCGAAACGTGCAGAAGGAAAATCTTGGATGTACGCTGCCGGCGGCGGGATCTTAGGCGGCGCTCTTGGTTACGGCGTCGGAAAACTTCTCTGCAAACAAGGCGACGATCAATGTATGCAGAAGGCAACATTGTATGGAGCCGCTGCTGGTGCAGGCGGTGGCTTGCTGGTGCAAAAGTATGCGTTTATGGCGAACTCTCGTGAAGATGAGATGGAAGCAGATCGCATCGGATTTAGAACTTCAGTAGCCGCAGGATACGATAAAGAAAAAGTTGGCTTGTTCTATGAGAAACTTTTGAAAATGGAGCAGCAGTCTAAAGCCAGCCAAGACAAAGTGATGTCTTACGTGGCAGATGCCATGAGCACGCATCCACCAAGTCGTGAGCGTGTCACGCAAATGCAACAATTAGCCGCTTCTCAGCCACGCAATCCGCGCGCAATTACTTCGTCAACGGAGTTTGATCGCATGAAAGCACTTTGCACTGAATACGCTAAAAGAAAACAGAAGGCCTAGTTTACACTAAGGCCTTGCAGGTTGCGCAGGAATTTTTCTTGAATGACCTGCTCCATCGAATATAAACCGCTATCTTTGTTTTGAAGCCATTTCGTAGCAAAAATAGCGCCTCTGCCGAAAGCCGCTCGACTGATACTTTCATGCACCAAGCGAATGGTTTGATTCGGAAGTCCAAAAATAATTTCGTGCTTTCCCACGATTCCGCCGACTCGCACGGAGTTCACGTGTTGAGTTGCATCCAATCCCAACTTTTCGGCGATCTTAATAGCAGTGCCAGATTTATCTCTTTTCTCACGGAAATGCTCTTCAACGATTTCGACATCAGCTTCGGGGATGATTTGTTTTAAAACTTTTGAAGCAACCAAAAGCCAATTAATACCCAAGGTGATATTGGGAGAATGCAAAACTGCGGTTTGGGTCGCAATTTTTTTAAGCTTCTTTTTACACTCGTCGGAATAATTGGAAATCGCCGATACAATGCGCACATTTGCCCGCGCTGCTTTGTCGTAAATTTGCACTCCTTCTTCACTGGAAAAATCAATTAAGGCGTCGACAGGATATTTAGCGAAGAATTCGTCATCAATTTCGGAGCTTGCAAAAAAAGGAGCTTTGGCTTCTTTACTTCCCAACTCTTGAGAAGCGTAGGAATCTGGTTCGGAAGGGCCACGACGAATCACCCATTCGAGAGAACAATCTTCGTCTTTGAGAATTTCTGACGCGACAAACTTCCCTGTTCTGCCAAAACCTAAGAGTCCTACTTTAATTGACATCTATACTCCTTGCTTGAGTTAAAGCCACCGATTTAAATCATCAGGTCGTACTAGAAAGTATGGCTGCAGCTCGACTGAAGCGAGCTCATATGCCTCGACCTAGACGTCTATTTTAACCCAATAAAGAATATATGTCGTTTCTAAAGCGCCTACTCTTGAGCTTCTAAACGATAGCCCAGCGAAGGAACGGCCACGATACGACCGTGGAATTTTGAAATCTTGCGCTTCAAATAGTTGATCTGAGAGTCGACGTTTCGAGAAGTCACTTCTGTGTCTCCCCAGATTTCCGTCAAACAACGCTCACGAGTAACTAAGTTATTTTTGGAGAGCACAAGCATTTTAAGAATATCAAATTGCTTAGGAGTCAGATTGATTTCTTCGCCATCAACGAAGATCTGACGAGAAAGCAAATTCATTGTTAAATTTGCCGCGCGAATTTCAGCAAGAACCTCTGGTTCTTTTTCTGACAAACGAGCTTTGATTCTCAAGATCAATTCTTTTACGTGGAACGGTTTTGAAATAAAATCGTCTGCACCTGTTTCGAAAGCTTTAATTCTTTCATCAATAGTTGCAGCACCAGATACGAAAATAATAGGAGTTTTGCGAGTGGCTTCGTTCTCGCGAACGCTTTTGCAAACATCAACGCCCATCAAACCAGGCATTTTATAGTCGAGCAGAATAAGATCCGGTTTTTTCTCGTTGATAAGCTGAACCGCCATTGAGCTATCAGACGTATACGAGCAATCGTAGCTTGAACTGAGGATCTCAGCCAATAAACGACAGCTTTCTTCGTAATCGTCTACGATAACAATTTTCTTAGCGCCCAAACTCTCACCCCGTACTGGAACTTCACTAAACATTTGCATATTTGGAAGCTTCTCTGTTCCAACCTAAAAATACAAGTTTTTAGTTGGTCCAGTTTTACATACCCTTAAACTTGATCTTCTTTAGTTCCAGTATCTTCTTCAGTTGATCGCGTTTGTCACCTTGTATTTCTATCATTCCGGCTTTTGCGCCGATCTCAAAGGTCCCGCCTGTTCCGCACTTTGCTTTGAGTTCCTTCGTGAGGTCTTTAAGGTAAGCTTCGTTGCGCGGGAAGCCATCCAGTATGGTAACAGTTTTTCCACCGCGGCCATTTTTTTCTAAGCGAAAAATAACGGTGAACTTATTTTCACCGACTGCATCTTCCGGAACGCAGATGCAGTCGTCTTTATGCTTTTTGCATTTCGGACACTGAATCATGTCCTTTGGATCCGTACTAAATACAAGTCGAGTCGAACTCATGAACCGCTTTTCTCCGTATTCGCCGCATTCGGGCTGGGTTGTTCACCCAACTTATGCTGCGTATACTCCTTCCCGTCAAATCTAAAAAGTTGAGCCGACTCATCCATCACAGTCGCCAGATTCACAGGACGCTTCCAAATCTTATAAAGATTCTTCAAAGTCTCGCTCATATAGTCTGGTTGCATGTCGATGCCTTCGTGTAAGTGAGTTAGCAACAACTCACCACGATTTTCAAAGTTTGCATCTTCAATGCGAATAATCGGCTGCCCAAAGTTCGTCATATGGAAAAGCAATTGCGCTTTGATTGCTTTAAAGTCTGTTGTATCGACTTCGAACTTTTGTGTTTTCTTATTAAATTTATAAACGAACAGTTTGTTACGGACGCAGAAATCTTCGGTCAGGAATTGATCGATAAAGGTCACGTCGTTGCAAACTTTGCGAACTTCAAAAATCTTTTCACGACCCAGCATTGCTTTAGTATTCCAATGCTTACGCTCGCGCACGTCATCACATTGTTCCCAGTCGCGACCAAATTGACCTTTATTCCAACGCTCTTCAATATCGCGGAATAATTCAATTCCTACTTTGTAGGGATTGTAGCCATTTGGAGCCATCGCCATAGTACCGCTATGATGGTCCGCAAAGTCGATGATTTCAGAGTCGTTCAAAATTTTTGTCGTCATCAAACGCGAATGCCAATATGACGCCCAACCTTCGTTCATCGTTTTTGTCATTCCTTGTGGTGAGAAATAGTAAGCCTCATCACGAATGATCGTCAGCACGTCTTGTTGCCAATCAGCAAGAGGCGCATGATGAATGAGAAAATTCAAAATATCTTTTTCAGGATGTAGAGGAAAGCGTTGGCTTCTCTCGAATGCCGCTTCTTCACTCTTACGTTTTTGTTCTTCGACATATGATGGTGGATTAATATAGTCGCGCATGTAGGGACGATCCACGCGAAGCAGATAATTGGCATCTTGCTGAGGAGAAGGTGCCGACTTACTCGCAGACTTTTCCACATAAGGACTATAACGATCGATCAAATTTTCAAGACTCAAACACACGTCGATAAAATTTTCGACTGTGTCGACTCCGTAACGATCAATGTAGCGACGAATACGAGTCGCATGATTGGCCATTTGATCCATCATTTTTCTGTTGGTCTTTGAGAACCAGATATTGTTCTTAAAGAAATCGCAGTGACCATACACGTGAGCCATCACGAGTTTTTGGTCCATCATTGCGTTCCCTTCCATCAGGTACGCGTAACAAGGATCTGTGTTAATTACCATTTCATAAATTTTCGAAAGACCATATTCATAGGACTTCGAAAGATGCTCATACTCCATCCCGAATTTCCAGTGAGGATAACGAACAGGAAATCCGCCATAAGCCGCAAACTGAGAAATCTGATCGTAAGTGATCAGCTCGAAAATAGTTTCAAAGCAATCAAGACCCACGTCTTTCGCGTACTGGCAGATCTTCACTCTTTCTGCTTCTAATTCGGGTGTGAGGTTAGCCATACTACCGGCCCTTTCCCAAGAAATCCTTAATTGAATCTAAAATTTTATCGCGGTTTTCAATCTGGCTGAGCGTGATGCGCTCGTCTTCGCCAAATTCTTTTTGTAGGTCTTTTAAGAACTGACCGCTTCCGTATTTACTTTCCACCTGACCGTAACTAAAGACGTTACAGTTCGGCATGAAAAACTCTTGCAGCATTTTTACACACAAACGTGTGTCTTCACCGCTCCAGTTATCACCGTCGCTGAAATGGAAAGGATAAATATTCCATTCATTGACTGGATAATCTGTTTCAATGATTTGCTGACAGAGTTTGTAGGCAGAACTAATCAAAGTACCGCCGGATTCACTTGTTCTAAAGAACGTGTCTTCGTCCACTTCTTTGGCAGCTGCATCGTGGATGATGAAACGAGTCTCAAGGCCCTTATAGTGTTTCTTCAGCCATGTGTTGATCCAAAAACTCTCTAAGCGCACGATCTCTTTTTGTTCGTCACCCATTGAGCCCGAGACGTCCATCATATAAATCACCACAGCCTGAGTTTGCGGTTGTACGACTTTTTTGAAGGACTTGTATTGCATATCTCGACGAATCGGCAATACGACAGGTTCCTCGGGGTTGTAAGCACCAGCACCTACAAGGCGCTTCAAAGCTCTCTTATAAGACGATTTAAAATGACGAAGTCCCTCAGGTCCAACCGGAGCTAAGCCTGTGAATTTCGTTTTCATGGATTCAATATTTTTTGCGCCTTTTGGTTCGATCCGAGGAAGCTCCAATTTTTCACCTAAGATATCCGCAAGCTCTTCCATTGAAAGTTCAACTTCAAGCAGATGCTCTCCAGGAGCTTCACCTGCTTGACCTTGTCCACCTTCGCCAGGCTCACCCACGTCTTGACCAGGTTTACCTTCGCCTTGCCCGACGCCGCCCTGTTGTTTGGCGCCATATCTAAAGTTAGGGATATCAATACGCGGGAGTGGAATTTTGACGAATTCATTCTCCCGCTTCCCAATCATTTCACCTTGGGATACGTATTTGCGAAGGTCTTCTTTCACCTTCCCCTTGATAATCTCTCGAAATCGGTGATGGTCTTCGCGAATAGCCATTATTTATTCTTTACGTCCCCACGGGCAAAGATACTCGCAACGTAGTGAAGCACGTCAGTTGCAGAAATCTCGTCATACCCGAAGTCCTTGATGAGACGGGTTTTAACAATATCAATTTTTTCTTGAGTGTCCTTGTCAGCCACGTTGCTCACAAGAGTCGTCAATTTGATACTGTCCTTCTGATCTTCAAATAATTTCAGTTCGATTGCTTTGTGTAAGCGCTCGTTCAATTTGTAATTGAACTTCTTGCCTTCCAAAGCAAGAGCACCGATGTAATTCATGATCTCGCGACGGAAATCGTCTTTACGAGATTCAGGAATTTCGATTTTCTCTTCAATCGAACGCATCAAACGCTCATCTGGCTCTTCATCGTTTCCTGTAAAGGCGTTACGCACACGTTCTTTTTGTGTGTAAGCTTTCACGTTATCGATGTAGTTTGAGCACAAACGCGCCATCGCATTTTCATCGGCACTGATCGCACGTTGAACTTCGCCTTTGATGATCTCTTCGTATTCTTGAAGGACCACACCCAAAAGCTCGCGGTATTCCGCTTTCAGCTCTTCGTTTGCAATCAAAGAGTGATTCTTCAATCCCGATTCAAGCTCTTTAAAGATCATGAATGGATTGACCGAACCTTTATTCGACTGCTGAGCCGTTACTAACGTGTTAGATAATTTATCTTGGATATAACGAGCCGAGATACCCTCAAGACCTTCGCGCACGGATTCTTTACGAAGCTCACGCACATTGTCTTCAGTGTAATTCGGTAACGTCTTACCGTTATAAAGTTTTAGCTTTTGCAAACGCGTGAGGTTTGCTTTTTTCGGCTTTTCCAAACGAGTGAGGATTGCCCACATCGCTGCCATCTCAACTGTGTGAGGAGCGATTGAAATGCCGCGCACTTTTTGTGAGTTGAAATCACGCTTATAGATATTGATCTCATCTCTCCAGCGAGTGATGTAAGGAATATCGATTTTCACAGTACGGTCACGAAGAGCTTCCATGAATTCGTTATCTTGCAAACGACGGTACTCAGGCTCATTCGTGTGACCGATGATCACTTCATCGATATGAGTTTGCGCGAACTTTTTAGGTTTCACGCGATGCTCTTGCGAAGCACCAAGCAAGTCGTACAGGAACGCCACGTCAAGTTTGAGGACCTCGACGAATTCAATCATACCGCGATTGGCAACGTTGAACTCCCCGTCAAAGTTAAAGGCACGAGGATCGGAATCAGATCCGTACTCAGCGATCTTACGATAGTTGATATCACCAGTAAGCTCTGTTGAGTCCTGATTCTTTTCATCTTTCGGTTGGAATGTACCAATACCAATACGGTCGGCTTCCGAGATGAACAAACGTTTCACACGTACATGCGAAAGCACCTTCATCAAATCGCCATCGTATTTTTCCATCAAAGATTTAAAGATAAAGCGCGAAGGAGGGCTCAGCTCTCCGTCTACATTTACGCGGTAAGAACCTTCTTGGCCTTTATTCAATTGATCTTGCACGGAAGGACGTAAATCTTCTGGAATCAAAAGCAATGGCTCTTCGTTCATCGGCGAATGGAACACCTTAACGCCTTTACCAAGAAGACCATCTAATTCTAATTTTTCGTCAATCCACTCAAATGTATAAAAAGCACCTTGCGGTTGGTGCGAGTAGCGCTCAAGACCTTTCTTAAGCATGCGGCAAATTGTCGACTTCGCACTTCCCACCGGACCGTGAAGGAGGATGACACGTTTTTCAGTTCCGTAGCCAAGAGCTGCGGCCTTCAAAACGTTGACCAATTTCATCAACTGCACATCAAGACCGAAAACAGCATCACGGCCGTTGTTGCCTTTGTCGTCGAAGAATTTATAGCGAACAACTTCTTTTTTGAAATCGATATACGTCTCAGTGCCTTCTTCGACAATCATGTCGTACATACGCTGATACGCATTTCGTGTAATTTTTGGATTTTGTTTTACGAGATCGAGGTATTCCCCGAAAGTCCCGCTCCAATGTTCCTTGGCAGTCGCGCTTGAATTTTGCCAGTTGTCGACTAGTGATGATAGGTCAAACTTAGAGGCCATATACGTCTCCCCCAGGTGGTGATTCCTGACACACCTACATACTTAGAGTATGCCTCAATCCTAGACGGTTAACGACATAATTAATTAATTTGTATTGCTTTGAAGCCCTCAGGTTGTTTCAAAGTGAAAAGCTCAGATTTAAACTGGACCTCAGTCTGGGGTGCTTCAAATTGCCACTGCATTTCGAATTGCGGAGCCGTAATTACGACTTTTTTCGCACCCTCAGATCGATTTAACCAATGAACGACCATGGATCTTTCTTTATTCTCGCAGGAGGCAATCCAGCCCTGGCCATCAACAGCACAGGCCCAACCGCGTCCTCGCACAGGTTCATCAAATGCAATGGCCGTGAGATTCATTGGATGCAACGGAAGACCAATCATATTTTCAACGGCGCGCTCAGAATTTCTTCCTGAGAAAAACTTTTTCTGAGGATAAATGATATAGGAAATTTCTTGAGGACTCATCACGAGGCTTGCGACCTGAAAACCTAAAAGTGCCGTGATCTCAAAACGCGCGCGTTCGTTTTTGATAGCGTAGATATCTATATTAAGCGATTGAGTTTTGTTTTGGCGGAAATCCTTTACCATGGCTTTGGTTTCCCATTGGGCCTTTTGATAAGCACCTTCGCGCACTGATTTACTTGCGCAGCCGACCAGAGTCAGACAGAAAAACATCCATAGCCATCTTTGTTGTCGCCAAATCTGTTTCATTTTTCTAGGATAGGGTGATGCCTATTTTTAAACAAGCTCTGAATCAATATAAAGAACATTGGAAGATCAGCCTGGCGCTGGGACTGCTTTCGATGATGTGTGTTCTGGCCGCACCTTCTGTTCCTCTTGCCGGATCATTTGTTCTTTCGCTCTTGCTTTTAAGTTTTCAAGCAGTCACTTGGTTTTGGCTTGAGTATAAAAAATGGCCTCAGAAGAATGATCTTCTTCCACGTATTATCATTCCACTTCTTGTGTGCAGCATCGTGATGACTCCTACGAGTATCCTGATTGGCTCGGCAAGCGGCCTTTTAAGCAGCCCCCAAGGCATTCTCACATCGTGGCCGTTAGCTCTCGGAATTATTTTTCTAGGTCTTTATTTCTATTTTTTGATTTCACGTGCGCTTCTGATCACGCTTTCAAGTTCTGTGGGAATTGCTCAAGCACTAGATCAAGCAGCCCTGGAGTCGATTAAGAATTTTAAAGAGATGAGCCCCTTGTGTCTGATCTTTTCAGCCCTGGTACTCTTGTCAGAGGTCACATTCGGAGTGATTTGGATTCTCACTCTACCGCTCCTCTTCTTCGCAACATCCTACACTGTTAAAAAATAAAAAAGGGAGCTCCTCGCCCCCTTCCCAAAAAATCTAATTTCGAATCTCGAATCTCTAGTTTCTAGCGCCCGCTAGAAACTGAAGCTGGCACACGTGGCGAGTTCACTTCTTGTTTTTCAATCGCCGTGATCTTGTTATGGATCTCTTGTGCTTTCTTTTTATCGCTCTCTAAATCCGCAGCTTTGCGATACATCTTCTTCGCTTTATCCACCATAGATTGCTTGTAGTAAGCATCGCCCAAGTGTTCTGCGATTACGCTCACGTTGGATTGATACTTGTGAGCTGCTTCTAAAAATTTAACCGATTCGCTGTACTTGCTTTGTTTGTAAAGGATCCAACCCAATGTATCTAAGATATAGCCATCCTTTGGATCTAATTCCAAAGCACGACGAGCAAGCTTTTCCGCATCTGGAAGATTGATTCCCAGTTCAGCCCATGTGAACGCCAAATAATTCAAACCTTGAACATGATCAGGTTCAATCTCAAGAACCTTCTTCATCTCAGCGACAACTTTTTCTTTATTACCAACACGATCTTGCAAAGTTCCGTAATAGAAACGGATCTGCGCATTGCTTGGGAACTTCTCAAGGCCTTGCTCCAAAATTCCAATAGCGGCTTTGAAGTCACCTTTTTCGTCGAGCAACGAAGCGTACATTGCATAGATTTGTGGTTGGTCTTTACGCTCTTTCAAGCCTGCAGAGATTGTTTCTAGCGCATCTTTTAAACGACCTAAGTTCTTTTCGATGTAAGCCGCATGAACTACGGACTCACCATAATAAGTACTCGTCACAGGAATTTTCTTAAATTCGCGAAGCGCTTTTTCTTGTTGGCGAGTTTCTTCGTAAACCGCTGCCAAGTAGAAACGGATTTTGTCAGACTCGGGCGCATCAGCCAAAATTTCTTCAAGCTTTTGTGTCGCAAGAGCGTAGTTTTTTTGCTCAATCAAGATCAGCGCCATCTTCATTTTAACATTCAATGGTTCATCTGAGTCTGTTTCTACAACTTCAAGTTGCTTGTAAGCATTCTCGTAGTCGCCTTTTTCGATATATGATTGCGCCAACACTTCAGCCACTTTCGGGCTTGGTGTATTTTCTTTTTGGAACGTGCGGTACAGAGCCAAAGCTTTCTCTTCTTGTTTTTCTTTTGTGTACATCATACCCAAAGACAAAACTGCATCTGCAAAGTCCGCTTTTAATTCCAATGATTTTTTGAAAGCTTTTTCGGCAAGCTTATTTGAAGCCGGTGTGTTTTCGTCTAAACGCACGCGTCCAATGTAGTAATAAGCTAAGTGTGGAGATTGGTATTCTGAATTTTTCGTCAACGTCTCAAAGTACTTCACAGCTTTGTCTGCTTGTTTTTGCTCTGAGTACAACGCACCGATATAAAGCGGTGCTTCTGTGTTGGATGGTTGAAGCTTCATCACGGTGTTGTATTCAGCCATCGCTTTTGGATAAAGTTTCATGGATGAGTACAAGCCACCGAGCAACAAGTGTGCGTCCACGTTCTTGGCATCTTTCTTCACAGCTTCTTCCGCTTGTGACAAAGATTCTGCGACCAAACCTTGCTTCAAATACTCTGCTGCTAGGCGCATGTTCACCATGGGAGAGTTTTGGTCATAAACCAACACCATCTTGAATGACTCAATTGCTTTTGCTGGATTGCCCTCAAGACTGTAAGCCTCAGCCATCGAGAAATAGTAATCCGCCTGAGTTCTCATGTAGAGCGGATCTAAAGTTGCTTTTTCATCTTGAACTGTGACCGGAGGAGTTAAACTGGCTGGAGCTCTGTTTTTGTCGTCGAAAGACGCTTCGTAGTAAGGAGCTTTATCCGTATCATTAGATGACGTGAAGGTCGCACAGGCTGTGAGTGTCATCAAGACAGGGGTCGCCAATAATACGGTCCGAGTGAATGGAAACATGAAATCTCCTTGGTCACTTGGCTGATCGGCGCATTTCGAGAATTGCTTGACGGCTCAGAGCCCAGTTTCAGACTTGGGTCGAGGTATAAAAATCACTTCTAGTTTTGAGTCACACTCAGAATGACGCCGAGATCATCGCCGGCATAGTTGGGTTGGGTCTCGAGGGGTTTAGATTCATCATCGAGATCGGAAGTTTCGGGTTTTTGATTCGGGCCTTTAGACCAGACGAGGATGCGGATCTTTTTCGTGTCGCTGCCAGACAGAATGCGATAGTTGAACGGTTGTCCCCAAGGATCTGTGCCCATCGTTCCCGTTGAGCGAAGAGGCTCTGACTGGGCCGAAGCCGGCATACGGGAGTTACCTTTGTCGAAATACACCTCTTGAGAACGAGACGCTTCGCGGTAAATTTGTACAACTTGGTAGCCTACGACCTCTGCTTTTTGCAGTGCGTTTTCGGAACTGGAATCCTGCACCCGCTTATTCCAAGGAGTGGCAATAATAAGACCAGAAACGCCGACCAAACCCAACAGGGTTAAGACGCCTGACGACCTAAGCTCTTGTTTTTCTTGATTTTTCATCAATCTTATTCCCGTCCCTGAAATGCTCTTCTTTCTATTTCGGAGACTTTCGACGAAAACTTTAGACAAAGGTCTGTAAATTTTTTTTAAACTATTACCGGTTTTTTCGCAGGCGCTTCTCAAAGGGGGATTTCTTGACGCTGAAAGTCTTTTCTTTTGATTTGAGGACCGCTTGACAACATGTGGCGGCAGGGATAGGTTGCGCCCATCGACAAGGGGTCTGCTGAATACTTTAGCAGGATATCCTCTTGAAAATTTTGGGATAATTTCAAATTGGGAGGCACTTTGATCAACCAAAACGAAACAATGACATCCAAGCCAAACTCTAAAGTTAAAATCATCAAGCGTTATCAAAATCGTAAACTCTACGATACTCAACAAAGCTGCTACGTCACTTTGGACGATATCGCAAAAATGATCCGCACTAACGAAGAAGTGATGGTTATCGACAACAAGTCTAAAAACGACATCACAGCTGCAACTTTGACTCAGATCATTTTCGAAGCAGAGAAGAAAGCATCTCAATACGCTCCTCTTTTCACACTTCGCGAAATCATCCAGAACGGTAACGGCAGCATCTCTGGTTACTTGGCTAAGCTTGGCGCGTTCCCTCAGGACTACATGACTAAGCAACAAGTAAACACTGTTGTTGAGACTTCTTCTGACAGCTCAAAACAAAACTTGGAAAACCGCGTTGCTACTGCAGCAACTCGTTACAACACAGATACAACTGCGAAAGTAGCTGCTGAAAAAGCAACTGTACTTCCAGGTCTTCAACAAGACGAAGAAACTCCGAACCTTCCTGGATCTTCTTTGTTGAACACATAGTTTTCTCTTGGAGAGCAAACTTCAAAAGGCTCAGCTTAGGCTGGGCCTTTTTTTTTGCTTAGAATGTGCGCCACACGACGAATTTTTTAGTGCCCGCCTTCACTTCGACTTCACGCTCGAGCGACACATTGGTGATAGGGCGGCCCGCTTCATCAGTTCCTAAAAGTTTGATCTTATATTTGCCCGGCTTAAGAGGAACGCGGATTAATTGAATTGTTTGTGGCAAGAATGACCACTGGCGGAGATCAGCACGGTCGGCAATATTCATCGCAATCCATGCTAGCTGCCCGAGGGTTTTATCTTGTTGCGCGATTTGATCCGAAACAACAGCCTTGGTCGCGATTCCCGCCACACGCTTCGCAATTAATATTCCATAGTCTTCCTTCAGCGTTTGCATCGCGGCTTGCTCAACATCGTAAACTTCTTTGCTGAGATAGCCCTGGCCTGAACCGACAGACTCCCCTTCAATCATCAAGAGAGATTTCGTGACGTTACTGCGGGTTGGAATAAGTTCTGGTAAACGGTATTCATTTTGTGCCGGCATCTTGCGTGGGCCCCAGCCTTGTTGGTGCAGAATCACCAATTCGCCGTACTGCTTGTCATACCAGTTGGGATTTTCAACGACCGACGGAAATTTCTTTTTCCAGTCTTTATATGTATCCATACGACGCGCGTTCTTAGCTGAGCGAATCAGATCTTCTTGCAGCATCGGAATTGATGGGTCGATTTTGTAAGCTTCTTGGTAAGCGATATAGGCATCGTCATAATTTCGATTGGCTTCCCAGATCAATGCCGACAGATACTTACTGAAGGAATTCATCTCGAAATTTTTCTTTTCGTCTGAACGATACTTTAAATACTTTTCGTTGATACGACGAGCTTCCACCAAGGCATCGTCTAATTTTCCCATCTCCAAAAAATTCATCGCGATGTAGGCATTGATGAAAATCTTTTCGAAGGTGTCGCCTTTGTACTGACTCATCTCTTCGTTCAAAATCAAAGAGCCTGAGATTTTTGAAAGAGAATGATAGTCCACCAGGTCCGCAAGACGATCGGCTTTCATAAAGGTTTTATTACTTTCATCCAAGCGGCCCGCGACTTGTAAAGCCGTGCCGTAGTCTAAGAGATAAACCAATTGATCGCGATTATCGGTGGATGCCAGGGGCTCGAGGTCATCGAGAGCTTTTTGATACTCTCCTCGCTCAAGAGATTGCCTTGCCCCTCCGATTTTTCCTTGGTAGGTGGCGCAGCCGAGACTAGTAAAGACGAAAAAAAGACCCACAAGTGCTGTGAGTCTTTTTGAAGAGTTTAGCATTTAATTAAAGGCCAACTGATTTCTTTTTAAATGTTTTACGGATTTGTTTCTGATCCGACCAAACGATCATGCTTGATTTCAAGTTCGTGAGGTTCAAAGTCAATTTGTAGTAGACAGTTTTGTCTTTGCCGACTTCTTGAACGATTGAATCCAAACGACCGTTGATGATGAAGTCTGCACCGATTTGTCCGCCCGGACCTTTTTTCGTTGCTTCTTCAACCATTCCTGAATTTTGGTAGTTGTATTCATCAGCGATATCGCCACGAGCTTCTTTATCAATGAAGCCGACTTTGCCAGATTTCATCAAATCAACACGAACCATGTCCATGATGCTCTGAGTGTCGATGTGTTCGCTTGTTTTGTTTTGAAGATTCGTCACCATCACAACTGGCATTTTACCTGGCTTATTGATGTGTGGAGATGTTGTCAAACTTGCAACCAAGTCCGCCACTGCCTTTTGCATATCCGTTTCGGACCATTGATCGTTCAACAGATTTTCTCTGTTCACGTCGTCGTAGTCACCTTTCGTGAAAGCTTTCGGACCACAGTTAGTCAGTGTCATCGCTGCGAGGATTCCTGAAATTGCCAATAAGAACTTTTTCATGTGTTTTTCCTTGTAAACTGTCTGTTTCAACAATCAAAAGTCTATGCTGTTGGCCGTTCCAGTGCAAGATCTGACCTAGGACTGCCGTCCCAAATTCGGCCATCAGATCTGCGTTAATCACTCCCGCTTAAATGCGATTTTTGCACTGAGCAAAGTCATGATCGAAGTGTCCTCAAGCCACCAAGCATTTGAAGTTCTCAAGGAAAATGAAAATCCATTTGCAGAAGAACTTTGGATTATCGCTCTCAACGCGCAGATGAAAATGATTCATAAAGAAATGATATTTCGCGGCACTGCAGACCATTGTTTGATTCATCCTCGCGACATTTTTCGCATTTTGATTATCTGCAATGCGAGTTCCTTCATAATGGCACACAATCACCCCAGCCAGGACGTTACGCCCTCCCCGCAAGACCTTACACTCACTTACAAAATTTTTCAGCTAGCCACGATGCTTCAGATTCCGATACAGGATCATCTCGTATTTACGAGTCAAAAATACTTCAGCATGGCCGATCACGGATATTTTAAGAAATGGAAGAAAAGTAAGAAGAAATTTGAAATTTATCTTACTGAGTAGCGCCGCCGCCGTAGTTCCCCATATTGCCGCTCGGATTGCGGATTGGAGTGACGGAAATCACTCGACTTAAGTCTTCACTCAGCTTCACACGGTAACCGCCGCGACGAGCGTTTTCAACAAATTGGCGAGCGTATTCTTCACGGTAAGCTTGATTGTATTCGTTGGATTGTTCAATTGCGTAGAGTTCAGCCTGCACAACTTCTGCTGGAGTCGATGGATCTTGCGCGTGCTTTTCTCCGCGCCCTAAATCATTGGCAATTTCATACACACGTTGATCGGTTGAAAGATCCAACTCGCGATTGGAAGGCACGTAAGCTTTTTGTTTTTCTGCAGCCCTGAAACGGTTTTCAACGTCATAGGCATCAATTGCCGCGCGCCGTTTTTCTAAATTGATTCTTTCATTCGTCATCATCAGATGGCGATTCACAGACCTTTGATATTCAGCTGATTTCGTTTGCGGAGCCGCACCAGAAACGGATTTCTTTTTATCCGAACCCAAAGACATAAAGATCAGCATCCCCGCTCCAATAAAGAGCAAGAGGGCAATGAGCATAGATCTGTCTTTCTGCGACTTCTCCGACGACATATATAGATATCATCGGAAATTCGTGGACGACTCTAAAGAAAAACTAGAGCGACTTCTCATTCTGAGACAGTCTAGTGGATCTTTTCTTTAGTGGGTGGATAAACTGGAATGACGACAATGAACTCTGTACCTACACCTTGTTCAGAGCGGGCTTGGATTTCGCCACCGTGGTTTTGAATAATACCGTACGAAATACTTAAGCCCAAACCTGTTCCTTGCCCCACTCCTTTGGTTGTAAAGAATGGATCGAAGATTTTCTCGAGGGTCTGTGCTGACATTCCTTTGCCGCTATCTTGAATCGATACTTGCACCCAACCGCGCTTGTCTTGAGAACCTTTGTGCGTTTTCAATGCAACAGTTGAAATCCAAATATGTCCCGCACCATCAATCGCTTGAACCGCATTGGACAGGATATTCATAAAGACCTGATTGATCTGGCTGGCATAACAGTGAACCAACGGAATCGGTTCGTATTGACGATGAATCTCAATGCGGTTTTTAATTTCACCCTGCAAAAGATTAAGCGTCGTATCCAAGCTCTGATGAACATCGATCTCTTGCAGTTTTGCTTCTTCTAAGCGAGAGAAATTTCTTAAACCCAAAACGATGTCGCGCGTACGACGAGCACCATCTTGGCAAGAGGCAATCAGCTTCGGCATATCTTTTACGATATAGTCGAATTCATATTCTTCTTTGAGTGCTGGCAAGTTCGATGGATTTTTCTCTGCGGCATTGGCAAGATCTATCAACTTGTCTGAGTACTCTTTAAGATGAGTCATGTTGCTGTAGATAAATCCGATGGGATTATTCAGTTCGTGCGCAACACCGGCCACCAGCTGACCTAAGCTGACCATTTTTGCAGAGTGAACAAGCTTGGTCTGAGTTTCTTTCAGCTCTTTATTTGCAGATTCTAGCTCCGCGATTTTTTTGCGAAGATCCGAACGGGCTTGCCAAATCTTCTTACTCATCTCGTTGAAACTTTCCGTGAGAAGACCGATCTCGGTGTCATTTTTAACCGGAATTGTAACTGCTTGCTCCTGGGATTCGAAAGACTGCAGAGCCTCAACTAGCTCATAAAGTGGTTTTAACACCCATGAAGATGTCACCAAAATCGTCATGATCAACAGTAAAATAACCGCGCCAACGACCGTGATAAATGCGTAGTTCACGTTTTTAAGAACAGCTTTGGCTTCGCTTTTAGACGCACCAAGTGCGACGTAAAACTTTGTCTGACCCCATTCAATTGGATAGATCAAGAAACCATAAGGCACGCCACGCACATTCAAATCAAAGAATGGATCGTTGCCTTTAAAATACGGACGGAAGAAATCTTTCTTGTAGAGGTAAAAATCAGGATGACTGGCCACTACGACTTGGCCTAAATCTTTGAAAAAGATCATTTCTAGTTTCAAGCGAAGTTTGAGTTTGCTAACGAAAGCCTTGTTGAGATCCATCACTTGCTCAACATAGCCAACTAAACGACCACTGGTGCTTGTCACTTTTGAAATCAGGATCAAATTGATTTTTTGATTTTCACGGAATTCTGCAAGTCCAACTTCTTTTCCGTCTTTAACTTGCGCCATGTAAGTTGCGGATAGAAAAACTGCATCTTGCGAAGGAACGAAGCTGCGAACATTGTCTTTGTCGTCTTTAAAAACCGATGAAAGCATACGGCCTTCGCGATTAAAGAACGTCAAACTGGAAACAGAGTCGCCTTTGATTAATTGAGTGCCGATCTGACGAAGAGTCGCACCGTCCCCGACTGTCATATGATAAATCAAGCTCGGGTCACGAATATAGCGGTCCCGTTTTTGTTGCAGGATATTTTTTTGATCTGCTAGAACAACACCGATTTCGCGGGCATTACCACTCAAACGTTGCGACAACTCATGGTCGATCGCCTTTTCGTATTTGAGCATGGAGTAGCCAGTTACGAAAGCCAGAGGAATGATCGAAAACAATCCGAACCAAATAATCAAAATGGTTCGAAGCGATCTTTTTGGTTTTCGTCTCAGTGTCTTCACTTTTTATCTTCATCCACAGTTAGGATTAAACGAATGATCCCATCTGGCATTACGCGTGGATGCTTTTCCTTTGTAAGTTGCGGTTTCCCGTGAGTACTGAGGAAGTTGAGCAAATCTTGGTAGCGCGCTTCGGGGATCGTAAAGTGATAATACATGGAGTTCGGAGTCTTTTTCCATCCTAGTTCCACGGCCCCGGCTTTTCGTCCACCTAGTTCGGCAATTTTGTCGGTGATTTTTGCACCCGTCACATTCAGGTTGGTAACAGCGATTTCTCCCCGATACAGGAATCCACCACCAGTTGCTGTCGCTGTTGTGCTTGTCGGTTCAGGACTTGGCTCCGCTTTTGGTTTTGTTTCAGCTTTTGCAACAGGAGACGGCGAAGCAGCCGGTGAAGCTTTCGGTGCAGGAGTTGGTGTTGTAACTTTCGCGTCTGCAGCAGCAACTGTTGGTTCTGGCTCTGCGTGTTTGCCTGTTTTAATTCCTTCATCGACGAACTGAGGTTTTTCCTCAATTACTGGAGCTGCAGTTTCAGTTTTAGAAACCTCAGCTAAGATCACATCTTTAGCCCCTGTCGACATTCCCAATTGTACTACTTTTTGCCAAGGTGTGATGGTTAGGACAACAACAATGGCAGCTACAACCACCAAGGCCTCAAGTCCCCATTTCAATCCTTGTGGCCAACGATCAAATTGGCTCTTTTGCAAAAGCACTGTGAGATAATTTGAAGGAATTCCGATTTGTTCGATGATCGGTTGAGAAACAACGGTCTCAGATAATTTTTCAGCATACTTCAAACCAACTTCGATCTTGCTAAGATCCAGTTGGGCATCGCGGGAAAACTTCACGTGATCGGCAACCGCGGCGTGGCGCTCTTGATCCAGATTTCCCATCAGATAATCGTATAGAAGTTCGTGTCCCACGAATGGCGAAACTTCACGCTTCCCTTTTTTTGAAAGAGGTATCTTATCTTCCTGGTGCGCCATGCTTTGGTTTACTCACTCCCTGAGCCATACTTCCGACCTTACGCAAAGCTCGGCCCAGTCGATAACGAATCGTGCCTGAGGTAATGCCTAATCCTTCAGAAATATCATTGTCGCTGATTTTTAAAATTTTTGACCAAATCACTGTGAGCAATTCATCCTCTGACGCCGTTTTCTGGAACTCGCGCCAAGGACCAAGATCAACCCCTTCTGGGATCAACCAACCTGACTCAATGGAAGTATTAGGACGACCGCGAGAGATACGCGCCTTATAGCGGTTCCAAACGGTTTTCGTTGAAGCTACAAGAGCGACGGAAGGTTTTAATTCAGGATTTTTACGTTTACGTTCTCGACAAAAGACCAGAGCTCGCGCCGCTGCTTCTATGGCTTTTTGATCATCAAGAAAAGCAAAATAGAAGAATAGCGCGATCGACTGTGTTTCGGTCTCTGTCATATTTGAATATCTTAATCTACTGTCAGCTGTCTGAGTAGATCAAGTTGGTCTAGAACTTTACCAGATCCCATAACTACGCAGCTAAGTGGATCTTCCGCGATAGAAACTGGTAATCCTGTTCTTTCACGAAGCAAAACGTCTAGGTTCGCAAGCAAAGCGCCGCCACCTGTAAGCACGATTCCGTTGTCCACGATGTCGGAAGCAAGCTCTGGTGGAGTTTTTTCAAGCGCTGTGCGAACGGCGTCGACCACTTCAGAAAGAGGATCCATCAAAGCATCGTTGACTTGTGAGCTTGTGATTTCGATTGTTTTTGGAGCGCCGGCAACAAGGTCACGACCTTTGATCTCCATTGATTTTTCTTCTTCGAATGGATACGCGTTACCGATTTGGATTTTGATGTTTTCAGCAGTTCTTTCACCGATCAACAAGTTGAATTGGCGGCGAACATAGTTCACGATCGCTTCGTCAAATTTATCGCCCGCAACTTTGATTGATTTACAGTAAACGATACCACCCAATGAAATAACCGCGACACCTGTCGTACCACCGCCCATATCAACAACCATGTTTCCAGATGGCTCTGTGATTGGAAGGCCTGCACCGATTGCTGCTGCCATTGGTTCTTCGATCAAATAAACTTCACGAGCACCAGCTGATTGAGCAGCTTCTTTAACCGCGCGTTTTTCAACTTGAGTGATTCCGTAAGGAACGCAGATGATGATACGAGGGCGGATGAAAGATTTTTTCTCGCCCAAAGATTTTCCGATGAAGTACTTCAACATGGACTGAGTCACTTCGAAGTCGGCGATAACACCGTCTTTGATCGGACGAATTGCAACGATACTTCCAGGAGTACGTCCCAACATGTCTTTGGCTTCTTTACCAACTGCTAGAACGCGGTTTTGCATACCACGATAATTTTTTTGAACGGCAACTACAGAAGGTTCGTCGAGAATGATCCCGCGTCCTTTGACGTAAACTAGTGTGTTCGCGGTACCGAGATCGATCGCGATATCGTTAGAAAAATAATCTTGGACTTTGTCAAAAAAACTCATGCTGAAACTCGCTTCAGATTTAAATTTCAAAGGGTCTAATATCGGTTCAAGTCTAGGTTTAAGGAAAACCGGAGTCAATGCCGATATTTAGACCCTTATGCGAGTTATTTTGACGCAGGTGCGCAGCTCACTACCACGTCGGAGTTCGCAAACTTTCCACGATAGCGGAAATCAAGACCGCCAAAGACAGTTCCTTCAGCTCTCACAGATTTGCCAGAATCAAGATTCGAAGCCACGATTTCCACAACAGAAGTGGATTTCAGGCGGACTGTCACGTTTTCGCCATCACGCGGATTGCGCCAAAGCTCACGAACTTGTGATTGCCCACCATTCCAATTCAAGTACTCATCACGACCGCGGCGTTCATTTTCTCCACCACGCACTGTGCAACGCACTTGGCCTTCATAGCCACGGTCCCGACGGAAAGACGAGTGGCTCTGACACTGAAGTTCGACTTCTTTGTTGCTATAGTGATTTGAAACCGAAAGGTTCACGAAACCACCCAATCCCGAACGAACTGAGAACTGCGAACCGCGTTGTGAAAGTACCAATTTACCTTCGGCGCCCGAACGACCTGATGCTGGAAACAAAGTCCAACGAGCCGTTCCGTACGAATGATCTGTCATTCCGAAAATATCAAAAGTTTGTTCGTAGCGAGGCTCCCAATTAATCGTGCGAACACCCTCACGACGTTGACCTCTAAAAACTTCACCACCACGAGATGTGCGGCGATCATCAATGTCCATCGCTTTTGCCACACAACGAGCTGTCGCACCGTTGAGATTGGAATCGTTATTTTCTGGGTACACTTCACCTGGTGGGGGAACGATTTGTTTCTCGCCACCGCCATCGCTACAAGCAGCCAACGCCAAGGTCGCCAGAGCAAGAGTCGTTAATAAAACCGATTTCATAGGGCCTCCCCTTTTAAGGAATTCCCTAAAAACTACAATTTCTTTGCCAACTCCTTACGGGGATTCAATAGATCTAAGAAAGAAACCACTTACCTTTTTTCAAAAGCAAAACGGGAAGTGTCACTTCCCGTTTCAGTTGAGATTTCATCGGATTTTCGACCTACTTCTTATTTAATGACATGAAGAGAACCATGTTTTTTCTGTTGAAGTCGCGGAACGCACAGATGCGGTCGGAGTGATTGAGGGATTGTTTCATTTGCTCACTCACACCTTTGTCTTCTTTGTGACTGTTCAGGCGTTGGTCGTAGGAAATGTCATAGCCCTTCACATCTTTGAATGGTGTTTTAAGGACCGCGCCTTCACACACGCCTCTCAATCCTGACTGATTATAGAAAGCCAGTGATTGAACACAAAGTTGCGCGCGCAAGTAAGATGACTCATCAAACTCTGTTTGTGGTGCCAACGTGTTTTTGTTGAATAATGGATAACGGTCTGCGTATTTCCAGTAATAAGAGTACATTGAAATCGCCGACCCTGGAGCGCTGGTCAAATCTGGAGCGAAATTCCACGCGTTCGAATGTTTGTATTTATCATAGAAAACGTCCTTCATAAGACGTCGTGAGGAATCCATGGCCTGACTGAAGATGCTCGTGTTTTTGCCGTCGCCGATCATTTTAAGTGAGGCGATATTAGCAATCACGTTGTCTTTCAAAAGATATTCGAGAGCTTGAATATTTCCTTTGTTAATACGAAGAGCCATATTCAAGTCAGATTGAATATTCGCAGGATTTCCGTTGTACATTTGCAGCATGCGATCGAGTGCCGCCATACCTGCTTGGATAAAGATTTCCTTTTGACTCTCTGTAAAGTGGCCATCACGCTTGAGCAATTGGATATAGTCTTGGTAAACGAAGTTCACCAAACGATTCGCTAAGAAGCCGGAACGAGCTTGCATCACCATGAATTGATCAAACACTGTGTTGATAAGGGATTCAGCAGCTTCTGAGGCAGCTGTGATATCCTCAGGTGCAAGCTTGTTAGCATTAATTTTTTTCGAGAAAGTTTTACCGATAGACTCAACTTTGTCGAACGCCGCCATGATAACATCAATGCGGTGCTGAGTATCCATGATGGTAGAAACAATTGATGCATCACCTGTCTCATCAATTCTCGTTTTTACGATATCAAGGTAATCACGCACAACACGAAGACTATCTTTCACTGTGTAATTTACGTCAGTCAAAGCTTCGCCGACAAGAGCTTGCTTATCCACGATGTACCAGTTGCTGAAGTACGCAATAACCGAAATATTCGCGTCACGCCCGAGATCTTGCATGTTACGACCGATAGTTTCAGCAAGTGTCACTGGATCTTGGAACTGTGGAAGTTCTTGATAGTGAGCTTGCAACCATCCGTCGTAGTCAATAGGCGGTAAACCGATGGCTTTACCTGCAACTTGATCCGGCACCTGATCCATACCGATCAAGAAGAACGGAATTTTCAGAGGTGTTTTATTCATGGTGAAGAAATTTGTTTTGTCTGGATTCGAACTGAATCTTCCGCCCGTCATTGCATCTGTAATTGTTTGCACAAGCTTGATAACGGCGTTTTGTTTCGCCTCAAGCGAAGGTAGCTGACGAATTGTCATCAATGTCGAGTTATAAACACCAAGAAGCGACTTCAAACCTTTGTAAAAATCGACCACTTCTTGTTGAATCTTATTCTGGAAATCCGCATCCGTTGGGAGTTTTGGATCCACACCGATTTGGATTTTTTGCATCCATTTTGTGATGTTCGGTACATGCGTATTCAATACGTAATAGCCTAAGAATGGATTCTTAGCTTCAACTTTTTTACCTTGCTCTTGTCTCCACTCGATGTCATTCATGCCTTCTTTAAAGAGACTCATAGCATCGCGTGCTTGGCAGTAAGATTCACTCGTCACTTCCATCAAACAAGACATCGAAGCCAAGAATTCTTGCTGATTCAACTCTCTTAGAACCTTCGAAAATCTGGCTTCACGGAAAACATTTGTCAGCTTGGAAACAAGCTGAGCCATTTGGCTTCCAGTGGAGTCTTGTCCCGAACCGGCAAAAGCAGTTGCAACTTGAATAGTCGATGAAAGAAATTGACCCATTGCTTGTGATTCTTCGCCCATCAAACACTGATCAAGTTGTGGCAAGGTATCGACAACTTTATTTAAAAGCCCAATTCCCGCTTTTGTAGAGCGAGAAATTCTTTGACCAAAATCTTCAAGACGACCTGAGATTTCCGAAGCGCCACTGCTGGCATTTGCGGCGCCAACTTGAGCTGACAATGTCGCTCCTTCGATAGAGCGATTCATCATCAATTGCATGACTTGAGTTTTCATTGCTGGGCTGCTTGTCACAAAAGATCTTAAGGCATCGATCTCAGCAGGAATTTGCGAAAGACGAGTTGAGCGTTTTGGGCTATCCGAAACGTCTTTTAATTGAGCTGCGATCTCATCAAGAGCTTGCTGAGTTGAAACCGCTAAGGCTTTACAGTTTGAATCATCTCTAAGCTGAAGTGTGATTTTACGTAAGTTTTGAGTACCCTGGAGGGCATTTTGAGTCCACATCCCTTGTGAAGCACAAGAACCACCAAATGCATAAGCCGAGGACATCCCCGACCCACCATCTTGGGCATGCACGACCACCGAGGTTGATAAAATCAAAGCGCTAATAAACGCTTTTTTCATACGGACTCCTTCTCGTCTCAAGATGAGACACCGGCACTAACAGCTTAGCTGATGAAGTACCGAGCAAGGAGCGCGCCTAACCTATAGTGTATATAACGAACTTAAGACACCCAAGTGACCAAAATTGCTAACAGTCTGCGGGTTCCTGGTACCTATTCCAGTCCACACTGCATCATCGTCCGCCATTCGCCCGCGATCAAAACTACACGCAACTTTCACACAAGCTCACGTTTTGTATGTTACGCAAATATGCCTCGTAAAAATTTCGTCCAAGATCCAAATCTTCCATATCACATTATCAGTCGATGTATTAATCGAGACTGGTTTGCACAAGAAATGCCGCTCGTCTGGAAAATTGTAACGAGGCATTTGTTCTTCGTTAACCATGCCTTTAATCTTCGAATTCACGGCTTCGTGCTCATGAATAACCATTTTCATATGATCATCAGGGCGCCGGACGGAAATCTGAGTGAGGCAATGGCTTACTTCCTTCGAGAAACCAGTCGAGATCTCACTCGCCTCAGCAACAGGATTAATCAAACTTTTGGAGGAAGATTTCGTCGAAGTCTAATTTCCTCTCCACATTACTATTCACATGCCTACAAGTATCTCTATCGAAATCCTGTCGAAGCGGGACTTTGTGAGAGAGTCGAAGACTATGAGTATAGTTCTCTGCAAGGACTACTGGGCAAGCGATGGCTGGATGTCCCCATTTCTGAAGATGAGAATTGGGCGAACTTTGCTTCACGCGAAGAAACCTTGGAATGGTTAAATGCTTCTCCAAAGAAAGAACATTGGGAGGAAGTACGGAAAGCCTTGCGAAGATCCGAGTTCAAACTCGCACCGGTAAACCAGAGAAAATCTTCACTCGAAGATGATGCGCTGTAGACTGAATTAGGTACCAGGAACCGTATGTTTTTTCCATTCTAGTTCGTGAGCCATGTAGTCTTTGAGCATGTGTTTTTCGCGCTCAATGTGAGCGTCTGTCCAGCCCATCATGTCTTGAAAAACTTCGCAGATTTCATCCAAGTGATGGAGGCCGTGATTGCGGTCTGCCAGGAACAACGGAACTCGACGAGCGTAGAAATCTCGAAGGTGCAAACACATGGTTTGCTCAATCGCTTGTGCGGCTTCGAGTTGCCAATACGAATAGGATTCCGGGTACTTGTTGAGGATTTCAATGGCTTCAAGGCCGTAGCGTTCAGCCAACATGCGTGTGTCTTCCGGAGCACGTCCCAATTCTTTTGCCCAAGCATCTGCCTGCGCCTGTGCTTGGTGGAAAAGATCAGGGCTTGTATACGGATTCAGTGGTGTCGCCGTATTTTTCTTCGCGAATTTTACTTTTTCTTCCAAACCAAAAAAGTGCAAAGCTTTTTCTACGGTTTGCTCACACATCAAGCGATACGTTGTGTATTTTCCACCGGCAACAAACGTCACGCCACGCGGATCCGCGATTATTGAATGTTCCCGACTGGTTTTACCCTCTGATTCAGAGTCATCAGCAACCAGCGGTCGCACACCCGCGTAACTTGCGATGATATCGTGGGTGGTGATTTTTGCTCCTGGGAAATAGTGATCCAGAATACCTAGAAGATACTCGACGTCCTCAGGAGTAACAGTGACATTCTCAGGAGATTCTTTAAAGTCCGTGTCTGTCGTTCCAATAATAATCATTTCATGACGAGGAATTCCGAATACAATGCGATCGCTTTTTTCGGCAGCCATCACTACGGCGCTCGTGAGTGGCAAGCGATGTTTTGGAAGAGTGAGGTGAATGCCTTTGGTTGGGCGAAGGATTTTTTTCCAGTCCTTAAAGAGTGCTGAGCCCAGCTGATCCGTCCACGGCCCGACTGTGCTGATCACATGGCGCGCCTGAATCGTGAACTTTTCATTTGTCACGGTGTCTTCGCATTCAACTCCGATCACATGACCGTCGGCGAATTTAGCGCCAATGGCTTTTACATAATTTGCACAGAC
Organism: Bdellovibrio sp. HCB2-146; assembly: GCF_047345725.1. Classification (NCBI taxonomy): domain Bacteria; kingdom Pseudomonadati; phylum Bdellovibrionota; class Bdellovibrionia; order Bdellovibrionales; family Pseudobdellovibrionaceae; genus Bdellovibrio; species Bdellovibrio sp. HCB2-146. The sequence goes on from NZ_JBLEQP010000001.1 coordinate 1,265,865, forward strand.
GGCGCCATTTTCGTTCGCCGATCTCAATGTTTCAATAACCAGGCGATCATCGTCCATGTAGGCATCAGAATAAACATATGAGCCCTTGAGATGTTCCGAGCGCATCGCCGGCATACGTTCCAAAGATTCCTGAGCGTTAAGTCTTTCGTGCATTTCTGGAACTTGGAACAGAGCTAAAGCATCGTAGAGCCACATACCCAAGCCCATTTTTCCCATACCCACGCGAGATTCTTCGTAAAGAGGAAGCATAAAACGCAATGGATGCACAAGATGCGGAGCCATTTCAAAAAGTTTTGTGCGTTCATTGAGCGCCTCGAAAACAAGTTTGAATTCCATGTTTTCAAGATAGCGAATCCCGCCATGAATAAGTTTACTGGATTTGGAAGATGTTCCTGAAGCGAAGTCGCGACTTTCCACAAGCGCGACCTTCATACCGCGGGCAGAGGCATCCCGTGCCACACCTGCTCCGTTGATTCCTCCCCCGATGATCACCAAATCGAACTCTTGTGATTTCATTTTACCAATGTTCTGAATTCGATTTGCAAAGGAGAAGTTCTTCATGCTGTTAGCCTTTCGTCGTCTTAACTCTCAGAGTTCCGGGCTGCCAAGTCTCTGGTTTAAATGCTTGGACTGAATTCGCAACACCATTTTCACTTGGGAAGTAGACTCTTTGCAGATGTTTTTCACGGCCCAATTTGTAAGCCAGCTCACAAAGTTCATCTCGTGCCTGCAGAGAAAGATATTGCACATGCTCCACCCAAAGACTTTGAGTTTGACCATCTAAAAACAACAAGGGCTGAGCGATAAAGTAACCCGCAAGTTTATTTGTTTCTTGATCACGAGCTAAAAAGCTCCATCCCAATGGGATATAGTGATTCAGAGCTTCCACTCTAAACTTGGAGTTCCATCCCGCGATCATTCGTTCCATCTCGTCAGGATAGGCATCCTGGAGCTTCTTATTCTCGAGATCTAAAATTTCCTGCAAATCTTCAGCCTGAATTACGCGGCAAACGAGGCTCATAATGCCCAGCACTCCTTGTCATTATGTCATTCTTATTTCATACTAAAGCCGCATGAAATACAAAGATTATTCATCCGACATTTGGAATCGCATTCATACGACACTAGACCAAGTTTTAAAAGTAGATTCTGCGCCGGTCGCGGCCTTTGATGCAGATGGAACTTTGTGGGATACCGACTTGGGAGAAAACTTCTTTCACTACCAAATCGACAACAACCTTGTGTCCCTGCCGAAACATCCTTGGGAACACTATGAACATATGAAAACGATTGATCCGCGCAAAGCTTACTTGTGGCTGGCCCAGATCTGCAAAGGACATTCGCTTGAAGAAGTGCGCACTTGGGCCGCGGCCGCTTTGAAAGATCACCATCCTGTTCCGGTTTTAGAAGAACAAAGAAAAATCATCGACTTATTTAAATCCAAAGGTGTTCAAATATACATCGTCACGGCTTCAATAAAGTGGGCGGTTGAACCTGGAGCGCGGCTGCTCGGTCTTGACTTCGATAACGTGATTGGAATTGAAACTGAAACTCAAAACGGAATCGTGACTGAAACCCAAAAGGGAATGATCTCCTACCGCGAAGGTAAGGTCGATGCTTTGCTCGCAAAAACTGGCGGCAAAAAACCATTCTTTGCTTCAGGCAATACAATGGGCGACTACCAACTCTTGCAGTCCGCGACACACTTGAGCTTGGCCGTCAGTGCGGCATCACGTGATGATCGTATTTTTAAAACGGAATTTGAACTTCAAGAAAAAGCCACCGAACACGGGTGGCAAAAGCACAGATTTATCTAAGTGAACTTAAGCGCGGTGATGCCGCGCTTTCTTTTTAGCCTTCATAGTCTTTTTATGTTTTTTCGCCTTATGCACACTCGCTGGCGCACGATCAGACTTCATATATTCGGAAGCTCGAGCGTAACCGTGAGAACGTGGCTCTGATTTTTTAGCAGAATGCTTCTTCTTTTTGGCTGCTTTTTTATGCGAATGACTTGCGTGAGTTCTAGTTTTCTTTTTAGCTTCAGCTGACGGAGCTACAAAAACCAGCGACGTAGAAATGAGAGCTGCCGCAAACCACTTTGAAAAAAGAGTCATTGTGTCCTCCTCAGACAAAGTATTTTTCGGATTTTAAACCCCTGGACTTGAGTCTTGTAAAGACTCCGTCCAAGAGTTTGACATTATTTTCGAGAATTAGTGGCCAATGACCTTTTCCAAGTCAGAGATTTCTTTTGGCGCTGATGAAGTCATGTTTTCGCTGCCAGAAGAAGTCACGCGCAAGTTGTCTTCAATACGGATGCCGATGCCACGATATTTTTGCGGAGCAGACGTATCATCGTATGGAATATACAAGCCCGGTTCAATCGTGAAGCACATGTTAGCTTCAATTGGACGTGGTTCGCCTTTTTTGAAGTAAAGACCTGCATCATGCACATCCATACCCAGCCAGTGACCAATGCCATGGGGGTAGTATTTTTTCTGAGCAAGAGCTTGAATCAAGTCGTCTTTGCGACCAGAAAGAAGTCCCAGCTCCAACATCAAATCTGTTAGCAGAGAAGTTCCCATGTCGTGAAGTTCTTTAAACACGATACCTGGTTTTACAAAGTCACAAATTTGTTTTTGAACTTTCAAAACACCTTCATAGACACGTGCTTGTTCATCGGTGAATTTGCCATTAACTGGATAGGTACGAGTGATATCGCCAGTGTAGTAATTAAATTCAGCACCCGCATCGATCAAAAGCAAATCGCCGTCTTTGCAGACTTGGTCATTGAAGTTGTAATGCAATGTCGTCGCTGAGTTTCCCGACGCCACGATAGAGTGATAACCCTCACGAGCTGATCCACGCATATAGAACTGATGAGCCAAAACACCTTGAACTTGTCTTTCAGTTACACCAGGACGCGTGAAGCGCATTGCTGCCAAGTGAGCTTGTGCTGAAATTTCACAAGCTTCTCTAAGTTGCGTGAGTTCGTATTCCGATTTTACCAAGCGGTGCTCACCCAAAAGAGTGTCAGCATCGTGAATTGGCAACAGACCGTAACCCGTACGACCTTGCATTGCCTTTACTGATTCCAACACGTCTTGCATGATGTGATCAGCTTCAGGATTTTTGTACATGCGGTAGTAAACTTTATCGACTTCTTTTAAAAGAGTCGGAGCTACTTTTTTAAATTCATCAATTGGGTACGCCTTATCGACGCCGAATTCACGCTCACAACCTTCTGGTCCATAGCGGAAGCCATCCCAAGTTTCGCGCTCTGGATCGCGACGGCGAACGAACATCACAGTTTCTGGATTCAAACCAGGACGATAGATCAAAATAGATTCTGGTTCTTCCCAACCCGTAAGGTAGAACAAGTTTGAATCTTGACGATAGGGATAATGAACATCGTGATTGCGGATGTGTTCCGGATGAGAAGCCACAACCAAAGCACCGCCGGCGATTTCCGCAGCGACTTTCTTGCGACGTTCAGCAAAAATTTTCATATCAATAGTGGGCTTTCTCATGTGAACTCCTACAATCCCCATTTTTTAGTGAGAGTCTTTAGCTGACGGGCTGTCATATCAGCACCTTTTGTCATGATCTCACGACGCTTATCAAAATCCATAATACCATAATCGGCATTGCTTAGAGAAACAACGGTATCTACGCCGGGTAAAGGCTTGTTATACAGACCAGCAATCTCACTCCATAATACGTTGTCAGTCGCATTGACGTCCAAAGTATATGGTTTGGAGTTACCAGGGGCCTGCAACACATTGACGAACACGATGTAGTTGGCGCCTTTTTGGCGCAAATATTGAGCCGTTGCTGTGATATCCCGAACTCCGCTCACTTGTCCCTGGAATGGCTTAAAGAATGGCGGATAGGCCATGCATGCCGACATAACTTGATCTAAGGATCCGCGATTCATCAAATAAACTTGGTTCTTTTTCAAACTGAAAGAGGGGCACGCAAAAGGTGCTCTGAAGTTTTCAGCTTTTTGTTTTCCAAAAGCTGTGTTGAAGAAATCTTTCAGCACAGTGACTTCGTTATTTTTATTCACAGAACCAAGAAGAGACTTTTTTAAGACTTCGTCGTCTTTGAGTTTGAACATTTGCCATTCAACGTCGTTAGCAAGTTCACGGTTGGCATAGAGAGCGGCCATCGGAGCTGCGAACTCAATGCCCGCAATCGCATGAACTGGAACTTTGGCTTTTGCCATTTCTTGCAAGAAGCCGATATGCGCATAAGTTTTTGCCCCACCCGCACCCAAAATAATTCCGATCTTAGGGAGAGCTGGAATCACCGGAGCCGGAGGAGGTGTTGCTGGAACTTCAGCTGCTTCTTCTTCACCTTCTTCCGGGACAGCAAATGGAGGTGGTTCGTATTCGCGATGTTGTTGTGTAGAAGACTTTGGCGAAGTCGGTTGTTTCGATTGTTGCTTCATGTCCTCTCGAGTTTTAATCGATTGACAGCCCACCAAAACCATTAGCAATAGCCCACTAATACTTTTTCGCAAAAACGAAGAACTCACGATTGCCGTCCTTTCCTTCAATAGGAGAATCAAAATAATCCAAAACTTCAAAACCAGATTTCTGGCAGACCGTTTTGATTTTCTCCTCGACCTTCTTATAGAGACTTGCATCCTTGACAATACCACCCTTACCGAGTCCGTCAACGCCGACCTCAAACTGTGGCTTTACAAGACTCAACAAATGACCAGTGGATTTCAAATAACCTGCCAATTCAGGGATGATGAGTTCAATTGAAATAAAAGAGACGTCCATCACGATAAGATCGAATTTTTCTGGCGGAGTGTTCGTCTGAACGCTTGCTTCTTGCGACAATGCGCGAGCATTAATCCCTTCAAGAACTTGCAACCGAGAATCTTTTAAAAGACTCCCATGCACTTGTCCGTGCCCGACATCAACACCCAAAACATAAGAGGCACCTTTTTGCAAAAGGCAATCCGTGAAACCACCTGTGGAGATTCCAACGTCTAAGGCTTTGAGGCCTTGCGGAGACAGTTTCACTTTTTCGAGCGCTCCCTCAAGCTTTAAACCACCACGGGAAACAAAGCGATTGGCAGGACCTTTCTCAACTTCAATTTCTGATTCGGGCTCAACACTGAGGCTGGCTTTTTTAAGAGGTTTGCGCTGACCTTTTTCAATCAGAAACACTTGTCCCGCTTGGATAAGTTCTTGCGCATGCGTGCGCGAAAGCGCCCAACCTTTTTCGACAAGATAAAGATCAAGGCGTTTCTTTGTCTCTGACATAATTAGACCTGGCGATTTTGATTAAAGCCAATAAGGAATTCAAGCATCGGCGCCTCTGGAATGACCTTGTGCAACTCCGCGCGAGTTTGATCACTGATTTCTTGAAGGTACTTTTTTGTTCCTTCAAGACCCAAGATGCCTGTGAAACTTCTTACGTCTTGGTCTTTTTCACCGTGATCTAAGATATCATCAGCCACTTGGAATGCGAGGCCCAAGCCTTCACCAAACTTTCTCAAATGATCCATATCTGAAGGCTTAGCTGAAGCAATCAATGCAGCTCCTTCAACCGAAACACGAATCAGGGCACCCGTTTTCAAAAGATGTAAATGAGTGAGTTCCTCTTTGGAAAGTTTTGTTTCGCCAGCACGAAGATCAATGGCTTGGCCACCAACCATACCACGCAAACCAGCTGCCTGACTCAGCAAGCTGGTCAACTGCCTAACCAAGAACGCATTGTCTGAATATCCTTCAGCGATCAGCAAGAAAGCTTCAGTCAATAACGCGTCTCCTGCAAGCAAAGCAAAATCTTCGCCGTACACGCGGTGGTTCGTAGGCTTACCACGACGAACATCATCATTGTCCATGCAAGGAAGATCGTCATGAATAAGAGAGTACGTATGAATCATTTCAACCGCAGTCGCAAAAGGAAGAACTTTTTCAGCCGTACTCCCCAATGCTTCAGCGATCAAGATCGACAAAACAGGACGGAATCTTTTTCCGCCGTTTGTTGCTGAGTACAACATTGATTTTTGCAGCTCCGCAATTGCGGTGCCCGCGGGTAGCTCCATACGCGAAAGATATTTTTCTACAAACTGATTTACAGTTTGTACACGTGAAGCCATTTCCTGATCAAATTGCAGAGCTAAATCCAAAGTTAGTCCTCAGGTGTAAAGTCAGCCGTCGTCGGTTTTCCGTCAGCATCAACGGACATCAAAATTTTTACTTTTGCTTCTGCTTCGTTAAGGCGCGAATGACACTCACGCGAAAGCTTCACGCCTTCTTCGAAAAGTTTCAAAGACTCTTCAAGAGCCAAATCACCCTTTTCCATTTTTTGAACGATCTCTTCCAAACGTCCTAATTTTTTTTCAAAATCCATTACTTCACTCCCTTTGTGGTTTCCACCACAGCGGTTAAAGATCCTTCTGCCAGTTGAATATCCAGCACATCGCCTTTTTTCACCTGACTAGCCGATTTAATAACTTCTTTATTTTTTGTGACGATTGAATAGCCACGATCCACCACCTTCAGTGGACTCAAACTATCTAACACCGCCATCACGCGACTCATTGAGGCTTTCTTTTTCTCAAGAGAGAACATCAACGACTTCTCTGCACGGGCTTGCAGGAATTTTAAATCCTTTTTGCGTTCTTCGATTAAATCTTGAGGGCTGCCCAGCTTATGCTCGAGCATCTCCACGCGATGTTGACGAACCGAGACCAAGCGATTCATTGAAAGCTCTAAACGAGTTAACAGGTCGTCGTTGCGCAATTGTAGATCTTGCAGACGGCGCTTCGGATCGACCAGGCGTTTTGAAAGGCCGGTGATCATATGATGCAAAAGCTTCATGCGCTTTTCAAAAGACACATAAAGCAAACGCTCTGCGGATTTTACTTTATTAACAAGCTCGCCAGAGCTTTTCGCGACTAGCTCAGCGGCAGCCGATGGAGTTGGCGCACGCAAATCAGCAACAAAGTCCGCAATCGTAAAATCAATTTCATGCCCCACCGCTGAAATAACCGGAAGGGGACTTGCCGCGATCAAGCGTGCCAAGGCTTCATCATTAAAGCACCACATGTCTTCGATCGAACCACCACCACGGCCGATGATAATGGCATCGACATCTGGAAGTGCCGTTGCTTTTTTAAAAGCCTCACGCAAACTTGGAGCAGCTGCCTCACCTTGTACAATTGTTGGAACGATTGTCACCTGAATGGATTTTGCGCGACGAGAGAGCACATTTAAAATATCGCGAATCGCCGCACCCGTTGGTGATGTGACAATAGCAATATGGCGCGGAAAAGTTGGAATTGGTTTTTTGCGAGCAGAATCAAATAATCCTTCTGCTTTCAATTTTGCCTTGAGCTGCTCAAATGCTTTTTGTAAAGCACCCGCACCTACTGGCTCCATCATATCGCACATCAATTGGTAGTTTCCACGTGGCTCGTAAACTGTTACACGAGCGCGAACCAAAACTTCCATGCCGTCTTGAGGTTTAAATTTCAAGCGTGCATTGCTGCCGCGGAACATAACAGCAGTGATTTGGGATTTTGAATCTTTCAGGCTGAAATAAAAATGTCCTGAAGTGTGTGCTTTGAAGTTTGAGATTTCACCCTTCACCCACACTTGGCCAATTTGACCTTCAAGAAGTTGCTTGATGTAGACGTTTAATTGTTCAATTGAAAGAACAGCAGGTTCCTGAGATTTTTCCTGAGCCGCTTGAACTTCGGGAGCACCGAAAGTCAGTTGCGCGGACATTCCTGTTTTTCTGAGTGCTTGATTTGAGACGTCTGACATGGGCACAAAAACTAATGCTGTCCCCTGTGAGAGTCAATACATTGAGAGTCAATCTGTCACAGATTCGAATACCAAATATTCTGCGCGGACCACAGGCCACCAACGAAGAAACACACCCAACCAAGAGATTTATGACGAGCCAGATTAGCAAAGGCTTCGCCCATGCGTTCCTGTCCAACCCTTACCAGATAAGGGTTTTCCAGCACAGCTACCATCAAGAGTCCATAGAAAAAAACTACGAATGGAAAAATAAAATCTAATTTTTCAGGCGTCATAATCAATTTATCGGTCTTTTACGGAAAAGTAAGAGTCCGGTTCGATTGACGGTTTCAAAGGACATGCTAGAATGAAGTCCATAGGGTTCGACGGCGTAAAGCTCATCGAAAATAAACCTTACAAGCATATTTTTGGGGACTGTCCCTGACAATGGTGAGCAAGCTCAGCTCGTACTGAGAAGCCTAAAGTTGTTATCATGGTCACCCACCTTAGCTAAAACAGGTTTAATTTCAGAGTGGCCATCGGACCTTTTTTTATTTTCTCACCTCATTTTTTAATTAATTCCAAGATCGTCTCAAACTGAAATATCACTGCAAAAAACTTCTACACTTTGAAGCACTTTCTCGAGTGAAAAGCGACTGTCTTTTCGTTCAGGTGGACACTTAAAAAACCGATAAGTTCAACATGAAGTTGAACTTTGTGCTCGCCCTTGGGGCGGTCATCCTCTTGCTTTCTGCCTGTAGCAATCCGCTTGCAACAGATTCGGCCTCGCGTGGCCCAGCGACTCCAGAGCCTGCCTATATGGGTAAGGCTGGCGTAAGCTATGGTGGAACATTCCAGGTGAAGGCAACTGCGAAGTTTAAGTATCGTCCGACAAAATCCAGTGGTGGCGCTTGGGGTCTCTATGCTCCCGACGCCGGTAGCATCGCCGAAATTGCGTTTGCAGAATTCCAAGTTTTTGATTCCAGCGGAACCATGGTGCAAGCTGGCGAAACAGATACGGACGGCGTCGCGCTGTTTGATATGCCACAAACTGCGGGCACATATACTTTGAAAGTCTACTCGCGCGCACAAAACAACAAACTAAACATCAGTGTGCTTGAAGATATTTACTACAACTCTCCTTATTCAATTTCGAAATCCTTCACCCTCACAGCGGGAACTTTTGGATCTGCACTTTACGACATTGGAACCATGACAGCAGAAGCAGAAGAATCCAAATCCTCGAAGATTGAGGGTGCAGCTTTTAATATCTACTATGATATTTTAATGGCCAACGATTACATTCGTTCCGAGATTGGCAACGCTGCCTGGGTTGCCAGCAAAGTGACAGTCTATTGGAAAGCTGGATTTAATCCTTACACTTACTACGACCAGTCTGCCCCACTCTCATTCTATGTTCCGGGCGAGCGCAAGCTCTATATTCTGGGCGGCAGCAATGGAAACGTAAAAACGCAAGACACGGATCACTTCGATGATTCAGTTATATTGCACGAGTACGGTCATTTCCTCGAGGATGTTTACGGTCATACCGACTCTCCAGGTGGATCTCACAACGGGAACTTCATTATCGATCCGCGCTTAGCATGGAGTGAAGGTTGGGCGAACTACTTCCAGTCAGCGGTGTTATCTTCTACAGATGCCGTTCCAGCGAGCCCAAATCACCGCCCTCGTATTTACATTGATACTTACGGCTGGAAAACAAGTTCTGCGGATGCAACAGCGGGCGCGAATATCGCTGTGGATATGAATGATGGTGGCGGAACAGCTCTATATGACCGCTCTGTTGTTTTGGGTGAGGGTGAATTCCGTGAAATGTCGATTGCCAGAACTCTTTATAAATCTTCACGCAATCCAGCAAGCACTGTCGGTGGCGCGCTATCCGGTGGCGGTATTCCGTTCTCAAAATATTGGGAGACTTTTGCAACAGGAGCGACAAGTTTACGTCAAACTTCTACGTACCCGACTCCATCAGCTGGTCTCTTCCTCAAACTTTTAAAAATTAACTACACCGGTTCAGAGACGAATCTCAATGCCATCCTGACCGACGAAGGCCAACGTTCTGATACACAAGAGTATGCGCAAGAAGTCGACTGGACTGCGGTTGCGTGCTCACGCAATATTCAAGGAACTGCGGAAAAGTATCCGTCGGGTTCAAGCCTTTCGCGTTCGGATCAATTACGAAACAACGACTTCTTCCTTTATTACTACGATGGACTTCCAACTTCATCGACGATCAGCTTGGCTTACACGCCAACAAAAGCCTCCAACAATTTGACGTGGATGGATCTCGATATCATCGTTTATAAAGTCTCTTATATTTTCCAAGAAGATTACTATTATCATTCTGGGCAAAGCTCATCTTACATCGTCACCCAAAGACGACGTGAGACTGGTACTGAACCAACTTGCAGTTACGATGCAACGAAGAACTGTGAAGAAGTTTCGCTCTCTGGAAAATCTGCTGGCTGGTACATGGTGAACGTAAAGGTTCACGCTTGGGAGAAAAATTCGCAAGGTCAGTACCAGCAACGCCTTTCAAATCAAGTCGACGGCGTGACACCTTATTCGCTTCGCAACAGCGCGGGAGATAAATATTTATGTCCATAAATGCAAAATCCAACACTGTTAAAGTCATCGCGTGCTTCGCTGTCGGTCTGGTGTGTGGCACGATCACGAAAGCTTATTTAACTCCTAAAGAAGATAAATCAGGCACGCTGTCTTTCGCCTCGAAGGCTCCTCCCCTTGAAATGAACAAACACACGGCTCCTTTGAAAGTTGAAATTTTGCAGCCGGAACGAATTCCCGATAACGAAACAGATGAAGTCGAAATCGTGGGCAGAATCGCTTTAAATCAAAACTTCACAGGTAATATTCAATATCTTTGGGATATCCCAGAGGGCGTAAAATTAGTTGAAGGCCAACGCGAAGATTCCTTGTCAGGTTTGCACGCAGGCCAGGTTGCAGAAGTAAAAATTCGTGTGACTGGATTTAATAAATCACAACAACACGCCATCAGCCTTTCTTCCTCAGGTCCCGTGGGCGATCAACGTTTAGGAAATTCGGCGATTGTCGTCAGTCGCCCAGAAGATACGATGGAATCTGTGGCTCCTGTCCTTGTGGAAGAAGCCGCTCAGCAGCTCGGCGAGGCGGCTGGCCGCCGTCGCAAATAATAAAATTGAGAGTGATCCCTAGACTGGGATCACTTCGATAGTTGGATTGAACTGATCTCTTAGAATACCTTCGATGGCCATCAAAGTTCCAGAAGTCGCACTTGGGCATGTCCCACAAGCACCTTGATAAAATACGTAGAGTTTGTTGTCTTCGTACTTCACGACATCCAAGTCACCACCGTCACCTTGTAAACCCGGGCGAACGGTGTCGTCCAAGATTTCCTCGATACGTTGAACGTCAGGAGGCAAACTTGCGCGACGAAGTTTTTTCTCATCAAGTGGCGTTTGATTTGGATTATGCGCCGGCATGCGAGTTTGAATGACCGAGCACACATTTTTCTGAATTTCTTCAGGATCGGCATCGAACTGATGAGTGATCGTGATCACGTTTTGGAAAAAGTGGACTTGGCGAACACCTTCTACTTGGAAAAGAGCTGACGCTAGCATGCTTGGTGCTGCTTCAATTTTATCCGCGTAGGTAGCTTTGCCCTCATTTAATACCGGGCGATCCATCACGAATTTCCATGCGTTTGGATTTGGTGTTGCTTGAATTCTAATTAGTACGTCTTGGCTGCTCATAATAACATCTCCCGTGCTTTCGCCACGGCCTTAATAAAGGTCTGAATATCATTTTCATTATTATACACTGAAAAAGAAGCACGAACGGTTCCGGGCACCCCAAGTCTAGCCATCAAAGGCTGAGCACAGTGGTGTCCGGCGCGAACGGCAACGCCTTCGCGGTCCAGAATTTGGCCTACATCAGAATGATGAGCGCCTTTCAAATTGAAGGAAATCAACGGCCCCTTGTGAGGAGCTGTTCCAAAAATCTTCACATCTGGAATCTGCAAAAGTTTGTCAGTTGCCGATTTTAAAAGCTGCATCTCAAATTCGTGGATTTGTTTAAATCCAATTTGAGTGACGAAATCAATCGCAGCATGAAGTCCCACAGCGCCTTCAACATGCGGAGTGCCCGCCTCGAAGCGATGAGGAATGTCATTGTAAGTTGTTTTTTCGATCGTTACTTTTGCAATCATACTGCCACCACCTTGGTAGGGAGGCATTTTTTCAAGCAAAGAACGTTTTCCGTAAACCACTCCAAAACCAAATGGGCCGAAAATTTTGTGCGCAGAGAAAACCAAGAAATCACAGTCGATATCTTGAACATCCACTGGTTCTTGCGACACGATTTGAGCGGCATCAACCAAAGTTTTTGCGCCAACCGCGTGAGCAAGCTTCGTGATTTCTTTGGCATTGTTCACAGTGCCCAAAACATTGGAGCATGCTGTGAAGGCGACCATTTTGACCTTGGAACTTAGTTTTTTCTTCAAGTCTTCCAAATCAAGTTCGCCGTTATCTAAGATAGCGACAGCTTGAACTTCCGCACCCATTTGTTCAGCGATCATTTGCCAAGGGACGATATTTCCGTGATGTTCCATCTCGGTGATCAAAATCACGTCGCCCTTTTGCAGGTTCGTAGAACCCCAAGATTGCGCAACCAGATTGATACCTTCCGTTGTTCCGCGAACGAAAATAATCTCATCCGTGCTCGACGCCTTTAAAAATTCCGCAACACGTGTGCGGGCATTTTCAAAAGCGACCGTCGCGACATCACCCAGATAGTGAGCTCCACGGTGCACGTTTGAAGTCTCATACGAATAGAGTTTCGTAATACGATCAATAACGGATTGAGGTTTGAGTGCCGTCGCAGCCGAATCCAGATAAACCAGATCCTTGCCATGAACTTTTTGATTCAAGGCCGGGAACTGGCTGCGAACTTGAGCAAACACACTCGTTAAATTATCCATTTACATTCTCCACGTGAAATTTGCTGAACACTTGGTCTAAGTGCGCAGACAACCACTTTTGAATGCTCTCATCTGAAACTTTATAAATAACTTCGGACAAAAATCCATAGCTCAACATCTCGATCGCTTTCTTTTTAGGGATCGCGCGCGAGAGCATATAGAATAATTCTTCTTTATTCAGCTGACCGACTGTTGATCCGTGCGCGGCCTTAACGTCGTCGGCATAGATCTCAAGCATCGGCTTACTGTCAGCTTCAGCTTTAGAACTTAAAAGCAAGTTATTGTTCAACTGTGCAGAGTTTGCTTTTTGCGCATTTTTCTCGATCAAAACTTTACCGCAGAATGCAGCTTTCGCCTGACCATCGAGGATGCCCTTATAAAGCTGGTTTGTATTGCAATCGCCAACCGCATGATCGATCAAAGTCGTGTTATCAACATGTTGAGTGCCGCGAACAGCATAAACACCATTGATCTCTGAAGTTGAACCAGGGCCCGCCAAAATCACATCCAAGGTATGACGAGAAAGGCTTGCACCTGTTGCAAATGCCAAAGACTCAAGAGTTGCGTTCTTTTCTACACGAATACGCGTGCGACCGATATTGATCGCCTTGTCGTCTTCGGATTGAACACGTACGTAAGTGACTTTCGCACTGTCACCCACATGCAGATCCATCACCGAATTGACAAAGTAAGCAGGACCCATGCCGTAGTGGCTTTCCAAGATACGCACTGAAGAGCGAGAGCCGACATCCAATTGCACACGTGGGTGAACCATCACAGAGGAGGTATTTTCCGCTGCTGTAAAGAACACGAAGTTCACAGGTTTTTCCACAGATGTTTCTTTAGCTAAAGACAACACCATTGGTTTTGTTAAGTAAGCACCATTCAAAGCATCGAATGCATCATCAAAATGAGTCGGATACTCCGACAGTTCACGCAAAGTAAAACCATGAGGTAGTTCATTTGAAAGCGTCTTATTTAAAACACCATTAAAGAACACCACGTTTGTGAATTCAGAATTGAGATGTTTTTTAATCGCCGTCATCGTTTCATGATTTGGCTCAACGGGATTAAGAGCACTCGAAACAAACTCTGTTTCATTCAGAGCTTTTACGCTCGTGTAGTGCCATTCCTCATCTTTACGAGTCGGAAGACCTTTTTTAAGTGCATAGTCGTAACCCGCTTGACGGAAGGAAGCGAGAGCTCCTTGCGCCGGGCTGACTTTTGCAAATTTATCGTAAGTGGTTAGTAAGTTCATTTCCGCGACCTACTCTTTCACAAGCCAGTCATAGCCTTTGTCTTCTAATTTCAAGGCTAGAGAAGCGTCACCAGTTTCGATAATTTTTCCACCCAACAAAACGTGAACGTAGTCAGGTTTGATATAATCAAGAAGTCTTTGGTAGTGCGTAACTAAGATGATCGCGTTGTCTTTACGACGAAGCTTATTCACACCGTCAGAAACAACACGCAAAGCATCGATATCAAGGCCCGAGTCTGTTTCATCAAGAAGAGCTAGACGTGGAGACAAAACCGCCATCTGTAAAATCTCATTTTTCTTTTTCTCGCCACCTGAAAAGCCCGTGTTCACCGGACGATCCAAGTATTCAGGCTTCATATTCACCAATTTCATTTTTTGATAAAGGAATTCGCGGAACTCTCCTTCAGGCATTGGTTCAGAACCTTGGTGAGCCAAGATGGAATTGAAAGATGTGTGCAAGAAAGTGAAGTTTGAAACACCCGGAACTTCAATTGGGTATTGGAACGCCAAGAAGATTCCTTCTTTAGCTCTCTCATCTGGCTCCAAATCCAAAAGGTTTTTCATTTGGAAATTGATTTCGTATTTAACTTCGCCACCTGTGACTTCGTAAGCAGGATGACCCGCTAGAACTTTTGAAAGCGTCGATTTACCAGAACCGTTGGGCCCCATGATCGCATGAACTTCGCCTGGTTTCACAGTGAGGTTCAAACCTTTTAGGATTTCTTTTTCTTCTACACGCACTTGGAGATTTTTAATTTCTAACATGTTGTTCATCTTTATTACCCAACTGAATTTTCAAGTTTCATTTCAATAAGTTTCACAGCTTCAACGGAGAATTCGAGCGGAAGTTCCTTGAAAACTTCCTTACAGAATCCATTCACCAACATAGAAATCGTTTTTTCCATGTCGAGACCGCGAGATTGAAGATAGAATATCTGATCTTCACTGATACGAGACGTTGTCGCCTCATGCTCAATAGTTGCTGTTTTGTTTTTTACTTCAATATAAGGATACGTGCTGGCACTGCACTGATCACCTACAAGCATCGAATCACACTGCGAATAGTTTCGCGCGTTTTCCGCTGAAGGCATGATTTTGACTTGGCCACGGTAAGCATTCGAAGATTTTCCAGTCGAAATACCTTTGGAAATGATCGTGCTTTTCGTGTTTTTACCGATATGGATCATTTTTGTTCCGGTATCAGCTTGCATCATATCGTGAGTCAGAGCCACAGAGTAGAATGCACCTTCAGAACCTTCACCTTGCAAGATACAAGAAGGATATTTCCAAGTGATCGAAGAACCTGACTCCACTTGAGTCCAAGAGATTTTAGAGTTCTTACCGGCTGCTTTTCCACGCTTCGTAACGAAGTTGTAGATGCCGCCTTTACCTTCTTTATCGCCGGTGTACCAGTTTTGAACTGTGGAGTACTTGATCTCCGCATTGTCCATCGCAACTAGCTCAACAACGGCTGCGTGAAGTTGGTTTTCATCGCGTTGAGGAGCTGTACAGCCCTCAAGGTAATTCACGTAACCACCCTCGTCGCACACAAGAAGTGTTCTTTCGAACTGACCCGTGTCTTTGGCGTTAATTCGGAAATAAGTTGAAAGATCGATAGGACAACGAACACCTTTCGGGATGTAACAGAAAGAACCGTCTGTAAAGACGGCTGCATTCAAAGCGGCATAGTAGTTGTCTGTGTAAGGAACGACTGAACCGAAATATTTTTTTACCAAGTCTGGATATTTGTGAACAGCTTCAGAGATAGAGCAGAAGATCACACCGGCTTTATCCAAAACCTCTGTATGAGTTGTTCCGATAGAAACCGAGTCAAATACCACGTCCACCGCGATACCAGAGATACGTTTTTGCTCTGACAACGGAATGCCGAGTTTTTCGAAAGTTTTAATCAACTCTGGATCCAAATCGTCCAAAGATTTTGGCTTTTCATTCTCAGAAACAGTTTTTGGAGCTGAGTAATAAGAAATATCTTGGAAATTGATTTTTGGATAAGAAACATGCGCCCATGTTGGCTCTTCCATTGTTTGCCAGTGACGGAATGCTTTAAGGCGATAGTCCA
The DNA here is from genome assembly GCF_047345725.1 of Bdellovibrio sp. HCB2-146. Lineage (NCBI taxonomy): Bacteria > Pseudomonadati > Bdellovibrionota > Bdellovibrionia > Bdellovibrionales > Pseudobdellovibrionaceae > Bdellovibrio > Bdellovibrio sp. HCB2-146. The sequence goes on from NZ_JBLEQP010000001.1 coordinate 1,281,971, forward strand.
ACATCCATTCTGGTTCGTTCTTTTTAGACGAGATCAAACGGATGATATCTTCATTCAGACCTTTTTTAACGGCGTCTGCTTCGATTTCTGTCGTGAAACCGTACTTATATTCGTAGCTCTCAAGAGGATTGTTTTTATTATTATCCATGAGCCATCACCTCAGCTGCTTTCTTCATTTCGGATGACTTAGCGACCAAAAGTTCTTTAAGACTTAGGCCTTTGTAAAACTCAATTAGTTTTTGATTCAATGTCGTAACTGGAGAAACGATGTTGCATGTGCCTTGAATTTCACAAGGTCCTTCTTTGTGCAGGCATTTCACTAAAGCTGTTGGGCCTTCGATGATTTCGACCAAATCATGCATCGAGATTTTTGCGAGATCTTTAGTGATTTGATAGCCGCCGCTCGCTCCATATTCCGCGCGCAAGATTCCACCTTTGCTGGCCATTTGCTGCATGACGCGAGCAGTAGCATCAAAAGGCGTATGAAAAGCGTCTGATACTTCTTTGGCAGAAGTCAGTTCTCCGGGAATTTTTTGACTCATATATTTGAGCGCCATCAAGGCATACTCAACTTTACGATTAATCTTATTCATAGGTTACGGGCCCTTATCGTCTGCATTTCTAATGGAAAGCTAAATGAAAAACAAGGCGAAATACGCCTAATTTTAGCGTATTTCATTCTTTGACAGAATTCTTTCGATGAGTTTTGAAAAAAGGTGCTGAATTCAAAGCTTTAGGGTGCTATACGAAGGCCCATGAGAGTTATATTGATCAGTCTTGGTACTTTATTTGTGATGGGAATTCTTATTCTCATGGTGCGTATTTGGGGAATGTCGCAAACTTTCCCGGAATATCCGCACGAGTTTTTTAACGCCGGCCCGGTAACGACCATCGTAAAAGCCGACACCCTCGACAAAGTCCGCGCGATTTTGGCAAAAAAATCGGACGCGGTGATTTGGGTGGATGTCCGTATTTCTAAGGACAAAGTGGCGTTTTCCCTGCCCCCAGCTCGTGATCGCGAATTCCTCGATATGAAAAAGAAGCTGCAGGATGAAAATCCGCAGACTCCGATTTTGATCGGAGGAAAATTGTCTGAGTATCCTTGGGAGCAAATTAACGAGTTCTACAAAACCACTCCTGCGTTGAAAGAATACTACGAACAGTTCCCGCAAACACGTTTCGTTTTAAACGTTGTCGATAATGTTTTAGACGTGCACACAGCCGTGATTTCTGCGATTGAAGGATTGAATCCTGACAAGCGCACAATGATTCAAAGTGAAGCAAACGTCATTATGACAGCAATCAAAGATTTGAAGCCGATGTGGGTTTATGGAACTGGTACTCCAGATCTTGTGCGCATGTTGAGTTTTGACTCTTTGTACGTGTTGCCTGCGATTCAATTTAAAGGTGACGTGTTCATTGCGCCTATTCAGATTTCAAAACGTCCTGCATTTAATGCCGATGTGATTGCAGAAATGCGCCGTCGTCATAAGAAAATCTTTTTAGGCCCACTGACTTCGGCAGATGACATTAAAAAAGCCCAGGAGTTTAATCCAGACGGTTACATCTACGAAAACCTTGAGCAATTTTAGGGACATTTGGAGTCCCCTTCCGGTATATCGAGTTCAACAAAAGGAGCTTTTATGAAATCCAAAGTTTTGTTTTTTCTTTCTCTTATTTTGAGTTTTTCAATCGCAAAAGCGGGAGCTCCGGATAAGTCTTTCCGTATCTGGCCTTCGATTCCTTTTGTGCGCGGTGCGGACCTTTGTGCTTACAAAAATAATTACGACTCAACTCGCGCTGAGTACATGAACAATATGGTGAATCTGGCGTCGCAACTGATGTACATGGGTTCATATGGTTCAGAAGCGGCTGCCATTCTTAAAAAATTCAACGACCTTTATGAGCTGAACAAGCGCACAGGTGCTTACGGCATTGATGTGACGTTGGAAAATTCATTTAAAGCTTATTTGGATCAAGTGTATCGTCAGGTTCGCCCACGCACCAAGAAGCTAGTATTCTTCAACCCGGGCGAAGCGCAAGCATCGATTGGCGGATCTCCAGTAATGCGGGACTTGGGTTACATGATGTATGGCTCCTACTCTTATGCTCCAAACTGCGCTGGCGATATCTATGTGACATTGTCGGTTGTGAATCGTAACTCTGAAATTGAAACATTCCATGCGAATGGCACGCCTGCAACAGTCATGGGCTATTTGGCTGAACAAGTTTTCAAGCATTATCAAAGAACACAATTCCCAAGCACGATCAGCAATCAAGGCAAAACCTTGACCGTGATGGGTGCGCTGAATGGCGATGTCGCTCAAGTTGTTGGAACAAGAGCTGCCATGATGGCTTGTGCTTCTATGCAAGGACGTCTGCCAACCGCTCAAGAGTATATGCTTTTGGAAGCATATGGTCCTTGGGAGGGCGGTTTGGATTTAGGAAGAACACCTTGGGCGATGGATAACGGTTATGTTTTCCATCCAGTGATGAGAAACCCTTCTCCGGTTTTCTCTGAAACAAATCTGAACGATAAAGTTTTTAATTATATCTGTGTGAAGTAAAAAAAAGGGGCTTTCAAAGCCCCTTTTCTTTTTCAGCTTATCTTGGAACTAGAGTGAAACTCTGACCACCCTGAGAAAGCTCAAGGCAACTTCCTTTGAAATGATAGTTCATACGACTGCGCTGCATAGATACGCTAGGAACAGGAACTAAACGGCACGCTTAAGAATATCATTTATCAAGCTTTGATAGGCGATACCTTCTTTGCGTGCTTTCTTTTTGATTTTATCTAGTACCGATTCATCAATTCGGATTGAAATCGCTTTTCTTGGCGCTTCTCCGACCAAAGGCCTTCCCGGTCTCTTAAATTTCTTTTTAAGTTCCTTATCTGTGAATTTGGGAATGTCGGAGTAATCTATTTCAGAATCTTTTACGACCTTTCGAGTAGAACTGCCTTTCACTCTGGTTTGCAGTTCTCGCACTGATAACTCGGTAATATTCGATTTCTTTCGCATCTGACGAGCTCCTGTGAACTCAATTATATATTGTATATACTTAATTAGAGACAACGGCAAAACTCGCAAAATAGATCGGGCCAATATTGTTAGATTGTTTTTTACTCCTCTCGCTGAGGGGCTTGGTATTTTGTTATTAAGCCCCCGTTTGCGGCGCCAACCTTGCAATAGGAAAAGGCACAGAGGAAAACTATGGCAGTCTTCATTTTATCTCTATTTAAACAGCGATCTCGCGCCCTTATAGGGCTGCTGTCTAAAGTTTTGACACTGCTTCTTTTTGCTCATTTGCCAGCTAAAGCGGCCCGTCCTCAGAATTGCTCTCCTCAAGACCTTTTTAATCGAGACCAATATGTTTGCGCAGGGGAAATTGTTTATGCGCAAGACAACCGAAATTCTTCTCGTCGCTCGATCGGTCCATTGAAAATTGAAGGTACCAGCTCTACCGAAGTGGCGATCCACGATATTAAATCAAACTCTCGATATAATCTTAGCAATATCACTTTCAGCTTCGCGAAAACGGCGGGCTGTGGAACGAATAAAATCTGCGTAGGCAATTTTGTGCGCGCAACGGACTATGATGACACGTTTAAAGTTGTTGGAATTTATGCCTCTAGCAATGAGCGTGGTGAGCAATTCGCGGTTGCTGTTTGTCGTGATCGCTCTTGCTCGACAACATCAGAGCCTTATTTCAACTTTGAAGGTCGCGAACTTTCCAAGGCGCAAGCTGTAAAGCAAGAGTTTGCAAAATCAAAACGTATCGACAGCCAAGTTCTTCAAGAATTGCAAGATCAATTCCGTCCATTTGATAATATCTCTCCAGCGCAATACGTGGCTTTAAAGAAAGCAAAGAATAGTTCCCTGATTGAGGCGCAAAGAAATCTTTCTCAATATCTTCAGTCAACAGTCACAGAGCTTTTACCACAACCAGGTCGTGCGAGTGCGGAACAGATCCGCCGCGCCAATGATTTACGTCAGCAGTTCTTTGCAAGTCCTACGATGGTGCAAACTGGTTTTGAGATTTTATCAAATGAGCTTTTAAAACCTGAAAATCAAATTCAATGTTCTGTTGTCGTGAATGCACTTCGTTTTACGGCTTTGGGATCCGATCCGTGGGGCCGTAAAGCTCCGGGACTTGATTATGTTCGTAATCAACTTCTCGTTGTTCATTTTTATGCTTCCTATGTCAGAGATATGATGAAGAATGCTCTGCCTTGCCAAGCAGAGATCAACAGTCAACCGATGGTGCGCCCTGAGCTGTATGAACAATATCACGAAGGCTGCTCTGATGCTGCGGATACAGAATGCGAATTAGATCGCAACAGATACGTCGATGCGGAAACTCGTTTGGGAATTATGAAAATGGCGAGAGCCTTTAATGACCGAGACAGTTTTGATTTCGAAGGTGCGATAAAAAGAAAAAGCGGTGGCTTGTTTGGAAATAAACATGGATTCATCGCGCGCTACACGAGCGACGGCCTGATGAATTCGGCAAGTTCGTCTGAACGTGGTCGTGTTGGCTTGGTTTTCTACTATGACTCTCTTCAATTAGATGGAGCGATCCTCAATAGCTCTGTTTCTTATGAGCCTCTCAACAACAGATGGGCTGCACCTGCAAGCCAAGTTCCTAATTTGAACTCTCAGCAAGTGATGTCGCTTTATAGCTCTTTTGCGAAGGAGTTTTTGAAATGAAAAACTTTATTCTTGTTCTAATGCTTGTTATTTCCTTCGGCATTCATGCAAACGCATCAATGAGTGACACCGCAAAGAGCGTGGATAAAGCCGCCTTGGCAGACCTTGAAAGAGAATTTCAATCTTTCAAAGGCATCACGATGAATCAGTACCTTCAACTGAAGAAGAACCACAATCCGGAGCTCTTAAGCGCGCAAAGAATGATGCATCAGTATATTCAATCTTCTATCGTGCAGCTGGTTTCAAATCCCGGTGTGGCCACCGAAGAAGAACTTCAAGCCGAGTTCCACCGTCGCCAACAGTTCTTCAAAAGTCCGGTCATCTTCCAAACGGGCCTTGAGATCATCGCTCATGAACTTTTAAAACCGGTCGAAGAAATGAAATGCTCGACTGTTGTGACGACTTTGAGATTTATTGCCTTAGGAGTTGATGGCAATGGCCAAGAGACCCCTGGCCTGGATTATGTTCGCAATCAGCTGATGCTGATGCATCTTTATATTGCTTACGTTGAAAACAAAGAGAAGAACTCACTCCCTTGTCAGCAAGAAATCTTGGACTATACGATCCAAAACCCATCTCTAAAAAATCAATACCGTCCTGGCTGCAATCAAAACTCTTGGGACGTGAGCTGTCATACAGACAAAGGTAAATTCTGGGATTCAGAAACACGTTTAGCTTTAATGAAAATCGTGCGCGCTTATAATGATAGCGATAATTTCTATTTTAACGGTGGCGGTGGTCGATTCCGCTACGGAATTTTAGGTACGGGCAAAGGATATTCTTCAAGCTACGAAACTGGAACTTATCTTGATGCACCAACAGTCAAGAACCGGCGGCCAGTTCTTATGATTTATCAGTATCAAAGACCACGCCCAAGTGGGTCACTCTTTGACAGCCAAATGCAGATGTCCAATTTTGAGGGCCGAGACGTTTCGCCAAGCGAAGTTCCGAAAATTAATTCACAGCAGGTTTTCGATGAATATCGCAAACTTGCTGAAGGCTTTTTAAGGTAGTAGGTGCGCGATATGAATAAATTCATTTTTGTCATCGTGTCCTTGGTATTATCAAGCGTTACGTTCGCGAATTCGACGGTAAAGAACATGGATTTGCAAGCTCTTGCTGATCTGGAAAGTGAATTCAAAGTCTTTGAGAAGATCTCAATGGCTCAGTACTTACGACTGAAGGAAACTAAAGACGCACGCCTTGTGAATGCACAGACTATGGTTCATCAGTATATAGATTCGTCTGTACTACAAGTTGTGCCTGCCCCTGATAAGGCTACTCAAGATGAAATCAATGCTGAGTATGAAAGACGCGAACAACATTTCCACAATCCCGTCATGTTTCAAACGGGACTAGAAATTATCGCGCATGAGCTTGTAAAGCCCGCGGATGAAATGAAATGCCCGCTTGTTTTTAAAACACTTCGTTTTCTCGCTTTGGGTGTCGATGGTTTAGGTAAGACCACCCCAGGTCTTGATTACAGACGCAATCAGTTGATGCTTCTGCATCTTTACGCAGCCTATGTTTCAAACTCCGAGGAAAACGCATTACCTTGCGAAGACGAACTGAATTCCTACATTCGCGCTAATCCTTCTTTAAAAAACACCTACCGCCCCGGTTGCGAGCTTCAGCCATGGGATATTACGTGTCTTGTTACTAATGGAAGATACGGCGACGTTGAATCTCTTATCGCCGCTGTTAAATTGGCGCGCGCTTTCGGCAGTCGTGATATTTATTCTTTTAATGGCGGCGGAGGATCTTTTCGCTATGGAATTTTTAATACAAAATCTGGCTTTCAAGGCAGATACAGAGCTGAAACATACTTCGATTCTCCTGAACAGAAAAATCGTCGCTGGGCAAAGGCAGAGCTCGTTTATTCAAATCCTCATCCAAAGAATTGGCTTTTCAATAGCAGTCTTCGTTTAGCAGGGTTCGACTATCAAGACTCAGCAGTTGCTCCTGCTCATGAAATTTCAAAAGCTTATTCTGATTCAGTGTTCATCGAATACGGAAATTTGGCCAAGAGCTTTTTAAAGTAGCTTCTCGGCTACCGACAGACTCAACATTATTCACGCCCCAAGCTTCTCGTCTTCTTTTCCGAACCTGTTGGCAAAATATCTTGTTGCGCCGAACATTTTTACCATTTCAAGTTAACAGGCAGCTTTCGCTGTCCCCGACATACAAGTCATGATCATAAAGAAAGCTGCCTGTGGATCCACGTAGCGGGCGGCATCGAGTAGTGACTTATTCTTGTCGCTCAGTTGCTTTTTTCTTTCTAAGAAGCCTTCCGACAGCGTTACTTTTAGATAAGTGAACTTATTCGTCTCAAATCCCGTCAATGGAAAGCGATCACGCACTCCCATTTCATCAGCCTTAGCGGTGAAATCCATTTTCGTTGTCAGTGCACTCGCAAGCATCTTCACACGCACGCTGTCCATATATTGCGGTGAAAATTTCAGTGCAAGTTCTGGAACTTGCGGGTCACGGGCGATCGTCACGTCGATAAGAGTCGGCAACGTGCCTGGTTTACCTTTTGTGCCTTCCAAAAACTTTTGGATCTTGGGGTCTTCCATCAAGTAACGAACATTCTCTGGACGAGAATACTCAATCAAATTCACACCCAGGTTTTCTTGCGCAAAAAGCCAGTTGGATTCTTCAAACATATAAGGACTTCCCGGAGCTGCGAGGCGCGTGCCGGAAAAGAAGGTCACGATGTTTTGTTCATGCATTTCAGAGCGAGAGAGCTTGATCATAGTTCCCTTTTTAAACGTTCAATAAGCACATAATCACATCAATGTTTATAAATAAGATATTGTGGGTATTTGTTTTAAGGCAATGGCTTTTGGAAAATGTAATCCTAAGTCTATATGTCTTTTGATGGATAGGACCTCGAGCCGATGTTCTTCAGAAAGAAGTTGTGTCCAAATGAAAAAAAAGGGGTTCCTATGAAGGCATTGGCATTCTTACTGCTGTCTTTACCGGTATTCAGTTGGGCGCATCTCGTGGGTTTGCAAGCACTGGATCCGCATTTAACTCCCAAAGAAAATTTGAAATTTGATTTTGGGAAAGTTCCACTTAACGAAACCTACTACACTATTTTCACACTCAACGCGCCTAAAGATAAAGATCTTAAGATCTCAGAAATCGGAATCACCGGTGAAATGTTCCAAGGCTATACCGAATGTGGCGACACTTTACCGAAAGGGACAAGTTGTGATTCAGAGATTGATTTCACCCCCACCTCACTTGGTCCACACAAAGGACAATTTTGGGTGCGCACGGATCAGGGAGATGTCGTTGTTGATCTCACTGGTGAAGGAGTCGAAGCTCCCTCAAATTAGAGTCGATTCTAGACGAAGGACCTGCGGCATCACGTGTCGCAGGGTTGAACTAGGATGCATTTGCGCATAATCTGTTACCTTCGGAGGTAAAGATTATGTCCGCGTTGAATTTCATTAGTGTGGCTGAGGCCGCACCCTCTGTTTCGGTGAACACAAGTTCAGTCGATGCAATTTTTCAAGCAAGCCCTATCGTTCAGCTCACTCTTTTGATGCTGATCGTGATGTCTGTTTTCTGTTGGGCAATTGGCTACATGAAGTATCAGACTTTTAAAAAGATGAAAGATGCTGACGAACTTTTTCTCAATAAGTTCTGGAAAGTAAATTCCCTCGACACTTTGTACGAAGACATCGACCAATATAAAGATTCTTCAGTCGCTCGCGTGTTTAAAGCAGCTTACCTAGAAATGAAAAAAATCGCGGAATCTCCGCTGATGTCGAAAGCCCAAGGTGATAAACCGATTCTTTCCGGTATCGACAACTTAGAGCGCGTTTTAAATAAGTCTGCTGAGAACGAAATCGCAAAATTGGAATCTCGCCTGACGGTTCTTGCTACAACAGGAAGTACCGGTCCCTTCATCGGTCTTTTCGGAACAGTTTGGGGGATCATGGGATCTTTCCACAAAATCGGTCAAACGGGTTCAGCAAGTTTGGCAGTTGTGGCTCCAGGTATTTCCGAGGCTCTGATCGCAACAGCGATTGGTTTGGCAACGGCGATTCCTGCGGTTGTTTTATACAATAATTTTATCTCTAAAATCCGCAAACAAGAGATCACGTTGAATAACTTCAACGCAGACTTCTTGAATATTGTGAAGAGAAACTTCTTTCAAGGGAACTAATCATGGGAATGGGTAATGGCGGAGGAAAGAAAAGCCGAGCCACACTGAGTGAGATTAATATCACTCCCCTTGTCGACGTGATGTTGGTTCTCTTGATTATGTTCATGGTAACAACTCCGCTGATGCAACAAGGGATTGAAGTTGATCTGCCAAAGACGTCTTCATCAGGTGTTGAGCTCAACGATGAGCCTTTTGTTTTAGTTATTAACGCCGATCAAAAAATGACAGTCGCAAAACAGCGCATTGCCATGCAAGATCTGCGTAACAAAGTAAAAGCCATCTTCGAACATCGAAAAAATAAACAGGTATACATCCAAGCAGACCGCAAGGTGGATTATGGCTTCGTCGCGGAAGCTATGGCAGAAGTTCGTGCTGCTGGCGTATTTAATATCGGCCTTATCACAATGCCTAAAGACCAGTGAACGAATTAGAAAACGAAGTTGAACAACAAAATGAGCAATTCACCCGCGGCATAGGGGTTTCCTTTGCCCTGCATGCGCTCTTGATTTCTTTCTTCACTTTGAAAGCAGTCTTTTTTACGCCTGAACAAATCGATTTCACTCAAGCCGTGCGCGTTGACATGGTGGGATTGCCAGACAAAGTCGACCCCAAAACTTTGCCGGCACCAAGTGAAGCCAAAGAAAATCCGAAACCCGCTCCAACTCCCAAGGCTGAGCCTTCTCCCATTGTGGAAAAACCAGCGGAAAAGGCTCCACCAAAAAAAGTGGAAGCCGTGAAACCAGAATTGCCAAAGCATCAGCCGAAGAAAGATGACGGCATTAATCTAGAAAAGAATAAAGCCAGCCAACAAAGCGCGATTGAAAAATTAAAAGCCATGGCAGCTTTAGAAAAAATCAAAGATGAAGTCGCGGAAGAGAAAAAGAAAACTCCTCCTCCAGGAACTGGTAAAGATGATTCAGGCGCTGCAAAAGTAAAAGGGAACATGGTTTCTCCAGGTACTTCTCTGACAGGCCTCAACAAACTTCAGCATGATACTTATGGTGCTGATCTCGATCGTCATATCAAGCAGCACTGGGCATTGCCTGAGTGGTTGGCAAAACGTGACCTCAAAGCGCAAGCACGTGTTTTTATTGATACGCGCGGAAATATTTTGGGACGAAAAATAGTTAAATCTAGTGGAAATCCCAGCTACGATGAAGAAGTATTAGCGACAATTGATAAGGCAGCTCCATTCCCTGCCCCCCCTGAGAAGTTTCAGGCCGTTGTATCCGTCGACGGAATCCTTATTGGATTCCCAGAATAAGGAGGATTGAATGAAATCTGTAATCATGACTCTTGCCGTGGTGCTTTCGCTGGCACCAGCTGTTTCACAAGCCCAAGAAAATGGGATTTATATCAAACTTGGTGAAGCCCGCACGAAAAAGAGTTTGATGGCTTTTCCAGCTCTTCAATATTTTGGTTCGCCATCTTCATCTTCAAAATATCAAAGCGTTGGCGCAGAACTTTTTAACGTCATTAACAATGACCTAACGGTTTCTTCTTACTTTCAATTCATCAATCCAAGTGCCTTTTTAGAAGATCCTTCTAAAACGGGATTAATGCCTGCACCAGGCCAAGCAAATGGATTCAAATTCCAAAGCTGGTCCGCAATCGGTGCTGACTTCTTGATCCGCGCAGGGTTCTCGATTGCGGGTAACGATGTCACTCTGGAAACTTATACATATCATGTCGGTAAGGCTCAGTTGATCTTTGGCAAAAAGTATAAAGGCCCGACTTCAAGTGCTCGCCGTATCGCCCATACTTTTGCAAACGACGTTTTAAAACAACTCACTGGAACAGAGGGAATGTTCCTTTCGCGCGTTGTTGTTTCTAGCGATCGCACAGACGGCAAAACTAAAGAAATCTTTGCGATGGATTGGGATGGCGAAAATGTTTCCCAATTAACAGCTCATCGTAGTATCTCAATTTCTCCTGCTTGGTCTCCGGATGGAAAAAAAGTTGCTTACACTTCATACGTTAAAAAAGTGGGCTCGAAATTCAGAAACGCGGATATGTTGTTGCTCGATCTAACAACAGGGAAGCGCTCGTTGATTTCCTATCGCCCTGGTATCAACTCTGGGGCTGCATTTGATTCTGATGGCCAGTCAATTTATTTGACGATTTCTCAGGGAACAAATCCTGATATTTCGAAAATCGATCTTTCCGGTAAAGTCATCGGTAAAATCACAAACGGTCCTGCAGGTGCGATGAACGTAGAACCTGCGGTTTGCCCTGGTGGAAATGTCTTGGCTTTCTCTTCTGATCGCGCTGGTAAGCCCATGATCTACACTTCAAATAAAGACGGTTCAAATCCACAACGTCGTACTTTCGCGGGTGTGTTCAACTCGTCTCCTTCATGGTCTCCTGATTGCAAAAAAATCGCATTCGCCGGACAAAGCGAAGATCACTTCGATATTTTCGTGATGAACGCTGATGGCACTGGAATGATTCGTCTGACGTCAGCTAAAAAAGCCAATGGTCGTTGGTCTTCAAATGAAGATCCTTCCTTCTCTCCAGACGGTCGCTTTGTGATGTACACATCAAACCGCACTGGAAAAAATCAGATTTATATTTCAACAGTCGACGGCACAGAAGAGCGTCCAATTACTCGCGACAATAACAACTACTTCAAACCAAAGTGGTCGACTAACATTGAGTAATAATTCTTTCGACGAACAGCTTCGGGTCGAGCGTCACGAGATCTGGTCTCGTAAGGCCCAAGCTGCGAAAGAAAACTCCGAAACTCCACAATCGATTTGTCATTCGTGGAGTTCCGCAGCTGACCTTCTTTTACAGAAAGCTTTTAAGCATTGTTTTCCCAATCAAAAAATCGCACTCTTCGCCTTGGGAAAACTAGGTTCGCGTGAATTAAATCTCAGCTCTGATGTCGATTTACTTTTAGTGACTGATGAGCTTTCCTCCGAAAATCTTTCTTCGCTCCGAAGATTCCAAAAAATTCTCCAAGATCGAAATGCTCACGGGTTCGTATTTCGCCTGGATTTTGATTTACGGCCCGGCGGAAAACAAGGACCCTTAATCCCCAGCCTTGATCAATTCAAAGATTACTATGGAAATTATGGCGAAACTTGGGAGCGCTTGGCTTTTGTGCGTTTGCGCGCCATAGACGGCGATCTGCAACTGATTCATGAAGTTTTATCTTTCGCGAAAAAATTCTCTTTTAGAAAGCATTTGGATTTTACGCTTTTTGAAGACTTGAAAACTCTTCGTACCAAAATTCAGAATCACTATTGGGGCCGCAGTCTTGATAATCAAATTGATCTTAAACTCGGTATTGGCGGCATTCGCGATGTAGAACTCTTTGCCCACGCTTTGCAGGTCGTGCACGGGGGAAAAGATCCGAGCTTGCAAGTGCACGGGACGACGGAAGCTCTTGCCTTGCTCGCAAATAAGACTCTGCTTCCCCACGACGAAGCTGATTTTCTCAGTAATCACTATTGGAATCTTCGTCGGTTGGAAAACTACGTTCAGGCCTTAAATGATGAACAGACGCATCTTTTAAAAATTAACGAGACTCACCCTGAATTTATCTCTCAGGCTATCGTCACGCTCAAAAATGAAATGAACCGTTGCGACAGCATCGTCAAAAGCCTATTGGGTGAAGCCCCTCAAGAAATTTCACTTGATGAGGAGCTCTCGCGGTACGGATTACAAGATTCAGAGCTGCAAGAACTCTGGCAAGATATTCTGGGACAAGAAGTTCTCTCAAGAAACAAAACCCGCGATGAGCTTTCCAGAAAAGCATTTCTGATCGAGTTTCTCGAAACCTTGAAGAAACAAGGCGGCGACATCAAGCGCGCTTTGTTGCTCTTAAAGGATTTTATTTCCGGCACGCGGGCCAAAGCGACATTTTTTACTCTTTTGCTTCGAGAAAAAAATCTTCTCCAAGAAATCGCCTGGCTCTTTGGACACTCCCCCTATCTTTCAAGAATTCTCTGCAGTCGACCTGAACTTCTCGATAGCTTTGTCTATCGTGCGCAAGACGCACAGACAGACGATCTTGCGCAGCTCTTAGAAAATCTTACCGAGAAAAGGTTATTATCAGAGGTCATTAATGGCAGTGAATTTCTGGAAGATAAAAACCTCCCACCACTTCTCGAGAATCTGACTTCAACCGCCGACGCCATCGTTATGGCACTTGCAAAAGAACTTAAAAAAGAACACCCATCGCAAGTGCAAATTTTAGCACTAGGAAAATGGGGCGGCCGCGAACTTGGATTCCGCTCTGATTTAGATTTTATTTTCGTACTGCCACACGAAGCAACCGACGTTGACTTTAAATTCGCTCGCCGATTTATCAGCCGCCTTACCGAGCCCCATCGCGGCGGCAGCATCTATCCCATTGATATGCGCTTAAGACCTTCAGGAAAAGCAGGCCCATTGGTTATGCATTTAGAAGATCTGCAAAATTATTTGCAGAACGAAGCCGTTCCTTGGGAGCGACAAGCTTACTTGAAAGCTCGCTGGGTCGGTCACAATGAAAAACCTCTGGCACAAATGTACATCCAAAAAGGCCTTACCACAGAAGATCTGCAGGAACTGGATCGCATTCGCCAACAGCTGCAAAAAAATTCCGGCCCCATTGATTTGAAATATGGCGACGGCGGGTTGGTTGACCTGGAGCTGGCGAGCCAAGCCTCTTTGCTCGTGCAAAAGAAACTTCCGCAGGACACATCGACCTTGTCATTCATTCGAGAAATGGGACCTTCTTCTGAGACTCTGGTGGCTAACTATAATAGACTGCGTCAGATCGAGCAGATGCTCCAACTGGTGGCGTCAGAATCTCTCTCGGAAGTGAATCCAAATGATGAGTCCTTTCCACGACTTGCCATGTCGCTTCATTTGTCTCCGTCTGATCTTTTAAAGGAAGTCACTGAGCTTCTTGAGTCCAATCGCGTACTCCTTAAGGGACTTGACCCACGCCGAGGCCCTCACTAATAGTGGAAGGGTTGCACAAACACCACTAGGGAGAGAAATCATGTCAAAGAATATTGATGTGAAGAAGGTTCTTTGGATTTACGTTTTCGCGTTCTTGCTCGCAGCTTTTAGTTTCCGCGCTGACGCTCAAACAAATGAAACAAAGACAGACGACAAGGCCAAGGTAGAAGCATCGACGAAAGAAAAGAAAGATGCTAAGGCCGACAAGAAAGCCGATAAAAAGGCTGATAAGAATAAAGACACAAAGAAGGGAACACCAATGTTCGCAGTATTCGAAACAAGCAAAGGAAACTTCAAAGTAAAATTCTTTGCTGATAAAGCTCCAAAAACAGTTGAAAACTTCGTAGGTCTTGCTGAAGGCACTAAAGAGTGGACGAATCCAAAAACTGGCGAAAAAGTTAAAAAGCCATTTTACGATGGTTTGACTTTCCACCGCGTGATCAAAGATTTCATGCTTCAAGGTGGATGCCCACTTGGCAACGGAACTGGTGGCCCAGGCTACCGTTTTGATGACGAATTCCCAGCTGGTTACTACAAACACTCGAAGCCAGGCATGCTTTCAATGGCAAATGCGGGTCCTAACACAAATGGTTCACAGTTCTTCGTAACAACTGTTGTAACTCCTTGGTTGGATGGTCGCCACACGGTGTTTGGTGAAGTTGTAGAAGGCATGGACGTTGTTCACGCTATCGAAAACTCTAAAACAGGTCCAATGGATCGTCCGGTTGAGCCAATCATCATCAACCACGTAAAAATCATTCGCGAGTAGTTTCTAACGAAACATTCCGAAATGAAAAAGCCGCAGGAGACTGCGGCTTTTTTTATGCCCAAAATTTGAGTGCTTTGATTACGTATTTTGACGGCGCACTTCAACCATGTCGACTTCTTTGGCCTTGGTCACGATCTCTTCCAAAATATCTTCTGGCAAAGCGCCTGCTTGAGAAAAAATAATATCGCCTTCTTTGATCACCATGAGTGTCGGGATCGACATAATCTCAAAAGTTGCTGCGAGTTCTTGTTCGTCTTCAGTATTGAGTTTTAAAAATTTCACATCAGGATGGCGAGCCGCCACTGCTTCAAATACAGGTCCGAATCGCTTACACGGTCCGCACCAAGGTGCCCAAAAATCAACAATCAAAGTCTGATTGTTCTCAACCATCTCTTTAATATTATTACGTGTAAGATCTACGACTGCCATAGGGAGTCCTCCTGCTCTTATCAGGGTCTCACTCTCCCTATGAGATTCCTAGTTAAAACTTTGTGCGAAACACTCACATCAAATATAGATGGGCTGCCAAATAACAAAAGCCGAGGTTTTTAGGCCTCGGCTTTATGAAGTGCTATTTAAAAGAACTTATTAGCAAAGTTCTTTGATTTTCTTAACAGCAGCTTTTGCTTCTGCTTCAGAAACGCCTTTTACTTCTTGGTACGCTTTTACCAACGCTGAGTTTGAGTCCAAACCTTGTTCCATGTGGCGATCTTGGGCCTCAAGGATCTTCGCGATATTGCTCATTTGTGTTGGTTTCCAAGAGTCGATTTGACCTTGTTCAATTTGTTTCACAAGCTCAAGAGTTGCTTCGTCGTTACGGTCTTTTGCGCGAGTTGCATTCGACAAAAGCTTAAGTGATGCAGTTGAAACGTCAGCCAAAGCTTTACCTTCTGCAGTACCAAGGCTCTCACCGTAAGTTTTTCTAGCAACTAGATCCAAAATCAAACTCATGCGCTCATTGCTTTTTGCGCCATCTTCACGAAGATAGTCTCTCAAACCAGCATCTTTACCAGTGATTGGCAGTTTTGCTAGCAAACGATCTTGAGCAGATCTTTGACCCGCTTCACCGAGTGATTTGTAAGTGATAACTTTACCTTCTTTGTCTTTACCGTACAAAGACTCTTCGATTTTCGCTTTCGACTCAGCTGCGCGCTCCAACATTTTTGCTGGGTGAGCTGCTAGTGCAGAAAAACTCATTGTTGTCGCCAAAACCATTCCCAAAATTGCTGTCTTTTTCATCTTCTCTCCTTAACTGTTTAATCTTTTTACAGAGCCGCCAATTTGGTTCCTTTTTCCAACCTATTCAGCGTCTCCGTAGGTTTAAATCTTTCAATTTCTAATTACTTCAAAACTCGTTCCAAGGATCCAGGGGTTATTGACCCGCTGGCGCCGTCATACGCCCTGAATTTCTAAGGGCTTTTTCTGTCTCAGGATTAGACTTCGTTTGTGAAACAGACTTCGTTTCATCATCATAAATCTTGTTCCAGCTCACCGCATTTGCGATACGGCCATAATTCGCCATTTCATCTGCAAGCTTACTGAGTGAATCCAGAGCCACCTTGGCCACGGCCTTTTGATTGTCGTTCAGCGCACGCACCATCACTGGGATATCACCTTCACCACCAACTAGGCCCAATTGCAATTTAACCGTATGAAGCGATTTTTGAATCGTCTCAACTTGAGACTCAAGTTCGTCGTTCATCAACGAACTCTCGATACGCTCACGGCCACCAATTTCTTTAATCTGAATCTTCTTAAGAAGGTCAGATAGGCCGATCATATTTTTCTCAATCTCACGAACTTCAGGAACTTGAAGTTTACGCTCTAACGCTGTTTCAAGAGAGAAATCAAAAGAGCGTTTCGGGAACATGATTTCCTCAAGGATCGCAAGGTACATGCGCTCTTCTTGGAACATAGCCTGCAAAGCTCCGTTACCAACCGGACCTTGATTCAAAGAGTTTCTGCCGTTTTGGTTTAAACCAAGTTTGTTATAGACAGAGTTAAAGAATCCTTCTTCGCGTTGATAATAAAGCGAGCGCACCAACTTCACGACAATTTCATCGTAGCGAACACCAAAGGCATCAAACGCCGACTTCATTTGTTTTGTCGTGTAGAAATCCCACCAATTTTGGAAGTTTGAATTCTCTTTATGACCGACGATAGAGGCACGCGCGGTCTCACGAATATAGTTCAAGAAACCACGGTATGTTTTGCCATCTTGAGAAATCTTATAAGTGTAAATTGAATCCGAAGTCATATAAGCTTTTGTGGAGTTGCACTCATTATCAAACTTGTGTTTCGCCGGACGAATCATTGGAGCTCTAAAGTTCGAAGGAAAACCTGTTGTTTCTTCGACCAAAGCGTCGCCGTTTGTGATATCAGGTCCACACACCATCTGCATAAGATAATGATCCACCAACATATTTGCTCCAAACATGCTGGAACCTTTTCTAAACTCAAGGCCTGATACAAACTTTTGTGTCGATGGAGCAAATTGGAATCCCATGACGTAACCACGGCCTGGCTCCATCTGAGGAGATGGCGCACCCAAAATATTAATTAACGCCAAAATCACTCGCGAATATGCATCTTCAGGGTTGCGCATTGCGGGAGCCATTTCTTGGCGAAGATTGTAGAGCGCTCTTGCCACGACTTTATCATCTGTGCTTGTGATCATTTGATGGAACTTTGCCATCTTCTTTTTGTCTTTAACTTCAAGGTCATTTAAAAGAGCCCCGAACTGGATGTAAGCCGAAGCCTCATCCGCATCCTCAAAGTTTTCAGTGATATAATTCGGATTCAGAATCGCACCCGGTTGCATCAAGCGCGCGATAAATTTCAAATTGTCGCGTTGATAACCTTCAAACATTTTAGGATGTGTGACCATGGCATCGTACGCTTCCGGGCGCACGTTGTATGCTTTTAGACCTGTAAGTGGATATGGAATCTCCAATGGCTTTACATAACCAAGATCAAAGCGAGACGTGCGAATGGCGTTGATGATTTGCGTATAGAACTCGTGGCTGGAAGCATATTTTCCTGTCAACTGTTGCAAATGCATGTTCCAGTTTTGATGAGCTTCATAAACGTCTGCCAAGTTCGTCATGCGCCAGTCAGTCATACGTTTTTGGAAGTACTTAAGGCGATCTTCCAATGTGCGATCTTTAGCAATCCACTCGGAAAATTCTTTTGGTAAAAGATTTGGCAAGAAAGGTTCTGCTTTTGGCTCAACCCAGTTTGTCGTCTTAAGGTAATTCAAACGCTCAACAATGGAATTATTGATGTCGTAGAAATCACTGCCGTCAAAAAAGTTCTTCCATGCATAAGTCACAATGCGATTTAACCATTCGTCGATTTGAACAAAGGCTGTGATTTGCGCTACTTTACCTAGGCCGTGAACCAGAACCGCACGAACTGCAGAGACTTGAACTTTACCTGGAGCAAGAGTTAAAGCCACATCAACGCCTCTTAATTTTAAGAGTCCGCTTTTACCCATACTGAAACCTGCTTTAACAAGCTTCTCTGCTTTCGCAGCCAAGAGAGTTGAAAGAAGCATCGAAGTCAGAGACGGTGCTAATCTTAAATCAGCGAAATTTTCCATCGCTTTCACACATGGCTTTTCATCGACGCCGGCTTCTTTGTCTTTTTCAGTCACTGGCTTTTTGAGTACACAAGCCTTGATGTTCGGATCACCCGCGACATGAGAGAAAATACTTTGCGCCAAGAAACCCGCTGTCATTCCCAAATACGGAACGTACTTCATGAAAGCAGGATTGTTTGTCATCGTCATGAGCTGAGTTGACGTCAAATTATTGAAGTACATGAATACTGCAAAACCCGCCATTCCCATTGGCGACAAAGAATGCTCAATGTGTTGTTGAAGACCTACTGGATTGTGTGAGTTATTAAGAACCAATTGTCCAAATGCCACAGCTCCCATACCTAGAAAGAAGTAAAGAGATTCCATGGGATAAGCTTTAAGAGTGTGCGTGGCTGCACCTAAGAGTTTGCTTTGTTTGCCTTTTGTTTGCTGAGTTCCTTCAACCGCACTCATCATTTCTTGAATACGTTGTTTAACGACTTGTGGGTCTGTGACATCAAATTTAATTTCAGCTTTTGCTTCCGTGTACTTATATGAGTTCTCACCAATCTTTTGCAAAGTCGGCATGTAACCCTGAGATGAAGCCGTCAGAGACGTTGCGCTAAATGCTGACGAGGTCGTCATAACAACCGCTAGAAAACTACAAATGATTTGCTTTGCATTCAGCATGTTCTCTCCATCTGAAAATGTCTCAAATGGAATAAGAGCAAGGCTTGGGCCTATTCTCGGGGGTTTAATTCGAGATGGTAATGATTTGCCAGCGGTGAACCCATTTTGGTCACGGGCCTGTCAACAAACTCAACGTTTCAAAATGAGACAGCTTTAGAACTCATTGTCATCTGGCGGAGGATTGATAATTGTGCCACTGGCACCCTCACCACCGAGATTGCGAATTTCCGAGCGAAGATAAGACGAAGAAACCATTTTCACAGAATAACCAGTTGTTCCACCCACCACACAGTTTCCTGCTGTGGCTGGATTTGGCTCTTCAGAATCTAAACATTTTCCAAATCTCTGTGTATCAAGTGAATAATCCAAAAGATCTTTACCCACCCAGCCAGTCAAAACGTTGCGCCAATCTTTGCTGAGGAAAGTGAATTCCTTTTCCACCACGTCTTGCATACCAGAGTCAGAAATCGCTCGGTATTGATCTTTGATACTGAACTCTTCCAGATTGTACTGACCGGATTTAAATCCTTTGTGATAACCGATATCAGGGCGAAGAACTTTTCCCGAAGCAACAAAAGCCTTACCTGGACCCGCTAAGAAACCATCACGGATGCGCGTATAGTAGTTGCGATAAAAATCAGGTTCAATCGAGTAATAAGCCATATCAAATGGATCTGGGAGAACCGCCATCAACTCAAGGTTGCGCATTTTTGACGGAGCATTGGTCGCCGAATCCCACGCCAGAATATCCCCTGAACCTTTAGAGAAGTTAAACGGAATATCGTCCCAATCAGCAAAGTTCGGAGCCGTCGACCCTTCGTAAAGATCTGAACTTGTCACGTAAGAATCGTTTGCGCCCGTTGCAAACATATTTCTCCAGCCTGGATCCATTTCGTAAATTGCTTTACCATAGAAGCCCAGCATCTTGAGCGTTTTTAAACCGTACCGATCGCCAACAAAACGGCTGTGGTTGACAGCACGAACAGCTTTTTCTTCTTCTTTTTGATTGGCGGTTTGCAAAGACGCGATATCAGACACTCGCGGAGGCGCGAGCTTATCCATTTTGTCGCCAACGCTTGAGAACTTCGAACCTTTTGGCCACGTTTCTTTGTACCAAGGACCGATGCGCCCCCCGAATGGTTTATAAAAAGCGCGAGCTTTTAAGGTGACTCCACCAAATGGTGAGAATGGAATTTTTGGTTTTGCCGTCGCCGAAACGCCGACGTACGCCATGCACCAAGGATTTTTCTCTACACCTAAAGAGAAGTTGTACGTGTCATTCAAATTTGATCGATAACCAATGAAACCAGAGAGCTGTCGGATATCATTCGCAAACGTCATTTCATCCCAATAGTTCGGTGCTGACGTTTTTTTATCACTCAAGTTTCCAGTGAGTTCTTTGGAAACAGTGTTAATTCGGCCACCGGTCATATCAGGACATTCGTTGTCGATATATGAAAAGCCAGGATAAATTTTAATCGGTGTTAACCATTGCGCTGGCAAGTCTTTATCACCCCCGCCCATTGCATTACAACCATCTGCACCTAGCGAGTTGTAAACTTTGAATGCAAGGTCGGAGTTATTATTCGCACTAGTTAAATTTTTCTTAAGTGTATTGGCAATACCTTCGCTGACCAGAGATCCATCAATATCGTAAAAGTCGTCTTGCTTATAACTCAGACCTTGAGACAAAAGAGAAATCAAATACATTCTCTCCCCTTGGTCCACGTTGAAGGCAACCACGAATTTACCCAGCATGTAGTAGTTGTACGATCCCGCGAGCTTACAACGTTGAGTCAGATTGTCTCTCCATACTTCCGAAGCACGTCTGATGGCGCCAGAGAAAACTTGGTGACCTGCAATTAATGGAGGAGCATTGAACACGGTGATACCGCTTCGATTAGCCATGTCTTTACATGTATTTTCATTCGGCGGCATGCCTTTGAATGGAACGTAAGTGATGCAAAACGCCGGCGCTTCTTGAAAGTTTTTTTGTGGGCCCGGTGTATCGGTCACGATGTCATCAGTCGACATCTGAAACTGATGTGTGGATTTGCTGTATGGATGCGCTCTGAATTCTCCCGCGCTTCCGATCATACGATAGCGCCATGCGAGCAATTTATAACTCTGGCGAATTTGATAATTCGTATGCGCAATCGCGTTCATTCCTTCTGCTTGTTTCATCGCGCCGTAATAGGCCGCAAGGTCCACAGAATTTTGCAGATTAATTTTATGATGCACGAGTAGACCGACATTAATCACCATCGCGAAAAATAGAAATAGAATTTGAAAAATCAAAGCCACAAAGAGTGCGACTTGACCCTTGCGATTGGTAATTTGAGAAAAGGTGCTGCGATTACTAAACATGTCTGTGCACATTGTCTCGTATCAGAGGACAGGACGCAACAACTCGACCTCGAAAACTTTGACTTGTTCTATAGTGGGATGACAGACTTTGTACCAAGATCTCAGAGAGGAAACCCCGACCATGGTCCGTAGATTTTTCGCATTTGTTTTAGTATTTATTTGTGCTCTCTCATCGGCTCACGCGGATGTTCTCTTCGAGGGGTATTCCAAAGTACTCGCGGGTGATGCTCAGATTGGCTATATCGTCAGCCGCTACGAGTTTGACAATAAAAAGAAACAATTTCTTTCTACGTATTTTCTTAAAACCGGCAAGGGAGCTTCGGAAATCACCGAAAGTGTGAAAGCCGTTGCCGATTCTGAGCTTGCCCCTATTTCCTATGAGTACACAAGCTTAGCAGGCAAAGAGATCAAAACCATCGACGCCCGCTTTAAAAACGGCACGATGACGGCAAATGTGAAACAAGGTGGAAAAATTCAAAAAATTGAAAAGAAAATTCCTAAGGGGACTTTCCTTTCAACCTTCCTCGTTTACTTGATGCTAAAAAGTAAAGAGGGCTTAAAATCTGAAACCAAATATGAATACTCAGCTATTGCTGAGGAAGATGCAGCCATCTACAAAGGTGAAGCTCTGGTTGGAAAAGAAGAAACTTTCAACGGCTTCAAAGTATTTAAAATCTTGAATACTTTTAAAGACACGAAGTTCTTAAGCTACGTTAATGAACAGGGACAAGTTCTTGGCACCAACGCCCTCGCTCAGGGAATTGAAACAAAACTTGTTGGTTCTCCTGAAGAAGCAACTAAGGATCAGCCCTACAGCGCAAATATTCTGAAAACACTTTTCGGAAATATTCCCGCCGGTCTTGGAAACGTCGTTGCTGAATCTGAAAAATCAAAAAGGGATCAACTAAAAGCCCCTCCAGCTTCGAAAGAAGTGGGAGTTCCACAAGGGCAAGGCATCATTATCAAAGCTCAACCTGATAAAACAGAAGGTAAAGGAAATTAGTTCTCATGAGCATGAATCACGTTATTGGACAGCACTTTTTTATCGGTATTTCTGGTCACACTCTTACACAAGAAGAAAAAAGTTTTATCGTCGACAATAACATCGGCGGAGTTGTGCTTTTTGGTCGCAACGTCGCTGAACCCAAACAAGTTTGGGAA
This sequence comes from Bdellovibrio sp. HCB2-146, assembly GCF_047345725.1. Lineage (NCBI taxonomy): Bacteria > Pseudomonadati > Bdellovibrionota > Bdellovibrionia > Bdellovibrionales > Pseudobdellovibrionaceae > Bdellovibrio > Bdellovibrio sp. HCB2-146. The sequence goes on from NZ_JBLEQP010000001.1 coordinate 1,304,383, forward strand.
CTTTGCCATGAGATTCAATCTCTTCGTCATAAGATGGCCGACAAAGCTCCGCTCTTTATTGGTATCGATATGGAAGGCGGCCGCGTTCACCGCTTGAAATCGCCCTTCACGCAATGGCCAGCTGCTAAAAAACTTGGTGATCTAGATGCGCCTACAGTGTCTTTCCATCTCGCAAACCGTTTGGGCTTGGAACTGCAAGCCGTCGGTATCAACCTTGATTTCGCTCCAAGCGTGGATGTTCTTACCAATCCAGCTAACACTGTGATCGGAGATCGCGCGATCAGCTCTGATCCTGAAATGGTCGCCAAACACGTTTCTGCCATCATCCGTGGTTTTATCAAATCCGGCGTTTTGACTTGTGCGAAACACTTCCCAGGTCACGGCAACACTTTACTCGACAGTCACTTGGATCTACCGGTTGAGCAGTCAGATCTAGCACGTCTTGAAAGCTTAGAATTGATTCCATTTAAAAAAGCCTGCAAGGCCCGCGTTGACATGATTATGACTTCGCATATTAAGTTCCCGAACATCGATCCCGAATGGCCTGTGACTTTGTCTGAGATCTTTATTCAAAAAATTATTCGCGATGAGTTCCGCTATCGCGGATTGGTGATCACAGACGACCTCGGGATGAAAGCCATGTCCGACAACTACGGTGTTGAAGAAATCCCGGTACGCGCGCTTAAAGCCGGCGTGGATTTACTTTTATATTGCAACGAACCCAATGTCCCACCGCAAGCTCTTGAAGCCGTGCTCGGAGCTGTGGCGCAAGGATCGCTTGATAAAAACACCCTACAAAACAGCTATCAAAGAATTTTGGATGTGAAAAAAGCGAAGCTCGCAAGCTTTGGAGCTTTACCGTTAACGGACGCTTTGAATGTCGTAGGAAATCCTGAGCATCTGAAGATCGCGGCGGCGGTGGCCAAGGGAGAGATCCCTGATGGCCTCCTCCCAGAACATGGTTAGACTACAAGATCGATGATCGCGCGAAATCCGTGATTAGCAGACATCGCAGTCAAGATTTGGCGGAGTGAAGAAATATTTCTTCCGCCAGCTCCGATAAGTTTTCCTCTGTATTCTTGAGGTAGCGAGATTTTATAGATCGTCGTTTTCTCACCTTGAACATAACTGACTTCGATAATGTGACTACCAGCCGTCATTTCACCAACAACTGATTTCAATGTACTCGCAATACGATTTCGTACTTCGTCCATTCCTGTTTCCATGGGAACAATAACCTCACTCTTTACTAGTGGATAAAATGTGATGGCTTTTCTGTTCTCTCAATAAGATTTTGCCAAAACTCAGAAATAACCACTTTCACTTGGTGACATCAGGACTCTTCGATACGGCGTACCTTTTTTGGTCAGACATGAAATTTTTCCCCGACCACAATGTCTTAAAGCGCTCGCAGACGAGTTGGAACTGGCCCAGGAATTGATAATGCTCCTCTAGTACCAGAGGAGTTTGTATGGGTTTTGACTTAGAAAAAGACCAGCAACAAAACAACAATCAATTGAGTTTGTTTGATTATAAAATGCCTAAAGCAGATTTTGTTTCGTCTTCAAAAGGCGACGCATATGATTACAACGCTTGGTTATTGGCACAAAAACTCCCTGAAAAATCCAAAACCGGTCGCTTCTTAACTTTATCTGCAGCACTTCATGCGGCAGCTGTTTTGTTTGTCGCTGTTGTGGCTGTTCCACTTGTTGAAGAAGTGAAAACAGACACCATCACAATTGAAATTGAAGATGTTCCACCAGTGAAATTCACAGCAGCTCCAAAAGGTATCATCACACCACCAACTCAAGGTGGAGAGATTGCACAAGAAACTCTTCCGAAAGTAGAAGAGCTTGAAAAAGCTGGATCTCCAGATGACGTTATCGCTCCAGCGAAAGCTCCGACCGTAGCTCCTGTTGCAGCAAAACTTCCTGAAAAAGCTCCTGCACCGGTGAAAGCAACTCCTTCAGTTGCGGCCGCTCCAAAAGGTGGAACTGTTGCTGAGAAAACTGATTTCAAAGCTGTGCCGATGACTGTTGATGATATCGCGGCTCCTGAACTTGATAACGGAGCGCTTGCAGACACTAAAGTTGAATCTAATTTCAACGAAGACTTCAATGAAGACTTCGCGAAGACAGATGCTTCTCATAAAGCTGCAATCGAAAACGAAGAAAAAAGCATTTCGGCGATGGCAGCTGCCTTGAGCGATGAACAAAACGAAGCACTTGATTCTGCCGAAGCTGAAACAGCAGATGAAGCAAATAAACTCGCGGCTCTTCAAGACCGCGTTCGTGAAAAGAATGCGCAAGCCGTGGCTTCTGCTCTTGCCGCGGAAAAAGCAGCCGCTCTTGCAAAAGCTCGTGAAAAAGCCGAGCGCGAAGCCGCCGCCAAACAAGCTGCCGGAATCGGTGGTAATGGAGGGGGCCGCGGAACTGAAGAAGGTATTGGCGCCGGTAACAACGGTGACGCCAATGTCGCTTCCAAACAGGTTTCTGGAGTTCCACAAGGTGTGCGCAGTTTAGATCAGCTTCGTCAAATGCCAGGCAACCCGCGTCCCCAATACGAACGCCAAGAACGTTTGCGTGGTGACCAAGGTGCGGTTGTATTTGTGGCTTACATTTCTAAAGAAGGACACCCATCACAATTCCGCATGTTGAAATCAACGGGCTTTAGAAATTTAGACGCAAAAACTTTGATCGCGCTTAAAAAATGGCGCTTCTATCCAGGACAAGAAGGATGGGTTGAACTTCCATTCCGTTGGGATTTAAAGGGTGGAGCCCAAGAAGACGGCGGACTTCTCCGCAGCAAAGTATCGCAGAACTAATACGATCTGCGATCTCAAAACGTACAAGCTAAAAAAGCCTTTGGGAAATCCCAAAGGCTTTTTAGTTTTAAACGAAATTTAAACGCTTTAAAAAGAACTAGTCTTTGAAAAGTGCTTTAGCAGACTTAGTTGTACCTTTGTTGCGAAGAGTAGCTTTGCGTTTTTTACCGCTAGTAGATTTTTTCTTTTCGCGGATGTACTCAGTCTTTTTAGTTTTAGAAGCCATTTCTTACCCCCAGGGATTTTTTTAACAGAGCGAGTTAGTTATCAAAACGGAACACTGAAGTCAACCGAATGACGGTAATCCTCTGAATTCTGAGGATTTCCTTCATATGCGTAGTTCAGGGCAAAACGAGGGCCTTTAAAACCCAGTCCGCCGGTGAATAACTGGCGCTCATCATCCGTATCGTCAGAATACCCAATTCTCGTGACAATAAAGGGGTTTAGGTAGGTTTCGACCCCGGCCATAAACTCCGATTCTGTGGTCGCATCCAAGCGCATTCGGGCAAATTTTCGATAGATATAGGTGAACCCGGCTCCAGCCGATCTTTTGGCTTTAAGCTCTTCTGGGATGTCACTTTTATCATCCATCACATTATAAACAACCAAACCCACACCAATAAACGACCGGGGAGTGTAAACTAAACCGATATCGCCGTTTACCTTGTGGTACGACTCTTCGCCAAGGCGCTGCTCCACATAGTGACCCGTGATTCCCACCGTCCAACGATCCATGATGAAATCAGCAACCGAGAAGCTCATGTCTTTGTGATCTAAATCTGTTTGATTTAATTTACTCTGACGTTGCACAAAACCAAATGCTGCAGGAAATGCACTTTCCAAAGTGTTATCACTCAAGGTCACCGCATATTCGTCTTTAGCTACCGAACTAAAAAAATATCTTCCGCGCAAATGCACCAAGGCTGCGGGATTCAAGAAAGAAGCGTCACCTGCTTCTACGGTCGCACGTCCAGTTCCGCCGGTTGCTGAGGAGATCGAGGAATTATAAACTTGGGCGAGGGCCACGTTCGCGCTAAGATAGATCAGTAGTAAAACAGGAAGTTTAACTAAGAAGCTCAAAGGATGGAGCATGTTTTTTCACCTCGCAATGATTGTGAGTGCGTTCGTTATTGCGCTCACATCGTATCAACCAGTCCAGGCCCGAGCCAACAACTTTACTTTAAAACCGGTGCGTGTCGGCGATAATTTGCTTTCTATTCTTCGTCAGCACGGTTTTTCAGAGAAAGAGCGTCAAGAAGTCCTTGCTCAAGACCAGAGTCTTCGCCATCTCTATCTCACGCTCGATACGCGCTATTTGGTTCGCACGGCCAAAGGTGAAACCGAAATCGTGATGTTTGATTCACAGACTGCTGATGCTTACCGCATTTTTAAACGTGGTTCTCGCGTTGTGGCCAATAAGTACGATCCAAAATTTAAAACAACCACAGTTCGAATTGAGGGGCGTATTTACGGCTCTTTGATGGGAAGTATTTTGCCGAAACTCAATAGTAACTTTGTCGCATCTCGCTTTATGGATGCTTACGCATTTGAATTGCGAGCACAAAAAAGTTTGCAGCGAGGGGCGCATTTCTGGTTCACCGTTGAGAAAAAATATCTAGGTCCCCATTTCATCAAATACGGTGAAGTTCTGCAAACTTCATTGGATATTGGTGGCGAACGCTTACAAAAACGTTTTGTTCGGCATAAAGGGGGCGGTGTCTTTTTTAACGAACAAGATCTGCTCGATGAAAAACCGTTTTATGCTCCAGTTGATTACTTGAAAATTGCCAGCCAATTTCAACCCAACCGTCGCCATCCAATCACTCGTCGCGTACAGCCTCATTTAGGCGTCGACTTTGAATTGCCAACAGGAGAGCCGGTTTATGCTCCCCGCACAGGTCGCGTGGTTCGTTATGGACACAATCGCGCCGCTGGAAACTACATTGTGCTCTTGCATTCAAATGGCATGGAGACTTCATATAATCACTTAAGAAAAATTGATCGTCATATACGCGTCGGTTTGCAAATCAAAGCAGGTGAGCATATTGCTGAAGTCGGTTGCACCGGATACTGCACACGCCCGCATTTACATTTCGCGGTAAAGAAAAAGGGCCGAATGGTCGACCCTCTTAACTACATCAAAGCGTATCCTGTCCACTTTGAACGAATGTTAGAATCTCGCGTCGCTACGAACTAGGGACGCAAACACACAGAGATAAATTGGGCACAGCGAGCAAGTGGCGTTGTGCCGAGATAAGTTCCATAAGGCTGGAAGCAGTCTTTTGTTAGATCGTACTGCGCTCCCACTGGAGTTCCTTGATAAGTTTCTTCTTTATAGCAAGACACGCTTCCTTTCGGAACAGCACAACGGCGAGACACGTTGAACTCCCACTGATCGGCTGGGAACTGACGGCGAACAATTTCAAGCTCGGCGCGGATGCTTTCGTTTTGCAAGTCACCGATGGTATGACTTGGACATGCTGTCGCGGCATCTTGAGAGCGAACAATCATGTATTTGCGAGAACAATTCCACGTCGCCGTGACATTGTTCGGATTTTCAAGATCGTATTCACGAATGCTGTAAACCGTGTTCGTTGGAATATTGGCTTGAGTCGCACCACTCATTTGCGCAAAGGTAAATTGATATCCACGACCATAAGCTGTTGTGAGAGCGGTCGACGTAGATGAGGTTCCCGCAGGCGAGCGCACCTTGTAAGGCTGACTGGTGTCTTGCATATAAGCCAAAGTCAAAGCACCTGCATTCATCATGAGGTTACGATAAGAGCGAGCCAAACCTTCGTTCGCGTTCAGTTTCATGGTCGCTTCCATCACTTTATACTGACCGGAAAATGGGAAGTATGTTGGCGATGGCATCGCTGCAGAAACATATGAATCCATCACTCCTGAATCAGTCAAATAACCAATCATTGGAATCACGTCAGTATTCAATGTCACCGTATTAGAAGTCGCATACACGTCATTCAAACTGCTGCGCACACGAATGGCCATTGACGGAACTGCATTCGCGTTTGCTGGTGAATCAGCCAAATATTCTTTGTACTGATTTGTTGAAATTTGTGTTGCGGGATAAATTGGGTAGAAATTTGAATTAATGTAATCAATAAATGCCGAACGGACTTTCACGCCACCAGTTCCCGGTCTGTACGCGCCTGCTTTAATGGAAAAGAAAGCTTCGTTTCCTGCAAGGTGTGATTCTGCACATGAGTTATAGGCAATTTGGTCAAAGCGCGCATCGTAAGCAAATGGGGCTGCTGCTACTTTTGCACCTTGAGTTGAACCATATTTCGCAGTGAGTTCTGCATCAGAAAGACCGGCATCTGCCAGAGAGCTGTCAAGATTGGCATCAAAGCCCGCCTTGCCGCAGTTCTGAAATGAAAAGATGAGGATAAGAGATGCCACGATACCGCTCACGGCTCGCCATGTCGTCTTACTCCAACGCACTTTCATGGTATTTTCCCCCAACTCCAAGCCTATCACATCTCAGACAGTGCCAAATCAAAAAAACGGCCACATCCCGAGTTGAGACAACCCTCATTAACACTTGTCTTAGAATGAAACGTTTGAGAACAATAGATCCATGTCGAAAGTAAAAAAAGCCATTATTCCAGCCGCAGGTCTAGGTACTCGATTCCTACCCGCGACAAAAACAGTTCCTAAAGAAATGCTCACAATCGTGGATGCTCCCATCATTTTTTATGTCGTCGAAGAGGCCGTGAAAGCCGGCATCGAAGACATCGTTTTGATTGCAGGTCGCGGTAAACACGCGATTGAAGATTTCTTTGATACTTCTTACGAGCTTGAAGATCGCTTGGCGAAAGATGGCAAAGAAAAACTTTTAGAACGTGTGACCAAAATTCGCGAAATGGCCAACGTTATCAGTATCCGCCAAAAACATGCTCTCGGACTGGGACATGCGGTTTTGAGTGGTCTTCCGATCATCGGTAAAGAGCCTTTTGCGGTTCTTTTGGGTGACGAAATCACCATGGGCTTTCATAACGAGCCTAACGTCACAGCTCAACTTGTTCGCTCTTTTGAAGAAACGAATACTTCGACAATTTCTGTGATGAAAGTCGAAGAAAAAGATGTTTCGAAATACGGTATCGCCGAAGTTGAAGAAAAAACGACCGGGTTCTTTAAAGTTAATTCATTAATCGAAAAACCCAAACCAAGTGAAACTCAAAGCCGTTGGGCCCTGCCTGGCCGCTATGTTTTCGATAACCGCATCATGGATATCTTAAAAGAAGCGAAGCCAACTCTGAATGGTGAGATCCAGCTTACAGATAGCATGAAGGTTTTGTGCCAGCGCCACGGATTAAATGCGATGACGTTCACAGCACAACGCTATGATGCCGGTGACAAGCTTGGATACTTGCAGGCCAACATCGAACTGGGCTTGCAAAATCCTGAGCTCGGTGCGGAACTTAAGAAATACATTCTTCAATTGGCGCAAAGCCTGAAATAGGGAGCTTGAATGAAGGCCGTTTCGATTTTAACACTACTTGCTTTCTTGGTGGGTCTTTCTGCCGAAGCTGCTATCATTCCAACTCGTTCTATTTTGCAAAAGACAGCTGAGAACTCTGGTTCGGGAATTTATTCGATTGAACAAGAGGTGCAATTCACAGTAGGAGAAGAAACTCTGACCGTGAAAGAGACCTGGTTGATTGAAAATGATCGCACCATGCGCTTGGCTGTGAGCGGCTCTAAAGATCTGAACTTCCGTTTGCAGAATATTTATAACGGTGGACAAAAATGGAGTTTGCAAAACGGAACTCGTAAAAGCGAGAGCATTCCGAGCGAATTCCTAGAAAGATTTTTTAACTTCCGTAATCCTGAAATCTTCGCGAACGCTTTAGCGCATTTTCAAATTATTCCTCCGGGCTCTTATAGCAGAAAACCATTTGCGCGTGCTGGTGCGGATTTCAAATACGATCCAGAATCTTGGGTTCGTTATTCGCGCACAGGTGGTGTTGTGAATTACGCTCTGGGCACGCCAACTCCGGCGGAACAAGAAAACGGAAATCCAGGAATTTGGATTGAACAAGATCAATTCGTTGTTCGTAAGTTCCGTTTGCCTTCGGGTGTTGAAGTCACGGCTGATAACTACAGCCAGTACGCAAAAGGTCTTTCTTATCCCCGCTCCCGCACAATTCGCTGGGGAAATTCGACTGCAAATATTCGCTTGATCAGCGCGTCCACTCGCCCTGCTTCTGCGTCAGGACTTTTTCAACCATCATCTTTGGATGCTCCGGCAAAATGGGACGGACTTGAAGGCAAAGCAGCTAAGGCGGCCGTTCAAGAATTCTACTCGAGGTTTCGATGACGGGATCTCGTCTTTGGAAGGTGGCTGTTGATGCGCCCCTTTCTGAGCCGTTGACTTACAATTTCTCTGAAGATCTGCAACGCGGACAACTGGTCAATGTTCCCTTGGGACGAAGAAAAACCAAGGGCCTTGTTCTGGGTGAAGTGTTTGAAAAGCCTGAATTTGAAATCAAGTCCATCGATTCAATTGATAACGAATACGAACCACTCCCCGATCATTTCGTAAAATGGTTGGAGTGGCTTGCTACGTATTACATTCATCCGATCGGACAAGTCGTACAATCTGCATTTCCACCATTAAGAAAAACGGAAAAACAAAGGCAGAGTAAGCGTCCTCCGGTCATTCCGCAAATGGCACAGGAAACTCCTCCGGAATTAACTCCCGAGCAGGCTGCCAGTTTCGAGACGATTTCTCAGCACAAAAATTTCTCTACACATTTGTTATTCGGCGTAACGGGTTCAGGAAAAACTGAAGTTTATCTTCGCCTTTTGGAAAAAGTTTTAGCTGAAGGAAAGCGCGGGATTGTTTTAGTCCCGGAAATTTCCCTCACACCTCAGCTGGTGCAACGCTTTGCCCGTCGTTTTGGCGACAAGATCGCAGCTTTGCATTCACAGCTGACAGACCGTGAGCGCACAAATCAGTGGTGGGATGTGGTTGAGGGTCGCAAATCGATTTTGATTGGTGCTCGCTCTGCTCTTTTTTGCCCTGTTCCCAATTTAGGTTTAATTATTGTCGATGAGGAGCATGAGCCAAGCTTTAAACAAGACGAGAAATTGAAATACAATGGCCGCGATGCTGCTGTGATGTTGGGAAAAATCGTCGGCTGCCCCGTGATTTTGGGATCCGCAACGCCAAGCCTGGAAACGTGGAAAAATGCGACGGAAGGTCGCTATCACCTGCACTATTTAAAAAATCGTGTGGCCAACCGTTCGATGCCAGAGATTGAAGTTGTCGATCTTCGCCAGCAAAAAGCTGATGATGATCAGCAAAAACTTATCGTCGAAAAATATTCTCATCTGCCATTTTGGTTAAGTCCCACTCTTTATGAACGCATGCGCGAAACTCTGGAGCGTGGTGATCAGTCCGCGTTATTTTTAAATCGCCGTGGTGTTGCGCAAATGGTGGTGTGTCCTGCTTGTGGTCACACACGTGAGTGCCCGAACTGTGATATTTCTTTGACCCTGCATGCGCACTCGCACTTGATCTGTCATTACTGTGATTATCACGAAAATTTCAAAGTGAAATGTCCTGATTGCAAAGAAGGCGAGCTTGAGGCGATTGGTCTTGGCACGGAGCTTTTAGAAACCGATCTCACTCGTTTGTTTCCTGGGAAAAAAGTCACACGCGCCGACCGCGACGAAATACAATCGCGCGCGGATCTTGAAGAAATGATTGCGCAAATGGAGAGCGGTGAAATTGATATCTTGGTGGGCACACAGATGATCGCCAAGGGACTTGATTTTCCAAAACTCAAACTCGTGGGACTTGTATTAGCTGACGTGGGTTTTAATCTTCCTGACTTCCGTGCGACAGAGAGAAGTTTTCAACTTATCACGCAGATGAGCGGTCGAAGTGGCCGTCACGTCAAAGAAGGTGAAAGCCCGGGGGCCGTGATCATTCAAACTTTCAATTGCGAACACGACAGCATCACGTTTGCACGCAATCATGATTTCGAAGGATTCGCGAAACATGAGTTGCAAATGCGAGCCGCCCTAAATTATCCACCATGTGGAAGACTCGTCAGTTTCCGAATTCAGGGAATTCATCTTGGAAAAGTCGAAGAGACAGCAGGACTTTTGGCGAGACGTGCACACGCATTAAAGCAGCAATACTCACAACAGTATTCAAGTATTGAGGTCCTTGGTCCGGCCGAAGCGGCACTTGCAAAGCTTCGTGGGCAGTTCCGCTATCACCTTTTGATAAAATCCTCACAAAACTCGGTGGTAAATCCCTTTTCAAGACAAGTCCTCGGAGATCAGTCCTGGGTTCCTTCAGGAGTGAAGATTTTAATTGATATAGATCCAATGAGTTTGCTTTAGACTTTAAGCTTTCCTAGAATAGAAGCTTAAGGAATAAAGAATGATTCAATGCCCGCGCTGCGGAATACAAGTAACAGAACTGCACCCCGTAGATGGAGATCTGATGGGTCGATTGCAAACAGCAGGGGAAACCGGCGTTCCTCCTGAAGTTTGTGCGGGCTGTTTATCCGATTTAAAGCGCGTTGTTGCTAACAGCAGCGGTGGTGTGTTGATGGCTCAAGAAAGAGCCAAGGAACAACATCGCCTCACTCTTTGGAAAAGCCGTGTGATGCTAATAAAAAAAGCGCGCATGTGCATGGGCCAAAAGCTTTTCTCTGAAGCCGCGATTTCATACGAAAAATATTTGAAAATTCTCGACATCGTTTTTGATGTGAAAAAAGGCGATCGCCTAAAACCGGAAGTTTTTAAAGAAAGTGCCCGCACAACGGAACTCACTGTTGTGGCATCGGTCTATTGGGATTTGATGCGTATTTACGATACTCATGACAAGTATTCGGATCGCATGACGAATGCAGCGAAACAACTGGCGATCTTTATTCAGTTTACACCGATTTATCCAGATATCATTCGCAAGGCTGAATCTTTCCAGAAAACGGCAAAGAATCCGCAAATCGTAAAACAATTCTTAAAGCTCGCTAACAAAGAGCGTCCGCGTTGCTTTATCGCGACGGCGGCCTTTGAAAATCCGCAAGCTCCTGAAGTTCAAGATCTCCGTATCTTCCGTGATCTCACACTGAAGAAATACAAATGGGGACGCGCGTTTATTTTGGCTTATTACCGCTTCTCCCCGTCTTTTGCTTGCTTACTCGATAAGCAGAGCTGGCTCAAACCTGCTGTCAGAGGCCTTCTCCGCATCTTGATTAAATGCGTTAGCTAGTTTTTCCTCTCTTTGAGGCTTGCAAAGCCCTTCTATTTTGAGGGAAGGTATTTGCATGGCTCATATCTACGATTACGCAATTATTGGAAGTGGACTTACCGGACTTAGCATCGCTGCTGCACTTAGCCGCGAAACTAAAAACATCGCTTTGATTGAAGCGGCGGATTTCCCATTTGGAGTGAACAAGCAAATCAAATTCCCGACAGGCCCGATGAACAACGGTCTGCGCTTTGTTCCCGATTCAGTTCTCGCTGAAAAAGCGATGGCATTTATTGAAAACCTCGTTGGTCAGACTGTGATCAAAGATGTGACTGAAATGGCTCCTGTTACTTACGACTCTGGAAACTTTAAAACTTTCTTGGGTTTTGGTGACAACCCGCCAGCATTCTACGAAGAGTTGCAATACTTCACTTCAAGCAAACGCATTGAACTTGCGATGCAACCGTACGAGTGGACACAAAAACTTTTTGAACAGTTCAAAGGTGATTTCATGCCACGTTCTTACGTGACGAAATTCCACAACGAAGGTTCAAAAGTTTCTCACATCACAATCAACGGTTCTAAAACTTTGCACGCAGAAAACTTTATTTTCGCAGGCTCGGTGAAAGATCTTGCTGTGTTGTTGCCTGAAGATGCTATCAGCATCCGTGCGCGCACTCGCCTTTCTAAAAACACTTACTGGACAGCTTTGTGCTTGGATCTTTGCCACGCTAAACCCGTCACGGAATCAACTGCGATGCACGTTCTTAACGGCACAACTCAAGACGAAATCGGCCCTTGCGCTGGTATGTTCGGTCCTGTTGTTGAAACTGAAGAAGGTACTTTGCAATCTTCTCAGTGGTTGACGTTCATTGAGCACGAAGCCACTGAAGACAGTGAGGTCGTGGGTATGGCTTTGAAAAAAATCAAACGCCAAATCAAACGCGCTTACCCTGAAGCACTTGATGGTTTGAAATTGGAACGTATTTTTGTTGCGCCTCTGATCGCTGGTAACGGCGAATTGAAAGTCAGTGGCAACCAAACTTTGCCTGAGTTGAATAATCTTTGGATTGCTTCAGCAACTATGAATGAACAAAGAAACGTTCTTGGTTCATTGCTACAAGCTGAAATGATTTTGGCTTCTCTTGGGTTCAAAGTGACTGAGTCAGAGACTACTTCTGAACAATACGAAGAAGAATCTGAGTCCGAAGTCGAAGCTTCGATGTAATTTCCGATAAGCCTCTTACGTCAGGTGCGTATTAGGCTTCTTCAAAGGGAACTGCGAAAGAAAAAGTAGTTCCCGCTCCCACTTCACTTTCCACTGAAATTTTTCCACCCATCAGTTCGATCAAGTTTTTTGAAATCATCAAACCCAAACCCGTACCGCCAAAGCGACGTGTGATTGTCGAGTCAGCTTGGGTAAAGTGTTTAAACAGATGTGGGATATTTTCTTTTTGAATTCCAATTCCTGTGTCCTTCACCTGCCAACAGAGTTTTCCGTCTTGAATACCCACGCACAGATCCACTCGTCCTTTTGGCGTGAACTTAATTGCATTGGAAAGAAGGTTCGTAAGAACTTGTCGCAGTCGATAGGAATCACCAAGAGCATGCCGTGGAACGGACTCATCAATCTTGACCGATAGCTCAAGACCCTTCTCGCGGCAAATCACCATGAACATTCTTTGCAGATCATGATGCAGCTCTTGCACATCAAAGCGATGGCGTTCAACTTGCATGAGTCCATTTTCGATTTTTGAAAAATCTAAGATGTCGTTAATCAGATGCAAGAGCGTGTCCGAGCAGCGATGAATCGTGCCGACGTAATAGGCCTGTTCTTCATCCAGCTTGGTGTCTTTAAGGATATCGCTAAAACCAATGATGCTATTCAGAGGGGTCCGAATTTCATGGCTCATGTTCGAAAGAAAGTTTGATTTTAAAGAAGCTGCTTTTAGAGCGTGTTCGCGGGCTTGAATCAACTGATGTTTCGATTCAGCTGTATCAAGTAAGCCTTGATTGATTCGCACGATTGCTACAGAAAGAACCAGACACTCAAAGACAATCCAGCTGGCATGTTCAAGCCAATGCCAGTGAGTCAGCGCAATTTCACTTCTGAAGATCAACGGAAAAAAATATTCGCGTGTGATGTCGTCAAAAAGAATAACGATCAAAGCACCAATCCAAAGCAGCGCCACATCTTTATAAAAAGCCAGAAACACCAAGGACACGAATACATGGAAATGCGTTTCGATACGCCCACCCGTCAGGTGAATGAACAGAGTCGAAAAACACATCTGCGCAATTCCCGTGACGTAGCGAGTGCCAATCCTCCCCGGAAAAGCGACGGTACAAAAAATAGTTGGTAGAGATAAAAGGCCGCCGAGAACCAAGGCCAGCAGAAAGTTATTGTGAGCTGCTTCAGGTCCCCAGTTCCACACATTCGGCGACACAAAAAGTGCAACCAAGATGATGACGAACCACTGAACCGCCATCAAGATAGCAAACGCCCGATCTACACGGACCGCCACCTCAAAGGCCTGATGATGAAAAAGCGCCAGGACTTCGGAACTCTGAATTTTCTCTTCTTGCCGCATTCTAGCCTTTCAATAAACGTACAGATTTTAACTAGGGCAAATCTAGGTTTACATGAAATACTGAGTACTTATCGGCATCACTTCGGCTCTCTAAATACTCACTTTTCAGAGCCGCAATATGTAATAAAAAAGAATCACTTTGAGACGACGAAAACAACGGCGGAACATTAGAGCGAACTGATTTGATAAATCATGCTCAAAATCTTTAACCAATCTTTTACATTAACGGAGCCCTCTCGAGCAAAACAAACACGCTCCTCAGCACAACAACAAACTACACGTACGACGTCTTCGGCAACCTGACGAGCGTGACTCTTCCAAATAGAGATGTGATCACATACGAAATCGACGGCCTTAATCGTCGAATCGGCAAATCCCTCAACGGCACGTTGCAAGCACGTTGGGTCAATCCTTTTCGGCGGTGGGGACACGAACTTGTTCGGGTACGTGACCCAAAATCCGGTAAATTTTGTTGACCCGTCAGGATTGGATCCCGGTGACCAATTTCATTCTGCAGGTGAAGCTGCTGGAGATGCTATCAACTTTTCGAATCCGACATCCATTAAGCAGAATTTAGAATATGGTGGATATATTGTGCGGAACTCCAACGGTACATATTCTGCCACATATCCAATTGGAGGTAGCACGAGTGGATTAAATCTTCCTAAACCTCCCAAAGGCACGGTAGCGGACTATCATACTCATGGCGCTAGTCAAATTGGCTATGATAGTGAAAGCTTCTCTAAGGAAGATATTTGGAGTAATGCTATATGGGGGATTGACGGATATCTTGATTCAACTGAACTCCGCAGGGCGATTGAAAAGAGGGTTAACATGTCCAAAAAAATAATCACATTTATAGTGTCGTCGTTGCTTGCAAGCATAGTGAGTGCAAGCGACAAGCTTCCGGAAAATGGTGTGCTTCCCAACGAGGAGGCCGCAATCCGAACGGCCGAATCTATTCTTGTTAATGTCTATGGCGATAAGATTTTAAATCAGCGGCCGTTTAAAGCGAGACTTGAAAACGATGTTTGGAAGATAACAGGAACTTTCCATTGCCCATCTGGTGCTAATTGCAAAGGCGGAGTTGCTACTATCGAACTTAACAAAAGAGATGGTAAGGTTAAAAACTTAGTACATAACAAGTAGAGCTTGAAATGAATAGCACCGGACGGACTTGAAAGTCATTCCGATCGTCTTCGTACTTTTCTTCTGCTCAAAACCGACTCGTTCACAACCTAGCAACCCTATCAAATCAATGATGGATGGCCAGGCCTCATCAACAAAAAGGTGTGCAAATCTCTAAAATAAGCGCCCAGCAGGGGTTTTACTCAAACCACTGCCCCCGATAACGCGCATGGCTATCACCTTAAAACCCGCTTTAGAAATAGATTCACTTTCAGAGGGCAAAGACTTCTTGCCCTCTATATCGCCCTGTGATATCCCGAGAATCCAACAATAACACACTCCTGTGCACTAACTGGTCCCTCAAGTACTGAAAAAGAGGGTCTTCCGGCGATAAAAAGAAGCTGGCTCTGCACTGGAGGAGGATTAACCAGAAAGGAAGTACTACCATGGCTCAAGTAACCATGAAAGAAATGCTAGACGCTGGCGTCCACTTCGGACATCAAACACAGCGTTGGAACCCAAAAATGAAACCATACGTTTACACAGCAAGAGGCGGTATCCATATTATCGACCTTCAAAAGACTGTTGTACGCGCTAACAAAGCTGCTGACTTCGTTAAAGAAGTTGCTGCAAACGGCGGCCGTTTGATTTTCGTGGGAACTAAAAAACAAGCTATCGAACCAATCGTAGAAGCTGCACAAAAATGCGGTCAATACTACGTAACTAAGCGTTGGTTGGGTGGTATGTTGACGAACTTCGAAACGATCAAATCTTCTATCGATCGTCTTCGTAAAATCGATCAAATGAAAGAAAAAGGCGAGTTCAACTACTTGACTAAGAAAGAGCGCGCGAAGCTTGAAAAAGAATACCTTCGCTTGACTGATTTCTTGGCTGGTATCCGCGACATGAAAGAAATGCCTTCTGCAATGTTCGTAGTAGACCTTCCAAAAGAACACATCGCTGTTGCTGAAGCTAAACGCTTGGGCATCCCAGTTGTTGCGATCGCTGATACAAACTCTGATCCAGAGGCTATCGAGCATCCAATTCCAGGTAACGACGATGCGATTCGTTCAATCAAATTGTTCGCGAACCTAGTTGCTGAAGCTTACCTTGAAGGTGCTAAAACTTGGGAACAAAAACTTCGCACAATGACAGACAAACAATCTGACGTTGCTAAAGAAGCGAAAGCTGAAGGTAAAGAAGAAGCTCCTAAGCGTCGTGGCGCTCCAAAAGCTGGTGGCAAAGAAGCTCCTAAAAAAGGTGCTGGCCCAGCAGTTGTTAAAGCAAGCAAATCACGCAAACTTGTTGCAGCTGGTACAGCTGAAGAAGTTGAAATCCAAGCTGAGCTTGAGAACCCAACTGAAGGTTCTGACTCTGCTGAGTAATCCCCCGGGGATTGATAGAAGGGCGGGATAACCGCCCTTCCATTTATTATTCTGATTCTGTCTTTGATATTTAGTTTTATATAATTTGAAGGAGTTCTCCTTATGTCTATTTCCGCTACTCTTGTTAAAGAGCTAAGAGAAAAAACAAACGCAGGTATGATGGATTGCAAAAAGGCGCTTGAGGCGACTTCTGGCGATTTTGATGCTGCTGTTGAATGGTTGCGCGTAAAAGGTCTTGGCGCTGCTGCGAAAAAAGCTGACCGTATCGCTGCTGAAGGTGCTGTAACTGCAACTGTAGTTGGCACAACTGGTGTTGTAATGGAAATCAACTCTGAAACTGACTTCGTTGCTCGTAACGATGGTTTCAAAGCTTTGGTTGCTGACGTTACTGAGCACATGCTTAAAACAACTGCGACTGGCGATGCTTTGGAACAAGCATTCGTTAAAAATCCTTCTAAAAAATTGGGCGACCTTTTCACTGAAGCAACTGCTACTATCGGTGAAAAAATCGTTCTTCGTCGTCACGAGAAGTACACTGCTTCTGCAAACACTTTGGTGCACACATACATCCACGGTGAAGGCAAAATCGGCGTTATGATCGAAGTTGCTGCTTCTAAACCAGAAGCTGTAGCAAACCCAGCTTTGAAAACTTTCGCTCAAGACGTTGCATTGCACATCGCTGCGATGAACCCAATGGCGATCTCTTCTGATCAAATCCCTGCGGATGTTGTTTCTAAAGAGAAAGAAATTTTGACTGCGAAAAACCTTGAATCAGGCAAAAAACCAGAAATGATCGAAAAAATCGTTGATGGTCAAATCCGCAAGTTCTTGGCTGAAAACTGCCTTATGGACCAAGCTTTCGTTAAAAATCCAGACTTGAAAGTGTCTGAATTGGCGAAAAACGTTGGAAAAGAAATCGGCGCTGACGTTACAATCAAACGTTTCGTACGTTTCGAATTGGGCGCTGGTATCGAAAAGAAATCTAACGACTTTGCAGCTGAAGTTGCAGCTCAAATGAAGGGACACTAGTTTGAAAGAGCCTGTTTATAAACGCATTTTGCTCAAGTTAAGTGGTGAAGCTCTTGCTGGTAAGCAAGGGACTGGTATCAATACTGCTGTGATTAAACAAATCGCACAAGACGTGGCAGAAGCGTACAAAGCAGGCGTTCAAATGGGTATCGTTATCG
The DNA here is from genome assembly GCF_047345725.1 of Bdellovibrio sp. HCB2-146. NCBI lineage: Bacteria > Pseudomonadati > Bdellovibrionota > Bdellovibrionia > Bdellovibrionales > Pseudobdellovibrionaceae > Bdellovibrio > Bdellovibrio sp. HCB2-146. The sequence goes on from NZ_JBLEQP010000001.1 coordinate 1,321,734, forward strand.
GTGGCGGTAACATCTATCGTGGTGTTGCCGCTTCTGCTGAGGGTATGGATCGCGCAAGTGCTGACTACATGGGAATGCTTGCGACTTGTATCAACGCTTTGGCGCTACAAGATGCTCTTGAAAAAGAGAACGTTCCAACTCGCGTGCAAACAGCTATTGAAATGGCTGAAATTGCTGAACCTTACATCCGTCGTCGTGCTATTCGCCATCTTGAAAAAGATCGCATCGTGATTTTCGGTGCTGGAACTGGAAATCCATTCTTCACTACAGACACGGCCGCTTCTCTTCGTGCAATGGAAATCAATGCACAAGTTATTATGAAAGCGACAAAAGTTGACGGTATCTACGATAAAGATCCAGCGAAACATTCTGATGCTAAGAAATTTGATAAGATTAGCTATATCGACGTATTGAACCGCGGTCTCCAAGTGATGGATTCTACGGCTATCAGTATGTGTATGGATAACAAACTTCCGATCATCACTTTCGATCTCACTGTTCCAGGAAATATCCTGCGCGCAGTTCAAGGCGAAACTATCGGAACTCTTGTTCACTAATTAAGGAGATCATCATGTCAACGGCAGATATCAAAAAGAACGCGACAGCGAAAATGGAAAAGACACTTCACGCTTTGTCTGAAGAGCTTAAAAAAGTTCGTACAGGCCGCGCGCAAGTTTCTATGCTTGATGGTATTAAAGTGAACTACTACGGTAGTCCAACTCCTCTAGCTCAAGTGGCGTCTATCTCTTGCCCTGATGCTAAATCTTTCTTGATCGCTCCTTGGGAAGCTTCCGTATTGAAAGATATCGAACAAGCGATCATCAAATCAGAACTTGGCATGGCGCCAATGAATGACGGTAAAGTGATTCGTTTGAAAGTTCCAGATTTGACTGAAGAACGTCGTAAAGACCTTGCTAAACAAGTTAAGAAAATCGCTGAAGAAGCACGCGTCGCTGTTCGTATGGCTCGTCGTGATGCGAATGACGAAGTTAAAAAACTTCAAAAAGACAAAGCAGTCAGTGAAGATGAAGGTAAAAAATCAGAAGCTGACATCCAAAAAGTAACTGACGATTTTATTAAAAAAGTAGACCAGGTCGCTGACGAAAAAGAAAAAGCGATCATGACGATCTAGTTTCTTGGTAAAAGCTTAAGACTTCATGACACTTCCTAAACACGTGGCAATTATAATGGACGGTAACGGTCGCTGGGCTCAGCTCAAGCACCGTCCGCGCTCATTTGGCCACGTCAAAGGAACTCGTGTCGCGAAAAAAATCATCACGGCATGTTCTCGTCGTGGGATCAAACACCTGACTCTCTACGCTTTCAGTACTGAAAATTGGTTCCGCCCACAAACTGAAGTTTCTTTATTGATGAGAATCCTTCAGCGCTATCTTCGTCGCGAAACTGAAAACCTTGTTAAAGAAAATATCCGTTTCTCTGTGATCGGTGATTTATCTCGCCTACCAAAAGATGTTTTGAAATCTATCGAAGGCGCGATGGCAACTACAGCTCAGTGCACAGGCCTGCATTTGGTCTTTGCTTTGAGCTATGGTTCTCGTCAAGAGATCACCAATGCAGTTCGTGATATCGCGGAAAAAATCGCTAACGGCGAAATTTCAGCGCACGAAGTGGATGAGGAAATGATCAATTCCTCACTCAGCACGTATCCAACTCCAGATCCAGATTTGATTATTCGCACAAGTGGCGAGCAACGTTTGTCGAACTTCTTGTTGTGGCAAGCAGCTTACTCGGAGTTTTACTTCACAGATGTCTTGTGGCCTAATTTTACTGAAACACATTTAGAGGAAGCTTTGACAGCTTACTCACAACGCCAACGTCGTTTTGGCAAGGTTGCACATGACAGCGTGGAAAAGCTTTCAAACTAGAGCCCTTTCAGCCATCGCTGCCCTCGCTCTTATTTTCGCTGCTTATTACTTTTTCCAAGTTCGTGGTTTGCAATTCGTCATCTTCTTAGCTGTGGCGATCGGAATTTGGGAACTCCAAGAAATTCTCTTTAATAAAGAAAGCTCGAAATTTATTCGCGCGCTTTTCTTTGCGCTGACCTTTGCGGTTTTTGCACTGTCATCTATCACATTGAATTTAGGCGCATTGGCTTTTTCAATCGCGTTGATCATTTTGATTTTGGCGTCGCTGTTTGTGCTGCACACCACGGGGGATTTGCAGCGCATGGTTCGTATTCAAGCAAACGGAGCTCTCGGCATGTTCTATATGGGACTGTTGCCGGCTTTTGCATATCGCTTGCTTGATACTCAAGGTTTGAATTGGTTTATCTTTTTACTCGCCGTTGTTTTTGCTGGCGATACTTTCGCTTATATTTTTGGTGTGTTGTTTGGCCGTCGCAAAATGATGCCTGCCGTATCTCCAAAAAAATCCTGGGAAGGATCGTTCGGGGGGCTTTTTGGTTCCTTAGTGGCGGCAGCTCTTTGTGGGTACTTTCTTCTCCCTGAATTCAATTTAAGCTTCTTAATGCCGCTCGCACTTTTCGCGGGCTACGCGGGCCAATTTGGTGATTTCTTTGAGTCTCTTTTAAAACGTGTCGCAGAGGTCAAAGATTCAGGAAAAATCATGCCTGGGCACGGCGGCGTATTAGATCGCATTGATGGCGTTTTATTCGCGAGCCCCGTTATATTGCTTGGCGTTTTGATTCTCTCTCACCTTTTGTCGTAGGTACTAAGTCGAGCCTATTTGGCACAATCTTTATTTCCTGGCCCCGGCCATTAAAGCTTCGCTAGAATAAGCGGATGGAAATGATCACAAATTATCTACATATGGGCCTCTCTGTTATCCTCCCTTTCGTCATCCTCCTCGGCATTCTGATTTTTGTGCATGAGTTAGGACATTTCTTGGTCGCACGCTGGTGCGGAGTACGTGTCGAGGTGTTCAGCCTTGGTTTCGGTAAAAAGATTTTAAAATATAAAAAAGGCGACACGACATACGCGCTTTCCATCATTCCTTTAGGTGGTTACGTAAAAATGTTCGGCGAACAGCCTGGCGAAAATATCTCCGAAGCAGATAAAAAAGTTTCTTTCACTCACAAAAACGTATGGCAAAGAATTGCTGTCGTTCTTGCGGGTCCTTTGATGAACTTCTTCTTCGCTATTTTGATTTTCTTTGCCGTTTCAATGGCGGGGGAAGATGCAAAAACGCCGGTGTTGGGTGATGTTCCAGCGAATTCTGCCGCTTATACGGCGGGCTTCCGCTCTGGCGACAAACTTATCAATGTGAATGGTAAGGCTATTAACACGTGGGAAGATTTCCAAAATATTTTAGGTCTTAAAGAAGCAACGGACCTACGTTTGGATGTAGAAGTTCAACGTGAAGGTACTGGCGAAAAAGCGACTTTCGCTGTGACTGCAAAACCTGAAGCCAATCCAAATCCGCTTTCTAGTTTTGACTATGTCGGAAACGTCGAAGGCATTGCACCTTACTCTGCTGGCACTACGATTGGCGTGTTAGACAGTTCTCCACTGAAAGCGCTGGGCCTTAAAACTGGCGATACACTGCTTTCGATCAACGGTCGTAAGGTCGCTTACTGGAGAGAACTCGATACAGTACTAGGTCAAATCTCTCCGAAAGAAGCGCTGACTCTAGAAGTGGCAGGCGCTGACAAACCATCGGTGCTGACTCTGGCTCCGATGGCATCGATTCAAAAGTATTCTCTGTCTTCACTGGGTCTTGAAAGCTCTGAGCTTTACTTGAGCCGCGTGATGGAAGGTTCGCCAGCGCAACTGGCAGGCCTTCGTGAAATGGATCGCTTGGTTTCTATTAATAAAGTGACTTTGCAAAAGTGGGAAGATGTTATCAACAACATCAAATCCTTCGACGGCAAAAATCCGGTGGCGTTGACAGTTCTTCGTGATGGTAAGGTTCTTGATCTTAACATCACACCAAAAATGACGACGCAAATGACGGCAAGTGGAACGGAAGAAAAACGTTACACAATCGGCATTACACCCATCGTGAATATGGCAGCACCTGAGCTGATGATCGTGAAAGCTTCAAATCCAATTGAGGCCTTGGTTCGCGGTACAGAAAGAACTTGGGACGTGTCAGTGATGACAGTGATGAGCTTTGTTCGTTTGTTCCAAGCGAAGATCTCTCCAAAAAACATTGGCGGAGTGATCTCAATCGGACAAGCAGCTAGTGAAACATTCAAAGTTGGCTGGACTCAGTTCTTCCAAATGATGGCTGTGATCTCTGTGAATCTTTTTATTTTGAATCTTCTTCCAATCCCAGTTCTTGATGGCGGACACCTTGTGTTCTATGTTATCGAACTTGTGAAAGGTGCGCCGCTAAGTTTGCGCAAAATGGAAGTCGCACAACAAGTGGGTATGGCTCTGTTGATGAGTCTTATGATCTTTGCCCTCTTTAACGACTTCACTCGTATATTAGGATTATGAAGGTTCTAGCTATGGAAACGAGCACACTGCTTGGCAGTGTTGCTCTGGTTATTGATGGGAAACTGGTTGCCGAAGAAATCTCTTTTCGGCAAAAGTCCCACACCGAAATCATCAACGTCTTTGTCGACAACTGCCTCCAAAAAGCCGGTCTCACACTTTCCGATATTGATGTCTTCGCCATTGGACAGGGTCCAGGGAGTTTCACCGGTATTCGTGTCGCTGCCAACGCTGGCAAAACCTACGCGTATAGCTTTGAAAAGCCCCTTGTCGCTGTCGACACTCTGACTCTGCTCGCGACTCCAGCACTGAAACTTGGCAAACCAGTTTTAGCAATCATCAATGCTTACAAGAACATGGTTTACTCAGCCCTATTCGATGAGTCTGGAAAAATGGTCAAAGGTCCCGAAGCGGTTCCGGTGAGACATCTTTCCGCTTTTGTTGATCGCGATGTTGTTGTCGTCGGCGATGGTTGGGAAGCATTCCATGAATATTTTCCTGCTGAATTATCAGCAAAAATGACTCGCAATTCTTCCCTCGAAGACAGTCCTCATGCTTCGACTCTAGCGATGCTTGCCTACGAGCGAGCGAAACAGGGTCAAACCTTGGACTGGAAATCATTTGTGCCTCTTTATATCCGTGCGTCTGAAGCCGAAGAGACTAAGAAAGGGATTTTAATCACACCTCTGAAGTAGCAAGGACGGCTCCATGGAAAGAGATTTCGATACAACAAAAGATGTTGTGACAAACGAAGTTAAAGCAAAAAAATCAGCGCAAGCAAAAGCAGATGCTCAATTGTGGGTGGTTGCTTCTGGTAAAGGTGGCGTTGGAAAAACTTTTGTGACGACTAGTTTGGGTCTGACTCTTTCTAAGCTTGGCCACTCTGTTGTGATTGTTGATTTGGATTTGAGCGGAGCCAACGTACACACATCTCTGGGTGCAAATCCTTCTCACATGAATATTCGCCACTACTTTGAAGGCGCAAAATCCCTGCAAGAACTTGTGATCCCGACAACATATCCACGTTTGTCCTACGTGCAAGGCTTCTGGGATTCTTGGACACCGACAGATTTCTCTTACAACCAAATTCAAAATTTGATTCCGGAGCTTAAAAAACTGCGCGCCGACTACGTCCTTGTCGATCTTGGTGCAGGGGCTTTGGAAGCACATTTGAATCTCTTTAAAACTGCTGATGAAAAAATCCTGGTAACGTCTCCAGAACCAACAAGCATCGAAAAGACTTATCGCTTTATCGAAGCTTACATGTGCCATTCACTCAAAGAAAACGCGGCACCAGATGCTTTTGGTAACATGATCACAACTCTTCGTGATCACCGCCAAAGAACTTTGAGCAAACCATTCTCTTTTAAATCTTATCTGAAAGAACAAACTGGAATTTCTTATACTTTCTTTGAAGCTCTTTCGCAGAAACCTGTTCGCCTTGTTGTGAACTCGTGCCGTAGCCAAGCCAACGCAGAACTTGGTCACTCAATCAAAAGCGTTTGTCACAAATACTATGACCTAGGTATTGATTTCACTGCTTCTATCAACTACGACAATGCGGTGTGGCAGTCTGTCAAGTCACGCACTCCCGCTCTAGTAGCACAGCCATTTACCCCTCTTGCAGGACAATTTTTGAATAGCTGCAAACATCTTATTGATCCTGAGGAACTTCGCGCCGTAGTATAATATGTATGATACAGGGCACATCCCGTTATAATTACTACGAGATTCTTGAGCTAAAGGCGAACGCACCTCAACACGAAGTGACGACTGCCTATGAGCGCGCTCGTCATACTTACTCTGGGGACAATCCTGCTATCTACACGATCTTTTCTGAACAAGAGGCCCGCGAATTTTTGACTCTTATTGAAGAGGCTTATGAAATTCTAGGGAATAAAACTCTCCGTTTGATTTATGATCAACGCCTTCGCAATGGTCACTCTTCTCTCAATGATTTGACTTACGCTTCTATTATCGAGGCGAGCAAGCAAATGATGCCAGAGCCGAAACCAAAAAAAGAAGAGCCTGTTTTCAAACGCAACGAAGCTTTTGAAAAAGAAATTCTTGCTCGTGAAGAGTGGGATGGCGCCTTCATTCAGAAAGTTCGTGAGTACAAAAATCTATCTGTTCAACAAATTAGCGATACAACGAAAATCAATCCGTACTATGTCGGTGCGGTTGAGCGCATGGAACCAGAAGGTTTGCCAGCTGTGGTATTTGTAAGAGGCTACGTGGTTCAGATCGCGAAAGCTCTGGGACTTGATGAAAAGAAAGTCGCAGACTCTTACATGAAAATTTTTAAAAACCAGCTTGGAAAATAACTCCCCGTCATCTCCACTATTAATCCCCATTTCTGAAGAAATGGTGGGACTTCGTTTGGACAAAGCCTTGGCTTTAGTTCCTGAAATTGGAACACGCGCAAGGGCTGCTCATCTTATTGAAACTTCTTGCGTTCTTGTGAACAAAAAGGAGCCAAAGGCATCTTTGGTTCTTAAAGCTTCTGATGTTTTAGAAGTGCAAATGCCAGCACCAGTGCCGACAGAACTGCAACCCTACGATTTAAAGCTCGATGTGCTTTTTGAAGATCAAGATATCATCGTCATCAATAAGCCAGCGGGTTTAGTTGTTCATCCGGCCGCGGGACACGAACAAGATACATTGGTGAATGCTCTTCTTGCTCATACTCGAGATCTTTCGATGAAGTTTGGCGAAGAGAGACCCGGAATCGTTCATCGTCTTGATAAGGAAACAAGTGGCATCATCGTTGTCGCAAAAAATGACAAAGCTCACGAGTCGCTGACGGCGCAATTTAAAGAACGAAGCACACACAGAATTTATTATGCTGTCTGTGTTGGAACTGCAAAAACGCTGAACGGCACCATAAAAAGTTTTCTTGCTCGTCATCCGACAGATCGCAAACGCTATGCTTCGATTTTAGGTGTCGATAAAAAACCATTAATCGACAAAGAATTTCCACCAGATTTTGGAAAATGGGCCGTCACACATTACGACGTCCTCAAACGCCAAGGTGGTTTGTCTTACGTGAAGCTCAAACTTGAGACAGGTCGCACACATCAAATTCGTGTTCACCTTTCTGAAAGTGGACTTCCAATTGCTGGCGATCACACTTATGGTGCTGACAAAAAAATAAAATCAGTCGACTCAAAATACACACAAGAAGATCTTAAAAATCTGCAGCGCTTTTTATTGCACGCAGCTGAATTAGGCTTTACTCATCCTCGCACGCAAGACAGAATGTTTTTTCAACAAGATTGGCCTGAAGATATTCAAGCCCTTTTGAAAAAATGGAATCTGATATGAACGTGCTGGAGACGAATTTAGGTTTTGAAATCAAAACTTCTGATTTCACTTTGCTCTTTGGTGGAGTGAATTCTCAGTTACCACAACTCAAAGAACACTATCCACAATTCAAATTTGTGCGTCTGAAACAAATTCACAGCGATGCTGTTATTGAAACAACATCGACTGAAACAGATTATCAAATTTTGGGAGATGCGCATTTCACCACTCACCCACTTGCCCTGTGTGTAGTGACGGCTGATTGTGTTCCTGCATTCCTGTATGATCCAAATAAATCTGTCGTCGCAGGAATTCACGCCGGCTGGCGCGGAGTTGCAAGTCGAATCATTCCCAAAACGATTGCGCAACTGAAAGAGCGCGGCTCAAACCCTGAAGATATTCAAGTGATCATCGGTCCACATATTCAAAAGAAAAGTTTTGAAGTGGAGTTTGACGTTCGTGATCAGATTCTTTCAAGTTTGGGTCCGCTGAACGCGCAAGACCGAGCTCTTTTCACTGAGAAGATCTCAGACACGAAAGCCCTTGTTGATCTAAACCAAGTCGTCAAAGCGCAGATTCAAAGCGAAGGCGTTTCGCTGGAAAAAGTTTTTGATCTGCATCTCGATACGGTCACAGATCCGAGATTTCATTCTTATCGTCGGGACAAAGAAAAATCAGGACGACAAATCAGCTTCATCGTTTTGAACAAATAAAAATGGCGCCTTTTGGCGCCATCATAGTTTAAGTATCAGATTTCGATTTCTATTCTACGTGTAAATAAGTTCTTGAGTCCAAAAACGGCCACACCGGAACTGTTTTGAAGATCGGGTCAAATTCAAACTTGAAAGCTCCTAAAGTCATGATCGAGAACTCCGCGATCACTGTTCCTTTGAAGTCACCCACGTAACGACTTTGTACGACTGGTGCGTTCACAAGAACGTGTTCGAAGGAAACATTGCGACCCTCGGCTCCACAGGCTGCGTCTTTCAACGAACCTTTTTTAGCTTCAATTAATTTTGCTTCAGCGATGATTGAGTCACCGAATTCTTTTGGACTTGCACTTTGACGAACGAAGTTACCTGGAACTGTCCAGAATGTTGAGTAACGGTTCGTTAACGAGTTCGATCCGTAACTAGAATTATCTTTCGAATAAACATCAGTTGTTGAGCAGTATTTTCCATCATTGTTTTTCGCAGAACCCAAGCCAAAGTTCACTGACTTCGTACTGGTGATCTGCAAATTGCTGCTATCAGAACCTGCTGCATACGTTATTGGTCCATAGGCAAACACCGAACCGATCACATAGACACGGCAACCAACTGTTGTTTTCAAATTTAAATTATCAATGTAAAGCGGACCACGAACGACCAGATCCCCATCACACTCAACTTGACCAGACATCTCAAAGAATGTGCCTTGATCAACCACACCACTGAGTTCTACCGAATCAAGAGAGTTTTTATAGTAACGAGATCTTTCTGTATCGGCTAAGCGAAGTGCTGACGCCATTTGCGCTGCCGTTGGTGCGCCAATGTAAATTGAACTCTGTTCGGCCACTGCAACTTCACGCGTATTTGCATACTCTGACTTTGAGAAAAGATCAGACACATATTGAGCAATAGTTTGCTTGGAAGTCGCTGCTGCTACGAAGGCCGGAAGACTCGCCTTCGGTACATGCACAGTTTTATCTGCAGGAATCGACATCGTTCCAAATTTATTGTCGTGATCTCCGTAAACACCACCAGAGCGCCACCAAGTGTTTGCTGGTTTCACTCCAAAGTAATAATCATTGCCGTAACCAAAATCAGTCACGATGTTTGATTTGATGTTCGCGTGACATTGAATACAACCCATTCCACGCACGGCGAGTGCTGGTTCGAAATCAGAAAGTGAATTTCCGACGTTCGCAATGACATAAAGAATAGCGCTGTTTTGATATTTATCCTTAACAGTCACTCGAACTGAGTCGCGACCACGGAATCCAAAGTTTGGTGTGTATTTGAACTGGATGTTTTTTTCATCCAAAACTTCAAAGTTACCGTTAATAGAGGTGCCTTCGACTTCAACTTTAATAGATTCAACGACGATGGGTTTTGAGTGCTCAACGTTGAAAGTAATTGGCGTGTTCATTTTCGTTTCAACGATAGTTGTATCTGTGAAACTGCTAAGATTTGTGAAGTCTTCTGGATTGTTGAATGCGACTTGTGAACAGTTTTGAAATGAAACAATAGTCACCGTAAGCAATGCCAAAACAATGATCGTCTTCATTCCCATTTTCACCCCTCAGTAATATTAGGATGCAAGGGCGTGCCATCCGTCAATAGGCCCAAGTCACACTGGACCCACTAAGGAGTGTGCACGTATCTAAAACGAATACAGGTCTATCAAACTTTCAGACACGCGCGCGAATGTCTCGTTTTGATTCGTGTGAAATCTTATCTAATTATGAGTGGAATTCGAGGGATAAAAATGGTGGCTTGAGACGGAATTGAACCGCCGACACAAGGATTTTCAGTCCTCTGCTCTACCAACTGAGCTACCAAGCCACATGATCGGATTCAAAGAGATCAAAGGTTTAACTTTTGACCTCTTTGATGTCAAACAATTGCTGGAAAAAAAGCCAGATCCGAGGACTAAGCTTTATCGAAGGCTTGTCTGAGATCGGCCAAAAGGTCATTGATATCTTCAATTCCCACAGAAAGGCGGATCAAGCTGTCGTCAATGCCTAGAGCCTTGCGGTTTTCAGGCGGCACGGAGGCGTGCGTCATGATCGCAGGATGCTCAATCAAGCTCTCAACCCCACCCAAGCTCTCAGCCAATGAAAAGACTTTCACATTTTCGAGGAACTTACGGGCTCCGTCCATTCCACCTTTAATGTAAAAAGTAATCATTCCGCCAAAGCCATGCATCTGTTCTTTCGCCAAAGCATGCTGTGGATGGCTTGAAAGACCTGGATAAATCACTTTGTCCACTTTTGGATGAGATTCCAAGAAGCGAGCCACGGCCATCGCGTTTTCTTGATGGGCCTTCATACGAAGTGGCAATGTTTTCAAGCTTCGCAAGCACATGAAAGAATCAAATGGACCTTGAATGCCACCCATTCCGTTACTCAAAAATTGCATTTTTTCTGCAAGATCTTCACGCGAAGTCACCGCGATCCCACCAACAACGTCAGAATGACCGCCGATGTATTTCGTAGCCGAGTGAACAACGATATCAGCACCTAGCTCCAAAGGTCTTTGGAAGTAGGGGCTCATGAAAGTGTTGTCTACAGCTGTGATGATGTTTCTGGCTTTTGCTTGCGCTGCGATTTTTTTGATATCAACAAGCTTCAAAGTAGGATTTGTCGGAGTTTCAAGCCACACCATTTTGGTGTTCGGTTTTACAGCTTTTTCAAAACCATCTGGAGACGTCAAATCAACGAATGAAAACTCGATACCATTGTGTTTCAAGATTTTATCGAACAAACGGAACGTACCGCCGTACATATCGTCCATCGCGATAACGTGATCGCCTTGTTTCAAGAAATGCAAAATTGTCGTTGTGGCTGCACAACCTGAAGCAAATGCAAAACCGTATTTGCCGCTTTCAAGGCTTGCCATACAATTTTCATAAGCACGACGAGTTGGATTGTGTGTGCGAGAATATTCCCAACCTTTGTGTACGCCTGGAGACTCTTGTACGTAAGTCGAGGTCAAATAAACGGGCGTCATAATCGCGCCCGTCGTTGGATCTGGAGCTTGTCCTGCGTGAATCGCGCGAGTGGCAAAGCCAAGTTGATCAGTATTTTTCATGTCGTCCTCTTATTTCTTTTTGAGGTTTTCGAGTTCTTTTTCAGCTGAAACACAGATATTGAAAGCATTGCTGATTTCTTCTTGTTTCAAAAGACCATTTGTTACCATCCATTGATCGTTAAAGGCTTTGCTCAGATAAGCGCGACCGCTGTCTGGGAAAATCACCACGATTTTTGAAGGCTTCGTCAGTTTTTTAGAGGCTTTGATCGCGCCTACAAGTGCAAGGGCGCTAGAAGGACCTACAAGAAGGCCTTCTTCAGAAACCAAGCGACGAGTCATGTCGAAGGCTTCTTTATCCGTCACACGTTCAAAACCATCATAGATGTCCAAATGAACGTTATCTGGAAGCATGTCTTCACCGACACCTTCGACCAAATAAGACCCAGGTGGATCCACGATTTTTTTAGAGTAGAACAGATCGTACAGAATTGAACCGATTGGGTCCGTGCAGATAGCCTTTACTTCTTTGTTTTTCTCTTTCAAATAGCGCGCGCAACCTGAAAGAGTTCCGCCTGTTCCTGCTCCGCCAACAACCATGTCGACTTTTCCATCCATTTGCTTCCAAATTTCCGGACCGGTTGTTTGATAATGACGTTTTGGATTATCAGGATTGTGGAATTGATTGACCAAGAAAGCTCCTGGAATCTCTGCCGCGATCTTTTTTGAGACGGAATAGTGACTGAGTGGGTGATCAGGATCTACACCCGTTGGCGTGAGGACAACTCTTGCACCATAAGCACGAAGAAGTGCTCTTTTTTCTTCACTCATTTTCTCTGGCATGACGAAAATGCATTTATAGCCCTTAACTGCGCCCACCAAAGCCAATCCCACACCGGTGTTGCCAGAAGTGGCTTCGACAATTGTGCCGCCTGGTTTTAGATCGCCCCGTTTTTCCGCTTCTTCAATCATAGAGATCGCAACGCGGTCCTTGATGCTGCCACCTGGGTTAAAATACTCTACTTTCGCATAAAACTGATGCGGAGAGTCCTTTGTGACGTGTTGAAGGTGAACCATCGGCGTGTTGCCGACGCTTTCTAAAATCGATTCTTGTATTGATGACATAATTTTATCTTTCTAGGTCTTTACGACGAGGGGTTTTCAGATAGACCTCGTTCATGGAGTGCAAAACCGTATTCATTTGAGTCAGTGGATCGACGGAATAAGAAAGTCCCAGCGATTTAGACAATTGTTTTACCAACTGGCGATTGGGATCATCCTTCATCAACTCATCAACAAGGCGCTCAAGGGCCATTTTATTGTTTTCTGGTTGAGCCATAGTCTTTTCCTCCGACTTGGGCCCACTCTATCACCCGCCCCCGAAAGAGTGAAAAAAATTTTTCAGCAGAGGTCCGAAAAGAAGCATCAGAAAGGCTGGAAATTGGAATAAAAGCAGAGGAATTAACAAAATAAACGGCAATCTTGCGAGCTTTGTCCCCAATTCATCCTGACAAGCTTCAATGATCTCACTTTCAAGCTGCAAAAGAGTCGGATAAATCGCTTCTCCGCGCAGTCCACGCTCCAATAATTGTATTAATATTCGGCGATGCATTGATTTTTCCGTCTCTAAATAAGTCGTCGCATCCTGCCCCTGCTGCAAAAGTCCCATCCAACGCATAACAAACTCAGGAAAATCTCCTTCATGGCGTTTTAAATAATAAAGTATGCCAACGCGAACGGGCTGACCCTTTTCAATCGCACGTTTCACACATAAAAGAAGTGCCAACGGAGGTGCTACACTTTCCATTTCATCCTCCGGCCCGCATTAAAGATCCAAAAAAGCCCCGCCAAAAATAAAATAACCGATCCCATGATCAATTTTTGATGCGCATGCCAACCAAATTGCGCAATTACAAAAGATAAGAGCCCTAAAAAAAGAAGAGTGACAATTATCGCCTGCATTTTTATTTGCTGCGTGAGTTGTCCGGACCTACGTCGAAAATCTTCCTGAATTTTAAGATGTCCGCGCAGCGCTCGAAGTTGATCAGCGCATCGACTTTGCGAGCGATCAATCTCAACAAGCTCTGCCATGAAATCCTTGAGCAGTGCGGATTTCAGCGCATGCTCTTGTTCTGAAGACAGCAACAAAGATTGAAGTTCGCGAAGTTGATTGCGGACCCATCCACGTTGAAGTTCGATGCTTGAATGAAGTGCGGAGCGGAAAGATTTTCCCGCTTGAACCCCCAAAATTATTCCATCAAGAAGTGGAATTAGCGCCGATCGAAGTCTGCGGAGTAAAAAAAATCGCAAAATTGTCGGAAAAAACTTTAAAGATATTAAAAGAATGCCGATGAAAATCCAGAGTGAGAGTGGTGATGCATGAAAAGTTGCCGCGAACACGCCGACGACGATCAAATAAATGCACAGAACATGCATCGATTGATCGGAAAGAGCAAATTCGGCGATGATCTCGCGATAAATTCGGTGAACGAACGCATATCCGATCATCGAAACTGTAAAAAGAAGGAACATCTCCCACCTCCGATGACCCAAAAGCTCGCAAGAAATATGCAAGCGAATTTTTTTGTTGACGGCGCAGGTCGAATTAGGAAAACTTAGGGTAAGTAAACTTTTTTGTAAGAAGTAACAACAACAACGATTGCATCCTAGGAGGAGCAAATGGCAAAGAAAGCAGCAAAAAAAGCGACTAAAAAAGTAGCTAAAAAAGCAACTAAGAAAGCAGCTAAAAAAACTACAAAAAAAGCTACTAAAAAAGCAGCTAAGAAGTAGTTCGTTTAGTACTGAATTAGTACACTAAACCCCGGAGGCAACTCTGGGGTTTTTTTTTGCCTTTTTTCATTCGAGAAATACGCAAATAAAAAAAGCGTCCGGGGTCTCCGAACGCTCTCTGGGAGCGGCTTTCAAGGAAAGCCATCATCTGAATTTAAATCTTAGAAATAGTAAAGAGCACCCACAGCGCCAGCTGGGATGAACTGCGATCTTTTCACTTCAACAAGGGCGACAAGTTCAGCGTACACACCGAGTCCGGATAATTCACCGGACAACTGATTGTATTGAAGACCAATGGAACCTGTTAAGAAATCGGTCCCGAACTGTCCGGATTTTTTTTCTGAATCAGTCAAAACACGGTCCAAAATGCTGGAGCTGCCGTCAAAATGTCCGCTCGAATTATACCAACGAGAATATCCTGCTGTAGTATATGGAGACAGGTAATCCCCCTCGAAAGTATGTTTCCACGCCAATGCGATCGAATTATATCCAGGTCCAGTGCCAAATCCCGCCACGGCGCCATCAGCATCTTCAAAATTGAACTCCAAAAGAGCTCCGGCGACACCTAAAGTTCCACCGACTGCCATTCCCATCCCTACTTTGCGTTGCTCACGCATTTTTAGATTCGACGCGAATGTCGTTGAAAGGCGCTCTTCACGAAGATTTTGGCTGTACTCCTGTTCGATGGCGCGTGCTTTTGTGGTGATGGATTGTGAATCCGCACTGAGATTGACTTGAGCCACACTAACAGAGCTGACAAGCATCAAGGAGCCCAACCCTAAAACAAATTTATTCATAACGTCCTCCTTCGTTTAAGGAACTAGAAAATACGCGCTCTCACGCCTTCTTCTTGGAAGAACTTCTTAATAGCGGGGCCATCTAAAGGTTCCAAGCGGAAAAGTAATTTATGAACCAAGTCATACGTTTCTTCGGCCTTTTTGGAGCGCATTTGCCCCGTTAAATAAGCCATGTCGTCGCTGATTTTGACGGCGTTATCCAACAATCGAGCCACGTTTTGATTTTTTGTCGTTTTATCTAAGAGCACGAGTGTTTTGTTAAAATTCGTCGTCAAGCGATCGATCTGTTGGATCACGTTCGTCACCGAACCTTCATTTTTCTCGACGATTTCGATGATTTTTCCGGCCAAACCATAACTTTGTGAGATCAATTGATCGATGCGTGGGGGATCTTCGCCACGAACGAGATCTCCACTTTCAAATGAGGCTGCTTCCGTGGAACCCGGAGAGATTTCCAGAAACTTTTCCCCAATCACACCTGCGAGATTGATAAAAAACTTGGAGTCTTTACGGACACTAGTCCAGGCTTTTTTGTCGATTGTGATGGTAAGACGAAGATTTGCTTCCTCACCACTTGGCATTTTAAATCCCGGATCAAAAGTGATCGACTTCACACGACCCACTTTGATGCCCATCACGCGAACTGGAGATCCCTCTTCAATTCCACCTGCATAGTTGTACATAACATGCAGTTCTTTAGCGTTAGAAAATGGCGAAATGAAACCCATCACATAGGCAAAACCGACGATGAGAACCAGTGCAGCAAAAGCAAGAAGACCAACCTTGGTTTCAACTTTCATAAAGATATTAACTCCCGTCCGATAGAAGTAGCTTAAATTGTACCTGAGGAATTTCGAGCGTCAAACTTTTAGACATTGCTTAAGCTTCTTCTAACCTCATCTAACTGTCGAGCATCCCTCTTTCTCGATAAACTGTGTTTGTAACGACAACTCAAACTTGGAGAGAAACCATGAATACAGCTATCAAATCACTTGTAATGTCTTTGGCGATCGGATTTTTTGCAGTCAACGCACAAGCACGCATGATCGGCATGCTTTCAGAAACGTATAGTGGATCAGAAAAAATTAAAATCGAGTCCTCTGGTGGTAAATACGATGTCAGCATTCAAGTTGATCACATCGGCTTGTCCACATCTCTAGAAGCGACCATCGAGACAGGCTTCACAAGCTTAGATGGCGATGTTCAGTTCGAGCAGTCTCATGAAGGAAAGCCCGCGTTAGTGATCACTCTGAATCAACCACTACCCGAAATGCCAAACTATTCACAGTTAGAAGGGCTTTCACCAGAAGTTCGCGAGCAAAAAGTAAAAGAAATTCAAAGCGCGAGATTAAATGCGGTTCAAGCTCAACCTCGCACTGAAATTCTGTCGCTTTATAAAGACATCATTAAAATGAACATCAAACCGGAATATCGTAACGAAGTGTTCTACGCGATCCTAAATGGCGACCACCCACTCGTTCTTGCCTTCCAACAATTGAAAAAGGGCGACCATGATTTCTCAATGAAATATATCGTTTTAAGCCCTGAAATATTGCGTTCTGGCGGCACTCTTTATCAAACAAACATCCAACCTTAAGTGGAAATATTTCAACACTTCTAGAGCCGCTTTCTTTTTACCCTTAAAACCATATAATCCCCGTCACGTCAGTGGCGGGGGAATCATGCTTAAATTTTTCTTTATCTTGCTTGTTCTAGTAGGTTCAGCGCATGCAGAAACTGCCGTTTTTAATGCTCAAGAACTGAAAAGCTTGTTTTCATCCCCTTCTTTTCATGACGGTCCCAACTGTTACAACACCAGTCTGATGGCGCTGGGATATGTATCGGAGCGAATGTATTCCTCTGGTAAAGAACTGGACTTTTACTTAAAAAACTTCTGCCAAGAAATTTCGACGACTCCCGAAGAAGCTCCAAACGGAATCGTCATGACCTATCGAGATAATAGTGAACGATTGGCTCATGCAGCGTTGTTGATGGGAAATGGTTGGGTCTTTGAAAAGAACAGTTATCGCGGTACAAACTATGGCAGCTCATCAAGTTATACTTCTCCTGGATATTACCTCTTTCAACGCTACAACAAGTCCATTTACGCCAGTGAAGTGAAGATCTACAATGTAAACTATTACCAGTGCGTCTCCAGCAGTGAAGTTCAAGAAGCTCTGCAAGTTATTCGCGGTCGATCTTGGGCCTTGAGGCTTGAAGATATGCGTGTGTCTTTGAGCGCTACAATCGTTGATATTTCATTCGAAAAGCTTTCAAATTTTCTGACGGAAACCGGGTTTCTATATTTGGTTGAGCTCCAAGAGCTTCTTCGTACGCGCACAAAAAATGCCCTGGAAAAAGAATATCTCTATTCGATGGCGCAATCGGTTTATGGGCAAATTCTTTATGCACACGAAAGCGCACAGCGTTCATGTATTCAGTGCCAATCTCACGATGTAGGTCCGTTGAATAACGAACTCGTGAAAACGGCCGAGATCTTAAATAAATACCGTCCGCGAAAACCAAAGGTAGAAACAGCGCAATAGCTGCTAGTAAAAGTGGCTAAAGGTATAGGATAAAATAAAGTCGATTGCGATAATCCCGATAGAAGCAACAACCACTGTATTTGTGGTTGCTTTGCCCACCCCTTCGGCTCCCTCTTCACAGCGAAAACCAAAGTAGCAAGCGACTAAGGGAATAACTGCTCCGAAACACGCCCCGCGAATCATCGCAAAGAAAAGATCCTGCATTTGCACGAATCGATGCATAGAGGAAATGAACATTGCAGGTGTATATCCCAGATAGAAATAACTAACTTGCATCGCTGCAAATAAACACACGACATTTGCAGCAACTGTGAGAATCACCCCACCCAAAATACAAGCTAAGAATCTTGGAACAACAAGGTAGTTGATGGGATCAATTCCTAGCATTTTAAGAGCATCAATTTGTTCGGTGATCTTCATTGTGCCGACTTCAGATGCGTATCCTGCGCCTACTCGGGAAGCGAGAAGAAGTGCTGTTACTACTGCCGCAAGCTCTCGTAGAATCAAGAGCGCGCCAAAGCCCGGGACCATCGAGTCGTTTTGAATCACGAGCTTCATGTGGAAAGACGATTCTAAGATCGTCACGACAGCAGCGAAACACACACAAAAAAGAATAATCAATAGACTGCGATTGGCGACAAAATAAAGCTGCTGAATAAACTCGCGCCAACGGAAAGGTGGCGCCCAAATGCCAAAGAGGGTTTCTGCAAAAAGTGAAATCATGATCTATATCCTCGAAGCATTTGTAGAACAATATCCGCAAGGAAAGAAGTCAACCAATCCATCACAACTATGCTAACCATCGTAATCACAGATGTTGTCACAACAGCTCTCCCCACCCCTTTTGCTCCACCTGAAGCTGTGAAACCTTTGTATGTGCAAAGAGTTGCAAGAACCACTGCGAACGTTCCGCATTTGATAAGACCATTTAATATAGAGATTGGATTTACAATCGTTGGAATATAGCGGAGATATTCTGCGCTATCGACGCCCGCAAAGACTTGTCCCATAAGAAGCCCGCCAAAAACAGACATCATGAGTCCTCCGGCAAGAAGGAAGAAACTTGAAATTACGATGCCGATAAATCGCGGGACTATTATTTCTTGCATGGGATCGGCCCCCAAGCAGCGCACGGCATCGATTTGTTCAGTCACTCTCATAGTACCGAGTTCCGCAGATGTATAAGCACCTACTTTTCCACTGAGCATAAATGCAATTAGAAGAGGACCGACTTCTCGGAAAGTGGCACTGGTTGAAAGACCGCCAAGGTATCCTAAGGCACCGAATTCTGCGAGAAGCATTGAGAATTGCACGGTCATAATTGCGCCAACAAAGAATCCCGCCATGGCGGTTGTTGGAAAACTCTCAGTTGTTACTTTCCAGATCTGCTCATAGATTTCGCGATTTTTTAGTGGCTTGCGAACGATTGTATCCGTGATTTTTTTAAGGAAAATCAACGAACCACCAATTTCATCTGCGATATTAAATAAAAACGTCATGCCTCTAAGACCTCCGATAAGAAGTCTTTCACCAATGGGTGAGAGCTTGCCTTCAGCTCCTCAGGAGTTCCGATGGCTGCAATGCTACCTTTATCCAGAACGACAATTCGATCAGCAATTGAAAGAGCGCAGTTCATATCGTGGCTGACGACGAGCGAAGTGGTTTTGAGCTCACGCGAGAGATCCAGGATTAACTGATTGATTGCTGTCGTGGTGACAGGATCAAGCCCTGTCGTCGGCTCATCAAAAAGCAGAATGCGTGGTTCAAGTGCAATTGTTCGCGCTAAACTCACGCGTTTTTGCATTCCGTAGGAAATTTGCGCGGGTTTTTTGTCTTCAACACCACTGAGATGAACTAACTTAAGTGCTTTTTGCACTTTTGCGCGAATGACGTCTTCATCTAGTTGATAGTGACGACGCAAGCCAAAGGCAATGTTTTCAAAAACTGTCAGAGAATCAAAGAGTGCCGGATGCTGAAAAACCATTCCGCATGTTTTGCGAATGCTGAAGTATTGTTCTTCAGTGAATTTAGAGACGTCTTGATCCTCAATCCAGATTTCTCCTTCATCAGGAGTCAGCAGTCCCACGATATTTTTTAGTAAGACAGATTTTCCAGTTCCGGATGTCCCCAGAATAAATAGAATCTCGCCCTCACGGATTTTTAAATTCAATCCATTGAGAACAGTCCTTGTACCAAAGCGTTTCACGAGATTCTTAAACTCTATCACTTGTTAATGGTGAATCGCGGAAGCGGCCCGGTCAATCTCAACTTGTATCAATATTAAGACACCAAGATTTAAGGTGCTGTTAGTGGTCCATCTAGCGAGCCGCGAACGAATTGATGCACGCGTGGATCTTTGTGATTTTTTGTTTCTTCAGGTGTGCCTGTGATAAGCAAATTTTTATCGACGACCATCGCAATGCGATCGGCAAGTTGGTATGCGCGATTCATGTCATTGGTAACAGCGACAACAGTTGAATTTTTTTTCTTTTTTAGATCGATGATGAGTTCGATGATTTTTTTTGACGTGATCGGATCAAGCCCCGCCGTTGGATCATCGTAAAAAATAATTTGTGGATCTAGAGCGAGCGCTCTAGCAATGCCCAAGCGCTTTTGCATGCCTCCGCTGATTTCATCGGGGAACAGATCACGGGCATGAGGGATACCGACAGCGTCTAAAAAATATTCTGCCTTTTTTTGAATTTCCCAATCAGAAAGTGTGGTGGTCTCGCGTAGAGGAAAGGCGATATTCTCTAAGCAGGTCAAAGAATCAAAGAGGGCATTTTTTTGAAACAAGATTCCCATCTTTTTCAAAAGTGGCAGCTTCTGCTTACTGCTTAGCGTTAACCACTCTTGTTGTTCAATAAAAATCTTTCCATTTCGCGGAGTTATCAAGCCTGACATGGTTTTCAGTAACGTCGTCTTACCCTGCCCACTCGGCCCCACCAGAACAAGCGCTTCGCCAGACCGAACATCGACCGATACATTTTTGAGAACCTCTTGGCTCTCAAAAGCGATCGTTATGTCTTGCAAACTGATCATGTTCATAGGCTCGTCCAGTCCTGCGCAGCCGCGCTAATCCTTGTCACTTCAAGCAATTTGATATTGAATAGGTCCTCGAACGCAAGTTTTTATTTTTTCTATTCATTTTAGGCGCTTGGAGCTTCTTCGGTGCGTCCACCCGCCAAAGCCTTAAGGGAGATTATCATGGCTCACAAAAGAAAAAAAATCGCCGTCATTGGTGCGGGATTCGTTGGTTCAACTACTGCTCACTGGGCAGCTCAAAAAGAATTGGGTGACGTTGTTGTTCTTGACGTCAACGAAGGCGCGGCGATCGGAAAATCTTTGGACTTGTCTCAAGCAGCTCCAATCGAAATGTTCGATGCAAAAGTAAAAGGTACAAACAAATACGAAGATATCGCTGATGCAGATGTTGTTATCATCACTGCAGGTATGCCACGTAAGCCAGGCATGAGCCGCGATGAGCTTGTTGGTATCAATGCAAAAATCGTTAAAGATGTTTGCGAAGGTGTTAAAAAGTTCGCTCCAAACTCATACGTTATCGTGGTTTGTAACCCGATGGACGTTATGGCTGTTTACGCAAAACAAATCTTGGGCTTCCCACGTGAGCGCGTGCTTGGTATGGGCGGTTGCTTGGATTCAGCTCGTTACCGTTTGTTCGTTGCCGAAGAGCTTGGCGTTTCTGTTAAAGACGTCACTGGTATCGTGATCGGTAACCACGGTGATGCGATGATGCCACTTGTACGTCACACTTCAGTTGCAGGTATCCCTTTGACTGAGCTATTGCCTGCAGACAAAATCGCAGCGATCGTGACTCGTACAAAACAAGCGGGCGCTGAAATCGGTGGTCACTTGAAAACGGGTTCTGCTTACTACGCTCCATCACGTGGCGCGGTTGAGATGGCAGAAGCAATTTTGAAAGATCAAAAACGCGTTCTTCCAGTTGCTGTTGAGTTGACTGGTGAGTTCGGTGTTAACGAAGGCTTGATGGTTGGCGTTCTTGCTACTATCGGCGGTAAAGGTATCGAAAAGGTTCACAAGTTCGAAATGAACCCAGCTGAACAAGAAGAATTCAAAAAATCAGTAGATGCAGTTCGTACACTTGTATCTGCACTTAAAACGGTTCAATAGGCCGCGGAGAATCTAGATGAATATTCATGAGTATCAGGCCAAAGAAGTCTTGAGAAAGTTCGGAGTCGCAACGCTTAAAGGTAAGCTTGCTCACTCTCCTGAAGAAGCTGTAGCAGCTGCGAAAGAAATCGGCGGAAGCGTTTGGGTTGTTAAAGCTCAGATTCACGCTGGTGGTCGCGGTAAAGGCGGCGGTGTTAAGGTTGCGAAGTCTTTAGACGAAGTAGCTGCTTACACTAAAAACATGATCGGCATGACTTTGGTGACTCACCAAACAGGCCCTGAAGGTAAAGTTGTTCAAAAAGTTTTCATCGAACAAGGTTGCAACATTGCGAAAGAATACTACGTTGCTTGCTTGATCGACCGTGCAACTGGAAGAGCTGCAATGATGGCTTCTTCTGAAGGTGGCATGGATATCGAAGAAGTTGCTGAACACAATCCAAACGCGATCAAGAAAGTCGACATCGATCCAACTGTTGGTTTGATGCCTTTCCAAGCTCGTGAATTGGCTTTTGCTATCGGCATGCAACCAGAAATCGTCAACAAAGCGACGAAATTCTTCGCGGGTCTTTACAACGCATTCATCGCAACTGATTGCTCTATCGCTGAGATCAATCCACTTGTTGTTACTAAAGAAGGCGACGTTCTTTGCTTAGACGCAAAAATGAACTTCGACTCCAATTCGTTGTTCCGTCATCCAGATATCGTTGAAATGCGCGACTTGAACGAAGAAGAACCTTCTGAAATTGAAGCTTCTAAGTTTGATCTTGCATTCATCAAATTGGACGGAAACATCGGTTGCTTGGTGAATGGTGCAGGTCTTGCGATGGCAACTCTTGATATCATCAAACTTCACGGTGCTTCTCCAGCAAACTTCTTGGACGTTGGCGGTGGCGCTAACAAAGAGAAAGTAACTGAAGCTTTCAAAATCATCCTTAAAGACAAAAACGTTAAAGGAATCTTGGTTAACATCTTCGGTGGTATCATGAAATGTGACATCATCGCAGCGGGTGTAATCGCAGCTTCTAAAGAGTTGGGCTTGAAAGTTCCACTTGTTGTTCGCCTTGAGGGAACAAACGTTGAGCTTGGAAAACAAATGTTGAGAGACAGCGGATTGAACATCACTCCTGCTGACAACCTCACTGATGCAGCTAAAAAGATCGTTGCTGCAATTAAAGGATAATTGAGATGGCAATTCTTATTAATAAAAACACGAAAGTTATCTGCCAAGGTTTTACTGGTGCTCAAGGAACTTTCCACTCTGAGCAGGCATTGGCATACGGAACTAAAATGGTCGGTGGTGTGACTCCAGGTAAAGGTGGCACAACTCATATCGGTCTTCCAGTGTTCAACACTGTGAAAGAAGCGAAAGCAGCTACGGGTTGCAACGCTTCTGTGATCTTCGTTCCACCCCCATTTGCTGCTGACTCTATCATGGAAGCTGTTGATGCGGATTTGGATCTTGTGATCTGTATCACAGAAGGTATTCCAGTTTTGGACATGGTTAAAGTTAAAGAATACATGAAGGGCAAACGCACTCGTTTGATCGGCCCTAACTGCCCTGGCGTTATCACTCCGGGCGAATGTAAGATCGGTATCATGCCTGGTCACATTCACAAGCCAGGTCGTATTGGCGTTCTTTCACGTTCTGGAACCCTCACTTACGAAGCTGTTGGTCAATTGACGGCTTTGGGTCTTGGCCAATCAACAGCTGTTGGTATCGGCGGTGACCCGGTGAACGGAACAAACTTCATCGACGTTCTAAAAATGTTCAATGAAGATCCAGATACTGACGGTGTTATCATGATCGGCGAGATCGGTGGATCTGCAGAGGAAGAAGCTGCTGAATACATCAAAGCTAACTTCAAAAAACCGGTTGCTGCGTTCATCGCGGGCGCTGCGGCTCCTGCTGGTAAACGTATGGGCCACGCTGGTGCGATCATCAGCGGTGGTAAAGGAACTGCGGAAGCAAAATTCGCAGCTCTTGAAGCTGCTGGATGTAAGATTGCTCGTAGCCCTGCTGACATGGGTACGACTTTGAAATCTATGCTGAAGTAATCAACGATAGAAATTTATCGTTACACTCGGAAACCCACGGCCTCAAACCGTGGGTTTTTTTCTGGTCTTGTCTCTGCTTAGGTCCTATAGAAAACTGAAAGCTAATGATCTTATTAGCGTTGATCTCAGGACTGATAAATCTTTCTTCTCAAGTCGTCTTTCAAAAAGTCGTCTCGATGGTTGTTGGCGATCTTTACACGACTTTTATCGCTGTTAGTTTGACGTTTATTTTGGGTTCTGCGATCGGTAGTTATTTTGGGCATCGCTTTCGTCCTTATCTTGCCTATATTGAAATGGCGGCGGGATTCCTTTCACTTGTAGTCTTTGGATTGCTTCAGGGTCCATTTTACTCTCAAGACATTCCTCTACCTTTCGTGATTGCATGCTTGTTTTTGCCTGCCTTGGCACTCGGTACGCACATTCCTTTATATAGCTATTACTTGAGACGGATTAAGTTTGGCTGGATTTACTTCGTCTATCATTTTGGAGCTATATTTGGCTTGATTGCATTCGAGTGGAATTTTGTGAACGCCGGTTCAACGAGTGGCGCGGTACTTTTAGTTGCCCTGATACAACTCAGCCTTGGAGGGTTTCTTTTACTTCTCACAAAAAGAAAAGTATTCGTGCTTGAAACAACCAAGATTTCCGAGATCGGAATTGTGCGCTTTGTGCAAACCTGGCCCCTCAGCACTCTTTCTGTTTTTTCAGCTTCACTTGTTAGCTTCTATTCGGTTTATTGGGCTTTGAAAACACAGTCCATGATGACGAACTCTTATCGTCTACATGCCACCTCCATTTCCGCGGCTGTCTTCTTTTGGATGTCATCTGCGGGGTTGTTCAATAGAGTTGTCAAATATCTTTCCAAACAAGTACTCTTCGTATGTTTAAGCTTATCGTTACTTTTTATTAGTATGACGTTCAAGTTTGCGGGACCTGGAATTACTTCTCTTTACTCAGGAGAGCTTGTAAATTATTTTTGCATCTCATTTTTACTTTCTATCTACCTCACTCTTCCTGTTTTATTTTCAAGCCTTCTTTTCGTTCGAGAAACAAGTGTCATTCAATCGAAACTCGATGTCGATGTCGCAAGCGGAACCCTTAATTTGTTTGCAAGTTTCGGGAATATTGCGGGTTTTATTTGCGCCGCGCTGATGATTCACTATTTGTGGGAGCCTGGATACTTTACGATTGCCGTCGTATTCTGCAGTCTACAGGCTCTCTTTCTTTCCTATAGACAAAAGACTTTGCGAACTCTATTTCCTGTCATTGTTTTGGTTTTGGCCCTTACGCCTTTTCTCGTTAGCACAGCAGCAAAAGACGCTCTCTTTGTGAATCGTCTTAAGAAAGGTGAAGAAAACTGTCAGCACATACGTGACGTACGAATCTTATCGCACCCACTGACGTCGGTGGCTCTTTATACTTATGCGCCGATACCTCTTCCATTGGACAGTTCAAAATGCTTTAATCCACCGTCACGACGCATGTATGTTGTGGATGGTTTAGGTTCTCATAATATTTGGTGGGGCGATGAATATATTTCTGGAATAGCTTCTGCGAAATTTTTCTCTCGACCGTTGGAAAAATCTCTCGTTGTCGGAATTGGTACGGGTCAATCTGCTTGGGGGGTTGCGGCTATTTCAAAACACGCCGATCTTGTAGATATCTCCCCTGCTGTTATGGAAAATCTTGCCGTTTTTAAAGAATACAATCGAGATCTTCTTCATCGAGCGAACGTCAGCTTCTATCTGAAAGATGGATTTGGATTTGTTCGCGACTGCAAAAAAGGTTCTTACAACTTGATTTTGAATACATCAACACAACCATCAAGCTATAACGCCGCCAAGTTATACAGCGACGAATTCGTTGGCTTGGCGAAAGAATGCCTGTCCTCGGACGGGATTTTGCAGACGTACTTTGATCCAGAATCAGTTAATAATATGTTACAGTTTGAAGAGTACATCGCGCCTATTCTCAAACATTTTCGGTATGTCGATATTATGTTAAAACCGTATCCATTTGTCTTTGCATCCAATACAAGACATTCACTTCACGTGCTTAATAAAAATTCTTTTATTGATCCCAGAGACTTTGATTTCTTCACCAAAATCCGCAAGGATCAGTCCATCTTTTCGTGTGTGCCTTTTTATAAAAACATTTCTTCTGTGGGTAAAAATGTCGAGATGAGTACGCTGGACCGATCCTATATCGAGAGAAACACGGTTCGAAATTCAGTTTATTTGTACCACAAGCAGGACGCCCCTCTAAATTTATTTGAAGACTTCGCTCGTGATCACTTTGGGACACCCACCTGTGAATAACTCAAGTTTTATAGGAAACATTGCGGGCATTCTACCACTGTAATCTTGGCAACCCAAACGAGCGTCCTGAAATAAGACAAAAGGCGAAAAATCCGATCTTTTCTGTCGACACACATATACAATTTAGACAGCAGAATATGAGTTCGACAGTACCAACATGGTTTTAATTTCAGGGGGAACGTTTGAATGGGGAACGAGCGTATATCAGTCCATTCAAAAAACTATAAACGACTACGGACAGAATCGGGATCGATCATTCTCGGTGCGCTTGCGCTTGCTGTTGTCGTCGCAATTTTAATTTTATCATCGACAAATTACATCCGCTCCCGTGCTACTCAAGTTTATGCTTCGTCTGATAAACTTGCGAACCGCATCGTGCTTGATGGTTTGTTATCCTATACTGTTAACGCCGTAAAACAAAGCTGGTGCTTTTCTTCCACTTGGGCGCAGGATACTACCTGCGGTTTGACTCATGGAAAGTACGCAGCACGCTTGCTTTTAAATGATGAAACTATCGCGTATATCCAAACATCTGGAATGAAACTTCCAACAGGTGACCTTCGTCTGACCGAAATTTCTCAAACCGTCACTTTGTCACTTCTGCCAGAATCACATCCTATCTATCGCCTGACTATTCCTTTCCGTGGCGTTTACCCGACAGTCAGCTTCTCAATTAAACGTGACGATTCGGCCGTCTCGACGACTAAAGGAAAAGAAGTACCTCTTCGTATCGTCATTAAAGCTCCTGCACCCGTTGGGTCTAAATTACATGATCTCGAGATCAACTCAAAGATCGTGGTTTATCCTCGCGAGCTTTCGTACTTTGCGCTGATTGTTCCAAATGACTTATATCTAGGGTCAGTGGCTCCTGCTAATCGCGGAAACGTCGTTTTTAATAACGTGGCTGTTGGTGCCAATAAAGGATTGCGCTTTGAAAGTCCTGTCTTCGTTAATGGCAATCTTGTGTTGCCACCAAAAGCACTTACTCAACCGATGAAGAACGTTTCATTCGTCGATAAAGTCGTCATCGGCGAAGGCATGTTCAAACAAGACGGTAACTTCTTTGTGCCGAAAGATGCCGGCGGCGAAAGTAGTATGTTCAATTACAAGATTCCGTCATTCAACGGACTTCTCGGGGGCTTTGAGCTCGACGTAGAAAGAGACATGGGTCTTGATTATTTATTCAAAATTCAACCTTCTTCCGATACGTTTACAGATTTCGAACTTTGCAAAAAAAGGCAAATGGCCGCTTATGATTTGACGGTTACAAGAGATTCGCAACTTTTTGTTAAGGCCCTTTCGTCAGTTCCGAACACAGCAGACTTAACCGTTTCAATTGGTCTGATCGACAACCTAATTGAGCAAGTTGACGAACCTCGACATAGACAAATTACTACCAACGTTCCCGGTGTAACGGACGCCGGTGTTTACAACTCTTTCTTGAGTGGGGCTGTATTTAAAGCGAAGATGATTTTTGAAGGTCTTCCTGATGCTTCGGGAACTCGAGGCGTTTATACGAATTCATTCTATCTTTCGCGTAACGGTAGCCTAACACTCTATCCTCGTGGAGCTGCTGCGGGTGCAGCCATCAGAATCACCTCTTCTCCGCACTATGTTCTATCAAAACCACAACATAACCAAGTGGACTTGAAGGTCGAATTCGTCAATCCAGCCGCGCTGAATTTGGGTCAGTACCAACAAAATGGTGTGATGGTCGACGGTGCTGTTCGTTTTATTCTTGAGGCGATGGATTATGGCTACAACTATTCTCAGAACGTACGCTCAGGTCCCTCAGTTCATGCAACGATGGGGCAATACAAATCCAATGGTTTTACGTTCTTGAATTCTGGCGGCAATTTTGTATTGAGCGCTGCAAGCATGCTTCAATGGTATAACAATCCCATGTTAATCTCAGATCCTAGTTATCCAGTTTGGGATCCAGCTCAAGCTCCAGGCCCAACCGATCGCGACTTTAACTCTTTCGATGCTAAATGCTTTGGTGTACCTGAAGGTAGCGAAGCCTATTACACATCTTTCCCTTCCGCGAGTTGGTCTACGTCCTTCGTAACTCAATCTGAACATGCTTGGAAATTTTCAGCTGATGCCGGATTTACGAATGGATACTTTAGCGGTAACTATATTTTTAACAGCACGAATGCAGGTACAACTCCGAAATGGGAAATCAAATCATTAATTGAAACATGTACCATCGAAAGCACAGCAACCTTTGTCACGGGATTCTATACGTGCAACAACTTAATAATTAATGCGCGAAGCACTCCTCTTCGAATCGTTGGGACATTCATCGCAAAAAATGTTCAGATCGATAGCACAGCCTATGTAAACGGCATTCGCTGGAGTACGATCTACCATCCGCAGGCTGTTTACGAATTACGTGCTTTCAATATTCTTGGAAAAGAAAAAGATGGAACCCTTATTAACTGTGAGGACGCCACTTTACCACCACTTTGGGCTTCTAACTTAGGGATTCCTTCCACGTTGAAACACTATAATTGTAATCCCGTCAGCTTGCGAACAGCCGATCCATTTAAATGGACGACTGTCGATCCAGATTGTGGAATTCCGCCAGGATCTGTCGAAGTAAAATGTAAAAAAGCGGCTACTCGATTCCTTGTTAAAGAGATCAGTCGATCTAAGGGGCTGTAGTCATGAACAACAAAGGCTTTACGATTTTAGAAGTATTAGTCACGACAGTTGTAGGCGGCATTACTGCCTACATGGTCGCAAGTTACATGACCGACCTCAATAAGTTGCATCAGCAATTAAAATTGCGACGATTAACAGGTGAGGCGGTGCATTCCATTGCCGAAAGTATTCGTTTTAATCTTTCATATTACCAAGTCACTTTCGACAACTCGATTACCAAGGAAAATGAAGTTCTAACGCCAACCAAGCTTCCACTGGGAGTATCAAAAGGTTCCGTTATTCAAAAGAGCGAATGCGCAACACGCGGTTGTGAAGCGTATATGGGTTACCTGATTATTCCGAGTGAATTTGTTCGCAATCTTTATCAAGTGAAATTTAAGATCGTCAGCGCTAAAGATATGGGGGTTTCGTGGGACAAAACATACACCTACTTTATCACCGTAAAATAGCACAAAATAATCGCGGTTTCTCACTGCCAGAAATATTGGTCGTTGTGGCCCTCGCGAGTATTGTTATTCTGGGGAACTCGGTGTTCATGTACGACTTTATCAAAGATCTCGATAAAATTGAGAAAGAGTCGATGCAAGAGGCTGACCTCGCAATATTAAGTCGCTCCGCTGTAAACGTTATCAAGAGATCAAGTTTGAGCTTTAATCGTCTCACGCTCAATGATGATAACAACGATAGTTTCTTTGACTATTATCCGGACATCGCGCTTAGTAACTTTACTGCTGGCGAAGAGACGCGCCAATTTACTCTCAAAGCGAACCAAACGAACAGATACTTCTACCTTTTAGCTTCTGAAGAATCGGAATTTGATTCTATCGTCTATGACCCGGTTCACGCCTACACGGTCACTGATTCAGCAAGTTTGTTAACAGACGGTACTCTTGCGTATCGCGGAATCAACTCAGTTCCTTCACTGGAAAATGAATCTGGCGTACCGGCCAGTCAGAAATTGATGACGGCGGTCTTTAAAGAACGATGGGCAGACGGAAAACTTTTTGCGATTACATGCCCTACGTATTTGCGCCAACTTAACGCTGCTAAAAACGTAGACTTGAACACTGTCCCTCGAACGGCTTCGTTTGTTGGAAAGGTTTTTGTCGACGACTTGGTTCCGTTAGCTGCCGCAGAGGCCGCGATTGATGTCGGCAACAAACATCCTCTTACCGGGACTCCTTACACGAGTTTGAACCAATATCTCTTGAAATTGCCGACCGTTGGAGGAGCTGCTCCCTTCGTTAAAGTCGAGCCCGCTCAATTAGTAAGATTTGAAATGAAACCAAACTCAGCCTACCCGGCAGGATACGCCGATTTAATCCAGAAAACGTGGGTTAATGGGCAATACATCAATGAGCACACCGTTGCAGACAGAATCAAACAGGTACGTTTTACACGAAAGTCGATCACGCTTCCCCTGATCGGAATGGAGATTGAAAAATGAAAAATCTAAAATACACTCCCCTATTAGTGGCAGCATGTTTTGGGCTTTCAAGTTCTATCTCAAATGCTCAGCAGTCTACTTCGAAAACAGATATCGCCATTCTTCCTTTTGCTGGCCCCAATATGAATGACGTTGTTGTGGACTCGCAAATGACTGTAACCCGAAGTAATAACGACACCTCGACACTTGATCTATATGTTTATTGCTTTGGTACGAACTTACGAAGTGTTGCAAACCCGGTTTCACCAGCTTCGACAATCTATGCCTCCATCGAGTACCAAACAAAAGACGGTTCTTATAAAACGTTAGATATTAATTTCCCGGCAAAAGCCGCTCTTGTTACAGAGAACATGAACCAGGATCTTTCCGGAAACAACTCCGTGAGAGACGCAAACGGTGCTGTTACATCTGAAAAATTCAACGCACATTTGCGTGGCAACGTGGTTCGCGTCGCTGTTAAGAATACAAAAACTATCGGCGTCAACGTTCTGAGCACGGGCGTGGATTTTGCGAAACTAGACGCGATCAATAAGAAAAGTTTGCTGTTTAAATCGATCCGCTTTAATCAAAAAATGCCTCCGGGAACCGGCGGCGGTCAGTACATGGGAACAGATGGTCCTTTGACTGCTGCTATCACTTGGTACTTTGCAGAAAATGGAAAGAAGGCGACGGTGTATGCGGGATTCCCTGGAGAAAATCGATTCTGTGGAGGATATTTTTCTCCGATCGTTTTAAGTTTTGATGAAGAGATTCCTGCGGTGGATCAGTCTTCAACTTTCGCCCTCTTTGCTAAAGATGCGCAGTCTGCAAACGTTAAACAAAAAATTTCTTGGCCTTCCTTTAAAAAGGAAATTTACCTTCTCGCAATTGACCACAATAAAAGTGGAAAAATTGAATACGGCGGGGAACTTTTTGGGGACGTAAATGGTTACGTAAATGGCTTTGAAAATCTGCGTGCTTATGATGACAACAAAGACGGTGTTATTGATGTTAAGGACAAAATATTCTCGCAACTCGTACTCTGGAGAGACGTAAACCATGACGGTGTATCTGCAAAAAAAGAAGTAATTCCTTTAAGCAGAAAAGGAATTACCTCGATCTCGCTGAGCTATAAAAATGAATTGCGCTCGGAAGGCAACTCAGCGAAAATTTTAGGACCTGGGGAGTTCACTTATAAAGTGAAAAATGGTTCTGAAAAGAAAGGCGTTGTCTGGGATATTTTCCTGACAGCTATTCCATAGTTAAGGCATAAAGTTTTTTGGAGGGGTTATGATAAAGCGTCTAAACAGAAAGTTTTCAGGCTTTCTCATTCTGGCAGTGGTTCTGTCGGCTGTCTCTGGAATTGCAAAGAATCGCTGGCAAGCTCGCATGGAAAAGGAAGCTAATACCGGTCAACAGACCCAAACTCAAACATCCTCTTCTGGCTCTGGCGGAATGGTGGTTGGAGAGTCTGATGTGAACTGCATGAACGTAAAAGTTCGTTTAGGTACAAATATTCTTGCCGAAAGCGCATCTGTTTCCGAGGTTCCAGTCAGAGAATTGAAAAATGGTGCCGGAGCATCATTCGCGTGTACGGCTTTTGCGCCACCGTTGCACGGTAACGGACAACCCGTTACGGCAGGTAACGTAAATGTTGTCTGCTCTGGCGGGAAATTGACTGTAACGTCATCAAACTGCGCTTTACAACCTAAAGACTGTCCTGCTAGCTCAGCGCCAATTCCTGCAGGAATTCAAGCTGGAACCGCAGCAGCTAACGTACCCACACCTGCAATCGCACATGGTGGTTCTACAAGTGTGGCATGTACTTCGGCTTCTCCTGGTTTAGTTATCGACGGTAAAGCTGTCGATCGCGGAACGATCGCCGTCAGTTGTAACAACGGTACTGTTTCTTACGCTGGTAGCAACTCATGCGCAGTCCCTCCTCCATGCCCAGCAGGTTCCTGCTATGCCGCTTGTAACTCTTGGTGTACAGACGGAACTGGCACCGACTCATGGACATCAAATTGCGTGACTGGTGGTAAAGGTGGTAACCAGATTTGTACTTCTAATGTTTCAACATATAGAAGTTGTCAGAACGGACAGTACTATAGAAACATCACTTCTACTCGTTCAGGCACAACTACAAGTACCGGTTGGGCTTGCTCTAGCAGCACGCGCCAATAGTTAATTTTTTTACTTAGTTTTCTAAGGCCTCCACTCGGAGGCCTTTTTCATTTCAAGTGATTCACTCTCGATCTTCTGATCGGAGTCATTCGAAAAAAACACCTTCGTCTTAATTCGATATCCAAATTTTAGAATCGTGGGACTTTCGTGAATTTTCCTCTATGCTGATTGTCACTAGCACGTCTCTGGCGAAACAAACGAAAACGGGGGAACTTCAATGCGTATCATCACAGGCCTGTTAGGTCTTTTTCTATGTTCGACTTGGGCACACGCTCAAACTATTTATCCATCATCACTTAACATCAATGCTGGCACGTCTTCGTCGGTGAGTGTTGAAGCACTAAAGGTCAAAGACCAAAGCGGCACAACAAGGACCGCCTCTAAATATCTTTACTTCACTCCAAAAACTTCGCAGTTTTCCGGAGACCTCAGTTTTGTCGTCGCAAACAAAGCTATCAAAACCTTGAAGCTTGATTTTAACTACCGAGGTCCCGCGCTAAAAACGCAAGAGTGGTCTTTCTCTATTTACAATGCACAAACCGGTCAATTCGAAAAAATCACAAACAACACTGGGGCGAAAGCTTGGACGTGGTCGCTTTTGTCTTATTCCATCTCGGGAGATCTTAGTAAGTTTGTTTCTTCCAGTGGAAGTCTCGTCCTTCGTTATTCCAGCAAAGGAAGCGATGGATCCGCTCTTGATTATGTCGCGCTGACATTGACGGCTGATACAACAACTCCACAGCCATCACCAAGTCCATCGCCATCGCCTTCACCTTCCCCTTCACCGTCTCCGAGCCCATCACCATCTCCGTCACCTAGTCCGAGCCCAAGTCCGACGCCACCTACACAAGGCCGCACATTTAACGGCGTTCGTCCTTACGGAGCAATGGCGCCTTGGAATATTCCAGTGACAAACTTGCCTCGCCATCCAGAGAGCGCAAAATACGCTGAATATTTGTGGAATGATTTTGCAGGTAAAATTCCAGAGTTGAATTTCCGTAAATACACATACCCCGTTTACGATGCTGCAAAAGCAACGGATCAATATGTGATTAAAGACACGAACAACTGGGGAAATCTGAACGGTAAGACAATTCCGTTCAATCCGAATTGGAAACCTAATGCAGGGACAGATTCACAGATCATCATTCTGGATCCGATCACCGGGAAAGAATGGAATTTGTGGGAAGTCGTCGTCGACACAGCTTCAAAACAGATCACGATTGGTAACGGAAATTTGTGCCCGGGTGATTACCTCACAAATAACTGGGACAACAAAGCAACAAAATGCACTGGATCACGCGGTGTTGGTATCAACTATCTCGCGATGCTTGTACGTCCTTGGGAAATTGAACAAGGAAAAATCGAACATGCTCTTTCAATGCCCATCATTGGAACATCGGGTTCTTTCTATGTAGCACCAGCTACAAAACTTGAACACCCAGGTAAAACAGGAAACATCCCAGAGGGAATGCGCTTTGCTCTGAATGTAACGTACAAAGAGATTGATGATTTCGTTGCGACGTTAACTGGTTTAACAGAACAAAAACGTAAAGCAATCAAAGTCATTCTTGTCGCACTCAAAGACTACGGTTGGTTTATTACTGACACTGCGGGAGGCCACGCATTGCAGTTCGAAGCTCCTGAATCCGCACAAGCAGAATGGGAGCGCATCGGAGTTCTCCCTGGTCAATCGTTCGGTGGTGTCGAACATCCACGCTTCACCCTCTACAAATTTTTAACTAAAGAGCGCATTATCACAATCGTTCCAAGCGACCAGTACCCAGCACAATAAAGTCAAAAGTCAGAAACATAATTTGAAATTTCCTAAAGCCCTCCACTTCCGGAGGGCTTTTTTCTTTCTTCTTCGGAGTCAAAATGCCACCAAATATATTGGCATCATGCTTGCTTTAGTACTTTTCAGATCATTTAACAAATCAGGGAGGAACCACCACATGAAACAAGTAATCGCAAGCATCATCATTTGTTTGAGCTCAATCTCTGCTCTAGCTGGAGGCTGGGGAAGACCTGAGTGGCGTCAAGTCGACGAAGTCCATTTCTATGATGGCAAAACTGCTGTCGCTATTCAAAACTGTAAAAATGCACGTCAGGTAGATGTTCGCTGCGTCCGCTCTCGCGATTTCCAATGCGGCGCTTGCTCAGAAATTTCTCATTCTGATCATTCAAGCTATCTCGTTTATCAATTAATTGGTGGCGGCCACGGCGGTGGCGGATGGAATCCACCTCAAGAACGTCGTGAATTCCTACAAAGCTTTCATTTCACCGACAAGAAAACTGCAGTTGCTTATCAAAAATGCCAACAATACCGTTCATCCCTCCCACAATGCAGTGAACGTCGTTACGAGTGCACTCCTTGCACAGTTGAAAGTCACACAGACCATTCTCAATTCGACCTTTACCGCATCAACCGTTAATAAGAATTCCTCAGACCCTTCAAATTCCCCTCCTTCCGTCTGGAAGCGAGGGGTTTTTTTCATGATCTTCGGCGAGTTTGAATTTATATTTGTGTCTCGCAGGAGACATAAATGTCGGCATTTCGAATTTTCATCTTGGTTTTTATCTTTCCGCTTCTTTCTATTGCTCAGAAAACTGATCACGAGCTTTACCGAGAACACATTCAGCCTCTGTTTGAACGACGCTGTGTAGCTTGTCACAGCTGTTTCAATGCTCCTTGCCAGCTGAACCTGCAGGATTCCACCGGCTTTTTAAGAGGCGCAAATAAAGCCAATGTCTATCATGGCACACGTACGGAAAGTGTCGAACCGACTCGTCTGTGGATTGATGCCTCAACGACCGCCGAGTGGCGAGCAAAAGGATTTTTTGATGTCGCAAACTCAAAAGATCCAGAACAGAATATTTTTTGGCGAATGATTCAACTTCGTAAGGACAACCCCCAGTTGCCAATTAAAAAGCAAGTCGCCGAATCTGAAGTCTGTCCTTCGAACATGGAACAACTCCTTGCCGTGAATAAGAACAATCCAGAAATTGGAATGCCTTATGGTTTGCCCGCACTTGAAACTGCTGAACTTGAGGTCATAAAAAATTGGATTCAAAAAGGCATGCCTACAACAGAGACAGAGATAACTGTCACGCCTTCCGTAAAAAAGCAGATTAATGACTGGCAGGATTTTTTTAATGAAGAATCTTTAAAGCAAAAGCTTTTAAGTCGTTATCTCTATGAGCATTTATTCCTCGCCCATATTTATTTTCCTGAACAACCAAAAAGCTTTTTCCGTTTGGTTCGCTCTGAAACAAAATGTAAAAAGGGAATCAAGGAAATCGCCACACGTCGTCCCAATGACGACCCGGGGAAGGAAAATTTTTACTACTGTCTTCGCCCCTTCCAAGGAGCTGTTGTCTACAAAACTCATCTTCCCTATGAATTCAGTGCACAGAAGATGGAACGCTACAAAAAAATATTCTTTTCTCGTGAATGGATGGTGACTGAGCTCCCAAGTTACAAAACCGATGTTGCCGAGAACCCATTCGTTGCATTTCAAAGCATTCCAGCAAAAGCACGCTATGAATTTTTGCTCGAGGATGCCCAATATCAAGTTGCAACTTTCATCAAGGGCCCCGTCTGTAACGGAAGCCAAGCTGTCAATTCTATTCAAGAACAATTTTTTACGTTCTTCCTAAATCCAGGTTCTGATCTTATGTTGGAATCAACTGAATACGAAAAACAAGCCGCACAAATGTTAATTCTTCCCGGCATGTGGGGAAGTGATATTAAGCTTTTAGAAGCTCCCGTGCTTTTAAAAAAGATCACAGACAGTCGTGAAAAATACCGTCTATTTCGTGCCAACAACCTGACCAAGTTTCGACCACAAGGTTACAAGCTCCAGGATATTTGGGACGGTAACGGCGACAATCCAAATGCCATCCTCACGATCTTCCGCCACGATGACAATGCTGTTGTTCGCAGAGGCGCCGTTGGAGATTTGTCCAAAACTGTTTTTGTTTTAGATTACGCTCTACTCGAACGTCTTGTTTACAATCTTGTTGTGAATTTCGATGTCTTCGGAAATATCAGTCATCAGTTCCTGACTCGTGTCTATATGGACCAAATTCGAATGGAAGCCGAAGAGCTATTCTTAACGTTCCTGCCACCCGAACAGCGTTTGGAGTATCGTCGCGACTGGTACAAAGGATTTCTCACTCGGGCAAAAATGGATTACGTTTTTCCAGCGGTCGGATCAGCAGAGCCCACAGGCATTCGCTACAATTCAGAAACCAGAACGAAAACCCAGTTTGTGACCAAAGCATTATTCTTCCGCATGAGCGAAAAGGTGCGGGGATCTCTGGACTCTCTCAACTGGAAAAAAATGGAAGTACCGGACTCTGTCCAACCCAAACTGAGCGTGAATCCAACGGAAACACTTCTGAGAAATATTGCTTCCGTTCAAGCAGGAAAGAAAACGCCTTTTGCTCGCTACTTCGATCCTGACTTGGCGCTCTTGATTATTGATTCTTCTGATCAAACTCAAAAAATATATTCAATCATTCACAACAAAGAGCACGAGAATATCTCTTGGATTCTCGGTGAATCTCTACGCATGTTGCCTGAACAAGACAGCTTAACTATTCGCGAAGGCATCTGGGGATCTTATCCCAACATGATTTTCCGGGTGAAAGAGGCCGCGCTGGGTGCTTTTGTAAAAAAGCTAGGAGCTATGAAGTCTCCTCAAGATTATCGCAAGCTCGTGCAGGTCTATGGAGTCCCCCGCACCGATCCAAAGTTCTGGTTGGCCTACGACGACGTACAGAAGCTTTTTGCCCAAGGACCAGCCAGCGAATACGGCTATTTAGATCTCACTCGCTATGCTCTAGAATAGCATGACTTAGTGCGGCACGCGAGGGTGCTGGAAACCAAGAGTAGACTTGGTCCTCAGCATTCGATACAAGATTTGGGTTTTAAAACTATCTATTAATAACAAGGAGATACCATGGGTATTGAGCAAACATTCTCAATCATTAAGCCAAACGCAATGAAGAAAAACGCTATCGGCGACATCATCAGCATGTTCGAAGCAAACGGCCTTAAAATCGCTGCTTTGAAAATCACAATCATGTCTAAAGCAAAAGCTGAAGAGTTCTACGCTGAACACAAAGAACGTCCGTTCTTTGGCGAACTAGTTTCTTTCATGACATCTGGCCCAGTTGCTTTGATGTGCTTGCAAGGTGAAAACGCAGTTTTGAAAAACCGCGAAATCATGGGTGCAACTGATCCTAAAAAAGCTAACGCTGGCACAGTTCGCGCGAAATTCGGCGACAACGTTGGCGAAAATGCAGTTCACGGTTCTGACAGCACAGCTTCTGCTGCTCGCGAACTTGCTTTGTTCTTTGAAAAACAAGAAATCTGCAACGTATAGTTTTTGTAAAGCGCGCACGCTTTCAAGAATAAAGAAATAAGTCTTATGAAGAAAAATCTTCACCAGAGGGGAGCGCAAGCTCCCCTTGTCGGTTCTAAAGCAACAGTGAAAATTGATAAGCTCGCCGTCGGTGGTGCTGGAGTCGCTCGACATGAGGGCCTCGTGGTCTTCGTTCCTCTAGCAGCACCGGATGATGAACTATTGGTAGAATTCACCCTTGTTAAAAAGAATTTCTCTGAGGCCCGCATTCTCGAAATTATCAAGCCAGGCCCGGCAAGACGGACGCCTCCGTGTCCCGTGGCGCTGGTTTGCGGTGGTTGCAACTGGCAGCAAATTTCAGAAGAAGAACAGCGACGTCAAAAAGAACAAATCGTTCTTGAGACTATTCAGAAATTCAATCGCGGTCTTGAATTTGAGTATTTACCAATTCAAGCAAGTCCACGTTCTTTGCGCTATCGCAATCGCATTCAGCCTAAATACGCCAACGGACGTTTTGGTTTTTTCGCACGCAATTCTCATGAAATTGTCGCGATTGAAGATTGTCCAATCACAGAAACTGCGCTGACAGATAAATTTTCTGAAGTGAAGCAGTGGCTGCAGTCGCAAAAAAAATCAGGCCTGCAAAAACTGGAAATGTATATTTCTGAAGATGATTCTGTTCGCTATGGTCTTATCTCGGAAGAAGATGATGGCGTCGGATTTTCCCAAGTAAATCGTTTTCAGAACGTCGATCTTATCCGCACAGCTCTTGATTGGGCTAGCGGCGAAGAATATCGCCATATTTGGGACCTCTATTCGGGGGCTGGAAATTTCACTTTTCCGTTTGCCGAGCGCTGGACTTCAGCCCCGATAACCGGAGTTGAATTGAATCCAAAACTTGTAAAACGCGGACAGGCAAAAAGTCGAGATTCGCGAATTCAGTTTGTGGAATCCGATGTCGAAAGTTTCTTAAAAAAGACAAAACCACAGAGTCAGGACCTTGTTATCCTGGATCCGCCACGCGCAGGCGCTTCTGAGTACATCATGCAAGCCTTGCTGGAAGCGCGTCCCAAGAAAATCATCTATATCAGCTGTCATCCCGTTTCACTTGCTCGTGACCTCCAGTGGTTTTTCAAAAAAGCTCAGGAGCTTAACATCAAGGCAAGTCTCCGTCGCGTTCAAGCATTTGAGATGTTCCCACAGACTGATCACGTCGAAACTGTTGTGGAGCTGAGGGTTGACTCTTAAG
This sequence comes from Bdellovibrio sp. HCB2-146, assembly GCF_047345725.1. Classification (NCBI taxonomy): domain Bacteria; kingdom Pseudomonadati; phylum Bdellovibrionota; class Bdellovibrionia; order Bdellovibrionales; family Pseudobdellovibrionaceae; genus Bdellovibrio; species Bdellovibrio sp. HCB2-146. The sequence continues at coordinate 1,360,742 of NZ_JBLEQP010000001.1, forward strand.
CCCTAAATGATACCTTTTTAGCATGCGTAAATGGATGCTCGCACTCTGTTCCCTAGCCTTTGTTGGATGTGCAAGTTGGGGAAGTAAAAATAAAGAAAAATCGGAACTTTATCTTCGGATAGGTGTTTCTTACATCGAATCGGGTAACTACCCTTTTGCCCTTCGTGAATTATTGAAGGCAGAAGAACTCGATCCAAAAAATCCTGTTGTCCAAAACAATTTAGGACAAGTCTATTTTTTACGTGAACGTTTTGACCTCGCAGAACAAAAGTTTTCTCGCGCAATTGAACTAAAATCAGACTACACCGATGCTCGCAACAATCTAGCGCGCACTCTGATCGAAGTCGGGAAATATCAGGCAGCGGAAAAAGAGCTAACAGTTGTGTTTAACGACCTCACGTATTCTGGGGTTACGAAAGCCTACATCAACTGGGGTCTTTCAAAGTTCCTTCAAAAAGATTATTCAGGCGCACGTTCTGCCTTTGGAAAGGTACTAGAAACCCAGAGTGACGACTGTGTTGCAAACACTTACTACGGTCGCTCTCTTTTTGAAGAAAAAGATTATTCTAGAGCTGCAGAGGCTTTGGATAGAGCCGTTGGCTTCTGCCAAAAAGGGCTTATCGATGAACCTCACTACTACAGCGCCCTGGCATATTATCGTCTTGGCGAAAAATCGAAGGCCATTGCACGCTTCGAGGAGCTTATTAAATATTATCCTCAAGGCAAATACCGAGATAAGGCCAAAGCACTTCTTGATCTCATTCGAAAGGGACAGCAATGAAAAAGACCGGTGAAATTTTAAAAAAAGCCAGAGAAGAGAAAGGTCTCTCTCTAAATGAAATTGGTCTGTCCCTAAAAATTAGCAGCAAAGTTTTGAAAGCAATCGAAGACGGCGATGAGAAACAATTGCCGGCAAAGACTTTTTTGCGCGGTTTCGTGCAGAGCTATGCAAACTATCTTCATCTCGACACTGATAAAATTTTAGAAACTTTCTACGAAGAAATGGGATCAACGCGACCGAAGCCTTACATTCGCGCTGATGGAACGCCGACCCCAGAGTCTCTTCCTACTGAAGGAGCGGAAGCCTCTGCCCCCGCAACTGTTACTCCACTTCCTACAAAACCAGCTCCTCGTAAAACTGACAACTTGGCGCCTTTACAACAAGGCCGTAATACGAAAGCCATTGCCGCCGTTATTCTTGGCGCCGTTTTAGTTGGTTTGATTATTTTTACCAAAAAGATGATCGACAAGTATTCAAAAGAAGCCGAGGTTCCAACAGCAGAAGTTGAACAAACAATGGAAGGCGCGACACCAGTAAGCCCGACATCTGAGTCAGAAGGTGAAGCGACAGCCACTGAGTCTGCACCACAGACTTCAGCGACGGAAGCAAAAACCAGCGAAGCTCCAATGTCAGCACCTATGACATCGGCATCGCCAACCTCGACACCAGCTCCGGCTTCATCGCCTTCGCCAGCGGTCACTCCAGCAGCGAGCGCGACTCCGAAAGTAAGCCCATCTCCTAGCGCGATACCAAGCCCTTCACCAAGTGTTGCGGCAACAACAACTCCGAGCCCTACTCCAACACCAAAACCTTCACCATCTACATCTCCTTCAGCAAAACCTGAGGAAGGAAAACCCGTGGAGCTGATCGTTGAAGCTTTGGATAACGTAGAGATTGAGTACTCTTCGCCATCAGGAAAACCCCAAAAGATCAAACTCTCCGCTGAACAAGTGCATACTTTCAAGAGCAAGAGTGGTTTGAAAATTAATTTCTCAAACGGCGGAGCCGTGAACCTTATTTTAAATGGTAAGGAACTTGGTATTCCTGGAGATCTTGGTAAACCTATTAAATTGAGCTACTAAGTTGAAAGAATTTAAACGCCTCTGGATCATCAGTCTTCTTGTTAAACTGGTTCTTTCTGCGCTGATACCATTGAGTGCTGACGAAGCATATTACTGGGTTTGGTCCCACAAGCTCCAATTAAGTTACTTCGACCATCCACCAATGGTGGCGTGGATTTTTTACCTCGGCCACTTTCTTGAACCTCTAGGGCATGCCGTTCGTTGGCCTGCTGTGATTTTAGGTCATCTAACTTTGCTGGTTGGATTTGACCTGATCCGCCACAGCTTACCTTGGGATAAGGTTCGCCTGTGGGTTTATCTGGTCCTCTTTTCTCCCCTACTCGGATTTGGTTCGCTGGTCGTCACACCCGATTTGCCGGTGGTATTCTTTTGGATGCTCTCGATTTGGTTTGCCGTTCGCGCCCTTCGCACAAAAAATGCGATTGACTATCTTGGGCTGGGCGCTGTGCTTGGACTGGGCTTTTGCGCCAAATATCATATCGTGTTGTTTGTGCCAGCATTTTTACTGTATCTCGGATTTGAAAAAAAATGGAAAGATGTTCGCTGGAATCTGGTACCGCTGACAATTCTATCGGGCCTAGTTTTTTGCACTCCGGTTCTTCTTTGGAACTATCAGAATGATTTCGCTTCTTTTACTTTCCAACTGAAACACGGTTTGGAAAAAGAAACTTACAATCCGGAATGGACAATCACTTATGTCCTTGGACAGGTGATGATTCTTTTCCCTCTTGTTGTTTGGTCCGCCCTTCGTGTACGTAGCATTCCCGAACTCCGTTGGGTGGCGTACTTTGCGTGGACACCTTTGATCTTTTTCTTCTTCACTTCATTCCGAGCACTCGTTGAGGCGAATTGGCCAATTATCGCCTATCCAACTTTTTTGATGCTCGCCATTCAACATCCTCGTATGCGTTCCTGGCAGCGTTTCTATGTAGGCTTCTATGGAGTTATTGTTGCGGTTGTCTTAGCGACTCTTTGGGTTCCACAGCTTCGCAAACTCAATGACAAGGTTTCGGAGCCTTATGAGTTCGAACAACTCGCCCAAGAAATAAAAGAATTTCAGCCGCTCTATGCAAGCAGTTATCAAATGGCCTCATCTCTTTGGTATTTTAGTAAGGTGCCAGTCTACAAACTGAAAGATATCAGCCGTTTTGATTTCTTCGACACTCTGCCCGAGGCTATTCCGCAGCAAAGTCCATTTTATCTCGTTAAACGCGAAGCTAACAGTTTACCTTCTTGGATTTCTCAAGAACAATGGTCAGGCCAGATCATCAAAAAGATCGATCCGGACTATGTTTTGATGGAATTCAAGAAGCAATGAAATCACTTGTCGCATTTTCTTTTATCTTAGTCGGTTATTTCTTGTACGGATTTTATATCAATCAGTACGAGACCAGCACTGTTCCGCGACAAATCAAAACTGAACACGCACAAAATTATTACGACTATCGCGGCTCTCTCAATATTCACACCGATCTGTCTTCAGGATCGGCCTCTTCAAGTTTTGTAATCACATCAGCAAAACTCGCCAATCTCGATTTCATCATGTTCACTGATGTAAATCTTTTTGATATGCCGACAACCTTTGAATCCTATCACGGCAATCTCCTCGTTTTGAATGGCGGAAAATTTAGCTATCTCGACTCAAGACTCATCTACTACTCACTTCAACAAGAATCCATCGGATCAAATCTCGGTGATGCTCAAGTAAAACTTGCTGATCTCTTGTCTCAAAAGACCGGTGCAAGCAAAGACACCCTTGTTATTCTCGCACATCCTTACAAAGCGGGATATTCTTGGAGCGGAGAAATTCCCTCTGGCATGGATGGCTTTGAAATCTTGAATCTAAAAAGTCTCGCCAATCGCGCTTGGGGTGAATCCAAACTTTCGACAATTTGGAGCTTATTGATTTATCCATTTAACGCGGATCTAGCTTTCTTGCGTTTGTGGTCAGAGCCGTCCGAAGAATTCGCACTCTTTGATAAAATGAGCCAGCAACGTAAGATCGTAGCCTATGCGGGAACTGAAGCATCAGCTCGGGCTTTGCCCCTTGCGAATTACTTAATTCGCTTTCCAAGCTACAAACGCTCTTTTGAGTTTATGAGCACGCACGTGATGCTTCCGTCTGAACTCACCGGGAGTTTTACTAGCGATCGAGCGAAGATTTTCAACGCTCTTAAAAATGGACAATTCTATATTGCGATGGACATGCTAGGTGATCCGAAAGGTTTTGTCGCGACAATGGAAAGTGACGGCAAGCCTCACCTGATGGGCTCTGAAGTGAAACTTACAAAAAATACCGTGCTTAAAGTGTCCTTGCCGTCGCGTCCCCGTGATGAATTTGAAATTGTTGTCTACAAAGATGGAAACGTTATTGATCGTCTGACGGATCCTGAAGTGACTTATGTGATCAAAGAACCCGGAGTCTATCGTGTCCAAGTTAAAGTGATTCCGATGCTGCCACTTCCAGATGCAAAAAAATGGATCTCGTGGATTTACACCAATCCATTTTACGTGCGTTAAGGTTTTCTTACTACAAGCCCCGCAAAGGCTGAAATTTGACAAGCTAAACGTTCTTCTGGGGCGAATTTGCGATCGTCCGCCATTTCTTGCTCTATTTCGTTTCTCGGCCCGATTTTCTCAAGACCGGACACAACCCACACCCTGCATGTACCGCACGTCCCAAAGCCACCGCACGTGTGATTTAATTCAACGCCCGCAGCAAGAGCAGCTTCTAGGACAGTGGCCCCTTCATGACTCACCTCGACAATTTCCTCGTCCGGTAAAAACGTCATAAATTTTCCTGATTTAGCCTTCATTGTAGGCAACTCCTCGAAAAAGCCACTCTTTTGTTGAAACACCCGCACCCATTTTGTATCAATGATTTCATGAGATTCATAGCTTTTGACTTAGAAACTACAGGTACGGTTCCCGGTGTTGATCAAATCGTTGAAATTGGAGCCGTGCGCTTCATTAACGGTCAGCCTGAAGCTGTTTTTGCAACACTCGTCGATCCACAAAGAGCCATTCCTCCAGGGGCTTCTAAGGTCAACGGTATCACCGATGATATGGTAAAAGGTAAGCCTACAATTGAATCCCTGCTGGGATCTCTTGCAGAGTTCTGCGGCGATGATTTTATGATCGCTCACAATGCACCATTCGATGCGCAGTTTTTGATTTCTGACGTTAAGAAGTTTGAAACAGCAGCACCAAAAGGTTTGATCCTCGATACATTGCCAATCGCTCGTAAAGTGTTCCCAGGTCTTCCAAACTACAAACTTGGTACTTTGGTCCAACACTTAAAAATTCCAACGACCGATTTCCATAGAGCAGAAGAAGACGCGACTTACGCAGGTCACTTGTTCATGAATATGGTAAAAAGAATTTCGATCGGTGGACAAGCTCCACAAATTGCGAACCTTGTTGCTTTAACAGGTAAGCCTGAACTTCGTTTCCCGCAAATCGTCCGCCAACCTAAACAAATGGATTTCTTCGGCGGCTTCTAATAAAAACGGCGTACTCTTTGTACGCCGCTCTTTAATTTAAAATTAAATTTCTTTGGCCCGATGAGCGATGGGATATCTTCGTCCCCGTCCGAAAGAGTGCTGTGATACTTTTAAAATCGGAGCTGCCTGCCATCTCTTAAATTCCGTGCGCATCAAAATTGGCAACAACCACTTATCAGTCTTCGTTTTTGCTTCTCCGGATTTTTCCACAAGATAAACCACGGCACGATCAAGATCTTCGTAAGGTGGTAAAGAGTCTTGATCTTTCTGATTGGGACGAAGCTCTGCACTCGGAGCACGCGTGATGATTCGTTTCGGAATGATTTCATCCTGACTGTTGTAAAGATTCGCAAGATCGTAGACTTGCTCTTTAGTAAGATCACCAATCGGAGCCAAGCCCCCGCACATATCTCCGTAAAGAGTGGAATAGCCACTCGCATACTCACTTTTATTGCTGGTGGTGAGGAGCATGCTGTTTTCTTTATTGGAAAAAGCCATCAACGTCATACCACGAAGGCGCGCTTGGATATTTTCATTCACCAAACTAAATCCTTCAAGCCCCAGGCCCTTGGAGAAAGCCTCAACAGCCTTTTCGTACATCGACTGAATTTCAACTGTCTTAAAAGCAATTCCCAAATTTTTGGCGAGGACTTGTGAGAGCGTCAGACTTTCTTCCGCATTGAACGGTCCCGGCAACGCCAAGCCTGTCACATTCGCTGGTCCCAAAGCATCCACAGCAAGTGCTGCGACCACGGCAGAATCAATCCCACCGCTTAAACCTAAGTGAACTTTTTTAAGACCCGTCTTCAGACAGAAATCTTGAATACCAAGAACCAATGCTTGTCTGAGTTCTTCGGTTTTTTGAAGAGCAGAAGTTTTATTCCAAACTTCCCCGGTCTCAATGTCGATCACGTTGATATCTTCTTTGAAAGACTGACAGCTTAAAAGTTTCTTACCTTTTTTATCGATAACGAAACTTGCGCCATCAAAGATGATCTCGTCCTGACCACCTACGATATTGACGTACATCATAGGAGCATTGAAATAGGCCGCCGTTTGACTTGTGACGTATTCTCTTTGCTTCATCTTGCCGACGAAATACGGAGAAGCGCTCAAGTTGATCACCATATCGATCTTTTTCTTCTTCACTTTAGCAAGCGGATTTACTTTATAAGGTGAATGGCCTTTTTTGTCAGGCCACGCCCAAATATCTTCACAGATCGTCAGGAAAAATTTTTTTCCTTTCCACTGAAAATAATTTTGAGACACGTCTCCTGGTTCGATAAAGCGAGCTTCGTCAAACACATCACCAGTTGGAAGAAGTTGCTTGTGGAAGAAGCGTGGCTTTTCGCCTTTAGCTAAAAGCACAGCGCTGTTAAAATAAGGACGTCCTTTTTTTTCCGGATTGCGCATGATCAATCCAAAAATAACGGCGATACCTTTAGGAATTTTTTTATGAATGTCTTTAAGTTCTGCTTCTTGTTGGAGAACGAGTTTTTTGCGCTCAAGAAGATCAAACGGATGATATCCAAAGAGAGCACACTCTGGCAAAACGACCATGTCACATTTGCGCTGATGTGCTTGATGAACAAAATCTAAGATTTTTTCTTTATTGTATTTAAAGTCGGCAAGTGTCGGATTGATCTGTGCTAGGGCGATTCTCATTCCAATACTATACGCCCAGAAAACCCGTCTTGGTAGCCATGCCAGTGATTTATTTCATTCTCTGGATACTTCCAGCAGTAATAGCCTTCACCATTGTCGAAGTCAGCCATCCAAAGGCCCTTAGGTTCTGCGCCTAGTTTTTCAATTTTAGCCTGCCAACGATCAATGATTCCGTTGATTTGTTCTTCGATGATTGCCACGGAAGGGTGGGACTTATCGGAGTATGCGTCAATTCTGTTCAACTGAGTTTTAACTTCGCGCGAAGCTTCTTCTGTTAGGCGATAGATGACCGGCAACAAATTGCGCGCATCCGCCAATGTAAAAAACTTTTTGCGATTGATCTCAATCACATTCTCCAAACAATTCCCCCCGGAAAAGAGAGACTGGTATCCACGAAAGAAACGCGTGTTTCAAGCAATAAAGCCGATAACAGACAACTTAAGGAATTCTATGAATAATTTTTAAACGCAATGCAGATTATTTCTCGAAACTCTTCGACATTTGCAGAGCTTGACCACCAATGAAAATCACCAATGCGATGATGAGTGCGGCGATGAAGAGAATTCTTATAAAATTTCCAATAGTGAAACCACTTTCTTCGGCTTCTACTTGTGGCTTGGGTTCCGGTTTTTTCACAGCTATTTTTTTCACAGGCGGAGTGAGTCCACCTTGCACAACCATTTGCTTACCACCGTTTTCAGCTTTTTTTGCGAGCTTCTTTTTTTCTTCCTCAGTGAGCCCGGTAATTCCAACCGCTGTAATCTTACGAGCAGGCCGAACATAACCGCCCCCCGTACTTCCCTTAAAAAAGCCGCCAGCACCGTTGCCATCAAGAGCAATTTCCACAACCTTCCCACCAGTGGTCGCTTCGCCAACGCCTCGTGGTGCGCTTCTAGGAGCCCTAAACATGCTTCGACCATTCCGCGAATTTGAACCCGCATAGCTTCCGCCACCCGAGCCGCTAGAGGAATCAGAGCCACTCGAGCCGGAGTTTTGTGAACTCGAACTTTGGTTATTACCAGTATTTCCCCCTGTTCCTATTGGGGGACGCCCCTTATTCCAAGAAGCCGCCGCAAACTTCGCATCACAACCTTCTTCATTGATCGCAGCCTCGCCATAGCCAAACGACGGCAACTCGCCTGTCTCAAGAAGACACTGAACGTACGAACCCATATACGACTGAATGAAGTTTTGAAATGGCTTGAAAACTTGGTAAATCAAAGCAAGGACGAGTGAAACTGTAATAACGAGAATCAGGACATACTCGATCAGAGCTTGTCCCGAATTATTGTTAAGTCCAGTAAGTTTTTGAGAGTTCTTCACTCGAAGAGGCATTTAAGTCATAATACAACATATGAAGTTGGGACTGTATTTCAATCATTCTCTTATTATCGTCTTCTTGTCTTTCGTCTCATTTTGGGCCAATGCCCAGGCTACGGCCCCGACCACTAGCCAGGTAAAACCCCTTTCAACACTTCAGACGGCGCAAGATCTCTTCAACAAGGGCGAATACGCGAAAACCACGACCCTCCTTTGGGGGAACATCGACCAGTTGGATCGCCAAGGCCTGCTACTTTTGGTGAAAGCTCATGAAAAGAAAAAAGAACCCGGTGATATGGCTCGTGCCGCAAATATCTTAATCGGTAAAAACGAAAAAGATTTCGAAGCACACACGTTCTTAGGTAGCGCCTTTCTGATGCAAAAGAAAACAAAGGACGCCATTGAGTCGTACAAGCGCGCACTGGAGCTTAATTCAAAATACGAACCTGCCTACATGGGTCTGGCAAATATTTTTGAAATGCGGGAGCCGCCAAACCTGTATGAACTTCGCGCACTCTATCAAGACATGATCGACAACATTGGGCCACGTCCCGTTTATCTCTCAAAAATGTGTGAAATCAGTGCGAAAGATTCAACATGTGAACTTGCAATTCGCAGTTGTAAAGAAGCCATTCAGAAAGACACCAGCATCGCTTCCAATCACGTCTACCTTGCTGTTTGCTTAAAAGCGACAGGCGAAGAAAACGCAGCGAACGAGACCTTCAAAAAAACCGCTGCGAAATTTAAAAACTCTGAGGTCGCTCAGTATCACTACGCGAAAGTTCTGGAAGAACAAAAAAACTATATTGATGCAATGAAGTTTTATAAGGCTGCGACGGAAGCTGACGCAAAAGCGGCGCGCTCATGGCTAGGCTTGGCGACGACATCATTTGAAATTCGTAAATTCGATGTTGCTCTGATCGCTTATAAAAATGCTTGTAAGTTTGATAAGAAAACTGCGGCGGCTTTTAGAAAAGCCACCACGATTTTGAGAAACAGCCAGAACTCTGAATGGTCTGGCAAATTTGAAAGTGCATCTGAAAATTGCACTTTCTAACAAGAACTACTCTTCTACGATTGCACCCAACAAGTCGTATTCCATGCTGTCCGTGATATGCACTTTCACCATGTCGCCTGTTTTTGCTTCACCATCGTTGATCAAGACAACACCGTCGATGTCTGGAGCTTGACCCCAGAAACGACCTTGTAACAACAAATCCGTCTCTTCACTGAAACCTTCAACTAAAACTTCGATAGTTTTACCAACGAAGTCGCGATGTTTTTCGCGAGAAATGTTTTGTTGAATTTCCATCACAGCATCGTGACGGTATTGTTTTGTTTCTTCGTCGATCTGGTCTTCCATACGCCCGCCAGCAGTATTTTCTTCTGGTGAGTATTTGAAGCATCCAACACGGTCGAACTGTTGTTCCGCGATAAAGCCCAATAGCTCTTCAAACTGCTCGGCTGTTTCACCTGGGAAACCCACGATGAACTGAGTACGGATCACTGCATCTGGGATGTTCTCACGAATAGCTTGGAGAGCTGTTTCAATTTCTCCGCGAGTCATCTTGCGATTCATTTTTTTAAGAACTTCGTCGTTCACGTGTTGCAATGGCATGTCGAAGTACTTCACGATTTTTTTGCTATTCTTAATCACTTGAACCATCTCTGGAGTGATTCCATCTGGATACAAGTACATCAAGCGAATCCATTGAAGACCTTCAACTTGATCAAGTGCTTTCAACAATTCAACCGGACTGTCTTTGCGAGTTGGATCTTTGCGACGCAAATCCCAACCGTAGTCTGTGAAGTCATGGCTGATGATGATGACTTCTTTTACGCCGCCCGCGACAAGCAATTTTGCTTCGGCAACAACAGCCTCGATTGTACGAGATTGCAAGTTACCGCGGATCAAAGGAATCGCGCAGAACGCACAGCGCTTCATGCAACCTTCAGAGATCTTCAAATACGCGCGATGCCCTGGTTGAGAGTTCACGCGAGGCGTTTCTTCTTGTTGCAAGTATGTTGGCAAATTGAAGAAAGTCTTTTTTGTGTCGCCAGCGTCAGAGTTGCGCAAGATTTTTGCGATGTTTTGGAATTCACCCGAACCCACGAAAAGATCTGCTTCTGGCAAACCTTCAACGAGTTCATCTTTGTAGCGTTGAGTAAGGCAACCTGCGACCACAACTTTTTTAACTTTGCCTTCTTGCTTAAGTGCGCTCATCTCCAAAATTCTTTGGATAGATTCTTTTTTTGAATCTTCGATGAAACCACATGTGTTGACGATAACTGTGTCGGCTTCTTCCGCTTCACCAACAACGTTGTAACCATCTTTCATCAGCGTTCCAGCCATGATCTCGCTGTCGACTAGGTTTTTTGGGCAACCAAGGCTGATAAAGTGGACTTTACTGTTTTGAGTTGTAGTTTCTTGTTTCATAGTTCTGAGACCTGCGCACCTTTAGGTGGTTGATACTGGAATAGTTTATTATTAGCTTTCGATTTAAATTGAATGTCGCTGAACTTAATCGTCGTCAGATTTCCGATATCGTCTTTGTAAGACAATTCTTTGAGTTCAGATTTTTTCGTGTCGATTGAAAGATTCAAAGATTTCACCGTTAGGTCATTTCCTTTTGGTGCAACTTCGATGTTTCCGTTCTTATCGTCTTTAACAACTTTAAAATTCTTCTCAAGATCTTCACCCAACAAAGAAGCAATCAAGATTTGAGATTTTGTTTTCTTGTCGACTTTGCCTTTGGCTACTTGCGGTTCGCCGCCAAATTCTTTCGGTGGAACTTGCACACTCCAGATGGTTGAGCCATCAAACACCAACAATGTTTCTTCCGGCACCGTGTTTTCCCAACGGAACTTACCGTTCGCTAAAAAGATTTTTCCGCTGTGACGTGTTTCTTTACCCAAAAGTTCCGACTTTAATGTCTTTTCCACTTTCATTTCCACAAGCTTTGCAGAACGATAGTGTTTGCTGAGGGCTTTCAATGTCTTGTTGGGAGCTGCATGTGCCACCAGGGCAAAGCTCACGGACAAAAGTAAGAGCGTGATATTTCTAAGCATTCGGACCTTATAACAGATGCTTGGACGCTCCGCAAGAGAGCTTCCTCTGCGCAAGGACCCAGGTCTCAAAATGGGGTGGATAACCCAGGGCTTTGCGAGCCGCCCTTGCTGTAGAGCCTGTGGTGAGGATATCGTCGGCAAATATCCATAGCGTCGACTTGGTGACCCGCTCAAGGCCTGTATAATTTTCAATGAGCTGCAGGCTCATATTTTCTCGATCCATCACCGAAGCCTTCTTTTGCGCCTTGGGCGAGGCCTTTTCAAGACAGGGGGCAAAGTCAGCTCCGATTGATTCTGCCAGTGCTTTTCCCCATTCATAGGCATGATCCTTTTGCCCTTTTTTGGTTGGTGGCGCTGGCACCACCACACAATGCGCAGGTAGCTCCTGAAGTTTTCCTGCTAGTATTTTATAGGCTGCCCACCTCCACGTTTTCTGCCGCCCTCCCCCTTTCAACGACAGCAACCAGTACGATAGCAGATCGCTTTCTCCTGACACCCATGAATACAGAGTGCAGACCTTCATATCTTCTTTATAGAAACTAACCAGTCTTTCTTTAGAGTTTAGTGTTCGTAGGCATGGTTCACACAACGAGTGTCCGCTAACCCACAAGGATCCGCAATTCAGACAACAGGACATGTGCTCGTGAATATAATGCGCAAGCTTTCTCATGCAACAGGCACTATGCAATTTCTTTGACAGCATTCTGGAGTCTCGCAAAACTGATGGCGATATGAGGGGAGGAATGCATGCAAGCATTTCGCATATTACTTTTCAGCTTAGTTTTGTCATCAACTGCATTGGGTGCACGCATCGGACTTTCACCCCTTCGACTTGAACACGAAGATCATACGCAAGCTTCTTTCCGTATAAACGTCTTTACTCCTGCCGCCACCTCTCTCCCACAACGAATGAGCAAATCACTTAAGGATTTAGATATTCGCCAAATTCCAGATGTGGGATCTTATTCGGACCTTGAAAATAATTTTAAATATATTCGCGACCTACGCTTTATCGAAGACACTCGCCACGCCAATACTCTTCGTCGTCTGACGTGGCTTTATCCGGATGATGGCTGCTACGCCCGTGCGGAAATGGCCTCGCGAGCACTTGAAGACATTCACTTTGTGACGCCAAAGAAAATTTTTGTGTTCGGAAACTTGCGTGCTCGCACAAACAATACATCTTACGGTTACGTCACTTGGTGGTATCATGTTGCCGTCACTTATAGAGTCGGCAACACTGCTTACGTTTATGATCCTGCTATTGAACCAAAGGCGCCGATTACATTAGAAGCATGGAATGCAGCTGTCGGAGGGACAGCCACTCGTGTGACTTACGCTATCTGCGATCATAATACGTTTGATCCGAATATGGACTGCGTTCATCCCAACGGCCTTCCTCTTGATGAAGTTCTTCGTGAACAAACAAGCTTTCTTCCAGACGAATGGGAGCGCTTAGTGGATCTCAATCGTGATCCTGTTAAAGAACTTGGCGATTTCCCGCCGTGGTTGCAAAAATAGATTAATTTAACGGGTGCTCGTTAGATATTGTGATACGGAATTTTTTTAATAATTGTGAAGGCTCGATAAATTTGTTCGAGCCCCACCGCCTGAGCCATCAAGTGATTCATCACCATCGGCGAAAACGAAACTTTTAGATCGGCTCTTTTTCGCACTTCTTCATTCACTCCAAAGGCTCCGCCAATGACAAAGACCGCGCGCTTTTTGGAACTCCCTAAAATGCCTTCGACTTTCTTTGCGAATTGAAGCGAATCAAAAGAAGAACCCCTCTCGTCAAACAAAACAACGAAATCATCTTTGCTTAAGTTTTTTAGGAGGAGTTCGGATTCTTCGTTTCGCTTGTAATCTGCATCATCACGAGCAGATTTTTTGGCCTTCAAGGACTGAACCTCGAAGGGGACAAAAAACGAAATCTTTTTCTTATAGAGTTCTGTGACCTCATCAGCCCAAGCTTCTTTAGCGGTCGCAAGGTTCATCAGAACAAACTTCATAGCAGATCTAGTTATTGGCTTCTGGTTTGCCGATGTAAGGATCTTTCAAACCAAGATCTTTACCTTCACGCCACAAGTTCTCAAGGCTGTATTCTTGACGAACAAAATCGTAGAACACGTGAACGATCAATGAGCCGTAATCTACAAGAACCCATCGGCCTTCATCGATACCTTCCACACTTTGCGGAAGAACATTGTATTCTTCTTTAACCGCAATCACCACGTTCTCTGCCATTGCAGCTGCGTGACGAGTCGACGTACCAGATGCGATAACTGCGTACTCGCTTGGAGCAGATAGCTTCGTCAAATCGTAAGCTTTTACGTTGATCCCTTTTCTTGAGAACAAAACATTTGCGCAGAATTCAGAGAACTTTGTGAAGTCCCCGATGCGATCGCCCAAGTTACGATAGAGTTTGTGTTCTTTGATGTAAGATTCAACTGCAAGCGGAAGATATTTTTCTACTGGCTTACCAGTACGAAGCCACTTACGCACTTCGCTTGAAGACAATTCAACATCACGAAGAGTGATAAACTGAATGCTACGACCTGTAGTCAGCTCGATAAAGTTGAAATCAAACTCCGCAACAAGCGGCTTTAAGTAAGCAGGAACTTCTTCGGCACTCTCTGGCATATCGTAGCCAGGGCGAGTTGTAACAACCAAGTTCGCTTCAGCAAGAATCTTTTGATAGTCTTTCCATTGTGCAAGCTCTTCGAACTTATCGGCACCAACGATCAAATACAAATCAGACGCTTCGTATGCTTTACGAAGATTCATGATCGTGTCGATTGTGTAGCTCATGCCACCGCGCTTAAGCTCTTGGTCATCAACGATGTAAGTGTCGCCGTACTGGTTAAATGCCAAACGTGTCAGCTCAAGGCGTTGTTCAGCAGTTGGACCTTCCACTGGAGTCTTAAGAGGGTTTTGGGCAGCCGGTACAATGTGAACCTTTTCCAAGCCCAATTTTTTCGCCACAGTTTGGATGGCGTTGATATGTCCCATGTGTGGAGGGTTGAAACTGCCTCCGAATATTCCTACTTTCATTGTTCTTCCTCGGCCAAAATATGACGGCCCAATTCCGTAACAAATTCTTTTAGGTTCTTACCTGTTACGGCTGAAATAGCAAACGGCTCTGTGCCTGTCGCTTTTTTAAAATTAGCTTTGAGTTTGCTCAATTGATCTTCAGACAAAGCATCAATCTTGTTGAGCACCACGAGTTGTGGACGTGTTGAAAGTGGGAAGAAGCCCTCTTTCTCGACGTTGTTTTCGTCGTACATTTTTAGTTCGTAGTTGATGTCGACATAATCCTGCATAGGATCACGGCCCGACATACCTGAAGCATCCACAAGATGGATGAACAAACGAGTCCGTTCAATATGTTTTAAGAACTGAATACCAAGACCCACGCCTTCGTGTGCGCCTTTCACAAGACCCGGGATATCAGCAACAACAAATGAGCTGTAATCACCCAACTTCACCACACCCAAATTCGGAGTCAGCGTTGTGAACGGATAGTCTGCGATTTTTGGTTTCGCAGCTGAGATACGAGAGATCAATGTCGATTTACCCGCATTTGGGAAGCCGATGATGCCGACGTCTGCAATGAGTTTGAGTTCAAGTTTGATTTCAAGCTCTTCGCCTTCCTCGCCCGGTTGAGCATAGTCAGGAGCTTGATTGATACTGTTTTTGAAAAAGGTATTTCCTTTTCCGCCACGCCCACCTTTAAGCAGAACGTGTTCTTTGATGCCAGTCAGATCAACGATGATCTCACCTTCGGCATTACGTACGATTGTTCCTTCAGGAACGATCAACTCAAGATCTTCACCGTTTTGCCCTGAGCAATTGGCACCAGAACCAGGTTGACCACTACGAGCGGCGTAACGTTTGTTTTGTCTGATATCGACAAGAGAATTGATATGGCGAGAAGTGCGAATGATTACATCGCCGCCCTTACCGCCGTCGCCGCCGTCTGGTCCACCACGTGGCAAAAGAGACTCACGTCTAAAACTGACGCAGCCACCGCCACCGCGACCGGAGGCAATCGTGATATTTACTTCATCAATGAATTTCATTTTGGAATTCCACCTAAAATTTCAGTGGGATAGATCTATCACAAAAAAAGGAGCCTTGGACGGCTCCTTTTAAAAATTGAAAAAATGTTCTAGTGATCGAGACGAGAACTATTAAACAGCTTTTGCGTAAACGCTTACTTTGAAGCCTTCTTTAGAGAAGCGCTCAAATTTTACGTTACCTTCAATAACTGAATAGATCGTGTGATCGCGGCCCATTTTCACGTTGTTACCAAGGTGGAATTTTGTTCCACGTTGACGAACGATGATAGTTCCTGGAAGAACTTTTTCACCACCGAAACGTTTTACGCCTAAGCGTTTACTCTGTGAATCACGACCGTTCTTTGTACTACCACCGGCCTTCTTACTTGCCATGACGAACCTCTCTTAAAATGAAAAATTAATTACTTTTTAGAAGTTTTCTTAGCGGCTTTTTTCTTAGCGCCAGATTTAGTTGCTTTTTTAGCAGTTTTTTTCGCCGCTTTTTTAACAACTTTCTTTTTCGCTACTTTTTTAGCTGCTTTTTTAACAACTTCTTCGCCAGCAGATTTATTGCTTACACGTTCTTTACGAGCAGCTACGCGTGCAGTGTGAGCATCAGCGCGTTTTGCAGCTACGTCTACGACTTCTGCTTGACCTTCAGCTTTAGCAACTTTTCCATCTGGAGAAGTGATTGCTTTAACAAAAAGCTCAGTGAAATCTTGCTTGTGAGTAGCAAATTTTCTGTAACCTTGACGACGTTTCTTTTTGAAAACGATTTGTTTTTTAGTGCGTGCTTGTTTTGTTACAACAACAGTAACTTTAGCACCTTTAACAAGCGGCATACCAACGTGAGTGGACTCACCACCAACCAAGAGAACTTCGTTGATTTCGAATTCAGAGCCAAGTTTTTGCTCAAGTTGATCTACTTGAACTACGTCACCTGCTTGAACTTTATACTGCTTACCGCCAGTACGAATAATAGCGTACATGAATAACCTCCAGCCATCCGAATTAAGCCAAACGTAAATGCCACTTCGCACTAGGCTTTGTCAACCTAATACATGTTATTTTTTTCAGCATTTTAGGGAGAAGAAGAGGTTAGCCAAATCCAGGGACCTTGTCTATTAAAAAGGGGGCCTCGACCTATTTTCTGGAGTTCGACCGAACCCCAAATATTTCAATGGCTTAGCTGATTTTTTAAGCAGCCAGTTTAGTCAGATCAAGAAATCCCCTCATTTCCTTGGTCTGCCCGTGTCGATATCTCAACACAAAGTCATTTACCGAGTTCCGGAGATTTTCCAGGAAAAACTCCGTAATCGTTACATATATATGATGGCTCTATACAAAAAAGATCTCGTACTGCTCTAAGTGATAATTCGGTTCAATTTTGAAGGCTACAGAACGCTCTAACTTCTTTTCGATGCGCTCTAAGCTTTCGCCTTCGACTTCGTAGATCCAATCAACGACTTCGCTGTGGCAATGGACGACGACGTTGGTTTTTTTATTGATCAGCATGTCAGCATCGCGCTCAAGTTCGCGGAACATTTCGTTTGCGACCGTCGATTTGCGTTTGATGTAACCTTTGCCATCGCAGTACGAACACGGCTCGCAAAGAGTCTTGATCAAGCTTGGGCGAATGCGTTTACGAGTCATTTCTACAAGCCCCAACTGAGACATTGAAACGATGTTTGTGCGTGCGCGATCGCCTTGCAGCTCTTCAGCAAGGGCTTCCATCACTTTATCTCTGTGGGATTCTTTTTCCATATCGATAAAGTCGATAATGATAATACCACCGCAGTTACGAATGCGCAGTTGGTGCGCAATCTCGCGAACGGCCTCGAGATTGGTTTTCAGGATAGTATCTTCAAGATCTTTTTTTCCGACGAACTTACCTGTGTTCACGTCGATAACGACAAGCGCTTCTGCCTCGTCGATGACAATGTAACCGCCAGACTTTAACCAAATCTTTCTTTCCATCGAACGAGAGATTTCGATATCAATTTCATAGAGATCGAATAGAGGTTTTTTTTCTTCGTACAGAACAATGTTTTGCTTATATTTCGGCATGAACTGACTGACGAACTTCACAACTTTCTTGTGAACCTCAACATCGTCAACCCATACAGTTGCCACGTCCTCACTCATTAAATCGCGCAGAGCGCGCAGCTCGACATCGAGTTCTGTATGAACGTTGCCTGGTGTTTTTTTCTTTTCGTAGTTTTTGAAAATTTCTTTACTGAGGCGATCCAAATACTCGATGTCAGCTTTCAACATTTCTTCCGAAGCGCCGTCACCTGCGGTACGAACGATCACACCACCTGATGGATTGATTTTTTGAACCAGCTTGCGGAGACGCTCGCGCTCTTCCTCATCCTCAATGCGGCGAGAAATTCCCAAATGTCGAACCGTTGGCAAAAACACGACAAAGCGACCAGGTAAAGATAGGTGCGTTGTTAAGCGCGCACCTTTTGTTCCCAGTGGATCTTTTGCTACTTGAACGAGAATAGATTGGCCTTCCTTGAGCAAATCTTGGATGGGCGTTTTATTGTGGTGTGAAAGAGGCTTGTCTTCGTCGTTTTCGATTTCTAGAGGTTCTTCACGATCCACGTCGGATAAGAAATTATCGTCGACGTCCTCGCGAATATCGCCGACGTACAGGAACGCCGCTTTATCTAGACCAATGTCTACAAAGGCCGCTTGCATGCCTGGAAGTACGCGAATCACTGTGCCACGATGAATCGACCCGACCAAAGTAGGAGAGGTTTTGCGCTCAATCTTCAAATCCGACAATATGCCACCGTCTACATAGGCAACACGAGTTTCTTGTGGTCGAACATTGATGAGAATTTCAGCTGACATTTCTGCAACCTTTCCTTGGGCGCGGGCGAGAATGAGAAGGCCCTCTTAGTTCCATAGTCCAGAAACAAGACCGAGCGCAATTAATATTTAAACATGAGAGCACATTCAGCCGAAAAGGTCACTGTATTAGCACCTTTAGGAGAACGAAATGGCTACAATCGACGAACTGTTTAAACTCATGGTCGACCAAGGCGCTTCTGACCTTCACGTCACAAGCGGTGCTCCCCCGTATTTGCGTTTGCACGGAAATATGGTGCCACTCAACTATCGTGAACTTTCAAATCAAGATGTTCAAGGTTTGATCTTCGAAATTCTTTCTGAAAAACAGAAAAAAGCCTTCGTTGAAAAGTGGGAACTCGATTTCGCTTATACACTTCAAGGCATCGGCCGTTTCCGTTGCAATATCTTTATGCAGCGTAAAGGTTTGGGCGCCGTATTTCGTATTATTCCTGAAAAAATTAAAACGGCGCAAGAGCTCGGATTGCCACCTGCAGTCTTGGACATGATCGATTGTGATCGCGGACTCATTCTTGTAACAGGTCCAACAGGTTCCGGTAAATCGACGACGCTTGCTGCGATGATGCATCAAATTAACATGACTCGTGAGACTCACATTTTGACGGTTGAAGATCCAATCGAGTTCGTTCATCCGAATTTGAAGTCCCTCGTCAATCAACGTGAAGTGGGAAGTCATACCAAGAGCTTTGCCAATGCGCTTAAAGCCGCGCTCCGTGAAGACCCAGATATCATGCTCGTGGGTGAGATGCGTGACCTTGAAACGATCTCACTTGCCCTGACAGCGGCGGAAACAGGTCACATCGTTTTTGCGACACTTCATACAAACAGTGCCGCTAAAACCATCGACCGTATCATTGACGTTTTCCCAGCGGGACAGCAGCAACAGATTCGCACGATGCTTGCTGAGTCTTTGCGTGGAGTTGTCGCACAAACGCTGTTCACTCGCGCTGACGGACAAGGCCGCGTGGCTGCTTACGAAATTATGAGAAACACGAAAGCCATCTCGAACTTGATTCGGGAAGGTAAAGTGCATCAGATTCCTTCAGCTATTCAAACCGGATCTAGCTCAGGCATGATTCTCTTTGAAAAATACATCGAGGATCTTGTTAAAAAAGGAAAGGTTTCTGCCAACGATGCAAAAACCTTCTTGGGATCTACCGGCGGTGGCGATACCACAATTCAGCAGACGATTGCTGCAAAAACCAAAGTCGGCTAAAAGTCGAACTGATACGATATAACAACGGGAGCCTTCGCATTTGCGAGGGCTCTTTTATTTTTCATCTGATCTTCAAATGACTGTGAAATGTCGTAACTTCCTTGTGGCGGTCGCGAAGAATCGTAAACGAGATAACCTGCCCCTGCCAACAATCCAAGCAACGCTCCCGTAGAAATGTTCTCGGTATGCTCTTCTGGATCACCGTAAAAAGAGAGTGTTGAGAGGCCGAGAACCGCTCCTCCCAGAGTCGAAAACAGAATCGTCGCAACTCCCCTCTTGAAACTTTTTCCGGATTGTTGTGATTGCTGAGCCAGACTCACGGATGAATGTCCAATTGTCAGGGCAATAAGAATGAGAGTTGTCCACTTTCTGAGGGTCATATTGCCTCCTGCAATATTATGCGATAGCTTCTGTTATTTAAACACTATGAGGTTCCCCGTGCAACTAAGTCATTATATCGATCACACACTTCTAAAGCCCGACGCGCAGCTTTCGCACATCGAAAAGCTTTGCAACGAGGCGAAAGAGCATTCTTTCGCAAGTGTTTGCGTGAATACGTCGTACGTAAAGACGTGCGCTGACCTTTTACGTGATTCTTCGGTGAAGGTTTGCTGTGTCGTGGGTTTCCCACTGGGTGCAATGGACACGAATTCCAAAGCATTTGAAACTCAAACAGCTATTTTGAATGGCGCAAATGAAGTCGATATGGTCGTGAACATCGGAGCACTCAAAGATCGTCGCCTTGACGTGGTTTTCACGGACATTCGCGCTGTCGTCGAGGCTGCTCAAGGGAACACGGTTAAAGTTATTATTGAAACAGCGCTCTTGTCACAAGATGAAAAAGTTCTCGCTTGCCAAGCTTCACTCAACGCCGGCGCACACTTTGTTAAAACATGCACGGGCTTTAACGGCGGTGGTGCGACGGTTGAAGACGTGCAGCTCATGAAATCTGTTGTCGGCGACAAGCTTGAAGTCAAAGCGTCTGGCGGTATCAAAACAAAAGAACAGGCAATTGCGCTTATTCAAGCAGGCGCAACTCGTTTGGGCACAAGCTCGGGAGTTGCTTTAGTTCAAGGTCAAAATGTTCAAGGTGGTTACTAATGTCTTTTCTTCCTGCCGAAATCATCAAAGCAAAACGCAATGGTCAGGCTTTATCTTATGAGGATATTAACGAATTTATTTTAGGTTATGCTCGCGGAACGATTCCCGATTATCAAATGTCGGCATTGTTAATGGCGATTTTTTTTCGTGGCATGACGAAAGAGGAAACTCTTTCGCTCACAAAAGCCATGCTTCACTCTGGTGAAGTTGTCGATTTCTCGTCTGTTGCAGGATTTAAAGTTGATAAGCATTCAACTGGCGGTGTTGGCGATAAAACAAGTTTAATTCTAGGTCCTATCGTTGCAGCAGCCGGTGTTCCAGTTCCGATGATTTCAGGTCGCGGCTTGGGTCACACAGGTGGAACACTGGATAAGCTTGAGTCCATTCCAGGATTTAATCCACAAAAGTCTCTTGAGGAGTTTGTCGAGCTTGTTCGTAAGCACTTGATTTGCTTTATCGGCCAAACGAAAGAAATCTGTCCTGCGGATAAAAAAATCTACGCACTTCGTGATGTGACCGCGACTGTTGAAAGTTTGCCGCTTATCTGTGCTTCAATCATGTCGAAAAAATTAGCTGAGGGTGTTGATGGGCTTGTGCTAGATGTGAAGTACGGCTCTGGAGCCTTTATGAAGACAGCCGCCCTTGCTGAAGAGCTCGCCGTGAATTTGATGGCGATTGCTCAGGGTTACGGTAAAAAAGTGACGGCACTTATCACACAAATGGATCAACCACTCGGACGATACGCGGGAAACTCTCTAGAAGTTGAAGAGTGTGTTGCAATTATGAAAAACCAAAAATTCGTCGGCCCCCACGGGTATGATCTTTACGAAGACACGCGTGAGTTGAGCTTGCAACTTTCTGCTCACATGTTGTTCTTGGCTGGCAAGGGTTCTACGGTTGAAGAGTCTTACAAAATTGCAAATGATATGCTGGTTTCAGGTAAGGCTTATGCAAAATTTGAAGAGCTTTGCAAAATTCATGGTGGTAATTTAGCAGCGCTTCCAAAACCCAAACATTCCGTCGTGATTAAAGCGGAAAAGCATGGCTTTGTTGAAGCTTTCAATACTGAAGGAATTGGTATTGCAGGCATTATCATTAAAGCGGGACGCGCTCAGACGACAGACATTATTGCGCCAACAGCAGGCATTGAATTCCACGCGAAAATTGGTGATGAAGTAAAAGAGGGAGACGCACTTTTCACTCTGTACGGAGACGATAAGGATCTGCTGCAATCAGCCGTGCCTATGCTTCGCTCATCACTCACTATTTCCTTGCAAAAAATTGCGAAGCCTAGTTTGATACTCAAGACTTTGAGCTAATACTCGAGGAAAAAAGGGAGAGATTTTGGTACTCAACAAGTTACAAGAAACAGTTAGCTACATCCGCACAAAAACTTCGGCAAAACCGAAAATTGGTGTGGTATTGGGTTCTGGTCTTGGAGCTTTCGTGAAAGACGTTGAGATCGAAGCAACTCTTCCTTACAAAGAAATTCCTCACTTCTCTCCACCTACGGTGGAGGGGCACTCAGGCAATTTGATTTTCGGAAAAGTAGATGGTCAATCCATCGCAATCCTGCAAGGTCGCAATCACTATTACGAAGGCCACAGCATGGAGTCCGTCGTTTTCCCAACGAGAACTTTGGCTATGCTTGGTGTTGAGACTTTGATTTTGACGAACTCTGCCGGTGGCTTTGGTGAGAACATGAAAGCCGGCGAATTTATGATCATCGAAGATCATATCAATTTGATGGGCACAAATCCTCTAATGGGACCAAACATCAAAGAACTCGGCCCTCGTTTCCCTGATATGACTGAAGCTTACGACAAGCGCTTGGTTCAAATCATGGAACAAGTGCTTCAGAAGCAAGGCACTCCTTATCACAAAGGTATCTACTGCGGTGTAAGCGGTCCTACTTATGAAACTCCAGCTGAAGTACGATATTTGAAACTTATTGGCGGCAAAGCTGTGGGTATGAGTACGGTTCCAGAAAGTATTGCGGCTAACCATTTAGGTTTGCGTGTTGCGGCCTTGAGCTGTATCACGAATTTGGCTGCAGGTATTTCTCAGCAGAAGCTATCTCATGATGAGGTCACGGAGACTGCAAAACGCGTTGAGCTGCAATTTAGCTCATTCCTACGCGAATTCATCGGCGCTATTTAGTCCAGTTCATTACAAGCATACTGTTAAATTATAGATAAATTTTCATCTATTTATAAAACAGGACTGTATTTAACAACTGCCAAAACCGATCAATCGAACATGAAAAACTTTAAGCTTTATTTCATGTTTATTATAACTTTGGGATTTGTGCTTTCTTGTGCTCCAGAAAAGAAAACTGCTGCTTTAGAGAGCCCCTCCACTGATTCCGATCAGTTTCCTTCTGTGGACTCACCGCTATACGTACAGTTCTCAACTCGGTGGGAATCCGATGATGATGGAGACTATACTGTCCATGGTCTCTGTTCTATCGACTCGCTCGCACCGGTCGGCACCGTCGACAATACTTGTACGGTCGCGATTCCTGAAGCGCAGCTTTATTTTAGCGATCTTCGGTTTACGGTTGGTACGCATGGAAACTCAGGCTGTTCTCAAATAGTATTTTCTCCTTATTACTATAGAAGAACAAATAGCTCCGCATTTACGAATCCAGGGTCTACCGAAGAAACCAACTGCGATAAAAACCATGCAGATTGGGATGGGGATAAGGCAAAATGCTATGGTGGAGCTGCTCCGGCAATGATTCCTAGTTTTCCAGTAAACAAAGGCTCTTACTTTTTGACATTTCTTACTCTGGCCGATCACTATATTCTTCCAGCAGAAAATACAACGCGCTGGTATCAAGGGTTCGAAGCAGCAAACTTAGCTGCCGCCAATGATTTGACGGATCGGGCAACTGTTATAAATACAGGAGTAAGACAACACACGGCTGAAGAATTCGAAGACTATCAGGTTGAATGCCGCAACCTTTGGGGTGAAACCCTCTACCGTATTGAATTTAAAGTTAAAGACGAAGATTTGGATGAAGATCCGTCTAATCCCGCTGGAGATCAATTTACAGATTGGGACAAGCCTTAAATTGACCTTGGAAAGAAAAAGGCGAGCTTTGTGGGCTCGCCTTTTTTGTTTTAGATTGTTTCTGCGATTTCTTTGGAAATGCGGATTTTGCTGCCGTCACTGAGTGTGCGGGTGACGTCGATGTCGATCTGAACTTTTTCGCCTGACTTGAAGTATTCTTTCATGTCAGAGCTGCTTACGCCCAGCGTGCTCAGTGGAATCATGTACTGGCCTTGAGCATCTGCTTTCAGTGACGTGCGTGAGATCGTTTTATTGCTGATTGTCTTTTTCATTCCCAACCAGTTTTTACGTGTGAACGTAATCTCATACTTCGTCACAACGCTGGCGTATTGCAAAGTTGCATCTTTCAGCACAAGTTGCGCTTTTGAACTGCTGCCAGTGATGCGCGCTGAAATATTGCTTGAACTTTTCAATGCCGCTTTATCAACTAGCATTTCAATAGGTTGTGCCAACTCGAAGTTCACCGTGCCTTCATCGATGACTTCTTTACCAATACGCTGAACTTTCAAGATAACTTCGTATTTAGCAGTCGGATTCCAGTTTAAAGCAAGAGTGCCACTCACCTCACGTTGAGAGATCGCACGAGATTCAGTTTCAGCAACTACACGTTTTGTGTCAGCTTCACGTACCTGCAAGATATGCGTGCTCTTGATACGTGGGAACAAAGCATTGTCATAAAAGCGGTAGCTCAAACCATCGCGAGTCGCGATTGCTTGGAAGTTCTGCAATGTCTTCTCTTTCAAATCACCTGCGGCAAAGCGCGGTACTTGAGAAAGAACAATTGTGATCTTATCAGCCGTTACTTTTTTGTCCGACACTAAGTAGCCAAATACTGTGGTAACTGGAGTTACTTTGACGTCTGGGTTTTTCTCCTCACCCATCAATTCGATTTTGAATTGTTCTTGCTCCCCTGCTAGCAACTCTGTTCCCTGTGGGAATTGGATTTCAACAGATGTATTCCATTGGTGATCGAACACGTCTTTGTAACGAGTCACGCAGCATCTTGTTTCGCTTCTATAGCGAGTCACAGTGCGAGTGCGCGCTTCTTGGCGATAACGAGTCACCGTGCGAGTTCTAGTAACGGGGCGAGTTTTACGAACGTTTTCGTAACCGCAGCGCTGTCTTGTCACAGGAACGTTGTTACAAACGTATTCCGTGTGGCAGCTTGGTGGACGCGGTTCGGGACGTGATGGTGGAGTGTAGCCTCCGCCACCACCACCGTGGCTTGGTGGTTCTGGTCTTGGACTTGGACGACCTGGATGTGGTTCATAAGGAGCTGGGCCTGTACCTGGCGGGCGTTCCCGGAACGGGATCAACTTGTCAGTTGGAAGAGCATAGTTACAACGTTGTTCATTGTGACACTGACGTTCATACTCTGTATATGTATCGCAGCGGTATTCGCTGTCGTAATATTCTTCGTAGTCTGTATATGTCTCGGTGGTTTGATATGGAATATCGACGTAATACGTTTCTTCCACATCATAAGGAACTTGTTCCTCATAAGTATCTTGATACGGCTCTTGACGATAAATATTTTTCTGCAGTTTAGTCTGCAGAACTAAGGCATCTTTACTTGAACGAGTGAGCGTTTGTTTCGCGTTCTCACTCGGCTCGGCGTGGGCTGAGATCGCAACAAGCAGTGACATGAGGATCATGCCTGTCCTTTTTATTGATTGAAGCTGGTGCATTTTTATTTCCCCCTATTATGAAAACCTGTCGATGCCTCGCTTAAGCAAGGACAATGCCACCGGTTTTGGTGTCAGGTCGCCCGCCGCGCTGCGTTTTTCTGTCTCGGAGATTGTTTAAGGTCGTGAAAAGGAAATGAAAGCTCTGACAGGGTTGCTCGAACCATGCGTAGCACCAATCCAGATTGGATCAAGGCCACGGGATATTGGAAGAAAAGTTAGAATGCTTTTTTTACGTAGGCTTTTGTTACCTTCAAAACAAGAGCCTGCATCTCCTGCAGTTGCGTATATTTTTTGGCCCTGTTGGTTTCGTAACTTTCATAATCTACGTCTCTTGGTCTTGTCGCGTGTTCACATCTAAACAACAGCGATGACTCTTCTAACGTTTTAGGGTTTCGATACTGAATGTCGCTGAGGGCGTCTACCATCGCATATTGCCAAGTTGGATAGATAAAATAATCACAGTTAAATTCCGAGTCATAATCCGACGTCGCTATAACATCTGCATAAAAATAAACTTTTCCGTATTTCAACATCTGCTCGCTAAAATTTGGTCGTCTGTATTGTGGATTTACAGATTTGTACTTGCTTTGATCACAGTTCTTAATCGCACAATCAATAATATCTCCGACCAGAATATTCGTTGGAACGAACGTCCACGCCGAATCCATTTTTTCAAACATCAATACGGCTAACCCTGTCGAGAGCGATCTGGCGACGTAACGTAAAAGAGGGCTTAACCTTTCTCCCGTGATGTTTTGATAAGATGGACCTTGAATAGAACTCCCGTAGACAACTAAAAAATGTTCTTCGTCGAATCTTGATGACTCAATCATTTGCGCAAGGGCCGTATGGATCTCGATAATTCTTGGATCCAGTTTTTTAAAATCGGTAAGAGAGGCTTGAGCCGCAGCAATGGATCCTTTTTCGCGTACGATCTGATTCCAAACTTGATCGCTATGATGGCTGAGCTCTTGAAGTGCCTGGAAATTAAATAATGACGTCTGCGAAATTTCTTTGCCAACGCTGACTACTCTTGGCTCCGCATGGCCAGTCGCGCTCATCAAAAAAATTGCCACCAGTAAAATCAGCTGTTTCATCTTCACCTCTGGCTCACTTTACCTTAGCCCATCGTCGTGAGAGCAAAGATCGTCTAACAACCTTGAGCTGCAATCCCCATACTTGCTAAGCCCCCAATAAAACGATGTAAATCGACTTTAGCCGTCTAAAGTTTTTACACAGGTCCGGTATTGGCCTCAGCAAGGTCTAGTTTCGGCAATTTCAGCTCAATCTGAGACATATAATAACCGAATAGCTAACCGACAGTGGGTCAACCGCGTGTCCCGTAATTAAGGACCAGGATGGCCCGCATGAGGAGTGAACATGGATGTTCAAAAGATACTCTCGGCGGTAGCAATCATCTTTGCATTATCAGCTTGTAGCTACAAAAAATCAGCCGAATCTGTTTTCCCAGGGAAAAGTGGCGCCGATGCAGCCGCTTGTTTGGGGCAGGCAATTCAGACACGTTTCATTGTTGAGTGGGAAGATGGAAAATTCACTGTTGAAAAATCCTCTTCTGCTGACAAGTTTGAAAAAGAATTTATCGTTCCAAAGTTAAATGAAATTCGTTTCGTTCAGTACGATCGCACTTTCCAAGTTGAAACGGCGAAGGAAGTTCGTGCCTCTGGCTATTCCGATAGCTGGGGTCAACAGATGATCAAGGCTGATACTTTGTGGGCGCAAGGCATTTACGGTCAAAATATCAAAGTTGGAGTTGTCGACTCTTATGTCGATACATCTCATCCGCAAATTCGTCCTCGCATTGCCGTTAATGCCGCGGAAATTCCTGGCAATGGAATTGATGATGATGGCAACGGAGTTGTCGATGACTATTACGGCGCAAGATTTGTTTCGACTCCTGGCACAAATCCGACGACAAGTTCGCATGGAACACACGTCACCGGAATTATTGCTGCTGATCCAAATTACGGAGACATTCAAGGTGTTGCTCCCCAATCACAAATTATTCCTGCACAATTTATTTCTGATGATGGTCGCGGAACATTGGGTGATGCAATTCTAGCGATGCAGTATGCGGTCAGTCGTGGTGCTCGCATCATCAATGCTTCATGGGGTGGTTCACCTTGTGATACGAGTTTGAAAAATGCGTTTGTGAGCTTGCAAGATCGCGGGATACTTGTCGTCGTCGCCGCAGGTAACGAGGGGACCGACATCGATGTGTCTCCAACTTTCCCAGCCGCCTTCAACGTTGGAACTCAAATCACGGTTGCTGCCTCTTCAAGAATGGATTTCATGACTTACTGGTCGAACAGTGGATTTAATCTTGTGCATGTCGCGGCTCCTGGTGAAGACATCCTTAGTACGGTTCCTAACAATGGAACTGCTTACATGGATGGCACAAGTATGGCTGCTCCGATGGTGAGTGGTGCGGCCGCTCTGTTAATGAGTGCGCGACCGACCGCAACAGCAGTGCAAGTTAAACAGGCAATTTTGCAATCTGTAGATGTAACTTCGGGGCATCAGTTTAAAGTAAATACTCGAGGAAGAATTAACGTGCAAAAGGCCCTCGAAGTTTTGACTCGCTTAGTCCCTTAATCTTAATAAAACAGACAACTTAACGCAGGGCAGTTGATATGCTCTGCGTCTCTTCTTTTTGATGCTTCCTAAAACCCTCGTTGGTAAAAATAGAGCTCCCTTACTAACGGGTATTAAAAAGGAATCTTATGGCATCAGAAGTGACACAAGGACTTCAGGCAAAACTTGCTGACCTGGAGAAAAGAAATGAAGCAGCCATGGCAGGCGGAGGAGCTTCACGTATTGCCAAACACAAACAAGGTGGCCGCCTCACCGCTCGCGAACGCCTCGACATTTTGGTCGATCCAGGCAGCTTTGTTGAGATGGATCGTTTTGTAACTCATCGTTCAACTAACTTCGGTATGGATAAAAACGTTGTACCAGGTGATGGCGTTATCACGGGTTACGGACGTATCAACGGAAAACTTGTCTACGTTGCTTCTCAAGACTTCACTGTTATTGGTGGATCAATGTCTCGCACTCAAGCGAACAAAATCTGCAAAGTGATGGACCTTGCGATTAAAAACGGCGCGCCTTTTATTTCTCTCAATGACTCGGGTGGTGCTCGCATCCAAGAAGGTATCGAAGCTCTTGGTGGTTACGCAGATATTTTCACTCGTAACACAATGGCCTCAGGTCTTGTTCCGCAAATCACAGCTATCATGGGCCCGTGCGCGGGTGGTGCAGTTTACTCTCCATCTATCACGGACTTTATCTTCATGGTTAAAAATACGAGCTACATGTTCGTAACTGGCCCTGATGTTATTAAAACAGTGACTCATGAAGATGTGACGAAAGAAGAGCTTGGTGGCGCTTCGACTCACTCTGAAAAATCAGGTGTGGCTCACTTCGCAGCTGAAGATGACAAGCATTGCTTGTTGTTGATCCGCGAATTGATGAACTTCCTTCCTTCAAACAACTTGGATGATGCTCCTGTTTTGACGAACTCAGACCGTCCGGATCGTTTGACTGAAGCATTGAACACAATGATTCCGGAGAATCCTAAGAAGCCTTACGACATGCACGGAGTGATCACGGAGTGCGTGGATGAGGGTTACTTCTTAGAAGTTCACAACAACTACGCTCAAAACATCATCGTAGGTTTTGCTCGTTTCAATGGCCGCCCTGTCGGCGTTGTTGCAAATCAGCCAAGCGTTTTAGCAGGTTGCTTGAACATTGAAGCTTCTCGTAAAGCTGCTCGTTTTATCCGCTTCTGTGATGCTTTCAATATTCCGATCGTATCGTTCGTTGACGTTCCTGGTTTCTTGCCTGGTAAAGATCAGGAATGGAACGGCATCATCACTCACGGTGCAAAATTGTTGTATGCCTACGCTGAAGCGACTGTACCTAAGATTACTATTATCACTCGTAAAGCTTACGGTGGTGCTTACATCGTCATGGGTTCTAAGTTGTTGCGTTCTGACGTGAACTTGGCCTACCCGTCTGCGGAAATCGCAGTAATGGGCGCTGATGGCGCGGTTAACATTATCTTCAGAGAAGAAATCAACAAAGCTAAAGATCCAGCAGCTGAGCGCGCACGTTTGACTGCTGAGTACGAAAACAAATTCAGCAATCCGTATGTGTCTGCTGAGCTTGGTTACACAGATGAAGTTATCGAGCCAGCATTGACTCGTAAACGCATCATCGACTCTCTTGAGATGTTGAAACATAAACGCGATATCACTCCGGCTAAAAAGCACGGAAATATTCCACTCTAAGGGGCGAACATGGCAGTATTTAAAAAAATCCTGATCGCCAATCGTGGAGAAATCGCTATCCGTATCACTCGCGCTTGCCGTGAGTTGGGTATCGGATCAGTAGCGGTTTTCTCAGACGCAGATCGCGACAGCTTGCATGTTTTCTTGGCGGATGAGGCTTATCACATTGGGCCTTCTCCTTCTAAAGAGAGCTACTTGAACTATAAGAAAATCATCGAAGTCGCGCAAATCGCAGGAGCGGATGCCATCCATCCCGGTTACGGCTTCCTTTCAGAGAACACAATGTTTGCAAGAGCCTGCAAAGAAGCAGGCATTACCTTCATCGGTCCAACAGTTGAAAACATCGAAGCAATGGGAGACAAAATCTCTGCAAAATCTTTGATGAAGAAAGCTGGCGTTCCAACTGTTCCTGGTAGTGACGGTGGTGTTGAAGACGTTGAAACTGCAAAAAAGATCGCTGAAAAAATCGGTCTTCCAATCATCATCAAAGCTTCTGCCGGTGGTGGCGGTAAAGGGATGCGCATTGTTCGTAAGATGGATGAGCTTGAAAGTGCGTTCCGTGCTTGCCGCTCTGAAGGTCAAAACTATTTCGCGGATCCAACTGTTTACATCGAAAAATTCATTAACGATCCAAAACACATCGAGATCCAAGTTTTCGGTGATACTCACGGTAACCACGTTCATTTGTTTGAACGGGAATGCTCTGTGCAACGTCGTAATCAAAAGATCATCGAAGAGTCTCCGTCACCTTCTGTGCCGCAAGAAGTTCGTTTGCGCATGGGTGAGGTTTCTGTTCAAGCCGTTCGTCAGATTAAGTACGTGGGTGCTGGAACAATTGAGTTTATCTTTGATAACACGACAAAAGATTTCTACTTCATGGAGATGAACACTCGTTTGCAAGTTGAACATCCGATCACTGAGATTGTGACGGGTTTTGACTTGGTTAAAGAGCAAATCAACGTGGCAGCCGGAAAACCGTTGTCGTTTAAACAATCTGATATCAAACAAAAAGGTCACGCGATTGAAGCACGTATCTGTGCTGAGGATCCTATCACTTATAAACCGCATCCTGGTGTGATTCGCGCCTGCCGCCATCCACAAGGACCGTTTATGCGTGTGGATTCTTACGCGTACCCTGGCTATGAAGTTCCTATCTATTACGATCCAATGATTGCGAAAGTAATCACTTGGGGCGAAACACGTGAAGAAGCGATTGATCGCATGCAACGTGCTCTGGCTGAATTCGTTTTGACGGGAATTAAATCGAATATCGTTCTTCATAAAACGATTTTGGATCACCCAAAATTCCGCGATGGTTCTTATACAACTCAGTTCATTGAAAAGAACTTTGAGGTGATCGAACCACAAATGTTTAAGCAAGTTGAAGATCCGGTATTCTTAATTGCTGCTGCGATCACTGCTTACAACGACAGAAAATCCAAGGATGTGCGTCAGCTGAACTACACATCAAACTGGAAACGTATCAGCAGAAAACTTCAATTGAGGACCTAGCAGATGTATTTTGAAGCAGAGCTGAAAGGCCAAAAATACAAAGTAGACGTAACTGAACAACGCAACTCTTGGAAGGTTTCTTTCCAACAAGAGGGTAAAGACTGGGTTCACTACGACATTTCTAAACGCGATTACAAGCAAGCTGAGCAGTACATCAGTTTCCTTTTCGAAGGGAAATCTTACCTGATTGACGTGATCGGGCAAGATACTGAATACACAGTGTTTACTCGTAACTCATTCCGCGCGATCAAAGTATTCAATGATGAAATGCTATTGCACGAATCATTGAAAAAAGGCGGCGGCATGAGCGGCGGCCAAGATTTGAAATCCGGTATGCCAGGTAAAATCATCGAGATCTTCTGTAAAGAAGGCGACATCGTGAAAGCGAATAAGCCGTTGCTAATCATGGAAGCGATGAAGATGGAAAACGAAATGCGCGCTACTCGCGATGTAAAAATCAAAGAGATCAAAGTGAAGCAGGGCGATTCTGTAGAATCCGGTGCGGTTCTGATTAAATTTGAAGAGCCTTAAAAAATTTAAGGGGACTGCAAAGTCCCCTTTTTTATTGCTCGATTTCGCAATCCACAACTTTTTCCAAACTCAGAGACTATTCGCGTTCGTTGACGGCGAAGGCTTCTTCGCGTTTGCGTTCGAAGATGCCGACGATAACGACAGAGGCTTCGAAAAGAACCCACATTGGTGCGAGCATCATGACCATGCTGAGGAGATCAGGTGGCGTGATAATCGCAGAAATCACTGCAAGAGTCATAACGGCGTAGCGGCGATTTTTTCTTAAGAAAGACTGACTGACGATTCCCATCATGCCGAGAATCACGATGATCAGTGGTAACTCAAAAGCCGCCCCGAACATCAAACACATTTGCGTGAAGAAGCCTAAGTACTGATCGATTGAGATCATTGGCTTATCAACATCTCCACCGAAATGCATAAGGAAATTAAAAGCCATTGGCAAAGCAATGAAGTATGAAAACGCTGCACCTAAAAGAAACAGTCCTGTTCCAGCGAAAATAAAACCAAAAGTATAACGGCGTTCGCGTTGATAAAGACCAGGAGCTACGAACTTCCAAACTTGATACAACCAGAAAGGACAGGAAATAATCACACCAAACACGAACGACAACTTGATGTGCGCCATGAACTTATCAAGAGGGCCGGTGTAAATCAGACCGCCGCCTGGCAAGTGCGGAGCAATCGGCGCTCTTACGAAATTAAAAATATGATCGCTGAATCCATAACAAATGCCTGTCGCAATTAAAAGAATATACACGCTGTAAATCAAGCGCGTACGCAACTCTGCCAAGTGTTCATAAAGAGATTGGGCTTTAGAGTCTAATTCTTCGCGATTCATGAGTGATTGTGACCGTCTGGTTTGGATTTATCACCGGAAGTTTGATCTGTGAGCTCAAGTTGATCCGGTGTGGATTCAATTTGTTCTTCAGCAACTTCACCATGATGTTGAACAGGATCCGGCGTGTGCGGATTTCTGTTTTCAAAAATTTCAAGCTTGTCTAATTTGTCGAAGCCCGCTTGTTGTTTGAGTTCGTCACCTAAAACATTCGTGCTGCGTTTGAGTTCATTAAGGAAGCGACCTAAAGTGCGAGCCAATTCCGGCAGCTCTTTGGGGCCGATAACGATGAGAGCTAGAACTCCCAGGAAAATGATCTCTGACATTCCTAAACCGAACATGGTCGCAGAATAGTGGAATCAGCCTTGCTTGCCAAGCTTTACTTGGTCTTGTGGCAACGTCAAAACACCCATTTCGACTAGTTTTTCTCGAGCTAACTCTGAACCCGTCCTCATATATCGATCATAGAGGCGAAGTATACCTTGGTCGCTCTTCACAAAGGACTGTTGGCTGATATAAGTAAGCACCTCGACGAAGTCGAGGAAGCGATTGCTAAACTCCCCGTAAACCTTTGCCAGCGTGTCTTCGCGCGTACAATGCGCCAGTGAAGCATAGGCCGCCCCACCGATATCCGCGTAATAGTCGATATCTACGATCTTGCGCTGCAAAGAATCTCCAAAAAAGCCGCTGATATAAAGAGCGCGGTCTGCTAGACGGCGAAGCATTTCTGCTCGAACTGCCGGCTCAGCATTTTGCGCTATGAGAAAGTTTTCTGCCAAAGTCTGTGGGTTCTTTGTCCCGTCTTCAGAAGAATAAGTCGCATCAAAAAGATTTCGGGCATCGAGATAGTGCTGCAAAAGATTCACGAGATAATTCTGAACAAAGGGATAGGTTTGAACCTTCCTTTGCGTGAGCCCGTTTTGAACGAGCTCCTGGAAATAGTCCTGGGGACTTGCGAATAATTCCAATGTGGGTGTCGACTTTTCCCTCATGCTTCCATTTTAACAAAATGAGACCCAGATTCGGTTAATTGTTTTTTAAAAACCTGGTCCAACGTCTCATTCTGAATCAATCGGCGTCTCGCGGACCTACAATACTGATAACAGACGGGCCGCCAAAGATGTTTTGTGCTAGTTTTTGAATATCTTCTGGAGTCACAGCAAAATATTTATCTGCCACCTCTAAGCTCTCTTTATAGTCGAGCCCATAGATGTCGTCGAAGATAATGGCATTGCAGACAGAGCTCTTTCTTTGCAGTTCGATATCATGTCGACCAATCAAGTATTTCTGCGCACGCGCAAGCTCGTCTTCAGAAACTTTGATTTCCGCAAGTTTTGTGAACTCTTCTTTCAACATGGAAATAGATTTCTCTGCCTTCTCTGGAGAACAACCGATATATCCACCAAAATATCCACACTCAATTCCTTCCATGTGCATCGGAGAAACAGAGTATGCCAAAGAATTTTTATCACGGAGCTCAAGGAAAAGTCTTCCGCCCTGCCCGCTCAAAATTGATTGAATAATTTCAAGCGTGTAGCGTTCAGGATCTTTCAACGTCAATCCCGGATATCCTAAAATGATGTGACTTTGTTCTTTGTTAAGCTCATGGAAAACTTTCACGTCCTTATCGAGCTTCGGAGCTGGAAACGAAGACTCCAAGCGCTTCCCCGAAGAAAATGATTTCGTGATATCGCTAAATGTCTTGACCCATTTTTTCTTATCAATATCCCCCACCACACAAAGAGTAAGATTTTTGGCTGAAGCAATTCGTTGGAAGTAATTTTGCAGCCCTTCGCGGGTGATGGAATCGACACTGCCCTCTGTTCCAATCATATCGTGTGAGTAAGGGTGTCCCTTAAAAATCTCTTTCATAAAATTCAAAACACAAATCTGTGACGGATTGTCGTTGCGTGCTTTGATTTGATTCTTCAAAATGACTTTTTCGCGATTTAAAATTGCATCTGGGAATTGCGGATGAAGAAGAGAGTCCGTAAAGATATCTAACATCTTGTCTTCAAATGGTGCGAGGTAATCCATCGACATACCAACTGAATTCCTGCCACCAAAAGCGCCAATTCCCGCCGCCATCTCATCAATGCGCAAATTGATTTCGTCTTCGGAATAATTTTTTGATCCCGCCAGCCAAGTGCGCGAGAAAAGCTCGGTCGTGCCGGCCGGATCGGAACCTTCCACACGCATTCCGCCTAGGAATGCGGCCTTCATAGCGACATAAGGCGTTTCTTTTTGCTCTCGCAAAAGAAGCGTTGTCCCACTTGGCAAAACAATTCTCTCTGTTTCTGGAGTGAAATCAGCGCCTGAGGGTTTAATATTGAATTTTTTCGCGACAAATTTCGGAGTCAGGGTTTTAGCTTTGCCCCCTGCTTTTAAAGCCGCATTCAAATCTCGGGTAAAAGCCTTTACTGACTTTTCGGCTTTTTTCTTATCCAGATTCGTCATCAGCGAAATACTAAAACAGCCTGGTTTTAAATATTTTTTCGCCGCTTTTTGAATATCTGCGGGTTTAAGCGCATAGACCTCTTTCATGTACTTGCGATAGTGATCATGATCTCCGTAATAGAACTCATCACTTCCGGCTTTTCTCGCAATGTTATCCACAGTTTCTAAAGAATAAACTTCATGGCTTGCAAAATTCGTCATCGCTTTTTGCATCTCTTGTGCTGTCGGCGGTTCTTTCAAAATCGATTCAATTTCTGGAATTAAAAGCGCAAACGCACGATCGAGATTTTCTTTTTCCAAACCCATGGAAATTGCAAAGAGTCCATCATCTTGCATGGAATAGCTGAACGACCCCACTGTGTTGGTAACAGGTTCTCTAATACGTAAACTTTGCATGAGGCGACAAGAATCACCTTGGCCTAAGATTGCAGAGAGGACCTCGAGAGCAGCCAAATCTTTGTGGCGCACATGCGGGATTCTCCAGTTGATATAGGCTGTAGTCTGTTCAAATTTCGTTTGTTCAATCTTAACTCGTACAGTTTTTTGCACAGGCTCTTTAGTGCGAACCACCTTCTTAAGTTTGTAGGGCGTAAAATCTCCGAATTTTGCTTCTACTTCCTTGCGCATTTCTTTCGCCTCAAAATCACCTGCCACAACGAGGAACATATTTGAAGGGACATAACGTGAGTGATAGTAGTCACGAATTTTTTTTGTCGAGACTTTACGTATAATACGGTCGTAACCGATAACAGGACGACCGTAAGCATGCTTTTTAAATACGTTTGTGAATAACAACTGACTCGCACGACGGCCAGGGCTGTCTTGGCCGCGCTTGATTTCTTCGATCACGACTTCGCGTTCATTGTCTATTTCTTTAGAATCAAAGATGGGGTGACCCATCATTTCGCTAATGACGTCTAACGCGACATCAGAAAATTGCTTGGAAATCGTTACGTAAAAAACCGTTTGGTCAAATGAAGTATAGGCATTAAGCTCTCCGCCTGAGCCTTCTACTTTAGCTGCAATCTCGCCAACTCCGTATTTACGAGTACCCTTAAAAACCAAATGCTCGATAAAGTGAGAGATACCCTCTTCTCCGGCTTTTTCGTCTGCAGAGCCTGTTTTCACCCACATTTGAACTGACACCACCGGGGACTTGTGACTTTGGATGAAAAGGACCTTTAGGCCGTTTTTTAGTTGAAATTTTTTTGACATACTCTAGAAGACTCCCATGGCATTCGGTGTTTACGTTCATATTCCATATTGCATTCAAAGGTGCACGTACTGCGACTTTGCAACCTATGAGCAAAGCAAAATTTTGCCGCCGGATCAGTATGTCCAAGTGCTCTTTTCTGAGATTCGCCAAAAGCACAAGTACTATACGCCTCGTAAGCTCGACACACTTTATTTCGGTGGCGGAACTCCAAGTCTAATCCCGGCACCTCTGATAGTATCTATTATCAAAGAGCTTGAGAAGTTCGGTTACACGACAGGTCCAGATACCGAAGTCACCATCGAAATTAATCCGGCGACGATCAACACAGATAAATTAAAAATGTATCTTGATCACGGCGTGAATCGTTTTAGCGTGGGAGCTCAAACTTTTGACAATCGTTTGCTAAAAATGGTTCACCGCGAACACAATGCTCAGCAAACGTTGGAAACCCTGGACCTACTTCGCAAGCACAATCTGAATTTTAGCTTTGATATTTTGTTCGCACTTCCTTCGCAAACTTTGGAAGGCTTAAAAAATGACGTGCGCATCGCCATTGAACAAGGCGCTCGTCATTTAAGCCCTTATTGCCTCACTGTACCGGATGGACATCCGCTTTCAAAAGGGCGTCCTATTGAAGATGAGCAAGTCGAAATGTTCGAATTTATTGAGCAAGAGCTCACGGGTAAAGGCTTTCAACAGTACGAGATTTCTAACTTTGCTTTGCCTGGCTATGAATCCCAACACAATTTGTTGTATTGGACGGATCAAGAATACTGGGGCTTAGGATTAAGTGCTCACTCGTATTCACGCTCAACACCGTGGGGCACGCGTTATTGGAATGTGAACGCGATTGGCGAATATACAAAGCAAATTCAAGGTGACGGTTCGCAAGAGTTTCTTGCTCCACATAAGCACTTGCCGGAATCGCAATTTGAAGTCCTTGAAATACATCAAGCTCTTACGGACTTTTGTCATACTTCTCTGCGTCTTATGCGCGGCCTCAAAGTGAATGAACTTCAGAGCAAATTTCCTGAAGCGATAAGTTCACGTGTTCTCAACATCTTAGCCAACATAGAAAACAAAGGCTGGGTTCGAAAAGCTGAGGACTCTTGGTCCCTAACACGTGAGGGAATCGTTTTAAGCAACAGAGTGTTCCAAGACCTGACTTTTCTCTCTGGAGAAATCTAAAAAAGTCAGCCCAGGGCGAATTGACAATCCTTAATCAATACACAATCTTAAGTATTGCGAAAGGATACCCTATGTCTGAAGAAAATGGCGCTCAAAATCCAAATCAAAATACTCCTCCGGCGGATGCGCCTTCAGAACTGCAAAAGCTGCAGGAACAAGCCGACAAATTTAAAAATGATTATCTTTATTTGCGTGCTGAGTTTGAAAACTACAAACGTAATGCAATTAAGGAACGCTCCGACCTAATTAAATACGGTGGCGAACGTTTTATTCGGGATCTACTAGAGATCGTGGATAATTTCGAGCGCGCTACGGCGGTGCAAGTGACGCCCGAAAATCTTCCGACATACAAACAAGGCGTTGAGATGACGGCCACAGAACTTAAAAATCTCCTACAAAAAAATTCTGTTACCGAAGTTCCTGCCGAAGGCGCTCCATTTGATCCTGCTGTTCATGAAGCTCTTGGCGCTGAACCCAGCGATAAGGTACAGCCGGGTCATGTTTTGCGTGTCTTTAAAAAACCTTACAAGTACCATGATAAAGTTCTCCGCACAGGCCAAGTGGTTGTTGCGAAGAAACCAGAATAAGAAGGTGCTCATTGGCGGCTAAGAAGGATTTTTATTCCGTTCTCGGTGTTTCGCGATCTGCCACTCCTGAGGAGATTAAAAAGGCATATCGCAAACTTGCCATGCAATATCACCCCGACAAAAATCCAGGGGATAAAAAGGCTGAAGAGAAATTCAAAGAACTCAGCGAAGCCTATGAAGTCTTAAGCGATACCAAAAAACGTGAAATGTACGATCAGTTTGGTCACGCAAGTACGCAACAAGGCTTCGGAGCTGGCGGTCCGTTTGGCGCCGGCGGCTTTGGTGGTGGCTTCGGTGGACCCCATGGAGGCGGTGGTCATGCTGGCCCCGGTGGTGATCCGTTCCAAGATATTTTCGGCGATGTATTCAGTGATATTTTTGGTGGCGCTCGTGGACCAGGAGCTGGTGCGCGCGCTCGTCGTCCGTCAAAGGGCGCAGACCTTCGTTACACTTTAAGTGTTTCATTCGAAGATGCCGCTCTTGGTACCGAAAAAGTGATCAGCTTTATGCGCCAACGCGGTAACAAAGAAGAATCCGCAAAACTGGCTGTCAACGTTCCAGCTGGTGTTAAAGAAGGGCAACGCCTGAAACTTTCTGGCGAAGGCGACTCTCCTGCAGGCGCAGGCAGTGCCGGCGATCTTTACGTCATCGTGAATATTCAAGATCATCCTTTGTTCAAACGAAACGAACACGATGTCACTTTGGATCTTCCGGTGACCTACACAGATGCGATCTTAGGTACCAATGTGGAAGTTCCAACTCTTACGGGAAAAGCGATGATTCGTATTCCTCCAGGAACACACACAGGTCAAACCTTCCGTCTTAAGGGAAAAGGTTTTCCGAAACTCGGTGGCTTTGGCTCCGGTGACATGCTTGTTAAAATTTTAGTAGATACACCTCAGAATCTTTCATCAAAACAAAAGGAAATGATCGAAGAGCTGGCAAAAAATGGCGAAGCCACTCCGCTTGTTCGATCTTTCCAAGAAAAAGTTTCTCAAATCATGCGGAGTCGTAAATGACATCAAAAGTGACCGTGATCTTCCTGGCTTGTCTCTTCGTTTCTTGCGCGACTGTTGCAACAAAACGTCCTGAACTCAAAACTCAACGAACAGCGACTGTGCAAAAGAAACCAAAAGGCATGGCAGGTATGACTCCGGAGCGTCCACCAGAACCAGCTCCCACTGCGATTCTGAAGGAAATGCCGGCGATCCCGACTCCGGTCACTAAAGACCCTATGCAAGCCCTGAAAGAGCTTGTGACGATGTCCGTGCAAGCACCTAACAAACAAGAACAAGAACTTTATCGCTTGCGTTCTATTGAAGTTGTTGAAAATAAATTAAACGAAGATCAGCTTGAAGACGTTGCGGAAGATTCTGATTTCGGTTTCTTGCGCGGTCACGCAATGTACCGACTTGGTGAAATCTCTCTGGAAAAACGTGAGACTTCGAAAGCCACAAGATATTTTACCGGTGTTGTGGATTTCCTGCCTGAGAGTGATCTTGCAGGACGCGCTGAAAATATTCTTGAGCACTTGGCTGCTTCCAAAAACGTTTCTTCACAAACAATTGGTGTCGTTCTTCCGCTCAGCGGGAAAAATGCACAAGTCGGACAACGTGCTCTGCGTGGTCTTGAGATGGGTCTAGGACTTCACATCCCGGGCACTGCTTTCAGATTGGCGGTGATGGATAGCGAAGGAAATCCAGACTCTGCTCGTCGCGGTGTTGAGCGTTTGGTTCGTGAAGACAATGTGATCGCGGTCGTTGGAAGCCTTTTAAGCAAAACGGCTCCCGCGGTTGCTGCGAAAGCGGATGAACTCGGCGTTCCGTCGATCGCTCTTTCACAAAGATCAGGTTTGACTGAAATTGGTCCTTCCGTTTTCAGAAACTCTCTAACTACAGGAATGCAAGTTCGCCAACTGGTTCGCACTGCCATGGAAGACATGGGTATGAAAAAGTTTGCAGTACTTTACCCTAACGATCCCTACGGGATCGAATTCACAAATATTTTCTGGGACGAAGTTCTTGCACGCGGTGGACAAATTACCGCTGTGCAAACTTACTCAACGAAAGAAACTGACTTCCGTCTTGTTATTCAGCGCCTTGTTGGAACTTACTACGGCGAAGCACGACAAGATGAGTACAACGTTCGCTTGAAAGAGCTGCAACACTCTGACAAAAAACGCTCTGTGCGTCAGTCGAATCTTGAAAACGTATTACCACCGCTCACCGACTTTGATGCGATCTTTATCCCTGACAGTGCGAAAGCTATGGGACAAATCGCCGCGATGCTTGCCTACAATGATGTGCGCAACGTGAAATTGATGGGCACAAACTTGTGGAATACGAAAGATATCGCAAAACGCGCTGGTAATTTTTCGAACAGTTTGATTTTCGTGGACAGCATGTCCCCGGAAACAAGCTCTCAGTCTCGCTTTGCGGCAGAATACCGCAACCTTTACAACGAAGAACCCTCATTGATTGAGTTCCAGGCCTACGATGCAGGTTTGATCCTGCGCCAAATGATCGCCTCTGGCGCTTCATCACGCGAAGAACTGCGAGAAAAGCTCAGTACGCCTCAATCCTTCCCAGGCTCTCTGGGAGTCCTTAAATTAAGCGCTGAGCGCGAAATTGAACGTCCTGTCGTGAGTTTAACTGTGGATAAGGGTGAAATCGCTCCCCTTAAAGTTCGTAAATAGCTCGCATAATTTTAATTTATAGATATTTTTTAACCAGCCTCCTGACCCCACCCGTCTTAGGAACACGAGCGACTAGACGGGTCGCTTCAATCTAAAGAAGGGGGCTGTATGACAAAAATTTCCGAAACCTTAATCCAAGAGTGCCGCAGAAGACTATTGATGACGAAACAAGATGTCTTGAATCGTTTTCGCACAGCCCAAAGAGAACTTTCTGCTGTGGAAAAAGGTGGCGATGAAGGTGATCTCTCTGTTGCACACATCGCAGAACATTCATTTCTCGTCGCGCAAGAAAGAATGAGAACGCAACTTTTAGAAATTGAAATGGCCTTATCAAGAATGGAGCAAGGCACCTTCGGTATCTGTGAAGAAACTGAAGAAGTGATTGAGGAAGATCGCCTTCTTGCAATTCCTTGGACCCGTTTATCCATCGAGGGTGCAGAACTTCGTGAAGCTGTGAGTAGAAAGTTCGCGCGTTAGAGATGTGCTTACATAATCGTCACGCGCTGCTTTTTTCGTGACACAAAATCATTCCCCCGTAATATGCGAACAAATTTCGGCCAAGGACATCATATCGGGGGGTGAGATGAACGCAACCGAACTCAATACGACTGAGTTGGAAAATTTAAAAGAATCTCTTCTTCAACAGAAGAGTTCAATTCTCAACAAGACTCATGAATTTAAAGAAGAGCAATCCAGCATGAGCAACGTCGCTGACGAAGCTGAAGCTGCTTCTCTAGATATCTCCAATAATATTTCAATCCATTTGCATGAACGCGACCGTGTCGCTCTCTTCGCCATTGAACGTGCGTTGGGAAAAATTGCAGATGGGACTTACGGCCAGTGCGAAAGTTGCGGAGAAATAATCGGAGCTCGACGTCTACAAGCTAGACCTTTCACAGCACTTTGTATTGAGTGCATGGAAGAACAAGAGAGTACTTCGAATCTCTTTCAGTAATCCGGACTTTCGACTCATTGGATGAGTTCTACTGACATGGATGTCAGTCCAATTTTTAATTTTCCATTCAAGCAAAAACTGTCTCACGCCGAGAAGATTCATACCAAATAAATATTTCCCGCATCACGCGGAGGAGCGGTATGAGTTTTGACGATAAAGTTCTTGAGATCCCACAGACCCTTCCCATGTTGCCTGTGAGAGACATCGTTGTCTTCCCTTACATGATCATTCCATTGTTCGTAGGGAGAGATGCATCGATCCGCTCTGTAGAAGAAGCTCTAGCGAAGAATCGTTTGATCTTCCTAGCTTCACAAAAAGATATCACTGAAGAAAACCCATCACCAGACAACATCTACACTGTCGGCACGATCGCGATGATCATGCGCATGAGAAAATTGTCTGACGGTCGCGTGAAAATCCTTATCCAAGGTGTCGCAAAAGGCCGTGTAAAAAATTACACTAAAACTTCTCCTTCTTTCGAAGTGGCTGTTGAAAAGATCGAAGAAACTCCAGTTCAAAAAACTGTTGTTGAAAACGAAGCTTTGATTCGCACAGCGAAAGAACACATCGAGCGCATCATCGCACTTGGTCGCCCTCTTTCTCCAGACATCTTGTTGGTTCTTGACGATGTCACGGATCCAGGTCGTATCGCTGATTTGATCGCTTCAAATCTTGGCATCAAAGTTCAAGACGCTCAAAAAGTTCTTGAGACTGCTGAAGCTGGCGAGCGCTTGAAACTAGTAAA
The DNA here is from genome assembly GCF_047345725.1 of Bdellovibrio sp. HCB2-146. Classification (NCBI taxonomy): domain Bacteria; kingdom Pseudomonadati; phylum Bdellovibrionota; class Bdellovibrionia; order Bdellovibrionales; family Pseudobdellovibrionaceae; genus Bdellovibrio; species Bdellovibrio sp. HCB2-146. The sequence continues at coordinate 1,403,211 of NZ_JBLEQP010000001.1, forward strand.
TGAAATCTTGGCTGCTGAACTTGAAACTATGCAAGCTCAACAGAAAACTCGTGGCAATGCGAAAGAAGACCTTAATAAGTCTCAACGCGAATACTTCTTGCGCGAGCAAATGAAGGCTATAAAGAATGAACTCGGCGAAGGCGATTCTAAATCTGAAGAGATGGATGAGCTACGCGAGAAAATCATCAACTCAGGCATGCCTTCAAATGTAGAAGCGGAAGCTTTGAAACAACTAGGTCGTTTGGAAAGAATGCACCCAGATGCTTCTGAAGCAACAATGGTTCGTACATACCTTGATTGGATGGCAGATCTTCCGTGGGCGAAAAAATCTGAAGAGTCTATTGATTTGAAACGTGCAAAAGAAATTCTTGATGAAGATCACTACGAGCTTGAAAAAGCCAAAGATCGTATCATGGAATTCTTGGCAGTCCGTAAATTGAAACCGAACCTTAAAGGTCCAATCCTTTGCTTCGGTGGTCCTCCAGGCGTAGGTAAAACTTCACTTGGTAAATCAATCGCAAGAGCAATGGGTCGTGAATATCACCGTATCGCTCTTGGCGGTGTGAAAGATGAAGCTGAGATTCGTGGTCACCGCCGTACTTACGTAGGCGCGATGCCAGGTAAAATCATTCAAGCTCTTCGCCAATGTAAAACAAACAACCCAGTTATCGTACTGGATGAAGTAGACAAATTAGGTTCTGACTTCCGTGGTGACCCATCAGCAGCAATGCTTGAGGTTTTGGATCCAGAACAAAACTCTGCTTTCCGTGATAACTACTTGAACGTAGACTTCGATCTTTCGAATGTTCTCTTCATCGCAACTGCGAACGTTCTTGAGAATATTCCACCGGCTCTACGTGACCGTATGGAAATCCTCAACATTCCTGGTTACACAGAGAATGATAAATTGTTGATCACGAAGAAACATTTGATCCGTCGCCAAATTGAAGCGAACGGCATCACGCCACAAAATATCTCCTTCACTGACGAAGGTATCAAGTACTTGATCGCGGGCTACACTCGTGAAGCAGGTCTTCGTAACCTTGAGCGTGAAGTAGGTTCTGTCTGCCGTAAAGTGGCTAAGATGGTTGTGATGGGTGAAACAAACTTCGTAGAAGTAAATGCTTCAACTGTTCCAGAACTTTTGGGTCCTCCACGCTTCCAACGTGACGACAAGTTCCACGACTCTCAAGTCGGTGTGGTTCAAGGTCTTGCATGGACACAAGCTGGTGGTGAAGTTCTTACTATCGAAGCTTTGAAAATGAAAGGTAAAGGACACCTGACATTGACGGGTCAACTTGGCGACGTGATGAAAGAGTCTGCTCACGCAGCGATGTCTTATGCTCGTGCTCACCAAGAAGAACTCGGTATCCCAGAAGACTTCTTTGATAAGTACGACGTGCATGTTCACTTGCCAGCAGGTGCGATCCCGAAAGACGGTCCTTCTGCAGGTATCACTCTTACAACTGCGCTTGTAAGTTTGATGACAGGAACTCCAGTTCGTCACGATATCGCGATGACTGGTGAAGTGACTCTACAAGGTCGCGTCCTCCCTGTCGGTGGTATCCGTGAAAAATGTTTGGCTGCTTTGAACTTAGGTATCACAGACATCATTATCCCAATGGCTTGCCAAAAGGATCTTGCTGACATCCCTAAGATCTTTAAAGACAAAATTAACTTCATTCTTGCTGAAAACTTAGATGAAGTGTTTGCAGTAGCTTTCGATAAATCTGGAAAATCGCAAGACAAGAAACCAGGTGTGAAGAAAGACTCTAAGAAAAACAAATCGCTTGCAGCTTAATTGCTAAAAGCAACATCGCCCCTCCCAACCGAGGCCCTCAAGAACCCTCGGTGTGCGATCCAAAAGGACTGGTTAAAACCCAGTCCTTTTGCTTTTTCCGCTCCCGCGAACCCGTGAAGCTTTCCTAAGCGTTGTGACAAAAGTCGGCTCTGTTCCAAAAGATCAACGCTCCTTCCCTGACCTATTCAATTTTAAGCAAGCATTGCCTGGCTGATATCTTGCTGGGTAAACCGCGGATGATAAATTAAACCATATTGGGTGTATGAAATTTTTGAAGGAGAACTCCCATGTTTAAAAAAGCCTTGGCGATTGCCCTTGTTATCACGACAGCTTCTAGTTCATTTGCAGCTAATTCAGGCGCAGAGAAAGAGTCGTTTTTAACTAAAGTAGAAAAGACTGTATTTGAAGCCGTTTATTTCGGAGTTACTCCACTTATGTATCCGGTTTCTTATTTGGTAGAACTAAAAGATCGCTACCAAGCAAAGAAACTAATTGAAGCTGCTCAAGGTGATGCTCAGTTCTTCGCGGCTCACGTGGTAAGTTCTGAAAAAGGTTATATGACTTCTCAGTTGTATAACAAAATGGTCATCTCCCTTAATGAGGGTGATGTTCTTACTGCTGGTGATTCTGTTGTGGCAAATACTTCAGGTCTCTACAACGCTGAAGAGCTTAAAGGCACTATTAAAATTAACGGTCGTCAGCTGATCACGGAACAACTTTACAAAGCTCACCTTGCTGCTCAATTCCTCATTTTCTCTGATGTTCTTTCGGTTCCTGCTGAATTGAAAGATGCTAATGGTAATGACTTTAAAGCTGCAACAAGTGGCTCAAGCTTAAATAAAATCATTCTTCTTCAAAACGCGAAGTAATCGAGGTTGTTCATGGGCTTGATCAAAAATGTATTAACAATCTGTCTGCTTGTTTCTGCAACGGTTTCTGCTCAAGCCTATGAGCGCACAAAATCTTGCTTAGAGTCTTGCTCTAGTAAAAAAGACTTTCCGTATTATGCGGACACGGCGCTAGGCCTTGATTACGGATATGATATTGCGATCAACAAACGCGTTTTGCGCGGTGATGTTGATATCAAATATTCTCTTGTCGTTGACGGAGTTGAAGAAGAGCTCAAACCAAGTGACTATTACGACATCGATTACCGCCACACTTTAATCTTTATTCGCATGATCAGCGGTCGATGGGACATTAACGGACAAAAAACAGCTGATTTTAACAAGAAAATTGAGTTGAAGCTTTCCATGGTCAGTGGGGGCCGCGTGTTGGATGCTAAAATTATTCCGTTCACAGCTGACAATATCGCAGATCAGATTTTGGTGGATGAGCCACGCGAAATCGCATTTAAAAGCGAAGTCGACGACTCATCGGCAAAAGTGGTCGTCGAACTTATCGCTTCAGGCGACGGAAAATAATCTCTACTGTTTGAAACCGCGTAAGCGGTCGTTTTCGGATTCAAGAACACGGACCAGAGTTTTAAGGTCCGTGACTTCTTCTTTCAGGTGCAGGATTTGTTCTTCTTTTTCCTGCAAAATCTGCGTGTAAGCCTTTTTGAGCTCGTTCAGCAATTTATTTGCTGCCGTCAAAATAGGCTCCTCTTTGTTCACCTTCACACTCTTGTCGTTCAGGTCCTGAGCCATACCTTGGCCTTTCATCATCATTCCTTGATGAGCACCCACCAAAGCGGGGTCGCTTTCTTGGGAGGGGCGATGTACTCTTTGATGGGTACCCATCGGTTCATCCATGATGAAGTACTTACCGTCTTCAAATCGGTACTTAATATCGTTAGCTTTGATTCTTCGGCGTAAGGTACTCACACTGATTTTATGTTTCGTGGAGTAGTCCATTAAAGGTAGCCAAGAATCATTCGTCTCAACTGTCATTAAGTCCTCTTCTTTCAAGCTGTTGGATGTAATGAACACCCTCCAGCCTGCGTAGTCAACGTTATCACACGACTTCGGTCTGTCAAATTTTGTGTGAGTAGTTATTCAAATTCAACAAAAAACAGGACCTTGATCTGGTTATTCATGCAAATTCGGCGGATAGTCACAAGACCTTGGTCTGAGTAGTCGCCAAAATCCACAAAGAACACTTTGAACCTTTCCTTCAGAAATCCGATACTTAAGAAACATATGCGGATTAGAGATAAGAAAAAGATAGCCCTTGTTCTCAGTGGAGGCGGAATCAAAGCCGCAGCTTTCCACATTGGGGTCTGTCTGGCTCTTCAAGAAAAAGGTTTTAAGTTTGCGGGCGGAACCAAAGAGATGGTGCGTCAGCAACATCCCAATGAAGAGCCGATGACCATCCGGTTGTATGTTGGTTCAAGTGCGGGAGCTTTCGTTGCGTCTATTTTAGCCGCTGGATACTCAGTTGAATCCTTGATCAACGCATTTCAAATCGGTTCGGGCTCTCACCCGACATTCGAAAAAAATGATCTTCGATATTTAAAACCAATCAGCTACCGAAACATTTTTAATCTGAACTCCAGTGGTCTGCTTAAATTTATTCCACGAAGCATCATGGAAAAGACCCTGGTCAGTGGGGGCCTTGAATCGCTGTTGAAAAACGGACTTAAACTGAACGGTCTATTTTCCACACGCGGTATTGAATCTTATTTGCGTAAGGAAGTTCTGCTCGACAACGACTTTGCTCGCCTGGGTGTTGAACTTTTCGTGATCGGCACTCAGCTGAACCACACCCGCAAAGTGATCTTCGGAAACTTTCCTGAGTCTTATAAAACCGAAAATACTAAATACATTAACTACGCCACGATCAGTGACGCAGTTGCTTGCTCTACATCTCTTCCACCCGTGTTTGCACCTTACGGAATCAAACGCCCTGAAGATGGTAAAGAGATTCACTATTATGATGGTGAAATCAGAGACACACTTTCAACCCATGTTGCTGCGGATGCGGGTGCGGATTTAGTGATCTCTTCGTACTCGATTCAACCGTATCACTACACGGATGAGATGGGCTCTTTAGCCAATCACGGTATTCCATTGATTTTAAATCAAGCACTTTACCAAGTGGTTCAGCAAAAGATTGCCAAACATATCCAATATAAATCAGATATCAAATCGATCTATAACGCTGTCGATGGTTATTTTAAACAAGCAAACTTGCCTGCTGAACATCGCGAGAAACTGCTTGAAATCATTAGACAACGTGTGAACTACCAGCCAAGCGTGGATTACATCTATATCGCTCCACGCCCGCAAAACTACGAAATGTTCTTTGTGGATCACTTCAGTCTGAATCCTGAGATTCTTGCTCGAATCGTCAGGATTGGATTTAAATCGGCGGTCAACGTTCTTCGTCACTACGACTTCTAAACGATCTCGCGCTCTTTGATTCCGTGTTTGCTTTCAAGTTTTGAAAGAACCAAATAAAGAGCTGGCACTACAAACAACGTCAGAATTGTGGAGACAATCGTCCCGCCTACTATGGCAAGGCCCATTGGCAAACGAGTTTCAGATCCCATGCCGTGACCAAAAATCAGCGGCGTTGCTGCCGCGACCGTTGCAACCGAAGTCATCAAGATCGGACGAAGACGAACCGGACAGGCCTCAATCAAAGCCGGCAAGACGTCTTTCCCATGATGCAAACGCGTCTGATTCGTAAATTCCACCAACAAAATAGAATTCTTTTTCGCGATACCCATCAAAACAATTAAACCAATGAAGCTAAAAAGATTTAACGAAACATCAAATCCCCACAGCGCAATCAAGGCACCGGTCACACTAAACGGCAGGGCGATCAAAACCGGAATCGGATGGATAAAGGAATTAAATTGAACAGCCAAGATCATATAGGCCACTAAGATCCCCACGAGTAAAGCCGTCATCAAACTTTTAAACGACTCCGCAAATCCGGCCGAAGCCCCTTCCAGCGCAAAGACGTAGCTCTTCGGTAGAATTTCTTTTGCCAAGGATTCCACTTTTTTAATTACGACTGATTGCGATTGTTCCGGAGCTAAGTTTCCATAAACAGTCACCGATCTTTGGCGATTGATACGATTAATTGATTGCGATGTTTTCTTTTCAACCACTTTAACTAGATCCGAAAGCGGAATTAAGTTTCCGGCAACATTTCGAACTTTCAGCTTCTTGATGTCAGCGGCAGACTTCACAAGTCCTTCTGGAATTTTGAAACGAATGTCGTAACGGCGGCCTTCTTGCGTGAAGCGTCCTTGACGATAACCACCGACTCCAACGGATAAAATCTGACCAACTGATTCAATACTCACACCTTGTTTTTCCATCTTCACACGATCTGGTAAAACAAGAAGCTCGGGAATGCCCGCACGATAATCTTTATCAAGGTCGACACCAAACCCGCCCTTCTCAAGAGCTTCCATTAACTTGTCTGCGCTGTCGTTAAGAACTTGCAGATCGGGTCCACGTAAATTCACCGCGATTGGGTTTGTTCTACCTGAGGTCAGATTTCTCGCGGAGATGTCACGCATCGTGATTCTGACACCTTTAACTTGCTTAAAAGATTCACGAAGTTGCGACATTACTTGTGTGTGGTTCAATTTACGTGTTTCTTTGGGCTTAAGTTCAATTGGCATAAACGCTTGGTTCACACTGCTGGCACCACCGCCGCCACCTACTGAGACAAAAAATCCAGCCACGTTTTCGTTAGCCTTAACGATTTCTTCTAATTTCTTTGCGACTTCGCTCGTGTATTCGAGAGAAGATCCCGGAGGAGTTTGCGCGTTCACCATAATAATATTCTGGTCCTGTGCGGGAACAAACTCTTGGCGAACTTTTGAAACTAGCAACAGAGAAACGGCAAAGAATACCAACGAAGAAATGACCACCAGGTATTTCCACTTCAGCGTCACCTTCAGCATAGCCTGATAACCGTGTGCTAATTTTTCAAATAGATGTTCTAGGAACAATTCGAACTTCGACTCTTTCGGTGAGGTTGCTAAAAATGCGGCAGAACGCATGGGCGTAATCGTAACGGCCTCAAGAAGCGAGAGCAAAACCGCTGCACTCATCGTCACGCCGAATTGGAAAAAGAATTTACCAATGATTCCGTCCATGAAAATCACCGGAAGGAATACCGCAATAACCGCTAAGGTGGCAGCCACTGCAGCCGGTAAAACTTCTTTAGAACCGTCTGAGGCTGCTTTGTTAGCTGATTTTCCCATGCGCGAATGGCGCACGATATTTTCTAGCAACATGATTGCATCATCAACGACGATGGAAATCGCCAGCGTTAACGCAAGCAAGGTGAAAAGGTTTAGAGTAAATCCCGAAAAATAAAGAATCGTAAATGTTCCAACGATTGAAACCGGAATCGAGAACAAAATATTCACAGCAGCCGTAACGCTTCCAAGGAAAAGGAAGCACACGAGAATTGTGATCAGGGCAGCAACCCAAAGTTTTTCAATTGTTAGGTTCACGGTTGCTTCAGTTGATTTTGTAAAATCGACGTTAAAGCGATAGTGATATCCTTTTGGAAATTGATCTTTGATTTCTTCAATTCGTTCCCGAACGGCTTTGGCGACGTCGATCTCATTCGTTCCACGTTGTTTGCGAATTGAAATTGAAATGGCTTCTTTGCCATCGACTCGTGCCATACGACGAATGTCAGAGAGGCCGTCATCCACACGTGCGACATCTTTAACCCGAATCATGCGATTAAATGTAATCGCGCCGCCACCACTGCGAGTAAGAATGCGAATATTCCCAACCTCTTCAGGGTTCGCTGCTTCACCCAACCAACGCAGGCGAAGCTCACGCTCACCTTCGATCAACTGTCCCGCCGCACTTTCAATATGTTGGGTTTTAAGCGCATTCGTCACATCGTTGATGCTCAGATCAAGTGCTTCCAATTTTTTGGGATCGATCCAAACTCGCAGGTTTCGTTCGCTGAAACCTTGGATACTGACTTCACCTACTCCGGGTAAGAAACGCAACTGATCGAGCAGATATCCATCTGTCCACTTTAAGAGTTCTTTCATCGAAGCATCGCCATAGATAGAAAGAATCAGAATTGGATCTTCTTCTGGATTTTGTTTTCGGATGATAGGTGGATCGACGTCCGTTGGTAGACGTAGTTGGCTTAGTGCCGATTGCACTTCTTGAAGAGCGACATCGACGTTGCGATTAATATTAAAATACAACGTCACACGACCCGAGCCCTGGCTCGCGCTCGCACGCATTTCTTCGATACCTTCTATCAGCAGAAGTTTTTCTTCAATAGGATCGATGATCTCAGCTTCAACAACTTCAGGTGCCGCACCTTCGTAGCTTACTGAGATGCTAAGAACAGGAAAATCGACATCGGGCATTTGGCTGATACCAGTTCTATTTAAAGAAATGGCACCAAAGACAATAAGACCAAACATCAAAATCCACGCGAATACTGGACGTCGTATAGAAAGGTCGATCAAGTTCATTCAAAAAGTATAGAGTTCTCGAATGAAACTGACCACAAAAAGACACAGTTTCTGGTCTTAAAAATCATTATCAAAAATAAAAAAAGGGTGGTTCATAAAACCACCCTTTTTCATTCACACTACAAAGAAGTGTAAGACTTAGATCAAACTTTTCTCGACAGCTGCGAAGATAGGTCCAGAAACGAAGCCCATCAAGACAATTGCCAAAGCCATAATAACTGCAGTGACAGTCGTTGCATTCAAAGAACGACCCGCGATTTCCGCGTTTCCTTCTCTCATGTACATAACTACGATTGGACGAAGGTAGTAATAAACCCCGATAACAGAGCTGATCATACCCCAGATTGCCAACCACAAGAGACCTTCGCCGATAGCTGCATTGAACAAATAGAACTTACCGAAGAAGCCCAAAGTCGGTGGGATCCCAGCTAGTGAAAGCAAGAACACCGTCAAACAAAGTGCATAGATCGGACGTTGTTTCGCAAAACCAGCTAGATCATCAATATTCACGATATGATTTTCAGAACGCTCTAGCATGCTTGCAATTGCAAACGCACCCAAAGTCATCAAACCATAAGAAAGAAGATAGAAGATCACGCCCGAAGCGCCAAACGCTGCGTTGTCGCTGATACCCGCCGTGATCACGCCGATCAAAAGATAACCAGAGTGAGCAACAGAAGAGTATGCAATCATACGCTTGAAGTTGTTTTGCAAGATCGCCGCTGTATTACCGATGATCATCGTAGCTACTGCCAACCATTGCAAAACGTCGAATAGGTAGTCTGAACCAACCAACGACTTCGTCGCAATGATACGCAAGAATGCCGCGAAAGAAACAGTCTTAACCGCAGTCGCCATGAAAGCTGTGTGCGGAGTTGGAGCGCCTTGATACACATCCGGAGTCCAAGCATGGAATGGAGCGATTGAAACCTTAAAGCAGAAGCCCAAAATCACAAACGCAATACCAAACAAGAACAGACGGCTTGTTTGTACAAGTTCTGCTGCTTGATCCATGAACGCCAAGATATTTGTTCCACCTGTTGAACCGAAGATAAATGCCACACCGTAAAGGAATATCGCTGAAGCGAAAGATCCCAAAACGAAGTATTTAAGAGCGGCTTCTTTAGAAAGCTTCTCTTCGTGGCTCATCGCGATCATCAAGTAAAGGGCCAATGACATCAACTCAAGGCCGATGAACACCATCAACAAATCAACTGCTGATACAAGGATCAACATGCCGACTGCAGAGTTCATCGCAAGGAATACCAACTCAGAGAATTGTTTTCCTGAAGTCGCCGGGTTTTCGTACATCATCACAAGAGATGCGCCCGCAGCAGCCAGGGCAATTACGCCCATCCACTGAGTCACACCGTCAAAGATCAATCCGTTATTGAACGCTGTTTTACCAGCACCACCGAAAACAATTAAAAGACCGATACCAATGATCAAGCCAATCAAAGCTTGAGTCAAAGTGACCATTGGATGTTGTTCACGGTTACCGCGCAAAACTTTTGTTGTGATTGGCACCAAGCTCGCTAAAAAAATAGCAATCATTGGAGAAATCAACAGAATGTCGCTAAGTCCTACTGTGATATTCATTATTGTGCTCCTTCAGCTGCTGGCGTTTGAGCTGGAGTTGCGGCTGGAGCCACTTCTTCGGTTGTTGTTGTTTGTTCAACCGGAGCAGCAGGCTGCGATCCCGCGATCGTCAAATTATAGTTGTTCTTATTGTTCACAAGGAAATCGATGCTGGATTTTGAATAATCCAAGAAGTGATTCGGGAAAAGACCCATCCAGAACACCATAATGACCATCGGGACCAAGACCGCGATTTCGCGTGCATTCAAGTCATGAAGAGGATGATGCTCATCTTTCACAAGCTCACCTTTAGGGCCGAAGAACACGCGTTTAAACATCCACAACATGTAAACCGCACCCAACACAACACCTGACACTGCAAAGTATGCAATCACAGGGTTTGCTTGAAACGTTCCAAGAAGGATTAAGAACTCACCTACGAAACCATTCGTCATCGGAACTGCGATCGAAGAGAGAGTGATGATAAAGAAGAAGATCGTGAAAATCGGTAATACGCCAGCCAAACCGCCGTACTTAGAAATCTCACGAGAATGTGTTCTTTCGTAGATCATACCGATCAAGATGAACAGCGCACCAGTTGAGATACCGTGATTCAACATTTGGTACAATCCACCCGCCATGCCGTAGGCATTGAAAGCGAAAAGACCGATCAAGATATAACCCATGTGAGAAACTGAAGAGTACGCTACAAGCTTTTTCACATCTGGTTGAACCATCGCGACCAAAGCTCCATAGATAATACCCACAGCACCGATCAACATGAACAACCAAGCCCAGTACTCGGAAGCCTCTGGGAAGAGTGGAATCACCCAACGCATGAAACCGTATGTACCCATCTTAAGCATGACACCGGCAAGAATAACTGAACCAGGTGTTGGTGCCTCAACGTGGGCGTCTGGCAACCAAGTATGAACTGGGAATGCCGGAACTTTGATTGCAAATGCCAAAGCAAACGCAAAGAACAACAGAGTTTGCAGACTGAAGAAGGTCCCGCCGATAAACGGAATCTTCAGCTGATAGAAATCAAGCAAGCTTGCACTCATGTGCCCAGTCGCTTCTTGAGTGAGGTACATCATATAGATGATCGCAACTAGCATCATCACCGAACCCGCAAAGGTATAGATGAAGAACTTAACAGTTGCGTAAATACGATTTGCGCCACCCCAGATACCGATCATGAAGTACATCGGAACAAGAGAAAGCTCCCAGAACAGATAGAAGAAGATCGCATCCATCGCCAAGAAAGTTCCAAGCATCGCAGTTTGCAATAAGAACAAACAAACGTGGAAACCTTTCACGCGTTTATCGATCGACTCCCAGCTAGCAAGGATAATAATTGGAGTTAGGAATGTCGTCAGAAGAACCAACCACAAAGAGATGCCATCGATCCCCATGAAGTACTGGATTCCGAAACGTTCAATCCACATGAACTTTTCAACCATTTGCAGGCCCGTTGCTGCAGAGTCAAAATGACGGAAAAGTCCAAGGCTCAAAATAAATTCGATCACTGAGAAACCTAGAGCCAAGTGGCGAACTGAGGTTTCTTTTGGCCATACAGCCACGATCAAAGCAAACAGAAGAGGTAGAAAAACAATGCTACTTAAGATCATACCATTACCTCATGATCACAAACGAAAGAACGGCCACAACACCCAGAGCGATATACATCGCGTACTGCTGCATGTTTCCTGTTTGAAGAGAACGAGACAAAGAGCCCATTCCTTTCATCAAGTCCCCTGCCCAGTATGTGCAACGGTCGATAAATTTCACGTCAACGTAGTGCCAAGTATTACGGCTCAAGTTTACAAGCGGATTGATGATGCCACCGAAGTACGCTTCATCCACGAAGTACTTGTTATAAACAAGGTTGTAAATTGGCTTAATGCTTTCCGCGATTTTCTTCGGAGTCTCAGGAGACTTCACGTAGAAGTGGTAAGCAATCGCAGCTGAAACAGCAGCCAAACCAACAGACACACCCATCAAAGTAAACTCTGTCGTGTGATCAAGCGGCGTCCAACCCGGAATTGGCTTGATCAATGGGTGCAACCAGTGCTCCCACACATTTGGAATGTGTCCAAGCATTTCTCCAATTGCGTGAGGGATACCAATCCAACCACCAATTACTGACAACACTGCCAATACGATCAATGGGATTGTCATCAACGCTGGAGATTCATGCGGATGAACTTCTTTAGGAACGCGGCTCTTACCCCAGAAAGTCAAAGCCATCAAACGAGTCATGTAGAACGCAGTAAGAGTTGCACCGACTGCACCCGCAACCCAAAGGATTGGAGAGCCGAATGGCGACTGGAATGCATACGCCAAGATTTCGTCCTTTGAGAAGAAACCTGCAAATGGTGGCATACCAATGATCGCCAACCATCCCAAAAGGAATGTGATGTGTGTGATCGGCATATACTTTTTAAGAGCACCCATTTTGCGGATATCTTGTTCTTCGTGCATCGCATGGATCACAGAACCAGAACCCAAGAACATCAAAGCCTTAAAGAATGCGTGAGTCATAAGATGGAACATCGCTGCTCCGAAAGCACCCACACCGCAAGCCAGGAACATATAACCAAGTTGTGACACAGTTGAGTATGCCAAAACTTTTTTGATATCCCATTGGGTCATACCAATTGTTGCTGCCAGAACTGCAGTCGCCGCACCGATGATCGCAATTACCATCATTGTGTTAGGAGCTGCTAGGAACAACGGATTCAAACGAACGATCATGTAAACGCCCGCCGTAACCATCGTCGCCGCATGGATAAGAGCAGATACTGGAGTCGGACCCGCCATCGCGTCTGGAAGCCAAACATACAATGGAATCTGTGCAGACTTACCAGTTGCGCCGATGAATAAGAACATTGTTCCCAAAGTCACCGCACCCAACCAAGAGGCTTCCATCGTTGTTGGCGCCAAGGCGTTCAACTCTGCGAAGTTCAAAGTTCCGAATGTTGTGAAAAGGATGAACATACCAAGCAAGAAGGCCGCGTCACCAACACGGTTCGTAACAAAAGCTTTCATGCCGGCAGCCGCTTTTTCTGAATCTGTGAACCAGAAACCGATAAGCAAGTAAGAGCAAAGACCGACACCTTCCCAACCTACGAACATCACAAGCAAGCTATCACCAAGAACTAGCAACAACATGTTGAAGATGAACAGATTTAGGTAAGCAAAGTATTTCGCCACACCTTTATCGTGGTGCATATAACCGATTGAGAACAAGTGGATCAAAGTACCAACACCTGTGATCACTAGGATCATGATGGCGCTGATTTGATCGACTACGAATCCCGCATTGATTTTGAAGTTACCAACCGCCATCCACTCAAAGAAGCTCACCGCGATACGACGTGCTTCTTCCGGCATAGCAATCAAATCACTTACCAAAATCACCGAACAGATAAATGAAATCGCAACTGCGATTGTTGCAATCGTGCCCGCCACGTTTGCAGAGTGCTTTTTATAGCGGAATCCATTAATCATGAATCCAACTAGCGGACTTAGAATAACAAGGGCCATTAAAACAGCGTGGTTCATCGTTTGGTCCCCTATCCTTTCAAGTGCTCAAAGAAGCGAATATTCACTTCGTTAAAACGTTTAAAGATTGAAACCGCTAGTGCCAAACCAACTGCCGCTTCCGCTGCAGCGATTGTCATAACGAAGAAAACCATGATGTGGCCATCAATCAAACCAAGGTATTTGCTGAATGCTACGAACGTTAAGTTCACAGAGTTCAACATCAACTCTACTGACATCAAAAGAACGATCACGTTTTTTCTTAAAAGAACGCCCGCCATTCCCATCACGAACAAAAGAGCTGACAGAACGAGGTAATGAGTCAGGCCAATGTTATTAATGAAATCAATGTTCATGAGTTCCACCTTTACTGCGCGCTAGAGCAACCGCACCGACTGCGATTACTAAAAGCAAAATACCAAGAGCTTCAAATCCAAATACGTATTTTGAGAACAAGATTTGTCCCAATTGTTTTGTCGCTTCCATGCCATCACCAGCGAGTGCTGTTGATTTTTGAGCTTTATCACTCAAAAGATCTGCAGAAAGAACAACTGCTCCTACGATCAAACCCGCCATCAAACCAACAGAAGCGATTTTCAAAGCGCCTGTCATTTTACCGCGAGTAAACGCCTGAAGATCTTTCTTCAAGTCGAAGAGCATGATCACCATGGTGAAAAGAACCATCACGGCGCCGGCATAAACGATCAACTGAACACCCGCGATGAAGTACGCGTTCAAAGTCACGAACAACGCGGAAATACCAACCATTGTCATCGCCAAAGAAAGTGCTGAGTAGATCGGATTCGACATAAGAATCACGGCCAAACCACTTCCCAGGGTGACGATAGCTAAAAACCAAAAAAGAAAAGCATCTGCTGTCACGTCATTCTCCTTACATTGCTGCGATGTAGATCACAAACGCGGTTAAAACAGTGTTGAAAAGCGCCCAAGGAAGCATTGTTTTCCAACCCAGATCCATCAACTGATCGTAACGGAAACGAGGAAGAGTCCAACGAACCCAGATAAAGATCCACAAGAAGATAGAAAACTTAATCATGAACGAAAGGAAGTGAAGCAAAGCAACCAAGCCGCTTGCGCCACCAGCCGTCGACGTCACGCCTGCTGCCCATTCTTGAAGTTCCGCAACCGATACAAACGGAATACCGAAACCACCAAAGAAGAACAATGTCATCAAGCCCGCAGAAATCATCATGTGACCGTACTCACCGATGAAGAACATGTTGAACTTGAAACCACCGTACTCAGTATGGAAACCCGCAACGAGTTCTGACTCACCCTCTGCCAAGTCGAATGGCAAACGATTCGATTCTGCGAAAGTTGCAGAGAAGAATAATAAAGCTGCCAAAGGTTGGAAGAAGATACCCCAGTTCGGAAGATACTGAGATGAGATCGTGTGACCCATGAACGTGAAATGGAAAGTGCCCTGTTGAGCCATTGTCATTTCAGTCAGGTTAAACGTTCCGTACATCATGATGATACCAACGATGGAAAGACCCAAAGCCAACTCGTAAGAGATTGTTTGAGCCGACGCACGCAAAGCACCCATCAAAGAATATTTATTTCCTGAACCCCAACCCGCCATCAACAAAGTGTAGGCAGCTAGAGAAGAAACACCCAGGATGAACACGATACCAACACCGATGTCATAACCTTGAACCAAGAAAGTGTAGGGACCCCAAGTCGAACCAAACAATTCAAATGTGCCTACTTGAATTGGTGTCGACATTGGAATCGCAGAGAATGCCACTGCACCTGGAATCAAAGCGAAAACCGGAGCTGCATAATACAAAAACGGTTTTGCTGTATCAGGAACGAAGTTTTCTTTCGTCAAGAATTTCACAGCGTCAGCCAAAAGCTGCATCAAACCCAATGGGCCTACGCGATTTGGTCCCAAACGATTTTGAATGAAAGCCGAACCACGGCGCTCAAGCCAAACCAAGATTGGTACTGCTTGCACCATCATCAAAAAGATGACGACGAGTTTTAAACCGTTAACGGTAATTTCGAAAATGTCTTTACCCATTCCCATGATCTAGTCCCATTCCAATGCTTTTGATTTTACTTCCCAGAAAAGGCCGAAGACGAAAACCGCGATGAACACAAGCATTGAGATGAACACGAATGTGCCGCCGCCAGTGCCAAGGAAATCACGGAATGTTGTAGCCCATGGATACATGAAGATGATCTCGATATCGAACAAGATAAAAAGAATCGCCGTGAGATAAAACTTCACAGAAACTTTTGTATCTTTCTTATCAAGTGATGGAAGACCGCACTCGTAGGGTTCGTACTTGATAGGATGATAAACTGGCTTTCCACCTGTTTTGGACGCGAGCCAAAGCAGGAAGGCACCGAAGACAGCGATAAAGATGACGATGAATATAACTCCACCGAGTGGCACAGACCCTCCGAAAGTTGTCGTTATTATTTGGATTTCAATTAGTTAGTTATATACATGGAGTGTTGGAAAACCAAGAAATATGAATGGAAACAAGGCGATACTCATGGCAACATGAGCCCTCGAAATGAAAGCTGAAATGACTCACACAAGGCTTGAATCCATCTTGGAACGAGCTTTGGAAACTTCTCACAACAAAATTCAGGTCACAGGAGCCTCTTCTCCTCTGGCTCTCGCTTACTTTTTGTCTCAAACATACTCTAAAGTTATTAACAACTTGCCGCATCTTGTTGTGGTTGGAAGTTCGCGCGAAGCAGAGGAGCTGCAGCAGCTTCTGAAGTTTTTTGACCCGGATCGTCATTCAACAATCCTACCCGCTTTCGATGTTTCCCCGTACTCGGGTCTCTATCCGAACTCAAAAGTTTTGGCGGAACGAATTTCGTTCTTATTTAAAGCTCAGAACGCCAAAGCCGGAGAAATCTTCATATCCTCGTCTGACGCGATCATGCAAAAGACTCTTCCGGTACAAATCCTGAAGGAACGCTCACGAATTTTAAAGGCTGGCGATGAGCTTCCAGAAAATCTAGTCGAGTATTTCACGGAGCTGGGCTACACAGCCGCACCGATGGTTGAGGATAAGGGGCAGTTCGCGGTTCGCGGTGGTATCGTTGATATTTTTCCACCGACCGAAGAACTTCCAGTGCGCATGGATCTTTTCGGTGATCAAATCGAATCGCTTCGCCATTTTTCATCTGATGATCAGCGCAGCACCGATGAGATCACCCAATTTGTTCTTACGCCGGCGCGAGAATATTTATTCCGTGATGAAACACACGAAAGACTTTTGCAACGAGTGCGCGCTTCGATTGATGCACGCCCCGTTGAAAAAGCAGAAGCTGAAGAAACACTTCGTTCTCTTGTTTTAAAAAATTCATTCCCTGGTATCGAATTTCTTTTGCCGTATTTTTATGGAGAGCTCGCACAACCTGTTGATCATTTTACAGGTGCAGTGAATTTATGGTTCTTAGATCCTGTTGAAATTTCTCGCTGTGGGGACGAAACCTGGGCAGAACTGAAGTCTGATTTTGCATCCAGCGAAAATCATGTAATCCGTCCTGAGATTGATTCTTTATTCACAGCGATGGACCAAATTAAGTTTCCACTTAAATCGCGTGAAATCTATTTTTCATCGTTAGAGTATTTCGAGGACGAAAGCACACCTGAAGAAGCAAGAGTCGAATATAAAACTTCGCTCACTCAAGATTTCACGAACCTGGCTCTTACCAACGCCGTGGGTACAGACCTTTGGGTGCAGGCTGCTTCCAATAAAATTCATCGCTGGAAAGCCGATGGCTATCGCATTTTTATTGGTTCGAAAAATCAGTCGCAAGCCGATCGGCTATCGCACATCTTTGAAAAGATGGAACTTAAGATGGCCAAGGCGGCCGTCGATGAGTATAAATGGGATACGTGGCTATCTGAGCAAGATCACAATCCTGCACTTTTGCATCTCGTTCCTCGATTTTTATCTGAAAGCCTTCGCCTTGATGAAGAGAAAATTATTTTTCTTCGCGATGAAGATTTCCATGGCAAAAAACAACGCGCTCGAGAGTCTTCAGCCTCACAAGATTTTCAAAAAAATGCCAAACGACTTTCTTTTGGAGATTTAAAGCCAGGAGATTTGGTCGTCCACGTGAAACACGGGATCGGTCAGTACGAGGGTCTTAAGATCATGAATATCGGAGGCGTTGAATCCGAATTCATTCAGGTTGGCTATAAGGACAAAGATAAACTCTACTTACCCGTCTATCGTGTTGGACAACTACAAAAGTTTTCCGCAGCAGGGCCCACCGGTGTTCTTGATAAACTAGGTGGCACAGCCTGGGAAAAAACAAAGGCCAAGGTTAAAGCTCATGTTCGCGATATCGCAGCTGATCTTTTAGCTCTGTATGCGAAACGTGCAGAACTTCACCGTGAACCTTTTCATTTTAAAGAAGATGAAATCGCGTTATTTGAAAATGGTTTTCCCTACGAAGAGACTCAAGACCAAGCTCGGGCCATTAACGATATTCTTTCAGACCTGCATGGAACAAAACCGATGGATCGCTTGGTTTGTGGCGACGTGGGTTTTGGTAAAACCGAAGTTGCCATGCGCGCAGCATTCTTTGCTGTTCAAGCTCGTAAGCAAGTTGCATTACTCGCTCCAACGACAGTTCTTACGTTCCAGCACTTTGAAACAGTTAAAAAACGTTTCCATGGATGGCCGGTTGACATCAGGGTTCTCAATCGCTTCGTCACTCCTGCTGAAGTTAAAAAAACGCAGCAAGATCTTAAAGACGGCAAAGTCGACATTATAATCGGGACACACAAACTGTTAGGATCCGGCATTGATTTTAAAGATCTTGGACTTCTTATTATCGACGAAGAACAAAAGTTTGGCGTCACTCATAAAGAAAAGATTAAAAAGCTTCGTGCGCATGTCGACACATTGACACTGTCTGCAACGCCTATTCCAAGAACGCTCAACATGGCGCTGGTTGGAATTCGCGATTTGAGTTTGATTAACACAGCACCTGTAGATCGTTTGCCGACTCGTACTTTTGTGACGAAGTTTGATCCAGAAACAATTCGCAAAGCGATCACGGCTGAGATTTCTCGTGGTGGACAGGTTTACTTTATTCATAACCGGATCGAATCAATCTATGGCCTTGCTGATGAAATTCGCCAGATTGTTCCCGAAGCCCGTATTAAAATCGGTCACGGCCAAATGGAAGAACATGAGCTTGAGAAAACAATGCTCTCTTTCTTCAATCACGAAATCGACGTTTTGATTTGTACCGCCATCGTGGAATCCGGAATGGACGTGCCACGCGCAAACACCATGTTCATTGATAGCGCACATATGTTTGGTCTTTCGCAGCTCTATCAGCTTCGCGGTCGCGTCGGTCGCAGCAAGACACGTGCTTATTGTTACTTGATGATGCCGCGAGATCGCAAGCTCGACAAAGAACAACAAGAGCGACTGAAGATCATTCAAGACAACACCGCTCTTGGAAGTGGCATTAAGATCGCCCAGTACGATTTGGAACTACGCGGTTCCGGAAATATTTTGGGTGAAGAACAATCAGGCCACGTGAATTCCGTGGGCTATGAACTCTATATGGATCTTCTCAATGAAGCTCTCGCAGAAGCGAAGGGTGAAAAAGTTGAAGACATGGATCTTGATCCTGAGATCAATCTGCGCATCCCAGCGATGATTCCTGATAATTATATCAGCGATATCCGTATTCGTTTGAGCTACTACAAGGCACTGGCCGATATCACGTCAAACGAAGATTTGGATCGTATTGAAGAAGAATTGCGCGATCAGTTCGGTGCGATTCCAGAGCCAACTTTAAATCTAATGGGTCTCATGCTGATTCGCCGTCAGTGTAAAGAGCTTGGCGTTCGTGATATCAGTGCGGGTGTAAAATCCGTTTCTTTGATCTTTACTGAAAAAACGAAGCTAAAACCGGAAGTCGTAATCCAGCTCGCTATGCGTGAAAGCAAAAAGTATTCAATCACTCCTGACAATAGATTGAATATCAAGATGGCGACCATCTCTTGGGGCGCGGTTCACGAAGAACTCTCTCTGCTGTTAAATCTTATTTAGAATTCTAAACGAATGCCGGCGCCGTATAAGAAATCAGTTTCGGTGTTGGGATCACTTGCCGACTCAGTTTTCGCGTACTGCGTGATATAGAGATCAAGATAAGTATTTTCTAAACCAAAATTAAAGGTCGCATCTTTAGCAACTTCGCTATCAATCCAGTTCAGCTGCACGAGTACACCTAACATGTAGTTGTAGCCCATTTGAGTTGTCGCTGAGAAAGAATCGGCCGGGCTTTTTTCTGAAAGTTCCATCTGCCAAAGATTCAGGCCGAAGTACGGGGCCGCATAGGGCTCGTCCATTAACATATCTAGCGTGAATTGAAAATTTGCACCCATCTTTGTGACATCTAGGCTCATTGAAGAACCACTTTTTGATCCACTCACGGAGCCAGTTGCCAAATCAATTCCGGCAGCCAAGGAACCCAGGGCAAAATTGTATTTATAGTCGACGTTAAAACGAATCAGTCCGATAGGTTCGTCGCCAAAGAGATCTTTGTATTTTAAACCTGGTTGAGTTGTCGACGCGTACTTCGAAAGCACCAGTGGTTCGTACTGTACTCCGTAGTAGATTCCATGGGTTTCGCGTCGTGCTTTATAGGAGGCTAGATAGTCTTGGGAAACTTCAACTTCAACAAGGGCATAGGGATCATTTTTTTCGGACTCAATCTGCGCCCAAGCCATACCGGGGCTTAAGAACCCGACCAGGATCCAAATACCAACCTTTGTTTTAAGACTTAGGTGCAATTTCATGCTGTTACTCAAATCTCGCCTATTCAGTCCAAGTGCTAGTGATACCCTTATCTTATGAGAGAGTATATCAGCACATTGAAGAATTTGAGTCTTTGTATTCTTATTCTCTTAATTCCCAACTTTGTACTAGCTTCAGCACCCACTCCTCTTGAACAAAGTATTGAAAAACGAATTGCGCAAATGAGTCTCGAAGAAAAGGTCGGACAACTTTTCATCGTTGGCTTTCCACAAAAAGATATCACCAAAGAACTCGATAAATTTATTCGCACCTACAAGCCAGGATCATTCCTTCTTTTTAAAAGAAACATCTTAAGTCTTGCTCAAGTCAAAAAACTCAATGCGGATCTCACTCGTTTAAGTTACGACACTTCAGAACTCCCGCCTCTTCTTGCCATCGACCAAGAAGGTGGATCAGTTTCTCGTCTTCCACTTTTCCCAACCCAACCCAACGCTCTCGCGCTGGGACAAACTCAATCTCCGGCCCTTGCTGAAGAAATGGGTTATCAGACCGGGCTTTTCCTTCGTGAAGTTGGCTTCAATATGAACCTTGCGCCGGTCTTAGATGTCGTTGATCCAAAATCACGCAGCTTTATTGGAGTGAGATCTTTTGGTCCCGATCCGGAAATCGTGAAGGATGTCGGTGTTGCTTACTCTCGCGGCCTACTCCGTTCACGTGTGATACCAACAGCGAAACATTTTCCTGGAACTGGAAATCTCGCTCTGGATCCACACCAAGTGATCGTTGAAAACGCAGCCACTTCCGTTTCGTTGCGCGAGCGCGATCTTGTTCCCTATCAAGCTTACGCAGAATTAGGTCGACCTGTTGCTGTCATGCTTTCGCATCTTCTCTATCCAAGTCTTGATCCTTCAAGAGAGCCTGCAAGTTTCTCAAAGAAAATTTCAACGGACCTTTTGCGTGGAGAAATGAAATACCAAGGCCTGGTGATGACTGATGACCTGCAAATGCAAGGATCAAAACAACTTCTGCGTCCGGAAGTCGCTGCCCTTCGCGCTTTGAAAGCTGGTGCTGATATTGTGATGTTAAGTTGGTCTTTTGCTGATCAAGGTAAGGCCTTTAATCATGTTAAAAAAGCTGTTCAATCTGGTGACTTTGCCGAGAAGGATTTAAACGACAAACTTCGTCGCATTCTTTACACAAAGGCATTTGCCAACAACTACAAACGTGATCCTGCGATTCCTTCGATGATAGCAGGATCTGTTCTCACATCGCCGAACTATCATCAGTTAGAAGAACAAATTTTCTCTCAGAATCTACAATCCTCTTTACTGGTTACACACCTACCGGCCAAAGAAACATCAGCGCGCAAACCCGCTTCTCAAGAAGTTGTCTGCACAATTGCGCCATCAAAGGACTTCATCACTTCGTTTAAAGCGGAACGAACTCGCAAGGAGCCGACACGTTTATTGAACGGAAATTTTGATAAGACCGAAGTAGAATCATGGATCAAGAGTCGTTCTTGTGACGTGGTTTTACTCGCTATTACCGGTCCAAAAACCGCACAGCTTGCAGGATCCCTCGCGCCAAAGACAAGGTCGAAAACTTTGGTGGTGAATCTCAGCACACCTCGTTGGGTTCCGAATAACAAGGGCTATTTAAAAGTCGTACAGCTGTCATTTAATCACATGGAATCTGGCAAGCGCATCGCTCAGAATCTCACCAAGCTTCTTGATGAAACTCACGTCACATCGGTGGATCACGGGGAATAAAAAAACCCACATACTTTCGCATGTGGGTTTCTAAATTTCATTTTTAAATTGAAATTACTTTTTCGCCAAAGGAGCGATTTCAATGTCTGCACGCGCTCTTGCGATTTGACGTTGAACTTGGTTCCACTCTTCATCAGTCAGAGTTTCATTAGCCAATTTCTTTTCAGAATCGTTCAAAAGCTGTTTCTTCGCTTCAACATCGATCTCTTCTGGAAGATCAGCGATGTCAGCTAGGATGTTCACGCCCTCAGGGCTTACTTGGCAATATCCCCAGCTGATAACAGCTTGGTTTTGCTTCGATTCGCCTTTGAGTTTCCATTTCATAACACCCGTTTCAAGTGTCGTGATCAATGGAGCGTGACCAGGCAGAATGTTCAATTCGCCTTTGAAAGCTGGAACTGACACTTCTTCAACATCTTGATTGAGAAGGAGTCGCTTTTCAGGAGTCACGATCGTTAGTTTAAACATTTAACAAACCTTTCGTAAAAAACTAAGAGTAAACTAGCGTACTCCGGCGCGAGCCGGAGTGTAAGCCAGCGCTTACGCTTGAAGTTTTTTAGCTTTCTCAATAACGTCTTCGATAGTTCCAACAAGGTAGAACGCCTGCTCTGGAAGAGCATCGTGTTTACCATCAAGGATCTCACGGAAACCACGAACTGTGTCTTTGATATCTACGTATTTACCAGGCAATCCAGTGAACTGCTCAGCAACGAAGAATGGTTGAGACAAGAAACGTTGGATTTTACGAGAACGTGATACAACCAATTTATCTGCTTCAGACAATTCGTCCATACCCAAGATAGCGATGATATCTTGAAGTTCACGGTAACGTTGCAACAACGCTTGAACGTCACGAGCGCATTTGTAGTGCTCTTCACCGATAACAGTTGGATCCAAAAGACGTGAAGTAGACGTCAATGGGTGAACCGCAGGGAAGATCGCCATAGCTGCGATATCACGGTCAAGATTCGTAGTCGCATCCAAGTGAGTAAATGTAGTTGCAGGAGCTGGATCCGTGTAGTCATCGGCAGGTACGTATACCGCTTGAACTGACGTGATCGAACCTTTTTTAGTTGAAGTGATACGCTCTTGCAAAGCACCCATCTCAGTCGCCAAAGTTGGTTGGTAACCAACGGCAGAAGGGATACGGCCAAGAAGTGCGGAAACTTCGGCACCCGCTTGAGTAAAGCGGAAGATGTTATCTACGAAGAAAAGAACGTCTTGGTTTTCAACGTCACGGAAGTATTCAGCAACAGTCAAACCAGTCAAAGCAACACGCGCACGTGCTCCAGGTGGTTCATTCATTTGACCGAATACAAGCGCAGTTTTCGCCAATACGCCTGATTGTTTCATCTCTTGCCACAAGTCATTACCTTCACGAGTACGTTCACCAACGCCCGCGAATACAGAGAAACCACCGTGCTCAGTCGCGATGTTACGGATCAATTCTTGGATAAGAACTGTTTTACCAACACCCGCACCACCGAACAAACCGATCTTACCACCCTTAGCGTAAGGAGCTAGCAAGTCTACGACTTTGATACCAGTCATCAACATTGCAGCAGCAGTAGCTTGATCTTCGAATTTTGGAGCAGTTCTGTGGATGCCCCAGTGTTCTTTTGCGTTTACTGGACCTTGTTCGTCGATTGGCTCACCAACTACGTTGATGATACGACCCAAAGCCTCACGACCTACTGGAGCCGTGATCATTTGATTCAAAACTTTTACTTTTTCGCCACGAACCAAACCTTCAGTTTGGTCCATAGAGATCGCGCGAACCACACCGTCACCCAAGTGTTGTGCCACTTCAAGTACAAGGTTGTATTCAGCGTCAGAGATAAATTTGTTAGTTACACGAAGAGCTGAGTTGATCGCAGGAAGTTCTGCGCCTTCGAACTCAACGTCCACTACGGGACCCATCACTTGTTTTACTTTACCGAATGCCATTATTCAGCTCCCTATTTAAGCGCTTCCGCGCCTGATACGATTTCAGTCAATTCTGTAGTAATTTTTTCTTGTCTCAATTTGTTGTATGTCAGAGTGAGTTTGTTGATCATCTCTTTCGCATTGTTTGTCGCGTTTTCCATCGCACTCATACGAGCACCATGTTCGCCGGCAACGGACTCAGACATAGTTCTGTAAACTTGAAGATCAAAGTGCTTCTCAAGCAATTGTTTGATGATTGCTTCTGGAGAAGGTTCAAAAATCATGTCCACAGAGAAAGCAGCTGCATTTGTTGTCTCAGTCGAGTCAGCAAAAGTCGTCAAGCCAAGATCAATTGGCAAGATTGTTTCTGCTACAACAATTTGAGAGATCGCAGATTTGAATTCATTGTGGATAATACGAACTTCGTCGTATTGACCCTCAAGGTAATCGTTCATCACGCGATTTGCTACTTTAGAAGCCAATTCGTAAGAGATGTCCTTATCAAGCTTCGTGATGTAATCAACCGGCTTAATTCCACGTTTAGTGAAGTAGTCATGACCACGACGACCAACGAAGAGGAAATCAATCTTTTCGAGCTTGCTCTTATTTTCGTTATAATAAGCTTCAGTAAATTTGTTGATATTGCTGTTGAAAGCGCCGCAAAGACCGCGATCAGAAGTGATAACAACAAGCAAAACATTCTTTACTTGTTCTTTCTTCTCCATCAACGGATGCGACACTTTTTTAGTTACAGCGATATCCGCAATCACCTTACGCAAAGTCAGAGCATAAGGACGCATATTAACGATGTTATTCTGCGCCTTTCTCAACTTCGCAGCAGAGACGAGCTTCATCGCTTTCGTGATCTGCTGGGTGTTTTTAGTGGACTCAATTCGAGCCCGGATATCCTTCAAGCTTGCCATTTAAGCACCAAATTACTTGTTAGAAGGTTGGAAGATCGCTTTGAATTCATTAAGAGCGTTCAACAACGCTTTCTTAGTGTCATCGCCGATAGCTTTCTTCTCAGAAATAGTTTTCAAGATATCAGAGTGCTTGTTTTTCAAGAACTCGATCATTTCTTTTTCGTATTTCTTAACATCTGTCTCTGGATATTCGTCTACGAATGCATTTGAAGCCGCGAAGATCATAACGATTTGCTCTTCAACTTTTACCGGTTGGTATTGAGCTTGTTTCAATACTTCAACAAGACGACGACCACGAGCCAACTGTTGTTGAGTTGCTTTATCTAGGTCAGAAGCGAACGCCGCGAATGCTTCCATCGCACGGAACTGAGCAAGTTCAAGTTTCATAGAACCCGCAACTTGTTTCATCGCTTTAATCTGAGCCGCACCACCTACGCGTGATACAGATTTACCTACAGAGATAGCCGGACGGATACCTTTATAGAACAAGTCTGATTCAAGGAAGATCTGACCGTCAGTGATAGAGATAACGTTTGTTGGGATGTATGCAGAGATATCACCCGCTTGTGTTTCGATGATTGGCAATGCAGTCAAAGAACCAGAGCCTTTATCTGCAGACAATTTAGAAGCACGCTCAAGCAAACGGCTGTGTAGATAGAATACGTCGCCTGGGTACGCTTCACGTCCTGGAGGACGGCGAAGAAGTAGAGACAATTGACGGTAAGCTTGTGCTTGTTTCGTCAAGTCATCGTATACGATCAAAGCGTGACGGCCAGTATCACGGAAGTATTCCGCCATAGCTGTACCAGTGTACGCAGCAAGATATTGCAATGGAGCTGGGTCAGATGCATTGGCTGCGATGATAGTCGTGTACTCAAGAGCACCCGCTGCACGCAATTTTTCTACAACAAGAGCAACAGTCGATTGTTTTTGACCGATAGCTACGTAGAAGCACTGAACGTTTTGACCTTTTTGGTTGATGATAGTGTCAACCGCGATAGTCGTTTTACCAGTTTGACGGTCACCGATGATCAACTCACGTTGACCACGACCGATTGGTACAAGAGCGTCGATAGCTTTGATACCTGTTTGAAGTGGTTCTTCAACTGGGTGACGGTAAACGATACCAGGAGCTTTTGTTTCAACTACGCGGCTGTGAGGAGTTGTAATAGCACCGCGGCCGTCGATTGGGTTTCCTAGAGCGTCAACTACGCGACCAAGAAGAGCTTCACCAACTGGAACAGAAACGATTTTTTTAGTACGTTTAACTACGTCGCCTTCTTTGATATCACGGTCTTCACCGAATAGAACGGCACCAACGTGACCTTCTTCAAGGTTCAGAGCCATACCATAAACTTCACCTGGGAACTCTACAAGTTCACCAGACATTACGTTCTCAAGTCCGTAGATACGAGCAACCCCGTCACCTACTGAAAGAACGCTTCCAGTTTCACTAACTTCAACCTTTTTGTTGTATTGATTGATTTGTTCTTTGAGAACACGACTGATTTCATCAGCACGAATTTGTGTTTCCATTTTTAGTTGGCTCTCCTGTTTAATTCTTCATTTAATTTATTTAAGTGAGTGTCGATGCTGTCATCAAATGTCCAGCCACCAACGTGAGCAACCACTCCGCCCAAAAGCTTAGGATCTTGCTCGAACGTCAAAACGATTTTCTTTTTAAGAACACCGCTGATTTTTGTTTCTAGTGTTTTTTGAGCGTCTGCAGACAATGGTTGTGCAGAACGAACAACGCCACGAGTGACACCTTCTTCAACATCCAAAAGACCTTGGAATGCCAAAGCAACTTGGTCGACGATCTCAGAGCGGTTTTTTTCAGCCAAAAGAACAAGCGTGTTCAAAACTTCGTCTGAAACACCTTTACCAGCAAAAGCTGATTTCAAAGCCTGAGCTTTTTGTTCTGATGAAATAGTTGGATTTCCAAAGAAAGCTTTAACAGCTGCATCGCTATTCAAAGCAGTCGCCACAGCAGAAAGTTCTGTAAGAGCTTTCGCGTGAGTACCCTTTTGCTTAGTTACAGCCAAAAGAGCTTTTGCATATCTTCTTGCAACTTCAGTTACTCTCATTAGCGTGCGCCCTCAATGTTATTGATAAATTCTGTTTGAAGCTTTTGTTGATCATTAGCACCGATGTCTTTAGTCAAAACCATGCGGGCCGCCGACAAAGAGTCTTGCAACAATTGCTCGCGCAATTCTTTTTGTGCTCTTTGAACTTCAAGCTTAGCAGTCAATTCAGCTTCTTCGCGGATACGTTTAGAAACGTCATTTGCTTCAGCTAGGATTTGTTTGCGAACTTCTTCTGCATGCTCTTGCGCTTTTTTTAAAGACTCAGCACGAGTTGCATCGATGTTTGCAATTTTGTTTTTCAAATCAACGAATTCTTTTTCTGCTTGTTCACGTGCAAATGCAGATTTTTGAGCAGCTTCAAGGTAAGCTGTTTTTCTACCCGCGAAGAAAGAGATGATGCCGTCTTTAGTGAAGTAAATGATACCACCGAAGAGGATCACAACGTTGATCAATTGATAGATAGTAACAGTCGGAATACCTTCGTGGTGTCCGCCGCCGTGCTCACCACCAGCAGCCATTACAACCGCAGGTGCCAACATAATGATAAGGTTTAAAAGTGCTTTCATTGTCATCTCTTTCGAATCTTATTTGCCAAGCAATTTAGTAGTGATGGCCATTGCCACTGCATTTGTTTGCGACTTGAGTTCAGCCGCAGCTTGAGAGACAGCAGAAGAAATTTTTGTTCTGTTTGATTGAACAAGAGTTTCTGCTTCGTTGCGCGCTTTTGAAACAGCAGTTTCGTATTCTTTATTTGCTGCTGCTTTTGAAGTGTCGAAAATGTTTTTGATTTCCGCATTCACTTCACGTGCTTTTGCTTCGTAAGTTGATTGCAACTCAACGGACTTAGATTGGAATTCGTGCGCGAGTTCTTCTCCACCTTTTGTTCTTCTTTCTCTTTCTTCAAGAGCGTGGGCGTACGGCCCAAAAACAAACTTAGTCAAGAAGACCAAAGCAATTGCGAAGAGTACGAACTGAATAGCGGCTGTGGTATTGATACCTAGTTGTCCGAAAATGTCCATTTGCTTGAAATCCCTACTGATTTTTTGAGCTTCGGAATTAACAAGGGCTTAGGAATAGGTCAAGGTCAAAATATGCGTTGAATTACGACTGCTTAAGACTTGGGCATATAGGACGCACCCTCAAAAACGACCCCTTCATCAATACGAAGACTTGGAGACGTCACTGTGCCTTTAAAGACAGCTGGCGGGTGCATGATAACTCTGCGTCGGGCAAAGAGATTTCCCTCCACCCGGCCACTTATAATAATAGTATCGGCTTCAATTTGGGCGTTCACCTGAGCGCCCTCATTGATAACAATAGTATCCTTAGTAAAGATTTCCCCCTTAAAGTCCCCACCAATTTGAACGGTTCCCTCGAAACTGAGGCGCCCTTCAAAGTGGGTCCCTTGATCAAGAATAGCCGTCACGTTGCCGGCTAATAAGTCATCTTGCATTGGGGGAAGTGAAGCTATTGCCATCCTTCTTTCAGCCTATCTACCAAATTGGTCAATTCATCATCAGAATAGAAATGAATACTGATTTTACCTTTTGAACCAGAATAATCAATGGCCACTTTAGTGCCCATGATTTTTTGAAGCTCTTCGCTTAAACCATTAATCAAACGTTGCGTCACATTTGAATCAAATGATTTCGCTGTCACTTCTTCTTCTGCCTCTTCGTTTCCTTTAACAATGGCCTGAACCATTTTCTCAAGCTTACGAACAGCCAATTTTTCGTTGATTACTTTTTTCGCCATTTCGATCTGCTTCTTTGCATCTGGCAAAGCAAGCAAGACTTTGGCGTGACCAACTGAAAGCGTATTCTCTGAAATCATCTCTTTGATTTCGTTTGGCAATGAAAGCAAACGAACTGCATTGGCAACTGTCGCGCGATCCTTACCGACCTTCTCGGCAACTTGTTGTTGAGAAAGTTTAAAGTCTTGGATCAAGCGTGAATAGCCTTCTGCTTCCTCAATTGGATTCAGATCTTCACGTTGAATATTCTCAACAATGGCTAATTCAAGCGCCTGTTTGTCATCGTAATTCTTAAGGATTACTGGAACTTCGTGCTGACCAGCCAACTGCGCAGCTCTCCAGCGACGTTCACCCGCTACGATTTCAAGTTTTCCACTTGAAGTACGACGTGCCACGATCGGTTGCAAAATTCCATTCTCACGAATGGATTGAGCAAGCTCTTGAAGCGGTTCTTTTTCGAACACACGACGAGGCTGATATTGGCCCGGGGAAAGTTTATCGATCGCAACCTTCCAAATCTTACTCTCAGGATCTACGGGAGGGGCGACGGGTGTCGCTACAGGAGAGGTCGGATTAGAAGGCGCGACCGCCTTAGGTGTTGCTGCAATATTTTGTGCCGTACTAGGTGCTGCTGCAGGAGTCGGTTTGTTCATTTCCGCAGGAGCAGGTCCACCTAATAGAGAACCCAGGCCGCGGCCCAAACCTTTTTTCTTGTTTGATGAATCAGTAACAACTTCAGACATTTAATTCACCTTCGTATTGGTTTTGTTCTGCTACCGCAGGCGCCTCAGCTTGTTTGCTGTCGGTGCGCTGGATAACTTCTTTAGCTAAATCAAGATAGCGAAGAGCTCCGATGGATTTTGCATCGTATTCAAAGATGCTTTGACCATGGCTTGGAGCCTCACTCAAACGAACGTTACGCGGAATAATCGCGCTGAAAACTTTTTCGCCGAAGTGATTTTTAATTTCAGTCACAACTTGGTGACTTAGATTATTCCGGATATCAAACATCGTGAGAACGATGCCTTCGATATGCAATTGGGGATTCAAATTCTTTTTGATTAATCCAGCTGTGTTGAGTAGCTGACTAAGTCCCTCAAGCGCATAGTATTCACATTGAAGAGGAACCAAGAAACTGTCAGCCGCATTCAACGCATTCAACGTCAAAAGACCAAGAGATGGAGGACAGTCAATGATCACGAAATCAAAGTCTTCAGCAACTGTGGCAATTGCTTGTTTAAGACGGTATTCACGCTGCGGCATGTCTACAAGCTCAATTTCAGCACCAACTAAATCAGGATTAGCCGTGGATACTTTCAATTTTCCATTTGAAGTATTCTGAATAGTCTCACTGAGAGTTTTTTCACCGATGAGTACGTGATAAGTATTACTCTCTTGGCTTTCATAGCGCTTGATGCCTAGTCCGCTCGATGCATTTCCTTGCGGATCCATATCGATCAGAAGAACGCGCTTGCCTAGAGTAGCCAACGCAGAAGAAAGATTCACTGATGTCGTTGTTTTACCTACTCCGCCCTTTTGATTGGCTATGCAGATCGTTTTTGCCATATTTCCTCCCTGAATTTAAAAAATCGTGCATTTTTTTCTAACAAGCAAGTAGTAAGACCAGTTTTTCGCACCCCACCTTATGTTTTTTCTTCTTTTTGCCGATGTTCCACGTGGAACACGTGTATATGCGCATAATTTATTTTGTTTTCCTCTTAATTCCGCTGCTCGCGGCTTGTAATAAGCCCGATCCAAACCCTGAATTGAAAGATCCAGTGTATTCTGATCTTATTGCGCTCCAAGGAGCTACAAATCAGGCACTTGATGCTGAAATCAAGAAGCTCGAGGGGTTCAAGCAAGAATTAAAAGACGTTGTTCCTCAATCTGGTCAGATTAAGTTCGCACAAAAGCGCGTGTATGAATCTCAGCAAAAGATCACAAAGCTTGAGCAAGAAAAGGTCTATTACGAGCTAAAAATCAAAGAACGACTCACGCAAGCCCGCAAATCTTATGCAAAAGCATTCGAAAAGAAAGAGGCATGGCCCGACCCGAAGGAATGGGAAGAATATCTCACTGCTAAAAAGCTTCGAAACGCTAAAAGAGAGTGGGATGTAAAACAACGATTATCTGAGGCTGGAATTGGGTCAGATGGAGCTGCGACGGCTCCGGCAGGTGGAGAGCATGGGGCTGCACCACCGAAATCCGGGCACTAACCCCTAAAAACCAGATGTTCCACGTGGAACATCCCCTATTATGCGATTTTTTCCGTTCTAACGACTGCGAATTTCACTGGGCCCACCGGGAGTTTGTATTCTCCCACTAAAGAAGGCGACCAGATCGAGCAAAGTTGGCTTGGAATCTCGGAAACTTCCATTCCCCACTCTTCACTCTTTAAATGATAGAAACTCCCGCCCTTTGCCATAGTCTTGCGGGCGATCAACAGGATCTTTGAAATATTCGAAAAGCCACGAGCCATTCCGAACTGAATTGATCCTTCCGGGAATGCTTCAACAGATTTATTTTCTACAGTTGCATTCTTAAGGGCCAGAGTCGAAATCATGTGACCCAAGAACTCACACTTCTTCTGATCTGTTTCAACCAGTACAACTTGAGTCTTAGGATTTAAGATCGCGTAGATCAGGCCCGGGAATCCGTTGCCACTGCCAAAGTCATAGATCTTCCCGATGGCTGGGTTTGCTTGGGCGATAATCTTTGAGGCAAGAATAGAATCTGCAAAATGAAGAGCATCTGCCACAAAAACTGATTTGGGAGAAATCAGACTCAGGGTCCGATTAAATTTTATGAGTTCTTCATGATAGGTCTTAAGCACGACCTTAGTCTCAGGACTTAAATCCGGGAACCAATCGTTGATTCTCCAGAATACCGTGGGAGCTTCCTGCTCATCAATTTTGTTGTCCTTCAAGATTCAACTCCTTGATCTTTTTATGACCTTTGAGATGAATCATTATAGCCTGAATTGCAGATGGGTTTACACCACTAATTCTTTGCGCCTGACCCAAGGTACGTGGCTTGACACGTTGCAGCTTATCCTTTTCCTCATTTGAGAGGCCACGTATCTCAGAATAGATCAGTGTCTCAGGAAGAAGCATTTCTTCCAGGCGTTTTGACTGATTAATGAGTTCGAGTTGTCTTTTCACGTAACCCGAGTACTTCACTTCAATTTCGACCGGTTCATGCACATTTGGATCGCTATCAACGCTAAATCCAAGGCGCTCAAGGTGTGAACTCACTACCTCGGGACGGCGCAGCAACTCTTCGAAGCTTAAGGACTTTGTCATTTCTGGAGTCGGAATGCTCGCCAAAATTTCTTGTGTTTCTTTGGTCGGATAAACCTTTGTTTCACGCAATTTTGCATGCAAATCCGACCGGCGTTGGCGAAGGTCAGATAAAATATCTAATGATTGAGCTTTTACAATACCGATACCGGCAGCGATATCAGCTAAACGGTCGATAGTATTATCTTCTCTAAGAACAAGTCGGTGTTCAGCGCGAGAAGTGAACATGCGATATGGTTCGCGCGTTCCCTTTGTCACCAGATCATCGATTAAAACGCCAATGTAAGCTTGGTCGCGTCCCAAAATAAATTCTGGTCGCTCCAAAATAGAGTGAGCCGCATTCACGCCGGCAACAAAACCTTGCACAGCTGCTTCCTCGTAACCAGAAGTTCCGTTGATTTGTCCTGCCAGGAATAATTTTCGGATCGTGCGCGTTTCAAGGCGATGCCAGATTTGAGTTGGTTCAATATAGTCATACTCAACCGCATAACCCGGGCGAACCACTTTGACGTTTTCGAGTCCTGGAATCGTTCTTAAGAATTCATACTGCACATCTTCCGGCAAACTTGTTGAGATGCCTTGAAGATAAATCAAATCCGTATCCAAACCTTCTGGTTCAAGAAATGTTTGATGAGAAGTTCGATCGGCAAAACGCGTGATTTTGTCTTCGATAGATGGGCAGTAACGTGGGCCCGTACCTTCAATAATCCCACAAAACATAGGGGATTTATCCAGATTACGACGAATAATATCGTGGGTTTCTTCAGTTGTACGAGTGAGATAGCAAAGAATTTGCGGGAGTTTTAATTGAGTCGAAGAGCGATAAGAGAAAGGATAAACCTTTTCATCCCCGCCTTGAGGAATAGTTTTTGACCAATCAATACTTGAATTGAGTAAGCGCGCAGGAGTTCCCGTTTTCAAACGTTTTACTTCAAAACCAAATTGCGCCAACTGATCTGATAAACCAATTGAAGCGGCATCACCCACACGGCCGCCCGCCTCTTGGCGAAGACCAATATGCATCACACCGTTCATGAAAGTACCTGTTGTGATGATCGTTGCATCCGCACGAATCTCAGATCCGTCTTGCAAAACCACACCAACACACAAATCATTCTCTAAAATTAAACGTTTTACTTCGCCCTGAAGAAGATCCAAGTTCTCTTGCGTCTTCAAAACATTTGTCATGTAGGCTGAGTATTTATGCTTATCAGATTGCACGCGAGTTCCACGAACTGCGGGACCTTTCGAGGAGTTAAGACGCTTGTATTGAATGCAAGTTTCATCAGCCGCGATACCCATTTCGCCACCAAGAACGTCCAACTCACGAACCATGTGACCTTTTGCAAGTCCGCCGATGGAAGGATTGCAGCTCATGTAAGCGATGCGATCAAGATTCGTTGTGACCATCAAAGTTTTGAGTCCCAAGCGAGATGTCGCAAGACATGCTTCAACACCTGCGTGACCGGCACCCACAACGATAACTTGATAATGTTTTGAACTCATAAATTACTTCCCGATGCAAAACTCTTTAAACACACGATCCATAATCTGATCGTCAAACCGCTTACCCAGTGTTTCGTGGATCGCGATCAAGGATTCTTTTAGCTCCAAAGAAAGGAACTCAGATCCCATTCCGTTATCCACGATCATCTGTGATCGCTGCGTGTTCTCAAGAGCCCGGGAGAGATTCTCAAAATGGCGGGCGTTGGAAATCAAAACTGTGTTTTCTACCTGAAGATCCGCAAATTCCTTCACCAGGCTCTGAAGCACGCTTGTACGGGCCTTTTTATCAAGAGCGCTGACAAAGAACATCCTTCTTGTGCTGAAGTCAGTTTTATCTGCGATTTTTTGGAAAAATTTACTGTTTTTAAGGGTTTCCAAGACATCTAAAGCCTTCGGAGGAACCCCTAAACGGTCCACTTTATTCCCGATAATATAAGTACGGCTTGGTTCTAAGCTTTCCAAAATCTGAAGTTCTGCTGCCGACAATCCCTTATCGAGGTCGTAGATAAAGAAAACCACATCGGATTCATTCTGAGCTTCGTAGCTTTTTTGAATACCAATGCGCTCAACTAAATCCGTCGTTTGATCACGCAAACCAGCGGTATCGACAAAAGTAAATTTCACGCCACCAAAAGTCGTATCCCCGTGAATCACGTCACGAGTTGTACCTGGAATATCTGTGACGATCGCACGTTCATCTTCTAAGAAAAGATTAAGAAGGCTTGATTTACCCACATTCGGAAGACCTGTCAGAACCACCCGGAAGCCGTCTTTCAAAAGACGACCGACTTTAAATGTTCCAACAAGTTCCTTTAAAGTCTCTTCGACCTTCTTAAGACGTTGTTTCACCACTGAATAATCAACAACGTCGATACCTTCAGTAGAGAAATCAATTTGAGCTTCAGCGTGAGCCAAAATCCACGTCATATCGTCTTCGATTTGCTCTAATTTCTTAGAAACATCACCTTTTAGTTGGCGAAGTGCTAACTTAGAAGCCTGTGAACTTTGTGATTCAATCAACGAAAGGACACTTTCCGCCTGAACAAGATCCAATTTTCCATTCATAAAAGCACGATATGTAAACTCACCGCGATCTGCGGGACGTGCACCTAACGAAATCAATTGTTGCAGAATGGATTGGCAAATATGCGGACTGCCGTGGCAGGAAATTTCGATCACTTCTTCACCGGTAAATGATTTTCCGGTTTTAAAGTACGTCACCAAAACCTCGTCAATTTCCTCGCCTGTTTGTGGATTTTTTAAATATCCAAAGTACACACGGTGAGATTCAGGATGTTCAGGTAAAAAGGCACAGACACGTTTAACGACGGAAAGAGTTTGAGGGCCACTGATTCTGATAACAGAAATCCCACCCACTCCGTGAGGAGTGGAGACCGCGCAGATAGTATCCTTATCACGATCTCCTTGGTGCATGTGGCCCCTTCTCTTAACTACTCTTGAACAGAGTCTTGTGCATTGGCGTTTTGATTTCCGCCTTTTGCAGGATAAATTTTGATCTTTTTGTAAAGTCCATCACCTAGTGAACGGCTTTTTACACGTGCGTCTTTCGCAAGATATTGGTGAACAACTTTGCGATCTTTTGGTGGTAATGCACGATAGTACACTGATTTACCTTGTTCGATGCAGATTTGTTTCAAGTTCTCAGCGCGCTCAATCAACGCATTCTCTGATTCATCACGGTAGCCACCGCAATCAACAGTTACGCTTGTTTTATCTTCTGGAAAATTGTGCTGGATCACGCGTTTCAAAAGGAGTTGGAAAGCATCCAACATTTGACCTTTTTTATCTTTCAAAATTTCTTCGTCGCCACCACTTAACTCAACAGACAAAACAGCAGAACCGTCGTCTTCTTTTTCTGTTCTCACTTTGAAGTCTAGATCGAACTGAGCCTTTTCGATAATACCTTCTAGTGTTTTCTCTACAAGGGCTTCTACTTCACTGTTCCCGCTCTTGCCTTTTCCCCCGAAAAGCTTACTCAAAAAACCCATGATTCCTCCTTAATAAATAAAAAATAAATCTAAAAACTACGCCTTCTTTTCGCGCATGATCAGGTACTGCTGAATGATGCCGAAAAGAGTACTCACAACCATGTAGAGGCAAAGACCGCTAGGTAATTGCAACATGAAAAGTGAGAAGACAACTGGCATGAAAGCCATGATTTTTGCTTGTGTAGGATCCATCGTTGAAGGTGTGATCTTTTGTTGGATGTACATGAAGATCGCAACTAGAACTGGCAATACATAGAACTTATCGTGAGCCGATAAATCTGTGATCCAGAACATAAACGGTGAATTATAAAGTTCAATGCTCGAACCGATAACACGGTAAAGAGCAAAGAAAACCGGAATTTGCAAAAGCATCGGTAAGCAGCCACCCAGAGGATTCGCGCCGTTTTGTTTCATCACAGCCATCATCTCTTGATTCAAGCGCATTGGATCATCTTTATACTTCTCACGAAGATTTTGGATAAGCGGCTGAACCTTTTGCATAGCCTTCATTGATTTGAAAGACATGATGTTGAAAGGCAAAACGCAAAGACGCACAAGAAGAGTTAATAGAATGATCGCAAAACCCCAGTTGCCTACCCATGAATGGAACGCCTTCATCACGTACAACAATGGTTTGGCGATGAACGTGAAGAAGCCAAGATCAATCAAACTTGCCATTTCTGGATCAACAGCTTTTAAGATATCGATTGATTTAGGACCCGCATACATAACAGACGTAAAAGTCATTTCTGGTTTTACTTGAACTGGTTTGTAAGTCATTTCTGCCATCGCAGATTTATTTGCAACATCAGCAGTGAGTTTTACATCCGGAATGATTTCAGATTTATCCAAGATTGCGGCCGCAAAATATTGAGAAGACGCAGAAACCAAAGACGCTTGCGTAAGGTCTTTTGCTACGTTTTCTTTAGCGCCACTGAAATTCACAGTTTCATGTTTTCCACCGCTATGCCCAACAAAGAAATCTTGATGTTCATAAGAAGGGAATAACCACGAAGAAGAACCTTTCACGTGGATACTCTCAGGGATAAGCAATGAGAAACCTTTTTTAAGTTCTTCGTTGTTACCAGAGAAAGTCACAGTATTTGTAAATGAAGAATTCTCAGCGTTGAATTTAAGCTCACGCTTAATCGTCATTTCGCCTGCTTGTGCAGTTCCAACAAAGTGACCCGGAGCTTGTTCAACAACGTTGAAATCCACAGCTTTTGTGTCGCCAGGAAAACGCATTTCAAACAATGAATTCTTATCAGAAGCACCCAACTTAATATTGTTCTTCTCTTTATCTTGATAGTTATTCACTGTGAAATTACGTAGTCCCATTCCATGACTAGTCAGTGCGAAAGAAACTTTGTCATTTGAAAATTGGAAGGTTTTTTCTTCGGCAGTAGGAGCAGCAACAACTTCGGATTTTCTTTCAGCGACAGCTTCGCCGGTTGTTGTAGTAGCAGGAGTGGTAGCAGTTGTTTCGGCAGTTTGAACTTGTTCTGTTTTTGCTTTGCCGTAACCAGGATATTTCTTTTGAAGGTAGGTATTCCATCCGTAGTATGCGATCGCGACAGCGGCGACGGCGATAATTGTTTTTGGATCAAAGAATGAAGGACCGTCTTTACGTTCTTGCATGTTGTTCTCCGTTCACTGGTGGGACTGGATTATATCCGTAAGGTCCACCGGGACGACATTTACAAACTCTTTTCGTGGTTAACCAAAGAGCTCTATGTGTTGGATGTTTATGAAAGGCCTCTAATGCGTAGGCTGAACAGCTAGGTTCGAAGCGACAAGAACCACCTAAATGAGTGGTACCGATAGATCGATATACACCAATTAAAGTCATGAAAAAGAATCTAGAGATTCTTCCGAATGCTTTGTACACCTCGGTCCATAGCTTGTACGAAGTCTTCATGACGAAGGCCTTTGTAGAAGTTTGGATCCATGGGTTTAAAAATGATATTGATGTCGGCTTCAAGAAAAAGACCCGCCTTCAGCAGAGCCCTAAAATACTCTCTCACCCAGCGTTTGAGTTTGTTTCGAACCACAGCAGGGCCTACTTTTCGGCTTGCCGTGACTCCAAAACACAATTGGCCTTCGGTGTTTTTCTTATAATTCATAAGAAGCCACTTCGTCGGCCAATGTCTTTTACCAGATTGTTTTATCGAGAGAAATTCAGAGCTTCGCTTTATAGTTAAAGGCGAATTATTTTCCACCAGTAGAAACCGTCAAACGCTTTCTACCTTTAGCGCGACGACGAGAAAGAACTTCTTGGCCAGCTTTAGTAGCCATGCGAGCGCGGAAACCGTGAGTTGTTTTACGACGTTTGTTTGATGGTTGGTAAGTACGTTTCATGATATCTCCTGACTTTTACGACGCTAATAGACGTCAATTACACCTGTATATATGTGCCACAAAGTTGTTTTCAACTAGATACGTGGGGCACTAATAAAGCACGTTGCGGCAATAAGGTCAACTGTTGAAAACTTCAGCTCCGCTTGTTAAGAGGGTTTCCGGGTTACTTGAGGGGATGGGATCGTGGAGCTTAATTCGACCTTTTGGTCATTTATCAAAACAAAAATGAAAAGCAGGAACGACAATAATAAGTTGTTGGATACCTGGCTTGATCCTATTGAATACGTGAATACCCTTGGTACTCTTGACCGTCCCAAATTGGTACTTGGTGTCCCTAATGCCCTCCACCAATACTTTGTAATCGAGAACTTGCAAGATAAGATTTATTCAGAGATTTCAGATAGTTATGGCAAGCCTTTTGAGGTCGAGTTCAGTGTTACGGGGGCCAAAGTAAATACTCACATTGAGACCTCCACTCAGGTTGAAGAGCCGCAAAGTAACGAAGTTCTTCAAGCTCAGCTATCTCGTACTCAGGGTAGCCAGACTACTCAACCAAGGTCGAGTTCGGATACTCTTAATTTCGATCTGACGTTTTCTACCTTCGTTGTTGGGAAAAATTCCGAATTTGCTCACGCAGCTTGCTATAACGTAGCTCGCAATCCAGGAGCTGACGACTACAACCCTCTCTATATATATGGACCGGTTGGGATGGGTAAAACCCATCTTTTACATGCTGCTGGAAATAATATTCGTGAACAATTTCCACACCTTAAGATTACTTATATCTCGGCAGAACGCTTTTTAAATGAATGTGTTTCGGCGATTCGTCGTCATGAAATGGATAAGTTCCGCCAGAAATATCGCGAAAATTCAGATATTCTTTTAGTCGATGACGTGCAGTTCATTGCACGCGGTGAAGCGGTTCAAGAAGAGTTTTTCCACACTGTGAACAGCTTTATCGACAGTCGCAAGCAAGTTATTTTGGCTTCCGATCGTATGCCGAAGGATATCCACGGACTTGAAGATCGCAGTCGCACCCGTCTTGAACGCGGATTGATTGCTGATATCACGATGCCGGATTTGGAAACGCGTATTGCGATCTTAAGGTATAAAGCAGAGCGCTATAACATTCGTCTTCCTGAAGAAGTTGTGAATTATATCGCACGTATTTCAAAACGTTCGATTCGTGAATTGGAAGGCAACTTAAAGAAGATCAAGATGTTCTCTGAACTTCAAGGTCTTCCAATTGACTATGAACTCGTTAAAAAGATTCTTTCGCATCATGAAACTCAATCAACAATCTCTGTTGAAGAGATCATGAAGCTGGTGGCGGACCATTATAAAGTGCGCGTTTTGGATCTAAAATCCTCTACCCGCGCCAAACCAATTGTCGTTCCACGTCAAATCGCGATGTATTTAATTAAGAAGTTTCTCGATAAATCTTTGGTGGATATCGGCAAAGCTTTCGGCGGCAAAGATCACACAACTGTGATGAATGCACTTGAGCGAGTCAAAAATCTACAAGCGACTGACCAGGATTTGGCGAAAGATATCGAAGACTTAGAACAACGAATCCACAATATCACAGGGGTGTGAATGTGGACTGTGGAAGGCCCTGTGGAAAGTTGTGGGGCTCTCCTTGTGGATATTAGTTACCCCCATTTTTGAGGTCGAAACTGCAAACTTGGGCACAACCGAAATCCACAACTGTTTTTTAGTGTTTACAGCAACTTAGAAGATAAGTTAGGTTTTCCACGCTCCTACTACTACTACTAGTATTTATATTAATAGTAATAGGTATTATATAGAACGCTTTAAGAGGCTCTTATGAAACTTGAAATAGATAAACGAGATCTTTTAAGTCTAATCGGCAAAACTCAGAACATCGTTGAGAAACGAAATACAATGCCGATCTTGATCAATGTTCTTTTAGAGGCTGATCAAAATACTTTGAAAGTTTTTGCAACAGATCTTGAAGTCAGTCTGACAGATCAAATCAAAGCCCAAGTTCATCAACCTGGTAAAGTAGCTGTCAGTGCAAAAAGTCTTTTTGAAATTGCAAAAGAACTTTCTGAGGGTCCAATCACTCTTATCAAAAAAGAAAATAACTGGTTGGAGATTAAACAAGGGAAATACACTTCGAAAATTGTTGGTATCTCTGCTGACGAGTATCCGATCTTCCCTACATACAACTCTCAAGCATTTATTAAAATTGATGCACAAGTCTTGAAAGAGATGATTGATAAAACAATCTTCTCAGTATCGAACGATGAAACACGTTACCACCTGAATGGCGTTTTCTTTGAATTGAATCCAGCGACAGGATTTAAAATGGTGGCGACAGATGGTCATCGTATGAGTCTTGTTACTAAGGGTTCTGAGGAAATGAAAGTAGCAGCCACTCAAGGTGTTATCATTCCTCGTAAAGGCCTTCATGAAATTAAAAAACTTCTTGAGGGTATGGAAAACTCTGTGGAAATCACGATAGAGGGATCTCAATTCGTATTGAAGAATGCATCAACGATTTTGATGATTCGTTTGATCGAAGGAAAGTACCCGAATTATCAACAGTTTATTCCACAGAAGTTGAATCAAAAAGCTCTCGTAAATCGCGATGCTTTCTTGATGTCTTTGAAACGTGTTTCACTTCTTGCGAATCAGAAATCCAAAGCTGTTCTTTTAAACCTTTCAAAAGGTAAAATGGAAATTTCTTCGAACAATCCAGAGTTGGGTGATGCGAAAGAAGAAATCGAAGTGGATTACTCAGGCGCTGATATCAAAATTGGTTTCAACGCTCGTTACATCACGGACATTTTAACTTCTATCGATCAAGACAAAGTGGATTTCGAATTGAATGATCATTTGTCTCCAAGTTTGATGAGACCTCATAATGACGCTTCTTACACTTGCGTTGTTATGCCTATGAGAATCTAATGATTTTTGAAAGACTCCGTCTCGTTAATTTTCGTAACTACCGAGACGTAGTCGTTTCTTTCTCTCCGCGAGTAAATGTTTTCGTCGGAGAAAATGGCCAAGGGAAAACAAATCTTCTTGAAGCTCTTTTTCTCCTCTCGCAAGGAGATTCCTTTCGTTACTCTGACAACTCCACGCTGATTAAGTCCGATTGTTCGGAAGCCATCATCCAAGCCAAAGTTGTACAAAATGATCTCCACTACAAATTGCAATTAGGTTTATCAAAAAGTCGTAAAGTTTTAACGATGAACGACAAGCGCATTAATTCGACGGATATTCGAAAAATTTTTGCTAGTGTCGTGTTCAGTCCGGAAAGTCTTTCTTCGATCAAAGAAGGTGCTGACCATCGTCGGGAACTTTTGGACGAATTACTTGTGACTTTTGATCGGAAGAACGCGGATTTGATCTCCGATTACCGAAAGGCCCTTAAAACGCGCAATAAGATACTTAAAAACCACTTAGAGGGTCTTCAAGACCGTCAAGTCACCCTTTCACTTTTGGAAAGCTTGAATCCTAGTTTCCTGCGTTTAGCGACAGATTTAACTTTTGCTCGCATCACGGCATTGAACGGACTTTCGAAAGAGTTCAACAATGCCATGCAATACATTTCTGGGAAATCCGATGTGGAAATCTCGGTGGAATACGTGATTTCGAGTGAAAACGGCATCACATTTGACCGAGATTCAGTACTTAACGCACTTCAAAATCGCATGCGCGAACTGCAAGACGCAGAGCTCTCGAGTGGGACTAGTCTGGTCGGTCCTCACAAGCACGATATTGTGTTCCTATATGGGCAAAAAGATTCAAGATTTTACTGTAGCCAGGGGCAGCAAAGAGCCATCATATTGTCTTTCAAAATAGCCCAAATAGTGTACCATAGAAAGGCTCACGGCACGTATCCTGTGCTGATGTTGGATGATGTTTTATCCGAACTCGATAAAGCAAAAAGAGATGCCTTGATTACGTTCTTACACGAGATCAACACGCAAATTTTTGTAACGACAACGGACTTCACTTTACCCGACTCATTCAGACTCGATTCTTTGTCCGTGATCACGATTAAGGATGGTCACATCCTTAACTGAATTTTTCGCAGTGAGGGAAATAGTGGAAGAACAAAAATCATATTCCGCAGATTCGATTCAAGTCCTTGAAGGTCTTGAAGCCGTTCGAAAACGTCCGGGGATGTATATCGGTGATACAGGTTTCAAAGGTTATCACCATCTTGTGTATGAAATCGTGGATAACTCCGTAGACGAACACCTTGCTGGATACTGCAAACACATCTATGTAACAATCAACGCTGACGAATCCATCACTGTGCAAGATGATGGCCGTGGTATTCCAGTTGCTACACAAAAACAAACAGGTAAATCTGCTCTTGAACTTGTTATGACCGTGCTTCATGCCGGTGGTAAGTTCGATGGTGGTGGTTACAAAGTTTCCGGCGGTCTTCATGGTGTCGGTGCTTCTGTCGTGAATGCACTTTCAACTCGCGTGAACGTTGAAGTTCAACGTGAAGGTAATTTCTGGAGACAAAGCTACGAGCGTGGAAAAATCATGGCTCCAGTTGAAAAAGGCGAAGAGTCTACAAAAACTGGAACGAAAGTAACGTTCAAACCAGATCGTGATATTTTCAAAGACGAAACAATCATCTACGACTTCAACACTTTGGCGAATCGTTTCCGTGAGTTGGCTTTCTTGAATGCAGGCCTTCATATTTCGTTGACGGACGAACGCTCAGGTAAAAAACAAGATTTCCAATACGCTGAAGGTGTTGCGGAATTTGTGAAGTACATGAACCAATCTAAAAAATCTCTTCACAACGAAGTAGTTTACTTCCGCGGTGAGAAAGACAACGTCGATGTTGAAATTGCAATGCAGTGGAACGACTCTTATTCAGAGTCCATCTTCACGTACTGTAACAACATCAACACGCACGAAGGTGGTACTCACCTTGTCGGTTTCCGTGCGGCTTTGACTCGTACAACAAATGCATACGCCACTGAAAAAAATCTTTTGAAAGATTTAAAAACAAATCTTGAGGGTGAAGACATCCGTGAAGGTTTGGCTGCTGTTATCTCCGTCAAAGTTCGTGAGCCGCAATTTGAGGGACAAACGAAAACAAAACTCGGTAACGCCGAAGTTAAAGGTATCGTTGAGTCTATGGTGAACGAAAAGCTTGCGGACTGGATGGATCGCAATCCTTCGGTTTCAAAAAATATTATTTCAAAGTGTGTGGAATCTGCGCGCGCACGTGAGGCGGCTCGTAAGGCCCGTGATCTCACTCGTCGTAAGACAGCTTTGGATGGTGGATCTTTGCCTGGTAAAATGGCGGACTGCCAAGAACGTGACCCTGCACTTTGTGAATTGTACCTGGTGGAGGGAGACTCTGCCGGTGGATCTGCGAAACAAGGACGTGATCGTCGTACACAAGCGATTTTACCTTTGAAAGGTAAAATCCTAAACGTCGAAAAAGCCCGTTTCGATAAAATTATTTCTTCTGAAGAGATCAAAGTTATCATCTCGGCACTTGGTACAGGTATCGGTAAAGACAATGTGAATGTGGATAAAATCCGTTATCACAAAATCATTATCATGACCGACGCCGACGTCGACGGATCTCACATCATGACTCTTCTTTTGACGTTCTTCTATCGTCAAATGCCTGAAGTTCTTGAGCGTGGTTATGTTTACATTGCGCAACCACCACTCTACCGCGCGAAAAAAGGTAAAGAAGAAAATTACTTGAAAGACGAAGCTGCGTTGACCGAGTTCTTGTTGAGCTCTGGATTGAACAACTTCAAAATCAAAGGCAAAGAAAACTTGAAAGAGTCAGACCTTCGCCAATTGATCTTGAATATTCAAAAATTCAACAGCCTTCT
Organism: Bdellovibrio sp. HCB2-146; assembly: GCF_047345725.1. NCBI lineage: Bacteria > Pseudomonadati > Bdellovibrionota > Bdellovibrionia > Bdellovibrionales > Pseudobdellovibrionaceae > Bdellovibrio > Bdellovibrio sp. HCB2-146. The sequence goes on from NZ_JBLEQP010000001.1 coordinate 1,446,827, forward strand.
GCACGTCTCTTCGAAAAAATACGACAAAGACGTTTTATACTTCTTGCTCAGCAAAGTGGGCGACTTCGAAAAGCTTGTAGCTGACGATGCGAAAATGACTCAAGCGTTGAAAGACCTTGGTGCATGGATCAATGCAGATCCAAAACTTGGCATCACAGAGTACAAGGGCGAAGTGAAGAAAGACGAAGCTGGAAAATCTTACGCTGAAATCTACACTGTTCGTTATGCAGATCGCTTAACAACAAAATTCAATGCTGACAGCTTGCGCTCGTCAGAAATTATTGAACTTCGTCGTATCTGGTCTGAAATCCAAGCGGTGACAACTCTTCCAATTACGATCCTTGAAGGTGACGCAAAAGTGGAAGTTCCTTTTGAAAACTACAACGATTTCTACGCACACGTGATGGAATCGACGAAAAAAGGAATGTACATCCAACGTTACAAAGGATTGGGAGAGATGAATCCTGAGCAGTTGTGGGAAACAACACTCAATAAAGAAAACAGAACTCTTCTTCAGGTGACAATCGACGATGCGGTTGCGGCTGACGAAACATTCTCGATCTTGATGGGTGAAATGGTTGAGCCTCGTCGTCAGTTTATTCACGACAATGCTCTTCTTGCTCGAAGCTTGGATGTTTAATTTTAGTTTTTAAGTTGGTGAATTATGGAAAATAATAATAACGAAGAAAAAGGCGTAACCCGCGTTGATGTCAGTAAGGAAATGCGTGATGCATATCTTCAGTACTCAATGTCAGTTATCGTCGGTCGTGCCCTACCCGATGTTCGTGACGGTCTAAAACCCGTTCATCGTCGCGTGCTTTTCGCACAACACGAAATGAACAACCGCCCGGGACGTCCGTACTTGAAGTCTGCCCGTGTAGTCGGCGACGTAATCGGTAAATACCATCCGCATGGTGACTCGGCTGTTTACGAAACAATGGTTCGTATGGCCCAAGATTTCTCTCTGAGATATCCGCTTGAGGATGGACAAGGAAACTTCGGTTCTATCGACGGTGATAGCGCGGCAGCTATGCGTTACACTGAGATCCGTATGACTCATCTTGCAGAAGAAATTCTGCAAGACATCGACAAAGAAACTATTCCGTTTGGACCGAACTACGACGACTCTTTGCAGATTCCGTTGGTTCTTCCTGCGAAAATTCCAAATCTTTTAGTGAATGGTTCGACTGGTATTGCGGTTGGTATGGCGACAAATATTCCGCCACACAACTTAGGTGAAGTGATCGACGGCTGCGTGCACTTGATCAACAATCCACAGTGCTCAATTGACGACTTAATGGTTCACATCAAAGGACCTGACTTCCCTTCTGCTGGTGTGATTGCCGGACGTGAAGGTATCTTGCAAGCCTATAAAAAAGGTCGTGGCATCATCACTTTGAAAGGTGTTGCTGAGATTGTTCCTGCGAAGGACCGTGAAGAAATCATCATCACGGAAATTCCCTACCAAGTGAATAAAGCGAAGCTCATTGAAAGCATGGCTGACCTTGTTCGTGACAAACAAATCGAAGGTATCTCTGATATCCGCGATGAGTCTTCACGTGAAGGTATGCGTATCGTTGTTCAATTGAAACGTGGTGAAAACGCCAGCGTGATCTTGAACCGCTTGTACAAATACACTCAATTGCAAACTAGCTTCGGTATCATCATGCTTGCGCTTGATGCGAAAAACCAACCGATCACTTTCGATTTGAAAGGGATGTTGGAAGCATTCGTTGATCACCGTCGCGACGTAGTGACGAAACGCTGTATCTTCGAACTTAAGAAAGCTCAAGAACGCGCACATATCTTGGAAGGTTTGAAAAAAGCTCTCGATCATATCGAAGAGGTTATTAAAACCATCCGTGCTTCTAAAGAGGCGAATGCTGCTCGCGAAGCCTTGATGTCGAAGTTTGAATTCTCTGAGAAACAAGCTGTCGCGATTCTTGAAATGCGCTTGCAACGTTTGACAGGTTTAGAACGTGATAAAATCATCGCTGAACTTGAAGAGCTGATGAAACAAATCGACTGGTTGAAATTCGTTTTGGCCGACGTTCGTGAAATCTACAAAATTATCGTAGGCGAACTTGAAGACGTTAAAAAACGTTACGCTGATGCTCGTCGCACTCAGCTTCAAGGTTCTGGCGATGATATCGAAGACGAAGATTTGATTGCTGACGAAGACATGGTTGTCACTGTGACAAACACAGGTCTTATTAAACGTATGCCAACAGCTGAATACCGCGTGCAAAAACGTGGTGGTAAAGGTCTGAAAGGCATGGAGACAAAAGAAGAAGATTACGTAACGGATCTTTTCTCTGCGAGCACAAAAACAATGCTTCTTGTGTTCACAGACAAAGGAAAAGTTTACTGGTGTAAAGTTCATAAACTTCCACTCGGAAGCAGAACTTCAAAAGGAAAATCTCTTGCTAACGTTGTTCAACTTGCAAGTGGTGAAAGCGTTCGCGCGATCCTTCCGGTGGACGAGTTCAGCGAAAACAGATACGTCGTTATGCTCACTGAAAAAGGTATCATTAAGAAAACCGCTCTTAATGCATTCGCCAACCCAAGAACTGCGGGTATCATTGCCCTTACGACAGATCTTGAAGACGGCGTGATCGACGTGAAAATCTCTGACGGTCAAAGCGATATCTTCATTGCGACTAAAGAAGGTATGTCGATTCGTTTCAACGAGGCAGACGTCCGTGAAATGGGTCGTACAGCTCGCGGTGTGAAAGCAATCACTCTTGCCAAAGACGATATCGTTGTGGCGATGGAAGTCCTTGAGAAGAACACAACAGATACAATCTTGATGGTGACTTCAAAAGGTTATGGTAAACGTTCTGAAACGGGCGAATACCGCATCCAATCTCGCGGTGGTGTGGGTATCATCACACAAAAGACGACAGATAAAGTCGGTCTTGTGATCGGAACGAAGAAAGTCTCTGATAAGATGGAATTGATCTTGTCGACAGATAAAGGACAAGTCATCCGTATGAAAATCACAGACATCTCAGTTCTAGGACGTAACACCCAAGGTGTGCGTTTGATCAACATCGATGAAAAAGAAGAGACTGTAACAGGCGTTGCAGTTGTTGAAGATGAGGGTGGCGATGAAACTGCACCAGCTCCAGCGACTCCTCCTGCTAACGTTCACTAGTTCTATAATTTTGACGGCGGGCTGCTCCTCACAGGAGCAGTCCGACTATAAAAAAGCCCAAAAAGAAATCTCGCAGGGTCACTTTCGAATAGCGATGAGCTATTTGGATCGAGTTATCAAGCGTAATTCCCCTAACGAATATCCTCTGGAAGCAGCTCGCGAAGCGGCGCGAATCTCGTTTTTTGAAATTAAGGATTTTCCTAAAGCCATTGAGTACCATCGCTTTATTGTTTTGAATTCTACTAATGATAAAGAGCGTTTACAGGCTCAGAAAGAAATCGCAGATATCTATTTTAATAACCTCCAAAACTATCAAATGGCGGTTATTGAATACAGTAAGCTGCAACAAATGCCTCATTCGGACGCTGAAGAAGCGCAATACAAAATGAATGTGGCTCGTGCTCAGTACTACCAAAACAATTTCTTTCAGGCCGAGTCTGAAATCGATTCTCTTTTAAAATTGAAAAGCGAAGACACCACCCGCTTTAGTGCTTTGATGCTAAAAGGGAATATTCTGGTTGGAAAAAAAGAGTTCGTAAAGGCAGCTGAAATATTCAAAAGCCTCATCCAAGAATTTCCTGAAAAAGCCATTCAAGAAAATGTCGCGCTGACCCTCGCTGTCTGTTATGAAGAGAATAATGATTTTAAGAGTGCAATTCGGATTCTAGAAGAGCACAAGAATCACTACAAGCCGCCAGAGTATATCGAACTTCGTATTAAGCGTCTTCAAGAGCGCATGCGAAATGCTCCGGGAGCGAAGGGCTTTAGAAAATGATGAAGCGATATATAATTTTTGCATCCATCGGCTTTGAACTTGTCGGATTGATCATAGGATGTTTTTACCTGGGTCAATATATTGATGAGAAATACCAAACCAAGGGCCTCGCTTTTGTGGGCCTAAGCGTGGCGTGCCTCATTGGATGGCTGGTTCGGGTGATTTGGATGCTCCAACGCATCAATAAAGAAGACGAAGCGGCTGAGAAATCGAATAAAACAAAGCCTGAATGAAATTGATCATTATTTTCCAAGCTCTCTTCACGATTCTTGGAAGCCTCCTTTTAGCTCATTTTGCTGCACTGCCGCAGGCGCTTTCCTATGCTGCGGGTTCTGGTTTGATCTTTTTGACCTTTGTTCTTCTTGCTTGGGGCTGGAGTCTTATCTTTAGTAAGAAAATGATTGCCCTCGCCATAGGGATCATTGTATTTAAGTACGCGATTTTAGGGATCATTATTTATACTCTTGTGAAGCTTTCGTGGTTCACGCCGCTTTGGTTCGCACTGGGTGTAGCAAGCTTCGCCATCTCAGCTTTGATCTATGCAATCAGAGAAGGCTTAAAAGAAGGAAACGACAATGTCATTTAATTGGACACAACTCATTCCTGGTGTTGGTCACGAATACGCTCACGTTGCAACTCTTGGTATCGCAACAGCAGCAAGCATTGGTCTTGGAGTAGCAGCTCGCGCTTCTCTTGGTAAAGGTGAAGTTGCAGTTCTTCCTGCAGATAAATTCTCTCTTCGTGGCGTGATGGAAATGCTCACTGAAATGGTGTCGGGACTTGCTGACATGGTTATCGGTGAACACGGAAAACACTATGTACCGTTCTTCACTTCAGTTTTCTTCTTCGTCGTATTCAACAACTTGTTGGGTATGATCCCAGGTATGACTCCTGCGACTGAAAACATCAATACTACTTTCGGTTTCGGTATTTTGATGTTCTTGTTCTATAACTTCCAAGGTGTGAAAGAGAACGGCATCTTCGCTTATCTTAAACACTTCATGGGTCCGGTTATTTTCCTAGCTCCTTTGATGTTCGTGATCGAACTTGTTTCACACATGGTTCGTCCTTTCTCATTGGGTCTTCGTCTTGCGAACGTTATGATGGGTGACCACACAGTATTGTCTGTGTTCCTTGATCTCGTTCCAATCGGTGTACCAATTCCATTCTACATGATGGGATTGTTCGTATGCTTTGTTCAGGCTTTTGTATTTACTTTGCTTTCAATGGTTTACGTAGCATTCGCGATTGCACACGACCACTAAGAAGCAAATTACTAACCACACTTATTCGAGGAGAATAAAATGAAACAAATGATCGTTGCTGCTATCGCTATGTTGGCTACTTCTGCTGCTTTCGCTCAAGAAGCTGCTACAACTGCTACTGAAACTGTAGTTGCTAACTCTGACAAAGGCATGGTTGCTATCGCTGCAGCTCTTGCTATCGCTATCTCTGTTCTTGGTGGCGCTTTGGCACAAGGTAAAACTGCTGCTACAGCTCTTGATGGTATCGCTCGTAACCCAGCGGCTTCTGGTAAACTTTTGATCCCAATGATCTTGGGTCTAGCTCTTATTGAGTCTCTAGTTATCTACGCGTTGATCATCGCTTTGAAACTTTCTTAATCGCACGCGCTTTCAAGCGCCGTGAGTAATAAGAATAAAAAAGGCTGGGTTTTCCCAGCCTTTTCTTTTTTCAGGCTTCAATTTTTTAGAAGCCGTCTGTTGTTCCTACTTTTGCTCTTGGCTCATCATCAAACGGAATCACATCAGAGGCGGCACTTGGCGCCTGAGTTCTTGAAGGCGGTTTGAATTCAATCACCTTCGCCTTTGGTTCTTTGTCTTTCGGTTTCGCTAATGCCGGAGCTTTCTTGTTCTTAGTTGCTGATGGTGCTGATTCTTTAGCTGCCGTTGTGGATGAGCCCGTGACAAACGCATTGAGATCTCCAACCATCATCTGCATTTGATTGGATTGAGATGCGATCTCTTCCGCTGTAGATGCTATTTCTTCGGATGAGGCCGCATTTGATTGAGAACTTTGATCAAGCTGATTCATGGCCTTGTTGATCTGTTGAATACCAGTTGTCTGCTCAGAACTTGCCGCGGAAATTTCGTTATTCAAATCAGCAACCTTCTTAATCGAAGTCACGATGTTATTAAGAACATCTCCTGATTTGTCGGCAATGGCCGTTCCGTTTTCAATTTTTTCAACTGAGTCTTTAATCAGACTTGTGATGTCTTTCGCTGCAGCTGCCGATCTTTGCGCAAGGGAGCGCACAGCCTCAGCAACAACTGCAAAACCTTTTCCTTGCTCACCTGCCCGAGCCGCTTCAACTGCTGCATTCAATGCTAAAAGATTTGTTTGGAAGGCAATATCGTCAATAACGTTAATGATCTCTTCGATCTTACGAGAAGACTGAGAAATATCATGCATTGAGGCCACGAGATTTTTAATTTCTCTTTCCCCGTCTTCAGCAGCACCACGTGAAGTCTGTGAAAGGCTTGCCGCCTGTTTCGCATTATCGGAATTCATTTTCACCATGGAAGTCATCTCTTCCAGAGAAGCTACGGTTTCTTCAAGTGAAGCCGCCGCTGATGTCGATGATTGAGAAAGACCTTGTCCTGCTGTAGAAAGTTGTTCGATAGCTTGATTTACTTGTTGGCCAGCATCTGAAAGTCTACTGACGACATTGCTTACTGTACGACTTAAACCTTGGCCGATATACATTAAGATCGCAACGACAACGAATCCGGCACCGCCGCCAATAGCAGCTAGCATAATAAATGCCTTTTTAGATTCTGCTTGTTGAGTCGTATTCTTGTTGGCCGCGATTTTTTCGTAAAATCCGACGATCTCGCCAATAGACTTCTTAATCTCTGTTGAGTGTTTCAGGTAAATACCTTCAGTCATATCCGCACGTGCTTTTTCAAGTTCAGTAGGGTTACCGACGGCGATGACTTCGATAAAGCCTTCGACCTCTTTAATATATTCAGCCTGAATATTTTTAACCGGTTGATACATTTCAGCTTCACCCGGCTGAAAGGATGCAGCTTCATACTCTTTTATAGCCTCTTTAAATTCACCGACGGCAACACGAGCTTTAGAGACATAACTTTCGCGATGTTTTGGAACATCTTTATTTGCTAAGGCACCCCAGAGATACTGTCCGATACGGGCGCGACTTCCTTCTATATCTCCCAAACCTTTCATGTTTGGAATGACATTGACGTAAGCGTCGTTCAGCATAAAGCCCATAGAACTCAGACTTCCAAAGGCAACATATCCAACCGCTGCAAATCCCGCTAACGGGATGATCGCTGAAACAAAAAGTTTTCCTTTGATACTTTTAAACCAAGAACCAGATGCCATGTGCTCAACCCTTTTTTTATTTTGTGGACTGAGCGATTCTTCGGAAATTTTGGAGGGATTCTCAAGGGTGTTTGAACGCTAAAAAAGGAAGACACGCCTAGATTTGAGATTCCAACAAAGTCTCATAAATGGCGTGTCTCAAAAGTAACTGATATTCCGAGTTTTATAGATATTTATTTACAATCGCTTCAACACGGTTGCGAATTCGATCAAGCCCCGCTTGAGACGTAGATTCATAACGAACAACTACAACAGGCTGCGTGTTTGAAGAGCGGCAAAGCGCCCAACCATCTGCAAAGCTCAAACGAATTCCATCTGTGAAATCCACTTTGTAGTCGGCATCTGGCTTACTTGGGAAAGCTTCGATCATTTTTTCAACGATCAAAACTTTTTTCTCTTCAGTCGTGTCGATACGAATTTCTGGTGTGTTGAATGAAGGAGGTAGACCTTCAAGCAACTGCGGAATTGTTTTTCCAGTTTGCGCCAAGATTTCAACCAAGCGAAGAGCCGCGTAAGGAGCGTCATCGTAGCCGTAGTTGCGATCCGCAAAGAAGATGTGGCCAGACATTTCGCCACCGAACGGAGCTTTTTCAACTTTGATTTTTTCTTTCACCAAAGAGTGACCCGTTTTCCACATGATCGGAGTGCCACCGTGTTTTGCAACGTCTTGGTACAAACGATCAGAGCATTTTACATCACCGATGATCTTCGCACCTTTTTGTTTTTCAAGAATTGCGCGGGAGATGATCACCATCAATTCATCGCCGTACACCATGCGACCGGTGTGATCAACAACACCGATACGGTCGGCGTCGCCATCAAATCCAATACCACAAACTGCACCTTCTTTAAGAACTTGCGCTTTAAGGTCGACAAGATTTTCCTCAACAGTTGGATCTGGATGATGATTTGGGAACGTGCCATCTGGTTGTTCAAACATAATAGTGGGCTCTAGTCCGACAGCTTTAAATAGGCCGCGCACCACAGAACCACCAGCGCCGTTACCACAATCCAGAACAACTTTTACATTTTTGATTGTTCCGAATTCTTTATGGTAGCGCTCATAGTACATAGGCTTAATGTCGAAGTGTTCTTCCGAACCTTGACCGTTGATGTACTCATTTTTTTCCATGATGATACGAAGCTTTTGAATTTCCGCACCAAAGATTGTGCCTTTACCAACAGAAATTTTGAAGCCGTTGTACTCAGGAGGATTGTGCGAGCCTGTTACTTGAACCGCGCCATCAACACCCTTCAATTCAAAAGTTGAAAAGTAACAGACAGGAGTCGTGACAAGACCCAAGTGAATGACTTTAGCACCTGATTCCATCAAACCCTTTGCAAGATTCTTGATGATTGAAGGAGAACTTTCACGCGCATCGCAACCAAGGGCAACAGTTGGATTTGAAATACCCTTTTCGTTTTTCATATACACAACATAAGCGCGACCTAAAAGATAAGCGAAATGATCATCGAATTGACCATTGTAAACGCCGCGAATGTCGTACTCTCTAAAAATGACTGGTTGGAACATATAACACCTCAATTAATTCAGACATTTAGGAATATAATTACTTAGGCTTTGAGTCGAGCGAATTTTACCGCCCAGCGAACGGCATCAATCATAGAGTGAGGATTGGCCTTATTCTGGCCAAAAATATCTTTCGCAGTTCCGTGGTCGACACTCGTGCGAATAAAAGGAATTCCGAGGGTCATATGGACACCGCTGTCCTGACCATGAGTCATTTTAAAAGGAATAAGTCCCTGATCGTGATAAAGCGCTACATAGACGGAATATTTCTTCCAATTTTGTGGGAAAAAAGCCGCATCGGGAACGAGCGGTCCCTCAAGCGGAATATTCTTTTCTTTAGCCCACGCAGGAAGTTCCGGAAACATCAATAACTCTTCCTGACCAATCATCCCCTGTTCGCCAGCATGTGGATTGAGGCCAAGAACACCAATTGGCTTTTTCTTGTAAGCCGCGGGAAGTTGTTGGCGCAGATAATCTGCATGTGAAATGGCATCCGTCAAAGTACTAAAGCTCAGATGTTTTGAAACCTGAGAAATCGGCACATGGCCTGTTGCAAGGACGACAGAAAACTTATCGCCGATAAAGCCCATATGAACTTTTTTAGTGCGCGAAATTCGTTTTAAAATATCCGTGTGACCGAGATCTTTAAAGCCGGCTTCTTTGATGCGGGTCTTTGAAAGCGGAGCTGTTGCCATCGCGTGAAGGTGATTCTTCAAACAAGCTTTCGCTGTTTCCTCTACCCAATGTGCTGGAGATAGATCCGAGGCAATATCCACAAGATAATCCCCATCGATCTTCAGAGCCTCGGCCAAATTATCAACAGTGATGCGCTTAAACTTTTTATCAAGCTTGCGAATCTCTTTAGATGCTAAGGTCGTATCTTCCCGCCACAGAAGGAACTGAATTCCTTTTTGTGGACCTAATGCCAACAGCGATTTGATCGTGACCTCAAGTCCGATACCATCGCTGTCACCAGTAGTAAGAGCAATTTTTTTATTACTCATTTACGCGAACAAAAGAGTCGTCTCTTTTGGTTTGTAACCACAATTTCAATTGGCGCTTAAAGCTTTGTTCGAGAAGTTGCGCTTTGATGCGATCTTTTACTTTTTCAAATTTTGGATCCATCGCCATTTTTTTACTTGTGACTTTTACGATGTGATAACCGATGCGAGATTTCACGATCGGTGTTGTTTCACCTACTTTAAGATTAGAAATGGCTTCTTCAATCTCAGGCAAGAATTCACCTGACTTAAAAGTTCCCAGAGATCCGCCGGCTGTGAAGTTTGGATCTTCACTGAATTGTTGCGCTAAAGTTTCAAAACTCTCGCCTTGGCGAAGCTTTCCGAGCGCGAGTTCCGCTCTTTTCACTGCCGCTTCAGCGCCACCTTTTTTCGGACTAAAGAAAATATGCGCAACGCTGAACTCGTCGATTGAAGGACGGCTGTTTGGATTTTGTTTGAGGTATTCATTTAAAGCGTCTTCATCAGAGATGCGAAGCTTCGAAATGATTTCAGAATCCATCAAAGATTGCTTCTCGATTTTTTCTTTCAAAAACGCGCGATATTCTTCTTCAGTAACACCTTGGGATTTGATTGCTTTAATAAGATCAGGTTGGCTTAAGTTATTTCTTTTCGCCATATCGCGAAGTTCAGATTCTACGCGATCGGTTGTCACGGCAAGATTCAAACGCTTTACTTCTGATTCCAAAAGCTTTTCGTTAATCAAATAATCCAACTGAGCTTTGCGATTTCCTTTAAGACTTGATACCGGTTTATCGAACAAAAGAGATTCATCCACCATTCCTGGTTTATCGATTCTTTTTTCAAGAGCTTTGAAGTCCGATTCCAACACCAGTTCAGAATTCACAATAGCCACAGTTTTTTCCACAACGTCGGCGTGGGCTGGGGCCGTTAAAAGCATCAAAGATAAAAGTGTGTTAATCATCATTTCCTCGCGTATCGATTCGGATCGAGTTCATCAAGTCGTAGTCCTTTAGGACTTTACTACTTCTGAGTTGAGCATCAAGCCATGCGACGTATTCTGCCTGCTCGCGTTGTGCGCGAAGGGCTCGAACTATCTGGGGACGAGCCTCTTCGAGGCTTAAAATTGAGGCGGGTGCCTTTTTTTCAACCTTAATCAGATGGATACCAAATGGACTCTTGATTGTTTGTAATTGAGCGCCCGCGCTAAAAAGAGGATCGAAGTAATCCACAGTCCCCTTTTCAATCCATCCAACCACACCACCTGCTTTTCCTTCAGGTGTGATGGAATATTTCTTCGCTAGCTCAGCGAAATCAGCGGTTTTTAGGTTCGCTTTGATGGCATCTGCTTTGGCGGCTTCATCAACGACGATCTGGCGCAGGTAAATACGCTCTTTGCGCTTATAACGGTCTTTATGGTCTTCGTAATAGCGCTTTATTTCTTCTTCGCCCGGAGCTTTGATCTTTTCGTTCAATTTTTTGAAAACTTCTCGTTCGACCAAAACATAACGAAGATCTTCACGCCATTCTGAAAATGATAGATTCTCCTGAGCGAGAACGCGACGGAATGACAGATCATCTGGATAGTTGGCGCGAAGCTTATCAACTTCTTTATCGAGTTCCGACTCCGAAATCACAATGCTTTGGGCGCGGGCCCAATCCAGCGTCAAACTCTTCACCACAAATTCGCGCAATATGTCTTCTTTAATTCGATGAATATTGTTGCTGTCTTTGGCCGCTAGGGCATCAAAGTTTTTAAGTCGACGAGCCAGTGAATTTGCAAATTGTTTCGTGGTGAGGACGTGATCGTTAACCTTTGCAACGGGTTTCGTCGAAACCTTCTGGTAGTTAGAAGGACAACCAGGGAGAACAGACAGGCTTAAAAAAATAAAAAGCCCCGACAGGGCGGGGCTCTTAAAGAATTTCATGAATGCGATTCCTTATTTGATAGCACTCTTATTTTCTTTGATAGAGTACGACTTCTTAAGTTTGTCGAAGTAGTCGTTGAAGATCTGACGTCTTTTTTCGTCAAATACCGCAGCACGAATTTGGCGTTTGTTCGCGTTTTCGTAACTACGACGACCCGTCAACTTTACGATGTGAAAGCCGAATTGAGTTTCGATGAGACCCTTAACCTCACCTACTTTCATGTTCGCGATCGCTTCGTAATATGATGGAACAAGTGTCACACGTGACTGCCAACCGACGTCTCCGCCAGCTTGCTTAGAAAGAGCGTCGTCAGAATAAAGCTTCACGAGCTCTTCAAACGGACGTTTACTTTTATTCACTTCGCTGAGGATTTCAGTTGCACGCTTTTTTGCTTCCGCAATTTGAGCAGCTGTTGCACCTGGCTTGTATTCAATCAAGATATGGCTTGTGCGAAGTTCCGGATTGTTTTTGTACCAAGCTTGCATTTCTTTGTCTGAAACTTGAATTTTTTGGATGCGTGGGCCGATGTCTTTTTCAAGAAGAGCCTTGTACATCTCTTGGCGGAAGCGATCGATCACGATGGGATCTTTATCAAGACCACGTTTGTAAGCTTCTTGTACGCCCACTTCGAAACGAACCAAATCTTCAAGAAACTGATCTCTTGTTGGAGGATTCATTGTTTGGCTTTTTACTTCATTGAATTTCTTAGTGAATTCTTCAGCCGTGATAGTTTCTTTGCCGACTTGGGCAACGACTTCGCCTTTTTGAGCCCAGGCAGACGTCGAGATGAGCAACATGATGCTTAAAACAAATTTCATACTTTAAAAGTCCCTTTTAAAAGTTGAATAAACTCTACCTAAAAACGCTAGCACTAGGCATCATTATCCGCAATGAATTTAAGAGCTTCCTGCCTCGCGCGGTGTAAAAGAGCTTCTAGCTCTAGAGCAAGGTCTGGGTTTCTCGGATCGACTTCTCGAGAGACTGCAGGCATGGGACCTAACCAATAAATCACGACTTTCGCGAATGGTTTTGGCAGAAAAGTTTTATTCCACGAGCGTGGAAAATGAATCGCGCGATCAACCGCTACTCCAACCGCGTAAATCGGAGCATTGACCATACGAGAAAGTTCAAAGACGCCGGGCTTCACTTTGTGTAACGGACCTTTCGGGCCATCAACTGCAAAGCTGCAATTTCCCCCGTCTTTTAGTAAACGCAAAAGACCTTTGAGCGCTTGAACGCCACCACGCGTGGAAGAACCACGACTGGTTTTTGCACCCATCCACTTCAACACTTTCGCCATCAACTCACCGTCTTTGGATTGTGAAGCAATTGTGGCAATTCGATAGCGCTTAACGATTGAAATCAACGCCAGTTCATCACCATGAAAATGAGCAAGAACAACCGGAGTTTTATTGTCGAGAGAAGTTTGAAGGGAATCAGGTTCGATAAGCCGAACCCTCCACGTCCACGAGAGGGTTCGGTAGAAAACAAACACAATAATCGGTAGGATGTATTTCCTGAACACGATTAGTGGTGAAGAGCCTTTTTAAACTCTTCAGTCAATTTAGGTACGATTTCAAGAGCATCACCGACGATACCGTAAGTTGCTTTTTGGAAGATTGGAGCGTTCGGGTCACTGTTGATAGCAACAATAACTTTAGAACCGCTCATACCAGCCAAATGTTGAATCGCGCCAGAGATACCAACAGCGATGTACAAAGAAGGAGCCACTGTTTTACCAGTTTGACCAACTTGCATACCGTGTCCGACCCAACCAGCATCAACAACGGCACGTGAAGCACCTACTGTTGCACCCAAAACGTCAGCAAGGTCATTCAAGACTTTGAAGTTCGCAGCTTCTTTCAAACCACGACCACCACTCACGATGATGTTTGCTTCCGTTAAATCCAATTTCTCAGATGTGCCTTTAACGATTTCTTTCAAAAGCGTTTTCAAATCAGGTTTGATTACCGCGTGTTCTGTGACTGCTGCTGTTTTTGAAGTGTCAGCTGCTGCAACTGGAAGTTGATTTGCACGCATCAAAACGATCTTCATAGAAGTGTTTTGGAAGTTTACGTTTGCAAAGCATTTTCCAGAGTACATTGGTTTAGATGCCGTTACTGTGTCGCCAGAGATATTCAAAGTCACACAGTCACTTGCGATACCCGCACCTAATTTAGCTGCAATTCTTGGGAAAAGATCTTTGCCAGTCGAAGAAGCTGACGCCAACACGATTGCTGGTTGTACTTTTTCAATAACAGCCGCCACGTTTGCAGTGAAAGCTTCGGGATTGTATCCATCCAAAGAGGCATCTTTAATCACGTGTACTTCAGAAGCACCGTTTTGCGCTGCTGCCGTCGTCACATCACCTGCGTGAGAGCCAACAACAAGAGCTGCAACAGTTCCGCCAGATTTAGCGGCTGCTTGAAGAAGTTCGATCGAGCTGCGCTTAAGAGCGCCATTTGATTGTTCAGCAAATACTAGAATTTTAGCCATGTCGATCTCCTACAGAACTTTCGCTTCGTCGCGAAGAAGTTTAACTAGCTCAGATGCTTGCGCACCCGCATCGCCCGAAATCATTTTTACAGCTGGTTTTTCTGGAGGAAGAGCAAATCCTGTGTACTTAACTTTGATGTCAGTTGCAGGAATATTCAAAGAAGCAAATTCGATTTCTTTGATCACTTTTTTCTTTGCCTTCATGATACCAGGAAGACTTGCATAGCGAGGCATGTTCAAACCTTTATCAGCAGCCACAACTGCTGGTGCCATCATCTGCAATACTTCTTTCGCACCACCCTCGATGTTGCGTTCAACTGTTACGTTCTCTCCGCCGAAAGCGAATTTAGAAACCACAGTTGCGTGAGGGATAGACAAGAATTCAGCAACCATTTGACTTGTTGAAGACGCGTTGTCGTCAATTGCCAATTTTCCAGTGAAGATAACTTTTGCGCCACCTTCAGCTTTGATAACTTCAGCCAATGCTTTTGCAGTGGAATAGTTGTCGAGGTTTTCACCGTTTACCACGATGGCTTCATCAGCACCCATTGCTAGAGCCGTACGCAAAGACTCAACAACACGAGCCTTCGGACCCACACTCAAAACCCAAACTTGGCTACCTGGATTTGCATCGCGAAGCTTATTTGCTTCTTCTACGGCATACTCATCGTATGGGTTCATAACCCATTTAATTCCAGCCGTATCGATGTTCGTCTGGTCAGCGGAGATTTTAATCTTTGTTTCGGTGTCAGGCACCTGCTTGATACACACAAAAATCTTCATATTCTAACCCCATTTTGTAAGGGCCCTGTTTTATCGCAAGTATAAGAAAGGCAAAACTAAATTATATATTTAACGTCCTGCGAAACATGATGGGGGTCATGGACAAATTACAGTCGGCGGGAGTAATGTTACTTGTAAACTTATTGAGAAAATACAAAGCAAAACAAGGGGTCCTTTACCATGTCTGGATTTCTCGGTTCTACCGTCGGGAAAAAGTACTTAATGGGTATTTCTGGCCTAGTTTGGGCGGGATTTGTTCTCGCTCACATGGCAGGAAATTTATTAATCTTCGTGAGCCACGATGCCTACAATTCATATGGCCACGCACTTACAAGCGGAAAGCTAATTTATATTGCTGAAGCCGTGCTACTTCTTGCGCTGATTGTGCATGTGTACACTGCGGTTTCATTGACGATTAGCAACCGTGCTGCGAAAGAACAAAAATACGCAGTGGCAGCGAAAGGTGCAAAGCGAGTGAGCCTTGCATCCCGAACAATGGCCGTTCAAGGTTCATTGATTCTTGTTTTTGTGATCTATCATTTGATTACATTCAAATACGGAACTCACTATGAAACGACAGTAAATGGCGTGGTGATGCGTGACCTGGCTCGTTTGATGGAAGAAGTTTTCCAAAGCACGACTTACGTAGTTTGGTATGTGGTCTGCTTGATTCTTCTAGGTTTCCACTTAAGTCACGGAGTTGGTTCAAGCTTCCAATCACTTGGTTTGATGGAAGGCACTTACCGCGGGACTTGGAAAAAACTCAGCTATGCTTACGCTGTGATCGTAGCTTTGGGTTTCATCGCTCAACCTCTTTACCTCTTCTTCTTCGCGACGAACTAAGGGAGTAGGACAATGGCTAATAAACTTGATTCAAAAATTCCAAGCGGCCCAATTGCCGACAAATGGAAAAAAGCAAAATTTGACTACAAACTTGTAAACCCTGCCAACAAACGTAAACACACAGTGATCGTGGTTGGAACTGGTCTTGCGGGCGCATCTGCAGCAGCTTCAATGGGTGAACTTGGTTACAAAGTAAAAGCATTCTGCGTGCATGAGTCTCCTCGCCGTGCCCACTCGGTGGCGGCTCAAGGCGGTATCAATGCTGCGAAAAACTACCAAAACGACGGTGACTCTACTTACCGTCTTTTCTATGACACGGTAAAAGGCGGCGACTTCCGCGCCCGTGAAGCCAACGTTTATCGTTTGGCAGAAGTATCAGCGAACATCATCGACCAAATGGTTGCACAAGGTGTTCCATTCGCACGCGAATATGGTGGAACTTTGGCGAACCGTTCATTTGGTGGTGCGCAAGTTTCCCGTACGTTCTATGCCCGCGGTCAAACAGGTCAACAGCTTCTACTGGGTACTTACTCTGAAATGATGAGACAGGTGGATGCTGGAACAGTGGAGCTTCATTCACGCACAGAGATGCTTGATCTCGTTGTTATCGACGGAAAAGCACGCGGTATCATCGTTAGAAACTTGCTAACTGGCGAAATCGAATCTCACGAAGCCGATGCTGTTGTCATTGCAAGTGGTGGTTATTCAAACGTATTCTTCCTTTCTACAAATGCGATGAACTGTGCAGTAACCGCAGCTTGGAAAGCCCACAAACGTGGCGCTTACTTTGCAAATCCTTGCTACACACAAATCCATCCAACATGCATCCCCGTTCACGGCGAAAACCAATCCAAATTGACTCTGATGTCAGAGTCTCTTCGTAATGACGGTCGCGTATGGGTTCCGAAAACAGCTGGTGATAAACGCCATCCAAATGAGATTCCTGAAAATGAACGCGATTACTATCTCGAGCGCGTGTATCCATCATTTGGTAACTTGGCTCCTCGTGACGTGGCTTCTCGTCAGGCGAAATATCGTTGCGATGAAGGTCGCGGCGTGAATGAAACAGGTAAAGCAGTTTACTTGGATTTTGCCGATGCAATTAAACGTTTGGGCGAAGATAAAATCTCTGAGCGTTACGGGAATCTTTTCCAAATGTACGAAAAAATTGTCGGTCACAATCCGTACAAACAACCGATGATGATCTACCCGGCTCCTCACTACACAATGGGTGGCTTGTGGGTTGACTACAACTTGGAATCAACTATTCCAGGCTTGTTTGTCGCTGGTGAAGCCAACTTCTCTGACCACGGTGCGAACCGTTTGGGTGCGTCTGCATTGATGCAAGGTTTGGCAGATGGTTACTTCGTTCTTCCATACACAATTGGTAACTACTTGGGCGGAACAAAACTTGAGAAAGTCACAACGACGAATGACGCTTTCAAAGCTGCAGAAGCAAGCGTGAAAGAAGAAATCAGCAAGTTGATGAACATCAAAGGCAGCCGCACGGTCGACAGCTTCCATAAAGAGCTTGGCAACGTGATGTGGGAATACTGTGGTATGGGTCGTAACGAAGCTGGTTTGAAAAAAGCTTTGGAAATGATTCCAAAAATCCGCGAAGAATTCTGGCAAAACGTACGTATCCCAGGTGAAACAAACTACCTTAACGTTGAACTTGAAAAAGCGGGCCGCGTAGCTGACTTCTTGGAACTTGGCGAGTTGATGTGTCGTGATGCTCTTGAGCGTAAAGAGTCTTGCGGTGGTCACTATCGTGAAGAATACCAAGTTGAAGGTGAAGCAAAACGTGACGACGAAAACTTCTGTCACGTGGCTGCGTGGGAGTACAATGGCGCTAATAAGCCATCGACTCGTCACAAAGAAGAACTCACTTTTGAAAACGTTCACCTAGCAACTCGTAGTTACAAATAAGAGGCGTAAAATGTCTGGAAAAACGATGAATTTGACTTTGAAAGTTTGGAGACAAAAAGGCCCGAAAGATTCGGGAAAATTTGTTGAGTATCAAGCAAAGAATGTTTCACCTGATGCTTCATTCCTTGAAATGCTTGACGCTGTTAACGAAGAAATCGTTGGCAAGGGTGAAGAACCTATCGCATTTGACCATGACTGCCGTGAAGGTATTTGCGGTGCATGTGGTTTCGTTATCGAGGGTGAAGCCCACGGTCCTTTGAAATCGACAACGATCTGCCAATTGCACATGAGAAACTACCATGACGGTGAAACTTTGACGTTGGAACCTTTCCGCGCAAAAGCTTTCCCAGTGATCAAAGACTTGATGGTGAATAGATCTGCTATGGATCGTATCATCGCGTCTGGTGGTTATATTTCTCAGAATGCGGGTAACCCAGTTGATGCCAACGCGATTCTTATTCCTAAGGCAGATGCTGATGAAGCGATGTCTTCCGCAACTTGTATTCAATGTGGAGCTTGCGTAGCGGCTTGTAAAAATGCTTCAGCGGCACTTTTCACATCAGCGAAAATCTCTCACATGGCTTTGTTGCCTCAAGGTGCGGTTGAACGTAAAGAACGCGCGCTTCGCATGGTAGCAGCAATGGATGCGGAAGGTTTCGGTGCTTGTACAACGACGGGTGCGTGTGAAGCTGCATGTCCTAAAGACATTCAACTTACAAACATCTCTCGTATGAATCGTGAATTTGCAGTGGCGAGCGCAACAAAAAGACCAAAAATCCAAGACGGCGGCGCAGGCTAATTAACCTCTGCCAAAGAATTGAAAAAGGGGCCCAAAATCGGCCCCTCATAATGAAAAAGCGGACCTAAAAGTCCGCTTTTTTGTTTCTATTTGAAATGATTCAAATCGCTTTTAAGCGAAGGCAATATTTTGTAGGACGATAACGCCAATAGCGATGAGAAGAAGTGTGTTTGAATCGATTTGAGACAATTTCATAGGGCCTCCTACCTATCTAAGTAGCAAGTTTGAGACCAAGTTTAGCTCCCATAAACGAACTCATTTGATCCTATCTCGAAGCAATGCGAGTACAAGGAATCTTTTCATGCTAGGGCCGTTAAAACGCTCCTCCGGCAAATAAATTTCACACACCCATTAACCATGAAACTTCGCACCATCAGTCGATAAGTGTGAGAGACATCACCGATTCCACATCACACCGATTTTCTTCTAAAGCTCGCACAACAATAATCCGAAACTAGACTTAAGGTGGGCTTATGAAAAAAGTCGGCAATATCATGCAGGAATTAGGATTTAAAAAAGATGGACCTGACAGCGTGAAAGAAGCCTTTATCAAGCATCTTATCAAAGCATCTACTGGCGTGAATGTGACCACACCAAGTGAAGCCAAAGAAATCAGAGAAAATCCTGACAAAGTCGTGTCGTTTAAAAATGCACCTCAACAACTCAGTTTTGGATTCATTGAAGATGACACACGACCAAAGTCTGGAAAGAAAGCCGTCTCTTAGTTTGAAATTTGTATTTTTCCCTCGACGAAGATCTTGATTGCACTCGACCTAAATCTAAAACTTATGCTTTTTTTGAGTAATTTCAAAAAACGATAACCAGCCCAGACTCCCATTGGTACCATTTTGGAACTGGCGCACGTTAGGCAAATTTTTCCCCGACGTCCGCACATGAAAATCACCAATGAAGGAGATCATATGAAAAGGCTTATTGGAAGAGCCTCCAAAATTTCAATGTTGGGTCTGTTCTTCGCAAGCACTCAAGCGTTTGCGGCAGCACCTGAAGCGGTACCTGGTGAATTCGTAGTAAAACTTAAGCCAACAGTTTCTGCGAAATCTTCTGTGAATACTTTGAGCATGCAGTTGGGTTCTTTTGTGAAGAGCACAATTCCTGGTCAAAACATCGTGGTGATCAAGCGTCCAGTATTTGAATCTGAAAAAGAAGTTTTGAAAACTTTGGCTGAAAACCCTGCTGTTGATATCGTTGAGCCAAACTATATTTATAGAATTAATAAAACTCCGAATGACCCAATGTTTGGTCAATTGTGGGGTATGAGCAATATCGGTCAACAAGACTCGGGACGCCAGGTTGGTATCGCAGGTATCGACATCGGTGCGGAAGCTGCGTGGGATATCACGACAGGTTCGAAAGATGTGATCGTGGCGGTTATCGATACAGGTATCAACTACAACCATCCAGATTTGAAAGACAATCTGTGGATCAACGAAGCAGAAAAAAACGGTCAAGCGGGTGTTGATGACGACGGCAACGGCATCGTTGACGATATCTATGGTGCAAGTTTCGTTGATGCAAACAAACCAACAGGTAATCCACTTGATGACCACGGTCACGGATCACACTGCTCTGGTACAATCGGTGCGACTGGTAACGATGGCAAAGGTATCGTAGGTGTTGCTTGGAATGTTCGCTTGATGGGCGTTAAGTTCTTGGCTGCAAACGGTTCTGGCTCTCTCGAAGGCGCTTTGAAAGCTATCGATTACGCAACTAAAATGGGCGCGCGCGTTCTTTCAAACTCTTGGGGTGGCGGTGGATACTCTGAAACTTTGAAACAAGCGATCGAAAGATCAAACACAGCAGGCGCTCTTTTCGTAGCAGCAGCTGGTAACGAAGCAAACAACAACGATTCGAATCCAACTTACCCAGCAACTTACGACGTTCCTAACGTCATTGCGGTTGCGGCTGTTGATAACCGTGGTCAGTTGGCTTCATTCTCTAACTACGGAAAAACAAAAGTTCACGTGGGTGCTCCTGGTGTGAATATTTATTCATCAGTTAAAGGTTCTGGCTATGATTCATGGTCAGGAACTTCAATGGCTACTCCTCACGTTTCTGGTATGGCGGCACTTCTTGTTGCTAAAGAACCAAACCTTACAAACGTTGAGATGAAAGAAAGAATTGTCTCTACTTCGAAACCAATTCCAGGTCTTCGCGGTAAAGCTCGCGGTGGTTTGGCAAATGCTTATGCAATGTTGACGAATACATTGCCTGCACCAGATCCTAACGATCCAATCAACTGGCAAACTGTTCCATTGAATATTTCTTCTGCGCATCCTTACAAGGAAAACACAAAAGAAGAATATGAAGTGAATGTTCCAGGCGCGAAACAAATCGCAATCTACTTCTCAAAATTCGATACTGAAAGAGAATACGACAAAATCGAATTCTTCGACAGAAGTGGTAAAAAATTGGGCGTGATCAGCGGTCGTAATGATGACAGCTTCACGGTTCCATTTGATGGCGACTATGTGAAACTTGTGTTCACATCTGACGACTCAGTTCAAAGATACGGATTTGATATCACGAAAGCGGCTTGGAGATAGTCCGCAACGAGTGTAATCATAAAAAAGCCCCA
Organism: Bdellovibrio sp. HCB2-146; assembly: GCF_047345725.1. NCBI lineage: Bacteria > Pseudomonadati > Bdellovibrionota > Bdellovibrionia > Bdellovibrionales > Pseudobdellovibrionaceae > Bdellovibrio > Bdellovibrio sp. HCB2-146. The sequence continues at coordinate 1,468,011 of NZ_JBLEQP010000001.1, forward strand.
GCGGAAAATTGTTGGGGCTTTTCTTTTTCTCAATTCAAAAATATTTATTTAACGTCTTTTAAAAAGTTTTCGATTTTCAGATTTACGTAATCTGGGAAATCAAGCTGCGTGCAATGAGAACCATAGGGCACCAGGACGAATTGGGAGTTTTTAATTTTCTCTTTAAAGTGATGTTGGAATCGCAAAGGCGTGACGAGATCTTTTTCACCTGACAAAATCAAGGCCGGCACTTCGATCTTCTCAAGCACACTCTCCCCGTCATACTTCATCAGCTGCTCAAACAAGCCTAAGAAAATTTCTAAATTCATTCGTGCGACACCACGGGTGTAGACTTCGATATCTTTAAACTGAGTCACTCGTAAATTAAATCCACCAGCGAGAGCGGATAGGTAGATAGCCATCGGATTATCAATCGCCATTTTCCACAGAGTATTCCACAATTCCGGTTGATGTTCGTATTTACTTTTCACGAAATAGAAAAACGGTTCGATCGCATCAAGACCAAACATGCCTTTAATCGGATTGCGAGCAAAGCCGTTGATAAAGGTCATCGACTTTAAAAGTTCGGGATGTTTTTCATAGAGATGCAAAATAATCGGAGCACCAAAGCTGTGTCCCGCAAAGTGCGCCTTTTTGATTTTCAAATGCTTCATTAGGCTTGTGATGTCTTCAACCAGTGAATCCATCGTCAATTCAGATCTGTTGATCACAGGATTGCTGCGATGATGACCGCGTAAATCAAACGCAATGACTTGATAATTTTTAGCGAAGTGTTCGATCTGATGATGCCAGTGATTGATCAGACAAGCGATACCGTACACTAAAACCAAGGGCTCACCTTCACCGCGCACTTCATAATAAATCGGTGTGCCGTCAAAGCTTTCAAATTGGCCTGTGATTTTTGGAGTCGTCTCCATCGTTGTCGTTCTCGCTTCCGAAAAAATCTAAATTAGAGATACGTGACTTTAATGAGCGTATTGCCCAAGGAAATCAAGTCTCCATCTTTAAGTATTTCGGAATTAACACGTTTATTGTTAAGTAGAACGCGACCGGGTTCTTTAATTTTAATTTGCACAGCGCCTAGACCCGGCACGAGTTCAAAGGCTTCCTGAGGTGCATCTTCTTCAAAAAGTTCAATGTCCAAAGAGTCCGCACCCGCTTTTCGCGGCCCGTAACCCAGAACAAGCTCTTCTTCAGTTTGAATACCCTGTATAAAAGTAAGTTTAACCGGCGGGCTAAAAGCTTCAATATTTCCAAGCTGAGGTTTATTAGGGATTTCTTGTGCTCCAAGGTTCGCGCTTACGATGGTGCGCCAAGTCACAAAGCGACTGAAGTCGACGGCCTCTTCTTCTTGGACGGTCACGACTTTAAACTGGGTTCTCCCCACCTCAAAGATAACCCCTGGTAATAACGCGACTTTTTTCACACGACGACCGCTGATATAGATTCCATTTGAGGAGTCTAAGTCGTTCAAAACTAGTTGGTCTTTGCTGTTCAAGCCGAACTTGGCGTGGGTGCTGGAGATCTTCGGATCCTTGATCACAATATCAGCTTTAGAGCGGCCCAGCGTCAGGCCCGCTTCCACTTTAAAGCGCGAACCCTCGTTAGAACCCAGAATAATTTCAATAAAAGTGACCATTTAGATATGTTAGGGCTGGTTTCTTAGGGATTCAATTGCCTATTACTTGAGCTTGGTCCAAAGCCGTGCTACACCCGATAGACCAAATTTTAAAAGTCATCCTTGTTCCCTTCCTCGGGTTGGGGGCTATTAACCGAAAGGATATTCACATGCAAACAACAGTAGCACCTTATGAAGTTGTTGTTCTTGTTCACCCAGATACTTCTCTAGAAGATCAAAAAGAACTTTTCCGCAAAAATAAAGCGACTATCGAAAGCTTTAAAGGAAACGTTCACTCTCTTGAGACTTGGGGTAAAAGAACTCTAGCAACTCCAATTGGTAAACTTAAGAAAGCTATCTACTTCCACGCAACATTCGAAGCAGATACTCAAGCAGTTGCTGAGCTTGAGAGAACTATGCGTATCAACGACAAAGTTCTTCGCTTTATGCACACTCGCCTAGACGAGCGCACTTCATTGGCTAAATTCATGGAAGGCTTCAAAAAAGGTCTTGCTGAATCTGCAGCTCGTGAAAAAGAGCGCGAAGCAAAAATTCAAGCACGTAAAGCGGCTTTCGCAGCTGCAAAAGCTGAACGTGCTGAACGCGGCGAATAGTTTTTAGAAAAGGCGTGAGCCATGCAGAAAAGAGCGTCCCCTCAGAAATTCATCACAATCTCTTCAATCTCGATTTTGTTGTCGATGATGACTGGGATCTTGGGCGCTCCTCTTCTTCGTGTCTTGCGTAAGTCTTACGGTCCTTGGGCTTTTTGGCTTCTTGGACTTGTCGTAACAACAGCCTCTTGGCTGTTGAATGCGCAACCTCTGGCATTCTTTATAGGCTCAATTTGGATGACTTTAGGAGCTTATATGGAAATGGAAACCAAAGGTGTAAGCTGGTGGGTTTCAGGACTCCTGAGCGTTTCGGCAGGATCTGTAGTCGCAGGACTCAGTGCCATCGGAGCTTTCAGAATGAATGGAATTAATACCATCGCTGAAGTGCAGGGCTTGGTTGAAAAGTTCACTTCGAAGGTTCAAGAAATGAATCCCGCAGTGAAACTGGATCCACAAGTTTTGTTGCAGCAAATTCCTTCAGCCATTGTCATCATTCTTATTTTGGCATTGGGTTTGGGATTAATTTTTGAGAGAAGGGTTTTTTCATGGCTCAATATGCCCCGTGAGAAAATTGCCTCTCAGCTCAAGTTGTTAGAATATCGTCTGCCTGATTATTTTATTTGGGTAGCGATGACAGCCTTCCTTCTAACAATGGTGGGTTTTGGCGGTAAGGCCATTGCGATCCTCGCAGTAAATATCGTGAACGTAGCAATCGTTCTCTATTTCTTTCAGGGGTTAGCAGTGTTGGAAGTATTTCTGAATTCGATGCGCGCAGGTGTGTTCACTCGAGTTCTGACGTACATAATCTTGGTCGGACAATTGATGCTTGTTTTGAGTATCGTTGGCTTGATCGATTACTGGGTTGATTTCCGCGGGAGACTTCGTCGTCTCAGATCCGTCGGAACAAACTCATGAAATGGAGATCACATGAAAGTTATTCTACAAAAAGACGTTAAAGATGTAGGTCGTGTAGGTGAGTTGGTGAACGTTTCTGAAGGTTTCGCGAGAAACTTTTTGTTCCCACGCAAACTTGCGGCTGAAGCTACTGAAAAACGCGTAAAAGAATACGAACACTTGAAACGCGTTGCTGAAGCAAAAAAGAAAAAAGCATTGGCAGAACGCCAAGAGCTTTTGAACAAAATCAACGGCACAACTGTGACATTCAAGTTGCCTGCTGGTGAAACTGACAAACTTTTCGGAACTGTTACTACAACTGACATTTCTAAAGAGTTGCAAAAAGTTGGTTTCTCAGTAGACCGCCGCGACATCGTTTTGGAAGAGCCAATCAAAATTTTGGGTCAACACAAAGCGGTAGTACGTTATGCAGAAGGTATGGAAGCGAAAATCCAAATCTCTGTTGAGCGCGCGTAAGCACTCAATTGCATTAGAACAAAATATTTTGTGAAAATGCCGAAAAGGCTCCTCAAAAGGGAGCCTTTTTTTATGCGTCGAGCATTCATCTATAAGTCATTTTTATAAGTCGCATTGAAATTTTTAGTTTGCCCTGGTTCCAAAATGGGTGTTTAACCACCGAACCTTGGAGGGGTTGTAATGAAAAAATCTCAATCTAAAAGTTTGCTTGCAGTGCTAGGCCTAGCGGGGGCTTTGGTTGCCTGTGCACCACAAAAGCAAAACGTTGTTGGAGTTCAAGCTGACGCATCTATAATTGGTGGCGTTATCGTTGAATCTTCTGACGTAATTGCAAAAACAACGGTCGCTCTTGTGGCGTCAGTTGTAGATTCTGAAGGCAAAGAAGGTCAGTACATCTGCACTGGCTCTTTGATTAAAGACAACGTTGTTTTGACTGCAGGACACTGTGTACCTGAAGCAAAAGAAGGCGAAAAGGTCGCTCTTTACGTTGTATTCACTAAAGACCTTAACAACATTCAACGTGGCCAAGTTCGCCTTGTTGATAAAGTTGCTGTTCATCCTTCATACGGAACACAAAATGACGACGGTTCTGATGCAAACGACATTGCGTTGGTTCGTTTTGCTGGTCCTAAACAACCGGGTTATCAAGTAGCTCAATTCCTAAGTGATGATTCACTTTTGACTGACGGCGCGATGGTGACTCTTGCTGGTTACGGTTTGACCGATGGTGTGAATAAAACAAGCGACAACAAACTTCGTAAAGTGGATGGCATCGAAATCATCCAATCTTTCGGAAAAACTGAAATTGCTTTGGATCAATCAAAAGGTAAAGGGGCTTGCCACGGAGACTCTGGTGGTCCCGCTTTCCTTACGGTTAAAGGCGTTCCATATGTATGGGGCATCACAAGCCGTGGTATCGGTAAAGATGGCGTAGACGATTGCTCTTTGTTCAGCCTTTACACAAAAATCAACGCACAAAAAACTTTCGTTGATCAAGCTTTGATCGATCTTGCGAAATAATCGCACAGACAATTGAAGTCAGAATAGAAAAAGGCAGCCGCAAGCTGCCTTTTTTATTTTGTCAGTCCAATAGCACTAGCGGGTTCTACACCCTCAGAACGCAGTGGCAATTAGGATGCAGCTGAATTTTCTTGTTCGGCCAATTCTAAGAAAACAGTTTGCAGATACTCCGCCATCATTTCGCGAAGATCGTCCATCGTCATGTCTTCGGCCGTTGTACCATGGTTATTTAAAAGCTTATTAAATTCTTTTTCAACAGCGGTTGTTGGCAATCCTGTTGCCTCGATCACCGTTTCTGCGAGTGATTTTTCTCCCATGATCAGCCTCCATGCTTAACAAGGGTTTGCTAGTATCCCGAGGCCCTCATTGGCCTCTACTTACAAGACGCCTCTAGCAGATCAAGAGGTTAATCTGAATTCAAGTCTATTGGGCTGATATAGGCGAAGGTCCAGGACTTAACGGTCACGGCGATGAGAATACTCCTTAGCCCAATTACGTGCTCCGGGAAGACACCAATACAGAAACGGAAGCAGAACTCTTCTAGGTAACAGCCGGCGGATATAATAAAACACAGTGGCATCTAAAGTTGCGGGGATCCAAAGTGGAGGATTCTCGGTTTTAATGGCTTTTAAAATTTGCCGTGCGACTTTTTCTGGAGTCGTGAGCGACATATTCATCATCTTTGCCACAAACGGTGTCATGTTCGCGTAAAAATCGCTGTAAGGCCCTTTCCAGTTCAATGCTGGGTCAGACAGAGGTGTGTGGTAAACGTTCTGAAAAGACGGACTGTGAATGAATCCGGGCTGCACCAAACAAATGCGCACACCAAAAGGGCGCATCTCATACCAAAGGGATTCGCTGGCACCTTCCAGCGCAAATTTTGAGGCGGAGTAGGAAGACATTGTTGGCATCGCAAGCATTCCTGCGACAGAAGAGATATTGATGATCTTTCCCCTCCCCGTGTTTCTCATATGAGGCAGACACAAACGAATCAAACCCATTGGTCCGAAATAATTTGTCGCCATTTGCAGTTCTTCATCTTTGTCCGTCATGTGTTCAATCACCGCGCGATAGGAGATGCCTGCATTATTGATCAGAATATCGACGCCACCCCAGTGTTTTTCCACGGACTTAATCACCCGACTGCGATCTTCTTCGGAGGTCACATCCATCCCACGAATGATAAAGCGATCGGTTTCAGGTAGCTCCTGCAGAAGTTTTTCTAATTTATTTTCTCGAGTGGTTGCGACCACTCTGTATTCGTCACAAGTGTAGAGCAATTTGGCTGTAGCATAACCAATACCAGAAGAACACCCGGTGACCAGCACGACAGGTTTATAGGTTTGAGGTTGCTTTCGTTTGAACAAATAAAAAAGGGGCCTCATAAGGCCCCATTATCTTAAACACCTGCTCCAGGCGCAAAGTTTTTAGGTCTGCCACCTGGCATAGGTGGCGGTGCTTGCGGAGGTGGCATCGCATTGACGCCAGCTGCTTCAGGTTCCGCATCACGGAATCTATTGTATTTCGCGTCGAAGCGAAGTTTTACAGTACCCGTTGCACCGTTACGCTGTTTACCAACGATAACTTCGGCGTGACCTTGTTTATCTGGATCTTCTTTGTCGTAGTAGTCATCACGATAAAGCATCATGATAACGTCGGCATCTTGCTCGATCGATCCCGACTCACGCAGATCTGACAACATTGGACGGCGGTCGGAACGACCTTCCACACCACGATTCAGCTGGGCAAGTGCAACGATAGGAACTTGTAGCTCCTTGGAAATAGCTTTTAGAGATTTAGAAATTTCGGCGACCTCTTGCTCACGTGAGTTGAATTTTTGCTTCATGCTCATGAGCTGCAAGTAGTCGATCATAATCAAATCAAGACCGTGTTCTGCTTTCAGGCGACGAGCGCGAGAGCGAATCTCGAAAGGAGAAACACCCGGCGTGTCATCGATAAAAATAGAAGCTTCGGAAAGCGCACTTGCGGCGTTGATCAATTTTGGCCAAGCCGAATCTTGAATACGACCATTACGGATTTCACTCATGCTGACTTTGGATTCAGCAGACAACATACGCATCATCATCGATTCCTTACCCATCTCGAGAGAGAAGTAAGCAACCGTCTTTTTACAACGAAGAGCTGCGTGTTGTGCCAAGTTCAGAGAGAAGGCCGTTTTACCCATTGACGGACGAGCAGCAATAATTGTCATCTCGCCAGGGTGAAGACCGGAAGTCATTTTATCAAGTTCAGTTAAACCTGTTGGAAGACCTGTGACTTCAGCTTTACGTTTATAAAGCTCTTCGATTTTTTGAATCGAAGCTTTCACGATTTCCATAGAGCCCACAAGACCTGTCGTCGTGCGAGTTTCTGCTAGTTTAAAGATTTCGCTCTCTGCCGTATCAATGAAACTTTCAACGTCCACGAACTCTTGTGAGTACGCGCGTTCAATTAAGCTGCCATTGGTTTGGATTAAACGACGTAGCAACGCTTTGTCGCGAACGATTTTAGCGTGAGAAGAAATATTCGCTGAAGAAATTGTCTTATCAAGGAGGCTAACTAAGTACTCAGGGCCACCGACAACGTCCATGTGTCCTTGAGACTGCAAAAGGTTCGTCACCGTGATGATATCAATTGGCTGACTCTTCCCGTGAAGTTCTTTGATCGCTTGATAAATTTTTTGATGGGCTGGTTTATAGAAATCATCAGGAGTAAGGGCATCCCCTACTTGATCCAATGCTTCTCGATCCAGCATGAGTCCGCCCAAAATGGACTGCTCAGCATCTAGATTTTGTGGCGGAATTCGCGTGCTCATGAAACCCCTCCGAGACACGAAATAATTCTAAGTAAAGCGCGGGCCTCGTACTGAGGTGGTGGTTCTGGGTGGCCCGCCGATGCAAGACAAGAAAGAATATAAATATTAATTTAGTTTTTTGACACGAATCTTGTAGTTGTCAATTTTCTTCTTAAGAGTGTTGCGATTGATGCCAAGCATTTGCGCAGTTTTAACTTGGTTGCCGTTGTAGGCACGGAGAGCTAGCTCCAAAAGCGGCTTTTCAACTTGTTCGATAACGACATTATAAAGACCGTTCAACTCAACTTGTGCTTCTTTTTGTTGAGCAAACAAAACTTCTAGTTTGCTCTTCACGAGCTTCTCAAGGCTCACGGACTGAAGGTTAGCGACAAAAAGATTATCAGAACTGTTAAGGTTCGGCGTCATGGAACTCCCAAAATATCAGCTTGAAGTTGGAGATTATACTCCGCGTGTTTCGGGAGACCAAATATACTTATGCAGCTGTAATTGCAACCTTGCTGATGAATTTTTCTGCAAAATTTTTTCTGCCAACCAGCGTTCAGATACTTGGCCGTATGATGGGCTGTATAAAACCACAAATTTTTCGAACAAATTGTGTTGACGACAGAAATTTTCGCTCCATTCAAAATCTTTTTCAGAACAGATCACGAACTTGTATTCCGTGCTGGGAGTGGAAAGCGCGATGTTCTCCATAACAAAAGAATCCGCTGCACCACTGTCTGGTGTCTTCACATCTAAAATAATTTTTACGCGCGGATCAACATCTTGAATGTTTTTTGATCCACTTGTTTCTAAAGAAACTTTGAAGCCACGATCACACAAATCTTTCATCAAAGGATGAACCTCTTTTTGCAACAAGGGTTCACCACCCGTGATGCAAACATACGAAGCTTTATGTGATTCGATTTCTTGAATGATACTTTCGTGGGTTTTGAGATCGCCTTCATAATAAGAATATTTTGTGTCGCAGTAGGTGCAACGAAGATTACAAGCTGTGGTGCGCACAAAAACTGTGGGATGACCTACATAGGTCGTTTCGCCCTGAATACTATAGAAAATCTCATTTATTTTAAGCATATGGCTGGCTCTTTGTCCTGCACCCCGGGGCTTAAGTCAAGGAGACGCCAGTATAGCTACCCTAAGTGCCCGAGATTTCGTAAATTTTTTAAATGAACCAATTCCTCAAAAAGTTTCGACAGGACGTTATTGCTATTGGGTTTTTGGGCTTAGGACTTTTCCTCGCCTTGGCACTTGTTAGCTACAATCCACAAGACCCCTCTCTCAATTCTATTGGGCAAGGACTTAAAGCTCTTAATTACTGCGGTATCGTCGGCAGTTTCATGTCAGATTTGCTTTACCAATTTTTTGGTTTGGCGGCCTGGGTGCTAGTTGCAAGCTTTGTGAAAATTGCGTGGGCCAGCTTCCGCGGAGAATCTCTGGATGTTCGCAATATCCGCTTTGTTTGGGCACTGTTGCTGATCGTGAATGTGGCGGCTTTGCTTTCGCTCTATCTGCCGAATACGCGACTTTTCCAAAATCAGATCTATCTCGGTGGTCTTTTGGGTTTAGGTGTGTCACAAGCGCTTGTGCGAGCATTTAATCATGCTGGCGTGCAAGTTGTTCTGTGGACCGTCATGGCTGTACTGGTTGTGTTCTATTCTGAAAAATCGCTGCAAGAAATGGCCGATGTGCCGCGCGGTTTTATGGCCTACTGTAAAAAGAAAAAAGTATGGAGCCGTCTTGCGGCGTTCTTTGCCGGAATGTTCATCATTGAAGGAAAAAAAGCGAAGGCTGCTAAAAAAGACAAGAAGGATGATAAACCCAAAAGCATCTTCCCTCTTGCTGACGAGAAATTCTTAGAAAAACCAGAACAGTTGAAACTGAAAAACCTTGTCGAAGATGAAGAAGAAGACGAAGAAGATGAGGATGAGGAAGAGTCTGACGAAGAGTTAGAGGCTTCTGACGCTGAAGGTGAAGAAGAGGACGAGGACGAAGAAGACGTCCCAGCGGTTCGCATGGCGCAAAAACGTAAAGTCGTCATGAAAGCAAAACCACCTCGCCGCATCGAAAATTGGGATATGCCGAAGTTGGGAATGCTCGAGGATCCTCCGGCATCTCGGATCAAAATTGATAAAGGCGAAATTCAACGTAAAGCCGATTCTCTTGTCGAGAAACTTAAAAATTTCTCGGTTGAAGGTGAAATCGTCGCGGCAAAACCAGGTCCACTGGTAACGATGTATGAATTCAAACCGAAAGCTGACGTTAAAATCAGTAAGATCTCAGAACTTGAAGACGACTTGTCATTGGCTTTGTCTTCCGAATCAGTACGTGTGGTCGGTCACATTCCTGGAACAGACGTTGTGGGTATTGAGACGGCGAACTTAAAGCGTGAAACAGTTTATTACAAGGACTTGATCGCCGAAGACACGTTCTGGAGCGATGACCTGGCGTTGCCTATGGCGCTTGGTCGCGCTGTTGACGGCGAGCCTCGCGTTGTGGACTTAAGAAAAATGCCGCATCTTTTGATTGCTGGTACAACTGGATCTGGTAAGTCAGTTTTCGTAAGCTCGATTATTACAGGACTTCTTTTCCGCCATTCACCTAAGACCATGCGCCTTGTTTTGATCGATCCGAAAATGGTCGACTTGGCTCCGTTCTCGACAGTTCCGCACTTGTGCTTGCCACACGTGACAGAACCTAAGAAAGCCGCAACAGCGCTTAAGTGGGCTGTGCGAGAAATGGAAAAACGTTATAAATCGCTTTCAAAATTTGGTGTGGGAAAAATTGAAGCCTTCAATCAAAAAGTCAGTGAGCTAACTAAGGCCGATATCGAAGAGCACGAGAAAATCAATCTTGAGCTTGAAGAAGGCAAAGCGAAACTTGAGCAATACTATTATCAACCACTTCCGTTCATCGTTATCGTCGTGGACGAGCTTGCGGATTTGATGATCGTTGAAAAACAAAACATTGAAGAACCAATTCAACGTCTGACACAAAAAGCACGTGCTTGCGGAATTCATTTAATTATTGCAACTCAGTCGCCGCGTAAAGACGTTGTCACCGGTCTGATTAAAACAAATATTCCAGGTCGTGTGGCGCTCAAGGTTGCATCGAAAATGGATTCTCGTATCATCATCGATGATTCGGGTGCAGAACGCCTGCTACCGAATGGTGACATGCTTTTCCAAGCTCCGGGAATAGGTAAACCAACTCGTCATCACGGCCCCTATTTGTCGGACGCTGAAATTAGCAACGTCGTCAAACACTGGGCGAAACAAGCAGAGCCTGAATACGATCCACTTGCGATGAGAGCTCTTGATGGATTCTCAGGTGGTGGCGACGGCGAAGCTTCCGAAGGTGGAGCTGGCGGTGGTTTTGGTGGTGAAGAAGAATACGATGAACGCTATGACGAAATTTTATCGTGGGCTTCTGAACAAAAAGAAATTTCCGCATCATTAATTCAAAGAAAATTCCGGCTCGGCTATCCGCGTGCGGCTCGCATGATTGAACTTTTCGAGAGAGAAGGTGTTGTCGGCCCTGCGAATGGCAGCAAGCCGCGTCAAGTATTAGTAAGCAGTTATAAAGAGCAATGATTCCGAGCTTGACTCTGGTCCTGGTCGTGTTCTGATTATACGACCATAACCATTCAAGGAGGAATTTATGTTCAAAGCTCTTATTGCAGCTTTAGGTCTTGCGGTTTCTGTATCAGCAGTTGCTGCACCATCAATCACTGACGTCGTTTTCCAACAACAACAAATCGCGATCATGGCAGAAGCACATGTTCAAGGTTTGGATTGGAAAGTTGGCGACCAAAACAACTACAGCATCGACATGGGCTTCATCAAAGGAACTATGGATATGACTGTTCGTTCAACTGGTGCTGAAGGCATCTGGATGGATCAGAACATGGATCTTGGTTTCGCTGGTAAGCAAAAAGTTGAAACTTTGCTAGATCCAAACACTGGCGAAGTTAAAAAAATGATCGTAAACGGTAAAGAGCAAGCTCCACCGAAACAAAACATCGAAGTTATCGATATGAAAGAAGATAAAATCACTGTTCCAGCTGGAACTTTCGAGTGCATCCACGTTCGTATCAAAGACAAAGATAACAACCAAGAAATCAACGTATGGATGAATCCTTCAGCTATTCCTCTTTCTGGAATGTTGAAAACAATCCAACCAAGCCAATTCGGCAACGTTAATGTTCTATTGAAATCTTTCAAAAAGAACTAATTGATGTTGAGTGCATGGATGAGAGCCGCGGTCGTCGCGGCTCTTTCTTTTTCTAGTCCGCTCCTGTTGGCCCAATCTAAGCCGGCCAAGTCTGAAACTTATAAAGACATCATCGAAAAAGCTTACAATTTAAGTCTGCAAAAAGATCGTCAGCAAGCATTGAACATTCTTGCTAATGCGATCAAAAAAGAATCGCGCACACCTGCTGTCAGCGAACTTAAAAAGGCCGTAAACGACATTGGCCATGTCTTCTTTAGCGATAAAGCGCAACAGCTCTATGAAACGTCGGTCTCGATGCGCAAGTCGGATCCCACGCAAGCCTTGGCAAAAATGAACGAAGCCCTGCGAATTGAGCCCGACAACTTTGATATCTTAAACGAAACCGCTCGTCTGATGATTGCTAAAGGTGATTGTGCGGGCGCCGCTGAGCTTGTGCAAAAAGAACTCAAAGTGATCAACTTTGATGAAGAACTGAATCTGACTTTGGCACAAGCCTATGCCTGCCAGTCCAAATGGACCGAGTATCAGATGCTTTTTGAAATTCACGGGCCGAAAAAGAGTTCCCTGGCGAAATACTGGTATCCGCTGGAAATTGAACGCTTCTTGTCCCTTAAAAATACAGTAAAAGCTCAAGAAAGCCTCGCGTCTTTAAGAAAACTTGATCCCAAATACCCTGAGGCCCCCTACTGGCAATGGCGCATTGACCAAGCATTACAAAAGAAAAACCGAGATGAGGCTCTTAAATACGTGATGAGCTGCAAAAACATTTCTGCGAATCAGTACCGCCAGTATATGATGGATCCCGCACTCTGCCGTCGAGTTACCGAATTTGATGGTGAGCTGAAGGGAATGAATGGATCAGCTGAATAAAATTTTAATTCTAGGTCTTGTGTTGATCATAGCTGGATGCGGAGTGAAAGGACGTCCTTTGCCGCCGCTCACTCCGGCACCATTGGGTCGCGGTGAACCGACGTACTCGGAAGCCACGAAAAAGAAATCTAACAAGAAATCAAATCCTGATACGCAAGCTGAGGAGCAAACTCCATATCCTGAGGACGAACCGTGAAACACGCTCTTCCCCTTTCCTTTTACAAGATGTCAGGAACGGGAAATACATTCACCCTTATCGATGCGCGGAAATCTTCTGTTTGGTCTGAAATAGAAAAGAAAAGTAAAATCGTTCGCCCTGAATTTGCGAAAGTGATTTGCAATGAAGTCACGGGTCTTGGTACGGACGGAGTTTTGTTTATTCAAGAAGGCTCTGAAGGCTTTGATTATAACTGGGACTTCTATAATTCTGATGGCTCCACTGCGGAGATGTGTGGAAATGCCGCTCGCTGTGCCGCCGTGTTTTGTCACGAAGATTTGACGGCAGGAAAATTAAAAAGCTTTCGTTTTAAAACAGGCGCTGGTCTTGTGGAAGCTGAAATTCTTTCCGATGGCCGTGTGAAAGTTCACATGCCAGAGGCACGCGTGATTAATGCGGATTTAGAACTGAAAACGAAATCCAGCGGCGCAACGGAAAAATTTGTCTTTGTAAACACGGGTGTTCCGCATGCTGTTCAAAAAATTCAAAGCTTTGAAGACATTGAAGGCATGAAAGATCTCGCCCGCGAGGTGCGTTCGCATGCAGACCTGATGCCAGCGGGAACGAATGTCACCTTCTACACCGAAGAAGCGCCGGATAAAATCTTGGCGGTGACATTTGAGCGTGGAGTTGAAGACTATACACTCGCTTGTGGAACAGGCGCGGTTGCGGCGGCTCTAGCTGCCCATCTGCAAACGAAAAAGAATCTGATCCAAGTGACGATGCCAGGCGGCCCGCTTGAAGTGACCTTTGTTCCTGGCAGCAATCGACCTCTGATGGTGGGTGAAGCGCACTACATCGGAGAATTTCAAATGAATACTGAGGTGTTGAAATGAAAAATCTAAAAGGCACATTTACTGCTTTGATCACGCCATTTAAAAACGGTGTTATTGATTATGCGTCTCTTGATAAGTTGATGAAGCATCAACTCGAAAACGGTGTTGATGGTTTTGTTATCAACGGAACGACAGCCGAGAGCCCAACACTGACGTCTTCTGAGAAAGAAGAACTATTTAAACACGCTCGTCAATTCTGCGGCGAAAAAGTTCCATTGATCATGGGCACGGGCTCTAATAGCACCGCTCAAACCATTGAAGATTCTAAGAAAGCTGAAAAGCTCGGAGCGGATGCAATCTTAGTGGTTGTTCCCTATTACAACAAACCACCTCAACGTGGACTGTATCGGCACTTCAAAGCGGTTGCGGAATCGGTGAAAATTCCAACCATTCTATACAATGTTCCGGGCCGCACGATCACAGCATTGGCGACAGAAACAATTCGTGATCTTGCAAAAGTCTCTGGCGTTGTCGGAATTAAAGAGGCTTCGGGAAAGATTGATTTCGATCAAGAGATCATTAAGGCTTGCGGCTCTAATTTCGTGATGCTTTCAGGAGATGATGGCACATATGTCGACTTCTTAAAAGTCGGTGGTCACGGTGTGATCTCAGTTGCGACTCATGTGATTCCTCGTCAGATGGCACAGTGGAAAAAATGGGCGGAAGCCGGTGAAATTGCAAAAGCTCAAGCCGATATTGCGAAGTACATGGATTTGATCAATTTGTTATTTGTAGAAGCAAATCCAATTCCAGTGAAGAAAGCTTTGCAACTCATGGGCATTATTTCTTCTGCCGAACTTCGTTTGCCGATGGTCGAGCTTTCTCCTGAGCATACCGAGAAGTTGCAACTGGAAATGAAAAAAGTAGGTATTTTGTGAAAAAGAAATTGAAAGTGGGCCTGATCGGCGCCACCGGCCGCATGGGTCTTGAGATCAGTAAAATTCTTGAGAGTGCCGCGGAGTACGAACTTTTTTATCCGCATTCACGCGCTGATAAATGGGATATGAAAAAAGCTGAGAAGGTCGATGTCTGGATTGATTTTTCGTCGCCGGAAGCGTTGGCTGAAAATTTAAAGGTCGCTGAGAAATTTAAAACTCCATTTGTCTGTGGAACGACGGGATTCACAGCCAAGGAAAAAGCGCTTTTGCAAAAGTCCTCCAAGAAGATTCCACTTTTGTGGTCTTCGAATATGAGTCTGGGCGTTGCGGTTTTGAATGAAGCTTTAAAAGTTTTTGAAGCAATCAAGCACTTCGATTTCCAAATTGAAGAAATCCATCATAATAAGAAAAAAGACAAACCTTCCGGCACCGCCCTCACCTTGCAAGAAAATTTAAATGCAGCGATTGGAAAAAAAGCGCCAGATCCTTTGGCGATTCGCGGTGGTGGTGTATTCGGCGTACACAAGATCTTTGCAATGAGTGATGAGGAAGTTATTACTTTTGAACACTCCGCTTTGAATCGGACGGTGTTTGCCCGTGGCGCAGTGATGGCAGCAGGTTGGTTGGCGAATAAAAAGCCTGGCTTGTACCATATGCGCGATGTGCTTTTTGGAAAATAGAAAATGAAGTCTTCTTCGCATGTTTCACTTATTCACGTCTCTTTGGATCTTGTGGGTGGGCCGGATAAGGCTCGCGACCTATTGGTCAGAGTGCAAGAGTGCGGTGAGATTATTGCCATTTCGTCCGTTTATAAAAGATATTTAACCCCCGAGAGAGTGGACCTGAATGCGAGAATTGAATTTGTTTTTCGCTTTGAAACTTTGTGGGGAGTGGATCAGTGTTTGCAGTTAACTAAAACTCTGGACCCGGATCACAAAATGGATCTGACGCTTTTGTGCTTTGATGATATGATCGTCATGTCGCCGCGTTTAACGCTGCCCTACCCTCTGATGCACCAGGATCCTTTGATCATTCGCTGTGCAGCAGAGGCATGGGGACAGTATGAGCATCCCATTTACCAAAAAAGTTTAAGTGAAATTGCTCGCTCGGCACCAGATGCAAAGATGGCAGAGTTCCATTCGCAAGGGAAAAGCCTGGTCGATTTTTGAGTGACTTTAAAGATCGGCCCACGTAAAAATTGAATCAAACTTAGGGGACATTCATGAAATTTTTCATTGATACAGCAGATATTGAAGAAATTCGTCAGGCCAATCTTCGTGGTTGGGTTGATGGTGTAACAACAAACCCATCATTGATCGCAAAGTCTGGTAAAGACTTTCACACTGTGATCAAAGAGATCTGCAAAGAAATTTCAGGACCTGTGTCTGCTGAAGTGATCAGCTTACAACACGAAGAAATGGTTCGCGAAGGTAAGGAACTGGCGAAGCTGGCTTCAAACGTTGTAGTAAAAGTACCAATGACAGAAGACGGAATGATCGCAGTTAAGAAATTCACTGCTGAAGGTATCAAGACGAACGTCACGCTCGTATTCTCTCCTGTGCAAGCGCTTCTAGCTGCGAAAGCAGGTGCTACGATGGTTTCTCCATTTGTCGGTCGCCTTGATGATATCGGATCAGAAGGTATGTCGATGGTTAATCAGGTTATTCAGATTTACCAAAACTATGATTTTGCGACGGAAGTCCTAGTCGCAAGTGTGCGCAGCCCTATGCATATCCAAGTAGCAGCTGAAATGGGTGCTGATATCGCAACGATTCCATTTAAAGTTATGCAACAGATGACTCACCATCCGTTAACTGACAAAGGTATCAAGCTTTTCCTAGACGACTGGAATAAGTCGCAAAAGAAATAAGATGAAGAAATTAATGTCAGGAGTCTTGTTCACAGGACTCCTCTTTTTGTCAGGATGTCGAACTGGTGGAGTCATTCTTAGAGAAACTCCCCTTAACGTCAGCGAAACTCGCCGCGTGGTCGTTTCTATTATTGGCGAACCAAGATCTGTCAGCCAAAATGGCCGCGAACTTGAATCTAAGTATTATGACAAAAAGAACATGGCCATTGAGAAGATGGACATGGCGCGTGAACGCTATTTCACACATGTGACAATCTTAGGTGATCGTCGCCCCTATGACGTTCAAGTCGAAGTTCTTATTGAAGCGCGCGTGGAAGACGGACGTTTTGAGCTTGTGGACCGAGACGATGGTCGAGCGGCAGTTGTCGCGGAAAAGATCCGCGTAGCCCTTAACCAAAGTCGCGACAACCGCAACGTCATTGACGACTTCCGATCCTTCTAAAATAATGAAGACTGGTCATTTTGACTAATCTTTTTATAGAGGTGGGTTTGCAAGGAATGCAACTCAAGCGGTTCTTACCGCTGCTTTTATTAGTAGGATGCTTCTCATGGTCGAGCTCCGTTGGGGGTTTGCGATTCATTCCTATTTATGAACCTCTTGTTGTTAAAGCTCCAAAAAATTCTCCACCCCATATCGCGTTTGAAGAAGTTTTAAGTAAAGACACTTTAAATAGCGAGTGGAACGAAATTGCTAAAAAAGCCAGTGTGCAACTTGGAAGCGCACAAACGTTAGCGCCGCTGTTTGCTCAGCGTGTGGTGCTTCCAGAAATGCTTGTGCAAAAAACTGTGGAAAGAATTCCAACACAACAGATTGCTTCTGGTTCAAATCCAGAGTCTGGAGCATCTGCTGACAATGCTTCTTTGTCCGGTGGAAATTCAGAATACGCGTGGGTTGATTCTCTCCCTTCAACGCAAGTTTCTCGCTTACAAGAAGCGCAAAGACGTTCGGAAGTTCTTTCTCAAGATTGGTCAGTTCCTACTTGGTCTGATATGGTTCGCGAGACACTCGAGAAGTCAGGTGCTTTAGCTGAATCAAACAAACCAAATGCACCAGTCGGTAATAATCGTGTGTACGTTGCCGCAACCGACAGCGCAGGAAATAAAAGAGAAAGTCTTCCCTCTTCACGAGTTGAAGTTCCAACTGAGGAAGAAAAAGCCAACAATCCAAATAACAGCCAAAGTAATTCAGATTCTAGCGACGTCGGCTTCCTTCCTTCAGAAATGGATATTGGTAAAGAAGGCCAAAATAAAACTGTCGAAGGAACAATCGAGATCACAGGTGGCCTAGCAGTTACCAACGATCATCATATTGAAATTCGCCGCAGCGATGAGGGCGTGCTAAAAGAACTTGGTAAAGTCGATCTTTCACAAGGAACTTATCGCATTCAGGTTGAAGATACTGCCGGTAGCATTCTCGCTCGTCTGGTTGATCGCGATGGCAAAATCATGGGTGAAGGCAGCTATCGTTTAAGCCGTGTCCCAGTTCAAACAGGAACTAAACTTGCGGGTCTTCCACTTAAAATCGCACCGCAACCTTCATTTGCCGGAGTCTTGACGAGTGCTTATAACTCTCGTCCAACCGAAACGGCTCCGCCTAAAACACTGGTCACGCTTGTTAAAGGTGAAAATGAAATCGTTGTTAAAAAAGACGGTTTGGTTTCTATGGACCATGTAACAAAAGGTTCAACGACCGTTATGAGAACGGCGGCTCCGAATCACCTTCAGACGGCGGCTTTGGTAGTTTCAGGAAGTGAATTTAAAACTCAGCTTTATCCCGAATCCATGATTCGCGCATTCCAGGAAATTTTGTCGCAACAACGTATGCAGTCTTTTGAAGGTGCTCCAACTATTATTTGGGGGCGCGCTTCTTTAGATGAAAAACCTCTGGCCGGAATCACGGTGGAAGTTGAAGGCAACGATGCTTTACAGGCGGTGTACTTTAACTCTTTCATGATTCCAGATCCGAACCTGAAAGCCACTAGTGAAAATGGTCTTTATGCATTTGTCGAAGCACCATTAGGATTTCAGTCGCTGCTTGCAAAGCGTGGTGATCAGTTCTTTGGTTATCAAAACGTGATCGTTGAAGAAAACTCTGTCGCTCAAGGTGATATTGAATCTAGCAAACGAACTGATCCACTCCCGATTCGTGTCTACGATGCCTTTAATGCCGAACCTCGAGCAGCAACGATCACTTTGCAGTCGTTACCAGAGGAAATCTCTGTGGAAAAAGGACAAGGCACTGTCACTCTTCCACACGTGAATCGCATGGGTCTAATGCGAGTTGTTCCAGAGGGCGCTGATTTTGTAGCGGCTCAATATTCTTATAATGACCAAGACGATTTCATTCACATTCCTCTGATTCATTGGACGTGGTTGAATGCGATTCGCACATATTTGAAAATCAGCGACATGCCGAGCGTCGGTACGGTTGTTGGTTTTGTGCCAGACGAAAACTTTGAAGTTTATCTTGCGGGATACGAGAAGTTCGACACGCAAAATATTGTTTACTTTGATATGCAAGGCCGAATTCTTCAGACTGGAAAAGGTATTGCCGGTGGCGGATTTATTATCTTTAACACACCAGATGACACCCATGAAGTTGTCGTCATGGGCACTCGTTCACAAAAAATGCATTCGAAAGTGATCCCGGTCGATGCAAGTTCACTTTCGGTTCTGACTTTTAGAGAGTAGAAAAACTACTCACCCATTTCTTAAAGAAATTTCCGCGATCTTCAAATGATGTGAATTCATCAAGGCTGGTTCCACCTGGGCTTAATAGGACAGTGTCTTGCGACTTCACTGATGATTGGATGTAATCAAGAGCTTCATTCAGATGATTGAATGAAACACCTGGCAAAAGAGATTTTTCTTTAGCGATCTGACGACATTCTCCAAAGAATACAAATTCAATTCCCTTGAAATGAGATAGTGTGCCCAACTCATGCCACGGCAAATTCTTATCACGTCCCCCAAGCAACACAAACAACTTGCCACCGTTCGAAAGAGTGTCAAACGCGGCCGTGGTCGCAATAAGAACGCTGTCCATCGCCGTCGCTTTGCTATCGTTGATAAAACGAACCCCACGATGCACGCCGAGATTCTCTAAACGATGTGACAGACCTGTGAACTTTTTCATCGCTTCAATCGCTGAATGCGGCCAACCCGCCTGAAGTGCCAAAGTTGAAGCAATCGCCAAATTATCTTGGTTATGTTGGCCAATCAAAAGTGCCTGTTCGAGTCTGAGTGATTTGAGCTTTTCATCTTGTCGTGAAACGATTTCAACTTGATCCGTAGATCCACATTTTTTGAAATACTCGACCAGGTCTCCACCTTCTTTATTTAGCAATAAAGTTTTTTTGGTGAGAGATAAAATCTTCCATTTCGTTTGATAGTAGTGCTCAAGGCTTTCGTAGCGCTCAAGATGATTCGAAGTAAAGTAAGTGATGATCGAATACTCAAGCTGGAGGCCTTCGCAGTTTTCCAATTGATAACTAGAAAGTTCAAGAACCACCCATTCTGAAATCGGATGCGTTCCTTCTAAAATTCCGACGGCATATTCAGCAAAAGGAATTCCCAAATTCCCGCCGACAAAAGATGTAGGTGAAAACGCAGCTAAGCCAGCACCCAAAAGTGAGACTGTTGTGCTTTTCCCGACAGATCCCGTAACGCCAATGAGACGCTCGGTTGTGAGAAATGCACAGGCCAGTGAAATTTCACTGGTAATATGAACGCCTTGCTTTTTTGCTTCTTGAATCCAGGGGCTCGCCAATGGAACACCCGGAGATACCACAAGAGTTCCGGGTTTTGCTTCAGACATGAGTTTATTAGGATCGTTGAAGTCGACAGCTGAAAGTTTGCCGTCAAAAGTAACTATATCAGCGGCAGCAACGCCCGCCTTCTTCAGAAGTTTTTTAGCTGCATCACCGCTTCGACCCATTCCGACAATTGCAATGGGGGTCTTCAGGTTCTTGATATATTCGTTCATCTGCACGATGATAATAGTGGGAGGAAGATTTGCCCACTTCTTTTTCTGAATCCTTGCCTAATTTTAAAAATGCCCTGTTCACTGCAGTGATCAGTGACTTGCATTTGTGTGAAGCACAACCGGTGAATTTGAAATATCCGCTGTGGAAAAAATTTAAAACGCGCCAGTTCTTCTTTGATGATGTTTTTGAAAGTTTCTTACGACACATCGAGGACAAAGCTGGCGGTCAACAAATTGAATTGGTTCTAAACGGTGACATTTTCGATTTTGACAGTGTTATGACTCAGCCGGCAGAACCGATTTTTCACATAAGCTGGTTAGAACGCCATCGTGGACTTTATCCACGAGAAGCTCGGTCGCGTTTTAAAATTGATGTCATTTTGACCGATCACGCGGATTTTGTAAAATCGCTGCGTGAGTTTGTTTTGCGCGGCCACCGCGTGATATTCGTTATGGGAAATCACGATTTAGAATTGCACTTCCCTGATGTGCAGGCAGAAATTCGTAAGCACTTAAGTTTACCAATGGAATTTCAAGATCAGGTTCGCTTTGTGGAATGGTTTTATATCAGCAATCGCGACACCTTGATTGAACACGGTAATCAATATGATCCTTATTGCGTGTGTGAAGATCCGGTAAATCCGTATGTGCGTGGCTATAATTTTATTTCTTTAAAACTTCCATTTGGGAATCTTGCCTGTCGTTACATAATGAATGGCATGGGATTTTTTAATCCCCATGTAGATTCCAACTACATCATGAGCTTGCGAGAATATGTGACATTTTTCCTGAAATACATGGCTCGTGCACAACCTGGTTTGGTTTTGACCTGGTTTTGGGGATCAGTTGTAACCTTGCTTCATTCTTCGTTCGACAGATTGGCGGCTCCAATTCGCAATCCTTTAAAGATCGAAGATCGCGTGTCTCATATTGCAGAAAAAGCCAATGCCGACGACCGAATGGTGCGCGAACTCAAAGAGCTTTTCGTGACTCCAGCCTCAAGTAATCCGTTTTTGTTAGCTCAAGAATTGTGGTTGGATCGTGCGTTCATTATTTTTGTCGCGTTCTTTTTGATTTTTCAATTGATGGTCTTTGTAAGATCCGTTTATGAAATTTCATTTTTCTGGGCGTTCATTCCACTTTTTGCTCTTTTGCCGTTCTTCTTGTTCTACAGCAAATCGATTGCCTCGTTAGTTTCCAGTTACAAGGAACCTGACGATCGTGTGCTTGCGATGGCGAGTGCCATCACGCACGTCAACCGCATTATTTTCGGGCACACACATCATACTCGCCATGAAATCATCGGTTCGGTTGAACACTTGAATCCAGGTTGTTGGTCGCCGGCGTTTTTGGACGTGGAATGCACTAAGCCGTTGGATCAAAAAAACTTTATTTGGATTTCTCCAGGCGACGCGGGTGTTCGACAAGCTGAACTCTTGCGATTTCAAGACGGAAAATCTGAAGTTTTGCTGAACCCAGGAAGAGGCTAATTCTATCGCGCCGCAAAAAGGTTTCCCATTGTCAATCGTGGGGGGCTATGCAAACCTTTTAAAGATCAATAACAAGGATGAGAGGTTAACATGGCAGACGTACTTGTAGTAACAAGCAAAGTAAAGAAGCTGATCAAGGAAAAAGGTCAAATGAACACTTCAGCTGAAACTATCGACGTTCTCAGCAAAGCTATCGAGCAACTTTGCTTGAAAGGTGTTGAAAGCGCGAAAGCTGACGGTCGTAAAACTGTTATGGCTCGTGACATCGTTATCGACCACCTATAATCGGCACTTAAAATCGATTTAATATTTAAACCCACAGAGAAATCTGTGGGTTTTTTATTGGAAAGTGCATGATCAAAATTAGCCGATCAATTTTTGCAATTCTTCCCAAGAAATAATAGTCACCCCAAGGCTCTGTGCTTTTTCCACTTTAGAACCTGGATCGTCACCGACAACGAGGTAATTTAACTTCGCAGAGACAGATCCCAAAATCTTGCCGCCATTTTTTTCGATCAAATCTTTAGCATCATCGCGCTTCACGGGAAGAGTGCCAGTAATCAAAAAACTTTTTCCTGATAGCGAACCTTCTTGCGCACGCGCAGGGCCTGAAATGGTAACGCCAAGCTTAAGCATGTCGTGGACTTCTTGAACCAAGATAGGATTTGAGATCCAGTCACGGATGGTTTTAAGAACCTTTGGACCAATCTCAGGAACCTGCAAAAGGTCTTCATCAGTGGCTTGTAAGAATCTTTCAATAGTGCCGAAATGATCAGCCAAGTGTTTTGCAGTTTGTTCGCCAACGAACCGAATTCCAAGCGCGAAAATAAATCGCCCCAGTCCTGGCTTTTTACTATTCTCGATACTCTTAATAACGTTCTCTGCCGATTTTTCACCCTGACGATCAAGAGAAAGAATATCTTCCTTCTTCAAACGATAAAAGTCTGAAAAACTTTTAAGCAGTTTATGATCGACCAAAGTTTCTATCAGACGATCTCCGACTTTATCGATATTCATTGCTCGACGAGCAACAAAATGTTTGAGCGACTCTTTCACCATGGCGATGCAAAGCGGGTTCACACAACGAGTGACGACCTCGCCTTCGACTTTCACAACAGGGGAACCACAGGCTGGACACTCAGAAGGAATTAAGAATGCTTTGCTATTTTTAGGCCGCTTCTCCATTACAACGGAAACGACTTCGGGGATAACGTCGCCTGCACGTTGAATGATCACGGTATCACCAATACGCACATCTTTGCGGTTGATTTCATCTTGGTTGTGCAAAGTTGCGTTTGTGACGGTGACACCGCCAACTTTTACCGGCTTCATTATAGCGACAGGCGTGAGCGCTCCGGTACGACCTACTTGTACGTGAATATTTTCAATCAGAGTTTCGGCTTGTTGTGGTTTAAATTTCGCAGCAGTGGCCCAACGGGGACTTCTTGCGACAAGACCCAAATCATCTTGAGTGTGCAGAGAATTTACTTTGATTACGATACCATCAATATCAAAGGGTAAGCTCGGACGAAGTTTTTCAACGCGATGATAATATTCAACAACCTCTTCCGGACCTTTACAGATAGCGACCAACTCTTTATCCATATTGATGGCGGTTGGGATTCCATGTTCGGCAAAATATTCTTCAATCTCGTATTGCGTGGTGAAAGTCAGACCTTCGGTAGCCCCTAGAGCATATCCCAAAAAACGTAACGGTCTGCTTGCAGCGATGCGCGGATCCAACTGACGAACCGTACCGGCTGCGGCATTGCGAGGATTTGCGAAAGTTTGCTGACCATTTTCTTGTTGTGTTTCGTTGAGCTTTGCAAAGTCTTGCTTGAATATCAGAACTTCACCACGAACCTCTAAAAGAGAAGGAGGTTTCTTCATCCCCAATTTCAATGGGATGCTACGAATAGTTTTAATATTGTGGGTGACGTCTTCTCCAACCGTACCATCTCCGCGAGTTAGAGCACGAGTGAATTGACCGTTTTCATAAATCAATTCCATTGAAAGGCCGTCAAACTTAAGCTCACAAAGATACTCAATTTGTTTGTCGGTTTTTAAAAACTTGCGCACGCGTTCGTCAAAATCGAAAATATCTTCTGGCGAATAACTGTTGGCCAACGAAAGCATCGGCAGTCGATGCGGGGCCTTTTCAAAAATATCAAGAGGCTTTCCGCCCACTCGCTGAGATGGAGAGTCGGAAAGATCTAAACTCTTATCGGCCTTTTCAAGTTCCACAAGTTCCGCATAGAGTTTGTCATAGTCGTAATCTTCAATCTCCGGACGATCCAGGACGTAGTAGTTATAATCGTGCTTAGCGATGATTTTTTTGAGCTCTTCGTGACGCTTTTTCGACATATCGGGCACTTTACCACCACGGAAGGTCCAGTCACGTAGAAAATGCGCTTCCGAGCAGTGACGAGGCAACCCAAAATTTGTTATTTTAAGAAGATCAGTTCCCGAGCGAGGAGACCCCCGTGATTGACAAAAAAACTATCGAGCATATTGCCAAACTTGCCCGCCTGCAAATCACTGAACAAGAGGCGCAAGAGTACAGCCTACAATTGGCAAAAGCCCTCAATCATTTTGAGCAAATATCCAAGGTCAATACGGAAGGTGTCGAGCCCCTTATCACACCCACTGAAATTGAAAGTTTTTGGCGCGAAGACGAAGCGCTAAATGAATTCACGGCGGAAGAAATGACAGGCAACGCTCCTGATAAAGCCGGAAACCTTTTCAAAGTCCCTCCGGTGGTAGGTTGATATGGATTTAACGTTAAGCTCTATTTCAGAAATTGCGGAAGCTGTTCAATCAAAAAAAGTCAGCGCGAAAGAAGTCACCGCTCACTTTCAAAATCGAATCGAGTCCTTAGATGGAAAGCTTAACTCCTTCACCGCAAAAAACGAAAATGCGCTAAGGGAAGCCGAAGCGCTTGATGTCCGCATTGCGAAGGGTGAAAGCGTGGGCGCGCTTGCTGGTGTTCCTTTTGGAATCAAAGAAATGCTTTGCACCAAAGGTCTACCCACAACCGCAGCTTCTAAGATTTTAGAAAACTTTGTTCCTCCGTATGACGCAACTGTTGTCGATCGTCTTAAAAAGGCAGGCGTCATCGTTTTAGGAAAGTTAAATCAAGATGAATTCGCAATGGGTTCTTCAAACGAGACTTCGCATTTTGGTCCTGTGAAAAATCCGTGGAATACAGATTGTGTTCCAGGGGGCTCTTCTGGTGGATCGGCAGCTGCGCAAGCAGCTCGTTTGGTTGCGGGAACAATTGGAACCGACACGGGCGGCTCTATTCGCCAGCCCGCAAGTTTTTGCGGTGTGGTTGGAGTAAAACCCACCTACGGTCGCGTGAGCCGTTACGGAATTATCGCCTATGCATCTTCGTTAGATCAGGCGGGTCCTTTTGCTAACAATGTGAAAGATGCAGCCCTGACGATGGAAGTAATTTCCGGATTTGACCCACACGACTCTACCACAACCCAGAGAAATGTTCCTGCATGGAGCAAAAATCTTTCCGCAAACATCAAAGGAATGAAGATTGGTGTCATGAAGGAATTTATGACGTCAGGTCTTCTCGATTCTGATGTGCAAAAGACTGTGGAGAACTCGATTCAAGCCTTGAAAAGCATGGGAGCTGAAATCGTCGAGGTTTCAATTCCAAAAGCAGAGTTCGCAGTTCCAGTTTATTATCTCGTAGCTGCAAGTGAAGCATCTTCGAACCTGTCGAGATATGATGGCGTGAAATACGGTTATCGTTCGGAATTTAAAAATCTTGCGGCAGTCGATCTTGAAGAGTTTTATGGAAAAACTCGCGGTGAGGGTTTTGGTAAAGAAGTTAAGCGAAGAATCATGCTAGGAACTTACTGTCTTTCCAGCGGATACTTTGACGCTTACTACGCAAAGGCCGGACAGGTTCGTCGTCTCATCATGAACGAATACCTTGATGCTTTTAAAAAATGCGATGTGATTTTAAGTCCGGTGACCGTGAGCCCTGCTTTCAAAATCGGTGAACGCATTTCCGATCCTTTGCAAATGTATCTGAATGATATCTTTACGACCTCGACAAATCTTGCCGGCCTTCCGGGAATGAGTTTGCCTTTTGGTTTATCCCAGACAGGGCTGCCGATCGGTGTTCAACTCACAGCTTCTCATTTTGAAGAACAAAAAATGCTCAACGTGGCGTTTGCTTTGGAAGGTGCTTCACCAGTGAAAGGAAAACTTCCCCATGTCTTCTAGAGGATATGAAGCCGTCATTGGTATTGAAATCCACGTGCAGCTCAGCACGAAGAGTAAAATTTTTTCTAACGACGCGACAACTTTCGATGCCGGTGACAATGAGAATACTTCGCCAGTGAGCGTGGGAATGCCAGGCTCGTTGCCCGTTCTTAATAAAAAAGCTGTCGAATATTCTATTAAAACAGGTCTCGCGTTGGGATGTGATATTCGTCGCAAATCCGTGTTTGCGCGTAAAAACTATTTCTATCCCGATTTACCTAAGGGTTATCAGATTTCACAATACGACCAGCCCATCTGCGAAAACGGTTCCGTCACTTTCAAAATTGAGGGTGTCGAGAAAACAATCCGCATTGCGCGCGCCCATATGGAAGAAGACGCTGGAAAATCAAATCACTCCGGCGACTGCACGCTTGTGAATTACAATCGCGCGGGCATTCCTCTGTTAGAGATTGTCACTGGGCCTGATTTAAGATCAGCAGCAGAAGCAGCTGAATATGCCCGCACAATTCGCCAGATCGTTCGTTATCTCGACGTCTGCGATGGAAACTTAGAGGAAGGCTCCATGCGCTGTGATTGTAACATCTCTGTGCGCAAAACTGGTGCCACCCAGTTTGGCACACGGGTTGAAATTAAGAACATTAATTCATTCCGCTTTGTGGAAAAAGCCCTGGAATACGAGATTGAAAGACAGATTGATGCTGTCGAGCGCGGAGAAAAAATCGTTCAAGAAACACGTCTTTGGGATCCAGACAAAAACCGCACCTTTACGATGAGAACCAAAGAAGACGCTCAAGATTATAGGTATTTTGCAGATCCTGATCTTCTCCCCGTGATTGTAACGGATGCAATGATCGAAAGAATTCGCAAAGATCTTCCAGAGCTTCCGTCACTTCGGGCAAAACGTTTTCAAGAAGAACAAGGTTTGCCAGAATCAGATGCATTAGTTCTGACGACGGAAAAGGATCTGGCGGATTTTTACGAAGAGACTGCAAAGGCCGCCAACAACTTTAAAGCCTCGGCAAACTGGATTATGACGGAACTTTTGCGCGAATTGAATTCCGCAAATAAAAACATCAAGGACTCTCCGATTCATCCAGCACAGTTGGGAAAGATGATTTCCCTCATTGATAAAGGTACGATCTCTGGAAAAATTGCGAAAACAGTTTTTCAAGAAATGTGGACATCGGGAAAAGATCCGGAAGTAGTCATTAAAGAAAAAGGTTTGGTACAGGTTTCAGACCCGGCAGCCATTGAAAAGATCATTGACGAGGTGCTCGCTGCCAACGCGCAGATCGTTGACGATCATCGCAGCGGCAAGAAGAAAAATCTTTTTGGATTCTTTGTTGGCGCAGTGATGAAAGCCTCAAAAGGCCAAGCGAATCCGGATATCGTAAATAAAATTTTACAAGAGAAGTTAAAGTAATATGAAAGTAGCGGCGCTTGATCTCGGAACCAACACCTTTCTGTGTCTGATCGCGGAAGGTGATAAAAATGGAATTACAAAAGTTCACAAAGACCTCGTCCAAGTAGTGCGCTTGGGCCAAGGTGTCGACAAAACTGGAGAGTTTCATCCCGATGCTCTGATCCGCGCGCGCGCGTGTCTGGCGGAATTTAAAAAAGAAATGGATGCACAAAAGGTTGATAAAATCTTAGCAATGGCGACCTCAGCCGCACGTGATGCTAAAAATGGAAAAGAACTTTTCAAAATTGGCGAAGACCTCGGTATTCCAATTGAGATCATTCCCGGGGAAGACGAAGCTCGTATCACTTATCAAGGTGGAACTGTCGGCCTTGAAGGGAAAGACAAAGTATCCCTTATTGTTGATGTCGGAGGCGGTTCAACAGAACTCATCGTTGGCAAAGCCAATCAGATTCTTTTTGCTGAGAGTTTAAATATTGGAGCCGTTCGTTTGACGGAAAGATTTGTCACTGTCCAACCAATCCCCGCCAAAGAACAAGAAGGTGTCACGCAGTTTGCTAGCTCCGAACTTGATAAAGTTTTAGGGGAAATCCGCAAACACAAAGTCGAGAGAATTATTGCGGTTGCTGGAACACCGACTGCGATCGTAGCTGTCGAAGTCGGTGGATTTGATGAAAAGAAAGTAGATGGCTATTTCTTATCGAAAGAAAGATTGCAGTTTTGGGTAAAAGAGTTCGCTCAAACTTCTGTCGAGGAAAAGAAGACGAAGTACCAACTTGGCGGTCGCGCCGATATTATTTTTGCCGGAGCCTCTATATTATTAGCTGTCCTAGATAAACTTAGTATGAACGGAATGTACGTTTCGACTAAAGGAGTTCGTTATGGAGTTGCACTTGAAATGCTTCAAACACCTTAGAATTTTTCTGACCTTGGTCCTGGTGTTTGTTGGAATACATGCTTCAGCGGCAAAGCCGTTTTCAAAAGTGAAAATTACACTTGGAGATAAAAAGCTTGAAGTGGAGCTGGCTGAAACTGCGGATCAACACGCACGCGGGCTTATGTTCAGAGAAAAGCTGGGAGAAAATGATGGCATGTTATTTATTTTTCCCGGCGAAGAGACACGATTTTTCTGGATGAAGAATACACTTATCGACCTTTCGATTGGTTATTTCGACGCATCCGGGACTTTGATCGATGTTCAAGAAATGAAATCTGGCAAAGGCGTTTCGAATGACATGCTTTTGGCTTCTTACCCAAGTGCGAAA
The DNA here is from genome assembly GCF_047345725.1 of Bdellovibrio sp. HCB2-146. Taxonomy (NCBI): domain Bacteria; kingdom Pseudomonadati; phylum Bdellovibrionota; class Bdellovibrionia; order Bdellovibrionales; family Pseudobdellovibrionaceae; genus Bdellovibrio; species Bdellovibrio sp. HCB2-146. The sequence continues at coordinate 1,496,755 of NZ_JBLEQP010000001.1, forward strand.
CCTGCAAAGTACGCACTTGAAATGAACAAGGGTTGGTTCGACAAAAACAAGGTCAAGCTTGGAACTAAACTAAAAGTCCACCATTAGTCCAGGCAGGCCTTTAGTGATTGCAAGCCTTCTATCTTGTGCATTAAATTGTTAATAACGTTTATTGAAACAGTATGTTTCATAGCATCACTCAAGGATGAACACATGATGAAAAAACTCGTTGTACTACTAGCGTGCTTTGGAGCTTTACACCTCTCCTCATGCACTTCCAACGATTCTAAATCTGACGCTGACGTCACCTCTGACTTTGATTCAGCTGATCTTGAAAAACTAGATGGCGAGGAGTCTCTCGACACAGCTGCAACTGACAGCTCTCTTGGAAGCGACTCTCTTCCTGAAGATGCACTTGGCGAAACATCAACATCCACAACGACAGTTGAAACAACAGTGACCAGCGAAGCTCCAGCTCCTGAGGCTGCACCTGAAGTTGCCACTTCTGAATCGCTTCCAGCAGATCCATTTGCTGAGTCAGTTGAATCTACTCCTCCACCTTCGACGGATTCTTCAACTGCGATGGCAGAATCTTCATTGCCACCTGAACCTGCAATGACAGAAAGTACAACCACGGAAACTTCAACTTCAACGACGACATACGTAGACGAAACTGAAAAACCAAAAAAGAAATCTCTTCCACCACTTCAAAAGGTTGCAACGGCTCCTTGGAAAGTTGGCAAGGTTTGGTACAACACAGTTTACTTTGCTAGACCAGGTGACAGCCTTTCTAGCATCAGCAAAATGATCTACGGTAAAAACAAAAGTGCCGAAATCAAAAAAGGAAACGTTACTCTTCAATCTCGTGGTGTAAAACCGGGCGACAAAGTTTATTATAATTCGCCGATTCGTCCAGACGATTCAGGTCGCATGCTCACTTACTATGAAGACAACGGTATTGCTCCCGAAACTTACATAGCTAAAGAAGGCGATGATATCAAAAAAGTTTCAAAAGAACTTCTTGGTTACAAAGACGCATGGAAAGAAGTTTGGTCAAGCAACTCGGTAGATTCTAAAAATTCTATCGCAGCAGGAACTGAACTTCGTTACTGGAAAGGTGGCCCAATCGCCGCAGGTCCAGCCGCTCCTCCATCATTGCCAGCTGAACCGCACCAAGAAATTGCAGCGGCTCCAACTGAAATGGCTCCTCCTCCAATGGAACAAATGCCTCCAGCGGGTGACATCCCACCTCCGCCAACTTCAGCGGATATGGAAATGCCACCACCACCGCCTCCTGGAGATATGCCACAGGAAATGGCTCCGCCTCCGCCGCCACCAGATATGGCTCAAGAGATGGCGCCACCTCCTCCGCCTCCACCACCAGTTGAAGCTGTGAATCCTCCAGCTCCAGCACATGACGTGGCGGCTGACGAAGGTGCGGCACCGGGAATGGATAATGACACAACATTGGCTCTAGCAGTTGTAGGTTTGGCAGCAGCAGGTCTTGCAATCTTGATCGTGATGAGAAAGAAACGCAGACAAAGAGAACTTGAACAGCAAATCGATAACACTCACGTTGGCTAAAAAAACCGAAAGAATAGCAGGGATGCTATTCTTTCGCGCCAGCCCCGGAGGGGTTTTAGGCAGGAGCCTAAAAACAAAAAGCTCTGTGGCAGAACCGCAGAGCTTTTTTCTTCTTAATTAGAATCTTCTAAAATTATCCGACCTTCTTAAGAATTGTATCCATAATCGAGCGACGACCCGAACGATCATTCTCTACGAAATAGATAAGGTCATCGACGATTTGAACGTCTCGGTTGTTTTGTGGCATGAATTTTACGCCAACACCAGCCGAGTTCGCCCAAATAACATGAGCGGCAACCTTTCGTTCTCTGCCGGCAACGACAAAGATCAGGTTGAGTTTTTCATTTGCGCGCACGTTTCCGCCGCTGAATTCTAAAAAGGCTCCCGTGATGCTGATATTTTTAAGCGTGCCTTTAGTTTCCTCGCGCGCATAGTTACGCTTGAACGAAACCTCTAGATTGAGAGGGGTTCGCGGTGCCGGAACTTTCAAAGTATCCTCCACGGTAGACTCCTTATTGCTTAAATAGACCTTATTTTAATCGGAATTACTTACGGAAAGTTAATAGGGAGAGAGACTTATTTTTTGTTAATTTCAGCCAATTTAAACAAAACTGGCCTTTTTAAATATGCTTACTAACTTATTGAAATTTCTTTTGAAAATTTGAACCATTAAAGGTGTTTTATAATGAAACAATAATTTAAGTGATCCAAACTGATGCCCTCGGAACAGGAACCGATCTCGAATTTAGGCATTTCCTTTTTCCCATTGACAAAGATCCAGGCCTTTAGGACAGTGAGGGCATCCCAGCCGCGGATATTCTTTAATTTTTCTTACCTTATTCTTTTTATATTCCCTACAAGGAGAAATTGTTTGTCTGAACCCAAAGATCAACAAGGCACAGAAGTAGTAAAAAAACGTTCACCACGCGCAAAAGCTTCTGAAGAAAGTGCCCCAAAAGCCGAAGCAGCTCCTGCTGAAAGTGCTCCCGCACCATCCGCTGAACCTGCTGCTTCTGAACCCGCGGCTACCGCATCTGCTGAAGGCGCATCAGCCCCAAGCGAAACTCCTCGCCAAGAACAACAACACCGCCCTCAACACCAGCAACGTCGTGAATTCCGTCCGAACAATCGTGACAACCGCGATCGTGGCGACCGAGATAACAGAGACAGAGGCGATAGAGACAATCGCGGCGACCGTGACCGTGGTGGCCACAGACATAACAACAATCAACGTCGCGACTTCCGCGACAACCGCCGTAACCAAGAAGAAGCCTACCCAACTGATGAATCAGCAGTAGGAACTCCACCAGCACAAACTCAAGAAGTGGACTTGGCAGATATTCAATTAACAGATGAAGAGAAAACTTGGCTTTCATCTAAAGACTTGAAATCAAAAAACATCACGCAGCTCACGGAGCTTGCAACAAAATTGAAAATTGAAAATGCGGCCGGTCTTCGCCGTCAGGACATGATTTTCGAAATTTTGAAACGTGCAGCGAAACTTGGACAAGACATCTATGGTTCTGGCGTTCTTGAAATCTTGCCGGATGGTTACGGTTTCTTGCGTTCTCCAGATTACAACTACCTTCCGGGTCCGGATGATATCTACGTTTCCCCTTCTCAAATCCGTCGTTTCGGCTTGAGAACAGGTGATACTGTTACTGGAACTGTTCGTCCTCCAAAAGAAGGCGAAAGATATTTTGCACTTTTGAAAGTTGATTCATTGAATTTTGAAACAACTGAAAAAGGTAAAGACAAAATCCTATTCGACAACTTAACGCCGCTTTACCCAAATCAACGTTTGAAGTTGGAACACAACCCAGGCGATTACACGACTCGCGTTGTGGACTTGATGGCGCCACTTGGAAAAGGTCAACGTGCCTTGATCGTTGCTCCGCCAAGAACAGGTAAAACAGTTTTGATGCAACAAATTGCAAATGCAATTACAGCAAATCACCCTGAAGTGAAGTTGATCGTTCTTTTGATCGATGAACGTCCGGAAGAGGTGACTGACATGCAACGTACTGTAAAAGGCGAAGTTGTTTCATCGACATTCGATGAGCCACCAACTCGCCACGTTCAAGTTGCAGAAATGGTTATCGAAAAAGCAAAACGCTTGGTTGAACACAAACACGACGTTGTGATCTTGCTCGATTCAATCACTCGCTTGGCCCGCGCATACAACACGGTTGTTCCTCCTTCAGGAAAAATCTTGTCTGGTGGTGTGGATTCAAATGCCCTTCACAAACCAAAACGTTTCTTCGGTGCTGCTCGTAACATTGAAGAGGGTGGATCTTTGACAATCATCGCAACAGCGTTGATCGACACTGGTTCTCGTATGGATGAGGTGATCTTCGAGGAATTTAAAGGTACAGGTAACGCCGAGATCCACTTGGATCGTAAGCTTATGGAAAAACGTATCTTCCCTTGCATGGACATCAACAAATCCGGCACTCGTAAAGAAGATCTTTTGATCGACAAAGGTGATTTGAACCGCTTGTGGATCTTGAGAAAAGTTTTGGCGCCAATGAACGTCATCGACGCGATGGAATTCTTGTTGGATAAAGTGGGTAACACGAAATCCAATACTGACTTCTTGAAGGCGATGTCAGGCCCAGGCTAAGGCTAGTTTCACGAGCCTAGAAATTAGAGCTTAGAACATTAGAAATTGGGGGGACTGAGAAGGTCCTCCTTTTTATTTAAGTATGCGTAAATGCGAGGGTTTTACTGAACTGTGTGTGCTAGAATGAGGTCTTTCTGGTGCTAAAAAAAGCAGCGATTTGTGCTTGATGGGTCCTACACCTTGTGTTAAACCCTTACAGCTTAAGACCATATAAGTTTGAATTTTTAAAAGGAATCAGGTCATGAAAGAAAAACTTCACCCACAAGTTCGTCAGGTTGTTTTCAAAGACATCTCTTGCGATTTCGCGTTTTTGACAACTTCTACTTTGAGCTCTGCTGAAACTATCAAATGGGAAGACGGTAAAGAATATCCTTTGATCAAAGTTGAGATCTCTTCTGAGTCTCACCCTTTCTTCACTGGTAAACAACGTGTTCTTGATACTGAAGGTCGTATCGACCGTTTCAAAAAGAAATACGGCAAAAAGTAAATTGCGGACCTCCGTACGGAGGATTTCCTTGCATGAAATGCGGTTCAATTCTCGAACCGCATTTTCATTTCTGAGACACACCCTGAATTAGCAATTGATCTAGGAGCTATCGCCATGTTCTCAAAGCTTGATGCAGTTGAATCTCGTTATGAAGAGGTTAATCTTTCTCTTCAAAGACCGGACATTGCTTCAAACCAAACGCAATATCGCGCTTTGATGAAGGAACTGGCTGAACTAGAAAAGATTGTAGTTCTTTATCGTGATTTCAAAAAGAAAACAGAAAATCTCAAAGCCAGCAAAGAGCTTTATACTTCTGAAACAGATCCTGAAATGCGTGAGCTTCTTAAAGAAGAAGTGAAGGAACTGGAAGCCGCTTTGCCAGAGCTTGAGCAGCAAATCAAAATTGCTCTCATCCCGAAAGATCCAAACGACGACAAGAATATTATCTTGGAGATTCGTGCAGGCGCTGGTGGTGACGAGGCATCTTTGTTTGCTGATGAACTTTTCCGTGGTTACGTTCACTACGCTTCAACTCAAGGTTGGAAAGTCGAAATGCTTTCTTTCTCTGAAGGAAACGTGGGCGGAGCAAAAGAGATCATCGCCAGCGTTACAGGCGACTCTGTCTTTAGTAAATTGAAATACGAATCAGGTGTTCACCGCGTTCAGCGTGTTCCTAAAACGGAAGCTGCTGGTCGTATTCACACGTCAACAGTGACGGTGGCCGTGATCCCTGAAGTAGAAATGAAAGAAGTGAACATTCCGATGTCTGACGTGCGTATTGAAACAATGCGCTCTCAAGGTTCGGGTGGTCAGTCCGTCAATAGAACGGAATCGGCAGTTCGTGTTGTGCATTTGCCAACGGGTATCGACGTAAAGTGCCAAGAGGGTAAATCACAATCTGCCAACCGTGAACGTGCTTTCCAAATCCTTTACGCAAAACTTCAAGCGATTGAAGACGAAAGAGCACGCAAAGAAGCTTCAGATGTTCGTTTGGACCAAATCGGAACAGGCGATCGTTCTGAGCGTATTCGTACTTATAACTTCCCGCAAACGCGTATCACCGATCACCGTATCGGCTTGACGATCCATCAGCTGGACCAAGTCATGAGTGGCTCATTTGAGTTGCTGATTGATCCGCTCGTTGCTAACTTTCAAGCAGAGGCACTTAAAAAACAAACCTCTGCAAACCAATGAAGCTAAAAGAAGTACTCGACAAAACCACTGCCTTTTTCCGAGAAAAGAAAATAGACACGCCTCGTTTGGATGCGGAACTGCTTTTGTCCCATGGACTGAAGCTCGATCGCATTCAGCTTTATCTAAAATTCGATCAGCCGTTGTCTGATGCGGAACTGGCGACTTGTCGTGAATTGGTTCGCCGCAGATCTCAAGGTGAACCCGTGGCTTATATTGTGGGCTACAAAGATTTCTTTGGGGAACGCTTTGAAGTGAACTCTCACACACTGATTCCTCGTCCCGAGACTGAGCATCTGATCGAAGAGGCGATGAAATGGGAAAAAGACTCTGAAAAACCTCTGCATATTTTGGATTTGGGCTGTGGCAGTGGTTGTGTAGGACTGACTTTATTAAAAAAGTTTCCGCACGCCCGTCTCGTGACAGTGGATATTTCTGCGGAAGCACTTGAGGTTGCCAAACGAAATGCGGAATCCTTAGGAGTCCGTGAGCGTGTGTTCTTTGTGAACGAGGATGCAGGTAATTTTCAAAATGTAATGGCATCTTACCAAGAATTCATGGGACAGGAAAAAATCGACATATTAGTCTCTAATCCTCCTTACATTGCTGAGGAGGACCCCCTGGTTGATAAAGACGTCAGAAAGTTTGAACCCCATACAGCACTCTTTGCGGCTGACAGTGGTTTAGCTCTTTTAAAACAGTGGTCGTCTTCATACTCTGAAAAGCTTTCTCGTCCCGGATTGCTTTTGATGGAGATGGGCATGAGCCAGGGTGCCGCTATGTTGGGACATTTGGAAAAACTTGGAAAGTTTAATGAAGTCCGTGTCATCAAAGACCTTTCGGGGCATGATAGGGTTCTTCGTGGAGTGATCAATGGATAAAATGGTAGTTGTGGGCAATGGCCCGTTAAAAGGTTCAGTCGCGACGAGTGGTGCAAAGAACGCCGCTCTTCCAATTCTTTTCTCAACATTGTTGGCTGAAGGTGAACACGTTTTTAGAAATGTTCCGAAGTTGAAGGACATTGAATCAACAGCGGAACTTCTTCAGAGCTTGGGTTGTGAAACTCGCTGGGACGGAGACGTTTTCCGCGTAAAGGTTTCGCGTCTTCAATCTTATGAAGCTTCTTACGATCTTGTTCGCAAAATGCGCGCAAGTTTTCTTTGCATGGGTCCGATGCTTGCGAAATACGGCGAAGCTGTTGTTTCACAACCGGGTGGTTGCGCAATTGGATCTCGTCCGATTGATTTGCACTTGGAAGGCTTCAAAGCTTTGGGTGCCGAGATCACGCAAAAAGAAGGTTACGTTCACGCGGCTACACCAAAGCTAAAGGGTTCTACATTCTTGTTTGAAACGGTGACTGTGGGTGGAACCGAAAACGTGATGATGGCAGCCACTCTTGCAAAGGGAAAAACCGTTCTTGAAAACGCGGCGAAAGAACCAGAGATCGTGGACCTTGCTGAGTACCTTAACAAAATGGGTGCGAAGATCACAGGTCACGGCACAAGTGTAATCACAATTGAAGGTGTTGAAAAACTCACTCCAGCTGAACACTCAATTATGCCAGATCGTATTGAAGCTGGAACCTTGTTGATTGCAGGTGCGATCACGAAAGGTCACGTGACTGTGACGAAGTGTGTGCCAGCTCACTTGGAAGCTTTGATCATTAAAATGCGCGATGCGGGTTTTAAAATCGAAACAACGAAAGACACAATGACCGTTTTCCCTTGTGAATCATGGAATGCGGTTGATATCACGACAGCACCACATCCACTCTTCCCGACGGATCTGCAAGCTCAGTACATGGCTTTGATGGCGGTTGCGAACGGAACAACAGTGATCACTGAAACAGTTTTTGAAAACCGTTTCATGCACGTTCAAGAGTTGATTCGTTTGGGATCTGACATCACTCCTAAAACTCGTGTTGCCGTTGTTCGCGGTCGTCCGAATGAACTGACAGGCGCACAAGTGATGGCAACAGATCTTCGTGCGAGTGCTTCATTGGTACTTGCTGGTCTTGTCGCAAAAGGCGAAACAGTAGTAAACCGTATTTATCACTTGGATCGCGGCTACGAAAAACTCGAAGACAAATTGTCGAGCCTAGGCGCAGTCATCAGAAGAATAGAATAGTTAAAAACTATATTTGAAATTAAGAACCTCTGCTGAGTAAGCAGGGGTTTTTTTATGTCTGAAATTTGCTAGTGGTAAATTTTGGGCAAAAAAAAGAGCCTGCCTATGAGGGGGGTGGCAGACTCTCTTAAGAGATAAAAGAATTGTCTCAGCCCACGGAGGGGATTGGGGCTGAGACACGCAATGATTAGAGGCTATTAACCTCACTGATGCCGAACACAAAGAAGACAATCGCTTTGTTCCCAGAACCGATGGAAGGGAGGGGGTCCACAACATCAAGTTCGAAATTGGGAGCAAGTTGATGCTCAAGTTCGATACCGCTAATCACAACTTTAGAACCAATAAACGGAGTAAGATCGATTTGTGATTTCAAATTCACAAAATTTTGCTGATCCATCACTAGAACTAGTGAGCCATCAGCCAAAGCTACGATCTCGCCTTCGTGTTGTTTGAAGTTATAGTTTTGAACATCTGAAGTGTTGATTACTTCACCTGTCATACCTACGTTTGGAAGAACTCCTGCGCGTGCAACCGCTGAGATTGCTAGGACGATCAAGATGTAAATCGCAATAAGAGCATTTCGAATCACTGCTGGTTTCTCCCATGACTTCAAAAACACTTTCTATATAAGCAACGACTGTGCCAATTTGAGACATTCGTAAAAATGCATTTAATTCGATTTGAGGCGCGCCCAACGGATGATCCCAACTCAATTCGGAACCATGGGTAATTCCATTCTGGGTCGGAGGTTCTATTCTGGAACCACAATACACCGACTAAAGCACAGACCTGGCGGTCGACACATACACAAGTAGTTCTTCAATAAAAAGCCCAATATAATCAATTGTCTATGTCGCGCATTCAGGTCACTTGGGTAGTTAAAACACGTTCTGGTCAGGTAAAGGGTCCTTACTCTACCGAGGCCATCTTGCGCATGATTGCCGAAGGTGTTTTTTCCGGCCAAGAAATGATCTCAAAACTTCCTGACGGACAGTGGACTCTGATTTCAAAAGAGCCGCATTTCTACGATAAACTTTTAGAAGCACTCGAAGGTGTTGTCGAAGTTGATCCGAAAAAAGCGCAGAAGATGGAAGCGGAAACGGTGATCATCCGTCCGCCAACTCCGCAACAACCAAAAGAACAAAAGCCGTCTCCGCCGACAAAAGATTCATTTGCGAATTTGCAAGTGGAACGTAAAGGTACAATGCCAGGAGGTGTGTACCCAAGTCCACCGCCGGCGTCGGTTCCACCAACGGTGACTTCTGTAGAGGAGAAAACCAAAGGCTCTGTCATTGAGCTTTCAAACTTAAAGAATCTGGAAAAAGGCGAATTGCTTAAAGCAGTGAAGCTTCCGGTTGTGGCGATTGCTTTGATTTTGATAATTGGTCTTTGGGTTGTTTTCAGTGGCGATTCCGATAGCGGAGAAAAAATCCACTTACTGGCCCCGGGGAAAGCGAGCTCCACGCTTTCTGATGCCGAAGTAAAAACCAAATTGAATGAAGCTTTGTTGGCGATTGAGCAAGATACTTTTGAATCTTATGTGCAGGCGCAGAACAAATTGGTTTCTATTATTGAAGGCTCACCGATGAATTTGGAAGTGCGCGGTCTCCTTTGTGTTGTCTACAAAGAGCTTTGGCCGTTCTCATTCCAAGATGCTCAAGATATTAAAACAATTTCTGCCGTAACTCAGGCGACGCGCACGCTGAATGTCGTCAGCCCATTTGGACAATTGTGTGAGTCTGTGAAACTCATGACGTCAGGTCGTTACAAAGAAGCCAAGGGTGCCATTGAGTCAGTTCTTGAGATGAGCGAGCCGTTCTCTCTCCTCCCCGTTTTGTATGATTTCAAAGCGGAATTGTTAGCGGGCGAAAAAGATTTGATGAATGCGGTTCCGTACTATGAAAAAGCATCGCAGCTCTGGGATCGTTGGTTGAATCCGCAAGTCGCAATGGCAAGAACCATGGCACAACAAGATAATTTTACGGATGCTGCCAATGTCTTACGTAAAGTCATCGCAGCAAATCCAAAACACAAAGAAGCTAAAATTCTTTTGGGTGTGATTGAGTTTAGAGGCTTTCGAAATGCCGAATCGGCATATGCAAATCTAAATGCAGCTCTGGAAACTCGTGGTCGCATCCCTCCTCTCGTAGAGGCGGAAGGGTATCATATCCTGGCCGAGATCCTGGTTTTGAGAAATGAAAAAGGCAAAGCCTTGTCAGCCGCACAAAAAGGTTTTGCACTGAACCCGAATAACAATGATCTGCGACAGTTGGTCGTACGTTTAGGCGGTTCGGATAAAATCAAAGGTGAAAAAGGAGCAAACAACGAGTTGCTCTATCTGGGAGACCAGTATGTTCGCCAAGGGGATTTCCTTGCTGCGCAAGCGGAATTCAAAGCGGCATTTGAAGTGGATCCTAAAAATGGAACAGCGGCATTAAAAGCTGCAAAAAGTTTGTGGCAACTGAACCAAAGCTTCGAAGCAATTGAATGGTTAAATAAAGCGATGAAGGCAGAGCCGAAATTGGTTTCCGCCTACGTGCTGCAAGCTGATTACATGTCTCAGCGCTATGACTTTACCAATGCGATGCAGGTTCTTACTAATGCCACAAGGATTGCACCTAACAACTATGAAGTTTTGCGCGGTCTTGCCCTGCTCGAGTTCCGTAAAAACAATATGGTGGGGGCTGTGAACTATGGCATGCGTGCGATTAAAGCCTATGATGGAGATATCGATACTTACATTTTGTTGTCGAAGGCCAATGGCTTTTTATCTCAGTCGATCATGCCGATAAATAAAAAAGAGATCGAACGAAAAGAAAATACAGCCAAAGATGCGATTCGCTATGCGACCAAAGCTGTGGAGATCGATGCTACCAATCCAGAGGCGCAGATTACTTACGCCAAAGTTTTAGCGCAAACCAATGGTGTGGATTCGGGAATTAGTTATCTCAATGAATTGATCAAGCGCTTTTCTTACACCGTTGATTACCGTGTGGCGCTGGCGGAAATTTACAAATCCGAGGACCGTTACAATCAATCTAAACAGATTTATCAAACAGTTGTGGAGATTGATCCGAAAAACAAAAAAGCTTGGCTGGGACTTGGGGAAAGTGAAAAGGCGTTGGGCCTTAACGAGAAAGCACTCAAAGCTTTCTTGAGTGCGGCGGTTTTGGATCCAACGGATGGAGATGCCTTGTTCCAAGCTGGGAAATTATATCTTGAAACCAGTCGTTATGATGAAGCCATTCAACAGTTTAAACGCGTGCAAAGGTTGAACCCCAACTACCCTCGAACTTTCTATTATATCGGGAAGTCGGCTTATGCGGCCGGGGATTTTGCAACAGCCCTTGAGGCGGCAAAACAAGAAAAGCGTCAGAACCCGAATATCGCAGATTCTTATATCCTGGCTGCTGAAGTTTATGCGGCGAAAAAACAATTCGGCGAATGTGCGGGCGAGTATGCTTACGCCATGAAGCTGCGTCCTCAAGGCGCGGATATTTATGTAAAGTCCGCCCAATGTTATCGCCAATCGGGATCCCTTGAAGTGGCAGAAGACATGTTGTCCTTGGCAGCGGCTCGAGAAAATGGATACGCTGAGATCTATCGCGAGCAAGGGGCGATATACGAAATGAAGGGAGATGGTCGGTCTGCGGCGCAGGCTTATAATAAATATCTTGGCCTCTCCCCAAATGCTCCGGATCGTGCTGAAATAGAAATGAAACTGCAACGGCTAGGCAATTAGGAAGATGCTGCAAGTGAGGGGAAGCCATGGGAATCGGTGATAAAATGAAGGGATTTGCAACAAATGTTCAAGGGGGGGTGAAGTCCTCGTCGATGACAGCTTTGCATATTTTCTTGCGACTCATGACGGGTTTAGCCCTTGGACTCACGATTGCTCTGATTGGCCAAGAGTTCGTTCAGTATGGAACATTCGCTCTGATTTTCTGCATGATCGTGGTGCTTGCAGTCATTATGAAAACCCTCTCCGGGTGGAGTATCGGGCAGATTTTAATCTTTGATTTGATCTGCATTCTTGTCGCGATGCTATTAAGAATGTATATACTGGTCGCGCCTTAAGCGCGAAGGACTAAGCCATGATTGATATTAAACTTCTCGAGAAAAAAGCAGAAAACGGACAGCCATCTTATTATGATGAGTACAAACAAGCCCTCATCAACCGTGGCGCTTCGACAGACATTCTTGAAAACATCATGGATCTTTCCAAAAAGCGTAAGGAAATGATCACGCAGGCTGAATCTGCAAAAGCCAATCAAAACAAATTAAGCGCCGAGGTTGGAAAACTAAAGCGTGAAGGTAAAGATGCGTCTGGCATTTTGGCGGAAGTAGATACTTTAAAAAGCCAAGTTAAAGATCTTGAAGCCAAAGCTGCTGAAGCGGATCAAGACGTAACGAATTTGCTTTTGACGATTCCAAATAAACCACACTCTTCTGTGCCTGTTGGATCTTCCGAACAAGACAATAAAGTTATTGCGACTGCAGGAACGCCGACAAAGTTTGCTTTCAAAGCAAAGCAACACTTTGAATTGGGTGAAGCTCTGAATATTATTGATTTTGAGCGCGCTGGTAAAGTTACGGGTGCCCGTTTTGCTTTTCTTAAAGGAGCATCGGCACAAATGGAGCGTGCACTCATCCAATTTATGATGGATTTGCACTCTCAAAAGCACGGCTATACAGAGATGATTCCGCCATTCATGGCAAACAGTAACAGCTTGCTTGGAACTGGTAACTTCCCGAAATTTAAAGAAGACGTGTTTCATCTTGAAGGCACGGACTACTATTTGATTCCGACGGCTGAAGTTCCGGTGACGAATTATTTTAATAACGAAACTCTAAATGAGTCTGAGTTACCGATTAGCTTCTGCGCTTACTCTCCTTGCTTCCGTTCTGAAGCCGGTAGTGCCGGTCGCGATACGCGTGGTTTGATTCGTCAGCATCAATTCAACAAAGTGGAACTGATGACGTTTGCTCACCCAGATAAATCGTACGATATCCATGAAGCCTTGGTGTCGCATGCAGAACAAGTTTTGAAAGATCTGGAACTTCCTTATCGTAAGATGCTTCTCTGTACGGGCGACATGGGTTTTGGATCTGCGAAAACGTATGACCTAGAAGTTTGGTTGCCGGGACAGGATGCTTATCGTGAGATTAGTTCTTGTTCTAACTTCGAAGATTTCCAAGCTCGTCGCGCGAACATCCGCTTTAAACCAGAAGGTGGTGGTAAGCCTCAATTCGTTCACACATTGAATGGATCAGGCTTGGCAGTAGGCCGTACAGCTGTTGCGATTCTTGAGAACTACCAACGTGAAGACGGTTCAGTGGCGATTCCAAAAGCGTTGCAGCCGTACATGGGTGGTAAAACCGAAATCCGCTCTGGGAAATAATCTGTTGGCCCGATGCGTTATGGGCCAACATCTACTTGAACACTCTCCTCAAAACCCATAAAACGGTCGACGGAGAGTTGGTAGAGTGGTTGAATACACCAGTCTTGAAAACTGGCAGCCCTTCGCGGGGCTCGAGGGTTCGAATCCCTCACTCTCCGCCATTTTAGGCTCTTCGGCCTTCTTCTTATAAATCTCTTAAATTTAAATTTTATAAAACCAGACGGGTTTCTAATTTCTTTGGCATTGTTTCTTAAATAATCGACAATGTTTTTAGCCTCATGAAACAACTCTTCACGGTTTTCGTTTTAGTTTTTCTTTTTCTTAAAACCCACGCGGATACACACAACCGTTTGGATATAAATGCGCCTACAATTGTCTGGGCATTTTCTAGTTTAGGCGACAAAGTTCCAACGGTTCAAAACAGTCTGGTGACCAATCGTCATGAACTCTTTCGGATGTACTACCGCGAATTAAGCGATCATCACCACAGCATGATTTCGGCTACGATGCCTCGGATTGAAAAAGAACTAAAAAACAAAAGACTGGTTTGTTTCCCAGGAAGTTCGGAAGCCGAGCGTCGCAAAGAGTTTTCTTATCTCACGCCTCAGTATGTGCAACCGTCACCGCGACTGATTGTAAAAAAAGAAATGGCGGATCTTCTAACCGACAATGGAAAAAAATCGATCAATCTTAAAGAGATTTTGCTCAATAAAAATCTGAGAGGAATTATTGGAGAGGGCCGATCTTACGGGCCGACGATAGATAAAATTCTAGCGTCAACACCTCACCATCTGCGTGTCGTGCTAGCGGAAATGTTCAGTCCGAACACGTTCAATATGATTGAAACGAAACGTGCTGATTACACGATCGAATATGCTTTTATCGCAAAGTCTTTTAAAGAAGGACAGCCGCGATTTTCTGATCTTGTAAGTATTCCGTTTTCGGATGTTGAACCGGCAATGGTTCAGTACCTGGCGTGCTCGAAAACTCCAGAAGGACTCGAGGTTGTTCGTCGGGCCGATAAAATTATTCGGGATCATGTTAAAAATTCTTCTTATTGGACCGGCGTTTTTGAATCTATTCCGGCAAATGAGAAGGAAAAGTTCCAAAAAGAAATTAATAAGTTTATTTCCGAACGAATCAAGCATGCGGTTATTATTCAATAACTACTTTTTCTTCCCTATTGAAAAATAAAAAGTTGAGCCTTTTCCGATTTCGGAATCTGCCCAAATCTTGCCACCGTGAAGTTCGACGACCTTTCTACAGGTCGCAAGCCCAATGCCGGCACCTTGAAACTCATTTTTACCGTGAAGTTTTTTGTAGAGGGCAAAAATGGATTCTTTTTCTTTTGGATCGAATCCGATCCCGTTATCTTGGATAGCGAAAAGCCAATCGTTCGTTCGTTCGCTCGCTGTGATGGTGATGTGCGGGGGATTTTCTCCACGGAACTTAATGGCATTGGCGATGAGATTCTGAAATACCTGCCCTAAAAGGGCAGCGTCACCGTAGACAGTGGGGAGCTCATTAAATTCGATTTGCGCATTCTCGCGTTCGATTGTTTCGGCAAGGTTTTGCAGAACGGAGGCCATCACTTCGTTTAAATCGACATTGGTCATTGAGTGATCCGACTGAGAAATATGGGAGTATTCAAGCAAGCGATCAATCAAACTGAGCATGCGGGTTGAAGTTTGCTTCATGGTTTGAATCAGCTTGTTGGCGTCAGGACTCAGACTATTCTGATTCTCTTCTTCTAACAAATCCAGATAAGAATAAATTGTGGCTAGAGGAGATTTTAAATCGTGAGCTGCAATGGCAGCGAATTGTTCAAGCTCAGAGTTGCTGCGTTCTGCCGCTTGCAGGGCTTTCCTGAGCTGTTCGTTTTGAACAGCCACAAACTCTGAAGTTGATGCTGAAACAATGTGGTCAATCGCTTTATCCGTGAAGTCTCGAACCTCGAACTGAAAAAAACCGTGTTGTTTAATTTCATCACTGAGTATTTCACGCAAAAGACTGAATTCTTTTAGAAGTTGGGGAATGAAATATCCCTCCAAAGATGCGCGCTCGCCACCATGGATTGTCGACATAGCCCTCTCTGTTAAATATTCTACTGAGGGTTCGTCATGGCTAAGCTCATTGGCAAGCTCATCAAGAAAAACTCCAAGAGAGTCAATGACCACGGGAATGGTATTTCTGTTGGAAGGCGGAACTTCTTTTAGAACCGATTGCAGCCAACGCTCGATAATTTCTTCTTTATGAGTGCGGAGGTGGTTTGCGAACAAGACGTTTTGTGTCTTTAAATTGCACTCACTGACGAAATTGGGAGTTGGCTCCATGAAAAGACCTTTCTGAGATTTGATAGTCGAATGCTCGAATAACAGAATCTCAATCAAGGTTACACGCAGAGCTGACGGAATTTAAGAGGAACCGAAGAACTACACCTTCAGGCTTTTCCCGCAATCGACACAAAACAGATCCCGATTTTTTCGGCGTTCTTGGTGTTTTGTTTCGTTGCATACGTTAGATATGGCAGATGTCAGTTTCTCTCCGCAATTAGGACAGAATCTGACAGCTGGATTTATTTTACCATGATTCATGTTTCGACAAATTGTTTTTGGATCTTTCACTAAATTTTGTGCCTGTGTGTGATAAGGCCATGAGTAGGATCGTAAGGTGAAACACCCACGGTCACGCGGTCTCCGACGACGACTTTGATGTTGAAGCGTTTCATTTTACCGCAAAGGCGCGCTTTAATAGGAAGACCATTTTCAAGAGTAACGAAATAAATTCCACCGCCTGTAAGGTCAGCAACTTTTCCTTCGACCTGAACCAGATCATCTTTTGCCATGAGGACTCCTTATAAAATATTTAAATCTTCTTCTTAAGAACGCGGAAAGCCGACCCTATTGAGGGGTCGGCTCGCAGCGAACAACAACTAACAAATAAAAACTAATAAGAACGACGCGAACCAAATCCACCACTGCGACGAGCGCCGCCACCTTCGCGAGGGGCTTGTGGTTTTGCTTCGGAAACATTCAATGCGCGACCCGAAAGCTCTGCACCATTTAATTTTTGCAGTGCTGTCTGAGCTTCGTTTTCAGATGACATCTCAACAAAAGCAAAACCCTTGCTACGGCCTGTTTCGCGATCCGTGATGACATTTGCAGAATCAACAGTTCCATACTCAGAAAACGCTTGAGCCAATTGCTCTGAATCAACGTTAAATGAAAGGTTACCGACGTAAAGTTTTTTTCCCATATTTGCCTCCTTAAAAGCTAGGGGCCATTTCGCAGAAGACAAAAGGGAATCTAATGAACCTGAGAGAACGACTTGTAATGCAAGTAGAACACAGTGGAGCGAAAGTTAATAGGCCCGAATCGCATCGTGAATTTATTAGTCTGATTTTGTTCTCAAGTCGGTCACCGCGCACTTGAGACGAAATTTTCATTCAACTTTCTGACATAGATCTAGTCTGAGCCTGACTTTTTCCCAGCATTGAGGCGGCGCAAATGATTTTGACAGAGAAAATAAATGCGGCTGTGATGATGATCTATGGCGAAAAAAGCAGTGAGCAAAAAGAAATCTGAACCCAAAATCACCAAAATAGGCCGGGTGTCTGCAGAGTCTGTTGTCAAAGGAACTGGAAGAAATTGGGACGAATGGATTGCGATATTAGATAAAAACGGAGCGCGCAATCAAACCCATCAAGAAATCGTCGCTTTCTTAGCTAAGAAATACAAACTCACAGCATGGTGGCAACAAGGCGTGACGACTGCGTACGAAATTCACATCCAGCGTCGAGCTGAAGGGCGCAACACCAAGGGTGAGTATATGCTCACCTCCACTAAGACACTGAAGTGTGACGCGAAAAAACTTTGGAAGTTTTTAGTGTCGAACGAAGGAGTGGCTATTTGGTTAAAGCCGCTTTCACCTGTAAAAATAAAACCCGGAGAACCGTTCGAAACAGAAACCGGAGCTTACGGCGAAATTCGTACAATGAAAGCACCCGATCGCATTCGCATGACATGGCAAGAGCCGGAATGGACGAAAAAATCTGTTTTGCAAGTCTGGGTGGTGGGTCGCGCGAATGGGAAATCTATTTTGGTATTTAATCATGAGCAACTGCGTGATGGCCGGCTTCGTCATCAATTAAAAGAACACTGGATGGATGTTCTTGTTGCGGTGAAAGAACAGGTCGAATAGGATCAGCCTCTATGACACAACTCATTGATATTATCTTACACCTTGATGCGCATCTCGTTGAGTGGATGGCTATGTTTGGTCCTTGGATCTATGTGATCATGTTCCTGGTGATCTTTTGTGAAACGGGATTGGTGGTTACACCCTTTTTACCGGGTGACTCGTTATTATTTGCACTGGGTGCCTTGGCCACGGTGCCGGATGGTTTGAATGTGTGGGTTCTCTTAATCAGTCTCACAATAGCAGGCATCTTAGGTGATGCGGTAAATTATCACATCGGTAAATATCTCGGCCCGAAAGTTTTTGAATCGAACAGCCGCTTCTTTAAAAAAGAATATCTCGATCAAACTCGTGCTTTCTATGACCAGTGGGGAGCATTCACGATCGTGGCGGCTCGTTTTGCTCCAATCGTGAGGACTTTTGCTCCGTTTGTTGCGGGTATCGGCTCAATGAGCTATCGCAAATTTGTGGCCTACAATATTGGCGGCGCTATTGCGTGGGTCTTCACATTTATTCTAGCAGGCTACTTCTTCGGTAACCTGCCAGTGGTGAAAAGAAATTTTCATATCGTGATCTTCGGCGTGATTTTCGTTTCTATATTGCCGATGCTGGTTCCTTGGGTGAAGTCTCGCCTGAAGAAGTCTTAAGCTTTTTAAGTTGTTCTTGAAACTGCTGCGCAAGTGCCTGCGCAGCTTGTTTGTATTCTGTAGCCGAAGCCCAGGCTTTTTCGGGATTTAAAACATCAACCGAGATGTCGCGGACCTTAGCAGGAACTTGCAATCCAAAAATAGGATCTTTATCCATTTTAACATCATCAAGCTCGTGATTTTGGATTGCGCGAATAATTTCGCGTGTTGTTTTAATTGGAAAACGCTCGCCCACTCCGTATGGACCGCCCGTCCATCCTGTATTTACCATCCACACGTTGATGTTGTACTTTTCTAAGTATTTGGAAAGTAAGCTTGCGTAGTCTTGCGGGTGGCGCAGCATAAACGGAGCGCCAAAACATGTTGAGAATGTCGCCTTCGGACTTTTAACGCCGATCTCTGTGCCAGCAAGTTTCGCAGTGTAACCGAGAATAAAAAAATCCATAGCTTGTTGACGCGTGAGTTTGGCTACCGGAGGCAAAACTCCGAATGCATCGGCGGAAAGAAAGAACATATGTTGTGGCAATGGACCTTGTCCTGACGGCTCTCGGTCCTCGATGAACTCCAGCGGATAACTTGCCCGACCATTTTCTGTAAACGAAGAATCAAAGAAATCAATAGTCCCTTTTTCGTAATTAGCAGAGACGTTTTCTAAAAAAGATGAAAACTGAGTGGATGCCTTATGAATGCCAGGTTCGGTATCGGCGGCAAGTTTAAAAGTTTTTGCATAACAGCCGCCCTCGAAATTAAAAAGACCTTTTTCCGAGAGGCCATGCTCGTCATCACCAATTAAAAAAGTGCCAACATCGGTCGAGAGAGTCGTCTTACCTGTTCCTGAGAGTCCGAAGAAAACAAAGCTCTGACCTTTGCTATTCAGATTAGCACCAGAGTGCATAGGCAGAATACCTTTGGTCGGCAATATGAAATTCATAATCGAGAACATGCTTTTTTTGATTTCACCAGCGTACAAAGTACCTATGATGATAGTTAATTTTTCTTTAAAGCAGGTGACAATCGCAGTGCCACTACGAAGACCATATTTTTTGGGATCAATTTTCATGTGAGGTGCGTGCAAAATGCCATAAGTTTCGTGCGCTTTGGGTTGGCGATTTTTAAACATGTATTGCGTAAAAAATGCCGCTGAAGGCATTTCGGAGACAAACTCGATATTAAGCGCATAGTGTTCGCTGTTTCCAATGGATCTCTCGGTGGCGAAAAGTTCGCCTTGAGAACTGAGGTATTCCTCAACATCTTTGCGAAGTGCGTGAAACTGATCTTGCGAAATCGATTTTAAATTGTTTTCCCACCAGATGGACTTTTCGCTGACAGAGTTCATCACCACGAACTTATCGTCAGGCGAGCGACCGGTGTGCGTACCGGTTTGAATAACGAGTTCTCCGGAGGGCCCCAGGGTAGCTTGCTTTTTCTCGAGGCTCTTACCCATCAGATACGATTTATGAGAGTTCAAGTGGAGAAGCTGAGAATTGAAAGTGGAAAAGAAAGACATAGTTAAGAACCTCCTAAAAAGTGTGGTGAGAATGTCACGGGGCAAGGACGAGAGTCTTCTTACAATTTGTTCATTGCTAAAATGAATAAGCCCTCACTTGACTATAAGCTCTATGGCTCCTAATTTTATGCGAACTATGGAAATGAAGTTTATGCTGAGAGCCGTTGAGCTCTCGAGAGAAAATATGCAAGCAGGGGCTGGTGGGCCCTTTGGCGCTGTCATCGTAAAGGACGGCAAAATTGTTGGGGAAGGTTGGAACAAAGTCACTTCTTCAAATGACCCTACAGCACACGCCGAAGTGTCAGCTATTCGTGACGCTTGCTCTAAAATAAAGGATTTCTCCCTCGAGGGTGCGGAAATCTACACAAGTTGTGAACCTTGCCCGATGTGCTTAGCGGCGATTTACTGGGCCCGTATCGATAAAATTTATTACGGAAACACTCGCAAGGATGCTGCTGACATTCAGTTCGATGATGATTTCCTTTATCAAGAGATTCCAAAAGACATCAAAGACCGCAAAATTCCTATGATTCAATGTGGGCACTCAGAAGCACTCAATGTTTTCAAAGAGTGGACAGCTAAAACCGATAAGGTTCCCTACTAAGGTCTGAGTTCTCAGATCAGGACTCCAGTTCAACCCTTAAGTCAGGGAAAATGAAAGAATGAGAATTTTTTCACTTTCCCTGTCTTTATTGTGCGTTTTATTTTTCTTCGGATGTGCTCATCCTGAAAAACAAATTCCGCGGGACATTGCTTCTCTTCAAGCTACGGGCGGGATGGAAGGCATTTGGTTTGTACAAGGAACAAGTTCTTCTCGCGGTCCCTACAATGGTGAAATTGAACTGCGTAAATCACACGATGGAACATTTGATGTTGTTCGTATTGTTACTTACATCAATTCATTTTTCGATGGCCTGAAAATCCAAGAAGTTTGGACAGGAAAAGCTGTTGCAACAGCCGACTCACTCACAATCACCTACGAACTTAAGCAAGCAGATTTTATCACTCGTTTAGGAACACAAAAACGTGCGGCAAGTGAGTTCGCTGCGCCTTTAACCGTAAACACGCGCTTTATTCCTTCTAACAAGGGACTGGCAACTCAGTTTAGCGATAAAAAATCTTCAAGCTACACAGAGTGGATCACAACCAGAAGAGATCTGGAAGCCGCCCCCCTCTGGATGAATCAAAGACAGAGCCTTGATGCTAAAGGAAAAAACATTCCCATCATAGTAAGAGCGGCAATTAATTTAGCAAAAAAAGATATTGGTTTCGATAAAGACCCGTACGTAAAATCTTTCAAAAGTCGTCCCGAGTTTAAAGACGAACGCCCGACCATTATTTTTGATCCCACTGACTTTCAGTTTTATCGCGAAAACAAAGATACGATTCGCCTAGTAAATAAAATTACGGACGATATCAGTATTACGGAATCGGTCGCGAAACGAAATGCATACTCGCCTTCACTTGAAGACAAAGCAAAAGGCTTTGATAAAAATACCCCCCAACATCACATCAACGATGCGGGAATTTTGTCCTATGCTTTGCTTGATGATAACGGGAAATTTGTCAGTTATTCTGCTGACGGAGATTCGGGTCTGTGGACGGGGATGTATCTGGCGTCGCAAGCCATGCGCTACAAAGTGACAAAAGATGTGGAAGCTTTAAACAATGTACGTCGTACTCTAAAAGGTCTTTTCGCAATGATGGAAATCACCGGAGATCCAAAGGAGTTTGCAAGAACTGTGATGCCATATCGTGCAGGCGATCCAATCCCCGACCGTTGGAAGCAAGGCCGGGGCAAGTATGCGAATTTCATTTACATGGAGGGCGGAAACAACGATATGCTTCGTGGAATTACGCACGGATTCCTGTGGGCCAGCCAAGTTTTGCCTAAAGCAGACAAGGAACTTTGGGCGCAGCTTGAAACGAATGCCAAAGCGTTGATCCATTTGAATGTCGTGCGCGAAAAATCTCAGAACAAACCCGCAGCCTTGGGACTTGCGGCTTTGATTGCTCACGATCAAAAAGCGCGCGAAGATTATGACTCTTATTATTCGACTCTGAAAAAGAAAATCGAGATGAGTTGGGATAGTAGTTTCTATTGGCGGGGCACGGCTGACTGGAGCGGAATTAACCTCAGTATGGTTGGCGACATCAATGACATCGTAATCGCGGATCTTCTGGGAAATACAAAAGCTCGAGATGTCATGCGCGAACGTTTGATGGACTCATGGGTCACTTATGAACCTGCTCAAAGACATCTTCTCACGATTGCAGCTTATACGTTTGCTTATCGTCACGGTGTGCGCGGTGATAACTATCGCAATGAATTTAAGGACGACAGCCGTTTTATCGCGGCGATGGCAAGAATGCCTTGGGGCTTAAGAGAAATTCCTTATCCGCGCCCGAATGTCGACGTGTCGATTGATCATTCTTTGAACCCTGACTGGTGTTTGTCACCGATTCCACGTTTGTTCTGGAAGGCTGTGAATAAACCTGAACCTCCGGTTGAGTATTTCTATCAGGGTTTGGTGAGCTATCCCGTTTTTGAAATGAATGCGTTTGATAGTAATTTTGTTTGGAAAGATTCGGCGTTTATTTATCGCGCGAATCATGCAAAAAACCTCGAACTTACCGGAGTCGATTACCTGTATGCCTACTGGCTTGCACGTTACTCTGGTGCACCGAATGTGGATTGATAAAATGAAACTGTGGAAAACTGTGTTGGCAGTGTGGATATGCATTAGCACGAGCCTTTCTTATGCGAGTGACAGCAATGAATTTTCCGGTTGTGGGGAATATGAAGTGAACGGTGTTATTGCCAAACCTGGCAAACTCCGTGTTGTGAAAGTTAAAGGTGTGAACGGCGAAATCACCTTGGACATGGATGAAGACCTGGAAGAGGTTTCTCAGATCTTTATGGATAAGGCCGTCACGGTGAACGGGAAAATTTTATCACCTCTTGAGAAAAACCGAGGCCTGCTACAAAGCACGAAAACGGCGAAAGAGATAGCCGAGATGAGAGCCAAGGACAAACCCTTTAGTGCTCGTTTTGACAGGAATGACATCCGGGAGCGCACTCCAGATCCATTACACCCAGAGTGGGAAGCTGGCTTTAAGCTCGTGAACAAACTTCCTTGCCGTAAAAAGAAATAGGGTCGGATCTTGATCTTTTCGGGGGGCTTCGATAGAAGATTCCCTTATGAAAAAAACTGGCAGAGACGCAAAAGAACTAAAGAATTTCGCCCTTGGCGAAAACGAAACCAAATATCCTGAAACCTACGCTCCGGAAATTTTGGAAGCTTTCGACAACAAAAACCCCGGCAAGATCGCTTGGACAACTTTTGTTTGTACCGAGTTTACTTCTTTGTGCCCGAAAACTCGCCAACCTGACTTCGCCAAAATCTTTATCAACTACATCGCTGATAAAAAAATGGTCGAATCAAAATCTTTGAAATTATATCTTTTCAGTTTCCGAAACCACGGCGACTTCCACGAAGACTGCGTGCAAACGATCTGCGATGACTTGGTGAAATTGATGAAACCAAAATACATCGAGGTGATTGGGGAGTTCACTCCGCGCGGGGGTATTGCCATCTATCCTTACGCAAACTACGCAGTGAAGGACAAATTCTTCCAAGGCTTGTATGAAAAGCGCATGAGCGAATACGCCCCAGGCAAATACTCCATGGAGCTTTCAAAGCTTTATTAATACCCAAAAAAGGCCGCCATCGAGCGGCCTTTTTTATTTCCAGAGCACCTCTTCAATCTCGGACTACTGTCCTTAAAATCGGACAAATCGATGCTTTAAAGCCCCAAAACGAACCTATTTCTTTTTAAGTCCGGCACGGACTCTGCTTTATGCGAACGGCAAGGAACTGTTCAATAAAGGAGAACAAAATGAATAAGAAAACGATCATGGGTCTTTTAATCGTAGCGAATCTTTATGGCCAAATGGCGTCAGCAAATGAAGTCGTGGTATCTGAGGGCCGTTTACAAAATATCTCTGCTGCCGAGATTTCGATTTTGATCAGTGAAGGCGCTGTTTCGATAAAGGGGAACAAAGCAGTATTGAATCTACAAAAGCTGGATTCCATGTTGAAAGATAAGGCGCAACTTCAAAAGTTAGCTAAGGAAGCACAAAGCTCGTCTGCGCGATTCGTTCCATACGGAAACTCACTCAGAGCAGACCAACTTGTCGAGCAGAAAGATCTTGTGAATGCATTGAGCTCACGCTTTGTACCCTACGGTAATACATAGTTTAAGAAGATCGAGGAGTCCCCATGGAAACACAGCTATTTAACGATTGGCTCGAGTTGATGTCGGATACGCAAAACGCATTAAGACACCCCATGGGGACTTCGATTTGGATTGATGGAATTGAAACTCTTCAGACGCTAACCTCATCGACTTTTTTTAAGATAGAAGATGACAAAACAGAGGAAGAGAAACGCGCCTTACGCTTGCTTTCTTTAGCCAGAAGAGAAGAGCTGCCGCAAGATAATTTTTGGGTTTCAGGTCATTCTTGTCTGATGATGAATTCTCCCCTTTACCGCAACATTAACAGTCAAGCTGCTTATGGAAAAACGCCCTATCGATTTGTTGAGGACGACACTGGAAACTTCTGTCCTTGGACCAACTCAAGTGAACTTGGTAAGAAATTTTACTCAGTTCATGAAGGCCAGATTCGTATCCCTTTCTATACGTTCAACCATGAGAATACACATTTATTCTTTAAGGACATTTATTCCAATTTACCAGTCAGTGATCATGAACTTTATGAATTGATCGTGCTGGTAGAGTGGTTTTGCATTTCAGCTGATTTAATTCTTGCTTATGACCTCATGAGTACAAATCAATACTATGCATTTAAGGAGCTTTGTCGAGTTCCTTACAAACAAGGTGAAGAGAATAGTTTTACCAAGTATTGTAAAAGCATTGAGTCTGCGAACAACTTTTCGAATGAATTTCGAAAGGCTTTTCTGGATGCCGTAAAAATTCCTGAAGTTTTTGATTTGATTTCAGAAGATACTTTGGCGAAGCACAGGTCATTTGCGAAAGAGGTAGTAGTGCAAAGTTCACGCAAGATTCCTTCTCAAATGTCAGCAGATGAATCTCGTGCGTTGTTATATAAGCTCAAGACTGCAAGTTTATCCGATCTCGTTTTCGAATTTCTGGGAGTTCAGTATGAGGAAAATGGAAACTAAATACTCAAGTATCTCACCATTGCGAGAACTCCGATTCTCAAGCGTTTGCACTGCGGAAAGTTCTGGGAAGAAATATTTTCTGAAGTCGTCTTTAGATAGCGAAACTTCTCGAGAGCATTTTCTAAACGAAATAAATTTTCATAAAAAAGCCGGCGCCATCAAGCGCGTCGTGCCTCTGTTGGACACATGTGAAATCTCAGGTCAGGATTTTTTGGTTTATCCGTTTATTGAAAAAGATCTGCTTGAACTTGTGGGAAAGGTTTCTTCTCAAGAAGTTCTCTTCGACATTCTTATGCCGTTACTTGATTGTTTAGAAAGCGTTCACCTTTCGGGGTTCGTTCATGCTGATATTAAGCTTGAAAATATTCGTTTGGACGATGCAAAGGGTATAAAGGTTTTTCTTTCTGACTTTGGCAGAGCGGTTGAGGTTGGAAGCTTTGTTCCGCATCAAATAGGCTCGTTATCGCAACATATTCCGCCTGATACTGTTCTGACACCTCAGTTAGATTTGTATTCGATTGGGGTTGCGACATTTCAGCTTCTTTTCGGTTTGGATTTTATTAAGAAATTTCAAATGGCCGGACGAAAATTTCAGCTGCTCCCAGAGTCGCAGGAGGTCGATCCCTTGTTGTTACGTTTTATTGAAATTGCGACGGAATCATCGGCGGTAAATCGTTTTAAGGATGTTGCACATGCGCGGAGTTTCTTGAAGAACGAAATAGACTCGCGATTGAGTGTTGAGAAGTACAACTTGGATCGGTATTTCGAATTCTACCTTGAATGCATGCGCGATATTTTTATCGAGAGCCAGAGATCAACTGCCGATTATGAGCAGTTCATTGGACCTTGGGGTGAAAAGTATTATCACAGACTCAAAAAATGGAACGGACTTTCTACTGCCGCTCTCTTGCATTTAAAGGCAGGCAATGATTTGGTTGGCATCTGTGAAGCTACTATCCGTGAGAACGGCACAGGGCTTATCAGTTCTATTTACCTGCGACCTCAATTTCGCGGACAAGGTGGGGCTCAAATATTGGAAAGAGCTATCATCGAATTCTTTTCGAACAATGGAGTTTTTGAGGTTCATTTGAATGTGACAGAAACCAATGAGCGGGCAATTGCCTTTTATCGCAAACAAGGTTGGGAGTTCGTTACGAGCACTCAATACCCAGGTGCTATTCAGTTCGTAAAAAAGATCTGAACAGAAACAAGTCCCTATGAATGGAAAAGATTTTCCAAATAAAAAAGGCCGCTCGATGAAGCGGCCTTTTGTTTTTAAAGTCTCGAAGAGAAATGCAATGTGTATGTGCGACCGTTCACTTTCATTGTGATCACTCGCGGAGTCTGACTTGTCGGCGTCCCACCCATGTTGTTTTCTCTAGTGAGTTCCGCTGTCACGGTGACGTCCATCTCGTCACGAGCTTCTTTGCCCCATGAACCAAGACGTCTTTCTCCTGCTTCAGTTAATGGAAGCACTTCTGCTTTGTAAGTAACAGATGTTTCTGTTTCTGAAGACTTCACTAGACGCAAAGGCATTGAGTAAAGATCAGATTTGATCGCAGCTGCATAGCAGTGGGTTACGGTACAGTGGTTTGAGTCTGTTGCGATAACAACGTACTCAGGACTTCCCGTCATCATGAGAGTGGCTGTTCCCACGCCCTCTTGATAGGGGGCTTTATAAATATAACCTGATTGAAAAAAGATACTACCAGCAAAAGCTTGGCTAGAGATCACAGTTAAAAGAGTCGAAAGAAAAAGACGTTTCATATGAGCCTCGAGGTTAGGGTTTTTCAAACACGCGAGGTTTAACAGCAAAGGTCGTTCCGGGAAGGGTGCGCGTTATTCGTTTTAAATAGCGACGGAGATGCCTAAGCTTTTGACTAATACCCAGTCTGGGCGTTTCTTTAACATACTGTGATGGGGATTTTATAGGCACAAATGGCGGAGAGAGCGGGATTTGAACCCGCGGTACACCTTTTGAGTGTACGAGCGTTTAGCAAACGCTTGGTTTCAGCCACTCACCCACCTCTCCGCGGCCGAGTCTTAACGACTGAAGGATTCAAACTGCCATAGCGGGGGCCTTTAATCAAGGATTTGACCCGACTCTTTTTGTAAAATTAGCAAGAATGCTTGATTTTTCCCTGGCCGCAGACTATCTATACGTCTCTTTCACAGTGCACTCGTAGCTCAGCTGGATAGAGTACTTGACTACGAATCAAGTGGTCAGAGGTTCGAATCCTCTCGAGTGCACCATTTTTTCCCTTTATTTTTCCCCAAAACACAACGCGACGCATACAAAATTCCTGCTTTTACTTCACAGTCCAAGCGGCGAAGATATTTTCCATGAAAACATCCTTCTTTTTTAAAGTCGCTATGATGGCAATCGCCTTTGGGGTCGTCGTTTATTCTATTAAAGAGCTCCGCTCGCCTGATTTTGAGCGTAAAACTATGGATCCCGACAGTGCCTTGGCTGTTTTAATCGGCAGCGATTATCGCCCGTATGCGTGGTGTCCAAAAGGAACAGAGAAGATCGATATCTATTCAGACTCAGGCGAAGTTTTAAAAACTCTAACCGCCCCAGCAGATATCAGCGCGCTTTGCGAAATCATGATGGGGGCTGTTTCGGCGACAGATATTAATGAAGCCAAATTTGTCCAACGTATGGGAGCGACAAGCTCCGATAAGACCTCAGTTATTATGGAGCAAATCCCGGGTAAGGCGCTGTTCCGAGTTAAGGGCATGTCATTCAGCTCTCCTATGCTGGTTAAGGCTTTGGAGAGACAGCAGGCCCAGTAGGAAATCTGTTTGACAAGAAAAGCCCAAAGCTTTAATTTGGCCCTTCACCGAGTTCAGAAGTAGCTCAGTCGGTAGAGCAAGCGGCTGTTAACCGCTGGGTCGGGGGTTCGAGTCCCTCCTTCTGAGCCAACTATTATTAGTTGTGAAATTTAAGCCCTTGGAGCAATCCAGGGGTTTTTTTTTGCCTTTTTTCTGGCGACAGACAAAGAACAAGAAGCCCTTCGTTACTGATCTAAATTACGGAAATAATAATACAAACTTATAACTCAGTCATTGCTCATGGGTTGCGAAGAACCAAAAAAAATGGGTAGCTCGTGCTACCCATTTGAGTTTTTGTTTCGAGGAAAAGTGAAAATTAGAGTGCTGAACAGAAATTTTCAATAGCTTGAACTGTGCAGTTCATTTGAAATTGCGCGCCCGCATCGCCGTCAAGATCTACGTAAGAAATTGTTCCTGGTTGAACAGAGCTGTTACCTGATTTTGTAAATTTAAAATCAACAGCAACACCATTGCTTTCAGATTTGGCTGCAATTGTCAGAGTGGAATCTGTGCAAGACAGTTTTTCTACTTTGTATGGAAGTGGGCGAATGCCGTATGGGATGTGTGCATCAATCCAAAGATATTTGTCGCCGTTGACTTCTTTGCTAACTGCCAGACGCAAATCTGTTGTGAAGATATCGTTTGAATAAGGACGAGTGCAAAGAGTCGCGTGGTTTGCGAATGCGAATTGAGCTGTTGCAAAAACCAAGAATGCCACTGCATATTTCATCATAGGAAAGCTCCTTCATAATAAGAGAAGGCGAAGTATTACTATGAAAGTTTCTGCCTTAGTAGTTACTTAGGCGAAAATCGCGAGTGGTTTGTAAAGTTTAGCTGTAAAGCCAAATGCGTCTCATAGTAACACAATTGGGCCCCTAAGGGTTTGCCAGATCGACTATATTGCAAATGGGTCATATTTAGGCCGGGCACGGGCCTTGTATTGATGGCTGCTGAATTTAAAAGTACGTCTGTCGGAGGCCCTAATGTCCCAGTTCTTTAAGCATCTGCCCATGCTCGCTTTTGCTTTGCTGATTTCTATGTCAGCGCACGCAGGGGTGGGAGTGAAAAGCTATCGTGAGTGGAAAACCGAGAAGGTCACTCAGGCTTCACTGCGCGTAAACTCCGTTAAGGCGCAATTAGATAAGAAAACCGATCCGAACCTAGCCATGCGTTCGAAAACACAGATCGAAGGCAAAAGCCCTGTCACTGAAAAGCTCGAAAGAACTCTTCGCGCCGAGCAGTATGATCTTGAATTGGCTAAGGATCTGTCCGTTACCGACTACTTCGTTGGGTATCTCACAAAGGTCCAAGATAAAAAGGCCGCATTCCAAGAAGTGGCTGGAAAACTGAGTCCAGAAGAAGTGGCAGAGCTGATGACTGCTTACGCAAACTCGGTATTTGGGGCGCATCAATCGGACCTTCCGACGAGTGCCAATAACCTTCCTAAAGAACTAAAGTAAACTCCTGAAATTTCTGAAATAATCATCGCGTCAAAAGAAAAATTCCCCCTACCTAACTTGACATATACACAGGGCGATTCATATTACCTCCACTAGATTAAAAAATAAGCTAATGGAGGCTTTTGTATGGCTAAGAACGAAATCGGCGTTCGCCCTCTTCACGACAGAATTTTGGTTCGCAGAATGGCAGAGGAAGAAAAAACTGCTGGCGGACTTTTCATCCCAGACACAGCTAAAGAAAAACCTCAAAAAGGTGAAATCATCGCTACTGGTAAAGGCCGTATCACTGAAGACGGTAAAGTACTTCCTTTGGAAGTTAAAGTTGGCGACAAAGTTCTTTTCAGCAAATACGCAGGCACTGAGTTGAAACTCGAAGGTGCTGAGTATTTGATGATGCGCGAAGAAGACATCTTGGGCGTATTTAACTAGCTGGCTGGCGCTTCGACTTTGTCGGAGGCTGGTTTTCACTCCCGACTTTGTCGGAGTAGATTTCAAATTTTAATAAAATCTAAACGGAGTAAATTATGTCTAAAGTATTAGTATTCTCAGAAGACGCTCGTGGCCACATCCTTAAAGGTGTGAACACTCTTGCTAACGCTGTAAAAGTAACTTTGGGACCAAAAGGTCGCAACGTAGTTATCGATAAATCTTTCGGTTCACCTTTGATCACTAAAGACGGCGTGACTGTTGCGAAAGAAATCGAACTTGAAAACAAATTCGAAAACATGGGCGCGCAAATGGTTAAAGAAGTTGCTTCTAAAACCAATGACGAAGCTGGTGACGGTACTACAACTGCAACGGTTCTAGCTCAAGCGATCTACCGCGAAGGTGCTAAACTTGTTTCTGCAGGTCACAACCCAATGTCAATCAAACGCGGTATCGACAAAGCAGTAGCTATCGTTATCGACGAATTGAAATCAATGGCGAAACCAGTAAAAGGTTCTAACGAAGTTG
This sequence comes from Bdellovibrio sp. HCB2-146, assembly GCF_047345725.1. Taxonomy (NCBI): domain Bacteria; kingdom Pseudomonadati; phylum Bdellovibrionota; class Bdellovibrionia; order Bdellovibrionales; family Pseudobdellovibrionaceae; genus Bdellovibrio; species Bdellovibrio sp. HCB2-146. The sequence continues at coordinate 1,526,955 of NZ_JBLEQP010000001.1, forward strand.
CACAAGTTGGTGCAATCTCTGCAAACAACGATAAAGAAATCGGTCAAATGTTGGCAGATGCGATGGATAAAGTCGGCAAAGAAGGCGTTATCACTATCGAAGAATCTAAAACTGCTAAAACTGAAGTGACAGTTGTAGAAGGTATGCAATTCGACCGCGGTTACCTTTCTCCATACTTCGTAACTAACGCAGAAAGAATGGAAGCAGTTCTTGAGAATGCTTACGTTCTTGTTTACGACAAAAAAATCTCTTCAATGAAAGATATGATCGGTATCCTTGAAGGCGTTGCTAAGCAAGGTCGTCAATTGTTGATCATCGCTGAAGACGTTGAAGGTGAAGCATTGGCAACTCTAGTTGTTAATAAACTTCGCGGCACTCTTCACATCTGTGCTGTTAAAGCTCCTGGCTTCGGTGACCGCCGTAAAGCTATGCTTGAAGACATCGCGATCTTGACTGGCGCGAAAGTGATCTCTGAAGATATCGGTCGCAAACTTGAGCAAGCAACTGTTGCTGACTTGGGTATCGCGAAACGTATCGTAGTAGACAAAGACAACACAACAATCATCGATGGCGCTGGTAAAAAAGCGGACATCACAGGTCGTGTTTCTGCTATCAAAGGTCAAATCGAAGAAACTTCTTCTGACTACGACAAAGAAAAATTGAAAGAGCGTTTGGCTAAATTGGCTGGCGGCGTAGCTGTTATCCACGTTGGTGCTCCTTCAGAAGTTGAAATGAAAGAGAAAAAACACCGCGTAGAAGACGCTTTGAACGCGACTCGCGCAGCTGTTGAAGAAGGTATCGTAGCTGGTGGTGGTACTGCTTTGCTTCGCGCTTCTCAAAAAGTTGATAAAACTAAATTCTCTGAAGAAGAGGCATTCGGCGCGATGATCATCAAACGTGCTTGCGAAGAGCCAATTCGTCAAATTTCTACAAACGCAGGTCTTGATGGCGCGATCGTTTTGGATCGTATCCTTCAAAACAAATCTGTTGCATGGGGTTTCAACGCATACTCTGACGAATACACTGACCTAATCAAAGACGGTGTTATCGATCCAGTTAAAGTTGTTCGTTGCGCTCTTACAAACGCAGCGTCTGTTTCTTCTTTGATGCTTACTACAGAGACTATGATCGCTGAAGCACCTAAGAAAGAAACTGCAATGCCAGCTCCAGGCGGCCACGATATGGGCGGCATGGGTGGTATGGGCGGCATGATGTAATCTCGGCAAAGCCGGATTACATCCGCCGAAGCTCTTGCGAAGGCGGATCCTACATTCAAAGCTATCCGCCGTCGCTGAAGCTATGGCGGATAGAAAAAGCCTGGGGAGACCCGGGCTTTTTTTATGTCTGACTTAATGCTGTGCGCGCCAAAAAAGTACGGCGTACCTCCTAGAAGGAGTATTCGACGCCGCCGAAGAGGGTTGTCATTTTGTGGCTGATAGTTGTTGCGGAATTTTCTCGGGTCCCCGTTCCGCTAAAATCGGAATCGTAGTATTCAAACAACAATTCGCCGTGAATCTTGAAGCGTTTTTGCATTCTGTAGTCGACGAAAAATCCAAACGAATTGATTTTGCTTTTTGAAGATGAACCGCTCGTTTTTCCTGATTCGCTTAAGCTTGGATTGAAATACAAATCAAACTTTGCGCCGATATCCACAGGGACTTCCTCAGAGACTGGGAATTGTCCAGCAAGTCCTAAAAGCAAACCACCGTACTGCATTTTTGTGAATGCTGTTGGTGTGCTGGAATCAACGTTGAACGTTGTACTTTGATAGCCACCAGTGAATTGCAACTTCGGCCCAAAGAACTCATTGGTAAGAAGGAAATTATAACCAACACTGACTCCGTATTGAGCCATCGACATGTTAAGACTTCCCGGCGACGAGCCCGTCAGGTCATTGTCGACTGAGAATACGGATTGTCTGAGGACGGCTCCCATGAACCATTCAGGGTTCAGCCACAATTCACCACGCACCATCAGGTTCGGTGCCATGTTGTTGCTGCCGCTAACTGATCCCACTGTGTCGAGGTCGGCATTTTGTTTGTATTGCGAAAGTCCCGCCAGTAACTGCACTTTACCGTACTGCGGATTTGATTCCGGCAGCCACTCTTGTGGATCTTCGCCGAACGCGACTTCTTTGTCGGGACGTGTGCTGATATCTTGAAGAACTTTTCCAGATGGAGTCACGACCGGTGTTGCGTATTTTACGAATTCATCGGGGAGAACTTTTGATCCAACGGCAATCACGCCGGGTTCTTTTTCCATTTCAACGTAACCGAAGCTTAAGTACGGTTCGACTTTAAAAAGTTTCACACGACCTAAAACTTCTTTTTCTGTGCTGACCATGAAATGCAATTTCGGATGACGATTGACCTTGATGATTTGCACGATGGAAACGCGGCTATCTGGTTTGAGTCCATAATTACTGCCCAGATTCAATGTCACTTGCTGCCCGCGACGGCTCAGGATGCTGGCGCGGAAAGGCATTTTATATTTGATGTTCTCAAATAATTTTCTGACTTCGCTTTTGACTTCAGAGAGGTCAAAGCCTTTATAGTCTGTGAGTGACTCTTGCACCAGTGGCAATCCATCACGGCCCACGAAAAGTGTCAGAGTAATCGAAAGACCTTTTGGTCCTCGCAAAATTTTTGAAGTGAGAGCGGCCTCGCTGTTGCCGGCCTTCAGAATTTTTTGAACGTCAGCAGGGTTCTCATCTAAGATCTCTGATTTAACTTTCAGATCCTTTGGCATTTCCGTAAGCGACCATTGCTTATCGTCGTTGAGAAGTTGACGAAGCTCTTCTTCCACCGGGCGCGAATAAATTCCACCGACGTTATCCGTAGTCGGTACTAAAACGATCGATTTAATCGCTAGATCTTGGTCCACAGCACTCACGTAAGTGTTCTGGGCATTTGTCTGGGCAAAAACCGACGAAGAGATCGAAATGAGGCAGGACATCAGGATGGAAATACTGAGAGGAAATGTCTTCATAAAATAATTCTGCCTTCAGTCATAATTCCCGTCAATTTGACATCAAGTAATTCGGACCGAGAGCCGAAATAAAAATCATGAAATTCAGTCAGCGTCTTTCTATTTTTTTAGGACTTAGTTTTTTTGTCTCTCACGGATTTGCGCAGTCTAGTCTGGAGGGCTTCTCTACCGGTCGGTACGAAGTTCGTCAGTCATCAAATGCGAAAGCCAAAGGCAGAAAGCCCTCGTCTGATGAGAGTATTGAAGTAAAAACCGTTTCAGCTGAGGAAATGAATAAGGCAGTTGAGGATGTAAAGCCCGCGGAACTCCCAAAGCGTACGAAAAAATCAGCTGAGCCTGTCGAGGCGCCAGCAGTTGAAGTTGCGACGCCAGCACCTTCGCCGACACCGGCAATTCAAACTAAAGAAGCCGTTTCAGCTGTCGCGTCCCCGGGAGCTCCTACAGCATTGGAAGAAAAGAAAGAAGTTGCCGAACCTGGACTTTCGACCCAAGCGCAAAGCCTGTTCAATGACGGCGCGAACAAGGTTTATGAGTTCTATAAAGAACAAATTCATGAAGATGACATTCGCAACAACCGCCTGGAGATCGAAGTCGCTCCGGTTGTGATGTATAACGATTCTTCTTCGAACTATTCGTTTCGTGATTACCAAAGTTTCTTTAACGCCATGAAGGTTCGTGCAAACGTATGGTTGACTCCTCTTATTGGCGTCAGCGGTCAGATCCTGTTTTCGTTTGCGGCGGATGTTGATTCGATCATGGATTCTTCGCGCGTCAGTGCAAAATATGAAGCCATGGATTTGGGGCTGAATTTCCGTAGGTTCTTTGGAATGTCTCGTAAGTCGAATTCACTCGAGTTCTCAATCTTAATGTCTGAAAATAAAATGACAGTTCCGAGCGATAATACGTCACGTGCGCGTTTGAAATCAAACGGCTTTGGTGTCGGTATTAAGGCGCGTCTGCCAACGTCTGTGAACTATGCATGGGCGATCGGTGGAAGTTTCTATCCGCGATTGCAGCATGACGAGTCAGAAACAGGCGTTGCAATTAACTCTGGATCCTTGTCAGAAGTTTCCCGTGTGGGTCTTGATTTGGGTGGCGAGTGGAAATTCGACCGCGAAAATCAATTAATCTGGAATTTAGGAATCAGCTCGGAGCGCGATGTCTTTGACGGAGCAGCGGGACTCCCAGACCCAAGAACAGGTACAACGCCTAACAATGTCAGTGTAACTGACACTTTCTATGGCTTTTCACTAGGCTATCGTTGGGGTCACTAAAATCCTCTCATCAAAGGTGAACGCACTCTCTATACTGATTGTATGAAAGTGCGTTTTGCTATTGCCGATGATGCACCCTTTTTAAGGGAATTAATTAAGAACATTCTGAACAGTCAGGGTTGCGTTTGCGTCGGTGAAGCCGGGAATGGCGAAGAAGCCATTCGCTTGGTGCAAGAAACTCTGCCTGACGTGATCTTTTTAGATATGGTCATGCCCGTGCGCAATGGTCTTGAGACGGCGCGCGCGATCAAAGAACTTCATCCTGAAGTAAAAATCATTGGCTGCTCCACTGTCGACAACGTGGAACTTATTCAGCAAGCGCACGACGCAGGTTTTGATTCGTACTTAACAAAACCATTTACTCGCGAACAAGTTATTCAAGAACTTTCAAAAGTGTTACCGCAACAAGGAGAATCTTCACATGGAAGAACTTAAGTTTGTTTTGAAATGCTTCCTTTTCACAGCCTTGCTCGTTGTTTTGATGCAAGTGAAAGTGGGCGGAGCCTCTATCGAAGCTTACTCATTTCATTGGTTGCGCAAATCAACTGTGTCTCAATACATTCAAAGTGTCGCTGCTGGTGGCGCCATGGCGATTCGTAACCTCGGAACGAAGGTGAAAGAGGGCGTAGTCAGTACGGTGGATGGATTCCAAGAAGGCGCTTCCGAAAAAGCTGTGCGATAAAATAAAAAAGGAGAAAGCCTGGGGGGATGGGCCTTCTCCTTTTTCCTTACAATTTAATTCTAAGTACTAGCGAATTACTTTAGTGCCTTTAACAGGTGCTGTATCTGTCTTAGCAGAAGCGAATGTTTGACCGCTTGTATCTGCGAAGCGACCTGCGTTTACTTTGTCTTTGCAAACTGTAGTTGTTGCATTCATACCTTTACTCAATGAACCAACAGTCGCGAATGCTGCTGACGTTGATACCATTACAGTTGCTACAGCCATCAATTTAACAAAAGTTTTCATAGTGCTCTCCTTGGGTAAGAAATAATCTTCTTACAGATCTCTAGTGCAGCGGATATGCCAGGAAAAGCGTTTCAAAATGAGACGTGCCAGACGTCATTTCAAGGGGTTAGCGGAGTTTGAAGGCAATAAAAAAGGCCCTGACGAAACAGGGCCTTTTTGTGTAATTGAATTGTAAAGAAACTAGACAGTCTATTGAGTCGCGCCAGACGTATTTGCAGGCGATGTGTTCTCGTCCGCACCAGTTGCTTCTTTGCTTGGATTGGTGTTGTCGAGCAGTCTACCATTAAACTTGTTCTTTTCGCAGGCAGTACACTTCTTAAACCCCATCTCAGCTACATTTCCACCTTGAGGAACGAGAGCTTCATTGGGTTCAGTGCCCGGATTCACCGACTGTTGAGCCCAAGCAAACGAGAATCCGATCACAATTGAAAACGCTAGAAAAATCTTTTTCATAAAACGCTCTCTCCTAATCCTAAAGATAAAGCTCTGCCGTAGCAGGGGAAATAATATCTAGTAAATTATTAAAGGTGCTAGCAACTTGCATCGCGACTGAAGGGCCTTCCTTACTGTCGACCTTGTTGATCTCACCGCTTGGTTTATAGCTCACTTGGATAGTACCAAGTCCTGGGCGAGTGACAACGGATGGTTTTCCATAGCGCTCTTCGTATTCGATTTTCACAACTTTCTTCGCTTGATCTGTGATCGTTGCGATACGGCCGCGGTTATCATAAGTCATAGATATTTTCTGACCATCTGAGTTTTGAGCGAAAACGAGGTTGCCCTTGCTGTCGTACTTAAACTGAGTGTTGCGGTCACCAACTTTTTTGCCTTTTTCATCAAACACCGTAGTTGCTACAGAAGCGACTTTACGGCTGGCTTGATCATATGCAAACGTCAAACGTGTATTGCCACTGGCTTTGGTTTTAACAAGACCATCTGGGAAATATTCGTAAGTAATACGATCTGAGTTACGACGGATCGACGTCGGTTTGCCAAACACTTCATGATAAGAAATGTCTGTTACGCTGCCGTTCACATTCGTAAGAACACGTTGGAGGTAGTATTGACCGTCATCACGTTGTTTGTGCCAGAACTCGTATCTGTTATCGGCAATCACTTCCTTGCCGCAGACTTTCTTAATTGTCGACCAGTAGTGATTCTTTGGATCGTTCGTTGAAGACTCGTACTTATAAGACTCTAAGCATTTGTCACGATCTGTAAAGCTTGTAACCCAGTCCATTTTTTTATCGTACTTCAAGGAGATAAATGTTTTATCCGGCCAAGTAGCTTTGGTTAAGTTGTGAAGTTCGTCGTATTCGTAAGTATAAGTTTTTAACCAAGCATTTTTAACCGTTGAAAGGTCATCAAGATTTGCGAATTTGTATTCAGCAGTTAATCCATTAGGACCGACAATCGATTTCACTTTTTTGTTTTGATAGTACTTAAAGCTCAAACGACGACCGTTATTATCTTCAATTTTTGCAATCGAGTCTTTGTCGTACTCAAATTTTAGGAAGTTATTATTCTTATCATAGATATGAGTCAACTTTCCTTGCAGGCTGTAGCGTTGAGCGCTGCCGTCTGGAAGGTTACGTGTGTAGTAAGTTTTATTGAAAGTGAAGTATTCAACTTCTTTTCCATTCGCATAGAACTTCGTGCCTTCGCGAATTGGTACAGTCATACCGTATTGACGAGCATATTTCGCACGCAAACTGTCATCTTCAAGTAGTTGGGCCTTCAAGTTATCAAAGTAAGCTTGAGTTTGACCGACTTTCTTTTCAGCTTTGATTTTTGCAATGACGCCGTTAATGGTTTTATCAACGTCGGCACGAGTGATTTCACGAGGAGAATAGCTGATCTCAAGACCGCCACCACATTCTGTGACTTTGATGTTACCTTCTGCAGTAACTTCCATATTTGTTTCGAAATCAGAACACCAACCGAAACCAAACATACCGTTGAAAAGTGAACGACTGTTGTAAGTACGAACGATCTTCAGATCGTAACCCGCACCTGGAACGTCCATATCAATCCACGTGTTCGAGTAGTTGGCATTTTTCATATCCACAAGAGCAAACGCTTGGGCAGAAAAAAGAAAAGCGAAAGCCAAAAGTGCTTTATTCATTACGAGTACCTCTTCCCTGAAACCCTTTAGAAACTGACGAACTACACTTTAATAGTAACAAGTTTTTTGATTACGACGCCACCGATAATTTGAAGAGTGAGCATCACGAAGAGCAACACTAGACCAAGGGTTGTGGTGAACATGGGTTTGATAAAGTTCGAATCGATGACTAAAAAGACAGCCATCAATATAAATGGAATAAGAGTGACGATAATACCTTGCATGAGGCCTTGTGCCGTCAAAGCCTGAATTTTTTTCTCTACCTTTTGGCGTTCGCGGATGACCGTGACTATGGTCGCGAAAGTTTCAGCCAAGTTACCACCGGTCTCTTTTAAGATATTGATCGAGGTTACAAACATCTGCACGTCAGGACGTGGGATGCGGTTTCCAAGGTCATTCAGGGCACTCTCAAAACTGTCACCGACTTGCATTTGGTAAAGAACTTGCGCGAACTCTTGGCTGATCGGTGCACCCATGATTTCTACAACACGCTTCATTGATTCTTGTGGATTAGATCCAGCTTTAATACCGTTGGCCATAATGGTAAGGCCATCGACCATTTGATCTGTAAAGCGTGAGCAGCGCTGCTCATACATCATCTTCATGATAAGAAGTGGCAACTGCCAACCCGCGATTGTGAGTGAAGCGCCAAAGATAAGACCCATGACAACACTTGGCCAGAGCGCAAGGAATGCCAATGCTCCCAAACCAAAGCTCATCAGCAGAATGAGGATCGTGACTTTTTTCTCGTCAACGTCCATTCCCATCAAACGCATCAAGCGAATGACTTCTGCCTTTTGCCCTAAACTTCTTTTGTGCAACCATCCGATTGTTTTATCAGACCACATCAGGACGATGACAAAGATGCAGATACCAAAAGCGGGAATGAAAATCCATTCGTTAAGTAAAAAGCTCATCTATTACCCCGATTTTTTCATCGGCGGAATTCCGCCCGGCATTTTTGGTGCCGTTGGAGCAGGTGGTTGAGTTTTTTGTGAAGTCACTGCAGGGTTGTTCGTCGCGGGATCATTCGAGAAGATCTCACGTGGAATCACAACGCCTTTATCGCTGAGCTTTTGGATAAAGCTTGGAATCGTACCAGTTGCCTGGAAAACCCCTTGGATCTTACGATTCTTATCGTAGCCCGTTTCTTTAAAACGGAAAATCTCAGCCAGTGTCACGACATCGCCTTGCATACCAGCGACCTCCGTGATCGAAAGAATCTTACGGCTGCCATCAGAGAGACGGGAAATCTGCACAATCAAATTCACCGCGCCTGCGATTTGTTCGCGGATCGCACGAATTGGAAGTTCCATCCCAGACATCATACAAAGAGTCTCAAGACGGGCAATACATTCACGGGGACTGTTGGCGTGAGTTGTCGTCATCGAACCGTCATGACCTGTGTTCATCGCTTGCAACATATCAAGAGCGGCACCATCACGGCACTCACCCACGATGATGCGATCGGGACGCATACGCAGGGCATTTTTGATCAAATCACGAATCGAAATAGCATTTGATCCTTCCATAGAAGCAGGACGAGTCTCCAGACGCACCACGTGCTCCTGTTGCAATTGCAGCTCGGCCGCATCCTCGACTGTGATGACACGTTCGTTGGAAGGGATAAAGGAAGAAAGCATATTCAGTAAAGACGTTTTACCGGAACCTGTACCGCCAGAGATCACGATATTGAGACCGTTCTCTGAACAAATACGAAGAAAGTCGATCATGTTTTTCGTGATACTTCCGTACTCGATATATTTTTCCGGAGTGATACCACCTTTTTTAAATTTACGAATTGTCAGAGCTGGTCCATCAATCGCTAAAGGTTCAATGACGGCGTTCACACGGGATCCGTCTTTCAAACGAGCATCCACGTAAGGGACCGAGTCATTGATCTGACGACCGAGTGGCGTCACGATACGCTCGATAATACGGCGAAGGTGATCATTGGAGGTAAAAGTGACGGGACTTAATTGCACCTTGCCACTTTTCTCGATAAAGATTTTTTTGAAACCGTTGACCATGATCTCGGAAACCGCGCTATCAGCAAGCAAGTCTTCTAAAGGCCCAAGACCTAATGCTTCCTCTAAAACTTCTTTGATAATTTTAGATCGCTCTTCACGAGCCACATCTGGAGCCTCTTTGTCGACGATCAATGTAATTTCACGTTTTGTTTTTTCGCGAATTTCTTTTTCTTTAGATTCGTCTTTGCCCGTATCAACTAAGAGCTTCTTCAGATCCACGGTGCGGATCAATTCATTGTGCACACGGATTTTAAGAAGCGTGCGCGCATCCACTCCTGCCATTGGCACTGGAGAGTTGCCACCAGCGGCTGCCTCTGCTGCAGGAGGCGCGGGTTTGGGGCGGCTCAGAGTTTTAAGTCTTTGCAGAACACCACCAGTCAGGCGGCGAGTGAGATCATAGTAAGCTGCCGTGATGGGAGCTTTAGGAGCTGCCAGCACGAACGGTGTGTATTTTTGTAGAGCCATCATGGTTGTTGGCTCGTCTTGTGGAATCACACCTAAGAAAGGCAATTGCAATTGATTGGAAATGGCTTGCGGAGAAAGCCCTGAAGGAGAAGCCTTATTCACAACCAATTGGAACATGTCTTTCGGAAAAGTCGCGGAAAGAAGTTCGTTAATCAAACGCTGAGTTTGTGTCACAACCAAAACTTCCGGAGAAGTCACGATCATGATCGCAGTGGCCTCTTGGAGTACTGCCATTTGAATCGGGCCCAAATCATTGCCGACATCGACGACAACGAATTTGAAAGCGCGACTGAAAAACTCCATGAGTTTTCCTAAAAGATCCGGAGAAATATTCAGAGATTCTTCTGGCCCACGAACAGCACCCAGATAGGCAAGGCCTGAGCTATGCATCGTCACGAGACTGTTCATCGGTTGAGAATTTAAAGATCCTTGGAAGCCTGCAAGTTCTTTCAGAGTCTTTTGCGGTTTAAGACCCATGATGACGTTTTGATCGCCCACGCTCTTAGAGTCAGCATCGATCAAAAGAACTTGGCTGCGAAGCTCTGTCATCAGCGTGCAAGCAAAGTTGGCCGCGAAAACGGATTTACCAACCCCGCCTTTACCACCAACAACAGCAATTAAATTACAATTCGGATTAATAGCCAAATCGGACCTCCGCCTTTGTCTTTTCGGCAGAAACGAAAGGTCCGTTTACGCGACTTTAGATGAGATACATCTCAAATCGTATTTATTCGCGGAAACGGAACTTCTTCTTCGTTTGCTCGACTCCCGCACTGGCAGAAGCCTTCACGATGGGAGTGACGAACACAACAAATTGGCTTTGTTGTTTGATGAAGTCCTTAGATGCATACAAGCTGATGATAGGGTTCTTTTGTCCAGATGGACGGTTGTAACCCGTGCTCGTCGAGTTTCTGATCAAACCACCGACGGCCGCACTTTGACGGTCACGGACGGTTACAGTACTCGCCATCTCATTGGCGCTTGTAATCGGTGCCCCACCCGGAGTATTACCCACAAGGCTTGAAACCTTAAAGGACATTTCCATGTGAACGCTGCCAGACTTTTCACCAATCAATGTCGGTGTGATCGCAGTCACGATACCTACTTCGGCAAATGCCGTTCCTTGCGCGCCATCTTTACCGATAACACTGTAAGGTTGGTTCGTTACCTGTTTGATCTCACCTTTTTTACCGTCTTCAACAATCACGCTTGTGCTTTGTAAGATACGCGCGTGTCCGTGTTGCTTCGCCCAGTTGAGTTTCGGCAACAAGTTTGAAATTGTACCTGTGATCGTGCTTATCACACCACCGGCCTCACTGCCTCCCGTTTGGAAAGTCATTTGCGAGTTGTCACCCAGTTCCGGAGTGAACTGGAACTTAAAGGCTTTTGAATAGTCTTTGTTCAACTCAACATAGTGAAGAACCAGCTGAATCATTTTGCTTGGTGGTTTTGGTGCAGCTTCCTTGATTTGGATCAAGTTGATGACACCGTCATTTGCAGGCTTACGTTTTTTGATCACGCCTTTTTCTTCCGCCGCTTCAATCACGATATCCGGAAGATAGGTTTTAGCGATGATCTCGGCACGTTTTGATTCTTCATCACTGTTTGCCCAGCCTTGTAGAATGATTTTTTCATTCACGGCACGGACCTCGATCTCTGGATTGTTGATGTCACGAGAGATGAACTCAGCGATTTTCTTTTGCGCAAGAGGGCTCAATGTAACAAGCGATGAAGCTTGTTCACTGAACTGTTGAACAACGTTATAGATACGAGCAAGGTCCTTCGGTAAAAGGATCTGACCGTCAACGACAACCTTATTATTCACGATTTTAAGATTAATACCTTCGATATCACCTAAAAGCGCACGCATCTCGCGAACCACTTTATCGAGTTTGCTTTTCTTAACGTCGATACGATATTCGGCAACGATTTTACCATTGCGTTTATCGTGGATTGTCAGAGTCGCAAAACCTTCTGCTTTTGGAATAAAGCGAAGCACGCCAAGGTCTTTCGCGTAAGATGCTGTGACGATACGACGGAAATCCCCTTTGAATTCCACATTGCCTGGAATGGGTGGGAGTTTTTCGTCTTGTTCAATCCCGAGTGTCAGATTTACGAATTTACGAGAGCGGAAGGAGCCTTCTTTAGCCTCTTCAGCCGTTGCCGTCATCTCAGCTTCTTCAGCTGTTTTATTGGACGTGGGTTCAGCAACAAGCTCATCCTGTGCCTGCGCAGCCTTTGCTCCCATCACAAGGAGCAAACTTATTGCTAGCAGTTTTGGTCCCATAAATCCCCCTTAAAAATCCTTCAAACAAAAAAGTTCCGCTTACAGAGTCTGAAATCCACCGCGACGTTGTTGAGACGGCGCAGTCCGCTGCTGTTGCTGCGGAGGAGCGTAACTAGGACGTTGTGGTTGTTGCATCATTGGTTGTACCGGCATCGCTGGAGCTGTTGGCGCATCAAGTGCGACCATTGGTCTTCCAGTTACGGAATCTGCGGTCGAGCTTGGCATACGTGGAGGTACCGCTCTGTCATTCGGATTACGAAGAGCAAAGAAGATATTCCCCGGAGCCGTCGAAAGAATATAGAACAAATCTTGAGCTTCTTTCGGAGTCGCTTCAACTGTGATCGTTGTATATTTCGTGTCGCCCGTAAGAGCGATCTGATTCAAGTTCTTACCTGTTGAATCCAATTCAAACATCCGTGGAATGTTATTCACCACACTCACGCCCGTTGCCAAGACAACAGCGTCATTCATCATTGTGAAAACTTCGCGACGTTGAGCCACACCTTTACCAGTATCAACCGCAGCATAGATATCCACACGATCACCAGGGCGAATCAATTTCGCAACACCACGAACTTCATCCACTGGAATCGTCACAGCACGTTTACTAGGAGCCACTTGCAATGAAATCCCTGTGTCAGGTCCTGGAGTCAGAAGGTTATTTTTCACAACCATTTGACCTTTACGAATTGGAACAGCAGCCACGTTACCGATGATTTCATCCGGCACTGTAATGGCGTCTGGCTGAATAAAGTCAGCAGGTAATTCTTTTGTTTCGACCATCGTATCGTAGATAGTTTGCATTTCAGCGATATCTTCTTTCGCAACGACGACACGTTTTGTAGAGCCGAAACGCTTGTCGTACTCTGCTTTCTTTTCTTGCGAGTAGCTATAAAGCAAGATCGTGGCGAAGATGCCTGCGCCGATGGAAAGCCATAAATTTCTTGTCTCATTCGATCCCATATCGTCCTACATCTTTCTTAGCTGCCGCTCTCGCCGCATTGAGATTTCAGGCATATGCCGTACACAGTTCGAAGCCAAATAGGGTTCACGCCTACAGTTTCGTTTCGGGTTTCCCGGAGACTGCGAACATTTCTGTTATGCTCCGCCGAGGTGTTACCCACAACATCAGCTGCGCGTTTTGACGTATTCATAAAATCAATTAAGCGAGTCGTCGCAAACCAAGTGCTGGTTCCTGCTTTTTTGTCAGAAGCAATAGCATGCGTCCTGAACTGCATATCAACGTAATTAACTTTGGAGTTCGTGGACGAAAGCCCCACGTTGTTACGGAAATAATTTAGGTTTGAACGATTTCTAAATGTTTCAAATGCATAGTTTCTAGCGGCAATTGAATTTAAAATACCGGTGTGAATTGCGCCGAAGAAACCGATTGAGAAATTTACGAACAAAACGATCACGACGATGATAGGAATCATCTCGAAGATCGCCATGCCTTTTTCATTATTAATCACGGAGGATTTTTTTGTACGCTTTAGCATCCGTTATCCTCCAATGGTTTGTATTCGCGCTCTCCATTTCGACCCAAAACACCATAGCGTGAATCGAGTTGAAGAATCGCATTGTAGCGAACGGCCATTTGCAAGGACTGACATTCTTGCTGAGTCGGTTCGCGGATAAGAAGACCTGTGACCTTAGCTGTGAAACCTTCGCCATTTGGTTCCGTGCTCGTCGATCCGAGGAAGGGAATTTTCATATTTAAAACACGCGCCGTGAAATCAAGGCGCACACCGATTTGTGGAATACGATCTTCCTGATAAGTATATTCATCAGAGAAAGTCGCACCATCTGTTCCGCCACCGCGTACATCCAAGTTAGAAAGCTGAAACCAGCCGCCATCAGGATTATTAAAAAGAGGTTGCAGAATCGGGTTGTTGATAAGTTCTTTGAATTTATCGTTGGCCATTTGTTTTTGCGTCGCTTGATCGTACTGTGCAGCTGCATGAGCTCTTGCAGAAGAGTAAGCGATATATTGTGCGACTTCGGCCATTGAGAGCGAGAAATTGAGAGCGAACAAAACCATGCACAGCCCTGCACACAGGATAAGTGCGAAAAGAAACTCTGCCGAAAGCATTCCTCGGGAGTTTCGAATTGGTTTTGAGAAGTTTTTCAACGCTCTCATATCCTCCTCAAACTACTGACTGGGATCTAACGAGATCCCGCGGTTGAAAGTGTTGGGATGCTTCGTCGCACCTACGGTACGCGTTTCCCAGACACCAGTTTCAATCATAACCGCCACTTTTTCCCACGGACCTGAAATCAACTTGGCGAGGAATTTTCCTTCACGGAGTTGTCCCATGCCCCACGTGAAAAGGCCGATGGTGACAATCATCATCAGCACAGTCTCAATGAGAAATTGACCACGACGGTCCTTCATAGGATTCATCATTGGTCACTTGTCCATTCTTGGCTGTTTCCTTTAGGTTTGAAGCCATCACCAGTAGCGAGTTGTTGCTCCACGCGAGCGGCCAAACGAGGGCCGGATTCGCGAAATGCATTCGCAGGGGCTGTCATAAAAACTTTCAGCCCGATAAAGAATGCAGCAAAAAGCAACAACACGTATTCGATAGTCATCCAACCTCCAAGTAGGAGAAATCAGTTGGATTACTGAACTTCGCCAATCATGCCTTGAAGTTCAGAAATCTTACCAGATACAGTTTCTTTGATTTGGTTTTTAAACATTAGAACCAAAGCAACAACGACAACTAGCAAGAGGATGTACTCTGTAGCTCCTTGGCCGGACTGATTCTTCAATAGCTTTCTAGAAAAGTTCTTAAACTTTTTCATGGATGTTCCCCCTTAAGACTTTTATCGGCTAATTTTGGGAATCTCTTAAGGGACAGATTGCATTTTCGTAGGATCTTTGTCCGTGCCTCAAACCGAGATGTCTCAAAATGAGAAGAGGAAGTCACCTCTGACCTCCTCTTCAATCGTAATGCAACTCTGGGTTGAGACTTACTTACATTCAGCTTTATCACTGAAAGTCTTACCTAGGTCCTTGCCGTCGAATTTTCCAGAGACTGTCTTTTCAGTCAGTGTTCCCTTGCGGATGATTTTGGAGCTTTTTTCTGCGAACTTCATGCAAGCATCGGCAGAGTCTAGCTTCTTCGTCTCTTCAGTTGGGTTTTTTCCGTTATAAGGTTTCATTGCTTCAGTTTCTTTACCTGCACAGGCTTTGCGATCAATAGAAATCACGCAGTCACCGGCAAAAGCAAATTGTGAAGCCAAGCAAAGGGCTACAACAAGAGTGGTTTTTTTCATGGATATCTCCTTATTTTAGGCCGCCTCTGAGATTTTTTCGTCAGAGTCGGTGTTTAATTGATTGTTTTCAGTTAGTACTTGAGACGAGCGCCCGACGAGCACATTCAGTGAACGCATCATTTCAGTTAATTTTTCAGATTGAGTTCGCATGTCTTCAGAAGAAGAAGTGACCGAAGTCATTGAAGAGGCTACGCCTTGAAGACTTTGGTCGATATGAGTCAGGGCTTTGTTCACTTGCTCGATCCCTTGAGATTGCTCTGCAGAGCCCTCGGCCACTTGCTGGATCAGACCTGAAACCTTATGGGTATTTTCAACTATGATCTTAAGAGCCTTTTCACTTTCGGCAGCAAAGTGCACGCCGCTTTTTGTTTTTTCGCTCGATTCGCGAATCAAGTGATTGATGTCTTTTCCGGCTTGTGCGGATTTTTGCGCCAGCGCACGTACAGCATCGGCGACAACAGCAAAACCTTTGCCTTGTTCTCCGGCGCGCGCGGCTTCGACTGCTGCATTTAAAGCCAGAAGATTTGTTTGAAAGGCAATGTCGTCAATGAGGCCCAAGATTTCTTCGATTCTTTTCGAGCTTTCGGAAATTTCGGCAATAACAGAGATCAGATCTTGAAGTTGTTTTTGCCCGGCGTGAACAGAAGCTTGTCCTTCTTTAGAAAGTTCAGAAGCCTGGTTGGAGTTCAGAGAGTTTTGACGAACAGTTGCAGTCAGTTCTTCCATCGTTGCGACGATTTCTTCAAGTGACGCGGCTGTCGCTGTTGAACTCGTGGAGATGCGATCGCTTGTGCTGACCAGTTCATGAGCCCCTTGATTGACAACGTCCGAACTGGAGTTTAAGCCGTCGGCTACATCCTTCAAGGATCTTTGCATCACCCGGATATTCCAGAAGCTCGTACCGAGACCGAGAAAGATAGAGGCCACGATCATCGAGATCAGTAGGTAAAACGTGAAACGGAATGATGAAGAGACTTTTTCGCTCATCGCGACGCCGGCCATATAGCTATTGTCAGTCAGCCCTTTGAGTTTTTCGTAGACGGTTTTGAAATGTTTTTCGGAACTTCCTTGAAGGATTTCTTCTGCCAACTTGGTGTTTTCTTGATCGATAGCCGCTTTGAATTGGTCGCTATCAGCAACGTAGGCATCCCAAGCCTCTTGGAACTCGGTAAAAGATTTTTGTAGTTCGGGTGTGGTGAGAAGAGGTTCTAGAACCTTTGAATAAATGGTGATATTCCCCATCAAGGAGTCCATCTCTTCTAGGATAATTTTTCTTTCGTCAGTCGACTGGGTCGCCAACAGGTTGAATTCATATTTACGGTAATTGCTGACATTGATATTGATATCCGCAGCCTTGCCAACGGCAGGCAACCAAACTTCACCAATTTCAGAGTTTACTTTGTTCTGAGAGTAGAGTCGTTCAAGCGAGAATAGGTTTGTTGCTAGCGCTGAAAGTAGCAGCATTCCGACGACCAAAAGGATCCGCTTTTTTAAAGACATGTGTGGCCTCCGAAGCAACTTGTCGGAGGGATATTCGCAAAGATAGGGCCAGATCATGTTCTTAGACATGAACGCGAGGTTTCTAATTTTATATAAATTGACTAAAGTTTGGTTTCATCGACCAAAGTCATAGAGATGATTGACGAAAGTCCTAAGTCATCCTAAATTGTGGCTTCACCCCACAGGAGATTCAGCCATGCCAAGACAACTTGTATTTCTCTATGCGTTTTGTGTCGTTATTTTGTTCGTAGTAAACGTCGTCGTTTCTTAGTTCTTCGTTTCTTAGTTCTTCATAGTGTAGATATCGGGATAATTTCTGCCGATTTCTTCTGAATCCATCCCGTAACCAACCACATAACGATCGTCAATAGTTCGGCCGATGTAGTCAGCCTTAATAGGCAATTCACGGCGTGCTGGTTTATCTAACAAAGTCACAATTTTCAATGACGCTGGAGCAGACGCAAACAAACGGCTGCGCAAGAAGCTCAAAGTACGACCCGTATCGATGATTTCTTCAACAATGATCACATGCTTACCTGCGATATTCGTTGAGATGTCCTTTACGATCTTAATCGCTCCGCCACGCTCAACTGCTTGCACATGAACGAAATCAACTTGTTGAGGAAGATCCAATTGGCGCATCAAATCCGCAGTAAAATGAATTGAACCGCGAAGAGGGCAAATGAAGACAACTTCTTTCCCTTCGTAATCAGACTGAATCTCTTTTGCCAATTGGCTGACGAGCTCAGCGATTTCGTCTTGAGTAAGAAATGGAAACATTTGCTGCTTAAGCTGTGCCATGTGTGCTGCCCCTAAATTACAAATCTATTGATGTGATGCCAGCCGCTTGCGCCATTTTCAAATAGCGTAGCGCTTCGGGATGATGTGGATCCCGAATGAGAATATTCTCCCATTGTTCTGTGGCTTCAGCAATGTTGTTTGAGTTGTAGTAGATCGCCCCAAGCTTTAGGCGAGCTGGAATAAGGTGTGGGAACTCACGAATCAAAGCTTTAAGGTCTTTGATTGCGCGCTCTGGTTGGCCCAATTGAACATAAACTTCGGCCACGCGTAGTGTGATTTCTGATTTGCGGCTGGAAAGTTTCTGCGCTTTCAAAAGTTGCTCAAGAGCTTCATTGTAACGCTTGTATTGGAAGTAAAGGTCCGCAAGTTCTTCGTGCTTAGAAGCAAGCTTCTCATCAACGAAAGGATCTTGTTTGCCAGATTTCTTTTCAAGTTGAGCCTGAGCATCGAAAAAGACCTGCTTGCCTTCATCGTATTTACCCAAGTCATTCAAGATAATGGAAAGACCGACGCTTGCGTCTGTGTATGTCGGATCAATTTCAAGCGCGCGCTTAAACGTTTTAATCGCTTTGCTGAATTGCCCTTTGTCGTAAAAAATCGTCGCCAACATCTGATAAACTTCAGGGTTGCGCGTATTTTGTAACAACATTTGATTCAAGATGGGTTCTGCCATCTTGTAGTTGCCGTTGATAAAATATCCGCGGGCTTCTGAAAGCATGTCGTCTTGAAGGTGATTCATTATCTTGTCTCCTTCATAACGTCGCGCTCTTCGCTACTGCCAGGAAATTCCTTTGCAAGAAGACCGTTGTATTTTTCAAATTTCGCAGTGTCGTTAATTTTGTAAGCACAGATCGCCGCGCGAGAAAGTGCTTTGGCATCAAAGCCCAAGCCTTTGTAGACGTTGTAAAGACCTTCGTAGCGACCGAGAGCGCTATCATAGATTTTACGTTTGAAGTAAAAATCGGCGATATATTCTTCTTTTTCAGCGAGCATTTTGATTGTCGCTGTACGCTTCTCTTTAGCTTCGTTCACATACTCTGAGTTCGGATATTTCTTAATAAGTTCCGATAGATTGAGGATCGTATCGCTTGCTTGAGTTAAGTCGCGATCGATCGAAGAAGGTAACTGGTTAAAGAAGCTCATGCCGATGCGGAATTGAACGTAGTCAGCATTGGGAACTGTCGGGTGAAGTTCTTTAAACATTTGATACGCAACTTGTGCTTCTGCATAAGATTCTTGTTTGTAGTACACGTCCGCAATCGCAAGTTCTGATTTCGTTGCGAAGTTGCTGTACGGGAATTTATTTTTCACTTCCGTATAGCGACGAATAGCTTCTTCGTATCTTTCACCTTCGTCGTATTCTTGAGCGATACCGAACGCGCCCTCTGGTGTGCTAGAGTTTTTTTCCGTTGTGGAGCACGAAATGAGTGACCCACAGGCGATAGCAAGAATGATTATGACTCGGAGCGTTTTCAACATAGACCTCGATCATATTTTGGTCCAGGACTCCCTGTCAACGCGTCATAATTAAAGAGCTTTTTTTGATCCATCCCGTAAGAGATCCCGGGTATGTCACCTGCGCCCAATCATCTTGAAAACCAAGGACTAAAACCTCAGCTCCACTATAGAGTTCAAGGACAACAGCTTGGTTGTCGCCAGGGGCAGTTTGCAAAGAAATATGTTCTTCAATAATGGTTCCGCGAATTTGACGCGAATCGTGGATTTTCAGAAGTAAAAGACATGTAAAAAGCACAAATCCTAAAGAGTAAAGCGAGGCTAACACTGGAAAACCAGGAAGCGCGCTTTCTTCGGTCAGAGCTTTTTTGCGACGACCGACATAATTGAGCAGGGCCCAACCGGCTGCGAAAAAAAGAAGGCCGGTCACCGCAAGATAAGCCGTAAGAGGAATTGGTTGCAGAAGATATTTTCGCGCACTTTCGTAGGCTTCGATTTGATGCGGAACTTCTTTGATCTCCATTTGCGATAAAATAAACTTATGTGCCTGTTGCGCTGTGAGAAGATCGGGTTCGATCGCCAAAGCTCTGCGTAAAAGTCCGAGGGCAACCGCTTTTTTTCCCAACTGAAACTGGGCTAAAGCCAAGTTCGTCATAGTCGTGGAGTTGCGCGGGTCCATATCCAGAGATTTTTGAAACGACTCTTGTGCTTTTGCGTAATCTTTCGCGATGTAAAGACGTGTTCCTTCTTGGAATAATTGCTGCGGGCTTTCCTGTTGTGCAAAAACCATAGAGGGCAAAACTAAAAATAGAAAGAACACAGAGAGTAAATTCGACTTCGACATAGCTTTTCAAGTCTATAGATAAAAGTCCCTCTGTGTCTACCGGTCGCTTGTATAAGTCCTGCCCCAGGAGTAAACTGGTCAGGCATTCAATAATGGGTCTAGTTTATAAATACAGTCCCGCGAAAGGTCATATGAGTTCTCTTGTTGGTCATCAGATTAAACAATCCGAAACAGTTCAAAAATTAATTCAAGATCTTGTTGGTGAAGTGACGAAGCTCAACTCACAAATCACGGCTCCACGTGAAGCCTCTGGCGAATTCAAAGACGCCGGGAAACAAAAAATTGATCAAACTGGTTTGTTGCGTGGTCGTCCACTTCACTACCCGTATATGGGAACTGGTGCGGGTCGCGGACCTTTCGTTGAACTTGAAGATGGCAGTGTGAAATTGGATTTGATCAATGGTATCGGTATTCACTTGATGGGTCACTCTCACCCACGTGTGATCGCTGCTGCTGTTCGTGGTTCACTGTCTGATATTTTGACCCAAGGTAATTTGCAACCAAACAACGAATACCGTTTGTTCACAGAAAAACTTGTACAGATCGCTAGTAAAAAAAGCCGCATGAAATATGCCTGGATTGCAACTTGCGGAACAATGGCGAATGAAAACGCCTTGAAACTCACTCGTCAAAAACATTCGCCAGCTCGTTATGTGATGGGCTTTAAAGACGCTTTCGCAGGTCGTTCAACAATGATGGCGGAAGTAACGGACAACCCGGCATATAAACAGGGCTTACCAGAGTATAACGAAGTTTTGCGCATTCCGTTTTATGACAAAAAAGATCCACGTTCTGCAGAGAAATCTTTGAACGCGATGAAGGAACACGTTGCTAAACACGAAGGTCAAATTTCTGTTTTTGGTTTTGAACCAATGTTGGGTGAAGGTGGTTATCAAGCTGCTCCTCGTGAATTCTTTATTCCAATGCTTGAGTTCTGTAAATCAAAAGGCATCGCAATTTGGATGGACGAAGTTCAAACATTCACTCGCACGGGTGAGTACTTTGCATTTGAAACTTTGGATTTGGGCCAATACGTGGATATCTGCACGATTGCAAAAACAGCGCAAATTGGCGCCACTCTTTACACTGAAGAATACAATCCGAAACCAGGTTTGATCGCAGGAACATTCTCTGGCTCGACTCCTTCACTGTGCGCGGGTATGGAAATGCTTGATATGCTGGGTGAAGGTTTCTTGGGGCCTAATGGTCGCATCAACCAAATTCACAGACGTTTCATTGATGGCTTCAACCGTTTGAATGAAACAACTTGCAAGGGCTTGGCTCAAGATGCGGGTGGTTTGGGACTGATGATTGCATTCACGCCGCTTGATGGAAAAAAAGAAACAGTAAATGCCTTCTTGAATAAACTTTTCGCCAACGGAGTGATTGCATTCCCTTGTGGTAAAGATCCAGTGCGCGCTCGTTTCTTGGTTCCAGCGATTATCAAAGATGAAGAAATCGATTTGGCGCTTAAGATCATCGAAAAAACTTTGATCGAAGGTGTGTAGTTGGAATTTATTGAGGCTTGCAGGCAGCTCATTTCTCTAGATAGCACGCCTTCCCACGGAAATAAGGAAGTCGCGCGTTGGGCAGCTGCGTTCTGTCGCCAGCGTGGCCTGCAAGTTGAAGAGCAAGAGGAAATTGTGGGTGATCTTGAGCAGGTTAATATTATTGCTCGTCACTCTAGCGAGCGCCCCGGCGCAGAGTTCTTATTGCAAACGCATTTGGATACTGTGGACCCGGGTCCGTTTTCTCTTTGGACAGACACGAGTGCTAATCCGTTTGAGGCTCATATCATTGATGGAAAAATCTTTGGGTTGGGCTCCGCTGACGTCAAGTTGGACTTTTTGTGCAAGCTTGAGGCGATGGCACAGTTTAAAGGACGTACAGATTGGAAGCTTCCACCAGTATTGGTGGGGACTTTCGGCGAAGAGACCGGAATGCAAGGAGCACTGAAGCTTATTCGCAAAAATAAAATTGCTGCGAAGATGGCGATTATCAGTGAGCCGAGTGATTTGCAGTTGATAACAGCAGCTAAAGGTTTTGCGAGCGTTGAAATTCGTATTCCTTTTTCAGCTGAAGAAATGACTTACCGTCAAGAGCACAACCTGCGTGAAAGCACTTCGACACAGTCGAAACTGTTCCGTGGTCAAGCAGCTCACTCTTCAACTCCACATTTGGGCGAGAGCGCCATTGTGAAGATGATGGAGTATCTAATGATGTTGCCGGATTCCGTAAACATCATGGAAATCGACGGCGGAATTAATTTTAATACGGTTCCAAGTCATGCATTTTTAGAGATTGATATGAATTCGCAATTTGAAAATCCAATTGCGAAAAGAATCGCGAGTATTTACCGCGCACTGAAAACCTTGGAATTGGAATTCCTCAGTCATAGGGACAATGATTTCCATCCAAGTACTCCAACTTTGAACATTGGACTTGTTCGTACGAATGAAGACGATGTGCAGATTACCGGAACGTGTCGCATTCCACCTGTGATCGCGCATGAAACTTATGAAGGTTGGATGGATCAATTGCGACAGGCCTGTGAGGCCAATGGCGCTGTCTTTCGTGTGAATGATTACAAAAAGCCATTCCGCACGGAGACAACATCAATTTTGGCAAAGGGCTGTTTGGACGAATTGAGAAATATGGGCTTGAATGATAAGCCGATTAGTCAGTCGTCGACAAATGAAGCCAGTATTTTTTCCCGAGTGGGAATTGAATGTGTGTGTTTTGGCCCGGGCAAACGCGAAGGCAATATGCACACACCGCGAGAGAATGTGGCCATCGCGGATTTAGAAAAGGCCGTAGAATTTTATAAGAAAGTCATCGAAAGGTTTTGTATATGAGTTTCATAATACGCTCAGTCCGACACGATGATTTGTCTCAATTGGTGGATCTCGCGAAGCAGTTCAATCTTTTGAACTTACCGGGAGATAAAAAAGTTATCAGCGCAAAGATTGATCGCAGCGAACAGTCTTTCGCTGGAAAACTTCCGAAACACCAAGCTGAGTATTTGTTTGTGTTGGAAGATGTTGAAGAAAAGCAAGTTGTGGGAAGCTCTTTGGTTCTTGCGAAACATGGATCAGATGAAGTGCCTCATTCTTACTTCAAAATTTTAAAGAGAGATCATTTTTCTCAGGATCTCGGTATCGGTTTTATTCATCAAGTTTTGCGCTTTCAATTGGACTTTGACGGGCCAACAGAAATCGGAGGACTTCTTGTCGATAAAACATATCGTCGTCGTCCCGAAAAACTAGGAAAACAAATCAGTTTGGCGCGGTTCCTTTACATGGGTCTATATCCAGACCGATTTGAAAACCGTGTGTTGTGTGAACTCACTCCGCCACTTACTGAAGAAGGTCGAAGTGAATTCTGGGAATCTCTGGGCCGTCGTTTCACAGGCCTTCCGTATCAAGAAGCTGACTTACTCAGCCAATCTCATAAAGAATTTATCGAAAGCCTGTTCCCGCAAGAAGATATCTATCTGTGCTTGTTGGATGCGAAGGCTCGTTTGGTTTTAGGCCGCGTTGGTGAAGCTACAAAACCGGCGCAGCATTTGCTTGAGAGTATTGGATTTAGCTATTTGGACGAAGTCGATCCTTTTGATGGGGGACCTCACTATGGCGCCAATACATCTGAGATTTTGCCCATTAAGTACGGTCGTAGATTAAAAGTAACTGAGTTTTCAGATGCTTCTTACAAAGAGCAATCTTTGGTTGCGACGACGCAAGAAGAGTTTAGAGCCAGTCTTTGTTCAGTGGATATTCGCGGCAGCGAAGTGGCATTAAACCCGAAATCACGCCAGCTTCTTGAAGTGGAAATCGGCGAAGAAGTTTTTGTTTCTCCTTTCAATTACAACAGAGGTAAATAACCATGAGCACAACCATCTATCCAATTTCTTACAAGGGTGACTTTATCAACGGAAAATTTGTTCCGGTGACGAAAGGTGATGGAGAATTCAAAGACATCAGTCCTGCGGATTTGAACGACATGGTTATGGTCGTTCCTTTTAAACACGATCATATTGATGAAGCGTGTATCGCAGCGAAAAAGGCCTATCCTGCATGGGGCATGCTGACTGTTGAAGAGCGCAAGTCTTACATTTTGCGTTTGAAAGAACTTTTTGACGCTCACACGGATCAGATGGCGCAAATCATTGCACGTGATACGGGCAAGGCGATGTGGGACGCGCTCACTGAAGCGAAAAACCTGGGTGCGAAGATCGACGTGACTTTGAATCAGTCCATGAAGCTGGTCCAAGAAGAGCGCATCACAAATGCTCTTCCGCAAGTAGACGGAGTGATCCGTCATCGTTCGCGTGGTGTGATGGCTGTTGTGGGACCATTTAACTTCCCGGCGCATTTACCGAATGGTCACATTATTCCTTCGTTGATTGCCGGCAACACGGTTGTCTTTAAACCGTCAGAGCAAACTCCAGCGGTCGGGCAATTCTATGCTGAGCTTTTTGAAAAAGCTCAGTTCCCTGCAGGTGTTTTCAACCTTGTACAAGGTGATGGCGCCGCCGGTGGACGTTTGGTTGCGAGCGAACACGTAGACGGCGTTTTGTTCACGGGCTCTTACGAAGTTGGTTTGAAAATTAAACAGGAAACTCTCACGCACTATTGGAAAATCTTAGCTCTTGAAATGGGTGGTAAGAACGCCACTGTAGTTTGGGATGATGCGGATATGGACAAGGCGATCTATGAAACGTTGGTGGGAGCTTACATGAGCTCTGGTCAACGTTGCTCAGGAACAAGTCGCGTGATCTTGCATCCTAAAATTGCCGAGCAATTTACTGAAAAATTCTATCAAGCAGCAAAACGTTTGACGATCGGTCACTGGAGCGAAAATCCATTCATGGGGCCACTTATCAACGGTGCCGCTGTTGAAAAGTATATTCGCTTCCAAGAAATCGCAAACCGCGAACACTGCGAAAGCTTGATGCGTGGTAAAGCCTTGGATTTAAAACACAAGGGGCATTACGTAACGCCGTCGATCCACTTGGTAAATAAATTTGATCCAAACAGCGTTTATCAAAAAAGTGAAATCTTTGGTCCAAACGTAGCGATCTACCAATCAGATAACTTTGATGAAGTCATGAATATCGTGAACTCGACGGGTTATGGCTTGGTGATGGCACTGTTTAGTAAAAACAAAGAGCTTTACGAAGAGGCCTTGTTCAAGGCTCGCGTAGGTCTTTTGAACTGGAATCGGACAACGAATGGAGCAAGCTCTCGTTTGCCATTTGGTGGTATGGGTAAATCTGGTAACGACAGAGCTTCGGCTCACTATGCGATTCAATATTGCACAGTGCCTGTTGCCAGCCTTGAAGATCCGACAGCTTTTGACTTGTCGAAAGCTCTTCCAGGTATGAATTTGGATTGGAAATAATGAGTAAGTCAGTTCGTACAATGATCATTGCCGTTCTAGTTTTCATCGTCCTTGCGGGCGGTGGGCTTGGCTATATTGCTTATAGTTTTTTAAACAGTCCTCCGGGTTATGGAACGACCGGTATCGTATTTGAAGTCGAACCCGGAAAAAGCTTTAACACCGTGGCTGCTGAGCTTGAGCAACAGGGGCTTGTAAAAAACGCGACAATGTTCAGTTTGTATGCGCGTTTAACGGGGGATCGTTCAAAACTCAAAGTAGGCCAATATCAACTCAATCAGATGATGCGCCCTCGTGAAGTTCTGGATGTGATCATCTCTGGAAAAAGTATCGCGAAGGGCTTCACGGTCAGCGAGGGCCTTAGCACTTATGAAATTGCTGAACTTTATCAACGTCAAGGCTACGGAACGGCCGAAGAATTTTTCCGTCTGACTCGCGATCCGCAATTGATTCAATTATTGCTGGGTGAACAACACGACAGCCTTGAAGGCTATTTGTTTCCAGAAACTTACATGCTGACCAAGTTCACGGACACAAGAACACTGATCTCAAACATGGTGAAGCGCTTTTTGATCGTTTACGGGGAAGTGACGGCAGGAAAATCAAATCTTGGCATGACTCGCCATCAGATCGTGACGCTTTCGAGTATTATCGAAAAAGAAACCGGTGCCCCTGAGGAGCGTCCGATGATTTCTTCGGTTTTCCATAATCGTTTGGCAAAGGGAATGCGCTTGCAGACGGACCCTACCGTGATCTACGGGAAAGCTTTGGTGCTCGGGAAAATCGTTATCAATATTACTAAGAATGATCTTCTAACGCCGACGCCTTACAATACTTATACAATCAATGGTCTTCCACCAGGACCGATTGCAAATCCGGGCAGAGAAGCCTTGGCCGCCGCCATTGCGCCAGCCCAAACTGATTATTTGTTCTTCGTTAGTCAAAATGACGGAACACATGTTTTCTCAAACAGTTATGAAAATCATAATAAGGCTGTTCAAAGATTTCAGCTGAATCGCAAAGCGCGTGAGGGCAAGTCTTGGAGAGATCTCAATAAGAACCGAGCAGCAGGCGAAGTAAAATAATTTACTGAGCCTGAGTTCCCTCTGGAGCATTCACTCTATCAAAATTCTTGGATGCTCTGTTGTACTTAAAGATATTCAGTCGTGGCACCATTTGGTCATTGTAAGTCGGTGCGACAACTTCCATCGTGCCATCTTGATCAACATCAGTCAGAGCTAAATTCGTCGCATTTCCATTCACGACAAAATAACCATCGCGATTTTCAAACAATGGGATCCTTGCTAGGAGAGTGTTTTCGCTACCCTCGTCGTCTGAATAGATCTCCAAAGTGAGAGCATCTTTGGTGCGAATTTTAAGAATTGTGACTTTGGGACCTTCCGGAGAGATGCTGCCTGATACTTTTGCCAGAATGACTCGTTCGTTGGGAATCAAAGCGTCCTTCACAGCAGTTCGGAAGCTGGGAACTATCGCCACCGTGAGAAGGGTCATGGCGATAATGGCCAAAACGGCCATCAAGGTGATTTCTTTTTTCTGGAAAGTCGAATCTTGTGAAGTCATGACTCAAAGTGTGCCACAAAAGTCGTTGAATGAAAAAGCAGAAAAGACTTAAGATTTTGGTTCCCGAACTGTGTCGGGTCGAGGAGTGAGCGTGAAACAAGTGATTGTATCAAAATTTGGTGGAACTTCCATGGGTGATGCCCAATGCATGCTTCGTAGTGCGGAAGTCGCATTTAAACAAGACTCTTGCGTTGTCGTCGTTTCGGCAACTTCGGGAACAACGAATGATTTGATCGCACTTGGTAAGACCGCAGAAAAACAATCATGGAAGGAAGCAGAAATTCTTCTAACGAAGATTCGCGATCGCCATTTAAAAATTGCCGAAGATCTCAAATTGAATCCAACTTCTTCCGCAGAGTTGAGAAACCTTTTTGACGAAATGGAATCTTTAGCTAAAGGGATCAACCTTTTAAAAGATTGTTCTGTGAAGGCCATGGACACCTTGCAGAGCCTGGGCGAGCGCATGTCGTCTGTCCTTTGCACAGAAGCGATGAACACCGTTCTTCGTAATAATAAATCATCAAAGCAGGCCGTATTGTTCGACGTGCGGGATGTTTTGCGCACCGACGATGCGTTTAGCAAAGCTCGCCCTATCACCGCTGAGGTCGAGCGTCTGTGTACTGAGAAATTGTCATTCGTAAAACAAGGAAAACACGTGGCTGTAACCCAAGGTTTTATTGGGAAAACAGCGGATGGAATGACGACGACTTTAGGCCGCGGAGGCAGTGATTATTCTGCGGCAATTTTGGCTGAAGGCATTCACGCCGATATTCTTGAAATTTGGACAGATGTTGCGGGTATTGCGACAACGGATCCACGAATTTGTCCCAAAGCAAAACCAATTGCAGAAATTTCTTTTACTGAAACTTCAGAGCTGGCAACATTCGGTGCAAAAGTTTTACATCCAGCCACTTTGCTTCCAGCGATGCGCAAAAATATTCCAGTGTTTGTGGGTTCTAGCTTTGATGCGGAAGCACGTGGGACTTGGGTTCGCCGTGAGGTGAAAGATCACCCTCTTATTCGCGCGATGGCTATGCGTAAAAAGCAAATACTGGTGACGATTTCGACTCCCGAGATGTTGCATGCGCATGGTTTCTTATTCCAAATCTTTAAAGTTTTTAACGATCACAAAGTCAGTATCGATGCAATTACGACATCTGAAATCTCCGTCAGCGTGACGTTGGACGACTCGACTTTGATGAATACGAAGCTCATCGAAGATCTTTCGAAGTTTGCTGATGTACAGGTCGAAGAAAATCTCTGCCTGATTTCTTTGATTGGGAATAACATCAATCACACAGCAGGTTTAGCGAAACAGATTTTTGATAAAATCGGGAATATCAATGTGCGCATGATCTGCTTGGGTGCAAGCAAGCATAACTTCTGCTTCCTTGTGAATGAAGATCAGGCGGTTGAAACAATTCAACGCCTCCACGCCGGCTTTATTGAAAACCACTAGTAGGGAATTTGAAAATGAACAAAGAAGAATTCTATCAATTAATCGAATCACGTAAGTCTATTCGGAAATACAAACCTGATGCGATTCCGCGTGAAACAATTGAAAGAATTCTGGCCGCCGGAATGCATGCGCCCTCTGGAAAAAATCGTCAGAACTGGCGCTTCTTTGTTGTGACGGGAAAAAAGCGCGACGAGTATTTGGCGTATTCGCAAAAATCTTGGTTGGGAATTAAAGGTATTCTCTCTCAGCGTCTGAAGCCTTCTCTGTATCAATTCACAGAAAGATTTTTTTATACACTAGGTGATGCGCCTGTTGTGATCTTTGCGTATTCGCAAAATGATTCAGAAGAGCGCTATCACACGAGCATTGGGTCTGTGTATATGGCTGTGGAAAACATGAATTTGGCGTGTCTGGTTGAGGGTTTAGGTTCGTGCACGATGGGTGCACCTCTTGAAATCAAAGCAGAGGTTGACGCTTTTTTAGGTGTGGATAAGTTAGAGGAATACAAGCGAGGGGAGTTGGAACTCCTCTGCGCTATGGTGCTGGGAGTTCCGGATCACAATCCGCCCAAAGCCCCGCGACAACTCGAAGGTCGCGTGACCTGGCTCTAGTTATTTCTTTTTATTGTGAACGCAGATGGCAGAAAGTTTTTTGACGGGTTGATCTTGGTAGTTTAAAACTGTTAAATCACTTTCGTTCATTTCTTTTAGACTCGTTTCGAGTACTGCAGCTGAACCGCTGCCTCGAAGTTTAAAAAGAACTTTTGTATCTTTATTTGAAGGATTTTTTGGATCAACCTTGATGGCTTTTTTATTGTCCCAAGCCACGATGCCGTATTTAACAGTTCCGTCTTTGAGTTTAATTTGGACCATCATCTCATCTGGTTTGGGGTTTCCATAAGCTGCAATCTGGAGAACTTCTTCAAAGTCCGCAAGTCTGATATCCATACCAAGTTGATGTCCTAATTGTCGGCAATGTCCGTCGGCCTCCGCACGTCCTTCGTACTTAAATTCCGAAATTAGAGCGGTGTACCCGTTCTCTTTTCCTACGCTGACTTCTTTTGAGACTTTATACCAATCGAATCCCTGGGCGTTAGCGATTGAAAAATTCAACATCAAGAGAGTTGTAAAGAAAACTTTTTTCACACGACACCTCCACATACACATTTCCATTGCTATAGTTGTTCCAACGTCATCTGCAATTTAAGCCAGAGAGTCACCGCACATCTGTTTAAGACGAAAAAATGCCGACCATTTTTGTTATGTCTCAGAGTGGGAGTGAAGATTTTCGTTTCGAAGTGAAGCATTTTTCCGAGTGAAAACCAGCAATATAAGAGCGTCGATCTTCTAAGCAAATGATGAGGCGACTAGCAACTGTACAACTCATCTTAAGCACTCAATGCGACTGTGTTTTCTGAAAAGTTTCAAAATGAACCGTCAACGTTTTGCAGAAGTGTCTGTTTCACTATGATGTAAATTTGAGCGCATCGTTGGTCTTTCGTTTGCAATATTATCAAAGCAGCACGCATACGAAAGAAGACCCGAAGACCCTAAACCTGATACCCCGAAATCCCACGGCGAACCCCCGTGGGATTTCCTTTTTGTAAGCTAAGTACATGATCTCGTTCAGCAATTCCCTTTGCTCTTCGAAAATAGGCATTTTTGTCGCGTTCTCAGATCTACGGTATTCGTTCCTAAACCCATGAAATAAGGTCATTTTTTGAAAACAAATGTACCTTTTTAGGGGTGATTTTGCTATACCCCAACGCCTATGAATCCAGTTGAAGCCTTAAAGAAAAATCCATTTGTCCTAGCGCCTATGGCCGGGATCACGGATCACGCCTTTCGCACATTCATGAAGAAGCTTGATACCAGCGTTGTTGTTACGGAGCTGGTGAGTGCAAACGGTATTGAATACAAATCAGAACGTACGATGAAGTTGATGAGTTTTGATGAAACTCAAAGACCCATCGGCATTCAACTTTTTGGTGAAGAACCAGAAGTGATTGCTCGTGCCGCGCAAGTTGCCGAAGCAGAAGGCTGTGACTTTGTTGATTTGAATTTTGGCTGTCCTGTTCCGAAAGTTGTGAAAAAGGGTGCTGGCTCTGCGATGCTCAAAGACCCTGTGCAACTGCAAAAAGTTTTATCCGCAGTAAAAGGCGCGATTAAAATTCCTCTGACGATCAAGATCCGTACAGGTTGGGATGCGAATACTCGTAACGCAGTTGAAGTTTGCAATATCGCGTACAACGAAGGCATTGAGTGGGTGGCGATTCATGGTCGCACGCGTGCTCAAGGTTACTCAGGACTCGCGGACTGGGATTTTATTACGGATGTTAAGGCCAAATCCAAACTTCCTATTTTGGGAAATGGAGATATTCTCACAGCACGTCAGGCCAACCTTCGTCTGCAACAGTCGGGTTGTGATGGAGTGATGATTGGTCGAGGCTGCCTTAAAAATCCGTTTATTTTTATGGATGCCCTGGCTTTATGGAGAGGCGAATCCCCGAAGGAAGTCCAAAGGGACTATGTGAGCCTATTTAATAACCTGAAAACTGAGATTGTTGCGCATTGTGATGAGCACATTACTGGCATTCAACTCAGAAAGTTTGCAGCGTGGTTCTCAACAGGTTATGCTGGAGCAGCACAGTTCAGAAAGAATCTTTTCCAATCCAAAAGCAACGAAGAGATTATGGCCCTTGCTAACGAATTTTTCGCTAGCCTAGGCAGTGTTGAGCAAGAAGACACGAGCTCAGAAGAGTTCCTAATGGGCGGCCACGGTTAGTTTTTGATTTTATTTTTAAAGTTTAAGTTAAGAGTTTCAGAAGTTAAGTGAATTAATGAAGGGTAAATATGATTCAAGATCCAAAGAAAATTAGAAATATTGCTATCATCGCGCACGTCGACCACGGAAAGACGACGCTTGTTGACCATTTGATCAAACAAGCAGGTACTTTCCGTGACAACGAACACGTTGAAGAACGTCTCATGGACTCCATGGACCTCGAGAAAGAGCGTGGTATCACGATCGCGGCGAAGAATGCTTCGTTCATGTACAAAGATATTAAAGTTAATATCGTCGATACGCCGGGACATAGTGACTTCGGTGGTGAAGTTGAACGTATCTTGAACATGGTTGATGGTTGTATCCTTCTTTGCGATGCTTCTGAAGGTCCGCTTCCACAAACTCGTTTCGTATTGAAAAAAGCTCTTGAGGGCGGCAAAAAAGTTATCGTTTGTATCAACAAAATTGACCGTTCCGATGCTCGTATCCAAGAAGTTCACAACGAACTTTTCGATTTGTTCATCGATCTAGATGCAACTGAAGAACAATGTGATTTCCACACTGTTTACGCTATCGCGCGTGAAGGTATGGCGACATTGGATCCAAAAGTGAACACAGGTTCTTTGGAAGTTCTTTACGATGCTATCGTAAACTTGGTTCCGCCTCCAACAATCGAAGAAAACCATCCGCTTCAAGTTATGGTTTCTAATATTTCGTACAATGATTACGTAGGTCGTTTGGCGATCGGTCGTATGAAAGCTGGTACAATCAAAGTTGGTGACGAAGTTCTTTGCGTTCAAGCGAACAACCAAAAGAAAGTTAAAGTCTCTGCACTTTTCCAATATAAAGTGAACTCGCAAGTTGCTGCTCAAGAAGTTGGTGCAGGTGACATCGTAGTTATCGCAGGTATGGAAGATTTCACTATTGGTGATACCATCACTTCTGTTTTGGATCCTCGTCCACTTCCACGTATCCGTGTTGAAGAGCCAACAGTGGGAATGGTGTTCTCTGTAAATAACGGACCTTTTGCAGGTCTTGATGGTAAAAACGTAACTTCACGTAAAATCATCGAACGTTTGGAAAGAGAACTTCTTTACAACGTTGCGATCCGCGTAGAAAAAACTGACAACACAGATGCTTTCAAAGTTATCGGTCGTGGTGAGTTGCAGTTGGGTGTATTGATCGAGCAAATGCGCCGTGAAAACTTCGAGCTTCTTGTTTCTAAGCCAACAGTTGTCTTTAAAACTGAAAACGGCAAGAAAATGGAACCAATGGAGATCGCGGTTATCGACATCGAAGACCAATTCGTTGGCGCGGTTACTGAGAAATTGGGTAAACGTAAAGGTGTCATGACAAACATGGTTCAAAAAGGTTCAGGTCGTACTCGTCTTGAATTCCGCATCCCTTCACGTGGTTTGATCGGTTACCGTTCTGAGTTCCTAACAGACACTCGCGGTACAGGTCTTTTGAATACACAATTCGATGGTTGGGATGATTTCCGTGGTGAGATCGAACACCGTATGAACGGTGCGATGATTTCTGACCGTAAAGGCCAAGCAACTGCATACGCGATCTGGAATCTTCAAGAACGCGGTATCATGATGGTTGAACACGGTGACGATGTGTACGAAGGCATGATCGTTGGCGAACACGCTAAAGATAATGATCTAGAAGTGAACATCACACGCGAAAAGAAATTGTCAAACGTACGTGCTTCGGGTTCTGATGAAGCTATCCGTCTAGTTCCAGTGAAAAAGTTCACTTTGGAGCGCGCGATGGAATGGATCAAAGAATCTGAGTTGATCGAAGTAACGCCGAAGAACATCCGTCTTCGTTTGCGTGAACTTGATCCACACAAGCGTCCGAAAGCTAACAAAGAGTAATTCGGACTGAAAGGACTAATGAGCACGAACGTTGCCATTGAAATCAAAGATGTGACGAAAAAATACGACGATCGAGTCGCCGTAGATGGAATCAGTCTTGAAATTCAAAAAGGTGAATGTTTCGGGCTCTTAGGTCCAAATGGGGCTGGAAAGTCCACAACGATGAAGATGATGTACTGTTCAGCCCTTGTTACAAGCGGCGAGCTTTACGTTCTCGGACTCAATGTTAAAAAAAATTATCGTGAAATCAAATCTCGTATCGGGGTTGTTCCTCAAGAAGACGGCCTCGATCCAGATTTCACAGTTCTAGAAAATCTCCTCGTCTACGCCAGTTATCACAACATTATGAAAGCAGAAGCCGAGCTCAGAGCTCAGGCTTTGTTGCGCCTGATGAAGCTTGAAGAATATCAAGATCGCTCGGTTGATACTTTAAGCGGTGGTATGCGCCGCCGTTTGGCGATTGCACGTGGGTTGATGAACTCTCCGGAAGTGATCTTCTTGGATGAACCGACAACGGGTTTGGATCCACAGGCGCGCATCTGGATCTGGGACTTCTTTAAGCACCTCAAATCTGAAAAAAGCACCTTGGTTCTGACGACTCACTATATGGAAGAAGCAGAGCAAATGTGTGACCGCGTGGCGATTATCGATGGCGGAAAAATCCTGACTGTGGGTAAGCCTGCTGATTTGATTCGCGAGTTGATTGGCAAAGAGGTCGTTGAGTTTGATACAAACCCAGTAGATCTCAACTATTACCTCGGTCGACTGCGTGCTGAAGGTTATGCTTATCAAGTGATCAAAGACACTGTTTCTGTCCTGGTGAAAGAACACCAAGAGGGACGTAAAGTTATTGATCTAATTGCCAGCGATAAAATCTTTATTCGTAAACCGACTTTGAACGATGTTTTCTTAAAACTTGCGGGTCACCAATTGAGGGATGAATAGATGAAATTACGTGACTACTTCATCCGTCCAAAAGTGAATGATGGGGCCTTTGCGGTTTGGTCGCGTAACTTTTTATATTTCAAAAAGACGTGGCTGGTTTCTCTGTTCTGGATTGTTTTAGAACCGGTTATTTATCTGGGGGCAATTGGTTTTGGATTAGGTGCCTTTGTCAGTAACATGGGTGGCTTGTCTTATATCGAATTCTTTTTCCCAGCGTTGTTATGCAGTACCGCGATGATGG
This sequence comes from Bdellovibrio sp. HCB2-146, assembly GCF_047345725.1. Lineage (NCBI taxonomy): Bacteria > Pseudomonadati > Bdellovibrionota > Bdellovibrionia > Bdellovibrionales > Pseudobdellovibrionaceae > Bdellovibrio > Bdellovibrio sp. HCB2-146. The sequence continues at coordinate 1,561,260 of NZ_JBLEQP010000001.1, forward strand.
TTTCTTTCTTTGAAGGAACTTATGGTAACTACACAAAACTCACGCACCAAAAAACTTATGCGACAATTATGCTCACGCGTGTGGGACCTGAAGAAATTGTGGCCGGTGAATTGTTATGGGCTGCCAGCAAAGGCTTCTTTGGTGTGATCGGCGTCACAACTGTCGCTTTGTTCTTTGGCTTGATTGATTCATATCGAATCCTATTGGCGCTTCCGGTGTTATTTTTGCTGTGCAGTTTGTTTTCTTGTATCGCAATGATCTTTACGTCGTTTGCACGCAACTATGACTCTTTTATTTATTCAACATCAGGTTTGATCGTGCCCATGAGTTTGCTGAGCGGAACTTATTTCCCTCTTGAGCAACTGCCATCGGGTCTTCGTTACGTGGCTTACTTATTTCCACTTACTCACGGAGTTTCGGCCGTGCGCGGAATTTTACATCAAGGACCGCCCTTGATGATCGTGATTCACGTCGTGATCATGTTGATCGCAACTTGGATCTTCATGAACATCGCCTTCTTCCGCATCCACAAAAAACTTCTTAAGTAGGTACCAGCTTCCTTTTGTCGAGGAAAAGAACCTGGTACCTTTTCGACACGAAAGTAAGCAGGTACCTAGTCGATTTCGGTAACTTTGATGCCGTGTTTTTTTAGAAGTTCGGCGAAGACGCCGTCGCCGGGTTTTGTGTTTCCAGAGAAGGTGCCGTCGTAGATTTTTCCGACTCCGCACATGGGGGATTTTGATTTTAAAAGGGCCTCAGTGGCACAGCAGAGTTTGGCGATTTGCAAAGCTTCCTCTGCGCCTCTTTGGTATTCGGCTGTGACATCGGCGCCCCCATTGGTGAGCACTTTGTCGCCAATGCGTTCTGCAGGGGGACGGGGAGTGGTGAGGCCACCGAGTTGTTCAGGACAAACGGGAATTGCTTCTCCACGTTTCACCATGTCGGCGACATCAACGCGAGTTTTAGCTTGGCAATCGTAACGACAATGAACTCCTGAGAGGCAGGCCGAAACTATTTTCATTCTGTTGGCTCCTGTTCGATTTCTTCGTACGTGCCAGATTCATCATGCATTTGTTCTTGCTGAATTTCTTGTTGCACGGCTTGCTCGATTTCCGCAGCCTGTTCAAGTTCTTGCAGCGTTAAATCTTCTTCGCCGGGATCAAACATATCCGGAGGCGGCGGCTCTGGATTAAAGAAATATTGAATTTTGTTAACAGCGGCGTTGTATTCTTCTTCATTGATACGCTGGTAGCGGTACATATTGCCGACAATTTCATTCAAACGTTTTTTTGCAAATGGAGTGAGTTCTTTTTTGTAATAAGAGCGCGAGTACTGAATAGGATTCGGAAGAATCATCGCAAGAAACGCACTTTCAACGACATCGAGTTGTGAGGGCTGTTTTTTAAAGTAGGCTTGGGCCGCGGCCTTCACGCCGTAAATATTTTTTCCGAACTCAACGACATTTAAATAACGCTCGAGAATTTCTTTTTTCGTCAGAGTTTTTTCAATGCGATCTGTGATGATGGCTTCTAAACCCTTGCGAATAAAAGTACGGTCCTTGGAAAGAAACATGTTCTTTGCAAGCTGTTGCGTGATCGTTGAGCCCCCGCGTTTGAAGTGCCCTGACTCCCATCCTTCACGGAAATTTTTCTCTATGATTTCCCACTCAAAACCCTTGTGGTTATAAAAATTCGAATCTTCAGTCAGAAGAATAGATTTTTGTAAGTAAGGAGAAATCTGTTTTAACGGAACATAGTTTTTCGATGTCGGGCAAAGTTCGACTTGATACATCGTTGTGACCATGCAGCCCTTGATCTGTTCCGGAGTGGGCAACCACCACGTCAAAGACGCAAAAGCAAAAAGCATCGCGCTAATGGCAATTACAAAAAACAGGCCGACGATTTTTAAATTTGGCAATTTAAGAAAGGAGCCCATGATCTTTCATCCACTGAACGCTGTTATGAATAGCTTCTTTCGCAGGACGAGGGTGGAAATCTAATTCCTTCTGTGCCTTGGTTGAATCAAACCAGTGGTACATCGTCGCAGTCCAAGCATTTTCACGACTTAAAGGTCCCTTCATTCCCATCTTTTCCATCGTGTCGCCCACGGCGCCGACGACGTGAAGAAGTTTATCAGGCAATTGCTTTGACGGAGGTTTTACGCCAGCCTCGTCAGCGATCATGCGGAAAAGATCCTTAATCAAAAGATTTTCTCCAGAGAGAATGTAGCGTTCACCTGTGCGACCTTGTTTCCAAGCGCTGATAATTCCTTGAACAACATCTTCTACGGCGACAACATTCACACCCCCGGAGGTGTAGAATTTGAGCTTTCCTTGTGCGACCTTGATCTGCATTTTGCGACTGCCTTTTTTGGCGTCACCGGATCCATAGATCGTTGAAGGATTCAGCATCACCGCATCGATTTCACCGCGATTGCAGGCTTCTTTGACGATTTGTTCTGCTTTATGTTTTGTTTCAAAATAACCTAAGTCCAAATCATGAATATTAAACTCAGAGTTTTCATTCATAATTTCACCAGGAGTGTAGCCGGCACCAATTGCGACGACTGAAGATAAATAAACCAGACGACGAACGCCGTGCTCGCGGCAAACCTCGACAACGTTTTGAGTTCCGCCGACATTTACTTTTTCCATCAAAGCGCGATCTGATTTTTTGTAAGCAATAACGCCCGCTAAATGGAAAACTGTATCGATACCTTTAAAAGCTTCCAAAAGAGAGTGAACATCTGTCACATCTCCGTGCAAATATTTACAATTAACGCCGTTAAGTTCAGAGATATCGCTTTTAGGTCGAACCAAGGCATAGACATCCAGACCTTGGTTGACGAGTTCTCGCGTGAGCCAACTGCCCAAAAAACCATTCGCACCAGTCACTAAGACTTTCATGAAACTTCATTCCTTTTTAAATCCACACGTTCCATTATTCTGAGACACAATCTGGCAAATACGATCCCAAAGAGGCAGCCCAGCAGGGCTCCACAAATTACGTCAGTCGGAAAATGTACGCCGTTATAAACTCGACTGTAGGCGACCGTCGTCGCAATTGCGAACATTGGAGCCGCCGCTGCAGGAAATATAAAAGCGACGAAACTTGCGAAAGCGAACATATTTGTGGAGTGATTGGAAACGAAACTGTATCCACCAAACGGAGCACGGACCTGCACATGCAGTCCCTGCGTTTCGGCGGGCCGGGGCCTCTGCACCGTTTTCTTAAATGCCCAATTACCGACGCCATCGGATGTGAGAACTCCCAGCAGACAGAAAATAAAAATCATCAGACCTTTTTTGATTCCTCTTCTCCACATAAAAATAAGTAGAACCAGTGGAACCATCACAGCTTTGAAGAACGCAGTTTTATGGAGGTCGGTGATGGCTGGAAAAAACTGATCCGCCCATGGAGCTGTCCAGTGGGAGTTAATCAGTTCAAAAAGGCTCTTATCGATACTCAAAATAAAATCTAACATCATGAAAACTTTAACCTATTTTTTCACCCGCAGAAAGTCTAGGACTTTACTGGGTCCAAGTGTCAGCGCTCAATGCGTGTGGCATCATTTTCACATGGATAAAGCGACGTGGATTGGCCTCGGTGTAGGCTTTGGTGGGATTATTATCGGGAATCTTCTGGAGGGGGGCCATATGAGCTCTCTGCTGCAATTGACTGCGTTCATCATCGTGATGGCCGGAACAATTGGAGCTGTGATGGTTTCAAGTACGGAAAAAGATTTGAAAACGGGAATGAATCTCGCAAAAAAAGCTTTTCATAAAGAGCCTTCGCGAATGAAAGAACGCATTCATGAAATCGTCGACTGCGCACGCTTCGTCAGAAAAGAAAATATTCTAGCGTTAGAGCCTCGGTTGTCCTCTGTTCAAGATCCTTTTTTGAAGGGCATTCTTAAAAATCTGATCGACGGAGTTCCCAAAGAAACCATTCGCGAAATTTTTGAAACCCAAATCCATACCGAAGAAGAGGAACTTTTGTCGGGTGCAAAAGTTTGGACGGACGCCGGAGGATTTGCACCGACAATTGGTATTATCGGTGCGGTGTTGGGTCTCATTCACGTTATGGGAAATCTTACAGATACCAGCAAACTTGGTGCAGGTATCGCTGTTGCCTTTGTGGCGACGGTTTATGGTGTGAGTTCAGCGAATCTCTTTTTTCTGCCTCTTGGAAATAAATTAAAAAAACAAGCGCAGCATATTAGTCGCGAAAAACAAATGATCCTTGAGGGTGGTTTGTTGGTGGATAGCGATATGAATCCACTGATTATTGAGCAGAAGCTACACTCTTATCTGCAAAAAGAAGCATAAAAATGGCTTCGAAACGAAAGAAACACGAAGAGCACGAAAATCATGAGCGTTGGCTGGTGTCCTATGCTGATTTTATCACGTTGCTTTTTGCCTTCTTTGTCGTGATGTATGCGACTTCGAGTGCGAATGAAGAAAAACAAAAGAGCTTTGAAGATTCGATCAAACTTAATTTCCATCTGGTTGGCCAAGGCGGCACAGACAAACAGGGCAATACGATCGAAGACACATTGGCAGATTTAGAAATGCCGGTGGGTGCTTTTCCACGTAAAGGCGGACCACGTGAAGTGGAAGACTATGTGGAAAGATCTCTGGATAAGTCGATGGATGGTGATGAAAAGAAAAAGGCCATTCAGGATATTTATCATGATGCTGTCGGCGTGAAAATTTCACTCGCGGCTTCGACTTTTTTTACTCCAGGTTCAGCTAAACTTCGCGCCGGTGCTTTAAGTTCATTAGATAAGCTTGCTGAGATTTTGAAATCCAATGATCGTCGCATCATTATCGAAGGCCACACTGACGATACACCGATGCAGGATTCGCAGTATCCAAGTAACTGGGAACTTGCGGGTGGTCGATCTTCCGCAGTTGTTCGCTATTTAGTTAAAGTTCATAAGATGGACCCGAAAAGATTTGTATCGCTTTCTTATGGTGATCAAAAACCAATTGTTCCCAACGATACTGAGGAGCACAAGGCGATGAACCGCCGAATTGAGATCTTTATTGTGACCGATCCAAGCAAAGCTGTTTCAATCTGAGACAGTGTTCCCTAGATAACCCCCCATTAACTTAAATTTCTGCTGTCATCCTTGGGACTTACTTAAGTCTGGAGAGAAAATTTCCGATAAATTGTCTATGGGGGAACCTATGGCGGGACTGAAAACATTTGTTTTATCGGCAACTATTTCTATTGCACTGGCCATACCCACGCCGGTTTTTGCCGATGCTGCTTTAGGTTCTTCAAAGAAGGGCTCTTCAACAAGTGGTGGAAGTCGCAAAAAAGGTGAAATGGATTCTACAGGTGCTGAGAAGAGTGGTGGTAATGCCAGTGGAGCACTTAGCAATATAGGAAATTTGTTCTCTGGTTTATTTGGTGGCTCAAATCCTGCCGAAGATAAAGCTGCCGCGACTCCTGTTGGTTTGGATGATTCGAATAAAATTATCACTGAACTCGTTAGATTGATCTATCAACAGGACGCTACATTTTCAGTCGACAACTCGAAGGCCGTAGTAGCGGCATATCAGAAGTATGCAAGTAATTGGCAGAACTGTATTGATAAACAGGCTTCCGCTGCAACTTGGTGCTTAGAAACAAATAACTCAGATCTTCAAAATGCTCTTTCGAGCATTAATATGCTTGCTTCGACAAGTGGTCTCGCATCTGTTACGGACTCTTGTAGCACTATGGGTAAAATTATGAACATTGGTAGTGCGGCTTTGACTGCCTATTCCGCGCAATGCGGATTGTGGAGATCGGCGTGTGCCTTAAGTTGCGTTGCTGCACGTGGCGGCCTTGAAACTATGAAAAAACTCGTTCCGGTTTCGAAGTGTGCAGACTCTCCAATGCCTCCGACAACAGTTCGATATAACAGTTGTAATGGTATTTTAAATACGGGTTCGGCGAAGCAGGACCTTTTGGCAAGAATTGATAAAGAACTAAACCTGAATCTCCAGACTTCAATCGCTAAAAAAACTGAAAGATGTACCACTCAATATGTGGCCTTATTGGGATCAGCGGCGCTGGGTCTTGCGAACTTAAAGAAAGCTGCGGGCGACTCAAAAAGTTGTGAAGAAGACTCTGACGCCGGAACACAAACGGCCTCTCTTACAGAAAAATGTGCGGACGCTGCAAACGCAAATTTACCGGAGTGTATCTGTTTAGCAAATCCTCGCACGGCAGGTTGCTCAAATGGTCTTTCTTCAGTCGGTGAAGCAAACGCAGGACAGGGACAAGCGGTCAGTCCAACAATCGCTTCGGGTGGAGATCCGGGAGGGGTGAATCTTCCTGGTGGAGATTCTGCTTCAACAATGGGTGAGAACCTTGCAAGTTCAAGCGGCGACTCTGGTGGCGGTATTGGTGCTCCTGTCGGTGGTGGAGGCTCAGGCCTTGGTGGATCCACGGGCGGTGGCGGCGGTGGAGTGGGTGAAAAAGGTGGTGGCGGAAAAGCCGGCCTTAATACAGACATTCTTTCTGGCACTGGTGGTGGTGGCGGTGGAGGATACGGCGGTTATGGCGGTAGTGAAGAGTCAGGAAGTGGTTCTGGCTATCGCAACTATCTTCCGGGTGGATCAAAAGATCCTGCGCGTGGACTTGCTGGTCAGGCGCTCACACCAAAAGATGTAACCGGCCAAGCTGGAAAATCAAATTGGGAAAAAGTGAGAGATCGCTACATAGATAATAAAAGTACACTCTTAGGAAACTAGAGGTTGATGATGAGAATCTTAAAGTATTTTGTTTGTGGAATTTTTGTCGCAAGTACTGCTTTGTCGCCATCAGTTTCTTTTGGAGATGCAATAGCTGTCTCAGGAGAAAAAGAGACGGCAACTCAACCGAAGGGAAATCCTTTATCCGGTGCTGGTGCAGGAACTCCAGCAGTCAATGATTCGGCTAATAAAGCGGGTGACGCCAACTCCAAAGGTCAAATGATGTCGATGCTGGTCGGTACTGCTTTGACGGTGGCAGGAACATCGATGGTTTCAAGTAGCAATCCTCCAACAGTTGCTGCGGGCGTGGTGTTGTTGGGAATGGGAATCTTGTCATTCATGCAAGGTGGAGCGCACGGAAAAACCGCGGGTACCGCAGGTCTTACAAGCAACCAATCCGACGGTTACAATGACTTGTATGAAACAGGTGGCGGTATCTCGGACCCTACGATTGCCAAAGAAACTCAAGTGGGACAAAACACTCTGAAAAATCTTGAGAAGTCAGGTGTTTACAATCCAAAAACAGGAACGCTCAAAGTTGGTGGTAAAACATATAAAACTTCTGACTTCGCTTCCAAAGAAGCAATGGCGGCTGCAGGATTTCCATCAGGTTTGATTGATGGTGCATATGCATATGCCGAAAAAGCAGCTGCAAGAGCGGAAGCCAAAGTATCCAAAGTCAAATTGGGTGCAATGACTGAAGCGAACGGTTATGCAGATGCTGGTGGTGGTAGCGGCGGTGGTTCAGCGTCGACAGCTTCAGCAACAGATCCTTATGCCGGCGGCATGGGTGGTGCTGGAATGGGTGCAGGTTCAGGAATGGGTGGTCATGATCGCGATCCATCAAGTCTTGCAGGCATGCAAAAAAACTACAACGGTGAACCAATTGGTGTTTCCGCTGATAGTATTTTCCTGATGATGACTCGACGATATAAAGTGAAAGAAAGCCAAGAGTCCTTTTATTCGGACTCTGACCTTGCATTAAAGAAGTAGTGTATTTGAAGCTTGGGTGCCCGGCGGAACTTTTACGCCCGCACCCACAATCACATTTTCCAACTTACAGTCCGCAGAAATCTCAGAACCTTCTCCGGCACAGATAAAGCCCTTAAATTCAGAAGATGGATCAATAATCGCATCGGAAGAATAGATCAAAGAAGCACCTTTGAATTTCTGAAGCTGCGGGCGAGCGCTCATGTACTTTGCAAAGCTTGTTTCTAATGAAGTCTTCTCTACGTTTGCTTCCTCAAAAAGGATCTTGGCGCACTCAGAGGTCGCTTTCATATAGTCTTCCGGATTTCCCGTTTCAAACCAGCGACATTCAATCGGATAGACTTGCACTTTTTCGCCTGCCTGAATTCCAGCCACTAATGCGTCGTAAAGAATATTTGAAGGGCCTTTTTCTGGAATGTACTGAAAAACTTTTTCAGACAAGATTTGAACACCGATAAAATGCCAACCCGTTTCTCCAGTGGCAGGACGCTCACGACCAAAAGTTTTAACCTGGTTCTCGCTATTTGCCCAAACGCCGCCAAATTTGGTTCCGACTTCAGGGTGCTTGATAACAACGATCGTTGCTAGAGCTTCGGTTTTTTTGTGGTAAGCCACGACCTTTTCAATGATGTCCAGATCTTTTGGAAGAATTAGTTCATCACCATTCATCCAAATAAAATCGCCACCACCTTTAAAGTGCGCACGTGCATTACCAAGTCCGCCGCCACTTCCCAAAATTTCTCCTACTTCATGCGAGAAATGAAGTTCGCGGGCCCGATGAGGAAGGCGTTTAAAAAGTTTTTCAATTTCAGGAGCAAGATGAAACGTATTCACCACAAGCTTGTTGATTTGGATATTACCCAAAAAACGCAGTGAGTGCGCGGCGATTGGAACATTCAAAAAAGGAATCGCAGGTTTTGGCAAAGTCAAAGTGTAGGGGCGAAGTCTTGTCCCTTCACCCGCCGCCAGAAGCATGAGATTCATAGTGATTCGTACTTTCTCTCAAGAGCACCGGAATCAATCAAAACATCGGCAAAGATTTTGTATTCTGGAAACTCATTGATTGCTTTCATCACACGTCGCAAAGTGCCTGAAAGATATTTAAGATAACGACGGTCTTGGCGCAAATGATAGAAACTTGCGAAACTACCGCAAGCTTTGAAGCATCTTTGGATAGATTGCAATTCATAGATGCGATCGAAATGCTCGCGCGAGAAATCTTTCGGTAAATACTCTTTGGATTTTGCCAAATACATATCCGTCAAAGTTTTCGCCATTGAATCGTTCATATCGACATAAGAATCGCGCAACAAACTGACAAGGTCATATTGAATCGGTCCCAAGCGTGCATCTTGGAAGTCAATTACTGTCATCTTATCAAGCTTAATCATCAAGTTTCGTGAGTGATAGTCACGGTGAGCGATGCGTTTTGGTTCTTTATCCAGCTTTGTACAGATATCGAGGAAGATATCGTTGATTTCCTTGGCACCTTTTTCGTTGAAATTAAATTTCAAGATGCCGCAAATGAGATTGTCTTTGCCGTAATTCATTTCCCACAAAAACTTCTCAGTATTGAATTCAATTTTGAAAGCTGTACAGTCAGATTTATCCAGAGTCGCTGGGTGATGGATTTTAACGATCTCATCAATTGCCATCTCATAAAAGTCCATCGAACCTTGTTGGTTTTGGCTTTCCCAGAATTTTCGCTCCAAAGTGAGGTCACCTAAGTCTTCTAGAAGAACAAGGCCTTCTTTCGGAGACATGCCCACAACCTCGGGAACATGCACACCATTTTTTGCGAAGTGATTTAAGACGCTAAGGAACGGATAGTTATTCGGATCAAACGGATCCCATCTCATCAACACCCAGGATTGATTATCCAGGACGATACGATAATAGCGTCGGTTGGACGCATCACCTGCCAAAGTAAAAACTTTGTAGGCATTCGATTTTAGAATGTTAGAGAGAAACGGATTTAGAAATTCATCATGTGTGACCATAAGAAAAATTCTCACAGACACACATGAGTTTATCAAGGACTAATGATTTAAGAATTGAGCGGTTGATCTTTTAGGAAGAACAACTCAAGAACTTCCTTGAGCGCACTTGAAGTCAGAGGAGCTCTGTCGACTTCAAAGGTGTTAATGCTCACTTCATCAAGCAAGCTAGACGCAAGCGCTGATGACTGAAGTTCCTTAAAACTCAATTGAGAGCTCGTGATGATCAAAGGCTCATCGGCAAAACGCTCTTCACTGAGGTAATCTAACAATAGTTCCTGCTCAGGTTGGTTCAGAGCTTCGATTTTTTCGATGAAAATCGTCATCGCTCCCATTTTTGCGATATCAAATGCCGAATGAAGTTGGCCCTTGATATCGTTGAATGGAACAAACGCCCAACGGTCCGTCAGCTCATGCAATTGTAAAGCGACCTTTTTGTTGGAAGTTTCAGAAGATCCCTCAAGGTGAATGAGGTTGGAGATCAACTCCGTGCCTGGACCTTCGTTTTGTTTAAGGGGCATCTCCTCCAAGATTTCATCAATCGTTGGCATGGGATCGTCACCGAAAACTGCAACGTTATCGAAATTTACCTGGGCTTTGTTAAGCTCTGTCAGATTAGCTTCGCGTTGCTCGAGGTACCATTTGTACATAGCAGGCTCCAGTACCATGCGGACTAATTGAGTCACGCCCTGCTTTTTTTCTTCATTGAGATCATCCGCAGAAGGCACAACGGCCGTTCCTAAGAATGCCCCATTAACACGAATAGGAATGTGCAAATCACGCCCCCGCGTGAATACTTCCTGTTCATCAGATACCTCTGCCAAATCCATCAATTGACGAATTTGAAGACCCTTCCCATAGCGACTGGCCAGAATCTCTTTCAATCTGTTGACGAAAGAACTGTCCAAAGTTGAGTTCTGCATATACCACTTACCCCTTACTCGAACTCCTTCTAATACAAGACCAGTGCCAAGATGAGACACAGCGGTAAAAACCCTTTTATTTTAGGAGCTTAGGTCTCATTTTTGGACCATGGTCGAGGGCCTTAGGAGACCTTAAAATCCCGCTAAGTTTCGATCATACGGGTAATAAATTTAGGGTGGTGACGATGAAGGACATTACATTAAGGAAACGCAGCTAAGCGCTTCAGTACGAAAGTCCGATATAGAAAAGTATGTCTGTGGATCAATTCTCAATGGAAGAAATTTCGCGGAACAAATGGGCGTATCTGAAAATGGTGTATGCCCTGACTGGATTCAATACCCTTTTCTACATCGTGCGTTTCAATGTTGAATACGGAGTTCCAGATTATAATGGACTGCTCATTCCCCTGTGGATTTTGATGATGGCGGTACCGCCGGCATTCGTTCGCTATACGAAAAGTTATAAAGCAGCGGCGATTGCTCTTTGTTCACTCACGACATTGTTAACTTTGATTCTTGTATTTTTAGCAGGAGGTCTCGAAGCTCCGGGCCTTTTGTGGTTGGCCGCCGTTCCACTGGTACTGGGAATCCTCTTAGGAAAAAGGGGAGCTGCGGTAGGATATTTGGTGGTGTTCACGACGCTCGCGATTTTCGTTTATACAAATTTAAACGGCATCGGACCGAATCTTATCGAGCAATATGGAATTCCAAAACTTGAAAAGATCATCAATCTCTGTGGTTTCATCGTTTTTGCGTCAGTGACAGCGCGCTACTATCACAAACGTGAAGTGCGGGTCGCGGCTCAGCTTTTACAAAAAAATACCAATGTGGAAAATCTCTTGCGCGTTCTCTTGCATGACATTGCAAATACCTTATCACAGATGACGTACGATTTGGTTCGTCACAAAGAGGAAAATCAAAACCCGACATCATCTGCTGAAATAGATAAGATCGAAAAAGCGATGGATAATATCAACACCTTGATTTTTCAAGTCCGTCATATGAAGTCTATCAAAGATGGCAAAAGCCCGCTTCCTCTGAAAGGCATTTCGCTGACGATGATTTTACATGAGGTTTACGAGAAAGTAGAAGGCTTGGCCCAGCAGAAGGGGATCAAACTTTTCTTTGATATTCCGCGGGAAAAAATGTGGGTGAAGGGCGATAAGACGATCTTAAGCAATGTGGTTTTATTAAATCTCCTCACGAATGCAATTAAGTTTTCATATGCGGGGGAGCAAATTGATTTGCGTGCGTATCCTTCGAAGGATTCCGTTGTCATTGAGATCCAAGATTATGGCATTGGGATTCCACCAGACATTCTGGAGAACCTTTTTAGTGTGAACTACAAAACTTCCCGCTCGGGAACCTTTGGTGAAACGGGAACCGGATATGGAATGCCCCTCGTGAAAGAATATTTGCAGCTCATGGGAGGCGCAATTGAAGTGTTCTCTTGGGAAAAAGATCACGATGGTATAAAGCGTGGAACTTTAGTGCGCCTGCATATGCCTCTGGTGACGTTCGATATTGCAAACTCCGTCATCAGCTAACGTCGCTCAAAAACAAAAAGCCCAAGGATTTCGCCTTGGGCTTTTTGTTGTTATTTAGAGATCTGATTAACGAGCGATCTTACGTTTATCAAGGCCGTATTTTTCAACCTTCATGATAAGACCCGCGCGGCTGATACCCAATTCTTTTGCAAGCTTGGATTTATTCCAACCCGTTCTGCGGAGACCCTCGCGAATCATTTCGCGCTCAAGGTCCTCAAGAGCATCTTTCAATTTACCTTGCAAGCGAGAGCCTTGAACTTTGTTCTTTTCGCCAGCTTCCAAAATTTTTGGAGAAAGAAGTTCTGCCATTAATTTTGGTTCTTCGCCTGAAAGAACAACAAGTCTTTCGATTTCATTTTGCAGCTCACGCACATTACCTGGGAACGGATAGTCGTAAAGCTTTTCAAGAGCACGTTTCGTGATCTGGCGCTTTGGAGAACCCGGGCTTTGTTCGTGAATTTTGTTAAGGAAGAAATCCACTAGGAAAGGGATGTCCTCTTTTCTTTCACGAAGAGGTGGAACGCGGATGTTGATAACATTCAAGCGGTAGTACAAGTCTTCACGGAATGTACCTTGTTCAACCATCTCACGAAGGTTTCTGTTTGTCGCCGCTACGATACGAACGTCAACTTTACGTGACTCTGTCGCACCGACTGGCATGAAAGTACCTTCTTGCAATACGCGAAGAAGCTTAACTTGCATTTGTGGTGAAGTGTCACCGATCTCATCCAGGAAGAACGTTCCTTTGTCTGCCATTTCGAAAAGACCTTTTTTGTCTTTAAGAGCGCCAGTGAACGATCCTTTGATGTGACCGAAAAGTTCAGATTCCAAGAGGTTGTCATTGAACGCTGAACAGTTTTGGATAACGAAAGGCTTGTCTTTACGAGTTGAGTTGTAATGGATTGATTTTGCGATCAATTCTTTACCAGTACCGTTCTCACCTTGTACAAGCACTGTTGAATCAGCGCCTTTGATTTTATCCAAAAGTGCATACAAAGATTGCATTGGTTTAGATTTACCGATCATGTTGTCGTATTTAAATCTGTTACCAAGTTCTTTATTCAATTCTTTGATACGATCTTCACGAGATGTGATCTCAAGGTGAAGAGTTACGATTTCTTGAGCAACCAGTTCACAAAGTTCACAGAAGTGAGTGCGCTCTGAATCGTCGATGTACTTCAATTTGCCCAAAGATTTTTCAATCACCTCGCCTGACATACCAAAAGCAGCCAAACGGTCGCGGATTTCTTGAAGGCGTGAGCTGAAGTTTGCATCACGGAAGAAACCAAAAGCCATCACTGTACCGACACAATCGTTGTCGATCATGATAGGGAAGATACCGACATCAAAACCAACCATATCCCACTTGCGCAGGCTGAAACGATTTTGTGAAGTGCGAAGATCTTCAAGAGTTCTTGTTGCAAGTTCCGCGATGCTTTGTTGACCAGCTTCTTTTTTCAAAAGAGCTGCAACAGCAGGGTTTGCAAACTGAGCTTTGTCGGAATCATAACCCTTTAGGGTTCCACGCTCGTCTGTAAAGACCACGTCGATGTTCCACCACGCTCCGAGAATCTGTTTGAGCTTATTGATCACATGTATATGTTCAAACTCATCCCAATTAATCATAGTCTGTTCCTTTCAAATGAACGTAAAAACTGTCGATAGTTTTATCGTCAAGAAAGTAGACGAACTTGAGGGAGAGTGTCGAAAAAGACGGCAGTACTGGACCATCATCCAGTACTTTCTCGTTTTGAAGCGCTAAAAAGAACTTAAGTGTGTTGCAGGCTGTGGAAGCGGAAGTATTCACCCTGTCTAGAGATTAGATCTTGGTGTGTTCCGATTTCGACAATCTTGCCTTCGCGAAGAACAACAATTTTGTCAGCTTTTTGGATAGTGGAAAGACGGTGAGCGATCACAAGTGCTGTGCGGCCTTCCATCAAGTGATCAATACCTTTTTGAACTTCGATCTCACTAGCTGTATCGAGAGCACTTGTTGCCTCGTCAAGAATCAACAACGGCGCATCTTTAAACATCGCACGTGCGATACTGATACGTTGCTTTTCACCACCTGAAAGCAAGTTTCCGCGATCACCGACACGGCTTTGATAGCCCTGAGGCATCTTCATGATAAAGTCGTGGGCATTGGCAAGTTTTGCCATTTTAGAAACATCTTCTTTGTTGCGATCAAAATCACCAGCTTGGATATTGCGCTCAATAGTATCACTGAAGAGGAAGACATCTTGAGTGACCAGAGCAACGTTACGGCGCAAATCTTTCAGGTCGATATCCAAGATATTTGTGTTATCGAAGGAAATCGTTCCTGTCGTTGCATCAAAAAATCTTTCGATAAGATTGACGATCGTCGACTTACCACTGCCGCTGGCACCAACAAGAGCCACAACTTCCCCGCGCTTAATCTCAAGGTCGATGCCTTTAAGAATCATCTCTTTGCCATAGCTGAAGGTCACATTCTTATAGACAATCTTCTGCCAGTCTTTAGGGAATGGTTTTGGATCCGCTTTTTGCGGAACTTCTTCTGGAGAATCGATGATAGAGTAAATCCGTTGCAAGGAAATCGTGATATCATTGAGGCGGACGATGGCCTCTTGGATTTTTTTAATCGGTGCGTTCAACATCAAGAGTGATGTGACGAAGCCGACAAACACACCGGCAGAACCTTGTCCATGCGCCAACTGAAAGCTTGTATAACCCAAGATCGTCAGAAGCAAAGCTGTTGCGATAAATTCTGTAACCGGACCCGCAGCTTCTTGGCGTGAGTAGACGGTTTTGCGAATCGCCAGATACTCGTCAGATTGCTTCACGAGTTTATCGCCCATTTCTTTTTCAAGATTGAACGATTGGATGATGCGAACGCCATCCAAGCTCTCTTTAATTGTCGATGTAATGTGTTCCATAGCTACGCGCTCTTGCGGCACGTATTTTTTCATGCTGCGGGAAACGGATTTCAAGAGCATCGCAATTAGAGGCGTAACTAAAGTGGCAAACAACGTCAGCTTCCAGTCGATGACCAAAAGGTTTCCGATCAAACCAATAAGAAGTAAAGGGTACAAGAATACGTCGGCCACTAAGCGCAAACCATCTTGAATAATACGCACGTCATTTGTGATACGGCTAAGTAGACCGCCCGAACCCGTCACGTAAGAATTATGGAATGACAAACTTAAGTGCATGAACTTTTGTTGCAGTTTCTGGCGGATACGCTGAACTACGGATTCTGCGACATAGTTCATTAAATAAATATGGTAATAGCGGGAAACGGCAGAAACCAAAGTCAGCCCCAATGCAATTGGAAGCAGCTTCATCAGTTCGTCGTGTTTGCCAGATTGGAGGTTGTCGAACAGAGATTTGATAATCAACGCAAACTGACTGTAAGCCAGGGCATAAAGAATTCCAGTAACTGCCACGACGTAGATATATCTTTTGTACTCTTTAACTTCGCCGAGGAGCTTTTGGATTTCTATAGGTATTAATTTCTTCATTATGACTCTTCAAGATAGCGTTTGAGATACTGCCCGGTAAGGCTCTTTTTAACCTTCATGATCTCGTCAGGAGATCCTTGGGCGACAATGTTTCCGCCTTTTTTACCCGCTTCGGGACCCAGGTCAATGATATAATCAGAGCTGCGGATCACATCGAGGTTGTGCTCGACTACAACGACGCTGCCGCCGCTTTCGATTAATTTATTCAAAACTTTCATCAGTAAGTCGACCTCGCGGAAGTGCAGACCTGTGGTCGGCTCGTCCAGAATGTACAGGGTGGACTTCTGTTGAACCTGTGAAAGCTCTTTGGCGATTTTAAGACGCTGAGATTCGCCACCGCTCAGTGAGTTCGCTGGTTGGCCCAATTGTAAATAGTCTAAGCCGACTTCTTTAAGAACGCTGAGTGGTTTTCGAATATTTGGATGTGCCACAAAGAAGTTCATCGCTTCACTGACAGTCATTGACAGGATTTCGTGAATGTTGCGGTCTTTGTATTTCACTTCCAGAATTTCAGGGCGATATTTTTTTCCATCGCAGACATCACAAGGAATCACGACGTTATCCATAAACATCATGTCGATTTCCTCGTAACCCGTACCTTTACATGCAGGACAACGACCCCCATCCACATTCAAACTGAATGTTCCGGGCGTATAACCGCGAGATTGAGATTCCTGAGTTGTTGCCATGATGCTGCGAATAGCATCAAATGCTTTCAGATAAGTGATCGGCGAACTGCGCGCCGATTTTCCAATCGGTGACTGATCAATGAGCAAAACGTTTTTCACGTGCTCAGTGCCATCAAGACCTGCATAGTCTTGCGCAGGAAGATAATCGATATCAAGAGCGCGAGCCAATGCTGGATACAATGTCTTAGAAATCAACGTCGACTTACCTGAGCCGCTGACGCCGGTGACAGTTACTAAGCGGTTTAAAGGAATGACCACATCAAGATTTTTAAGGTTGTGGCCTTTAGCTCCTTTAAGCTCCAGTTTTACTTTGTAATTGCTAACATCAACCGGACGAATCGTGCGCAGAGCCGTTTTCTTTTGAGGCAACAAATAAGGAACTGTATTTGATTGTGGAAATTTATAGAATTCCTTGGTTGTTCCTTCATAAACGACTTGTCCACCAAGATATCCAGATCCTGGTCCCATCTCGATGATGTTTTCTGAAGCCTTGATCACATCGTGATCGTGTTCGACGATAACCAATGTGTTACCAAGTTCTTTGAGATCTTTAAGGATTGAAATCAATCGATCATTATCGCGAGGATGCAAGCCCACTGTTGGTTCGTCGAGAACATACAATGTCTGCGAAAGTCCCATGCCCAATTGGTTCGCTAAAATCAATCGCTGATACTCACCACCAGAAAGAGTTCTGGTTTCACGACCTAAGGAAAGATAATGAACCCCAACGCGCATCAAAAATTCGAGGCGTGAACGAATTTGCTTAAGAACTTCACCAGCCACTTCTTGTTGATAAGGAGTGACTTCCAATTTCTGGAAGAAAGCAGTGAGTTCTTCGATCGTCATCGACGACAACTGGTGAATATTGGTATTAGAAATCAAAACATGCTGAGCTTCTTCGCGTAGGCGAGAGCCTTTACATGTTGGGCAAATAAAGGGACTGCGGAAGCGCGCGATAAAAACGCGCACGTGCATTTTATATTTAATTTGATCAAGGTACTCAAAAAGACCTTTTACGCCGAAGAATTCTTTATTTCCGTTCCAGATCACCTCACGGTGTTCTTTAGGAAGTTCTCTCCACGGTGTGTGTACATCGATCTTCGCTTTTTTACAGTATGCGAGAAGTTGCTTTTTTTCATGCGCCGCACTTGGCATCCAGAACGGACTGAGTGCTCCTTGCGCCAAACTTAAATTTGGATTCGGCACGACTTTCGATTCATCCACATCCAAGATGTTTCCGAAACCTTTACAAGTCGGGCAGGCTCCAATTGGGGAATTGAAACTAAAAAGACGAGAGCTTAATGGCGGCGGCGTGTAACCACACACAGGACACGAAGCTTCTTCACTGACCTGCAAGCGTTGACCTTCTGTTGAAAGAATCGTCGCTTTGCGAGTCACTAGATGTGTATTGTATTTGATGCTTGCTTCGTAAGCTTGAGTCAGAGAGTCGGCAATACGACCGCGCTCGTCTTCGTTAAAGCTCATACGATCAATAACTAAGTAAAAGGTCTCTTTCGGAAGCCCTTTTTTAATGGCCGCGGCATCGGTGATTTCAACCACAGTGCCCATCTCCTCAGATGTCACTGGAGAAGAAGCCACAGCAGGAACCACTTCGACTTTTACTTTTTTAGAAGCTTTTTTGGCCGTTTTAGCCGCGGCAGGTTTTTTCGCCTCTACCTTTGGAAGATAGATACGCAAGTATCCGTCTTGCAAAAGCAGCGAATGAAGTTTTTTGCCTTCAGCCACGCGACCTTCAGCAGAAATCTCGACCAGAATGTAACCGCGTTTACCAGCAAAGTTCTTAATTACTTTGTCAGTCGCTTCGGTGACACTTTCTTTTTCAGTGGGGCAGTGATGAATCGGGCAGTAAGAACGCCCCATTTTCTCAAATAACAAACGAAGGTAATCGATGATCTCTGTTGTTGTGCCAACAGTGGATCGAGAACTCTTCACGCTATTTTTTTGTTCGATAGAAATTGCAGGCGGAATATTATTGATGCCTTCGATGTCAGGCTTAGGCGCCTTGTTCAGGAACTGGCGCGCATAGTTTGACATACTCTCGATGAAGCGGCGTTGGCCTTCGGCAAAAAGAGTCTCAAAAGCCAAGGATGATTTCCCTGACCCGCTCGGGCCACAAATCACGGTGAGTGAACCCACCGGAATTTTAACCTCGATGTTTTTGAGATTGTTTTGTTTCACCCCCCAGAGGTGAATATCCTTCATTCAGAGAGATCCTGTTTGTAAAAGTCAGTGGCTTCTTCAGCTTTGTTCGAGGCAGCAGTTGGTTCGCTACCTTCTGCGAAAGCTTGACGAAGAATATTTTTCGTCGATGCTGAAGCCAGCTTACCAGTTTCACTATCAATATTCGCAAATACGATACCGTCTGGAACTGGGAAAGTCATCTGCGGAAGGTTCTCGTGAGCTGCTTTCATGTAATCTACCCATATAGGTAACGCCGCACGTCCACCGACCTCGCCTTTGCCGATGCTTTTCTCTTTGTCAAAGCCCACCCAAACGCCCGTAGAAATCTGTGCTGTGTAACCGATAAACCACGCGTCATAGTAGTTATTCGTTGTTCCGGTTTTACCAGCAACTTCGCGACCAAGTGCGCGAGCTCGACCACCAGTTCCGTTTTTATCTTCAACAACACCTCTTAACATCGAAGTCATCAGATAAGCAGTTGTTGGTTTGATCAACTGATCTGGATCTTCAAAGAAGATATGCTCATTCAACAAAGACGTTTTTGGTTCTTTCTTTTTATACTCTTCCAGCTTTGCCGCATCTTTTGCGATTTCAAGATATTCCTTACGACGTTTTTCATAATCTTCATCAATCGTATGAACTTCTTTTTCAAAGCGTTTATCTAAAGACACTTCCTGCAAAAGGCTTTTGCCATTTGCATCTTGAACTTTGTGAATCAAAAGCGGGCTGATGCGACGACCGAGACGACCGAACTCAGAGAAAGCTTTTGTCATCTCATACAAAGTCACTGAGCTTGAACCTAGTGCCAATGTAAAGTCAGGATTAAGTGGACTGTAAATTCCCAAACGCTTTGCGTATTCCATTGCCCAAGGTACGCCGACGTCTTCAATGATTTTTACAGTCGGAATATTAAGTGATTGAACAAGGGCATTTCGGAACATGATATCGCCACCGAAACTTTTCGAGTGGTTCGATGGTTTCCAAACTTTTGGATCGCCTTGGCCTTCAGCATCGCCCGATGCCGCTGAACCACCTTCTTCAAATACAATCGGTGCATCCATGATTGGAGTTGCAGGGGAGTAGCCTTTGTCCAAAGCAGAGGCATAAACGATTGCTTTGAAAGAAGAGCCTGTTTGACGAGGAGCCTGAATCGCGCGGTTGAATTCACTTTTTGCAAAGTTAGATCCGCCGACCATTGCTAAAATGTCTTGTGTTTGTTGATCAAATGAAATCAATGCCCCTTCAACAAGTGGCTCTTGATCAAGTTCCAGTTCAAGATAATCACCATCGGGAATTGCGACTTTCTTTTTTTCCAAACGAGACGAAGAGAATTTTTCACTGACGATCTTAGTAAGAATCACGTCACCTTGCTTAAGAGCATCGGAAGGTTTCTTTAGAGGGACTGCATCCCAACGAACTTCTGGATCTGGTTTACGAGCCCATGTCATAGAATCAAGATCGATCAGACCTTTTGCATCTGGGAGGCGCACATAAACTAAACCAAGAGTGTCATCGACTTTTTCCACAACTCCTTCCACAGTGTCTTTCAATTTGACGAAAGCAGGCAGAAGCGGATGATGCTTGTCAGTTTTTTGCGGAGTGATCTCAGCAAACTTACCATCCGGCATGATGATGCGCTCTGGAGTCGACTCTAAAATAAGTTTGCGTTGGTTTTCTTTTAAGAAGGCCTCAACGTCGTCACCTGCGATGTTTTTAAGAGGACCACGATAGCCTTGGCGTTTATCTAAACTTTTAAGTCCCGCAACCATAGACTCTTGTGCGGCCTTTTGCTTGTCGAGATCAAGGCTTGTGTAAATGCGCAGACCCTTATCTAGAACCATATTCTCGCCCAATTGAGCAACGAGCAACTGACGAACTGTTTCTAAAAAGAAGGGAGCGAACTCTTCGTAGGTTTCGCGAACATATACTTTCACAGGTTCTTTGATTGCCGCTTCAGCTTCATCTTTGGTGATGTAGCCAACATCCGCCATACGACGAAGCGTGTACATCTGACGTTCTTTCGCTCGCAGAGGGTTTCTGACTGGGCTGTATCCGCTTGGCGCTTGGGGAAGACCCGCAAGGATCGCCATTTCTGGAAGTGTGAGTTCTGAAACTGTTTTACGATAGTAAACTTGAGCAGCTTGTTCGATACCGTAAGCACCTTGACCAAAGTAAATCTGATTCAGGTAAAGGTACAAGATATCTTCTTTAGATAAGTTTTTCTCCATCTCGATGGCGAGTAGGATATCGCGCAACTTACGAGTGAGAGTTTTTTCCGAAGAAAGGAGCAATGTTTTTGCAACCTGTTGTGTGATCGTCGATCCCCCTTGAACCGAACGACCCGCACGAAGATTGGCAAGCGCCGCACGGAAAATAGCTTGAGGATTGATTCCTTTATGTTGGAAGAACTGATCGTCTTCTGCAGCGAGGAATGAATTGACTAAGTTTTTCGGAATTTTTTCGTAAGGAACCAAAGTGCGGCGTTCACGAAAGAACTCGCCGATCTTTTTCCCGTTGCGATCATAAACCTGACTCACCAACAGTGGCTCGTAGTCTTTGACTGTGATTAATTGTGGCAAACTTGATTTGACAGATTGAATTGCCAGATAGATGCCAAGCACACCGACCAAGAAAAGGCCGACAAAGAGGAGAAGAATCTTTTTTAACACTGAGGGGGCTCCTTTAACGAGCCCCTATTCTAGCAGTGTGTAAAGTGGGGGTCTAGAGTTAGACTGGACGGAAGGCGAGTTATTTTGCTGCCTTGTCTGAAGACTTACCTCGACCGTGTTTGTTAGAAGAACTTCCACCGTAATAAACTTTTCCGTCATAGCCATTGGCTGCATCGACAACTGCTGGACATGATGGATTAGCTGCAGCGATATCCTTGATTCGCTCAGTTTCTGAAGAAATCTTACTGCGAGCTTCAGACGAAGAAATTTTTGTTCCGCGTTTAGGAACTCCGCCCACAGTCATATCAGCAAGCTGAGCATTCACACGTTGGATCGCGTCCTTATTCGCCTGCTGTTTTTGCGCGATGGCCGTTAGATTATCTTGAAGATTTGTTGAGGCTGACTGCATTTCCTGCTGAGCCATCGACATCTTTTGAATCACGCTTTCCTCAGCTTCTGTAATTTCTTTTTGATTATCATTTTGGATTTGTGTCATGCGCTCATTAGCTGACTGCATTGCGACTCTTTGGTCGTCAATTGACCCTTGAAGGTTTTCAATCTGAGTTTGCAATGAACGCTGTCTTGCTTCCGCTTGCTTATATCCATCGATACGTTGCTGCTGATAGGAGGCAATGCAGCTGTTATAAGTTGCAATAAGAGTTCTCTTTTTTTCTTTTTGAACAGAAATCAAATTGCCGCTGCCGATAGATTTGCTGGAGTAGAGCTTCTTAAACTCTTCGTTAGCAGTGTTTACGTTTTTCATACAAGCGGCCTTCATCGACTGGTCTGAAAATGTAATCATCACTTTCGTTTGATCAGCTTGGGCCATGTTGAGATCGCTACGCAGTTGAACCATTTTAAGTTCAGCTTCACGAAGACTGTTTTTTGCCTGATCTGCGTTTCGAGCCGCCTCAGCAATCTGTTCCGCGAGAGCGTTTTTTGAGTCTCTCTTCATTTTCTTCAAATCTTCTTGCGCCGTTTGAATATCTTTTTGCAGTTGCGTGATATTGTCTTGATAATCTTTTTTCGCCTTGGCGATATCTTCTGTCAGCTCAGCCGACTCTTTTTTTAGATCATCTAATTTATCATCCAGAATTTTCTTTTGTTCAAAGTAGTCCGTACCACCCATTTGCGGGCAATTTCCACCGCTACCTGAACTTTTAAATGCACTGGCAATATCAAGACCCGTGAGCGTAGTGGCTGCACCGGCAAGAAGGCCTGTTGCTCCTCCGCCTGGCGTGTCGTCAGTAATAAAATCATCACAATCAATCGCATCTTGAATACACTGCTTGCCATCGCCGAAACCAGCTTCACCGCAAATAGTTCCGATTTCTTTTTTTGCATCCGAGATTTCTTTAAGCGCGTCTTTACAAGTATTTGTTCCGCTGCGCGCTTCATTAACTTCGCGCAAACACTGTTGCATCTCGGCATTTTTCAACCCCTTACAATTTTCTTCAGGATTGTAGGAATATGTTGGATCAGCAGCGAGAGCAATTTGAGTAGAGAAAATGATCATTCCCAGAACACCCATGCCAAGAGTTTTAACACCTGCCTGGTTTATATTCTTTAAGAGTTTGTTCATTTGCGCCTCCCGGATGATATATTACGATGCAATACCAGTACCATTTATCGGCACCACCACTCTAAAAATTAAACACATTCTCAAAATGAGACGAAAGGTACCTGCTTACTTTCGTGCTGAAAAGGTACCAGGTTCTTTTCCTCTCAAAACTGACTTAACCTTTTTTTAGGAAATCAAAATCACGATCTAATACGGTTTTACGTCCCTCAGCTCTCGCATTATCAATCGCGCGATCACATAGAACGCGTACATAATCAGACAAAACATCCATCACGGCAGCAGAGGTATTAAACTCCGAGCGCGCTTGAATGTACTCTTTCAAACGAGAAGCAATAATAAGGACTTCTTGAGGCATTTGAGTTTTTGCGGAAGGAGAAGCAACTCCAGCAGCTGGAGCAGGACGAATCAAGGTCCGCGCGCCCTGAGATTGCTGACCTTGTTTCGGAGCCATTTTTTCGATGGCTCCAGCACTGCGATGGCGAGCTCCCGGAAGATGAGCATCAAAGCAACCCACACTGCAGAACACGTATCCTGTGCGCTCATTGGTACAAGTTGAAACCGAGCATTCATAATAACGAACACCCCATGCAAGAGGTTTTTTACAAGTGCTACATTTGCGCCAAGATTGATCAGCAGTTTCCATTCGTCTCCTTTGAACGTACCTGCTTTCTTTCGTGTCGAAAAAGAACCTGGTACCTTTTCGACACGAAAAGAAGCAGGTACCTTATTCTGTGGTGGGTGACATGATGAGGTCAACATGCTCGGTCGAAGGGCTAGAACGAAAAAACCCACAGTCCGTTCGGAGCTGTGGGTTTGAAGCCGTTGTTTAAATTGTCTCGCTGAAATGACTACATCGTTGTGGTTGGTGACGTATCTTTAGTCGAGTAAGATCCCGTTGTTTGCAAGCTTCCGCAGTGCGAGCATTTGCGTGCGCGAAGGGGAATTTGCGACAAGCATTCTGGACATTCTTTTGTATCAGGAGCTTTTGCTGCTTCTTTGGCAGCAAATTTGTTCGCCGCCTTCACAATCAAAAAGATCGCAAAACCAACGATCACAAAATCAATGACTGCATTTAGAAATAAACCGTAGTTCAAAGTGGGAGCGCCTGCCGCCTTCGCCGCTTCCAATGTTGGATAGCTACCACCATTAAGAACAACAAAAAGATTTGAAAAATCAACTTTCCCTGCTGCAAGCCCAATGACAGGCATCAACACATCACCTACGAAAGAAGAAACGATTTTGCCGAATGCCGCACCGATGATGATACCGACAGCGAGATCCAACACGTTTCCGCGCATAAGAAATGTTTTAAACTCTTTGAACATAAAAACTCCTTTAGAATTTTGCGACAAGATTCATTGTAGACGTGGTCGTCGTTGCCTTGCCACCAGAAGGAGGCACATTTTGATATTGTAATAGGTACGCAAGTTTCAATGAGAAGATGGAATTCAACATCACATTCAAAGAAGCTTCAGTGTTAGCTAGGTAAGCGTCACTTTCCGTGAAGTTTGGCAAATACTCCGCCCACAATTTGTAGGAAAGAGTTTTATCAATAGCTTGGTTAAATTCCGTGTAAAGACGACCGTAGTTATCGTAGGCAGTCGCTCCAGTTGAAGGCTGAGTTTTTGAATAACGCAAACCAAGCTCAACAAAGAAGTTCATGGCGTCTTCTTTAATGAAGTAGTACTTGGCACCAAGGTCTGATGAATCCCTTTGGGTGTAACCAGCGAAAATATCGCTTTCGCTTTTTTGACCGATGAACAAGCTAAAGTGCTCTGTCAGCTCACGCTCGTAACGAACGCCCGCTTCCCATTGATGGGCACTTTGAACCCCATTTGCTGTTGCCTCAAGATAGCGACCAAATGCTTTGTACACATTTTTATCGACCGTGTAGCTCATGCCAAGTTTTGCGGCATAGTTTTCTGAATCGGAGTTTCCACTAACAACAATCGCACCGGCTTCTGCCTCACCTTTGAAGGGTGGTTGTTCATCTGCAAAAGCAGAAAATGCTGATAGAGACAAAAGCGCAACAATAATAAAACGCATATCTGAGTATCTCCTTTTATTTTTGTTTAGCAGGTCCAAGATCAGAGTCAATCGACAAAGTTCCGCGCAAATAATTGATGAGAAGAAGCGAAAGTTTTGGTAACGTACATGTCGAGGTTTGTTAAGGTGCAAAAAGGTTTTAATTCAGACATTACAGTGCGTGGCCAAAAGTTTCATATCCAAACAGAAGATTGGGGTCAGCAGAATCCGTTTTTAGTCAGTCGAATTTTTGCGAATGGAGCCGTACTAAAAACGATCAAAACACCTTACGATCTTGTTCTGCGCACGGGTTCGGTTTACTCGGAGCAAGCAATTAAACAAGCACTTCATCGCCAGCACTCTACGATCATCGATACGCTGATGGCTGGAGCTATGCCTTAAATCTTGGCATTTCATTAAAACCTCGACCAGAGGCGAGTATTCTTCCCCAGTCTTCTTTCATAAGATAAGGGGATGATTGAATTCTCTCACGTCTACAAAACATATCCGGGTCCTGTTCACGCTCTCAAAAACATTGATTTGCGTATCGACAAGGGCGAGTTCGTTTTTCTCACAGGACCGAGCGGTGCAGGGAAGACCACACTTTTCAAAATGATCTCTGCTTACGACATTGCAACCTCCGGTGGCGTCAAGGTCGCAGGTTATGACTTAGGGACCATTAAGCACAATCAAGTTCCATTTTTTCGTCGTAAAATCGGAGTGGTTTTCCAAGATTTCAAACTTCTGAAAGACCGCACACTTTTTGAAAACATCGCCATGCCTCTGCAAGTGCGCGGAGAAAGAACTCAAACCATTCAAAGAAAAGTCTATGACGTGCTTGAGCAAGTAGGACTCGCTCACAAACACGATCAGTATCCCGAGTTTGTTTCAGGTGGTGAGCAACAGCGAACGGCAATTGCGCGAGCCATTGTCCATCAACCGGGCGTGTTGATTGCCGATGAGCCGACGGGAAATCTTGATCCTCGCCTGAGCGAAGAGATCATGGATCTTTTGGAAAGAGTTTGCGCTCAGGGAACCACAGTTTTTGTCGCGACCCACGATCATGAAATGGTGAAACGTCGAAACAAGCGCACGTTGCAACTGAAAGACGGCACTATCGTGGGAGATCAAAAATGAAGCGCAAAGATGCTCAATGGACCCTGCGAATTTCAACCTTTATCGTCGTCGCCGCGTGCTTTGTTGTGATGGGCTTCTCGCTCATTTTGTCTCAGAATTTCCAAAGGATTCTAACGCTTTGGGGTGAGGATGTGCAGATGACAGTTTACTTGTCATCGGATCTTTCTGAGCAGGGTCGACAAGATATCGAAAAGCTGCTGAAAGATTCTGGCAAAGTTGGTCAGATCACTTTAGTGACGCAAGAAAAAGCACTCGCAGATTTCCGCACGCAATTGGCGGCCTATGCACCCGATCTTTCTCAAGATGATGAACTTTTGCGGGTGATTCCAGCAAGCTTACAAGTCTCACTGGCGGATTCAATTTCGATCACAGATCAAAAATCCACTCTCGATTCCTTAGCGAAGCTTTTGAAAGACAAAGAAGGCATTGATGAAGTGAGCTATGGGCAAGAGTGGGTAGAGAAATATGCTTCATTAGTAACGGCAATTGAAATGACCCTCAGTTCTTTGGGTGTTATTATTGTTCTTGCGTCTTTATTTGTTATGTCCAACGCGATTCGCGCATCGATTCAAACCCGCTTTGATGAAATTGTCGTTCTTGAAATGATTGGGGCTACGGCCACCACGATTCGTAAGCCATTTTTAAAAGAAGGCGCGATGCTAGGATTTGTGTCTTCTGCAGTCGCACTCATTTTGTGTTTTGCTCTGTATTGGGGACTTAAAAATCTATTGGTTCAAAAATTGAGCTTCTTCCAACTAGGACAACATCTGACGTTCCTTCCGATCTGGGTCAGTTTGGCATTCGTTGTTTTAGGAACTCTTTTGGGTGCATTGGGATCTTATCTCTGCGTGAAAAAATTAAATACGGGTTGGGCTGCGGCTCAGGGTTAAGCGTTGAACAAATTTTTCTTCATTCTTTTTAGTGTGATTTCTTTTTCTGCCGGTGCTTCGACTCCGACGGATGTGAACACATTGACGAAAGACTTTGAAAACACCAAACAAAAACTCGAAGAAGCGGAAGTCAAACAACGCCAAGTTCTCTCGGCGCTTTACCAAGTAAATAAAAAAGTAAAAAAGATCGTCACAGAAAAAGGAAATCTCTCACAACAAAGAGCTTACCTTGAGGTGAATAACAGAATTCTCGGGCAAAAAATTACCGAACTCGAAGAGAGAACAAAATCGCAAAGAGCGATGCTTGCAGAAAGACTCAAGGCTATCTACAAACTGGGGGGCCCTTCGCTGGCGCGTTTTCTTTTTAGCTCCAACAGCTCTGCCTCGCTTGAACGCAATCTTAAAATCTTAGGTTTCGTGGCGGGGAGAGATGTTGAGGTCATCCGTAACTACAGTCGTGACCTTAAAGATCTTGATACCAAGAAAAAAGCTCTGGCCGTTCGTCTAGAGAAAATAAAAAATCTCGAAACACAAATCGCGCAGCAAGAGAAGCTTTTGCGTAGCGAGCAAGTGATGAAAAATAAACTACTCGACGGCATCCGCAAAAGCCGACTCTTCGCTCTGAATAAGATCCAGGGCCTTAGAGAGAAATCTCTGCATTTCAATATCGATGATGCTGGAGTTTTCGATCTTCTTTTCAAAGCCTCTTTTTCTGACCAAAAAGGAAACTTACCACTCCCACTTCAGGGGGTCGTAACAAGAAAATTTGGACTTATGAAAGGTCAAGATCAGCCTTACACTTTTAATAACAAAGGAATCTATATCTCAGCGGCAAAAGGAAGTGAGATTAAATCCATTTTCGGCGGCCGAGTTTCTTTTGTTGGGTCCGTTCCAGGTTTCGGTCAAACTTTGATCGTTGATCATGGAGATCACTACTACAGCGTGTATTCACATGCAGATGCGGTGAAGGTGCAAGAGGGCGATGAGGTGACTCAGGCTCAAGTTCTTGCGCAAGTGGGTGACGTCGCTTTTGAAAGCAACCCCGGACTATATTTTGAGATTCGACATTTTTCAGAACCCTACGACCCGCAGTTGTGGATGAAAGGACTTTAGTAAATGCAATCACTGAAACGTTATTGGAAAACGTACATCTTAGGAGCCCTTTTAGTGCTCATTCTTCTCGTTATGGCAGAGACGGGTTTCCAGGTGAAGGCCTTTGCCCAAGAACGCTATGCGGATCTTCAAAATTTCTCAAAGGTTTTGAATCTTGTTCAGCAATACTATGTTGAAGAAGTAGATACGAAAAAAATGATCTACGGGGCGATCAAAGGAATGTTGCGAGAGCTTGATCCGCACACAAACTTTATGGCGCCAGAAGTTTTCAAAGACTTCGAATCAGAAACTAGCGGTGAGTTCGGTGGTCTGGGAATTGAGATCTCGATCCAAAACGGAATTCTCACAATTATTTCTCCAATCGAAGATGCTCCCGCATGGACTGCAGGTGTTAAAGCCGGAGATAAAGTTGTCGCGGTCAATGGAACAAGCACAAAAGGTGTAAGCCTTGTAGAAGCTTCGCAATTGATGCGCGGTAAAAAAGGCAGCAAAGTTGTTTTGCGAGTTGTACGTGAAAACGAAGAGAAGCCAATCGACATTCCTGTTGTTCGCGGCAGTGTAAAAATCAAATCTGTGAAGTACACAGATTTGGGTGATGGTTACGCTTACGTGAAAGTCACAAGCTTTATCGAAAACACAGCTAAAGATTTGCAAAAGATTTTAGAAACTCACGCGAAAGCCAACAAAGGCCAAGTGGGTGGGTTGCTCATCGATCTGCGCAGAAATCCAGGTGGATTGTTGGATCAGGCAGTTAAAGTCAGCGACATGTTCCTAAAAGAAGGAACTATCGTCAGTACGATTGGTCGTAACAAAAACGAAAAAGAAGTCGCAAAAGCTTCTGGTAAAGCTCAATACACAAACTTCCCAATCGTGATCTTGGTTAACGAATACACAGCGAGTGCGAGTGAGATCGTTTCCGGCGCTCTTCAAGATAATAAACGTGCTTTGATCGTAGGTCAGCGTACGTTCGGTAAAGGTTCTGTTCAGTCCGTTATTAAACTTGGTGATGGCAGTGGTTTGAAATTAACTGTGGCTCGTTACTACACTCCAAGTGGTGTTTCGATCCAAGCTGAAGGTATTCACCCTGATATCGATATCGAAGAAGTGGATACGGAAGCATTTACGAAATCGATAGTGAAATCATCAAGCACACGCGAAGGCGATATCGCGGGTCACTTAAAAGGTGATCGCGAAAAGGCTGCAGAGAAAGCGGCTGAGAAGCTTGATATTAAGAAGAACGATGAAGATGGTGCTTTGGCATGGTGGAAAGATATCGGCTCTAAAAAAGATGAAAAACTGTCGCCACGCGACAAGATTTTTAAGTCCGATTATCAAGCATATCAGGCATTTAGCTATCTCAAAGCATGGAACGCCATGAAAACGTTGACGCGCTAGGAATTGATTCCAAAAACTAGAAAAACTACTCTAGCCCCCTCTGCACGTATAAGGCGAGGGGGCCTTTTTATGTTAAGAACTTTCATCGCAATTTTTCTGATGGCGACTGCTGTCGAAGCCAACGCTGATTTAGCGTACGTTGGTTTTCGTCACGGAAGTGAGTTCATTGCTGCTGCGGTTGAAGGCCAAGTCACAGTGACATGTAATGGTTTTAATGGCACAGGTTCTGCGATCTATGCCTGCCGTGACGTCGTTTTGGATCCTCAAGCTTATGATTATTTCGTCGGACCTCGCGATGCTCGCGGAGCCAACCTTGAGCTTCGTTGCACGCGCGAAGACGGTTCAGTTCGCACAAAAACAGGCGACTATGATGGACCAAACGGAATTAGTTCAGATTCTTTTAACTTGTGGATCTCAACACTTTTCCAAAAACCACTTCTTCAAGCCGGCATAAACACTATCGACTATCGAATCACAGCCGACGACCGCCCAAAAACCGAAATCGCAAAGGGCCGCTTCACAGTTAAAGTCACACGCACTCCAGTAAGACGCTGTCCAAACGCACACTATTCGTCGACAGATATCAACGACTGCAATTCGCAGTACTCAGTCTGCCAGCGCTATTTCGAAGAATACAGAAACTGCCGTTAACGGTTGATGAAAAAGGCTCATCTGACTTCGTTGTCGGGTGCGATCCTTGCTCCCTCCGCCTTGCATCTGAACCTTTTTGATCAACCTTGGTTCTGGCAGAAGAATAAAAAAAGGGAACCTCGCGGTTCCCTTTTTAGTTTTTTGAATTTCAGCTTCGAACTAGTTTTGTTCGTCTTTGAAAGTTCCAGCTGGAACTTCTTTAACTTTTACTGATTTGTTCAAAAGAGCCAAAACTTTCTCTTCTGTGATCATGTAAGTAAGACGGCTAGCTTGCTCTGGACGACCGTAGAATTCTTTAATACGAGATTCTTCGATACCAGTTTGTTGAGCGTATTCTTTGAATTTCGCATCAAGGTCTTCTTTTTTAGCGAAAAGATCGTGTTTCTTCGCGATCGCATCAACTAGGAAAGAAGATTGGATCATTTCAGAAGCTGTTTTTTCGAAATCAGAATCCCATTTATCAACGTAAGAAGCGAAATCAGCTTCACCCATGCCTTGTTCAGACATACGTTTTTTGAAGTCTTCAACCAAAGAAGCTTTTTGCTCTTTCAACAATGAAGGAGGAACTTCAACTGGGTTTTCTTTAACAAGCGTTTTCAAGATGCGGTTTTTGAAACCGTCTTCGATACGTTTCTTTTCAGTACCTTCAAG
Organism: Bdellovibrio sp. HCB2-146; assembly: GCF_047345725.1. Lineage (NCBI taxonomy): Bacteria > Pseudomonadati > Bdellovibrionota > Bdellovibrionia > Bdellovibrionales > Pseudobdellovibrionaceae > Bdellovibrio > Bdellovibrio sp. HCB2-146. Next base: position 1,591,969 of record NZ_JBLEQP010000001.1, read on the forward strand.
ATCTTCGCGGATTGATTTTTTCAAGGCTTCAAGATCTGCAGGACCGCCCAATGATTTGATGAACTCTTCGTTCATTTCAGGCAAAACTTTTGCTTTGATTTCATTCAAAGTCACTTTGAACTCAACTGGTTTACCAGCTAGTTCAGCAGCGTGATATGGATCTGGGAATTTCAAAGACAAAGTTTTAGTTTCGCCTTTTTTCATACCTACGATGCCATCTTCAAAACCTTCGATGAATTGTTTTGCGCCCAACTCAAGGTGATGGTTTTTACCAGAACCGTTTTCAAGTGGAGCTCCACCCATGAAACCTTCGAAATCAACAACAGCAGTATCGCCCATTTTGATAGCGCGATCTTCAGTCACAGTTTCGAAAGTTGCGCGAGAAGCGCGGATGTTCTCAAGAACTTGCTCAACTTTTTTCTCGTCGAATTCGAACTTTTCTTTTTCTACTTCCAAGCCTTCGTATTTTTTCAATGCGATTTCTGGGCGAACATCAAAGTTTGCAGAGAAAGAAAAATCTTTGTCTTCAGTTGGATCAACGAATTCAAATTCAGGGTAGCTGATTGGCTCAAGCTTGTGTTCATCAAGTGCCAAAGCGTAGTGTTTTTGGATCAAGTCTTGAACAACGTCTTGTTTTACGCGATCGCCGTACATAGATTTGATTGTGTTCAATGGAGCTTTCCCTTTACGGAAACCCTTAATAGTGACTTCTTTTTGGATGCCATTGAATACTTTTTGGAAAGCAGTTTGAACAGCTGCTGCAGGCACTTCTACTTTCAATTTACGAGACAGGTTAGAAACCTTTTCTACATTCGATTTCATGGGGATTCTCCTCAGATTTTCAGACAATTACGCAAGTGCGTTAAAGCCTGTGGATCTTAGTGGAGGGGAGGCCTTAAATCAACACAATTACGCGATGCGTGATGCCTATATTTCAAGCCTCAGAGACACTGAGGAATCTATGAAGCAAGAGATACACTTTGTGAGTGGAAAAGGCGGGGTTGGGAAGTCATTAGTGGCGGCCTCTCTCGCCCTCAAAAAGAGCCGAGAAGGACGTCGCGTTCTGCTTGTCGAATTGGGTGATCAGAGCTTCTATAAAGACTTCTATGGACTTGAAACTGTGGGCTTTTCCCCAGTTCAGCTCAAGCCCAATCTGTCGGTCGCTCTTTGGAGTGGTGATACCTGCTTACGCGAATACGCTGTCCATCTCATTAAAGTCGAGAGTCTCTCGAAATTATTTTTTGAAAATGCGGTGATGCGCGCTTTTATCAATATCGCTCCGGCTCTCCAGGAACTTGCGATTCTTGGCAAGGTCACAAGTGGTCCAAGAAAACACGGCCCTCCTTTGCCATTTGACTGCATCGTTGTGGATGCGTTTGCCACAGGACATTTTCTTGCCCTGATGGAAGCCCCCAAAGGAATGGCCAGTGCCGTTCAGTTTGGACCGATGGGTGAACAAAGTCGTGGAATCGACCGCGTGCTTCGTGACCCGCAAATTTCTCACTATCACATTGTTTCGCTGCCAGAAGAACTTCCGGTCAAAGAATCCCGCGAGTTGATAGAAAAGCTAGAATCAGAATTTTCCGTGGCACCAGAGCTCATCATGAATAAAGTGCTCACGACAGCGGTGAGTGAAGACACACTTAAAAAAACTCAGAGCGAAAATTCCGATATGGGAGAATTTGCGCGCTATGTGGAATTCCAACTTTCCCACCAACGTGAGATGATCGCGAAAGCGCAGGAATGCAAAGCTTCAGTTCGAATTGTGCCGCAATTTTTTGAAATGGATCCTTGGCGCCTAAGTGAACTCATCGCGGAGAAACTGTCATGAGTTCCTTTTTTGCAGACACAGAAATTCTGATTTGTGTGGGGAGTGGTGGAGTTGGCAAGACCACAATTGCTGCCTCTCTTGCGACAATCGCTGCTCAAGAAGGAAAACGCGTTCTGGTTCTCACCATCGATCCTGCCAAGCGTCTGGCGCAAACTCTTGGCATCGAGGGAACAAGTGATATCACGAAAGTTCCTGGACAAAATTTTCCTGGGGAACTTTATGCTTCAGTGATTGAGCATAAAAAAACTTTTGATGATTTTGTCTTAAGAGCCGCGAAAAAGTCAGAGGCCGTGCAAAAGATTTTTAATAACCGTCTTTATCAACAGCTCTCGACAAATTTAAGCGGTTCGCAAGAATTTACCAGTGTTGAGAAACTCTATTCCGTCTATGAATCCAAAAAATTTGATTTGATCATTCTTGATACCCCACCAACCAAGCATGCGTTGGACTTTCTCAGCGCACCCCAAAAACTCGCCGCTCTTTTTAACGAGGGTGTGGCGAAGTGGTTCCGTGATCCTGAGGGAAAAAAATCTGGATTCTTCGGCAATCTTTTACAGACAGGTACCCGCCAAGTTCTCAAGATTCTTGAAACACTGACGGGTTCGCAGTTTATTGGCGAGCTTGCTGATTTCTTTGTGAATATCGAACAGTGGCAAGGACAGCTTTTAGCTCGCACCGTAGAAACTCACCGCATGTTAGTTTCGCCAAAGACAAAATTCTGTCTAGTCACGGGATTTGATCAAGCAAAACTGCGTGAGGCTGAGTATTTCGCTCGAGAGATCAACAAAGGTGGATATCATCTGCAAGCAGTTGTCCTCAATAGAGTCTTCCCGCATTGGCTAGACCTTCGCTCGGCTTCTAACGCGCAAAAAGGGCAACAAGACCTTATCGAGATGTATTCTCAAATGAAATCTTACTACAATCGTAGGGATGTTCTATATCGCGGTTTTGAAGAGAAGATGTCGCACCAAGCGCAAATCTTCCGCGTACCTGATTTGGTCAAAGACATTTCAGATTTAGCGGGTCTTCAAGAACTAGGTGAAGTGATAAAAAAAGGGGAAAAGAAATCATGATGAGAATTCTACTCTTAGTTTGCGCAAGTCTTATGATGTCTTGCGGTCATGTGTGGGTTTCTCCAAATGATCAAGCGGCATCACAGGCAGAACGAGATGCTCAAGAGAAAGAACTGAATAAAATCGAAGAAGTTCTTGCCCAAGAAAAATACGCCGAGGCCCTAGCAGCTTTTCAGGCCTTTCAAGCTGAATACCCGCAAAGCGGATTTTTTATGGCAGCACGTTTAGGCGAAGCCCAAGCATTAGAGGGCTTAGGCCAATGGACTCAAGCCGTTGCCATCGAACGCGAAGTTTCCCTTATCACTCTTAAAGAACAACCCGAAATCGCAGCTCTCGCTCTTTACAGATTGTCATTTACGTATCGTGAAATTGGTGAAGATAGTAAAGCTGCGGCGGCTCTTTTAGATGCGCAAAGACTTGGAAACTATTTGCCAATGCAGATTACGAAAGTGGAAATCCCCGCACGCCTTGCAGCTTTTTACGCCAGCCAAGGACGCGACAAAGAAGCTGCGAGCTATTTGAACGATGCGGAAAAAGGTGTGGAAAAAGTCCAACAAGAAAAACCTGAAGGTCTTGCCAAGGATTGGTTGCCACGCGCGTATTATCAAATGGGAAGTATTTCAATCAATCAGCTCGGTGCCGAGAATTTTTCGGAGTTTATCCGCGGTGAAAGAGTCGTTCAGGTGTACTTACTAAAAGTTCTCAAACTCAACGATAGCAAATGGTCGCCGAAAGCGTTGAACTATCTCAATGAGATGTATCGTGAGTTGGATCGCCTCGTCGTGGCAGAGACATCTCATCAAAATCAAATTCAAATGGGCGGAGCCTTTTTTGATTTAATTGAAGGAGCAGATCTTTTCCGTCCACTTGAAGGACAAAGACAGACAACATATGAGAAAGACTTCTTTGCGATGTTGTCTTTGATGCGTAAAAAAACCGAGGAACTTCTATATTCGACACGCGGGGGCATGGAGCTAACTGAGGAATCAAAAAAACTCAACAGCTTAAAACGTGCGGGACGGGTCAAAGCGGACTCCCTCTTGCCTCACGAAAAGAAGTCCACTATATCTCTTCCTCTCAAAGTCGTTCCGACAGAGGATCCGAATCTCTAGGAGATGATCACCCATGGCTAAGTTAACACTCCACAAACAAACAATGTCCAACATGACAGAGATCTGCTCTTGGTTTGCTGCTAAGACGGCTGACATGGGATATCCGATTTACTCAAGTTACGACATTCGCGATTCGGGTTATAAGATTTCAAACGTCGATGCCAACATCTATCCAGCAGGTTTTAACAACATCTGTCCCACAGATAAAGAAACTTCCATTGGCTTGATGGGGAAATTCATCACACGTCACTATGGTTCGACAGTTAAAAATATTCTTTTGGTGACGGAAGAACATACGAATAATCCGTTCTACTGGGAAAACGTACACACGATTCGCAACTTGATTGAAGCCAGCGGTCGCGTTGTGAAAGTCGCGATTCCACAACCTTTGCCTGAACCTCTTAAACTGACAAGCTCTGCAGGCAACGAAGTCGAAGTTCATTCGGCGCTTGTTGACGGGCCGTTGTTCAAAACATTCAAACCAGATCTTATCATCAGCAACAACGATTTCTCGGTTGCTTACGAAGAATGGGCTGCAACAGTTGCCGCAATTCCGATGAACCCTCCGCGCGAGTTGGGTTGGTATCAAAGAAAGAAAAGCACTTACTTCAAATACTACAATCAACTTGTTGAAGAGTTCGCGGCGATCGCAAAAATCGATCCGTTCATTTTAAAAGTTGAAACAGAACTTTTCGAGCACTTTGATATCGGCGATGAAAACAGCCGCAAAGCTTTGGCTGAAAGAGTCGATGCGATGCTGGCAAAGCTTCGTGAAGAATACAAAAAACGTAACATCGACCAAGAACCTTTTGTTTTTGTGAAAAACAACGCTGGCACTTACGGCTTAGCAGTGATCCGTGTTGGATCAGGTGCAGAAGTGATGGATTGGACGTACAAGTCTCGCAAAAAAATGAAAGCTGCTAAAGGCGGACGTGACGTTGAAGAAGTGATCATTCAAGAAGGCATTCCCTCTATCGTACAAGCTGACGGCGCGAGTGCGGAGCCTGTGATCTATATGATCGGCTGTGAGCTTGCTGGAGGCTTTTTAAGAACTCACTCAGAGAAAAGCTCAACGGAGAGCTTGAACAGCCCAGGCGCCGTTTATAAGCGTTTGTGCGTATCAGATCTCGCGATTAACACACCAGGTTGCCCGCAAGAAAACGTTTACGGTTGGACAGCGAAACTTGGATTGTTAGCTATTGGTTACGAAGCAAAAGAAATGGGTGTGGTATTTAAAGGCTACACGGCTCGTAGCGGATGCGGAAACTAGCGGCTGAACAGGTCAGCCGCTTTTAAAAATCCTAGTAGTTACAGATGTTCAATTTCGTTTGTAGCTCTCCGTTTTTATCAATCACAACTGTCCAGATGCGAGAGTCGGAGCTTGGTTCGAAACGAACCAATGAAAGATCTTGCAAGACACAAGGGCGTCCGCCCAAGCTTAGTTCAACAAGATTTTTGTCAGTGTCGAAACGGAAATATGTATCAACAGCTGGAACCGCGCCTAGAGTGATCTTGCGCTCATATTCCATGTGTTTGTAATTCAATTTTGAGTAAACTGAATTTGCCGTCGTTCCAGAGATTGTGTTCACTTGGCCGTTTTCATAGAAATCCCAAGTTGTTCCAGAAACAGACGTGGATTGGCCGTCAAAAGGAACATCAACTTTCGGATACATGCAAAGGGCGTTATCTTCCATCGCTGGAGAAATACGCAAAGAGCGAACGTTTCCGTTTTCCCAGAAGTTAATTGATCCACCATCTGGAACATCAACTGAACTCATGCAGAAATAATCAAAGCTTTTTGAATTCACCATTTGGTTCGCAGCAAAACGTGCATTTGCGATAACATCGTTATTGTGGAACTCAAGTGGAGCGGATCTCCAACGACCAGATGAATCCGTTGCACCTAGGAACAACGTAATACCTTTAAACGTGTACGTTGAAAGGTGAAGATCATCTTGAAGAATACGAAGGTACTCTTGCAATTTGATACCATTGAGTTTGTCACCCAAGATCACAGCATTGAACAAACGAATACGCTCTGACGTGCTCTCTAGAGAAGTGCCAGCCAAGAAATCACGGTAGATCAACTCGTGGATGATCAAAGCAGCGCGATTGTCGGCATCAAGTTTATCCCAAAGAACTTTGTTAATGATATAACGAGCAGGATTCAAGCGTGAAGGTTCACGTTGGAATACAACTTGTTCCAATTTGCATTCTTTAGGTTTTTTTACCAAACCCAAATCTGGAGTTTCCATGAATTCTGTATCAACAAGAATTTGCGATTCAGAATAGAAATTTTTAAGCCATGCCAAATAAATTTCAGCACGAACAGGATCCAACGGAACCAAGCGCGCGATAATTTCTTCTGCCTTTTCTAGGGCGTCGCCTTTTTCAGAAAGCTTCACAGAGAAAAAATAGCGAGAAGCAGCTTCGTAAATATCAAGAACTTGCAGAGGTTGTTCCCCGCAGCTCAATACGAATCCGCCATTACCACGATCATACCAGTTGTTGGCCCAAGTCTGTTGTGACAGACCCAAGAGAAGGAGGCCCACTAATAGTTTATAGATTGTCATTTCGTCACCTTTGTTACCGGGAACAGTTGCACATTGAGATTGTAAACTTCATTTTTAGGTCCCTGTCCCAAAAGACCTGCCATTTTACGGCGGAAGTTACGAATGAGGCGTTTTGCCTCAGGTATCTTTTTGCGATTCATCGGAAACGTGATGGACGTGACATCACGTAAATCAGTCGGAACGCGATCCAAATTATCAATCACTTGCACCAAAGACTGTTTGTGAGACCGGCGCAAAGATTCAGAAGGAATGTTGTGAGTTGTCTCAAGATTTTTTTGAGTTGCAACAACTTCACCACCATTAACTTCAATAAGGCCCAAACGCACAAGACGCTCGATAGCAGCAGCAGCAACATCAACTGGAATATTGATGCGCTCGCCGATCCAGTGTGCATCCAAGCGGAAATTCTTCGTTGTGATCAAAGCGAGAATTGCGAAGTGATACCAGTCGCAGATAACAGAGAACTCATCTTCTTTCAGTTGTGTTTCTGGCAGAAGAGTTTTTCTTTTATTGCGGTCGCTTTCGATCAACGTTTTCAAGTGTTCGAAATCATCTACGATATCGAGGTTAAGACCTTTCACAACTTGTTTTGCGATTGGTAGAGTCATGATACGACGACCGTTAATATAATCACTCAAACGGCTGGAAGGAATTCCAAGAATGTCGGCGAACTGAGCGTTCGTCAGGCCAGGCGAATTGAGTTTACGTCTGTGATATTCATTGATTAGAAATTCTGAAGACTTGTTCATGTCCGGGGGTTTACCACAAGCCCCTCAATACGAGTCAAATTTGAAAACATACATTACCGACAACGTCTGCGAAGACCGACTAAATAACCGAAATCTCGAAGGTAAATTGCAAAATTTGGTAGGCTCTTCGGAAAATATTACAGCGTTGTGGGATTCTTACCCGCGACCAATTTGTAACGGAAATGTTCGGAGAAAGGTTTCCCCCGCAAAGCCGCACGGGCAGCGGGGGAGAAGATTATTACTGATATTTCCAAACTTGCATACCATACCACTTCGCCTCACCACCGATGCAGAGGAATTGGTAGATAGCATCTTTACTTGCAGTCGTTGTCATTGTTGGTTCTGTGTTCGAATCCCATTCAAGAGCACCCGAAGCGACTGCCCACGTACCAAGAGTACCTGTGCCAAGGTTTCCTTGGGTAACTTTCACAGTTAAGCTAAATGCTGTGTTCGTAGCAGCAGGGCACGCTGGCAATGTGAACGTCGTTGAAGCCCCATTCGTCAAAGTATGACGATAGATATTTGACGTTACTGGAATCGTTACTGCACCAGTACCAGTGGCTGCAGCAGGGGCGCGCTCGATATAAGTCGCGTTTACGTTCAGAGTTGAATCTGTTTGAACGTAACCAGTTCCTTTAGCACCAACGGATAATGTGACGTTTAAATCCCCACCGGCAGCTGCAATAGAAGCTGCAGAACCAGTAGCTGCACCTGTCATAAGGACATAGTTAACTTTACTTCCTGGTGATCCTGTCGTTGCAAAGTCTTTTGAACATCCCCAAACGCCACCGCTTCCTGTCCACTCCAAAACGCTACCCGCAACGGCCAAGCATGTAATAGATGAAAGAGCGGATGTACTTGTAGTGCCTGCCATCACAAGGCCGTTAGCAGTGAAGCTTCCTGCGCCCGTACCACCACGCGATACTGCAAGATTGGCTTCAGAAGACATCACACCTGAACCGTCGTTGATCAAAACATGGTTCGCTGTACCACTTGCAAGTTTAGAACGTGTGATTGCAGCAGAAGCGCTGATGTCAGCATCGACAATAGTGCCGTCAGTAATTTGCGATGAAGCGATACTTCCAGTCAAAGCCGTCACCCAGCTTAAACCACCCGAACCGTCATTCGAAAGAACTTGACCTGAACCACCCTGCGCAGCAGGGAACGTCAATGTGTAAGCGGCCGTACCAGATGCAGGAGAAAGAGTGAGAGAGTTTGTTGTACCTTTAAGGTCAAGGCCCTTCACCATTGCTTTACCTGAACCGTCCAATTGTAGAACTTTGCTCACCTCTGCAGTTTGAGTCATGTTCACTGTTGCTACGCCTGAAGCAACACTGATACCTGAGGTTGTAGCATTCGAATTGAATGCTACGACACCTTTATTACCTGATCCGTATCCAGCATCGCCTGGAGTTGTTCCAGCTGGAATCCAGCTTAATACTCCCGAACCGTTCGTGCTCAGAACATAGCCACCTGTACCGTCGGCAGCAGGAAGAGTATATACAGTTGAACCCGCAGCCGCAGCTGGTTGGAAACCAACGTAACCAGAAGTCGAACCCGACATGCGGATCGCACCTTTAACGTCTAACTTCGCACCTGGCGAAGATGTGCCAATACCTAGGTTACCGCTTGGATCTAAACGCATACTTTCAGAATATGCATTGGCACCCGTGCTTTGGCCAAAGACCAATGCCGGATTATAAGAGCCAGCGCCTGTAACAGCCACTGCACCAATGTAAGCATTTTGATTTCTTGAGTTTCCGTTGTTAACCGAGAATCCAAGTAACGCTGTATTGTTATCAACGTTCCAGCTGTTATAGAGTACGGTGTTCGTGCCCGGCATGCTCGTAGCACCACTTGAAGTTGCGTAGGCGTCATTTCCCGCGCGAGTGACCTGAAAGGCCGTATTCGTTGAACCTGAAGTATTAATAAAGACCTTACCAGGTTGCCATCCGCCGCCGCCATCACCAGGAGTGATGTAAATGTCACCACCGGCAGCACCACTTGATCCACCCGTTTGGGCAGTGATTTTAATATCTTTACCCTTCGTAGAGCCAGATGCCGTACCACCTTGGACATCGAAAAGAGCAGTTGGAGCAGCCGTTCCGATACCAACGTTTCCGTTCGGATCAAAAATCATTCTTTGAGTACCTGAAGTCGAAAGAACCATAGTATCTGCAGTTGCTGCCGAGATACCTGTGTTCGTATCGCTCACGAAAGTCATACCAGGAAGCGCAGCTGTTCCAGCAATATGTCTAAGAGCGCCTGTCATAGCAACTGTACCGTCAGCTTTGAAGTCGCCTGTTGCAGCACTGACCCAAGACATCACCCCACCCGTAGTGGAGCTTAAAACTTGTCCATTTGATGATGGCGCAGCTGATGGCCAAGTAACTGAATAGCTTGTGCCAGCCGCAGGAGCTTGTTGAGTTACGTTCATTGAAGCATTGTTCAACACAACACCCGCGAATCCAGAAACACCGGATCCGTCACGAGTCACAACTGTTGAATTTGAATTTGCCGTGTTACCTGTAACTGTTGAATAAGTCGCCGCACCTGTACGTTGTACGAAACCAGTTGTTGCTAATCCATTAAGAGCATTCAACTCCGCTTCAACTGAAACAGTTGCAGCGCCTGCAGCTGTATTCACGTCGATACCGTTACCTGCAACAACTGAAGTAATTGCGCCAAGAGAAGCGATAGTACCGCAGACCCATTGGTCAGAAGCAGCAACCCACTTCAAGATTTCACCGTCAGCACACTCTACGCCGTTTGGCATATATTTAAAATATTTGCCAGTAGCGCTCGCGATATTTTGAACATCAAGGTTAGTTACTAAAGAACCGTTTACCGCTGGCAATCTTGCAGAACCATCGAGTTTCACGATTTGGTTGTTGCCAGTACCAGAATTCAACGTCAATTGCGGCGTTGAAGTTGTATTTGTAATCGTGATGTCACCGTTTGCAGAAGTCACTGATGTAACTGTGCCGCTGCCAGAGCCTGTACCGAAAGAAGTCCAAGTTGTGCCGTTACAGTATTGAACTGCTCCCGCATTGTAGCGGATAGCACCTTCAAGAGTGAGGTCACAGGTCGCACTTTCCGCACCAATTTTGATTCCGCCATCAACATCAAGTGTTGTAGCTGGAGTCGTTGTGCCAATACCAACGCGGCCATTTGAAGTAATACGCATGCGCTCATCAAGTGTGTCAGCATCAGCTGTTTGGAAAACTAGAGCCGCATCACGATCTGTTGTATCGTTCGTTTGATTTGTTTCCCAAAGGGCTCCGATAGTTGCTTGATTTGTTTCAGAACCATTGGTGAAACCTTCAGCTCTAAAACTCATTGCGCTGCCGAACCCAGAGCCCGGTGCTGTTGCACTTGAACGTGATCTGCGGAACTGCATGACAGTCGCGCGAGTGTTGTCATCATCAGAGCGGCGGAAGCTTGCAACCACGTCGCCAGTTCCCTGAACGTCAAGGAGTTTACTTGGAGCCGCAACGCCGATACCAACATTTCCAGAACTGTCAACACGGATACCTTCATTGCCGCCATCACCGCTTAACCAGAAAGAACCCAATTGAATATTTTGAGTCGCTGTGTGGTTGCCTAGGTTATCGGCGCCAGCAGGAGCAGGGATCCAAGACATCACACCACCAGTCGTGGATGAAAGGATATAACCATTAGAAGCCGGAGCGGCATCTGGCCATGTCACAGAGTAACTTGTTCCCGCTGCAGGAGCAGTCTGAGTGACGTTCATAGAGGCATTGTTTAAGACAACACCCGCGAACCCAGAAACACCAGATCCATCACGAGTCACAACTGTATTGTTCGAATTCAATGTATTACCAGCAGTTGTCGAGTAAGTCGCAGCACCTGTACGTTGGACATAACCAGTTGTGGCAAGGCCATTCAGAGCTGCAAGCTCTGCTTCAACTGAAACTGTTGCAGCACCGGCAGCCGTATTGACATCAACACCTGTACCAGCAACAACCGAAGTGATTGCACCAAGATCAGCCACAGTACCGCAGACCCATTGGTCAGAAGCAGCAACCCATTTCAAGATGCCACCGTCAGCACACTCTGCTCCGTTTGGTTTATAGCTAAAGTATTTACCAGCTGCACTTGCGATGTTAGCAACATCAAGACCTGTCAAAGCCGAACCATCAACAGCTGGAAGTTTTGAAGAACCATCTAACTTAACGATTTGGTTTGCACCAGTTCCCGTATTTACTTTTGCGATACCAGGAGTTGAATACACCATTCCTGAAGTGGCTGCATTTGTATCGAATCCTACAATACCTTGTACCCCATAGTCTGAAGTAACGGCACCTGCAGGCAGGTTGACCCAATCCAAGTTACCTGCACCGTCAGTTTTCAACGCTTGACCAGCGGCACCGTCAGCAGCAGGAAGAGTCCAAATTCTATTTGTACCAACGACACCTGGAGATTTGAAACCGACATAGTTCGAAGAATCTGTATCAGCAAAACGAACTTCGTTAGCCGCATTCATCGTCAACGCACCAGTCATTGAGTCGCCAGCTTTAGACACTTTTCCAGTAAATTGAGTTTGGATACCAGAAGTCACACCGGACAAGTAGCCAAGCTCCGTATTTGTTACTGCAGAGTGAGTTGGAATACCGTTAGCGTCAGAGATCAAAGCACGGTCAGCAGTGATAGCAGCAGCTTCAGACATCACGCCACCTGCTGAGTTCACAAGAACACGGTTTGCGGTACCGTTGGCAAGTTTTGTTCTGTCAATCGCAGCAGAGGCATTGATGTCCACGTTCATGATTGAACCATCTGTGATTGAAGATGAATCAACAGTCGTCAAGACACTTGCCCATTGAAGCACGCCTGAACCATTCGTTTGCAAAACTTGGTTAGCTGTACCATCACCATTTGGAAGAGTGAATGTAAGGCTTGAACCTGTGATTGTCGCAGGTGATTTGAAACCAATATACTTAGAACCTGAATCACCGTAACGAACTTCTTTTTCGTTACTCATGATAAGGTTGCCAGTCATTGTGTCACCAGCTTTAGCAACTTTATCGGCGGCACCTGAACTCAAGTTATTAATTTGAGTTTGGATAGCTGAAGTCACACCAGACAAGTAGCCAAGTTCAGTACCAGTCACAGCAGAGTGAGTCGGGATGCCATTTGCATCAGAAACAACAGCGCGGTCAGCAGTGATTGCTGCTGCATCGGACATAACACCTGAACCGTTGTTCACAACCATGCGGTTGGCAGTGCCACTTGCAAGTTTAGAACGTGTAATCGCAGCAGATGCATTGATATCGGCATCGACGATAGTGCCATCCACGATTTCAGCAGAGTTTACTTGGATATCATCACAAGACCACACATCAAGAGTGGAGTTGTAGTGAAGAACTTTGTTAGCAGCATTACAGTTCAAGAAAACTGCAGCTTCCCAACTTGTTGTCGCATTATTATAAGTCAAGAAAGCGCCGTCAGCGGGAGTTACGGCTGCGAGAGAAACGCTTACACCACGGATACTAGAAGCATCAGCACCACCGGCACCCGCATCAGCTCCGCAAATCCAACGAGAGTTTCCGTTATCCCATTTTAAAACTTGGCCGTCCGTACAAGCATTATTGTTTGGACGATAGTTAAAGTATAAACCAGCACCACTTGTGATTTTATCAATCGTTGTTGTGATGTTCGTTAACGCCGAACCGTCAACAGCTGGAAGTTTTGCAGTTCCATCTAATTTCACGATTTGGTTGTTACCAGTGCCGAAGTTGACTTTCGCAAGACCAGCACCATCTACAATAACCCCTGATGTCGCAGCATCCGTATCGAACTGTACAAGACCTGTTGCAGAGTAACTCGCAACGCCAGGACCTGTTGGGATCGATGTCCATTGTAATACGCCTGAACCATTCGTTTGAAGAACTTGGTTGGCAGTACCGTCACCATTTGGAAGTGTGAAAGTGAGGCTAGAACCCGTGATAGTCGCAGGTGATTTCAAGCCGATGTATTTTGCACCAGAGTCACCGAAGCGAACTTCTTTTTCGTTACTCATGACAAGGTTGCCTGTCATTGTATCGCCAGCTTTATTAACTTTAGTGCCAATAGCTGTGCTAGCTGCATCGATTTGACCTTGGATACCAGATGTGACACCTGATACGTAACCAAGTTCAGTATCAGTCACCGCAGAGTGAGTAGGGATGCCGTTAGCGTCAGAAACCAATGCACGGTTAGCCGTGATAGCAGCAGCATCTGCCATAACACCAGTACCGTCATTAACAACGAGACGGTTCGCAGTGCCGTTAGCAAGTTTAGTACGAGCAATGGCAGCTGCAGAATTAATGTCAGCATCAACGATAGAGTCATCAGTGATACCAGATGAACCAACTGCAGAAGCTGCAATCGTCACAGTACCATCACCATTGGTAATTGTGATGCCCGAACCTTGAGTCAAAGTAGCTTTTGCCAATGTACCGTCAGTTTTACCGATCAACAATTGACCATCAGTATAAGTTGATTGACCTGTACCACCACGTGATACAGACAACTGAGCTTCAGAAGACATCACACCCGTACCATCATTGATCAACACATGGTTCGCAGTTCCTGAAGCTAATTTTGTACGAGCGATAGCCGCACCAGCGGCGATTGCTGAATCAGTAAGACCGGCGATGTTTTCGCAAGTCGCAACACCTGTTGCACTGAAAGTAAGAACTTTATCAGCTGTACATTGTGGCATTGCAAAACGCGACCAAGAAGCGCCAGTGAATTGCAAGAACTCACCCATTGCAGGAGTCGCTGCATTCAAGGCATTACCTTGCAAGCTTACTGCATCAACACCACCGCCAGCACCAGCGTCAGTACCGCAAATCCAACGGCTATTCGTGTTATCCCACTTCAATACTCCGCCATCGGCACAGACTACGTTGTTTGGAGCATAAGTGAAGTACTTACCAGCACCACTTTGAATTTTATCAACAGCAACACCAGAAATTTGCGAATCACCAAACTGACCTGTTGTGATTTTCGCAGCATCAAGATCTGGGATATCAGCCGCAACCAGAGCAGCAGAACCCGTCACAAGACCTTTATTGTTATAAGTAATTTTCGTACCAGTCGCGCCCGTCACAGTATCTTTGATAACTGGATTTGGATAAGTGCCATCAAGGTCGCCACCAGCAGCACCTGTTGGAGGAGCACCAGTTGAAGCAATAGTGATAGAACCATCACCATTAGTTACACTGATACCTGTACCAGCAGTCAAAGTCGCTTTCGCCAATGTGCCGTCAGTTTTACCGATGAGCAATTCACCATCAGCATAAGTTGATTGACCTGTACCACCACGTGATACTGCCAATTGAGCTTCAGAAGACATCACACCTGTACCATCATTGATCAATACATGGTTTGCAGTACCAGAAGCCAATTTCGTACGAGCAATTGCCGCACCAGCCGCAATCGCAGAATCAGTTAAACCGGAGATTGCCGTACAAGTCGCCACACCGCTAGCATCAAAGATCAAAGTTTGATCCGCAGTACATACTGGCATGCTTGTCGGAGTCCAATCACCACCAACCAATTTCAAGAATTGACCAGCAGTTGGAGCCGCTGCAGCTACGTCAACACCTTGGATTTGAGTGGCATTAGCACCACCACCAGCACCGGCATCAGAAGCACAGACCCAAGTTCCAGCAGTATTATCCCACTTTAAAACTTCTTGGTCTGCACAGGCACCCGTGTAACCAGGGATTGTGCGATTTGCAGCACCATCATAATACTTCAATTGTTTCAAAGTAGAGTTGTACCAAACGTGACCGTTAGCGGTACCGCCTGGATCTGCAGCTTTGTTCTCCATGTGCAAGTAACCAATATTAGCGATGCTGTTGTTGCCCATATTGATATATTTGCTTGAACCGCTGAATGTAAGATTACTGTTTGTAGAAACGTCACCTGTTAACGTACCACCCGCTAGAGGTAAGAAAGCACCACCAGCAACACGCGCATCTACAGCTGTATTAAAGTCTGAGATTTGGGAAGCTGTGACAGAGATATTCATACAATCAAATTCATCAGTCACAGAAGTCCACACTGGAACTTGATTGGCAGCACAAGTTTCCATCTTAGAGATGTCAACTTTACCATTAATAGTATTTACAAGGTTTGTATCAACTGCGATATCACCAGAACCATTGATTGTGATATTGCTACCAGCTTGAACACGCACACCACCAAGAACAGTGTCGGAAGCAACTGGCAATGTGTAAGCACCACCACCACCGGCAGTACAAACAAGATTTGTTCCATTAAATGTTAAAACATCAGAACCCGAGCAAGCCGCGTTACCGTTGATATCTGCTTTCGCCCAAGCTTTTGTATTAGGATCTGTTTCCGCAGCAGGAACCGCTGTTGCAAGATCAGAATTTTTCGCATACTGAGCAGCAGGTACTCCACCCAACTTATCAGAGTCGGCTGATTGGTCAGCTAACATCGCATAAGGAACTGAACGAATGCTGTGATAAGGACTCAATGCTACGTAACTTGCAGGAGCATCAACACCTGTTGGACTGAACTCGATAACCACACGGCGAACGTCGCCATCTGCAGGAGTATAAGAACCACCGGCACATGTCTCACCTGGATACGCAGTCAAACCAGAAGCAATAGGAACTGAACCGTTAGAGAATACTTTTAATAAGAAAGGTTTAGATTTCGCAGTACCGGAAGTACCAGTTGTACCACCCCAAGCATTATAAGTTACATCACCATTACCAATAGTTAGATTGAAAACACCACTTGTAGTTGAAAGATCTTGGTTAACGAATTTCTCAGTATAAAGCACGCAACCATCTGGACTTAACACGCGAATCTTGAAATCCACGTCGTTTCCTGACAATGCTGAATTGTCGGATTGGAGAGTGATTTTACCGGAGATATTAATCCCGGAGGGATTCGCCTCGGCATAAACCGAGAACGTGAGAAGCAGAAGAATTATGAAAAAACGACCCGTCATGGTTCCGCCCTTCCTACAACCGTTGATACGTTATGCTGACTTCGGCGCGATATTGATTTCCAGAGTCTGCGCTTGTTCCCGATGTGACTTCCCCGACTGCGCTTCTCGCTTTATAAGTATTTGTAGTGTCTGAAGATTTATGCTGCACCGAAGGTGCGACAGCGATTGTGGTCTCTTCTGCGTCTGCTGTAATAACGGATGAAATGATTTCCCCGATGTGTGCATCCATATAGCACCCCGAAAGAAACGATCCGCAAGAAACTATAAACAGAAACGTAAAGAAGTTCTTCATATGTATACGTTTCGGACAGTTTCTCGGAACCTAAAGCGAGGTTTCATTAAAAGGGCCTTAGGATCGTCTTAAAATGAGTTACAAATCTGTAATGTAGCTCGGAAGCTATTAAGTATTGCAAACCCTCAATGAAACATCGAATCTATGTATGAAAGACGAACGTCGTAGTAGAGAACCTATGCAAAAAGAGATTAGTTTTCCATCGTTCATACCCCAAGATGTGCAGAACACATTTAGGTGGCTAATTAAGGTTGAAGAGTTCAATACCATTCGCGCTCTGGCGGAGTCCGTCTATAAGTTCCTCCCTAAAGACAATCCCGAAGTCACAGACTTCATGGCAATGGTTCTTCACAAAGCCAAAATGTATCGCGAAGCTGTGCCTTACGCTCGTCAAACAGTGGCAATGCTTCCTACTCCAGAGGCGAAATTCAATCTGGCGAAATGTTTAAACTCAGCAGCCTTTCCTGCAGAAGCTGAAAAGGTGATGGCGGAGGTTGTGAAAGAACGCCCTGATTGGATTGATCCCGTTATCGATCACGCGGTTTACGTCGCGGCTCAAGGTCGCTTTGATGAAGCAGAGGCAGAACTTCGTACTCTCTTAAACAGAGTGGGCACTGCTGATCGCAACTATGCTGTCGTTCAATTTAATCTAGGATGGCATGAGATCAGGGCCGGGCATTTCAAAGAAGGCATACGAATGTTGGGTATCGGGCGTACTTTGAGAATCTGGGGAGCGTATTCATTCCCTTATCCTCAGCCAATGCTCACTGAAGGGGTCGATGTTCGTAACAAAGACATATTAATCGTCGGTGAGGGTGGAGCCGGGGACGAGATTATCAACGCTCGTTTCGCTCAAACCTTGCGCGATCGCGGAGCTCGAGTCTTTTTTGCCTCGAACCATAAATTGGAATCTTTGCTGGCGCGCTCTCCAGGAATTGAAAAAGCCTTTTCGCAAAAACAAGCGCCGCCAGCTTTTGATTATTGGGCGCCAGCTATGGATCTGCCGCGCATTTTGGAGTTGAACTCAGAAGACATTCCAAAAAATTCTTACATCACACCTGTAGAAGGTCTCGTGAAAGAATGGTCGAAGAGAATTCCTAACAACGGAAAACTCCGCATCGGTGTTCGTTGGCAGGGGAATGCTTTGTACGAACAAGATCTGATGCGTTCGGTTCCGTTTAATTTGATGGAAACTTTCGTGAATATCCCAGGCGTAGAAGTGTATTCGCTTCAACGTGACAGTGGACTTGAAGAACGTCCAGCAGACTCTAAAGTAGTCGACCTTGCGCCTTATTTAAATACGTGGGAGGACACAGCTGCTGCGATTTCCAATCTGGACCTCGTCATTTCATCTTGTACTTCTGTTCCTCACTTGGCAGCTGCGATGGGAAAACCCGTTTGGTTGTTCTGTCCTTTAAGTTCATATTACGTGTGGGCTGGACCCGACAATGGACGTGCATGGTATCCACAAGTTGAACTTCATCGTCAGAAAGAGTTCGGTAATTGGGAACACACATATAAGGACATCTATTCAAAACTTGAGAAGCTTGCGCAGACTAAGGGCGGGGCACGCTAAATATCTGAGGATTCTCCAACTCTTCGCATGTTATTCTGCATGAAAGAGGTTTTAGTATGCACAAGTACTATGGAGTGTTGGGGCTTTTCACGCTTTGCTTTGTTGGTGGATATGCCGCCATGTATTTCACGACCGATGTCTACACAATCAATCGTGATCCTGCAGCCATCCGAAATAATTTCGACTTCTCTCACCTCCAAGGCAATGAACTGCAAGAAGCAGTGAAACAAAGACTACTTGCCGGCTTTGAAATCAAAAAAGAATTGGAAGGCACCGGTATTTCTTTGGGTCACTTTGCGTTCACAAACGAAGGTGACAAGAAACTAGCTTGCCAAGAATTTGAAACGGTCACACTGCGATTTGAAGCAGAAGGTGTGATGGTATCAGGTGAAAGTTCAGTGATGGAAGTCGAAGGTCGTTGTGAATTCTCGGCGGACCTTACGAAAATCAATCCTTTGGTTGTTCCGTTTCAAAAAATCCTCGCTCAAAATCCCGGAGACGGGGAGTTTAGCTTTACTGAAGGTCGTCCGGTAGTTGTGCGTTTTGCGAACCTACCTGATGCTTGGCCACACAAGTGGATCTTGAAGTCAGTAAAACTAAGCAACCCAAAAAAATCCGAAGGTTTGTTAGTAGAGAGCGAAGAAATCGCAAAATACCTCGGTCATCCATTGGTTCTGACTTGGTAGTTTTAGTTTCAAATTAAGAAAATAAAAAACCCCTTAAGCGATGAACTTAAGGGGTTTTGTTTTTTAGTCTTTAAGAGCGGACTATTTGTACTGTTTCGCAATTTCTACGAATGTACGAATCATCGCACCAGACGCACCTTTTTTCGGAGCGTATGGAAGTCTGTTTCCTACAGCCCAACCAGTGCCCGCGATATCAAAGTGTGCCCAAGGGATGCCTTCGCCAACGAATTGCTCAAGGAAGGCTGCTGCAGTCGCAGAACCCGCACCTTTACCAGCAGAGATATTCGAAAGGTCAGCGTAAGTGCCTTTCATGTCTTTCACGTGGAAATCAGTCAAAGGCATTTGCCATACCCACTCACCAGACTCGCCAGCTGCTTTTTCAATTTTGTTTTTCAAAGCAGAGTTGCGTGTGAAGTAACCAGTGTGCGTGTTACCCAAAGCAACAACCATTGCGCCTGTCAAAGTCGCAGCGTCGCAGATCATTTGTGGCTCAAGTTCAGTAGCGTATGACAAAGCGTCAGCCAAGATCAAACGACCTTCAGCATCTGTGTTGTTCACTTCAAAAGTTTTACCGTTACGAGCTGTGTGCACGTCACCTGGTTTAGTCGCAGAACCGTTCACCAAGTTCTCAGTCGAAGCCACAAGACCAACTGCGTTTACTTTCAATTTCAATTTAGCGATTGCAAGCAAAGTACCGATAACATTCGCGCCACCGCACATGTCGTACTTCATTTCTTCCATACCTGCAGAAGGCTTAATGCTGATACCACCGCAATCAAATGTAAGACCTTTACCTACGAACACAACTGGCTTTTTAGCAGCTGCTGCGCCTTTGTATTCCATGATGATGAAACGTGGCTCTTGATCAGAACCTTGAGCAACGCCCAAAAGGCCGCCCATTTTTTCTTTTTTGATACGAGCTTTGTCCCAAACAGTGACTTTAAGACCCGCGATACCTTTTGCAGCCTCTACAGCAGAGTCAGCAAGGATTGTTGGAGTCATCAAGTTACCTGGCATATCGCCCAAGCGACGAGAGAAGTTAACAACAGAACCCAGAACCAAACCTTCGTTGAAAGCAGCTTTGATACCAGCAGCAGCTTTAGTCACAACGTGAACGTTCAACTCAGATTTTTTTCCATCTTTTTTATCAGATTTCAATTCGTCAAATACATAAGCTGTCAGAGTCAAACCCTCAGCTGTTGCACGTGCAAATTCAACTGCATCTTTTTTGCCAGTTGCGACGCCATCAAAGTGGATAGCCGCTTCTTTAACATTCAAAGCTTTAATAGCTTCGTAAGCAGAAGCCATTGATTGACGAACAGACTCATGGTCGATCGCATTTTCTTTACCAAGACCTACTACGATAACGTGGCGGAAGCCGTTGAAGCCGATTTCGCGGAAAGTAACCGCTTCTTGGTGTTTACCAGTGATTGTTTTTTCTTCGACCGCTCCTGCTAGACGTTTTGCTAGTTCAGAATGAGTCACTTTCGCTGGTTTGTCTTTTTGTGAAGAAGCCTTCGCAAACACGACCAAGGCCGGGCAAGTCAGGGTGTTGATGTCTTTATTGAGCAAGTTGAAAGTCATAATAACCTCTTAAAATGAATACGGTTTTATCGGACCAAAATAGGTGTAACATAGCAAGTTTGCTGGTCAAAGGCTTTTTGATAAAGTCCTGCGGGAGTATTCCGATAGGTAGCACAGCATAAGACTTACTAACCACAGGAGACAGCAGTGGCACTTATTCCTTACGTCGTCGAGCAAACCTCAAAAGGCGAAAGATCATACGACATTTATTCCCGCCTTTTAAAAGACCGAATTATCATCTTGGGCACACCGGTCACAGATGAGGTTGCTAATGCCATTATCGCTCAGTTCCTCTTCCTAGAAGTGGACAATCCTGAGAAGCCGATTCACCTCTATATTAACTCTCCAGGCGGAAGCGTTTCCGCAGGGATGGCTATCTACGACATGATGCAATTCGTAAAGTGCGATGTGGCGACATATTGCATGGGTATGGCTGCAAGTATGGGTTCACTCCTTTTGACTGCCGGCACGAAGGGAATGCGTTATTCTCTTCCGAACACGCGTATCATGATCCATCAACCGCTTTTGTCGGGTGGTGGCTTGTCTGGTCAAGTAACGGACATCGAAATTCATGCGAAAGAATTGATTAAAACTAAAGAGAAGCTGACTCGCATTTATGAAACGCACACAGGTCGTGACTACGATACACTTGTAAAAGCTATGGAAAGGGATAACTTTATGGACCCTCTCCAAGCGAAAGAGTTCGGGTTGCTTGATCACGTTGTAGAATCTCGTAAAGCGAAAAAATAACTAAGAAGGTACTCTGATGACAACTAAAGATACAAACGGAACATTGAGATGCAGCTTCTGTGGTAAAGGCCAAAAAGAAGTTAAAAAATTGATTGCAGGGCCTGGCGTTTATATCTGTGATGAGTGCATTGATCTTTGCAACGACATCATTGATGAGGAAAAAGAGAGAGAGACGGCGGTCAAGGGAACGTTCAAAGTTCCAAAACCAGCTGATATCAAAACTTACCTTGATGATTACGTCATCGGACAAGTTCAGGCGAAGAAAACTTTGGCTGTTGCCGTTCACAATCACTATAAGCGTGTAAACGCGATGGCGAATGGTAAGAAAAGCACTGAAGTTGAAATGCAAAAATCCAACATCTTGCTTATCGGTCCAACAGGTTCTGGTAAGACATTGCTGGCACAAACAATCGCAAAAGTCCTTAACGTTCCATTCGCTATGGCGGATGCAACAACATTGACTGAAGCAGGTTACGTGGGTGAAGACGTTGAAAACGTTGTCTTGAATCTACTGCAAGCTTCCGACTATGACGTAGAAAAAGCCCAAAAAGGCGTGATCTACGTGGATGAGATCGATAAGATCTCTCGTAAGTCTGAAAACCCATCTATCACTCGTGACGTATCGGGTGAGGGTGTTCAGCAGGCATTGCTGAAAATTCTTGAAGGGACAGTTGCGAACTTGCCACCAAAAGGCGGTCGTAAACATCCACAACAAGAATTCATCCAAGTTGATACAACAAATATTTTGTTCATCGTAGGCGGTGCCTTCGTAGGTCTTGATAAGATCATTGAACAAAGAACTACAAATAAAACAATGGGTATCGCTGCCGACATCCGCACATCTGCGGAAGTCGAAAAAGCATCGAATCTTTTGTCGAAGGTTGAGCCAGATGACTTGTCGAAGTTTGGTTTGATCCCAGAGTTCATTGGTCGTTTGCCAGCGATCGCAGTTCTTGCTCCTTTGGACGAAGAAGCCTTGATGGATATTTTGACTCGCCCTAAAAACGCGATCACAAAACAATATCAACGTCTCTTTGGTTTTGAAGGTGTTGAGTTGAAGTTTACTGACAAGGCCTTGAGAGCAGTTGCTCAAATGGCTTTGAAACGTAAAACAGGAGCCCGCGGTCTGCGTGGAGTTCTTGAAACAGCGATGTTGGATATCATGTACGACATTCCTTCAAAAAATAACGTGAAGGAAGTTGTCATCGATGAAAACGTCATCAACGACGGCGCACAGCCAATGTTGGTGTACAAAACTGATGAAGAAATCAGAGCTGAAGAAGAAGAAGCAAAGAAGAAAACTTCTGCTTAGTTCAAAAATGAAAATCTAAAAAGAAAAAGCCTCTTCGCAAAGAAGGGGCTTTTTTGTTTCTGAAATGGGACAAATTTTTTGTAAAACGGCTTAGGACTCTAAGCTGAGATCATGACGAAGAAGATCACCCAGGTTCCCGAAATCAACGGGCTTGCTGATAAAGCGCTGAGCGCCTAATGATTCTGCTTTATTGCGGAACTCACTCGATTCATAGGCAGAGACCATATAAAAAGGAATGTCTTTATTAAGCGCGCGCACGGCCTTTAAAAGCTCAAAACCATCCATGCCGGGCATATTGATATCAGAGAGAATCAAATCCACGTGGGGAGTATCTGTCTTTTTCAAATAATCAAGACAGTCCTGGCCATTTAGGAATGAAACCAAGCTCAGTTCACCAAGATTAGCGAACAGTTTTTTCATTTTGAGTTTGTAGAGCAAGTGAGTGTCTGCCTCATCGTCCACAATCACGATATGGATCATGAAATTTGTCTCTCCTGGCTTGCGGGCAAAGACATAACGAACTCTGTCCATTCACCAAATTCACTGGTGTACTTTAATGTACCGCCGTGTCTCTGGGCAATATTAAAAGCGACAGTAAGTCCCAAACCTGCGCCTTCACCAGGAGCTTTTGTGGTCAAAAATGGATCGAAGATTTTTTCCCCAAGAATGGCAGGAACGCCGACGCCGTTATCTTTGATCGAGATTTCAATACTCTCGCCTTTATGGGCAGTCGAGATCGTGAGCTCGGGCTCAAAGTTTTTATTAGTCCCTGTTTTTTTCTCAAGCGCGTAGATCGCATTGTCAATAATGTTACTTAAGGCGCGGACAAGTGAGGTCGAAAACACAGGGGCTTTCAAATCATCTGCTAAACGGAAGTTTACCTTCGGTGGCAGGAAGTTTGAGCCCAGTGAACGATTTGAAATCGTCTGCTGATAAGCTTTGCGCACAATCTCGTTAATATCAGCCGTTTCTAACAGGTCGCTGTCGTGACCCGAAAGAATCTGCATCGAGCGCACAATCTGATCGATACGCTGACTGTGTTTCAAAATCACGCGACTGATTTCATGCACTTCTTTTGGATCTTCGGAATCGCTTAAAAGCTCACTGAAATTTAAAACGAAATTGAGGGGATTGCGAATCTCATGGGCCACACTGGCAGTCAGTCCCCCCAAAGAAGCTAAACGCTCTTGCGCGACCATCGTTGCTTGCATGCGTTTAATCTGGAACATCGCTTTTTCCAGAGATTCATTTTTAGTCGTGAGCTGTTTGGTGCGTTCATTGACTTTGTTTTCAAGAGCCTGATTCAAGAGCTCAAGCTTTTGGTAGGCATCCAAAATGTCGCCACGGAATTTATTAATCGAGCCAACTAGAATATCGAGCTCGTCTTCTTGGGCCTGCGGTTTTCGTTTTAAGACCAGCGGACCGCCTTCACGTATCGGTCCGGTGGCGGCGCGATCACGCAAATAACGGGCAATATGTTGAATGTGCACAACCAAGATGTGGTTAAATACAAAGTACAAGCAAAATACAACGACCAGAGTTTTAGCACCCTGACGAATGAAAATCCAAATTGCCTCGGTGAAGTATTTTTCGCGCAGACTCTTGATATCTAGTTCGACATCCAAAGTACCTAGGATCTCATTTGTGTTTTTATGAAGAATTTCAAAACGCTTAAAATTTTCTTCCGAGGGATCTGATTTCCCCGATTCGTAAATCGCTTTAGAATCGGCAGTGAGTTTCAAATAACTCACACCTTGCAGGCGACTTAAGCCCTCAAGCTGAATCTCAAGCAAGCGGGTGTCGTAAGACCAAAGGTGTTCCGCCATTGAGTCGAGGTAAGAATTTTTAATAATTGAGAAATTATTCTGTAATTTGTCAAAGTCGCGTTGATAATCCATGAAAAGTTGAAATGCCGTTAGTATTAACGTAGCAAAGGAACTCACGGCCCAAGTCGCGATGAGCAATTTCAATGATAGAGAATTGGCGCGGAACCACTTCCAACGGGATTTCTTTGGTGTCACTATGCACTTATCGTGCATTCTGAGGAAAAAGGGCACGAATATTTTGTGCTCTCGAATTACATTATGGAAAGATTCTCAAATTTCGACACAAATCAGAGCTGCTTTCGGTTAACATAAGCGCCCCTTATTTTGCTCAAATTTTACGCAAAGCAGGACTGGTTTGTGAGTGCGAGAGGACCAGACTTCTTTTTCTCCTGAATATATTTACTTCCCAGCAATCGTTACCATAGTTAAACTGAGTCTAGGGATGAGAGTTGTTAATATGGATATTAACCGGAACTCCGACCCTCTTGTGTCACAGGCGCAAGGGCTCGTTAACCCACAGGGAGGGACTGGATATGAGCGAGGGAAAAGTACAGCAACTACCACTTTTGCCCCTAAGAGATCTCATCATATTTCCGCATATGATGATGCCGTTGTTCGTAGGCCGTGAAAAGAGCATCAACGCTCTTGAAGAGGCGATGAGCAAACAAACCGACATCGTTCTTGCAGCACAAAAAGATGCAAAGACGAACAATCCAGAGCCTAAGGATATCTTCTCCGTTGGTACCATCGGAACGATCATCCAGCTTCTGCGCCTGCCAGATGGAACTGTAAAGGTTCTTGTTGAAGGCAAACGTCGCGTAAAGATTAAGAATTTTGTAAACAATGAGAACTTCTTCGTGGTGGCTTGTGAGCCGATCGAAGAAGAGTCTGAGAATATCGTTGAGGCGCAAGCCCTGGTTCGTTCCGTAAAATCGACTTTCGAAACTTACGTGAAATTGAACAAACGTATTCCACCAGAAATCTTGATGCGTGTATCAACGATTGAAAGTCCGGGGGAACTCGCTGACATCATCGTTGCTCAGCTCAATTTGAAATTGGAAGACAAACAAGCGGTTCTAGAAATCCTAGATCCAGCAAAACGTTTGGAACATTTGTTGAACTTGATGACGGGCGAAATCGAAATTCTCGAAGTCGAGAAAAAGATCCGCACGCGCGTGAAAAAACAAATGGAGCGCTCGCAAAAGGAATACTACCTCAACGAGCAAATGCAAGCGATTCAGAAAGAGCTTGGCGAGAAAGACGACTACCAAGCTGAGTTGCAAGAGCTTGAGTTGAAATGTAAAGCGAAGAAAATGTCTCAAGAAGCTAAAGACAAGGTGATGAAAGAGATTAAAAAGCTCAAAATGATGTCACCAATGTCAGCTGAAGCGACAGTTGTTCGTAACTACATCGACTGGGTTCTTTCACTTCCTTGGTCTGATTACTCGGAAGAAAAACATGACGTCAGAAATGCTCAACGCATTCTTGATAACGATCACTGGGGTCTTGAGAAAGTAAAAGAAAGAATTCTAGAGTACCTAGCAGTTCTTTCGATTTCAAAAGACATGAAAGGTCCTATCCTTTGCTTGGCAGGTCCTCCAGGGGTCGGTAAGACGTCATTGGCGAAATCTATCGCTGAATCTTTGAACCGTTCATTTGCGCGTATCTCTTTGGGTGGCGTGCGTGATGAGGCAGAGATCCGTGGTCACAGAAAAACATATGTCGGTGCGATGCCGGGTAAAATTATCCAAGCGCTTCGCAAAGTCGACAAAGGAAATCCGCTCGTATTGCTCGACGAAATCGACAAGATGGCGAATGACTTCCGTGGTGACCCAGCAGCAGCGATGCTTGAAGTTTTGGATCCAGAACAAAACTCAACATTCCAAGATCACTACTTGGAAGTTGAATACGATCTTTCAAAAGTGATGTTCATTGCGACGGCGAACAGCCTGCACACGATCCCACGTCCATTGTTGGATCGTATGGAAATCATCCAGCTTGAAGGTTATATCGAGCAGGAAAAATTCCATATCGCGAAGAACTACTTGGTTCCAAAACAATTGGAAAACCATGGTTTGAAAGAATTTAAAGTTACGATCCAGGATTCTACGATCCGCGATATCATCCGCTACTACACAAGAGAAGCGGGTGTGCGTAACTTGGAAAGACAAGTTGGAAACGTGTGCCGTAAAGTTGCTAAAGACATCGTGATGTCAGAAGCAATGGCCGACTTCAAAACAGATAAAGCTGAGAAGAAAACAGCTAAAACAGCTGGTAAATCGAAAGCAAAAGCGAAGTCGAACGACAAGGGCGGTTACATTGTGACTCCGACGAAGCTTGTAGAACTTCTTGGTCCTCACAAATTCAAGTTCGGCGTTATCGAGACTGAAAACGAAATCGGTATGACGAACGGTATGGCTTGGACTGAAGTTGGCGGTGACTTGTTGTCTGTTGAGGTGAGCGTTGTACCTGGTAAAGGTAAGTTCACAGTGACAGGTCAACTGGGCGATGTGATGAAAGAGTCTTGTGCGGCAGCGATGAGCTACGTACGTTCAAGAGGTCCTTTGTTCGGTTTGGATAAAGAATACTTCTCGAACATCGACGTTCACATCCATTTGCCAGAAGGCGCTGTTCCTAAAGACGGTCCTTCAGCGGGTATCGCTCTGACGACTTCGATTGTATCAGCAATCATGAAGATCCCTGTGAAACGCACAGTTGCGATGACAGGTGAAGTTTCTCTTCGTGGTCGTGTGATGGCGATCGGTGGATTGAAAGAAAAAATCTTGGCCGCTCACCGTGGTGGAATCAAATTGATCATCTGCCCGAAAGAGAACGAAAAAGATTTGAAAGATATCCCTAAAGAAGTGATGAAAGATTTGAAAGTGATCCTTGTGGACCATGTTGACCAAGTGTTGATTAACGCTTTGGACATCAAAAATCCAAAAGAGATTTTCAAACTTACAAAAGAGCCTCTATTCGGCATCAAAGCCCAATACACAGGCCAACAGACAATTCATCACTAGGACGAATTAAACCCTAAAACTAAAAAGCCGGCTTCCAAAAGAAGTCGGCTTTTTTAATTTCGCAGTCTAAGAGAACCGTGACTTTACAATCATGCCAGTAACCAGCGGCTGTCCAGAATCGCGGCTGAGGTTTGCAGGTGGAAGTGTAAGAGGCTAAATTCAAAAGTGGTTTTCCCCGAAGTTTTGCACACTTGCCTTGGGCTTCTTTATCGGCGTCTTTCTTGGCGCGATTTTTTAAAGGTGTAAGACTCCACTCATCGTTGATTTCGAAATATCCAGATGTGGTTCCTTGCCCCTTAACTGTCACGATCTTATTTGCGACAGCAGACAAGGGGAGCGCCAATATGGCGAACGCTATGACGACAGAATTTTTCATATCTGCTTCTCCCTGTGGAAATCAATCCCAGCATGGGTTTCCGAACCGGGGCAAATTTCGATTTTGCAAGAGGCTCGACAACAAGAGTCATTCCGCGTAGATGCGGGTATTTTCATTAAATTACTGAAATCAATTCTCAAGTTGCTTAAAAAGTTAGCATCGGTCCGCGTCTTGCGTTGACGAAATCCTGACAATCTGACAAAAACACACGCCTGCCAAGACGGCAGATTTCCGTTGGAGTTAATTTAAATGAGTCAATTTGATCGCGCTTTTGAGCTCGGCAAACTCTATTTCGATCGCGGGGAGTACAGTCAGGCAATGACTCATCTCCAGGACGCATCGGTTGGGTATTTCGCCGAGAAAAATTTTTCTCAGTACCTCAAGTGCTTAAATACTCTTTTGCGTATTCACGCAGAAAGAGAAGAGTTTGAAGAAATCAACGTCTTCAAAGAAAAACTCCAAGACCTTGTTTTGAAAGAAGGCTTTGAGCTCAATTCACGCACGTACTACACGCTTGCTATTTGTGCGACTTACAAAAGCCAATACGACACAGCTCTTGATTACTTCCAAAAAGCTCTCGCTATTGGTTTGGCGACAGACCATAAAGAAGACATCTGCAATGCTATTTTCGGTCTTGCATGGGTGTACTCTGTGCCGTCTATCGGCCGTAATGCCGATGCATTGAAAGAAATCTACAACTTGGAAGTGTTCTTCCAAGTCTACAATCTTCCTGAATTGCGCGTTTCTGCTTTGATTCTAAATGGTAACATCTTGGCGCAAATGAAAAAGCACGAAGAAGCTCTCACGGTTTTGTGGAAAGCTTACGATGCTTTGAAAGAAACTCGTAATATCATTCAAACATCTTACTTGATGATCAATTTGGGTGATGTGTACTTCGAAATGGGCGATAAAGATTTGGCTCGTGTTTACTTGTCGATGGCACAAAGATCCATCACAGAAGAGCACACTCGTCTTTCTCGTTTAGCAAAATTCTATTCCGATAAACTGGGAACAGAATCGCAAACTAATTATGATCTTATTTTTGACGAAGGTAACCATGCGGTAACTGAGAAGAAACTGGGGAAAATTGATTTCAAAAATCAGTTTATTCTTCTCGATCTATTGCGACTTTTTGTTTCGAATCAGGGTCACATTTACTCGAAAGAGTACCTTGTTGAAAACGTATGGAAACAACCCTACGATCCTGAGGTTCATGACAACAAGATTTACGTGACAATTAAACGTTTGCGTAAAATGATTGAGCCGGATTACGAAAAGCCGAAGTATATCTTCAGAGCTAAAAACGGATACTACATGAATAAAGTGGCTCGGATCCACATCGAGCAATAGGGGGAGTTCATGTTTCGTAACATCTTGTTAACTGCAACTGTCTTGTTATCACTAGGCGCAGCTGTAACAGCTCATGCGACAGGCGATGACGATCAAATTCTTCCTCACGACAACCGACCTGTTCCATTCCCACAAGGGGTGGTGGTGCGATTCCCATGGAATAACATCCAAGGAACATGGAGAGTTGAGCAAGGCGATTACGTGTCTTACTTCTCCTTCAAAAAGGTGAAAGTAAAAGGCGCTCACCGCCAACTTCAAGTTCGCCAAATGGATCCAAGAACGTGCGAAGACATCGCAACGGGTGTTGGAACTGAAAATTCATCTGGAACTCGCGTTTTGGCCCAAATGACGGCTAAAAAGAGCGGAACGTCTTACCGCCTGGTTTTGACGTCTATTACAGATAAAAAGGATGTGCCAGCGGCGCACCAAGAATCAGTTATGGTCCTTTCTTTGGGCCTAAATAACGATGCTGGGAAGCCTGATGACATGTTCCATATGGAAATCATGAAAATTTCTCCTCAATACGACCAGCGCAGCTGTATTGAAGAGATGAAAAAGTAATCTTTTTTAAAAAAAGGATTGCAGAACGGAAGGACCGTTGTTACAAAGTGATCCTTCCGAACGCGCACAGGGAGTTAGCTCAGTTGGTAGAGCGCCACCCTTACAAGGTGGATGTCGCAGGTTCGAATCCTGTACTCCCTACCATTTTTATGCCGGCTTAGACTGGATCTTTAAACCCGCTACCAAGCGGGTTTTTTAGTTTTAAATCTATCAATGCTTATCAGCTTCAAAATCTATTGGTACCTAAACGTAATTCTGTTCGTTATGGCGAGAATTCGATGCTTTCGCCATTAAAGTCATGTAACCCGATATACTCGGGGAGATCTGTAATGAAATTCTGTCTGTCGTTCTTGATGTTGTTCGCAAGTTCATTGGCTTTTGCACAAGTTGATCTGATGCAAAGTCCGCCGTCTATAAAATGGAAGTCGATCGAAAATAATTCTGTGAAAGTTATTTACCCCGACTATCTGGGTGTAGAACCTGTTTATATCGCGAACTTGGTTGAACACTATTCTAAAGTTGTTGGTCAGACTTATAACATTGAGAAACCGAAGCAATTCAATCTGATCGTCAGAACCGAAATCGCGTTGCCAAATGGCTATGTGACGTTGGCTCCTCGTCGTAGTGAATGGTTTACGAACTCAACGTTCTTTCCTTATGTGGGCGCGACAGAGTGGCTGCAAACACTTTCGATTCACGAATACCGACACGTAAATCAGTTCGATAACTTCATGTATGGAAGTGGAACTAAGGTTTTTCAAGTTCTCATGGGTGATATGGGTGTGCAGTTAGCCGCCGCCATGACGATGCCTTCTTGGTACATGGAAGGTGACGCTGTTTGGACTGAAACGAAATACACAGACGCGGGACGTGGGCGCTCTCCTCGTTTTCTTGAGCGTATCAAAGCTATTGTCTTAAGTGGCGACATTCCGTCTTATGATGAATTCTTGAGTGGTTCTTATAAAACGAATTTGCCGAATCAATATGTCTACGGTTATGCGCTTATTTCTTACGGTACAATCAAGTACGGTGATCAGCTTTGGCAGAAAGTGGCGGACGATGCCGCTAAATTTCCAAATCCATTCCGTTTTTATACTTCGTTTGAACGAGTAACGGGACAGAAGTTTGAAGACTTCTACGCTGAGACAATGAATGACCTGAAAACAAAGTGGAGTGCGGATGCTCCGACAGCTGAAGAGAAAGTCGATTACCGCGAAAGCTATTCTCCAGGCAAAAATCAAAATGGACTTTATTACGTTCATCAGACGATGAATACAGTTCCGACGATTTACCGTGAACAAAACGGTCAGTCTGAAAAAATCGCTGAGATCAGTTTTTCCAAAGACTTCATGCAGATTCATTTTGGTAAAACAAAAGCGGTCATGACGGAATTCGTTCCTGACAGTCGTTATGGCCATGAAAACTACTCTGATGTTGTTGTGGTGGACCTTCAATCTGGATCACAAGACAAAGTCACTAGCGGTCGCAGGATTTATAATCCAAGCATGAATGAATCTGAAAGCAAAATCATTGCGGTCGAATTTAAAAAAGATCAAAGCTGGGGAATTATTGAATTCGACCTTCAAGGAAATGAAATCCAAAGTTTTGCTCTACCAGAGGGAAAATTCTCTGAAGCTCGCTATTTGGATGACTCTCGCGCTGTTGCGATCTTCCAAAACAAGCTGGGGGATCGTTCGCTGGTCGAAGTGGATTTGAAAGCAAAAAGCATCACGAAAACTTTGATTCCGCATTCGCGCAATATGCTGACTTCACTTGTTGTGGATCCGAATAAAAATATTTTGTTCGAAGCTCAGTACCGGGGCTACAACGAAATTTTCATGATCGCACAAAATCAGATTTCACGTTGCTCGGAATCTAAAATTGGTGCCTATACGCCGAACTCAGATGGTACGAATCTTTACTATAGCAAAATGGATACGTATGGGACTGTGATTGCGATGTCACCGCTGGCATCTTGTAAAAATATGGCCGCTGGTGATCTTGTTGATTTCAAATATCTCGGCGACGGACCTTCTGATAACTATAATAAATTTGCGATCACAGGTTTTCCAGATCAAGAAAGCATGTTCACAAAAAACAAGGACAGCTATCTAGCGCAGGACTATGGTGATTTTGATCGTGGTTTGTTTATCCCGCATACGTGGGGATTTGCTTTGGGTCGTGGTGGAGGTCTTGGATTTCAGACCGACAACTACCTTCGTACTCTCAGCACGAGCTTCGTGATCGGAACAGATCCTGAAGAACACGAGTCCTTTGCTAACTTTGCATTCAATATTAAAAAATATTATCCGATTTTGAGTCTGCAGGCGGAAACTCGTAACAGATCGGTTACTGATTTCGATACTGACGACATCACGACTTGGGAAGAAAACAACGCAGGTCTTGGCGTGATTGTCCCATACATCAAGCAGCTGGGACTTTACAATTTCACAGCAAGCTTAAGTGGTGGCTTTGAATATACGGACGCTTCTAATTACGAGTTCAACAAAGTAGATGTTGATGGGTCTGATTATTTTTATAAGACGTCATCAGGTTTAAGTCTTTCTTGGTTTAAGGCAAAACATGCGCGCTCGATTCAAGCGCCGTGGCTCTTGAGCTATCAAATTCATTATGACAATGCGGAAAATCCTGCGCAGTCAGAGTCATCTTCGTACCGTGTTTTCCAAGAAGCTGTATTGCAAACTCCCGGAGCTTTCGCGAACGACGGCTTTGTATTCTCATTTGATGAACAAGTTCAAGAGGACGGTCCTGGTAATTATCGCTTCCTACCCGCAGGCATAAGCTACGACGGATATGTGTTTTCACGCGGGTATGATTATAAAGAGGTGCCGAAGTATCAGAAGCTTTCTGGAAACTACGTCTTCCCGATCATGTATCCGAACGTGGCGATTCCACGTTGGTACTATTTGAAACAAGTCTACGGTCAGTTCTTCTTTGATTCGACGTATGTGACAAGCACAAAGGTTGCTTCGACGTTGAATAGTTATGGAGCGGAGGCCCGTTTTGAATCGGTTTTCTTCCGCTTTATTCCAATGACTTGGGGAGCGCGCGTTCTTCAGAAACTTGACGATAACGAAGTGAAGGGTGAACTCTTCTTTGCTAGTTCGTTTTTCTAATTTATTCGCGTTCTGAGAGACACGAGTGTTGCATCGAAATTTGGTAACAGCTTTTTCGTTTTGAGCGATGAAGCTCACGGTTTTTGATCCAAATTGATTCAAATGTGTCATCAAACGCGAATCTAATTTTCAAGAATACGTGTGTTTTTCCGAATAGTAATACATGACTTGGACGTTCTCTCTTGTATTTTTATTCGCCATTAGCAGTCTCATAATGGGATGTACCCTCGATATCGATATTACTCAGGGTCGATCATCTTCCACTTCTCCGTTAGCCTTTGATTTGAATAACGTTGATTTCAGTCGAATGAAATCAACGTTATATTCGACAAGTTCTGGATTGAGTGGTGATGAAGTCGACATCAACATGGAAGAGTACATTTATCAAAGCAAGATCAGATTTAAAAATCTTCCGGCGGGTGCGGTTCTGTCTTGCGGCGGTACAACTCTTACAGATGTTCTTTATGCAGTCGATTTGAGCGGTGATGAAGACTTTGATGTGAGGTTCAATTATTGGCTTAACACCGCAAGTCCCTGGTCAACGCTCGAAAATAGATCCTTCACTTGTTCGTATGAACTTAACGGCCAAACTTCTTCTGAAATATCTTTCAACATCAGTTTAAAAGAATCAGACATCGTGATGATTTCAAATGCGCCGTACACTGGAGTTGAGTCACACTCTTACTTTCGTCTCACTGGTGCGTTTGATTCCGGTCGTTATATTCTCTTCGAGTCATCACTTGCGGATCTGGTTCCGGGAGATACAAATTCAACTAAAGATATTTTCCTATTAGACACGCAGACAAATACAACAAGTCGAATTTCGGTTTCTACAGCCGGTGTGGAAGGAAATGGTGAGTCTGTTGGAGGCGCAGCCAGTCTCGACGGTCGATATGTTGTGTTTAATTCTTATGCGACGAATCTTGTTGCTGGTGATGTAAATGGTTTTAGCGACATCTTTCTGCGTGACCGCCAGCTAGGAACGACGACAAGAATTTCTGTTGGCTTGGCGGGAGCGGAGGCTGATTCCGATTCCTTTGCTCCGTCAATCTCAATGGATGGCCGTTATGTCGTATTTGTGTCTTATGCCTCAAATCTGGTTGCAGGTGACAGCAATGGCAGTGGCGACGTCTTTCGCTTAGATCTGCAGTCGGGTGTGATCACGTTGGTCTCGCAAAGTACGGCGGGAGTCCAAAGTAATAGCTCAGCGGGCGAGTCGAGTATCAGCAATAATGGTCAATTTGTTGTCTTTAGTTCTGATGCAAATAACCTCGTTGCGGGTGATACCAACAATCAACAAGATATTTTTGTAAGAGACATGGTCGCAAACACCACGACACGAGTTTCTGTGACAACTGCTGGTGTTCAAGCAAATGGATATTCTATGACTCCCACTATAAGTGGTGATGGCCGCTATGTTGCTTGGGAAGCGGGTGCCACAAACCTTGTTGCTGGAGATACAAATGGTGGTAACGATATCTTTCTTCGCGATCTTCAGGCGGGAACAACGACATTAGTTTCAAAAAGTTCTGCGGGTGTAATTGGTAACGGCTACTCGTTTTCTCCAAAAATTAGTAAAGACGGAAATTTTGTCAGTTTTGCTTCGCACTCTACGAATCTTGTCGCTGGCGATACCAATACTAGATCCGATCTTTTCGTTTATGATATTCAGGCGGCGACAACGTCGAGAGCAAACCAAGGTTTATCAGGTACTGAATCAAACGAGCATATTCGCGATCCTATGATAAGTTCGTCGGGACGATATGTGGCGTTTGCATCCGTAGCTAACAACCTCGTGATTGGAGACACGAATCAAAGCGAAGATATCTTTGTTATCGACAGAGATACCGGCGTAACCTCTCGTTTTACGCAAACAGTTCAAGGTGCCATTGCTGACAGCGATGCGGAACACTCGAGTATAAGCGATGACGGCCGTTTCATTGCTTTCGACGCTGATTCATCAAACCTTGTGACGGGTGATACAAATGGTTCCTCCGATGTTTTTGTGCATGATCGAGGCACTGGCGTCACGATTCGCGCTTCGGTCAGTTCTGCGGGAGTTGAAGGCAACGCAAATTCACAAGAGCCTCAGATCAGCGGCAACGGCCGCTACGTTGTGTTTATGTCTTATGCTTCGAACTTAGTGGCAGGAGATACAAACGGACTCTCCGATGTCTTCGTGCATGATTTGCAAACAAGCACGACTATTCGAGCCTCCGTGGGAGCTTCTGGCGTTGAAGCAAACCAAGGTGCCTCGGGCGGTGCGATCAGCGATGACGGTCGATATGTCGTTTTTCATTCGAGTTCTACGAACCTAGTTGCGGGTGACACGAATGGAACATCGGACGCGTTTGTGCGCGACCTTCAATTGGGCGTTACCACTCGAGTCTCAGTGGGGCCTGCAGGCTTACAAGCGAACGGCGGATCTACCGATGGATCAATTAGTTCGGATGGGCAAGTCATTGCATTCACATCCGACGCAACTAATTTAGTTGGCGGTGATACAAATGCCAGATCAGATGTTTTCGTTCATGACATCGGAACGGCCACCACGACTCGAGTTTCAGTCAGCACAGGTGGGACTGAAGGTAACGATATATCAGAAGCAGGTAAGGTGAGCGGCAATGGCCGATACGTTGTATTCAATTCTCATGCGAATACTCTTGTAGCCGGAGACACAAATGCATCTCGTGACGTCTTCGTACATGACTTGCAAACCGGGATTACAACTCGTGAGTCTCTGAATTCCTCAGGTGGTGAGGGCAATGGAAGTTCCTATTTTCCATCAATCAGTGACGATGGGATGAGAGTTGTCTTCTATAGTGAAGCCGATGATTTGGTCTCTGGGGACACAAACTCTCAGGAGGATGTGTTTATTCGCGATCGGGTCAGTGGGAACACGGTTCGTCTGTCGACAAACGCATTAGGCATGCAAAGCAATGATGATTCATTCCAAACGGCGATTAGCGGAGATGGTCGTTACGTGTCGTTTACATCATGGGCGACGAACCTTACAGCCGGCAACATCTATGAAGTCGGCTGCATATTCGTGAAAAAAGTCCCGTTCTAAATCAGGGAGAGCTTAAAGGCCCAAGACCCAGTTTTTGTTTTCGCAAAGGACCTGAGCATGATGTTCGATGTGGGATTCAATGAACGTCGAAATAAAATAGTAACTGTGGTCGTAACCTTCTCTGTAGTTCAATTTCAAGGCTTGGCCTTTTGAACGACAGGCTTCTTCAAAATTTTCAGGTAATAATTGTTTTTTCTCGTAGAACTCGTCCTTGGTGCCTTGATCAATCAAGATCGCATGGAGATGAGTCTTGCCATTGTTGACAAGAACTGTGGCGTCGTAATTCTGCCAAGCCGATTGCTCAGCGCCCAGATAGCCAGGCAAAGCTTTCTGACCCCAAGGACATTGAGTTGGATTCGTGATTGGAGAAAACGCAGAAACTGATTGGAATACTTGCGGATTGCGCAAACCGATCACCAAAGCCCCATGTCCACCCATGGAGTGGCCCATGATAGATATTTTATCACCAGGAACTTTGAAATGCTGTTGCAGCAATTGCGGAAGTTCAGAAGCCACGTAAGTGTACATCTGATAGTGATCCGCATATCCAGGAACAGTCGCGTTCACGTAAAAGCTCGCACCCGAACCAAAATCATAGCTGTCGTGTTCACCAGGTAATTGCAAACCGCGAGGGGATGTATCAGGACAAATCACCATAAGACCCGCACGCTCAAGATATTTTTGTGCGCCAGCTTTGGTGATAAAATTTTCGTCGGTACAAGTCAGACCAGAAAGCCACACAATGCAGCCATTTACTTTTCCCGTAGGAATAAATGTAGAAAACTTCATTTTAGTTTTGGTAGATGAAGAATCATGTTCCCAAAATTGAGTGAGTCCATTGAACGTCTTGTGTGATTTTAGTAGTTGTACCGACATTTTATCTCCTGCTGTTACATCTTAATGACGGAACGAATGCTTTTACCTTCATGCATATAATCAAATGCTTTGTTGATGTCTTCAAGTGGCATTGTGAAAGTGACCATATCGTCGATATTGATTGTGCCTGACATATATTGATCAACATAGCCTGGTAACTCTGTACGACCTTTCACACCGCCGAATGCAGAACCTTTCCATACACGGCCTGTGACCAATTGGAATGGACGAGTTGAAATTTCCTGTCCGGCACCGGCAACACCGATAATGATCGATTGACCCCAGCCGCGGTGAGCACACTCAAGAGCTGCTCTCATAAGCGAAGTATTGCCTACGCACTCAAATGAATAATCAACGCCCCATTCAGTCATTTCAACGATGACTTGTTGAATAGGTTTGTCGTGTTTTTTCGGATTTACGAAATCAGTCGCGCCAAATTTTTGCGCCATTTCCCATTTCGCATCGTTGATGTCGACGGCGATAATGCGTGAAGCCCCGGCCATCTTTGCGCCTTGGATCACTGACAAACCAATGCCACCCAAACCAAATACGGCGACGGTCGAACCTTTTTCAACTTTTGCTGTATTTAAAACAGCACCGATACCAGTTGTTACTCCACAACCAAGCAAGCAGATTTTTTCTAATGGCGCCGCCGGATTTACTTTCGCCAACGCGATCTCAGGAACCACAGTGTATTCCGAGAAAGTCGAGCAGCCCATGTAGTGATGGATCATTTTTCCGTCTTTAGAAAAACGAGATGTTCCATCCGGCATCAAGCCTTTTCCTTGTGTCGCGCGGATGCGCACGCAGAGATTTGTTTTTCCAGACAAACAGAACTTACATTCACGGCACTCAGGAGTGTAAAGGGGAATCACGTGATCGCCTTTTTTCAGTGTTGTGACACCTTCACCGACCTCTTCAACAATGCCGCCACCTTCATGTCCAAGAATCACGGGGAAAAGTCCCTCAGGATCCGCACCCGACAATGTAAAGGCATCAGTATGGCAAACGCCAGTAGCCACGATTTTAACCAGGACTTCGCCTTTTTTCGGCCCTTCTAGATCAACTTCCTCAATAGAGAGAGGGGCTCCGGCTTTCCACGCAACAGCGGCTTTGACTTTCATAGTGACTCCTTAAGTTTCAGAATAGTGAACCACAAATTATAGCATAGCGGCTTTCATTGACTAGGCACTGGCGGGAACAATAGTGTTTCCAAATGGAAACAATCAAATCATTACAGGGAATCATTGCGTTCGTGAATGTGGCTGAAACAGGGACGTTCTCAAAAGCCGCCGTACAGCTAGGCGTCTCCAAATCACACGTAAGCAAGGTCATAAGTCAGCTTGAAAAGGATTTGGGAATCTCACTTTTTTTGCGCTCCACTCGCAAGATTCAGCTGACGAATTTAGGGGAGCGTTATCTAGAAACGTGCCGCCACGCACTTGAGAATCTCGATGCTGCTAAAAGAGAGATTCTTGATCTCTCTGAAACGCCCCGAGGTACATTGCGAGTCACATTAGCCGGAATTTTTGGCGAAGAATACATTGCACCGGTTCTTATAGAGATGGCAAAAAAATATCCCGATCTTCGAGTGGAACTGGATTTTAGTTCGCGCATTGTGGACCTTATTGCGGAAAAGTTCGATGTCGCAATTCGTATCGGCCACCTGCAGGACTCAACGCTTATGGCCCAGAAGGTAGCATCACGTGTTGAATACGTCGTGTGCACGAAAGGCTATTTGGCTCACGCGCCCCCTTTGAAAGAGCCAGCGGATCTTTATGCGCACAACTGTATCGGTGAACGCCTTTCGTGGAGTTTTAAAAAGCGAGGCCAGCCTATTCGTGTGTCGGTGAACGGAAATCTCAAGAGTAATAATCCGCGAGTCATTCAGAAGGCGGCCCTTGCTGGTTTAGGTATCGCCCGGCTGCCGGGCTCCTATGTTTTTGAGGAAATAAAAAGAGGCCGTTTGATATCTGTTCTAGAGAATTATGGCGAAGGAAAAAAAGATATCTGGGTAGTCACTCCTGCTCGGCGCACGCAAAACGTGAATGTAAAGATGTTCATTCAAGAACTGAAAAAATATCTTTCAAATGATTACGCCGATGTTGTCTTTTAGTCGTGAGTTGAGGGTTTAATTCCTTTCAACAGAATTGTCTGATTTAGCTTTGGCACTGTAACGGGAATACCCAGATGATCCCGAATACGATTGGCAAGTTCAGCCGAAGCAGAAGGCTCACCATGGACCAGGAAAACTTGCTGAGGCTTTTGCGCGGCCTGCGCGAGCCAAGCCAAGAGTTCCTTCTGATCAGCGTGGGCTGAAAATGCATCTGATTGTACGACTTTGGCTTTAATCGGAATATACTGTCCGTGAACCTTGAGTTCGGTACATCCATTCGCCAGTGCCCAGCCGCGGGTTCCCGCGCCTTGAAAACCTGCTAGCAGAATTATATTTTTTGGATCTCCACCAAAAGATTCCAAGTGATAGAGAACGCGACCACCGGTCAACATTCCGCTGGCGGCGATGATCACCATAGGACCTTGCCGCTCATTCAATGCTTTTGAGTCTTGAGAAGTTTCAACGAAATTTATTTCTTCGAGTATACTCTGCATTTCATCAGCAGATATTTTCAAGCTATCTGAATGTTGTTTGTAAAGAGCGGTAATTTTTTGACCCATCGGTGTGTTGAGATAGATCGGGATCTCTTTGGGAATTTCTCTATTTTTTCTGAGGGTCACAAGTTCGTACATTAAATTCTGAGCGCGGCCAATGGCAAAAGCTGGTATCAACAAAATACTTTTTTTATTAAAAGCTTCAAGAACAAGATCGCGAAGAAGTTCACTTGTACTTTCATTCTTATGCACTCGGTCTCCGTAGGTCGATTCCATAACAATCGCATCACTCAATACTGGAGCCTCCGGTACCGGCATCAGCGGATCATTTGGTCTTCCGATGTCTCCAGAAAATAAAACGCGAGAACCTTCGTTCTTAATGAGCACGGAAGCTGCTCCCAAGATATGGCCTGCTTTTTCAAAACGAAAAATAACATCTTCGAACTCAAAATCAGATTGCAGGTCCAAACCTATAAATTGAGGCAAGGTTTTTTCCACATCTGCACTGTCATAAAGTGGAAGAGCAGGTTTGTGTTTAGAATAGCCATGTTTATTAGCGAAGTTTGCTTCTTCTTCTTGGATCTTTGCTGCGTCTTCCAAGACGATCTTGGTCACTTCGACAGTGGCCGCCGTGGCGAAGATGGGCCCTTTAAATCCTTGCTTTATCAAGCGTGGCAAATAGCCAGAGTGATCTAGGTGAGCGTGAGTCAAAACGACAGCGTCGATGTTCGCGGGTTTTATTGGAAGTGGCTCCCAATTCATGAGTCGAAACTCTTTGAGTCCTTGAAACATTCCGCAATCGACGAGAATTTGAAGTTTTTTGGTACGAACTAGAAACTTGGAGCCAGTAACTGTTCCTGCGGCGCCTAAAAACACAAGTTCCATTTGCCTTAACCTTTCTTTAAGAAAACAACCCGAATATCTGCGGTGAAGACTTTCTGGAAGAGCTTATCATCGGAATAATCAGATACCAATCGAACATATCAAGTATCAAAAAGCTGCTGTGCGTTTAGGAGAACCTTAAATAATCGAGCTGATTTATGATCCTTTGGTTGCGCGAACAATGATCACGGGGCACGGTGACACCCGGCAGGCTTCGCGAGCGGAACTACCGAAAAAAGCCGTTAGTAGCTTATTCCGAGCGTGGGTACCCATGACGAGAAAGTCGTAGTTGTTCTCAACGATATCAGGAATAATTTTTTTAAGAGGAGATTCCTTCTCTGAAAAAAGACTTCTCGTGGAGACACCTTCTTTTTGAAATTGGTTTTGTCGTTTTTGAAGTTCTTTTCGCGACCAGGATTTGAGATCTTCGATTTGTGCATCGATGTCGTAAATTGGGAAACGGCTTGAGTAAGCGAGATTCTTTAGATGCAACGCTGTCTCGCCGACAGCATGAAAGAGAGTCACCTGGGCTCCCCAGGCTTTTGCAAAGTGTTTTGCGTACTCTTCACAAGGTAGACTCGCTCCGCTTAAATCAGTCAGGACTAATATTCGAAGAGATTTTTTTCCTTTCATAAAAGAAGTTTCTTTGCTGTTTGGACCAACGACGACGATCGGGTTTGTCGCCCTACGCAACACTTCTTCCGCAACACTTCCAAGTACAAACTTGCTCAATCCGCGCAAACCTTTTGTTCCCATAACAGTGAGATAAGGCTGCATGCCTCGATTCCATTTCAGAATTTTTTCGACGGGGAGTCCTGAGTCGAAATGCAATGTCCACGGAATTTTTGTTGCAGCGAGGTCTTCGTTGAGTTCGGAGATGAGCAGAGGATTGCGCTTTTCCAATGGCGGTATGCGTGTTCGTTTGCGTAAATTTTCAGGAAGGTCCTCGATATAAAGAAAATGCGCTTCGGCTTTCAGAGTTTTTGCAAGCTGAGCGGTCAGCGTGTGAAGCGCTCGAGAACGTTCATTAGCTCCACCGTTACGCTTGCTAATATCATCAATCAGAAGAATTTTTTTAGTAGGCATAGAAACTTCCTTCGCTTTATTTTTGCCGAAAGTTTCTATGCTTTAAAGATGTTTGGCGACAACTTAGGACTTAACGAGTCCAGTGTTTTTCCATCGCTTTGTAATACTGGTCGGGAGCTTCAATAAATGGCAAATGCCCCAGGCCAGGCAGCTCCACCAGAGTTGATTTGGGAATAAGATTAGCCACTGCTTTTCCCATTTTCGGATAGTCGCCCATCTTTGATTTCATATTTTCAGGTGCCCAGGCCTTACCAATAGCTGTGCGATCCCGCTGACCAATCACCAGAATAACCGGCATCTTCAAATTTTTGAATTCATAATAAACCGGCTGCGTGAAAACCATGTCGGATGTAAGCGCCGCCGTCCAAGCGATGATCTCGCGGTCCGGGCCTTCCACCCAACCTACTAGAGGCGACATCCAGCGGTCGTATTCAGGTTTCCATTTGTTATCATAGTAAAAATCGAGCTGATATTTTTTGATCTTCTCAGCCGTTGTTGCCATTTCATTTTTAAACTGCTCATCGACGTTGCGATAAGAAGTCATGGTTTTCCAATCCTCAAGTCCGATTGGATTTACTAAGAATAGTTTTTTCACCTCATCGGGATACATCAAACTCATGCGGGTTGCGAGCATTCCACCCATCGAGTGACCAAGAAGTTGATACTGTTTGATTTCAAGTTTCTGTAAAAGTGCGTGCGTGTTCTCGGCAAGTGTTTGAAAGCTATATTGATAACTTTGTGGTTTTGTGGACTTCCCGAATCCGATCTGATCAGGAATAATCACGCGATAGCCTTTTTTAGCTAAGATGGTTGCCATCTCTTCAAAATAAGCACCGTTAAAATTCTTTCCGTGTAGCAAAACGATGTTCTCTTTATGGGTTCCAACTGCTGGAACATCCATATAGACCATCGTTAACGAATTCTTTTGGGACTCAAAGGAATGCTTTTGAATCGGGAAGGGATAAGGGTATTCACTCAACTCTTTATCAAAACCTTTTGCGAAAGTGTGCGATCCAAAAGCCAGAACTAGAATGAAAACAGATAGTAGACGCATCTCAGAAAACCTCCCGTCGAAAAACTAGAATGACACACAGAAATACCAGTGCCTAGGCAAGGTTTTGAAAAATTTATGTGATTGTTGATTAGTTACACAATGGGGGAAATATTCTCCACTTTCTCGATGGTAATGTTACAAAACGCGCCGATAAAGCGCCGGAAAATGTTAGCCCAGCGTAGTTTTTTCACAGTACTTGGAGGTGCGCGGTGAAGTCATTGAGAGTTGTTTTCTTTTTTGCGATGGCACTTGTGATGTGCTCTGTATCTGATGCTCTTGCGGAAACAAAAGCGGAATTCGAAGCGCGCATCATGACAGAAGATTCTTACGAAGCACCACGCGGTGTTTTGTTTGACGAAGAAGCTTACTTCCGTGGTGAAACACCACTAAATGAATTCGTAAACGTGATCGTTATTAACAAAGCGGCACGTGGCCCTGACGCTCAAACTTTGCGTCTTTATACAAATCGCCAATTGCGTTTAACGACAAAAATTTCCTCTGGTCGCGAAGACGTTGAACACATCGGTGTTTTCCGTGGCATCATCAACGGTATCTTCAAAGGTACAACTGAATCTCACTGGAGACACACGACTCGTGGTTTCTATACAATCAAACGCGTTCACGGTTACAACTACCGCTCTGGCGAATCTAAATTCCACATGCCATACGCGATGTTCTTTAACGAAAAGCGCGGTTTAGCTGTGCATCAAGTTCCACCAGATCTTTCTGGCGGTGAAGCAGCAGGCGAAGCACAACTTGGTAAGCGTGCTTCTTCTGGCTGCGTTCGTGTTCACAAATCTCGTATCCTTGATATCCACAGCGCAGTAACTGCTGCTGATAAAGGTTTGGTCCCAGTTATTGACACTCGCACGGGTCGTCATTTGGTAGACCGCGACGGCCGCCCTCGTTATGAGAAAGGCTTCCGTTCTATTGTTATCGTAGAAGAGTACTAAATCTTGCTCTCTGGGGAGGGACCTGTTAGGAATCTCCCCATGAACTTACTAGAGCTTGTCCAAATCCCTGATGAAAAGCGTGACCCTCAATGGGAAATCGACTTTTTCATGTCGATCACTTCTGGCAAATTGAAACTTCTCCACGAGGCTCCGCAAACGGGACCGGATGGATGGCCTTACATGTTGGCGGCCACTTCTGAAGACGCCACAGAGCCTGCAAACAAGATCATGCAGTGGGCAGCTACTAAAGGCATCGGCATTGCCGTTAATCCTCACAAAGATTATCCAGATTATGTTTTCACTTACGGGATGCTTTGGCATTTCAAGGAAACAGGTTTGTTCTATAAAACTGCTGACGAAGTTCCTGTCGGCACGCTTGAGATGAGCGAAGGACAAAAGCTTCACGCCGGTCCTCCAGCACCTCATTACTTGCCACAATACGTGCGCAATATTTTAAAAGAATTTTTCCGCGACCAAGGTATCTTGCAACCACGCATTTTGGTGATGAGCACAGATCGCAAAAATTATGATTTGGCTATTTCACTTGAGTCTTTGAAGAACCCGCCGACGAAGGAACATCAGGGAATTGCAGAGGCGATCAGTTGGTTCCTGCCTCCGCATTATTCTTTGGTATTGGTGTCAGAAAAAGGTCTGCCACCATTCGTAGAGCTTTAATTAATCTAATTCACCGGGAGCTGGGAGAAGGTCCATCAGGCATTCTCTCCAGTACTCGGGAGCATCATCGCTATAGTCCACAGCAATGTGGAAACCTTTTTTACCCGTCAATTGGGTGCGCGTAATCACTCCTGAGATTTCGATATTCAACTCTTCCAAATGCATGAACACGCGATCTCCAACCAGAACATCCAAGTTCAGGTTTTTTCGTAACTGCGCGGGGATCAAGTCTTCGCGACGAACTAGCATCAACAATCCTGATGATGAAGCTTCAACGATCTCACAGTTTTTTGCGATCTTCGCAAAATCATCTAGTGAAGTGAGATACGACACATGAATGGGAGAGACTTCTTTCCTTGGAGCCACTCGACGATTGCTATTTGGACTTCCCATAACTAACCCTCTCTTCAACAACTCAGAACAATTCATTCAGTTAAGAAACTTTTCGGCAGGACTCGACCAAAGTTAAGAGGGAAATACAAAAAATGCGTAAGTGTAAGGTGAAAACGAAGCTAGAAGGCCTAAGCCATTTTGTGGAGCTGAAAGTTCAGCGAAATTAAAAATCTTAAACGTCTCAAGCTGAGAATCAATTTTTTGCCAATCCCCTATAGTAATCTTGGAAACGACCGGGGGTTGGGTAAAGTCACGAAGAGCCTTAAATGCCGCTTCTTTCGCACACCAGAGAGCAGCAGGCGAGGGAGCTGCCTTCACCTCTTCTTCGCGCGAGATGCGCGCGACTGTGGCAGGTGTGACTCGTCTTGAGACTTCGATATCAACACCCACAGAAGACGAGTTGATGGCGACAAGCCCCATGCCTTGCGTGTGAGAAATCGATAATTTTGTGTCAGGAGAAATTTTAAGAACAGAAACAAAAGAGCGAATCAGTTCGCGGTGACT
Source organism: Bdellovibrio sp. HCB2-146 (assembly GCF_047345725.1). Taxonomy (NCBI): domain Bacteria; kingdom Pseudomonadati; phylum Bdellovibrionota; class Bdellovibrionia; order Bdellovibrionales; family Pseudobdellovibrionaceae; genus Bdellovibrio; species Bdellovibrio sp. HCB2-146. The sequence continues at coordinate 1,636,878 of NZ_JBLEQP010000001.1, forward strand.
TTCATTCTGTGCGCCCCATTCAGGACGCGTGAAGATTTGCAAATCCGGCGCAGATAAAATCTTTTTAAAAGTTTCTATCTGCGCAGGTGTCATTACAGAGAAAACTCCGAAGGCCAAGTCACAGGTTTGCCACTTGTGATGGCCATCATGCGATCCAAAGATGTTTGCGCTTTTGAGCGCAGGTCTTCAGGCAATGTAATTTCCGGTTTTAAAGTCTCTAAAGCATGTTTGATCTTCTCAAGAGAATTCATTTTCATGTAAGGGCAGTCGTTACATTTGCAACCTTCATCGACAACCGGAGCTTGGATGAACTCAGCATCGGGACGAAGTTTTTGCATTTGATGGAAAATACCCGTTTCAGTTGCGACGATAAATTTCTTATGCGGATGTTTCGTTACTGATTCAAGTAAGTGAGAAGTTGAGCCAATCACTTGAGCGTAAGCCAATACCGAAGCATCACACTCAGGATGCGCCAGAACCAACGCATCTGGATTTTCTCTGATCAGATCAGTCAGGCGTTTGGCGTTAAAGAGCACATGCACTTCACAAGCTCCCGGCCAGTATTCAAATTCACGGCCAAGTTTTTTAGACAACCAACGACCCAAGTGTTGATCCGGCCCGAAAAGGATTTTGCGATCTTTCGGGATCGACTCAATAATTTGCTGCGCATTTGAAGACGTGATGATCACATCAGAGATGGTTTTTACTTCCGCACTGGAATTGATGTAAGTCACCGCGATGCCATCAGGATGCTGACGACGCCAAGCTAAGTAGTCTTTGTAAGGAGCACCCTTCACCAAAGAACAAGAGGCCTGCATTTCAGGAACCAAAACAGTTTTCTCAGGATTCATGATCTTTACAGATTCAGCCATGAACACAACACCAGCCAAAAGAATCACCTTCTCCTGAACTTGTTGGCCCATCTTCGCTAAATAGAAACTATCACCGATATAGTCGGCAATATCTTGAATCTCACCATCTTGATAGTAGTGAGCCAGGATGACGGCATCCTTTTCTTTTTTAAGACGCTGAATCTCTGCAACTATTGTTGAGTTCGCCATTTTCATAAACCTCACTCAGTACGTCAGTATAGCACGGACAAAACCTGAGAAGGCTCATATAGCACAGGCCCAAAGCTCGGGGCAAGTAGGGGGAAACGACTACAGAGTCGCGCCACCTTTTAGGACATTGATGATGGATTTAGAAACGGTTTTAAGCGATTCGAAGACGCCTTTACCTTCAGATGCACAGCCTTCGATTTCAGGAGCATTGAAAGGATTTAGAGCGCTACGAAGCTCTGCTAAAGAAGCCACATTTGGAAGATCACGCTTGTTGTACTGCATGATCAAAGGAATCTCTTTAATGTCATAACCTTGTTGTTCAAGGTTGATCTGAAGATTTCTCAAAGACTCAAGGTTCTCTTCCATACGCTCGATTTGAGAGTCGGCAACGAAGATCACGCCATCAAGGCCTTTCAGAATCAACTTACGAGAAGCATCGTAAACCACTTGGCCCGGAACCGTATACAGGTGGAAACGAGTTTTAAAACCACGGATATCGCCCACGTTCAGTGGCAAGAAGTCAAAGAACAGTGTTCTTTCGATATCAGTGTTCAAAGCAACGAGCTTTGATTTTTGGTCATCAGCAGTTTTTTGGTAAACCCATTGGAGGTTCGTGGTCTTTCCGCCCAAAGAGGGGCCGTAGTAAACGACCTTACAATGAATCTCTTTAGCGTTATAATTAATGAAAGACATTACAGCTCCACTCTATTTTGCAGGGCACGACCCATAGTTCTATCATCTATGAAATCGATGTCGCTGCCAATAGGAACTCCATGGGCAATGCGAGATAATTTCAATCCTTTGCCCTGAAGTTGCTTCGCTAAGTATAAAATAGTCGTATCTCCCTCAAGATCAGCATCAAGGGCCAGGATAATTTCCTTAATCTGAGGACCATTTCCTTCTAAACCCGCATCAACACGGTCTAAAAGATCCTGAATCTTCAAATCTTTCGGTCCAATACCTTCAAGAGGAGAAATCGCACCATGAAGAACATGATAACGACCGCGGAAAGCACCTGAAGACTCAATTCGCATGATGTCTGAAGGTTCTTCGACGATACAAAGAGAATCATCGCTGCGATGAGGATCCACACAGTAACGGCAGAAATCTGCGTCTGTGTAGTTAAAGCAGCGAGGGCAATCGTGAACTTCAGCTTGCACTTGGGTCAATGCTTGGCCCAAGCGATCTGAATACTCATTCCCTGATTTTAAAATAAAATAAGCCAAGCGCTGAGCAGTCTTGGGCCCGATACCGGGAAGACGGCTCAACTCGTGGACTAATTTTTCAAGAGCAGGGATATTAAGCATTCTTAGAACATTCCTGGGATATTCATGCCGCCAGTGATTTTTTCCATCTCTTTAGATGAAGTATCACGTGCAGTTTTAACCGCTTCGTTAGTTGCAGAAAGGATCATATCTTGAAGCATCTCAACGTCGCCTGCTTTTAGAACTTCAGGATCAATCGTCAAAGCTGTCATCATGTGGTCGCCATTCACTTTTACTTTTACGGCGCCGCCACCAGAAGTTGCTTCGTACTCAGCTTTCGCGAGTTCTTCTTGGGCTTTCTTCATTTTCATTTGCATTTGGTTGGCTTGCTTCATCAGCTGAGCCATTCCACCAGGCATACCTTTCATGGAATACTCCTTTATTTTTTATTCAAATCTGTGATGGATTTAATCTGCCCTTGAAATGCTTCTTGAGCGGCTTTCACCATCGGGTTTGCTGCGATCTGATTGCGAATCTCGTCTTCAGCAAGTTGATGCTTTTTTTGCACCATTGCTTGGGCGGATTCACCAGTTTGATCACGGCTCATTAATACCTCAAAAGAATACCCAGGGCCCCAGTGTGAATCAATATATCCTTGCAGCTTTTTTCGCACTTGGGTGTCAGCCATCTGTTCTTTTAAAAAGACCAATTTAGCTGGAACTCCCAGGCTTAAAAGCTTCCCGTCTTCTTTCACAAACAAAAGATTTTCCACTTTTGCCGCGAAAAGGGCGTCATCATTACGAATTAATTCTACGAAATTCACCCAACGTTCCGCTGGAGTTGCGCCGACAGCAATCTGAGGACGCTTTTCTTCGACGACAGGAGCTGGTTTTGCAGGGGCTTCGGGTTTTTTAGCAGCAGGTTTAGTTTCCACAGCTGAACGCAGAGCTTCTAAACCTGAGGGAACTTCCGCTACTTTTGCCGCTTCCTGAAATCGTGGATGTCCTTTTGCAGAGGGAGTTACCGGCGGCGTGTAGTGCTGCCTGGCCCCACCTGCGCTGTGAGAGGACGCAGGTCCGTTCGCTAGCAAAGTCCGCAAATCTTGGATTTTCGGAGCAGAAGCCATACGTAGCAAAGTGACTTCAAGAACAATACGAGGATCTTGGGCGCGAGGAATATCGTTACCACCCTTAAGAGCCATGTCGAAGAGCATGTGAATATCTTCTTCTGACAAACGCGCAGACATATCTTGCAATGCTTGGATTTCAGAATCTGGCATTTCAAGCATATTCACAGCTTCACCTTCAGCGACTTTCACCAAAAGCAAATTGCGAATCATCTCAAGCAAATCTTGAGAGAAGAGATGCGGTTCAAAACCAGCCGCTGCGATTTTTTCAATTACAGCCAGAATGCCAGCCGTTGAGCGACCGATCAGAGCTTCGAGAGTATCAAACAAAAGTGCACGGTCAGTGAGACCCAAAATGTCGACAACATTTGTGCGCGTCAGAGGACCGTTGGCGAACGTAATCACTTGATCAAGCAAACTTTGTGAGTCACGCATAGATCCATCACCCTGACGAGCGATGACCCAAAGGGCTTCTTCTTCGGCTTTGACACCTTCACTGTCGCAGATGTTTTTCAAATGCTCCGTGATTTGTTTTGTCGAGATACGGCGGAAGTCAAAGCGTTGGCAACGAGACAAAATTGTTTGCGGGATTTTGTGAACCTCAGTTGTCGCCATGATAAAGATCACGTGCGCAGGTGGTTCTTCCAAAGTCTTCAACAATGCATTAAATGCACTTGTTGAAAGCATGTGAACTTCGTCGATGATGTAGATTTTGTATTTACCCGATGAAGGCATGAACGCCACTGTGTCGCGAAGTTCACGAATCGCGTCGACACCGTTGTTCGATGCTCCGTCGATTTCGATGACGTCAACACTGGCACTGGCTGCGATTTCTTTACAAGAATCACACTCGCCACAAGGAACGAAGTTTACTGCATTCGGGCAACGCAAAGCTTTCGCCAAAATACGCGCAGATGAAGTTTTTCCTGTTCCACGGGGACCCGTGAACAACAGCGCGTGAGGCAAGCGGGAGTTCTTAAGTGCATTGGAAAGCGTTTGGGTAATATGATTTTGTCCGACAACGTCAGAAAAGGATTGTGGACGCCATTTGCGTGCAATCACCTGATAAGACAAAACTCACCCCTTCAAGATTCTTCGTGCGAAGACACGAAAAAAGTGGCCGGGCGCCCCATATCGCAAAGTCCCTCGAGTACCGTTGCTTCCTTCCGGACCTAGCGGGTTTCGTCAAGAGAGCAATCGTATGGGACCCGACCACGGGCAGGTGTATCCCATGGGGGCGGTCTTTTCATTCTATAACTCATTGCGTAAGGATGATTATGGACGAAGTCGATCGAGGCAGGATTTAGCTGTGTCTTGGCAGCATTTTAAGAGGGCTTTGGCTCTCTGAATTTCTGCATCATTACTCGCTTTTTCAATCATGACGTTCTTTTTGACCAAATTCCCCGAATTCCACACTTCCATAAAGCGAGGTTCCGACGCCACGAGCTTTGCACCCTTCTTCTTTTTTGAAGGTTTTGTGAACTTCACTTCGTGTTCTGGCGAAATAATCACGACATCGACGCGCTCTTCATAGGGTTCATCGTACTCGTCCAATTGGTGAAGGCTGAGGCTTCGCACTGAATAGATTTTGTCTTTTTGTGCGATTTCAGAGTCTTTGCCGCTTTTATATTTTTTAACCAGATAGCTGGGTAGTTGGTCTTCTTGCAAAGTGCATTGAATGTCGAGGCGTTTGACCTCAAGACCTGCGGTGATGCTTTTCAAAGTTTGCGCATCATCACTGCTTTCAGTTTCAATGCGCGCGAGAGTCTTAGCGTTGGTTCCTTCAAGTAAGTTTTGGTGGAATTTTAAAATTCCTGCGTCGGCGAGATCATTTGCCACGAGTGTTTTGAGATAATCCAACTGAGCCTTAAATCCCGTGTGCGCTTCAAGATTGAGTTCTTGATCGTTCACAGTGATTTTGCCCTCTTCGTTAACTTTCAGGGTGGCTAAAGTTTTGCCTTCCATATTCACAAACGCCAAAGTACTGCGATCTCGTTGCACGGCTGACGGCAATTGATCGTCTTTGATGGCGTTGAGGCTGTCTTCGAGTGATTTGATTTCTTCAGCAGGAACTGTGGCTTTCATTTTTGTCAGCCATGCCGACTTATTGAGTCGCGCATTGTAGACTTTGGCTGTCGCCATAAAAAAAGATTGAGCATCGGTCACGGCAAAGACCGAAAGCGGAAAGAAAACCAAAAACGTGGCTGCGAGTTTTATCATAAAACCCTTCTCTTGGATGCTTAGTACTAATGATGGGATATTTATCCGCGAAGGACAATTGAGTTTTTTAGGATTCTCAGTTTGAGAGCAAGTTAAATTCCAATTTACTTACAAAGTGACTTCTTGGTTTGCAGCCCGCCTTCTTGAGGCGTCGTATAGAATCGGCACGGATCATAACCAGCCACTTTTAGGTAGTGGGTGAGCTCTTTTAGTATGTCAGGTGCTAGCTCGGGTGTGCGCGATAAAATCCAACCATAGTCGCGGGTGGGGTGACCGACGATAGCATATTGATAGTTCGGTTCAAGATAGATCACCCAGTATTTTCCAGAAAACCAAAAGAGATAGCGGTCAAAAAGTTTGGCAAAGGTGACATTGAGTTTGGCATTTGTGGTGTCGATGGGTTTGGCGCGGCCTTCGCTGGAAATTGTGGTGCCGTTTTTAATCGTGCAGGCGTTATAGACCTTCATCAAATTGTCGGGGAGAAGTGTGTACTCTGCCGTTGTATTTTTCGTACATTTTCTTTGGAAGAATTGCGGGATCGAGGCGATCTCAAACCATTTTCCTTGATAGCGAACAAGATCGACGTGTTCAACAGGCACGAGATCACGATCGAGTGGTAATCTTGCATAACTAAAGGAAGAATAGACCAAAAACAAAATTGTTAGAAGGAACTTCATGGTGCCTCCTAGCAGATATTTTATCACTGCTCTCAAAAAAAGGTTATCAAGGTGCCGAAATACAAAACGGATTCTTCACGATCAAGGTCTAGCAACAATAAACAAACAAATATTGAATTGATAAATAGATATATAGTAATTAGCTTTGTCGGAGGATAATTGTGAAAATTTTCATGCTAATTTGTGCCATTGCATTTCAAAAGCTTAAAGGCAGTGGGGTAGAGACCTGTCCGGAGAATGAAGAGAAAATCGCCCAGCTCCAAGCAGAATTTCTCCACAAGCAAAAAGCTTTGGTTCAAAGTTATATGACTCCAGATTTAGGCAGACAGGCGTTAATAGGTGCGGCGTGCATAGCAGCCCTTTTAAGTCCTTCCCCATAAGGTGTTGTTCAATGAAAAGTCTCAAAAAATTCTTCATGTATTATCCGAATAAAAAACAAAGACCTTCACTGAAAGGTCTTTGTTTAGGAACTCTTTACGACTTTGGGTTAATTTGGATGATTCAAACGACGCTTCTATTTTATTTTATGGAGATTTCAGATGACCCAGTTATCGGCGATGCAAATAGGAAGGCTCGCATGTTGGTACTATTTCTTAGCATTTTTCAGTTTTTTCTTCTCGAGTTAATAATCTGGATGGGCATTTATTTTTTTTCAAAGGGGAAAAAATTTAACTATTGAGATTACGGAAGGCCATATCGAGAAAAGATATCGCTGTGGCTTCGAGGTGAAAAATTGTGACTTGATACATGGAGGCCTCCAGGTGTCTAGATCTAAAAAGATATTACTGATCATGATCGTCTCAGTGGTTCTATTTTTTGTCTTTGGTTATTTTTTTAAAGACGACTTAAAAGAAGAAATGAATCAAAAGTATAGTCCTCTTTATGCGGAGGAAAAAAGTAATTAGATGTCTTCTTTGGGCGTTTAATTTTTATATTAATCAGATACGTGCCAAAAAATTCAATAAATTTAAATCGCTGGCACGATCTGCTCCATTGTGCGATCAGAAAAATTGCGTTCTTCCTTAATTAAATTTGGAGCACGCTACTATGATTCGACGGTCGGGCGTTGGACAGTAAGGATCCGATTCGGTTTGAAGGTGGGGGAGGCAAATCTGTACGGCTACGTAGAAACGATCCGATAAACCGGTATTCGCTCCCGCACGTTCTGAGTGATATAAATGTTTTCCCCTAGGCGGCTTAATGAAAGCAATTGATGATGTAAAAGCGATTTTATTGAATGACTGGGATCCGATTGGGGTTAAGAGTAATCCGAATGCTCACGCAGAGTACGATCAGTATGCAATAAAAATAGCTGGAGTGCTTTACAATGGCACTACTCAGGATAAACTAGTTCAATATCTCAGTTCTATTGTGAGTGATGAGTTCGGACTTGTTGCCAACAATGAAATATCGCGCAAAGTATCGGAAAAGTTACTTGGTCTAAAGTTGGAGTTCATCGAAGTTAATCGATTTGATGATCTTTCTTTCAGATGTTTAGATCTATTTGAGAAATGCATAGATCTAAACAAGCGAGGAAGGTTCGGCATGGCTTTGAAAACATACACAGGCAGTTGTCATTGTGGAAAAGTTCGCTTTGAAGCGGATGTAGATTTGATGGCGGGAACAGGCCGTTGTAACTGCAGCTTTTGTGCGAAGGTTAGAAACTGGAGTGCGATTGTGAAACCTTCTGCATTTCGATTGCTCACTTCTGAAGCTGAATTGGGCGATTATCAATTCAGACCGGAAAGTCCCAATCACCACTATTTCTGTAAATCTTGCGGCGTCAGAATGTTTAGCAAAGGATATGTTGAAGAAATAGGCGGTGATTATCGTAGTGTTGTTATTTCTGTCCTTGAGGGAGTTTCGCCTGAAGAATTGGCAGCACTTCCGATGCGTTATTTTGATGGTAAAGATAATAACTGGTTCCATGAGCCAAAAATTACAAGCTATCTCTAATAAAAAACCGAATGCAGACGTGACCTTGTCATTTCTTTGATCTATATTGCGCGGGAAACCGAGGTTTTTTTGTGACAAAAGTAATTTTAGCAGCAGTGATGTCTTTTTCATCTTTGGCGATGGCTTGCCCGAATTTGGAAGGCAGTTTTGTCTATGGTGGGAAAACCACGATTGATATCGTGCAAAAGCAAGATGAAGCGGGAATCACTACTTTTGAAGTCACAATCGATGATCATACCTGTGCTGTTTGTAAGTATGACAGTGTTTTGCGCGCCGATGGTAAAACTGTGCGCAAAGACTTTCCAGTCAGCAACAGCGCTGAAATCACTACCATTTCTTGTGATGAGAATCGCTTGAAATTCCGACGTTCGCGTGAATTTTACGATGAAACAGGTCGCGTTGTTCGAACAGATGACGAGAACTTTGATTATCGCATCAACAGAAACTCAGATCTTGTAAAAGAAATCATACAAGACGAGACGCCTGTCTATAAATCCGTACACAAACGTTTAAATTAAAATCAGTCTTAAAGTTTTCGAATAGCGTAAGTCGATTGCGAGCCACTAAAAATTTTAACCCAATTTTTGGTGGACGTAATTTGCACGGGCGTATCAGAGTTGCTGGTCGTGCCGTTACCCATTTGACCGAAATCATTCCAGCCCCATGACCACATTGTTTTATCAGACCGCAGTGCCGTCGCATGAAAGTTGCGCACTTGAATTTCGGTCCAGTTTGTTGCTGTTCCGATTTGTACTGGTGTCGAGATATTGCCGACGCCACCTTGGCCAAGAACTCCGTAGTAAGAATCACCCCAAGACCATAAAGTACCATCGGTTTTAATCGCAATTGCAGCCGTTGTTCCTAAAGAGAACTGTTGCCAGTTCGTTGCTGTTCCCACTTGAATCGGAGTGGATGTGTCTCCATTAGATCCAGCCCAACCGCTCTTGTTTCTTTGTGATCCCCAGCTCCACAAGGTGCCGTCGTTTTTAAGCGCCATCATGTTGCCACCGCAACAGTCGATGTCTTTCCAGTTCGTTCCTGTTCCGACTTGCACAGGTGTTTTAAGACGGTAGGCTGCCCATGCTTGGTCACCAGACGGGATTTGCCAGCCCCAATTCCAAAGTGTGTTGTCAGTCTTTAAGGCAATCACTCCGGCAAAGTCTTTCATCGCAATTTTTTTCCAGTTAGTTGCAGAACCCATTTGCACAGGAGTTGAGTAAAGGACCTCAACAGATGATCCCAATTGTCCATAGTAGTTGGTGCCAAGATTCCACATCGAGTTGTCGGATTTAATGGCGACGATATAGTGATAACCCGATTTCACATCTGTCCAAGTCGTATCAGATCCAATTTGAACAGGGGTTGAGACCTGACCAAAATTTGTAAAGCTCGTTAAAAATCCCCACGCCCACAGTGTTCCATCGGAGCGCACGCCAGCGCTCATGTAAGTTGATGTGGCAGCTTTCAGCCAAGTGTTGGTTCCCACTCTGACAGGAGAACTCTGGGAAGTTAGATTTCCTATGCCAAGTGCACCGTTGTTGTTATCACCCCAAGCCCAGAGCGAACCATCGGTCATGATGCCGAGAGAAGTTTCTGTGCCCGCTGCTGCTTGTGACCACGTTGTGAGAGCGCCAACGCGAACCGGAGATGACTGATAAGTCGTGTTCCCATTTCCAAGCTGACCCAAATTGTTTTTTCCCCAGGTCCATAAAGAGCCATCGGTTTTAACGGCCAGCACATGCCGATCCATCAAGGAAATTTTAGACCACGTCGACTGCGATCCGATTTGCAGCGGGGTTGAGACATCATTCGTATTATTAAGTCCTGAGGTGCCGTCGGTCCCAATGCCGGTAAACCACAGCGTGCCCGTTGATTTTATTAAAACTGTGCATTCGTTTCCCGCAGCAACCGCAGACCAGTTGTTCGCAGCTCCTATCGTGACAGGTGTACTGACGAAGGTGTCAGTTTTAACTCCGTTCCCAAGAGCCCCGTACTGCTGATGCCCAACGCCTTTTAGCGTGCCGCTAGAAATAAACATGGAGTGACGTCTGCCGACAGCGGCGGAGCTAAAACCTGGTCCAATCTGAACGACAGCGGAACGTTTGGTATTGTCACCAAGACCCAACTGATAATCGTTGTTTGAACCAAAAACGTAGCCGTAACCATCCGAGCGAATTCCAATTGTATTAGAACCTGCACCTTGCGCATAGTTTGCAGACACCGACACCCAAGGATTGCCAGCGCCAGCAGCGATAAGTGGCAAGCTCACAGCATCGCTGGCAACGTTAATAGGAAAGGCATCAGTATAATTTCGACCCCATCCCCACAAGGTTCCATCGGATTTGATTGCTAAAGCCGTGTCTTCACTTAACGCAATATCGGTCCACGTCGCTGTTCCCAAGCGCACCGGAGAACTATAAAGGTTGTTCACACCGTTTCCGTGTACGAAAGAACCACGCCCATCGTTGCCCCAATACCAAAGCGCTCCATCTTCAGTGATGCCGAAAGAAAAATTGGCTTCACCGACAACCTTGGCCCACTTTTTAGTATTAGCTTGGCAAGGAGTTGAAGCATAGGTCGCTGCACTTGATACGGATAAAATAGATGCGTAGTTGTTGCCCCAACCAAACAGAGTCGAGACCATCACATGAGGACGACGCATCCGCGGAGAAGAGAAGGCGTAAAGTTTTTCGATCTTTGAAAAAGTCGCCGCGAAACTTGATGCTGCAAGCGCCGAGAGACGAGTCAAGAATGTACGACGTCCAAAAGCTTTGTCGTGTGGCATGAGATAATTGCAGCAACGAATCTTATCCGAATCAAATTATTGCGATGGATTCTCACGGACCGCGACTCCGAATGATATGGGCCTTCATGGAGCTCCACGGAGATATCGATTTTTCTTTCACGCATATCGAGTTGTCTTTCGCGGCTGTAATATAAGTCTCGGTGTAAAAGTTTTTGTCATAGAAATTTTCCAGTAATTGGGGAGCCGGAGGTGTTCGGCGTTCTCTTGTGAGGGAAAATTCACCCTTCTTAGAAAGTTTCTGGTAGTTTCCTTTTCATTAGAACGGACTTCCTTCGAGGAGATAACTTATGTTGAACAAGATTCTTATTGCTTCATTGATGGCGATATCTGCAACAAGTGCTCATGCAGCGATGTATGAAATTTCTCGTCAAGATCGAGTCAGCTGTCGCGATACAGCTGGCAACGTACGTGTTGTTCTTAAGTACGATACGAATGTCGATGTCGAAGTGCCTGTTACTATCTATTTTGATGGTGAAAAAGCGATTGCCAGAAACACGATCAGCCTTGAAAAAGGAGTTGGTGTGTTTGCAGGAGCAACCGGCACTGACGGAAAATTCGTGATCAAAGCATTCCGTCACCTTCGCAGCTATACCACTGAAGCCACTCTCGATGGTGAATGGCAAGAGTTGAAGTGCTCAACTTCAACGAAGTTCAAAGTGAAGTAATATCTCACGTAAATTTAGAAATAAAAAAAGCCTCGGTCTCCCGAGGCTTTTTTATTTGGTGCTTTTTTCCGAACGAAAAGAACCTGGTACCTTTTCGACACGAAAGGAAGCAGGTACCTACATTGACAAAGCTTTTTTCAAGTTTGAATCAAGCTTTTCTAGGAATGGCTCAGTGTTCATGTATTTGTCTGCAGGAACTTTGTCGCCATAGATGCACACTGCAAGGTCTTTTGTCATGAAACCAGCTTCAACAGTTTCAACGCAAACTTTTTCCAAAGTTTGAGCGAACTTCACAAGTGCTGGGTTGTTATCCAAGTTTCCACGATGCTCAAGACCACGAGTCCAAGCAAAGATAGAAGCGATTGGATTTGTAGAAGTTGGTTTACCTTGTTGGTGCTGACGATAGTGACGAGTCACTGTTCCGTGAGCGGCTTCAGATTCCATTGTTTTTCCATCTGGAGTTACAAGAACTGAAGTCATCAAACCAAGAGAACCGAAACCTTGAGCAACTGTATCTGATTGAACGTCGCCATCGTAGTTCTTACAAGCCCATACGAAGTTACCGTTCCATTTCAAAGCAGAAGCAACCATGTCGTCGATCAAACGGTGCTCGTAAGTAATACCAGCAGCATCGAATTTCGCTTTGAATTCTTTTTGGTAGATTTCTTCGAAGATGTCTTTGAAACGACCATCGTACTTTTTCAAGATCGTGTTTTTAGTTGAAAGGTACAACGGCCATTTTTTCGTCAATGCTTGGTTAAAGCATGAACGAGCAAAGCCAGAGATAGACTCGTCAGTGTTGTACATTGTCAATGCAACGCCATCACCTTTGAAGTTGTACACTTCATAAGATTGCGTCTCGCCGCCACCTTCTGGTTGGAACGTCACAGTCAATTTACCTTTACCTTTAGTCACGAAATCTGTTGCACGGTATTGGTCACCGAATGCGTGACGGCCGATACAGATTGGTGCTGTCCAGTTAGGAACAAGGCGTGGAACGTTTTTGCAGATGATGGGTTCACGGAAAACAGTACCGTCAAGAATGTTACGGATTGTACCGTTTGGTGATTTCCACATTTGTTTCAAGTTGAACTCTTTAACACGTGCTTCGTCAGGAGTGATCGTCGCGCACTTGATACCCACGTTGTACTTTTTGATTGCTTCAGCAGCATCAACAGTTACTTGGTCGTTTGTGGCATCACGATGTTCCATGCCCAAGTCGAAATACTTAATGTCGATATCGAGGTAAGGAAGAATCAATTTTTCTTTGATAAATTTCCAAATGATACGTGTCATCTCGTCGCCATCAAGCTCAACGACAGGATTTGCTACTTTAATCTTGTTCATGGGATTTCCTTTGTCTTTAGACGTTTTAAAGCATCCAAAATATAAAATACGAAGCGCAGAGTTCCCAAGCCAAAAGGCTTCGATGACGGGGTGTTTCATGTGTTCCTGCACGAGAATGCTCTGCAATGTAACACCTTTAAGACCTGCCTTTACGGTGTCAGGTAAACTTGAAAGACAAGGAAATACTTTTTCAAGGAGGCCGCCAATGGCAACGAACCCGATTCTTCGTGATAGCGACATGGAAAAATGCATCAATAACTGCCTGACCTGCGCTCGGGTTTGTCTTGAAACCCTTCATCACTGCTTGAATGGGAGATCCAATCGCTTTCAGGGGAATCACATCACACTTTTGCAAATGTGCGTGGAGGCCTGTCAACTTTCCGCAAAAATGATGATCGCCGATCTTAAGTTTCATCATCAAAGTTGTGAACTCTGCTATGAAATTTGCGAAGCCTGTGCGATTGAGTGCGAACGCTATGCTGATGATCCAGTCATGGCAAAATGTGCTGATTTCTGCCGTCGTTGTGCAGAGTCTTGCCGTGGAATGGCGGGTATGACAGTTCGTATGGGAACTTCTTCCAAAACCGAAACAGCACGCAACGTCCTCTAGATTTCTGGGGCTTTGTTTGCTAAGACAAAGCCCATGATAGATATTTTGATTATTCAACACGAAGACGACGTGACGCCGGGAACGGCACTGCAATGGGCCGCTGAGCGTGGCCTTTCGACGCAAATCTGGCACGTCGCTCGTGATCCGCAGCCATTGGAATTTAATCAATTCAAAGCTTTGATCATTTGTGGTGGCAGCATGAACACATTTGAAGAAGCGGAAAACCCATGGTTGATCGCTGAAAAAGACTTCATCAAAAAATCCATCGACCTCGGCAAACCTGTTTTCGGCCTTTGCCTTGGCAGTCAATTACTCGCGGAAGTTTTAGGTGGAAGCGTTTATCCACTTCATAAATGGGAAGTCGGTTTTGTTCCTGTTCAGATGAAAGATGAAGCCAACCCTTACGAGTTGCATGTCTATCACTGGCATCAGTGCGGATTTGATTTACCACCAGGAGCTGAATACTTGGCTGAGGGCGAGTTCTGGCGAAATCAGGCTTTCCGCATGGGAAGCAAAATCTACGCAACTCAATTTCATCCAGAAACGACAGAAGCTTGGGTGCGTGAGTGCGCTGAAGATATCGATCCTAAATACGAAGGCCTGGTGCAAAGCAAACAAGACATGCTTGAGAGCCTTCCCCTCTTAAAACCTATGCAGGCCTGGTTCTTTAAAACATTGGATCGCTGGTATTAGTTACAAAACCAGCGACGTTTTTTGTCAGCTCCTGCTTAATTGATAAACGGAGCGCGAAGTCCTTAAAACCTCAAAATCTGAGAAGTTTTCGTTCTTAACAATCTCTTAATCAAAATAAAGCGCAATGGTGAGCCGCCCGTGAAAACCGCGGGTGGGCCTGGATCTTGAAATGAGTCTCATGCGGAGGAATCCATGAGATTCGCGAGACTCGTTTTTGCATTTTTCGGAAGCTTAATCATTTCAACACTTGTCTTTATGGGCACGGCTTGGGCCCAACAAAAGACGTTGATTCTTTACTCATCTATTGGGATGGGGCACCTCAGTGCATCTCGTGCAATCGAAGAAAAAATCAAAGCGCAAGATCCCAACGCTCAAGTGGAGCTCAAGAATATTCGCGATTTTATGACGCCAACAAAGCGTAAGATCGATGAGAAACTTTATTGGGTTGTCTTTAAATATCTACCGAAAGTTTTTAGCAATGCTTATTTAAGCTCCATGAAAGCAGGTCTTGAGGCTCAGGATTTAGCTGACTTGAAATCTTCTTATAATAAGGAGCAACTTCTTGAGTATATCCGTGCTTCTAATGCGACAACTGTGATTGCGACTCACTATGGTTCTGCCGTTGATTTGGGTACTTTAAAAAGTGAAGGTAAAATTCCAGGCATTAAGACGGCTTGGGTTCATACGGATTATATCGAACACTATTTTCCGCGTATTTCTCAGCGCCTGGATAAAACATTCGTGGGTCATCAAGCTTTGGCAGATGCCTGGGAACGTTTTGGTGTGAGCAAAGATAAAGTGGCTGTGACGGGTATTCCAGTGCGCAACCTCCCACAACCAGGAGAAGCGCAGCGTGATGCCGTTCTTAAGGAAATCAATTTGGAGTCTGCGCCAAAAACTTTTGTGATGTCTGGCGGATCAGAAGGTCTTAAAGACTATGAATCGGCGGTTCGTTCTTTGGCTCAGCAATATTCAAATGAACAAATTCAAATCGTGGCTGTTTGCGGAAAAAATGAAAAAGCACGCCTTATGCTTGAGGCTCTTGCACAAAAACTTCCGACAAACGTGACACTGAAGCCCCTTGGCTTCATCCCGAATAAACAATTGATTGACCTGATTTCGGTGTCGGATCTTTACGTCACAAAAGCGGGTGGTCTGTCTCCGACAGAGGGCGCGCTTTTGATGAAGCCATTGGTTCTTATTAATGAGTACGGCGGGCATGAAGCAGAAAACGCAGAGTTCTTTAAACGTACTGGTATGGCAGAGATCGTGAATTCTTCAAAAGATTTGGGAGCAAAAACGGCTGAGGTTCTTGCCAACAAACCTTTGATGCAAAAAATGATGGAGAATCAACGTGAGTACCGTAACTCGGTCAACTTGGATTACATCGCAAACTGGGCGCAGTCTCCAGGACAGAAAGAAACTTTGAGCGTTGAGTTGGGCTTAAAGCAAGGAAAAGAAGTTCGTGGATCTGGTGACGCCATTGAACGTTTGGACAAGGATTTCCCGGCGCAAGTGGAAGTTTATTTGAATTATCCAAAATCTGCAGATGGCACCTACATGGGTGATGGTAAAGAAAGCAATCCATTTGGTCATATCGCGATTCGTGTGAAAGATAATGTCTATACAGTGAATCACTTGGCGCAACGTGGATCTGAACCTTACTTCTTACATAAACTTTCTGTTCATGATTATTTCTATACGACGAAGTCGTACTATCGAAATGAAGAGTTCACGGGAATGCAGGGCCAAGCGTACGGTCGCGATTCTATTTCAGTTCGTTTGGATGGTTTGTCCGATGCAGACCTGCAAAAGATGAAAGAAGAAATCGTGAAGATCGAGCAAGATTGGAAAGATGGCAAAATCGATTACGTTGCAAAATCTTGCAACTGTGCCGATATGACATTGAGAATCTTGAAAGCTGGCGGCGTTATTTCTGATAGCACTTTGCTGAAAAAGAAAATCAAGATGCCATTGGATGTGTTTGATGAAGTTGTGCGTTTTGCTGAAAACAACGTAAAGCTGCAAAGTTCTTTAATTCACTACGGGTATGTGAAGAGCTCACAAAATGAATACCGCGCAGCGGGTTTCCCGTTAAGCTTGTATCAAGTCGGACGTTCAATCAGAACAATGTTCCGTAAAGGCCGTGATCCAATTGAGAGCAAAGTGAATGCGCACCTTCTGGTTTCAAGAAGCTCAGATGAAGTTCGTTATGAACGTGTTCTGCCGCAAAGAAACGAAATTCCTGTTCGCATGGGCGCTTTGACTTGTGAAGGAATTTTCTAGCTAGCCAAGTTTCCAAGCGACTTTTTCCAAAGCTTCCACTTCTTCCGCCCAATAGCGGAAGTCGCGGTAGTTCGGGAAAAGTCTGGGGAAACTTGGATCTTCCCAACGGCGCGCAATCCATCCTGCATAAGAAATAATTCTCAAGCCCCGATAAAGAGGAACCCAGTTCCATTGGTGATGCGGAAACTCGCGCAGTTCTTCATAGCCGTCAATAATCTGAAAACGTTCTTCATCCACGTGGTCTTCATCGCCTGATAAAAGCATCCAGAAATCCTGAATGACCGGGCCATTGACGAAATCATCAAAGTCGACCAAGAAAAACTCCTGACCGTTATGAAGCAAATTGCCCTTATGACAATCGCCATGAATGCGGATGAACTCGTTTGGATCAACCGTATCCTCTAAAGCATAGAGAATGTCTTCAGCGGCCGCATTGTAGCGACCCTTAAGCTCCGGGGCGATCCAATCCTGCAAAAGATCCAACGCCTCCCAGGCGCCAAAATAGCTCGTATCAAGGGTTGGGCGGTGAAGAGCTTTTTGGCGGGCTCCGATATTATGAACCTGCGCCATCAGTCTTCCGACTTTTTTAAGATCATCACCTAAAAATTCCTGCGGCATACGGCCGAGCACCTTTGGAAAGAAGGCGGCATACATGCCGTCAGCTTCCATGATCGTGCTGTCGTGTCCTTGAATGAGTGGCGCGACCGCGGGAATGCCTTCATTCTTTAAAGAAAGCAGAAACTCATGTTCCTCAAGAATGGCTTCTTTGCTCCAGCGATTGGGGCGATAGAATTTGGCGATGAGGTTTTTGGTGAGACTTTGCGGAATCGGCTCTTCCAGTTTCAAATCAAAAACGCGGTTTTCATAGGAATTGAGCTGCGTAAACTCGCCCGTTGGATAAAAACCCGCCCGTTCTGCCGCGTGCAAAACCTTATCGGGGTCTAGATTGTAGAAAGAAGACGTTTTATCCAAGGAAACCTCACACAGTGCAGATTGCCACGAAGAAGACTTTAAGTCATTCTTCTTTCGATGAAAGAGACAGAGAGCTTTCTATTTGCGAATTGGTCTGTGGAAGTGCACCGCCGTGCGTTTCGTCGCTCGATCTCTATCTATTTGTACCCAAACAAGCCGATCAAAGTTGTCGCTAGCAAAATGACATCGCAAAAGCTGATTGTTGATTTTTTGATGGCAAAAAAAGATTGGATTGAAAAGAACTTTCAAAAGTTTGAAGAACACAAAGAGAAATTCCCCGATAAAAAGATCAAGGCCCGCGAGACTTTTCCTTTTTTAGGAATTGAACGTCAGTGCAAGGTCGTAATCACGCTGAATAAAAAACCATTTGTTTCAGTCACAGACGAAAATCTACTTATTCATATTCCACGCGATGAGTGGAGTGCAAATACCCCTCTTGATGAGCACCCAACAGCTTTGCAAGAGATTCGTCACTTCTATAAGCGCGAATCAGTTAAATTTCTGTCAGAGCGAGTGAAACACTGGGCAGAACAGATGCAGCTTTATCCATCACAGGTGAAATTCCGTGAGCAACGCACGCGTTGGGGAAGCTGTTCGTCCAAAAAAGTGATTAACTTAAATTGGCGTCTAATTGTTTTTAAGCCGGAAATTATTGATTATGTGATTGTGCATGAGC
Source organism: Bdellovibrio sp. HCB2-146 (assembly GCF_047345725.1). Lineage (NCBI taxonomy): Bacteria > Pseudomonadati > Bdellovibrionota > Bdellovibrionia > Bdellovibrionales > Pseudobdellovibrionaceae > Bdellovibrio > Bdellovibrio sp. HCB2-146. The sequence continues at coordinate 1,655,178 of NZ_JBLEQP010000001.1, forward strand.
TGGCGCACTTACAACACATGGATCATTCCAACCGTTTTTGGGGATTGGTGGAAAAGTACATCAGTGATTATCAAATCCCGATGAAGGCACTTAAAGAAACCCAACCACTGGTTGAATTTCTCTCTGAAAAATAACTAAACAGGAATTCGGCCTTCTGCTTTTTCTTCTTCGACTTTAATTTCTGGATAAAGTCCGTTTTCGGTTTTTTCCAGCATGAGTTTCATTGCAAGTAACGAACCCACGTAACCAATCGAAGCTCCCATAATCACGTCACTCATAAAGTGATCGTGTACAACCACGCGGGTAAAACCGATGAGCATTGCCAGTGGAATAAAGAGCCAGCGTAATTTCGGGAACGCGACACTAAAGAAAGTCGCAACCGTAAAAATGGTCTGCGTGTGCCCCGAAGAAAACGAATGCCAGTGCCAGTGCGTGGTAAACGGCGTGAACACATAAGGATCAAATTCAGGAGACTTATGAGGACGCTGACGACCGACGGTCATTTTAATTAGCAAAGTCATAATTCCTGAAACAATCAGGCCGACAAAAAAGTTCAAACCCCAGCGACGGGCAAAGTCGATGGTTTCTTTCGAGGAACGAAGCAGGTGCAATTTCGGAGCAACCCATTTAGCTCCCGCCCACACCAGAAGAGCCATTGCAAAATAATACTCTGAAAGCCCGATGTCTGTGAGGATACGCGCGACTTTCCAATAGCGTTCTTTGACCTCGGCTACTCCGAAATACATCGAGAGATTTTGGTCCACAGAATACATCGCAATCAGAGTCAAAATAAACGCTGTAGAAAGCACCGTAATCAGATGCACTGTGAGTTTTTTAGGATCCTTAAGGAGCGCGGCGAATGTTTGTACGGGCATGTAAATCCTTCTTTGCCAGAGTGTAAAACAGTTCTGTATTCGAATTCAAGGCCTGATGGGGAGTGACGAATCCTGGCCCAGGGCTTGCTTATAGGAGAGCGAATTGAAATCTTGGAGGTTTCCTATGATGCTGAACAAGCACACTCTCATTATGACTGCACTTATGGCTTCTTTAAGCCTTACAGCTTGCGGTAAGAAAACTGACGTTGTGACTCCGCCACCAGCGGAACCGCAAAAACAAGCAGGCCCTTGCACAGACAACTGCAAAGACGAAGGCACAAGTGGTGACCTTGGCGGTGGCGTGCCTGATGAAAATGATGAGAGCGTAGAACCACCTACTCCGGTTCCTAATGAACCAGCTCCACAAGAGCCAAAACCAACTTCTCCTAAACCAGGTTCTGCGAAGCCAGCACCAGCGAAACCGGCGCCTGCTAAACCAGCTCCGGCGAAGCCTGCTCCAGCACAGCCAGTGCCAGCTCCGGCAAAACCGGCTCCTGCGAAACCTGCGCAACCAAACTATCCGCAACCACCTGCAGTTGAGAAGGTGCCAACAACTCCTTCAATTACTGACGTGATGCCAACTCCAACAGGTTCTGCAAATGAACTTCCAAGTGACTACCGTCCAAATGACGTCACAAACGTGACTCGTGACGGTGTTTCAAAACGTCTCACTGGTGGCGTGACAAAAGAAGGTTACGTTTATACTTCAACTTCTACTGATGAGTTGCTCAACTACCTAAGAGCTCGTAACGAGCGCGTAGGTTATGAGTCTCGTCAGCAAAACCTTGCTGCTGCGGCTTCTATCGTTTCTGCTAAAATCTCAAACGATGGTTTCTCTGGCGAAAGCGCAGTGATCACATTGAAAGTTCAAGAATCAGGTGGCATCAAAGTTTACAACCTTGAAGGCACAATGGCTGAAGGCCCTGCTTCTACATTGTATGCTGTTCGTGGTGGCAACGGTTTGCCAACAACAGGTGCTCGTCCAATCAAAGGAACTTTGAAGTGCGTAGACCTTGATGGTGGTTGTGAAACTTCTTTTGCACGCGTTGAAATCGGTGCGAAAGGTTCTTCTGGTATCGTTTATGTTGTATTCAGAAGCTCAAAAGCAGACTTGTATTTCCACTTGCCTGCTAAAGCTGACTACTCTGGCAACCCAGAGTTCTACAGCATCAGCGACTATATCGTTTCAACTATTGGTGACAAACGCACAAACGAGAAAATCAAAACAAGATCATTTAAATCTTGGGAAGTAGTGAACGGCCGTTCTGGTTTCATTTTCTCTACTAAAGGTTATAACAATGAGCTTCTTGCTTTCGCGGGTCCTCTTCTTTCTCAAGAAGGTGGCACAGCGATCAACGTTCCATTGAACCGCATCGGTAAAGACGAAGACAATTCTTTGGACTTGCTCGCGATTGGTTCATCGAAATTGAACTACGCTAACTCAATTGGCGAAGCACGTTTGATTGCAAACAACGGTTTGGGTCAAATCCGCTTGGGCTTTAAAATGAGAAAACGTAACAACTACGCTCAAGATCGTTGGGCCGTAACTGTTATGAGAGTTATCAAGCCAATCGTGGATCTTGATGACGACAATTTGAAATAGTTCTTCATAAAAACAATTTCCTCCAAGTTTTGTTTTAAAGGCTGACAGACCTCCAAGCTGTCAGCCTTTTTTTATTTGTCGGTCGATGAAAAGGGCTCATTGAAGTTTTGGATGGGTCAGATTTGTTAGAATGTTTTTAACGGATTGTGATAGCTGGTGCGATATCTTGGGCCCTGACCTTGCAAATAAGGTCTTTGAGAAAGGGAACTGATATGAAACTGCGATCTGTTCGACCTCACAATATTTTGAGTGCCTTGATGGGGCGCGTGTCTAAGGTTTTGACACTTGCGGTGGTCGGACTTGCTGTTTCTACTTCTCATGCGGCTTCTTATGAAATCGTTTTAGATCAGGCTGTTGTTCAGGAAATTGGGGCTCAGTTTGCTTCTTTTAAGTCTATCAATCTTCAGCAGTACAACCAGTTAAAACAATCTCAGAATGCCCAGTTGTTGGAGGCGCAGAGATCGCTTTATCAGTTTTTGCAATCGACGATGATTACAACAATGCCGGAACCTACAAAGGGTGCGGGTGATGTTAAAGATTGGGCTGATATGCTGGATCGTCGTACCCAGTTGTTTGATAATCCGGTGATCGTGCAAACTGGGTTTGAGATTTTGGCGCGTGAACTTTCTAAAGGTATTGAAGGTGCTCAGTGTTCGACTGTTCGAAATACGATTCGTTTTATTTCAACAGGTGTTCCAAGTTGGGGAGGTAAAACTCCCGGGCTTGATTATCGTAATAACTTACTCTTAACAGCTCACATGTTTTCTTCTTACGTTGATGGGCAACTTCCAAAAATTTTGCCATGTCAGGATGAAATTCTTGATTTCACGAAGGTTCAGCCGGAACTGAAATTTAAAAAACACGAGAATTGTTGGGATTGCTCACCGGGAAAATTCATAGATTTGGATACGCGTGTATCTTTGCAAGTCTTGGCGATGCCTTTCTTGGCGGTGACTCCATTTATGCGAATGTCTATTGCCGGTGGCGACACGGGTCTATTTAAATCCTACGTTCAAAGTCAGTTCACGCATGTTTTCCTGACACCTCCAGAAAATAAAGTCGCTCGTGAGCAAGAGCGCCGAGATTATGGGCACGATGCTTACTTGCGTGTGGCCAAACCATACGATTCATGGTTCGTGACCGTCGATGATAAGAACCAGGTCATTGGTAACTCCAAAGAAGTGATCAATCTCTACTCAAAAATGGTTGCGGAATAAGACCGATGAAAAGGGCCCATCTGACTGCGTTGTCGGGCCATTCAAATCGCTGCGACGTACATAAAAGTACGCCTCCGCGCTTTGAATAGCCCTCCGCCTTGCATCTGAACCCTTTTGATCGGTCTTCGTGTGTAAGTCGGCAGCTTAATGCTCCGCGAAACTTCTCTTTTCTAAATCTCTTGTTTTGGTATCCCAAATCGGGTGAACTATTTGGGTGAAAAGAGGAGACAATTTCTATGCAAAATCTTCATCCAGAGTTTGGCAAAGGCAAAGAAATTTCAACAGCTTCGGCGAATCCGCCGGTGCTTGCAGATTACATGAATTACCGCCAGTTTTTGAGCGCGTTTTATCAGTTTAAGAGAAAAGCTTCTCGCGGTTCTCTTCGCTCTTATAACTACGCAGTTTTCTCAGCAGCAGCGAATATCAAATCACCGAATTATTTGAAAATGATCATCGAAGGGAAAAGAAATCTTTCCGACGATATGATCGGTAAATTCGGTAAAGCGTTGGGCTTTAATAAAGACCTCACGGAAGAATTCCGCCTGCTTGTGCACTTTACTCAAGCTACGGATCCAGCTGATCGCAACATGTACCTCAAGAAATTGAGCGAACACCGTGTAGCGATGAAATTGAAATCAGGCGAGATCGACAAAAAGACTTGGGAAAAAGTTCCGAACTGGGTTGCGTGGATTATCTATGCAATGGTCGATCAAGAAGGTGTGACGTTTGATACAGCAAGCTTGAAAAAAGTTTTGCGCGGTAAAGCGTCTGAAGACGAAATCGATCACGCTCTGACAACATTGCTCAACTCTGGCGAACTTCGTCGTGATGAAGCAACGGGCGAGCTTAAGAAAAGCCGCAACTTGATTGAATCTCCTGAAGAAGTGCCGGTAGCACTTGTTCGTAAGTTGCAATCACAACTTATGTACTTGGGTCTCGAGTCTTTGTACCAAGATCAGCCGATGGATCGCGAGTTCGGAACATTGACGATGTCACTTACTAAATCTGAATTTGAAGAAATCAAATTCAAGCTTCGTCAAATGCGCAAAGCTTTGAACAAAGATAACTCCATCGCTCGTATGAAAGAAAAAGGCGAAAGAGTTTATCAATTGAACATTCAATTGTTCCCGGTAACGAATGCAGTTGATGGTGTTGTTTCTAAAGCAGCAGCTCCAACATTGAACGTTCAAGATACTCCAGCTCCAATGGTGGCAGCAGAAGCGCCAGTAGCAGCGACAGCAGCTCCGGTTGCTCCAGCAGCTGAACCTGTGGCGGCGGCAGCAACTGCACCAGCAGCGAAGCCACAAGCTCCTGCAGCTAAGCCTGAGAAGAACGATGACCCTCGCAAGAACGTCAGTTCTTTGGCTGCGTCTGCAGCGTCAGCAGCAGATCTTTTCCGCTAGTTCTCTTATTAAGTGTTCTATTGAAAATCCCTGAGATCCAAAGTCTCGGGGATTTTTGTTTTTAGTCCGCGACTTCTTCGTGATCTTAAAATTCCGATACTAAAATTAAAGCAGCAAAGACAGATACTGACTTTGCTTGAAAAAGCAGATCGCTTGTTATGAAAGCAGCTGCTGCTACAAATTTGTTCAACCGCATTTTTCGAATTTTAAAATGTGAGGTGACACGATGTTGAGTACGGGTGTAGCCATTTTTTTGACCAAAAAAGTGGGTGTTTTGCTTGAAAAATAAGCTGTTTAATAACACGAAACGCTCTCATGTAAATTTAAGATTCTTAAATTTCAGTGTCACTTTTGCCCCATTTTTTAGGCACTCATGTGGATAAGTCTGTGGAATAGCCCTATAAATGGTGGATATCTGGACCTTTTGGGGTCGCTTCTCCACTGCCTCTGTTAGAGTATCGTTAAGATCACGTAACATAAGGTGCTGAATTTTTGCGCTGTGACTTTGTCGATTTTCGTTTGCTGAATTCGTGATATAACTTGAGTATGTCCAGTCATTTTCATCGTGGGGGCGTACTGGCTTCGACGTGGGTGCTGAAACATAAGGAGCATACCGGGGCGCATGAGGACCTCGATAAAAACGTGCATTTTGTAATTGGCAACGATTACGCACTTGCAGCTTAATTAGCCGCACGATCAACCTTGAGGTGGTTCCGCTCTTGGATTGATCGTCATTTAGGGACCTCGGTGAGCTGGGTTTTCTCCAGCAAGCTCGCTTAAATTTACTGGGGGAGTGTCTGTGCTGATTTTGTTAGTGGAAGCTGTACAGACAAACTAAAACACTGACTAAGTATGTAGCGCCTTATCGTGGATCACTTGCGGACGCGGGTTCAATTCCCGCCGCCTCCACCAATTTCTTCTAAATAAAGAACCACCCACTCGGGTGGTTTTTTATTTCGTAAATTGTTTGATGGGAGTCTGAACTTTTGCATAAACACCAGGATAGTATTTTTGCTGTGACGGAATCGGAATGGCTTGGGGTTTCTTGTGCCACGAAATTATTCGCGTAACACTACGTTTGAAGAGGTCCAAGAAGGAAAATCCTGCTAACAAAATCACTACTAAATGTTCGCCGCTGAAATGCTCCAACCTGCACCTCTTCTTTCAAAAAAATGAAAACGATTAACGATAACCGCCAGAGCCATGAATGCGCTCGCCCGTAACCCAACCAGAATCGTCAGAGGCTAAGAACAACGCGATTTTTGCAATATCTTGCGGTTGACCGATACGACCCAGCGGCGTTTGTGCAACGATTTGTTTTTCTAAGTCTGAACCGATCATGCCGAGTGTGATGGAGCCCTCAGTTTCGATTCCACCTGGAGCGATATTGTTGACGCGAATTTTGCGTCCAGCTAGTTCACGAGCCAGACCGATCGTCATGGTATCAACGGCGCCTTTCGTGGCTGCATAGATCGCGGTGCCTGGAATCGGATTCGTGCTGACGACGGAGCTGACATTGATGATGCTTCCGCCTTCACTGGAGAAATACTTAACGGCTTCGCGTGTAGATAAAAGGACACCTAAAACATTCGTGTTGAATTGGCGATGGAATTCTTCCTCAGTCACTTCTTCTATAGAATCAAATTTATAAATGCCGGCGTTATTGACCAGAACATCTAATTTACCGAAGGCCTGCTTCGTTTGCTCAAAAATTCTTTTAACGTCGCTCGCGTTGGCAACGCTACCTTGGACGGCGATAGCTTTGCCATCATTAGCGATGATTTCTTTAACGACGCGCTCTGCATCTTCTTTACTGGTTGAGTAATTCACTACCACCGATGCGCCGTTGGCCGCGTACTCTTTTGCGATCGCCGCACCAATGCCTTTAGAGGCTCCTGTTACTACAGCAACTTTTCCATTTAACTTCTTCATTTGGGACTCCAATGATTGTCCGGATAAACCGGGTTATTGTTCGACACTTAGATAAATATCGAAATGAAAATTCTTTTGTCAATATGACGATTAGATAATTATCGAAGTGTGGAGAAAAACAAGGTAAAATCCAATAGATAGAAAATATCCTGGAGCCCTCGTAGGTCGTTTTTAGGAAATAACGGAGTACGAATTAAATCTTTGCGAGCTTGTCTAAATAGGCGTGTAAGACATCACGTTGAATGGACATTCGCATGAACTTGCCTTCACGAGTGATCTCAATAAGTCCAGCCGTTTCCAATTCCTTAATATGGTGGGAAAGAGTTGCGGCGGAAATTTCATGCGCTTCCTGCAAGGTGCTGCACGACATTGTGCCCTCGTTTTTACAAGAGCCAATTTGTTTTAAAATCATATAACGACGAGGCTCGGCGAGGGCCTTTCCGATTTGCTCAAACTGTTTGTCTGTTAAGCGAACTGTTTTTGTCGTCATAATACATTGATCATACTGGAAATGATGAGTTCTGTCTAGAGAGCCTCTTTTCCAGAACTTGCAACTCAGGTTGCGGTATCGGAGTTTTTGAAATCGTCGAATATTATGGTCTTAATAATTTCAACAAGATAGGATGGATTTGGAGACACAAATATGAAAACGATTAAAGGCAAATTCGAAATTAAATCATCACCGGCAACTACCGACGACAACATCAAGAAGATGGGTGGCATGGGAATGTCCTTTGATAAAGTGTTCTCTGGGTCTCTTAGAGCCAACAGTAAGGTTTCTATGTTCGGGATCATGAACAAAGAGTTAGGCTCTGGTGGTTACATTGCGTTTGAACTTGTTGAGGGCGAAATTGAAGACAAAAAGGGAACTTTCGTTCTTCAGCATTCTTGCTTTATGAGTAAAGGTAAACAAGAGCAGAGCATCCAGGTTGTACCCGATACGGGGACTGGTGGACTCTCGGGTCTTGCGGGCTCAATGAAAATTGAGATCATCGACGGTCAGCATTTTTATCATTTCGAATATAGTCTTTAAAAACGAAGGAGTTCACCATGTTGAAAATGTACGCTTGCATTTGGTCCAACGACAAAGCCGCCGATATGGCGAAGTTTTATAAATCAATTTTCAAAGGTACGAAAATCGGAAAGACTTCTTATTGGGTTAAAAATCCTATGGGAGTGAAAGAGGGTTCGGTGCTCACTATGCACATCACTCTCTTGGGCCAAAAAATTATGCTCCTTAATGGTTTCGTAAATATGCCCTTCAACGAATCCATTTCGTTTGTTGTTCCATGTAAAACTCAGCGCGAGATCGATACATATTGGAAAAAATTAACGAGTGGTGGTGGTAAACCTGTCCAGTGTGGTTGGTTGATTGATAAGTATGGCGTTCGTTGGCAAATCGTGCCGGCGGATTTCGATAAATGGAATACCAGCAAAAATAAGAAAAAGACCGAAGCTGTCGCGCATGCCATGTGGAAAATGGTTAAGCTTGATATCAAAGAACTAAAGAAAGCTTACGATCAAGCCTGATGAAACAATTCTTGCTTCAAACAGACAGACTTGTTCTTCGCCCTTACCGACCTGACGATTGGGAGCGTGTTCATATCTACGGTTCTGATCCGGATTTTTCTAAGTACGAATTATGGGGTCCGAACTCTGTCGAAGACACAAAAAAGTTCGTTGCAGATATGATTGAGCAATCGACCTCTAATCCAAGATACAAATTTGATTTCGCTATTTGTCTAAAAGAAAGTGACCTCCTGATTGGCGGCTGCGGAATTAGAAGAGAAACTGAAGCCAGTCACGTCGCAAATCTTGGATGGGCAATCAATCCCGAGTTTCAAAAACAAGGTTTTGCAACAGAGGCTGCTAAAGCCCTCATTAACTTCGGTTTCAATACGCTAGGACTTTCAGTGATCTATGCGACTTGCGATACCCGCAATATTCCATCTTTCAAAGTCATGGAAAAGCTTGGAATGAAAAGAGTCGGAGTTATAAAAGGAACAAAAGAGATAAAGAGCTATATAAGAGATTCTTTTCGTTATGAACTGCTCTCTACATAAATTTCTTTGAAGGAAAAATTATGCCGTACGTGAATGTTCAGATTACCAAGGGTGCGACTAAAGAACAAAAAGCAAAAATCATTGCGGATATCACTCAATCTCTGGTGAAAGTTCTTGGTAAAAAACCAGAGCACACTCATATCGTCATTCAAGAAATTGCCGATGAGGATTGGGGTTTTGAAGGATTGCCGACAGATGAATGGAAGAAGCGGCAGAAATAGATTTAAGCCGCTTTATGTTCAAAGTAAGTAGGCACTACCGAAGTGAGCAGGTCCACTAAAGCAGTGGGACTTTCTTTTGGTGTAAGCCATCTGTTGAAATGTTCTTTTGATAAAAAAACTGGGCAGCGGTCGTGACCGGCTGCTTCGACTTCAGGTGGTGGTTCGTCTGTGATCGCGGCGAAAGATCGCAATAATCCGGATTCGATTTTGGCTTCTTCAAAGATTGCAGCGGACCACATGATTTCCTGATCTTTTGGTTCAAAATAAATAATCTTTGAGTTGCCGTTGCCATCGTCGACGCTTTCGTAAAAACGATGAAATGGAAAGATCGCATGTTTTTTTCCGAAAATGGGTTTCCATGTACGAGAATCTAACAAACGATCACGGCGGGCATTGAAGAGGTTATACTTAAACGCATTCATTTCTTTGCCGTTCTTAGGGCAAAGATGATAACGCATCAAGCGGATCACGTTTTCTTTTCCATCTTGAACAATGACGGGTGCATAGAAATTTGGAAAGACACGAGGAGCGCCCGCTTCTTCAATTTTTTCGTAGTATTCGATTTTTTCTTTGTGCCACTCAACCGTCGCGCGACGTTTTTCTAACTTCTCCGCGAGGTCCTTCGCCTTCGATCCACTTTTTAATTTGGCTTCAAAGTCTTTGACGTCTTGTTCGTACTTTTTCAACTTTGCAGAAAACTTTTCGATCTCAGCTTGATAATGGGCCTTTGCCATTTTCGCTAAACGCTTTTGCAGCGGAGTTTCGGCGTTTTGAATTATATAAGAATCTAAACCAGACGGAATCATCGCCTGGTCGTACTTCGAGCGAATGGTAAAGGCTTCTTCAAAGCTTGTCCAATCGACCTGAGAGCCGAAATGATATTCAAGTTTTCGCAGATCTGCTTCGATCATCGCTGAATAGCACATAATTTAATATCTTAGGTGCCTGTGTTTATGAATGAAAGGAATTCTCGTAGAACAGGACCGTTTCAAGCTATTTTGGAAATTCAAAGCGGATTTGTCATCTCAGGGTGAAGTTTTCAAGTACGACACGCCTCTGTAAAGGTATTGCTCTGAGGCTATATCCAACGTAAGACGATCCTATTTTCCAATGCTTCAGATAAGAATGCGCCTGACGAAATCAATCGTTGAGGCCAAGACCCTTCATGATTTTAGGAATGCATTTTTCGACTCTTGCAATACGCGTTGCCGACTGTTTTGCCGAAGAGAAGTGCATAAGGTACAAACGCTGACGGCCGGGAGTTAAATTTTCGAATGCGGCCTTTAGCTTTTTGTTCCCGTCTAATTTATCTTTAAACTCGGTAGGCATTTTTGGTTGCTTGGTGGTTTTCTTATCAAGTTTAACGTTTGATTCTTCAGCTTTGATCGCTTCTTTGATGTAAGACTTAATTGTGGACTTCATCTTTGAAATTTCAGAAACACTCGTGAACTCAAATCGTCTTGCTGACTGCGAGTTCTCGCCGGGCTGTTTTAATAAACCTTTAGGGTCTTTAAGCGCGAAACCTTTAAAGAACATGATCGCAACAAAGTCTTTGAAGTTTTGAATGATAGCGATATTGGCGTCATTAAGCGTGTAACAAGGAAGTCGCCATTTTAGATCTTCATTAAGTCCGCACTCTAATGCCAGTTGTCTGAGAAGTGTAACTTCATCTTTCCATTTTTTCTGAGTCTTTATAAACGCATCTACTTTTGGATTTTTCGGTGATGATTTCATTGCTGTTTCCTTGCCTACTATCACGTTAGTGTTCCCAAATAGAGGTTGTCGACAAAATTAGAACTTTCTGGACTGCCCTGTAAGCAAGATGTGTTTATGCTGAGATAAAACAAAAAATTTCAAAGGAGCACAATATGGCGGGGACAGTAAACCTTCATCGCGTTTTTACCGCACCAGTGGAAAGAGTTTATCGTGGATTTACAGATCCAGAAGCTTTAGTAAAATGGATGGCTCCGCATGGCTTTACCGCGAAAGTCCATCAGATGGATTTGCGTGTGGGCGGTGGATATAAAATGTCATTTACAAACTTTACCACCAAAAGTGTGCAGTCTTTTGGCGGAACCTATACGGAGATTAAGCCAAATCAACTTCTTAAATATATCGATAAGTTTGATGATCCCAATATGCCTGGTGAAATGAAGATGACGATTTCATTCCGCGAAGTTATTGGTGGAACGGAAGTCAAGATCACGCAGGAAGGAATTCCTGATATGATCCCTGTGGAAATGTGTTACGTCGGATGGCAACAGTCCTTGCACTTGTTGGCTCATGTTGTTGAGCCAACTATTCCCGACGGTAACTAAAGAGAACTTACAAGGTTCAACCCCAAGGCTTCAGCTTCCGCTTTGCAATCGCGAGTTGGTTTTTGGCCTTGGGTGCGCAAATTCAGAACTTCTTTTTTCGCGGCTTCAAGTTCTGCTTGGAAAATCGGATCACTTTGCAGTCTTGCAACAGCACCTGCTGCTACCACACGACCTTGTGTCACGTCGCTTTGCCAGTGCACCCCGCAGATCACGCGGCTTTGACCGTAAGCAAGTCCGCGCGCCAGCAATTCATTTGTTCTTTCAGGGGCAACTTGAGAAAGCACCAAAGCCCACGTCCAACCAGCAGCGGAATGCCCAGATGGGTAAGAGCCGTCTTTTCTCAGAAATTGTTCATCATGTGGTGTGCAGCTTGTAGTGTTATTAAAAACGAACGGGCGTGTGCGTTTGTAATGTTCCTTGGCTTTGTAAGTTGCAAGCGCTCCATCAGCTAACGTACGTCGCATTAACATGTAAAGGTGAGGGGTTTCTTTTTCTGAAATTGGAACATCAAGAGCACAAGAGAAATTTTCCGCAGCTTTCGGAAACTTAAGGTCGGCATCTTCAATGGCTTGTTTCCAGCGAGGAGTATCTTTCAACGAGCGAGTTTTTTTAAAAGCATCTTCGTCGCCGGCAAAGGCAGCTGTTTTCTCAGCTGGTGGTGGAGGCAGCAACGTTAAACTATTTGGGAGATCTTCGTTTTTAAGATAACCCGCAAGAATTCCATGACGAACCACGGGAACTTCTTTTGGAATAACAACAGAAGGGCGCGAACTTGCACAGCCGACAAAGAGTGAGCAGGCAGCAATTAAACGAAATATCGAAGCAGTTTGAGCATTCATAATGATCTCCAAAAAATGTCATGAGTCTTTGATTTAAAAGGAAGTTATGAAAAAAGACAAGGCTAGCGGAGAAACATGACCTTGCTGACTGTCTGTTAAATGCAGGGTCTAAAATACAGCGCGACGTCTTGTGAATATCCCTTATCATCAAGTGGAACGTTTCAAACGAGGAACATATGGATGAGTTAGATGAAAAATCGCGAGAGCGTCGCGAGCTATTGGGTGGCTTTGGCGCAGGACTTGTTGCGGTGGCCTTCGCAAATTCTCAAGCGCAAGCGCAGACCGACGCCCGCACAGTTAAGATCGAACCGCTGCAAGACCCTCGTGGCAAATATCCTAAACCTCCTTTTCAGCAACAATCTCAGCCTTGGCCTGGGCTTGCCAGTAAAATGATTCCGCGACCTGATCACGGAGAAAAATCTTATCGTGGAACCAACCGATTGGCTGGACGAAAAGCTCTTATTACCGGAGGAGATTCCGGCATGGGAAGGGCTGCTGCTATTGCTTACGCACGAGAAGGGGCTGATGTCGCAATTAACTATTTACCGGCTGAAGAAGAGGATGCAAAAGAAGTTTTAGAGCTGATCCGTTCAGCAGGTAGAACAGCGGTGGCAATTCCAGGTGATCTTCGTACAGAAAATTTTTGTCAGGTCCTAGTGCAGACGGCGATCAAACAACTAGGCGGCTTGGATATTTTGGTGAACAATGCAGCCAGACAGCAAACACGAGCTTCTATTTTGGATGTCACTACTGCTGATTTCGATGCGACGATGAAAACAAATGTGTATGCACCGTTTTGGACAATCAAGGCAGCCCTGCCGTATTTAAAACCAGGCTCTGTTATTATCGGTACAAGTTCTGTGCAAGCAACCGATCCTTCTCCGGATCTTTACGATTACGCTCAAACAAAAGCAGCCACTACCAACTACATTCGCTCTTTGGCCAAACAACTTGCGCCGAAAGGTATTCGTGTGAATGGTGTCGCTCCCGGTCCGATCTGGACACCGCTGCAAGTGAGTGGTGGAGCGACACAAGAGAAACTAAAAAAATTCGGAGCGGATAGTCCGATGGGTCGACCGGGACAACCTGCAGAACTGGCATCGATATTCGTACAACTGGCGGCAAACGACGCGAGCTACGCGACAGGACAGATCTATGGTTCGGCCGGCGGCGGAGGAATGCCTTAAGAGTGATACCGATGATACAGATTCACATTCAGCAGGCATAGGATTTGAAATGGAAAGTCCCTATAGAGGACATACCTATGAAGAGCCTAGATACGGTTATATTTCATCTCATAAGAGCTAAAACTGCGTTTCGCCATCTAATAGCGTTTTGCGGCTTGGTGACCATGTTATTGACAGCTTCTTGCGGCCCTCAAAGTTCGGGATCTAAAACAAAGCCGACCCCTCTCGCGGATGAGCAAATTGAGATCCCAGAGGATGGGCACTCTGAAATTGAGCGTCAGCATGAACATGAAGAGAAAACTTCTAAAGAAGAGACAGTTCCTGCTGTTGAGACAAAACCGGAAGTGAAGGTCATTCCCGCAGGTGACACAGCTCAAATTAGAAATGAACAAGCTGCTGATGAAACTATTTTATCAAAAAATTCGCCGTCGCCGATTACAAGTGCGAGTGAGTATTCACGCGCAAATATTGAAGTGTCAGTGAAAGAAGAACTTCCCTCCGCAGCTGATCGTATCAATGCAAGTTATTTGTGGGCGATGAAGCCAACGTTCGTGGATTCCTATAAAGATTCAAACGGCCAAGAGCATACGCACTTTCTGGTTTCACCCGGAAGCTCACAGGAGCTGACAAATATTCTGGCAAAAATGCGTGACGACCTCGTTGTTCGCAACAGCACCAAGAACCATTTACAGTTTGAAATCAAAGAGCAAGGTGTTTGTGATTATAGCGATGGCAAAAGAGACAACGGTTCCAATGCTCCTCTTTGCGTAAGCATGGACGAGATCAAAAATTCAAATGAAAAGCCCGAAGAAAGCCTTCGCCCGTTGATTATGCGTGAGTTTGCATACCAACACGGCGCTGATGAAAAACTCGCGCAACAAGTCGAGCAATACTACAAACTCCCTGCGGTTAAGAATTTGAATTATATCGACAGCATCAAAGGGACGTTCGCGCGTTTGCGCTCTGGCCTCAACTATTTAAAATCAATCAGAACAATCGGAACACAAGAGCATATTTGTGAAACTATCACTCGCTATATCAAACAAGCAGAAATTCTTCGCGACAATGTGAACCGCTTAGGTTTTGTGCCTGATACCGATGCTGAGGGTCAGCCTCGTGTGCTGTTGGCGGAAAACTTGAAATCCATGAAGTCTTTTTGCGAAAATTCATCTGGAGACCGCGAAACACTTCGTCAGCAGATAGAGCAAGCAACGAAGCTCTATGACCAGATTGCGCAAGAGTTTTCAAAAAACTCAGGCGTCATTATTCTGGACTTCTCAATGCATCTATGGCCATTTTAAGGAATGGACAAAAAAGAAAATTCAACACCTGATAGCACTGCAGTTCGCGTCGCTCTTTGGAGAGCGATGCACTTGTACAACTTAGATCGAGAAGCCCATTCTTTTTTAAAGTGATTTTAAGAACTCAACCAAGTCAGCTTTTTCTGCATCTGTCAGACTGAGCTGAAGGTGTCCATTATAGTGTTCGACTACCTCTCCTAAATTTGCAAATCGACCATCATGGTAGTAACCACCTTGAGCACGTGCCCACGCCCCTTTTAGTGGTGTCGTGCGATAGCGTTCTGCTGGAGAGCGCATGGCTTGAAATTCATCAATACCGATCTCAGCACCCGTGTGCATATTCCAACCGGGTTCTGAATAAAGCGGGGGAGTATGGCAGGTAGCGCATTTTGCTTTATCATTAAAAAGAACTTGGCCGCGTTTTGCCATGGCTTCATCAAACGATCCAGCAGGGGCCGCGGGTGCAGTTAATGCCAGTTGATAAGCATGAAGAGCAGCAAGTTTGCTCGTGATTTTGTCATCTGCATTTTTGATATGTCCCATTTTTTCTCGAGCAGCGATGGGATATTTGTTCGCATCGTCTAAACGCGGATCATAGAAAGTTCCCTGACCATGCATTTGTAGATTGGCGACAAAGGCGTTCCAATAGGTAACCGAGCCCCAACCCGTTGACGTGTGCAAGTTAACTCCCATCAACCCATACGCAGCAGGGAGCAGTGTGGCCGCTGTTTTTCCATCAGGACGAAAAGCTTTTCCATCCAAAAATAAAATCGGATCATACCTGCCTGGTCCCCAAGAACTTAAGACGGTTCGAGTTGTGGCATCATCAACACCTAATAATGTATTGTAGTAACTTAGATCTGGAGACAAGCTGACAATGGCACCTACATTTAGGTCTCTGTTGGGCCAACCATCGAGGCGTTTTCCTAATCCTGGAGCTAGAGAATTGTCGACCGTCGAATGGCAGAGTGCGCACTGAACACCGATCGAAGTCATTTGACCGGCATCATTGAAAAAGCCTTTCACTCCGATGATGGCATCTTCTTTTAAAAGAACAATGCTGGTATTTGGATCATCTAAATCGGCAGTTCCGTTTTTGATGGCATCAAGCGTGGCCTGCGAGAGGGATTCGATGTCGACTTTTAGTCCGACAGCCAGCGCAGCTTTGGGACTCACGCCCGCGCCAACGCCGCCGTTTTTCTCTCCGATAATAGCGTGATGCAAGCGGAGTTTATCCCCCCAAAAAGTTTCGCTGCCAAAAGTATCGTGACGGAATATTTCCCGGCCTTCTTCAACAATGTCAGTTGCGCGAGCAGGTGGATTTTTACCAAAGGCTTTTTGGAATCCTCCTTTACTGATGGCCATCGCTGTCACAGCTGTGGTGGCGAAAAGCAAAGAAGAAAGAAGAATTAGATTTTTCGTTCTCATGATTCAATCTCCTGGTTTTGTAAGTTCCCAGATATTGAATCGCGAACAAGAAAGCCTCAAATTAATTTCTTGATGTCGTTAAAGATCAACAAAGCATGTTTGTGATGAAACAGTGCTTAAGTGTCGACAGTTTCCAATTTCTTTTTGGCACTGGCAACGATGACGGGAATGTCGTTGATAGGAGGGAAGTGTCCCATAGTTAAACTGGTAAATTGGTAAGTCGGAAGAGCGCCTGGACACACCACAAGAACCCCGCCAAGTTGCCAAACATTTCCAGAGCCTGCGTTTTCTTTTCTCGCGGCAAAGCGAATGGCTTTGTATAAAAATTCAGGACGAGAATGCATAGTTCCTGGATCAATCCAGAATCCTTTTTTAAATCCAGCAGCTCTAAATGTTTTTAATGTCGGGTCTGTGTAAAACGAAGCCTCTTGCAAACCAAAAGTCTTTTTGAATTCCGCTAGGAAATGAGGTGAACCATTGCCGATAAAATGAATCTTTGCACCTTTTTCTTCGTACTTTTTGCGGTTTTCCCAAACATCAAGTGCATGTCGGCGACAGGCATCGCAGGCGAAATGACGTAAGAAAACAAATATCGCGGGTTGATGCTCCCATAAAGATCGGATGGAAATGCTCTCTCCATCTTCCTTCATGACAGTGCAGAGCTTGAAATTTTCAATATCAACTACGATTTTTGTGTCGTGAGCGGTAGCCATAGACAAAATTTACCAAACAGATGTTGGATCTGTCATTATTCGGATCTGCGAAATAACTTAAACACAGACCGAAGTAGTGAATCGCTGTTGGGGGAAAATTAGAGATCTCTCCACTGGTTAGTGCTATAATAAGTTTTTTGCTCAGTGGGGTGGCATGCAAACTCAAATCAATAACTTCCAGAAAGAAATTTTCTTTTCTGTTGATTCGGAAAAAGAATTAATTCAGGCCTTTCGTTTGAGAGATCAAAAAAAATTGGTCCTTCCTGACAACCTCAAGTTTCCGCTCAACGTGCGTTCTTACTTTACTTGGAAAGAGCCTTCCGGAGTTTACGTTTATCTTGTTTTTAAAATGCCAAATTGGGATATGCCCCGTGGAGTGGCCTTTAAAAGGACCCCACCGACGGGGGAATCAGTCGGTGGGCTTTGTAACTGGTGTCATGCCTATGGGTCATCGGAAGAAATTGGATTTTTATCTGTGGTGATGGACCCGAATATCAGCAATTCCTATATTCTATGCCGAGATTTGAGTTGCATTGAAAAAATCGAAGATGCGGCAATGCTTGCCGGTAAAGATCCAGAAAAGCCCATCGCCGAGCTCTATCATCGCATGAGTAAGCTCTTTGAAAGACTTAGCGGGCACAAACCAGATTAATTATTTTTTGAGAGTTAAGCGCACAGGACAGTGATCCGAACCCATCACATCAGCGCAGATCGATGCTGACTTAAGACGATCTGAGGCTTCTTTATTCACTAAGAAATAATCTAAGCGCCAACCAATGTTCTTTTCGCGAACACCGGGACGATAGCTCCACCAAGTATAATGATCAGGTCCTTGTTCGAACTTGCGAAAGCTATCGACCCATTCAAGCTTATCCAGGAATCTCGTCATCCAAGCGCGTTCTTCTGGGAGAAAGCCTGCGTTTTTCATATTGGTCTTTGGATTTCTTAGATCGATTTCTTTGTGCGCTATATTGAAGTCACCGCAGATCATTACTTCACGGCCTTTTTTTCTTAAAGATTCAAGGCGCTTTTCGGCCGCGGTACAGAATTCCAATTTGAATGGTAATCTTGCATGGTCACGCTGACTATTCGGGAAATAACTATTCACGACCGTGATATTTCCAAAGTCAGCTTCAAGCCAACGTCCTTCGCGATCAAATTTTTGAATACTCAGACCAATGCGAACATCGTCGGGTTCTTTTTTTGAATAGAGAGCTAATCCTGAGTAACCAGCTTTCTCAGCAAAGGCCCAAGAAGAATGATAACGGGCAGGATGATAGAAAGTTTCATCCTTCTGAATCGCTTCATCTGTGATTTTGATTTCTTGAAGGCAAACAACGTCGGCCTTTTCTTTTTCAAACCATTCGCGAAAGTTTTTACGATGAACAGAGCGAAGGCCGTTAACATTCCAGGAAATTAATTTCATGCATCTACATTAGGCTTCTGCCAAGAAAAAGGTCAAGGCCTGCTGTCTTAAGTCTTGGGTGCACATTGTGGGATTTAAGAAACAGTTTTAGCCAATTAAGTCTTAGGGTTAGCGTCTTTGGATGAGAAATTTCAAAGGGGAAAATGAATGTGAATGAAGAATGTTATCATAAATTATGGAGGTCATCATGCGTGCTCCAAACTTTAAAGTGATAAATAAGATCAGCTATATTTTGCGTTTTTATCGAAGACTCAAAGGTTTTTCGCAAGCAGAAATGGCAGAAGCCCTCCAAATCTCTCCACGTAACTTTCAGCGTTTAGAAATGGGGGAGGTTGAACCGAAGCTTGAAACACTCGGTCGAATTGCAAAGTTTTTGGAACTGCCAATTTCGTCGTTGATTCGTATGACTGCGGTCGAGGACCTCTTGATCTCAGATGTTTCATCCAGCACTGAGCGCACAAATTATCGCGAGCTCAATAATGTCGTCACTTATGACCAAGAGGATGTTCGCTTTGTGCAAAGAATGATTGAGTTGGACAAAAAACGGCTGCCTGATGAAAGTTCTGGTATGGCAGCCGAACTTAAAGGCACTGTTGCGACAATGACCGAAAACTTATCTGCACTGATTGGTTTTGAAAACTCGGTTGTTGATGTACAGCCCTATGCTCTGAAAGTTTCAACGGTAGAACGCTGGGAAATTATTTTTCGTTACGGCTTAACTGAGGCTCTTATTGAAACCATGTATGCTTTCCCAAAGGGATTTAAAGTTCTGCAGCATTTTCACTGCAATTTAAATCCCAATCCCGATAATCCCACCTCATCAATGTACGTACGAGATGTCACAGACCGCCATAATATGACGGTCTGGCTGAATCAATTAAGTATAGGAAAAACGTTTTAGTTAAGTCACATTGTCGCAGTTATCGAGGGCCAGAGAGTAAATAGTCTTCAAGCTTATCAAATGAGCCCGTCCAACCTTGAGTCATACCAGCGCGGCCTTTGATAAATGTATCAAGTTCTTCCGCGGTAAATTCTCCAGTCGGTTCCCACTCAACAGTCACACGAGTTTGATCAGGTCCTTCTTCAGTTAAAGTTACAACCGTGAGCATCTTGGCGGGCCAAGTCGGTGCGAGAGGATGACGGGAGAGGTTTTCATTCTCATCACAGAACTCTTGGGTGTAGACAATGCGATCGGGACGAATTTCTTGGTAGTGAGCACGTCCGTACATTTTCATTCCGCTGTCGTTGTTCATAAAATAGAAAGTACTTCCGCCTGGCTTAATATCCGAGCGGATAAACTCCATTTTGAAACCTGTCGGTGGAAGCCATTTTTCAAAATGCTTTGGATTCGTCCACATTTCAAACATTGTTGCCAATGGCACTTCAAATGAACGATTGATAACGAATTTTTCTTTACCAGAGGCTCTTTTCTCCAAAAATTCACCCAGGCGATCCCATGTTGAATTGCCGCCAGCTTGTTTGATTAATTTTTTTGTTTGTTGTGCGGCCTCTGGAGTTGGCAACGTCATCGTCATTTCAAAATGAGTTTTGCCTTTGATCTCTTTGAATGTCGCGGTTACGCGGAAAAGAGGCGGGCGATCTTTGTCTTCATTACCTCCATGATCGTAAACCAAGCGAGCGTAAGGTTCGACTTCATGGTAGATGGTTTTATTTTCGTAGTCGGTGCCATCAGGTCCATGCATTGTATAAGACCAATGACCACCGACTCTCAAATCTTTGCTATGAGTTGTAAGAGTAAAGCCGCGCGGTCCCCACCACTGCGCCACTTGCTCGGGATCCGTCCAAGCATCCCAGACAGTTTTTACCGGAGCATCGTAAATTCTTGTGAGCGTCAGTTCATTCGGTTTACTTTTTGCGGCCATGTTTTTTCCCTTTCGGTTTTTCTTTAGCAGTGACGGTTTTTAAGTAAGCATCTAGACGATCTAAACTTTCTTCCCAAAAAATTCGGTAGTGCTCCATCCAGTCGGAGACATCTTTCAAGGCGTTGGCATTTAATTTACAAGGTCGCCACTGGGCCTCTTTAGTTTTGGTGATGAGACCTGCCTTTTCCAAAACTTTTAAATGCTTTGTGACGGCTGGAAGACTCATTTCCTTCAGAAATGGTTTCGCCAAATCAGACACATTGGCTTCACCTTCGGAAAGACGAGCAAGCATTGCCCGGCGGGTGGGATCTGCGAGTGCGGCAAAGGTTTGGCTGAGTTGATCTTGCATATTTTACCTATCGGTTAATTAACTAATAAGTTAAGTATAAAAAGAACCAAGTAAATTGTCAAATTTGCCGAATTTACCAGCAATATTAGCTAGATATAAAGGACTGCTTGGGTTAGGATGCCCCCATGAGTGTCAAGGTTTCGCGAATTCTGCATGCGGGTTATGTATTTGAGTGTGAGGGCACTCAAATTGCTTTTGATACGATTTTTGAAAACCCATTCAGCCGAAATTGTTATGCCTTTCCTGATGTCGAGTTTGATCAAGCGCAAATCCGAAATTTGAAATTTTCTGCCGTGTTTATATCTCATTATCACGATGATCACTGCTCGCTAGAGAGTTTAAATCTTCTGGATCGCGAGACACCGATTTACATGTACTGTGTGTTTGAAGAAATCTTTACTTGGATTCAAGAGTTGGGATTTAAAAATGTTTACTCACTTACTTTGAATAAGCCAGTGAACATCGGCGCATTTGAAGTGATCCCGCGTCGTGCCTTGGATGCAGAGGTGGATTCTCTTTTTCAAATCAAAGCAGCTGGCATGAATATCCTCAACGTTGTTGATTCTTGGATTGATTATGACACTTTAGAACTGCTGAAAAACGAATCACCATGGGATATGATTCTTTGGCCCTTTCAAACGATGCGAGAACTTGAAGTGATTGCGCCGACTCGTTTTCCTGCGGCCCTTCAAGAGCTTCCTCCAGAATGGATCGAGCAGTTGCAAGCTCTCGATCCTCGCTTTGTCGTACCCAGCTCTTGTCAGTTTAAACAAGAGAGTTGGTCTTGGTATAACAATGCTTTCTTCCCCATCTCATACCAATTCTTTCAAGAAGAAGTTCAGCAAGCGTTGCCATCAGCAAAAGTGATTCGGCTCAATCCGTCTGTTTCAATACTTCTCGGTAAACAAGGTATAGAGCCCTCCGCACCTCTTCCGTGGGTTAAACCTAAAGGAGAGCAAAACCTAGATTATCAATATTTGCCCGCGTTGGTTCCGCCAGCAACGGCAGAAATTGCAAAGAACTTCCCAGAGTTAAATGCAGTCCAAACCCAACGCGTTTACAAATTCTGCGAAGAAGAAATTCTGCAAAAGTATACAACCCTTGATCAATTGGAAGAGTCATTCTTTGACCGTCCTCGCAACTGGCGGCTTTCAGTATTTGATCACACAGGTGCAGCCAAACACTTCACCTACTCGGTTCAGCAAGGTCATTTGCAAATTCAGGAAGAGGATCGTGCACCATTGGAATGGTCAACCGAAGTCCCTCTTTACAAACTTTTTGCGGCTTTGGATCTAGGTGAATCACTAACTTCAATGTATGTGCGAATCAATTCCATGAAATTCAGCGCGGAAATCGAAAAAGAAATGGAATCCGTGGACATCATGGAGGACCCGTTAGTCCGTTGTCTCTTCACGAGCGAATTCGGTTCCTACCAACTCGAGCAACTTAAACGAATTAAGGGTTCTTGGTCATAAATATGTTTCCGTTTGCTTAAGTCCTGTGAGTGTGGCGAAATTTAAGGACACAAACATATTTACAGGAGCGTTTTCAGTTGAAACTCTTTAATCGTCTTTTTGCGTGTATTGTTCTTTCGTTATCCGTTGGTTGCACTCGTATTGAAACCGGGGAGGTCGGCGTTCGCATTGGATTTGATAAACAAATCAGCCCAGGCGAATTATTGCCAGGAAGCTTCAATCAAACCCTCATTGGAAGTGTATTAACATTTCCTGTAAAAGACGTGAGTGTGAGAGTCGAGGATATGACACCACTTGCAAAAGACAATAGCACAATGAAGGATTTTGATGCGCTCGTGATTTATAGTATCAATCCTCAGTCCGTGAGTGAGTTGTATGTTTCCAAGAACAGGTCTTTTCATGCCGAACATGATGGAGACATCTACTTGATGTATAACTATGTTCATCAAACTGCTCGAAACGCGATTTATAAATCCGCAAGAAAATACGATGCTCTTGATATGAACGACAACCGTCAAGCCATTGAAACAGAAGTAAAAGACCTTATGGTTCACAGTCTCGCGGATGAAAAACTTGATTCGGCGATTACTATCAGCCAAGTCTTAGTAAGAGTTATCTTGCCAGCAGACTCCGTCGTGGCTTCCGCAAACGACCTTGTGCGCGCAAAAAATGAATACAAGCAAAAAGAGGTGGAAGTCCAAACAGCCAAAAAAGAAGCAGAACGAATTGCTGCGCTTAATGCGAATAAAGGCGCTATTGAATATATGTCAGCGATGGCAAATATGAAGATTGCAGAGGCGATTGCGAATGGCAGAGTGAATACGATAGTCATTCCGATGGACTTTAAGGGAATGGTAAACATCAGCAAATAAAACCAGGCGAAAAGACCCGAGCAGACTTTGAGTCTGCTCGGGGTATATTTAGTGAGCTGTTGCGGTTGCCGCTGCGACTCTTGAGTGCTGCTTCAAGGCACTGATCAAGTTTGCTTTCTTTACTGGTTTCGTCAGGTGTGACGTGCATCCAGCAAGGAGAGTTTTTACCAGTTCTGTCTCAAGAGCGTGTGCGGTGAATGCGATAATTGGTTTTTCATAGCCAAGGGAGCGCAAGATTTTTGTAGCGCTAATTCCGTCTACTTCTGGCATCTGAATATCCATTAAAATAACGTCGTAGTCATCGCTTCTTGCCATGACGGTTGCTTCTCGACCATTGCGAGCAAAATTCAAAGCGACGCCTGTTGATTTTAAATAGGCTTCGATCAATTTCGCATTATCCGGAGAGTCATCTGCTAGCAGAACCTTCATACCCGCAAGTTCTGGGTCAGGTGGGGCAATCGGAGTTGCAACCAAATCCTGGAGTGATGAAACTTTAGATAAATACGAATTTGCAGGAACTGTCAGACGGAAACAGCTGCCCTTGCCCAGAACACTGTGTTTCAGCTCGAGGTTTCCACCTAAAGCTAAAGCCAGTTTGTGAGAAAGCGCGAGTCCCAATCCCGTACCGCCAAATCGGCGATTGATGGACGGATCTGCTTGCGTGAATGGCTGGAAGAGATTTTTAACGCCTTCTTCAGCAATTCCAATCCCTGAATCTTCAACCTCAACGACGATTTGTTCTTGTTCTGAGATTTTTTCACTCGCTAAACGAAGAGTGACTTCTCCTTCACTGGTGAATTTGATGGCATTGCTCATCAGATTCATCAGGATTTGCCGCAGTCGCGTCGGATCTGATTGGATCGATGACGGAACAACGGAAGAGTAATCAAAACGTGTTTTGAGTGACTTCTTTTGTGCCAGCACCTTGGTGGCGTTGAATACTTCAAGAGCAATATTTTCTACTGAAACAGGCACCGAGCTAATTTGAATTTTTCCTTCTTCAACACGGGTCAAATCCAAAACGCTATCAATGATGTTCATAAGGTGTGCGCCACTTCCGCGCACGCGCTCAAGGTAGTCTTGATGTATGCTGCTCAGAGGAGCATCTGCCAAGAGTTCCGTGAAACCCAAAATTCCATTTAACGGAGTGCGAATTTCATGGCTCATATGTGCTAAGAACTGCGACTTCGCTTCATTAGCTGCTTCCGCCATTTTTGTTTCCATGCGGAACTTCGACATATTCAAGTTTGAGCGAACAATAGCAATCAACTCTTTTGCCGAGAATGGTTTCGTCAGATAATCATCTGCTCCAGCATCAAGTCCCAAAACCTTCGAGTCAGCTCCCGCACGTGCAGATAAAAGAATAATTGGAATCGAACACCAGAGTGGATTTTCACGGACTTTAGAGACCAATCCAAATCCATCTAAATTAGGCATCATGACGTCTGAGAGGATCAAATCATAAGATTGCTTCTTAAGAGCGGCAATAGCCTGAGTTCCATCAGAGACGGCATCGACTTCCCAATGTTTTTCTAGGAGACCATGAACGTAGCGACGCATATCCGTGTTATCGTCGACAAGTAGGATGCGAGTTTTTCGATCTTTGCAGATGGTTTCGATAGCACCTTCCACATCAGTTGAATCAGCCACTTTGCTTGTGCAACTTGTCTCAGTACCCCATTGCATGGCTTCTTCAAGGTAAGTTTTGCGACGAACCGAAGAGTAAGAGACGTTGCGAGTGGCAAGGCGGCCCGCAGGCAGGTGGTCTTTTCCGAAAGGAACAGAGACGGTAAACGTGCTGCCTTGACCAAGCGTACTTTCCACACTGATATGTCCACCATGGAGGTGGATGATTTCTTCAATAAGGGACAGACCGATGCCTGTGCCTTCATGACTTCGTCCTTTGGCGCCCTCTACACGATGGAAACGTTTGAAAATATTTGGAAGTTCGTTTTCTGGAATTCCAGTTCCTGTATCTTTGACCTCAAGAATAAATCTATTTTCGAGGCGGCGAGTGCGAACTTCGATTCGTCCTGACATTGTAAACTTATAGGCATTCGAAAGAAGGTTCAGAACGATTTTTTCCCATTTTTCGGCATCCAAATAAAGGTCTTCATCAAGCTCTGGAGTGTCGACAATGAATTCAATCCCCGCATCTTCAATCATGGAGCGGAATACGCTCGCCACATCAGCTGTCAAAGCCGGAGCTTTTGTCGCTTCATAGATAAGATGGGCTTTTCCGGATTCAAGTCGTGAGAAATCCAAAAGACAGTTCACCATCTTTAAAAGTCTGAGACAACCGCGATGGACAATTTTGAGTTTATCGTAATCGAAATAAAGACCGTCGAGCATTTCCTCGATGGGTCCTAGCATTAATGTCAGAGGTGTACGGAACTCATGGCTCACATTGCTAAAGAATGTTGTTTTGGCTTTATCAAGCTCAGTCAGGGCTTCTGCGCGTTTTTTCTCAAGCTCGTAGGCGACTGAGTTATCTATAATAGTGGCGATATGTGAAGCCACGAGATCGAAGAATGTGATGTAAGCAGAATCCAATGGGCGGTGCGGATTTGGCACAACCAGAAGAATTCCAGCAACCTTATCTGCAACCAGTGAACGAATTGGGAAAAGGTGCATGCCCTCTTGGGGTGTTACATAAGTGCCGTCGAGATTTTGCTTGAGTTGCTCGGGTAAAATTTCACCTGGTTGAAGCTCACCAGTGGACTGGCGAAGCTGGTTGCCGTTTTCATCAATGGAGTAAAGTGCAGCTAGCGGCAAATCCATTGGGTTCACAGATAAAATATCAATGATAGAAGCAAAAGCAGAACTAAGAGTTTGAGGTTCCCCAGCTTTAGCACTTAATTTTCTGAGCGTGCGCAAACGTCTGTTACCGAGAATTTTTTCTGTTGTTTCGGTACTCGCACAGAAAATTCCGTCAGCCTGCCCCGATGCTCCGTAAATAGGACTGAACGAAAACGTCATGTAAACTTCTTCTTGAGTGATCTTACGATCGAAGAACATTTGCATGTCCTCTGACCAGCTCGCGTAACCCAGAGTTTTAACATCATCAATCATTGGTCCAATTGTTGGCCAGATTTCTGCCCAAACCTCACGACCAGATCGGCCTAACGCTTTAGGATGTTTTTGTGAACCAAGATATGAAATGTAAGCATCATTGTAAAAATAAGTAAGTGAAGGTCCCCACCAAATATTCATTGGAAAACGTGATGTGAGACAAATACTGATGGAAGTTATGAGATTTTGTGGCCAGGTTTCTGGCGACCCCAATGGGGTTGTTGTCCAATCGAAAGCACGCATGTGTTGCGCCATTTCGCTATCGCCTGGAAAAATTTTTTCAAGAGAGTTCGCACCTAGAGTTTGGTTTTCAGTTTTATTTTTCATAGTGCGGAGGGGATAGCATCGTGCTTTTTAAATAAGCAATACACGAATATGTTAATTTCCTAACTATAATTAAATCGTGTGATTCCATAATTAATTACAGAAATTGTGAATTCGAACATTGAATGTCGATGCCGTAACTTTCACGGTTTATTCAGGTAAATTTAGATTACAGAATACTCTAGACTTCTACTTTTGCGTCTTTCGCCTTGAGCAGTGAAGAGACATAGGTCAATAGCGCATTGATAAGAAGAAGACCCGCAATCACGATAAGCAAAGTTTTTAATAAGAAGTCGTACTTCTCGACATCTAAAAGCGTACGTTGATTCACACTGTCTTCAAATCTTAAAATAGGTGCCATGATTTCTTGAATACTTCTTCTATAGGAAAGGTCATAGAGTTTGCTTATGGCCTTATTTTTCTTTTCGTTCAAAGCGCTTGGATTTGGTAACTCTCTCACCATCATCATTGCTTCTGTTTCAAATCGCGCGAGCTCATTGGATTGTTTCTCAGCGAAATCCAGAAGGAGAATTTCGTCGGTCTTAAATGAGGCCTCATTCATGAGTGTACGTAATGGCACAGTTCGGCCGTCGGCACGTGGTTTAACACCGTTTCGAATGTCCAATATGGATTGGAATTCCTGCCAGTAACGAATGTCTCCTGTTGCAACGTACGCTCGTGCGGCAGTGGTCAGGTCACGCGAACTATGACGAAGCTCTTCGGCTAATCGAATCGAGCGAAAGCGGACTTCCCAAGCTTTATAAGTTTGATTATCAGCGTGAATAGCAAAACCAATCAGAATGATCTGAAAGATAATCATTAGCGCAGAGAAAAAGTCCAAGAATTTTGCGGCCTGAAGAGCTCTCATTTTTTCACCCGACATAGACTTTCTTTTATCAGAATTGATTTCATGTCGGCAAAGAGTTCTGAAACAAAGTTGTAGATGTAATTGTCAAATCACAGTAGTATTTCCATGCATCATGGAGGAGACATTGAAGACATTTGTAATCACAATCTTTACTCTGCTTGCAATTTCCAATGCTGGGGCGACAGAACCAGAAAACACGTCGGTGCTCGAATCTCCCGCGACGCCACGAAGTTCCTTTAATTATTTTGCTTCTGCCAACTATGCCTTTGTGGATATTCCTATTCTAAGTAAATACGGAGGTACGGTCGGCCTGATTTCGAATCCGGACCAGACATGGGAACTTGAATACATGAAGGGGAGTGTTGGATCGTCGATTCTGCTTTCGGATATTGCCAATGTTTCTGATACCAAGATTTCTTTGATCGGACGTACTTATTTTGGCGGAAGTTTTCATTTAAGTTACGGCATTTCTTATTTTGATTTTTCAATGACCCTAGGGGATGAGTTTATGAACTCGGTGAATGGAAATTATCCTTCTGCTGATGTTTTAAAAATTCAGGGCTGGGGAATTGCCGCGGGTTTTGGCAACACATGGACGATTCGAAAGAATATCAACATCGGCATTGATTGGATGTGTCTGGCGCAACCACTTTTGATTACGACAAAAGATGCGGATTATTTGAAAGACAGTTCTGATCCCGATGACCGCGACAAAGTGCAAACAGCAGTCGATATTTTATCCTACTTACCGCGACTCTCGCTGATCCAAGTTCATGTGGGGATGATGTTCTGATCAGGCCGAAATTGTTTCAAAGTATCTTTTTAAGGAATCAAACATGGCATCAAAAGCTTTGGGATCATCAAGGCCTTTGAGCATTCCGTAAAATCCTTCATGAGTCATCACGACGAATTGAGCGACATGGCGAGTGTTGATGTCACTTCTCAGATAACCATTTTTTTTAGCGCGCTTAAGATGAACGTCCATTTCATCAATCCAAAAATTCAAAGCTGATTGCAGACGAGTTTTAAAGCCTGGGTCAACGGGAGCCATTTCTTGTACGAGATTGTTAAGAGGGCACCCGAGCTTCAACTCTGCAGGATCTGCTTTCCCGATAAGAAGCTTCATCTGTTTTAGGATTCCTTCAAGAGGATTTTGATATTCAGCCAGAGGCCCAATCCAACGACTCACAGTCATGGGCTTGATAACTTCATCGACAAGGGCATATCCCAAATCAAGCTTGGTCGGAAAGTGATGATAGAAAGCACCCTTGGTCATTGAGGTCTTTTTAACAATGTCATCAACGCTGACCCCTTGAAACCCTCGGGTATAAACTTCCATAAAGGCCACCTCAAGGATCTCTTTTCGAGATTTTTCGAGGTTTCGAGTCTTTTTAGGTGCGGAAGTCTTCTTTTTCATTAGGGAAAGTCTAGCAAATTTAAAGGCTCTTTACAACATACTAAATAGTATGTTAATTTTATCTCACATTCAACGAAAGGGTTTACTGTGTTTAAAACTATCGGTCTTATTATTGGCGGTCTGATCCTCGTATTCCTAGGTTACGTGGCGACTCGTGAAGGAAAATTCCGTTATGAGCGCAGTGGCCTCATTCAAGCTCCTCCCGAAAAGATATTCCCTTATATTAGTGATTTTAAAAAAGGTGGTTTATGGTCGCCCTACGAGCAGATGGATCCGAATATGAAAAAGTCCTACTCAGGAACAGATGGCCAAGCAGGATCAACAATGGAGTTCGAGGGAAATCAAGATGCCGGATCGGGAAAGCTTGAAATTCTTAACATCGTGCCGAACCAATCTGTCGACATTAAACTTACAATGATCAAACCTCTGCACGCTGAAAATCTGGTTCAGTACACTTTGACTCCTGAAGCCGGCGGCACTCGATTTACTTGGTCGATGTCAGGTGATGGTGGATTTATGGGTAAATTAATTAACGTCTTTATTGATTGCGAAGCTATGATCGCGGGACAGTTCGACGTCGGCATCGAAAACCTTAAAAAGCTTGTAGAATCTCAACCTTAATTTAAAAAAGATAGTTTGCGAGAAAAAGGTCCCCTTCGCGGGGACCTTTGGATTGGGAGGGGCTTAAACCTTTTTGGCGAATTGCACGTCTAAAGAGATGGCAACGTCGTCACCGACCAGCACACCACCTGCTTCAAGAGCAGCATTCCATGAGAGTCCAAAATCTTTACGTTTGATTTTGGTTTTAGCAGATAGACCGATTTTGATATTTCCGTACGGGTCTTTCATTTCAGCCGTTGGGCCTTCTACTTCAAAGACCACTTCTTTGGTCACTCCGTGAATTGTGAGATCACCTGTGACTTTTAAATCATCACCGTCTTGTTCGACCTTTTTAGATTTAAAATTCAAAGTTGGATACTTTTCGATATCAAAGAAATCAGCACTTTTTAAGTGAGCATCACGTTGTGGTTCACGCGTGTTGATACTTGCAGCTTCAATCGAAGCCTCAATGGATGATTTCGTAATATCTTGTGAATCTAAAAGTAAAGTGCCAGAGACTTTTTCAAAACCACCGTGAACTTTAGCGATCATCATATGTTTAATTGAAAAGTTAGCGCTGGAGTGAGCAGAGTCGATTGTGAAAGTTGCTTGAGACATTTGGATCCTCCCGAGGATTCGTGTTTGTTATGGATCTATCATCGGGCAAAAACCGATTGTTTCAAAGAGGACACAATCAGGAATGATTGTTTCGATTGTGTTCCCAGGTGAGCTCGTCTGTGTATGTAAATTACATGTGTAATATCAATAACTTAGAAATTGATTCAGGCTGGATCTGTGGCCATATTGACATTGGCTATAATAACGTTCATTATTAATAACGAACGTTATTATAATTATGAATGCTCAAAGGAGGCTTCAAAATGGGACAACGATTCGCAGGAAAAACTATCTTGGTAACTGGTGGTAACAGCGGCATTGGATTTGCGACAGCAAAACGCATCGTTAGTGAGGGTGGCAAAGTCATTATCACCGGCCGAGATCCGCAGACACTAAAACAAGCGCAAATGGAGCTCGGACCGAATGCCGAAGCAATTCAAGCAGATGTCAGTCGGCTTTCCGAAATTGATTCGATGTATGCTCAAATAAAAAATAAATACGGTCATATCGACGGTCTTTTCGCTAACGCTGGAATTGCAAAATTCAATCCAGTCGAAGCTGTCTCCGAAGCCGAATATGACCAACTATTTGATGTGAACGTCAAAGGTGTTTTCTTTACTATGCAAAAAGCAATTCCACTTCTTTCAAAAGGAAGCTCTGTTGTTGTGAACGCTTCTGTGGCGGGAAGTACTGGCAGTGCGACTTCGACTGTTTACAGTGCAACGAAAGCGGCCGTTCGCTCGATGGCGAGAACTTTTTCCGGTGCATGCTTAGAGAAAGGAATTCGTTTTAATGTTGTGAGCCCTGGACCGATTGAAACTCCTATCTGGAACAGACCAGGAACAATTCCTGGTGAAGCTGTGGCTCAGACAAAACAAGCGGTTGCCGAGAAGGTTCCATTGAAACGGTACGGAACAGTTGACGAAGTGACAGGTCCTATCGTGTTTTTACTCTCAAACGAGTCGACTTATATTTTGGGCGCAGAGTTATTTGTTGATGGTGGATCTACTCAGCTCTAAGACATGAGGAATTATGAGAACTAAAGCGGGTGAAAAAGAAAAACTCAGAGGCGAGATCTTAAAAGATTCTGTTAAGACTTTTAAGAAGTTCGGTCATGCGGGCGCTCCGGTCGATCAGATCATGAAGCGTGCGGGCCTCACCTCGGGTGCTCTTTACAGCCACTTTAAAGGCAAAGACGATCTGTTCCTGCAAGCAACACTTTTGGACTTTGATAATCTCTTGTCTCGTTATCGCGAGATCGTCGATTCTCAAGGTTCAAAAGGTCTTAAAACTATCGTCGATGAATATCTCAGCGAGGCTCACGTTGAAAGAGTGGAGCAGGGTTGTTTGTTTGCCGCTCTTAGCCCCGATATCCACCGTGCAAAGACGTCTAAGAAATCCGGGTTTGAAGAACGCTACGAAGCTTTGATTGAAATCTTAGCTTCGGGTTTTTCAAAAGGCACTTCACCCGAGCGTAAGAAGAAGGCCATCACGCTTTTTTCGATGATGGTTGGAACCATGAGCGTATGCCGCATGCTTTACCCGCAAGAAACGATCAGTGAAATTCTTCAACTGGGAAAAAGACAAGCTTACACCTTAATGGATGTCTAAAATCTCAAAGCGTGAAACTCATTCATCAAGTTTTATTTGGTTCTAAATAGCCATTACTCGTTAGGATATCACTGGTGTGATTCACGGGTGACTTCACAGCATCGGCTTTAATAAAACGATCAATGATTTTTGTTCCGAAAAGATCACCCATAACATTAATAGCAGTGATAGGTGGATCCCAGAAGCGATCGACTAAAAGATAAATTCCGATAAGTTCTAATGGAATTCCCAACATCTGCAACATCGCGCCCATCATCATGAGGCCTCCACCAGGAATTCCTGCGGTTCCCGAAGATGACAGCATCACAAAAATGAAAACCAGAAATTGCTGGCCGATTGAGAAATCGACTCCCGCTAAACGACCCAAGAATAGAACGACCAGAACTTGATAAAGAGCTGAGCCATCCATATTGAGTGTTGCCCCTAACGGCAAAACAAAACCTGTGGTTTTGGGGCTGACCTTTTCATTTTCTTCTAAGACTCGTGTGGAAACGGGGAGCGTGGCAGAACTTGACGCTGTTGCAAGAGCCACAAGCAAAGCTTCTTTGACGTTCCAAATAAATTTGTAGGGATGAAAACGTCCCATGATAAATCCAAATGCGGGCAGAGTGATCAGGCAATGAGTTGCAGCGGCAACACCGATCGCGGCAAAGAGCCAACCGAGTCCCGACAAACTTCCGGCGTCTGTTTTTGCGATCGTGGCGGCGACTAGAGAGAAAATTCCCAGGGGTGCAATCACAAGAACCCACTGGATCACCGTCATAATCAAATCATGTCCCGCGTCGGAAATATTGATTAGCAGATCACGCTTTTTAGCTTCTAAGCGAATGCATGCAAGCCCCATGAGGATTGAGAAAATCACGATCTGAATGATCTCGCCATTTGCGAGAGCCTTGACCGGATTTGAAGGAAAGAAACTGAGGATCAACTGTTCATAAGAAACAGATTCAATTTTTGAAGCATCATAGCCTTTAAACGCGGTCACCGCGGGTGCCGCGTCTGGTAAAAGATTTGCCGCCAGCATTCCCGTCAAACACGCCAGTGCGCTGGTGCTGATAAAATAGCCAAGAGTTTTATATCCAATTTTGGAAAGCTCGCCTTGTGCTGATTGTTTCGCCACAGCCAAAAAGACGGAAACCAGAATCAGTGGAATAATCATCATGCGGAGAAGAGTGAGAAAGATATCGCCTAAAAATCCCACGCGAATAGAAAACTCTGGTAACCAAAAACCCGCAGCCAATCCAAGAAGAGCGGCTATAAAAGTCAGATTATCCAAACGAAAAAGTCTTTTTGTATTCATAACCGAACGTCCCTTTAAGTTTTCATTAAATAGGTTTCTGCGAAGAGGGGCAAGGTATGCAACCCTCCGTCTGTATTACAAATTCGTGAGATCTCTTGAATGCTAGTACTGATCTTTCAATTTTTTCTTTAAAAATTGAATAAACAGAGTCACGCGTTGAGAAACTTGTGTGTTCTTGTAATAAACCGCATGAATTTCTTCACGGTGATCTACAGTTTGGGATTTTAAAACTTGGACAAGAGTTCCCTCTGCTAAATCCTTCTTAGTCATGAAATCTGATAAGCACGCAATCCCGACTCCTTGTCGCGCCAGTTGAATCAAGGTTTCTCCGCTTGAAGCCATGGTGCGTGGTTTACTTGGATAAGAATTTCCATTTTCAGTTTTAAGAGGCCAATGATTCAAGCGAACAGGAGCTGTAAAGCCTAGAAGATGATGTTTGTCTAAGTCCTCAACTGTTTTAGGAGTTCCGTGCTCTTTTAAATAGGCAGGACTTGCCATCAGTCGTCTGCGGCTGGCACCTAAGCTCACGGCATGGAGTGTTGAATCATCTAACTTTCCAATGCGAATGGCGACGTCGATCTTTTTCTCTAAAAGATCAATGATACGATCACTGCTATGCAGTTCCACCTGAATGCCAGGGTAAAGTCCGTTGAATTCTTTTACGTACGGAACAATCGCATGCAAAATAAATGGCGTCGCCGAGTCGACCTTTAAAACTCCCGAAGGGGCGATATTTTTTTGTTTCACAGATTCCTCTGCGACCTCAAAAGAATTCAAGATTTCGCGCGCATGACTCAAGAATGTTTCGCCTTCTTGTGTGAGATCTATTTTGCGCGTCGTTCGTCTTAAGAGTGTGCACCCCAGTTTTTTCTCAAGCCGAGAGAGAGTCCGGCTGACTCCAGATGGGGTTTGTAACAGCAGTTCCGCGGCACTTGTAATAGATCCAGAATCCGCAATAGAAACGAAGGTTTGCAGCTCGTCCAGCGTGGTTTTCATTATTGACTCCCAGTCAAGTATCAATTGATAGTTTATGGCTAAATCAGCAAGAGTGAAAGTGCTAAATTGAGTGTCATAAGAAACAGGAAAGAGGGCTTTATGCCATTAGCATTATTCGCACTTACTATTAGCGCCTTTGCAATCGGAACGACGGAGTTCGTGATTGTGGGGCTTTTACCAACTATCGCACAGGATCTGAATGTCTCGCTTCCGTCAGCGGGATTGCTTGTTAGTCTCTACGCCTTAAGTGTTGCCATAGGTGCTCCCGTACTAACCGCGCTCACCGGAAAAATTCCCCGCAAGCAATTGCTGGTCGGGTTGATGGCACTTTTCACCATTGGAAATATTCTGGCATGGCTTTCTCCGGGATATGGTTCACTCACAGTGGCTCGCGTTCTCACGGGACTTGCGCACGGTGTGTTTTTCTCAATCGGATCAACGATTGCGGCAAGCTTAGTTCCTAAAGAAAAAGCTGCCAGTGCGATTGCGATCATGTTCACGGGTTTAACAGTGGCTTTGGTAACGGGTGTTCCGCTTGGAACTTTCATCGGTCAGCATTTTGGATGGAGAGCCACCTTCCTCGCCGTTTCAGCTCTTGGAGCCATTGCTGTCATCGGCAGTACAGTTCTCATTCCAAAAAATATTGCGAAAGCAGCCCCAGCGAAATTGA
This sequence comes from Bdellovibrio sp. HCB2-146, assembly GCF_047345725.1. Lineage (NCBI taxonomy): Bacteria > Pseudomonadati > Bdellovibrionota > Bdellovibrionia > Bdellovibrionales > Pseudobdellovibrionaceae > Bdellovibrio > Bdellovibrio sp. HCB2-146. The sequence continues at coordinate 1,689,759 of NZ_JBLEQP010000001.1, forward strand.
GTGCGCAATTAAATGTTTTAAAACAACCGCGCATTATGTTGGTCTATTTGATCACAGCTCTTGGTTACGGGGGATCCTTCACGGCGTTTACGTTCCTTGCTCCAATTTTGCAAAAAGTGACGGGCTTTACTGAAGGTGCTGTGGGACTTGTGCTTTTGGTGTACGGAATCTCAGTTGCAGTTGGAAATATCTGGGGAGGAAAGTTAGCGGATAAGCTTGGTCCGATTCGCGCCTTGCAATTTATTTTTCTAGGACTTGCGATTGTACTTTTCATCTTTACGTTCACTGCTTACTCACCATACTTCGCTCTAGGAACAATTCTTCTTTGGGGAGCTGTTGCGTTTGGGAACGTACCGGGTCTGCAAATTTACGTCGTTAGACAGGCAGAGAGATTTGCACCTGAAGCTGTTGACGTCGCATCGGGATTAAATATTGCATCTTTCAATTTAGGAATTGCTGGTGGCGCGTGGGCCGGGGGACTGATCGTTGAGGGTTCAGGTCTTATGACGACACCTTGGGTGGGATCTTTGGTCGTAGTGGGAGCTGCTGCATTAACGACTCTGGCGGGATATTTGGATCGTCGCGATCCTGCCGCTACATTCGTTAACAGTGGCACGACAAATTTGGTTTCAATGCATTAAGTAAAAAACGACGCGGGCCCTATGCCCGCGCCGGTAGGTAGGGACTAAGCAGGAAGTTCGAACAAGATCATTTCTGAATCAGCAGAGGCTGTGATGTCAGCTTTGCCGATATCTTGAGCTGCAATAGCGTCACCAGTTTCGATCTTTTCTCCATTCACAGTCACAGAGCCTTTCACCAACTGAATCCAAAGTTTACGTTGCTCTGGAAGGTTGAATGTTAAGCTCTCTGAATTTTTCAGACGAGAAATATACATATCTGCGTCCTGGTGAATGCCAATCGAACCGTCTTTGCCATCTGGAGAAATCACATGCACAAGTTTTTGTGAATCCAGTTCTTTCTCAAATGACTTTTGCCCGTAACCAGGAGCCACGCCACGTTTGTTTGGCATGATCCAGATTTGGAAAAAGTGCGTTTCTTCTCCTTGCATCTCATTGTACTCGGAGTGAAAAACACCTGTGCCTGCACTCATACGTTGTACTTCGCCGGGTTTAATCAACGCCACATTTCCCATTGAGTCTTTGTGACGAAGAGCTCCTGAGATCACATACGAGATGATCTCCATATCGCGGTGGGGGTGAGTATCGAAACCTGTTCCTCCCGAAATACGATCTTCGTTAATAACACGAAGTGGTCCAAAGCCCATGTGTTGTGGGTCATAATATTCAGCAAATGAAAAAGTATGACGTGATTTCAACCATCCGTGCTCTGCAAGTCCTCTGTCGTTGGATTTTCTAATTGTTAGCATACCTTTTTCCTTTCTCAGGGATTGTGTTGCAAGGGCCGCACCCATAAGCCCAGCGGTCGTTACTAAAGCTCCCGCTAAAAACTTTCGACGTGGCAGTGTCGTGCTTTTCTTGGCCATACTTGCCTCCCTCTTGAATACATTATCGGGGATATTGTGATATAAAAAAATTATTAAATATTCATAGTCTATATAAATATTAACTATATAGTTGCAGACGCAAAAAAGCCCTGAAAATCTCAGGGCTTCCGCACACTTAGCGATTATATTGATAGCCGCCAAAGAAGTTCACTGGAGACCATTTTGGCAGAGCTGGCGGCGCTGGGGGAACCAGAGTTGAAAACTCTTTTTCTCCGTACATCACACGCCCACTCAGCACAGTTAGATCTGAGTGGATCTCTTTGATTTTTTCTTCAGGAACAGAGAAGTAGTCTTTGTTCAAAAGTGCAAAGTCTGCAAACTCACCTTCACGAATATCGCCTTTGAATTGTTCTTCTTTCGAAAACCAAGCAGCCCCTTTCGTCATCAGGTACAAGGCTTGTTCGCGAGACAGGCGATTACGATCGCTCATGTGTTTCAGACCACCTACGGTTTTTCCGCTCACATGCCAGTAAAGTGAAATCCAAGGATTGAAAGAGGAAACTCGAGTGGCATCAGTGCCTGAGCCGACTGGAATTCCAAGTGACAACATATCTGCAACTGGCGGAGTTGTTTCCGCTTTTTTTGCGCCATATTGTTTCACGAACTCTTCACCTTGAAAGGCCATACGGTCTTGAACAGAAATTCCGCCACCTAAAGCTTGAATGCGTTTTAGATTTTTAAGGCTGACAGTTTCTGCATGATCAATAATGAAACGATCAGGGAAAGGTCCACCTTCTTTTTTGATTTCTTCAACTACATTCAAGATGCGACCAATAGATTCATCATAAGTTGCGTGAATACGGAAGATCCATTGATGTTTAAAAATCAATTTTAGAATCGGTTTCAACTCTGCTTCCATGTTTGGAGGCAAATCAGGACGAGGCTCCATGAAGTCTTCAAAATCGGCCGCTGTTGAAGTTAAGTTCTCACCACCACCCATCAAATGATACGGAAGATTTTCTTCAATCTCGTGCAAAGTGGCAGGGTGAGCGGCAGCTGTCCAGCGTTTGTAGTCTTCTAGTTCTTTGCCAGCAACGGGCGCAAATAAAAAGAACGGAATACGCACGGCAAGTTTGCCTTTATCGAAAAGTTCTTTAGCAATGCGGTGATCTTCAGGGAAGAAAAATCCGCCACCACCAGCATCAATCACCGTCGTAAGACCCATTTTACTGAGTTCTTGAAAATACAAAATAGTCGAGTTGCGTTCTTCTGCACGGCTGGAAAGTTTTGGGCCTGCAGCTAAAGTTTTGTAAAGCACCATGGCGTTTGGTTTTGCTGTCAAAACACCGGTTGGATTTCCTTTTTTATCAAGCTCAACCACACCACCTGGAAATTTAGTATCTTTCGTGTAGTTCAATGCTTGAATCGCCGCTTTATTAATGAAAGCTTTGGAGTAAAGGTACATAACAAAAACCGGACGATTCGGAGAAGCTTCATTTAATTCTTCAATTGTCGGAAAACGATTTTCTTTAAATTGATGCGGAGACCAGCCGCCGACAACACGAACCCATTGTCCTTCAGGAGTGCGCGCCGCTTGCTCTTTAATCATTTGCAGGCCTTCTTTGAGAGATTTCAGTCCGTCCCAACGAAGTTCAAGATTGTAATTCAGACCGGCGCGAATGGGATGGGCATGGGTATCCGTTAATCCGGGAATGATTGTACGCCCGGCAGCATCGATGAGTTGTGTCTTATCGGATTTTAGTTTCATGATCTCATCGTTTTTACCGATTTTCATGAAAACGCCATTTTTCACAGCAAAGGCTTCCTGAAATCCATTGGCGTGAGAAAAAACTTTGGCGTTATAGACGATCAAATCAGGGGAGGAGCTTGTTGTCGATTTGTTCGCAGGTGTTGAGGAGCAAGAAGCAAGGATTGCAGCTGAAGAAATAAGTAGAGTTTTAAGTCGTGTTGCAAAAGAAGTTTTCATTGGTGGTGTCCCCTTAGGATATTAAAAAAGCTGAGGCTTTCACCTCAGCTTTGCAAATCGTCTTTGATTATTTTGCGCCTTCTTTGGCACCGAACATTTCTTTTGCGTAGATGATACCTAGACCGTAACCACCAGCATGTTCTTTCGCAATTTTAGTAACGGCATCGTAAGTTTCGCCGCGAGCCCAGTCACGTTGTAGCTCAAGAAGGTATTGCAACCATGTGATTGGGTGAGCACCCGCTTGAACCATTCTTGTAATCGCTGTGTCATGAGCCACATTGCTAACGCCACCAGAAGCATCTACTACGAAGTAAACATCATAACCTTCTTCGATTGCTGACAACACCGGACCAACGCCACACACTTCTGTCCAAAGTGCTGCGATCACAAGTTTCTTTTTGCCGATTTCTTTCACACGTTTTGTAACGCGATTATCTTCCCAAGTATTCATCGTCGTACGGTCAATTGGTTTTACGTCAGGAAACACTGCTTGAACTTCTGGGAAGAGTGGACCTGAGAAAGATTTTTCTGCAACCGTTGTAAGGATGGTTGGAACCTTAAAGACTTTTGCCGATTTCGCAAGGCCTACTGTGTTGTTGCGAAGTTCTTGGATATCAATCGAACGAGTTGCAAACGCCATTTGTGGTTGGTGATCGATTAAGATCAGTGTGTGATTTGTTGGTGTCAGTAGACCCTTCCCCGGTGCTCCTGCTTGAGCTTGAACGCCTGCAAGTACTACAAGTGCTGTCAAAAGTGATTTTACTAGTTTCATATATTCCCCCATCTCATAGATGTTTTATTTTTTTGTTGTGCGCTTTGTGTTTGTGTTGCGCTGATGGAGTTACTATCGCCACAAAAAGGCTTGAAAAAAATTATTTTGTTTCTATATTGTGTATTGAAATAATTTATATAGTTTTCGGGGCTTTTTATGACCATCGACCAGCTAGAGACACTTGAAATGATCGTTGAAAAAGGCAGTTTTAAAGCAGCTGCTGAACATCTTTATAAGACGCAACCCAGTCTGAGTGTCGCGATCAAGAAATTGGAAGAAGAATTTGACCTCAAACTTTTCAATCGAGAAGAGTACCGTCCAAAACTCACTCCAGAAGGTTTGGTTTTTTATAATTGGGCCAAACAATGCCTTTATTCTTTCCGAGAGTTGCAGACTGTCGGTCAAGAATTGGGCACAAAAAAGGTCGAGCCGTTTTTAACAATCGTGCTAGACCCGTTGGCGCGTTTTGAAGCCATCGAAGGGATCTTTCAAGAAACCATTTTAAGTAAACATCCTACGGAAATGAGTTTTCGCTCTGAAATCATGAGTGGTGGATTGGATTTGCTTCTTTCGGGTGAGGCTGATTTTGCCGTTTCAACTAAAGGGCCAGAGAATGATGCGATCGAAAGCATTCCGTTCGATAAAATTGAAATGATCCCGGTGATCGCAAAGTCTTTGGCGAAAACAATGCCATCGCTTCAGTTCAAATATTTGAAACAATACCCGCAAGTTGTCGTCCTTCAACAAGGAGATAAAAGTAATTTGCTCAAAAGAGACACAAAAGGAGTCGTAGCTGACGCTAAAAAGTGTTTGGTGAACGATCACAGCTTGAAACAAAAGATGATCTTGCATGGTTTTGGCTGGGGCCGACTGGCGCGTAATGAGGTCGAAAAAGAAATTAAAAAAGAAGTCTTGGTGGAAATTCAAGACGACAACGTGAAACCTTTCATCTTAGATCTTCATGTGATGCGACTAAGAAATAAACCCATGGGACCGGTGGCCCGGGCTGTTTGGGCGCAACTTGAGAAGAACGCGATCGCCAAAAAGCCAAAGCGTTCAACCAAAAAATAATCTAGAAATACATATATGCACGAAGGGCTGTGAAACTCACGGCCTCTGACGGTCCTGTTTCGCGAAGAAAGCTTCCCGGGAATATATGATTGTATTCAAGAATGAGTGTCAGCTGCGTATCGGTCTTCCATTCAACGATTGTGTTGTATTGTCCCGCGATTTCACTTTGATCATTTCCTCCCGCAGGGCGCAGAAGCAGGCCATTGCCTTTGTAAACTCCGTCATGAACATTCTGTCGCCAGAAATACCCGATTTGATTGAGCCACTTTAAGTTGGGTTGAATCTTCCACAGGATACCTGGTTGCACTGCAATCAAGTTGGGATGTCCAATTTCTGCAGAGTAGCCATAATACTGACCCTTAGGAAAAAGAGCGTTAAAGGTATTCAATTGGTTGTCAGTCGAATCTTCATCTCCTGAAAAACCGCTCAGTTGCAAATTGCCATCCAAATTTCCGATGAAGGGTGCACGCATCTGAGAGGCGAAACCATAGGCCCAGATATCTTTTCCCGCAAATCTTCCAAATTGCACCATGAAATCTGTTTCCGATATGAACTCTGGAAAAGTCGTTTTGAAACGTGTTCCAAACGTGTAGCGTTCTTCTTTACCATTCGTCCCTTGGAAGGTGTTGGCGTCATTTTTATAATAAATGAAATAGACATCCGACTGATAGTCAGGAGTCTTGCGAAGGGAATCTCCATAAAGAGAGGCAAGTAAAATGTTGGAGCTGGTTTCGTTATCAAATCCCCAAGGAAGAATATCGACAGGTCTTCCAGCAAAAAGCTCCCAAGAATATTCTTTCTTGCGCCCCCAATTCATTTTGAAAGAGTCAAAGCTTAAACGAGAGTTAGGGCCTTCGCGAATTCCTACAAGTAATCCCGAGCCTAAGACCGTTTCTTGGCGACCGAGCCTTGCGATGAGGGCTTCTTCATCCGCCAAGTTCCAAACTTTATCCAGGAAAAGTTGATGCAGATCTCCCTCGTCGCGATCGGTAGGGCTTAAAGGACCTTCCTTGCTCGCAATAGCGGAGTACTTGAGCTGAGCAAAAACGCGAACATCGGAGGGGGCATGCAAATCCATATGCATTTGATAGCGCACGAGAAAATAACCGTCAGAGTTATTTGTGCCCTGACCAAAATCAGTATGAGCCATCCATTCTTCGGAGGTGCGCAGGTCTCCACCGAAATTCAGGCGGAATTCTCCGAACGTGATGTTTTTCATTTTTTCGAACCACGTATTTTTCTCAATGAGCTGAGAGTAGTCTTCGTTATAACGCAAAGTTTGAAATTGAATTTTCGCCTGTGCCCACGACAAAGCAGGCAACACCGCTAATAAAAAAACTAAAAAATAATTCAAGGCTTATAGTTCCTTCACACGCGCTTTAGTTCTTGTTCGAAGCGATCTAATGATTGCGACCAACCTTGATCCGCTTGATAACGTTTCGCAATCACTTCGCTAAGACCGCAGTTGAGTGTCAACTTTGTTTTTCCATTTCCCGCATCAGTAAAATTAACTGTCATGAGAATTTCGGCTGGGAAGTCAGGGCCCATTCCATATTTAACCGGAGCAATGAAGTTGCCGTCTTTGTCAGAAAAGAAAATTGTCGACATAATCTGCTCTGGCGGTCGAATCACCCGATAAAATCCTTTGTGCCAAGAGTCTTCCCCTGTTGGTGAGCGCATGCAGATATGAAAGCTGCCACCCAGACGAAGATCGATAGAACAATGAGGCACAGTGAAGTCCTCCGGGCCCCACCAATTTTCGACATGCTTGGGGTTGGTCCAAACTTCAAATGCCTGATCACGTCTTGCATTGAGTGTGCGAGTCAGGATGAGTTCTCTTTCTGCTCCCACGTCGACAGAGGTATTTTCCATAATATGTCTCCTGCGCCTTCCAGATCAGGCTTTACTCTATCCAAGTCACTTTGCACTAAGGAATGAGCTTTTTGACAATGATCAACACCTCCAAGATGAAAGTATGTATTTGTGTTGGAGTCTTTGCCTCCTTCGAACTCCTCAGGTGAACTAAGCAGAGGACTTTTTTTCACCAAGGAGGGTGTGGGATGAAAAAGTTATTGTTGTTGGGCGTTTTGCTTTTTGCGGGCGTGACTGCCAAAGCTCAAACAGATCAAATCGAAATCGAACGTGGGCGCGTGTGGGCCTGCGGAATGAAATTCAAAGGTGTCTCTAAAGGTCTGCAATTTATCGTTGGAAAATTTGGTACACGCGCCTACGGAACACTCAGCTGCGCTAGCATTCACGGCGAAACATACAAACGTAAAGTTAGAATTGATATTTCAAGCTACAAAGTCGGACCGACAATTGGTGCGGGATATTTTAAAATGGCCGGCGTGTCTTCAGAGATTAGTTTGTTCAATGAACACCCTGAATCTATTCTGGGTAAGTACTCCGTCACCAACTATCAAGTGGCAGTTGGCGGCGGTGCGGGATACTTCACAGCGACCAAGTTGGGATTGCCACAATTAGCCTATAATGTTTCCGTCCAGCTTTTAGGCGGCCTAGGTCTTAAGGTTGGAATCGAAAAACTCCGTATCACAGCTATTGATTAAGGGAACAAAGTGGCCGCATTTCGTGGCCACTCCTGTCCCCAATTCCGCGTTCAGTGCGGGTTTGACGCTTCGTACCCATGGACTTTCACGTGTTTAGAAAACTAAATGAAAATGTAAGGCTTCAGTGTTCGAAAAAGTTTGACCGAATCTTGTTATACTAATAGTAGTTCCAAAAAAAACGGAGGCTCACATGAAATCACTTTTGGTTCTTTTGGTAACTGTATCTGCATTCGCAGCTCAAGCAAAATTGGACAGCCACTACGGTAAAGTTTCTCGTCGTGGAAATGTTTGGACTTGCACTCTTAACAACAAAACTGACGGCACTCTTGACATGAAATATGTTGTGTTTGCTTTCGAAAGACTTGGCAGCCACGGTGATGGCCAATGGCAAGTTCAAGAGCGCATTGACCAACGTGTTCGCTCTGGCGAAAAATTGTCTTCTTCTGTAAGAGAAGTTGCTCACACTGCTCAATACTGCAAATTCTTGGCTAGATAATTTCTAGCTCAGTAATTTCTGAGTAATAAAAAGCTACGAGTTTTTGCTCGTAGCTTTTTTTTTGCCCAACGAAGATCACTATTGAACTGTGATCCACACATTGCGCACGCCATAGCTGCGAACCAGGCGATTAAACATATATGCTTTGTCGGGCATCATGCGAATACATCCATGAGAAGCACGTTGACCTAACTTCGGCCAGTTGCTTTGTGGTGTTCCGTGTAAAGCGAAACCTCCCGTGATGAAAACCGCATAAGGCATATTTCCTAAACCGTTATAATCACCGCCAGGAAATTTTTTGGAAGTGTATCTGTCATAGATACGGCCGTCTGGATGTCTGTCAAAACTTGGAGTTCCGTATCCCGGAATTCCAGTTGATACCAGCCATGAATCGACCATGCTGCCATTACGATACAAATATGCACGTTGCGAAGATTTCACAACTTGTATCCACACAGGGCAACTCGCACGTCGACAACCAGCAAGTCCCAGATATTCATCAATCGTCATATCGCTTTCAATGTGCGAAGGCATTCCTGTTTCTTCTTCATAGATCTCATCGTAGTAACGAAGAGTTTCCTCAACGTTCGGGTCGAACGGATTGAGTTCTTCGATCATGTCAGGAATGTTCGGGTCATTGTTGATGTAAACGGTCTGTGATGATTGTGCATTGACGGAACTAAAAAGTATAAAAAGCAGGGAAGCGGCAAACTTAGATATGTGGCGCATTGTTTTCATGTCACACCTCATTTGTTGTGAGACTGTTTTTCTGCCCCCATTTTACTCCTGCGGCCAAAATTTCGTTTATTTCTGTTCGAATTCCGATTTATGACATTCAAATTTCACACAGCTTTGTGAGCGCTCAAAAGTCAGCCGACTAGCCAAAGTCCACTTTTCTTGCGCGAATCAGAGATATTATCACAATAGAGTGGGTTTTAAGGGCTGTGGACAGGCTTGCTAAGCTCTTCAGTCCATGCCGAAACAGGTTTTTTCTGTTATGCTGCAGGGACAAATTTCTGTCAGCAGAGGAAGAAGTGAGAAAAGAATTCTATATCGCGTTTTTTGCCGTCATCGTGTTGAACCTTATTTTTTTGTGGGTTTGGACGCCAGGACTGTATTCGCTATGTTTCTTTGTGCCGTTCTTCATGCTCGGCTTTCGCGACATCCGTCAAAAACGTCATGCCATCAAAGCCAACTTTCCTGTCTTTGGGCATCTTCGTTATTTGTTTGAATCCATCCGTCCTGAAATCAATCAGTACTTCATTGAATCCAATACCGATGGAAAACCTTTTTCGCGCGAGCAACGTTCTGTGGTTTATCAACGCGCTAAAAAAGTTTTAGATACGGTGCCGTTTGGAACTCAACATAATGTTTACGAACAGGGTTACGAGTTCGTGACCCACTCCATGTATCCCGCGCATCTGGACCGTAAAGATTTGCGTGTGACAGTGGGGAGCGATCTTTGTAAGCAGCCGTATTCTCTTTCGCTCTTAAATATTTCCGCGATGAGTTTTGGTTCTCTTTCACCAAATGCGATTCTGTCGTTAAACGGTGGGGCGAAAGATGGAAACTTCGCTCACAACACTGGCGAAGGTGGAATTTCTCCTTATCACTTGGAGCCAGGTGGCGATCTTATTTGGCAAATTGGAACAGGTTATTTTGGTTGCCGCACACATGACGGTGATTTCGATCCAGAACTTTTTAGGAAAAATGCCAGCCATCCCCAAGTCAAAATGATTGAGTTGAAACTGTCTCAGGGGGCCAAGCCTGGTCACGGTGGAATTCTTTCTGGGAAAAAAGTGACTCAAGAAATCGCAGACATTCGTAACGTTCCTCTTGGTAAAGACGTTATTTCTCCTCCGGCACATAAGGCATTTAAAGATGCGCATGGCATGTTGATGTTTATTCAACAGCTTCGTGATTTGTCAGGTGGTAAGCCTGTTGGAATCAAAATGTGTTTGGGACATCGTCAAGAGTTCGAAGAACTCGTTAATTTGATGGTGAAAGAAAAAAGTTATCCAGACTTTATCGTTGTTGATGGAGCTGAAGGTGGAACAGGCGCAGCCCCACTTGAGTTTACGAATTATATCGGCACACCAGGCTTTGATGCATTAGTCGTGATCGTAGATTGCCTTCGTAAGGCAGGACTTAAAGACAAAATCAAAGTTATTGCCACAGGTAAAATCACGACGGCTTTTGATATCGTGAAATTGCTGTGTATTGGCGCAGACGCGACGTACGCCGCTCGCTCCATGATGTTGGCATTGGGTTGTATCCAAGCTCTTCGTTGCAATAACAATAAATGTCCTGCAGGTGTTGCGACTCAAGATAAGAACTTATTCGACGGCCTGCATGTCCCGACAAAACGAACACGTGTTAAAAACTTCCACCAAGAAACTTTGGAAGCAGTGGCTCACGTGGTGGGTGCAATGGGAGTCGCAAAAGTCGGAGATCTACAAAGACATCATCTGCACAAGCGGGTCGAACAAAATCGCATCATGACTTATGCAGAGATTTATCCAAACTAGTGAGTAGCGGGTTCAACGGGCGGGATCGATGGGATCTCGCTTTTGCGTTGGATCACGCGATTGATAAAGGCCATTGTAAGAACTGTGATGATGGTCGTGCCTACCATGACGTCGCCGACGATTTCAAAGCGCCCCAAAGAGCCCCCGGGATTTTGAATGACGATCATTCCGGCGATTGCTGCTGCAACACCACCTGAGATTTGTTGAATCGAAGAACTAACCGCCATATAAGAGCCGCGATCTGTTGCGGCCGGTAGTGCTGAAAGTAATGCCGATGAAGAAATCATTCGTGCGGAGACACCTGAGTACATGACCACGCTGATGAGGATCACAAACCACAAAGGTACAACACCAAGGCGCGTATAGATGAGGGCAGACACGGCCGCAAGCAAGCTTCCGAAAGCAAAAATTTGTAGCTTGCCGTATTTATCACTAAGGCGACCCATCAACGGACCGATGATGATTGAGGCCACTCCCGAGATCATATAGATGACCGGAAGATCATCGAGACTCACACCCAGGTTGTGCACGTTAAACGCACTACCAAAAGGCATCATCATAAATCCACCGATACTGATGAGCGCTGCAGAAGCAAATCCTTGAACATAACGAGGTTGAGTCAACGTGTGCATCAAGTGATGAAAAGGTTTTTTGTCGGTTTTCAGCTGCAAGTGAGAGTCGATGGGTTTGAGATATTTAAAGATCACCGCACCCACAAGCACACTGACCACGACGATCAAAATGAACGGCATATGCCATCCCCAGTGATTAGAGAGGAAGAGTCCTAAAGGCAAACCGAGAATCTGACTGGCTGCGAATGAAGTTTGAATCACACCCATAACACGACCGCGTTTTTCAAAACTAAAAAGATCCGTTACGATGGCAAATGAGATAGAGCCGATCACACCACCAAAAATCCCCGTCACGATACGAGCGATTAAAAGCGCATGATAGTTTGGAGCCAGGCCGCACATCAAAGTGCCAATCACAAATCCCGTATAGAAAAACAACAGCAACTTTTTGCGATCGAAACGATCTGCAAATCCAGCAGCCAGAAGTCCAGAGGCTCCCGCGCTAAACGCATAAGCTGAAACGACCAATCCAAATTGGGAAGTGGTGATATTCAGGGCTGGCATTAGTATGGCCCCCAAAGGGGAAAGAATCATAAAGTCTAGGATGATCGTGAATTGCAAGAAGGCGAGAACTGCGATCACGAATTTTTGATAACCGGAAAACAAAGACTGAGGGGGATTTTGCGTATTGGTCATCCCCTCATGGTGAAGAACTGCAGAGGCCCTGTCAACGGGCCCTTTGATTAATGAGGCTTTCGGGCAGCCAAGTATTCGTCGTACGTGATGTGATTGTCGTAAACAACGCTCTCGTCGATTTCAATAATTCGATTCGCAACGGTTTGAATCAGTTCGTGGTCGTGTGAGGTAAAGATCACAGTACCTTTAAAGCGGCTCAGACCTTCATTCACCGCAGTGATGCTCTCGAGATCTAGATGGTTTGTAGGACCATCAAGGATCAGAATGTTTGCACCAGAAAGCATCATTTTCGAGAACATGCAGCGAACTTTCTCGCCTCCAGAAAGAACATTTGGTTTTTTCAACGCATCTGTTCCGCTAAAGAGCATTTTTCCTAAGAAGCCACGCAAGAAGGTCTCATCTTTTTCTTCAGAGAACGGACGAAGCCAATCCACAAGAGTTTCTTCGTCGCCTTGGAAGTATTTGGAGTTGTCAGTGGGGAAGTAACTGCGATTTGTCGTAATACCCCAAGTATAGGTTCCAGAATCCGCAGCCATTTCGCCAGCGATGATTTCTAAAAGCAAAGTTTTAGCTAAATCGTTTCTGCCAACCAAAGCAACCTTGTCGCCTTTTTTTAAAGTGAAGTTGATGTTCTTAAGAAGAGTTTCGCCTTCCCAAGTTTTATTTAATTTATCAACGACTAAAACGTCATTCCCTAATTCACGTTTGATATCGAAACCGATGAACGGTTGTTTACGTGAAGAAGCTGGAAGTTCATTGAACTCCAATTTTTCCAAAAGTTTGCGACGAGAAGAAGCCTGCGCCGACTTAGAAGCATTTGCACTGAAGCGGGCGATGAACGATTTAAGTTCTTCGGCTTTATCCGCACTCTTTTTATTCTGATCTGCAAGCAAGCGTTGATTCAATTCACTCGCTTGGCGCCAGAAATCGTAGTTACCCGTGTATGTCGTCACTTTGCCGTAATCAATATCGGCCATGTGCGTGCAGACTTTGTTTAAGAAGTGACGGTCATGCGATACCACGATGACTGTGTTTTCAAAATTCAGCAAAAATTCTTCAAGCCATTGGATCGCGTAGATGTCCAAGTGATTCGTCGGCTCATCCAGCAACAAGATATCCGGGCGACCAAACAAAGCTTGCGCCAAAAGTACTTTTACTTTCTCGCCGCCGTTCAGTTCTTTCATGAGTTTGCCGTGCATGCTTTCAGGAATTGCAAGACCTGCCAGCATTACGGCGGCTTCAGATTCTGCTTCCCAACCGTTCAATTCAGCGAATTCGCCTTCTAATTCAGAAGCGCGCACGCCATCGGCTTCAGAGAAGTCAGCCTTGGCATAAAGAGCGTCTTTTTCTTCCATGACTTTGTACAGGCGCTCGTTTCCCATTAGAACTGTTTTAAGAACAGGGAATTCGTCGTAAGCGTAGTGGTCTTGTTTTAAAACCGACAAGCGCATGTCAGCGCCGATATGAACCTCACCAGTGTTGGGCTCAAGTTCTTTAGAAAGAATTTTCAGGAAAGTTGATTTTCCCGCACCGTTTGCGCCAATCAGGCCGTAACAGTTGCCCGGGGTAAACTTAACATTCACTTCTTCAAAAAGTTTTTTGCCACCGAAGCGGAGGCTGACATTGCTTGTACTGATCATGGAAGGGTCCTTTGGAAGAGCATTTTTTACGTGTTTCAGAGGGGATTAGCAACCGTTTCTTACATTTATGAAGGCCTTACAGAGGGGAAAAGGGGTGACAGAGCCCAGAAAAGGCAGGAGCATGTGAAACTATGAGAGATCATCAGCAAAAACCACAGCCTCCATTAGAAATTCCCTTGGAAGCCCTGAGTGAAGACGCTTTAAACGGCATTATAGAAAACTTTATTCAGCGGGAAGGCACTGACTATGGAGCAAATGAGATCGCCCTGGAGACGAAAATGCAGCAAATTCGAAAGCAGCTGCAACGGGGAGATGTGAAAGTGGTTTTTGATCCTGACTCTGAGTCCGTGACTCTTTTAACAAAGAATGAGTGGAACAAACTTTCAAAAGTCTCTCCCGCTGCTGCAGAAGACTAAGGTTTTCGATCATCAATGAGGCAAGCGCCTGTATAAACTTCACCTTCAGCTGCAAACAAGACATCGTATTTCTTCGTCGTCTTGTTGTAGGCAAGATCCATCATGCCCGCATCGATGTAAGCTCCACCAAATGTTTGGTCAAGGTCAGACTTTGAAACAATAGCTTCGATTGTGCCCTTTTTAAGACCCTCAGATAAAGATGATTTTACGAAGTGAGAGTTGAGATAGATTTTGGGATTAGGCTCTCCCATTCCAGTCAAAATCACTTTCAGAGTTTCTTTTTTGTCGGTGCCTTGCTCAATCACGATATCCATGTCAACAGCATCACCTGTTACACAAATAAGTCGAATTTCTTTTGCTGATGCACTGACGGAAACCAGTAATCCAAGTAATACGAACAGCGCTTTCATAAATTTTTCTCCTCCAATATTTCGAGTTTTTATATGTGACGATGGAAATAAAAACACGTTCTAATTTTGTAATTCGCGCCTGATTTTTACCCGCTGTCGAAGGAAATATTTACTTCGGCGAACAGTCCCACCATTTCAAAAATCAGTATCTGGTTTCTTGTCTGAAGAGAGTCTCCCTTAGACAATCAGATAATTTTTAAATTCATCGAGGGGAATTTATGCGCACATTAATCTTAGTGATGTCTGTGATGTTCTTTACCGGAATTGCAGGGGCCGCACCTGAAATTCGCGGACTGCGAGTAGATCCATCTTATTTTTATGGCCTCTATGGAGGGCAGATCTACGCAGGTACTATCGCTGAAGATCTTATTAGCAAAGCTCAAGCGGCAAATGTTAATACTCTTTTTCTGTATGCCTACAATCCAACAAATGGTGCATTTTATCTGACCGACTATCCACAAACCGCAGTTGAAATTGGGTATGGAACACAGGACATCTTTCGAAAAATTTACGATCTTGCCTTAACCAGAGGGCTTAAAGTCGTAGCGGTCATTCCCATCTCTGATTTCAAAAGTATTTGGGAGCGAAATCCGACTTGGCGATCAAAGATTGCGGATGGTTCAGACTATCGTCCCTTCCCACATTCGTATTATCTTTCAGCATGGCACCCTGATTATCGCCAGTGGTTGCGTGGCTATGTGCGGGATCTCGTGAGTCGTTTTCCAGAATTATATGCTGTTGAAGCTGTTGAACCGACGATCGATTGCTTTTGGTTGGCAGAGTCTGACTACAACCCCGTGGCAAACGCTGAATTTTTTAAGCGCTTTCCGCAAGGAGAATTGGGTGATGCTGATTGGAAAAAAGTGCGCGCCTTAGGGATGACCGAGCTTCTGGCGATTATGTCAGAAACAGCTCATGCCCAAGGAGTCCTCAGTGGCGTGGTGCAGACATGGCCAGCTTATGCAGACGGAACACTTTTTACTTTTGATATGGTCCGAGACGAAGTGGGCTATGATCTGGAAGGCATTTTGAATTTGCAAGGTCCGCAAAAGATGGATTTCGTCATAGGGGAAATCATGTGGCAACAGTGGGCCGCCGAATATGGGACACCGGCGTTCTCACCGGAGTGGACAAGAAAAGCCGCCCATGATTTTGTTACCATGATCGGGGATCGCAGTTTTCCGATCATGCATGTGGAAATTTCCGGATGGATGGGGCAGCACTCAACTGTTTATCCCACCGTCGAGCAATTCCGCCGCAGTATAGAAGTTATCAAAGACATCTCGCCAGGTATTGATGTTTACGATCACAGTCAAATTGAAAATCTGGAGGCGTGGTCGGCTTTATTGGCCTGGGACTAAAACTTCACAGCGCTCAATCACTTCCTTTTTGGGCGCTTTTCCGCAGGAGCTCGCAATCTCTCGCACTTGATTTAAGATCTCAAGTCTGGCTTTAGCTTGGTTGTATCGCGACTGTGCGAAGGGCAAAACCGTCATCATTGCGCCGTCCAAGCGAAAGGAAAGAGAAGCAATACTGTGCTGCGACTGAGGAACTAAAATGTCGCGCATGACATTTCTTAGTGAAGAAGGAACAGTTTCGCGCAAGAAATCAAGTTGCGCGATTTTCATGCGAAACACGGGATCAGCGGCCGCTTGCTTTTTTTGTTGGCGGTAATAAGAAACCAAGTACGGCGTACGTTCGTTCACATAGCGTTCGCGATTAAAATGAGAAGGATTGCAGATCACCGAACAAAAAGACGGCCACTTATCAGATCCTAATGTGGTGAGAAATTCTTCATACTGGCGAATGTCTTCCAGATAAGACCCAGTGAGCTTTAAAACTGCAGATAAATTGGGTTCACTTTCGGATTGATCCGTTGCAACCTGGGTGAGCTTTTGAACTGTGTGATACGAAAGATAAACGACGCCTCCCAAAACTGTGACAAAACATACGAGTAGAAAAATAATCAGATACTTGGCAGTTACATGAAGATGGCGCATTTTTTTATTATATCTTCAGGGTAAAATTGAAGTCATCTAGACCAGAGTTGGGGAAAATGCGATGAAAGTGGCGATAGCGGGTGCCAGCGGATTTATAGGGAAAGCCTTGGTTCAAGAGCTCTCCTTACAGCATCGTATTATCGCTCTCAGTCGTTCGCAGCGCAGTCAAAGTCAAAAAAATACCGAAGGCGCAGTTGAGTGGCGAACCTGCGATCTTTTTAGTTTGTTGGATGCAGAAAAAGCACTCGTCGGGGCAGATGTTGCGGTTTATCTGGTTCACTCGATGCGTCCCAACGCGCATTTAACTCAAGGCAATTTTGCAGATTTTGATTTAATCGTGGCGGATAACTTTGTGCGCGCGGCACAGAAAAACCGAGTCAAACACATTATTTTTCTGGGCGGACTCCATCCCGAAGACTACTCGGAGTGCTCCCTGCATTTAAAAAGTCGCAAAGAAGTGGAAGACGTCTTTGTTGACTCGGGTTTGCCGTACACGATCTTGCGTGCGGCAATGATTATTGGCGCAGAAGGATCATCCTTTCATATTATGACGAGATTAGTAGAGCGGCTTCCAGCCATGCTCTGTCCAACCTGGTCACAGACACGCAGTCAACCGGTGGCTCTTTCCGACGTGATTCTGGCTCTTTCGTATTGTTTAGGCAGAAAAGAATGTCAGAACAAAATTTTTGATTTAGGTGGGACTTCGATTTTAAGTTATCGCGAAATGATGGGCGAAATGGCGAAGCTCTTAGGAAAAAAGCGTCGCATGATTCCTGTGCCCTTTATGTCGCCAGGTCTTTCGAGTCTTTGGGTGTCACTGATTACAGGAGCTCCCAAAGATTTAGTAGATCCTTTGATTGAAGGATTGCGAATAGATTTAGTCGCCGATCCCAGACGCGAGCTTAAAATTCCCGGTCATCGGTTCATGAACATTCAAGAAGCTTTGGCTCTTGCTTTTCAATCCTATGATCACAGTAAAGCCCCTCACGCCTTTCAATCTGCTCCTGTCGGTTATCACGAGGTGCGATCTGTTCAGCGCTTGCCGCTTCCGAAGAATTGGAACGCAGGTCAAGTTGCTCGCGCGTACATGCGATTTCTTCCGCGCTTGCATACGGGACTGATTAAAGTCGAAGTCGATGTGCCGTGGATTAATTTTAGTGTGCGTTTTCCCTATTATCCTCTTTTGATTCTCGAATACGCACCTCTGCGCAGCTGGGATCATCGTCATCTTTTTTATGTACGCGGGGGACTGTTATCGCAAAAGTCAGGTCGAGGTCGTTTGGAGTTTCGAGAGATTCTCGGAGGCAAGGCTTGTATCGCTGCCATTCATGATTTCAGACCAAAGCTTCCGTGGCCCATCTACATGGCGACTCAAGCTTTATTTCATCTCTGGGTGATGAAACAGTTTGGACGTCACTTGGCAAGACACTCGCGCCGTGCGATAAAGAGTGAATATGCATCTGAAACACATTCTAGTTCCCCACCGCTATGAGGCGGAAGACATTTTAAAACTTCTAAAAGAAGGTAAAGATTTTTCTGAAATGGCTAAGAAGCGCAGTCAGTGTCCTTCCGCGGCCAGTGGTGGTGATTTGGGAAATCTTAAAGGTAAAAAGCTCGATCCTGATTTTGAAGAGGCCGCTGAAATCTTAAAGCCGGGGCAAATGTCAGGTATTGTGCGCACGCGCTTTGGATTTCATATTATTTTGCGCGTGGCCTGATCTTACTCGCAACTTTTTGTGACTTTCGGTGATTGAACTTCTCCGAGTCGCTCACAAGACGCAGGAATCACTTCCTTGCGATTTAAAGCAAATTGAACCGCACGGTACAGATGACTGGAGTGAACGTCATTGGAGTCCATGTTAATAAAGCCTTGCTCAACGGTTGGGGATGCAACAAGGCAACCAAAATTTGACTTAGGAAGCTGTAAAGTTTTCTGCGTGATGAGTTCAACTTTAGAGGCAAAAAGATCTGAGTAGTCTTCATTGGCGTATTTCTTTTGACTGTTTTGTTTTTCAATCAAACAAGAAACTTGATTTGTGTGTTCATCGCTGTGCTTGAAAACAACGTGTCCTAACTCATGGGCCATGATCGCGACGCCATAGCGCGGATACATGACACTCAGCCAACTGAGTCGTGAAGAACCCAGGTCTGCATGAACCGAATCGTTAACTGAGGGGTCGAAATATCCGTTGCAAAAAAGGTCTTCTTTTCCAGCTCTCAAAGATTCGCCCAGTGCTGTAAGAAAAGCTTCTGGAGCACGGCGGTTCTTTTCCTCGTCTTCGCTGTTCACTTTGAGATCGGCGATTTGGCTTTTTAAGAGCTTGATCCAGCTTTGATTGATTTCATCGCGAGTCAATGGCAGCAAAAATTCTGTTTGCTTAATTTTTTTGTAAGCAGGATTTTGTTCTCGAACCAGTTGAAGTGCCGCATCTTTAACAACATCCATCTGTTCGCGGAAAGAAGCGATTTGTTCTTTAGTCGGAGAGAGGTTGATGGACTGAAAGTAGGACGTGCGACACGTGTCCATTTCAATTTGACTGAACTCCGGAAGCTTTTCCATTTTCTTTTGATACTTGGACTCTTTAATCAAATCTCTAAAGTATGATGTCTTGCGAGGAATGGAGTCCATATATTGAGCAAGATGACCCGTGATCATGGTTTCAGCTCGGCGCATGCCATAGGAGTTGTACATAATGACATTTAAATCTGCGGCATCGAGAGAATCACCTCTGAGTGCACGCAAAATAGAGGGATCTTTAATTGCGATAAGTTCTGTGTTTGCGGCGGCATTCAATTTCGCCTGAGTATCGACGATATATTGCGCTTCAAGGCGGGCTGCTTTGGTGACTTCCGTATTGGGGTGTAACTCAGCGAAATAGCCTGGAAGCCCTTGTGTTGGGAATATGTTGTGCATAGCTTTGAAAAAGGATTCTTTTCCCAGCTTTTTGTAGATCGTCTCTAACTCTTTGCGCTTATAGAGTTCCTCTTTAAAGACAAACAGAAGAGCTTTTGCAATACGAAGTTGAACGTCAGTCAGTTCAAGTTCCTCAAACTGACCTTCGAATTCCTTAATAAATTCAAGACGAAGATTCTTGCGAGTGTGACGGAGCTGCATGAGCTTTTTCGCCAGGGGTTCGATGTGGGAATGAAAGTATTCGGACTGGGCAGGGCTTCCTTTTTCTGATTTTTTTAAAAGGTCCGTCAAAGAAAGATCACTTTGGCAAAGATCCCTGTAGCAAGCTTTAGAAAGATCAGCTGGAGAGGAAAGGTTCAGTGGAAGTCCTTGTTGATAAGTCGTAACCGTCGTTTCCGAATGTGAATAGGTTGAATTTTGAGATTGGTATTGCGTTGTGGGTGGCGTGATCACAGCTTGTCCGTTGTCGTTGTTGGATGATTGGCGACAACCCATCATAATCACCGATGAAAGCACTCCACATGTCAGCAATAGCTTTGACCATCTCATTTTGAGACCTCCTTAAACTGGCTCATCAGGTGTCAACGCAATAGACAAGGAAGGTTTATCTAATTGCCGATCGCTTGAGTTGCCAGTCTCTGATGAGATACAAAGCCACTTTTGTGCCACAGAAGATCCAAATCCACTCTAAGGCCCAGGCACTCCACATGATGAGAAATCCATCAAACGGCACGCGAAATCGGTTTTCTGATTTAAAGAACCACACTGTGAAAAACAGCGAAAGTATCATCAACAAACTCAGCTCATAGAAGCTACGAGCTTGAGGTCTTCGAATTAGAACACCCAAAAAGGTCAACGGTAAAATGAGATAATAAAACAGCGGCTCCCACGTTTGCATCCACGGACGCATCAGTGTGGTGTTTGCGGGCCAAAGTGGATTGCCAGCGGCTAGGTAATAAATGGATCGAAAACTTTCAATCAAAACAGCTGGATTTTCCTGGATACATTGAAACCCTTGTTGCCAAAAATATTTATCATCCGAAAAAGGACGGGGCCACTTGCGTGCGGTGGTTTCTTGAGTGAAGACAAAGAGCGGTGACATCCAACGTTCGCCGCGAGAGTCTGTATTATCTTTCCAAGGACATTTGCCTTCGACAAAGTTAAGGGCACCGGCGCGAGGGCTCCATGCCGCTTGGCCTACCATTTTGTAGTTCCAAAGAGCGAAGGGAATAATCAGGGTCAAACAGCCAACTGCAAAAGAGAAGTTTTTTAAAAAAGCTCTTCCGATATTTTTGCGATCCCGCCAGAAAATCCACAGACCGAAGAGGGGGAGAAAGAAGCTGTGAGCTCCGCGCACATAAAAGGCGAGGGTGAGCAGAAATCCCGCGCCGATATAACCGACCAGTTTATTCGACTCACTGATTTTCAAAAGATACCAAAAGGAAAGCGTTAGCAAAAACGCATAGAGAGTTTCAGATAGATGCAAAGTCGCAAGCGACACTTGTGGCATATGCACGGCTGCTAACGCTAACGCCACAAAGGCTGCGACTTTTCCCAGGTGTCGGTGCGCAATAATAAATACGATATACACAGTTCCGAGGGAAAGGAACACCTGACCCCATTTGAAAAGTTCCCAGTTTCCGAACTCACGAACAAGCCAACTCCAGAGCGTAAAACCGAGAGGTTGAAAAAGTTGGCGTGTGGTGAAACTCCCGTATGAAAGTTCCACGGCGCGATTGTAGTAAGCGGCCATGTCACTATAGATACTTAATTCCGGAGGAGAAACGATAAAAACAAAGTAGTAGCGGATGGCAAGGGCCAACGTGAACACCGCTGCAGCAAAAGTTTTTTCCGCGCGATGATAAAAGGGCATAACTAGATAACAAAAATATCCAAATAAGATTGCAAAGAGCAAAAGCGCGGGCCACATGCGCAAATCTCGCCAGTCCTTATCAAGCAGAAATCCGTAAGTTTTACCCTGATTCATCCCGGCCATGTACCAAGTGTTTTCATTTTTCAGATAATCTGAAATTGCTGCCGGAGCTGGCGCGCCTTCGAGGCGGTTGCAAAAAACTCCATTCGAAGAGGTGAGCGGAATGATTTTATCGTTAATTGCAAAATTGGTGATGCAGCCACGTACACGCATGATCAGACGATCAGGAGCAATGGCTTGTGATTGGTTTTTAAGCGTGATCCAGAAAATGCCGTTCGCTTCGTTTTCTTTTACCGGAATCATCGGTGAAGTTGAGCGCGAAGTTTGCGAGCGGGAGTTGGTAAAATCAACTCGGGACCACTGTGGAGTCAGGATATAGAACCAACTGATGAGAGAGATCAGACCGAGAAGACAAGCCGCCACCTGAAGATTGGTATTTAACAGGAATTTTCTCATAGGGCCCTTTTCTAGAGCCTCCTATGTCTGACCACAAGTTACGTTGTCATCATCTAGCGATGATTTAGTGGAAAAACTGCAGGAAAGTGACCCCGTAAAAGAGCCATAAGCACGCATAAGGAAGAACCAACGGTAAAAGAATCGCGCCTGGCTTTGGATTATGAAGTGCGTGCAATCCAGTAATCAAAAACATGATCGGAGCGAGAAGTGCAAGAGCGAGGGGAACCGAAAGATTTAAGAGCAACATCACGCCAGCTGCGATTTCAATAATTTTCACTATCGGCATGATAAAGCGCGCTTCAATGCAAGCTTGTACGAACTTGTCGATGACGGGAGGTTGGGGTGGAATTTTCACCCAGTTGAAGAAACCATTGAGGCCCCAAAACGCGATTTGCAAACCAAAAATCCATCGAAGTGCCAATTCAAGGTAGTTCATAAACAAAATGCTACTTTAAAAAATTCCGAGATGAAAGAACTAACTTGATTGTAAACACTGGACCCGAGCGAATCCTACTCAAGTGAGCTGTTGCTTCTGTAGCCTTAATATGGGGAGGAAGCCTATGGATATGGATCTTGCGAAGTTAGATAGAGAAATCATTAACAATGAGGCCTATGATCTTCTTGCAGAGAAATGGTACGAAGCTCAAGACGATCCCATCGCGCTTTTGCGCAATCAACACAAACTTGAGATGCCGTGGATTTTAGAGGAAATCCGCCGCAACATTGGCTTTCGCGCAGAAATCTTAGATATCGGATGCGGAGCCGGCTTTCTTTCAAACGACTTAGCTCTAGCAGGTCACAAAGTGACGGGGATTGATCTTTCAACCTCCAGTTTAAAGGTTGCAGAGTCGCGGGACCGCACACATTCAGTGAAATACATCCAAGGTGACGCCTATCATGTTCCATTTCCTTCACGCAGCTTTGATGTGGTGGCTTCGATGGATATGCTTGAACACGTCTCGGATCCACAGCAAGTTATCGCCGAAGCATCACGCGTTTTGAGACCCGGGGGACTTTTCTTCTTTAATACCTTTAATAAAAATCCGCTGGCTTGGCTTGTGGTGATTAAAGGCATGGAGTGGTTTGTGAAGAACACACCTCCGCAATATCACGTGTACTCGCTTTTCCTTGAGCCCAATAAATTGCGTCTGTGGATGGAAGACTTTGGTTTAGAGACGGTGGCTGTGAGAGGCATACGCCCAGTCTTTGTTCAAAAGCCGATGCTGGAGTTGATCCGAACTGGAATTGTTCCGAAAAACTTCCAGTTCACTTTCACTAAATCCACAATGATTGCTTATACGGGTTTTGCGAAGAAGATGCGTGAGCACTAAGTTGTGCTCATGTGCCTTTGCTGACGTTTAGGGATCACGTTGTTTTTTGCTTGGGCTGCTTGTGCGGCAGCCTGAGCCACTAGGTCGTATTTCAAGAAACGAGGTAAGTCACGATTGCCCGGCGCCAAATAGTCGGCCGTCAACAAGTCACGTGCTTCTTCAAAGCTAAAACCTTTTACTTCTTTGAGGTAATTAAAAGCTGCTTCAAAAAGACTATTCAAAGAAATCCCGTAGTTCTGAGCAAAACGTTTTGAAAGATACTCAGAGAAATTAAAGAATTCCCAAAAGAAAGACTCTGTTGCTTGTGATTTGATGTAGGCTGTGAACTTTTTAAAGTTCCCGCTGTTTGCATACAAATCCCAATATTTCGCAAAGCGATTCATTTTTTGCATCCACTCAAAGTCGATATCTTTGGTGCGCAAAATTTGGAACGGAGGATGATCGGCATAAACCATCTGGAATGCAAAATCATGACGAGCAATAGGCGCGCCCTTGAGGCGTTTTAAAATTCCAACTTGAATCTCATCGGGATCAAGACCAGCAAGTACGTCAAAGCCTTTGGCAAAGCTCTCAACGCTCTCTCCAGGAAGTCCCACGATCAAATCCGCATGTGTGTGAACGCCGGTGTCTTGGCGCAAGAATTTGAAATTGTCTTTTACTTTTTCAAGGTCGTTGCGACGGCTGACATTTTTTGCAACTTCGGGATTCCAAGTTTGAATTCCGATTTCAAATTGCAAAGCACCGTGTGGGAATTTTTTAATCAGCTCACGAATTTCTGTCGGCAAACGATCTGGCACCATTTCAAAATGCAGGAACAATCCTAGATCGCTTCGCGCTAAGAAAAATTCCAAAATCTGCGTACACGTTGTTGGGCTTAAGTTGAAAGTGCGATCGATAAATTTAAATTGTCTTGTTCCTCGATCGATAAGCGTTTGGATATGTCCCAAAAACTCATTGATATCAAAACTGCGCACAGCTTTATCAAGAGATGATAGGCAGTACTCACAACGATAAGGACAACCGCGCGACACTTCGACGTAGATCACGCGATTTTTGATGTCTTCATCGGTGTAGTAGGCATAAGGCGCTTTGATCGCTTTAATGTCAGGAAGATCGCCCGAGATAAATTTCTTTTCCGGCAACACATTCTCGAGCAATGCTTTTTCGCAGAACTCACGGAACAAAAAGTCAGCTTCGCCTTTGATGGTGAAATCCGCGATCTTGCAGATCTGTTGAGACTCACTTTCATGTGTCACTTCAGGTCCACCCAGAACGACAATTGTGTCGGGACTGATGCGCTTAAGAAGCGAAACCAGTTCAAGACTTTCTTGGGAATTCCAAATATATACGCCGATACCGATGATCTTGGGTTTAAAGGACAGAAGATTTTCTGCGATATCCATCGCATTTCTTTGAATGGTGTATTCAATGATTTGCGCACGCTCTTGGAGATCTCCGAGATTGGCATAAAGATAGCGCAATCCGAATGAACTGTGAGGATATGAAGAGTTGAGTGTGGTCAGCAGAATGTCTTTAGTCATCGCGCATTTTCTTTGCCATCATGCTTCGAAATTAGCTAGGATTAAATGGCAGCAATGCTATTTCAAAGGATTGAAATTATGAAAATGGCCACGATGGTTCTTTTATTCGCCGCGGCGTCAGTCGTTCACGCGCATCCGACCCACCTGGAAAATTTCGAAACTAAGCCTATTTTAGCGGACTTAAACTACCTCAAAGCTTTGAACATTCCAGTTCTGGCAAAGGATGAAGAGTCTGAAGTGGCTTATGCGGTCATCACACCTCAGATGCAGCAAAAAATACAAGAAAATGCTCATTACGTGGGTAAATGTGGGGGATTCGAGGATTTAAGCTCACAAGTTTCTTCACTTCACGCGATGGATTTTGACTCGCTTTTTGCTCCATTTGCCGAGATGAAACGCAAAAACGATCTGTATGAGCGCGCTCCTTTTAAAGCTTTGGCTTTGGAAAACAGAGCCGACATTCAATCGGCAATCAGTGAAGTGAATGAAGAAAATTTGAAAAGCTATGTGCAATGGCTTTCGTCTTTTCCGAATCGTTTCAACAAAGGACAAACTCCAAATGTTCACGTTGAACAAATGCAACAGCGTTTGGAATTGATGCTTGGAAATTCAAATCTTCCACATGAAGTGACTTTGATTTCTCACAGAAGCACGCCACAGAAATCGATTCGTGTGCGTTTGCTGGGAAGTGAAAAGCCAAATGAGATCGTGGTGCTAGGTGGTCACTTGGATTCTATCAACCAATCTTGGGGTGGTGGAACACAAGCGCCGGGTGCTGATGACAATGCTTCCGGTTCCGCGAACTTGATCGAAGCTCTTCGCATCTTGATGGATAAACCCCAACCTCGCCGCACGATTGAGTTTTTCTGGTATGCGGGTGAGGAATCTGGATTGCTTGGTTCTGCTGAAATTGCCGCTTCTTACAAGTCAGAGAAAAAAGATGTTGTCGCTGTCCTTCAGTTAGATATGACTTTGTTCCCTGGTTCAGGAGAGTTCGTGATCGGCAGCATGACGGATTTCACAAGTGCTTGGTTGCGTGATTACCTTCGTGCACTAAATGAAACTTATATTCATGCGACGATTTCTGAAGACAAGTGCGGATACGGTTGCAGTGATCATGCTTCTTGGTACAAAAATGGTTATCCAACTTTGATGCCATTTGAAGCTACAATGAGAAAAATGAACAACAATATTCACACTGTTCGCGATGTGATCTCTCCGACTTCAAACTTCGCGCACTCGGCAATGTATTCTAAAATTGCCGTGATCTTTGGTATGGATTTGGCGAACAGCGACGCTCGCCAGCCGTAGTTACATTCTTTCCATTCTTTGCACGCTATGAACAATGTCATCGATGGCTTGGTCATAGCGTGAATCTTTTCGGCCCAATAAATACAACGTGTGCTTCCAATAACCAGCTTTTGATCCCAAGCTTGTGACTAAGCCATTAGTAAGTTCGTCCAAAAGATAAGGACGTGGTAAGAACCCAACCCCGGCACCATCGACGATCGCACGTCCCACGACTGAGATGATATCCGATTCGAAAACAATTTTCTTTTGGGCTTTGATCTCTTGAATGAACACATCGGTTTCGTGTCGCAGTTTCATTTTGCTCGATGGAATCACCAAACCCCACGGCACGGCATTTAGAAAATCCGCAGGAGTGGTGTGTTTGGAAATACGGATTTTAAGCTCGCGCAGATTTTGTGTGGATACAAAAAGATTGACCGCCATGGGAGCTACAGCGAGTTCTTCCAGATCTTCGGCATAGACCGGTTTATTAGTTAACAGCAGATCAATTTCTTCGCGGCGGAGCTGATCTAAAAGTCGTTCCGAAGAGGTAGAGCTGACATAAAACAATTTCTCTTCGCCTTTTTTCTGTCCCTTTACCAGAGGTGAAATGAGATCGGCGACAAAGGGTCTTTCAACTTGATCAGTGACACCGATGCGGATACGACGACGTTGTTGTTCTGTTGGGGACTTTAACGATTCGGCGAATTCATTGGCCACATCAAAAATCTTTTTTGCGTAAGCGTAAGCTCGTTCGCCATCTCCCGTGAGCTGCAGGCGACGACCTTTTTTTTCAAAGAGTCTCTGACCAATTTGCGACTCGAAAACTTTTATCTGAGAGCTGAGAGAAGGCTGACTGATTCTGAGGTATTGAGCTGCATTGCTAACCCCACCTAGCTTTGCCGTTACATAAAAGTAATACAAATGGTTGTAGTTAAACACGATCTAGACCCCCTCTTAACAAGGCTTTTTTGGAGCCTTTTTGGAACTGGTCTTTCGCTGCGGATCTGTAAGTCATGAAACCTCCAAAGAAAATCCAAGTTCAGGCCCTATAATACATAGGAAAAAGCTAACTATCCATTACTTATTATATATTTAACGAAATGGTGGGGTTGAACGATAATGAAAGCAAGACAGGAGGTAGATCATGCAAACAGACATCTACTACAGAGACATCACTAAATCAGATAACTTGGAAGACTATCTACTTGAGAAAGTAGAAGGAGCTGTGCAGCTCTTTTTCAAATATGACAGTGATGCTCATCTCACGGTGCGAGTCGAGCAGGAAAGACACCGCTCGCAAACTCGGAAACCAAGTTACACTTGTGAGGTCATATTGAAACCAAGCCGTTCGCGTAACATCATTAAGGTGCGCAAGACGGATGAAAGATTTAGAGCCTGTGTTGCAAAAACGGTCGCCGCATTAAAAACCCAGTTGGAGAGACGCTCTTCTAAAAAGGCGCAACATCATCGAAGAGATCCGATGATTGGCTATTGGCCAACAGTAGAAGAGGAACAAGCCGTCGCTTAATTCGTTAAGCAACAAGAGGCAGAAGGAGAATCCAATGAGTAGTACTCTTTTACATAAAATCAGAGAAAGAATTAAGTGGGATAAAAGAGTGAGCCTTGCTGATCTTGATATTACGATTCGCGGAGGTGTTGTGATCGTCAACGGTTTCGTTGACACATCCTACAAGAAAAACGCGGCCCTTGAAATTATATCCGAAATGGAAGGAGTTTGGGCGGTCGAAGATCGTATAGTGGTTCCGATAGACTACTATCGAACCGACGATGAGATCGCTCAGATCTTAAAATCCACTCTAGCGGAACTTGTTATGATCGGTGGCGAGCATGTCGAAGTGGAAGTCGTCGATGGTATAGTGAAACTGGAAGGGGAGGTCTTTAGACCTCGTATGAAAGCCATGGCCGTTGGTGCGGCGTGGGAACTTTCCGGTGTGCGCGACGTACTCAACTTCATCGAGATTCGTGAACCGCCTCACCGATTGCCGCTAGAGATGGAATACGAATCTGAATTTATTAGACCTTCAGGAGATGTTTCTCTTGAAGGCTCCTTGAAGGAGGTTTCTTGATGGTGAATTTCCTTTAAATAGACAGATAGGTCGATCCTTTTCCCTATCCTATCCCTCCATGAGTAAAAAAGGGCGCCGCACTGGCGCCCTTTTCCATTTTTGTTCTAGAGAAAATGAACTTACTCTTCGACGACGGACTCGCCTCTCATCATAAGAACGGTTTCGATTTTTACGATGTCTTCTTGAAGGCGAACAGCTTTCTCTCCAAGAGCAGCGCGTTTTAAAATTTCTCGATCAATTGTCCCTTGAACAGCATCTGTATTGTCATTTCTTTTATGCTCTTTGATGATATCGTAAGTAATATCATCCTCATCGCTCAGGTCAGAGCTGAGATTCTTAAATAGCCACCAAGAACCGCCACCGATAGCCAAAATCAACAAACCAAGTTTTTTCTTCATCATAGCATTTGATTCGAGACGATATTTTTGCAAACTTTTGCTAAGTTCGCTTTGGATTTCTGGAGTTCTATGTGCGTGCAGTCCCATGTTGTAAGCCAGTTTCTCCATAACCATTTTTTCGGATTGGGTATGATCTTGAGCGTATGCCAAAATAGCCTCAACGTTTTGGACTGCAATTGTTGAAACAGATTGTTCGTATTTAGATGAAATTTCAATTATACGAGACAGCAGCTTTTCACGAAGTGGAGCGGTTCCCTTCTTAACATTTGAAGACTCATCGAGGCCGGCTCTAAGTTCGTTCAAAAAATCTCGGTGCATATCGAGAGCTTTTTGCCAGGACTGGCTCTCAAGACGTTTTTGATCGGTCAAATGCTTTTCATAGTTTAAGCCTTCTTCCACTTCTATCTTCGCGACGAGATAAAGAGGGATGCTCACTATTGCAGCTAAGACGCCTCCTTTTATTGCGACATTCGCCGCGGATTGAAGAGGCGTCATGTATTGTTCTTTTTCGAGAATAGTTAATAGCTCGTCATTACTTCTGCTTTGGATTTCGACGTTTTTCATTTCCGTGCGCGCATATTTAAGCTGCGCCTGAAGCTCTTGCGTCGTCATCTTATTGTATTGTTTTATAGAAGTTGCACCAACTGAAAGAGAACTTGAAATCGTCAGAGCTGTTGCAACTGCAAGCGAAACTATCTTGTTCGGTTTCATACTGACTCTCCGTGAACCTTTAAGGTCCAGTGAAAACTGTTAAAATAGATCCAAAAAAATACCAGTTCATTGCTTTTTCGATGACGGCATAAGTGAAGTTGAAAGTAGCCGTGTTTTCGTATTTTACGCCTAGCATTTCAATCGTCGCCTCAAGGCCGTTCTCAAGGTAGATTTGCTCGATGTCGTTTCTGTGTTTTTTGAGTTTAAAAATATTGAGCGAAGGCAAAAAC
Organism: Bdellovibrio sp. HCB2-146; assembly: GCF_047345725.1. Lineage (NCBI taxonomy): Bacteria > Pseudomonadati > Bdellovibrionota > Bdellovibrionia > Bdellovibrionales > Pseudobdellovibrionaceae > Bdellovibrio > Bdellovibrio sp. HCB2-146. The sequence goes on from NZ_JBLEQP010000001.1 coordinate 1,719,273, forward strand.
ATAGATTCAAGTGAGTGAGAGCTAATCGTACTGTAGATACTAATGCCGCCCCAAAGAGAAGCCATCGCGATTTCACGATGCTCTTTCAAGAATTTTGGTAAATGTCTTTCTATCATGCCGGCTTTTTTCGGACCTGAGTTGTAATCATAAGCAGCTGTCACGATGCTTGTGACTTCAAGTGTATGTAAATGCTGAACGAACATTTCTCGCCCTGAATTTTGCGGCATATGCGTCAGAATATTATAGAAGCTTGTTGGCTTAGTGTAACTGCCACGGAAAATGAGGTTCGCGAGGCCTTGTGCAGCTGAATCTGAATTGCGGCCCTGGGCTTTAAGGACGCCGGAAACTGTTTTATAAATTTTATGGCGAAGAACGGGCGGCATTTGAGGAATCGAAATCGAAAGTGATTCCAGCTGCACGTCTAAATAAGCAATAGCTTGTTCTAAATTTTCGGGTCTAAAGCCATTTTCCACGCGAAGATCTTGACTCTTAATTGCGGCAACCGAGTTTTCATAGGCACGCTGATCGAAATTCTTAACTAGCTTCGACGGGAAAAATTTCTGTTTGAGATTTCGCACCATCTCGATAGGGCCGAGATCAGCCCCTGCGGTGGGTTGCAGGCTTTCCGCAAATAGTTCTGCGCATTGGGGGCCAGCAGCGAAGGCTGTTCCGCCCAAAAAAGAGAACGTCAGAATGAGTGCGAAAAAACTATTTCTCAACTGTGCCTCTCATCATTAAGACAGTTTCAAGCAGGATGATGCGCTCTTGGATCGCAAGTATGTTGGCTTCATTTTTGGCTTGGTTGACAAAAACCTTATCAATGTAGTTTTCAACCTCTTGATCCAGGCCATCCTTCTTCATTTTTAGAAGTATTTTAATGTCGTCTTTATTACGGTCGGATAACTTGTGAGCATTATCTGTGAAGTAATAAAATGCTCCACCAGCCGACGCGGCAATACCCGATACGAGAACGCCTAACCATCTTTTTTTACTTAAGCGCGCTTCAAGGGCATCTACTTTAATTCCGTAAGGAGTCATAAAACGTTTATTGAAGGCATGGTGCTGCAAATACTCTTCGACATTAGCAAGAAAAATTTTTCCTGCATCCCCGCCAGCCTTCTCAATCTCGAATCTGATGTTTGAACGAAGACCTGGGAGAATATTTCTGGCAGCATAGATGGATTCGGTATACTTTCCAGTCGCTTTTTCAAATTCATCAATGTGCTGAAGGTATTCCTTTTCAAGCTTCTGCATATTTCGTGCGGTTGTTGTATCGAAAGTCTTTTTTAAACTTTCAATAAACTCATTGTGATAAGCGTGAGCTTGGTCCATAGCCTCTTTGAAAAGAGCTCGGTCTTCTTTTCTCATCTCCTGATAGACGGCTTCGCTAAAGCCAATATTGTAAGTAACTGCGATAGGCGTGAAAGCCATGGCGGCTGCGATCGCTCCTCTGAGTAGACCGTCTCGTTTTTCTTGTGAATCTGTCAGCAATCCTTCATCGCCGGCTTCGACTAAAAAGTTGTCGACTTCGGTGGCATAATTTAAAAGCGGCTCTAGTCGAACCTTTTCCGCTTCGATTTCTCGTTGAATTTGTTCTGAAGACTTAGAGTCGAACGATCGAAAAAGATTCTCAGTTTTCGCCAAAGACTGCGTGCTCGAAATAGAGAGAGCCGTGCTAATCATGACAGACAGAAACTTTTTCGCATTCATAATTTTCTCCGGTAAGTCTTCACAAGAAATCCAGCACGCGACAAAGATGCCGCGTGCCGGTAATAATTATTTTTTTGCTTCTACAAGCGCAGCAGCAAGGTCACGTTGAAGGTCGTCGATTTTCGTTTTAAGTTCATCGCGTCTTTTCTTCGCTTCTGTTTCGCTTACAGTTGAACGGCGCTCAACAGCGTCATCCAGATAAGCTTTGTGGCCTACGTAAGCACTTGCACCGATGATAACTTTAGTAAGAGCTTTAGAAAGAGCTGGTTTGTCTTTCGCCATGACCGCGAAAGCCGCGTCTTTAGCACCCATAAGTGCAAAAGCCCACTCACTACCTTTAAGACCTGCGTTCGCAAAAGCAGCATACTCAGCGATTGATTGGGCGTCGCTAAGCTCTTTATTAGCTTGCTTCAATTGCTCTTGAGCTGTTCTCAACGCTACGATGATTTGTTGAGTTTTAAGGTCTTTTTGCTCTTCAGTCATTTGTTGAGCAGCTTGGATGCCAGAATCAGCAAATGCAGGGGCAGCAGCACCGGCAAGTAAAGCTGTCGCGATAACACCTGATACGATCGTTTTTTTCATGAATCTCTCCTTGTTTTGGTTTGAGTACGAGGTTTTTCAATGCGAGGGGTGTGCCAAATTGATAGGCTCAAATTAAAGTTGAAGCCATGGCATTTGCATCCGTTCGGAGTTGGGAGCACCCGATTTCAAAAAATGAATCGCACCCTTAAAATTCATCTGCGCTGTTTTGTGAGTGCGCAGACGCTACCAAATATTGTCAGATTTTTCCGTCTCAAAATGAAACATTTGATTTTTGCGAGTGGCACTGATGGAGTAGTTGTCTATATATAGAGGAAGTCATGAAGAAGATCTTAGTTATAAACGGAAGTCCTTCTGGTAAGAAGGGCAATTGCGCGCGCTTTATCTCATCTCTACCTAAGCTCAATGCAGCGAAGCTGTCAGTCGTGCATCTGGCAAACGAAAGCTACTCTTCTGCTTTCAAAAAAGAAATCGCGAAAGCGGATGGGTTTGTCTTCGTGACTGGAACGTACTGGGATTCTTGGGGAAGCCCTCTACAAAAACTTTTAGAAGACATGACGGACCTCGAAGGCACGGAAGCTATTATGGGAAAACCAGCTGCGGTTTTCGTATTGATGCACTCAGTGGGGGGTAAAGGTGTCCTCTCAAGATTGCAAGGCGTGCTTTCGACGTTCGGTTGTCTGATCCCGCCGATGAGTGGAATGGTGTATTCTCTCGTTTCTGATATTGCTCTTTCAAAAAAGAATTCTCATGCGGCGGACTTCTGGCAGAAAGAAGATGCGGAATTGATTTTGTTAAATCTTATCAAGGCCAGCGAAATCAAAATCGATTGGGCCGATTGGCCCGTCGATAAAAAAGATCCTCGTCGCCTTTGGCTTTAGAAGCTGCCGGAGGCGCCTTCGGCTTTGGCTTTCAGTTGGCTGCTGTTCGTGACTGTGTTCAGAGAATCCACGATTTGTTGGATGCTCATGCCCAGGACGTCGCTGCTGCCAGTATGAGTGAAGGTGCCATCGAAGCGGATCGAAATGCGGTCCGTAGTGCTAAAGCTTCCTGACGAATTAACCAATTGGATACTCTTGGTTGACGGACAGTCCTCATCAAGGTCGAACTCGACGCGGTCATAGGTTCCAATTGGCAGGTTGATGGATCCCAAATCCGTTCCGAGATTAGAAATTGTCACATCACCAAGATAGAAATCGACTTCGTCTTCAGCCGTAGTGTTGGCAAGTTTAAAGCGCAAACGTTTAAAGCAAAGTTTGAGGGAAGATACAGCTTCAGTACCGACATCACCTGTCTTAAGCGCGAGTGTTGACGTAAAGGAATCAAACTTCAGTGCAACTAATGGATTGCCGGTAGAGGTCCCGCTATCCTTAGCACAACCGAGAAACATGAGAGACGCAAGAGAGAGCAAGAAGATTCTCATGAAGTTATCCCTTCTTCTTTGTTAATGGAAAAGCCGCAAACGAAACTTGATAAACCCGGTCTCTTTGAGAGTCATTTTTCTCAATCTCACGGATTTTCGCCAATGCTTCATTTAAGACGTCACTAATTTTATCAAAAGCTTCATTTGATACCGCAAAAGTGTGCCCTAATAAGAGTCTCTCATTGCGCGGCACCTTTTCAATAGATTCAACAGCAAGCGCATACACCTGCTTATAAAACTCGCCTAAAGAAAGGCGATATATGCCGTCAAAGCAATCGATGATTTTATCCTTAACTTTGAATTTTCCTTTGGCTGTCTTTTCAATGAAGTTGTGTTCTAAAAGAAAACTCAATCCCTCGTTGATATCTTTAGGTGTGACGGCGAAACTCAGTCGATCTTGGATCCAATCAACGTCGTTTTTAAAATCTTCTAAAAGAATCATTTCACGTAAAGCGACGTAATGCCATTTCGTCAGATATTTATAAGCTTCAAGCTCTTTGGCATTTTCTTCGCCGTATTTGTGGAACTTCTGCATCTTCTTCACGAGTTCTAATTTGTCTTCGCGAGAATCAGAGTCGTTGAGTTCCATCATGTATTTGAGATAAGCGATTTCATCTGTTTTAAGTTTGAGGTGCTTTTTTAGTGATTCGAGCGCTTTGACTGTGAGGTTGCGCTTACCGCTGAGAACCATTGGTAGATAGCCGACAGCAAGTTCAGATTTTTCTGCGAGCTTGCGCATAGAAAGATCGGATTGAGTTTCTTGAAGAGAAGAAATCCAATCTTTCAGAAAAGTCCGATAGTCATGATAGCTATAGACATTTGGTTTGCTCATCTACTTATAGTATTCAACATTTTCTTGCGAATTAACATATGAAATAAAAGAAATGTGATCATCTCAAAATGAGATTTATACGTAGTTACAAATAGATATAAAGATTTTCGATTTAAAAATGAATTTAAGTGTCTTAAAAGGTGTGATCAAATTTTTGACCTTTGTCTAGTTACTGGGTAACGCCGCTTTAGCTTAAAGATCTCAAGAACTTATCGCCTGTCTGCGAATGAAACTGAATAGGACCTCAACAACTTCGCGGTTGGTAAGTAGTTGAAGTTACGCGTTTTGGACTTCGGCTTCTGGTTTGCATTGTTAAGCCTGTACATAGGAACTGTACAACATGAAACCGTTAAACTTCAACAAGACACTGGCTTACATCAAGATAGCAGGTGCTTTAACGGTCATCGGTGTGAGTTATCAAAATTGCTCACGCCCTCACTTTGAAGTCGATCAGCTTGCGAAAACAGACAAAGTGAGTAGTGAAACGGTATTTGGGAGAGATCCAGGAGAAGATCCGATTCGATTGGGTGAATCGGATGATCGAGATCCTGGAGTAGATCCGACAGCATGTAAAGAAAGCAGCTCTCTCAAAATAAAGTTCCAGTTCGAGTGTTCAAACATTCGCAGCGAAAAGTTCGGCAGCAACTTGATTTTGAGCAGCGCAGTGAAGATTGTCATCGTGAATAAGGCAACGGGGAACAAGATCTGTGAAATGAAGGGGGATTATCGTGCGGAGATTATAAATACCAAAGAACTTTCATTAGCACCATGTGGTCAACTTCCAGAAGGCATCTATAGCGCTTACATCCTTGATTCAGACTCGAATTCAACTAACTACGCGAGCTCATCATACACGAAGACCGACATCGCCTTTAGAGTTAACAGCAGTGGAGGCCTTTGCCTCACCAGAAACAAGCAAGTCGATATTCTTTATGATTTCAACGCGAGAGACAACAGATACTCAGAGTATGTGACTCTCTTCAACAGTGGCAGCAACTCTGAAACACAGACGAAATGCGACACGAATAAATCACCATCGATCATCAGCATGAACTCCCAATCTCGAGGTTTGTGCAGGGATCGGAAGAATATTTCTTCATCACGCTCTCAAATGCGAATGGTGAGGTGAGCAGAAATCAGTGGTGAAAACAGAAGATGGGGAACTGCATCTTCTTTTTGACTTGTGGTTTCGTTATATCAACATAACCAAATAATGGGAGGGATCAGAGTTGGGGTTTCAATCATAGATCTTAAATTATTTCCATTTTTTATTTTGACGGCCCCCTAAGACTTTTACCGTCAAAATGAAACTAAAAGGCCCCTCTTTTGAGGGGCCACTTATTTTACGTCATTGATTTCGTCAAATCGCGAACTTTTTTGGAAGCGTAGTTTTCAGAAACAAACTTCCAGTTGATTTGAGTCCAGAAAGTCTCCAAGAACTTTTGACGAAGATTTCTGTAGTCGATGTAGTAAGCGTGTTCCCAAACGTCTGCCGTCAAGATTGGCGTTGGTCCGTTGTTTGTAAATGGAACCGCTGCATTTGAAGTCGATACCAAGCTTAGTTTGCCAGAAGCATCTGTGCACAACCAGATCCAGCCAGAACCGAAAGTTTTAACACCACCATCAACGAATTTCGCTTTCAACTCATCCATTGAACCGAAATCGCGTTTGATTGCTGCTTCAAGGTCAGCAGATGGAGCGCCACCTTGACCAGCTGGAGACATACCAAACCAGAAAAATGTGTGATTCCAAGCTTGAGCTGCGTTGTTAAATACGCCACCAGAAGAAGTCAGAGTGATTTCTTCTAAAGTTTTGCCTTTCAAAGAAGAATCTGTTTCTGCGAACTTGTTCAAGTTGTCGATGTAAGCTTTATGATGTTTGTCGTAGTGGAATGTCATTTGTTCTTCGTTGAACAAAGGAGCAAGTCCGTTCTTCGCATACGGAAGTTGTGGCAATTTGAACATGAAAGGCCTCCTGTTTTCTGAATTATATGTTCGTGAAATGAAAATATAATGAAAACAGAAGGCGGTCTACGAATTAAGCGTTATCGCCTAGCATCTGACGCACAAACGTGGATCATGCAGCGGCGGCCCTGTGAGTTCTTCGTGACAATATTTAAGACCTTCGGCCAGAGAATTGGCGCGCTTAGTCTTGAAGTCTTTGGCTGGGTAAAAGCGTGTGAACTGCTTATTTATGTCTGATCTCAAAACAGTTGTGGATCTTTTTGTCGTGAAAATCCTGCGGGATGCTTTCTTCCGTAAGATCTCGCACTTTGTACGAAGACAAAACCTTCTCTGAGAGTTTAAATTTTCTTTTGTTATTCGAGAAATAAAGCACGCCTTCAGGGGCGAGCATTTTCATACAATTCTCGATGAGAAAATCTTGATCGCGTTCAACTTCAAATGTGTCCGACATTTTTTTCGAATTTGAAAATGTAGGTGGATCTAGGAAAATTACATCAAATACGGGATTCGCAGGCTGAGCAGCCAACCATTCAATGACATTTGCGTTGATAAATTTATGATGACCCAAATCGATACTGTTCAGTGCAAAATTATCTTGAGCCCAGCTCAAGTAAGTTTGCGACATATCAACGCTCGTGGTGTAAGCACCACCGAGAGCTGCGAAAACACTGACCGAACCCGTATAACAAAACAGATTTAAAAATCTTTTTCCGCGCACAGATTTATAGATTTTGTTGCGCATCGGGCGGTGGTCCAAGAAAAGCCCGGTATCGAGATAGTCCAAAAGATTGACTTTAAAAACAGCTTGGCTTTCGCGAACGACAAAGGTTTGATTTTGTTCTTCGATTTTTTCGTACTGTTTAAGACCTTCTTGGCGCTCTCTTCGTTTGAGGATGATTTTGCTGTCATCGGTTTTGAAAATCGCCTTGATCGCATCCATCACCAGCGGCAAATGGTTCTTGTCTTTATCTTTAAAGGCTTCGCTTTTGTCGTAAACAACATAGTGATCCTTATAAACGTCGACTATAAACGGAAACTCGGGAATATCACGATCATAAAGGCGGTAGGCCTCGATTTGCGCACGGTCAGCCCAGGGTTTCAGTTTTTTGAGATTTTTTTCGAGACGATTTTGGATCATGTGGCGGTTTTAGACAAAATTTGCGGGAAGGGGAACAAAAACCTGCTCCTCGAGCCAAAAAGATAGTAATTTCAGTCTGAATTTAAAGGAATCCCCAGTGTCAGACGAATTCAGAGCCTCTCAGATAGCTTCTTACTTGGTCCAACCGGAAATGGATGTGGCCTTCGTCGAACACCAAGGCAAAGTTTTCTTTTCCTACTATCCTAAACGGACACCTGCGCCGTCGTCAGCGGTTGTAAAACTCTTGCAGGGTCTTTTTGAGCAGTTCATCGATCATAGCTTCTTTATTCTGCGCAATCGGATCTTTACGACAGCCACCCTCACCGAAATGGACAAGGGTATGATCAAAGTTGTTGCCAAAAGAGCGACAGGCGATATGAGGCCTCAAGGTTCGTTCGGTGAATCTCTTGAGATGATTGAAATTGGGAAAGCAGAAATGTTCTATCAGCCCAAGGCCTTCTTGAATTCCAGCAATCAATGGCCATTAGAAAGGCTTGTGAGTTTTTTGCCATCGAAGGATGCAACAACGCCTAAGAGTCTTTTAAAAAGTGCCGCCAAGGTCGCCAGTGAAGTTCCTCGTGGTGAAATTTTACACGATTATGACCGAGGAATCGCAGCTTTGCTGATTTCTGCAGAAGGCACAGTTTTAGGTTATGGCGTAAACTCCAATTCTAAAAATAAAACCCTGCATGCTGAAGTGAATATGGTGCAAAGATATTTTCGCGAAACCGGAAAGAAAATTCCCATCGGTGCACAAATTTATTCGACTCACAAACCCTGCAAGATGTGCGCGGGGATGATTTATGATTGGTGTGAGCAACCCTTGTCAGTGCAAGTTTATTATGGAGTCGAGGAAAAGGGCCGGCTTTCAACGGCCACTATTTTAGATCAACACGGAATTAACAAACAGCTTCGCGAGGACTGAAGTAATAGCTAATAGTTTTGAGCAGAGTGTCTTTGCGAATAGGTTTAGATAAATGCAGATCACAACCCGCTTGCAAACTTTTCGCAACGTCTTCCGAGAAGGCATTAGCTGTACAAGCAATGATACGAGTTGCTCCACGGCCCTTGCTGCTCTCATACAGACGAATACGGCGTGTAGCTTCGTATCCATCCATTTCTGGCATTTGCACATCCATAAAGATCAAATCAAAGTCTTCTTCTTCGATCATTTTCAAGGCTTCTAGGCCGCTACTTGCATAACTGATGTTGTGAATCGTGTTTTGCAAATAAATTCCAAAAAGATTGCGATTGTCATCGACATCATCGACGACCAAAATGCGCAAACGTGTGCTGATTAAATTGTGTTTCAGATCCGTGAGCTGAAATTTGCCCTGCAATGGATTGTGCACAGTTGTGACTCGCTCTGTAGTCACCGGCATCGTCGTGGTAAAGTAAAATACGCTTCCCACGGCTGGTTCGCTTTCAAGCCAAATATCGCCGTTCATCAGATGAACCATTTTTTGAGTAATGGAAAGTCCCAAGCCCGTGCCGCCGTAACGACGAGTCGTTGTCGGATCGGCTTGAGTGAAAGGTCTAAAGATATCTTTGAATTTATGGCGAGGAATTCCAATACCTGTATCGGCAATACAGAATAGTAAGTTCCCCGGGCGGCTTGTGCGATTTTTTGAAATCGTTAACGAAACCGAACCTTGATGTGTGAACTTGATCGAGTTATTCAGCAAGTTGATTAAAATTTGCCGCAGGCGATCTGCATCGCCTAAGAAAAATTCCTCGACATCAGAATCAATGTTGAGTTGAAGATCTAAACCTTTTTCTTTCGCGCGGAAACCCAGAACTGCATTGAGATCGTCTAAAACTTTTTGCATTTCAAACGGCAGCGGCTTCATTTCGATTTCACCGGCTTCAACCTTTGAAAGATCTAAAATGTCGTTGATAATTGTCATGAGCTGATGATTGGCGCGCTGAAGGATCTCAACAAATGAAGCTTGCTGATGATCAAGAGGAGTTTCTGCCAAAGTATCAGTGATTCCGATAATAGAGTTTAAAGGTGTTCTGATTTCGTGACTCATGTTTGCGAGGAACACAGACTTTGCATATGTTGCGGCCTTCGCTTTACTTGCAACGGCTAAAAGCTCTTGGTTTTTCTTTTTCAAATTTTCTTCGAGCGTGCGTTTTTCGGTCACGTCGAGGGCCATTTTAATGACTTTCAAGACGTCGCCACGGGGACCGCGAAGAGGAGTGTAAGAACCTTGGACCCAAAGTATTTCGCCATTTTTTTTGACGCGTTTGAATTCACCTTGTTGTGGTTGTCCCAAAGCAAGGAGGCTCCACATTCTCTGATATTCGAATTCTTGATGATGATTTTCTGGCAACAGAACGGAATGATGTCTGCCTTTGAGCTCATCGAGTTCGTAACCCATCAACGCGAGAAAATTTTGATTTGCCCAGAGGATGTGTCCTCTAACATCAAATTCAACTACGGCGTTCGAATTTAACAAAGCATCGTAAACAGAATCATTCATTTCGACAGTGTCCTTGATTTCTTCATCTTAATAAAATTACAAAAACTTTTAGGAATTAAAGTTTTGTAATTGGTGTTCAGTAGCTCTAAACAAGCACTAGATTTGTTGTCGCATGACATTTTTTCATTTTAAATGCTGCGCGCCGTGAAGTCGAAGAGGCGGCCTCGATCAGCGGAATAGCTGATTTCAATGGGGCGACAACAGACCTCACAGTCTTCGATATAGAGGTGGCGACCTATTTCAGAAACGTCCATCACCATCGAAATTTTTTCGTGGCAATACGGGCAACGAAATTTCTTTTCGACTTGGGTTCGTTCGAAACTTTCAAAATTATTAAAATCAAAATCGGCTCTTTCTTCACGCATAATAAAATCCTTAGAAATTCATAAGAGAATTATCGCGCGAAAAAATAAGATCAAAAGGTCCTGTGGTGATTTACAAAGAATGAGTCTAGGAATAAAAAAAGCCTTGAAGAAATCTTCAAGGCTTTTTTAGTTTTTCTCGAGAGGAAATTATTATTTTGCTGGAGTCGCAAACATTGAAGTTGCGAAGAAACTTTTGCGGAATGTATTCCAGTTATTTGGTTTTACAGCAGCCACTCTCCAGAAGTAGTGGTGACCCGCCTCAAGACCTGCCACTTCAAAGTTATTTCCTTTTACATGATATTCATTCGCTACAAGCCATTTGAAGTTTGCATCAGTTGCAACTTGTACGTGGTACTCAACGCCCTCGATTGCTTTCCACTCAAGGTTTGCTTTGTCAGCTTTGATAGTCGCGAAATAAGCAGGAGAAACAAGCTCTGGTTTCGCGGGCACATCACGACGTGCAGGGTTTGCTTCTTTAGGTGGGAAGAGTGCGTTCATTTTAGCAGCTAGATCGCCGTGACCGCCGCCATGACCGCCACCGTGTGCAGCTTCTTCAGCTAGAGATTGAGTTGATAGAGCCAATGTCATTGCGAACGCCACGAGGGAGATCAAGATCTTCATAATTAAGTCCTTTTGTAATCAGTGCTTTGAAAGTAAAATAAAATGGGATTTTAGAAAACCTTCTTGCGAATTTTGCTGGAGGGTGTTAAAAAACCCGTCGGTTTTGCGGATGATCGCTCTTTTAAGGCTCTAAATATCTGATATTAGAGAGGAAAGTCCGGACTCCATATGGCAGCGCAAGGGGTAACGCCCCTCGGTAGTAATACTAGGAACAGTGGAACAGAGAGAATGTCCAGGGCATTGAGCCTGACACCGGGAACGGGAGGGTCAGGGGAGCCGCTGGAGTGAAAACAGCCAAACTCTGCGCGGAGCAAGATCAAATAGGAAAGCGAATAAGGACGGCCAGTCCGGTGCTTTCGGGTAAGATCGCTTGAGGGCGACAGTAATGTCGCTCCTAGAGGAATGATCATCTAAGAATATCGGGAAACTTATGGGACCTGGTGTTTTGGACAGAATCCGGCTTATAGCAAAACCGCGCTCCCAATTTCGTGTCTTTTAGCAGCCTTTCGGTCGAAGGCTCTGTTTTTTTCCGTCAAGCATAGTTGAAGTCGTCATATATCCCTAAACTTGAGGGACTATGAAGATTCTTATCGTCCTCCTCAGTTTTTTGTTTCTGACAGGATGTGCACCCAGTTTTTTAGGGGTGGCCCTGGAATCCATGACGGTTTCTAAAGCCGATGATTACTTCGATTTGAACAGTGAACAAAAAGACGCCCTTAAAAAAGATATAGAAAAAGATATGGCAGAAGTTCGCCAGCATGTTTTTCCGCAGATGGCAGAGTCTCTTCGCAAAATAGATAAACAAGCCAGCAAAAATGAAATGTCGGCAGAGCAAGTCGGACAAATCTATTCAGACATCGATCAATATTTAAAACAAATCAGTACGAAATTTGAACAAACGGCGGTGAAAACCGCCAGCACATTAGAAGACGATCAATTCCGTTATTTTGAAAAGAAAGTTGATAAAGAAGTCGAAGAGAGTGCGGAGGATACAGAAACTCCCGAGAAGGCTCTGAAACAATCGATGAAACGCTATACAAAGTCGATTGAATTTTGGTTTGGAGATCTGACCAGCGCACAGGAAGAAGAGCTACGAAAATTTCTGAAAGATCATCCCTATCCTTGGGATTTACAAAATAAAAACAAGAAATTCGTTCTAGCGAAGTTTATGGAAGCGCGAAAAAGTCGCGACACCTTAAAGAAATTCGTCTCAGACTACTGCCGGGACTATGATTCAGCAAGATTGCCTGAATTCAAGGTGGCTCTCGATGAGCATCAGCTGGCTTTTCAAAAGTTCTTTGCTCAGTCACTTTGGCCCAAGATGGATAAAGAACAGAAATCTGAATTGAAAGAACATCTGCTCACTCGTGCGCAGGATCTGGACAAGTTGGCCCGTCGTTAGTCTTTTTTCATTTTATCAAACGAAATGAATTTTTTGATCGTCGCTTTTTCTGGGCGTTTGAGATCAATGCCGCTGGCGATTTCAACACCATCCATTGTCATTGTCAGGCGTTCAACACCGATACCCGTGAAGTCACCGACCATATTGACAAGTAAGCGCTGAATTCCATTTGTTGCGTTTAAGCCAACATCAACAAAGGGAATCCATTTCAAAATATGTAGGAAGTCTTTGCGAATAAAGTTGATATCAACAAGAGCAGCTGTCAATGGTTTGACTTCCAAGCGTGGACCCGACGCCAGATTACCAATGACCGTGCCGAGAGAAGTGGGATCTAAATAGTAACCACGTAACATGTAAACTGTGACGTGCGTTTTCTTTGGATCCATACTGTCATAGTGGGCGCAAACGTAAATCATATTGCGTTCGCGGCTCAGGGCGATTCCAAGTACTGGAATGGGTATTAAAGAATAGAAGTCGTCTTCTGCAGGACGGTAGAAACCTTCCAGAGTACCTTTTGCAACCTGCGAAGTTTCTTCGCCGGAATTGGATTCAGCGTATTCAATCTGAAGAGGAGTGACAGGCAGTGATTCGGGAACGGATTGTTTTCTCGCGGCGAAAGCCTTCACCATGTTCGTGCCCTTTTCATTGAGCTCTTTCGGGTGAAACTTGCAACCGTATTCAAGGGCTTGTGCTTGCAACCCAACAACAGTGAGAAGGATGAAAATCAGCGATTTCATGGAGTCTCCTCTGTTGGAATTTCCGGCATGTCTTCAGGAGCGATACCGCCATCAACATGGCCTTGCACGTTAAACGGGCGAGACAGTTTTAAGAAATTCATATTGGTTTTAAAATCGATAGTCCACTGACCTTGCTCATCCGGCGATTCCACTTCACTTTGGATGCTGATAACACCTTTATAGTTAGCTTTGCCGTTCTCTTTATAAAGCGGAGTGAGTTCTAAATCGATTTGTTTCGCCATTTGCATTTCACTCAGTAGTTGATTTTCTACCGCAATGAAATCAACAAGCTTGGTCCCGCTTGGGAACGTTAAGCGAATATGACCAAGTAGATTTTGCTTATAACTTAAAGGTTTCTGCTTTGTTGTATCAAGGCGGGGTAATCCCGGTCTTGATGGGCGACGGTTGTTTTCCAATGCCAACGTCAGAACTTCGGTCACCATTTTACCAAGACCTTCTTCGCTTGGGCGCCAGTCGACGCGAACGGGAAGAGTTTCACCGCGCAAAGATTTCACCCAAATATAAGTGACGCCGACGTCGCCTTTTTTAGAAAGACCTTCTTTGAAATTCATGAAGAGGCATTCGCCCATGCCTTTTGCGGACATGGATTTTTCAGGGTCTAAGCTTTGATAAGAGCAGACTTCGAATTCAAGTCCTGACTTTTGCAACGACTCTTCAAGTCCTTTGAAGATGAAACCCAATAGGCGATAACTCCAAGATGCTTTCTCAGGAGGAGTTGGTTTTGCCGGAACAGCCGAAGTGCCGTCAGCAAAAGCCATTTGAGTCAGAAAAAGTGCGGCAAGCGCCAGGCGAAGAACCTTCATTAAGGAAGAACCGCACCTGAAGTTGCGTTGACGAAACCAAAGTTAAATTTTCTTTCGTCCTTAGGTCCGAATGTTCCTTCAAGGTAACATTTAGCCGGCTTGAATTCGAACGTGTTCGTCACGAAGCTAAATTCTTTTCTGTCGGCTTTGCAAGTTCCTGAGACTTTATATTGTCCTGGTTTTTCTGAGTTTTCAGTAAGCTTGACGTCGATACCATGAAAGCGAGCTTCAAATAATTCTGCATTTAATGCCTGATCGCCATTGAGAACGCTTGCACTTACGAGAATAGGTTTGTCAGTCCATTTTTTCGTCGCTTTATCGAAAGCAGAATACGAACGTACTGTCGTGACAAGGTCAGCACCCTTCTTTTGAGTCAGAATACGAACGTAGAGGGCTTTTGCCTTCACGGCTACGGCGATATTAAATCCTTCTTTACGGCCTTTAGAATCAACTTCCTGCTCAAGGATCGGAAGAATAAGATCGCTTTTGTCAGAGAGTTGCAACATGCAATCACCCTTGAGAAGATCGATATTTGTTTTCTCGCCATCAATAGATCCTTCGATTTCCCATCCGCAGCCGAAACTTTTCAATGTCAGGAGAGTGTTTAACAGAGCTTGCGAGATTGCGGAGTTCTCTTTGGTTTCTTTAGCTTCCTTTTTAGCAACAGCTTCTGCTGCCGCAGCGGATTTCGCGGGGGCTGCGTGAGACAAAGCACCCGTTACTAGGATTGAGGCTACCAAAACCGATTTAAGCGTTTGAGTTGCGCGCATAAAAGTTCTCCATTGGAAAATAAAATGAATCCTATGATTTCTGTGCGAATCGCATACCAAGAAGAGCGGGAATCTATTGATGTACAAGGGTTCTAAGGGTGTCTAAAAGTGAGACAGCTGCCGTTTTTCGACGGAAAAAATCCTCTGCAAATTCGCGCATGTAAATCGGGACACTTTTTTTACTGAAAAAATTAGTAGGGTCTTTTTGGCACTCGACCGCTTATAAACAACATATACGTTTTAAATTTTTTGGACTCAGATCCAAAGTCCAGTTCGCTGTCAGGCCACATGGATTTGTATTCACTCCAAAATAAATTCGCTAGCGTGTGGAAATACTGAACGTGAATGCTAAGGAGGGCTCATGTTTAATCGTCGTTTCGTGGTGTCGGGATTGGTTTGCCTTTCCCTCATTCAAAGCTCGTGTGTGAGCAGTGACAAGAAACCTGCAACAACTCGTGCGGTGGCGTCGGAATCGCCAATCACTTTTACGAATCCACAATCTGGAAAAACTTTCTGGCAAGAGTTTCAGGAAGTTGACGATTTTAAAATCACAAATCCAAAAACGCTTCCTTTGTTGAAACCAAAGCTCGCAAAATTTGGTACATGGGTGCGCGCAAATCCTGTGGCGACATTCACAACTCTTCTGCAAGAAGCTCCAGTGTTGAACGTGGAGAGTCTTCCAATTAAAGATGCTCCTTACAAATTCGAGGGAACAACTGTTGTTACTCGCTATAAAGATGTAACAGAAGTTTTGGATAATCCAAAAATCTTTACAGTTCGCAACTACTCAAAACGCATGGTTGATTCAGTCGGGCCATTCATGTTGGCGTTTGATGGTTCTCGTTACACAACCCAAGAAAAACCTTGGATGAGACAAATGATGCCACACTCGGATCACCCGAAAATCCGTCAAATGGTTCGTTCTCTTGTTCAAGAGGCCATCAAAAATGAATCTTATATCGGAGTCGACCTTGAAGGCCGTACTTACGGTCGTTTGGAAGTTGTAAACTCGATCGCTCGACGCGTTCCGATTCAACTTTCAGGTGCTTACTTTGGTTTCCCTGGTCCAAGCATGGATAAAATGTATGAGTGGTCACGCGCAACTCAAGACGATTTCTTCCATAACGTAAAAAATGAACCGGCTGTTGCTGCGGCTGCCATCAAAGCTGGTAAAGAAATGCATGTCTATTTGAAAGATCTGATTGCACAAAGACAGCAAGCAATCGCAGCTGGTACGGACACTTCTGATGACATTATGTCTCGTTTGATCCGCAGCAAAGTAAATGATTTTGTGGCTCCGACTTCGCCAGAAGACGATCGTTTGCGCACAAATATCATTGGTACATTGGTTGGTGGTGTTGAAACAACACAAGCCGCTATCGTTCAATCTATCGATCAAATGATGAAACGCCCCGAGATCTTTGAGCAAGCTCGTCAAGCGGCTTTGGCGGGTGACGTGGATACGGTGGCGAAATACGTGTGGGAAGCTCTTCGTTTCCACCCAGTGAATCCGTTCGTAGTTCGTTACGCTGAACAAGATTACACTTTGAAGTCTGGCGCCACGATCAAAAAAGGTTCACACGTTCTCGTGGCGACACAAGCAGCGATGCTTGATGCTTCCGAGCCTGGTTTTGAAAACCCTCTTGAGTTCCGTTTAGATCGTCCACAAAATAAAATGTTCCACTTGGGTTACGGTCATCACCGTTGCTTGGGTGACTATGTGGCTGAAATCGAAGTTCCAGAAATCGTAATGGCGATTTTGAAACTTCCAGGTTTGAGAAGGGCTTCTGGATATGCGGGTGAAGTTGATTTCCGCAAACGCATGTCTGGCAAAATCTTCTCTGCAGATGACACGAGCGTTTCGTTCCCAGAGAGTTTCTCTCTCGTTTACGATGCTGCCCCTGCAGATCGTAAAGCGATTGAAGTTGCGAACAGCCGCTATTCTTACGAAGACTATATCATGGACTTCGACCGTGAGGAGTATCGTAAATGTTTGGCTGGTTTGTCCATCAATGACAAACCAGGAACTCCTTTCCGCACAACGAAGGCTATTATCGGTAATATCAAGGTTCACAAGATCAATGCACAAAGCAACGAAAACCGCGATCTTTTGTTCTGCCGTATGAATAAGCCATTCCGTGCTTGTATGTTGGATGCTGCTAAGAAAGGTAAGTTCGGTTTACTTGAAAGTGGCGACAAACACACGGCTGCATACAAAAAGTGTATGACGGACTTCCCGGTTTCTATCAACGAAGACGCTTTCTATAGAAACGTGATGTTGGGTCAGCCTTTGGATGTTTCGCAATTGAACTTGCGTCAGGCCCAAAGAACGACAAACGCTGATTGGCAGTTTGAAGATGTGTTGAAATTCTATGACCGCTTCACTTACCGTGAGTGCTTCATGAACCCTGCGGGTTTAAGCTCATTTCCAAAATCGCGCGATATGATGATGTATGCACGCTTCAACATCGGTTTCAGAATGTGCTTGGGTAAACCAGCATTGAAACACAAATACACGGGCGGCCTTTTGGGTGAAGACCGTGAAACAATGTACGAAAAATGTAAAGACGGTGTTTACAATGAAAAGACTTTCAAAAAAGAAGATGGTCTTTCTCGCGAGGAAAAATACTACTACGAAACATTGGTATTGGGCCGCAAAGTAAAATTCAGTGATATCAAATAATTTAAGAGGGTGAATTCATGAAAATGAAATTGGCTTTGTTATCTGGTATCGTCTTGGCTGGTGCAGTTTCTTGCACCAGCGCGAAACGCGAAAGCGATGTACGCGGTCCTTCTTCGCAAGGACCTGTGTATGAGAGACCGGAAGGTCTTCGCGGTGCAGACCTTGCTGACTTTGAGCATTTGGCAGAGGGCGCTGACGTCTATCCTTATGATTGGATCAAGGCTCTAAATTCAATTGGATTCAAGGATAAAAACGGAAATCCAACTCAGCCGTTCTTAAAAGATTTAGATGTGCGCTTTGGTGCTTTACCAAGCTCTAATCTTAAAAATGCCGAAGGCAAAACTTATTTGATTCCTTGGGTGGGATTAACGGCCGCTTGGAGTAATCATCCTCCACAATCTTCAGATGCATTCGTGGAAGACGAAGGTACAATCGTTCGTGATATCCAAGGCGTAAAATCGATCCGAATGGTGGGAACAAACTGTGCGTTCTGTCACTCGGGTGCGCTTGATTATAAGGGTAAGACTTATAAAATCGACGGATCGCCAAGTATGTTGAATGTTCGTGGGTTCTTCCAGGACTTGGCGAAATCAACGGCTTCGATTTTGGCCAGCGAAGAGCAAATGGTTTTATTCCTGAAACGTCTTAATGTTCCTGAGCCTGAAAAACGTGCCAAGGAATTGAATGATTATTTCTACGCTCGTTTGGCAGATGATACTTACGGTTTGTTCAATGCAGGAAATCTAAGTGCGAAAATCACTTTAGCAAAGGCGAAGTACTTCAAGGACACAAAACGTTTTTTCCGAGGTCAAAAAGCAATCGCCGACACCTTGGAAAAACTCGTGCGTGTGACTTACGGACTTAAGGAAACTGATAACATTGGTGACTTGAAACTTCGTATGAAGTATCTCGGGAACTTGATGGTTGGTACAGATCCGAAACTAGGTGAAACGACATCTGGTTATAACAGAACTGATGCTTTCGGCCGTATCGGAAATCTTGTTCTGCGTGGAGATGATCCAATTGATTACACAGCTCCGGTGTCATTACCGTGGGTGTGGGGTCTTAAGTACATGGCGATGCTTCACTATAACGCCAACTCAAACTCGGTGATCTTACGCAACGTAGGTCAATCGTTAGGATTGGGCGCAATTATCACGAATAAAAACGGTGACTCGACAGTGAATATCCACAACTTGGATAGAATTGAGCACTTGGTTCATAAAATCCAAGTTCCCGATTGGAACACGATATTCGCAGGTGTGACAGAGTTGCAAATCAATCAAGAGTTGGCACAACGTGGGCAAAAAGTTTACGAACGAAACTGCCAAGGTTGTCACGAGTCGAATCATTTCGTCGGACCAAATCGTCAATTGCGTGAATACCACGTTATTCGTCTGGAAAAGATTGGCACGGATCCTAATGCGGCAGTGAATGCGACAAAAGCAGTTGGCCATGTAGCATTTGAAGATTCGATCTTCCAAGGTGTTGGCGGTTTGAAAGCCCGCTACTATCAAAAATATGATATTCGCGAGCAACAACAGGCTGAAATGGAGTTCCGTAATATTCGTGGATATGAATTCTTCCGCGACACTTTAAATGGTTTTGATCGTCAAAATAGTTTTCAAAACAACTATGGCGACGTTGAAAAAGGTGCTGGATATAAAGCTCGCCATCTTTCAGGTGCGTGGGGTACAGCGCCGTTCCTACATAACGGATCTGTTCCTAATATGTGGGAACTTTTGCAGCCACATGAGAAGCGTTCGAAGATATTTGAAGTTCGCAGTCGTGAATTTGATCCAAAAGTATTGGGATACAAGTTCGAACGCGAGAAGACTTTGTTAGGTGGACCGAAGCCTTGTAAAAAAGGTGAAGATCATTGCTTTGATACGTCGGCACCTGGCAACTCTAACAAGGGTCACTATTACGGAACATCTTTGGCCGATTCCGATAAGTGGGCTTTGATCGAATACCTCAAAGTCTTGCCACCTGAGCCTGAATACTCTTGGTAAAAAGTATCTGGAGCCTTCACGTGAAGGCTCTTTTTTAATCGGACAAAGGTCCAAAAAAGTGTCGGCCTACAAATGTCATTTATTTATAAAGTTAAAGCAGATTTAAAATTTTAAGTAGTGGAGGGTTATTTTTATGTCTCGTTCGCTTCTAGGGGCGTTCTCGCTATTCTTTGCCTTAACGGCGTGTACAACTTTTAAAACTTCTGAAAGAACACCCGCATCGGCACCGGTAGATCCTCGCTATGTGCAGTTGCAAATTCTTTTGGCTGAGTCCGTGAGCTTTCGTGCCGAGGCCCTGAACTTTGCTGAAAAGTATAAAGTTGGTGAAGGCAAGGATCTTCAACTGAATCGGGAAGAGGGTGACTATCTTCGTGCAAGAGGCAGGAAGTACCTTGAAACTCGTGCTGCGCTGATGGCAATCGCGGAACGTGATAAAAACGATTTTGGCCTTAATCATAAAATCGTTCTTGCCCCAGGAAAAGGGACATCGAAATACAAGATTGATAAACCAGGCCCAGCCCGTGACCGTGGACTGAAGGCCGAGCAAATTGAAGTATTCAGTGTGGATCCGACTGATGAAACAGGTCGCAAAGCGATCTACAACATCCAAATGGGTCTTGCGGCAGCGCTATTATTAATGGATAACTACGTTGTCGGTGTTGCTCCTTATAATGACAATGCCTCGACAAGGTATGTTTTAAATTACGATGGCGATGCTCAACGTAAACTCCAAGAAATCGCAGATAGCTATACAAATCCGGTTAAAAGACTTCAAGTCGCACAAGCAACAGAATTTGTTGATGCTGTGATGGCATGGAGACGTCAAAATATGGTCGATACCTCTCCTGAAGAGTCTTACCTTTACGGTATTACTCAGTCCACAATCTGGTATCTAATGGAGAAAAAAGGCGAAACGGGTAACTCGCTTACGGCTCGTGTAGAAAACCTTTGGAATAGAATCATGTTGCGTGGAAAACGCGGCGTCCGCGCAGCTAGCTTTGGTATCAGCATGGGCTTCGGTAACATGGTGGGCCTATATGAAGAACGTAAAGGTCTTTTGTACAATATGTCTGAAAAAGAACAAGAAGGCCTTATCAGTGAAATGAAACCCCTTGATATCTTGTTAGAAAAAACGCCATTCCGTTTGACTGATAAATTTATCCCTGGTCACTATGGTCACGTTGCTATTTGGACTGGAACGGAGCGCCAGCTGAAAGATCTAAACGTGTGGGATCAAATCCCAGCGGCGATTCAACAGCGTATCCGTAATGGTCACTACATAGTTGAAGCTTTGCGACCTGGTGTTCAAATTAATACTCTTCAACACTTCATGAACATCGACGATTTCTTGGTTCTTCGTGATAACCGTCCGATTGACGATGCTTATCGCCGTAAGGCTGTTTTGCAAGCCATTGCTCAGATCGGTAAAGAGTATGATTTTAACTTTGACGTGAATACACAAAACCGTATCGTTTGTTCTGAGATCGCTTACGTTGTTTTCACGGACGTGAAATGGCCAACCGAAGAAATGGTTAAACGTTATACGATCAGCCCAGATAACGTCGCGCAATTGGCAATCAGCCAAAACCCAATTTTGGATCCTGTGATTCTTTATTACAACGGTAAGCGCTACAACAAAGACCTCAGACATTCATTGTCGCTTCTTATGAAAGCGACGGATGAATCTTACGCTGAATTTGAACGTTTCCACAAGTAAGGAAAGACTATGCGACAACTTAAGATTGCAGGAGCTCTGATATTGTCTTTAGGTTTGGCAAGCTGCACGCACAAAAAAGTGGTGAGTGAAGCAGCCGACAGCCGCGAACCTGCGGCTGCTGGGATTTCGATCACTCCATCGCAAGAAAAAATCTTGGCGGAAATGATTTCCGGAGACTCTCCAATAAAGCCGTATCGTCACTCGATGCAAGTGCGCTTTTATACGAACAACGACAAGAAGTATCTGACAGAAACAACGAAGAAAGCATTGCAAGAAGCTCTTTTTAAGAGTTTAGGTTCGGATACTAGTGAGCAAGGCCTTGGAAAAATCGTTGCTGGCAATCTTAAGGACGCAATTTTAGATAATTTCGTAAAAACTCTTCGTGTCTATAAAATCGTGAACACGAGTTTGCAAGTTGATCTGGTCTTTGCACCGACACCTAATAAAGCCGGGGATTTCACAACGGAATTTGCAAGCAATCAACTTGTGAACTTAGATGAGGTTGGATCTCTAACCAGCAAATGGGATCAGCTTGAAAAAGCAACGACTACAGATTCGGTTTATAAGTATTCGACGTTGGTTCCAGATACGGGTCGAAATGCTTCCTATATTGGTGGCGTCGCGACGATCTTTATTGAGATTTTGGATGCAAATCCGAAGCTTCGTTTGCCTCTTCCGCTTAAAAATGGTGTGAAAGGTTTTGTTCGATACCGTCGTTACTATCGTGTGCCTCAAGATCTTTCGAGTGAAATGGTTTGTGGAAACTTTACGCTAAAAGCGGCTAAAGCGGGTGCGGGAGTTCCGTTATTCTATACAGTCGATCTTTATAAGAACTTTAATCTTAAAAATTTGATCCCGACCGCTGAGACTGTGGAAGTTTATCCAGGTCTTATCGCGACGACAAATGTCGGTCGTCAAGAATTGTTACCGCGCGGGACGGAAGGAATTGGTAAAAGTATTCCGACAGCCAGCGTGATCGTCAGTCAGAAAAAAGGTTTAGGTGGAGATGTCAGCTTTAGCTTGCAAAAGCTTGTCTATAAAGCTGAAGACCGTGTTTTGAATTACGGCGACTCAGAAGTTGATATCGTGAAAAGAACGGGTCGTTCATTCGGCCCTGCTGAGGACTCAACTCTTGCCAATCAAGCGAAAATCAATTTCTTAAAGCAATGTGAAAAACCTTTATCTAAATTGTTGAATTTAGATTTTGTTCTTCCGGGAGGTTCGCTGTGAAACTTCTGATTTCTCTAGCATTGGTACTTTCATTCACAGTGCATGCTCAAGCTCAAAGCGTTTCTATCAAAGAGCGGTTGGAAGCGGCTGAATTTTATAAAAAGAATTTTAATACACTGTTTGGTCCGGAAGCATGTCGACGTTCTGAGACTTTGTTGGAGCAAGTAAAGAAGCTTTCCTCCAATGAACAAAAGATTGTTCGCCAGTATGTTCGAGATCACGAAGATTTTGTTCCGGAAAAAGTTTTGCTGCCTTACGTTTACTGGAAGTATGTCAAAAAATCGGAACCGCAAGTGCAAATCGTGTTGCAATTCTGGTTGCAACAACGACTGCAGGCACTTCGTGATTACGCCGATCATCCTCTTAAGAAGGACAAAGCCGCGCAAGCGGCAGCTCGTGACCTGATGATGAAATGGTCGCAAGCTCGTGCGACAAATCCTCGTCAGCCGGAGCTGTCTGAGAATTTGAAAAAACGTTTCCCCGAAATGGATAACTATTCGTTGTCGGCAATTGGTTTTGTTCCGGGAAATATCGTGGAACTAGTCAGTCATAACGAAGTCTCCCCGGAAAGAATTCAGTGGTTTAATGACCGCGTGATCTTTGCAGGTGGGGTTTTGGATTTCAACCAGCCCTATATGAAGATGCCACTCAGTTCAACTGATGAGGGACATCCTTCGTTTAAGGACCCGATGTTTGCCAAAATCCGCGATATGATACTGACAGCAAAACAGTCCGTCTTTATTGATATCTTCCTTTTCGGTGGAACAATGGGAGGAACTCTCAGTAAGTTCTTGCTGGATCAAGCTATTGAAAAAAAAAAGCAAAATCCAAACTTCAAAGTGCTTTTGTTGCACGACTATGCAACGAACTACAATATGAAGGAAGAGATGATGCCAATCTTCCAATACATCAAAGATCGTATTGAGAAAGAGCCGGCTCTTAAAGGTTCTGTGTACATGCTGCAAGCAAATATTCAGCGCCATCCGCCGGGAATTCCTTTCGGAATCACCAACCTCATTCCTAAAACCGAAGAGACTTTCAAGAATTTAGAAAAGCGGAACACGTACTACGAATCAAAAATCGATCACAGTAAAGTGATCGTCATCGATGCAGAAGGTGATGCGCCAGAAGCTTACTTTGGTTCTAAAAACTGGTCGGATCACAGTGGTGGTTACTACTACGACAATGCGATTTACGTAAAAGGTCCGATGGCAGCTGTGGTTCAGGCCGCGTACTATGATGACGTCGATGCCGCTTTGACGACAGATCCAAACGAGAAAAAATGGTTCTTCTTTAAAGAACGAGGTTTCGCGAATGAGGCTTACCTGCCAATTCGTAAAGAAATCTTGGAATGGTTTCGCGTCAAACGTACATCTTATCCAGCAGTCGGTGATCAAGTCGTGCGTTTAGCAGAAGCTAATGTTGATGGGAAAATCAAGGATGTGCGTAATATTCTTGTCGATATGATTTCAAAAGCAGAAAGCCATATCTATATGGAACAGCTTTTCATTTATGACAAATATATCAATGACGCTTTAATGAAACGTAAGGCCCAAGTACCGGGTCTTAAAATCCGTATCTTGGCTGACCATAACGGAAACTTCCATTTGGGTGGTTTGCCAAACACATTGTTCCTTGAGCAGATGTTAAAACACGGAGTGGAAATTAAAGCTCGCCGAACTTTGGGTATTGAAGCAAAATTCCCGAACGGAACAACGCAAGGTTATCACCAAGAGAATCATCGCAAAATCACATCCGTTGATGGCAAGGTGATCTTAGGCGGATCTTCAAACTTGAATCCAGATACTTTGCAAGGAAGCTTCCGTGAATTTGGTGCACAGATTTACGATACAAAAGTGATTGCGGGATTTGAGAAAGAGTTTGAAGCTGCCTGGAATGACAATGAGCAAACGGGTCCCTTCTTTGAGGGCGACCGTTTGCAACTTCAAGTTCTTGGCAAAACTCTGTCCCCTGAACAAAGCTCGCTCTTAAACAATTTAGGAGCAACCATCCTTCGTGCGAAGGATGATCTGGAAAAACGCTAGATTAAAAATCTAAGAACTCGCGCTGGAGTAAAATTTCAGCGCGAATTTCCAAAATCTGTTTGTTAGATACAAAAGCCCACACGCCAAAACAAAAACCCAAGCAAAAAGCCCATAGTTTGGTGGCTCCAGCAAAGATCTGGCTGGAACGCTGGCAATCACACCCATAGGAAGTGCCGTCAGAACCAACCACTTCATCCACGGCACATAAATAGAATCAGGTCTCATCCCTAAGCGATAAATTTGATACCAAATGAATTGTAAATTTTCGGAACGTGCAAAGATGACGGCCATAGCTGACATAAAAAAGCGAGTCGCATACAATGCCACAAGACCGCACGGGACCAGAAGAATCAACCAGAACAAACGAATCCATTCAAAATCAGGCATCTTGATCATGGCATAGATAAACCACGACAAAGCAATTCCCAGATTTCCAATCATTGCGGTGGTGGCCTTCTGCAAGCTAATAAAAAACTGCGAGTTGATTGGTTTTGCGAGAAGCAAATCCAGATCACCTTTGCGAACTTTTTCAGAGAACTGATCAAGATTTTCTGAGAAAATAATCATGTAAAGAGCGTCGACGACAAAAACAACGCCCAAAAAGACACGCATTTGATCAAGGTTCCAATCGCCAATAAGAGGCGTGTGGCGGAAGAGGACTTCAAACGTCGTGACTTGAGCTGCGTACCAGAAAATGTCAGTGGCAACTTTGGTCAGGAAATTCACCCGGTATTCAAGGTCGGCAATAAAACTTGCGCGGAAAAGGGCGACATACAAAGAGGCGTATTTTTTTAATGTTTTAAACATTCTAGGCCCCTGTTCCTGAGTAAACGTTGACACCTTTTTTCCACATCCATGCGCCAATGGCATTTACGACTAAAATGCCGATCGTGATAGAAACAAATGATTGCCAAACAGAATCAATTTCTAGTCGTCCGGTGATGTATCCGACTGGAACATAAACGCCCGCACTAAAAGGCAACGCAATCACGATAGATCTTAGCGGTTCAGGCATCAAATCTAGGGGGAACAACTCACCCGTGAAAAGCCACAGAGCTAAGTTTTTAGCCCCCGTAATGGCGTAAACCTTATTAAGATAGAAAGCAGAAGAAGCAATCACGAAGCTGATAGAGTGAACTAGAATTAGAAAATAAAATTCTAAAGCAAAGGCCATCGGCAGACGAGAATACTGCGTCGGTAAATCTGCCAAGAACATGACAGACAATGGAACCAGCATCGAAATGACTGTCGTTACAAACTTATATCCCATAAGTTGGGAGAAATAGTATTCGTAGAAACTCATCGGACGAACGAGCAGGCTGTTCACGCTGCCGGAATCAATTTCTTGAATCATACGGAACTCGTACATCCAGCTTGTCGCAATACGAGCAAAGAACGCACCCCAGATCACATAAGCGATATAATACTCGCGAGTAAAACCTGCGATTTCAGTTGTGCCAGCGCCCCGGAAAACCGCAAACCACAAAAGAACTTCAATTCCCGTGGTCAGCGTCGGTTGCAAAATAGCGTCGACAAAAAAGTTCAGGCGATATTCAAGATTGGATACGATCGCCAGCTTAGCGAACGCGAGATTCCGTTTCCAAAAAACGGCGAATGACTTCTTCAAAATCAACCTCTTCATTTTCAGCTAAGTTCGTATTGGATTTCGCAACAAAATCAGGAACGGTTCCTTGATAAACAATGTGACCCTTGCTGATTAAAAGCAATTTGTCGGCAAGTTTGGCAATATCATCCATATAGTGACTGGTTAAAATCACTGTGGGGCCTTTTTCTTTCACATACTCGTCTAAGAAATTGCGAATGATTTCTTGAGCCACGATATCCAGACCGATCGTTGGTTCATCAAGGAATAAAACTCGCGGTTCATGCAAAAGTGCACCGATGATTTCCATCTTCATGCGCTCTCCCAAACTCAAGCGACGCAGCTGTGTTTGAAGGACGTGAGAGCATTGCAAAAGGTCTGCTAAGTGCAGATAGCGTTGGCGAGCCGCCGTCGGGTCTAAATCATAAATACGCGCAAGTAAGGCAAAAGAATCAGCTGGAGAAATATCCCACCACAATTGATTCTTTTGTCCCAAAAGAATGCTGATCTGACGGAGGAATTCGTTTTTACGTTCCCACGGTCTGAATCCGAGAACTTTCGCATCGCCACTTGTTGGGGTGACAAGGCCTGAAAGCATTTTCAATAGAGTTGTTTTGCCAGCACCATTCGCGCCCACCAATCCAACAATTTGGCCTGATTCAATTTGCAGTGTGGTTTTATCGAGAGCGACTTTAGAGACGTGCTGACGATTGACGAAGGATTTAATTGAATTCAGAAATCCTTCAGGCTTTTGGTACGTCTGATAGACCCTTGTGAGGTCTTGAGTTTCGATGACAATGCTCATGCTAGTTTCCTATCCCACGGGGGGAGAGGAAACTATAGACTAGTTTGAAGCAAAAGAAAACTCAGCGTAACGTTCTTCGTCGCTGAAGTAAGTCAAGAAATCTGGAGAAACATAGCTGACTTCCACGATACGGCCTTCTTTGCAGCCTTTCAAAGATTCGCGAGTGCCATTGTATTGGCAGTCGCCAACAAACCATGCTTTTTCAGAGTATTGAATTTTGTAGCCCACCAAAGTTTTGCCTTTGTAGAAAGCTGAAACTGAATCCAAACGAGTGCGACCAGATGAATAATAGTCGCCTTCAAGAATAGTGTCGCCCCAAGATTCAGCTTGGTCGTTAGCCACTTTCTTCATTTCAATTTTTACTTTTGCATCGAGGGTATCAATTGAAGTTTTCACGTTGTAGTTTTCGATGCGCTTGAATGGAGCTTTACACTCTCCAGTTCCACATGCGTTTTCGAAATGAGCAGCTGCTTCGTAGAATTTATCGCCATTCGGTCCCATGCGATCTGCCCACGCAAGTGAAGAGGTCAAAAGCCCCAAAACTGCTGCTAGTACGATTTTCATAGCCATGGATACCTCCCGAATTTGGAGAGACAATAGCTAAAAACGAGGAGTTTTTATAATGTATAGAACATAAGTTATTATGCAGTTCTAGAATATAGACTAAGACAGACGTTTCTTCAGAACTTCGAAGTAAAGATCAGGGACTTTGGGAATCCCGAAACGTTCATTTCCATAGGGGAACGGCTTCTTTTCACCAGTTTTTTTGAAACCGTGTCCTTCGTACCATTCAATCAGCTCGGTACGAATCCCGATGACCGTCATAACAATATGCGTACAGTCCCAAAACTCAGCAAATGCCTCACTCTCTTGAAGAAGTTGGCGGCCAAGTCCTTTTTTCTGCAATTCCGGGGACACAGTGAGCATGCCCAAGTACAAATCTGACCCTTGTTTTTCCAATTGCACGCAGCCCACGATTTTGTCGGCATCTTCGTCTTCGGCAATTAGGATCGCTGCATCTTCTTTGCCGATAATTTCTCGCAAAGTTTCAATGTCCACGCGCTGACCATCTAAAAAATTAGCCTCTGTCGTCCAACCTTTTTTTGAACTTTCGCCGCGATAGGCAGAGTTCACCAGTTCAACGAGTTTTTCGAGATGCTGTTCTTGTGCTTGCGTGAATTCAATATGCATGGGTCCTCTTAAGATACACGAAAAATTCTTTGCCTTGGCGTCTTGGAACAGACTTTTGCCAGCGGCCCCAGAACACCGGATGATAAGCTGATTTCAAGCGCTGACGGAGTTCCCATTCACTGCCACCAAATGGAGGACCGTTACGTCTTTCCATGGCAAAGAAAACGCCCATCAAAAATCCATCGCGAGTCAAAACACGGTTCCAAACTTTCACCAAATCTTGG
The DNA here is from genome assembly GCF_047345725.1 of Bdellovibrio sp. HCB2-146. Classification (NCBI taxonomy): domain Bacteria; kingdom Pseudomonadati; phylum Bdellovibrionota; class Bdellovibrionia; order Bdellovibrionales; family Pseudobdellovibrionaceae; genus Bdellovibrio; species Bdellovibrio sp. HCB2-146. The sequence continues at coordinate 1,747,595 of NZ_JBLEQP010000001.1, forward strand.
CGACGAGTCGGGTTGATCGCGCAATAACATGTTTGTTCAAATACGATATCAAATGCGCCATCAAATTCGCGCGGAAGTTTAAATAAATCCGCCTGCACAAAAGTTAAATTGCTATAGTGACCATAAAGTTTTTTAGCTCTTTCCAGAGCCAATGGGGAAATATCCACTGCTGTGACCACGTGACCTGCTTCTGCAAAGAAAGCCGCATCATGCCCATCACCGCATCCTAAAACTAAAACACGAGAGCGAGAGATTTTCAGACGCGGAAGCATGTCTTTCAGTGCTTCCGCAGGAGCCCCTAAATTCCATCCAGGCTCTGGTTCAGTACGATAGATTTTGCTCCAATAAGTTTCATTTTCAACTTCGGCCTTATCTGTCCAGTAAGGCGGAATGTCGTATTGTTTGCCGTTGAAAATAATGAAATCATCGCCGAATTCTTCTAGCTGATTAAAGAAGCTCGCCTGTGCTTTACGAGACATCACAAATGGAATTTTATTATCTGCATATCCGTGAAAACGATCCCATTCGTCCAGAGAAAGAGATTCTAATTCGAATGATTTTTCTAAACCGTAGGGGAGAGAAATCGTCCATTGACCGTCGGAAACTGAAACTTGTCCCGCCACGTAGGGCTCATCAAAAGCTTCAACAATGACAGGAGTGGCGCCGATTGTAGAGAGAAGAGTGCTACCTTCATGAAGGTGAAGATTGCTGAGCAGTTCTTGACCTACCAGAGGATCTTGGATGCGAATTTCGCGGCTAAGACCAAAACCCTCTTCATCGATCTGTACGAACTGCGTAGGAATTGGCATTTAATTACTTCGTTTCACCGTGTGCAGGAGCTGCTGGGCTTGCTGTAGGCGCAGGCGTCGCAGTTGCTGTTGGAGCAGGAGATGCTTCTGATTCAGGAGCAGCTTCACCCGGAGTGATTGTTGAACCTTCTGAGAAGACAACCATGTCGTTTGTTGTTTTCACAGACTGTAAAGTCCATTTATCAACGTTTGGTGTTTCAGATGGTTCACGGTGAAGAACAGCTTCACCTTCGATGATTTGCTCAAGTGCTTCGCCTGTTTCAGAAGTGTCGGTGAATTTGTAAGCGAAAATAGCGCGAACTTTGTTTTCGCCCATTGATTCTGTCCATAGACGCATAATTGACAGATCTTTCGCGTGCGGTTTTTTTGCAGAGAGAGTTTGTTGGATCAATTCAGCCAATTTCGTCTGAATGCCGGAGTGCGTCTCGAATCCAATAGCTTCAGAGCTGTGAATCACATTCCAAGTCCAAGCCAACGCTACGATGAAAACCACTAAACTTACAATTTTCTTCATTTACAGAGTCCTCTCTCCATTTACTCAGTGTGATAAAACTGACATCCTTATCCGAGCATGATATTCGGTTTTTTTCAACACTCTAGCAGAGAGGATATCTCATGAACCCACACTGGCTGACAACGTTAATGTCAAAGGGGATTGAGCTTGAACAAAACCTACGTCAGCAGTTGCAAACCGCGAAAGATGGTTTGAAAACTCAGCTTGAAGAACGTGGGATTCGTATGAGCGCGGCGGATTTGGCTGCTCTTCTTGAAGAGATCTCTCCGAAGGTCTCGCATGCCGCCTTGAGTTATGCGCTGGACGTGGTTCGCCCGTTCTCTGCAGGTATGGGATTGAGAGTTTCTCGGCTGTCAGACACCCATTTAGAAATGGTAATCCCCACACGCACGCGCAATTTGAATGAAGACAAAATGATGCATGAAGGAGCTCTGGTTACTGCTGCCATCGAGGCCGCTAAACTTTTGTGGGGCCGTCATGCACCGATGGGTAGCTTCGTTATCACTGTGACAAAAGTTGAGTTTGAAATGCACCGTGAGCTTTCGCAAGAAGGTCGTCTGCGCATTGAACTTCCCGAAACAACGAAAGAAGTGGTTTTGTCGGAAGTGCGTGATCATCGCTCTTCGCAAGCTGAAGCCGAAGTGAAAGTGTTTGATGAAAATGAGCAAGCAGTTGCGGATGTCCGTTTGCATTTGCAGTTCAAACACATTCCAGCACTCGCTTAGTCGCGAGCGCTAGAAATTAGATATTAGAAATTTAGAGATTAGAGTTTTTTAGAGAGAGTTTTATGGAAATTTTAGAGAGTCAGGTTAATGTTGGGTCAGCGGACTTTAAAGCAAACTACGATGCGATGATGAGCGTTGTAGGAGAATGGCGCGAGCGCGTGAACCTTGTGAAGCAAGGTGGGGGCGCTGATGCTGTGAAAAAGCACAAAGCTCGCGGCAAGTTGACGGCGCGTGAGCGTATTGAAGCGCTTGTTGATGGTGGCACGGCTTTCCTTGAGTTCTCGACTTTAGCTGCTTGGGATATGTATGAAGGTCAAGCACCGGGTGCGGGCGTGATCACGGGTATTGGTGTGATCCACGGAACTGAGTGCGTGATTGTGGCCAATGATGCAACTGTCAAGGGCGGAACTTACTTCCCGATGACAGTGAAAAAGCATTTGCGTGCGCAAGAGATCGCTTTTGAAAATGGTTTGCCTTGTATTTATCTTGTCGACTCAGGTGGCGCATTCTTGCCTATGCAAGCAGACGTTTTCCCGGATCGCGATCATTTCGGAAGAATTTTTTATAATCAAGCTCGCATGTCTGCCGCCAACATCCCACAAATTGCCGTGGTGATGGGGTCATGTACAGCCGGTGGTGCTTACGTTCCGGCGATGAGTGATGAAAACGTGATCGTGAAAGAAAACGGAACGATCTTTTTGGGTGGTCCTCCTTTGGTGAAAGCCGCAACTGGTGAAGTTGTTGATGCGCAAGAATTGGGTGGCGCTCAAGTTCACTGTGCCACTTCCGGTGTGACAGATCATTTTGCTGAAGATGATGAACATGCCATTGAGATCACACGTTCTATCGTTGCGCATTTAAATCATAAAAAAATTGTGAACCTAAAAATGCTTCCTGTTGAAGAGCCTCTTTTCGACAGCAAAGAGCTTTACGGTTTGATCCCTAAAGACAGTCGCGTGCCATTTGATGTGCGTGAAGTGATCGCTCGTCTTGTCGATGGTTCTCGTTTCCATGAGTTTAAGCCTCTCTTTGGTTCCACACTCGTAACCGGCTTTGCACATATTTGGGGAATGCCAGTTGGAATTATCGCGAATAATGGCGTGTTGTTCAGCGAGAGTGCTGTCAAAGGCGCTCACTTCATCGAACTTTGCGAGCAGCGTGAAATTCCTTTGATCTTCTTGCAAAATATTACGGGCTTTATGGTCGGCAAGAAGTATGAAAACGAAGGTATCGCGAAACACGGAGCTAAACTTGTGATGGCGGTCTCTAACGCTCACGTACCAAAGTTTACGGTTGTGATCGGTGGTTCTTACGGCGCTGGTAACTACGGGATGTGCGGTCGTGCGTATCAACCTCGTCAATTGTGGATGTGGCCGAATGCGAAAATCAGCGTGATGGGTGGCGAGCAGGCAGCCAATGTTTTGTTGACTGTGAAATTGGATCAAATGGCAGCAAAAAATCAAACTATGTCGCCTGACGAACAAGCAGAGTTCAAACGTCCAACGCTTGAAAAATATGAAAAAGAAAGTTCTGCTTATTATTCAACGGCTCGTTTGTGGGACGATGGCATCATTGATCCAGCTGATACGCGCCGTGTGCTTGCTTTGGGAATTGCCGCCAGCTTGAATAAAGACTGGGGACCAAAATCTCAGGGCGTATTTAGGATGTAGTTATGAATTTTGTAGTCGTCACGGAACTCAATAAAGTTGCCTATGTAAAATTGCACAGACCCGATGTGCGTAATGCTTTTAATCCAGAGATGATCGCAGAGATCACGCAAACTTTTGCAGATTTGGATAAGAGAGTAGATCTTGCGGCTGTTGTTTTACAAGGTGAAGGCAAAGTTTTCTGCGCTGGTGCTGATTTAAATTGGATGCGCGAAATGGTGAATTTTTCATTTGCGCAAAACCGTGAAGACTCTTTAAAACTTTTTGCGATGTTTGAATCCATCGCCAATTGTTCACTTCCAGTTATCGGTATGGTTCATGGTGCTGCCTTCGGTGGCGCCCTGGGTTTGGTCGCGGTATGTGATGAAGTGATTGCAGAGGAAGGGACTCAATTTTGCTTTAGTGAAGTGAAGTTGGGAATTGCTCCCGCTGTGATCAGCGCATTTGTAAACCGCAAAGCTGTAGCTGGGAAAGTTCGTCCTTTGATGCTTTCCGGTGTCGTGTTTAACTCCCATATTGCCCACCAAGCTGGGTTGGTTACAGAAGTCGTTCCACAAGGTGAAGGTCACACGACGGTGCAAAAAGTTTTGCATAACTATTTGCAGTGCGGACGCGAAGCCGTTCGTGAAACCAAGAAATTGCTTAATTCACTTAGCAGCATGACTTGGGAACAACAAAAAGAAGCAACCAGCAAATTGATCGCTGAAAGACGTGCAAGTGCAGAGGGACAAGAGGGATTGAAATCGTTTCTTGAAAAACGAGAACCCTCATGGCGAGTGTAGACTCGCAGCCTAATTATTACGTTCGCTGGGAGATATTGACTTATCTCGCCCTCGCAAATTTCCTTTCCATGTATTGTTTTTATTTACCGAGCGCCCTTTATTCCGAGGGCTCGGTGTCGATGATTGCACCGAAAATGTCCGACTTTGCCATGGTGGGATCCTTTCTAGGATTTGTTATTGGTATGGCCGCCCGGCCACTGGGTGCTTTCTTTTTCGGATTAGAAGGTGACTGTCGGGGAGCGAAACAATGTCTGCTTCGAAGCGGGTATTTAATGGGCGTCGTGACTTCGATCATTGCTGTTGTTCCGGGATACGATATCTTAGGTGCGGGAACACCCAGTTTAAATATTTTTTTACGCTTATTGCAGGGTTTTGCAATTGGCGGAACTTATAGTTCCATTGCGCTCTTAGCTTATGATGCGGCTCCAGAAAATTCTAAAGGACGTTTTACCTGTTTTATTCAGGTGGCTGCGCCGGCAGGGTATCTAAGTTCCTTGGCAGCAGTTCTTGTTGTCAAAATATTTCTCGGTGACGTCGCCTTTCATGCGTGGGGCTGGAGAGTTTGTTTCATTGCAGCAGTGGCACTTTTATATTTCATTCGTAAAATTCAATTAACGAATTGTGAATTCGAACTTCAGCCTCTTTTTTCAACGCGGATGGAAGTTCTTAAGTCCGTTGTGAATTCTTTTAAAACACGCAAGTCTTTTGCAAAGGCCTTTTTCTTTTTTATTTTGCCAGTGACTGGAGTTGTGGGCCTCACGACTTTTATGGGAAATGTCTATCAGCTGTTTTTTATGCAAACACTTCTGAAAGTCGACCCAATCCTTTCTAAATTTATTTTGGCGTTAAGCAGTCTTATTTATTTGCCGACATTTTTCTTTTGGGGAGTTCTTTCCGATCGAATGAACAAAACCAAAATGATTTTGATCGGTATTAGTCTTAGTACGGTTTTTATTTTGCCTTATTTTATGTTGGCTGAATATGTCGGCGAAAGCTTGAAAAACCAAGGAACATTGATAGGTCTTCATACTTGGCTCATGATTATTTTTGGTTCTGCTATAAGCACCATCGTAGTGGCGGCCTACGCTCCGCTGATATCTTTTCTTGGCGAGTTGCTGCCACAGGCGTATCGCAATTTTTTATTAGCGAATGCCTATCATTTCGGGTTTGGTCTTTTGGGGTCTGTTGCGCAGCTCATGGGTACGTTCTTTCTTTTGGAACGCACCTCACTTTATGGAACAATCATCACAACCACGATCCTTTCAGCGCTCGGGATTGTGACGATTCTTCTTTATCTCTGGAGGAATCAAAATTCGCACATCAGAGGAATGAAAGAAAATTGAGTGACATCAACTAAGCCTTGATCAGTCAATTTCAAGGTCGGAATCACTGGGAGTGCCAAGAAAGCCATTTGAATAAAGGGTTCTTCAATGACAACACCCTGTTTTTTAAAGGCGAATTTCAGGGATTCAATTCCAGTTTTGATTTCTTCGGCACTTTGCAGACTGAGCAATCCTGCTAATGGCAATTCCACAAGAGCTTGTACCTGGCCGTTATTTACCACCACAAAACCACCGCCTGATTTAATCAGTGTATTGGCGGCAAGTTCCATATCAGCCGAGTTTGTTCCAATCACCATCAAGTTATGAGAATCATGAGCAACAGAACTTGCAATAGCCCCACTTTTAAGTCCTAAGCCTTTGACAAGGCCTAAAGCAGGAGGGCGGTTGTTTCCATAGCGTTCGATGTTGGCCATGAAGAGCACGTCATCACCATTAAATTTAGAACCATCATAGGTGAGTTTTAAATGCTTGGTTATAATTTCGTTTGGAACGATCTCAATCACGTTGTACGTACCAAGACTTAAATTGAATTTCAGATCGCCTGCCGTCAGGGGCTTGCGTTTCATGGTGTTTTCAAGAGGCGGTGCTGATTTCTCAAGTTTTGTTTTGAGGTTTTTTTGTAGTTCAAGTTTCGAAACCCATTGGCCACCGATCATCACATCTTGGATTGCGACTTTCTCAAGATTGCTCAACAAAACTAAGTCGGCTTTTTTCCCTGGAGCAACAAGGCCTAAGCGTTTCAGACCAAAATGTTTTGCCGCGGAATAAGTCGCCAAACGATAAGCCACGTGAACAGCCACTTTATGCGTATTGATAAGTTCATGAATGATATAGTTGATATGTCCTTCATGAGCGATTTCAAAGGGATTGCGATCATCTGTGCACAGCAAACACTGCGGTGACGAAAACTCATTTACGAGCGGAGCCAATGTGCGCAGGTTTTTCGCAACACTGCCTTCACGGATGATAAGGCCCATGCCCTTTTGCAGTTTTTCACGGCCTTCTTCTAAAGTCACAGTTTCGTGACAGTTTTGAATTCCCGCGAGCAAATAGGCGTTCAGTGCTTTTCCACGGAGAAGAGGAGCGTGCCCATCAAGATTGAGGTCAGAAAAGCTTTCGACCTTTGCCAGAACTTCGGGATTGGCGTTAATCACACCTGGGAAGTTCATCATTTCCGCCAGTCCTAAAACAGATGGATGGTCTTTGTGCTTTTTCATTTCTTCCAAAGGAAAATCGCTGCCTGTTGTTTCAAAACCAGGAAGAGCGGGAACACAAGATGACATCTGCACGAAAAGGTTCTGGTGCATAAGTTCAGAACAGCGGAGGAACCAAGTAAAGCCTTTTCCACCTAAAACGTTTGTTATCTCGTGTGGATCACAGATCGCTGTTGTGGTTCCTAAAGGCAAAGTGGCTTTTTCGAACTCAAACGGCGACATCATCGAAGATTCAATGTGCAAGTGCCCATCGATAAAACCCGGAGTGATGAAAGCGCCTTTTCCGTCAAAGACTTCTTTGGCATCGGAATCTTCATACTCCATTCCAATGCCGACGATATGATCTCCGCCAATTGCGATACAGCTTGGATAGATTTCACCCGTAATCACGTCAAGCAGGCGAATATTTTTAATCAAAAGATCTAACTTCTCAGCTCCTCGCGCTTGCGCAAGTTTTTTAGGAAGTTCATGAGAAGGAATGTTTTGAGTCTTTTTTTTACTTAGAGACATAGAACCTCATCGCGAGTGCGAAGAATTTGCGCGACAATGCTAAAGCCAATTTCAACAGGGGAGTTGGTGCCGAATTCTTCTCCCATCGGGCAATGGAAACGCTCCACCGCACCATCTGGTACTCCGGCATCTTTCAGGTCTTTTACTAAGCGCAGTCTTTTCTGATCGCTGCCGATATTGCCGACATAGCTAAAACGATCTCTTTGTTTCATGACTTCAGTAAGGACCGGAAGATCCGTTCCATGTCCCATCGTCATCACTGTCACGAAACTGCGTTCAGGAATTTTTGCAACTTCTCCGGCAAGATTGTCCAGGCAGAGAGTTTTAAGTTTTGGGGATTGCGGAAGCTTTGCCACCCATTCCTGACGAGAATCCATACAGGTGATCTGGCAGTCCAGGTGGAGCAGGAGACGAACGAATTCTTGGGCTATATGACCCGCACCGAAAACTGTGACATGAAAAGGATGGGATTTTTCAAAAAGTTCAAAAAAGAAACTCACCACTCCACCGCAGGTCATGCCGATGTCCTTTTGCAGATTCCAATCTGCATAGACATGCGGCGTGCGTTCTTGAATCATCTTTTGCGCTTCTAAAATTGCGCGAGCTTCGACTTTGCCTCCGCCAACAGTTCCAAACTCCAATCCATCGCGGCTGACTAAAGCTTTGGCGCCGACATCTTGCGGGGATGAACCGACTTGCTTGACCAGAGTGACAATGACACAGTCCTTGCCCTGATTTTGCAGAGTCTTTACCGCAGAGAGAAGATCTTCAAAATTTGTCTTAAGCATGTTTTGTTAGCTCCATCAAAATTTCCTCAGGTGTTGCAGGTGATTTGATCTGAGGCAGCTTCCCTTTGGTTTTATAGCGAAGAGCATCTTTCAAGGCTGTCCACACTGAGATTCCCAAAAGGAAAGGCGGTTCACCGACAGCTTTTGAGCGATGAACATTTTGATGATTCTCATTATTTTCAATAAAGGACACGTTAAAAATTCGAGGCGTGTCTTGCACATTTGGAATCTTATACGTTGTCGGCGAATGACTGAGCAGACGGCCGTCTTTATTGTAGAAGAGTTTTTCCGAGGTGACCCAGCCCATGCCCTGGATAAAAGCTCCCGTCACTTGGCCTTTATCAATACCAGGATTCAACGGGCGCCCGAGATCCATTAATATATCAGAGCGCAAAACTTTGTATTCTCCGGTCCAAGTATCGATCTGCACTTCACTGACAGCAACACCATTGGTGAAATAATTAAACGGAGTTCCTTGGCTTTTCTTTTTGTCAAATCCAAGGCCTTCTGTTTTAAAGTGTGCGTACTCACCCAAGGACATTCGGTTGAGGTAGGCAGAGATCGTAATTTCTTTCCAAGTTTTCTTTTGTCCTGAGACTTTGTGGCGAATTTCTTCATTCACAAATTCAAAATCGTTCAGATTGAGCTCTTTCTCATTCAATGGAGGACATTCGTTGATATCATCCATGCGTGTACCCTTCATGATATGTGTGAAGAGCCAAGCTAGACGCTTTTGAATTTCTACGCAGGCTTTTAACGCCGCTGCGGCATTGATATCGGAACCACTGGAAGCCGCCGTTGGTGACGTATTGTGATTCTTTTCAGTCGACGTGGCCATCACTTTGACATGTGTTGCGGGAATACCAAAAGCATGTGCTACCACTTGTTGAATCTTGGTGTTCACACCTTGACCCATTTCGGTTGCACCCGTTGAAACTTGCACAGTTCCGTCTTTATGAACATTTACTAAAGCATTTCCCTGATTTAGAAAACGCGCGGTGAAGGCAATACCAAATTTAGTTGCAGTCAATGAAAGACCACGGATTTTACCAGTGGCTTGCGCATTAAACTCGTCGATCTCTTTACGGCGAACGTCATAGTTAGATTCTTTTTTAAGTCGCGCAAAAAGTTCTGGAAGTGGATTGTGATCAATTTTCTGGCCATAGTGAGTGGTGTTGCGCTCGCCTTGATAACAATTGCGTTCACGAATGACAAGCGGATCCATCTTAAGATAAGTCGCGACCTCTTCGATGATGGATTCAATAGTCATTGTGCCTTGCGGGCCACCGAAACCACGGAACGCTGTGTTTGATTGAAGATTGGTCCGGCAAACAGTTCCCTCGATGTGTGCATGAGGCAAATAATAAGCGCCATCAATATGAAATAGCGCACGGTCTAAAATGGAACTGGAAAGATCGGCGTAAGCGCCTCCATCTGCATAGAGGTGAGCCTTCAGAGCTAAGATTTTGCCATCGTTATCAAAACCAATTTCATAGAAATTTTTAAAAGGATGACGCTTTCCTGTCATCACCATGTCATCGTCTTTCGAAAGAACCAGACGGGCCGGGCGACGCATTTTTTGTGCAACCAAAGCAGCCATGGCAGCAAAAGGTGCGGCTTGGCTTTCTTTGCCGCCAAAGCCTCCGCCCATACGTTTTACAACGCAGACGACTTCATGCAGGTGAAGACCCAGAGCTTCAGCCACCACATGTTGTGTTTCGCTCGGATGTTGAGAGCTTGAGTGAACTTCGATTTGTCCATCTTCAAGTGGATAAGCGATACAGGCGTTTGATTCCAAGTAAAAATGTTCTTGGCCCCCACACTCAAAGACACCTTGGAGTTTGTGAGGAGCCGAGGCTAGAGCTTTATCGGCATTCCCTTGAATAAAAGGATTTGCCTTATAGATATAACGATTTTGCTTGATGGCTTCGTCGATAGAAAGAACCGGAGTGGATTTTTCAACTTCAAAACTAACTAAAGATCTTGCACGCAAAAGCTCTTCCATATCTGTTCCAACTAAGAGAAGAGCCGGTTCATCATAGTGACCAATTTGATCTTCTACCAAAATCGGTTGTTCGGCGACGATAGTTCCCCAATGGTTGTGGTGCAGATCTTTTGCTGTGTAAGCCGCCAGAATACCTGGTGCCTGTAACGCTTTTTCGTAATTGATTTTCTTAAGTCTTCCAGCTGCCGCGGGAACGCCAACTGGCAGAACCGTGAGCTCACCTTTTTGAAAAGCTCTGTCGTCAATGAAAACGCTTTGTCCTGAAACATGACCACGAGAGGAGTCGTGGGGAATATTTTGACCTATGGACATGCGAGCTCCTCATTCATTTCGTGATAGCATTTTTCAAAAAGATTCTGTGCCACCTGCCATCTGTAAGCATCACTGGCGCGGAGATCTGAAATGGGCGTGATAAAGTTTTTCACCTGCGAGCCTAGTTTTTGAAAAAGGCCTTGTGAGAAGTTCTGACCGATCATTTGTTTTTCCAGATCAGGCAGACGGATCACTGTCGGTCCTACGCCGCCCATTGCCAGTCGTGCTTCAGAAATTTTGTGATTCTCAATTTTAAGCACGGCTGCAAAGGTGACCGCTGAAATATCAAGATCTTTGCGCAGCGAAACCTTAAAGAGTTTTGATTGCCATTTTCCTGGCAAGTGCGGAATAAGAATTCCAGTCGCAAGTTCGTTGGGTTTGATGTCAAAAACTTTATAAGCTTTATAAAATGAAGTAAGCGGAACCAGTCGGGAGCCTTCCGCAGAAACTAGCTTCACCGATGCATTCAGCACTAACAAAGCGGGGATGCTGTCCCCGATCGGTGATCCATTCATCACATTCCCAAGCAAAGTGCCTTGGTTTTTAATTTGCGGAGAGGCAAAGATTCTTAGTAAACGTGAAAACTCAGGATGAGCGGCTTCAATGTAGTTTTCAAACTCTGTCAGAGTTGTGCGCGCGCCAATCCAAACGCCGTCTGGCGTATTGTTGTTTTCAGAGAGAGCCGCGATGCGATTCAGAACGAGAACCTGATCTAGAAATGATTTTCCTTTGTTATGAAGAACACCCAGATCTGTCGCCCCGGCAACAATACGGGCGCCTGGGTTCTGTGCTTTAAATGCCAAGGCATCAGAAAGAGTCGTGGGCGCAAAGATTTGTTTCAGAGATGTTTGAATTGCTAAGCTGTCTTTGGTTTTTTCTTTCAGGACAGTGGCTTCTTTATCGGTGAAGTATCGAGACTCGAGTGATTCCCATTTAGAAAGATCTAAATTTCTTGCGGCATTCAAGATAGGCTCATAACCCGTGCAGCGGCAGAGATTTCCAGTCAGATAGTTGCGGGCTTTTTTCTCTGTGATTTGTTTTTTTTCGCGCGAACAATCTTCGGCAAGAGATGAAAGAGAACACACCATACCCGGTGTGCAGTATCCGCATTGGCCGCCGTGGAAGTTGCGCATTTTTTCTTGGACTTCACTGAGTTGCTGATTTTTCTCAAGTCCTTCAACAGTCACCACCGAACAACCATCAAAAAGATAAAGAGGTGCAATGCACGAGTTGATGGTTTGTGGTTTTGACCATTTGTTATCAGTGAGTCTTGACACAACAGTGGTGCAAGCGCCGCAATCACCTTCAGCACAAACAACCTTTGTACCTGGAAGACTTGCGCGATAACGAAGAAATTGAGCGAGTGGAAGAAAAGCCTCTTCACCTGCAACAGAGTGCTCAACTCCATTAATGAAGATATTGATATTATTGCGAATTCTTGAATCAGCCATTCTCATTGGTTCTCATAAATCGGCTGTCATTTCAATACTTTTCACAGGGAAACGCAGGTTCTCGGCAGAAGGTCTCTAGTCTTTGGGCGGGGACTTTTAGCAGCGTTAAGGAAGTCGCGAAATTTCGCGATAAGTTGAGTGTGAAAAAGTGCGTCCTCACTCTCTTAATGACGGTCCTTACAGCTGGGCAAGCTCTGGCTCAAAGTAGCCGCGTTTTTAGCTGTCATTTCACTGATGAAATCAATCCTCTGACTTCTTTGCGCATGAAAGACTACTTCGACGCAAACTTGAATATGGAAATGGGGAAGGTGGATCTGATGGTCGGCCTTGAAGTGAAAGAAAGCACGCGCACACAAATTCTGGAAGTGCCTATTTGGGAGAGCGATACTTATATCAAGATGTGGTATGCCCCTTCACTTCGCGTCGATGCGCAAATGTCGTGGTCGTCTTCTAGTCGCGAATTTCAGGCGACTTATATGAAGAACTCTTTAAAGCGTCCGATTTTCTGCACAAAGATCAATGACTAAGAGGTCTCGTCTTGTGTCTGTTTGATGCGAATATCAAAGACAAGTTCGCAAAGCCATGAGTGGCCTTCAGGATTTTTTCGGGGCTCCGAAATATCTCATATATGTATAAAAAACTTTGGTCATCACGCAGCTATCGATTCAAGATTTTGTCTCTTTTGATTTTGGCAATTCTTCCGCTCTGGGGAATTGTGCTTTTCTATGTTCTGCCACTGGTTCGTACTTCCATGCATGAAGACCGCCAAGTCGCGGTTCGAAGCACAGTTGATATAGCGACAAAAGTGATTGAGCACTATCAGGAGCTTGCAGACAAACAAGTTCTGCCTGTCGATGAGGCGCAGAAACAAGCCCTCGCAGCAGTGGGAAGACTTCGTTATAACGGCAAAGAATATTTTTGGGTCAACGATCTTCATCCAAAAATGCTGATGCACCCAATGAAGCCGGAGCTTAATGGCAAAGATCTTAGTGATATGAAAGATCCAAATGGATTTCGTCTCTTCGTAGAATTTGTCAAAGTCGGAGAAGGCCCCTCTGGCGAAGGTTTTGTGGAATACCTCTGGCCAAAGCCAGATACGCCAAATCCAGTCGCGAAAATCAGTTTCGTTCGCAAAATTAAGAATTGGAATTGGATCGTGGGGAGTGGTGTTTACATAGATGATGTGGAAAAAGCTGTGGGGAGTTTCCGCAATAAAGTCTTGATCAGCTTTTTCGGCGCTTTTGCTTTGGCGTTTATCGTCTTCTTCCTCTTTACAAACCGTTTGATGAGTTTCTTATCTCGCACAGTGCAAGATACAGGAGATGCAAGTAAGCAAGTTCTTGAGGCGTCAACCATGCTCTCTGGTGCAGGACAAAATGTCGCACAAGGTGCCGTGGATGCGGCAGCTCGAATCGAAGAAACCCTGCGTGCAATCCAAGATCTTAACTCGATTCTAAAAGCGAACGAAGAGCGTTCGCGTGTCGCAGCCGACCTCGCAAGAAGTTCACAACAAGGAGCTTCAGAAGGAAATGCCGAGCTGAAAAAACTCATCGCTGCAATTACGGATATGTCGAAAACTTCTGAGAAGATCACTTCTGCGATGGATATCATTGACGATATCGCGTTCCAAACAAACTTGCTCGCCCTGAATGCGGCAGTCGAAGCGGCTCGAGCAGGGGAACAAGGTAAGGGTTTTGCGGTTGTCGCTGATGCGGTTCGAAGTCTTGCGCTCAAGTCAGCTGAAGCTGCTAAAGAAGTAAAATCTGTGATCACGACAAGTGTTGAGCAGACGAAGCGGTCATTAGTGTTAGCTGAAAAAAGTGACCGAGTCCTTGATGGAATTGTCGCTTCGGTTGAAAAGGTGAACGTGCTCAACCAAGAAATCGCAGAGACCACGAGCGAACAAGCGGGCGGCATTCACTCTATTCAAGAGAGTATGGGTTCTTTGGAAAAGCAGACGCAGTCATTCTCAGCGGTTGCTGAAGAAACTGCGGCGACATCTGAAGAAATGTCGGCACAGGCTCGAACTCTACAAGGCATGGTCACAAGTCTTGCAACCGAGGTTATGGGCAAAGCGAGCTAGATTTTAGAGGGGCTTTTAACCCGCGAAATCTAGCACGAAGCCCTTGGTTACTTTTCATAAATATGTTTTCGTTAGTATCTCTTGTGATATATTTGTATTTTACGAGAGGTTTTTCATGAAGTTACAAGGTGGCATTAATTTTCGTGATTTGGGTGGTTATCTTACTCGGGGTGGGATGAAGCTTAAAAAGCAGACTTTCTATCGCTCGGGATCCCTTTCTCGGTTAACTTCGGATGATTGTAAAACCTTAGAGTCTTTATCAATTAAGCATATTCTTGATTATCGGGATCATCATGAGTCTGAGAATGATAAGGATGTTGTTTGGAATGGGGCTCAGCATGAGTGCGTTCCGGCGAATCCTATTTCTCATAAGAGTTCTCCGCAAACTCGGGATTTTTTTAGTGACGATGTTCTTTCCGCTATTCCTCATGATTTTATGGAGTCGCTTTATCAGAAGCTTCCTTTTGGGAATGCGGCTTATCAGGCGCTTTTTCGTAAGGTTGAGAATTTGCAGGACGGTGGGCTTGTTCAGCACTGTGCGGTTGGGAAGGATCGTACAGGGATGGGGTCTGCGTTATTGTTGCTTTCGCTGGGGGTTTCTCAAGACACTGTGATGGAAGATTATCTGCTGACGCAAGAGCGTTTGAGCGATTATCGCAGTGAAGTTTTAAAGCGTATTTCAAATGGCAGTCATTCGGTCAAAGCGATGGACAATTTTCATTACGTGATGTCTGTGCGAGAAAGCTTTCTGCACTCTGGATTTGATGCGATTTTACAACGCTATGGAAGTTTTGAGAGATATTTCAGTGCAGAATTTGGTTTAACTCCTGAAAAGTTGGAAGTTCTACAAGCACGTTTTTCAGAATAGGATAAGGGGATGGAGCAGTTTCCAGAGCTTCACACAGAAAATTATTATTTGCGCGAGTTTAAGGAAAACGACATCGACGAAGTTTTTCGTGGGTTGTCTCATCCTGCCGTTATCAAGCACTACGGGGTTTCCTACAAAACAAAAGCTGCGACCAAAGAGCAAATGGACTGGTTTAAGCGCATTGTCCAAGAAGATTCGGGAATTTGGTGGGCTATCGAATCACGTCGCGCTCGGGGAGTATTGCTAGGGGCTTGCGGTGTGAACAGCTGGTCTCACGTGCACAACAAAGCTGAAATGGGCTATTGGCTTTTGCCAGAGTACTGGAAGCAGGGGGTGATGCGTGAATGTGTACCTGCGATTATCAATTACCTTTTTACCCAGACTCGTCTGCGCCGTATTGAAGCCACTGTCGAAGTAGGAAATGATCGTTCCGGCCATTTGCTTTTGAAAAACGGATTTACTCACGAAGGAACGCTTCGCGAGTCGGAATTTAAAAACGGCAAATATATTTCAGTTGAATATTACGGGTTGCTGAAATCAGAAATCTAAATCAGTACAAGATGGCGTTCAACTTCAAGAACTGGAGACTGAAGTGGAATAATATCGGCTTTCAAGTCTTTGAATTTCTTTTTCGCTAGAGTCATTTCTTCATCGATTTTTTCGCGACGAGCTTTTAACAAGAAATACTTGCCCTTTTTAGCGTAATAACCGCGACTCATATCCAAAATCACATCAACAGGTTTAAACCCGCGAGCCGTGACGATATCGTATTTATCCAGGTCCTTGGGAATTTCCCCGTGCACTTCCAGGTTTTGTGCAATCGCTTTGCAACGTGTGAGGAACTCCTGCTTCAACGGACTTTTTTCATAAAGATGATAAGCCACTTGCGGAAACTGAATGGCGTAAATCACGCCTGGCAGTCCGCCGCCCGAGCCAAAGTCTGCAGCCGTCTTAACTCCGTTTGGAAAATGTTTAAGAGGCAAAAGGCTGTCAATAACGTGATTATCGATCAATTCTTCAAAAGTCATTTTGCGGCTGATAAGATTCAGCTCTTCGTTGGATTTCCACAAAAGATCAACGTAGGCCTTCAACTGCGGAATAGCTTCTTCACGGAATCCGAGTTCCAAAAATAAAGGAATTCTTTTTTCAAAATACATCTGAGGTCCTTCCGACGTTATTTGGTCTGCGTGAAGAGGAAGTAGTCTCTATCATTGTATTTGCGAAGAAAGAAGTAAAGCTTGTTCGGATCTTTCATTTTTTTCTTGGCATCACGGACCGAAAGCGGGACTAGGCAGTCCAAGTGAAGACGATGCTGATTCTCACAGGCATCGGTCACTTCTTCTGCTCCCGTGAAATTCACCAAAGTCAGAGTGATATAAGGGCGATTCAGAGGCTGGATGTTTTTATCAATAAACTCATTGGGCGTCAGTTCATTGGCTTTATCTTTTGCTAAAAGAATCCAGCAAGGCTTCTTGCAGTTTTGGAAATCTTGCAATGTCGCAGACTCAGCATTGGAGATGAAATGAACAGGAGTTTTAAACATCCTTTCGTAATCAGAAGCGGCCATTTGGACAAGCGCTTGTGATTCTGCGTTTTCGGGAAGAATGCCCCAAAGAATGATGTCATTGCTTTGCAACTCAGGGAAAAGGCGAAGGACTAAATGCTCGGCAATGTTGTGTCGATCTGTACTAATCTCCGTGGGTTTAATCAGGGGAGCTGTTCGTAAGCTGATACCCTTACGCACCAAATACAACATGCAAACAGTGATAATAACGAAGGCTCCACCGAGGAGAAAACCGATCTTTTTCATGCCTCTAACATGCAGGACTCCGAGTGAAAAAACCAGAGATGACGCTGGACTACTTCGTCCTCGATTCTAGATGAACGGTTGGGAATCTCGGTTTAAGAGGCAAAAATCGCGATTTTTTGCAGGATCTAGGTCTAGGAAAATCATCAAAACTTCGACAGTTTTAATGAGACTAAAGGCCTGTGGTCAAATGCCGATCTTAGTCGTATGAAAAATACGACATACAAACTTACAATCTTATTGGCTGGTCTTTTAATCTTCTCAACTCCATCTGCTTTTGCGATGGGTAAAAAAATTCCAGGTTCTGGTTCGGGTGGTTCAACAACTCCGAAACCAACACCGACTCCAACGCCAAAACCGACGCCAACCCCAACTCCGACGCCGTCACCGACACCAACAGAGCCCGATACAGGAGCTTGGGATGTCACACCACTTTGGGAAAGCAAAGTTGCAGACGGCAAAGAGTGGTCAACACACGTTTATCACGCGCTCGATAGTTTGGGCCAAGATATGTTGGACGTGATTCCTGCAGATAAAAGCTTGTTCTGTCCAAAATACTCAAACTTGTCATACGCACAACGTAAGCAATATTGGACATATATTTTGTCATCAATGGTTCGTTTTGAAAGTAACTTCAAAACTGAAACCAAGTACACAGAAGATTTCAACGACAGCAATGGTAGACGCGTTATCAGCCGTGGTTTGTTGCAAATCTCGATTGAGAGCGGAAATTCCTACGGTTGTAACTTCAAAACGACAGCAGATCTTCATGATCCATATCAAAACTTAAGCTGCGGTATCCGCATCTTGAATCGTTGGGTGGGTCGTGATGGTCGTATCGCTGGTAAAGTGAGTGGCGGCTGGAAGGGCGGCGCTCGTTACTGGGCTGTTCTTCGCGCCGGTGACAAAGAATCTTATAACTCCATCGTTAAGTGGAGTCAGAATCTCGCTTTCTGTAAATAATTATTCTCGAATCTAAATTCCTTGGGGTCGCAAGTTTCATGATGAGCTTGCGGCCCTGTTTGTTTTGAAATTATTTGCAGTTCATTGCGCGAATGAATTCATCGGCATAAGCATAGTGCATGTCCGCGTCTCCATCGAACTCGGGACGACTCCGCATGATAGAAACCAAACTTTCGGAGATTAGATTTCGTTTCAGAGTGAGTTCAGAGAGCGTAATTCCATGAATCACACGACGCGTGTTCGTAATACCGCTCACTTTATAATTGGATCCGGGGATCTTGCCGAGGTTTTCAGGCGTAAGTTCTTTGAATGAAAGCTCAACTCCTCCTCCAACATTCGCGATCTCAAGTCTGTGGGTGGGACTCGCTGAGTGGCAGCTTGAGACTTCTGTGATGTTAGCCCAACTTAAAGACGAAGCAAAAGATAGCGCAAGAATTGCGAAAAGCACTTTCATGGAAACTCTCCTATTTTGAGGTGAAGATTCGTTTTACCAAAAAGGACCTATCACCGGCGAACGGAAAGAGTTTACATTTCCCGCATTTAATCGGAAATCGGCATAGTTTGTTAAGCTACATGCATTTGAGTCTCTAAGTTCAATATCAAGTTCGGTTGTGAGTACGTGGTCTGTTTCGGAAATTCCTGTAACCAGCACATCGTAAATACCACTGTGATCTTCATTTCGGCAATCAACATCGAATTCCGAAGCGGAGGTAGTGGGTTCTTTCCATTCTAAATTTAAGTAGGGCCGATAGGAAACGCGTATGCGCTGGTTAAACCCCATAGAGCGTTTCACTTTAATTTTGAACGCTGTGGCAGAAGGAACTTGTATGCGAAACGAGCCAATTGTAAAGGGCTGAACGACAAGTTTTAATTTAAATTTGTCCTTCTCAATTTTGATCGGTTGTCCATATGGGAGAGTCTCGTTGTTATAGAGAAAGCCTCCCACATTGCGAATATCTTTATTGGCAAAATGACGTGCGAATTGAAAAAACTTTTCGTCGATGCCGGGCCAGCGAGCCAAGGCGAGTCTTTCTGAGGCGAAAGAAGAATAGACTGGTTGGCGTTTTAATAAATTACCTATTTGGCCATAGTCCATGCCGAAATGCTGGCGGAGGGTATCAAAGAACAACACCGTGGAATAAGGATTGCGCTGACGATCGAGTGGTTCTTGAGGATTGTAGGTTTCGCCGTGCTGGATATCCAGACCACCTTCAGGAAATGGATACGAGGCAAAAAAGTTGGCAGAACCTTCAATCCACCAATCATACGAATAAACTCCTTGGCGACTTTCTGAAGATTTGTGAAAGACCAAATTGTCCTGAATACAATGAAAGATTTCATGGGCTCCGATCTGCTCAGCCAGATGACGGTTTTCAGAAATGTTCATGAAAAGTGAAATGCGACAAGGCTGTCCCAGATTCGGATTGATACTTGATTGCTCTGAAAAGGTACCGTCAGCTGAGACTTCGTTAAAAAGTGTCGCGTAAACAGAAGGCGTTTTGAACCAGCGATTAAAGAGTGGAACTGATGTTGCCATCACGTTGGCCATAGTTTCCAAAATTTCTTGTGAGGTTTTGTCGTTATGCCAGTAGTCGGCAAAGTGATAGATGCGCATTTCTGAACCGTTAATTCTCTTAGGGAGATGAAAGCTTTTCCACTCGTTGCAGTTTTCGTTTTGATCGGGAATCTCGGGCCAGAACTGATTGCATTTGAAAGTTTCAGTTCGAGCATTAGGTGAGAAAAGAAAAAGTAGCAAAATCACAGCCGCGAGTCTTTGCATAAAGCCTCTCCTGTTGGATTTCTTTGATTATAGATTTGCAGAATCAAGAAAGAACGAGCTGGTGGCTAAAAGCAAAGCAAGCGGTGTTAGTGCGCACGATCTGGGTGCAAATCATAGCTTTTAGGTGGTGCGAGAAAGCAGAGAGTGCGTGATTAAAGGATAAGTTTAAGCCTGAATATTTGTAACTTACTAGAAAGACGATCTATTTTATGGTCTTATAATATTACCCGGGTAATATTGACATTTCTATTTTACCCGGGTAATATTAAGGGAGTTCCTAAGATGAATTAAAGGAGTTTCCAATGAATCCCTCTCCGGAAAGAACTTGTACCGCTTTTGCCGGGCCTAAAAAGATCGCCCATGGTCATTTGCTGGATGTGGCCCTGAAAGTTAAAAGTCACCTGCAAAAAGATAAGAATGCTTCCATCTTGATTTTTGACGATGTGACTAGCGCACAAGTCGAGTTGGATCTGCGCGGAACGATGGAAGCTGTTGAAAAAAGAATGAAAGAAGCTTTTCCCGATGAAAGCGAAAAACCAGCGGGTCCCGGAAGACCAAAACTTGGCGTGGTGTCTCGAGAAATCAGCTTGCTTCCGCGTCATTGGGAGTGGCTTGCCCTACAACCTGGAGGAGCTTCCGTCACAATTCGTAAACTGATTGAAGAAGCCAAAAAGAAAACTCAAGGCCGCGATGAAATTCGCCAAGCACAAGATGCGACTTATAAGTTTATGACTGTGATGGCAGGGGATCTGCCTCATTACGAAGAAGCCCTTCGTGCGTTTTACGCGAAGGACGGTTCGTTGTTCAAAAAACTCATGGGTGAGTGGCCGAAAGACGTACGCGACCACGTATTGAAATTATCCGACGCTATTTTGTAAGGCAAAGCGCGTGACTTGTTTACCATCAACTTCAAGGGTTCCCGTAAATTCTTGAAGTGACCGAATCCATTTTTGTCCGAGAGAGTTGGCATAAAGGCATTCGTAAAAAACGTAATCAGCAAGATTGTCGCTGGATTTGGCGATATCAAGAACCTTATAGAGGTTCCCTTTGTAGTGTTTGTAGATGCCGCCAATTTCAACTGTTGGAGTATTCATATAAAGAGTCCTTTGCCTCATCAATCTAGGAGAGGGCAAAGGACTTTGCAAGAAACGATGCTTAGTGTGAAAGCTCGTCTACTTCTGTGTAGAGAACTTTAAGGACAGAGGAATTGAATCCGTCAAAAGCGCCAAGAAAAGAGCCAGGTTTGAGTTGCAAAGGATCTTCCATAGTTGCCTGTGTAATCACTTTCGGAAAGTTTGAATCCATTGCAGGCGTTTGAACCGGCTCTGTTTCGCAAAGTCTTGTTCTGCAAGCTGGTACTCTGCCCCAGTTTGGATGCGCAATTTGCAGGATCTGATCAAAGCCTGGTTGGCCCTGAATCACGTGAGCTGCAAAGTACTCATCACCTGCACCAAAGAACAAGTAATCTGCACCATTGGAAGCTTCGTTGGCATCAAGTGTCTTCGAGAAAACAACTTTCTCAACTTTCACTGTCACAGAACCCAAAAGCGTTCCACCTCTTTCGAAATGTCCTTTATAAAGTTTAGCGCCAAACGAAGTTTTCTCACCGCTGATGATTTGAGTAAGATCCATTACTTCAGGTTCAAGAGTGAACTGTTCACTGCCTGATGCTTTCAATGATTCATAATATGCAAACGTCTGAGAACGTGTGGCATTTTCAATAGAGATCTCAAGGATCACTTGATAGTTGTGAGGAATATGGAACATCGGTAGGTGAGAAGCATAAATCTTCTTATCACCGAACATTAACATTCCATGAACAGACGGGATATCAGCCTTTGCGTTCAAGAAGCTGCCAAAGCTGATCAAAAATGCCAATAGAGCTGCTTTCATTACGATCTCCTTTTTACAGTTCGTTTCTGCAAGGAAAATAGCGGAGATCCCATTATTCGTAAAATTAATTGATTTAATATAGCAATCAGTTTTGCTAATGATTTATGACTCTTTCGGAGAGAGCAACCAATCTTGGGTGCGCTCGAGTTGATCTTGAGGAACGGTCTTCATGACCTCGATTGCCAGCATCTCAAGCGTCATCGCTTGAAGCTCATCGCGCCAAGCTTGATCCGCGCGGTTCATAACTTTTGCGACAACGCAGACACCAGAAATTTTATCAGTTTTTTTCAAGCATGGATTGTTGCGGCGAATTTCTTGGCAATTAAAAGTTCTGGTTCGTCCTTCGACCGCCTCGACAATATCCAGGAATGTAATTTCGCTGGCTTTTTTAGCCAGTCGATAGCCACCGGTTGGGCCAAGCGTGCCCGTGATCAGGCCCGCTTGTGCGAGAGCTTGCAATGCTTTGGAGAGATATTCTTTTGGAACTCCGTGGAGTTCTGCCAAAGCTTTAGTTGAAAGAAACCGGTCGGCGGGAAGTCCGCTTAAGATGCTACAACAATGGAGGGCCCACTCGACCTGGTTTCTTAAAATCATTTAGTTCAATCCAACTTTATCAAGCCCCATCAATTTATCGAGTGCACCGGCTTCGTTTCTAAACGCGACACCGAAGCGATTCCAGAGATTGATAGTGCCAATTGCAAATGTGAGATCAGACAATTCTTTTTCAGAGAAGAATGTTCTGACTTTGTCAAAATCAGAGTCTTCTACACCATGAGGTTTAAAGTTTGTCAAAAGTTCTGCCCATTCTAATGCGGCTTTTTCTTTTTCAGTAAAGAGTTTGGATTCGTGCCACATTGGCAGATGATACAGGCGAAGTTCTCTTTCGCCGTGACGTTTGGCCTCTTTGGAATGCATATCAAGGCAAAACAAGCAGCCGTTCAATTGTGAAACACGGATCTTCACTAGATCTATAATGTTTTTTTCAACACTCGACTGCGCAATGGTTTTTTCAAGTTGTAGCAAGCTTGAGTAAGATTCAGGGGAGAGACTTGGATAGTTTAAACGGATACTCATGGTACACCTCTTTCAATTAAGGACATAATATATCCTTAATTATCCAGACGCAAGGCTGAAATTTTATACACCATAAGTAGTTGTTTTTACGATGTTTTACCTCCTTGCCGTCTTGCTTATTAAAAATAGCTTGCAATTAAATAGCGCGCGATCTAATATATTCTTATGAAAACAGATACCGCAATGAACAAAATGAAACCCACACTTCTCGTAGATGACCAACTCTGTTTTGCCATCTACTCAGCAAGTCTCGCGATGAATAAACTCTATCGTAAGCAGCTCGGGAAGTTGGATCTGACGTATCCACAGTATCTTGTGATGATGGTGCTCTGGGAAAACGATGAGCAGTCCGTCAGCCAGATCGGGGAGCGTTTGTTCTTAGATTCAGCGACGCTGACTCCGCTTTTAAAAAGAATGGAGACAGCCGGATTTATCACGCGCAAACGTTTGCCAGCAGACGAGCGCGTGGTCATTGTGACGTTGACGAGTGCAGGTAAAAAACTCAAGCAAAAAGCAGAGGCCGTATGGGAAGCAATTGCTTGTGCGGCAGAATGCACAGTGAATGAAGCTGTAACTCTGAAAAACCAGCTGAACCATCTGCGAGATAATTTAACCAAGAACACGTAAGGAAAAACCTGGGAAAGAAAGCGCCTTTCCTGAGGTAATTAAATAGCGCGCGATTAAATAGTACAAAATGAAAAAAGGAGATACCATGGCAACAATCGATAAAGTTCTTTATACAGCTGAAGTCACAACAACAGGTGGTCGCGAAGGTCGTTCTGTTTCAAATAACGGAGTTCTTGATGTGACACTGACAACACCAAAAGCATTGGGCGGAACAGGTGAGCACGGGACAAATCCAGAGCAACTCTTTGCAGCTGGATATTCCGCATGTTTCATTGGAGCTTTGAAATTCGTTGCAATGAAAGAAAAAATCGCTCTCCCAGCGGACACGTCGGTCAATGCACTCGTAGGTATTGGTGTTATTCCAACAGGCTTTGGAATCGAAGCTGAACTTAAAATCAATATACCAGGTTTCGATCGCACAGCCGCTCAAGAACTGGTGCAAAAAGCACACGGTGTATGCCCTTATTCCAATGCAACACGAGGCAATATCAAAGTCACTTTGACCGTCGTGTAGGAATGAAATTTAAGTGCATGTAGTTCTCTAAAAGAGAATAAAGAAAAGGGCAGCTTGAGAAGGCTGCCCTTTTTTTATTTTAAGCTTCTGTTTCAACAATCCAAGTATCTTGTTCTTCAAACAGATGCTCAAGGATTCCATCTTCAAATAGATGATCCCCATCAAATAGCTCTCGCAACGAAAGCGCATTCTTGGTGAGTGCGTGATAAGAAGCCACGCGAGCCTCGTATTCTGCCTTCGACATTTTTGGTTTCTTAAAGTCATGTGGGATCACCTTTTGTCCGTACAAAAGAGTGTCATAGCTGTAGCTATTAAAGACCAAAGCTTCAAGAGCTGTGTACGGAGAATTGGTCCCAAAGTTTGAAGATACTAATGGCGGGCGTTGCTTGAAGAGGTCCACAACAACTTTTGCGTCACCGATGTTTGTGTTTTCGCGGCACCATTTCCAGTAAGGTGTATCCAACTTGTTATTGAACTTATAGTGAATCC
The DNA here is from genome assembly GCF_047345725.1 of Bdellovibrio sp. HCB2-146. Taxonomy (NCBI): domain Bacteria; kingdom Pseudomonadati; phylum Bdellovibrionota; class Bdellovibrionia; order Bdellovibrionales; family Pseudobdellovibrionaceae; genus Bdellovibrio; species Bdellovibrio sp. HCB2-146. The sequence goes on from NZ_JBLEQP010000001.1 coordinate 1,771,813, forward strand.
CCAAGAACCAACGGAATGTATCCCAAGTCACAGCGATTTCTTGGTTGATGCCTGCAATCGATGAATGATCTTGGTGATTGTTTGGCATCAACTTACAAAGAGTCATAATGCTGTGAACAGCTGTTTGAATAGCTGTTGATTCTAAAGGCTCAACAAAGCCGTAAGCATTGCCAAGACCGAAAACATTTTTGTTCCAAGCTTGCTTATGGCGGCCTGACCTGAATTCAACCATTTTGTATTTATCAAAATGACCGTACTTTGCGCGCGCTTCTTTAACAGCGGTTTCTTCGTCACAGTACTGTGTCGAGTGAACATAGCCATAATGGTTTTCCTGGCGCATAGGAATTGTCCAGCACCAGCCGTTATCCATTGTCGAGCAACGCGTGTGAACACCGATTTCGCCTTTATTGGGCATATCGAAAGTCAACGCACGGTTGTTAATCAAAGTTGAATTAAACGGAATGAATTCTGTTTTCAGAGCCTGCCCTAGAACGCGGGAACGGAAACCAGAGCAATCGATATAAAGATCAAATGAAAGCTTCTGGCCGTCATCTGTTTCAAGAGACGTGACGAATTCTTTCTCGTCCAAGTTCACTTTCACGACTTCAGCATCGATGATTGGAATCTGACGTTGCTTCAAGAGTGAGTTCAAAAAGCGGATCAAGTTCTTGTTATCTATGTGGTACGAAAACGGAATACTGGGAAGAAGCGAAAGAAGAGAGCCATCCTTTTGGCGAACCACTGGGACTTTGTTATTGTCCATCAGAACAGACGCCCAGTTCGCATTATTGATAGACTGCTCGTAGTAGTAAGATTCTTGTTGGTGACCTGCGAAGAAATTGAAGTTGAAATGAGAATCCTTTGGATCGCCCCAGTCAAAGCGGATGCCGAGTTTCAATGTCGGTTCAACTGCGCGGAAGAATTCGCCTGGATCAATCCCCAGAGTTCTGTGCAAGAAAGGAACGATCTCTGTCGTCGTCGATTCGCCAACGCCGATGACTGGAATTTTGCTAGATTCGATTACAGAAGTTTTGATATTCGGGTGCAATTTCTTTAGAGCGAGTGCTGCGAGGTAACCAGCCGTACCGCCACCAAGAATACCAATCGTTTTAATTTCAGTCGGTGGGTATTTTGGAAATTCAAGATAACTTAAATCAAAGGCGGTTTCGATAGTATCAGAAATAGAAGGCATGGAACTGTCCTGTCTTGGTAATGAGGCGCTATAGAATCATTTTTGCCCGTCGAGGTAAATGATCTTTTTTGCTACAAAGAGTGTTCTGAAAAAACTTAACGGTAATTGGGTGGTGACTCGCTATAAAGCGTTTCCACCTGAAGGGTCGGTGTTAAGGTAACAGTCAAATTCGTTAAGCTAGGCAAAGTTTTTCCATTGCTTTGCATTTTATACCAGTACTGAGTCTGGCTCAGACATTGCTTTGGTACGATAGGTATGAAAACACAGTTTAAAAACATCATTTTAGTATCTTCTTTTGCGACTCTTCTAATTTCTTGCAGCTATCCGATGGGTTTAGTCGGTTTGGGGAATCAAGATCAATCTGGGATGGATGAAAGTTCGTCAGCATCGCTGAATCCAGAACTTCAAGCCTCTGCCATGCAGATCCTTTCTCAAAACTGTACGGCTTGCCACACTGATAATTCGGGCCCAGGCAACATCTATGGATTGACCAACGTGAATCACTTGGTGTCTACGGGGCTTATAGTTCCAGGCGCTCCTGATCAGTCTTATTTATTAAATGTGATCAACGGCGGTTCAATGCCTCCAAGTGGTCCATTGTCTCAAGCTGACAAAGAAACATTACGCCAATGGGTGGCCGGCGGCGGTAACACTGGCAGCGGAGGTTCAACAGGCGGTGGGACAAGTGGTCCTTCACCGACACCAACACCTTCTCCATCACCAGGCCCTATGCCTACCGACTTGCAAGGTCAGGCTTTGCGAATTATTTCTCAAAACTGTACAGCTTGCCATGGGGAAACTTCGGGTTCGGGAGGAATTTACGGATTAACAAATACGGAGAGACTGGTTTCAACAGGACTTGTGGTTCCTGGAAATTCAGCAGGTTCTCGCTTGTATACGGTTATACAGTCAGGAAAAATGCCAGTGGGCCGTGTGCTCGCAGCGGCTGATCAAGATGTGATTCGTCGTTGGATCGACACTGAATTTTCAGCAAGTCCCAACCCACAACCTATTCCAGCTCCAAAACCAGAGCCAACATTTAAGTATATCTCAAGTGAAATCCTAACGCCAAAATGCGTAAGCTGCCACAATGCTACGACTCGCAACGGGGGTTATGCTTTTGATACCTACACGGCGGTTCTGCGAGCTGTTGATAAATCAAGACCGACAGATAGTGATCTTTATAAAGAACCAGAAGATGGCTCAATGCCACCTCGTCCAGGCACTCCATTAACGTCGGAACAGTTAAGATTGATCTTAACTTGGATCCAAAATGGAGCGCAAAACAACTAATTTTGGCGAAGAGAAGAAGAAAAAGGAGAAGCGGCGGCTTCTCCTTTTTTTTTTATTTAACTATGAAGTTGTCGCGTGGCTTCGTAAAGGAACCAAGCACGTTTTTCAGTTTCGTCAATCCAAACTTCAATCAGGCTGGCACTCGCAATATCGCGATGTTCATCGCAAATATCATGGGCTTCTCTGAGTGAAGCAACTAAGGAAAGATTGTCCTCACGAAGTTCCGACAGCATATCTTGTGGGGTTACGAAATCTGCGTCGTTATCTGATATTCTTTGCAAGCGGGACACGTGACCTATTGAGCGCAGAGTGGTGCCGCCGACTTTGCGCACTCGTTCTGCTAGATCATCGGTCATTGCAAAGATTTGTTCTCCTTGTTCATCCAAAAGTAAATGAAGGTCTCTGAATTGCGGACCACTCATATGCCAATGGAAGTTTTTGGTTTTAAAATAAAGTGCATAAACGTCGGCCAGGGCCAAGTTTAAGACTGCTGAAATATCTTTTGTCGCTTGTTCGCCTAAATCCGTTGGTGTGCGCAGGGGAGCCATTCGCGCAGATGTCGCGGACTGACGACGAGCTTTTTCTTTATCCTCATGTGTATGTGACGACATAGAGACCTCCATCCGCACCTATTATACGACGATTGAATCTAGATATTACTTGTTTAATTTCGTTGGATGTTAATCTACAGTGAAGTAGTTGCGAGTATTTCCGAATCTAGAAATTCTTCCTGTTGAGGACCCACATATGCAAGCTTCCATTGTTAAACCAAAGGCTTTAAGACCTGGCGATACCATTGGCGTGTTCACGCCTTCGGCTCCTTCTTACACGAGTAATGACGAGCTTTTTACAAATGGCTTAGAGGCTTTGAAAAAACAGGGATTCAAAATCAAGCTGGGATCTTTGACTGAAAAGAGAAACAGCCAAGGTTATCGCTCAGGAACTCCAGAAGAACGCGCCAAGGAATTTATGGCCCTCATCCAAGATCCGGAAGTTCGGTGTTTGATTTCAACTATAGGTGGGAATAATTCTGCCAGCATGATTCCGCATTTGGATTTCGCACGCATTCGCCAAGAACGCAAAATCATTTGCGGATTCAGTGATGTGACGTCACTGCATTTGGCCATACTCAAATATTCAGGCCTAGTCACAGTGTACGGCCCCAGTGTGATGTGTTGGTTTGGCGACTGGGAGGGAATTTCGGAAAGCACCGATTGGTGGCTAGAAGCCGTGATGAAACATCAGCAGGGTTCGCGGGTGGTTGTGTCGCCCGCACGTTGGAGCAATCACCTGCGTCGTTGGGATAATGGGGATTGGAAGAATATCCCGCGCGAATGGAAAACCAACGAAGGTTGGACAGTGCTAAATCCGGGACGTGTGGAAGCTCCTGTGCTCGCTGTAAACCTCAACACCCTGATGACGGCTGCTGGTACTTCCTACTGGCCCGATCTTAGAGGAAAAGTTTTATTGATCGAAGATATGTACGCACCGCTTAGTCGCACGGAACGACTGTTGCAGCATCTCAAGCTTGTGGGTGGTTTGGATCAGATCGGAGGCTTAATCGTCGGAAAGCCAGAGAACTATGATCAAGAGGGAGCACCATTTGGATATGATGAGTTAATCAAAGAGGTCGTCGGCCCCAGAAAGTATCCAATCGTTTCCAACTTTGACTGTTCTCACACGGTGCCGATGATCTCTATTCCGCAAATGACACCGGTCCGTTTGACGGCAGAGGGACAGACAGCACAGTTTGAATTTTTGGATGGATCGGTTGAATAGATAAAACTTGCGTGCGTTTAAATAATACGTTGGGATAGAGGAAAGGAGATTTGCAACATGAAAGCTAAGCTACCAATGATCGCGCGTATACTTTTAGGTTTTATCTTTTTTGCCTCAGGCCTTATGGGTTTGTTGAATTTGATTCCACCTCCAGCAGATCTTCCAGAGAAGTTGATCACTTTTAATACGGGGCTTATGGCTTCGGTTTACTTTTTCCCACTCTTGAAGTTGACTGAAACTATTTGCGGTTTGCTTTTAATGATTGGCTTCTTTGTTCCACTGGCGCTTGTGATTTTGGCTCCAGTTGTTTTGAACATTTTCCTGGTTCACGCTTTCTTGGCTCCAAGTGGTTTGCCGCTGGCAATTGTCTTGGGGCTTTTGATGATTTACCTTTCGTTTTTTGCGCAGCCGTATTCGGCTACGATTAAACAGTTGTTCCGCAAAAAGTAATTTTAAATAGCATTTGAAGTAAAAGCCCCCGCTCATCACGGGGCTTTTTATTTTAGTGAGGTCTGTTTTCAGTCGTTGATTTTTTGTCGGCGGCTCGCAGTTCGGCGCCACCTTTGTAGTTATGATAGGCAGCTATCTCTCCTTCGAGAGTCAAATACCAGCCCCAAGCGCCACCTTGATCGACAGCCGTTTGCACAAATCCAGGAACCGTCGCCGTGCGCGCCCAATCTCTTTGCAGTTCGCATGCAACGGAATTCCAACCCACTGGCTGTGCTCCTTTGTGGATCATGCGTTGGAGGGCAGCCCGGTGGCCTTCATGGGAATTGGCTCCAACACAATCAACTACCGGAAAAACTTCAAATCCTTCTTTAAGAGCATCCAAAGTCGGGAACAGCAAACAAGCGTCCGTCCAGAGGGCTGCAATCAAAAGTTTTTTTCTGCCGGTTGCCTTTACAGCTCTTACAAACTCTTCGTCTTCCCAGGAATTAATCGACGTGCGATCAATTGTCGGAATATCGCCTAAGACTTCTTTCAGCTGTGGAATAGTGTCGGGATTTCGTCCGTTTGAGTTATTCACCGTGCTTAAGATAATCGGCAACTTAAAATTTTTCGCCGTACTGATTAACGCGCGCATGTTATCAATCATCACTTGCCGATCCATCGACACGGTGGTGAAGACTTGAGGTGGCTGATAGTCGATAATAATCAGGGCGCAATTTTGTGGGGTCAGCAGATGATCATTTGCGGGGTCACGAACAGGTGTGCTTTTCATATGGTTCTCCTTTGAGTACATGCTTACTATCAATGAACCCGTGGTGCTTTTTCAAAGACGGCCCCTCCGAACTGTCAAAAAAAATGGGCCCTTATGGGGGATCGGTCGAGCTTGGCAGTTTCGGATGATGTAATTAAGTTCAACCTAAGACTCCAGAACGGACTAAATGGCTTTAAAGGGGAGGTCGGTTGGACTCTTAGAATTTGAGTTGAAGGTCCTCGATTTTACCCTTAAAAAGAGGGTTTTCTATCGATAAGAAATAGAGGTTTACTTTGAAATTCGAAAAGTTCCACCTGTCAGAAGACCTTCTTCGCAATCTGAATGATAATGGTTTTTTCCGTACAACCGACATTCAGTACAAAGCGATTCCTTCGATCCTCAAAGGCGAAGACGTTTTGGCCATTGCGCAAACGGGCACGGGTAAGACAGCAGCGTTTGCGATTCCGATCATCGATATGATCCATTCAAATAAAACCAGCAAACGTGTGAACGGCATTAAGTGTTTGGTGATGGTGCCGACACGTGAATTGGCACAACAGATTGGCGAAGTGTTTTTTAAACTTTCAAAACACACAAAAGTAAAAGCCTTTGCATTGTACGGTGGTGTTGAACAAGAAGCGCAAATCAAAAAGCTTCAAGACGGCATTGATATCTTAATCACGACTCCAGGCCGTATGTTCGACTTGATTGCTCAAGGTTTTATCAATGTCAGCCACCTTGAAACTTTGGTTCTCGATGAAGCCGATCACATGTTGGATTTAGGCTTTATCGAAGATATCGAATCCATTAAGCGCAAATTGCATCGCAATCATCAAACATTGTTCTTCTCGGCTACGATCAATCCGGAAATTAAAAAGCTTGCGTACTCTCAAGTTCGCAGCAGCGCGATTCGTATTCAGATTTCTCCAGATGATCCAGTTTCTAAAAACGTGTCGCACTTTATGATGAACGTTGAAATGGATGACAAACGTTTTTTCCTGGCTGAATACTTGAATCAAAATCCAGACGGAAAGTTTGTGGTTTTCGTTCGTACTCGTGTTCGTGCAGAGCGCGTGGCGAAAGCATTAGAACGCGTTGAAATCAAATCTCTGACTTTGCATGGTGAAAAAGACCAGGCCAACCGTGATGAAGTGATGAAGGCTTTCCGCAGCGGCGAATGCAAAATCTTGATTGCGACTGACATCAGCGCCCGTGGTATCGACATTCCAGACGTCACTCATGTGATTAACTATGACCTTCCCGAAAAACCTGCGAACTATGTTCATCGTATCGGTCGTACAGGTCGTGGTTTTAACAAAGGCATCGCAGTTTCTTTCTGTAGTGCCGATGAAAAACCACTGCTTGAAGATATCGAGGCACTTTTAGGTAAAAAAATCGAAGTGATCAAAGTCAGCAAAGGTGACTACGAAACAATCGTAGCGCAGCGACAAGCTCCTGCTGTAAAAAAAGACGACGATGGAATTGGCGAGCTTCAAGCATTGATCGCCATGGAAGATGAGCGCTACGAATCTATGAAGCGCAAGAAAAAGAAAAAATAATCAGGCAGAGTTCTATGGCGAAATGGACCATCTACCACAATCCACAATGTTCAAAATCTCGTGAAGCCTTGGCGATGCTGCAAGCAAAAGGCATCGCACCGGAAGTGATAGAGTATTTGAAGCAACCGCCGACGGAAAAAGAATTGTCATCCATCATTCAGAAGCTCAAAGTTCCTGCTGCAAGTTTGGTTCGTACGAAAGAAGAAATCTTTCAAGCTTTAAACTTTAATTTGGGCTCAACTGAAGCGATTATTCAAAACCTAGCAAAACATCCGAAATTGCTCGAACGACCTATCGTGATCAAAGACAACGTCGCGATCATCGCAAGACCGACGGAGTTATTAAAAGAAATCCTTTAAGGAGCTTTAAGTGGAACAAAGTATTACGGGTTACCATAAAGACTTTGAAAACCATTGGGTGGCGGAATTGGAATGCGGTCATGCGCAACACGTTCGTCACGATCCTCCTTGGATGGAAAGACCCTGGGTTACAACAGAAGAAGGTCGCAACAATCATCTCGGTGTAAAACTCAATTGCGTGCGTTGTGATGAAGCAGGAATGAAGGTCGCAAAATTGCTCATAGACGAATGCAAAAAAGCACTCTCCGAAAGCTACGAGATAGCTGGATTAAGCGGACTTTGTGATGAGGGGCGCTGGGAAGCCGCTGTCGGCTCCCTGCAAATGCTCGATCTAAATAAAATTATAAAAGAGGCGCTTCAGTCGAAGGAGCCTTCATCGCCGTAGCTTCTTGTGACAATAGATAGTTGATAACATCTGTTGCACTGTAAGAAGTCTGTCCTGGCTTCATCATGCGTGCGATGTTGTTCAAGTCATCTCCCGCAGTCAAAAGCGGCATTTCTTCTGCGCCACCGGCTTGGATTTGTCCCATGCCGATATCAGCCATCAAAGCATTGCACAGACATTTTCTGCCGACAGTGTCTTCTTCAAGACCACCTTTTTTAACGTAGTCTTTAACTGGTTCCGCCGGGCAACGTTGGCCGACAGTACCGTCTTCTTTTTTGTAAGCGTGACGAAGGTAACCTAAGTCACAAATACGTTTACGAGAGAGGTAAAGAGCTTCTTCAGAAACTGTTCCAGGCAAACGAGCCGCTTTAAACGGGAAGTTTGTTGGTGAAGAACGAGGATCTGTGAAAATCCATCCGCCTTCTGGAGCTGGTTTTGTTAAAATATCATGAATCGCTTTTTTGCGATGTTCGTCTTTCACACCTGATTCATTCGAGAATGCAAAAAGAGTTCCGACTTGAACACCGTGAGCACCCATCGCGCGAACTTCAGACAATTTCTCTGGAGTTGCGTAGTATCCCGCCATCCAGAATGGCAACTCAAGCGCACGCATTTCTTCAAGACAAACTTCATCACGAACGCCGTAAATAGGTTCGCCACGTTCATTGAGTTTCATTGGACCGCGTGGAGGAGCGTTGTGTCCGCCAGCAAGAGGTCCCTCAACGATGAAACCGTCAACACGGCCAGTGGATTTTTTTTTCAAGTTCATAGCAAGAACTGCTGAGGAAACAATCGGGAAGAAGTAAGGACGCTTCAATGGAACAAGAACAGTGTCTTCCATCACTTCTTGTGGGTTGAAAGACATAATAGCGTCTTCGCCACCTGCTACTGGAATTTTCAGAGTTGCTGTTTTGTTTTCGCTCAATAAATCTAAAGCGCCTGGGATTTCACGAGGGATGCCCGCACCCATGATCACGTAATCAACGCCAGCTAACATCGCACCATAAAGACACGCAAGATTTGGCATCTGAACTTTTTCAAGCAAGTTCAAACCAATCACGCCATCGTGACCCTCACGCGCAAGCCAGACTTCAACAAAGCACGCAGCTACTGTTAACTGCAAAAGCGCTTTTGGCGATTCTACGGAATACAAAGGGGCGCGCTTGTAAGGTTGAGTCGCGGCGCGACCGCCTTCGATAAAATATGTTTCCAAAATTTTATTGGCGATAGTTTGCGAAGGAAACGCACGAAGCCCACGGCGCACATGTCCATCCATGTCTCCATCTTGTAGGCGGCGAACCATCACAGAATTGATCGCAGTTCCAGAAACCACACCAAGCTGGCCTGTTTGAGATACTGTTTTCGCCAGTTTCCAGTCGGAAACCGCGATGCCCATGCCGCCTTGAATTACAATTGGATGAATATGTTTCATGTTTGCAATCTATCGGTGTGCGAAGGATGTCTCAACACATACATTCAACAACGCATCATGTTCAGTACTTCAAACTAGTATGGAACCCCACAAATGACCGGGATTTTGCTGAAAGGTGAGGCATTAAACAAATGGCTGTTAGCAGCGAAAGCCGCTCTGGCGCTGCGATTGAAAGCTCGAGCGAATAAATTGAATTCGATCTAATCTAATTTCTTTTCCTGTTGAAAGCACAAGATAATCAGCCTTGTTCACGATTTTAATGTCCGTAATGAGTCCGCTGTCTTGTGTGCGATTGCCATTCTCATCGAAGTGAAAAACTTCAACTTCAATTTTTTTCACCGACAAATGTTCAAGGTCATCAGTGAACTCGCACTCCACAGGCGCATACGGCTCTTGGTTTAAGTAACCGTTAATTGCCGGGCCTGGAGTGTCGTAGGTTTTGCTCATACCATATTGTCTATCGCTGACTGGGTTTTGTCTAGGAATGGAAGACGGCCTTTCAACAGCAAAAGGCCGTCGTGTATTTTACTTTCTCAACTTTTCACCGACGATCAGATAAAGTGCAAATGAAGCTCCGAATACAATGTGTGCAGCCCAGTCCCAGAACATAGGAACTTCTCTGTTCCAGATATCTGTTCCTTGCATCATGTTCATCACTGCTGGAATTAAAAGGTACGGCCCGACCATTGCAACCACGCCAACTCCAAGTCCAATTGCCAGAGCTGCCATCGGAGTTGCAGGATGAAGCTTCGAAGCAAGCACACCGTACAAAAATCCCCAAAGCAGTGAAGGTCCCAATTGGTGAAGTACGAGACCGGCGACGAATGCTCCTAAATGAAAACCTTCGAGTGCTTGTTCACCAAAAAGAACAGAGCCAATGACTTGCACGGGATAGAGCGGACTTTTTCCAAGAAACACGGCAAAAACAATCATCACGACAACTGCCATGATGAGGCCTGCTATTTGTCCGGTGATAATACCAGTCACAATAGGACGAAATTTTTCATGCGTAAATGTTGGTGTCGATGTCGTTGATTTGAGAGTGTGCTCCATATGTTCCTCCTAGTTTTGTAATTCACTTCATTCTGGTCATAGTTTCAGTCCGTATGTTAAAATGGTAAATACTGTTTAAATTGTTTAAATTAGCGGGGGGATCTATGATTGGACTTCATGCGAATCAAAAGAAGATTCTGGAATATCTTTTAGATCATTCGTCAGGAGCGACGTTAGATGAAATAGCGAAGCACCTGGGCATTACCAAAACAGCTGCTAAAGAACACGTGATCAAAATAGAGAACTTGGGCCTTCTGTCGTATGAAGACATCAAGGGTGGAGTGGGGCGTCCGCGACGTCACTATCTTCTATCTTCGGAAGGACACGAAGTTTTCCCCCGACAGTATTCATGGCTCTCAAATGTACTTTTGGAATTTCTGGCGGAAGACGTGGGGTCGGCTTCGCTCTCTCGGATGATGGAGAGTCTTGCAAAGCGTGTCAGTGAATCCATGAAGGCAAGGTTTGAAAAGAGACAAAGCACCGCAGATCTTTTAGTGGAAATTACGAAGGCTCTCAATGAACTTGGTTACCGTGCACAGCTAAAGCAGAGCGATCTCCGTAAAGGAGCGGTGATCGAGGCGACGAACTGTGTGTACCATTCGGTTGCGAAAGCTCATCCAGAACTCTGTCGTTTCGATACGAAATTTATTGAGAGTGCATCGGGTGGAATGAATGTAAAGCTCGAGAGCTGTATTGCGCGAGGGGGAGCGGTTTGTCGGTTCTGTATTCGAAAACTCGCAAAGTAAAATAAAAAGCCCAGCCGGAGCTGAGCCTTTATTTTTAGAGCTCAATTGCGATTAGTTTTTTGTGCACTTAACAGTTTCGTTCTTTCCCTGAAGAGGACCGTGGCTATAAGTTAGTGTGCCTTCTGTTTCTTGGTTGATAATCGTGCCGTCACCAACATCGCGCCAGAAATTTGTTTTAAGAGTAAAGTTTCCGCCTTGGCTGTTTTTGCCTACAGTCCAAATTTGGCCGTTAGAATCAACATCACCTTCAACATCTACATCAAGGAAGTACGCTGTGTACGCAGATTCATCGGCTGCGTCTGTTGATTTCAAGACAAATAACGACTGAGCGAATTTTGTATCTTCACCCAAATAAGGGGACTTTTCAGTCAGAACTACGTTTTTTCCAGTGCAAGTGATTGTCGCTTTCTGATCAGCGTGAGCCGATACAGAAAGACCTACGAGAGAAAGTAGAAGGATTGCTCTTTTGTTCATAAATGTCCTTTCGATTGATCGGTTCTTTATCATCCTTTAGCGATTGCAACCAATAGGCCATGCTCTACGTGCTGTAAAGCATGCTGGAGCTCTTGAAACTGTCGAGGAACTGTCGCTATACCCATTTTAGGCCTTGTTGGCCCCTTAAGGTAGGAAGGGGATCAGACAGCTTTACCCTCGGTGCTAGTCCGAGGGCTTTTGAAGACTATTTGCTATTTTTAAAGCCTAAGATGTCTACGTAAGTAATACCTTTAGCAACACCAGAAGAAGGCGTGGCTTTTTGGCCTTTGATTTGGATTTTTCCAGAATTGAAAAGTTCTTTAAATTCTGTGCGAGAAATCTCGCGAAGATTCAAATCTTCATTTTGAGCTTTGATGGCGGCAAGTAGAACTGAATCCAGGCGTTTAGCAGATCTGTTAAGCTCCAAAACAATACGGAAGGATTTTGGTGGTTGAGGAGGTACAAAGTCTTGCATACGGATTTCCTGATCGTTATGAGTCGAGCGCGGAAGATCCCATAGGATGGGGAGAGGGGCAAGCGGCTTGTGCCGTTTCTGTAGTTTTTTTGCTCTTAAAGCTATGATATTTTTGAGTATATATGGCTTTTCTCGAGACCGATCGCCTGATTCTACGTTTATGGAGACCTGAGGACCTCGATCCTTTCGCCGCCCTATGCGCAGACCCTGAGGTGATGGAGTATTTTCCAGCTCCGCTCACTCGCGAAGAAACCGCGGCAATGATCGGTCGTATGGTGGAAATGCATAAAAAAGACGGCCTCTGCTTTATGGCATGTGATCGCAAAGACACCGGTGAGTTTATCGGGTTTGTTGGTTTGAAAATGTCAGATATTATTCATGACGATCAGTTCGCACCGAGTTTTGAAATTGGCTGGCGCCTAGCTCGCAAGCATTGGGGCGAAGGGTTTGCTCCCGAAGCGGCTCGCGCAGTTTTGCATTATGCATTTGACGTCTTAAAGGCTCCAGAAGTTGTCGCAATGACAGCGGTTGAAAATTTGAAATCTCGAAAAGTGATGGAAAAAATCGGAATGACCTATAACCCGAAAGATGACTTTGATCATCCAAGCGTTGAAGCGGGTCATCCGTTACGTCGTCATGTTCTTTATCGTATTAAACCGGGACAGATAAAGTAAAGTACCCGTGCAGGGACTTTTCTCATCGTTTTACTTTTGAATTTCATGATCTATCCTTTCACTTTGTATCTGACAAAGAGAATACCGCTTTTGCCGGTGCTCGAAGAAATCACTTCGAGATCTTGTTTGCGACTGCCTTCTCGGAAGAAGCGCTTACCTTCACCAAGAACTAAGGGATGGATCATCAAAAAATATTCATCGACGAGATTCTCGCGCATCAGCGTTTGACAAAAGTCTCCGCTGCCAAAGACGTAAATATCTTTTCCCGGCTCTGCTTTGATTTTTTTAATACTTTTTGTGATATCCAGATCGAGTAGTATGGAATTTTCCCACTCTGTTTTTTTCAAGGTTCTTGAAGCCACGTACTTGGTGATCTTATTCATAAAATCACCAAAGACGGGAACTTCTCGCCCGACAGTCGGCCAGTAAGCGGCAAAGATATCATAGGTTTTGCGGCCGATGAGAAGCGCTCCTGCTTTCTCCATTTCTTTGGAAACGGCGTCATCATCCCCGAAGAATGGAACTTGCCAGCCGCCGTATTTAAATCCGTTTTCAGGATCTTCGTCCTTGCCACCCGGAGCTTGCATGACCCCGTCGAGGGTGAGGAATGATATAACGATGAGTTTTCGCATAGGCATAGAGATAGATCTCCGAGAGGTTGATTAATAAACGTTAGTACTCTTCGCAAAAGTGGTCACTATGTAAAAGTCGGACATGAGACAGTAACCGTGGGTGAGGTCGTTGGACTTCGATACACAGTACGCGCTTCGCACTCGCGCTTGGTATTGTTTAATTAAGGGCATATGGACACTGTTAAATCCTCGTAGGATCATTTAGAAAACCAATTGGGAACACTCTTGAACATTTCATCGCGGTCTCAAAAATACTATGCTCTTTTGCTAGCATTCATCGCGGGTTTTCTTTCCCTTTCGATCGAAGTCTTAGGTACACAAATTGCTTTTTCTTTTTACGCAAGTTCTTCAGAAGCACTAGCGGTCAGCCTCTGCGCATTTCTGACCGGTCTTGCGACTGCAAGTTGGCTTTCTCATCGTTACAACGAAACCTTTCTGAGAACTTTTGAAAAGCTGATGGTGTGGACTCTCTTTGTGCTTTCCACTTTTGTGGGAATCGTTCTAGCTCACTTCGATAGTTTGCAGCTGAATTTGATTCGATTGAGTTCGAGCATCAGTGGATCTCATAACTTTTTTAATATTGGTTTTGGTGTCTTATGCTTCCTTTATCTTTTTATTCCAGCTGTTCTTATTGGAATTTTGTTTCCGCTAGCGAATGACAAGTTGTCGAAGCTAAAAATTTCGACGGGGAAAGTGAATCTTGTCGATTTGATCGGTGCGGTTGCGGGAACATTGCTGACCGGTTTTGTGTTTATTCCTTATCTCGGCGTGAGTCGATCTTTTGCGTTGGTAAGTTTTGTGAGTCTCTTTGTAGCCTTTTTGATTTCAGGGCAGATCAGCCGCAAATATCAAGTTGCCAGTTTTGTTTTGTTTTTAGTTTTGGCTCCGTTTGCTAAAAGCGTTTATGAAACGAAGTACGTCAGCGTAACGAATCCAAGCGCCGAGATTCTTTATCAAGAAGATTCAAAATTCGGTAAAGTCACAATTGTAAAAAACAATATCGGGATGAACGAGAACAAAGAGCTTTTCATTAACTATCGAATCATGTGTCGCACGAGTGTTCGTCTTGCCGAGGATAGTTTGGCGTCGCTTTCTTTCCGTAAGGTCGAGCAGCCTCATATGAATGTCCTTAATATAGGTTTAGGCTGCGGTTTTACGGCTTCGACTGTTTTGAAGAGCTATGCGGATCTAAGTTTGGATATTGCCGAAATCAACGAAAAGGTTGCCAAGGGAACAGCTACTTACTTCCGTAAAGAAAACAATGCTGTCTTAGAAGATCCGCGCGTTCGACTTATTATTGAGGATGGTTATAACGTTTTGAAAACAAGTTCTAAAACTTACAACCGCATCTTTATTGATATCGAAGAACCCACGATCATTCAAAGTAGTGCCCTGTTTACCGAAGACGGGATGAGGCTTGCAAAGCAGCGACTCGCAAAAGACGGCATTTTCGGCCTGTGGTCTTTTGATCAGAAAGAAACGGCAAAAATTATTTTGAATACGATGCGGAAGCAATGGAAGTACGCTGCGGTTTATCCGATCGCGGAGTCTTTGGTGTATTTTGCCTCTGATAATGAACTGCCAGATGCCAGTGAAGTTACTGATTTGAATCGCAGAAAAGAAATCGAAGACGTGCCTTTGGATATAATTGCAACCGTGACGAATAATCCTTATCCGCGGTATTTTGATGTGAATAAGGTTATGCATATTCCCGCTGGAAATGTTGAGCCTAACGAGATGAAAGCCGCTCGGTAATTGATAAGAAACCTCATGCTAAGCTCCACAAGGACTCCTCAATAACTTGTATTTTCAAGTATCGTTGCATCTAATGTATTTACAAAACTTTGCGAAGTTCGGGAGGGATAAGATGTGCAAGACGATAAAACAAAAGGTCCATTTTAAGGCTCCCCCCGAGGTGATTTACAGTTTGCTCACAGATTCCAAAAAGTATGCGGCCTTAACGGGTAAAAAAGCCAAGATTGGAAAGTCGGCTGGAGCTCCATTTTCAGTTTATGGTGGGCAGGCGACAGGAATAATTGTGGAGCTTGTTCGCAATAAAAGAATTGTCCAGGCTTGGAGAGGGCATAGCTTTCCTGAAGGCATATTCTCAATGGCAACTTTCAACTTGAAGCCGACTACTAAGAACGGCACAGAGCTTGTTTTGATCCATCGAGGAGTGCCCAAGGAAATGATTCCTTCTATTGAGCTCGGGTGGCGCAAGTACAACTGGGATCCTATTAAAAGCTATTTGGAAAAGCACGAGTAGGAACAGAGCTGGCTCACCGTCGACATATTCCGACAGGGGACATAGTGCTAAAGAGATGACAGTGGATCAAGGATCGAAAAAAAGTTCCTTGGTTTGCACTGCCTATCGAATAAATATAGATCGATCTTGGCTTTGAAAAAGCATAATCTAGTTTGCGGAAGACGCATTAGTATCATCGCCGTTTTTCCCTTTATATCGCCAGACGCTACGCATTAAAAATAGTGAAGTAATCTTAAATTTCCTCTTGCCGTTCGCTGTACAATTTCGTTTCATATAAGCAATCGTTAGCTAATATTAGCTAATGGTTTGGGTGTCAAAAAAACGAGGGATGAGACTATGAGCAACATTTTAACATTTGGGACCTTTGGTGAATGTATAAGAAGCCTCAGGATCAATGCTGCAAAATCAATGGGCCAAGTGGCTCGTGAGCTTGGAATCAGCACGGTTTATTGGTCGGAAGTGGAAAGTGGAAAGAAGTCGGCTTTTCCTCCAGGAAAAGTAGCGATGTCGTTACTTGCTGAAGTGTTAGGTACTTCAGAGGAGCTATTGAGAATAACAGCAGAAGCTGATCGTGAAAAACGAAAGCTAACAAGGGCTTTCGAATGTGAAGCTGAGTACGCGGATCTTGCTGTCGCATTTGGCAGACGAATAAATAAGAAGGATCTCACTGAGGCACAGATGATCAAGATTAGAGATATCTTGAATAATAAAGAGGGGTAAGATGGATTTTACAGAAATGCCAGTTCCTGTCGTACCGGGGCTTTCAAGGAAGCAGATCGAGCAATCGGCACTGGAGTTTTTATTGATTGTAGCACCGGAATGCCTCGAGGCGCCGGTGCCTGTGCCTGTAAGGGAAATTTTCGAGGACCGTCTTGATGTTTTCGACTATAAAGCATTGGTCGGAAAAAACATCAAAGGATTAGATGGAGTTACAAACGTAACGAAACGTGAGGTTACACTTCCCAGCGCTACATACAAGCGCCTTGAGAATGGCGACTGTCGTGCGCGCTTTACGTTGGCGCACGAGTTTGGCCATATGATCCTCCACGGAAATTTGGCATTAACGCAAGACCTGGCTTCGGCAGATAGCGTGATGTTTGCGAGACGTTCACAGCTAAGAGCCTTTGAGGATCCAGAATGGCAAGCGAATGCATTTGGAGCGGCGGTATTGATGCCTTATCCAATGATGAGGTTACTGTATAAGCAGGGTCTGATGTCAGTGGAAAACGTTATGGAAACGTTTCATGTGTCTGAACCAGCGGCAAAGTTACGTGTTACACAGTTAAAAACTGAATTTATGAAATAAAAAAAGCAGCTTTGCGAGAGCTGCTAGTTTTATGCCGGGATCAAGGATCGACCCAGACTAGGTTGTTTACTTTGTTTTGCCAGTTCGTGCTGTGCAAGGCAAGGGGTTCTTTTCGGGTCGAGTCCTCCCCCGTCATGGGAAGGAGGTACCTATGAAATTGTGTCCAAAATGCAATCAAATGGCAGATCGTGAATGTCCAGTGGGAATGAAGCGCGTATTCACGCCAAGTATTACCAAGAACGGCAAAACGGTCTATCCACGCAATGGATCATGTTTCGTTTTTTGTGTAGCGCCTGACAAGGCGTAAGCAAATGGTGGAGCACGAACTCCACCAATACTTACTTAATTCATAGATAATTACATCGATCAGAAAGGTTAAATATCATGGCAAAGAACAACAATAACAAACACGTCGTCCCTTCTGGAAATGGCTGGGCTGTCAAAACTGCGGGATACACGGTCTCACGCCAGCCGACTCAGAAAGCTGCAATTTCAACCGCAACCAACATGGCGAAAAGTGATCGCAGTGAAGTGGTAATTCATGGTCGCGACGGAAAAATTCGCGAGAAAAACAGTTACGGTAACGATCCGAGAAAAATTAAAGGATGATCCTTTTAAAACCCCCTGCGCAGTTCGCACTCCGCGCTGCGCAGGGGGTTTATGTATTGTATCTGGACGGTTGATGTTGAGTTAACAACTTGCTGGCGGTGTTCAGGAATATTTAAACTAGTCAGCAAGTTGTTTCTTCAGTGACTGATGTTCTTATTCATCTGTACAAGGTAAGAGCCTCCCGTTTCAAATTTCAGGTGAGTGGCTTGCTTTGAAGCAATTAGCTGTGCTATCTTAGCTCTTCGTTTTGAATGCGGAGAGGTGGCCGAGTGGCTGAAGGCGCACGCTTGGAAAGCGTGTTTAGGTCAAAAGCCTAACGAGGGTTCGAATCCCTCTCTCTCCGCCAGTTTTTTGCTTAATTTCGGCCAGGCACTTCTCGCTCAAAGAAACTCAAGTTTAGTCCGATACGAACTTACATGGGATTTTCAAAGAAACTTCAAACCATAAAGCTTTAACATGACTGTAGACAACTTTATTGCGGCTCAATTACGCGAACTTCAAGAGAACGGACATACTAGCCCTGAATATAGTGATCTATATTCAAATATCAAACACAGTGCTTTGAAGACAGTCCTAGCATCACTTCATTCTCGATTCATCGGACTATTTAAATTAATGAATGACCGACTTCCAACGCGTGAGCACACCGCACACTTTTGGGCAGACCCAAGCCGAAATCTAATTTCCGCTATAGATATGACGACAAGCTTACAGCGCGCACTCAAGAGTTCCGAGCATTCATTTGAAGTTGACGAGTACTACAGCAAATTATTCGACAAGTGCATGACCTTCTTACGCTCGGGCGGCGGTAGCATTATTCCCGAAAACACCGAAAAAGTCGACCTCTATTATACTCTCCCGATTTTCACGCCCTCCTCTTCGCAAAAGATCTTAAGAAAAGACCATGCTTTTCACGCGTCACTCAAACATATTGGTGGAGGTTCATACGCAAACATCTACAAATTTCACGATGACTTCTTCCAACATAACTTCGCCTTAAAGAGGGCTAAACCTGACTTAACAGCAAAAGAACGGGAGCGCTTTAAAAGAGAGTTCACTGAAATGAAAAACCTTTGCTCACCATATATACTTGAGGTCTATAGCTTTGACGAAAGTAGATTTCAGTACGTAATGGAATACATGGATTACTCGCTTGAAACATATATCCAAAAGTTCAATTCTGAGATTAAAGTGGAAGTGCGTAAGAGCGTTGTGCTTCAGGTCCTGAAAGCTTTCGCGTATCTGCATTCCAAAAACCTAGTCCATCGAGACATTAGCCCCAAGAACGTACTACTTAAGAAATACGATGATGTTCTCGTTGTAAAAATATCAGACTTTGGCTTGGTCAAAACGCCAGATAGCACTCTGACTTCCGCAAGTACGGAGATGAAAGGATATTTCAACGATCCGGCTTTAGTAACTGAAGGCTTTGACAGCTACAAAGTAATTCACGAGACCTACGCTTTAACGAAGCTAATATTTTACATTATGACAGGGAAAACAAATACAGTAAAAATTCCTAATGCTCATATGAATGCCTTCGTAACCACAGGTTTGCATCCCCAAACTAACAAAAGATACCAAAATATCGACGAAATAACCGAGGCATTCAGGGAACTATGTAGGAAGATGGGCTTTTAGGGCTAGTCGAACATTTTAAGAGTAACTCGTCTAAAGTAAAAACTATTTAATCCGATAATTGGTTATGGCAAATAACGATCCAAATTTGATCGATGACGAAAAAACTGGCGATATAGACGTCGCCGCATTACGGACTGCACTGAAGAGACGTTCTAGTTTGTGGACTACGTTCACCATGGCTGTTGGCACACTGGTGGCAATGCTATTGTCGGTTTCCGGTTTATTTCTTACTACAGAAAAGCGTGATGTCGTCCGCGTACCAATGACATACCAAGATGATGAAATTCGGGAACTAAAAATGGAAGTGGCTAGCCTGCGTGAAATCGTTAAGATAACACCCAAGGCGCCGTCGTCAAGCCAGCTTGAAATGTCGAAACGATTGGAAACCTTAAATAGAAAAATAGAGATGTATGAAAAAACTATGGGAAGTGACCCTGAGAAACTTTTAGCGATCCCTATATTGCGAAAAGATATGGAGCTTGCAGAGGTAAAAATGCGTAATGCGCTGGACATTATCAGCAAGGATGTTGAGAGAATCGATTCCTATTTTAAAATCTTGTTCGCTTCAATTGGTTCAGCAGTTATAGCTATGCTTTCATATGTCTTGCAAAACGACTCTGTCAGAAAGTCAATTTTAGACGCCATCACCAAATCTTCAAAAAGTTGATCACAGCTGTATATTCGCTGGGGCAGTCCTCGATACAGATAATTTTTTGACGCAGCTAAGTTGTGATGTTATCTACTAGTGCCCGCTAAATTTGACCTTCTATTGCTACGACAATTATTCGCTGAAGTATTCGTACAGATCTTCGCGCGAAAGTTTCTTATAGTGGCGTTCCTGGCGGTTTTTGCGGATTTTGACATCAATAAAGTTCCAATAAACGATTTGATACACCAAAAAACCAAAAATCCCGGTTGATACCATCGTCAAAGTTCCACGAATCGATTCCCACTCATTCATCGCTGTGAACAAGAGCAATGGATGCATCATAAATAAAATCGCATGCAGCCACATTTCCTCAGCGGAGCAGAATTTTCTATGAACCCATTCGTCTTTCGTCACGAACACGCAACTAAAACCTGCCATCACATAATAAATGATTTCTGTTGTTGGCGTTCGATTCGTAAGAGCTAAAAACATTAAGCATGCAATCACAGTAAACGTATCAATCGGATGACCAATGCGCTCCCAGCGGGGGAGTCCGCGTTTTCTATGAAAAATCATTTCGTCGGCGATGATTGCTGCACCTTGGATAATTGAAACCACAACAAACGCACTCATAATTTCTCCATCAAACTTCCGCACACAGTCAGTCCCGGACCGAAGGCATAACTTACTATTGGTGTACCTGATGGGACTTCAGGATCGTTCAAGATTTTTTCCCATAGATGTGGCAATGTTGCCGACGACATATTTCCGCGACTGCGTAACAGCGCACGGCTGGCATTGACTTGTTCTGGTTTCAAACGAAGTTGCTCGACGACTTGATCAATAATTTTTGGACCACCGGGGTGAACGGCGAAAATCGCGCGATCGGCGATATCGGCCAGATCATATCCGCGCGAGCTTAACCATCGAGTTGTAAAGTCTCGGATTTTTTTTCCAACCATCATCGGAACGTCTTTGGACAAGGTCATTTTCATTCCCCAATCCGAAACCATCCACTCCATCGCGCCAACGGTGTCAGGAATAAGTTCTTCGTATAAAGAATGAATCTTAAAGCCTTTTTCTGGAACTTGCGAACTCATCGAGTAGGCAATACAGCCATCGGCAAAAAGACTTTGAATCACCATTTGCTCTAAAGATGGATCTTGCGGATTTAAATGCAGACTGCAAAGCTCGGTGTGAACAAGGTCGACACTTTTTTTCCGACCCAAAATATTTTCATTCGCTAGAAAACCTGAGGCCATCCGCAGGGCAGGGAAAGCGCCATAACAACCCATATGATACGAGTGAGTGACGGTGACAGGTTTCGGAGCGCGAACGGCTGCCATTTGTGCTGCACTCGGTGAAACATAGCCGGTGCAGCTCACATGTATTAAGTCATCGGGGAATTCCCGTTCCGAATAAATACGATCAAACAGTTTCGTCACGGTGGCGTGATAAAACTCATGGCGGTGATGCATGCTCACTCCATGACGTTGGGTATTTACGGGATATATTTTTTGCTGTTCCCAATCTTGGTGCTCAACATCGGGTATAAAAAAATAACGTTTTTCAATCTGCGCTTCCGAACAACCGACTCGATTGAGCATCTTTAGATAATCCTCTTGCGAGTAGTCTTGCTGCTCCTGCGCCGTCTTATGGGCTGCAGACAGCCATTGCAAACATTCAGATTGAGTTCTTAAGTAAGGCGGTAAAATTGAGTGGAAGTTTTGTAAGTACATGCTCAAAGGCTAGTTGAGCGACTTAGATATTGAGTAGATCCAGTGTTAGGAATCAGGCTCGAAACCATCAAGCCTGATTTGTTTAACGAATTGTTACGAGAGAGCTTTGTCGTCGCCTTGATACTGGCGCATTTTAAATAACATCAAAAGACCCGGAATTGCGATCAGCGCACAGGTATAGAAAAATCCTTCCCATCCCAGTGCCTTCACCATATCTCCTGAGAATCCCGAGAAAAAGTTGCGACCTAAAGTGGCGATACTTGCGAAGATCGCGTATTGAGTGGCCGTATACTTCTTATTTGTTAAAGCTCCCATGTACGCGACAAATGCCGCCGATCCCATACCGGAAGTGACATCTTCAAAAACCACGACTGTAGCAAAGGACCAGATAGCACCGTTGGTGTAGGTTAACAAAGCGAAGGCCGCAGTTGAAAGAGCTTGAAGAACACCAAAGATCCAAAGAGATCTATAGATGCCGATGTAATAGATCGTCACACCACCAAAGAATAATCCCAAAAGTGATGAGGCCATACCGAACGTTTTTGCGACCAACCCGATATCGAGATTTGAATATTTCATCTCAACATAAAAAGGATTGAGCATCGCGCCTGAAAGCGCATCGCCAAGTTTAAAAAGGAAAACAAACGCCAAAATAAAGTAAGCGCCATTTCGTTTTAAGAATTCACTAAAAGGTCCAACAAGAGCTTCCGTTAACGAACGAGGTGGGGGGGTATCGACTTTCGGTTCTGGAGCCAAAAGTGTGGTGATAATCCCAACACCCATACACGCAGCGATTAAGTAATACAGCTGACCCCAGCTCAGATCCAAAGTCGCCGGATCGACAAAACTCAGACCAATACCGCCAGAAAGCAACATCCCTACGCGGAAACCATAAATCGACAAAGAGGATCCAAGACCGAGCTCTTCATTGGAAAGAAGTTCCCTACGATAAGCATCAATCGCGATATCTTGAGTTGCACTAAAGAACGCAATTAAAACCGCAACCGCTGCCATCAATGCTAGATTCGTTTGTGGATTGAGAGTTCCCATAAATGCCAAAGAGCCCGCAATCAAAAGCTGCGACAAAAGCATCCAGCTGCGACGACGACCCACTTTCGAAATCGTAAAACGATCCAGAAGGGGAGCCCACAGGAATTTCAACGAGTAAGCTAAACCCACCCAGCTAAAATAGCCAATTGTACTGATATCAACATGTTCACGAGATAACCAAGTTTTGAGCGTTCCGCCCGTCATTAAAAACGGCAGACCGCTTGAAAAACCCAGAACTAAAATAATGAACATGTTTTTACTGAAAAGTTCCTTAAGGATGCCAGGCTTCATCGTTGCTCTTTCTTAAGTTGTTTGCGCATTTTCCAAAGGAGATGACTGATATAAGGTCTTCTAATTTCACCAGTTGTCACCATCAAGAGTTTTGTGATCTTAAGGTTTACAGAATCTGTGTAAAGAAGAATTAGCATTTCGTGCAAGAAATGGGTGTTCAGAGTGACGTAGTTATCTGTTCCGACTCCCAGTTGAACGCCTTTTTTCTCCCACCAAGAAAACGGATGATCTTTATAATCTTCAAATTTCCCAGTGAGTTTATTATTCGAGGAAGGCAGCGACACGAGCGTCACGCCCTTTTGAATCATACGATTCAAAACGTCATGCTGATAGTGTTCCACTTCGCGTGCGGTATGGAATTTTGCTTTTACAAACAAAATATCTTCGTCCGCAGTTAACTTTGTACCATTCAAGAGTTTCTCAAGCACAAACTTATTTCCCGCCCAATCAAGTTCACACAACTCGCGATAAAGTGGATCTTTTTCGCCGATCGGCTGGCCTTGTTGGTTTTTCTTGTGGATATCTTGGTAGATACGTTGGAAATATTTATTGGGATTAATACCCAAGCTAATGCCGTGTTCAAGGGTGTCGATATGCCAAATGTTCATGGCGTTGTCGACAGCTTGAATGCCCTTCTTCAGAGTGAACCAAGTTTCCCCGTGATGCGAACGGATTTTAAATCCACGATATTGGAGTTTTCTAAAACCCATTTGCATTTCATTGAAATGCTCTTTGCGGTAAAGCTCTCGCTCGTCACCGACGGTGTCAACGTCCGTCATATGGGGAACAAGGAAGGGATATTTGTCTAACAAGCCACAGATCTCATTGATCTGATCCATAAAGTGCTCTTGGCGAGTTTTAAATCTCTCGGCATCAAAATGCGCTTTTTCTTTTCTGAAAGAAGGCGACAAGATGAATTCAAATTTCGGATACTGTTCCTGAAACTTTTTAAATCCGTCGTACAGGCCCAAGACAACGTCTTCGGCTGTCACATCATCAATCCCGGGAATTTGCTCTGAAGAACTTGAAGTTGAACGGGACAAAGAGAACTTCAAGCGAACTCGGCCTACGTTGTACTTATGATATTGCTCATAAGCCATGTGATAAGCAGCTGCTTCGTGGGCTTCGCGAGAGATAAAGATTAATTTCGGGAGATAAAGGATTTTAAGATACTGGGAAAAGCCTTCGTTTTCTTTGAGTCGAATCAGGCGGTCCACGTCTTCAACCGTTTTAATCGGAATCGAACTTGGGCCGTAAACTTCGCGAATCTTTGCTTCGTAAATTTCCTTATCTGGTCCTTCTAAAAGCTTTTTCAACCGAGGAAAAATAAATTCAGCGGTGAGCGCGCCGGTTAAATGAATATGCTCTTCGTTGTATTTCAGCGGAAAGCTTTTGAAAAAATCAGTGAGAGCTGCAGAAACTGGATGTTTCAACAAAGCACTGATCGTCACTTCATTAATTTGAAATTTATTGAGCAGTTGATGAAATTCAGAAATGCAGGCAAACGCTTCAGGCTGCCTCTCACGCAAATCAGATGTCAGTAATAAATCTAGAGTGTCAGAAAGCGAAATCCCGTTGGTTTCGCTAATGATGATAGTCAGGGCCTCGACCAGCTGACTGTGAATGTCCTTATTCACCGCGATCCTCCTCTGACGAGGTTATCGGGGAATGAGTCTCTTGTACATGACTTTATGGGGACCGATATCCTTGATCTCGAACAGCGGACCCAAGTATGAAAATCCTAATTTCTCATAGAAGGGAAAAGCGATTTCACGAGCGTTACACCAAACAAGATCACAGTTTTTTTGTCGCAAAAATTCCAGACCATAGAGCAAAACTTCGCGACCAAAACCCTGACCCTGAAAACGTTTATCACTAGCCATTCCGCGCAGGCGATAAGGAAATGTGGCTGGTAACTCAGCGAAAGGTTCTTGAATGAACGTTGCAATCGAAATAATTTCGTTGTTGTGAACTAGACCAAAGTGGAAGGTGGTTGGCAAATCATCGCCGGGATTAACACATTCAGCTTCAGACAAAAAAGGTTTGAGCACGCGCTTCCGTAGAGGAAGAGTTTGTGTGGTGGTTATTAATTCTACGTGAAAGTTCGTCATCCTGTGCTCAGTCGCAAGTATGGTGCCCAGTCAGGAGGAACATGGTCCTCACTGATTTCCAGCTGTAAAGTTGGCAACCATCCTGGCGCACCAGGTTCTGTTAGTAAAGGCATATTTGCTTTGTTCGGAGTGCGATTGGCTTTGCGTTGATTGCAATCTCGACAAGCGGAGACGATATTTTTCCAATCTTTGGGACCATTTTGCGAAGCGGGAACGACGTGATCGAGGGTGAGTGCCTTGGCAGGGAAACGATTGCCACAGTATTGGCAGGTGTAATTATCGCGGATATAAACATTCTCTCGGCAGAACCTCACAGCTCCGGCGGTTCGTGGTCTGACATAGCTTTTCAGCCGTAAGACGCTCGGAAGCTGGAACCTCCGGTGAACCGACCTTGCGAAGGCCGAATGATATTCGAGAACTTCCACTTTACCTTGAAACCACAACACCAAGGCCTTCTGCCAACTCACCACCCGCATAGGCTCGTAAGATGAGTTAAGAAGTAGCGACCTTAGCGAGGACATATGCTTCATGCAATCCCCCATTAAGTGCGATCCTAAACTCAATTATATCGAATGCTATGAGGCAATTTCAAGTCCCTCGTTAAATATCGAGAAGAACAGGTCCTTTTCGTTTGCCTCATAATGATATTTCTGGGATACCGATGCCTATTGCAATTGGAGGCAGTGATGAAAAGAGTTTTGGCGTTTAACTACGTTTTAAAAGGACCTGACGGCAAAGTATTGGATGCATCTGAAAAAGGGCAACCACTACCATTTTTGGAAGGTGCTGGCCAAATTCTTCCAAAACTTGAAGAAGCCGTAAAAGACATGAAAGAGGGCGACAAAAAAGTTGTTAAACTTTCTGCTGCAGACGGTTACGGCGAAGTTCGTGACAACATGTTTATGGACGTACCTAAAGAAGAATTGGCACATTTGCCACAACTTGAAGTAGGCGCTCACTTGCGTTTGGAACTTGGTGAAGGTGCACACATCGTGCGCGTAAGCAAAATCACAGACACACACGTAACACTTGATGGAAATCATCCTCTTGCGGGTCAAGCTCTTGAGTTTGATATCGAGATGATGTTGATCCGCGAAGCAACAACTGAAGAAGTTTTGCACGGACATCCACACGGTTTGCATGGTAACTCTGGTCACCACTAGTCGGTGATTGAAAAAGGAATTTGAAGATGCCTTCGTTTGACATTGTTTCTGAAGTAGATTTGCAAGAAGTCGACAATGCGATCAATCAAGCTCGTAAAGAGGTTGAAGGTCGTTATGATTTCAAAGGTAGCAAAGCTGAAATTCAGTGGGACAAAAAAGAGATCGTTCTCATTGCGGAAGATGATTATAAAGTCGAGCAAATGGGAAGCATCTTGCAAACGAAGTTGCATCGTCGCGGAATTGATATCAAGTCCGTGAAGTTTGAAAAAGTCGAAGAAGCAGGCGGTCGCTTGCTTCGTCAAAAGGTCACTTTGCTGCAGGGAATTGACCGCGAGCTTGCGAAAGATATTGTGAAGTCGATCAAAGATTCCAAGCTCAAAGTCCAGCCTGCGGTCGTTGATGACAAAGTTCGTGTAACCTCTAAAAGTATCGATGAGTTACAGTCCACAATCAGTTTAATTCGTGGTGGAAACTTCGCCCAAGCCTTGCAATTTATTAATATGAGGTCGTAACTTTTGGGCTTGCACGGAAAATAGGCTATGCTAGCCTATTTTTAGTTTAAAAGGTCCCGTGCGCTAAGTTTTCTCCGGTTTCAGTTCGAAGGCTTCCTCGGGTAATACAGCCCAACCATTTAAGGAGGTCTTTGTGGCTAAGAAACTTTACGTAGGCAATTTGCCTTATTCAGTAGACGATGAAGCTCTACACTCTCATTTCGCACAATACGGAACTGTTGAATCAGCAAAAGTGATCATGGATCGCGAGTCTGGTCGTTCAAAAGGTTTCGGTTTCGTTGAAATGGCTCAAGACAGCGATGCGGATGCTGCTATCGAAAAATCAAACGGTGCAGAATTGAATGGTCGTGCATTGAATGTTTCTGAAGCTCGTCCACAAGCTCCTCGCGAGGGTGGCCCTCGTCGTGGTGGTTTCGGTGGTGGCGGTGACAGAGGGCCTCGTCGCGGTGGATTCGGCGGCGGAGACAGAGGCCCACGCGGTCCTCGCTAATATCCTAAGCCTAGTCAACTAAGTTTGACGAACTAGGACTTGTCTAAGTCTGATTATCTAAGGTCTCATAGTAACCCTATGAGACCTTTTTTATTTGTTCTCCTTCTTACTTTCTCTTCCTTCTCATTTGCGCAAAAAAAATTAATCGTTCTTGGTGATTCGTTGACCGAAGGCTACGGTGTCGCAAAGGACGCCGCTTTCCCTGCCGTGCTTGAAAAGAAATTGCACGAAGCCGGAAAAAAAGAATGGACGGTTGTGAATGCTGGCGTCAGTGGTTCGACAACTGCTTCAGGAATTTCGCGCATGAAGTGGCTCTTTAAGTCAAAACCCGATGTCGTGTTGTTAGCGCTGGGTGCGAACGATGGCTTGCGTGGATTGAAAGTGGAAGAAAGCCAAAAAAATCTTTCTCAAGCCATCAAATATGCACAAGAACAAAAAGTGCGCGTGATCTTGGGTGGACTTTATATGCCTCCTAATTATGGCAAGGACTACACCGACAAATTTAAAAAAATGTATGAGTCGCTCGCCAAACAATACAAGGTCACTTTCATTCCATTTATCTTAGATAAAGTCGCGGGCAATCCAAAATACAATTTAGCCGACGGTATTCATCCCAATGAAGAAGGTCATAAAATTATCGCCGACAATGTTTTCTTGGTTCTAAAGGGGGCTTTATGAGTTTGATTTTAAAAGATTTAAAAAAAGGCTTCCATCAAGGTGACACGCAAATTGAAGTTCTTAAAGGACTCAATGTGCAAGTTGAACCAGGACAAGTTGTTTCCATCGTCGGTCAGTCGGGAAGCGGTAAATCGACATTGTTGTCTTTGCTTGCAGGATTAGAAAGGCCCGACAGCGGTTCCATTCTTGTTGATTCAGTAAATTTGGCACCCATGACAGAGCAAGAACTCACCCTTTTCCGTGCCCAAAATATTGCCATCGTTTTTCAGCAATATCATTTGATGTCGCATCTAACTGCGCTTGAAAATGTGATGCTCGCACTTGAAATTCTAAAACTCGAAAAACCACGCGAGCGCGCCGAAGAAGCTCTTCGCGAATTGGGGCTTGGTCATCGCTTGAATCATTTTCCCAGCCAATTGAGTGGTGGCGAGTGTCAGCGTGTGGCGATTGCGCGTGCGTTAGTTGTGAAACCGAAGATCTTGTTAGCCGATGAACCAAGCGGAAACTTGGATACGCATACCGGTGATAAAGTCATGGATGTCTTTTTTGATATCGTGAAAAAGCACAAGATCACAACTTTGCTTGTGACTCATAGTGAACAACTGGCGGCTCGTTGTGAGCGCATTTTAAGACTCAATGAAGGTCAATTGAGGGACGCTTAGATGTTATTCAAGTTGGCGATCAGAGAACTTCTGCGCAGTTGGCGCTTTGGTCTTTTTTTTATATTTAATCTGAGTTTGGGTTTAACCGGCTTCGTGGCTTTACAGGCATTTAACGGTGCTTTGAATGAGGAAATAAAAGCCAATGCGAAGTCGATCTTATCCGCGGACCTTGCCGTTTCCGCTCGTCGTGAATTGACGGATCAGGAAGTGACAGACATGCGCAGTGTTTTGCCTCCGGGAACAACCGAAGGAAAAACCTACGAGTTCTTTGCGATGCTGAGTTCTGATAAAGGTTCGCGACTGGTCCTAGTAAAAGCCGTCGACCAATCGTATCCGTTTTATGGCGAACTCGAACTAGAATCTAAAAAAATTATTCGTGCAGGCGATGAAAAAGAAATTCTGAAATCAAAAACCGCATGGATTTATCCTGAACTTCGGGCGCAGTTAGGTTTAAAGCCCGGCGATGAGTTTTCTTTAGGCCAACTGAAACTAAAAATCGATGATGTGATTGCCAAAGACGTCACGCAAACTTTCCGTGCGGCTTCTTTAGCCCCTCGTATTTTCATCAATCGCGATTTCTTGCAAGAATCTGGATTGATTCAATTCGGTAGTACTTACTCAATGGCGTACTTGTTTAAGTTACCTCCGCAAACGGATCTGTCTCTGTTGCGTGATAATTTGTATACGAAATTGATCGACCCGCAAATTGGAGTTGATACACCTGAATCAGCTGGTGAAGATTCCGGGCGACAACTGGGATATTTATCAGATTATCTCGGCCTTGTTGCAATCGTGGCTCTTTTTATGTCGGCACTGGGTGCGGCTTATATCTATCGACTCTTTCTAGCAAGTCGCATGAAGGAAATTGCAATCTTAAGAACTCTGGGGCTGCAAAGTGCGCAAGCTGTTGGCGTTTATATCTTACAAGCCTCGATGTTGGGACTTATGGCGAGTATCCCATCACTTCTTTTGACCCAAGGTATTTTGCCAGTTTTACAAGAGTTGCTCTCAAGCTTTACTCCATTCACCCTTAAACCATTTATCTCTGCTGAAACAGTTGTGATCTGTGTGTTGATGGCTGTTCTGGGAAGCTTCTTTGTAAGTCTTCCGTTTTTGGTTAAAATCTTTGATCTGAAGGCGGCTAAACTTTTTAGTGAAGAAAAGTTTGCTATAGGTGAAACCAAGATTCGCGTGTGGCCGTTTATTCCGGGTCTATTTCTTTTCTATTTCCTCGCAGTTCATCAATCCCACTCGTGGAAGATTGGTTCGCTTTTTGTCGCTGCTTTTGTTGTCGTTCTTTTGATCTTGTTGCTTGTGGGATACCTCACAGTCACAGGCGCGAATTATTTCACAAAAATGCAGCGATGGTTTATGCGTCACAGTTTTTTAAGTTTATCCCGCAGAGCGGGCGCAAGCCTTGCGGTTTTTGTTGCTTTAGGACTAGGTGCTTTGCTGATCAATATTCTGCCACAGCTTAAAAATTCTTTGCAGGCAGAATTCCAAGTCAAAGAAGGCAGTAAAATTCCCTCGCTCTTTATGTTTGATATTCAGGACGAACAGATTCAAGGCGTTCAGGACACACTTAAGAGTAAAAACCTAGAAGCTTTAAATGTGTCACCGTTAGTTCGGGCAAGAATCCTGAAGGTCAATGGACAAGATTACGAGCGTAAGATCGAAGCTCAAGGATTTAAAACGCGCGAGGAAGAAAGAGAAGCACGTTTCCGTAATCGTGGTGTCAATCTTTCTTATCGTATGGGTCTTTCAGACTCGGAACTTATCGTTGATGGGAAGCCGTTCTCTGGTGATTATAAAGAATCACAAGGGCCGGCAGAGCTTTCGGTGGAACAAAAGTTCGCCGAGCGCATGGGCTTTAAAATCGGTGATAAGATTATTTTTGATGTTCAAGGTGTCGAAGTTGAAGGCCAAATCATCAATCTTCGTAAAGTCACGTGGACAAGCTTCCAGCCGAATTTCTTTATTTTGTTCCAAAATGGCGTTTTAAATGAAGCGCCTAAAACATTTGTCGCGGCAATCCCATCCGTAAGCGAAGCCACACGCTTAGAAATTCAAAACGATATTGCAAAACAGTTCGGGAATGTTTCCGTCGTCGACGTGGTTCGTGCCGTAGATGATGTACTTAAAACCGCCGAAAAAATGAGTTGGTCGCTTGAACTGATGGCGGCGCTCACTTTGGTCACGGGATATATTGTTTTATTCTCTATCGTGCGCAGCCAAATGAAACTTCGCCGCTGGGAGCTCAATATGTTGAAAATTTTGGGTGCCTCATGGGGAGAAGTCGCAAGCTTTATCCTTACGGAATTTACGTTCCTTGCGTTTATTAGCTCATTCCTAGGTGCGTTCCTCAGTGTTGGCGTTAGTTACGGCCTGAATCAGTACCTATTTGAGGGTGGATTCGAGTTTTCTCTTAAAACCCCGCTGATTTCGGTATTTGTGATCACCGCAATAAGTGTATTGATTTCTTTCCTTGCTAGTCGTGATATTGTAAAAGAAAGCGCGCTCAGTATTCTACGCGAGGAAAAATAGGTTTCATGCAGGCTATCAACGAAGCTTTAAAGAAAGCACAAATTATCTTAGAGGAAGGTGGCGTGATCGGCCTTCCGACAGAGACTGTTTATGGTTTGGCAGCTCGTATTGATATCCCCTCGGCGATTGAAAAGATCTTTACGACAAAAGAGCGTCCCTTCTTTGATCCGTTGATCGTGCATGTTTCATCTATTGATATGGCCAAAAAAGTAACGGCTTATTGGGGACCTGCTTCCGAAGCGCTTGCCGAAGTCTTTTGGCCGGGCCCATTGACGATGGTTTTGCCGCGTGACCCTTCGGTGAACACGATGATCACCTCGGGCCTTGAAACGGTTGGGATTCGCATGCCGAATCACCCGTTGGCGCTGGAGTTGATTCAAGAAGTCGGAGTTCCATTGGCCGCTCCTAGTGCAAATAAATTCGGTAAAACGTCTCCGACATCAGCAGGTCACGTTCGTGTGGAGTTTAAAAACGAAAATGTTTTTGTTCTAGATGGCGGGGACTGTGATATCGGGATTGAATCGACAGTTTTGTTGGTTCGCCATCGTGCTGACAAAGTAGAGTTGTCGATTCTACGTCGCGGGCATATTCTCAGATCCGATCTTGAACGTGTTTTGAACGAAAAGGGCATTACCTTTGAGTTCCTCGAAAAAATCGACAAGCGCGAATCACCGGGTCATATGAAACACCATTATATGCCGCCGATCCCATTGATTGTCGTGACGGAGCCAAATTTAAAGCCGGATCAGGCTTTGAAACTCATCAATAACAAGATGTCGGAGCTTCCTGAAGAAATCGAAAGCGTAAAAATCCAAAAGCCGAAAAACGGAATTCATTCTTACGAGCTTTTGAAGCTTTCAGCCGACCCTCTTTTGGCCACGCGTGAATTCTATGCGCAACTTCGCGAAGTCGCCGCTCGTGGCAAAGACTGCATTTTGTTCTATCGTGAAGATTCACAGGTCGGTGAACGGTGGGAATCGCTTTTTGATCGCCTCAATAAAGCGGCGAGTCTTATCCTTTAAGATTTTCCCGAACCAGAGATCTCTATTTTAACGCTTTCCTGATCTTCTTCTGACAATCCTGACAATTTAAATCTCGTAGACTTGGGGTGTGCATCAAGGAGGGGGCTCTTTATGTTCACAGCGATTGCGACGGCAAGTTTAGAGAAAGTATCTTTGAATATTCAATCTTTCTATCAGTTGCGCTTACATAGGGTTCACAAATTCAAACCGAAAATCGAACTCCGCACTGAAGTAGGTCCTTTTGTTATTAAAACAGTTTCCAATGCCGAAGAACTCAAGGAAGCCCTGGCACTTCGTTTTGAGGTTTTTCATCGCGAGATGATCGGTAAAAAAGATCCAAGCGGCTATGACGTTGACGAACATGATTTTGACTGCGACCACTTGATCATCACCGAAAAAAGATCCAATCGCATCATCGGTACATACCGTATGAATTGTTCTCTTTTTACAGACAATTTTTATTCTGCCAAAGAATTCTTGATGAACAAGATTTTCAACACACCAGGTGTAAAGCTTGAGCTGGGTAGAGCCTGTATCCATAAAGATTTTCGCAGAGGTGTTTTGATTTCTCTCTTGTGGCGCGGAATTGCCGAGTATATGGCAGCCAGCGAAGCCCAGATGCTTTTTGGTTGTGCGACAGTGAAAACTCAAGATCCTCGCGACGCCGCTCTTTTGACTCGTTACTTTGAAAGTGAAGGTCGTATTGTGCCGCACTTACGGACTCGACCGACTTTGGGCTTTACGATGCCTCTTCTTAGTTTTTTCTTAGACGAAGTGAGAACTCCTCTTAGCCCGGAACAAAAGCAGCAAGCTGAAGACTTATTGCCGCCTTTGTGTCGGGCTTATCTGAAAGCGGGTGCGCTTATTGGTGGGGAGCCAGCCTGGGATCGAGACTTCCAGTGCATTGATTTCTTGACCATTCTTCAGAGGGAAGATTTAAATAGAACTCTGTGGAAGAAATTCAAGCTGGACTCCGTGGAGTCATAAGACTTTTTATATTTATCGCGATCGTCCTCTTTTTCTTGGCGTGGTCATTCGTCTGTCATTTGATCTATCGTGATGAAACGACAAGACATCGCAAGTTCTCCGAAAACACAACGCGTGTTTGCGGCTGGATTATTCGCGCTTTCGATATTCGTTTAAAAGTCGTCAACAGACCTACGCAGTTCACGCCCTGTCTTCTGGTCAGCAATCACATGGGCTTTCTGGATATTTTGTGTTTGGCATCTGTGAATCCGATGTTGTTCGTGACTTCACACGAGATGCGCGAGACGCCATTTTTGGGTTTGCTCACAGAAATGGGTGGCTGTTTGTATGTTGAGCGTCGCAGTCGCACAAAGATCCTCGATGAAATGAAAAACATTGTGAAGGCCATGCAAAACGGTTTGCGGGTGGTGCTTTATCCGGAAGCGACTTCAACAAATGGCGAGCAAGTGTTGCCCTTCAAAAGAACTTTGATGATGGCAGCAGCTCACGCCGGCGTTCCGATTCAACCTGTAGTTTTCAATTACCGCTCAATCAATGGCGAAGAGTTTTCATTGAAGTGGCGTGATCATGTTTGCTGGTATGGCGACATTCCGTTTGCGACTTCTA
The DNA here is from genome assembly GCF_047345725.1 of Bdellovibrio sp. HCB2-146. Classification (NCBI taxonomy): domain Bacteria; kingdom Pseudomonadati; phylum Bdellovibrionota; class Bdellovibrionia; order Bdellovibrionales; family Pseudobdellovibrionaceae; genus Bdellovibrio; species Bdellovibrio sp. HCB2-146. The sequence goes on from NZ_JBLEQP010000001.1 coordinate 1,805,393, forward strand.
TGTGGAAAGCTCTGACTTTGAAATACATCGATGCGGAAATCGAATTCTTAGAACCGATGATGGTCGATAAAGATGAAGACCGCGGACTGGTGGCGGATCGTGCGCATGCGGCGATCGCTGCGAAGTTTGTTCCGGTCAAAGGACTTCCGGCTCCCGAACCGGTTCCGTCCATGGAAACGACATAAAATCGATCTGAGGACATTTCCGGACTTGCTATTCTGATTTTGATATGTAAATAATGTGTAAATGAAGAAGATCATACACATCGACATGGACTGCTTTTACGCAGCAGTTGAGGTCAAATACCGACCGGAACTCAAGGGAAAACCTTTGGGAATCGGCGGTCCTCCGAACACGCGCAGTGTTCTGTGTACGGCAAGCTATGAAGCTCGCAAGTTCGGCGTTCGCTCGGCGATGCCATCTTCGCAAGCGGTGCGCTTGTGCCCGCAGTTGATTTTAATTCCACCACATTTTGATTTGTACAAAGCGGAAAGCCGCAAGGTTCGCGAAATCTTTGAGCGTTTCACCAAAAAAATTGAGCCTCTGTCTTTGGACGAAGCTTATCTTGATGTGACGGATTGCAAGGAATTCGGCGGCAGTGCGACTTTGATTGCGCAAGAAATCCGTCGTTTGATTTTTACAGAACTCAACCTCACCGCTTCAGCCGGGATAGCTCCCAATAAGTTTCTCGCGAAAATCGCCAGCGACTGGAATAAACCAAACGGGCAATTTGTGGTGCGCCCACAGGATGTCGAAGCTTTCGTAAAAGATCTTCCCGTCGAAAAAATTTTCGGTGTTGGTAAAGTGACCGCGCAAAAGATGCACAATTTAGGACTTCATAAATGCAGCGACATTCAAAAATATTCTGTTTTTGAATTGCAACAATGGTGGGGTTCTCGTTCGCAAGAGCTTTATAATTTCGCTCGAGGTATCGACAACCGTGAAGTCATCACGGAGTGGGAACGCAAATCTCTGACGGTGGAAGAAACCTACAACAAGGATCTCACTTCATTTGAAGAGTGTCGCAAACAAATTCCTGGCTTGTACGAAGACTTCCTAGGTCGTCTGGAAAGAGGCGGCTATCAAGAAAGTATCAAAGGCATGGTGGTGAAATTAAAGTTCTTCGATTTCAAACAAACCACACATGAAGAGGTGATTCACTCTGTTCCGACGGTTCAAGATTTTGAGCGTTTGCTTGAAAAAGCTTGGAATCGCAGAGGGGAACCCGTGCGACTTGTTGGTTTGGGTGTGCGCTTGGGCACTACGAACAAAGGATCTAAAGAAGACGATGATTCGTCTCCACAAATGCGTTTTGCAATTTAGTTTCTATTGTTAAGCATGTTTACGAACATTCGTTTGTAAGCTTAATCTTCTCTCACACTTTTATGAGAAATCTTTCCTTCGTACTCTGAACGAATCGATCAGATGTCTTATGTGTACGGTCCAGATCTGTGTGAAAGCGGCTCTGGTATTGAATTTGAACCTTTAGTTATGTGAATCAACTCCGAAATTGAAACTCGGAGGCGCACTGTATGTTTAAGTGGAATCTGAAAACGAAGTTGATGGGAATGTGTTTGGCAGTAGCCGTGATGGGTGCAGCGAGTGGTGCTGTTGGTTACTACTTCCTAGATGTCGTCTCTGCGAAATACAACGTGATTGTCACAAACGATCTTCCGCAAATTCGCGTGCTCGGTGATTTGAAAGGTTCCTTTCGCGAACTGCGTATTCAAATTCGCAGCATCGCTTTTATTGGAACAACACCTGCTGACGTCGATTTCTATGTGAAACTCGCACTCCAAGAACTTAATAATGTCGAAAAAGAAATGGAAGCCTATAAGAAAGCGGACCCTTCAGTAATATCTCGCCAATCTTTTCGCGATCTTGAGACTTCGTGGTCCGACTTCAAGGCATTTGGGACTATTCTAATTGAAAAATCCAAAAACTACGAAGCTCACAAAACCGAAATCACGGAACTCATTCGCGATGTGTGCCCGAAAAAAGCGGATGCCTTTTATAAAGCTCTGTCTGCAGAAACGAGTAACTATCTTGCAAGTATCGACACCTCCGTCACTGGAGCCGTAAAGAGTGAAGGCACCTCTAAGACTTGGACAATTTCATTTCTGCTAACAGCAATCGGCATGTCGCTTGTCTTTGCCTATTTCTTTGCGACACGCCTGGTGTCCTTGATCTCGGAAATTGCCAATCGTCTTGCAAATGATTCAAATGAAGTTCGCAAGGCCACATCGGTCCTTGTAGAGGTCAGCCAAAGCGTTTCCGAGGGCGCGAGTGAAGCTGCTGCAAGAATTGAAGAAAGTTCGGCCGCCGTTCACCAAGTTGCAGCGATGGTAAAAATCAATACAGACAAAGCAAAATCCGCTAGCATCGTCGCTGAGCAGAGCTTGCAAGCCGCCGACCGTGGAGAAAAATCGGTTTCATCACTGATCGAATCTATGAATAAGTTCTCAGAAAGCTCGCGCAAGATGAGTGAGATCATCGATATTATCGACGATATTGCGTTCCAAACAAACTTGCTCGCACTCAATGCGTCTGTCGAAGCAGCGCGCGCGGGAGATGCGGGAAAAGGTTTTGCGGTTGTCGCCGAAGCCGTTCGTTCTTTGGCGGGGAGAAGCGCGACTTCAGCCAGAGAAATCTCTTCATTGATTCAGCATAGTCTTTCACTGGTCGAAGAAGGCAGTCGTCGCGCGGATGAGTCAAAATCTTCTCTAACCGAACTTGTGAAAACGATTAATAACGTGAACACGTTCAATCATGAGATCTCGCAAGGTAGCGAAGAGCAAAACGTCGGCGTGTCACAAATCGGTGTTGCGATGACAAGCCTGGATTCCACAACACAGAAAAATGCGCAGGCTTCGGTGAAGGTTTCTGCCACGGCCGATGATCTCATGAGTAAATCTCGTGGAGTCGAAGAGTCCATTCGTAATTTGCGCTCCATCATCGGCCACAACAAACACGCCGCTTAATTGACAGTTACCCGAAGGCAGTTGTAAATGAATTCTTATGGAGTTCGGAAAACTGCCTTCTGTCGATAAGGTCGATTGGACTTTACCACCAGAAGATTCACAATCCCTGTCTTATCTTCAGTCTTTACCAAAAATGGAGAGGGCGCAGTTTTATATTGGGACGCCAGCATGGGGTCATAAAGAGTGGGTCGGAAAAATCTATCCACCCAAAACCAAGGCGGCGGATTATTTAGCCTACTATTCTCAGAATTTTAATACGATCGAACTCAACACTTCTCACTATCGTATTCCTACGTCTGAGCAGGCAGAAAAGTGGACTTCACAAGTGACGGACGAATTCTTATTCTGTCCCAAACTTTTTCAAGGAATCTCGCACTCAGAAACAGGAATGCTGGATAAGTCTTTGCTGAAAGAATGGTTCCGCTTTCTTGAGAGTCTTAAAGATCACCGTGGTCCTTGCTTTATGCAGTTTCCACCGCACTTTGATTATTCACGCAAAGCTGTGCTGTTTAATTTTTTGCAAGAGTGGCCTGCAGAATTTGAGTTGTCATTGGAGTTCCGTCACCCCACTTGGTTTCAAGACCGACAAATTCTCCCAGCGCTGGCAAACTATCTGCGCGGCAAAAAGATAGGCTCTGTCATTTTAGATGTAGCCGGCAGACGCGATCTCTTACACACGTCCCTCACGGCGCCATTCACAGTTCTAAGATTTATCGGAAACGATTTGCATCCCAGCGATGAACCGCGCGCAGAAAACTGGTCACAACGACTCAGTCAATGGCAGGAGGCCGGAATCAAAAAAGTATTTTTCTTCGCTCACGAGCCGGACGACATCAAAGCCCCGGAACTCGCAGAGATCGTGATCAAACATTTAAACAAAAACTGCGACGCGAAAATGTCGCCCATGAAGTGGGTCGATACGACTCCCGCCCAACGCTCTTTGCTTTAGGCGGGTTTTGATTCTTAGAAGTTTTTCTTCCACTCGTCTTCTTTAAAGCCAACAAGATGAGTGTCATCACCGATAACAAACGGACGTTTCACTAATTTGCCGTTTTCAGAGAGCAGCTTGATCGCTTCTGCTTCTGACATACTTGGAAGTTTTTCGCTTAATTTCATCTCTTTGTACATCACGCCTGATGTGTTGAAGAGGTTGCGAATGCTGCCGCCGTTTTCTTTCAAAGCCGCGAGCATTTCTTTAAGTTCTTTTTGCGTAGGAGCCTTATCGACAATCGGAAGTTTGTCGTACTTTACCTTCTTCGCATCCAAAAACTTCAAAGCTTTTACACAAGTCGAGCATTTTGCGTATTCGTAAACCTTAAGCATTTGATTTCACCAACCAACCGCACATTTTATAAAGGATACGAGCGCCCACGTTTCCGTCCCATTCCACTTCGTGTTCAGGAAGTCCGCCTGTTGAAACTTCGTTTAAGTCGAAGGCGATTATTTTTTTGCCCGAAGAATGGATCTCATGGAACAAGAAGAAGATTTGATCAACACTCATGCCACCTGGAACTGGAGTTCCAGTATGAGGGCAGAACGCAGGATCAAGACCGTCGATATCAAATGAGATGTAAACGTTTTGTGGAAGTTCTTTGATGATGTCTTTACACACCTGTGCCCAGCTTTCACCTTTAAGCATGCGGCGCTTTAAATCCATATCATAGAATGTTTTGATGTCTTCGCGAGAAGCCGAGAAGTCATGTTCGTCTTCAGAGAAGTCGCGGATACCGACTTGAACCAACTTTTTTGGTTTCTTAGCATCGGTCATCACGTTGTACATGATCGAGGCATGCGATTGTTTGAAGCCTTGGTAAGCGTTACGAAGGTCTGCGTGGGCATCGATATGCAAAACACCAAAGTCGCCCTTGAACTTATCGCTAACAGCGCGGATCGCGCCTAACGGAGTGGAGTGGTCGCCACCGACTAGACCCAAAAGTTTGCCTTTGTTCAAAACGTCAGTGCACTGATCGTAAACCCATTGGCTCATTTTTTCACAAGCTTGGTTTACTTCCGCTGCCAACGCCTCCATTTTGGCTTCGTCCTCGCTGAGACTTGTTCGCATTTCGATGAGCTCTTGAGCGATGGCTTTATATTTGTCGTTCATCGCGCAAAGGTCTTCAGGGAAATCACGCATGAAGTAGCCTGCTTCGTATGCTTTGCCGACTTCGATGTCGAAAAGGTCAATCTGTTCGCTAGCTTGGCGGATAATCTGTGGACCACGAGAAGCGCCTTCACCGTAAGAAGTCGTGACTTCCCAAGGAACCGGCACCAAAACAAGTTTGGATTCTTCTTCAGTCACCGGAATTCCAAAGATACCAAATTCAGCGGAAATAGCGGCTTGTGGGTCGAACTTAGGACCTGAGTTTGGGCTCTTGTTCTGACTCTTGTCGGTCATGATTTTCTCCTTCAAAATATCCCTGGTTATATAGCATTTAAGCGCGGCGTCAATCGAGCAATAACTTGATTATTTTTACCGCATAACCCATTTTAGGCCCACTTTGGGAACTACTTAGATTCCCTGCGAAATCCTTTGGAGGAATGACAATGAAAATGAAGGCACTCCTGGCACTCATCTTGAGTTCAGCTTTGGTAGCTCCAGCAATGGCAGCTGCACCCAATGCAAACGCACCTAAAGGCGGCAATTTCGTTTTGAACTTGGGTGGCGAACCACCAACAGTTCATCCGATTACAGCTACTGACTTGTACTCTCAAAATGTACAACTCATGGTCTGCGAAGGCATGGCTAAGCGTAATTCTGAGACTTATGATTGGAGACCTCAGCTTGCTGAAAAATGGGAAATTTCTAAAGACAACAAAGTCTTCACTTTCCACCTCCGTAAAAACGCAGTCTTCCACGATGGTTCTCCAGTAACTGCGGAAGACGTAAAATTCTCTTTTGACGCGATTTTTGAACCAAAATATGAAGCGGCTCACTTGCGCCCTTATTTTGAAGGTATCGAAAAAGTTGAAGTGATCGACACTCACACTGTGAAATTCACAGCTAAAGACCTTTACTTCAAAAACTTTGAATCAGCTGCCACTTTGAACGTGATTCCAAAACACGTTTACGGCGATGTTGAAAAATCTAAAAAAATGAACCGTTCGATCGTTTGTTCTGGTGCTTACCAAATGACGAAGTTCGATCGTGGTCAAATGATCCAATTGAAGAAATTCGATAAGTGGTGGGGTAACACAGCTCCTGAGTGGAAGGGCATGTACAACTTCGACACAATCACTCTTCGTTTCTTCAAAGACGAAAATGCAACTCTTGAGCGCGCTAAAAAAGGTGAATTGGACTACATCGATCTTCGTATCGAAGCGTTCATGAAGAAAACAGAAGGCGCTCCTTGGGGCAAAACTGTAATCAAGCACAAAGTTGAAAACAGCTCTCCGAAATCATACGGCTTCGTAGGTTGGAACCAACGTAAAGATCTATTCAAAGACCGCGATGTTCGCGTTGCTTTGGCTCATCTCTTGAATCGCGAAGAAATGAACAAAAAATTCCGTTACAACATGTCAGACCTTGCGACTGGCGCGATCTACGTAAAGAGCGAATACGCTCCAAACATCAAAGCGATCGAATTCAACACGAAAAAAGCCCAAGAGTTGTTGGCTAAAGCGGGTTGGACTGACAAAGACAAAAACGGCATCTTGGAAAAAGTTGTGAACGGTAAACCAACTGAATTCAAATTCACGTTGATCTACCCAAATAAAGACACTGAGAAATATTGGACTATGTATCGTGAAGACCTCAAAAAGGCCGGTATCGATATGGAGTTGAAATATCTTGAGTGGAACTCTTTCTTGAAACTATTGGATGAAGGCAACTTCGACGCTGTTACTCTTGCTTGGGGCGGCGGTACTGTTGATCCAGATCCAAAACAAATCTGGCACTCTGCAAGCGCAGTGGCTGGTGGTTCTAACTTCATCAACTACAAAAACCCTGAAGTTGACAAGTTGATCGACGAAGCTCGTGTTGAGCCGAACAAGGCAAAACGAGTGAAACTCCTAAAAGAAGTTTACAAAAAGATCGCTGAAGACGCTCCATACGCGTTCCTTTTCAACGACAAGTTCGATTTCTATGCAAATTCTTCACGCATGGGTATGCCAGCAGAGACATTTAAGTACGAAATTGGTACAGACTATTGGTGGATTAAGCCGTAAGGCTTTTTCCCCCTTTTCTTTGAACCAACACACTTGAGCGTGGGAGTAGGACTTTGATCGTCTACCTGATTCGTCGTTTACTACTGATGATCCCGACATTCTTGGGGATCACGATTGTTACATTTGCCTTGATTAATTTGGCTCCGGGCAGCCCGATTGAACAAAAACTTCAAGCAATCCGTTTCGGTGCAGCAGGCGGGGGTGGCGGTGGCGCCACTCACAGCCGCGGTGATACCGGCGTGAATGAAGAAGTTATTGAGGCCCTTAAAAAACAATACGGTTTTGATAAACCTATGCATGTCCGTTACTGGATTTGGTTGAAAAATCTTTCGCGCTTAGATTTCGGCGAAAGCTTCACTTATCAAGAACCAGTTATCGACGTTATCAAGAGTAAATTCCCTGTCTCTTTGCAGTTCGGTATTGCTTCTCTTTTCCTGACATATCTTGTTTGTATTCCGCTTGGTGTACGTAAAGCGACGCGTGCGGGATCTGGTTTTGACCGAATTACGACGTTGATTCTGAACTTTACGTATTCGATTCCGCCGCTGGTACTTGGTATCTTCTTGATCGTGGTATTTGCGGGTAAATTGAATCTCTTCCCAATCGGGGGATTCCAGTCCGATGACTATGAGTCATTGACGACTTGGGGTCGCTTCACAGATCGCTTGCATCACTTTGTTCTTCCTTTGATCTGTTATGTGATCGGTGGCTTTACAGAGCTTTCGACTTTGATGCGTAACTCGATGCTTGATGTGATCAAATCTGATTACGTTCGCACAGCGCGCGCGAAGGGTCTTTCTGAAAGAGTTGTTGTTTTCAAACATGCTCTTCGTAATGCCTTGATTCCAATTGCAACAGGTCTTGGTGGCTTCTTCGGAGCTTTCTTGGCAGGTTCTCTTATCATTGAACAAATGTTCAACTTGGATGGTATCGGCCTTTTGGGTTATCAATCCGTTCTTTCTCGTGACTATAACGTGATCATGGGATTGACGTTTATTTCTTCCATGCTTTTGATGTTCGGTCGTATTTTCTCCGACGTCATTTACGTGCTTATTGATCCAAGGATTGATTTCAAATGATCGACCCAATTCAAAAATACCTTATTACTAATGAGCTGACTTTAAAACGCTACAAACGTTTTAAGCGTGACAAGGTTGCCGTTATTTCGGTTTGGATCTTGCTTGCGATGTTCTTCTTTAGCTTTACGGCAGGTCTTTGGGCAAACAATCGTCCTCACGTGATGAAATATCATGGCAAACTCTATTTCCCATTGGTGGTGGATTACCATCCAACTGATTTGGGTATTGAGAATGCTTACGTGACTGACTATCGCTCACTTGAAATGGGTGAAGGTGATTGGGCTATTTGGCCAATCATTCAGTGGGATCCATACGAGAGCAATAAATCTGTCGACACTTATCCATCTCCTCCTACAAAGAGCAACTGGATCGGTACTGATGAGAGCGGTCGTGATGTAATGACTCGTCTTCTTTACGGTTTCCGTTACACGATGTTGTTCTCTTTGGGTGCTTGGATTGTTGCTTACGCAATCGGTATCATGACGGGTGCGGCGATGGGTTACTTGGGTGGTAAAACTGACCTTGTGGGCCAACGTATCGTTGAGGTTGTTGAGTCGATTCCAATCCTTTTCGTTTTGATCACAATGATTTCGATCTTTACACCATCATTGCCTTTGCTTGTGGTGTTCTACTCATTGTTTGCTTGGACAGGAATCTCTTCGTACATGCGTGCGCAGTTCCTGTCATTGCGTAAACGTGAGTACGTAGAAGCAGCGAAAGCTATTGGTGCCGGTCACAACCGCATTATCGGTAAGCACATCTTGCCGAACGGTTTGACTCCGATCATCACGTTCTCTCCATTTGTAATCTCTGGAAACGTGTACACGCTTTCATTCTTGGATTACTTGGGTCTTGGTTTGACGCCGCCAACTCCATCTTGGGGTGAGTTGATGTCTCAAGCACAAAAGTGGTTCACAATCGCGGAATGGCTCGTTTGGGGTCCATTGACAGCACTTCTTGTGACGTTGATCCTTTTGATCAATATCGGTATCGCAGTCCGCGACGCCTTCGACGCAAAAATGTAAGGTACCTGCTTACTTTCGTGTCGAAAAGGTACCAGGTTCTTTTCGTTTCGATTTCAACCCGACTTCTCAAAGAGTCGGGTTTTTTTATGTCTTAAAAGCATCAGTCTTCACTTTGTTTCTATTGATATGCATAGGCGCGTGACAAGTCGGTTGCGCTTTGGTCTGTTAGGACATGCTTAGCAGTCAGAATCGCAAGTTGATTCTCTTTCTAGCGCTGTCATTCGGTCTCCACATTCTCGTGGGGCTGTTCTTATTTTTGAAAAGATCTGAACCAGAAATTCCAGAACAAACGATCGAATTTGAAGTTCTTCCCGAGCAACCTGCGGTTGCGCAAAAAGGCCAAGAGGGAAGAATGGGTCCCAAGGGGAAAACTCGCGGCACCAAACCAGGAACCCAAAAAACGGCAGAAGCAACGCCGGAAGATATTTTGCGTGATGGTGGCAAAGTTAATTTAGACAAAGCGGGAACCTCAGTCGCCGGCGAAACGATTTTCGGAGAAGGCTCCACAGGATCAAAAGGTTCCGGCGCGTGGGTTGAGCAAATCGGAATTGAAAAGGGCATTGAGCTTACAGCCTTCTTGCAAAGAATCCAAGAGCGCATCGATCGTGGTCTTGATTATCCAGAAGACATGGCCGTGCAAAGAATCCGCGGTGATGTGCGAGTTGATTTGTATGTCGATCGCAAAGGTCGCATCCAAGGTGACTTTCATTTGATCCGAGGACCAGAGACTTTGCTGAATCTCTATGTGACTTCAGCGTTGTTGGTTTTGCTCAAAGAACCATTGCCAGAAAATCTATGGGCGAAAGAAGACAAAATCCCGATCACGATTCACGTGAAATTCTCAACGTATGAGTTTGCAGAAACAAAAATGCAAAACGATAACTTCTTTCAGGCAAATGAACTGAACTTCGTCCGTGCTCGTTATGTAAAACCACTCGCGGTGGCAAAGGTTGAAAAAAGTTCTTTACCCGGTACGTTCCGCCGATCATCCCGCTGCCAGGCGGGTTTTACGTCGACGTCATCATGCTCGCTCAATACATCCAAAACATCAACACACCTGATCCCGACGACAAGCGCAAAGAGCGTTTGCAACTCCGACGCGAACACATGGAAATCGCAACGAAAAAGAAACGCATCGAACTTCAATAGGTACCTGCTTACTTTGCTGGTACCTTTTCGATACGAAAGTAAGCAGGTACCTATTCGGCTTCTTCTAGGTATGTGTAACCTGAAAGACCTTCTTCGTAGTGTTTGATCAACAATTTTGCTTCTTGTTTTGTGATCGAACCTTTTTGGATTGATTCTTCAGTGGCTTGACGAACGTTGTCCACCATCTCAGAGCGGCCGTACTGAACGTAAGAAAGAACTTCCGTTACGGTGTCGCCTGGAACGTAATGGTCGATCGTGTAGCCAACGCCGTTCAATGAGATGTGAACTGCGTCTGTATCACCGAACAAGTTGTGCAAGTCGCCTAAAATCTCTTGATACGCGCCTGTGAGGAAGATCCCCAAGTAGTATGGCTTACCTTCTTCAAAATCATGCATGCGAACTGTTTCTTTTGGCTCGCCGGATTCAGTGTCGATGAATTTTTCGATCACGCCGTCAGAGTCGCACGTCAAATCGGCCAATGTTCCTTCGCGGTAAGGCTCTTCACCTAAGCGGTGAATCGGCATAACCGGGAACAATTGTCCAACAGCCCAAGAATCTGGAACTGATTGGAATACAGAGAAGTTACAGAAATAAGTGTCGCAAAGCTCTTTCGATAATGCAGCAACGATGTCTTCTGTATCAGGTACTGTCTTCGCAAGTTTATTCATTTTCGTTGCGATGGCGAAGTACATGCTTTCGCACCACGCGCGTTGTTCAAGATTCAAAACGCCGTAAGTGAACAGTTGCAATGTCTCTTGCTTAGCTTGCTCAAGGTCATTGAAGCACTCATTGATATTGTCTTTGTTCACCTTTTCAAAGATGTACTGCATGTCTTGCATGATCGAAGGATCTGCCTTCGTTGCAGGACGAGGTGGCTCATAACGGTGAAGGTTGTTGATACCCATCACGTTAAAGATCAATACCGAGTGATGCGCCACCAAGAAGCGGCCCGACTCTGTTACGATGTTTGGATGTGGAATGCCTTTTTCATCACAAAGAGTTTGCAACACAGACACGATGTCGTTCGCATACTCTTGTTCAGAATAGTTCACAGAGCTTTCGGAGTGGCCAGAACCGTCGTAGTCGATACCGAGACCGCCACCGACGTCGATGTATTTAAGGCCTGCACCCATTTTGTGAAGTTCAGTATAGAAACGTGCGCCTTCTTTCAATGAAGACTTGATTGATTGAATAGAAGGAACTTGAGAACCGATGTGGTAGTGAAGAAGCTCAAGGCAATCAAGCATGCCTTCGCTTTTCAAGTACTCAACACCTTCCACGATTTCAACTGACGTCAAACCGAATTTAGAACGAGCACCAGATGAATCAACCCATTTACCCGCACCTTGCGTGTTCAATTTTGCGCGGAAACCGATTTTTGGACGAGCGTTGAATTTCTTCGCGCAGTCCACGATCATTTTAAGCTCTTCGCGACGGTCCACAACGATGATTGTGTTGCGACCTAGTTTTTGCGACAAGATCGCTGTTTCAATGTATTCAGCATCTTTAAAGCCGTTACAGATGATCAAAGCGTTTTCAGTGTTCATCAACGCAAGAACAACCAACAACTCAGGTTTTGAGCCGCACTCAAGGCCCATACGGAAACCTTTTCCGTATTTCACGAGTTCTTGAACCAAGTGACGTTGCTGATTTACTTTGATTGGATAAACGCCGCAGTAGTTACCTTTGTAACCATGATCTGCGAATGCTTTTTGGAAGCAACCGTTGAGAAGCTCAACACGTGATTTGATGATGTCAGGGAATCTGATCATGATTGGAACGCGGATACCGCGGTCCAAAAGATCTTGTGTTAACTCGTGAAGGTCGACAGATGGGCCTTCAGCTCCCATGGGTGTGACAGCAACATTGCCGTTACCGTTAACTCTGAAATATCCATTACCCCAGTTGTTGATCCCATAAAGCGCTGCGCTTTTTTCAGGACTCCAAGTCGACATCTCTTCAGACCCTCACTTTAATGGGGTCTTAGTTTAAAAAGACGTCGACCCCTGTTAATTTACTTCACAATAATATTCAAAATTCTACCGGCTTTATAAATCACTTTATCAGGATTTTTTCCGCCCATAGCTGAAGCAACACCCGCAACAGCCATCGCTGCCGCCACCGCTTCTTGTTCAGAAGCCGCGATTCCAATTTCGATCGTGCCGCGCATTTTTCCATTCACCTGCACGCCGATTGTCGCAGTGTCATCAGCGACGAGGGTGTTATCATATTTTGGCCACGGAGCCAAAGAGCAAAGTCCCTCTCCGCCCATTTTTTCCCACAATTCTTCCGTCATGTGAGGAGCAAATGGCGACAAGATCTGTACAAGCGGTTTCAAAGCCTTTTCAGAGCGGCATTCTGCCTTATAAAGCTCGTTTACAAGGATCATCATGGCGCTCACGGCCGTGTTAAAGCTCATAGACTCGATGTCTTCAGTGACCTTTTTAATCGTTTTGTGAACTAATTTCTCGATTTCAAGAGGTGGGGCCTCTTTCGTCGCTACGTATTGACCGTCATCGTTCACAACCAAGCGAGAAACGCGGTCTAAGAAGCGCTTCACGCCATCGATTCCTGTTGGAGACCAAGGTTTATCCTTGTCGAGAGGTCCCATAAACGTCACAAACGTTCTGACAGCATCCGCACCGTGAGTTTTCACGATTTCTTCAGCTGGAATCACGTTGCCACGAGATTTCGACATTTTCTCGCCATCAGGTCCCAAAACCATACCCTGATGCGCCAATTTTTTAAATGGCTCTTGGTGAGAAACCAATCCTACGTCGAACATCACTTTTTGCCAGAAACGAGAGTACAACAAGTGACCCACTGTGTGCTCAGGGCCACCGACGTACAAATCAACTGGCATCCAATATTTTTGTGCTTCGAAATCAAACGGCGCGTTGTCGTTATGAGGATCTGTGTAACGCAAGAAGTACCAAGAAGAGCCCGCAGCCCCTGGCATCGTGTCTGTTTCACGGGCGCCGACTTCACCATTTGCTTCATAGCGAACCCAGTCCGTATTGCGGGCCAAAGGAGCCTCACCCTTATCGGATGGTTCGTATTCGGCCACTTCAGGCAACAAAACTGGCAATTCATTTACTGGAACGCCTTTCATTCCGGCTTTCGGGAAGTGCACGATCGGGAACGGTTCACCCCAATAGCGTTGACGGCTGAACAACCAGTCACGAAGTTTGTATTGAACTTCGCGCACGCCAATTTTTTTCGCTTCCAAATGTGAAAGCATTTTTTGAATTGCTTCAGACTTAGAAAGACCATTCAAGAAATCAGAATTCACCAATTTGCCTTCGCCTTCAAATGGCAACTCATCGCCACCTTCCAGAACGCGTTTAATTGGTAGATCGAATTTTTTTGCAAATTCATGATCACGAGCATCGTGGCCCGGAACGGCCATGATGGCACCTGTTCCGTAATCCATCAAAACATAGTCGGCAATCCACACTGGAACTTTTTCGCCAGTCACAGGGTTGATCGCGTGAGCCCCAGTGAAAACGCCGGTTTTTTCAGTTGTGGCTTTGCGATCGACTTCTGATTTTTTCGAAGTGGCCAAAACATATTCTTCCACATTGCGTTTTTGGTGATCCGTTGTGATCTGCTTTACTAATGGATTTTCTGGTGCCATCACCATGAAAGTCACACCGAATAGAGTATCAGGACGAGTCGTGAAGACTTCAAAAGTTTCATTGTGACCATCCACTTTAAATGTTACACGCGCGCCTTCGCTTTTACCAATCCAGTTTCTTTGCGCTTCTTTTGTGCGCTCTGGCCAGTCGACAGTGTCCAAATCTTGCAACAAACGTTCAGCGTAGTCGGTGATTTTAAGCATCCACTGTTTCATCGGAACGCGGATCACCGGGTGACCACCACGCTCTGATTTGCCATCGATAACTTCATCGTTTGCCAAAACTGTTTTCAAAGCCGGGCACCAGTTCACAGGAACTTCTTTTTGATAAGCCAAGCCGCGCTCGAAAAGTTTCAAGAAAATAAACTGAGTCCATTTGTAGTATTTCGGTTCGCAAGTTGAGATCTGGCGATCCCAATCAAAGCTGAAACCAAAGTTGCGCAATGTATTGCCGAAACTTTCGATCGCTTTCGCCGTTGTGATCGCAGGGTGGATACCAGTTTGAATCGCAAATTGCTCCGCTGGCAAACCGAACGCATCGTAACCCATTGGGTGAAGAACGTTAAAACCCATCGCACGTTTATAGCGAGAGATAATATCGGCAGGAGTGTAAGAAGCAATATGACCTACGTGAAGGCCTGAACCTGACGGATAAGGAAACATATCGAGAGCGTAGTATTTCGGTTTTGTGGACTTTGCTTCTGCTTTAAAAGCTTTGGACGATTCCCACTTTTTTTGCCACTTCGATTCGATTTCAGAGAAGTTCAAACTCATAGATAATTCCTTCGTTGTTCACGTGCCCATCGGCGAACTTTTGAATACCTAAAAACAGCCTGCATTTCAACTTTCAATGCAGGGGGATAGTATAGAAGTTGGTGCTCGGTTTGGCAGGCAAATTGGCGTCTCAAGCAAGCGTCATGGATCTTGGTCGGGCGCAATTTGCAGGTCCGGGCTTACCAGAATTGTGCGGTTGTATTGCGGCTCTTGTCAGTGTCTCAGAGTGAGACGAGAGTGCCTAGACTCGCCCATAGGTCAGAAATGTGGACTCAACAATTCTCGAAATTAACCGAGAAGTAGAGAACACGTTACACTGGTATGTAGGATGAGTTTCGAAAGTAGCAGTAAACAACCCATTAATAGAAGAATTCTTGTTATCGATGATGACAAGGACAGCCTTGAAATTTTGATGGAGCCCCTTCGTTGGGAAGGTTACGACGCGCGCGGAGTAACGACTGATACTGAAGCTCATCGCCTGATTGAAACCTGGATTCCACATGTCGTGATCTTGGATTGGATGGCGCCGTCAATGGCGGGTCTGAGAGTTTTGAAGGCCATTCGTGAGCGTCTGTCACATGTATCCTGTGTTTTCGTCTCTGAAAACTCTAGCACTGAAGCCATTATTGAAGCTCTCGACTCTGGTGCTGACGATTACATCGTAAAGCCATTTGTTCCGCTTGAGCTATTGGCTCGTATTCGTTCACAACTTCGTATCCGTGACCTGCATGAGCAGTTGGTTTTCGCCAACGCCAAGCTCAAAGAACTTGTCGATATTGATGATTTGACGGGCCTCTTTAACATGCGTTCGCTCTATCAGAAACTTGAGTTCGAGATTGAGCGGGGTCGTCGTTTTGGTCGTGACGTCTGTGTAGTCATGATGGATATGGACTATTTTAAAACTGTGAATGATGGTCATGATCATTTGTTCGGAAGTTACGTCCTTTCTGAAATTGGTAAGATTGTAAAAGCCAATACTCGTAATATCGATATTCCTGCCCGCTACGGTGGGGACGAGTTCTTGGTGGTTTTGACAGAGACCAATCATGCGGGAGCTATGCATTTTTGCGAGCGTTTGCGCGAATCCATCGCTAAAACGACATTCCGCAGTGGTGAGGACTCTATTCAATTAACAGCCTCATTGGGTTTTGCAATCACAGTTCCTGGTGAAAACATCACGGCTCGTGAGCTGGTTCGTCGTGCGGACCATGCGCTTTACGACGCCAAACGTGGTGGCCGTAATAGTGTGGCTTTTGCTCGTCCAGAAACGAACAAAGTCGTAGAACTTCAGCCTGCAGCCCGACAACGCAAAAAAGTCGCGGGCGAGTAATTAATAATTCATTGACGAAATTTTTCTGATTGATAAAACGCTCTTATGAGTACGAGTGCACCAACATCCAGCGATAAAATCCGCAATCGAGCTGCGTGGCTTTCCGCCATCGCAAGTTTGCTGATTTTCATTCTCAAAATCGCCGCCTACCGGATGACAAATTCGGCAGCGGTTTTATCCGATGCTCTTGAGAGTATCGTGAATGTTGTGGCTGCGGTTGTTGCCCTTTTTGTGATCCGTTTTGCTTCGCAACCTGCCGATCATGAGCATCCTTATGGACACGGAAAAGCGGAGTATTTCTCTTCCACATTTGAAGGTGGGATGATCTTTTTTGCTTCATTGATGATCATCGGTGAAGCCGTCAAAGCTCTTATTTATCACGAGCCACCACAGCAACTAGAAATCGGTCTTGTGATTGTTGGGGCCGCTGCCTTAGTGAATCTCGCTCTGGGTCTTTATCTTAAGCATATTGGAAAAACTCATCACTCGGACGCTCTGAGAGCCAGTGGATCCCATGTCATTTCAGACGTGGTCACGACTGTTGGTGTGATGGTTGGTTTGGGGCTTGTGCTTCTGACGGGGTGGGACTGGGTCGATCCGGTGATCGCTATTTTAGTCGGTTTACATTTGGCCTATGTCGGTTATGGAATTGTCCGTGAATCCATGGGTGGCCTCATGGATGAAATCGATGAGAGTACATTGTCGAATTTAAACGCGGCACTTAATAAAAATCGTCGTCCTGGCATTATTGATATTCACGAATTGCGCGTGATTCGTTCGGGCCGTTTTCACCACGTAGATGCGCATTTGGTGGTGCCGGAATATTGGGATATTTCAAGAGTTCATAGTGAAACTCGGGATTTTGAAGATGCCGTGGTTCGCGATTATGTGTTTGATGGGGAGATCGCTTTCCATTTAGACCCTTGTAAAAAATCCTATTGTTCCGAGTGCAACGTTGAAAATTGCCCGATTCGTTTGGCTCCTTTTAAAGCCTTGCGGCCGTTTACCGTGAAAAGCTTGACCGGAGGACCGCGGGAGACTAATCAAGTCCCCTATGACAACGACTCTCGCTCCTAGACGCCGAATTAATATCACTGCTGATTTGCCGAACCAAAATGCCTACACCTTGGCATTAAATGGCGAATATTCTCACGTTGCTTTCGACGAACAGCGCGCTCCTGCTAACAAAGGCAAATGGCGTTCTGATATTTTTAAGGTCGATGCGAAAATGCCAATGGATTTGGAAGTAGGAACGGGTAACGGAACTTTCTTTGCGCACCAAGCGGCATCAAATCCAGAGCGTATGCTTGTTGGTATTGAACTTAAATACAAACCGTTGATTCAATCAATTCGACGTGCAGTGAACGCAGGTTGCAAGAATGCGGCGATCACACGTTTCCACGCTTTCAATATCGATGAGTTGTTCGAAGAAGGGGAGCTGGACAATGTGTTTATTCACTTCCCGGATCCTTGGACGTCTCCTAAAAAACCTAAAAACCGTTTCGTGCAATTGCAAAATTTAGATTTGCTTTATCGTTTGCAAAAGCCGGGTTCTTTCATCAATTTCAAAACAGATTCTTTGGTTTATTTCTTGTGGGCGATGGATGAAATCCGTCAATCGAAATACAAAATCATTTTTGAAACTCAAGACCTGCATAACTCAGAGTACGCTTCGCAAAACTTTGAGACAGCGTTTGAAAAAATCTTTTTGCGCGAGGGGATTAAAATCAACTTCGTCCGTTTGCAGAAGGTTTAGTTTCTACCAATAAGTCGCATCAACTTTGATATCGCCGTTCACGGCGGTTTGGCAGCTGATGCGCATATCTTTGGCAATTTTATTTTTCTCTTTCAAAAAAAGCTCAAGTTCGGTTTCTGGGGAGAGGTTTTCTCTCCCTTCCAGGATCTGGATCCTACATTTGGCGCAAACGCCATCCCCATCACAGCTCGAAGCCACTGGAAGCCCCGCTCCAAGCAGGGATTTCATGAGATTCGCACCAGTTTCGACCTCAATCGGGGGTTTCGCTTTTTGAAAAGAGATTTTCGCCATGTCTCATTCTAGCTGACGCAGTCCAAAACATGCAAAGAACTAATGAAAACGGCGCCTGTTGTGATAGCCTTGGGGGTGATCTTTGACCGATGGAGTCGCTCATGTCTCAAGAAACTAAAATTGAAAATGTGATTATTATTGGATCTGGTCCTGCGGGCTTAACAGCTGCGGTGTACACAGGTCGTGCTAACCTTGAACCTTTGATGATTGAAGGTGAAGAAGCCGGTGGTCAGTTGATGATCACAACGGAAGTCGAAAACTATCCTGGTTTCGAACACGGAGTTACGGGTCCTGACTTGATTTCTGTTATGAGAAAACAAGCTGAAAGATTCGGAACACGTTTCATCACTCGCAACGTAACCAAAGTAGATTTCTCTTCTCGTCCATTTAAAATTTGGATCGGTGAGAAACTTTACCTTTCTAAATCTGTTATCATCTCGACAGGAGCCAGCGCAAAATACCTCGGTCTTCCTTCAGAGAAGACTTATATGAATCGTGGAGTTTCGGCTTGTGCAACTTGTGATGGTGCTTTCTTCCGTAATCAAGAAATCATCGTTGTTGGTGGTGGCGATACGGCGATGGAAGAAGCGCAATTCCTCACTCGTTTTGCTTCTAAAGTTTATGTGGTTCACCGTCGTGACCATTTCCGTGCTTCTAAAATCATGGCCGAACGTACAATGAAGAATCCAAAGATCGAAGTGATCTGGAATTCTGAAGTTGTGGAAGTTTTGGGTGATGGTAAATCAATGACGGGTGCATTGGTAAAAAACATCGTAGATGGTTCCATCAAAGAAATGAAAGTCACAGGACTTTTCATTGCTATCGGGCACAAACCAACAACGGACCTTTTCAAAGGTATGTTGGATATGAACGAGACGGGTTACCTTGTGACTCAGCCAAATACAACGTACACTAATATTCCAGGCGTATTCGCGGCTGGTGACGTGCAAGACCACGTTTACCGCCAAGCAATCACAGCAGCCGGCACAGGATGTATGGCAGCTATTGATGCTGAAAGATGGTTGGAAGCCCAAGTCGCTCACTAAAGGGAACAGATGAAGAACAAGCGTATCAACACCAAGGATCTGGTCGATAAAATTGAGAAGATGACGAAAGCCCGCATCGCAAGTCAGGATGTCGTGGAGTTGGATCAGTTTCGTGAAGCAAAAAGAAAGCTTGATCCTAAAGTTATTCTTGTTATCGAAGATGATGAGACGATGCGCTTGGCTCTAAAAAGAATTCTCGAAGGTGAAGGTTATGTGACGAAGCTTGCTGCTGATGCCACAGAACTTTCAACGACTCTAGATGATCAAGCTGTGGATTTGATTCTAACGGATGTCGGTTTGCCTTGGATTAACGGCTTTGAACTTGCTCAACTTTTGAAAGAACACCGCGATCTTAAAAAGATTCCTTTGGTGTTCATCTCTGGTAAAGCCTCTGAAGAAGACATGCGAAAAGCATTCGAAATCGGCGCTGACGACTATATCAAAAAACCATTCGATGTCGAAAAGCTCAAAAAAACAGTTCAAACTTTGTTGAAACTGAATCCTTAATTAGTTCAGAAGGGGAGTCATGACTGACTCTCTTTCGTAGACTTCGACCCAGGACATGTAGTGTTTCATAGCTTGGACATACAGATTCTTATCTGGTGTCGCAGTTTTCTTTACCAAGGCTCTACTTGATCCAAAGTAAATGTACGGCAAATAGTCGACATAGGTTTCCGGTGTTACATTTTCTAATTTGTTGAGTGGAATACGGCGTTTCAATTCATTGAGTGATTCGATCAAAAATCCCATTGTCGCGATCGCGGCATTGTCAGGGATATGCAAATCATCTGGGGTTATGCCATAAGCTGCGGCTACTTTTTTAGGAACGATTTTAATTTGAGTCGGGCCACGGCTGTTGTTGGAAACATTTTTTCCTGAATCATCCATCATGTGGCGAAGAATTTTTGCAACCCGAACTAAAATGGGGAAAGTTTCTTTAAATTGATAGCGAGTGCTTGTGAAAAATTCAGATTCGCGTCCTAAGATTCCAATCGCCATGTGGGCGAGCAGATTGTATTCAGCACCGTGGATTTTGTAGAGCATTTGTAGTTCTGATTTGTGCAGACCTAGCGATTGAATAAAAAGCTGAACTTTTTCGGTACGGAGTTCAGGTTTGGTCGTTAGAATGAAAAGCTCGCAGTTGCTGCAATCGTTTTTAAGCCATTCCCATTTATAGAACCCATAGGAGGCAAGTTGTTGGCGTTCTTGCTCGACTTGCGCTGAAAACTCACTGGATTGGGCCTGAGCTTTGTAAAAAGGAACAGCCGTGACAAAAAGTGCCACCATCAGGGCAAGCTTAAAACTTCTAAGAACCATTTGAGAGCCTCCGCAGGCCCTATTTGCAAGATGGTGTCCATGTGAGAGGGAATCTTAATTGCCGACGAACATCGATGAAATGCAGCGAGTTTCGATATTGCCTGCATAAAATGGCAATGAACCCACACGTGTAAACAGTTTTGTCGTGGCATCATACGTGAACTTTTCGATTTTATAGACTGTGTTACCTGTTGTGAGGTTCGTCGCAATAGCGGCACCACCTGCTACGTAAAGGGAACTTGTCTCTTCATCATAGTACATCGCCGAGGCTGCGAAGATCACGTTCGGATCATCGTATCCTTTAAAAGCATCGCTGATCACATTAGACGTTGCTGCTTCGTCAATCGCATAAGTGTAGAGCGAGTTTTGCGGGGTCGTATTTGTTCCGGCATAAGCAACAACAAGACGATGATGATTTTTCATGTAGACGGCAGCAACTGGAGTGGCTGCGGCTGCTACAGTTGACTGATTCGATACGCAACCCGTTGTTCCATTCCAGCCGGTTAAGCCATTGATCACGCCAATACGGTTGGTGGTCGCATTCGAGGCACCTGCCGAGTGAGTGTAAACGATGTTATATCCCGAGGCATTTCCCGTTGTTGGATACGTCGTTAAGGAGTTGAAGTTGATGTTGGCCGTGGCGCACACGCCACCAGGAGTGGCCACCCACGAAGCCGTCCCTGTTCCTGGTACGCGTGTTAAAGATGTATTTAGTTTTTCAATCGCTGTTGTTTTTGAAATCAAATAGCCATCTGAAACTTTGATGATAGATTTAAGGACTCCCGTGAGCGCCCCAATAGGAGCCGTTGCCGAAGTGTTGTTGTAAAACGTGGTTCTCTCACCAGAAAGTTTCTTTTCAATTTTTTCCACACGACGAAGAGTTCCGTGTTCAATCAAAGCGAGAAGATAATCATCATCAAAATCCGTCACCGAAACGGGAGTCGCAGGAGCATCTGCCACAGTTGAAAAATCGGCGATACGACCTTCGTATTGACCGCTTTCGGCATTCAGACGAAAAATTACGTTGGAAGCATTCGTTCCTGTGTATGTGGTGATACCGAAGCCATTGTTGCACGCGCCGGTGGCGACATACAAATACCGAGAGCTACTCGATTGTTCCTCTACTTCGGGCTGACAGGCAGTTAAAATTGTAAAAGCAGATCCAATGGCGAAAGCGTACTTCAGTGTACTCATGTGTTCTCCCACGTGCTTCACTAAGGAGATCGGTGAGCTGTTAAGAAAACTTGATCGACCTTGCAAACACTTAAGGAAAGTTAAGCAAAACTAACCAGCAGATTTCTTCATCTGGGCTTGGTACGCGACGTAAGCCTTGAGAAGAGCTTCAAGTCTTGTTGCCATTTCATTATCGCGCTCAAGAAACATCAAGCGCCGTGGATCTTCAAGGTCCCCCACGATTTTGGCTTTGAAAAGGAGGCGGGATTTTTTCACGTCAGGTTCAAAGGGATTTACGATAATCAGGTCAAATGGCTTTTTCAAAAATTCATTTGGAATTTCATTCTCAAGCAATGTCCCGGTTGCCGAAATATTTTTGGAATAAGTTCTGAAAGAACGAGTCTTAGAAACTAGCACGACTTCAATTTTAAAATTATGACGCTCATGACGGCGGCGTTCTGCGTCTGGCGGATTTTGTTCTTTCGTCTTCTGTTGAATCGGACTTTTCTTTTTCGTCGTGTCAGGTTTGATTTTACGAATCTTAGAAAGATCTAAATCACTGCCATGGAAATCACGATGATAATATCCGTAGTCGGAACTTTGCTTCGTCAACTCTGGGTCGCCGTCTTCAACTTCTGTAAATGCATTTTCCTGACTGAAAGAAACAATAAGAGCCGTGACGGTGTCTTCTGTCATGCTCTCGTTCGATGCAGGGCTTGAAATATTCGGAGCCTGATTGCGAAGGCTTGAGTTACCTGTTGGTTGAGCTTCGTCAGCCGGTTTTGGTGGATGAGCCAGAACGAAGTATTTTTGATCTTCGTCGAAAAACTCACGCAAGCTCATCCATTTTTCCCAACCTGGAGTCCAAAGAAAATAGCGACCAAAACTATGTGGATGAATCGAGAGAAGAACAACTTGGGTTTGCACCACGGATAAAGGCTTGGACTGACTTTTGTTTTCAGCGTCGTAAATGATCCAAACTTTTCCGCGAGCTTTCATAGGACTCCCTGAGGTCTTCAGGGAGTTTATCGGACAAAAAGAGAGTCTGCTTTATACTCGGATGCAGGCTGCGATATGGTCTGGCGACTTTAGTTCAAGTGGCGGGACGATAGTCTTGCAATCCTCAATCGCCATTGGGCAACGAGGGTGGAAATGACAGCCTGTCGGAGGGTTGATTGGAGACGGTACGTCGCCAGTCAAAATAATACGCTCTTCTCTACGATTTGGATCTGGAACTGGGATCGCTGACATCAAAGCGCGTGTATAGGGGTGCTTCGGATTGCGGTAAAGCTCTTCAGCTTCAGCCATCTCAACGATTTTACCAAGATACATCACCGCCACTTTTGTTGAAACGTGTTCAACGACTTTCAAGTCATGGGCGATGAAGATGTAAGTCAGTCCCAACTTTTGTTGAAGATCCATCAAAAGATTGATCACTTGCGCTTGGATCGAAACGTCCAATGCAGATACCGGCTCATCACATACGATCAATTCAGGATTCACGGCCAAAGCACGGGCAATACCCACACGTTGACGTTGACCACCCGAGAACTCATGCGGGTAACGATTCAAATGTTCACGACGAAGACCCACAAGGTCGATCAATTCCAAGATACGGTCTTGGCGATCTTTCGCGCTCGTAAAGAGATTGTGAATGATCAATGGTTCTTCAAGGATCGCACCGATTGTCATACGCGGATTCAAAGAAGCAAACGGATCTTGGAAGATGATTTGCATCTTTTTACGCATTTCACGAAGTTCTTCGCCTTCTATGTGCGTGATGTCTTTACCGTTGTAAGAGATTTTTCCAGAAGTCGTGTCGTGCAAACGGATCAAGCAACGACCTAGAGTTGATTTACCGCAACCAGATTCACCCACAAGACCCAAAGTTTCACCTTTGTTGATCTCAAAAGAGATGCCTTGAACGGCTTTTACAGATGCGATTTCACGACTGAAGATGCCACCGTAGATCGGGAAGCTTTTCGTGACGTTTTCAACTTTCAATAGAGGAGTGCTCATTATTTTTGTACCTCTTCAGACAATGGGTGGTGGCAGGCCACTTTGTGGATGCCGCGCATGTTTTCCAAAGTCGGATAGATCTGACGGCAATCATCTTGAGCAAACGGACAACGGTCTGCAAAGCGGCAGCCCACTGGCAAGTTGTAAAGACTTGGAACCATCCCTTTGACAGTTTTAAGTCTTTCCAATTTGTGACCCGTTTCAAAGTGCGGAATAGAATCAAGCAAACCACGAGTGTACGGATGTTTTGGACGGTAGAAGATATCTTCAACAGTCCCGAACTCAACAACACGGCCTGCATACATGACAGCGACTTCTTGGCACATCTCTGCAACAACACCAAGATCATGAGTGATCAAGATCATGCCGGCGTTGAATTCTTTTTGCAGGTTGCGCATCAAATCCAAAATCTGCGCTTGGATAGTTACGTCCAATGCAGTTGTTGGTTCATCGGCAATCAAAAGTTCAGGATTACAGCTGATCGCCATGGCGATCATCACACGTTGTCTCATACCGCCCGAAAGTTGGTGCGGATATTCGTGAAAACGTTTTTCCGGAGCTGGAATACCAACGATACGAAGCATGTTGATAGCGCGCTCGCGAGCTTGTTTTTTATCGAGATTTTTTTGGTGAAGCAAAATAGCTTCTTCGATTTGATCACCGATTGTGTAAACCGGGTTCAAAGAAGTCATAGGCTCTTGGAAGATCATCGCGATTTCGTTACCGCGGATCGTACGCATTTTATCGTCAGAACAATCGAGAAGATTTTGGCCCTTGAAAAGGACTTTGCCGGACTCAATGCTACCTGGCTTTTGGATCAAACGCATGATTGAAAGCGAAGTTACGGATTTGCCGCAACCAGATTCGCCAACGATTCCAAGTGTTTGGCCTTTTTTAACGGAAAAACTAACGTCATCAACTGCTAGGAATGTCCCATCGTCAGTTTTAAAACGCGTCTTTAAGTTCTGAACATCTAAAAGAATTTCACTCACCGGAGACAACCCCCATTTGAAAGCTTCCATCTTATATAGTCCGTGCTGCTCTGAGGCAAGTCGGGAAAAAGGCCTGTAGATCTTTTTCTTAGCGAGGATGCGTCATATGTGAGTCAGTTTTTTTATCAGGGCTCCGAGTTCGTCATAGTGAGGGAGAAAAGCCTTCGGTGAGTAGGTCTCAAGTATCGAGCGAGACGTGTAACCGAAGGAAATGGCGATGGAGGGGACCTCTGCTCGTTGGGCAGAGACCATATCAGGGATGCCGTCCCCAATCATAAATGTGTTGCGGGTATGATGACCTGCGATTCGCATCACGGTTTGCAGCGGCAGAGGACTTGGTTTGCGCTCAGCCAAGCTGTCGGCACCAAAAACTTCAATCCATGGAAAACGATCAAGGCCTAAGTGACTGAGTAAAGCCTTTGCGGGCCCTTCATTTTTATTTGTCACGATAGCCATCGGACCGGGGTAAGCTGCGAGGAATTTTTCCACTCCCGGGAAAATCGAGGTCGCTGTGAACATCTCTTCTTCATAGATTTGAAGAAATTCATGTTCGAATCCCATGATATCGCCCGGATCCAGATTGTCTTCTTTGAAAAGATCCGCGATGAGTTTTTTAAGGCCTTCACCGATATGAGAAATAATCACCTCATCAGACAGAGTTGCTTTGCTGTGATTAGCAAGTGTGCGATTCACAGCGCGAATGATGTCGGGTGCCGAGTCAACGAGAGTGCCATCGAGGTCAAAGACAAGAAGTGGATTCATGCCCCCATCTTGCCCAAAAGACTTTTACTCGACAATCTCTAATTCTACTCTTCGATCATCGGCGGTTTGTGCCTTAGAGAGTTTGCGATTTTGATTGGCATAAGTGGATCCCATACCAACAGCTTCTAATTTTTCCGATGGAACTCCGCGCGCAATCAGATAGCTGCGAACCGACTCCGCTCTTTGCAAGGAAACCTCGCGGCTGCGCGAAGGATTTCCCTGGGCATCAGTAAAGCCAGCAATGCGAATCTTTTCAAAAGAGTTTGCAGAGCGATTCATTTCCGTCGCCAGCTGATCCAAAATCAATTTTGAATCAGCATTCAAAGTGGTGCTGCCATAATCAAAACGAATGGCTTTAGACAGTCGGGCGAATTTAGCACTTTGATGCAAATCTTGAGAAGCCCGGCCCAGAGCAGAAGGTGGATTTTGAGCCGCGGCTCTGCCGTCGTTGCGAAGGGGAGATTCTTCTTTCGAAGCGCAAGCCATAAAGCCCAGGCTCAGTGTGAAAATAAGCCACTTTTTCATGGATCCTCCTTCTTGTTTGAACAGTTTAAAGAGATGTTTTCCCGAATCATAATTAACTTAATGTTAACTTCAGTACCAAGCTGTGTGAGAATAAGCGTATGAGAGAAATCGTGTTATCAGACAGAGAAAAATATTTAGGATCTTTGCTGGGCGAAGAAAATGAAACTAAGAAGATGTCGCGCCAATTCGCCGATGAATTGGGATTAGGACGTATCAGTGTTTCTGCACCTGAAGCGCGCCTGGTGCAAACTCTTGTGCGGATGCATGGCTGTAAAAAATTTGTCGAGATTGGCACTTTGACGGGACTGTCTGCTCAGTACATCTGTGAGGGCTTGGTCGAAGGTGGAGAGCTTTGGACTTTAGAGAAAGAAGCCAAACATGCCGATATGGCCAAACAAGTTTTTGCCAAAATGAATATGGGCAGTAAGAAAATTCATATGGTTGTAGGTGATGCGCGTGTGGAATTAGAGCGCATTGCAAGTGAAGGGCCTTTTGACGGCGTATTCATCGATGGCAATAAGGCTGCCTATTTGGATTATCTGATGTGGGCAGAAAAAAATCTTCGTTCGGGTGGTTTGGTTTTAGCGGACAATGTGTTTTTGTCGGGCGCTGTTTGGGGAGATACATCTTTGCAAAGATTCTCCGAAAAGCAAGCGCGCGTGATGCAGGAATTTAATCAGCGTTTGGCGGATACGTCGTTGTACACCAGCTCTTTGATTCCAACTTTTGAAGGACTCTTTGTTGCGATTAAAAAGTAGTTCATCTTGGCGCTGAACTGCTTAGTCTTTACGGTAAGCTTCTACTTTCATTTCGATGGAATATTCTTTGGAAGCTTCACCTTTAGGAGCCAATTCCCACATCCAATTTTTTAGATATGTGAATCCAGAAAAATCAATGGGGTAGCTTCCTTGATAGATGACTTCTTTATCAGGAGAGCGGTAGGTGATTTCGCGATCGCAGTAAACCAGCTTATGTCCCTCACAGGCCAAAAGATTTTTAAGGTGATTGTTTCCGAACTGAGTGCAGATGTGGTCTTTTTCTTCCAGTGTCAGGGGGCGTTTCAATGCTTTTTCCACTTGTTCAATCGGCAAAAGTGCCAATTGCGATAAGAGGTTACCTGAAACAATTAAGTCCGCTTTAAAATGGAAAAGTTTTTTCTCGTGTAGCTGTTGTGCCAGGGTGAGAAGCTCTTCGTATGTTTCAATTTCTTCAAGATCTGCCAAGGCACCACTTAAATCCTTGGTGATCAGTTCAAGGTTTTTATTTTTTTTCGCCAGCAGGTGATGCTTCAGGGGATGAATCACATCAACCAATGTGACACGTTTAAAATTTTGTACCAAAAGGTGCATGGGGATCTCATGCAAGTGCGCGCTTCCTAAAATCACCACATGATTTTTTTGCGGAAGGTCTTGGATATTTTCCAAGAAAAGATCTTGGCAGTTTTTAAGATGCGGCATCCAAATCTTTTTGCAACGATGATAGCGGTGTTTCAAAGAAATAGATTGGTAGAGAAAACCGTATCGTCTAGCAAGGGGAGTTGTTGGCGTTAATAAAAACTCAAGGGCTTCTTTCAACATGCAGGGATCATCCGCTCAAACCAGAGCAGACGCAAGTGCGAATTGATTTTTCTGAGCGGTGTTATTCCATACGTTTTGGGAAGGGATTTCCGGGAGTGTCAATCTCGCCACCTTGCTCGGGTCGATCGAATCGACGAGGCAAAGTCGAGGTGTAAATAGGACACTCTTCGCCGGCCACTTCAACTCCCGTGACACTTCGGCCCACACCGCGATAGCCGCTGTAACACGGAATCATTCGCGAGCGCAGGCTGGAAACAGGTTCTGCCGGAGTTAAATATTCTTCGCGCGGCTCTGGAACTGCGAGAGCTGTTGAAACCCAAGATGAAGAGATCAGGATTGTGATGAATAATAAAAATCTCACAAACACCTCACACACTTTAAGTGTAGGCGCTTTTATGATGAAGATCTCAAATCTGTTAAAACACTGGGGCGTTGCTAGACTAAAGGGAGAACGCTTTCAGCGCGGACATTAATAATATCGCCAACTCGCTCGACGGAACCACGAATTTCCAAAAGTGAACGGGTATAAATAACCGTGCGATATTTTTGATACACGTCTGGCGTGATCACAATATTCATAAAGCCAAATTCGTCTTCTAAGGTAATAAAGCACATGCCTTTGGCTGTTGGGGGTCGTTGTGTGATTCCAATAAGTCCGGCTGTTCGCACCTTGGTTTTGTTGCGGAAATGCGGAAGATCTTGAGAGCAGCGGAACGGCACTTGCTGTTGCTGAATAAAATGTTCATTTTTGGCGTTTAAATAAGAACGTAAAACCGAAAGCGGATGATCATTAACAGAAAATCCTTTCGTATCATATTCGCGGCGCAGGCGATCCCAATTTGACTCAAAAGGAATGTCTTCTTGAATATCATCTGAGAGTTCTTTGGACTGCCCCCAAAGGAAACTGTTCTGATCCAAACTCATGCCTTCGATTTTCCAAATAAGTTCTCGGGCTTGTTCGTGGAAACTATCAAGGGCTCCCGCAGCCGCTAGGCGTATCAGAATTCCTTTTGGAATTTGTGTTCGCTGAATAAAGTCGCGCAAATCTTGGAAGGCTTCGCGCTTTCTTTCTTGCTCTACTCGCATCAACATGTCCTCTGAGACTCCATAAATGGAGCGCAAGCCGACACGTAGTTTGCAGTTGTCTTCAAGGGTGTAGTCGTAATCGGATTTTTGTACATCCAGGGGCAGAACTTCTACGCCGTGGCGCTGGGCTTCGGCAATCAAAGTTCTCGGAGCGTAAAATCCCATCGGTTGACTATTTAAAATCGCACAGACGAAAACATCGGGATGGTGGCATTTAATATAACAACTTGCATAGGTGAGTAAGGCAAAACTTGCGGAGTGACTTTCTGGAAAGCCGAAATTAGAAAAGCCTTCGATTGTTTGATAGATTTGCTCGCCGTATTCAGGGGAAATATTTTTTTCGGCAAGCCCTCGCATGATCCGCTCTTTAACGCCATCCATGGTCATGCGTTTTCTCCATGCGGAAGACATAATTCGGCGCAGTTCATCGGATTCACCGGGCGTAAAGCCTGCCGCGACCACAGCAATTCGCATGACCTGTTCTTGGAAGATCGGCACACCCATAGTTTTTTCCAGAATAGGCTTTAAGCAGTCATGGGCGTAAGTTACCTTTTCAAGTCCTTGGCGACGGCGTAGAAAAGGATGAACCATGCCTCCTTGTAAAGGGCCAGGACGAATCAGCGCAATTTCGATCACAAGGTCATAGAAGTTTTGCGGCTTCATGCGAGGAAGAGTGATCATCTGCGCGCGTGATTCGATTTGAAAAACTCCGACAGTATCTGCTTTAGAAATCATATCGTAAGTCGGTTTGTCTTCTGAGGGAATTGTCGCCAAATTAAAATGCAAACCTTTATGCTTGGATAAAAGCTCAAAACATTTTCTTAAGCACGTGAGCATTCCTAAACTCAGAACGTCGATTTTCATCAATCGTAAAGTGGCGACATCATCTTTATTCCACTGGATCACATAGCGACTATTCATCGTGGCTTTTTCAACCGGTACCATTTCTGTAATTGGATCTTGAGTGATGAGAAATCCGCCCGTGTGAATTCCCAAATGACGAGGAAAGCCGCGAATCTGTTGGGCCAGACTCAGAAATAAACCCCACTGCGGGCCAGGTAGCCCAAAACGTTCGCCAATTTCGGGCTCTTCGAGAAGACGGCGAAATCCATCGCGTCCTGTGAATTTGATCATGGCATTGATATTCGCAAGTGACATCCCAAAAACTTTTCCGGCTTCGCGTAGGGCCATGCGTGAACGAAAACGAATCACGGTGCAAACCATAGCGGCATGGCGCTCGTTGTATTTCTCATAGATATACTGAATCACTTCTTCACGACGACTGTGCTCAAAATCGATATCGATATCTGGAGGCTCCCGACGTTCGCGGGAAATAAATCGTTCAAAAAGAAGACTGATATCGCCTGGTCGAACTGAAGTCAGACCAATGCAATAACACACCACCGAGTTCGCTGCGGAACCTCGGCCTTGATATAAAATATTTTTCTCTTTCGCAAAGTCGCAGATTTCTTTTAGTGTCAGGAAATAATCTTCGTATTCAAGCTCTCTGATGAGTTCTAATTCATGTTCAATAAGTTTGATCACGCTGCTCGGAGCGCCTTGCGGATAGCGCCATTCAAGCCCTTCATAAGTGAGCTGGCGCAAATAGTCCGACGCATTCATTCCTTCGGGCAAATAAGAACGCGGATAACGATAGCGAATTTCCTCTAAAGAGAAGCTCACGCGTCGAGCAATATCCACTGTTTTTTCCACAAGATCTAAACGTGTCTGCCACAGGAAACTCAAGTCCTCCAATGGTTTCAGGCAACGCTCGGCATTTTGAATCAGCTTATCTTTCGCGTCTTCTAAGGTCGTATGATGATGAATACATGTTAGTACATCAAAGAGGGGTTTGCGATCCACTGAGTGCATAAAAGGACGTTGAGTGGCGAAAAGTTGCGCGCCGTATTTTTCTTCTAACGACAAAGCATGATTGAGATGTTCTTGTGACTCCCAAGTAAGATCTTTCCAAACTGGAATATAAAGTCGATCGCCGAAAATCTTTTCGAGAGCCTCAAAACGTTCTTCGCTGACCGGAGGCATAGCAAAACACAAAAGATCTTGGCTGCGCTTTTCAATTTGCTCAAGACTTAATAAAGAAAAACCTTTGGCTGCTTGTCTTTTACCTAAAGTGAGCAGTTCGCAGAGATGCGTGTATCCCACTTTGGTCATCGGCACTAACGTCAAAAAACTCTCATCACTGAGAGTCAGTTCAGTTCCAATGAGATAATGAAAGTCTTCACGCGCTTTAAGGCTAGCCGAGAAAAAAGAAGGTGTCTGTGCCGTTTGCAGACCGCGTACCACTCCATACAAACCGTTCAAATCACAGATGCCAATACCTTGGTAGCCGAGTTTGATAGCTTCTTCGACCATTTCTTCAGGATGAGAAGCGCCTTGGAGGAAGGAAAAATTCGTGCGAGCCAGAAGTTCCACAAAGCCCCGCGCCTTGAGGGCGGGAGCTTGAAACTTCGGCTGCTTTTTAATCAAAGTAGCCATGTAGATAATACTGCGAGCTCATGCGATCTTGAAAGATCCAGAGCAATTGACCTTGTTGAGACAAGGCAAAATAGTAATCACGATACTTGAGTTCTTTTTCGCTGACCTGCCACCACGAAGACTCAATGCGCTCACTGGGTAAGGACGAAACAAAGCGCAGGCGATTGATTTCGTAATCATTGAGCGGCATAGGTTTTTCTAACAACAATGAGGGACGAGGACTTTGTGCTAATCCTTTGGCGTAAACCGATTTCACCTGAACAGCACCTTCGTTTCTTTCGATCAAATCCTGCGGATTAAAGTCTTCAGGCCAGTCTGTGACAAGGCGAAAGCTTTTTTCAGGAAAGTGGCTGGCTTCCATTTGCAGAAAACCCATCTCGCAGTTGGCTTGCTTGGCAAAACTGATCAAGCGGCGCCAGCGATCTTCCGAGTTGTCTCGCGGCTCGAAAAAATCCAGCTGTTGAATTTTTTCTGGTACATCATACAGAGTTACTTCAAACTCACGGATTGGATTTTCCAAAACCGTTTGTTGCATTTTCTTTTCCAGCAGATCTTCGAACAATTCCTGATCACGACTGGCACTGATCGGCTCAATATTCAGAACATATTTCTTGTCTGAATATTCGCAGTGTAAAATCACTTCTAGCTTTTGCGCATAACGTGACAACCCTTGCAGGCGCGCAAAAAGCCCATCCATGATGGGGCGAAAGCGATTCATCAGCAGATCCACGCGACTTAAGGGATCATCCAAATATGCGTAGCCCACAAGAGGGTCGCGAGGAATAAGGGGAGAAATGACCTGAGAGTCTTGATTGTGCAAACGATTCCAAAGTAATACACCGATATCCCCCCAACGTTCTCTGAGTGATGTGATTTTAAATTTCGCCACTTCTTCCAGAGTGAAAACTCCTAAAGAATGACAAAGTGAAATAACATGATTGATTACCGTGATCTTGGGCCAAGGATGCAATCCTTCGAGATCTTTGATTGCATCCAAGCCAAAACCTGCAAAAGATTCTTTGCCAACGGGGGTGATACTGCCCGGTTTCCAGCGTGCCATCATTTGCGCCACAGCTGGAGAGTCGGCAATCGCTCCGCTGGCATCGTGAGAAAATTTGCGCGCAATCACCAAGGCTTTATCCAAACACGCTTGCTCGCCGCCTAAAATTCCAGAGGTCGACGAGATATCAATAAAAACATAGTGCGGAAAGCGGAACTGAACTTGCGGGCTTAACTGCAAAAAAGCTTCAGCCAAGGAGCTTGTTTGCGTGGTTTTTAAGTTGAGGCATAAAGTTCGCATACAGAGTACTCCCGGCAATATGGAAAGGGGTTGGACGATGAAGAGCTCTTTGCACAGTCACAAAGTCTCTCTGAAACTGAATGATCAAAGAAAAAAGTGGGTTGATAAATTTGCTCGCGCGCTGACAGACAAAGACCAAAGCCACTTTGTGAAAGCGGCAGAGCTTTTTAAGTTTTTGCAGCTGGTGATTTTTTAAAAACATCTCCTTCAACTGACAACCGATCACCTCAAAAAGAGAACTGGTGATCATCTCTTGTAAAATCCAAAAGAGCTGTTCTTGCTCAGAAGGTTCTTTTACAACGAGCAACTTCTTCAGATTGATTTTCTTACTCGCGAGATGTGTGGGGAAAAGATTTTGGCCGGAATTCACCCACGCCACCCACTTGTCTTGTTCATGAGCTTTTTGTGTGAGTTGAATCCATAACGAGGTCGCGCCTGTCCCGGGAGAGCCTTGAAACAAAGTCAGGTCTCCCTTGGGAACTCCTCTCCATAAAAGAAAGTCATCAAAGGTGGAAACTCCTGTCGGAACTCCAGCGGGAGGGGCAAGTTCCTCAGGTGATAAAAAATTGATGTTAGCAAGTGCGGGAAGGGCCATGGTGTTCATAGGTCGCTCTCCATTTACACATAAATTACTATGTAAATAATATGTAAGTCAAAGACCTAAAAATGAACTAGACTTTCGTTTTTGTTGGATAAAACGCCAATGAATTTAATAACTTAATATAATCATCTGATTTTGCCGTCTAATCCCTTTCTTTTTACATATCGTTCCGAACACTCCAGTCGGTTTAGGGGACAAAGAGGCGCAAAAAAGTCTGCTGTAAACGAACTGTGCGAGAAATTCTCATGGCGATTGCGTTTATTTGAATAAAGGAAGGCACAGGCATTGCTTTAAAAACTCACGAATTAACTCTAACAAAGGATATGTATATGAAACATTTCTTGATGGCCGTTCTTTTAGTGGCTTCTTCAGCAGCGTCTGCTGCAGTCGATGTTGATTTAAGAGAAGTGAAGGACATTCACTGCAGCGAACTTATGAATTTAGATGAAGTGTTTTCACTTTATGGAATCAACTCTTCTTCTCCGCGAGTTTTAAGAACAAATAATTCGGCGATGGAAGTGAAGTCTATCACGAAGAATTCGATTCGATTTGAAAACTACGCCGATGGCGAAACCTATACGCTGACTCTTCAAAGACAAGTGAGCACTTACAAAGGTCGTAAGATTTTAGCTGAGTACAGCTACGAAAAGGGCAACCCGACAACTCTAGCTTGTGTTGTTACTTACTAGATTGAAAACAAAAAAGGCGGCTAGGAGCCGCCTTTTTTATTCACTTAGTTCAAAGCGCCTTCCATTTCGAGAAGACCACTTTTCAATTTTGAACCCCAACGGTATTTCAATTTAGAAGCGCCTTTACCAACAACACGATGGCAAGGAATCCAATAAGCAATTGGGTTTTTCGCAACTGCAGAGGCTACTGCGCGAGTTGCCGAAGGTTTTTTCAAGCGTTTTGCAACGTCAGAGTAAGTGCGAGTTTCGCCTTCAGGAATGCTCAAAAGATCCAACCAAACTTTCATTTGGAAGTCTGTGCCCATCACTTTAACTTTGTGCTTTTTGTTCCAGAAGTTTCCTTTAGTCCATTTAGCAGGCGTGAATTTTCCAAGTTTAAAGCCATAAAGTTCTTTGAAGAATTTCGCAAGATCGCCTTCCACCAATTTTTTTCCAGCAGCATAGCTACCGAGGAAAACCAATTCTTTATCTTCGAAAGCCGCAAGCCATTCGCCAAGTGGAGACTCTACTTTATAAACGTTAAATTCAAGATCTTGCATTCAAAATACCTCTATGTGACTTATTGTTCGGGCGCAAAGTAGCCTTGGCAGGTCGGTATTGTCAATTGAGGCGTTCACTCTATAAAACTAATTCATGCAGCGAGGCTTTGTGCATGATGCTTGATCATCTAGCAAGCAACTCAACTTAGTTTTAAGGATGTCTAAACGACATTGCTTTGAAGCATGGCCAAATGGGCCCGTCGCGGCTTCAGAGGCTTCTTTTGACAGGCTAGGGAGTGCTTCATCGCGGGTTTGCATAACAGCGCTAGTAAGCGAAATAGCAGCTAGGGCGGCGCGCTTGCAAATACTGTTTTCAGTCGCTGAAGAACGGTGTTTTGAACAGAAGGTTTCAACATCCGGAGGAATCTCAACCCTATTGATAAACGCGATCCCCTGAGGTTCCGCAAAATAGTTCATGCAGTAGTCCATTGAGTACCAATCTGCATCCCGTTCCGAAGTCGAAATAGAGTTGGTAAGATTCTTTTGAATCTGCGCAAAGTTGTTTTGGTGATGGCCAACTTCATGACAAAGCATGAGGTAATAAGCATCGATGCTCAGAGCAAGCTTTGAAAATTGCTGGGTGTCTATTTTGAAGGAAATTCGGTAAGGCGATTTAATTTTTCCACTGTAAATTCTAGTTGCAGCAATACCAACTGCTGGATCATTTTCAGTGAAATTCAAATCAAATCGAGCATTGAATTCCTTTCTTAAAGGAAGCATCCAGCGGAAGAAAACTCGGGTGAGATCTTTCAGTTTTTTTTCGTTAAAATAAGAACTAAAAAAAGATGGTTTCTGAATGATCAAGGGGTTTTCGATATTTTTAGTGCAAGAAATTTGATCGATTCCGCGATCGTCAGTGAATTCAAAGCTTTCAATTTCTCCATTTGAATCCAAGCGAATTGTCGAAAGATTTGGGTTGTTTTCGGTAGATGTGGGCTTACCGAGAGCTCGGTCAAATCCGAAAAGGCGACAAACAGAGTCCGCTGAATTCTTGGTAGAGATTTTCAAAATTCGGTCGCGAACCTCATAGACAGCTACGCCTTTTAGGGTCGTCGTTCCATTATTTTGTACGATAGAATCAACATGCAAGGCTTCGCTGAGAAAGACCTCAGGATTCACGGATTGTGCACAAACTGTACAGGCGGCAAAAAAAGTTGCCAAAATCGCGCTTATTTGGGGTCTAAATCTTGATAATTTCATAGTAGAGAAACAAATACAAAGAACGAGCCAGTTTTTGGGGTTCTGGCGAAGGGCGTTCACAAACGAAGAAGAGACCTCTTACGAGATCTCTTCAATGTAAATAAGACCAATATAGTGGATATTATGGGCGTGATGTTCCTTCAGAATGTCGATGATTTCAGCCTTCGCCTCATCGTCTTCGGTAAAGACGCTCAGCAAATAGTGGCCATCGCGCATTTCCCGATCGGCCTCTTCTAAAAGTGTCCAATCACCCGAGCCAAAGATCTTTTGGATAAAGCGCGCATACTTTTCCAGCATGCTGTGCTCCTCGCCCTCGGGATCGATGGCATGCAGGCCCTCAGCTCCATGATAGATCGTAAAAAAATCATCGCTTAAGCCGTGGGAGCGAAGTGCCTCCAAAGCCTTATCTAAATCCTCGCGCGAGTCAAAAAAACCAACGGTGTGATTCTTTTGAAATGAAAAGTATTCTGAATTTTGTAACTGATCGAGGTTTTGCATAGGATCCTCCTCAGGTTTATTTATTTTAAACCCGTTCTTTTTCTTGGAAATGGACTTTGCTGAATTACAGGCCTCTATTCAAAAACACCGTCCATAGTCATATATTTCTGATTCCCGGCGGTCATACGAAGCGATTGATAAAAGCTTTTCTGGCATTGGCCGCGTAAAAGCGAATCCAAGGCTCCTGTCATCGCTGTCCAGACTTCTGTGACTGTTAAGATGTCTAAGGATGTGATCACGCCTGTATGAGGCGATAGAGAGCGAATTTTTCTTAAAAAGTGATCGCGCGAATCGCAAGAAAAAAGGCCCATAATTTCGGTTGGGTCCTCCGCACTGCTAAAGGCATTGAGCATCTTATTGAGGCCGGGTCTTTTGGCTTTATAATAGCCCGAGTAGTTTAATTTATTTGTGCCGGGAACAAATACCGGCGGGTTAAAGTCAGGGCCGCCTCCGTTGCGGGAATGCCCGAAATAAAATGTCACATCCGCATTGCGAATGGCGTTCTTGAAAAAACTTTCGGTGTATTGGCTGCGCGAAGATTGATTAGCTGAGTAGCGTCCCGTATTGCGGGAAAGCAGTTCCGTTTCGGAAGAAAACTGCACTTCCACACGCGCTGTAAAGGTCTTTCCGCGAATGCGAATGGGTTTTGAGAATCGATACATGTTTCCAGATTCGCGACGAAAACCGCAGAGCTGATTGTTTCCCCGGCATGAGGAGGTCAAGATCGAACTCAGTGCATAGAAACCCCCGATATCCATGGAGGGGCTATAGCCGTAGTTCTCACCGTAATAACGAAGCGGGCTTCCTGTTGTCCAATCGAAATACCCCAGAGCAATGCGGATATCGAGGACGCCATCTTTTAAAAGAGAGTCATAGCGCTTTTCACAAATTTGTCTTTTGTCTTCAGGTAAGTTCTGCAGGCGATCATTCGAGGTAGAGGCCAGACGATTGAGATAATCCTTACCCTGACGATAAAAAGTACCTTCGTAGAGATAGCCGCGATCCGCGAACGAAAGAATTGGAAAGAAGAATCCAACAACGAGCAAAACATGTTTGAGTCTCATGCGTGTCCCTCCAGAAAAAATATTCTTAAGGGACTTGCAGATGATGTCGAGTGAAAGCGAAAGAACTATTAAATTGCAGTGGCAACACTTTTGAGAAAGCGTTCAACACCAGGGACATATTCCTCACGGAAGTCGCGAAGGCCTGTCAAATGTTCGGCTTCAGGCAATGATAATTTCGTCCATTCCAACTGCGGGTGACCTTCAAACACTTCATCAATGTGGGCTGGTGGAATAAGTTTATCTTTCCAACCGCGAATTGACAAAATTTTGAAACCCTCTGGGAATTTATCTAAATCTTGTTTTAAATCTTTATGCAAGAGCGGACTCCATCCCATGCTCAAAAGGGGAGTCAGTGTCCATTTTAGCAAGCGCGATTTGAGTTGAAACTCATGCGTATAAAGATTGTAAGCTGAAGGTAAAAAGCGAGCCGTCGGTCCACTGTCGCAAATCAAAGCCTTCACGTCGGAACTATTTCTGCGAGAAATCGCTTCGATCGCTGCTGCTCCAGGATTGGAAAAAGCAAAGACGATTTTATTTCCAGGAATGATATTTAACAGATGAGTGATTTGATCAGCGTAAACGTGTTTCGCACCAAATTTACCATTCGGACTGATCGGCAATCTTAATTCGAAGATGTCTTTGTGTGTGCCTTTTAAATGAAAAGCGAAGGCATCAAAACCTAAATCGTTAACAAGTTTAATGTGACGGATCAGTTGGCGTTTGCTGCCATCATAGAAATGAACAAAAAAGATCAACTCGTCGAACTTTTTGTTTTTGCTTAAAAAAAACTCCCCATCTAAGGGGAGTTTTTCATTGGTAAAACCAGAATAATCCATAAGCCTCTTATAAGGCTCCCGCACTAGTGTTTTTGTGCAGGAGTTCTAGAAGGCCAAAGCTCTGTCCAGTGAGCAGAAGCGCCTTCTGCTTGGTGGGCATCGCCAAGGGCTTGTTCAGATACGATAACTTTCTCAAGAGCTGTTTCTGCCAATACTTTACCGCAAGCTTCAACAACTGATTCAGCGTCGATACCGTGGTAAGCGTAAATTTCAGAAGGGCGACCGCATTTTGAGTGCTTGCGAACAGCCAAGCATTCCTGACGAACACCGACGATAGAGCCGATATTATCAAGAAGACCTGCTTCACCGTCATGAACGCTGACAACAGGAACGCGACGACCCGCAACTGTGATTAAATCACCTGTGCGAACTTCTTCGCTGCGGTTCAAGATCAAGTTTGAGTTAATACCCAAGCCAGATTTCAAGTATTCGTAGTCAGTTTCGTGACCTTGGATGCCAACAAGCAAATCACTTGAAGTCACAACGATCACGTTTGCGTAAATACCACGAGACAACAATGCTTCAGAAGCTTTAATAGCTTCAGTCGTCAAGGAACCCATTGCGAAGATGTTGATTACGTTGTCACCCGGCTCATAGCCCGCGTAACCACGGTAATCGATCAAGTAGTAAGCACCTTTCAAAACTTCTTCACGAACAGTTCTGAAGATTGTTGCTTCATCAAGAGCCGCTACTTCTTCTTCGTTTGCTGCGCCATTCATTGGGAATTCTGCGCGTGCCAAAGGAGCTTGCAAGCCGTCTTTGAAACGAGCTTGTTTTTTCAAGTAGTGAAGCATGTCTTTTTGTTCAGCTCCGCGAGTCACCAAACGCAACAACACGCCTGAGCGGCCCGCATTGTCGTTCAATACGTGACGTTTCAAAGCATCACACAAGATCCAATCCAACTCTTGGCAGAAGAACGGTTCCCAAGTGATTTGGAATGGAATTTGGATATCAGATTTCCAACCGTGTTGCGCGCCTTCAGGAGATAATGTCACACCAGACGGAGTGCCCACGCAGATGAAAGAACTTTTCCAGTAAAGATTGTAGAAGTATTGATCCAATGCACGTTTGATGAAGAAATCATAAACTGTCATCAAAGGCATGAGTGGAATACCCAATGTATCGCGCATTCTTCCGAATGAGCCCACACAGGTCATCACGTTTCCTTCTGCGATTTCAAAACGCAAGAAACGGTCTGATACTTCCTCACCAGGAACGAGGTCTGGCAATTTGTGGTCTTTAACGCCCAAGTCAGTTTCGTGATCGACAACAACTGGAGCACCAAAGATTTTACCATCCATCGCAGGGTTCAAGTTCGTTGAAGTTCCCACGTCTGGCGCCATAGAGATGAACAATTCGCCCGGAAGTTTGAATGGCTTTTCGTTCGGAGTAAGAGCTTTTTGTTTGTCAGAAAGTTTAGACTCATCAAGCGGCGTGTTCGCGATACGAGTCAACTTCGCAGTCAACTGACCAAGCATCCAC
This sequence comes from Bdellovibrio sp. HCB2-146, assembly GCF_047345725.1. Taxonomy (NCBI): domain Bacteria; kingdom Pseudomonadati; phylum Bdellovibrionota; class Bdellovibrionia; order Bdellovibrionales; family Pseudobdellovibrionaceae; genus Bdellovibrio; species Bdellovibrio sp. HCB2-146. The sequence continues at coordinate 1,844,781 of NZ_JBLEQP010000001.1, forward strand.
TGTGTATGCGGATAGCTTGTCATTTTCGTGTTGATGTCCAAAGTTTCTGGGATTTCGCCGAAAGCTGTCAGTTGTTTCAAGAATGAATCTTGGTTTTTTGCTTTCAAGGCGTGTTGAGCTTTGATGTCTGCAAGCAAAGATTCACCGCGCTCTTTAAGAAATTTCGCTTCAGCAGTGCCGGATGCGAATCTTTCGTAAAGTTTGTCGCCTGAGATTTTTTGTTTTTGGCGCAATTCTTCAACTTCTTCTTCTTGTGGTAAAGAAGAATGGTTGCCCGGTTGAGCGGCGGCACGAAGGCCCCAGCCTTTAAGAGTGTGCGCGATGATGATTGTGGGTTTACGTTTTGATTCTTTTGACTTCAGCATTGCTTCAGCCAAAAGGATCATATCGTGACCACCGAAATCACGGAAAGCATCGTAAAGCTCTTGATCAGTCACGCTCTCAAGGAATTTTTTAAGATGCGGATGTTCTTTCGAAATGCCTTTTTTCAAAGCTTTCATGTCTTGCACAAGAAGCAACGATTGCAATTCGTAGTCTTCCAATTCTTTTTCTAGGAAGTTTTTGAAAAGCTCGCCGTCTTTCTTTTTGAACAGCGCTTGACGTTTAGAACCGTGACGAACTTGGATCACTTCCCAACCGTTGGCAGCCATTGTGCGCTCAACGCGGTCAGCATCTGTCCCGTTCATGATTTCTTTGTTCGTGATACGGTGACCATCAAGTGATTGACGGTTGTAGTCCAAGATCCAAGTCACAGAACCAAGCTCACGCTCAGCAAAGTCAGGAACAGCTTCATACATAGAGCCTTCGCGGAATTCAGAGTCACCGCAAACAGCCCAGAAGTGTGCATCTGGAACTTCATAATTATGCTCGCGAGCATAACGGTAGGCTAGCGCCATGTAACCCGCAGCCACTGGTGGAATACCAACAGATCCGGATGGGTAGAAGTTGTGGTTATCAGAGTCGTAAGTTGAGTGATAAGATTGGAATACAGGTTCACCTTGCGCAGAGAATTTACGCAAACCGTTCATCGCTGTATCGCACTCTTCTTGTGACAAACGAGACAAGTCGTTTTTCAAGAAAAGATCGAGAAGATAGTTGTACGAGTGATCAGTTGGCGAAGCATGTGGTTTGTTCGCGATATGATCGAAGCCTGTTTTCACAAGTAAGTGCAAGGCACCCATGATGTGAAGAGAGCTGGCGCTAGCAGCAGGGTGACCGCCGATTTTTGGATCGCCTTTTTCTTTGTCGGAACGGTGGTTGGCTTGCCAAATCATTTGGGTTGCCAAGTAGTGAGCGCGACGAGCGATGGAGTCCAGAACCTCGGGTTTGATGTTCTTAAGAGCTGTTTTATCCAAGTGGTTCTCCTTGATTTTGAGAGTCGTATTTCGACTCGGAAACTAGCACTCTACAGAGGAGGAGTCCATTGGTTTAAGCGCTGCGACAAGAGTTCTGGCTCTAATTCTTGAGGGGTCCTTATCGAAAGGCCAGTCCCCTCTGAAAAAACGTCTTAAAGACCATTGAGAATCGAATTCAAATCGAGTTTTGCATTCTTTGCATTCGTGTTTTCACTCGTATTTTTCCGAACAACTCCAAATGGCACATCACCCCACCATTTTTGATCCACGCGTCCATCTTCTGAAACTGTCACCAGCATGCAAGTTTTATAGGTTCCCGCGGGCACTGTGGTTTCTTCGATCTTGCCACCATTGGCTTCACAAGTTTCCAGCGTCTTTTTGAATTGTTCAGGAGTGTAAATACTTTCGTGCTCCAAGGTTTCTGTCATTCGTTCTTCACCCAGGGTCACGTCTTTTTTAACCACCCATTTTTTGGATTTTTCATTTTGGCTGAGGATTTCTTTGACGACTTTAATGGGTGTTGAAGTGCCATCCAGTTTATCAATTGTGCCGGTCCATTCGACACGGTCACCAACAGCGGGGTAGGCAAATGCCGTTGCGGTAAATAAAAAAACCAGCGTTGCGAGGAAAGATGAATGCAACATAAGACCTCCATCCTTGAGTATTGAAAAAAATAATGCGTCTAGGATGGCACGAAGAAATTTCTTTGTGAGGAAATAAAAAAAGAGCCTGCGAAGTTACAACTGCAGGCTCTTGATGAATAGCAATTTTGGTTTTGAAAACTAAGTTTCGAGAACGAAATCCCAGCGGATTTTCACGGTGCCATCACCTTCAACTATTCCTTTGGGAGGATTTGGGAAAGGAGCAGCGGCACGGAAGGCTTCAATCGCGGCATCGTCAAGATCACGAACTCCAGAGTCACTTAACACCTGAACACGCACCAAAGTTCCGCGATCGTTGAGAACGATCATCAGTTTTGTCACGCGGTCTTGGTTTGCGGCAGCAGGAGCACGGCCTTCTTTAAACATTTTCGTTAGTTTTTCGCGGACTTTGCCTTCCCAATGCTGGGCAAGTTGACGACGAATACGGCTGTAGTACGAGTAGTATTTAAACTCGCGCGTATTCAACATCGTTTCAAGTCCCTGATCAACATCCTTGATGTAATCGTTACTTGCAGAAGCATCGCCGGTTCCGTCTGGAGTCGCACCAGAACCATTGCCTTTGCCTAGACCTTCTTTGTCCGCCAATTTTTGACGTTCAAGGGCCTCAGCAGCGTCGAAGCTTTTGAAAATATCTTTGGCCAACTTCTCTTCAGGAGTTGGTTCCGACTTTTCTTTGCCATTGCCTTTTGGACCTGACTTGCTTGCAGTCGGTTTTTTTACGTTTTTAAACTCGCCACGATCTTTTGCAATCGTTTGCTTGTCTACTTTTTGGTTTTTAGCGCTCAGGAAGCGTGTATCGACCTCTTGCTCGTTTGCCGATGTTTCACTCTGCTCAACAATTTGGTTAGCAGGAGTTTGTATCGGTTTTTTAGGTCCAGTTTGTTGTGGTGTCGTCGCAAGCTGCTGTAGTTCTTCTGGAGTCACAAAATCAATATCAACGGCTTGATTGATGGGTTCCGGAGTCTTCAAAGCCTCAGCTAGGAAAAGACCGCCCATAATCAGCATATGAATTACGAGAGATGCCAGTACATACATTCTGAAAGAGCGGAAATATTTCATCAGAACCTCACCCCTTCTATCGGTATTATGACACCGGAGATTAATGTTTAGGTGATCCTGTTTTGCGGAAATTCGACCGAAGTCGAGGACCAGACTTTGACTCGCGCATGTTGTTTGAGTGAAAATGAAACAATTATGAAATTTAACTCATGGTGTCTGACAGATAAGGGCCTTCGCCGTGATTCAAACCAGGACTCTTGCCTCATCAACGAAGACATTGGTCTTTTCATTGTGGCAGACGGAATGGGTGGTCACTCCGGGGGAGAAGTTGCTTCCAGCATGGCAGTGGAAACTGTAGAAGAAATTGCCTTGCAACCGGGAGCAGAAAAAAAGTCTCCTCGCGAACTGATTCTTCAGTGTTATGAAGAAGCCTCTCGCCGTATTTTCGATAAAGCAGCTCACGAAAGACCGGAGCTTGCGGGTATGGGAACGACAATGGTGTTGTCGTACTTGCGCGGAAAGCATCTCTACGTCGGAAATGTCGGGGATTCTCGCTGTTATCTTTTTAAAAAACCGTATTTGTGGCAGATCACCGAAGATCATTCTTTGATCAACGAGCAATTGCGCGCTGGCGTAATGACGGAAGAACAAGTTCATCAATTCGTCGGTCGAAATGTGATCACTCGAAGTGTTGGTTATGAGCGCGAAGTTTATCCCGACGTAATCGAGCGAGAAGTCGCACCGGGCGAAATGTTCTTGATGTGTTCCGATGGACTTTCTAGTTTGGTGCCTGATCAACGCATCTGCGAAATCATGAATCAAAATACACCTGACAAAATAGTAAAAGCTTGTGTAGAACAAGCTCTAGCCAATGGTGGTGACGATAACGTCACGGTCATGCTTTTACAGTTCGTTGAGTAAAAGTCGGCTACAAAGATTATAGAGGTTCGAAGTTTTGGATAAAAAGAAAGTCACGCTGTTCATCGTAAGCAATCAGACAGGAAAAACGCGTAAGCTCGTTTTATCTGCTGCGTGGCTTAAAGCTCTCTCTTTTATTTCTGCGATTGTGATCGTGATTTTCGCTGCCGGTTTGGTGGATTATTTTGGTTTGCTTTTGCAGGTCATGGAAAATAAACGCCTCAAAGCTGAAAACGCGCAACTCGAAAAACAATTCCAAATCGTTGAGAGTAAAGTCAGCGCCCTGGAAAATTCACTAGAGCGCGTAAAAACTTTCACGACCAAATTGAAATTGATCACCAACGTCGATGCTGACGACCGTATCACAAAATTGACCATGGGTCCGAAGCCAAGCGCGAACCAACCGGTTGAAGAATATGAACCGATGGAGCAACGTCAAGACGCCGAAGCCATGACTCAAGAAGATCAAGTCTATGCCAATAAAAAACCTCTTGATGATCAAGTCGGAGAGTTGGCAGCAGAAGAAGCCGACCGTGATTATGCATCCTTGGTGGTGCGAATTGATAAGGCCGTTAAAGAAACTCAGCTGAAAGAACAAAGCGTGATCGATTTGTGGGAGAGTTTGTCAGAACGTCAAAGTTTGTTGAACTCAACTCCAAATATGAAACCAGCAAAAGGTTGGATCACATCGCGTTTCGGTTACCGTATTTCTCCATTTACTGGAAAAACGGCACTTCATGCGGGTCTTGATATTGCCGCGGCTCCAGGTTCTCCGGTGTATGCGCCAGCTGATGGTGTTGTGGTGTTTGCGTCTTACGACGAATCGTACGGAAAATTGATTTCTATCGATTACGGATTTGGTGTGACGACTCGCTTTGGTCACTTGTCACAAATCTATGTTCAAGCGGGTCAACGGGTTAGCAAGTGGGACGTTGTCGGAGCCGTGGGTAACACGGGTCGCTCAACAGGTCCTCATCTTCACTACGAAGTTCGTATTAATGGAACGGCCGTCGATCCAATCAACTATATTCTAGATGAGTAGTTGCACAGCTGAGTAATGACACAGGACTAGAAAGCAGTCTTTGTTAGAAGCAAAATGGGCTAAAAGGAGGATTTATGATCCTGAATCTTTTAGCCTTTTTCTTTTTGGCGAGTGCGCCGAACTTGCAGGCGGCTCTTCCTCCTCAATTCACCGATTGTATGAACGACAACTCGGGAACTTCTTTATCCACGGCTGATATGAAGGAAATTTCCAAAGTTTCGAATCTGACGGTCTGTCAAAATCAAATCAATCTTTTAAGCAAATACGATGCAGTCGATTTGTTGAAAAGCCCGAATGTGAAAATGGGAATTTCGCTGGCGCGAACAGGATTTACACGCACCGATCTTATGGATATGGCCAAATCGGGAACCTATGTTTTGTATGTTGATACGGCCGTTTTAGATAAAACCTTCATTATGGATTTGCAAAGAGCCGGAGTGCAAATCGTTGTCGTGTCAGCAGGTGCGGGGCTTACGAAATTCGATATGCTGGATATGGCTAAAGTAAAACCGTTCATTTTGAATTTGAATTCGACCATGACAAAAGAAGATCTTCGTCAATTGGTGACTGCCGGAGTTCAAGTGGTGATTCGTATGAATCAAGCGGGGTTGTCGCGATCAGATATCATTGAGGTCGCGAAGGCGAATGCCGAGCTCGTGACGGTGATGCCATAACGGCAAAAAAAAGGGCTCTTTGCAGAGCCCTTTTTAGTTTCTATTCTTTATTCATGACTGAAACAGTTGGCATTGGGCATTGAAGCTCTTTAAGCTTCGCGCTGACGATTGCAGCCTTAGCTTGATAACCGCTTGTGTTCAGGGCTTCTTTAGCGCTGTTCACCATCGATTTTTTTACTTCAACGCCAGAAAGTTTCGTAACACCACGGCATTGTTCAACCACTGCCTGATCCATCTTCGCATCCAGAACTGGATCAATCATGTCACAGAAAAGTTTGATTGAACCCAAGTGATCAAGAGTTGCAGACCAATCAATCCATGCTGCTTCCAAGTTTTGGCAGATGATTTGATGTTGGCGAGAATCAAATTGAACTGTATCAAGATTCAAGTTTGAAAGTTTCTCAGCAATAGCCAGGTCTCGCTCTTGCTTTTGTGGATTCACGTAATAAGCCCCTGAGTTTGTCATAACATAGGACTTACCAAGTCCGGTCTCAGTGATGCTGTAAGCAGTGTCACGCACGGCTTTAAAGCTCACCAGGAACGCGGCAACAGATCTGTCGCTCACGGCTTTGGTGTGCTCCATCCAATCTAATACTGGAACGCTTGGTTTATTGCCCCAACCGAAACCACGAGTACCGAAAAGACCTGCTTTCAAAGACACCATACGTTGTGCAAGCTCAGAACGGTCGATAACAGAAGTATCTTTTTGCAGTTCTTGCATCGCCTTTTCAACGCGTTTGATGGTGATTTTTTGATTTTCAATAAAGTCGAATGAAGCTTTCCAAGTGCGGTACTCAGAGTATTCGTTCAGCTGATTTGCCAAAAGATTTTTATTCTTTTGAGTCAGAGCAGTCGTCATTTCAGTTGCTTGACGAACTCCAGAAATCCACGAACGAGTTGCTTGCGCACAAGTTTTCAATGCAGATTCGTCTTCTGAAGCGCGCGGAGCAAAGTCACGAACACGTTTCATATTGCTTTCATGCAAAGCCTTCATCGTGGCTGCTTGAAGCTTTTGAGACTTGTCTGATTGAGAAATAGCCGAGTTCAAGTTGTTGAAAACAGAAGATGGGAAGGTTTTTCCATCTTGTGCCCAGTTCGCAAGCTCTTGACCCAAAGTACACATCAAGAGGTCGTCTTGACTGTTTTGCGCCACTTGAGTTGAAACAACATTGAGGTCCGCTTTGTCGCTTTCCAATTGTTTTTCGATTTGGCCGAAGTATTTATCCATTTTGGATTTGTACGCCAAAATAGATGTCAGCTGGTTTGTTGGATTTTTGAAACGAACTCTGTAAAGATCCACGTCTTTCTCAAGCTCTTGAGTGATTTTTTCGATTTTGCCACTTTGAGCAAGTTGCATGAAACGAACTTTTGTTGCCACTTTCGTAAAAGCACAAGTATTTGCCCATACAGCCTTACGAACATTCGCGTCTTTCATATCCAACGCGCCTTTATCGAGCATTTTTGAAATTGCAGAGATACTGCTTGTCGCAATTGCACCACCCACAACGAACGGCAATGCGGGTGTTAAAGCTGCATTCATTGAAACCGCGAAAAGTGCGTAAGGAGCAAGACCTGCAACCACGTCATTAAGGGCTAACAACACCTTACCTGAAGTCATGGATTGGCGACCGCAAGCAGAGTTGATGAATTGGCTGTTATTAAAGATATCACCCAAGTTCGCAACGGCGCCCAAAGCAGCCGTTACACTGGAGTCAATTGTCGCTAAGTTCACTTGGCTTGGATCCGTGACTGCCATCATCTTCGCAAGAGCTTCGATATTTTCTTTGATCTTGTCGCCGTTGGCTTTCACGTCTTTAGCAGATGGGTTGTCCGTACAAGAAGTCACTTTACCAACAGCGGTTGAAAGAGCATCAATAGCTTTGAAAAGATCTGCGTTTGTAGGGCTATTTAAAATAGAGCAGTTAAACTCAGCTCCCACAGCTGCGATTGTCGCACCTTTGGTTCCTGATGGTGTTCCCGTAGTTGGCGCCGGTGAACCACCTGGTTTCGGAGCTGAAGTGCCTGGAGTGGTCGCTTGACCTGGTTTTGTTTCTCCCGGAGTTTGAGTGCCTGGATTTACCGGGCCGATTCCTACTTTTGGAATGCTCGGTTGAGCAGGACCAAGTCCCGTGTCGCTTTGTTGAGAACCATCTTGAGGGTCATCCATGCCTACGTCGATAGGGAGTTTGATAGGTAGACTTTGCGCATGTGCGAAGTAAGGTGCCGTCATCGTCATGGCGAGGACTAAACAAAGTGAACTTCGCTTCATAGACTTATACATAGGTTCTCCCTGTAGAACTTCTAGTGATTACGTAATATTTGCCCGCAAAATGTCGCTCTGGTTTTCGGGGGCTTGGTTCTAAGTTATTGAAATAACAAAGAAGAAGTTCCCGTAACGAGGGCGGATTTCAGGCTCGTCTCAATGGATGCAAGTTCGATGCTCAACTGGATCTTTTTGAGACAAGCCCATGAGCTGGTGTCAGAAGTAACAGGGGATGGTGCGACTTTTGGTCACCTTTGGTCATGGAGGCCTGAAAGAGTGTGTATTTTGCATTTCAAATCGAATTAAAAAGGACAAGGGCCACCTCTCGTGGAACGCTATTTGTAAGAGAGGTTTGTATGAGACGATTGGGCTCCATTCTTCTTTTAATGCTATCGATACTCACTTGTTGCAAGTGCTTGGCGAAGATTGATTTAAAATCAACGAAGCCGTTGGTGATCCCGCAAGACACTGTAACCCCCCGAATCACTTCGGAAGATGTCGCCAAAATTATTCCAACAGATATTAAAAAAGACGAAACCACTTCGTCGATGATGACTCGAATTGCTGACCGCACTTTCAATGCTTGGTTTAATTCTTCTACGGTTAAAAACTCGGCGGTGGGTCGCATGGCCGAAAAAACCCAAGAAAAGCTGAAAACAGATGTTGTTGTTGCTGGTGCGAAACCAGAAGACACGACTCATAAGTTTTCTTTCCGTATCGAAGCGTTTCAAGCGCTGGCAAAAATTGAGTACACAGGTTGGATGAAAGCTGTCGTCGATTATGACGCAAAAGTTTCTCAAACCAATGTCGAAGTGAAAGAAAAAGTCTTCCAAAATAAAGACCTCGTCCTCAGTCACAAAAAGAATTCTGAACAAGGTTTATCGATGATTGGCCTTGCCTGGTCCTGGTAAGCGTCCTACTCTTGAATGCATGGAAAAAATCGTATTTATCTCTGGGAAAAGAACTCCCTTTGGAGCATTTGGCGGATCTCTAAAGGATATTTCTGCAACTGATCTAGGTGTCGCTGCCGCTAAAGCGACTTTAGAACAAGCTGGCGTTTCTGCTGACAAGATTGACCATGTTGTTTTTGGTAATGTGGTTCAGTCAGGAGCGGATGCCGCTTATCTTCCTCGCCATATCGGTTTGAAAACAGGCGTGCCTATCAATGTCGGCGCGTTTGCAGTCAATCGCTTGTGTGGAAGTGGCTTTCAATCATGGGTGAATGCTGTGCAAATGATCCAATGTGGTGAAGCCACAGCGGTTCTTGCCGGTGGTGTTGAGCAAATGTCTCAGATCCCATACGTCGCGCGCAAAGTTCGTTTCGATGGTATGCGTATGGGGAATTTCGAATTGGAAGATTTGATGACGTCGGCGCTAACAGATGCTTACGCAAAAACTCCCATGGCAATCACAGCTGAAAATTTAGCAGTGAAGTACGACATTTCACGTGAAGCTTCTGATAAATATTCTATTCAATCACAACAACGTTTTCACGCGGCTTTTGAGAAAGGTTACTTTGCACAAGAGATCGGTCCTGTCACGGTAGAAACTCGTAAAGGCACAGTGGTTGTTGATAAAGACGAACATCCAAAACCGGATTCAACCTTAGAAAAAATCGCGACATTGAAACCGATCTTTAAAAAAGATGGCTTGGTCACAGCAGCTTCGGCTTCTGGAATCGTTGATGGGGCGGCTTGTTCATTGTTGATGAGTGAATCAAAAGCGAAAGAGTTGGGATTGAAACCTCTGGCTCGAATCGTAAGTTACGCTTCGGTCGGTTGCGAGCCTTCAATCATGGGTATCGGTCCTGCGGGAGCAGCACGTTTGGCTTTGCAAAAAGCGAACATGAAACTTGAGCAAATGGATTTGGTTGAAGTGAATGAAGCTTTTGCGGCTCAATACTTGGCTGTGGAAAAAGAATTGAAGCTTGATCCAGCTAAAACAAACGTCAATGGTGGGGCGATTGCAGTCGGACATCCTTTGGGAGCTTCGGGCACTCGTATCATGAACCACTTGGTTTATGAACTACATCGTCGTAAAGCGAAATATGCTTTGGGCTCTGCTTGTATCGGTGGTGGCCAAGGTATCGCGATTATTATTGAAGCACTTTAATTTTACTGCAGCAGTGGAAGGTTCATGGAAAACAGCTTGAATTTACATCAAAGAGTCGCCCTTATTGCGGGGCCTATGTCCTCCACTGTTTCAAGCATCGTGATGGGCTTGACTCGTTTGGGAGCAGATTGCGTTTTGCTTGATCCAGACAAAACTGTCGCTCCAGCCTTTATAAATCAGATCAATGACTCTCGCGAAATTAACGATCGTTATGGTCGTGCGAATGTCATTCAAAATGCCTTGAAAACTCAAGACGATCTGAAAGATGCTGTCGGCCGTGCCGCGCAAACTTTTGGTGGTCTCGATATTTACATCGATGCATTTATGATCCAGCAGCCGACACCGATCAGTTTTGATAAAATGTTTGATGGCTTAGATGGAATGCTCGAAAGAAACCTGAAAACTCCATTGATGCTGACTCAAAATGTCTTGGCCTATATGAAGGCTCGTAAAAAAGGTCGTGTGATCTTTTTGATGAATGAATCTCCGTCTAGTAAAATCAAAGATGACGTCTTAGGAACTGGTGTTCGTTCGGGCTTGTTGCAGTTTGCTTCGGCTTTGTCGAAACAAACTGCCGACTTTAATGTCACTGTGAATTCTATGTCCGTAGCTTTGACCGAAGAATATATTTTGGCTCATGATCCAGAGTCGAAATCAATCAAGGAAGCGATGGAAAAAATGAAGGCTCTGGATCCTTCTTTAAAAATCACAGAGCCTGATAAAATTTCGCAGACAGTGTCCTTCCTCGTCAGCCCTATGGGTGCAACGATGAATGGTCAGCACTTCCGCTTGTCATAGTTTACGGTCTTTCAATAATAATTCTGCCTGATGATAGTTCTCTGGAGCCACGTAAAGTCGATCGATGATACGTGCGCCTTCATAGCGTTTGAAAATCTCAGTTGATTCACTGATTGGCGCCGGTTTATTCCAGCGGTCATATTGATCCACAACAAAGATTTGTGCCGCACGCTCTTCAGGAGAGGCCGAATGATATTTCGACAAGCGCATCTTCGAGCTCGCGCGAATGGTTTCAATGCCTTCTTTTTCCAGAGCGGCACGGATTTGATCAGGACGTTCTGATTCGGTCGTATTGTGTTGCTCAAGAAGAACTTTGAATGGACGACGTTGGGCAATTCGTTTAGCCCATGGGTTTTCTACGCTCGCTAAATGTTCATGCAAGCGATAGTCGTTATAGCGTGTGTATTCGCTGATATCGCCTGGCAAAACAAATGTGCAATCAGGCGAGGTCAGATAACGATTGAGCATTTCTTCATAAATGATGGACTTGTGATGACAGTACACCATTAAATGCATGTGATGACGAGAGATCAAAAAGTCGTCGAATGAATAAAGAGCTCGGCGGTTCAAAGCCAAATACAATTTGTCGTCGACGCGGTAGAAAGTCATATTCTGGATTAACCAGTTGGTATCAATCTTTCCGTAGTTGGTGCCGCAGAAATAAGAATCGCGCTCAAGGTAATCCATACGATCCGCATCGATTTCACTGCTCACTAACTGTGAAAGAATCGGGCGGAAGTCGACACCTTGATCGATGAAGAAGTCATCAGGGCACTGCAAAGATTTATCAATCAAGCACGCGATATGCAGAGGCTTGATATCTTGGAAGGAACGAGAAATCGTTTCGGCGATCGGCGAATCTGTGACATATTTAATCGTATAGTCTTCATGATTCGCGCGACGATTTTTATACATGACCGTATCAGCAAGGGCTCCGGCCTTTTCTTGCTCATCGTAAATTTTAATTTTCAAATCCGCCAGAGGTGGCATCACTTGTTCAGTCGTGTGACTAAGAGGTCCGTGACCCACGTCGTGGAGAAGTGCTGCTAAACGCAGAACCTGGCGGAAGCGTGGCTTGACTGAAGGTTTTGAAAATGGATAAACGCGGAAGATAGAATCAAAAACTAAACCCGCTAAGTGTGCAACACCGATGGAGTGAAGATAGCGGTTGTGAGTGGCACCAGGAAAACTGAACTCTGAAAAACCGAGCTGTTTGATCGCGCGAAGACGTTGGTATTCAGCAGTGTCGAGGACTGCGACTTCGGGATCTGAGTAATAGATGGAGCCGTGAACGGGATCTCTGATTTCCATGTGAATTCTCCTGCCGCATTTTGGTTATGACGGCACCCTTGGGGACCTGTCAAGGATCAGGAATGACTGAAGAATATTTGATTTTTACCGCTACCGGTTGTGTCCTCAGATGCCATTTATCTACGATATGGCGGGGGGTTCTATGAAATGGCTCATCGTTTGCTCTGTTTTTCTCTATAGTTTTTGCACGTATGCGGCGTTGGATTATGGATTGGAGTTGGGAACTCGACAACAACAGGCCACCTTTTTACCAGCGGACCTGACTGGGAATGCGCAATGGGGTTGGCAATTTGGTGGGTTTGCACACTTGCCGATGGATGAAAAAGGCATGCTTCACGGGCGAACAGGATTGTTTTTTACCCAACGACCTCTCGAATCCGAGAGTGAGTCAACAGGCGAAAAAAATCGATACACCTTTAATTATCTCGATGTTCCCTTCGACCTTCTTTTTCAGGTAGCCGAAAAATTTGCGATCTATTTCGGGTTTGATGTTTCAATTAATATTGCCAGCGACTGTGATCTGGCTGGCTGTAAAGTGAATGGTGTGCAGACCCCGATCACTCCAGGGCATTTGGGATTTCTCTTTAAGTTCACTCCGAAATTTGGATTTAATTTTTATATGGAGTCGTACTACGGCCAAATATCAAAAGGAATTCAAGATTCAAATGCGGTTGGTCTCAATCTGACTTATTCTCTGAATTAAAATTTTCGCAGATTCTCTTATTGAGACACAGAAAAAGTGCGAGTTAAGGGCTCCGTTATAACTCCGATAAGTAGTTATATTGACTGCTTAAGGAGCGATTTCATGATTTCAAGAAAGAATCTCATCATTGCTTTGGGTGTACTTTCATTAGGCCTCAGTGGTTGTGAGGAGACCGATGCTGACAAAATAGGCGATGCGCAACTGTGCTTAGATAAAGCGACTTCTGCGACCGCCTCGGCGTGTCTTGATAAAATTGCAGGCATTGAAACTCCAGCGGCTTACGTGGTTCGCTGCTCGGCTGGTTTTATGGAAGAAGGATTCACGGATGCGCAACGTTTGATCGATGCTATCGAGCAGTTGGATGCCGGTGGTGATGGGACGACAGGTCTTATGAGCTTGATGGCGTTTAAGAGTAAATCTTCTGGCGTCTTGAATAAGGCATTTGCCGATCAAGTCTATTCTGACTGCGAAAAATCAAAACAAAAAAGTCTGACGATGATGGGTGCACTAGCAAAATCAGCCACGACTTTTGCCGCTATTGCCATTCCGGGACTGAATTCTGGAACGCCGGTTTCCGCAAATGATATTAAAGACGCAATTGATGATCTGCTTGGAACCAACGGTGGTTCTTATACCGGAGATCCGACTCCTGTGATTCAAGATATTGGTTCAGCTGTCACGACGACTTATTTGACGACTTGTACATCAGGTTCGTCTTCGACTTCTGATCTTTGCACAGAGATGACCAATGCAATCAACTCCGCTGGAGTTGATATCAATGATCCTGAATCGGTAGGTAACAAGATTCTCGAGCTTTGGTACGCAAGCACGGGGCAATAGGACCTAAGATTCCCAGTAATTTTTAATTTCCGAATAAAGTACACTTAGGTTTTGGATTTTTTGGTTTCGTCCCAGATCCAAGCGATGAGTGTACTTTTTAAATTTTTCAAACATGTCAGCGTGTGAAACCTGTTGCAGAGATTCCGCAACCGCAGAAAACTCTGTTCCTGTATAGAGAGCGACGAGCTTTTGCTTGATGGGTTGTGGGAGAGCGTAGATAGAGAGTTCCGCAGGGCCTCGTAAAATATGCCACGAGAAGTTCTTCTCAAGGCCCGGTAGATCCAGCGTGCGAACCCAAGCTGCCATTTCCTGTAGATAAAAGATATTATAGATTTGCACCGTCGTTGAGATCCAGATCTTCGCGCGCGGAACGGCTTTCCCAATTCTTTCGATGTTTCTTAAGATAGGAGCCGTCTTACTGGGATATCGGATATAGTCATTGATCTCGGGTGGACCATCGAGAGAAGCACCAATCTGAACATCGTGAAAGGAGGCCCAGAGCTTGAGGATTTGTTCAGGGACGACCGTGAGGTTGCTATTATAATCAAGACCGATATGCGGCGCTTGTTTGCTTTCCACGAGTTTTTCGAGCAAGGGAATATGGCTTTCGACTAACAGAGGTTCGCCACCGGAAAAGTGAATGCGGTGAAGTTTGTTTCCGCAGGATTGAATGAACTTTAAAAGGAGATCCTGCTCAGCCCATTTATAAATGTCTTTAATAGGTGTGACTTGTCCGTGCGAGTTTTCTTGAAGAACAACTTTTTCAAAATCATCTTGAAAACGTTCGCTTTCGTGTTGCTTCCATTCCTTGTACCATGCGCTGGATGAGGTGGGACCGCACATGCGACAGGCCAGATTGCATTTGTTCCCCAAACGAATCACCAGAGATTCAATCGGAGTTTCAGACGCAATGGTGCCATTTTCAGATGTGACACTTGCGACAAATTCATGAGTGAAATTAGGATGTCGAGCAAGTTCCATTTGGCGGCGGGAATGAATGCCGTTTTCTTCTTCTTGGAGGCAACGATAACATGACGATGAAATGTCTTTCCCATTCATCATGGCATCACGCAATTGCATTAAGGTCTCAGAGTTTCGCCATTCGTTGACGGCGTTAGGCGTCTCTATGTGCAGATACGAATTTTTGCTTTTAATCAGACCTTTTGACGGAGAAGACTGAGACACCGGACATACACGGAAATGCCCACTCGTGGTTACGCAAGGAGTTAGCCAAGGGAAAGGGCAAATGAAGTTTTCTTTTCCGTTTGTTTTCATCAATAATCAAGATGCATTGAATTTCACGACAAAGCAATAGAGGGAGACGATGTTGAAGATCAATTCTTGGGATGAATGGAGTCCGTTGAAAACTGTCATCGTTGGCAGAGCAGACGGGGCGCGCGTTCCTCGGGAAGATCGGAGTTTGCGTTCGATTTCTTTTGCGAATTATCGTGCGGATCAACCACTTCCCAGTGGTCCTTATCCTCAGGTGGTTATTGACGAAGCCAATGAGGATTTGGAGATTTTTTCAGACGAGTTACGAAAGCTGGGCATTCAGGTCTTGCGTCCACACCCGGTTGATACGGGATTAGAACACGGAAATTCGCACTGGCAAAGTGACTCCCAATATATTTATTGTCCGCGCGATTCGATGTTGGTTGTGGGGAACACGGTTTTAGCCTCTCCAATGCCGATTCGAGCGCGCGCCATTGAACATCGATTTTTTACACCTCTGTTACAAGATTTTGAGCATGATTTTATTTCGCCTCCTTTGGTGGAGCGTCGGGATTCCAGTTATCAGTTGCAGAATATTCAACCTGGCGTTCCGACTTTGCGGAATGAAGAAATCCTTTTTGATGCCGCCAATATTTTACGCTGCGGGTATGACCTTTTCTATCTTGTCTCTAATAGCGGAAACAAAATGGGGGCCGAGTGGTTGCAAAAAATTTTAGGCAATCAGTTCCGGGTGCATCCGCTCGAGGGAATTTATTCCTATATGCATATTGATAGCACGATTGCTCTTTTGCGTCCGGGCTTGGTGTTGCTTAATCCCGAACGCATTCATAAGGACCGCGTTCCCGAAATCTTTAAAAAATGGCAGATTTTGTGGAGTCCTGAGCCGGAAGAGTTTTCTTTTTATGCGCCCTATAACAACGCCAGTAAATGGATTGGAATGAATTTATTTATGCTCCATCCAGGACTGGCTGTGGTGGAGTCTTCGCAGACCGGGCTGATTCGATTACTTGAAAAAAACAAAATAGATGTTTTGCCTGTTCGTATGCGCCACCAGAGGACTCTTGGGGGCGGGGCTCATTGTGTGACGTTGGATTTAGTTCGCGATGGTGGGCCTAATTCTTATTTTTAGTTATCTATATATTTTTTAAAACGAAGGAAAAATTTTGTTCCACGGCTCTGATCGATTTTTTCACAATAATCGACAAGCTCTGATCGCGCGGGATTTTGTGCAGGTGGGCCATTGAGTTCTCTTTTGATTCCGTCGAACAACGGATCTGAATTTTCATTGAGTAATTGCAATGCGCGCTGCTGCTCATTTTTTGTCAGGTTTTGAATCGACAGAAATGAAGGAGATCGCAAAATGGACAGATGGGCCTTGCTGCGAGGGGAGTTGTTTCGAAGAGCATTCCACCAATTTATGAGCGGTAAAAGCTCAAACACATTTAAGATGCTGACTGTTGTATGTAAAATCAGCTGCAAGTTCTTTTGAGTTTTTGAGAGCTCCAGATAGAGCTTTGCGGTTGCCTCGATGTCATTCCATTTTGAAGGGTAGCGGATCATTTCATTTAAATCCGCATAACCATCAATGCTGAGAGAAAGGCGCACCTTTTGAAATTTTTGAAGTTTCGCCAGAACGTTGTCAGTAAAAACTCGCGTGGCATTGGATGAAATATGCAGCTCTACCTTTTCAGGGTGGGGCGTGTTCAAAATCAATTCTTCAAATTTTTTTGAGAAAGCAGGTTCGCCACCGATGACTTTAAGGATGCGCAAGCCGGTAAATTCAGAAATTGAATCGGCGATCAATGTATTTTGCTGGATCGTGTGCCATTGCCATCCGAGTCTTTGATATTCACTGGCCCAACCGCTGCTCGAAGCGGGGTTGCAGCTATGACAACGCAGATTGCAATGATTGCCGACGAAAGCTTCAGCGTTTTGGATCTTAGAAAGCTCTACAGTATCTGTAGATGGCAGATTCGGACCTATTTCTTCTAATGCGCATTCTCGTTCACTTTTAACGTGGATCTTTTCGTCTTCATGGCATTTATAACAAGATGATATTTGTTTTCCTTCGCGCATTTTGGAACGCCATTCGGAAAATTCTTTCGAATTCAAACTTGAAACGAGGGGTTCTTCTTTTGATGCGGGAACTCCAGGCTGATCAAAATAGTCAAAGCGACAACAAGGGTAAAGACTTTCGCCGTCTCGGTCCGAAAGTCCGTGCCACATCAGAGGACAATGAGTGGGAGCTCTCGACTTATCCAATGACCAGCCTCGATCCATTTTCAATTTCTTCATGAGTGGTATTTGCGCTCGTGTCCTCTCGGCGAAGGTGAGCAAGGACCTGGGAATAGGACATTTGTACTTCACCATCGGCGCCCGGCAAAAGTTTTTGCAGATAATTTCGACTTTGCTGTTCCAGGTCTCGGAGGGGTTTAAAGATGTCAACTTTGCCACGGAGTCGCGTGCCAAAGTGATGATAGTAAAGAAACGGTTTGCAGTAGTCGAAGTGATAGCAGTCTAGCATGTACCAACCGTACTTCGTAAAATCTTCGACGATGGAATCTGCGTACATAGAGAGTTCGAGTTCGGGGGAATAACTAAAGAACGAGGGGCAACCGGGACGATTTTGAGAAAGCATCCAGCGTGCGAAGGAGTGGCGTTCACGCCAGATCTCAAAAAACTCTTTTCCCTTTTTGCGGATCGAGAGTTCTCCATCTCCTAAAACCACATGTCCTTCAATTTTCGAGAGACCGAAGAGTAAGGTGTTAATTTGCGGACTGGTGCTTCCTGAAGTGCGGGCAAAACTTTCGAGATCATTTTCCCAGAACTGTTCCACATCAATATGGATCTTTTTATATTTAATCTGATGGTTTCTACAGAAATGATCGAGATGAAATAGTTCATCGCCATTCGTGGATGAGAGATCGAATGCCACGACTTCAAAGGGCCTTTTCGCCAGTAAAAAGGATTTCAAAACGACCTCACTATCGAGACCTCCACTGGCTAGAACTGTGACGGCGTGTCCTTTTGCGGAATCACTGATTTCTTCTGCTGTGCGAATGGCTTCTTCTTTGAAATTTCCAGGGGGACGCAGCGCATGTCCAAGATGCATGCGGAATTGATCTTGTGCATTTGCGCGCATAGCACCGCCGCTGTCTTTAAAAGACCAGCTAGTCGCGTTTTTTCCCGATATATAACCGAGTTGGATCATCTGCTCGACGTGCTTCATAAATCAATCCAGGGTTTCATTCTAGTTTGAGTTCATTCCTGTCAGATTTCAATGTGCATTTCGATTAAATCGGAAAAATCCCATTCTTAGAAAGTTGTGAGCGTGAGTGATTTATACTAGAGTGAGATATCTCTTGGATAAGGCTGAGGAAGCGAAATGAAGAAAAGCTTGATATGTCCCTTGCCATGGCTGTCACTGGCGGTGAGAAACGATGGTGTTCATCGCGTGTGTTGTCATGCCAATGTTTCAGAAGGGCGCGGAGTTTTAAGGGATTCTCAGAATCAAGTTCAGCGCGCGGATGAGCAGCCAATTGCAGAGGTTCGCAATAGCGAATCTTTAAAAGAAATTCGTCGGCAAATGTTAAAAGGGGAGTGGCCTGCGGCCTGTGGGCGTTGTCATCGCGAAGAATCGCTGGGCTTACGCTCAAAACGCATATACGCCAGTGAATTTCTCGATCTTCCGTTCCAAAAGTATCAAGACGGAACGGCTCAGGATGGGAGTATCCCTATTTCGGAATGGCCGATTGAAGATTTAGATTTGAGATTTGGAAACAAGTGCAATTTGAAATGCCGTATGTGTGGCCCCTCTGACTCAAATGCTTGGTATGGAGACTTTGAAGCCCTTCAGGGGCGAGCCTTTCAACCCGAAGGCAACTTCTCTTGGTATCAAGATGAAAGATTTTGGGAGCAGCTCTTTCAACAGACAGAGAAATTGCAGCATATCTATTTAGTTGGTGGCGAGCCGCTTTTGATTAAACAGCATTTTTCCTTCTTGCGACGGCTGGCTGATACAGGACGTGCCTCGCAGGTGACACTCGAGTACAATTCCAATCTGACAGTTTTGCCGGATGAAGTTTTGGAAATTTGGCGGTCCTTTAAAGAAGTAAAAGTGGGCGTCAGCGTTGACGGGTATGGAGAACTTAATAATTATATTCGCCATCCGAGTGTCTTTAAGAATATCGAAAACAATCTTTTGAAGCTGGATGCGGCTCCGATTCATTTGAACGCATGGATTGCCACAACGCTTTCGATCTACAATTTCTTGGATTTAAATGAGTTGTTGATTTGGAAAGTTCGCATGAATTTTAGCCGTGTGGGAGTTTCCAAAGAAAAGCCACTTATCACACCTCATTTTTTGCACAAACCGTCGCATCTTTCACTGAAGTGTTTGCCGGCGGCTATTAAAAATAGAACCAAAGAGTTGATGCCAAGACTTCGCCAAGATTTTGAGCACCGGTTGGCAGAATTTTCCTTACCAGGTCCTCTGGTTTCCAATTACTTGCGGCAATGGGATGATATTCACAGTTCGATTCTTAAATTTATGGAGGCGGAGGCGAGTGGTTCTGATGACTTTGCTAGATTTAAAACTTGGAATCAGGACCTTGATAAAATACGCAGCCAGACTTTCCAAAGTGTGATGTCACCACAATATCAAGCCGCTTTTGAAGGGCATTTATGAAAATTGGTTTTATTGGCCTTGGGAAATTAGGTCTGCCTTGTGCGGAAGTGATGGCGGGCAGCTTTAATGTCGTTGGTTTTGATACCGATAAAAAACGACACTCGGATAAGTTTTCCATCGTCGGGGAATTAAGTGAGGCTGTGCGTGGCCGGGACCTTGTCTTCGTCGCTGTACCAACTCCGCATCACAAGGACTATGACGGCAGTAAACCGAGCAGCCATTTGCCAACACGCGACTTTGACTACACGATTCTGCGAGATGTGATTTCTGCAATTGCTCGTTATGAACCGCAAGCACGTGTCGTCGTGATTTCAACGGTGTTGCCGGGAGTGATGAGATCACAGATTGCGCCTCTTTTGCCGCAAGGACAGGTTATTTATAATCCCTATTTTATTGCGATGGGCACTGTGAAAGAAGATTTCTTAAGTCCGGAGATGGTTCCTATCGGAACGAGCAACGGCGAAAGTGGTGCCGCGGCAGTTTTGATTTCCCTTTATCAAAAGCTTGTTCCCAATGCGCGATTGGAGTTAGGCACATACGAGGAAGCCGAAAGCATTAAGATTTTCTATAATACGTTTATCAGCTTCAAAATTGGTTTTGTGAACACGATACTCGATGTTGCTTTGAAGGTCGGTCACATGGATGTGGATCGGGTGACGGGAGCTTTGGCGAAAAGTACGCAGCGACTGATCAGTCCCTCTTATTTAAAAGCGGGATTAGGCGATGGGGGGCCCTGTCATCCACGGGACAATATTGCTTTGAGTGATATCGCTCGCCGTCTGGATTTGGGTTATGATTTGTTTGGTGCAATTATGCAAAGTCGTGAGGCGCAGGCTTTTCAATTGGCGCAGTTCCTTCGCATGCAATCTATGCCAGTGCTTATTGCTGGAGTCGCTTTCAAACCCCACACGACTCTGACTGATGGTAGTTATTCTTTGTTGGTCTCTCATTATCTGGAAGAAAGCGGAGAAAAAGTTCATCTTTATGACCCTGACGCAGGTTATGAGTCCCGTATTGAAGGGCGAGATGTGGCGGTTTTGTTAGCACATACACATTTGTACGAAAGAATTAAGAATCAGATTGGACGGGGGTCGGTTGTGATTGACCCTTGGCGCTCCGGTGTTTCAGAGAAAGACTTTAGAACAATTCCTTATGGTAACACGAGGGAACCGGCGTGAAAGTTCTGATTACGGGAGTTTTAGGCTATGTGGGCTCGGGACTTTTGGATTTGATTCCTGAGAGTGAGGGATTAGATCGTCATCCAGGGTCCTCTTTTCAATCTTGCATTTCTGATTTCAAAATTCCTGCCGGTGTCGAAACGGTTATCCATTTGGCTGACCGGCGACTTGAAGAATTAAATGCCGAAAATCTCGAGCATAACATCTCATTGCATGAAAAATTTATTCGTCAACTTGAACAACATCCTTCGATCAAGCGCGTGATTTTTTCTTCCAGTTGCAGTGTTTACGGATATCAATCGGGTGAACTTACTGAAGAGTCTTCGGTGATGGCGACCAGCTTTTATGCGAAATCGAAATTGGCGGTTGAGAATCTTTTGCAAACAAGTTCGTTGCCTTATGTGATTTGTCGATTTGGGACGGCATTTGGAGTCAGTCAGCCCATGCGTTGGGACCTTTTGCCGAATGCGATGGGTAAACATATTTGCAATAAAGAGCCGATTGAACTTTACGATCCGAATAGCATGAGGCCCTATACGCATGTATCTGATATCAGGAGAGGCCTTGTTTTTGCTCTCGAAAGGGCACCTTTACGAAGTGTTCTCAATTTCGCAGGTGAAAACGTTTCGAAGACGGATTTGCTGGATCAGATTTCAAGCTCTCTTCAAAAGAGGCCCCTTCGAGTAGACATCAACACAGATAAAAAAGATGTGCGCCATTACTGCGTGAGTTCAAAGGCAGTTTGTTCGCAGGGATTTAGTTTTCAGAATAGTATTCAGTCTGAGTTTTCACGGTGGAAAGAAATCTATGCAAAGAACTGAGTTATTAGAACTTGAAAAAGCGGGAGTTCGTTTTCAGCAACCCTTCGATGTTGTGCGAATGTTTGAAAGTGAAATAGCTAAACTCACGGGAGCTCCTTATGCCGTGGCGACGGACTGCTGCACACATGCTATTGAACTTTGTTTAAGATATTTAGGTATTCGCGGAACGGTGCGGGTTCCAACGCGCACCTATCCGAGTGTGCCGATGACACTTATTAAGCTTGGAATTGAGATCGAATGGAGTTCTGAGACTTGGAAAGATGAGTATGCTCTCTCGCCTTCTCCGGTGGTGGATTCAAGTTTGCTGTTAGCTCCGAAAATGTTCCGATCTGGTTTGTTTCAGTGCTTAAGCTTTCATACCAAGAAGCACCTGCCAATTGGAAGGGGCGGAATGATTCTGACCGACAATGCGGCGGCGGCTGATTGGTTGCGGAAATCGGCGTATGATGGACGAGATCTCGACAAACTTTGGAAGGACGATCCTATCGAGCAAATTGGGTATCACTATTACATGACTCCAGAAGATGCCGCGCGAGGATTGCTCCTTTTGCGAGGATTGGATCCGCAAAGGAAGCATTCTTTAGGCGGTAGTGACAATTACCCTGATATCAGCCAATGGCCCGTTTTTAAAAAGAGAGAAATAAAATGCCAGTAGAATACGATAGTCCTTATCAGAAGCTCTGGGATGCGGGAATTGGAAATCCTGCGGCTTCCGTAGTTGTTGAGGTGGGGCTGAACGACGGGCGTGGGATTTCTCGATTGAAAACGCGTTTTCCGCAGGCTCGCATCTTTGGAATTGATGAACATCAAAGAACTCCTGACTATAAGACTTCATTTGATGAGTTGGCCTCTTCGCTTCGTGGAGTTGCGACACTTATGATTGAGCGAAGTCCATTGCCGTTTGCGTGGCCTTTTGCGTATGACTTTTGCGCGATCGATATTGGCTCGGATCCAGATAATAATTTTGCCAATATCCAGTATTGGCTAAAATATAAAAAGCCAGAAGGTGTTTTGGCAATGGTCGTTCCACGCAGCACACCCGAACGCCTCGAACGTAAAGAAAGATTGGTGCAACGTCTTCAAGAGGCTGGGATATCTTATCGTGAAGTCTTTAATTGGTTTGTATTTTAGGAACTCGTCGTTTGAGTTGTGTTGTGCGCACTTTATGAATCGATTTTTATAATATCTTGTCTAAGATCTTGATGCATTCGTGGGAGAAGATCATAGAGCAGTCGGCGGCGATTGCGCAGCAAGCGGGGCTCAAGACTCTTGAGAGTTTGTTGTAGTTGCTCAAGAGGGCGTGATAGAACCTCATCGAGGACGTCTAAGATCTTTTTCATGCGCTCGCCGTGGTCTTCAATATCGTCATAGCTTTCGTCCCAGACATCAGAGAAGGTCTCAAAGCCCATTTCTCGCAGATAACGAAGCATTTTGGGGCCGCCGACAACCAGAAATGGTCGCATAAATTGAATAGGCAAAAGAGTTTTTTCGCTAATTTCGCCGCAATAAGTTCCATAACGTGTCTCGTTGACGATGGCGAGGAAACTACGGTTGTACCAGCGATAGATATCGTACTCCGTCCTCTGATTTGATTTTCCATCCGCATCCGGATGGGAAGTTCCTGCTGCATCAAGGCCCTTGGAGTTTTCGGTATCGACCGTTAATGGAATCTCGGTCTGAATTCGTTCAAGAGCAGCGGAAATTTGTGGCCAATGTGAAAGAGTTCGCGGATCGAGCGGCAGATCTTTTAGAAAATGTTCTCGATCATGACGATGGAAGAAGCTTAAAAAGCCTTCGCTTTGCCATTTTGAACTCAAATAGCCGGCCATCAATTCACGGAAACCTTCATAGCGATAGTTCAAGCAAATATATTTTTTATCAACTTGATGTTCAAAAGGGTAACCTTTGTAAAAAAAATCCGGTTGATAATGCTTTTCTCTTCCCACAAGGCTACGACAAAGGTCCGCTAAGAAAATATCCCAAGTGCGAATTTCAATTCCAGGATAGAGATTCCACTTTTCACAGTATTCTTTGAGTCGGTAGTCGCAAACGTAAGCCGTGACCTTTTTTATGCCGTTGTTGTGGCAGAAATCCTCAAGCCAATCGAGCTCGGGGAAATGAACTTCATGATCTTCATCAAAAAAAGCCGGGCACCGGTCATTGTGATGAGAACGGGAAAAAAGAGGCTCATAAAAGTAGAACGCCACTTGTCGATTTTGTAAGTGCTTGAGATCCGCACCCGTGAACTTAAGTTTGCTTAAGAGATTTGTATCGCCATTAACGATGAACCACGGACGCGTATCGAATTTCATGAGAAGCTCGAGGTATCGACTCATCCAAACATTATCATGATCGAAAGGGAGCCCGTGTCGCTGGATGCTTTCGTCGGCGTTGATTACGTAAATACAGTCCTGATGTCTGGAGTCATTCAGGCAAAATACGACAGAGAGATAGTGTCGGTTGTAGGCAATGACTTCCGGTCTTGGAATCATGGACGTTTTTGCTTTTCGAAACTTTCGAAAAGTAACTATGTCTAGAATTTGAGGTCCTTCTTGAATCTTCCAGCCCATGCAGAGTGAAAATCGTAGACAGCATCGGGAACTCGTTCAAGGAGGGTTGCGTTGTGGACAAGAGTCCAGGGCCATTGTCGAATGAGATGAGGGCTTTTATACTTAAAAGATCTTTTGGCCAAGTGAGGTATCCGTTTGTTTCGATGGGTTGTTTTAATCTTGATGTGGTCTCACATGGCCTTGGCGCAGGCAGAACTGACTCGCGGTGATTTCGGTCCGTTTGGTCGTTCCCTCAATGACAAAAACCATGGTTATAAAGTTATTGTCGATCCGACCGGCAAATCGCCCGTTTATAAAATTGAACATTTTAAAGTCAAAAATGGTGATTGTAGCATCACGAAAGACTGGAGTGACTGTGCGAATGATCGAGAGCGCAGTGAACTTTCTGAGAAACAAAGACGCAAGAACGATGGCACAACATATTGGTATGGATGGTCGTTTTATTTGCCTGAATCTTATCTCAGCATCTATCCAGCTAAAGTAGCTTTGGGACAATTTCATCAAGACAAGGGTTCTCCTCTTTGGATGTTCCAGCATGGCGAAACCGGTTTGAGTCTAGAGGGAGTCTTTCTCGACAACAACACGCTTTTTGCTTTGATTCCTGAATCTGAGTTGCGAGGCCGTTGGCAAAAAATTGAAATGGAAGTTCATTGGTCGACCAAGAAAGATGGCTTTTTGAGGCTATGGGTGAATGGTCAGCAAAAGGTCGACTATAAGGGGCCTACGAAACAAAAAAGTCAGATTTATTTTAAATACGGTCTTTATCGCTCATTCCTAAAGAGATACACGAAAGACAAAAAGACTCTTGAAGTTCCAGAGCAAGAAATCTATTTTGCCAACGTGAAAAGAGGTAAAACTCGCAAGTCTTTAGAAGCTTCTCGTTAGAGAAGTCCTTTGCGGTGAGCTTTGATAAGGTCACTGAGTCCCACGCGATTGTAGAGAGCATCAATTTTATACTGGTCCCAAGATTCGTCACCAAGCGCGATGTGAATGCATGCACTGGGTTTTAGCTTCAGTTCTGCGCATAGTTCTTTCTGCAGGTTTTGATATTTGCGAGGAATAAAGTCGGGACTCAGATTTTGCATCATGTGCAGTCCGATGCGTGCGGCACTTAGAACGCTATGGTTGAAGTTGTTTTGTTGGCAAATCGGAAAGTTGTCATCCAAGTTGCTAAAACGAATTCCCGAGCGGACGTGACCCAGGCCACAACCTTTCGTGAGCGAAAAACTGACGGACTCAATAGCCGGATGGGAAAAATCAAAATGAAGTCCATAACAAGTTCCAAAGAATGCACAGTCGAGAATGACTGGAACTTTGAGTTCAGCGGCTTTATCTAAAAGAGCGTTCATATGCGGATGAATTTCGCCTGTTGAACAAAAAGGAGCCGAAAGAATCACG
Source organism: Bdellovibrio sp. HCB2-146 (assembly GCF_047345725.1). Classification (NCBI taxonomy): domain Bacteria; kingdom Pseudomonadati; phylum Bdellovibrionota; class Bdellovibrionia; order Bdellovibrionales; family Pseudobdellovibrionaceae; genus Bdellovibrio; species Bdellovibrio sp. HCB2-146. The sequence goes on from NZ_JBLEQP010000001.1 coordinate 1,870,345, forward strand.
TAGTCTTCGGCCGCGAGCGGTTGGTCGTCGAGATAAATCACATTTGGATGAATGCGGCGATGGTAAGCATATTCGCCGCGAAACAGACGCAAACGGCGACCCGCATATTTAAAATACGCCTCATCAAAAGTTTGGGTTGTTCCATTGATTAGATCCAGTCGTTTAAATTTCTCAAGTCCCGTAACTGTATTCAGTTCTGTTTTTAAAATCCATTGCCGATAGGTTTCAAGATATTCTTTACGGCAATCGAGCGGATCTGGGTTTTCTTGAAACCAGGAATTCCACGGCATTTTCGCTAATAAATCAGTGAACGCGGGATCATAGACTGACTTTGTGAGGGAATTTAAAAGTCCTCGAGACTCGAGATTTTCGCGTGTTATCATGTCGTCTCCACCGTGCAAGATTCAAGCTTATCGCAGAGATTAATTCGGTCAATCAGAGCCTTTTGCTCAAGGGGAGATGAAATGTCAGTTTCGAGTGAGGCCACCGGAATCCAACCTATCGCGAGCTTTGGATCACCCCAGTTCATCCCCAGATGACCGAAGGATTTTTGATTCTTTAGATACCAATCTTCGATTGCTGCCATTTTCTTTTTTAAACCTTGAGGCCCTGTGCTTGGACCCAGCCACAAATAAGTATCCGCGCTCGCAGATTCTAGGGGACGAATATGTTCATGAGACAGATCCGTATCTTGCGCCTGAAAGACTTCAAAGAGATGACGACCGACCTGGCAATAGTTGATATAGCAAGTTCCAAATTTTTTGGCCACAGTGAATTCATGATAGTCAGACTCTTCAAGTGGTTTTTTGCAATTATCTTCCCAAGTAAAAATAATACTGGCGTTTGGAATTCCTGATTGGGCTTCAACTTGTTGGGAGCGTTCGACACTTTCAAACGCATGGAGAAGATTATTAAATTGAAACCAAAGATCATGGGATTCTGCTGTGATTCGCTTTTGCACGAGGTGACTGTCGGCAAAATGAACGTGCAGGCGGTTGACACTTGCTTGTAGATTCCGTGGATCTAAGCTTTCGGAGATCAGTCCGGTGTGGATTTGATTCAGTCCTGTGATCACCTTTTGCAGTTCGGCGGCCAGACTCTCAAGAGAAGCGAGCTTCTTTCCCGGGAAATTATACCAGCGATCTGCTTCAAGAATTCGACTTCTTGTGCTGGCTTCCTTGAGGCATAAAGCCCATTTTTGCGCAGCTGAATGCGAGTAAATGCGGAAGCGGATGGAAAAAGAATTTTTCCCATTGAACTTAAGATTCAAATGAGAAAAACGTTCCGTCACGATCTCACCTCATGCAACCAAGATTTCATTCGTAGTAGTCCCTCTTTAAGTCCCACTTGCGGAGACCATTGCAAAAGTTCTTGCGCTTTGGTGATATCGGGACGTCGTTGCTGAGGGTCATCTTGAGGGAGAGGTTTAAAATCCAGTTGGAGAGATTTTTCTAAATGCAGTTCTTGAACTTGGCGAGCGAGGGTTGCTATCGAAATCTCTTGTGGGTTTCCAAGATTCACGGGCTCGAAGATGTTCGAGCGTGCATATTGTACAATTCCGCGGATGAGGTCTTCGACATAACAAAAGCTGCGTGTGTGGCTTCCGTCTCCGAAGATTGTTAAGTTCTCTCCGCGCTGCGCTTGCGTCAGAAAATTGATAATCACACGTCCGTCCTCACAGTTCATGCGAGGGCCGTACGTGTTGAAAATGCGCACCAGACCGTGTTTGTTACCGTGATGACGGTTGAATTCGTAAATAAGAGTTTCACCCAGACGCTTTGCTTCGTCATAACAAGCACGCGGCCCAAAAGTATTGACGTTACCTAGATATGTTTCTTTTTGTGGATTTTGAAGAGGATCACCATAGACCTCGCTGCTCGAAGCGAAAACCACTCGCGCGCCATGAGCTCTCGCAAAACTTAATGCCTTAAGAAGCCCTTGAGTATTTGCCGAAATCGTCTCAAACGGCAGAGCTTGATATTTGCGCGGGGATGCGGGACTTGCGAAATGAAAAACAAACTCCACTGAGTTTCCAATTTTTTCGGAAAATTGAGTCCAGTCATCAGATGCATCCATCTCTTGAAAATAAAAATGCGATGAAATTTTTTGCAGATATTCGATATTGGAATGATCAGAGGTCAGAAAATTATCGATTCCGAAGACTTTGTATCCCTGATAGAGAAAATACTCTGCTAAATGACTCCCTAAAAATCCCGCGACTCCGGTGATGACGACCGTCTTCATAAGGGCCGTCCAATTGAAACATAATCAAATCCACGATTGCGCACGCGATTGGGATTATAAATATTTCGCGCATCTAAAATACGAGCTTGTCGCATGCAGGATTGCATTCTTTGAAAATGGGGCTCACGGAATTCTTGCCACTCCGTCGCAATCACGAGGAGATCACAATCATTAAGGGCATCATACTGATTGGAAAAAACTTCGACCCCAGGCGAGTTTGCAAAGTGTTCCCGTGCCTTTTCTCCTGCAACAGGATCGTAAGCTTGCACGCGAATATTTTCTTTCAAGAGTCCGTGGATCAATTCAAGGGCGGGAGATTCGCGCAGATCATCTGTTCCTGGTTTAAACGCCAAACCCCAGATGGCAACCTGTGGCGAAGGCGTCGCAGAGAGAAGTTGTTTTGCTTTGTTTAAGATGCGTGCTTTTTGGCGATGGTTGGTTTGCTCCGCCGCCTGAATAACAGGAAGATGCTCATCGTGATCACGTGCTATCTGCTGAAGCGCTCGGAGATCTTTGGGTAAACAACTTCCGCCAAAGCCAATGCCAGCATAGAGAAACTCTGAACCGATTCTGGCATCATGTCCAAGAGCGTGGCGAATGTCTTCTATGTCTGCCCCTGTTTTTTCACAAAGAGAAGTCAGCTCGTTCATGAATGAAATTTTAGTAGCGAGAAAGGCATTTGCTGCATATTTCGCGAGCTCTGCTGAGGCCGAATCCATAATCAACAGCGGATGTCCATTTTTAACAAACGGCTCATAGAGTTCCTCTAAAATAGCGGCCTCTTCCTTATTATCTGCGCCAATAAGGACACGAGCCGGTTTCAGGAAGTCTTGTAGAGCTGATCCCTCTCTTAAAAACTCGGGATTTGTAATCACGGGAACTGAGATAGAAAGTCCGCGATTCGAAAGTTCGTCGTCCAGAATCTGACGCAGAATTTTTGCAGTACCCACCGGAACCGTTGATTTAACCACGATAGTGAGTTCACGTTTTATATTTTGTCCGATCAGTTGAATCAGTCTTTTGATTTCCGTAAGGTCGACTCGCCCCTCTGAATCGGAGGGCGTGCCTAAGGCAATAAATATCAATTGCGCTGATTCAAGTGCTAAGACCAACTGAGTTGAAAAACGAATGCGTTCCTTTTGGAGATTTCTTTTGAGAAGGTCTTCAAGGCCCTGTTCAAAAATGGGACTTTGCCCTTTTTGAAGGGACTGGACTTTAGATGGGTTTACATCAAGGCATAGGACGTCGTGGCCGATTTCAGCCAGACAGAGCCCTGTAACCAATCCCACATAACCTGTGCCAAAAATGCTAATCTGCATACGTTTCTTCCCGAGATCACTTTATACAAGCTCCTGCTTCATTGGTAGGTGAATTTGATGCACACTCCGCTTTGTGAGTGTTAAAATGCAATAATGCATTTCTCATGGCCCGCTTGGATTTCTTCTGTGATTGAAATCGGCTCCTTATCGATAGGGGCGCTTCTTGTCGTATTGGCGGTCGAAGTTTTGGTGCAGGGCCAAGACAACAGTTGGAATGTTTTTCGAAAGTCCAAAGGCCGTCGATTTGAAATGCTGTCGTGGTCAATTTACTTATTGCGTTTGAATCCTCTTATTTGGGATTTATTGCTTCTGGGATTTCTGATTCGCCTGAAAGATTGGTTGCAAATTCACTCGTTGGATATGTATGTGGAAAAAGGCCTTTTCGCCCAAATCAGTCTCCTTATTTTAGGTCTCTTATTCTATGATTTCCTTCAATACTGGTCGCACCGATTAAAGCATCGTTCACGTTTCTTTTGGATTTTTCATCGTTGGCATCATTCAACGACGGAGCTTCATGCCTTGGCGCATATGAGAGTCCACACGCTCGATTATCCACTGCGGACTTTGAGTGTTGCATTTCCAACCATGTTTGTTATGGGCGTTTCTTTTGAGAATGTACTTTGGCTTTGGTTTGCAGAAGAGATTTCTCAAGCTCTGTGTCACAGTCGCATTAATACCGATTACGGATTTTTTGGGAAAATCTTTGCGAATCCACGTTCTCATCGGCGTCATCATGATATCTCCGACGATCAGGGAAACTTTGGTTTGGTGTTTTCCTTCTGGGATCGGATTTTTGGAACGGCACGCGATGATTCTAAATCTTTTGCAGCGCAAACGGGAACGTATTTTGAAAATCGTAATTACGAAGAACAGGGTGCATTGAAAATGTACTTCCAAGAGTATCGCGAACTTGGAAAATGGTTCTTGCAAAAAATCATCTCTTTGACTCTTATTATGAGAAGAGCAAAGTGAGGATTTTGGAGTATGCAGGACAAGCGCGGGTGCTTTTTGCCGTTAAATGCGATCGCTGTGCACCCTCAGGGGGTTCGCCAGTTCTGTTTGACGTCCACGCTTCCAATTGATCCCAATCCTCAAAATTTTGAAAAGCAAAGATGGAATATTCACCGTGAGCTGCTCCAGGGAAAATGGCCTGAAACGTGTCGTCCTTGTCTGAATAAAGAAAAACGAAATCTGCAGAGTCGTCGCACACGAACGTGGGAAAGAAAATGTGCTCGCTATGGTGAAGCCGAAGCTCAAACCCTTTTGATAGAGCAGGATCGTCCCTATATTCGCCATCTTGAGATTTCATTTTCAAACGTCTGTAATCTTCAGTGTGCGATGTGTTCAAGTGAGTTTTCCACAAGCTGGATCGCAGATGATAAGCAAGCTGTCGCTGAAGGACTAGAATTTCGCCGTTTCACCGAGCCTTTTCAACAAGTGGCGCGTATCAGTCGTCCCTTGATGGATGAGATTCTCACCCATGCGGAAGAATTTGATTTGGTTATCGTCAAAGGCGGGGAGCCTACTCGTGAGCCCCATTGCTTGGAATTTTTAGGTCGTCTGGCCAAACTACGCGAGGGACGAAGTCCACGCGTGTTTATTCAATCCAACGGAACGAGATCTCCATTGGAATGGATGCCCTCTCTTGCAGGGTTGGATCTCGAAGTCGGATTTAGCTTTGATGGCTGGGGAGCAGTCTACGAATGGATTCGGGGAACTTCGTTTTCGAAGGTCCTAGAACACTTTCAATACTTAGATCAGCATCCTCAAGTGGTCGCGCTTTCAGTGGATTTTACTTTATCGTCATTTAATGTATTTCATTTGCCTGAGTTTTTAGAAAAAATGCTGGAACTGAAATCAAAAATGAAAAAACTGAATCTGTGCCCGGTGTTTCAGTGGGTTCAGCAGCCCTATGCCAGTCCGGCAAATCTAAAACTCGAAGATCGGCTGGAAATTGCCGCGTTGGCGCGGCCTCTCCTAGAAAAGGACCAGGTCTTTTTCATGAACTCGGAAAATCTTTTACGAGTCTTGAACTTGCCACGCGCCTCTGAAGAATCCCGCAAAAAAGCACTTCAATGGCATGAGTTCTTAGTTCGTCAAAGAGGTCACGCCATTTACGATCTTCAACCCCGTTTAAGGGACTCACTGTCTTAAAGGTTATATCATGAGCACATTGTGGTTGGAGAAAGCAGAAAAATTAGATTGGGAACAAAATCGCAGATTTTTGCAGAGGGCTCACTTTCGTCCTCTCTATGATCGTGCCTTTTCTCAATTGCTGGAAACCTTAGCTACAGAAAACTATTTCCGCGATCCGGAATCTTTGCGGCAAGAATTCATTCAGGAATTCGATCGCTGGATTCACGGTAGTCGCTTAAATCAACTTTCTGGCCTTAAAGCGTTTCCGCATCGAGATTTCATAGTGGGGGTCACCCACACATTAGATGATTTGCATATTACTTATGGATCAAAGATCGTCATCCTTGAGAAAGAATATGCTTATCATCGCCGGATGAAACCTGCGATCCCGCAGCGTCGTTTAGAAACCCTCGAACCCGGCGATGTGCTGGTGATGTCCGCTCCCTTTGCCTGGTATGGTGATCTTCATCCGGAAATGAATGAAATTTTAGATCGCTGTTTGGCTCTATCGATTCCAGTTCATATCGATGCAGCTTGGTATGGATGTTTGAAAGATTTTATACTCCATTGTGATCATCCGGCGATTCAAACAGTTTCCTTTAGTTTATCCAAGGGGCTCGGACTAGGTGCGCACCGTGCAGGCGTTCGTTATGCACGGGAACGTCATGCGGGGCCTGTGACGATTATCAATGACTTTAACATGGGGATTGCCAGCGTGATGTGGTATGGCCTGCATTTCATGCGTCAGTTTGGCAGTGACTATATTCAGACGCGGTATGGATCTGCCTATAGTTATATATGTGAAAAATTAGACTTGCGCGAAACGAAAGCAATTCATTTGGCGTTTCAAAAAGATGGCGATGAAGAATCGCCAGTCGGTATTCGGCCGTTCTTACGTTATCTTGTTGATGATGTGGATGAATTCAAATGATGTCATTTTCGAACCTCCTTCAATCTGGTTTTAGTTGGGAAGTCGAGTTGACCTCCCGTTGCAACTCAAGGTGTGTGGGGTGTTCTCGTTATAGTCATTTTTATTATCCCAATCCTTTTTTTAATTCTCGACTCGATTTAGATATCGAAGTTTTAAAAAAAGCTCTGCGTGAAAGTGCCCAGGTTGACTTTATCTTATTCTGCGGCAATTACGGAGACCCGCTATTGCATCCTCAAATTTTTGATATCCTTGAGTTTATTCGGCAAGAGAAGGGTTCTGTCGGAGTTGTGGTTCATACAAATGCTTCTTTCGGCAGCCAGGATTTTTGGATTCAGCTGGCGTCTTACTTTCAAACTCCGGGTTCCTTTATAAAGTTTTCTCTTGATGGCCTGGCGGATTCTCACGAAAAGTTTCGTCGCGGAACAAATTGGGAAACGGCTCTTGCAAATGCTAAAACGTTTATTGCGGCAGGCGGACGAGCGGTGTGGCAGATGATTGATTTTGCCCATAATAAAAATGAAATTGAGACAGCACGAGAAATGTCGCAGAAACTTGGATTTCGCCGATTTGATCTACGCAAAAATAATTATCCGGGACTTGATTCGGCGATTGCCGAGACAGCTATCGATTTGCGGAATCCTCCAGCTTCGGTCGCTCAATTTGATCTTAACAAAGAGGAGTTGCAGACCTGGTATCGGTCTCAGCTTCGAGAAAAGCCGGCCCATTCAATTGAGTGTCGTTCTTTAACGCGCAAAAATATTTATCTTGATGTGAATGGACATGTTTGGCCTTGCTGTTGGGTCGGGGGGCTTCCTTATCGTCCTGAACACGAATTGCGGGAATGGTTTCAGCAAGAAACACTCAATCGTTATAAAAAAGGATTTAACTCGTTGGTGGAGCAGAGTTTAGAGCAGATATTCTCTCATCCTTGGTGGCAGAAGCATCTTCCCGAGAGTTGGAACTTATCTGCGCAACATTCTCCAGTGGTCCTTTCGACTTGTGTGAAGACTTGCGGAAAGTGTGTGAATGAATGGGCGGCTCCAAATGTCTGATGTTATGTTTGAATTTTCACCGACCTTTTCAAAACTGGAAGAATTTTTAAAGTTGTATCAACAGCTTCATGCCTCCGGGGAAGACGTCACGTTGGCAATGTCCCTGCCTGTCGAATATGAAAAGGCGGTCGTCGGTTATCCAGATTTGGAGCAGAACTGTTGGATGACCTTGCGCTTTGCCATTGATCAGATGAATCGGACCTATCTTCACGGCAAATCAAAAGTTCGCATTCATGTTCAGATGGGAGGGTTTCTTTGAGAACTCTTTTTGGACATCAAGTTTACAATTGGCATTTGGAGATTAGTTCAAAGTGCACTTTGCGCTGCCCGCGTTGCACGCGAACGGAGTATCCAGGCACTTATCCCGTGACACAGTTGAGCCTGGATTTTATCCGTCGTCTTTTTAAGCCCGCATTTTTGCGTAATTCGGTACAAAGAATTACACTGTCGGGAGGAGTTGGCGATCCGCTGTATAATACGCAATTGCCTGAAATCGCAGCTTATCTGAAAGGTGAAAATCCGAAGTTGCAGCTCGTGATTATCACGAATGGAAGTCATAAGTCCGAGTCTTTCTGGCAAGACTTTCTAGGTTCCTTGAACGAATATGATGAAGTCATTTTCTCTATTGATGGTTGGGATCAGGCTTCAAATAATTTGTACCGGGTGAACTCCGATTGGGACAGTATCATGAGGGGAATGAGTCTTGCGGTAAAATCAAAGGCGCAAGTTCGTTGGTCGACGATTATCTTTAGATTTAATGAAAATAAGATCGAGGATATCAAGGAACTTGCTTGCAAGTCGGGTGTGGATCATTTTCATGCTGTATTAAGCGAGCGTTTTGGTGGGCATTACCGTGATCCGGTAACGGGTCTTGATCATTTAGAACCGTCAGAGGAATTCCGCAGCCAGATTCCTCGCACTCAAAGATTTAAAGAGAAGTTCGATACGCATCCTGAAAAACGCCAGGCAGCGCGAGAATTCTATCAAGAAATAGATCAGTCCTTTAAAAAATCCTATGACGAGACCGTTCAAAAATATTCCGGTCAGCATATTCTTCCGACATGCAAGTTCGGATATCGCGGGGCTTATGTGGATGTGGAGGGAATCTTTTATCCTTGTTCATGGGTTTCTCATCCCTTCGATGTGAAAGCTTCGCATATTAACCCTGAGCGTATTCTTCACTACAAAGACGGTTTTGCTAAATACAAGGACCGCTTAAATCTTCACTTAAGATCCCTGGATGACATTTTACAAGACTCTCTTTGGAAGGAGCTTGAAGAAGGTTGGAAGACGCCAGAGAACGCCTTTATAATTTGTGAGAGAAAGTGCCTGGCGCAGAACTCTCAACAGCAACAGATTCAGACGAAACCACTTGAGGAGCTAAAAAAATGACAAGTTTATTAGTCACAGGTGGAAATCGCGGCGTTGGGAGAGAAATTTGCGAGCATTTCGGGGAGCGCGCCTTCTCTGTCAGCCGTACGAATGGCTTTGATATTGGCACTTCTGAAGGACGTCGCGCGATTATCGAAAAAAGTTTGAATTTTGATATTTTTGTTAATCACGCTCACAATGGTCATTTTGAAGGACAAACTCGTTTGCTCTACGAAGTCTTCGAAGCCTGGCAACATCATGATAAGAAGGGCTATATTTTTAATACCGGCAGTTTTGCGACCTATCACGATTTGAAAGATTATCGTCGCTACTCAGTCGTAAAGAAAGCTCTGCAAATCGCAAATCAGCAGTGCTGCAAGAAAATTGAAAACGGCGGCATCGGATTTCGCATGACGCTTTTGACTCCGGGTATGTTAGACACTGAAGAAGCTCGTCAAAAACCGAATTGGCCCGGCGCTGGTTTGACAGGGAAATCTTTGGCAAAATTGATTGAACATCTTTATGCAACACCATCTGAGGTGTTGGTGCATGAAATGGTTCTATCAGCCGTTCGCTCAGTTTAAAATATGTCGAAATTGAGAGAGGAGATCTGGATTCATGGAGCTTCTTAAGAAAGCTCCAAATGATTTCTTGAGCAACTTTTTACGTTCTTCAAAGTGGCTCGCATATTCACTGCGAGAAGCAGGAAAAGGTAGATGAAAGACGTCCTGATTTAAAACTTGCAGGCTCTGACCGTGCCGAAGCAGGCGATATCCTAAATCTGTATCTTCAAATCCGTAAGACGAAAAAGCACGACCAAATCCACCGACTTCATCAAAAAGTGCGCGTGGAAGGGCTAGACAATAAGTCGAAGTCCACTTCCACGAGTCGGGCACATGCGAATTACGATAGAAGTCTTCCCAATGACCGCCCCAACTGAGTTGGGTATGACATCCTTTTTGAATGAGTTCATAAGAGAGACTTGAGTTTTCAATGTCTGAACGCAAGAAATGCCGCCGGGGCATCAAGGCTCCATTATGAGTTTTGCGAGCCGTGTGAATCGCCGTCCAAAGATTCTTGCCGACGATAATATCTGAATCGAGGAATATCAGTTCCTGACCTTGTGCGAGATAAGCCGCAAGATTTCTTACAACTCCGGCACGGAATTGAGCGTCACCCTTAACTCGAGGTTTGGATCTCTCAATTTTCAAATAGGTAAAATATCTGGCATCGGATTTCAGAATCTCGAGAATTCGATTTTCTTGTTCTAACGAGAAGCTGTCATTCGCGACAATGATCTCTGTTGAGGCTTCATCCTTCAAACTCTGAATCAAGAGAGGAAGAGTTTGCAAAACTTCGTCATAGTTGTCCTGAAAGGGAACGATGATAGATGTGTTAATTGAAGCTTCGGAAGCATTGGACTGGATATCTGATATTTTCGGTGAATACCAGTTGTCTAGAGATTCTTCACATGAAAGCTCCAGAAAATCTGACGTCTGGAGCGGCAACCCCATACTGCGAATGAGTTGGAGATTTTTTTGTAAATCTTCGTGCGAGATCTTGTAAGAAAAAAGCCATTTTACTTTCGTATCTTGGGACATCGAACTCAGATCAGATTTTGATAAGGAAGATGTCACAAGAAAAACGATTTCAAGAGCGGAGGTTGGTACGGTTGCGAGCCTCTTAAAATCTCGAACACTTTCTACAAGCAATATCCACGGACCTTCGGGAACTTCAGGGGCCAACTCATGGGGTCGAACCACCAAAACAAAATTCTTAGTTTTTTTGCAAAAGTCAGGGTTTTGCTTTACCCACGAAAAAGGAAGAAGAAGTTTCCGATAGGGAGACTGACTAAATTGATCCCAAATGTGATCGACCGAAGGGATAGAAGAGAACTTTTTCTTGCGGCAAAGGCTTGAAAACACCTCTTGATAAACTTCGGGAGAGATAAAGGCGCCCTTCATGGTGAGACGAACTGACTTTCAAAAGGTTTTACGCAGGCACCGCAAGTTTTGGCACAGACTTGGAGCTTTCCACTTTTTACTGAAGGTAGTGCCCAGCTATTGGGAAGCAAGCTTTGGAAAAACTCACCCTCAATAATTTCTTGAGCGGAGTGGTGAAGCGCAGAAAGACTTTGCTTCTTTTCGGGCATGTTTTCGAGAAGGCGCAAGACTTCATTATTTTCGGCCGTTGCTGGAGACTTCGAAGGATAGAGCTGACCCGCCGTCCAACAGCAAGGGAACACAAGCCCCTCTGCGGAAACATAAATACTTTTTTCAGCAGCGACTCGACACTGAATCTCGGCACGATCCCAATACTCAGCCACAGACCCATAGTGTTCGACGACTTCTTTGTAGTCTTTTTCGAGGGCTTTGTTTTGATAATCAGGTAAACTTGTAGGACGCAACTCATAAATGACTTGGTCTTCATTGTTTTGCACGGGGAACGAAGCGCGAGTTTGCGTCGTGCTTTTATCAAAAAAGCGAGAGGTGTTTTTGACTTGGAAATCTTGAAAACCCCACTCTTGTGCTAAAGCGCGAGCGGTATCAACCTGATGTTCATTGTGAGCAAAAAGTAAATAGTCCCATTCCGCACGACCACCGGCTTGTACAAAGGCTTGGACATTTTGTTTAAGTCGCGACCACTGAACATTACGACGATAGAGATGATTGGTGTCTTCAAGTCCGTCAATTCCGAAGCGACAGTAAGAAACGATCGAAGCCAATTGTTTCCACCAATCCGTCGAGCGTAAGCCTCCGTTGGTGTGCAGTCCCAAATTCAATCCAGGATGAGATTCACGGAAGTAACGCAGAATTTCCAAAGTATCCTGCGCAGCCACAGGATCTCCATAGTTTCCGCAGAGATAGATTTTTTTCAGCTGTTTAATAAATGAAACTGGGAATATTTTTTTGACGTCATCCAATGAAAGATCCATCAGAGGAAGATGAGGATTGATGCGGCCTCCGTTGATATTGCGGGCGCACATGGGACAGCTGGCATTGCAGCGAGATGTCACTTCTAAATGCACCATCTTAATATCTTCGTAACCGTACAAGTTATACCTCTCTCCAAATCTTGACATTATAGTGAGTCGAATGGCTAATAAATAGTTAAATGCAGGATAGAACTCTTTCTTCTCAATCCATTCGTGCTTTCACTCGCGCTCTCCAGTCTTTTTTGGAAGGTCCGTGCACGCCGACAGCTCTCGGGCATTGGCAAAAGCATCTTCTGAGCGAAGGACTTTCAGAGTACGGAGTTTATGTCAGACAAATAAAAAAATTGGAACCTGCATTGTGGAGGAACGTGAGAGAATCCCTTTCGCAGGGACAAGTGGAGTCGAAACTTTGGCTCTACCAAGTTCTTCGCGATGTGTTGCCGCCAGGATCTTACTCTCTCCATGTTGGAGGTGGGTGGACAGGGACGACTGCGCTCTTGGGATTATGGCTTTTGCCGGATCTCATCTATGAATGCACAAGCTTCGACATTGATCCATCTTGCGAACATGTGGCGCGATCGCTGAATGAACCTTATTCGTGGAACGGGAAGTTTCGCGCCGAGACACGGGATCTGAAGAACTTTCAGTTTGCTCCTCATCAGCCACAGATTTTATTGAATACTGTCTGCGAACACCAAAGTGATTTTCAATCTTGGTATGCGCAAGTTCCTAAGGGGCAATTCATGGTTTTGCAAAACAACGACTTCTTCGACGGGCGCGATCATGTGAATTGTGTTAAAAATCTTCGAGAGTTCGAAGAGCAAGCGCCACTTTCAACCGTTCTTTTTGCAGGTGAGCTTTCACTATTCGACTATAAGCGCTTTATGCTCGTGGGGGTGAGATAATGAGTTCCTATCTTTCGGACTACGATTTCACACAAATTCCATTTGATCGCATTGAGAGCTTGGGCCAACGCAGTTTGTTGTATCGGGATCTTTTCGCTGTCAGTTGGATTTTGGGCCGCTACTGCAACTATCACTGCAGCTATTGCTGGCCTTATGCGAGTACAAAAACCAAAGATCATCGCCCTACGGAAGTCGTCATTCGGAACATCGAAGAGATTAAGAGACAAGCCCGAGCGCGTGGATTTAATTCGTTCCACTTCTCATTTAGTGGTGGGGAGCCAAGTCTGCATCCGGGATATCTGGAGTTTTTAAAAGTCTATGGAGATGACACTCCTCATTGCAACTATCAGTCCGTTCATATGACCAGTAATTTGAGTCAGCCGATGAATTGGTATGAAAAGTACGTCGCAGCAACAGCGCAACTGAACCGCGTAAGTATCACGGCAAGTTTTCACTCTGAGTTTGCAAAACCGGAAGCGTTTCGCGATAAAATCCTTTTTCTGCAAAGCCATGACGTTCAGGTGACAATCAATATGGTCATGGTGCCAGAACGCTTTGATCTTCTTTGGGAACGAGCTTTGTTCTTTCATCAAGCCGGCATCAATGTGACGCTAAAGCCTCAGTCTAATACGGATGCTTCGCAAATCGTCGACGGATACACGGAAGAGCAATTAGAGATTTTAAAAAAAGGTTTGCCACAAATGGACTATACGGGTTTGCGCTTGAAACAGCTGCAAAAAGTTTCCGAGCGTCCTCGCCCGAAACATCAGATTCAAGATCGGAGTTTCTCAGGAGTTCAGTACGCGAACATGCAGATGGAACTACGCGATTCCGACGGGCAAGTTTGGTATCTTGATCAAGCGGAACGTTTGAATGCTTTTCCATTTAATCGTTTTTCTGGATGGGATTGCAGTGCCGGATACCGCTCTTTGGTCATTCGCGAACCGGGTGGCGTGGTCAAACGTAGTTACAGCTGCCACGATAAACTTCTTGGAACATTGGATGAGGGTTTTCAACTTTTTGATGATGTTCGTCCTTGCACGACACCTTCTTGTGTGAGCAGTGCTGATAGCAAAATTCCAAAACGCAAACCCACATCGGCTGTCCCGCTTTGGCCTTCCACACAATCATGAAATCTTACTATCTTCTTCAGTATCATGATGACCAAGCCATTTGCCAACGGCGGTTATTGAAAGCAGAGCGCAGTGGAGCTAGTCACTTGTTGATGACTTGGGATTGGTATCAGGCAGATTGTGAATTGAATTTTCCCAACGTCAAGACGGCATTGTTACTGCCGCATTCAGTCCTTAGAACATGCAGTAATGAAAGTGTGGAATCAATTCTTCAGCGATTTGATGAAATTGTCTTAGAGTTTGATCCGAACGTAAAGTCGCTCTCGGGACATCTGGAAAGACTTTTTCAAGTTCAAGACCGTATTCAGGCGTTGTTTCGCTTTCGTCAAAATTTTGATATCTCCAACTGCCTTTCCTATTTTCCGATTTGGTTGCGCGAAAAGCTTTGTTTTTCTCCATCTAGTGAACTTAGCGGAAAGCAAATTTATATTATTGGTCAAGAAATCGAAAAGCGTTTTCCTGAAATCAAATACAAACCACTGCCGGGGCTGGTGCAATGGGATGAACGTATTCCCGCAGAAGTGGAGCTTGTTTTAGAGGGAAAAGCCTCTCTGGAAATGCGGAGTTCGGCGCCGGATATTCAAATCTCAGTTGTGATTCCCTGTTTTGAAGCGGGAGACTTTCTTTTAAATAGTATTCGCCATCTTTTGCGGCAAACTTTGAATCGCGATTCGTACGAAATTCTTTTGATTGATGATGGATCTTCTCAGCCTGTTTTAGACGAGTTGCAAAACTTCCTTGCTCCTGAAATGGGGCATTTAAATTTTCGCTACTATCATCTTCCAAAAACGGTATCCGCGGAGTCGATGCTAGGTCAATTTCGTGCGGGTCTTTGTCGTAATTTTGGTGCTTCGGAAGCCAACGGTGCAATTCTGAGTTTCTTAGATTCTGATATGCTGGTTCCCACGGGATATCTGAAACGCGTGATGCAAAGACTCGCGCACACGGAGATACTTCAGTTTGTTCGTTATCACATTAAACCTTCGCTCTCCCATCAATTTACGAACCTGAGGGATCTGAAGAAATCAGATTATTATATCGAAGAGTCTTCTTATTGGGGTCCTTTCTTTGCCAGCGATGACTGGATGCAAATTCCGGATTATTGGAAGTACACCTGCACGTATAGTTTGAGTCTGCGTCGCCAACATTTCTATGAACTAGGTCAATTCCGTAAAACTTATGTGTCTTACGGATTTGAAGACACGGATTTAGGATATACGGCGTATCTTAAGAAATATCGCTTCTATCTTGAAAAAGAGCCGCTTTTTCATCTGACTCCATTTTCAGAAAAAGCTCGTTATCGGCACTCGATGTATTTCAAGCATCAGTTGATGAAAACGACTGCTAAGACATTTTTCATGAATCACCTCTCGCCGACAATTTACGAGAAGCTGAAAGTATTTTTGCAATAGCTAAGATTTATCAAAATCAGAAAAAACCAGGTGAATGCGATCTTCTTTGAGGTCAGCGTTAAATGCTGTGTGTAGCTTTGTCGCATCCATTCCGTACAGCGCGCCGTCAGTCGGAATTTGAAAGCTCTGTTGAGTATCGGGAAAGAACAAATATGAAAACGGATTGGTCTTAATTGCGATGTGAAATCGGGGACCGGTGTCATCATGAATCGATAGACATTTGCGTGGTGGCATTCGCATTAAGCGCATCCGAGCCACGCGAAAAGGCACATTCTGATAAATCCATTCCAAATGCGAACCTTTTAGATCCGCATTCAAAATGCTAAAATCTCTTTCTTGATAGAGAAACTGATCCTGTTCATAGTCGTAAAGAGATCCCACTGACTGAAAGTATTTGTCGTGTGGATGGCAATCCGGAGTATGAGTCAGGCCTATCTGCTGTGTGGACTTATCAAAACCAACTCTTTCGATCAGCGCGGCCACCTCTTTTTGCAAGAGTGGGAGATCCACATTAAAAGATGTTTTCCATACGAGATTTGTTGGCGACATGTTACTATTATCTCAGATCTTATGGAATTTTCTATTAAACAAATAACTTTCGATGATGTGTATCCAATTTGGCGCGGGAAACTGTGGCCGAACCGCCAAGATACCATACGCCCCGCCAGCTCGATGCTTTTAGGGGGTGGCTTTGACATGGATATCTATCTTCTCTATGCGCCGATCTTTCTGGGCCTGTTTCATCAAAATCAAGTCATCGGCGTTTTGTCAGGTCATGGCACGGGACAGGATGGATTTCGCATTCGGGGTCTTTATGTCGAACCTGAGTTTCGCAACCACGGTGGTGCGCATCTTTTGATGGAAGGTATGCGGGTGGAATCTGCAAAGCAGGGGTTTACCTGGATGTGGTCTTATCCCAAACTCAGTGCTTTGCCTGTATATGAAAAGTTTGGATTCAAGATCCATCCATCCAGTGAAGCGGACTCCGAGCACGTTTATGTTTTACGGAAGACCGAAACATAGCCTTGGCTGAAAATCAGTTTGAAGCCACTGAGATCTAAATCTGAAGGCAGGTTTCGGAGGCGATCATCAATATAGATTCCGCCAGAAACTAAATTATTTTTGGCCCAGTTAAAAGCTGCCAATTTCGAACGTGGAGAATTTGTCCAGTTCGAAACGTCGCTCCATACGAGAGCTGGGGTTTCCATCTGAAAGCTTTCAGAGCGCACATCTTGAATCGAAATCTGCGAATTGTGTGTGTAATTATGAATATCACATCCGCGCACGCGATCAGCGCCAAAAAGTTTGTTTAAAACTCGGAGTGATTTTCCTTGATAAGAGCCAAGCTCGA
Organism: Bdellovibrio sp. HCB2-146; assembly: GCF_047345725.1. Taxonomy (NCBI): domain Bacteria; kingdom Pseudomonadati; phylum Bdellovibrionota; class Bdellovibrionia; order Bdellovibrionales; family Pseudobdellovibrionaceae; genus Bdellovibrio; species Bdellovibrio sp. HCB2-146. The sequence continues at coordinate 1,887,134 of NZ_JBLEQP010000001.1, forward strand.
TGATTTTTCCTTGCGAAGGTACAAGTCCACTGCGTGCGATTTTCGCCAGCACCGGATGAATTTCGCGATGCCATTCCGACATGTCCGTTCCTGAAAGATAAGAAGTGCTCTTGTCAGCCTTATCTCGAACGGACGACTCTAAAAGTGTTTGTAAAGTATGATCGCGGATAAAGAGGCCCGAGAGTGCTTCCAGAGTTGATTCTTGAGAAAGTTCTTTGATACCAGCAAAAGAGGCAACGCCTCCAAGAGTACTTAGAATAAGCTTACGACGGGTGAGCTCAAAAGACACGTGCAGGTCCCTCCGGAATGTATTCTTTAATTATACAAGCGAAAGACAAGGGCCTGCAATAAGGCTGTCTCAATACTAGTCAGTTAAAATCAAGAGGGAGGAAATGCGAAGGGAACACTTATCTCAATTTTAGACGGTCGTTAGTCCTGAGATTTTCGACAATGCAGATCAGATCATCGAGAGTCTTTTTGGTCTTTTCTAGAATTGAACTCGAGCCAAGTTTAAAAAGTTCCCATCGCAAGATTCTGGAAGGGATTTGTGTGCTTCTGTGAGTTTCATAATAAATTTCGCCCGCGTGAAAGGCGCTGCGATATAAATTCAGACATTTTTCAGACACAGAGGGCAGGTCCAACTCGCGCAGCAGAGCCTGTTTTCCGTAAATGATGGAAGCGCGCCGTCTGTTAGGATATCGATGTTGAATGTAGCGACTTCCAAGGCCTTGTAAAAAAGCCTTCCGCAAAAACTGCGAGCGTTTCAACTCATAGTCGTGCCAGAGAAAATGATCCTTATCGAAATCCAAGCGTTCGTGTCGAAGTCGGGCAAAGAACTCAGTCTCAGTCCCGCCGAATTTGAGATCTTCGGTGAAGGGACCATATATTTCAAAGAGTTCTCTTCTTAAAGCCATATTTCCACCGACGAAGTAACGGGCCTGATCATCGGTTGCGGCTCCTTCGAAAAGCCATTTACATTGAAGATAAAAATAGGCACGACCATAGCGAGATTCTGGCGATCGTTGTGATTTATAGGGACCGCCATAGCCCATGCAATCGGGATGGGCATCGAGATGACGAATGCTGGTTGTGAGATAGTCCCGGGTGGGCAAGATGCAATCATCGTCGAAAAAGAAAAGGTAGCGGCCTCGAGATTCTTTGATCCCCTGATTGCGAGCTTTGTTAGCACCGCGCTCGCTGGAAAGATAGTGAAAGTAAGAGGGATAGCCGCGTAACAAGCGACTGAGTTCACGAGAATCAGGATTGGCTACGACATAGACTTCTATTTCTTCAGCGACGTTTTGTTGAAGAATGGAATCACACAATCGGCGGACGGCAGTGATAGAGCCCGCTGACGGGATGATGATGGAAATCATTCCTTCTCAGTTCCTTTTTTTAGCAAAGGAAGAAGGCGGGTCTCTACTTGGTAAGAAGCAAACCAGTAAACTTTGAGGAACGGATAGGCAAGAATTCTCATCCCTTCCCGCAAACGCCAGCTGTTGGAAAGTCCACGTTGAATAATGTCGTACTTAATAAAGGGATACACTTTATACAGAAAAAAATGGACGACGTCGTAACGAATAAAATTCCAAACTTGAAAGCGGACAAAGCCCCAGATTTGATAACGGACAAAACCCCAGATTTGATAACGGATAAAATGCCAGAGTTGATAGCGAATGAAATGCCAGAATTGATAGCGAATGAAATGCCACACTTTGTAGCGAATGAAGTTATACAGATGAACTGACAGTTTACCCAGCATTCCCTTTAAAAGACGAAGGAGCTGCCACAATGTCTGTCCTAATTGTTGAAGTTTGGCACCGGATGGGTGCCGAATAAAGAGGAGACCGGAGTGCAAAAGGTCTAAAAGAAAAATCCACTGCCTCTTCATCAGCCACAACAGAACAGTCCGAAAGTTTTTAAAGTTTGCAAAGGCCGACGCCGTTTCTAAAGTGGTATCTAGATTAAAATGAGTGAAAAAGGCTCGTTCGCTGGGATGAGAAACCTGGGCGACAAGATTTTCAAAAACCAAAATAGGCAGCTCAAATAGTAAATCGTTTAAAATATGAATAACATGATCCGCTGAATAAAAAATAGAGCGAGAGTCGTTGGGTGGTACGATGAGCATGAAGCTCTTTTTCATAACTGTTTGCGGTAGAGAGTGGATGATCTCGGTGAGCGAAAAGTACTTGTTGAGCATGAGGCAAAAACGCACGTCATATTTATGAGAAAGACTCTCAAGAGACGTTTGGTTTTGCGGCGAGAGGGGTCGATCTATCAAAATATCTAGTCCGCACCCCTGCTGTAAAAGTCTGAGTACCACATTTTGCAGGCGGTGCAGCTCTGCACCCACGGAGACCTGTAATCGAATGGATCCATTGGCTCCCGGCAAAACTGCCGCCTCTAGTCGCGAATCCAATTTTTCAAAAGCAGTGGAGCTCAGAACGAGGTTTCGGGAATTTTGTTTTTGAATTTCAAGGCCCGCGACATCTGACATCGTTGTTGAGTAATCGCAAGCCGAAATAGAAAAGACGCTCTCCTTAGTGCAATAAGGAGTCAGGCTGTAGAAGAAATTTCTCTCGATATCAAAATGACGTGCCACTCTCTTAATGTAAATTATGAGGGCACTCGTTGCAATCATTGCGTAGTTATATGATCATAGCTGGGTTATGCCAGAGCGTATTCATCCAGATCAAATTACTCCGACGTTTTGTATCCTTCCGTGGATTCACCTGTCGACGCGTCCCAACGGTCACATGCGCCTGTGTTGCACAGCAAACGCATCATCTGCCGGCGCTACCAACGACAAACAATATGGTGGCGAAGTTGGTATTTTAAAAACGGATTCTGGAAAACCCGCAAATTTAGGACAAACACGTTTGCTGGATGCTTGGAATGGGCCGTACATGCGGAAAGTCCGTCAGATGATGCTTAACGGAGAAAAGCCGCCATCTTGTTTGAAATGTTTTAAAGAAGAATCTGCGGGCCATCGTTCAAAGCGTATTTGGGAAACTGAATACTGGAGCAGTCGCATAGATACGAAATCTCTCATTGAGCAAACATCACCTGATGGTGAAGTACCACCGCAAATTGCTTACATTGATCTGCGCTTGGGAACACTTTGTAACTTGAAGTGCATCATGTGTTCTCCTCACGACAGTTCCCGCTGGGTGGGGGATTGGAACAAGCTTTACCCGATGGTGGAAAATCCACAGCTGAAAGAAACCATCCAATGGCCTCAGCAGGGAAAAGTCGACGGAGCCAGCTACACATGGTTTGCTGACAATCCAAGTTTTTGGACGGATCTGCAAACACAACTCCCTCACTTGCAACAGCTTTACTTTGCGGGTGGCGAAAGCACGATCATCCAAGAGCACTACACGCTTTTAGAAAAATGCATTGCTGAAGGCCACGCTTCTAAAATTGAACTTCGTTACAACAGCAACGGTCTGGAAATGCCAGAGAAAATTTTTGAATTATGGAAGCATTTCCGTCGCGTTCGCTTTCACTTTAGTATCGACAGCATCGGGGAGATGAATCATTACATTCGTTTCCCTTCGGATTGGGCGAAAATTGAAAAACAACTTCGCCGTCTTGATGAGTCAGAAGCTCATATCGAAGTGACGGTGGCTTGTGCTGTGCAAATTTTGAATATTTACTATATTCCGGACTTTATTAAATGGAAGCTCAGTCAAGGGTATAAAAAAATCAATCCGTGGCCATTGGGAGCGGGACTGATTAATTTCCATTTTGTCTATCATCCGGCTCACCTAAATGTAAAAGTGCTTCCGCCAGAGTTTAAAAAGCAAGTGACGGAAAAGTACGAAGAGTTCTATCGCTGGCTGCATGAAAATCATCCCGAGCCGCAACGTCTTGAGGAAAGTGAATACGGAATCAAGCGCTTAAAGGGTCTTGTGAAGTTTATGAACTCGGAAGATTGGTCCAATCGTTTGCCAGAGTTTAAAGAATACATTCAGCACATGGACAAAATTCGTAATTTGAATTTTGGAGAGACATTTCCAGAAATGAAAGGACTTGTTTATTAAAACACCTCGTTCTATTAGCATCGTAATTCCCTGCCATAACGAGGAAGCAGCCATCGCTCCCGTGATGGAGAAAATTGCTGAGGTTCGTTCTCGCGTTCCAGAGCTCCGTGAAGTTATAGTTGTGAATGATGGGTCTACGGATCGTTCCCCGCAGATCTTAAAGCAATACACTGATATTGAAGTCTTGAATTCAAAAAAATGTCTGGGATATGGTGGGGCCCTTAAGCTGGGTTTTCAACATGCCAGTTCAGATCTGATTATTTTTCTGGATATGGATGACACATACGATATTCGTCAGTTGCCAGAGATGCTGCAACAATTTGAACAACAAAGTTTGGATGTTTTATTTGGCAATCGTTTGAGCAATCAAAATGGAATGCCTTGGGTTCGCCGTTTCGGAAATAATCTTTATTACTACTGTTTAAAGGTTATGGGCTTTCCGCATATCGGTGATCCGTGCACGGGAATGCGACTGTTTAAGTCTCATCTGAAAGATGAATTTTGCGGCGTCTCGCAAAATGATTTGAGTTATTCGATGGCTCTTACACTCCTCATTATCAATGGCCGCATGAAGTTTGCAGAAATGCCTATTTATTATTATGAGCGTGCCGGTGAATCTAAACTCAACCCTCTATCTGATGGAGTGAAGTTCTTTTGGGCGATACTCAGACACCGTCTCTTAGCATAGTCATTGCCACCAAAGAAGGTCGGCATTTACGTCGCTGTTTGCGATCGCTGCAGAGATTGCCGGGGCATACTTCTTTGGAAGTTTTGGTTGTCGTTGATGCGGCTGAGGAGCCGCCTTGTCTTAAAGATTATCGTATCATTTTCCCTGAATTTCAGTTTCATCTCAGTCCGTTAGGTGGAGTTTCAAATGCAAGAAATAAGGGACTTCGCCTTTCAACGGGAAAATATATTTTATTTCTTGATGACGATTGTTTAATTGAAGACGCGGGATTTATTCCACGTTTGATGAATTTAGCTGACGAAGAAGGTTATATTCATGGAGGGAGCTATGCTCTTTCTGGAAAACCTCGTTATTGGAGCCGCATCTACCAAGCAGTGAATCATTTATGGTTGCGATCCGGAAAGTCTGAAAAGGGACAAATTCACCTTTTAGGTGGATTTATTTTTGCGCGCTCCGAAGTGAAACCCTTTATTCATTTTCCTCCAGAACTGAAGTGGGGAGGAGAAGAAAAAGAAATGCTTCGTCACCTCGAGCGGCATTCTCCTTATACTGGAAAGTGGCATTCGGATTTCACGCTGACTCATCTAGATGAGTCTGACTTTTCAGCTTTCGCAAGGAGAGCGTATCGTCAAGGTGTTGCTGCAGGAAAATTTGATCTCAGTGGTCCATTTACGGTGAGATTTCGTGATTTACAATGGGATCTGGTACCAGGGCTTGCGTTGTTTTTTGTTCTTTCACGATTCGGGATCGTCCTTGGTAAGTGGGAGAAAATTTGCAGTAAAGCCAACTTGTCAGAGCGTAGACTTCCCCTGTCGCATACGCCAGGTGAGAAAGAAAGCTAAGGGCCCAGCCACAGAAAATATAATGGATCGAGCGAGGCCCATTCTTAACGGCCAAGGTCACATAAGCTAAGGTGTAAATCGCAAACAGCGAAAGAACCAGCAGGGGTGTCAAAACACTTGCGAATGCTAAAAGTATCACAGCCAAACATTGAGCTCCACGAAGACCTTTAAAGTGTTGAGGATACTGGGTTGCGATTTGAACTTGCGCCAAACCGTAGGCAAACATTTTTTCCATCCAGCTGATGACAGTTTGATTTTGATAGTGATCTATTTCCAAGTTAGGTGCCGCTAAAAGAACCCACCCTGCTTTTGTAAGGCGGTGACAAAGAGAAAGATCTTCGCCCACGGGATGGAACCAAGAATCGCATCCGTCCACCTGAATGGCGGCTTGTGTTCGAATCAGCATATTACAGCCGGAAAGAACGGAAACTTCTTCAACTTTGCTGGGGTGACGAAGTTGCAAAGAACCCATATGAGAAATCCAATTGCGGGACATGCTTTGCAGACCTGAAACTAAAAATGACTTTGGACCTTGCGCGCTGTTGCCCCCGCCGATGGCAGCCACGTTTTCGTGAATGACATTTGATTGCAAGATTTCGAGGTGTCTTTCCCACGAATCGCGATTCATCCCACAGTCAGCATCCCAGAAAAACAACCATTTCGTCTGAGTTTTGTGAATCACATCGTTACGAGCCAGGGCCAGATTGTTCCTCAGTCGCGCGATGATCTGAATATTGCGATTTTCCTGTTGAGCGCTCCAGTGCTCGATACGAGCTAAAGTGCTGTCAGTCGAAGCATTGTCGACAAAAATAATGTCAGCCTCATGAGCACCGACGATATTTTCAAGATTTTGCAGAAGTCGCGGGAGATGTTGAACCTCATTGTGAACAACGACACCGATTGTTAGTTGAGCTCTTTGCATTGATCCCAAAAAGCCCTCATTTCTGGAAAGGATTGCAGAAAATTTGTTCCGCGACGGCGATCATGTTCATTGAAAAAAGAGTAAAACTCTTTGCGACGAGTTCGTAAATCAGCTTCGGCAAGAGGTTGCTTCATCCATTCGTAAATTCTTTGAACCTTAGTCGTTTCAAAGAAATAGAATCCGCCTGGATCATTTTTATGAATCTGGCGACTCTCCATGAATTGGAGAATTTCTTTCATGTGATTTTGATAGGATTCCGGCAAAACTTGAATACTTTGGTAAGTCGGATGTCTGAGATAAGAAACATCAATGAAAATCGGGCAATGCGAAGGGTCTTTCGTATATATTTCTTTAAGGCTTTTAATATAGGCCAAGAAGGTCTCAAAAGACGTCAGGCTCAGAGCATTAAAAGTGGACATGACGATGGCTTGTCCCTGTGGGACCTCTTGTAAGAAGCTTTCGAGGTTTCGTTGGAAGCGAATGAAGTCCAGCCCATTTCGAATGTATTCCGCTTTTTCACCCCAGGCCTCAGCGCTGGTAAAAAGACGGAAAAATTTAACTTTTTTATTCTCAGTGAGATCTTTCGCCAATGCTAAAAACTTTTGGAAAGTAGCATCCGAAACCCCGAGATTCGAATTAATCGCGACTTCAAGGTTCGGCATTGGATTGCGACTCAACTCTTCAAGAACACGGAAAGTGTTCTTGGACAAGAGAGGCTCGCCGCCTGTGATGCGGAAAACTTTGAGGTCTTTGATAAGTTCCGGCCACCACTCCCAAAATGCTTTAATATAGGGATTGTTGTCTTCCGAAAGAATTTCCATAGTTTGTTCGCCCGATTTTGTCGGGTAAGATCCATAGCGTTGGATCTCGTCTTTCCAGCGCGTCGAGAAGTTGCCGGAACAGTAGCTGCATTTAAAGTTGCAGACATTACTAAAGCTGACCTCAACATAGGTGGGGTTGATATTTGCGTTCGCAGAAAGGCTTGCGACATCTTCCAAATAAGGTGCCGCCCAAAACTCAGAGGATTTAAGAGTTCGATCGCTAAAGTAGTTTTCTCCCAAATCTTCAATGTTCCAGCAATATTGACATTCAGCCGGGCGAGCGCCTGATTTCATTTTGAGTCTTTGATCTTTTTTAAAGCAGGTATTGTGCAAAGCCGATGGATTGAACTTCAGCTCTTCCAAGGGAGTTTTGTGAGTAGCTGGATGATGGCACGAATGATTGTGTCCACTATGAAGATGCATCGTGACCTGAAGCCATTTTGCTAGACAAAATGAAGGGCTGACCTGATTGAGTCGATCACGAAAGCTCTTTTTCTCTTCTTCAATTTTCGACATGAACCCTCCAGGTGCCTTTCGAATTATATGCAACTTGATATCAGGAGCAAGCTCTTCTACTCTTAAGATATTGTGGACATATTTAAAAAAATCGCGTCATTTGTGATCCATGCTCTAATTGTTGGAGTGTTTTGCTCTCTTGCGCTGGCGGCGCACTGGTCCGATTCCGAGTTATGGGCACTCGGGTTGGCTCGAGACTTCTTTCATTCTGCGCAACCTTCCACGGACTATAAATTTCTATTCAACCTTGTATTGAATCTGAGCTATTGGGAGAATCTCGACAATCTTCAGACCGTTCAAGCGGCGCGATTGATTTTTGCCACTATTGGATTAGGAGCACTGGGTCTTTTTTCTTATGTGGCCTACCAATTAACTGGGAGTCAGAAGAGGGCGGCTTGGTCTGCATTTTTGTTTATTGTGTCTCCTCTCTTTCTTTTACAGGCCTTCCGTTTGCGCTCCGATGCACTCGCGTTCTTTTGGCAGATGGCAGCCCTGGCGCATTACTTGGGGTATCGAAAAAAATTTGAATTTTCTAAAATACAAATAGCAATCCAAGTTTTTTTGAATGTTTTAATTTTACTGGCGACTCCAAAAGGACTTTTTCAATTGATCGTAAATGGTGTCGCGATCTTTTTGTGGGAAAGAAAAGGCTTTTCGCGAAAGTCGCAGAAGCTGATGGCCATTCCCGCAGTCATCGTTTTCGTATCGTTTGCAGTTTTGTTGATCTGGAAACACTCCCAATTCTGGACTGCTCTAGTTTTCTTTTTCAAATCCTATTCGACAAGTCCTCATCACCCCGGATTTTTAACCGTTGAATCCTTCTTATTTGTGAAGGAAGCCATTTTGCAGCAGCTGGTCTACGTAGTGGTATTTGCGGGTATGTTGTTTTATTCAAAGCGCGAGGGTTGGAAGTTGCAGTACCCCGACGTAGGAGCCGCGGCTTTGACTGCGTTGCTATTGATTATTCTGCATAATGATCGCTTACCATTTTTCATATACAGCCTTGCGGGTTTCCCAATTCTTTATGTCGCCTTGAACTCTTATGAATTTTTTTGGAATCAGCCCTCAAAATATAATCGGGTGCTTGGGTATTTTTGTGTTGGTGCGCTTTTTATTCAGGCTTTTTTTCCGGTCGCCCGGGTTTATCGTGAAAAAAATAATATCGAGCAAATTGAGCTACAGTCGAGGATGCATCTGTATTTGCAGTCATATCGCGACGTGAATTACTACGACGCGACTGTCGTTTTGCCGCGCGATAACAAAATTTTTATATTCCCGGCACCTGAACATGAGGGCAACAAGGGCGAAGTTCTTGGAGTGCTTGAAGATCCGAAGTTGGACTTGGTGTTTTTTGGGAATCGACTGTTTTACTATATGAATGAATTTTATTCGCGGCTTGAACAGAAATATTTTATTGAAATCGGTCGGGGAGTTTTTGCTCGATCCAAAGTTGTTTTCGATACGTCTTCGATCAATGAAGAACAGTGGAAAAAGATCTGTTCGGATTTGGATGCTAAAAGCTTATATATGTACGAAGGGCCGCACTTTTTGGCTATGAAGCCAATGTTGAATGGAGTTGTTCATTCTTGCAGTGGTCCGGCACCGCAATGGAAAACAGAACAGGAATTTGTCGCCTTTTCGGCCTTTGCCCCTTTTGAGATTTCCAACGAAAAATCATTCTCGCAGGTTTTTGATTCGAGTCTTTAAGGACCCATACGGCGCCAGTTCGCGCCGTTACAGAACCAATAGTAAGTGCCGACGGAATCATAGTAGAATTTGCCTGCGAGTGTTGCGGCACATGCACCATGATTTACGACAGGGGCTGTTCTGTACCAGTTAGTACCGTTACAAAACATGATTTCGGAACTGACGTATTGAACGACTCCGGCCACACTGCAAGTAAGACCGGTGTTGGTATTATTCATGGTCACCCAGGTCGTGCCGTTGCAGTATTTTACCGCACCAGAAGCGGCAATCCACTGTAGTTGCCCAGCGTTTCCAACCGGTGAAGCACATGCGGCTTGAGCAAAACGAGCCATCCCAATAAGTATCAGGAGAGTCGCTAATGCTCTAAGGAGTGTGTTCACATATGTCATGGGCCTCATTGCTTTCTATTTTTGCTTATTTTCGATCGCCTTCATGCGTTTTTCCAATGCTTTGAGCATTGTTTTTAATTCTACGTTTTCTTCTTCAACCGAAGCCAAGCGACGTTTGATTGTATCGATCTCTCGTTCATGACGAGCGACCGCAGTTTGTAGAGACTGCATTTGGGCGGCCGTCATCTCGCATTTGTTGTTAAGCTCTTTTGTAGCCTCAATCAGTGGCGCGATCAACCCTTGGTATTTTACGGCCTTATAGCCAGTTTTTTTATTGGTTACGACAAGCTCAGGGAATATCTCCTCAACTTCCTGAGCGATTGTACCTAACTCAGTGACGTCATTTTCGATCCACTTAAAGCGAACACCTCGCAACTGTAAGATCTTGTCCAAACCTTCGACTGTTTCAATGTCTTTTTTGAGACGTCGATCCGACGTCGATATAAAGCTTGTTGCTTTTACGTTACCCGCGACTTCGAGTTTTTCACCCGGCGTAGCCGTGCCGATACCCAGTTCTCCACTGAGATAGTTCGAGGTTTCGCCGGAGACGTAGATACCCCATTTGTTTGCAATCGTGCCGGAGAAGGCAACTGAAAGTCCATACGCGGTCGTCATTGTTCCCGCAGTATTTGTAATTGTGGAGCGCAAACCGTGAGCGTTTGTTGTAACTGCCGAAGCATTGTTTTGCGTGACTGCACCAACCGCGCCGTATGCTACTGTCGTTGTTAACGGAGAGTTGTTTGACGCTTGTGAGTAGGAGCCATAAGAAGCTGACGTTGTCGTCGTGCTGGCAGACTGCTGGAGGGCGTAGTTGTATGATCCATAAATTGCCGATGCCGCACCGACAGCTCCGGCGGACGCTCCCACGCGTACGCGGTTGTAAGACCCGAATGTACTGAGCGTGAAAGAAGACAGATTGGCGTCTGGAACAGAAGAAACCACATCATTGAAGGAACCATAGGAGCTGCGAGCCGCCGTAAGAGTCTCTGATGAATCTAACGTAAGGAGATTATTGATGCCCTGTCTTGTGGCATTTGCTCCGGTTGTGAGGGATGAATTGATGGCGATACTTGCGGATGGAGACGCCGCTTTTACACCGATATTTCCGGTCAAATTAATGTTTCCCGCCGAGTCGAATGTCGCTGCCGCGACTCCGCCGGTGGCAATAGCAACTTGTTCCGCCCCAGGTGAATAGAGACCGGTATTCGTATCGCCCGTAAATGTCAGCGAAGGCGCTGTAGCACTTCCTAACGGAAGTGCTAAGACTCCAGTCATGGTGTCCCCGGCCTTGTTAACAGGTGTATATCCAAGTGACGTTGTGATATCTCCTGAAGTCATGTTGGTTCCCGCGGTCACGCGTCCTTTTGCATCAACAGTAACTTTCGTGTACGTGCCTGCTGTTGCGCCCGAATTTGCGAGAGTTAGAACACCTGTGTTAGATAATGTCGCATCACCGCTAAGTGCTCGCTCAGTTGCGACGTTTGTCGAACTTCCGACCAGAATATTCGCAGAAGTTAATGTCGTGTCCAGCGCATCCGTTATTCCGTAACCTGCAAGAGTTGTTGGTTTTGAAGTGATCGAAGACCATGCCGGCGTGACTGTTACGTTTGAAGCTGCAGTCAAACGACCTTGAGCATCAACTGTAAATTGAGGGGCCTGAGTTGCAGATCCATAAGTTCCAGCCGTAACGGCTGTGTTGGCAAGAGAAATAGTTCCCGTTCCTGTGATCGGACCACCTGTTAAACCCGTGCCAGTTGCGACATTTGTAACTGTTCCGCCAGAGCCGGTCGCATTGATTGTGATCGAACCGGAACCGTTCGTGATCGTTACACCAGATCCCGCCGTTAGCGTACTAAGCGCATAACCTGTTCCGTTACCGATGAGAACCTGACCATTTGTTGGTGTTGTTGTAAGACCGGTGCCACCTTTTGCAACCGTCACAGTTGGAAGATCGGCGGCGACAAGAGCTCTAAATGTTGGAGCCCCAGCGGATCCATTAGGTGCAGCAAAAACTGTATTTGCTGTTTTAGAGGCGTAAGTAACGGCCGCATCACCAATCGCGATATTGGTACAAGACATTGTGTCTGTTAGCGAGGACCAAGTGAGAGTTTGCGCTGCTGTACAAGTCGACGCCGGGAACATTGTCGCTGTCGGAGTGACAGTTGAGCGGATGTCAGCGAGTGACAAGAAAGCTGGAGCATAAGTGCCGGTTCCGTCGTAACGCAAAACTTGACCGGCCGAAGTTGGAGCTGTTGCAGAAACAGCTTTTCCTTGGATGCCATCGACTGTGAATACACCAGCATTCGTCATGGAAACATCACCACCAGGTGTAATGGCTGTGGCAACGTTTGATCCGTTACCTACGCGAATTTGACCGGAGTTCAGCGTTGTACTTTGTTTCGAGTTGAATGTCGTCCAATCTGCAGAGGACAAGTAACCGCTTTGCGATCCATTTGCGACTTGTATCCCAATCACAGGTGCACTTGCGGTTCCTGTATTCAGAATAGGAGACGTCACGCCGACGGAGGCAACACCTACTGAAGACATGCTTGTCCAAGAAAGATTTCCGGAGCCGTCGTTCGTAAGGAATTGATTTGCGGAGCCTTGAGCGGCTGGAAATTTTAAAACGTAAGAAGTTGTCACAGACGTTGGTGCTTGCAGCGTGACCGTGTTGGAACCTGTGTCTCGTAAAATAGTGGAAGACGTGCTCACGGCGCCGGCGATAAAGCCACCTGAAGCATCACGTTTGACAATCGTACTTGCCGTATTTGCAGAAGTCGCTGCATTTGCTAAATTCGCACCTGATGCAACATTGGCAGCGGTAGCACCGCCAACATTTGTAACCGCCAGAGCACCTGTATTGGACAGTGTTCCGTCGCCACTCATCGTGCGGGCTGTTGCAACATTCGTCGCACTACCAACAAGAATTTGTCCCGAGTTCAGTGTCGTGCTGACGGCATCTGTAATACCATAACCACCTAGAGTTGTCGGTGTTCCCGTGATAGACGTCCACGCCGGTGTGAGAGTGACATTGCTGGCAGCCGTCAAGCGACCTTGAGCATCGACTGTGAAAGTCGGAGTTTGTGTTGCAGAACCATAGGAGCCTGCGGTCACAGCCGTATTTGCGAGCGAGATCGTTCCCGTTCCGGTAATTGGACCGCCCGTTAATCCGGTTCCTGTTGCGACATTCGTGACAGTTCCACCAGAACCTGTTGCGGCGATCGTGATGCCTCCGGCAGAGTTTGTTACTGTAACACCTGAACCCGCAGTGATTGTGTTCAGGGTATAGCCGGTACCATTGCCGATCAGGATCTGACCGTTTGTAGGAGCAGCAGTTAAACCCGTGCCACCTTTATTTACTGGAATAGTAGGAAGGTTTGCCGCTGATAAAGATATGTCTGTACAAGACATTGTATCAGTCAATGACGACCAAGTCAGAGTTTGTGAAGCCGTACAGCTTGTCGCAGGAAACATGGTTGCCGTCGGAGTGACAGTTGAACGGATATCTGCAAGTGATAAGAAAGCTGGCACATAAGTGCTCGTGCCATCGTAACGAAGCAATTGTCCCGCTGAAGTTGGGGCTGTTGCAGAAATCGCTTTACCGCGAAGACCTGTCACAGTCATCACACCTGTATTTGTCATTGAAATATCACCAGAAGGTGCAACTTCAGTTGCGACATTAGATCCGTTTCCGACAAAAATATTTCCTGAAGTCAGAGAGGAAGACAATTTCGAGTTAAAAGTCGTCCAGTCAGCAGACGACAAATAACCAGCTTGTGTACCATTGGCTTGTTGAATCGCAATCACCGGAGCACTTGCAGTTCCTGTGTTGAGAATTGGTGAGGTGACACCAACAGAGGACACGCCGACAGAAGACATGCTTGTCCAAGCAAGATTTCCCGAGCCATCATTTGTTAGAAACTGATTCGCAGAGCCTTGAGCTGCTGGAAATCTAAGAGCGTAAGAGCTTGTCACTGTGTTAGGGGCTTGAAGCGTCACTGTGTTTGAACCAGAGTCTCTTAACACGGAAGACGAAACACTCACCGCACCCGCATTAAAACCGCCAGATCCGTCACGTTTCACAATTGTATTTGGTGTATTGGCAGACGTAGCATTGTTTGCAAGTGTTGCGCCCGCCGCCACATTCGCGGCAGTCATGCCACCAACTGAATTAACAGTCGCGGTAGCAGACCCAGGACCCGCAGCTGTCACATCACCTGTCAATGCGGTGATGTAAGAGCCTGCGGCTTGTTTGTTATTAAACGCATTCCAGTCTGCGGCACTCAAATAACCGTCTGTCGTGGTGTTCGCTTGAGTGATCGATATCACGGGAGTGGTCGTGCCGTTTGCGACGCTCACGGGAGCTGTACCAGAGACGTTTGTAACTGTTCCGCCGCCACCGGATGTGGAGATTGTGATACCTCCTGGAGAGTTGGTGACGGTGATGCCAGCACCACCGGTTAGTGTGCTAAGCGTATAGCCAACTCCGTTACCGATCAAAAGCTGACCGTTTGTTGGAGCTGCGGTTAAACCTGTACCACCTTTACCAACAGAAATTGTTGGAAGGTCGTTCGTCACAAGCGCACGGAAGGACGGAGTACCAGCTGATCCGTTGGGAGCAGCGAAAACGGAATTCGCCGCTTGCGGAGAATAGGTCACGGACGTTGCATCAAGTGTGAGATTTTTTGGTTCCCACTGATTGCTCGTGCCATTCCATTGATAAATTTGTCCATCTGTCGGAGCCGTGTTGACGATAGGACGATTGTGGATTTTTCCGACAGTTGTTGTCGCAAGAGAACCTGATACGTCACCCGCTAAAGAGACATTAATCGATTGGCAGGCAAAACTTGATGAAACAGAATTCCAGTACATCGTTTGATGAACGCCGCAAGAGCCACCGGAAACAGCGGCGTTAAATGATGACTGAGTCATATAATTTGAAAGAGTCGATAACAGGCCCGTAACGTCATTCATTGAAACGTTGGCCGCAGCCCAACTTGCACCGTCAAATCTTAAAACTTGTCCCGCTGTTGTTGGAGACGTCGAGTTGACATTGATCCCTTGGATTCTGGCAACTGTTGGGCTTGGCAGAGTTCCAGAAAGGTCTCCTCCAACACCTGCACCTGGTTGCAAGGCATTTACAAGGCGTGAGTCGTTACCCGCAGCAACAGTTCCTGCGCCGGTCCCAACATTCAATGTCAGTGCAGGTGTGGATGTTGTATTCGCCACAGAGATATAACTATTTGTTGAAGTCACGGCAGTGACAGTACCACCTGTCGAACCAGAAACCGGCGTACACGTGAGTGCAGTTCCGTCGTAGGACAGGTATGTTCCAGCAGCACATGTAGGAATCAAAGATTTTAATAAGAAGTCGTTTGCCGTGTAGGTTCCAAGTCTTTCTGCGCTTCGAGCGTATGCTGCAAATGGAACTGAACGAATCACGTTATCTGGCGTAATTGTTTGCCAACCCGAACCATCAAAAAATAAAACGCGCAATTTGCGAGTGTCGCCGGAGCTTGGGGTATAGGTCGACGTTCCGCCCGAGCAATCAAATGTTCTGGCATTATTGAAGGCATCTAAAATATCAAGTGAAGCATCCGCAGGATAGGTGACGGAACCAAGTCCGATGGGAACGTCAAATACACCCCCCGAATTTGTCATGTCGTAACCACTCACTTGCTCTTGATAGATCACGCAAGTTCCTGCTGGATTCAATACGCGGAAAATGAAACTCACATTGGAATATGTCAGAGGAGTGCCGTCGGTTTTTACAATACGACCTTGATAGTTCAGAGACGCCGGAGCTGCGTGGGCACTGTTTGCCGTGAACCACGAAATGATTCCGATTAAAGCTATGGCCAGCTTTATACCGGAAACGATAGATTTTGTTCGCAACTTCGAACATGCTCCCAAGGAATCCGTCCCTTCAAAAAACGTACATATACATTTGTTATCGACGGAATATTTTGGTTTCTTGACGAAAAATTGACGAGAAATGTTTATATTTGGGGTGGAAACGTCTCATTCTGAGAGACTGTCTCGGCCTAGGTCATAACGTAATGTGAGGAATGCGAAGGTTTCCTCGAGAGAATTGAGAAAACCTTTTTGAACTGCTCCCAAGAGTTTGAACTGCTCCCAAGAGACATGAAGTTATTTTGTAAATCAAAAATCCAAATTCATTTTTAAGGCATAAATGCGATTTTCCATCGGCGTACTTTTTGTTCCGACATCATCCGCATAGCTGACTAGATCAAGATTGAAGATACCGAGTTCAGCAGAAAGCCCAGCTGTCCAGAATCCTTGGCTGATACCGACGCGGTAGTGGCCCTTCCACCAAGTGTAAACAAACCAGTCAAATTCTAAACCTGCATGAAGTCCCTTTGACCAGCTAAAGTTTGGATGACCGATGTCTCGAACATCCAAACTTCCACGACCTCCAAAGATCCAGGCTGTTGGATATTCCCAGCGTGTTCCGACATCGACGACCCGATAAAGTTTTTCCGGCGCTTCCGTTTTATTTTCATTGATCAATTTTAAAGACTGACCAAATCCAGTTTCGGCGACGTTGCGGACGACAACTCCGAGAGTGGGACGAGTGTAAGTGAGCCATGACCAGAAACCTTCGCTTGGAAGTTCCGGTGTCCACAGCAACCCAATATCAGCATCGATTGTGTATCCCTCGCGAAGATCATCCTTGTCGACGATTTTGTCATTCATCGCAAGCTCGGTTCCATCAATCGCAAGACTCGCCCAACCACGATTGACGAACTTCCCGGTGATA
The DNA here is from genome assembly GCF_047345725.1 of Bdellovibrio sp. HCB2-146. Classification (NCBI taxonomy): domain Bacteria; kingdom Pseudomonadati; phylum Bdellovibrionota; class Bdellovibrionia; order Bdellovibrionales; family Pseudobdellovibrionaceae; genus Bdellovibrio; species Bdellovibrio sp. HCB2-146. The sequence goes on from NZ_JBLEQP010000001.1 coordinate 1,903,846, forward strand.
CCCCAAGAGAGACGACCGTGATTAACACTCTTTACGTCATCGCCATATCCAATCGCTAAGTAGGAGTCGGCATAAACAGTGGCGTCGATAGAGGGGCCCACATGGCGATGTGGTGTGAGTTCAACTGAAACATCGGCGGGAACAAAACCAATTCCCCATTTTGGACGAACCCAAATTCCTTCGAGGGGAGCAAGCCGAACACCATAAGTATCACCATAGTGTGATTCGATGATTTCATAGAGGCGAGTTTGTTTTGTAGGCTCGTCAAGTGTGTCGTCTTCTTGGACCGCATTGATTTCATCGACGAAGTCTTTCAAGCCGATGGAGCCGCCAGCGTTGATAGACAAATTGATTTGTCCTTCTTCCAAACGTGCTAATCCCGCAGGATTATAAAAGAGTGCGCTGTAATCGTTGGCGACCGCTACAAATGCATCACCCATTCCGAGAGCTCTCGGTGATTGGTAAAGATGATGAATTGAAAAACTCACGCTGTCTTGAGCTTGCGCAGAAATGGAAAAAAGAGTGAGCGCGAATGGGAGAAAGAGTGCTTTCCTCCATGTCATATATAGGCCTCCAAGAGTGTATTACGACAATTGTATGCAGAAACACCATGGAGGCGTACGCGAGTTTTTATATAGGCTTTATTTTTTGACCTTTGTCGTAATACATCTTGGAGAAGAATCACAATCCTCGTCCAATGGAAAGAACCAGTTCACGGAGGAAGTGGTTATGAAGCTATTTGCACGCACGCTTATCGCAGTCATTTGTTCCATTGGACTTTTGTCTTGTTCAACGACACCAGAGAAATCATCCGAGAAAATTGCCGGCATTCCTCGAGTCACGCCCGAAGAAGCGCAGAAAGTTGCACGTGAAGCTTATGTCTATGGCTTTCCTCTAATTTTAATGGATATGACCAAAAGAATAAGCACCAATGTGGATATACCCGAGGAGAATCGGGCACCGCTGAATCACTTTGGGCATATGAAGTCTTTCCCTGACGATAAGTTTCGCGATGTGGTCTCTCCCAACGCCGACACCCTTTATAGTATTGCGTGGCTTGATCTTTCCGTTGAACCCGTCGTATTGAGTTTGCCGAATATGGGCAGTCACTATTATGTGATGCCTTTGTTAGATGGCTGGACAAATGTCTTTGAGTCTTTGGGAACACGCACGACTGGAAATCAAAAAGGTAATTTTGCGATTGTCGGTCCCGGTTTTAAAGGCGAACTGCCACGAGATGTTCGTAAGGTAGAAGCACCCACTAATCTCGTTTGGATTTTAGGAAGGACAAAAAGTAAAGGGCCTTCCGACTATAAAGCGATCAGCATGTTACAAGAACAGTATTTACTGGTGCCCCTCAGTCAGTGGAAGGGTGCTGTCGAAAGCATTCCTCGTCCGAGTATAGATAAAACAATCGATATGAAAACTTCCCCACTTCGTCAGGTCGCACAGATGGATGCGTTGGAATTTTATCGTCGCCTGGGAGAGTTGATGCGAGATAATCCGCCATCTCGTCAGGATGCTGCGATCATGTCGAAGTTCAAAAAAATCGGTTACATCCCAGGGGAGTTCTTAGATACGACGGCTCTGCCTGATCCGACACAAGCTGCCCTTCGTAAAGGTGCAGAAGAAGGTTTCGCACAAATTAAAGAAGCAGCTGAAAAGTTACCGGGAAAAAATATGAATGGCTGGGTGTTTGTGTCGGGCCTGGGTGAGTATGGAACTGATTATCGAAAAAGAGCCGGGGTGGCTCTTTTAGGATTGGGCGCTAATCTAGAGCAGGATGCTATTTATCCTCGCACGACAGTGGATACAGATGGGGAAAAGCTCACGGGCTTTCGCAATTATGTCATTCACTTTAAAAAAGATCAAAAGCCGCCAGTGAATGGTTTTTGGTCGATCTCGCTTTATAACAAAGAACAATTCTTTGTGAAAAACCCGATCAACCGCTTTGCTATCGGGGATCGCAATCAACTGAAGTACAATCCTGACGGATCACTGGATATTTACATTCAGCCAACATCTCCGGGCAAAGCTCGAGAAAGCAATTGGCTGCCGTCACCGCGAGAAGAATTCAATCTTGTTATGCGTATGTACTGGCCGAAGAAAGCTGCCACTGATGGCAGTTGGGAAATGCCAGGCGTACAAAAATCTATTACTGCAAACAATCTCGCAGAGCGAGAAGCTGTGAAGGAGATTCCATGAGAAAGTTGATATATGGATTTGCGATGGTGGTCATGTGCGGGACCTTGTTCTCGTTAGGCTGTTCGACATCTTCGAAGAGTCCGGAGCCTGGAAAAGTTGTAGGGGCGGATCGCTCCATACCTCCAGCTGATGTGCAAAAAATTGCAGAAGAAGCTTACATCTATGGGTATCCGTTGGTGCTGATGGATATCACTCGTGAACAGATGACCAATGTTTCAAGTCCCAGTGAAGAAGGCGCGCCAATGGGTCAGTTCGTTCACAAAAAACGTTTTCCTGATGCGAACTTTACCGGCGTCGTAAGTCCCAACGCGGATACATTATATAGTACGGCCTGGCTGGACCTTTCTAAAGAACCCATGATTCTAAGTTTGCCGGATACAGGAGATCGTTACTATTTAATGCCGATGTTAAGCGCCTGGACTGACGTCTTTGCTTCACCAGGATCACGCACAACAGGAAATCAAAAAGGGGATTACGCAATTGTCGGTCCTAATTGGAAGGGCTCACTTCCTGCCGGAGTGAAAGAAATTAAAGCTCCGACAAATGATGTATGGATCGTGGGGCGTACACAAACGAATGGAAAAGAAGACTATGCTGCAGTTCAGGCATTGCAAAAGCAATATCGTCTTTATCCATTAAGTGCCTGGGGGACGAGTTACACACCGCCACGAAATACGAGTGTTAAAACGGGCATCGACATGCGCACTCCTCCGGTGGACCAAGTCGAAAGATTGTCGGCAGAAGAATTCTTTAAACGTATGGCAGCTTCCATGAAGAGAAATTCACCACAAACGGCCGATGCGGAAACAGTGGCCCAAATGGTTCGTATTGGGTTGATCCCGGGGCGTGATTTTGATCCCACACTTCTGACATCTGATCAAAGAGTGGCTTTAAAGGCAGGGGCGGATAGTGGTCTTGCTGCCATCGTGAAGTCGGTGAAAAGTTCTGAGGCGAAACGTGTGAACGGTTGGGTCTCTATTGATAAAGCCGGCAAGTACGGAAATGACTTTAAGACCAGAGCCGCTGTGGCTAATTTCGGATTGGGTGCGAATCTTCCAGAAGACGCCGTTTATTTTGTGGCGGATGTGGATGCTGATGGACAACCCCTCAGTGGATCGAATCGTTATGTCGTTCGCTTCGCGCGAGGACAAACGCCTCCGGTGAATGCCTTCTGGTCTTTGACTCTCTATAATTCGAAATACTTTTTTGCTAAGAACTCACTGAATCGTTTTACTTTAGGTGACAGAGACAAACTCCAATACAACCAAGATGGGTCTTTGGAGATTTATATTCAAAGACAAAACCCAGGGCGCGGTAAAACGGCCAACTGGTTGCCAGCTCCGTCAGGTAATTTTAGCTTGAACCTGCGCACTTACTGGCCAAAACAGGCTATTTTAAACGGGCAGTGGGCTCCGCCTGCGATACAGAAGGTACAAGATTTCAAAAATCTCTCTGAGAACAGCACGCTCAAATAGCATTTTCACAATACCTTGGTCCCGAAATCGCGAAGATTTACGGGACCAAAAACCAGAAATGTAAAAAATTGAGACGTATCACTTTAGGAATTCTGAGACACACCGATCAGTACAGTAAGCAACTACCCATGGCACCACAAAGGTGCACCGGATTCAAAGGATTGAAACCGGAAATCTTCACGGAGGAGGAAATATGGGTCTCAGAATTAACACGAACACAGCTTCGTTGAATGCTCAGAGAGTTCTCTGGGGGACGAAGATCGGTCTTGATAAGAGCATGGAAAAGCTCGCATCAGGTTTCCGAATCAACCGCGCCGGTGATGATGCCGCTGGTCTAGCGATCTCTGAGAATTTAAAAGCTCAAGTTCGCGGTCTTAAACAAGCATCTCGAAACGCACAAGACGGTATCTCTCTCGTGCAAGTAGCAGAGGGCTCTATGAATGAGATCTCTTCTATCTTGATTCGTCTCAGAGAATTGTCTGTACAAGCCGCTTCTGACACTGTCGGACCGACTGAGCGTCAATTCCTAAACGTGGAGTATGATCAACTCGTATCAGAGATCGATCGTATCGCAGAAGGAACAGAGTTCAACGGTACTCAATTGTTGGCAGGTGTAGGCTCGATCTTGGATTTCCAAGTCGGTACTAGAAATAATCCAGAAATTGACCGTATCTCTTTCGACGCATCTAAAGCAGACGCGAACTCCGCGGCTCTAGGCGTAAACTTGACATCAGTGGCAGATAAAGCTTCAGCGCAGAATGCGTTGTCAGCAATCGACCAAGCGATCGTCAGCGTTTCCGCGATGAGAGCAGACTTCGGTGCGATTCAAAATCGTTTGCAATCGACTGTTTCCAACATCCAAGTGAGTGTTGAGAATATGTCAGCTGCGAACTCTCGTATCAGAGACGTTGACGTCGCTGAAGAGACTTCTGAAATGACTAGAAATAATATCTTGTTGCAAGCAGGTACTAGCGTACTAGCACAAGCGAACCAACAAGCTAATACAGCACTTGGACTCTTGAACAAGTCATTCTCTTAATCCAAGAGTATGACCTAGGTTCCCGATCTTATCTTCAATGATCAAGATCACCCTCAAGAGAACCGTTCTTTAACGAACGGTTCCGAGTGTAATGACCCCGAAGCTCTCTTATAGAGCTGACAATTTGATCTGTTTCCTGCGACGATCCCGGTGAGCAATCACCGGGTTCATTTAGCAAATGGAAATTGGATATTAGAGATTAGATATTAGATTTACTCTTTTCGAGAGTGGATCGTTTGATTGAGTGATTTGGTTTTTTGGCGTTCTGCCATTTGATTTTTTGTTGCGCTTTTCTGTGCGCACATCTTCTTGTTGTACGAAAAAAATTTCCCCAGAAAAAATAAAAAAAGAAAAGACAAAATCTGGACTCTTGTTGTTCATATTTTTTTCCGAAAAGTTATGCAGGAACTGCGCATCGCAATTCCGATTTATTAATTTAACAGGTGCACGGATCGCGCCTTATGCCAATGGATGGCAAGCTTCACGGAGGATATGAGTATGCAGGGAGGATAGTATGGGATTAAGAATTGGTACAAACGTGGCGGCATTGAATGCACAAAAGAATTTGTACATGACAAACATCAATGCAAACCGTTCTATGGCACGATTGGCTTCGGGATTCCGAATCAATCAAGCTGCGGACGACGCTGCCGGTCTTGCGATCAGTGAAAACCTCAAAGGTCAAATTAGAGGTATGAGACAAGCCAACCGAAATGCCAACGATGGTATCTCCTTGGTGCAAGTCGCAGAGGGTAGCTTGAATGAAGTTTCAAATATGCTCATTCGTTTAAGAGAATTGGGTGTACAAGCTTCTTCCGACACGATTGGTGAAACAGAAAGAAAGTTTTTGGACGTTGAGTATCAACAGTTAAAATCAGAGATTCAGCGTATTACTGAAGCAACGGTTTATAACGGTTACGAACTTCTCAACGGTACAGGTGGAAATATCGACATCCAAGTGGGTGTGAACAACGATCCTTTCCGCGACCGTATCAGCTTTAACGCCGGCGCAGCCAACTCTTCGTTGGAAGCTTTGGGTCTGGTAGCTGAATCTGTAGCGACGAAAGAAGGAGCTCAGCTGAGCTTGGACGTGGTCGATAACGCCATGACATCGGTGAACGCGATTCGCGCGAACTTCGGTGCGCTACAAAATCGTCTGGTATCAACATCTAATAACTTGTTGATCGCTGACGAGAACTTGTCGGCCGCGAATTCTCGAATCAGAGACACAGATGTGGCTTCTGAGACTTCTGAGATGACAAGAAATAACATCTTGTTGCAAGCAGGTGTTTCAGTCCTTGGACAAGCAAACCAATCTCAACAATTGGCTTTGAAACTCCTCGGCTAATCTAAAAACTAAAAACCCCCGGTCTTGAAGAAGGCCGGGGGTTTTGCTTTTTAGGACGGTATTTTTACTTAGATGATAAGAACTTTGATGAGTGTGCTAATTAAAGTTGGAACAACAGCACCCACAATGCTTGTCAACCAAGAGGAGCCAGACGATGGCGGTGTTCCGGCTGAACTATTGAGACCAGTGAGGATGCTGTTGAGAAGCGTAGATACTAAAGATTTAGAACTCGAAACCTGATTCAAACCTGATTGTGATCCAGCGGTGAAGGCGTTGATGAAAGTTTTCAAAAGGTCAGAAGCATTGTTTGAGTTGCCAAGTGAATTCACAATCGAAGCAATACCGTTCAAAGAACCTGAACCCAATCCTTTTAAGATAGATTGAAAGATCGTGGAACCCACATTTGTTCCAGAGTTGTTATTAAGTCCCGCAATCGCACCTTGTGCAATACTTTGAATCACACTTGAAAAACCACTGCTGTCGATGTCCGTAGAAGCAATATGGCCCAGCAAAGATTGAATGATTGTCTGTGAAACTGATGTTGCGTTCGAAGATCCGACACCTGCTGTAGCCAAGTTCGCAAAGATAGACTGTGCTAGACCTTTGAGGTCACTTGTTGCGACTTGATCAGGTGAAAGATTCACAATTGAAGTCAAAGCGCTGTTGCCGATCACCGAAAGAAGTTTTGCAATTAATGAGGAGTCGCCAAGTTGAATGGCATTGGCACCAAGGCTTGCACCTTTAATAAGTGCCGGAATAATCGCAGACAAATCGTTGCTTTGTCCCAGATTCGCTGTCTCTAAAGCCATGCGCGCACTTTCAATAATAGTATTGATCTGGGCACTGTTCAGAGCGATTTTCTCAGCTGTTGTAGAAACTGTCTTTTGATTTACAGAGGATTCAGTTGGTGCAACTGTTCCTTTGCGAAGATCTGATTCTAAAGAGGCAAGTGCTTTCTCAGCTGTTGTACTAGGTACTGATGAGGAGCTATTGCTAGTTCCTTCTTCATTAAGCGCCGTCAACTGTGGTCCGCAGGCAGAAAGAAGTCCCATCGTCAGGCAGAGCGCTGTCAGAGTTAGTTTGTTCATTCGAGTTCCCTCCAAAAATTTCACGTCATACATGTCACATGAACAAGCTTAGGTCGTTAGACCAGCTGCCGAAATAAAAAGAGTGAATGTTTTTTTTTCGTCTACTTCGCCGACAAAAGCGGAAAACTCAGTGCTTAAACTTTAGACACATTCGTTGGAACCCCTTCGAACCTGAGTTTTCACCAGGTTATTTTCAACTAACTTTCAAGAAGGCCTGTTGCTGCATCTAGCAAATTGAATGTTGTTGAAACGGGGAGGGAAACTTGGAAAGGTCGCTCCATGAAATACATTTTGTGCCTTTTGCTTCTTGTGCCGACCTCATTTATCCATGCTTCTTGGGATTTGAACGACGTTTCTTATTTAATGCCGATGCCTTCTGTGATTGGTGATGACAATCTCCTTGGAACAGCAGCGCCAGGTAAAGGCGGATCTCTTATTCCGGATCGCATTGTGAAAGCTTTGCCGATTCTTGCAATGGGACTCAGCCGTGAAGAGGCGGCTGAAACATTGCGTGTGGTGGGCGTTCGTATCGATCCTTGTTTCCCGCTGCCAACTCCGCAGTCGTGCCAGCGTCAAATCCGTTTTGTGTGGCAACCTCTTGAAATTGATCGTCGTACCCAAGAAGTTCGTACAATCGATGCTGCTCTTCATACATTCTATGTCCTGACGGATGCGGAATTTTCTTTGTTGCTTAAAGATATTCAAGCTTGGAAAACAAAGTTTGAGGTGAAGACTCAAGGTCTTCCTTTGAATATTCATCCAGCTTGGGCAAAACAAGGCGACAAGAGTCCTTCGTTAACTGCGTTTCATGAAATCATAAAAAAGTACGCTGGATCAGGCTCAATGACACGTTTGACGATCATGGTTTTGCGCGGAAATGCAGATATGTGGATGTTTGCAGGATTTGATGTCAAAGGTGATACTGTTACAAATCAGTTTGTTCCTCGTCTAGATCGCAAAGCTCAAACCTTTATTAATATGGCCGTTCCGCGCGATCACTTCTCCGGCGGAGGAATTCAGCCTGCACCGTCTGGCGAAGATACGCTTAATAAGCTAGCTTTTGAATCTATTCAAATGGATGAACCCAATACAGAAGAAACGATTCGCAAAGAAGTTCGTGCTGCCTTCCGTATCGAAAATCCAAAAGTATTTAATCCGGAAAATATGGACTGCGTCAGTTGTCACGTGGCTCAACCCGTAAAACACTGGGTTTTGAATAAACGCCCGGGTCTTGAAGTTGAAAAACTATGGTCTGCAGATATCTATCGCAATGCTCGATATGATATGACGAATGTGACAGCAAGAATTTCAGATACACATCGCATTCGTGCCTTTGGATATTTCGATGACGGTCCTGCGATCAGCCAACGCGTGATCAACGAGTCGGCTGAGGTGGCAGATGCTTTAAATCAATATCTACTCTTCTAAAGCAGACTCAATATTTTCCCACAACAGAGGACTTAAGAGTTCAGAGCCGATCATCAACACCGGCTCTGCATCTTTGGCGCGACCGCGTTTGGCTTCCGTTGGCATATGACCTGTTCCACCAATTTGATCAAACCAAGATCGGCGCATTGCCAGAGAGTTTGAAACAAAGATGTGTGGGAAGTCTTCAAGTTCCTTTTTATTGGCGCGACCATATTCAAATGTACTTAATACGGCAAAATTTTTACTCGTTTCAATATGTTCCAGCCTTTGATAGCCAAGCTCTAAAAGATATTTAAATTTTTGTCGGCCCGGAGATTTCGAGGTCAGAATCAAATCTAGATTTCCTGATAGGAAGTTTGCCTCAAGTTCATTTAAGTCAAAAATATCCAATGTGATCTTTTGCACACCTACTTTTTCAAAACAAGTGCGGCAGGTATTAAGAGCAAAAGGTGCAAGACCTTCCAAGGTTCCAATATGGAGTTCTGCAACCATTTGGTTGTTCGAAATACTTTGCAATTCAAGTTCAAGACGGCGATTGGATTTTTCAAAAATCTCAGCCAACTGGAAGGCAACGGAAGTCCATCCCGATTTACGTTTTGCCGAACGGTCCAGAAGCACGATTTTAAGTTCATCTTCGATGCGTGCGATAATGCGTGAAAGCTGCGGCTGACTTAAACCCACATGAAGGGCGGCAGCAGATAAGTTCTTGAAATGGACGGCTTTTGCTAAAACACTTAGTTCGTAAGTCAGTTGCTGCATGAAATTCCTTAAGGCTTTCTAATATAGTTAAAGACGGCAAAAAGTCCCAAAAATCCGGCAAAGACATACCCGATAAAACTCAATGTCGGGATACCACCGATGTGATTCACGGTCTCGTGAACGACGATGTAAGAGGAACTCAAAATCAAAGAGGCAATAATCACACCCAAAAACAGCAAATTCGAAGAGCTTTCAACTGAACGTTTGAGTTCTTTGATTTCTCCGACCTTGAGACGAAAAGCGTGATCCGGGCTATTTAGCTTTCTTAAAAAGAAATTCAGCTGACGAGGCAGAGCATTTAAAAATGCATGTGATTCTCTGGCCATTTGAGTCATGTCGTTCATGACTTTTTGTGGACCGAAATGGTTTTTTGCAAGGTCTCCTGCAAATTCCAAAGAGTATTGAAGGAAATCAAAGTCAGGATGAATCTTGCGGCCCATGCCTTCAATCGAAACAATGGACTTAAAGAACATCATCAGTTCTGTCGGAACCTGAATATGATGTCGGGCTGCGATGCCTGCGGAGCGCATCAGAATTTTTCCCAAGTTTACATTTTTAAGCGTCAAACCATAATAAGGCGCAATCAGTTCACGCAAGTCGCGTGCAAAGAGATCCACGTTCACGCGATCCGTAAACGGCGCTAGATCTACATACTCATAAGCCAGGCGTTCGTAGTCTTCTTTGGAAAGAGCTAAGAGCATATTAGCGATAGCTCCTTGGGTGCGCGTATTCAAGCGGCCCACAACGCCGAAATCAATCAATCCGATGTGATTGTCGGGAAGGACAAAGAAATTCCCCGCGTGAAGATCTCCGTGGAAAAGACCGTCTTCGAAAACCATTTTTAAATAGGCTTTAAGTCCTCTGCGAATGACTTCGTGAGGATTGATAGACGCTTGGTCCAATGCCCCTTCTTGCGAGAGAGGAATTCCTTGAAGCGCTTCCATCACCAACACACGCTCGGTGGTGAGTTCAAAGTGCACAGCGGGAACTTTGATATAATCAAGTGAAGCAAAGTTTTCTTTAAACCGTCTTAAGTTATTTGCTTCAACGACAAAGTTTGTTTCTAGTTCGAGAGTTTTGAAATACTCATCGACAATCCCGGTGGGATTGTAGGGACGGGTCTCTGCCACATAAGTTGAGAGAAGTTCCGCCAATAAATAAAGAACATTCAAATCATCATTGATAGTTTGAATAATTCCTGGCCGTTGAACCTTGATAACGACACTCTCTCCCGAACGTAAACGCGCGCGGTGAACTTGTGCGATACTCGCAGAACCTAGCGGTTCCGGATCAATGCTTTCAAAGACTTGATAGAGGGAATTGCCAAATTCATCTTTCAGAACTTCTTCGATGACTTCAAAAGGAAGAGTTTGAACTCGGTCGTGGAGCTTTTCAAATTCTGTGACGTATTCCTCAGGAACAAGATCGGGACGAGTGGCAAGAAGTTGTCCCAGCTTAATAAAAGTGGGACCTAATTCTTCGAAGCTTCGGCGCATACGCTCTGCCATCGACAAAGATTCAATGTCGCTGGCAGAATTCAGGCGCTCGATAATGAATTTACCGAGCTTTACCCTTTCCGCGACCTGATGAAAGCCGTGCTTTGCGAACACCCCGACTATCGTTCTTAGTCTTGCCGCGTTTCTTAGCGTCTTTCCGATCTGGCTTCCGGTCTTTAAGACTGTCACTGTTTTTCTCCGAATACTCGTCATTATCCTGAAGTTTAGAGCTTTCGGCAAACATCAATTTTTTACTGAGTTTCGGCTTGTCCTTAGGAGAGCTTTCGCCCGTAGCACGACGATACTCCTCTGGACCAAGGATCATCGCGAGAAGCCCCTTGTCCATCGAGCCGCCTTTTTCCGCAACGGGAGGTTCTGGGCGATGGTACGGAGATTTTTCAAGCTTGCGCAGCTTCTCTGCTTGGCCTTCTTTTTCCTCTCGAGAATCTCGGAAGAATCGAGATTTTTGTCCTGGCCTTGCAGATTGAGCTGGTTGCTCTTCTTTTTTCCAAGGAGATTTTTTGTCTTTATGATCTTTGAATTTATCACCGCGTGGTTTTTTACCAGCGAAACGCTCTTCTTTATCACGACGACGATCGGATCTGTCTTCGCGTTCATCTTTTTTGTGGCGAGGAGATTTTCTTTCGAAATGCTCTTTGCCACGAGAACGTGTGTGATGTTCTTCGCGATCACCCACAGCTGTTGATCTTTCTGCTTGAGCCAGTACAAAGTTAATTTGTCCCAGTTCTGGATCTGCCGAAGCCACTTGGACTCTCATTGTGTCACCAATGGTGTATGAGAATCCGGAGCGGGGAGCGATCAAAGACAATTTTTCTTCGTCGTATTCAAAGCGTTCTTTACCGAGATCATCTAAACGGATTAATCCATCGATATCGTATTCACGAAGCAAAACGAAGACGCCGAATTTAGCAACAGAACTGATCATCCCGTCGAACTCTTGGCCGACAAATTTTTCCATGAAACGAGCTTTTTTGATCGATTGAACTTGGCGTTCGGCTTTTGTCGAGCGTTGCTCAGCTGCTGATAGAACCGTTCCCGCACTTGCCAAATCGTCTTCGCTCATGAGTCTGTAGCGAGAATTTGGCATCACTTGATTTTTAAGCAAACGATGCACGATCAAATCTGGATAACGACGAATCGGAGAGGTGAAGTGAGTATAGAACTCAAAGCCCAATCCAAAGTGCCCGACATTGTTCATGCTATATTTTGCTTGGCTCATTGAACGCAAAGTCAGGATATGGAGTACTTGCGCTTCCGGGCGATTCTCAAATTCCTCCAAAGCCTTGGTCAGGCGTTTTTGCAGTTTTCCGCCATCCAATTTGGTTTTTCCGCCAAATGTGGCCATATAGTTTTCCAACATATGAATGGCTTGTTCGTTTGGTGGCTCGTGCACACGATAGAGTGCAGGCACCTGGCGGCTGTCGAGGAATTTTGCGACCGCGACGTTTGCTGCCAACATCATCTCTTCGATCAAGCGGTGAGAGAACAGGCGTTCTGATCTTTGGATATCAACCGGAACACCCGCACCATCAATCACAAGTTCTGTTTCCGGAATTTCGAGATCGACAGAACCTTCTTTAAAACGTTTTGCCATCAAGATTTTTGCCAGATCAGCAAGGCGTAGGATATTTTCCTTCACGTGCTCGAATTTTTCGATGCTGTTGCCGTCGATTACTTCTTGCGCTTCACCGTAGGTCACGCGCGCTTTACTTTCCATCACGGCTTCGTAGAAGTCTGATTTGATCATCTCGCCCGTGAAATCAAAAAGCATTTCAGCAACCAGGCAGAGGCGAGGCACGTGAGGATTCAAAGAACACAGACCATTACTGAGAACTTCAGGTAACATTGGCACCACAAAGTTCGGGAAGTAAACGGAAGTTCCACGCTCGTAAGCGTCGCGATCGATCGCTGTACCGACTTGTACGTAGTGGCTGACGTCCGCAATAGCCACGAACAAGCGGAAGCCTTCATTTGTCATTTCCACATAAACGGCATCGTCAAAGTCTTTGGCTGTTGCGCCGTCAATAGTGATCAGATTGATGTCGCGGAGGTCTTTACGACCTTTGAAATCTTTTTCGTCAGGAACTTCAGAGAATTTTTGTGCTTCTTCTAAAGTCGCTTTTGAAAAGTCTTGCGGAATACCGTTTGAAAGAATCACACGTTTGATATCCGTCAAAGGATCAAGCGCATTACCGATCACTTCGGTTACTTTGCCGGCGAATTTTTTACCATTTTCAGCATATGTTGTGATTTCAGCAGCAACGAGTTCTTTGTCTTTTGCATTCATGGAGTCTTCGATTTTGATGCGAAGATCGGAACCCCAACCTTTGCCTTCATCGCGAAGAATGCCGTAGTTATCGTTGAGGCGGAAGAAACGGCCGACGACGATTTTGGTTCCGCGAGAGATGACACGAGTAATTTCGCCGCGGAATCTTTCAGTGCCTTTTTCTGGAGTGACGGTGATCGAGACTTTGTCGTTTGTCATGATCCCTTCCATCGAATGGCGGGGAATGTAAACGTCTGGATGCTCGGGGTCTTCAGGGATAAAAAAGCCGAATCCGTCTGGGTGTCTTTTGATTGTGCCGTTGAGAGTTTTTGTTTTATTCATTGATGAATTCAGAGGAGTTTTTCCTTTTCCTATTTTGAGGTTAGCACACTTGGGTCCGGGGAGAAGTGAATTTTTCCCTTACAAGGGCTAGGTTATGGCAATGGCGTAACTTGAGACTGCAGGCGAGATTCGAAACACTATATTTATAGGGGGTTTCTATGAGATTACTGCTCTTGTCATTGCTTGCAGTGACGATGTGGTCCATTGATAGCTTGGGTGCTGTCCAAGGCGATATCACCATGAAGATAAACCCTTCTCGCGCACAAGTCAATCTTGGAGAATATGAGCTCGCCCGGGGACAACGTGTGGGCGTTTTCAAGAAAACATGCTCGGGAGCACGGCTGCCAAATTGTAAATTGAGTCGCGTTGGCAGTGCACGTGTCACAAGAATTCTAAATAACAACTACGCCGAAGTGACTATGGATCCGGGAACAAGATTTCGCGAAGGTTACGTCATTCGCCGCGAGTAACAAAAATAAAAAAAGCCCACCGATTGGTGGGCTTTTGAGATTTTAACTCTTTCCTAACAGATATTAGAAGCGAGCCAAAGCACCAAGAGTGATGATGCTTGCGTCTTTAGTAGCTGCGCCATCGCGGTCTACGAAAGAGTCTTCGTCAGCTTGATCTGCACGGTATTCAACGTAAAGATTCAAGTTTTCGTTCATCACGATTTTATCTGAAACAGTGATAGAGTTCACAACGTCAGCTGCACCGTAACCGATGTGCATAGCGCCGCGAACCATTTCATAGCGAAGTGCAAAGTTGTTCATGCCCCAACCGTAAGTTACGATTGCGCTTGTTGAATCTGACCAGTTTGTTCCAGCGTCATTTACATTTGTTGTCAATGAGTCGTATGTAAGCGCCAAAGACAAGTTATCCATGAATTTGTAAGAAACCCATGCATCACCAGAAGCTCTTTCTGTTGTACCAGTTGCTGGAGCATCAGAAAGGTCTTTACCGAAAAGGTAACCAGCAAACCAAGTCAAACCAGCAACTGTGCCAGTCACGGAAACTTCAGTTGCTTTCGTTGGAGAGTAGTCTTCACCCCATTGGCTGAATTTCATACGGTTGTATGTAGAAGCCGTTGCAGAGAAGTATTCATTCAAAGTGTACTTTGCGCGAAGACCTTCTCCGTAACCTGGAACAAGAGTTTGGTAAGCGATTGTGTTTCCGTAAGTCGCGTTTTCACCTTTTAGAAGTGATTCATAACCAAGTGTCGTCAAGAAACGACCGAAACCTACTTGCAAAGATGGAAGTGCTTTGTAGAAGATTTCAACTTGATCCAAAGTTCCCATGTTTTGTCTTGTCGTTGTCATGCCTGTCGCAGGATCAGTTCCGTCGACATTCACTTGCGTGTAAGCCAAGCGAGAAAGGAAAGAGATTTGCTCTGTTTCTTTTTTCAAAAGAATTTGAGCTGTGTTCAAACGATAGGCTTCGTTTGTAGCTCCGCCTACATTTGGTACCGCTGGCGTCTGATTGCCAGATGAAAGGAAGTTGTAATCGAAAGAGATCTCACCGTTGACAGTGATGCCGCTTACGTCAACTGCGTGTGCAGTTGCAACTCCGAAGGAAAGCGCAAAAATAACAAGCTTAACAAGATTCACAGATGCTCCTTATATATAGTGTGTTTCTAAGTTGTTTGAATTTTTCTGACCCCAATAATCCTAAGACCAAGGTCCAGCCCATGTAACGTAAAAACTTGGTAAACTAGACCATCATCTAGGTTGATCTAGTGCGACAACTCTAATTTGAAAAGTCGCGTCAATGCGTCCGTTTTGGAAACTTGTCGATCCACACTCGTATTTTTTCGCCAGTAAAAACAAAGAAAAGATGCTTGAAAAGCACACGCGACTTCGAACAGTGAAATCCGCACTGGTAGCGAGTTTCATAGAGTCGAGTGATCTTTTAACGACAATATTTTTGTGATGTTTCGGCGTGTGAGAAACTTTTTTACTCGGGTTATCAAGAAAAATTTTTCGTGATCATCAGCGTGCACTAGCGAGCGTTCTAAAAATTTTTGTTGTTGATCTTGAACCTAGTCCTCATTAGCATTTTTTTATATCGATTACGCTTTTTAATGGATTTAAAAGTAATTAAGATTGCAACGAAACGAAAGGATGCAACAATGAAAAAACTTTTAGTAATGGCAGCTGTAACTGTTGCGGCTACTAACGCGTTCGCAGGTGTAAAACTTGTAGTACGTTCTGATTACGTCAACACTCCATCTTACGATGCAGCTGACGGCGTTGAAGTGAACAGCACTTCACTATTTAAACCTGAAGTAGCTCGTCTATACCTTTCTGGTATGGTTGGCGACGCAACTGTGGACGCTGGTTTGAACCTTCGTTCATTCGTTGTTGGTGACATCGACGGTGCAGGCACTGGCTTCCAAAAAGTTATGACTGTAGACAAATTCGTTGAGCACTTGACTATCTCTAAACCAATGGGCGACTGGACATTCCAAGCTGGTAAAATGTGGATGAATGTTGGTGGTTTCGAGCGTCGTGCATTCTACGATGGTGATACTTACCTTACTTCATTGGCGAACGGTGGTACTGGTGGTCGCGTAGCTGGTGCTACTCCAGTTGCAAACTCTGGTTCAGTAGTAACTCCAGAGAACATGTCTGGTATCGGTGCAGCTTACACTATCACTCCAGAGCACAAAGTTGAGTTCCAATTGGCGAACCAAACTAACTCTGACAGCGAACTAGCAACTTCAAACAACAGACGCCACACAATGGGTCTTGCTTACTGGGGTTCATTCGCTGAGAAAATGGTTCAAACATACATCAGCTACACTTTGGGTGCTGCTGACAATGCAACTGCTGGTCACGAGCAAACTTTCCTTGGTGTTGGTTTCCGCGTAGCTCCAGTTGAAAACTTGAACATTGATCTTGAGTACCTTGCGAACTCAGACACTATTTCAACTACAGATGCTAAAGACGAGACTACTTCTACTATCCTAGAAGCTCGTTACAAAATGGGTATGTACGTTCCAGTGTTCAAATACGAAATGTCTACAGACAAAGTTGCTGACGCTGACAACTTCAAACGTGATGCTTGGGCTCTTGGTTTGGAAATCGTTCCTAAAGCTGAAGACGCTTTCCGTTACCACGTAGCTTACACGTCTACAAAAGACAAAGACTTCGCTGCGGGTGACGACGTTACTCAAAGCATGATCACTGTTGGTTTCAAATACACTGGCGATATCGCGAAGTAATTTGAATCAGCACAGCTGATCCTAAAAAGCCCAGGGAAACCTGGGCTTTTTTTATTTCTAAATCTCTTATTTCGAAACGATTTTCGTACAAGTCGTTGTTCTATAAAGTCTATCTTCATAGCCCAAGTTGGGTTTCGCCAAAGTTCCTTTATTCACCTGAGTTTTTCTAAAATCTTTTTTGATGATTTGAACAACTTCTGTGGCGCTCGCGTTTGTATAGAGGCTCATTTGCATAACATAGTCAGAGTTACGCACCAAAGCCTCAAACAAAGGTGTAGGGCCATCATATTGCGCAATCGAATATCCCCCGAAGTTCTCTAGCGTCGAAATAAAAGAAGAGAGGTAGCTCGTGCTCTCGGTGAAATCCTTGCCGTCGCTTTTAGCAACGCATCTATAAGAATTATTAGGCGAGAGTTTTAAAGCAGTGATAATTTGCTGGCCCTCGGCACTTAAAGAGTTCACACGGATGACAACACCCGCATGAGCGGTTTGAATAAGTAGGAGTCCTGTCATCAATACTGTTACGAATGCTTTCACTTTATCCTCCAGGGATAGGGTTTTTGTGTTTGTTTGAACAAAAACAGTTCTACCGGGAAGTGAATGAAGATTACAGTTAGAGGCAGTTAGAAGAATAGAGGTCGACGTCTACAAGTTCGACACTTGAAGATCTGGAGGAGCCTTTCGGCGGTCCTCGTTCTATTTAAATAATTTTAACCAACTTCAAGGGCCTCGCCATCCACGATGTGATAGCGACCTTCGATCAATTGAATGAGGCCCGGTCTTTTTTTACGCAGGCGATTTAAGAGGTTTTTAAGGCGATTTTCAGCGGCTTCTAAATCAATTTTTTCACCGTAAAGGTCATCTATAATTTCAAACTTATCGCGAGGACGGCAAGAAACCAGGCACACCAAACGGTCTTCCATGTCTGTTAGCGGCTCCATCGTACCATTTTCTTGATAAGCCAATCTCTCAAGCCAGGTTGGATGTAAGGATGTTTGATCAACACCCGCTTCATTTTGCATGATCACTTGCTCAAGTGCTTTCACGCCGGCTTTCACTTCCGGATGTGAAGAGCTCCGCAAGCTTTCAAAATCAACAAGCGCCTCCCTGAATCGTTTCATATCACACAAAATATGACAGCGATTTAGAAGAGCGAGTTGTTGATGGTGAGTTCCAGGACAACGAGATAACAGTGTTAACGATCGATTCGCATAGCGAAGCGCTGACGTGTAAGCTTTCAACTTTTGAAACTCGCGCGCAACATTTGTCAATGCCGTTCCCGAAACTTCCCAGTTTCCAATGGCTTTCGCACGACGATAGATCAAGCTGAATTCCGCAAAATAAGCACGTTCCGGAACGGCTTTCGTTGAAGCTGAAATATAGTTATGGAGTGCCTTCAAAGATTTTTGCTGAGCACCCAGACGTGCAAGCTCAACATATGAAGCGTGGTAATAATCTTTGGCGTTCACATACTCGCCGCGGATCTCACTAGCAAATCCGCAAACAAAATGAATTTCACCGGCCCATTCAGGATGGACGGATAAAAGGTCCTTGGCCTCCTGAAAAAGAACTTCACTGATCACCCGCTCACGAATTCCGAGGCGCAATTTTAAGAGCGTATGCAAAAGGGGAGAGGTCTTGGTTTTTTCCTGTAACAAAATCAAAGCCGAAATATCGCTGCGCAAATAAGCTTGAAGAATCTCTGCATAAGTCGAAAGTATCATATCCTCTCGGACCTCTTCTTGAATCAAAAAGAGTTCATCCAAAGGTGCTTCAATTAACTTAATAAACGCGTTCATTTTCGACCTCTTTATACGGAAAAAGGGGATCTCGTCAGATCCCCGGTTTTCATACAATTTAAGCTTCTAATTACTGACCCAAAACAACGTTAACCTCTTGGCGCAACACTTGGATGCGTTTTGCAAGGGAAGCGTTGGCTTTTTTTGCTAGCGCTACGTTCAATGAATCATCGATGGCTCTTAATTTTTGCTCTTCAAGATCTGCAATCATGCCCAGTTTTTTGATCATGCCTTGAGAGTCTTCAAGTGCGGAAAGTTCGTCTTGCATCGCATAGATTGCATCGATTTGAGTTCTGATCGAAGCCATAGCGGTCTGCAGTTCCGCAGCTGCAATTTTACCTTCCGTGTTTTCAGCTTGAATATCAGCTTCAAGAAGGGCTTCTTCCGCTTCTGCTGCATCTAGCTTTCCGCCAGTCATATCAATATCTGTCGCCAAAGCTTTAAGTGAACCCAAAATCATCATTGCTGCCATCGCCCAAATAACTGCCTTTTTCATATGCTCTC
The DNA here is from genome assembly GCF_047345725.1 of Bdellovibrio sp. HCB2-146. NCBI lineage: Bacteria > Pseudomonadati > Bdellovibrionota > Bdellovibrionia > Bdellovibrionales > Pseudobdellovibrionaceae > Bdellovibrio > Bdellovibrio sp. HCB2-146. The sequence continues at coordinate 1,922,836 of NZ_JBLEQP010000001.1, forward strand.
CTGTTTGAAATTTTCATTTCTTAAACCTAGAGTGCGAAGGCTGTGCCGCAAGAGCGCGACTATACGAGGAAAGAGATATGAATCGACCTTCGAGAGACAAATTAGGTCCATCGCCTGTCAATAGAACCAGCGTCTCACTTTGAGAATGGAGAAGACATACTTGTTTAGGGGATAAACACCTGTCGAACAGGGATGGCAAAGTTGTCTATATATATGTCTGAGCTAGCGTATATCGGAGGTGAGTCGGTCCCAGGTTTGCTTTTTAGGTTTGTATGAAAAAATCAATCATCTCAGCAATTTTGTCGGTTTTTGTTTTCTCTAATCAGGCCTTTGCTCAAACCACAGAGTTTTGGACCGGGAAAGTTGATTACTCCAAATTGAATAGAGATCCGGAAGTAATTGAGAGCGAAGATTATAATATGTTGTTACTCCTAGCATCAGGTGACGAGGTTCTTCGCGACAACCTGATGAAAATGATTAAGAAAAAATATCGTAAAAAAAGTGAACCGGTCATCCGGGGGAAGTCAGCGCCGTTCTTAGCGCGTATTCAATCTTCGTATTATGATGAAGCGACAAAAAAATGGGAAACTGTTCAGGGCCTCGGATCTTTTGTGAAAGTAAAAATTGACGGTGTTATACGCTCAGCAGTTATCACCGTTTCGCATTTGACTCAAGGTCAGCAGCTTCGAATCTATGATACAAAAAATCGATTGGTATCGATCCAGCCAGGAATGCGCCTTGCTAACGTCGATAAAGACGTGGAGCTTATCATTTTGAAAGACGATGTCGAAACACCGTTAATCGAACATGATAAGTTTGGATTGCTGGCGACAGAGCCACTGAAAATGAAACCTCTGGCTGATGATATGGATATTCCTGACTATGATCGGATCTATGTATCCAAGAAACAACACGTACCAATATTAAAATCTTTGCTACCACAAAATTCGGCGGGTCACACTGTCTATACATTTTCTCAGAATCGCGAAGATATTCTTCGTAGATATATCAACGAAAACAAAACTAAAAATGCATTAAAGTCGGTTCAGGAAGCCATGATCATGATGGCTGACATCTGGGATCGGGACGGCGTTTTACAGGAGCAGTTGGTTGGCGGAGGTTATATGGCGGGAGCACGAATGTTGCCGGGTCTCAGTGGTGCACCCGTCATTCGTGACATGCCTCTCTCTGTGTTTTTATGGCAAAATCAGTATGTCTATTTTATCGAAGGTCTTGTGCAAGGACATCATAGAATCGAAAACAAATCTTATTTTGTAGGTGTACGCTCACTAGTTAAAATTATAAAGGACTTCAAAAAAGGATTGCGCAATTATACCAGCAACACGCGCTGGCGAATGAAGAACCGAATGACCTTCCGTGATTTTGGTAATGGGATTCTTGAAACGAATATGATCAAAACCCCATCGGGAAGTTTCTACAAAGGTGATAGTGGCAATGCCATCTCAGTCGATGGAGATTACGATCCGTCGGCATCTGGCTTTGGAATTGGCATGCAAAACGGTCTTGGCAATAACATCGTGGGACAGTTTGTGCAAATCAATGGTCTAACCTTACCGGTGTTGGCAGATCCTCAGCTTAAAACCGGATTGCCTGAGGGAGTTGAAGTCACAACCAGCTTTGGAGCCAAGCAAGATCTTTGGAGTCTTGCGAAAATGAAGTATCAGTTCCGAGATCAGGTGACAGATATGATCTCGCCGTATGAATGCTTTTACCAAGTCACTGATAAGGGCATTGATCTACAAATTAATAAGTTTAAAGGTGATAATTTACTCAACTGGCATGGTAACAGGACTGATCTGCAAAAAGGCTTTGATCAAAATACAATGCTTGTTCGCAACCAAAAAAGTAAATCTGCTGTTGAAATTTCAGGTCTATTTCTGACCGACATGACGAGCATTGGGAATCAGGGTAATCCGCGCACGGCGGGTGCGCCGACAGTGATTATTCTTCCAAGAGATGGCGTCGAAGCTTCAAGAGTGGGATGCTTTCAAAGTGCTGAAGAACGTAAATACGTGTTCAATAAATATAGTCATGATTTTATGAAGGGTTTTGAAGAACTCATTGGCAAAGACATGGGACCAGTGCCATTGCCATTTGGTAGATAAAAAAGAGGCCGAGATTTCTCTCGGCCCCACATCAAATTACATTCGCAAAAATGGATTGCGAACTTGGGCTTCTAACTGCTCAGGTGTCCTCTCCACAGTTTTAGCAAACTCCGGAGATTCCCAGCGCACAAGTGTCGGTCCTTTGAACATCAATGCTGCAAGTGCAAGCACGACTCCCATTAATTTGTACAAAATGTACATGAGGAAGCTTGTTACATGACCGGCCTTTTTTACGCTTTCGATAGACACATCAGCAGAAGTTTCGACGAGCCTTAATAAAACTTGCTCGTTATAGAATTCCCATTCTTTCTTTTTACGCAATAAAGCGTTCATAGCTTCCTCCTGGTTGATCGTGCTCGCAAAGCGCACATGCGAAGGCCATCGCAAGACAGCTTGTGCGAGAGTGTTTAGTTAAAAATTTCTTTGTGAATTCAAGACGTAAGCGCACGTAAACGAAAGTGTGCGAACGCAAGAGTTCTAATAATAAATTAAAATTGTGACGGGGATCTTAATTTAGAATTGAATGTTGGAGGCCAGGTCAAGTGCGTGTCCTACAACTGTCAGTTCTGTTTTCTTAATCATGATGCTCATCATGGCCTCCTTTCATTGAGATACTTTCAATATCGGAGATTGATTCAGAAAAGTAAACGGAAATTTTTGAGAATTACAAAAATATATTTTTTCGATCTAGTTCCACGGTGGAACTGACATCACTAAATCTGTGAAATTTAAATGATTAAATGAGTTTTTGAAAGTTCGTGATCCAGTGATCTTCATCATTCACGCACGGTATAAGATCAAACTCTTCACCACCATGTTCGGTGAAAAGTTCTTTCCCACCCATGCCGATCTCTTCCAGGGTTTCGATACAATCAGCAACGAATGATGGACAGATCACGGCGATTTTTTTTCGTCCGGATTCGGCAAGGACCTGCAAACTGTGATCTGTCGCGGGTTTTAGCCACTCGCCACGTCCGAGGCGCGATTGAAATGAAACACTCCAATGACTTGCAGGAATATGCAGTTTCTGTGCAATTGCCGAAGCCGAAGCAAAACATTGAGCGCGGTAACAAGGTTTATCGCACGCATTTTTTTCGAAACAACAATCTTCCGAACGCAAACATCCATGAACTTTGCGGACTTGGCTTTCAGGCAATCCGTGAAAAGAAAAAAGATAATGGTCGACTGTTTTGTTACGCAAAGATTCTTCAATCATTTTTGCAGACGAGTCGACAAACGGTGGTGCTGCATAGAAATAAGAAAGAGCCTGAGTTTTGATTGGCAATTTCATCTTTTGCAGCAGGCGTTCAACTTCTTTTAAAGACGAACCCGTTGTTGCTTCTGCATATTGTGGATAAAGGGGAACCAAAAGAACGTCTTCAATACCTTCGTTGGAAAATTCACGCAGAGCTGTTTCAATTGAAGGATCACTATAGCGCATGCCGATTTTAACTGAATAACGATCACCAACAGCCTCTTGCAACTTCTTGGCAAAGTTCACCGTGTGAACAAGAAGGGGAGAACCACCTTCCATCCAGATTTTTTTATAGTTGCCAGCAGAGTACGAAGACCTGCGCGGAACAATCATGCAGTTCACGAGAAACCAACGCGCTAAAAACGGAATATTGATAATATCTTTATCCATGAGGAAAGTACGAAGATACTTTTTTACGTCAGAAACTTCGTATGACTTGGGACTGCCGATATTAAGAAGTAACAAACCTTTTTTAGACATAGTTCTTTGCGAGCTCCTCTGCCAAGCGATCACTGCGCTCAAGTATCTTACTTAATCCCAATCCACCCAAGTAATTTCCGTGTAAATAGAGATGCGATGGAGTTGTCATCGTATGCAGTACTTTTTCGAGTTGTACATCATAACAAGGAAGGGCGCGATCCCAACGATCAATGCTTGCATGGACGATTTTATCCGAGCGTTCGAGCAACTGCCGACGTTCTGACAGAATAACATCCAAGATTTCTTGATCGGTTTTTTGCAGCAAGGCCTCGACATCTTTGCCACCCATGATCCAAGTTTCCGTATAGGTCTGATCACGTTCAGCAAAGATATAGGAATTCATCAGGATTCCCAGAGTTTTAAATCCTAAAGATTGAGGAACCAGGCAGCCAAAACCTTTATAAGACTCCTGGGCCTTATCAAAGAATAGCTTTACGCTCACCACTGACGACATATGAATTTTTGAGAGCCAGCTTGAAACGTCTGGATAAAGATCGGCAGTGATTTTTTGCGCCGCTGAGGCCGAAGTGGCGAGCACCACAGGGCCTGAAACTTCTTCCAATGAGCCATTAAAGTTCAAATGAATGCGTACACCTTTTTCAAGCAAGCGTTTTTCTAGAGCATTAATGAGATCTTGAAGACCATTTTTTCCCGTTAAAAGACCTTTGTACTTTTCACGATTTTTCGAGAAAAGAGGACCTAAGATCAGCGAGGCGCTTAACGATGAAATCTCCGAGGCGTAAATTCCCTGCATCGCAGGTTCTAAGAGAAACTGAGTGGGTGCTTCACCTAAATGGTGAAGTCCCCAGGATTTCAAAGTTTGTTCTGGATGAGGTTTGAGATTTTCTCGTTTAAAAAGTGCGACAGGTAAAAACTTAAAAACAAAACCTAAGCTTTCAAAAAAAGAAAGGGGCCATCTGCGAGGGCTGCCGCGAAAAATATAACGTCTTTTGGAGTCTTCGCGAGTTAACTGGGGTGTAATACCTAACTCGGCAAACAACTTTTCCGCGCGCTCAGTACGAATTAAGGCATTGGCCGCTTTTTCTGCGAGGCCATACGGTGTGATCTCCGTTCCTAAAAGTCCGCCCACACGAGAAGACTTTTCGTAAAGATCGACCTGAAACCCTTTTTCAGCGAGCCTCAGGGATAAAGTCATCCCCGCAAAGCCCGCCCCCACGACGGAAATTTTCTTCATATAGACTGTGAAAATACTTTTGTTTGAGGTTGTTTCAATTTCAATCTCTCATCAAAGAATACACAAACATTGCGCAGGAAGGGACGACCTTCTTCGCGAACTATCAGTTTGTGGTCTTCAATAAACACCAGACCATCTTTGATCATTTCCGCCAAGAAATCCTTCGCCAGGTCCTCTTGTTGTTTATCAAGGAATGAAACTTCAAACTGAGTCATCAATTTTAAAATTTGTTCGCGGCGAACTTGATCTTCTTCCGTCAACACGTGACCACGCAAGGTTGGCAAACGGCCTTCATTTAGCGCAGCTTCATACAGCGGCAAGACCTTTTCGTTTTGATGGAAGCTTTGCGGAGTTTCAGAGATAGAAGAAACACCCAAGCCCAACAAAACGTCCGTGCGCTGATCCGTGTAACCCATAAAGTTACGGTGCAAGCGTTTTTCATCCATAGCCAAGCACAGGTTGTCCGTTGGCAAGGCAAAGTGATCCATACCCACTTCTTTGTAACCCGCTTCAATCAAGATACCGCGAGCAATTTCATATAACTCACGTTTTTCAGAAGCCTTTGGCAAGTCTTCGTCTTTGAAAAGACGTTGTTGTGGTTTGATCCAGGGAACAAGAGCAAAGCTGTAAAGCGCAATACGATCCGGTCGCAATGCCACAGTTTTTTCAGCCGTATCGCGAATAGAATCCGGAGTTTGTTTCGCCAAACCATAGATCAAGTCAAAATTCACAGATGTATAACCCATCTCGCGGGCTTCGCGAGTCAGTTTTTCCGTAATCTCGTAAGGCTGAATCCGATTCACCAAGCGTTGAACCTCAGGATGGAAATCCTGAACGCCCATGCTGACACGATTGAAGCCCAGCTCGCGCAAAGCTTTCAATTGAACTGCTGTTGTACGGCGAGGATCGACTTCAATAGAGCCTTCAAAATGTTCCTGATCAACTTTTACTTTTTCCAGGATCGCTTTTAACAAACGCACCAGGCTGTCTGCCGAAAGGAAGGTCGGGGTTCCGCCACCCAAGTGAATGTGCTTCAGCGGAGTTGTCATGAGCTCGGGAACTGCCTTTAAATACAACTCCCATTCTTTAATCAGATTGTCGACGTAAGGAGTTTCTCTTTTGTGATCTTTCGTGATGATGTTGTTGCAACCACAGAAAGTACAAAGAGTCTCGCAATAGGGAATATGCACGTACAAAGACCATCCACTGGAAGATTTTTGTAACGTCGTACGAAGATGCGAAACCCATTGATCGGTTGTGGGATTTGTTTCCCAGTAAGGAACAGTTGGATAAGACGTGTAGCGTGGAGCGGGAACATCATACTTAGCTAATAGATCTTTCATCATGATAGCACCTCACGAACATGATCCACAAAGTACTTCACATGTTTTTCTGGAGTTTTAGGTAAAACACCGTGACCAAGTCCGCACACCCAACCTGCGCGTGCAGCTTGAGGCATGTCTTTCATAGGACGAAGCCATTCAGTTAATGATTTTTTAAAGTCCGATTCGTCCATAAACAACAGACCTTGATCAAAGTTTCCTTGAACAAAGCCTTTGTTTTGAACAGAGAAGCATTCGGGAATATAGCAACGATGATCGAATCCTTGTCCTGCCCATGGCAACGACGTAAACGCATCATCAAAGAATGCGCGTTGTGTGCCTTTCGAATAGTAACCGATCTTACCCGGATACAATTGTGCCATTTTAGCAAGGTAAGGTTGGATCCAAGTTTTGAAGAAATGCGGAGACACTTCGCCCGCAGCTGTATCAAAGATCATGACGACTTCCGCGCCACCGTCCAGTTGCAATTGAATATTGGCTTGGAGCAACGGAAACATTTTTTCCATGAATTGAGGAAATAAGGGCGCGAACTTTTTAGAAGCCGTTAAAGAACCGGCGTGTGAGCCTTCAACTGCATAAACGAATAAGGTCCAAAAGCCACCCACAAATCCAATCAAGCTCTTATTCGAAGGTAAAACCGCACGAGTGGCTTTCATGGCTTCTTTTTGGAAAGACATAAATTCGATAGCTTTATCGACCGGTCCTAATTGCGAAATCGTTTCAGGACTTAATTGGAAGCTTAAACGAGGACCATGATCCGTGTACTCAAGACCCATTCCCAAGCCTTCAAGCGGGAACAAGATATCACTGAACAAGATTGAAACGTCAAAATCAAATTCTGCAACGGGGCCCAAAGCGACTTGCGCTGCGACCTCTGGCTTTTTGCAAAGCTGATCGAAAGAATATTGAGTGCGCAAACCTTGATAGTGTTTGTGGTAACGACCTGCTTGGCGCATAAACCAAATAGGGGGGACAGCTTGAGGACGTCTTTGCAAGGTGTTCTGGAAGAGAGTGTTCATAGGAGAGTTCCTTTCTAAGATTCCTCGGGATGTTCCGACCATTGATAGCCGACACCACGAACGGAGCGAATATACTGCTCACCGTGAGTTCCCAAAAGATGGCGAAGTCTGACGATGATATTGTCGATTGTGCGATGGCTGGGATTTTTATCAACACCCCAGATTTCATTCATAATTTCATCACGACTGAGCACGCGAGGTGCTTTGTCGATCAAAAGCTGCAAGATCTTCATGTCGGTCACCGGCGGGTACTCAATCGCTCCCGTTTTCTGACGAACCGACATGTCGGTAAAATTAATAAAACAATCTCGCAGTTCAATTTCGCGAACAGGCACATGGGCTTCCAGCACATGGTGCACGCGAATCAAAAGTTCTTTGAGGTGGAAAGGTTTTGGAATGTATTCAACGGCCCCTAACTCAAAGCCTCTCAAGCGCGATTCGGCATCAGCTTGAGCCGTGAGAAAAATAAAGAGCACGTTAGAAGCTTCTTTAATTTTATTGGCAAGTTCAAAGCCATTTCCATCGGGAAGGCCGACATCCAAGATCACCAGATCAAAATCTTTTCTCGAAGAAAACAAGGTCCAGGCTTCTTGAAGGCTGCGACCCCATTCCACGTCGTATTCTTTTTTAAGACGCTCTTGCAGAGTTTCGCCAAGGGAAAGGTCGTCTTCGACTAAGAGGATTTTTCTCATAGACGGCCCCCTACGCGAAGGGTGCTGATAAAGCCTTCTTTGTCAGTTGAGTTGAAAGAAACGTCACCACCCATTTTTTCAAGAAGTCTTTTGGTGATCAGAAGGCCAATGCCGTTTCCACGAGGGTCTGTTGAAACAAGAATATCAGAGCCTAGCTTGTGAAGAGCACCTTTATAACCTAAGCCGTTGTCTTGAATGGCAACTTCAAGACGGGAATCTGACAAGGCTTTTACCTTGAAACGAACGATGGATGCTTTGCCGTGTTGAACGGAATTTTGCAAAAGATTGCGCAATACACTGATCAAAGCTCTGCGATCTCCTAAGATCATCGCATCTTTTTCAAGTTCAATGGAAAGATCTGGAAACTCATTTCGTAGTGTCGTTACCAAAGACTTTAAAGAAACTTCTTCTTGGTGAGTTGTTCCGTTGTCCAAGTTCGCCAGTTGCAGGGAGTTTTCTAGTTGCAAATCCAAACGATGAATATCGTTGACCAGGCGTTTTAGAACCGGATGAGCTTGGCCATGCAGCTCTTCTTCTAAAACTTCCGCCTGCAAACGCAAACGTGCAATCGAAGTTTTAATATCATGGCTAAAAGTCGCAAAGAAAAAGAGCAAACGCTTATGACGGCGTTGATCGCGATAACTAAAAACAATCAGAGCAATGCCACCAATGAGAATGGCTGCCAGCAAAATTGATCCTTCCCACGCAAACATGGTGTGGGAAGTCGACTCTGTCATTTTGAAAAGGAAAAAGACCCACCACCAAGCAACCAATGAAAATGTAAAGGCGAACCAGACGATCGCCAATACGGTTTTCAGATTTTGCTTAAGGATCTTTGTAATCATCTTAGTTACTCCGCAGAAGAAATAATTTTCTCAGCTGCTTCAGCCAAAATTTCATCCGTGTGGGCCCAAGAAACAAATCCCACTTCGTAGGCGTTTGGTGCCAAGTAAACACCTTTGTCTAAAGAAGTAAGGAACAATTTTTTAAAATTCACGCCTTGGTTAGCAGGAATTTGTTCAATTGTACGAATTGTTTTGTCAGATTTGCCGTGAATCCAGAACAAAGAAGCTTCTGAAGACACTTGCAGTGGTAAACCTTTTTTATCAAAGCCCGCTTGCAAAGACTTCACGAATTTCTGCGTGCGCTCTGACAAAACATTCCAACCGTTCACACGTTGCATTTTTTGTAGAGTCACAAGACCGGCGCGCATACCCACCGGGTTGGCACTCAAAGTACCAGCTTGGTAAACGTCGCCGCTGGGAGCAACAAGGTTCATCAAATCTGCACGACCGCCATAACAACCAACAGGAAAACCACCACCGATGATTTTACCGTAAGTCACGAGGTCTGGGCGAATACCAGTTTTACCAACCATGCCATCAAGGCCAACGCGGAAACCTGAAATCACTTCGTCATAAATCAAAAGACTGCCGTGTTTTTTGCAAAGGTCTGCGACCTTTTTCAAAAATTCAGGGCGCTGGACAAGCAATCCATAGTTGGCCGGAAGTGGTTCAATAATAACGGCTGCGATTTCTGAAGCGTGAGCTTGGAATACGGCTTCCAATGCGGCTTCGTCATCAAGTGGAGTTACCAAAGTTTGTGATGCCACTTGTGCGGAAATACCCGCACTTGAAGAAGCCGCAGCCCCCGCAAGTCCGCTTCCGGCTTTTACCAGCAAGTTATCGACGTGACCGTGATAACAGCCTTCAAATTTCAAAATTTTATCGCGACCAGTTGCTGCACGCGCCACACGAAGAACACTCATCACAGCTTCCGTACCAGAAGATACGAAACGGAGCTTTTCCATGAAAGGCAAAGTAGAAGTGATCCACTCAGCCAATTCCAAAGAATAAATTTCTGTCGCACCGAAAGTCCAAGCCGTGTCCACCATTTTGTGAACAGCTTCTTTCACTTCAGGATCCAAGTGGCCAAGGATCAAGGGCCCAAAGCTTTGGCAGAAGTCGATATATTTTTTATCTTCAACAGAGGTTAGATAAGCACCTTGTGCGCTTTTAAAGAAAACCGGAGCACGGTCTAAACCTTTGAAAGAACGAACTGGAGAGTGAACTCCGCCCGGAGCTACTTTAAGGGCTCTTTGAAAAAGTGATTCTGAGTTCATTCCTTCGTGCATTGCTTTCTCCAATCATCAGCATCCAAGAAAATAAATAAGCGATTTGAATCTTTCAGTTGAGAACGAATCATTTTGGAAGTGTTGCCAGGGCCGCACGCATGATACTTCGTCAAAAGTTCTGGCGAAGTTTTTACGGCTTCAAGAAATTGACTGCCGCTGCTCCAAAAGAAAAATTCTTTCCCGCTAAAAGAAGAAACATCGAGTTTGAAATCCAATTGGTAAGTGGCTACCACCGGAAGTCCCTCTTCTTGCGCACTTTCCTGATGAGAAAGTTTCACCCAAGCAAGTGGCTCACTTGCTAAGATCTCAACACGAGCTTCTTCTTGTTCTCCGAGACTCTCGGAAGAACCATGCACCCATATACCTTTCTCAGCGAGCTTTTTCCAGGTTTTAAGCCCTGCAGTCCACACAATTTCGTGAGTGGTAAAGCCTTCTGGCCACGCTTCTGCACGAGCGACGAAATAGGCATTCTTTCCAGTCGGAAGGGACGCATTATTAGGAACTCTTTGTGTCGCAGGCTTTTCGAGCCACAACTGATTGGCATTAAAGCGAGGAGGAGGAGTTTTCTGACTCAAGGTGTTTTCAAGAAGGATGCGGCCCTGATCTGTTTCGCCACGCAACCAAGTGATTTGGCCATAAGGGCGAGACAAAACGGCAACACCGATTTTTTGATGGCAACCGCCGCCAAAGCCTGCCAAAAGATCGCGTTCTTTTTGCGCGCATTCGAAAGTCGCTGCGTGGTTGAGCTTTTTAACGATTTCCAAAACTTCGGGACGGTGAGCGCCAACCTCGATCGCCAAAGCTCCTTGAGCTGCGGCATTGGGATTTACTGATAATGGTAAAACCACGTAATCAAGTTGATTCAAGTAGGAACGAAGCAAAGCTTTCACTTCAGAAAACTCCGCTTGAGAAGCCGTCAATAGTCGGTCCAAGGCCGCTTTCGCTACGATTAAACCGTCGACTTCTGTACTTTCTAAAAGTTTACGAATACGAGTTGGAATATTACCGCGAACACTTTCAAAAGAAACTTGCTCAAGATTCAATGGTAGATGGGATTTAAAGAACGCCTTCAGGTTGTATTCGCGACGAGGCGAAGAGCTGAACACGCGCAGAGATTTCTTTTCGCGGATTCCTGCGATGTGCGCTTTTTTAATCAAAAGAAGATCGCGTTGGTCGGCGCGAGGCAAGGTTGCGGCGATAACCGTGTCCGATTTGTGTTCTGTAGGAAGGTCTTTCCAAGAATGCACAACCATATCGGTTTCACTGCGGATCAGCTCACCATAGAAGTCCTCAGTAAAAACACCTTTTTGCGGAATTTTCCAGAGAGGGTCCGTGAGGTTGATATCACCGAGAGATTCTTTGAAACGATATTCAATTTCAAGACCGGGGTTTTGGCTCTCGAGAGCTTCACCTACCATGTATGCTTGTAAACGTGCGAGGTCACTTTTTCTTGCGGAAATCCTTAAGCGCATAGATCGTCCCAACCTAAAGGACGAAGCTCAGTTCGTTGCATAAAGGCTTGGGCTTTTTCGAACAGTAAATTCTTAAGAGTCGTGATTTTATTGTGCGTGTCTTTTTTCGTCTCTTCGATCTCAGCAAAAAATTGCTGAAGGCTTAAATACTTCACATGTGGAAACTGTTCCGCAATCATATCTGCCAGACGATTGTCCTCACCACGCAAGTCACAAACCGCTAGAGGGCGTGTGTCTTGACGACTCATAAGCTCGACGATTCTTTGATCCTCAAGGGGAGCTGCAATAACTAATACTTCGCCATGAATGTATGCTTGATTGTAATTCGAGATATTCAGGTGCGAATATTTATCTGCAAAAGTTTGCATTTTTGCAGGTGTACGGCAGATCAATTGGATTTGGGATTTTGCGGCAACCCAAGGAAGGATTTCAAGAGCCAATTGTCCAGAACCACAAATCGTAACTGAGTTTGCGTCCTTGCTGTATTTGCGAACCAAACTTCCGTAGCTTTGTGAGCCAATACCGACCAAATGCTCTGAACGAGTCTTTTTGACTTCAGAGAAAATAAAGTTGAGCCATTTTTGGTGGTCCCCAAAAAGAGGATCGGAAATTTGTTTGCGTGATTCGACGAAATTTTTGAACTGGCCGAAGACTTCAGTTTCACCCACGATAGGTGAGTGCAAACCGCAAAGAATTTCCAGCAACAGTGAGAAAGCTTTTTCGCCACGAAGCACGTGATCGTCAGCTTCGAAGGCCTCGCTGTTCACAGAATATTCCGCTTCGCTCAAGAACATGATCTGACGGAGGCACGTTTTCCAAAGTGCGTATCCTTCCAAGACCGGCGCGAAGTTTCTATTGGTTTTTCTGTGAACGAGCAGTATATCTTCCATTAATGATAGGTTTATCACTAACCTTTCATTAAAGTGTCACGGAAATGTCATGGCTGCGAAGCGCATATGCTTAAATTATTAGCACGATTTCCGTGAACGCCTCAGATTGAATCGCCCAAGGGAGGAAAACGTGAAACTCACTCAAAGACCCCGTCGAAATCGTAAGACTGAAGCCATCCGAAACATGGTCGCGGAGACAGATTTACGAGTGGATCAGCTGGTTTTGCCACTTTTCCTGGTCGAAGGCAAAAACGAAAAGCAAGCGATTCAATCTATGCCGGGTATTTTCCGTATGAGTCCCGATATGATCCTCGGGGAGGTGGAAAAAGCAGTGGGTCTAGGGGTCAAAACCTTCGACCTTTTCCCTGCGCTTCCAGAAAGCAAAAAAGACACCTACGGCAAAGAGTCTTTGAATCCCAACGGCCTGGTTCCCACCACCCTAAAAATGATTCGCGACAAGTTTCCCGATGTGACCCTGATCACCGATGTGGCCTTAGATCCTTATTCTTCCGATGGCCATGATGGCATTGTGAAAAACGGCAAAATCCTCAATGACGAAACAGTGGAAGTGCTCGCACAAATGTCTTTGGTTCATGCCTTAGCAGGAGCTGATATCATCTCTCCATCTGACATGATGGATGGGCGAGTGGGGGCGATTCGTGAAGCCCTTGATGAGGATGGATTTACGGATGTCGGTATTCTTTCTTACTCGGTGAAATACGCTTCAATTTTTTACGGACCATTCCGTGAGGCCTTGGATTCCGCTCCTAAATTTGGCGATAAAAAAACCTATCAAATGGATTTCCGCAATACCCGTGAAGCTCTTCGTGAAATCGAACAAGATGAGTTCGAAGGTGCTGACATGGTGATGGTAAAACCTGCTTTGAGCTATTTGGATGTGATTGCGAAAGTGAAAGCACACACGACTTTGCCAGTGGCTGCTTACAACGTCAGTGGTGAATATGGTTTGATCAAAGCTGGTGCCAAAGCCGGTATCATTGATGAGACGCGTGCGATGGTTGAGACGCTCTACTCCATTCGCAGAGCAGGGGCGGACATCATCTTTACTTACTTTGCATTACCGATGGCAGAGTGGTTACGTCAGCAAAAATAAATTGCAGAAATACAATCTTGATTCGCAGAATGTGAAGAGAGCCGACCCACAAGGTCGGCTTTTTTTATGGCATACATATTGGAGTATTTGCTCAACGAACTTTTTAACTGATTCAGAGGTCCCTGAATACGCGGTCTTGGTAAAAAAAACCGGACTGTCTAAGTCTTGAACAACCTCTTTTAAGGAAATCGATATGAGTAAAAGACTCCTGCTAGGTTTAATGTCCCTTGTAATGGTCGTAGCTTGCTCGGAAAAAGAAAAACTCGATGACATGCATGATGCAACCAACGACATGCGTGATATCACCAATGAATTATACGATACTCTTCGCCAAGGCGATTCGTTATCTTTGCGTCGTCAAGCTTACGAAGCGATCTTAAAAGCACCAACGCTCTTTAAAAAAATCTCGGAAGCCAACAAATACTTTATGTCGTTTGAGTTCCAAATCTGGAACAAGTTCGGTCAAGATCTGGAAGCCGACAAACGTGCCTTGTTAGGCCAGCAAGCAGCGATGGAGTTTTTCATGGAAATCGAAGAGCTGGCTCCTGCTGATGGCAGTGTAAATCCTCTTGTTGAACCAGAATCAGATGATATCTATTCTGAAAAAAACAGAGAAGCCGCTTTCGACGCCATGGCGGTTTCAATGCACCAACACAACCGCAAACAAGTGCGCGCTTTAAGTCAGTCACCTGAGCAAAAACCAATGAGTATGTATTCAATGATGGAAGAAGCTCTTTTGTCATCCCGCGATCAAGCTCAAACAGGTTATGTGCGTGAGATCTTGGCGCACGAATCAAAAGCGATTCAGTTGCTGCAAGCTCGTTACAATGTTTTCCCATTGGTCTTTATCAATGCGGTTTCTCACATCGGAAATAAGAATTTCTTGGCGCAAGCATGGCAAGTCAAAATGGGTTGGACCTTTGATGTTGAAACTCTCAATGCGACTCAGCTTGAATACTTACAAACAGAAGTCTTGAATCAAGCTTTGGCTTCAAAAAAGCTTTTGGAGAAACTCAACATCAAGCCTGAATTGAACTCTCACGTCGAAGAGCTTTTGACGAAAATGACTGTGAAAAAATCAAATAAGAAATCGGCGAAAACAGCATCTCAAGAGCAACTTTTGAAAGTTCTTGAGCAGCTTAAGCCCGCAAAATAACGCGATTGCGGCCGGAGTTCTTTGCTTCGTAAAGAGCTTCGTCCGCCGTTTCAAAAAGCAAGCGACTGCTCGTCGTTTTCGAAGAAACCAAAGACACTCCCATACTCACAGTCACGCGAATTTGCCCCGAGTTAGCGATGCTCAGACGAAGCTTATCACTATAAGCCATCAACTCGCCTTCGGTTGTATCGCGTACCAGAATACAAAACTCTTCGCCACCATAACGAGCGGCCATCGCATTGTCCGGAAGAGATTCGCGAATACGAGCGGACACGTCCTTTAAAACTTCGTCGCCCACTAAGTGTCCGTGTTTGTCGTTGACCTGTTTAAAGTGATCGATGTCGACGATAATCAATCCCAAACGAGTGGCTGATTTGTTGTCGGCATTTTTAAACTCATCAGAAAGTGCGGTTTCAAAATAGCGAGAGTTATAGAGTCCCGTTTTTTCGTCTGTGACGGAATCTTTGGAGACACTTTTGTAGCGTTCGTGCAGATGTTTTTCAATCGACACGTCTTGCATCGAGATCAAATAATGCACGTCTTGATCAAGACGCACTGGCTGACAATTCACACGCAAAGTCGGATTAATGCCAGAGGGCAGATTCAAGGTGATTTCTTTCTGGTGACCTGTTTCAAGATTTAACACAGAAAAGATCTCTGACGATTCAGGAATGCTCTTGCTTAACGGTGATCCGGGTTTAAGACGACGTAAAGGCGTCCGTAAAATACCCGCGAAAGCTTCGTTGCAATAGATGATTTTCTTATCTTCGCTCAGAATAAGAACGCCTACGGGTAGGAAATCAAAAATAGCTGCATCCGCAAGAAAGATTGGCGTCATTCCCTTAGTCTAAAAAGCAAGACCTAGGGGAGCAAGCGTTAACCGATGGTAAAGACCAAGGTATGTTGAACAGGGGCGAGTTTACTTTTATTAAAAAAAAGAAAACCCTCGCAGGACCTTTAGCGATCAAGCGAGGGTTTGTGGTTTTTATAAGCGTTTAACTATTCGATATCAGAGAGTGCTTTACGAAGGGCATCTTCGTCTTTCACACCGTGGAAGATCAATTCTGCACGACGGTCTTGGGATTTAGATCCAAAGCTGTCAGTTGCACCTTTACCTACCGCTACGATATCGACTTCACCCATACCTGATTTCTCAAGGGCCGAGCGAACGCTGTTAGCTCTTTGTTGAGAGATGCGGTCATTGGTAGCCATGCTTCCCGTTGAGTCTGCGTAACCACGGACCTCGACTCTATCAACGAGATCTGGATTTTCACGAAGTGCTTTCGCGATTTTATCCAAACGTTGTTGGTCTCGACGAGACACCGCTGCCTTTGCAGAGCCGAATGTGATGGCTGCAGCACCTGCTGGTACAAGTTCACTGTAGCTCACTTCGCTAATTGGAGTTGTCGTTGGTTTTGCGGGTTCAGTTGGTTCATTCATTGCTTGCTCAGCTGCAACAGCTGCTGGTACTGCGGCCGCAGAAGCAGCTTTAGCAGATGGTTTGTAAGCGCCTGGATTCCAACCGATTTGCAAGTCGACCAAGTATTGGATCACAAGACCATCTGTATTATTTGTGAGCGATTGCACACGACCACCCAGACGTCCCAACCAACTTGGAGACATGTTGAACTCTTTTAAGAGTTGCAAACCTGCGAACTGCGCATCAGCTGTGTAGGCAGCGTATGCGTCCCCTTGATTGAAGTACTGATTGTAAATCGCACCCACTTGCCAGCGATTTTCAGTACGGTAACGAGCTGCGAGCTCCATGGCTCCTTCAGTACGAGCCGTTTCGGCTGCGAGGTCACTCGTGAATTGTTGATTGTTGAAACCGTAACCGAAGTCCATGACCCAAGGACTTTCGAGATACAATGATCCCAACAGTTTTAATGATGCGGGTGTACCTTCAGCTGCTTCAAATGTGTCGTACCCAGTGTAACCACCACCGGCTCCGATGAAGGGGAGTAGTCCGCGTGGAGCAACTTCCGCTTCCTCTTTTCCGAATAGCATGCTGCTGGAACCCTCTTGTGCCTGTGAATAAGAAACGCTCAGTGCAATGAGCGCGAAGACGATTAATGATTTCATAAGATGCTCCTTGTCTGTGACGTCTCTAAGTATGTGAGTTCGTTTTATTAGGTCAAAATGTAAGTAAACAAAATCACTAACAAGGTCGGGAAAATAAGACTGAAAACCGCATCTATTGAGGGAAAAAAATCTTGATTGCAAAACTGAAAGTGTCGACGAGCATCAACATGCTCACAACAATTGTAGAATATCTATTTTTGATTTTCGGAGTTCGTCCAAGTGAAGGACTTCATGATTTGATTGCACTGAGCAAGCGAAGCGCTAAAGCTTTCTTTGTCATCAAGGCACGTCATAATCGCCACGCGATCTTCGTTTTTCAAAACGACTTGGCGAATTTGTTTATTCTTCGAGCGCGACAGCATATCTACGAGCAAAGCAGGGCTGCCATTCAAAGTGAATTTTTTTGTCGCTAAAACTTCGAAACCATAATTGGGATAATCACGCATCCACTTGCGCGTATAAAGATCCAAGGAAGCATCTTTGGCAACCTTGTCAGTGCGAATGCTGAGAGATCCTGTTTTGGTATTTCCCGGTGAAGCAAAGCGAACCGTATCAAGAAGTGTATCGGCATTGGCAACTGGCACCCATGACGAGCCTTCTGTTTTAAGTGAGAAGCCTTTGTGCAGAAAATAAAGGCCTTTTTCCGGAGCTGTAAGCGCAGAAGTGCTGGTTGCAGGATGTGGAGCTGCAAAAGCAGAAGCGGCTAGTTGGAATAAGATAAAAAGCCCGGTTTTCACTCTTTAAGAGTAACTTGAGTCGGGTCGGGGAGGCAAGGCCCTAAATCAGTTGGCAACGGGAGCATGTAAATTTGTTTTCTGTCCTGGAATACACGCACAAACGCCAATTTTTCAGAACTTTCATTAGAAAGCGCCGGATAAATCAAAGAATCAGCCCCTTTAAAAACAACCTGCGTACAATGGTTTTCTAACTGCAAAGACTCAATCTGGTAGTTCTTGTCGCCTTTTCTTAGAATGCTGTAGAACAGGCGATCTGGCAGGCGGGGAGACCAAAATAAATCACGATAATCGCCTTCGTTTTTCTTAAGAACCAAGGTGACTTTCCCTTTTGGAGCATACATCACAATGCTTTGCTCTTCGGTCTTTAGATCTTTTTCAATCCAAGCGATCTGTTTCCCGTCTGGTGAGATCGCTGGGAAGTGGCGTTGTTTGCCAGCTTCGACAGATACAAAACTCACCGGTAAATTTTTAAGATCCAGACGATACAGGCCCGTCATATCGCCACGACGAGAGGTAAATAAAATATACGGCTTGCTATCGTGAGCAACAAAAAGCGGCTCGCCATCGTAACCGGGCTGAACATTCAATCGCAAAATCTCGGAACCAAAAAGGTCACTCATGTAAAGATCAGACGGTGGAGCTTGCTTATCGATGATTTTATTTTGCCACGGACTTTCTTTAATCTCGTCAGTTGTGGAAGCATACAGAATTTCATCCTGAGAAACATAGACGGCATCAAAGGCGTCGCCATCAGAGAAGGTCACGCGACGTTCTTTGTTCGTCCGCAAATCCAACTCGTAAACTTGAGCTCCTTTGTGAGCCGCACGCTGACGACTGACGTAAAGTAACTTATTTCCGTCGGCAGAAAAGCGCGGGCGTTCATTGTCGCCCATGAATGTCAGTTGTTTGGAATTTTTAGCAAGAAGGTAATCGGGAGTTAGAACATCTTTGGTCGCACTTTTGTGAATACATCCAACTGGAGCAAGAAGTAAAACTGCAACTATGATTCTAACCGCTCTCATGCTCTGCCTTTGCCAACACTTTCTGTAATAGAGAAGAAGGATTTACTTTCTTTAAATCCTTCAACGAAACCCAAGTTACCTTTCGGCTCGAAATTGATTTTTTTCGAGTGATTTGGATAAAGATATCATGATGGGTAATGTTGTGTTTGGCATCATAGGCTTTGGGCTTGTTTTTTTCTTTGGCAATTTCGCCAGGAAAAATCATCTGCCCTTTTAAAAATGGCGCATAATCGTTGGTAATCAGAGCGACCTTTTGGTCCTTGATCGCAAGTTCTGGTTTCCAGACCCAGACTTCGCTTTGTTTTCTTGGTTTTTTCAGCGGTAATTTCTCAATCAAATTTTTATCGCGCGCTTTGCAGTCGGAAGCCCAGGGACAAAGCATGCATGTCACTTTTTGAGGCGTACAAACTGTTGCACCCAATTCCATCAAACCTTGGTTCAGAAAATCAGCTTGTCCAAAAAGAGCCAAGTCGTCAGAAATTTTTTGCAACTCCATGCGACCTTTCGGCGTCCACCAATCCAGGGACAAACCATACTTGCGTGAAAGAACGCGGATAACGTTTCCGTCTAAGACACCGACTTTTTCACCAAAGGCGATGCTGGCAACAGCGCGCGATGTGTAGGGACCAAATCCCGGCAGCTCTAAAAGTTCAGCGGCTGTTTGAGGAAAACCATTTTCGTTAAGAGCTTTGGCGGCTTTATGTAAATTGCGCGCGCGAGAATAATATCCCAGTCCTGCCCAAGCTTCGAGAACTTCGGCCTCTGGAGCTTCAGCAAGATTTTTAAGGCGCGGAAATTTTTTAAGAAATCTTTCGAAATAAGGAATCACCGCGACGACGGTTGTTTGTTGAAGCATGACTTCCGAAAGCCAAATGCGATACGGGTCTTTGCTTTCACGCCAAGGAAGTGCACGTTGGTTTTTCTTATACCACTGAACCAGAGAACGATGATCGGCCTTTAAATCCATGGGCCGGACTTTACCTCGAAGCTCCTAGCTCGGCAAGTACGTCCCAGCCATATTGCTCGAGTTTTGCGTCGCCCACGCCGTAAATGCGGCGCAGTTCGTCCAGATTTTGAGGATTTTTCTGAGCCATATGCTTCAAACTCTGATCGCTAAAGACCACAAACGCCGGAACATCCAATTCCTTCGCTTTTTCTTTGCGCCAACGCTTCAGGCCTTCGAAGCGAACTTGCTCTTCTTCGGAAAGCACAAGGTCGCCGCCTTTAGCAGGGGCTTTTTTCATTTTCGCCTTCACCGATTTAATTACGGAAGTAAAGGCTTCTGCGGGTGGTGGTGCTGGTTTTTGAATACGACGAGACGACTCAGGGTCACACGCATCACAGTGCCCACAACGATCCACTCGTTGCGAGTCTTTAAAGTAGGTGAGGATTTCGCTGTGACGGCACTCACCACCTTCCGAGTAATTCACCAGGGCTTCGAGATTTCGCCAGCGGAGATTTTTAATTTCCTGCTGTGCTTCAGATCCAGTAATAAAGAACGACTGAAGGCCTTTATCTTTTTTTGCATACAGAAGTAGGCAAGTGGAATGTTCTCCGTCGCGGCCCGCACGACCCATTTCTTGATAGAGGGAATCAATGTTCGCAGGCATTTGATAGTGCACCACCAAACGCACATCAGGTTGGTCGATTCCCATTCCAAACGCGTTCGTGGCAACGAGGATTCTTAAATGACCCCGAGTGTAAGCTTCTTGCACCTGGTTTCTTTGTTCATTCGCAAGTCCTGCATGGTAATAACCCACTTGATCAAATTTTGAAGCCAAGAATTGTGCAAGCTCCTCTGTGACCTTGCGAGTTCCGCAGTAAATAATCACACGACCTGTCGGCGTTTGTTTCAAACTTTGCATAAGCAGCAAAAGTTTTGCATCGTCATCCGCACAAATCTCAACCTGATAGTAAAGATTCGGACGATAGAACCCATGCACGCGTTGTTCAGGATTTTTGAGAGAAAGTTGTTTGGCGATATCTGCCAAAACTGTTGGAGTCGCCGATGCTGTTAAAGCTAATACAGGAACATCGGGGCGCAAGGCTTTGAGCAGACTGAGTTGGCCGTACTCTTCACGAAAATCATGGCCCCATTGCGATACGCAGTGCGCTTCATCGACCGCAAAAAGAGAAACAGGACGGGCCTTGATCCAATTTTTAAAACCTTCTTTTTGCACACGCTCTGGCGACAGATACAGGAGGTAAGGACCCCCGAGAGAAATGTCCTGAAAGATTTTACGTTTTTCTTCTTCATTTTGTCCGGCATGCAGACAGCCTGCGGCGATACCAATTTTGCGCAAAGCCGCAACTTGATCGCGCATCAAGGCAATAAGGGGAGAGATCACCACGGTGAGTTGACCTAATAGCAAAGCAGGAAATTGGTAACATAAAGATTTACCGCCACCAGTTGGCAGAACCGCGAGGACATCTTTCTTTGCCAACACATCTGAGATAATTTCCTTTTGCCCTCGACGGAAGGAGCGCAAGTGGAAATGCTCTTGCAGCAGGTTTTCAAACTTTTCTGGACTTTGCATGTCAGCTACTTTCGTTTTTGGTCTTTGGTTTTGCAATAAAGAATCCTGCGTCATATTAGAACTCGAGTTTTCGTGGGATCCGAGGTAGTCTGGGAGTCGGACTGTCAGAGGAGTTTGTTATGGAATATAAGCCAATTAGTGGACGTGAGTTTCCTCGCTTTGGAGCAATTAAAACTTTCTTTCGTTTGCCACATGTACCGATGAATAGCGACTATGACGTTGCGATTTTCGGAATCCCCTATGACGGTGGTGTTTCGTATCGCCCGGGTGGCCGTTTTGCTCCGACAAAAGTGCGTGAGATCACAAGTCTGGGACGCGGATTCCACATGAGCCGCATGGAAAACTTTTTTGAAAAACTTAAAGTTGCTGACATCGGTGATTGCCCGACAGTTCCGATTGATCAAAATCAAACTTATGAAAAAATCGAAAAGTTCGTTACAGAACTCGTGAGTTTGAATAAACGTTTTGTATCCGTCGGTGGAGATCACTCGACAACGTTGCCGGTGTTACGCGCTCTTCGTAAAAAATATGGTAAGCCTTTGGCTTTTGTTCACTTCGATGCGCACTTGGATACGTATCCTGCAGCCTGGGGTTGTGAGTATCATCACGGAGCGTTTGCTCGTCATGCGGTTGAAGAGGGTTTGGTAGATCCCAAGAAAATGGTGCAAATCGGAATTCGTGGACCTTTGGCAGGCGGCGACGATTTAGATTTCGTCAATAAACATGGTATCAAAGTTTTCACAGTGGATGATGTTCGTGACGTTCCATTAAATGAGTTTGTCAGATCACTTCCGGTTTTCGACGATACACCTACATACATCAGTTATGATATCGATAACTTAGATCCAGCATTCGCTCCCGGAACAGGAACGCCTGTCCCAGGAGGTTTGACAACTTATGAAGTGCAACAAATCTTCCGCAACCTCAAAATTCCAAACTTGGTCGGTTGCGACGTGGTTGAAATTTCTCCGCCTTACGATCAATCCGACCTGACTGCATTAGCAGGAATGGATGCGATGTTTGAGATGCTTCACTTGATGATCCGAAAATAGTTTCTAAAAGGACTGCCCTCAAAGAGGAGGGCAGTGATCATTTGGTCCATCCGTAAAATAAAACATTTCTAAGCCGATCTCTTTGATGTCATTGAGGCGAGGCACAAACGTCTGATCAAATTTTAATAGAAGTTGGCGCTCATCATTGACCTTGATGGCTTCGCCAATGCCTACCTGAGGTAGTACCAAACGGCCGTGGCCATTGATGTACCATGTGCCTGTGACTTCTTTGTGTTCAAAATCGGAACGGAGCGAGTTTCCCCATTTATCCAAGGAAATAGATTGTGAGTGGTAGATAACGGTGAATTGATGGTTGGTCTCAAGAACCACCTTCACAGAGGCAATCACTGGTTCGTTTTTGTCAGTTTCTCTGAGTTCGATTCCGCCTCTTCCAAGGTAACGGTGGCGATAAGCTAATTCGCAACTGCGTCTTTCGCGCATAAAATGTGAAAAGAAGCTTTCAGGCGATTCGCCATAGACTGTCACCGTGTGAGTTTCTTTGGAGGATACGATGTCACCGCATCCAATCAAGTTCAAAAAAGAGAGAGCTAAAAGTATCAAAAGTTTTTTCATCTGGTCCCCATTGGTTCGTGTTTCGGGGAACCACTAAAGCAAGGCCGGGACCAAGAGGTGCCGACCTATAAATGCATTTTATTCGAGTTGGTGGTTTTTTTGTCCGAATTCAGGATAGGATTCTGAGATTCAAGACGATCTAAAGACAGCTTGCCCAGGCTTCAGCTTTCGCGCGAACTGTTCGTTCGATTGCAATCCCATTTGGATAAGTTCCAAGAGATCCTTGGCGAGCCACTATTCCGAAATAGTTATTCGTGCGATCCCAAAATGGATAGGCACCATAGGCTCCCGGACTGGAAACGCGCGTTCCCGGCGTGCAGTTGTAGGTCGCACTTTGGCATTCGTGCCACAAACCAAATCCGTAATGCCAAGCTTCGCCGATTGCGGAAACCGGAGAGTAGGTGAAGGTCGCACTGGCTGTTTGATCGGTGAGCATTTGATTTAAATAAGTTGAATTTAAAATCTGTCCGTTCTTAAGGGCTTTTAAAAAAGCCATATAATCATTGGCCGTCCAGTGCATGCCCCCACCCAAACGAGGATTCGTGCTGGAAGGAAGGTCATACGTTGAACTCGCAAACAATCCCGTTAAAGTCTTAAAGTCAGAAAAAATCTGCGCCCAGGTTTTGTTGCGTGCTTTTGCTGCCATTAAACCTGCCACTTGCATGTGCGAGCCTGAATAATAAAACTCTTGGCCGGGAACAACTCCGTTACCTGCGTTTGTTGTTCCTGCATTCTTCGCGCAAGTTTCAAAATCAGAGGCACCGAAATTTAAACACGCAGGCTCATCTTCAAGTCCCGAGCGGAAACTTAAAAGATGCGCGAGTGTCATATTGTAGAGAGAATCGCCGCTGCCGATTGTCCAACCGGTGATGCGATCGTGCGGCTTATCGGTCAGATTTAAATACCCGTCTTGAACCAATCTCAGAATCACCGCAGCCGTCACCATTTTTGATGTGGAAGCGGATTCGTAGGAAGTCGTCGGAGTCGAAGCACCACGATTGTAAGTAAATCGTCGGCCGTCGGATCGTTCAGCAATGTAGGTGAAATCAACTTCCGAAGTCGCGGAAGAAAGAAGGGAGGTCATTTCAGATTCCAGAGTTGTGGTTGAACAACTCGAAACTGTTGTGGAACCTCCGCCGCCAGCCCCTTTGCATCCAAGAATTAAAAGGGGCACAAGAAGAGTACAAGATAAGCGAATCAAGAACGTCCTCGCTGTTAGAAAATTAGCGATCGGCCATCGCCATATCAGCTGGCGGTGTGAGGCCTTTCTTCTTAATTTTCTCGACAAGCGTCGTTCTGTTCAAGCGCAAAAGAGCCGCTGCTTGATTTCTGTTCCACCCAGTTTTTTCAAGGGCTTTCATAATCAATGCATTCTCATAGGCGTCGACAGCCGTATTAAAGTCCATGCCGCCCTCTGGAATTTCAAGGGCTCCAATATCAGTTGAAACTGTTTTGCTGGATTTATATTTCGGAGGAAGATCTGTGATATCCACTTGTCCTTGGCCTTTGAGGATCGACATGCGCTCCACCAAGTTCTCAAGTTCACGAATATTTCCAGGCCACGTGTAGTTCATCAAACAATCAAGAGCGTCGATTGTGATCCCAGTCAAACCACGGCTCTTCGTTTTATTGAAGATCTCCATAAAATGATTGAGCAACAATGGAATGTCAGATTTTCTTTCACGTAAAGCTGGGACCACAATTGGAATAACATTGAGGCGATAGTACAAGTCCTCGCGGAACTTGCCGTGCTCAACCGCTTCTTCCAAATTCAAATTTGTCGCCGCGATCACGCGGACGTTCACGTTCACAGTTTTGGTTGAACCCACAGGTTCAAAGCTTCTTTCTTGCAAAGCGCGCAAGAGTTTGACTTGCAGTGAAGGCTCAAGATCACCGATTTCATCAAGGAAGATTGTTCCGCCATCAGCTAATTCAAAGCGACCGACACGGTTGGCGATAGCGCCAGTGAAAGCACCTTTCATATGACCGAAAAGTTCACTTTCCAAAAGTTCCGATGGAATCGCACCGCAGTTAATTGGGATAAAAGGACCTGAAGCGCGCGGGGAGTTGTAGTGAATCGCGCGAGCAATCAATTCTTTACCCGTCCCAGATTCGCCCGTCACCAGAACTGTCGAATCAGAATCAGAAACGCGTTCAATCAAACGCAGAACACTTTGAATCTGTTCGCTGCTTCCGATGATTTGATCGAATTTATATTTCTTATTCAACTCCGAGCGGAGTTGTTGGTTTTCTTGTTGAAGTTTTTTATGAGTGAGAGCTTTTTCAATCAAGCTCATCAGCTCTTCAAGATTGAAGGGCTTTGTCACAAAGTGGAATGCACCTTTTTGTGTCGCGCGAATCGCAGACTCAATTGTCGCATGACCTGTGAGGATGATCACTTCCGTCGCTGGATTCAGCGACTTCAGGTAACTCATGAATTCAATACCGTCTCCATCAGGGAGGTTCAAATCAACAATCGCGAGATCAATAGGGGTGTCGCCTTGGCACAAAACTTTTGCTTCTTCAATTTTGTTGGCAGTGATGACATTCAGTCCTTTTCGATCAAGCACTCTAAAAAGAGCGGTACGGAGTGAGGACTCGTCATCTAATATTAGAACTCGTTGGCTTCGCATGAACCTTCCTTCCATGGTGGGTTCGGTATCTTTTAATAGGATAGATAGTTTTTGACGGTACTGTCAAAAAATCCGCACCAGGCTTGGGTTTCAGGACCTTAAAACTAGACGAGAGAAGGAAATTTTTGCCAGGTTTTCCTGGCCTGGACCCACCTCAAAAGTAAGCTCTGCCTCATGATCGCGAAGGATCTGCGAAGCCACAGGAACGCTTAAACCTATGGGATGATTCGTGTTTTTTTCTTGAAGCCCATTGTCCTTGATTAAAATAGTAGCAGACTCGGGCTGGACCTGGATCTCAATGTCGAGAACTCCTCGGAAACCCTTTGTCAGTCTGCTTTTCTCGGTCAGATGATCCAAAGAATTTTGCAAAACATTTTTCAAAGCTTGAGCCAACATATTCAGATGTCCCTTCACAAGAACATCTTGTCCTGGGAAGTGCAACTTCACATCAATGCCTTGTGATTTGGTTTGTAGCTCCACGATTTTCAAAGCACGAATCGCCACATCTTTTAAGCTCACATCACCCTCAACATCGACACTCGAAGCGCGCGCAAAACCTAAAAGATTTTGCACGATCTCTTTGCAACGTTGTACGCCGGCTTCCATCTCTACGATGTCAGCATAAAGAGGATGATCGGGCTTCATGTCCATCTTGATCAATTGAGTGAAAGACAGAATTCCACCGAGAGGATTGTTTAGTTCATGGGCAATGGAAGATCCAATAGTTCCAAGCTCCGCCATCTTAGCAGACTCGAGGATTTGTCTTTCCATTTTAATTTGGTCCGTGATGTCGTGATAGAGATTCACGAACACGGAAGGCTTCTCGGATTCCAATACGACACTTTGACTGTAAACTTCAAAGCTGCGCGGGGAGGAGCTCTTCGATTGCACGCGGAAGTTGTGACCGCGATTACAGCCTGGGCAAGGGGCTTCGCGGTTGTACAAAACCTGATAGCACTTGCGCGACGACGACTCGCGCTCTTGGGCTTTGAGGCGTTCATTAAGTGCTTTGTTCCATTGAATGATATCGTAATTTGCATCAATCAAAACGACAGGATCCGACATCGAATTGAATGTTGCTTCCCATTGTTCTTTAAGAGCCTCGGACTCTTGTAACTTTTGAATACGATCCAGGGCTAAGGCAACGGCTTCACCCACACGATTTAAGAAATCACTTTCGTCGCGATTGAAGGGATGTTCCGGTGGACGCAAGAAAATAATCGAGCCCATTTTTTCGTGCTGTCTAAACAGAGGCACTTGGAATTGGGTGAAAGTGAGTTGCGATTGAACTTGCTTCACAAACATTTCATCTTGCGGATGAAAGAAAATACGAATCCACGAGGTTTGCACACTGGCCGCTAAGGAATCATTCAAAAGCTGTTCAATTTCAGCCACGGAGTTGGCTTGATGAACGGCCATCAGGGCTTGCTTAAATCCTTCGATACGAGAGTTTGTAAGGAACAACTTACGACGAGCTTCAGTGAGGTAACGAGTTCTTTTCTGAACGCGCTCTTCTAATTCAATTTGCAAGCGCTTTAGTTGAGCCGTTTGCTCGCGAATCAAAAGAGCCAAGTGCTCATCTTGTTTGCGTTGACTGGATTCTTCTAAAGCCGAAAATAAATGGCTTTCCAAATCAGCATCTTGATAACTCGTCATCACGCGGAAGAAAGAATAGTGTTCGTGCAGCTTCGCTAATTGATGCGAAGAAAAATCCGGCGGTACGATGGCGATAAACTGAGTTGCAGGATGGGTTTCGCGAATGTAGTTGTAAAAATCCTCAAACTTTTTTCCCAGAATCAAAGTCACTGACAGGGCCACAACATCGTAGTGAGATTCTTGAATCCAGTGCCAAGCCTGTTGCAAGTCGGAAGCGATATGCGCCCCCAACTCTTGCAGTCGATCTTCCCATGGACCTATAAGTAAAAAGCTCGCTTTTAAAGACCGCATGCTGCGATGAGGTCCTTGTGTTGAGTGATCGTAAAATCAGGGTGATCTTCAGGGTATTCTTCTTTTTCGCCGACGTGTTCGCCGAAAGCAAAATAGCAAGTGCGAGCACCGCAACGTTTGCCATCACGGATTTCGCTAGAAAGTCGGTTGCCAATGCTTAAGAGCGCTTCGGGATTATGATTTTCAATTTTTAAAATTTCACGGAAAGCGGTTTCTTTTTTCTCTCCAATAAAGCCATTTAAAATGTAAACGCCTTTAAAATATTTTTGAATACCGAGGGCTTGAACTTTTTTAACCTGGGCTTCTTGGGAGCCTGCCGTCACCAAATACATGGTGTACATTTTCGACAAGGTTTCAAGATTTTCCAAAGCGCCTTCTAAAAGTGGAAGTGTCGGAGGAACTTCAGGATTGTAAAAGCGATCCAGGGCATCGTGAATGGCGCGGCCTTTGGTATTAGTGCCGTATCGATCCACGATCTTAGTGAAAATTTCTGTGTGGGAAAAAGAGGGAGCGAGTTCTTCGCGCATTTTCATGCATTCTTCGAGTGAACAACGCAGACCCGCAGCGAGCATGGCTTCGCAGGACCGACGAGCCGCCAACGGTACCAACAAACTCGAGGTGTCCAACAGTGTGTCGTCTAAATCAAATGCGAGAGTGCGAAAGCCGCTCATTTCGATTCCTTTTTCAAAAGCATTTGCAGACCTTTTTGAAAATGAGGCCAGACGAGATCCAGATTGATGTGTTCCTGTTCTTCGATGCAGATGACAGGAGTTTGATGCTCGATCCAACCATATTGTCCCAGACTGCCAGGTGTTGGGTAACCGATATCTTCCCGAGTCTCGTAACCTGTGCCGGTTGCGAGGGTCTCGGCCGCGGTTTTCCCAGGGGAGCCCGTATATACAACGCAAGGCTCCCACGAATGAAAGTGTACTATAAGCTGTGGCTTTTCGTCCTCAATGAGTTTTACCAAAGCTTGAACTTCGCTCTCGCTTCCAGGCGAAGGGCCAGGATAGTATCTCGGAGCCTTGCTCTCAGGGCTCCAATCCCGACATGGAAAATTGCGATTCAGGTCCACGCCGTTGGCGTTGGTGCGCTGATTGCGGGAGTATCCATCGGGGTTTAAGCAAGGAATGAGGAGCCAGGGGCGAATAGACGACGAGTTTTCGCTTTCTTCTTTTTGGAGCCAAGCTAAAAGTTCGTTCGCCAGACGAACTCCTTCGGGTTCGTCACCATGGACGCCGCCGATAAACAGGATCGGGCGTTCAGAAAAGCCACTCAAGCTGTGTGTTTTTTTATACAGCTCTAGAGGAGTTCCAAGAGTGGTCTGAGCCCAAGAAGTTTGGTGAAAAATTTTAGCTTGCATGAGATAATTAAGCCTGTTTTTTTCAGAGAAGAAAAGAGTTTAAAAGGAAGTTTTCAATGTCGCAAAAAGACGTCGCCGCTTTAACAGTGATTGCCCTTGCCGCTGGCAAAGGAACACGTATGAAATCTCCACTTCCCAAGGTCTTACACCCTGTGGCAGGTCGTCCTATGATCGAAAAAGTGATTTCGGCCTCTAAACAAGCGGGTGCTAAAGAAGTGCGCGTGGTTGTGGGTCATGGTCAAAACCTGGTTCGCCAGGTCGTCGAACCCATGGGTGTTGCTTGTTATGTTCAAGATGAGCAATTGGGAACTGCGCACGCCGTGAAATGTGCAAAGCCTGAAACGATCGAAGGTGATGTTGTGATCATGAATGGTGATCACCCTTTGATCGAAGCATCTGACATTAAAAACTTCGTTGAAATTTTCCGTGATGAAAAATGTGATCTGGCTGTTGTAACGGCTGATCTTAAAAACCCAGGCGAGTTCGGACGTATCGTTCGTCATCGTGGTGACTTGGCTGCGATCGTTGAAGCCAAAGATGCCTCTGCTGAAACTTTGAAAATCAAAGAAGTGAACACAGGTATTTATATCGTGAAAGCGGAAGTGCTTGCTCACTACTTACCATTGATCTCGAACAACAATGCTAAAAAAGAGTTTTACGTCACTGATTTGATTTCTTTATGTATCGGCGACAAAAAGCGTGTGCAACCAATCAAGTCCACTCCAAAAGTGGCGGTCGGTGTGAACACGCAATTGGAGCTCGCGAAAGCGACACGTTTGATTTTCAAACGTAAAGCTTTGAAGCTTTTAGAAGACGGCGTTTTGATGATCGATCCACGCACAACGTATGTGGAAGAATCCGTGGAGATCGGCGCTGGGACTGTGTTGTATCCAAATGTCTTTATCCGGGGACGTTCACGTATTGGTTCTTTCTGCGTGATTGAATCAAATAGTTTCATCAGTGATACGGAAATTGCTGACAGCGTGCAAGTACGTGGCGGCAGTTATCTTGAGAACTCAAAACTTCACAGCAAAGTTTCTGTCGGACCTTATGCACGTCTTCGTCCAGAAACTGAAATCATGGAAGAAGCCCACGTGGGTAACTTCGTTGAAATGAAAAAAGTGAAATTCGGGAAGAAATCCAAAGCCGGTCATTTGACTTACCTTGGCGATGCCGTCGTTGGTGAGGAAGTGAACGTGGGTTGCGGAACTATAACTTGCAATTACGCAGCTGATAAAAAGAAATACCAAACCAAGATCGGTAACCGCGTCTTTGTGGGCAGTGACACACAATTCATTGCTCCAGTTGAAATCGGTGATGATGCGATTATTGGCTCAGGCTCAACAATCACGAAAAGCGTTCCAGCAAAGGCTTTGGCCGTTGCACGTGGACGTCAAATCGTGAAGGAGAACTACACTCCGAAAGCTGTTACACCTGAGGTTGAAAAGGAATAAGTGTTATGTGTGGAATCGTAGGATACCTGGGTCCTAAAAACCCAAAAGACGTTATTATTAACGGTTTGCAAAAGTTAGAATACCGCGGGTACGACAGTGCCGGTGTGGCGATTTTAGATAACGGCAAAACAAAGCGCGTGCGTGCACAAGGTAAATTGAAAGCTCTTGAAGAGAAGCTAGCGACTGAGAAGTTCGATGGTCACATCGGTATTGGTCACACTCGTTGGGCCACTCACGGAAAACCTTCAGAGCGCAATGCCCATCCGCATCAAGTGCGTGGAATCAATTTGGTTCATAACGGTATCATTGAGAACTATCTTGATATCCGTGAAGAACTTGTGAAAAACGGCGCAGAAATTACTTCGGATACGGACTCTGAACTTGTTGCTCACTTGATTGCGAACGAAGTGGAAGTCACTCAAGATCTTTTTAAAGCTGTTGAGCGCACGCTTGAAAAGCTTCGTGGTGCGTTCTCTATTTTGGTTATGTGGGAACAAGATCCAGAGCGTTTGATTGCGTTCAAAGACGGTCCACCATTGGTTGTCGGCCTTGGCGACAAAGAAAACTTTGTTGCAAGTGACGTGCAAGCACTTATCCAGTACACGAAAAAATTCGTTTACCTTGAAGACCGCGAAGTTGCTTCTGTTCGTGGCAGCCAAGTGGAGTTCTTCTCTGCGAATGGTTTCCCGATTCAGAAGAAAGTCGTTGAGCTCAACTGGAATCCAGAAATGGTTGAGAAGCAAGGATATGCTCACTACATGCTTAAAGAAATCTATGAGCAACCGCGTGCAGTGGCGGCAGCTATTGAACCACATATCAATCCAGAGACATTCTCTGTGGCATTGAAAAATGTGGGCTTCGGTGGAACTCCTGTGCAAAAGCTAGAAGAACTCGATAGCAAAACGGATTGGGCGAAAACTCAAGAGATGTTTAAAAATATCGACCGCGTTTTCATCGTGGCTTGTGGAACAAGTTTCTATGCCGGCATGGTTGGTAAATACCTGATCGAACAATTGGCACGTGTGCCAGTTGAAGTCGATATCGCGAGTGAATTCCGTTACCGCAACCCTGTGATTCCACCGAAAACTTTGGTGATGACGATTTCTCAGTCAGGCGAAACAGCGGATACATTAGCTGCGATCCGCATGGCGAAAGAAATGGGTGCGACGACTTTGAGTATCTGTAATGTGCGCAACTCAACAATTGACCGTGAAGCTCACGGGCACTTGTACATGAACTCAGGCCCTGAGATTGGTGTCGCTTCAACAAAAGCCTTCACAAGCACAATGGCCGTTCTAGATTGCGTAGCGATCGCAATGGCTCGTGCTCGTGGTGTGATGAAAGAAGCGGAAGAAAAAGAATTGGTTCAATCTCTCTTGGGTGTTCCAAGTCAGATGGAGCGTGTTCTTGCGTTCGATAAGTACTTTGAAGAAGCCGCTTCGGAATTGAAACAATACCGTGGCTTCTTGTACATGGGCCGTGGCACCAGCTATCCAATCGCGATGGAAGGAGCTTTGAAATTAAAAGAGCTCGCTTACATGCACGCGGAAGGTTACGCAGCTGGCGAAATGAAGCATGGTCCTTTGGCTTTGATTGATGAACGTATGGCGATCGTGATGGTCGCTCCTACAGATCACTTGTACGAAAAAACAATCAGCAACTTGGAAGAAGCTCGCGCTCGCGGAGGAAAAATCATCTCTATCGGAACAGGCGAAAATGAAAAGCTTCGTGCGATCAGTGAATACTATTTGGCAATGCCAAAAACTCACTGGACAACAAGCTCGATCATCAACGTGATTCCATTGCAGTTGATGTCCTATCATCTCGCAAGCAACTTGGGTTACGACGTCGATCAACCTCGCAATCTCGCGAAGTCTGTGACAGTCGAGTAGGTTCTAGACCATTTAGATAGATAGAAAAAGGGAGACAGCGGTCTCCCTTTTTTTATGGGTGAATAAAAATTTCTTTAGAAAAAGATCAACCTTCAAATTGCATTTACGCAGTATTCAAATTCACGGGTTCGAACTTCAGAAGTATTCACTGATGTTGCCGGAACAAACACAACAGTGGCTTTCAGGGCTGTTTGCTTTTCCGGGCAGGAACTCGATTTCGAATTCGCCACATAAGAAAACACACGCGAGTCAGGACTTAAATAGAAACTCGCCTTGCCACTCTTTAAAACCTCCTTCGTTAGAAGGGGACGAATCTCATCGGCAGTTCCTTCAAACGCCGCAGGCAACCATGGTTTCAAGAGTCGACGCACGTTTTTAGTCTTAGCCGCAGCAATATATTTACGAAAGTTCGCGGGAACTGCTTTCAAGGAAGTATCTTCGAATACCACTTCGGAGGCAGAAATCGAAATGGGCGGTAAGTTCGTCGCAGGTTCTTTAAAGAGATTTTCCAACGCCACCTTTTGGGCAAATACATATCCTCGATCGACAGCAACACGATGGCAAGCCGCACAGGCATTGACATTCGTTTCGACAGATTTGCCGGAGCTATCAAACAGGAAATATCCCCATCCATCGGTGTTCGCGTATTTTACTTTATCACGAACCATCAGTTGAACCCGACGTGTCCCGTTGGGAACCTTTGAGCTGACGAACAATGGATCATCTTCAGATTTGAATCCGATTTTAGAAAACACGGCGCCATCTTCATAATGGCCCTTTCCATCTTCCAGGCCCTTCATAGCTTTGTCGTTGGCCCAAATAAAACGTAATTCGTTGTTATCTTCACGAAAGCGAACCGTGATCAATGGCCACTTGGTTTGAAAATCTTTATAATCGTTGAGCGTGGGTTCTGCATAGGATGCGGAAAACGAAGCAAATGTGATTGCGAACGCGCTAATAAACTTCTTTATCATAGTGGGAGTCCAGTTGGATGGGTTTGACAGTATTTAAGGATTCTACGATCGGATCGCCGACGTTGTTTAAGCCCAAGATCTCATCGTGCTTTTTATGCCATGGCCATTGCATCGTCATATGACCTGTAATATTCCCTTTGCTGTCCGTTTCGATAATTTGTCCCGCAGCGGTGTTAGGACCCGGATGCCAGATCAGATAACCTTTATCCACAGGCCTGATAGATCCTTTGGTTAAACTTTTATCGCCAGGTAACGTCAGTTCTTTTTCAATCTCAATTTTCCCATTCTTAGCTAAGTGAAGCCACAGCACTCGAGATTGAGGCGGCAATGCTTTCATTCCGCGAGTCGGGGCCGCGTTATCGAAGACCACAATGCGATTTTGGCTAATCCAGCGGGCCGAGTGTGGCAACCCCAGTCCGATTTGATCTTCAGTCCATTGATGAGTCGAGAAAACTTCTGAGCCGATGGCCCAAATTTTTTTTCCTTCGGCAGAAAGTAACATCACGGAATTGAGATTACGGATCGTGATCAGGAGATTTCCTTCCGGAGTGACGTCAATCGCATTTTCGTGAGTCCAATCCGTATCGTACTTTTCTGGAATATAAGATTCGGGATTATTTACTTTTTTGAGAGCGTTGTAGTCATTTAAATTTTGTACGTCGAGAAAGCGATCCATTGTTTCATCAAGACTGCGAGAAGGTGATTCCGTGGGCGTTGCCAGATCGAAGCTTGAGACCACGGAACGAGTGACTTTTGTTTCTGGATTTAAACCAATCATGCGACTGCCAACGATAACTCGCCCGTCGGTTCTCAAGCCGCGAACCCACCCCAGAAGTCCCGCAAACACTGGAATATTATCTTCACTTGGTGGAAGCTTTACAGAGGTTACTGTCCAAGAGAAAATTTCATTTTGACTAACACCCATAGAGTGATGGGCATGCATCTGGGCTCCGTCGAATTGAAGACCCGTCAAAGCCGTGGCTTTCCCCTGCCAATCAACCCAGTTCCAGAAGGAATTCATTCCCGCACCGCGGATAAAAAGTCCGTTACGCCATGGCAGGAAGCTGATGTTTGTGGAGCTGTCGTAGTCTCGGGTGATAGTAAAGTGAGAGCGATCATACCAAACGACTTCCCCTAGGCGATTCACGACAGCGGGATAAAAAGAGGCGGGTTGTGTATCGTTGGTAATAAGTCCCATCGCAAAGAAAGGCGTGTTGAAGTGCCCTCGAACCTGAACACTCAAGGGGGCGGGGTGATGCAATGGAGCTTTAAACTTCTTTTCAAGCAAAAGCTTTCTGTGTCCAGCATTTTCCAGGAAGAATGAAGAAGCAGTTTTATAAGTGGGTGGAATGAGCGTTACGAGAACTTTGTTTCCTATGCCAGCTTCGACATGTCTGGCTTTAAAGAATCCGACCTCAGGGTTCCCGTATATAATTATTGGTGAAGGAATCCTAGATGGCAGGGTGAGTTCAATCGTTTGTTGGAGACTTGCCGCCAGCGCAGAATTAATCAGCAAAAATAAGAAAAAGCTGAACATACTCATCCCTTGAATCTTGTCACTTTCGATTATTTTAGCGGCATTCTGGAAATTGAAAAGGTCTGGGAGCAAATTTATTTCGGAGGGCACACTATTTGGCTCAAAAGATGACCAATGCCGACGTATCATCATGAAATTAAAGAATTTTTCAAATTTGGAGATAACCTCGAGCATGGGGTTGATGAATTTTGGAAGTCGTTGTCGAGGAGCGTGTATCTGTAGCAGAGACTTCTATCTGGTGGGATTATTGATAAGATGACTTTAGATCAAATAAGTAGTTGAGAGTAAGACATGAAAGAACAATCTCCATTCTCTAAAAAAGTCATCGAGTTGATTCTCAAAGTTCCTAAAGGCAAAGTCGCCACCTATGGACAGATCGCCAAACTTGCCGGTAAACCGCAGGGCTCCCGAGGTGTCTCGTGGATTCTTCATTCCAGTTCGAAGGCTTACAAACTTCCGTGGCAGCGAATCCTCAACTCCCAAGGCAAGATTTCATTCCCAGTGGGTTCAGCTGAATTCACGAAACAAAAGCGTTTGCTTAAAAGCGAAGGCATCGTGTTTGACGAACAAAATCAGATCGACCTAAAGAAGTATCAATGGAGTAAGAAGCTACGCACTTCGAAGGTAAAGACTAATAAACCTCGTCTCTTTTCTGAGTAAAATTCCAAGATTTTATTCGGACTCCGAATAGGGTCCCACCACGTTTCGCGGGGTTAAACAACCCACTGAATTCACTGTTCCAAATAATGCAACAATCATTGTTACATTATCGTGTAGAATAGTACTTAAGGAACTCTTTGAGAGGAGGATCCTATGAGTACATGCATCATCTATTCAATTGTGATTCTAGTTTTGTCAGTGAATGATCCATCCGAAGTAAAAGATCCGGCCAGCAACGTAAGAAAAGTGCAGGCCCAGGCTCAAACGATAGCTGCTGCTGAGACAACGACTAAGTAGTGGAGTTCATCAAGTTATAGAAGGACTTTACACGCTCAACGAAGTCCACGGTCTCGTACCCACGTGCGGGACCATATTCAAGTTCACCAGCGTATTCAGGATCGGCAAGCAAAGGCAATACTTCGCGCATATGGCGCCAAGAGTTTGGATTGCGACCCATTTTGATTGCTAATTTCTGAGCGTCGCGCAAATGCGCGTAACCCACGTTGTAAGCAGCAAGCGCCAACGCCAAACGATCTTTGCCATTGATATAAGTTGGCATCTTATCCAGCAAATAGCGCAGATACTTTGATCCACCCCAAATACTTTGCAGAGGATCTGTGCGATCTTCCACGCCCAAATGGTCGGCTGTATCTGAAGTCAGCTGCATCAATCCGCGGACGCCCGTAAAACTGCGCGCCTCTGGATTCCAGTGTGATTCTTGATACGCAACGGAAGCGACTAACTGCCAAGGCAAGTTGTGTTCGCTTGAGGCTTCTTTAAAAGCTTTTTTGTACTGAGGTAAAACCGTACGTGTACGTTTTAAGAATTGATAGATATCGCGTTTATCTAGTTGTGCTAAATACGCTTTATAACGATCCAGTACGCGCATGATTTCATCTTCACGAGAAGCTTGTTGATACCAAGATTGCATCAACATCAAAAGGTCGGAGTTGTGCGGAGAAATCAACCAGCTCAATGAGTAGGCTTCAGTCAGTGCCGTTACTTTTTCTGTGCTCGGATGATAGCGAGAATAGAAATCACCACTAAAGTTTTCTGAAATCACACAATCATATTTTTTGAGGGCCAGATCTTTTAGCAGTTGAGGAACTTTTTGATTTTCGACGATATCAATTTGAACTGTCGGTGCAAGTTGCGAGAGTCTTTGCGAGAGACCGCGATAGTTATCTTTACTAAGTAGGCCGACTTTACGGTTGTTGAGGTCTTTAACGTTTTGAACTTGTGCTTTGATTTGGCAGTAAAGACTTAAATGCGTTTCTTCATATGCGGGCCCCGTGAGGAAGCCTTGTACTGAATCCGGAGTGCGCAGGCGGGCCGCCGCCACATCACCTTCGCCGCGAGCCAGGGCCGCCATCACTGATTCTTCATCGGGTAAAACCACGTATTTCACTTTGATATCGTAGTAGTCACCGAAGTTTTGAATCAGATCATGATCGATACCAAAGGCTTCACCGCGTTTGGACTGACTATATATAAGAGGACTTTGCGTGGTGAGGACGGTGATCGAGTCCTGCTGCTTCACGCGCGCCAGGCTCTCCTCCTCATTCCAGTAGATTGCGTCGCAACCATTCATAGTAATAGCGAAGAGCCCCAGGCTCCCGGCCATTATGATGCGACCTATCTTATGTCGAAAGTTAATCATCTCTCTCATAGCTTGTGAGGGCTAGGTATCTGATGGCGCACCGCCAGTGCAAGCTTTTAAGGCTCTCTTTCACCTTTAAAATGTGAAAAAGTGCCGATTTTGACCTACTTTGCGGGCAATTGCGGAAAATAATTCAGGGTGGCTCTGAGCTTACAGATCAGCGTCACAAAGACGGGAAGGCCTCAGGATTTTGACGCCAAACACTGAATTGCTGCTGTGCTAATGCGATTTGTTTCTGCTTTTTGACGACTTTGTCGCGTTCTTTTTCTGCCAAAGGTGGCAAAAGGCCGAAGTTGATATTCGTTGGTTGGAAGTGATCTGCACGTGTTTCATCGGTGATGGCCTCAAGCAAAGAGCCCATCGCACTCGCTCGCGGAGGGGGACAGAACGGACGATCGTTTAACTTTTGATTGATAAAGTGAGCAACCAACAGCCCCATGCACGTGGATTCGAAATAACCTTCAACACCGGTGATCTGTCCAGCAAAGAACAACCATGGATCATTCTTAGATGAGAGATCTTTGTTGAGGCGTTTCGGTGAATTGATAAAGAGATTTCTGTGAATGCTTCCAAGTTTTAAAAACTCTGCGTTCTCAAGACCTGGGATCATACGGAAGATACGTGTTTGTTCGCCATACGCCATGCGAGTCTGGAAACCCACCATGTTGTACGCTGTGCCTTCTTTGTTATCTTGACGAAGTTGTACCGTCGCATAGGCATAACGACCCGTGCGTGGATTATCAAGGCCAACCGGCTTCATTGGACCGAAGCGCAAAGTTTGAGGACCACGTTCCACCATTGTTTCAATCGGCATGCAGCCTTCAAAGAACGACGTCTTTTCAAAATCTTTTGGTTCGATTTTTCTAGCTGCTACGATCTCCGCGATGAAAGCATCGTATTGCTCTTTGTTCATAGGGCAATTCCAGTAATCGCCCTCGCCCGTGCCTTTGTCCCAACGGTCGGCTTTCCAAGCGATGTCAGCATTGATCGAGTCCGCATCAATAATCGGTGCAATAGCATCAAAGAAATATAAAAACTCGTCACCGAAATGTTTGCGCATCTCCTCTGCAAGAGCCTCGTGCGTGAGAGGGCCTGTCGCGATAACAGCAGGACGCGGAAGATCGGCAAGGGAAGTCACCACATCATTACGAACTTCAATACGCGGATGATTTTTAACTTTGTCTGTTACAATTTGAGAGAAGACTTCGCGGTCCATGCCAAGAGCTTGTCCAGCAGGAACTTGTGCTTCATAAGCAGCTTGGAGAATATGCGAATTGAGATTTTTTGCTTCCCATTTCAGTTGGCCGGGACCAGAAACTTCGCCCATAGTTCCAAAAGAATTCGAACAAACCAATTCCGCAAATTTGTGGGTTTTATGCGCAGGTGTCATTGTCTTATCACGCATTTCATAAAGAACCACAGAATAACCCATGTCAGCTAATTGCAATGCGCATTCAGAACCTGCGAGCCCCGCGCCAACAACAGTTATTTTTTTATTTTGCGTGAAATTAGTCATGATTGTGGTATTCCTCAACTGCTATGGATTTCAACGATCAGAAACCCAAAAAAAAGAAGTTTGCCGTCGGTTCGGAAGTACTACAAAGTCTTTTCGAAAATGGCAAGTCGCCTTTGTCTGAGCAGTTTATGCGCTGGAAGCTTTGGGCGCGTTGGGAAGAAGTCGTTGGACCTACAATCGCACAAAACGCCGAACCCGTTGGGTTTCAGAGGGGGACTCTGTTTGTTTGGGTGCGCAGCTCAGCTTGGATGCAACAAATGGTGTTCATGCGAGAGCACATTAAAAACACCATCAATCAGAAATTCGAAAATAACTTTGTAAAATATATCAAGTTCACTCTGGATCGCAGAGAAGTTCCGAATCAGGATCAAAACGAATTTAAAGAAATGATTCAAAAGATCGCACCGGAAGAACAAGATAACG
Source organism: Bdellovibrio sp. HCB2-146 (assembly GCF_047345725.1). Taxonomy (NCBI): domain Bacteria; kingdom Pseudomonadati; phylum Bdellovibrionota; class Bdellovibrionia; order Bdellovibrionales; family Pseudobdellovibrionaceae; genus Bdellovibrio; species Bdellovibrio sp. HCB2-146. The sequence goes on from NZ_JBLEQP010000001.1 coordinate 1,961,774, forward strand.
ACTAAGATCGTTACTCGTTCGCCCAGTGTTTAAGAACGGCATGAATCCAGTCCAAATGAAATTGCACGTTCACGTAGTTGGCCTCAAAGGCACATTTTTCGATTGATTCTGGTTTTTTACCGTTAGGTACTTGAAAATTCGCATACGACATCACACCGACGGTGTAAGTCACACCATCTTTTTCGTACAGAGCGGAGCTTCCAGAGTCACCTTTGCAGGCGCCAGAAGAACCTCGCTGATTCACAACAATCATTTCATCCAACGGATCGTATTTTTGCACATCAAGAACCGTTTTGCGAAGTGTGCCTCCATTTGGAGTGACCAGGCTGCTTGTTACGCCGTAACCGGCGGCGATGATAGAAGTCAGTCCTAAATCTTCCCCTTTTGACGGAAGGTTTACAAGTTCAGTTCCCTCGGGAAGAGAAGTCTCAAGTAAAACCATTGCGAGATCTGCCGTGTGATCTTCTTTGTTGTACAGACGATGAGTCATGTAAGTTTGGCCTCTGATGATTTCTTTTGTTCCATCAGGCATGATCACATCGACATTCAAAAGATCTGTCGTCTCTGGAAAACAGTGGGCCGCCGTCATAAGGATTCGTGGAGTCAAAGCACTTGCTGTGCAAGTTGTGACTCGCCATTTGTAAACGGTCGCACCTTCGTCGTTTGTCGCTTGAGTTTTATCGTACCCGACACGGAGATGAAAAACTTTGCGCGCGACAGAGTCTTCCGCCGAGACAATTTCACCACCACGAATTCCGGCGCTGTTGTCTGCGCTCACTTGCAGTGCTTCATGACCTTCACAGGCCGTTAACAAAACCAAGCTTGAGAATAGAAGTACGATGAGTTTCATAGTCCTCCAAGACGCGTGAAAGACCTGTAATTTAAGGGAAAAGAAGCCTCATTTCGCCTGTAAATTTTCTGACGTGGAAAAACTGCCTGTCAATAAACTCTACAGCGGATTTTGGGGTGTACAACGGAAGTTCTGTTTGTTATTTCCCCATCATCTTTAAGGAGTTTTAAATGAAAGTATCTCTATTGGCATTTGTATTGGTTTTAGCAGGCGCGATGGCTCCGGCGGCGGTTTTGGGAGAAATCCAAGGGCAGGGGTCGATGGAATTTACTCAGGCGGGCAAAACACGTCAGGGCACATGCAAGGTTGCAATGAATGTACACACTTCTGCGCAAGAATTTGAGTTAGAATTCTCGGTTTTTGAATGTGGTGCTTTGGGCTCTTGGAATGATCCTTATGTTCGCTTGTCTGTTCAAGGTGACAAGCTTGTGAACGCGAAAGGTGAGGTCGTTGGGCAAGTTTATGCAGATGGCACTTACAAGTTCACTTTGAAATCGTCAACGCTTCACAAGTATCAATACGAGGATCTTGATTTTAACTGCCGTATCGAAGGCGTGCGCACGCGAACTTTGAAACTGGAAACAAATATCACTTACACAGTTCGCAATGTGGGTGGTGGTCACTATGTAGTGACTCGTAACGAACAACGCGACACTTTAAAAGTGATCACTCACAAAGAACACAGCAACTGCCGTGGATCTCTCGGCTATGATAAAGATCCGGTGGCGTTAAGTTTGAATGTTGTTTTAAGGTAGTCTTTTTAATTACGCGCCCCTTACTTTCTCAGTAGGGGGCATTTTTTCTCTCAAATGGAAACACGAAAGTGTTTCCATTTTTTATTTAGCGAGACACGTCCCTGTATCGTGTTAGACTCGTTTCAATATGTCGGTTCGTACGTTGCTGAATCAAAATGGCTTTTCACTTGTACAGATATTAGTTGGTGTCGGGTTGTTGAGTTTTTTAGCGATGATCTTCGCTAGCACCTCACTTTCCCAACAACGACAGATCAAGCATCTAGAGCGGAAGCAAGACGTAATTGAGCTTCGCAACTATGCCACACTCATTCTCCAGCAAAGTGATATTTGCTCCTGCCAGGTCAATCCGAACTTAACCCAAGACAACAGTAACGATCCGCAATTGCATTTTGATGCGACTGCTCCAGTTGCTTCCCAGCGAATTCCATTTTCAAAACTCAGAACGGGATGTGCCGCCGATAGCACCATTTTGGTTGAAAGCGACACGACTTTGAATTCAGGTCTTCGTATTCGCTCCATCGAGCTTGCCAATCTTCGATCGATTAACAGTTCGCCAACAAATTGGCTTGGAGAATGGGTGATCTCATTTCAAGCTGGTGATGGAGAAATTCCCTTGAAACCCATTCGTTTGGTGCAAAGACTTGAACTTGAAACAGCGCCTCCCTCCACTCCGAATCATCGATTTATCAAATCTTGCTTGGGTGTACAGGGGGCAGGCGTTCATCATGTGGCATCGCAATCCAACGTCATTGGGTCCGGCCCTTTAGGATTAAAGGACATTGATCTCGCGGAATATGGATTTGAAGACACCCTTCCAGATCCGCACATTATGGTTTCGATGAATGATGGGAACTACGATGCTTTAGATGGCAATACCGTCGATGCCTACCAATGCCGCTACACGAAGCTGTCAAAGCTTCAATTCCGTGTTGAATGTTGGACTTCAACAAACACATCAGCTATGGCCAATCGTTCTTCTTTTGATTGGATGGCGTTGCAATAGTTTTGAAGAGGAGCGAAATCTCCTCCTCTTCTAGGCTAGTCTTCTTTTTCGATTGAAGTTCTAAGGAGAGACTTCACATGGTTTTTACGGCTTGAGCCACCCAAGAAGCTTTTGAGCTGATTGTGTACGCTCGGGTCGTTGACCAAAAGCCCCAGTGAACCTTCACCACGGTCGATTTTACCAAGGATAGACTCTAGACGATCCGTCGCAGCCGCAAATTTTTCACCGGCATTTCCCTGCGCCATTTTTTCTAATACGGCTTGAGCGTCTTTGCTGGCGCGACTGAAGTGACCTGTTGCCACTTCGAGGTTGGCCATAGTTTTGACCAAACCACCCTCGGCGTTAATTGCATGAGTGATTTTTTGTAACTCAGTGATGATATCAAAAATCTTATTCGCTTCGCTGCCACGCTCAGAAAGAATTCCGATCAGGTCGGTTGCTTTTGCGATTTCCAGAACATCACCTTCTTTGACCACAGGATTTCTTGGATCACCTGGTATGATATAAACGAATTTATCGCCCAGCGCACCTTGAGTGCGGATTTCTACCTGCGAGCCTTCGCGGATGCGATTCAAAAATTTGGTATTTACTTTTAATTTTACGTCCAAATAATTCTTATCTGGAACAAAGGTGATGTCTTCAACGTTACCGACAACAACACCGGAAAGCGAAACCACGCTACCAACAGCTAAGCCCTGCACTTGCTCAAAGTGTGAATGCAAGCGAGTGTAGCTGGTGAAAAGAGCTTTGTCTGCGCCAAGGAAAAAGATCGATCCTAAGATTACAATCAATCCGACCGTTAAATAGATTCCGACTTTGAGTTGGGTGCTAGGGTGGGATTCCATTAGGCAGTTTCTCCGTTAATAAAGTCTGACATCGGCCCAGTAGGCTCAGTTTTAAGTTTTTCAATTGTATACTGCTCACTGATACGGCCCTGAGCAAGAAGAGCGACCTTATCACACACGGCATATACCGTTGGCATATCGTGAGTGACAAGAATTGAAGTCACACCTTTGGCTTTGAGCTTAAGGATCGACTCCTGAATACGTTTGGTGTTGTAAGGATCAAGTCCTGCAGTGGGCTCATCATACAATACCACTTCAGGATGCATCATCATCGCGCGGGCTAAGCCGACGCGTTTTTGCATACCGCCTGACAAATTTCCTGGATAAAGCTTTTCTGAATTCGGAAGCCCGAACTCTTCCAACTGGTCTTTGATTTGTTTGGCAACTTCTGATTCGGAAAGATGAAAATGTTCGCGCAGTGGATACGCCAGATTTTCATAAACGGTCATTGAGTCAAAAAGAGCGCCACCTTGAAAAGCATAGGCGACTTTTTTGCGAACCTCTATGAGCTCCGTTTCATTCATTGGCGTCACGTCCTGACCATTGATCAAGACTTGGCCCTTGTCGGGTTTTTCCAGTCCTACCAGACTTCGCAAAAGAACACTTTTACCAGTTCCTGAGCCCCCAATAAGCGCCAGGCATTCACCTTTTTTAACGTAAAAGCTGACACCTTGGTGAACCTTCTTTTCGCCAAAGGATTTATGGAAATCTATGACTTCAATCACGCTCTGTGAGTTTTGACTCATATCATTTTCTCCACAATCCAGAAAAGTTTCGACAAAAAGAAATCTCCAACAACAATCATAATCGATGAGACCACAACAGCTTTGGTTGTTGCGATACCGACTTCTTTGGTACCGTTTTTAACCGTCAAGCCAAAGTAGCAGGCAGGAACAGAGATAAAGATCGAGAAAAAGAACGTTTTGCCAAATCCCGAGAGATAATCTTGGATCGAAGATGTTGTTAAAACCTTGAGGAGATAAAATTGGGGATCGAGGTTTAATTCGACAGCTCCGACAATCAAGCCGCCCAAATTTCCTACAACGTTTGCAAACGAAACCAGAATCGGTAGCGTGATCAGGCAAGCGAGAACTCGGGGAATCACGATCTTACGAATCGGGGAGGTGCCGAGAGCGCGAATCGCATCGATTTGCTGAGTGACGACCATACTGCCAATTTCACTCGCAATACCGGCGCTTACACGAGCTGCTAGCATCAAGCTTGTGAACACTGGCCCCATTTCTCGTAAGATGGTCACGGCAAGAAGTTTTGGAATATACAACTTGCCACCGAATTTTTCGAGACCTAAACCGAATTGCAGAGACATCACCATCCCGATGCTGATCGCGGTAATTAAAATTAACGGCATGGAACGCATACCGATTTGGTAAATTTGCTCCACCAAAAGTTTCCAATAGAAACGTCCCGTGAAAAGTTCCTTGACCACGTCACGCATAAGCAGGCCCAATCCACCGAGGAAGTGGAGCATCTCAAGCATAAAGACTGTGAAAGGAAGGGCTAGGTTTTCCATCGTCTAGGGTGCCTTAAAATTCTTTTTGAAATCTTCGAAGTATTTTTCTTCCGTAGAAAAGTTTTTAAGCACGCCACCGTAGCTGAGTGTGTAGTTACAGCCGTTCTTTTTAAAAACCAAAAGTTTCAGTTGCACGGGAACACCATCGACTTCACCTGAAGAAATGCTTTCACGTGCAGCACGACCGTTAAAATCGAAGCCTTTCGCACTGACGGGAGTGATTCTGCTAATAGCGCTTAGAGATTCTGCTTCCAAAATTTGCAAGCTTGGATCAGCTGAGTTTCCGCACTCCGAAAGATACGAAATCGTGTTGCCAGTCGCAGAGCTTAACCACGTACGGTCCGAGTTTGCGGCTTTAATTTCTTTAAAAGGCCGGCCCGGTGAGCTCCATTGCACATCCTTCGCGGTTGTGGTTTTTGAGTTCGGTAGTTCGACGGACACGCAGCCGTTGAGAAATATCATCATGATGCAGAATAAATAGTGGTTTCTCATATCGCCTATTTATCGGAATCCGTTGAAGAAAAGTTAGTCGTTCTACTCCATTTCAGGACCAAGGTCTCTGTCATGAGTTTGTCAGGGATGACAATAATCCTATGAAACTTTTTGCCCATCTTGAACATATTTGCCACGAGCTTGTTGAAACCCCTGGCATCGTATGTGCAACGGCAATTTGCAGGGAAAAGAAGGGGTTCAAGGAGTGAACACTTTGCGATTTGTTGTTGTGGCAGGATGCCTGATCTTTGGTCTAGCTGTGAACGCGGCTGACAAGGTCAATGGCGTGATTAATTTCCAAGGTGACACTGTTCACATGGAGTTGATGGGGCGTCAAAATTGGGATTACGACGTTAAACGCTTGGAACGTCAGGGTAAGACCGTTGTGCAAATGACGGTTCCGTCGGTTGATGAATCCACTGTGAAGTCTTTTTCTACATTTAAAAGTGATTTTGTTTCAAAGGTTGAGGTCGATACAAACGGTCCAGATGGAAAATCTGTGATCTCATTCACTCTCTCCGGAGAAAACATTGATACATTTGACTATTTAACAGATCAGCCTTCGCGTTTGATCATGGATTTCTACGTCAATCCCAACAGCAAAGCAAAACCAGCGCCGGTTGCGGCGAAAAAAGATGAAACAATTCCGACGGAGCTTCCTGCTAAAGTTGTGAAAACAGACGTAAAAGCAAAAACTGCAAAAGGTCGTAAGCCTGCAACAGCGGATGCGTTGACGGTTGCTCCACAAGGTGTGGCAGTCGCGGCAAACACTTTGCCATCTCACGGTGGAATTTTTGATGGTGGCGATCCACAATATGAACGCTTTGCTTTAAAGCCATATGAGATCAAAGAAGACGCGATCATTAAAGCAAAGAGCAATTATTATATCCCGTTCCCAATGCTAGAAACTCCTGTCAGTCAGTGGGAGAAAATCAAGATCTCTCCGACGTTGTACGAGATTTCTCCAAAAGACAGCGAAGAAAACAAACAAGCGCGTTTGCTTCTGACTCTTTTTGAAAAGAAAAGATTCGCAGTTTACTTAAAAACTCGCGATTGGTTCGCCGAAAAATACCCTAAATCTGAATACAATGAATTGATCGACTTCATGACAGCGGATGTTCACTTGTCTTTGTGGCAAGAGGAAGGTCGTGCAAATGAGTATGAAGAGGCAATGCAGCTTTATAAAGAAGCGATCGAAAAACATCCGAAGTCTCCTCTGGCCGAAAGAACATCTCTTAAGCTGGGCTATTTAGCTCTTGAAAAAGGTGATTTCCTAAATTGTCTTCGTTATTTCAACGAACATAACGCAAATAAATCTTACGGGGCGCTGTCGAAAGATCTTGCGCGTTTGGGTTCGGGCCTGGCGTTCATGAAATTGAATAAGTGGAATGAAGCGATTGAAAAATTCGACGAAGTTGAAAAGACGTCGTCAAACCGTGATCTAAAGGTTGAAGCCGCTTATCGCCGTGGAGACGTTTGGACAAAAGCGAAAAACTACGCCAAGGCTGTTGATGAATATCAACAAGCTCTTAAAAAATATCCCGAAGGTCAGAACTATTATCCGAATGCGTTTTTCAACCAAGCGGAATCTCTTTTTGGTCAACAAAAGTACACGCAAAGTATCGATGTCTTCCGTGATTTCATCAAACGTTTTCCAAGCAACAATCATTCGCCGCTGGCAATGACTCGTTTGGGTGAATTGTTGGAAATTTTGGGTGCTGACAAGTCTCGTGTGATGGGCGCTTATCTTGAAACTTACTTCCGTTATGGTGAAAATCCAAATGCGGTGATTGCTCGTTTGCGCTTACTGAGTGCTCGCATGAAAGGCATGAAACCTAAAGAAGTTCAAAACGCTGTTGAAGAAATCATGTCACTCGCGAAAAAAATGGATCTGCCAAATGCGGAACAGTTTGCAACAGTCATGGTCGCTGACGGATATTCTTCACGTGATGAATTCCAGAACTCTGTGGATCTATTGTCTAAATACTACAAAGAGCATCCATCCACAGTCGATGTAAACCTCATCACACGTCGTATTGTTTCCAATATTAACGACAAGATTCAGACAGAGATCGATAATAAAAACTTTATCGCAGCACTTAAAACTCATAAGCAATACGCTGACAGCTGGTTGAAGAATTCAAAACGCTTGGATACAAAATTCAACTTAGGCCGTGCATTTGAAATGGCCGGTGTTCCAACGGAAGCAGAGAAGTACTATAAAGATGTTTTGAATCGTCTTTATGCCATTCGCGGGACTGATGAAGCTCGTGAAGTTCAAGTAACAGAACAAACACCGTCGGAAGATGAATTGAATTTGCGTCTGTCAGGAATCTTGGCACAAGAAGGTAAATTCAGTCAGTCTTATGAGTACTTGAAAGCCATTAAGTCTCCAGAAAAACTTCCGGAAACAGATCAAATTGAACGCGTTGAAATCGCCGTACGTTTGCTGGAAAAAAGAGGCGATACGGAATCGGCAATTCGTTATCTAGGAGAGTTGTTAAAAACTTGGAAAGGTCAGCCGGAACTTGTGGCTGAACCTTACTTGCGTCTTGCCGAACTTCAGGAAAAACAAGGTAAGTCTGATGAGTCTTTGCAGGCTTTGAAAATGGTCGATCAACTTTCTCAAGACTCTGGCAAGGTGGCTCCAGTCACTCATGCCAAGGCTCTTGAAATGATGGGCGATATTTATCTGAAACAAAATAAAACCGATCTTGCCATGTCTTCTTATCAGAATCTTTTAGAGAAGTATGAAGAGAAACGTCCGTTGTCATCTATTCGCTACAAACTAGGTCAGTTGTATTTCAAAAAAGGCGAGATCCAAAAGGCCGCTGATATTTGGAATGAGTTCAAAGGACCTAAGAGTGAATTCTGGAAAAACCTTGCTCACGAGCAGCTTCAGAATTCCGAATGGCGCGATGGTTATAAGAAATATATCAAAAGAATTCCAGCTATGTCTGAGAACGAAACCGGGAAGTAGGAGAAGGAATGTCGTACTTTGATTTTGATGCTTTACATATCGAGAATGCGAAAGCACGCGAAGTGAAGCAACTGTCCTTGCAGTTGGCGGCCACTCAAGCCAGCCTCTTGATCGTAGGTGATGCCGGTGTAGGTAAAACAAGCTTGGCTCGTTACATCTATACGAAAAGTCGTTCTCCACGTTTGTATGTTTTAGAGTGTCGCAATCCAGGTGGTTTTGATTTTTCTAAAGTCGACGGTGGCACATTGATCATTGAAGATTTGGATTGTGCTTCCGCTCATTTGCAAACGGAATTGATGAAACTTATTGAGTCTCCACAAAGACCAAGATTTATCTCCACAACTCGCCGCGATTTGCGTGCGATGGTCAAACAAGAACAGTTCCGTCAGGATTTGTTCTATAAATTGGCAGTCGTGCATTTAGAAATTCCACGTTTGGAAGATCGTGCGGAGGACATGGAAAGTATTGTTCGCTTCGTTTTAGAAGTGACTCAAATCATGCACGGTAAAACAGGCCTGCAATTGACGCCGGAAGCTTGGGGCCGCGTGATGTCTTGGAGCTGGCCTGGAAACATCCGTGAACTTGAAAATGTTTTGGAAAGAGCTGTGGTCCTTGCAAAAAATTCACTGATCCAGGCTCAAGATATTCAACTTGAGGTCGCAAAAGAAGAAATCAATGCTGATTTTGCACCGGGAATGTCCCTTTCTGAGGTTGAGAAGCGTCTGATTTTACAGACCCTCGAGCTTACGGCTCAGAACCGCACGCGTGCGGCTCAGTTGTTAGGGATCAGCATTCGTACACTTAGAAATAAATTGAACGAATATAAAGAAACAGAGGGGGTCCTATGAGCAATGGTCTTTTTGATAAAACAACCAATGCCTTAGCGTCATCACTGGCTTTGCGCCAAATTCGTCATAACGTGACGTCTTCAAATATCGCCAATGCGGAAACGCCTGGCTATCATGCAAAGAAAATGGATTTCGAAAATGCTTTGGCTCGCGCTCTTGATATGGATGGAGCGAATGGTTTGAGCACGAGCAATCCAGAGCACTTCGCTGTGGGTGGGGTTTCTGTTTCTAAAACTAGACCTGATATCTATGAAGACCCAGAAGGTGCTGTCAATAATGACGGCAACACCGTGGATTTAGAAAAAGAAATGTCGGCGTTGTCTGAAAACGCCATCATGTACAAATCAGCGTTGCAGTTGATTAACAAAAAAATGGCAGCACTTAAGTATGCCGCAAGCGAAGGTCGCTAAGGGCGGGGGTAGAAGATGGCTGATTTCTTAACAGGGATGAGAATTAGTAGCAGTGGTATGGCAGCGCAAAGAATGCGCATGAACACCATTGCCAGCAATATCGCAAACATCAATACCACACAAACACCTGAGGGTGGTCCGTACCGTCGTAAAGATGTGGTTTTCGAATCTATGCCAGATGCAAAAAACTTTGGCGAGATCATTACATCAAATGATCCGGCAGGAAGTTTTCAGCGAGTCCAGGTCACCGATGTCGTCTCAGATCGTAAGGCTCCATTGTTAAAATATGAGCCTGATCATCCAGATGCAAATGCTGATGGGTACGTGGCGTATCCCAATATCAATCTTATGGAAGAGATGACCAATATGATACAGGCATCGCGTTCCTATGAAGCCAATGTCAGTGCCGTGCAAGCCTCTAAGGACATGGCTTTGTCGGCTTTAGAGATTGGTCGGTAAACTGGGAATAATGTTCCCTGGACCCGAGTAAAAAAGCAGGATTTTTGACATAGTTTATACTAGAATTTTAAGTAACAGAAAGGTGAAGCCATGGAGGGTTTTACTGTATCAAATGCAAACAGATTCCTTGATACGGGAATGGTCCGAGGAACGGGCGATTCTCAGTCGTTATCAATCGGGGGATCGTCATCTACGAGTTCAACATCCGATGCGGGTAAGAGCTTCGCCGACACATTGAAAGATGCCGTCAACAGCGTCAATGAAATGCAAAAGTCTTCAGACAAAGCGATGCAAGCTTTGGCAACTGGTAAGACTGACAATGTGGCTGATGTCATGATCGCCGCGGAAAAAGCAGATATCGCATTGCGTGTGATGGTGCAAGTACGCAACAAGATCATCGATGCGTATCAAGAAGTTATGAAGATGCAGGTTTAGTTTTAGGGTTGGAGGGGTTTCTTGAATAAGATTTTCGGTGGATTGGTCGTCCAGTTTCGTGAGTTCTTTAAAAATCTGGGACCAACAAAAAGACTATCTGTCATTGCTGTTACTGTCATTGCGGCAGTGGCCCTCTTTACCATGCTGTTTATGGCCTCTGGGAAAGACTACATTCCACTTTTCACAAATATTCCGACGGAACAAGTTTCCACAATCGTAGCGAAATTGAATGAGAAAAATATCCCATTCCAATTGCGCGATGGTGGTAAAACTGTGGCGATTCCGAAAGAACTTTTGCACTCCACTCAAATGACGCTTATGTCAGAGATCGGTTCTCCAAAAATGGGGAATATCGGTCTTGAGCTTTTCGATAAGCAAGACTTCGGCGTAAATTCTTATGCGCAAAGAATCAACTACCAAAGAGCCCTCCAAGGTGAGTTGATGAGAGCGATCAATACGCTTACAGCCGTTAAGCAATCTAAAGTTATCTTGGCCCTTCCTAATAAGAAAACATTCCTTGAAGAAGGTGGTCAACCGTCAGCTTCCGTTGTCGTTGAACTTCATCAGGGTAAAGAACTCGCAGCGGAACAAGTTCGTGGTATCCGTTACCTCGTTGCCAATGCGGTTGAAGGCATGGATGCTGATAAAGTCACGGTCCTTGATGAGCGTGGTAAGGTTCTCACTCGTCAAAGTGATGGCGCAACGGGTGGCAGCAATGAACTTTTAGAGCTGAAAGCAAAAGTTGAAGGCGACCTTGAAGACCGTATCGAAGACATCTTGGTTAAAGTTGTCGGTCATGCCAAAGTTGTTGCAAAAGTAGATGCGACATTAAATCACCGTGTGATTTCTTCTGTTGAAGAATCAGTAGACCCAGATAAAACAGCGATTCGCTCTCAACAATCGGAAGAAGAATCTTTGGATGGCTCTCGTACGAATCCTTCCGGTGTTCCAGGTTCGCGTGCGAATCTTCCAGGTGCGGAAGATCAAGGCACAGTGGGTTTCCGCCAAGACGTTAAAAAGGAATTAAAAACCGTAAACTACGAAGTTCCAAAAACAGTGCGCAACATTCGTGAAGCGGCTGGTAACTTGGAGCGAGTGAGCGTCGCAGTTGTTGTTGACGGTGTGTCTGTCACAACAACTAAAGAAGACGGAACAACAGAGACGAAGTGGCAACCTCGTTCTGCAGAAGAACTTAAAAAATACGAAGACCTTGTTAAAAACGCGATCGGCTTTAAAGCAGAACGTGGTGACAGTGTAAAAATCGAAAATATCCAATTCCAACCTGAAGACTTCTCTGAAGCAGAGAAAATCCTGACAACGCTGGAAAGAAAGAAATTGATCCATGCTTTGTTCAAATGGGCATTGCTGGGTTTCAGTTTGGCTTTGTTCTTCTTCATCGTAGTTCGTCCATTCATGCAATGGATCACAGACAGCTTCCAAGACTCTGTTGAGGAAATGTTGCCAAGAACGATCGAGGAACTTGAAGAACTTCAATCTGTTGATAACACGCTTCCTGGTATGTCGACCGCTCTTCCAGTTTTACAGGAATCTATTGATCCTGAAAAAGCCGAGAGTGAACTTCTTAAAGACCGTATCATGGTAGCGATGCAAAAAGATGAAGAGAAAGCGGCAAATGCTTTCGGTATGTGGCTTGTTAGGAAGGATACTTAATGAAACTACATAAGTCGGATAATATTGAATACGAACAGCTTAAGGGCTTTGATAAGGCCGCAATCCTTATCAATTATCTTGGCCGTGATGCTGTGAAAGTTCTTTTGCGCCGTATGGACGACGCTGATATCCGTAAGCTCATCAATCAGATGAGTAAATTGCGTGTCGTTCCTGTGCACGTGACAAAGCGTGTGCTTGAAGAGTTCTATGAAATGGTTTCTGAGACTGAAGATTATATCTTTTCCGAAGCGATCTCTTCCAAAGACACGATTGTCGATGCTTTGGGTGAGGAGCGCGCACGTGGTATCCTGGGTGGTTTGAATATCACTTCCGGCGGATCACGTTCTCTTGAGTCTCTTGAAATGGTCGATGCGAAATCATTGGCAACATTCCTTGTGAATGAGCATCCGCAAACTGTTGCGGTGATCTTGGCTCACTTAGAGCCAGAGAAAAAAGGTGAGGTTCTAAAACGTCTTCCAGAAGCATTGCAAGCGGAAGTCGTTCTTCGTATGGCCAATCTTGAGCACGTGGACCCCGAACTTATTGCTGAGATCGACCGCGTGTTGAAACATCAATTGGCGAATACTGCGACTGTTGAACAAGCAGCTCTTGGTGGTGTTCAGCCGGTTGCTGAAATGCTCAACGTTATGGATAAAAACACCGAGACTGCGATCATGTCGCGTCTTGAAGAAAAAGATCCACTCTTGGCTGAAGAGATTCGTAAGCTTATGTTCGTATTCGACGATATCGTCAAAATCGACGATCGTGGAATCCAAGCGCTTCTCAAAGAAGTTCAGAACGACAAGCTTCTTTTGGCTCTCAAAACAGCGAGCGAAGATATTCGTGCAAAAATCTTCAAAAATATCTCTGCTCGTGCGGCCGAGATGTTGCGCGAAGATCTATCGAACATGGGACCTTCTCGTTTGTCAGATGTCGAACAGGCACAACAAGAGATCGTCAATGCAGCTCGCCGTCTAGAGGCGGAAGGCAAGATCCTAATTGCAAGAGGTGGTTCGGAAGATGCAATGGTCTAATCGTCAGGCAAAGTCAGTTCTGGATAAGGAAGTGGCGGAAAAAACCGTGTTGGAATTCGTTCCAATGCGCTTTGACTTGGGCGCACCCGAGCAGGCTCTTAACTACTTAACTGAAAAAGGCCGTGGTTCTGATTTCCGCATGAACGATGCGGTTCGTGTGCAAACAGGTGTCGACCAAGTCGAACACATGAGTGAACAAGAAAAAATCGAAGCTGGCGCACTTGAAAAACTCAAAGAGATTCAAGAAGGTGCTTATCAAGAAGCTTATCAATTGGGTCTTGAAGAGGGGCGTAAGGAAGCTTTCCAAAAAGTTTCCGCTGAGATTCGGGAAAAAATGGAAACCTTTGACAGTTTGATTTTGGCTATCAAAGGAATGAAAAAAGATATGGCGGCTTTCAACGAGAGTCACCTCATTAAACTCATGTTCCAGATGGCATCGCGTATCGCGAAGGCTGAGCTTAAAGACAATAATGAAGCGATGATTGAAGTTTTGCGTGATGCCGTCGGTCTCGCGCAAGACGAAGAAAATATCACGGTTCATGTGTCACAATCACAGTTCGAATTTATGGAAGAGCTGAAAAAAGAAATGGGTCGTGATTTTGAATTCATCAAAAAGATCCGTTTTGAGCCCAATGTCGAAATCGCGGATGGCGGTTGCATTGTGGAAACAAACTATGGCGAAGTCGATGCTCGTATTGAGCAACGTCTTGAGCAATTGTGGTCCGTACTTTCAGAAAACATTCCTAAAGTTAAAGATAAAATTGCAGGCTAAAAATGAGTGATCTCGCTCTTCAGATTGAAAAATACAGTGAACTTGTTGACCTCGTCCACTTGACTCGCGACAGCGGTAAGGTGACTGAGGTCAATGGTATGTTGATCAAGGGGTATCTCCCTGGAGCGAGCGTTGGTTCCATTGTGCAGATCAGTCCTGCGGGCATGGATAAAAGCTTTCTTGCCGAAGTGGTGGGATTTAAAGATAAGCATGTTTTGATGATGGCTCTCAATGATATGAGAGGCGTTGCCTTAGGTTCTAAAATTACTCTTTCTCGTCAAATTGCCACTGTTCGTGCGGGCGATGAACTCTTAGGTCGCGTGGTGGATGGTTTAGGTCGTCCTTTGGACGACGGTGCTGAAATCGAGAACTTCCGTGAGGTGCCTCTTTATAGCGAAGTTCGCAATCCTTTGGATCGCCGGCCTATTCGCGAACCTATCGATTTGGGGATTCGGGCCATTAATGGAGCATTAACCGCGGGGCTTGGCCAACGTGTCGCTATTATGGCGGGTTCCGGTGTGGGTAAGTCCGTCCTTTTGGGGATGATGGCACGAAATACCAATGCCGACGTCAACGTGATCGCCATGATCGGCGAACGGGGTCGTGAGGTGCGTGAATTTATTGAGCACGATTTGGGACCTGAAGGGATGGCTCGTTCGGTTGTTGTCTGTGTGACAAGTGACCAGAGTCCGCTTCTGCGGATGCGTGGTGCCTATGTGGCTACAGCATTAGCTGAATACTTCTGTGCTCAAGGAAAGAATGTTCTTTTGATGATGGATTCAGTGACTCGTTTTGCAATGGCTCAACGTGAAATCGGTCTCAGCACCGGTGAACCGCCATCACAAAAGGGTTATACGCCAAGTGTGTTCGCCACTCTTCCAAAACTGTTGGAACGTGCAGGGAACTTTGAAGGCCAAGGCAGTATCACAGGTTTCTATACGACCCTTGTTGAAGGGGATGATATGAATGATCCGATCGGGGACTCCGTTCGTTCGATCGTAGACGGTCACATCGTTTTAAGTCGTACATTGGCGCAAAAAGGCCATTTCCCAGCAATTGATATCATGCAGAGTGCAAGTCGTGTGATGAGAGCGGTTTCGTCTCCAGAACACGCGAAACTGGCGCAAAAGCTGCGTGAGACTCTTGCGGTCTATAAGGAAGCTGAAGATTTGATTAATATTGGTGCTTACAAAGCTGGTTCCAATCCCAAGATTGACCGAGCGGTGCGCGTGATTGATCAGGTCAATGACTTCCTCAAACAAAGAGTCGAAGACCCAACGAACTTCACATCGACAGTTAGAATGATGCAACAGATTCTGATGAATGCTTAATCTAAGGGGGCTTGGTGAAATTTAAGTTCCCACTGCAAAAAGTTCTCGAGCATCGCAAACTTCGTGAAAATCTCGTCAAAAAGGACTTTCAAGAAGCGCAGTCACTTTTAAATGAACAAGTTGAAATCCTGAACAAAATGAATCAGGACGTGGCAAATGCCTATGATCAAATCGGCAAGCTTACGAAAATGGGTGGGGCCCAAGGTCCAGCACTCGAACAAATTCACGAATTTCTAAAGGGCCAGCGCCGTCGTATCCACACCCAAGAGCAAAAAGTTCAAGAATTCGAAAAATTGGTCGAGGCCAAGAGAGAGATTTTGCGACAAGCCGCTCAGGAATATAAAATTATGGAAAAGATGCGAGAAAATAAGTTCGAGGACTATCGTCAAGAGCGGCTCGCCCAAGAGCAGAAAGAAAATGACGAGCAGAGTATTCTGCGCTTCAAGGCTGTGAAGGAAAGTTAAACTATATGAAAAGCGGCTACGATCAGTTTTTTAAGAACGCAAGACAAGCGGCGAATAAGACTTCTGGGGTGAAATTTAATAAACACTCGACTTCGCCACGTTTAAATTTAGATCTTGCTTCTGAAGACGTTGAAGAGCAACTGCGCCGCCGTTTAAAAGTTCAAGCTCCTCGCAAAAAGAAAAAAGCCTCTGTTCCTTGGAAAATGATCGGTGTCTCTTTCATGGGACTTTTGGTTGCTGTTTGGGGATTTGAAAATCACGAAGAAGTTGAAAAAATGATCAAGCGTGTGGAAGTCACCATGACAGGTGAAGCCTACGCAGAAGCGCCAGCGGCTCCAACAAAGCCCGCGACGGAAAAAGCCTTGGCAGAGGCCATTCCAGCTCCGCCGACTGCGACAATGTCAGCGTCTGATTTGGATCATT
Organism: Bdellovibrio sp. HCB2-146; assembly: GCF_047345725.1. Taxonomy (NCBI): domain Bacteria; kingdom Pseudomonadati; phylum Bdellovibrionota; class Bdellovibrionia; order Bdellovibrionales; family Pseudobdellovibrionaceae; genus Bdellovibrio; species Bdellovibrio sp. HCB2-146. The sequence continues at coordinate 1,978,077 of NZ_JBLEQP010000001.1, forward strand.
TGCAAAAACTCAATGAACGTAAAAAAGAACTCGATGCAAGAGAAGAAGAACTCAATCGTATGGAAACGGAGCTTCAAGCGCAAAAAGGGGAACTTGAAAAGCGCATGAAGGAACTTGAAGAAATGCGCGGTAAGATTTCTTCAATTCTTGAAGATCGCGTAAAAGTTGACGATCAGAAAATCGATACCTTGGTCCAAATGTACTCCAATATGAAGGCGCCACAGGCGGCTAAAGTCTTTGAGACAATGGACGAGGATTTGGCAGTTGAAATACTTGGTCGTATGAAAAAGAAGAATGCTGCTGATATCATGAACTTACTGAAGCCTGAAAAGGCTCAGGTTTTATCTGAAATGTTTGCGGGTTACAAAAGACGTTCACCTGCGAGCGCCAGATAATTTTTTGATGTGATTTAGAGAGAGAACATAAAACTTTTTTCTATGGAAGGAGGAAGGTTTGTTACAGAACATCGCAGTCGGATCACCGATGGTTGCGATGGCCGAAGCGAAGTCAAATTTAGAGGGAAAATTCTCTGAAAAAGATTTCAAGAAGAATGCAGATTCCGATTCTTCGTTCAAAGAAACGCTGGGTGCGAAGTTAAGCAAACCCGAGCGACCGGAAAAGCCGGAGCGAACGGAAAAACAAGAATCAACTCGCGGCGAGATGAGATCGGACGAAAAACGATCGAAACCCGAAGCGCAGAAGGAAGACAGCAAAGAGGCCGTCAAACCAGAGGGACAAGGAAGCAAGAAAGCTTCGACGCGACAGAAAGCCATTCAAGAATTCATGGACTCTTTCGAGAGTGAATTCGAAATTCCTCCCACGCGACTCGTGGAAGCAATGGCGAACCTGGACGACGCCGAACTTACAAAATCCCCTGAAGAAACAGTCAATGCTGTGATACAGCAGCTTGATTTGGACGACAACGACGCTGAGAAAGCACGTGCTATGTACGCCGCTTTGTTAGTGCAGTTGCAACAAACGTCACAGCCACCAAAACCTGTTCCGTTGACAGAAACAACGATGAACACGGGTGTGGGTGCTGAGAGCATGCAATTGCGTATAGCGGCTGCTCAAAACAAACAAGCGGCCGTGACGAAGTCAGTTGATAAAATCAACGATAAGTTCTGGATGCGTTCTGAGCCTAAGGCAACAGCAACACCAATGGGTGGTGCAGACCCAATGGGTTCAAACTTAGCGCAAAGACTTATGATGGATGAATCCTCATTTGCAGAGCCTACAGACGATGTTCTTTCGATGGCAGAAGGAATGGAACAAGCAGCTCCTGTCCCGACGGCACAGCCTCCAGCTGATATGCCAAAGATGGAAGAGCTACCTCCACATCTTCAGGGCCAAATGAAGGAATCTCTAGCACCAGGCTTGCTGGCAGCTCTTGCTGCTCGTAAAGCGGAAATGGCGGCCGCTGCTGCTGAAAAAGCAGAAGGCGCTCAAGCTCAAGGTTCTGAAGAAGTGTCGGCTGATTTGATGCAAGAGTTCTCAGATGCGTTGAAAGGCCCTAAAGGAACTGAAAAACCTTTGGACCCTCAGGCGTTGCAAGCATTGATGCAAAAAAATCAGATGATGCAACAGCAGGATTCGCAAGGTCAGTCCTTCTTAAAGAATTCTCAAGAGTTCTTTAAAGGGATGGCGAATCCAGCGAAAGCAGAATCGGCAGAAAAATTAGTTACAAAAGCCGGAGAATTTAAACACAGCCTGACGGGTATTGAAGGTTTGCAAGCTCAGCCAATCAAAGGTGAATCATTGAGAATGGATCCTTTGGCAATGGCGGGTGCTCCAGCGCCTACTGGACAAGCCAATCCAGCGGACTCGGATGCAGCGGTTAAACAACTGATGAACCAAGCTCAGTATCTTATTAAAAAAGGTGGCGGCGAGGTTAAAGTTGAGATGACCCCTGAAGGCATGGGTACGATTCACCTGAAGGTGATGATGCAAGATGGAAAAGTAAATCTTCATATGGCGGCGGATACGCAAGAAGCCAAAAAGACGATTGAAACTGGTCTAGCTGACCTAAAAACCAGTCTTGCTGCCCACAAATTATCCGTGGAAAATGTAAAGATCGACGTCGTGAATAACGTGTCGACTGATACAGCGACGCAAAATCAGAATAATATGAATAACGGAAACGGTCAGCAAAGAGAAGCTCGCCAGTTCTGGAACCAGTTTAACGAAAACTTTGGTTCACAAGGACGCCGTGAATCTTATTCGGAACTGCCAGGATTGAAATCCTACGGACGTCGTCGTGATGATCTTCAACCAATCGAAGTGTCTTCGAAAGAAAGACCTCGTGCAATTGAAGGCAAGGGCAGTGGATTGAATCTTGTCGCCTAAGAAGGATTCTTAGGTTTTTAGAAAAGGAGTTCGCATGACAATGGTGAACGCAAAATTGGGAGTGAATGCATTTGGCGCGACGGCAGCAAAGCCCGAGTCGACAGGCAATTCAGGCAACATCAGTGCCCATGATAAATCAAAAGTGGGTGAAGAAGATGTTGGTTCGGTCTTAAATAAGATCGCGGATCCCAATTGGACAGATCCATCGAAAAAAATGCGTACGACAGGAAATCCAAATCTGGATAAGGATGCTTTCTTTAAGCTGATGCTTGCGCAGATGAAAAATCAAGATCCGACAAATCCAATGAAGAGCCATGAGATGGCTGCACAGCTTGCGAACTTCTCATCACTCGAGCAAATGCAAAACATGAACAGAACGCTCGAAGAGTTGAAAAATGGTCAAAAGCCAGCAGAAAATTTCCAAGCTCTAAATTTGATCGGCAAAGCAGTTGCCGGGGATTCTTCGAAAATTGTGCGTAGTGCGGCTGATAAGGATCATGACTTCCGCTTCAACCTTCCGGTTGATGCTGCAGAAGTGCAAGTGAAAGTGCGCGATGGTGAAGGGAATGTTGTTCGCACATACAATCTGAAAGGATTGAAAAAAGGAGACAACAAACTTACTTGGAATGGTGAAGACGATCGTGCAATGAAAACACTTCCTGGTGAATATCAATTCATCGCTGAAGCAAAAACCGCAGATGGTAAAAAGCTTGGAATCAAAACTGATTTCGATGGTGTGATCACGGGTGTGAGTTATTCGAGCGAAGGACCTGTTCTAAACGTAGGAAACCAAGCGATTCGTTTCCGCGACGTGAAGAAGATCACAGACCCTCGTCTTATGAGTAACGACCAGAAAGTAAATGATGTTACAAACCTAGACTTGAAGAAAGATGATGTCATAGAACAAACTAAAAAAGAGGGAAGTGTAGAGCAACAAAAGGCTCCAACTCCCGCTGTAGCTATGGCAAAATCTAACATCATGGAAAGCGTCGGATTGTCGCGAGAAATGATGGATAAAATCGCCAAGGAGACAGCGAGATAATGGACTTAAAAAAGTTACAGACACTAGACAGTTTAACTCCTCAGACGCCGGTTAAAGTAAGAAAGCCGGTTGATGTTGGAAGTGGACCGTCCTTCAAAGACACTCTGGATAAGGTTGGCGGACAAGCTCCGATAAATCTGAACCAGATGCCTTCGCTAGGAGCTGGCAAGCTTCCAAATGAAGGAGTGAAGTTCTCGAATCACGCGATTGAGCGAATGAGAACTCGGGGCATCAGTTACAGCCCAGAGGATATCACGAAACTCGGCGATGCGATTCAAAGAGCGGCGGCAAAAGGTTCGAAGGATTCATTGATCTTGATGAATGACTCCGCACTGATTGTCAGCGTGAAGAACAACACGGTTGTGACAGTAATGGATAAAAACGCTTTGAAAGAAAATGTTTTTACCAATATTGACTCAACAGTTGTCTTATAAAGAAAGTGGTCAAACTGCCAAAGCTTAGAATGAGCTGAGGTAGAAGAAAAATTAAATATTAGGGCTGGTCCTCGTAGAGGAGGCCCTCCAAATGATGGTTCTCGAATAGAACTGTCGCGACATGGAGGTCACATGGGTATTCTTTCGTCATTGTACACGGGTGTTTCCGGTATGACTGCACAAGGTGAAGCTTTGGGCGTTATCGGGGATAACATCGCCAATGCTAACACGACAGGTTTCAAAGCGTCTCGCGCTGAATTCCAAGACATCATCTCTAAAAACTTAAAAGGTATTCTTGGTGGTAACCAAATCGGTCGTGGTGTGAAGATCGGTGCCGTTAATCCAATCCTCACTCAAGGTAACGTAGATGCGACAGAAAAAGTAACAGACCTTGCGATCTCTGGTGACGGTTACTTCAAAGTTAAAGGTTCAGACGGCGAGTCTTACACTCGTGACGGTTCTTTCCACTTTGACCGCGAAGGTTACTTGGTAACAAACGACAATCAAAAAGTTCAAGGTTTCGCGACAGACGAAAAAGGGAATATCGTTAATAAAATGACGGATATCAAATTCCCTCGCGCTTTGATCCCAGCGAAAGCAACTAAAGAATTGAAATTGGATTTGAACTTAGACTCGCGCATGGAAGCGACTAAGAAATTCGATATGAAAGATCCATACTCTACATCTCATTACTCAACTGGTATCGAGATGTACGACTCTCAAGGTAACAAACACTTGGTAAGCTTCTTCTTCAATAAAGTAGCGGACCGTCAATGGGAATTCAAAGGTCTCGTAGATGGTAAAGAAGTATCTGGTGGTGAAGAAGGCCAATTGTCACAAGTATGTGCGGGTAAATTGACGTTCACAGTTGATGGTAAATTGGACAGTCAAGAAACAACTGAATCAAACTTCAACTTCACTGGTGGTGCTTTGCAAAACCAAGAAGTGAAATTGAACTTCGGTGACGCTATTAAAGATGGCGGTAAAGGTTTGGACGGTACGAAACAGTACGGTAAAAACTCGGACCTGATCTCATGGCACCAAGACGGTGCGGCTGCTGGTACAATCACAGGCTTGTCTTTCAATGACGAAGGTATCTTGACTGCGGTTTACTCAAACGGACAAGCAGCTGACTTAGCACAAATCGCTCTCGCGAAGTTCGAAAATCCAGAAGCTCTTTTCAAAGTTGGTAACAACCGTTTGAAAGAATCTAGAGATTCGGGAACTGCTTCTTTGGGTGGTCCAGGTGCTGCGGGTCGCGGTAAATTGTTCGCAAAATCTCTTGAGAGATCAACAGTAGATTTGGCGACAGAGTTCGTAAACATGATCCAAAACCAACGTGGTTTCCAAGCCAATGCGAAGACAATCACGACGACGGATGAACTTTTAAACGAAGTTATCCAACTTAAAAGATAATAAATAGCTAAGATAAACCATGTCGAAATCTAAAGGGCACCCTGACCAGGTGCCCTTTTTCATTTGGCAAGAACGATTAAGGTGGACATCGGTTTTAACTTTGCAATCGTTTGTCTTAGGTCAATTAAATGTCTGTAATACTGAGTAATTTAGGGTACATAAGTAAAAATGCGCCTTTTGTTTAGCCACAAATCTGATATAGACTAGGCACACAAATACAAACGGTTCTAATTAGTAATAAAGGTGACCCACTATGAGATGCTTAGTAGTTGAAGACGATAACGAAATTGCAACGATAGTTAAACAAGGCCTCGGAGAGCTTGAAGGCGAAGTAGATGTAGAGTCGAACGGTCGCAGAGCTTTTGAAAGAGCTGTTACTAACCATTACGACATCATAGTTCTCGATTTAATGTTGCCGGAGATGGATGGCTATACATTTGCAAAGTCTCTTCGCGAAAAAGAAATCAATACACCAATCCTTATCCTTAGCGCTCTTCGTGAACTCGACGATCGTCTAAAAGGTCTTTCAATGGGTGGAGATGACTATCTTACTAAACCCTTCGCGATGGCTGAATTGCAAATTCGCGTAAAGAATCTTTTGAAACGCGCGCAAAAAGCCTCGGAAGTCACACAATTGATTTTTCAAGATTTGAAATTGAATCGTTTGAATCGTGAAGTGATCCGCGCAGGTCGTAAGCTTGATTTACAAGAAAGAGAATTCGTTCTCTTAGACCTCTTCATGAGCAATCCAAACAAGATCATCGGAAAACAAACGATTCTAAAAGAAGTTTGGAATTATGATTTCGATCCTCAAACAAACGTGGTAGACGTATTAGTATGCCGTTTGAGAAACAAATTGGAGAAAGATTTCCCTACACGACTTATTTATACAGTCAGAGGTGTAGGATATGTTCTTAAGTCGTCTTAAGCCGACGCTCTTCCGAATCAGCACCAAGTTAACGCTCGCGTATTCCTTGGTGTTGATTCTAAGTTCCACGCTCATCTTTAGTTTCCTCTATTTTCAAATTACTCGCGCTCTTGAAGGGCAAGAGAAAGCACTTCTTGAATCCAAGCTTGAAGAGTATCGCAATCGTATTGAAGTTCGCGGTTTAGAAGAATTCCGCGAATACTTTATGTACATTCCAAATTACGACCGGGACGCAGCTCTTCTAGTGCAAGTGTTATCGCCAACGGGTGAAACTATCTTCGGGCACGAGCCTTTTCCGAGTTTTCAGATTCAAATGAATTTGGTGCAAACGGAAATTCTCAAGCAACGTGCCTCGACGTTTTCAATGCAACTTCCTGAAGTCAATGGTCGCGATTCAGTTCTGATCTTGGTCAAAACTCTTAAAGACGGCCAGCGTTTGGTCGTAGCGAAAAGCACAGAGAGCCTCGGAAATCAAATGCGCAACCTGCAAAAGATTTTCTGGTGGTCGCTTTTGCCAGTCTCGCTGATTGGCTTCCTCGGCGGGTTGTTCCTTTCTAACAGAACTCTCAGTCCCGTGCGTGAGCTGATCACCTCGATAAAAAAAATCGATGGCGGCTCTCTTTCTACCCGTGTGCAAATCGGTGGTAGTGATGATGAGCTTGAGGAGCTGAAACTTCTTTTTAATAATATGCTCGATAAAGTCGAAGGACTGGTGAGTGGCCTGAAAGAAGCTTTTGATCACTTAGCCCACGATATTCGTACTCCAGTGACACGTTTGCGGGGACGAGCTGAAATTGCTTTGACGAGCGAGGGTGATCTTGAAACTTACCGCGAAGCTTTGCAAAGCTGTTTTGAGAACTCAGATAAAATTTTAAATTTCTTGCAAGTTCTCACCGATATTACAGAAGCCGAAAACCGCAGTAAGCGCTTAAAATTAGAAAAACATTTTATCAGCGACTTGGTTCGAGAAATCATGGAACTTTATGAGATGGCCTTTGAAGAAAAAGATATCAAAGTTCATTTGAATCTGGATTCCCATGATTGGGCGTTGGTGGATTCGCGTTTGATAAGTCGCGTGATCGCAAATCTTTTGGATAATGCGCATAAGTACACACCTTCAGGTGGTGAAGTGACGATTGAAACAATCAATCAGACTGAGAGTGTGATCCTGCGTGTGTCGGATTCGGGACCAGGAATTTCTCAAGAGGAACAGTCGTTGATTTGGCAAAAACTTTATCGCAGCGATAAGAGTCGAACTGAATATGGTATGGGCCTCGGTCTGACTTTTGTGAAAGCGGTCGTTGAGGCCCATGACGGAAAAGTCTCTGTGCGCAGTCCTGGTAGGAATGGGATCGGCACAGAGTTTGAAGTGTTCTTGCAAAAAATGTCTTAGAAATCAATACCACCTCTGCGTACGCCACGTCCGCGGAGGTCAATCTCGATATCAGAAGCTCCAGTCAATTCAATGTTGAGTTCTGCTTGGTACCGACCTGTATCCATTGGGCGGAAACGAACGCGGATACGACAGCCTTGGCCTCGTAGTAAAAGTCGCGGGCAGTTGTCGTTTTCGTGAAAGGCGTTGTCGCCATCTAGATCAATATCATTAATATAAACCGGAATACGTCCTCGGTTTCTTAAAGTGAAAGTTGCTGACTCGGAGTTGCCAACTCGCACTCTGCCGAAGTTATAGTTATAGTGCTCTTGAACATTGACGTCATCACCATCAATGTTCACCTCGTATTCTTGTTCTGCTGCTGGCGTAACGTCAGCTGCGAAGGTAGCCATCGGTAAAAGAGACAAAATAGAGACAATTAAAAATAGTTTCATCTGAAACCTCCTCGTGTGGAACCCATCTTCGAGAAGTCTTTCAGGTGAAGCAAAAATTTTCGGAGTGTTTTGGTTCAATACAAAAAAGGCACTAGACGCCAAGATACGATTTTCGTACCTCATCGTTGTTCAACAAATTTTGAGCAGAGTCTTGCATAACAATGCGACCTGTTTCGAGAACATAAGCACGATGTGAAATTTTAAGCGCCATGCGTGCATTTTGCTCAACGAGTAAAATTGTCATTCCTTCATGATTCAATTTTTTAACAATTTCAAAAATCTGCGAAACGATAATAGGAGCGAGTCCCAATGACGGCTCATCTAGAAGCAAGAGTTCAGGCTTGCACATCAATGCTCTGCTGATCGCAAGCATTTGTTGTTCACCACCAGAAAGGGTTCCCGCCATTTGCCATAGACGTTCCTTCAAGCGTGGAAATAGTTCTAGGCACATATCAAAATCTTTAAGAATGCCGGCTTTATCTTTGCGAGAGTAAGCTCCCATTTCTAAATTTTCACGCACTGTCATTTGCGGGAAGACACCGCGACCTTCAGGTGACTGAGCGATGCCAAGTCCAACACGTTTATGAGTGGGAACTTGTGAAAGGTCTTGGCCTTTAAAGGAAATCTGACCTTTGGTTCCAACGAGCCCAGAGAGCGCTCGAAGAGTTGTCGTTTTGCCAGCGCCGTTTGCTCCGATTAATGAAACCACTTCGCCTGTTTTTACTTCAAAGCTCACGCCTTTAAGAGCATGAATGGCGCCATAATAAACTTCTAAGTTCTGTACTGTTAACATGGGTGAGCTCATGCTTCTTCTACTCCAAGGTAAGCTTCGATAACTTTTTGTGAGCTTTGAATGCGCGCTGGAGCGCCTTCCTCGATCTTAACTCCGTGATCCAGAACAACGATGTTTTCGCAAATGCCCATGACAAGCTTCATGTCATGTTCAATCAATAACACCGTCAGCTTAAAGCGCTCGCGGATCTGGGCAATAGTTTCCATCAAGTGATGCGTTTCAGAGTGATTCATTCCCGCGGCAGGCTCATCGAGCATGATAATCTTGGGATCAGTCGCCAAAGCGCGCACGATCTCCAGTTTTCGCTGTTCTCCATAAGGCAAAGAAGAAGCCAGCTCATGAGCTTTATTTTCGAGGGAGAAAATTTTCAGCAAATCAAACGCTTTATCGTGCAGTGATTTTTCAGCTTGCAAAAAATTCTTCGTCTGAAAAAGCGTATCGAAAAGCCCATAGGTCACGTGTTGGTGAGTGGCGATCAAAACATTTTCAAGAACGGTCAGATCTTTAAATAAACGGATGTTCTGAAAGGTACGAGTCACTCCGAGTTGGGAAATCTCGTAAGGCTTAAGGCCTTTTAAAGATTTTCCCTCTAAAAGAACTTCGCCCGATGTCGGTTGGTAGACTCCTGTGAGCATGTTAAACACCGTCGTCTTACCCGCTCCATTAGGGCCAATAAGACCCATCAGTTGACCTTTTTGAACTTGGAATTGCAAAGAATCAACGGCCTTGAGACCGCCGAATTGCATCGTGATTTTTTGCGCCTCAAGAAGAACGTTTGACATATTTTCTCCAAAGATCCGAGATTTCTAGACCACCGAAAAGACCTTGAGGACGCAGAATCATCACAAGGATCAAAGACAAAGAGTAAATAACCATACGTAGATCAACACCAGTTAGATCTTGTAGGGGACGCAGAAGCTCCGGCAAGATTGTCACAATAATGGCTCCGACAATAGAGCCCGTCATCGATCCCATGCCTCCCAAAACAACCATGATCACCGCATTTACGCTGGTTAAGAAACCAAATGAAGAAGGATTGATGAAGTTTGTGAAGAACGCGAAAAGGCCACCAGCAACACCGGCAAAGAAACTTGAAAGAACAAAGGCTTTCACTTTCATTTGTGTCGTGTTGACACCCATGGCTTCAGCTGCGATTTCATCTTCACGCACGCTTAAAAAACCGCGACCGTAGCTAGAACCCATCAACCGCCAAATTGTAAAAAAGCAGATCAGAAGCCAAATGGAAGCAAAAAGGAAGGAACTCAAGAAAGGACCGATGCTAGGAATTCCTGAGAATCCGCGGGGACCACCGAGTGTATCCATATTGAGTAAAGCCACGCGAATAATTTCACCAAAACCTAAAGTCACAATCGCCAGGTAATCACCTTTTAAACGCAACGAAGGAAGGCCCACCAGTAGACCGGCAAATGCCGCGACAATTCCGCCACCACAAACATAAGCAAACAACTCAACAGTACGAATGCTTTCAGGTAACAGGTGCAGGCGATTGGAAGCAAACGCCGTAAAGTAAGCCCCTAAAGCCATGAATCCCGCATGGCCCAAAGAGAACTGACCTGTGTAGCCGTTGACGAGATTTAAACTCATCGACATTAAACAATTCACAGCTACAAAAAGGGCCATCAACTGAATATAAGCGTTAAAACCAAAATCAAAAACTAAACCGAGAAGAGCCAGAGCTATTAAAGCCAAGACTGGATTTTTAAACGCCCGCATTATACCTTCTCCACGGAATATTTACCCAAGAGACCTGCCGGTCTAAAGATCAAGATCACAATCAAAATACCAAATGCGAGAGCGTCGCGATAAGTACTTGAAATATAAGCAACGACCATTTCCTCTGAGAGTCCCATGATCAAGGCACCTAAAACGGCGCCACCCACGTTACCGATGCCTCCCAGAACCGCGGCAACGAAAGCTTTCATCCCAATCATCATTCCCATCAAAGGATCAATCTTAGGATATTTCATTCCGACGAGAACGCTGCCGATGCCTGCTAGCGATGAGCCGACGATGAAGGTAAAGGCGATGACTTTGTCAGGGTGAACGCCGAGCAAACTTGCAACTGAAGAGTTGCTGCTGACGGCCCGCATAGCTTTACCGATTTTTGTTTTATAGATAAGAAAATCCAATCCCAACATCGCAATCACACTGACCGCAAGAACTGTGACGTCAAAAGATTTGATTTCAACCGGTCCGATAGAAAAGATCACAAAATCTTTCATGACTTCAGGAAAAACTTTGGGATCTGCTCCAAAGACAACCTGGGCTCCGTATTCTAAGAAAAGACTCACGCCGATAGCAGTGATTAAAACATTGAGTTTTGGAGATTTTCTCAGAGGACGGTAAGCAAAACGTTCGATCAAAAGTCCTAAGAGGCTGCATGCGGCCATGGCGATCACAATCAGCATAATAAGAGTTCCGATTCCAGGTTGCGCTTCGACTCCGAGGAGTCGAGCTGCATAGTAGGTTGCAAACGCGCCGATCATATAGACGTCGGCGTGCGCGAAATTGATCATGCGAAGGATTCCGTACACCATCGTATAGCCAAGAGCAATAAGAGCGTAAATGGATCCAAGACTAAGGCCATTAATGATGTGTTGTACGAAATCCTGCATGTCGATCCTTATGGAGTCACTGTCGTAATATATTTACGGTTATTGCCTTCTACTTGAACAACGACCGCGCTCTTCACAGCGTCACGGTTTTCATTCAAAGAGATTTTACCAGTCACACCTACAAAGTCTTTTGTTTTTGCAAGTTCATCACGGATTGCTTTGCCGTTAATTTCCGGAGCACGCTCAAGAGCGGCTGCCAAAATACGAGCAGCATCGTAACCAAGAGCTGCTAGAGCATCTGGAGTCTCATTGTATTTCGTTTTGAATTTTTTGATGAACTCAGTCACTGCAGGATCTGTTGATTCAACAGTGTAGTGGTTTGAGTAGTAAGAACCGTTGATCGCTTCTTTACCGATTTCAGAAAGCTTGTCGCTATCCCATCCGTCGCCACCCATCAATGGAACTTTCAAACCCAATTGACGTGCTTGCTGAGCGATCAAGCCCACTTCCGTGTAGTAACCAGGAACATAAATGCCTTCTGGGTTTTTAGAGCGGATTTGAGTGAGTTGCGCTTTGAAGTCAATATCGCCAGCTTGGTAAGAAAGATCGGCAACAATTTCGCCACCGCGTTTTTTGAATTCAGCTACGAAAACATCTGCCAAACCAACACTGTAGTCATTTTTAACGTCGCGAAGAACAGCAACCTTTTTCATTTTCAAAGTTTCGTTAGCAAACTTTGCCATCACGAAACCTTGGAAAGGATCAATAAAGCAAACGCGGAAAACATAATCGCCGATTTTAGTTACATCAGGATTTGTTGAAGCCGGAGAGACGAAAGGAACTTTATGTGATTGCGCAATTGGAGCTGCTGCTTTAGAACGACCGCTCGCCACACCACCGATGATTGCTGTTACGTTGTTTTGCGTGATTAAGCGAGTTGTTGCAGAAGCCGCCTCTTCATTTTTACCTTGGTCATCCAAAGTGATCAAAGCAAGCTTTTTACCTTTGATACCGCCAGCCGCATTGATTTCGTCAAAAGCCAAGCGAACACCTTTGTTCGTGCTTAGACCGAAAGTCGCATCGCTGCCGGTAAGAGAATCGTATTCTCCGATAACAATTTCATTTGTTTTCTTAGTGCATCCACCAAGGAGCGGAAGAGCCAAAAGGGCTGCTAATAGAATTCGTTTCATCATGACCTCATTTCAGAATTTGAATTTACAACATAATTGAGAATTCAAGGATCGCGAGACGAGGTCAAGATAAAACGTGAGGTTTTACGTAGCTAAAATGTTGGCGAGCGAGAGTAAATCTATCTGAGTTTTTCGTTCGTGTTTTGCAACGAGGTCCAAGGGAACTTGTACTAGGCGTTCACCCTCTGTTCCAATCATGATATCGCAATAACCTTTGAGCAAAGCATCAACGGCAGCTGCTCCCATGCGGCTTGCAAGGATGCGGTCCGCAGCCGTCGGAGAACCGCCACGTTGTTGATGACCGAGAATGCAGACTTTTGCATCCATTCCCGATTTTTTACGGATGGCATCCGCCAAATCGTAGGCGCGTCCCGGCTTTTGACCTTCAGCGGTGATTAAAATACTGCTAGTTTTCCCTCTGGAGATTGCATCTTTGATACGATCAACAGCTTTCTCCACAGTGGTGTTGCCTTCGGGAGTGAAGATCTCTTCAGCGCCACCAGCAAGGCCCACGTGCGAAGCAATAAAGCCCGAGTTTCGACCCATCACTTCCACGATGAACAAGCGATCATGAGAAGCTGCCGTATCACGAATGCGGTCAATTGCATCGAGCGCAGTGTTCACAGCCGTATCAAAGCCGATGGTTTTATCACTTCCAAAGATGTCGTTATCAATAGTGCCTGGAACACCCACAGCAGGAATTTGTTGTTCTTCCCAAAGAGCATGAGCACCTCGGAACGAACCATCACCCCCGATGCACACCAACGCATCAATGCCCGCTGCGCGCAAATTTTGCGCTGCTTTTTCGCGCCCTTCAGGTTTCATAAATTCAGTGGAGCGAGCTGTTTTCAAAACAGTTCCGCCACGCTGAATGATATTTGCCATATCGCGAAGCTGCAAAGGTTGAATATTGTTCTCTAGCATTCCCAGATAGCCGGCATGAATACCGTAAACTTCTAATTTTTGAGCAATTCCCACGCGGACAACAGCGCGAATAGCTGCGTTCATTCCGGGAGCATCACCACCACTAGTAAAGACACCGATTCTACGAATTTGTTTTTGAAATTGAGCCATGGAAAAAGGCTACTATCAGATGCACAAAAAAGAAAGGGCCGACCCGAGGGTCCGCCCTTTTTACTTCAAACTAAGTAATTAAAAACTACTTAACCAAAGATTTGAACTCAGAACCAGCGCGGAATTTTGGAGCCCAAGAAGCTGGGATTTTGATTGCTTTACCAGTTTGTGGGTTGCGACCAGTGCGAGCTTTACGTTTAGCTTTTGTGAAAGTGCCGAAACCAACAAGTTTCACATCGTCACCTTTTTTAACTGCTTTTTTGATGTTCTCAACAGCGCAGTCAAGGATAGCTTCAGCTTGAGATTTAGAAACGTTTGTTTCAGTCGCGATTTTTTCGATCAGTTGTGCTTTGTTCATGTTGAACTCCTCTGATTTTTTCGACACGTGTATGTGTCATTTCGTTGTGTTTGAATCGTGATGATTAATTTCCGTCATCCAATGACGTGCTCATCTCAAATCAAAAATGAGTTTTCGTCAACAGAAATTGCGAGACGCGCTCTAGCTCTGCGTTCCGGGATCTTCTTCGTCGTAAATATCTTCCGGTGAACTTAAAGGATCACTTGAAGAGGGGGAGACAGGAATCTTGTATGAACCATCGGCCCATGCACCAAGATCAATCAATTTGCATCGTTCCGAGCAAAATGGTCGAAATTTATTTTCAGTTGAGTACACAGTCAAACGCCCGCATTGCGGGCATTTTGTTTTTTTAGGTTGTGAAGTTGAATCTGAAGAATCCATAATTCGGGATTATTCTCTGAGTCTTGCCGAGAGAGCAAGACGCAGAGCTTTGTATTAATATTTGTAGATCGTTCCAGTTGCAAAGACGCGAGCAGGGTTGATGGAGTTTGAACCCCAAGCCAATTGGTATTGCAATTGGTTTTGGCTCAAGTTGCCTTCTTTGATAATGATTTGGAGCATATATCTTCCGTAATTTTGACGAACTTCAAAACCTTTACAGTCGTTGATCACATTCACTGTTGAACCACTGAAAGTAGCGCCGTTGTTGTACGGCCATCCAAGTCCAAGTGATCCACCGTACTGCCATGCACTGTTAGCAACGTATGCTGCTTTCGCGTACACAGTCATTGTTGATGGAACCGTCAATCCTTTTGTAGAGCAGTATTGATTCGCTGCTACGTTAAGATTTGCGATGATGGCGAATTCAAATTTTCCTGGCCACCAGTTTTTGCAATCAGACCATCCAGTTGAGTATTTAAATGTACAAACACCAAGTCCTTTTTCAAGGAAGTCTTGATAAGCGGCGACGTCACTCACTTGGAAATATCCAGGAGCATTGTCGCATCCGTATGTTGGATAAGAACAGTTTGTTACGCCCCAGCGGGAGTTTTGATTGACGATTGTTCCGCCTGGGTAAACGCATTGTCCGTTTTGGCAATTCGGATAGACACCTACGTTATTGCTAGAGCCGCTATCGCTACCACAAGCTGCCAGCCAGAACACCGACGCTACTGTTAATAATGTTGCGATAAACTTTTTCATAGGAAACCTCTCTCTTGATATTCCTTCTCAACCGTAATCATTTCACTGATCGTGCCATCGCTAGAGAGAGGCTTTACTGCATTAAATAGCAGCGGGTAAAAACTGCCTGTCGAACTTTCAGAAGTTGCAGCCAATTTGTGTCTCTTTGGGTAGTTATTGGACGAATATTCTCAATATGAGATTGGTTTCAATCGTTTAGCGAAGTGGCGCTTTGCGCGTGAGCAGAAATACAGCAAGGCCGATCAAGATAAAGCTGATCCAGCTTGAAATCGAAATACCTACAGTAGGTCCTCTGAAGTCATCACGGAAGTGTTCCATAATGAGACGGCCAACTGCGTGGAGAATCAGCCATATATAAAAGACAGCGCCTTGTTTTTGAAGAGCCGTCCATTTTCTTTCTTCTGGTTTTTGTTTTTCAAGACCCAAGATAGTGATCAAGGCGCCTATTTCAAAAATAATCGCATAAAGCTGAGTAGGATGAAGGCCACTCACGGCCCACGGAAGGTCACAAGATTTTCCGTAACAGCAACCAGTCAAGAAGCAACCCACGCGCCCCAATATATAAGACAGCGACATCACTGGAGCGAAAAGATCAAAATAAGATTCCAGATTTTTTGGTGACTTTATATATAGGAAAATGGCTGCAGAAAAGGCCGCAAGTAATGCGCCTCCATAATAAACGAATCCACCCTCCCAAAAATAAAAAACACGTTCGGGATTCTCGCGGTAGTAGTCGAAGTTTTCGTAGAGAATATGAAACAGACGTGCGCCAACAAAACTTGCCACCATGACAATCAGACTTAGGTCGAGAGCGATTGTCCGCGAGAGATTGAAACGGGATGCGCGATAGTAAATCCAAGCAAGGGCCACGCAAACAGCGAAGCTGATCACTAAAAAATAAGTTGGAATATTGAATCCCGGAAGGATCGTTATATTCGGAAGCAGCACAACCCCCCTGATACCGACGATAGACTTAATTTTCTTAGTTTATTAAAAATATTCAAGACGATTCTGGCCAAGGGCCGCACTTCACATACATAATCGAATTTATATGAAGATGCATCCTGCCGAGATTGCTAAAGAAATTCGCGGCTATTCTTTTTTTAAGTCGTTTAGCGAAGACTTGCTCTTGCAAGTTTCAGCAATGGTTCATACTGAAACCTTTCAGCCAGGCGATTATCTTCTCAAAGAAGGACAGCTCAATCAGTCACTCATATTCCTTCGCTCAGGAAAAGTAGAAGTTTCTCTTTCTGGAGAAGTCCTGACAACGCTGGATACTCCGGGCGAAGTCATTGGAGAAATGAGCGTTATCACCTCCAATCCGGCATCAACGACAGTGAAAGCGCTTTCGGTTGTAGATGGTTTTGTGATTCGCGCAGAAGATTTTGCGCATGTTCACCCTAAAGACAAAGATCGTTTCCAAGCTCTCTTGTTCCAAATTTACTGCTTTATTTTGGCGCAACGTTTGATGCGTACAAATGAAAAAGCCCGTCTGTTTGAAATTCTCAATCGCGAGTTGCATCAAGCGCAAAACGCATTGGAAAAGGGAACCGGCGGTCGCGTGCTTTTGGTTGAGCCCGACAAGAAACAACAACTTCCTGTGCGTATGGCGATGGGTGGAACCGGTGTTCACTTAGATATCGCTTCTGACCTGCCGGCGGCACGTGAGTATTTAAAAGGTGCGACTTATGACGTCGTTTTGGCAGAGGAAAACTGTGTCGACGCGATCAAAGAAGCCGTCACAGGAAATAACAAAACCCACGGAGTTTTGTTAACAGCAAAAGATGTTCAAGGAAACTTGGGCGTTCTTAAAAACAATCGCTATATTGAAAATATTATTTCTCGCGATTCTGAAGATCGTAATGCCACAGTTCGCTATGTTCTGACGGCATTAGGGAAGATCCTTAACAAAGATTATTTTGGATTGGAAAAATATCTGAGTTGGGGTGTTGAAATTCAAAAGAAAGTGGTTACCAAATCCAGTGAGCGCGAGCACTTGCGTGAGGAAATGTGCAACTACTTTAAAAAGATGGGCATTCGTTCTTCCGTTCTGGACCGTGTAAACACTGTCAGCGAAGAAATGTTAATGAACGCGATCTACGATGCACCGGTGGATAGTCAGGGTAAATCTCTGTTTAATCATATTTCACGCAAAGAAGAAGTCGAGCTGGCAACTCATCAACAATCTTTGCTGTCTTATGCAACGGATGGGGTTTTGTTGGCAGTTGCCGTTAAAGATCCATTTGGCGCTCTTTCAAAAGAAACCATTATTGAATATCTCTTAAGCTGTTATACAGGGATGGCGGGAAGTATGAATAATGAAAAAGGTGGCGCGGGTCGCGGCTTGCATCAGATTATTGAAAACGCGGATTTGACGATCTTTAACGTCAAACGCGGTATTCGCACGGAAGTGATTTGCCTTTTCAATATTGATGGTCAAAAGCGTGAAGCGCAACCATCGTTCCACTATTTCTTCCGATAAAATAGAAGTACCAGAACTCCAACAGTGATTTGTCCCAAAAGGACGGAAGGCACTGTTGGTAAGATGGTGCTTGTTAGTGAAACCAAAAATCCAGACAAAGTTCCCACGACAGAAATAAGAATTAACATTCCCAGATAGTGCTGCAGATTTTTGCTACGAGTGGCTGCAAAGCTTGTTCCGATAAAAAGGCTTCCCAGAGTAAATAAATATCCCATGCTTTGAACAGCCAGTGCTGTGAGCAGCAAAGTGGCCAGATCAAACAACCTCTCTGATCCAGATTTATGGATCAGGCTCTGATTCACAATTTGGAAAGAACTCAGCGTCAGCTTCTTCCACGCTTTTAAGAACCAAACAACCGCCACAATGGCAGCGCCCAGACATGCTTTCGCACCTAAATCGCTCATTACAGCCAAATCACCGAAGTAGGCCGATGCCATATGGGATTCAAGAGATGGAACTAGGGACGTCACGAGGTAAGTTAGAGACAAAAACAAAACAAAGAGTGTCAGATAGGCGTGGTTTCGGTTGGCTTTCTTATCAAAGAAAATCTCAGTAAGGAGAAGAATCACCCATCCTAAAGAAAATCCCAAAATCAAAGAATAAATATGATGATCGCTATCCAATAGAACATTGAGTGCTAAGCCCAAGACGATGCCTAACGAAGTGCCTTGCCCTAACACAAAAATCTGCGTGCTTTTTTCACGCGCTGTCCACTGCGAACCAATGAGCGCCAATGCCAAGGACATCGCAATACTTGAAGGAAGAGTCCACTTATAGATGGAAAGAAGTTCTAAAAGTGAGCTCATTTAATCTCCAAAAAGCGAACTTGCTGCCATGATCTGACAAAAACTCGGTGTGAGACAATAACCAAAGAACTTTGTGGATGCGCCTGCAGATAGTCTTGGAGGCTATTTTCTAAAAGTAGAGAGGCCTCTTTATCAACATGATTAAAGGGCTCGTCTAAAACCAAAAGCTCTGGTTCTTTTAAAAGTGCAGAAGCCAAAAGAACTTTTTGTCTTTCTCCGCCACTGGCTGTGTTCCACTTTTTAGAAAGATCTAAATTTGCAAGTAGTGGCATGTGGGTCGCCTCTACATCCAACATATCCTGTAGTGTGCACGGAATATGAAAGTTCAAATTTCCCAATTGTGGCAAGTATTGAATTTTTGATTGCGGTGTATGAACGCGAAGATGACCTTGATAAAAACGATGCAGACCCAGAATAGTTTTAAGCAGAGTGCTTTTTCCCGCACCATTTTCGCCAGTAAAGTAAAGAACTTGTCCTGGGTAAAGCTCAAAGCTGATAGCCGGGGAGAGGGGCGTGCCCTCTCTGCTAAAAGCTTGAAGATTTAAAGCATCGATCAATGTCTTCATGGAATAGAGTTTACAAGCAATGTTTGCAGTTTCTCAATAGAGTTCGTGGATTCTTTATTAGTGACATAGCTGGGAACTACGACAACTGGAACTCCAGAAAGCTCCTTAAAACGTTCCAAAGTTTTATGTGGAGCGGAGGGGCTGGCGAAAAGAACTGCGACTTTTTGTTCCTTCGCGAGCTTTGCAACTTCCGCAATACGAGCTGCCGAAGGAGGCATGCCCGGTTTTTCCTCTAACGACCCAGCGGAGCTCAGACCGTAAGCGGCGAAGAAGTAGGTGTATTCTTTGTGATACTCCATAACTTTTTTAGCTTTCACTTGCCCTTGTAACTTTGTTTGCAAGGCCTGCATCTTTGCTTTAAATGAATCATAATTTTTCTGCAGCTCAGATTTTTTATCTGGCATTGCAGTTGTTAAGACACGTAAAACTTCGTCGGCACCTTCAGTGAGTTTCAGCGGCGAGAGATAAAAGTGTGGATTTCCGTGAATGTGAACGTCACCCATCGAGCGATTGATCACGCCGGTTGGAATATCAACGGCTTTAACAGTTTTACCAAGGATACAGGATCCTGTACCGCCATCTTGAACTTTGGCATTTCCAGATTTTTCTAAAACTTTCGGAAGCCAGCCGATCTCTAAATCAAGGCCCACGCTGCAGACGATGTCTGCACGATTTACTTTAAGAATAAAATCGGGACGAGCCTCTGCATAGTGCGGATCTTCACTGCCTTGAAGAAGACTTTGCACTTCGACATTTCCCTGGCCGACTTCGCGCACGACTTCGGCAAGATCAGGCAGAGTCGTTACTACTTTTATTTTCGCTTGAAGGCTCAGAGGTAAAAGTACAATCAAGAACAAAAGGTATTTCATCTGATTCTCCTAGAAACTGTGAGCCGGGTGCGCACCTAAGATTCCCACCAACTGAACTTCAATCATTTGATTAATTTCATCAGACTGGCCTTGGTAAGTTTGCACATTGTAAGAGTACGCTAAGCGGAAATACGTGAACTCGCTATTTTTATAAGTCAAAGTAGGAACAAAGACATAATTGAAGTTGTCTTGTGCTTCGCCATTTTCATCATTGCGTGCAAGTTCAGAGAAAAGATCCACGCGCAAACCTGCAAAGAGTCGGTCATTTAATGCCATCTGAGGATACACGTAAGCTCCGATATCCTCAGAGCGAGCAGTTTCCTCTGAATTCATATTGCGATACCAGATTTCAGATTGAACCAACAGATCTAAAGTTTTTGCCGTCATTTTTTTGAAAGTAAAATCCAAACCATAAAGCTGCGTTTTAATTCCCGCAGCATCGGTACGACCCAAGTAGTTCATGCCCCACTGAAGTGCACCGGCTTCGCCGAAATCAACAAAGTTCACAGGATGAATATAGTGTGTAGGAATTTGTGGTTTTGCAGGAGGATCTTCGGTGTGACCCCAAGTGTAGCCATTGGTTACGCCCAAGGTGATATCCCAGTAAGAATCCGTTGGCAGAAGAACAGAGTACTCAGCACCGGAATCGGTAATGCCCTCATCAGAGAAGAATTCTTCTTGCACACGGGGAGCGGAAACAAACGGCCAATCATGCTGATGGAATTGATTCAGACGTCCTACACCTAAAAAGAATTTTCCCACTTTGAAGCGAGAAGACGGAATAAGTTTTGAAGAACTCACGAAAGCCTCATGAACTTCCGCTTTGAATTCGCCGTCTTCATTGTGTGCGGCAAAAGTTAGTTTTGCATCAAAGGTTGGATCTAGAGGTGCAAAGAACGTGAACTCCGCACTGCGAATATCAAGTTTGTTTTCTTCAGAATTATCGAAGTTAAAAGGGCCTACGATATCAATCGCTGCGGCTGTTTGTACATTTTGGAGAAGTTGCGCATGAGCTTGCGTTGAAAGAAGTAGCGCCAAAGTAGTAAAAAACCATTTCATAGGATCAGTCCTCTTTTCATTGAATCTGAATGAGGACGTAACACCGACAAAAACTAAACGCAAGTTATTTGCATTTAGGCATTGCGCCAAAAAAAAGGCGCTTATGTAGCGCCTTCCTCTTTCATCTTCTTCTTTTCCAGGAACATAAGCAGGAGCAACAGCCCCACGCCGCCTACAATTGCCATATCGGCGATATTGAAGGCTGGCCAGCTCCAGCGATTGTAAAGATGGAAGTCCAAGAAATCGATCACATAACGGAAACGCAAGCGATCAATATAGTTACCAATAGCTCCACCAAAGATGCTGGACAGTGCGATGATTTGTCTGGTGTCAGAGTCTTTTACTCCACGCAAGATTCCCAAGATAATCACCAAAGCAATCGGCGGCATCGAAAGGAAAAACAATTCGCGGAACGACGGATGGCTTTCGGCCAAAAATCCAAACGCGGCGCCAAAGTTGCGAACATAGGTAAAGTTGAAGAAGTTCGGGATCACAATCACAGACTCACCTAGGTGAAAGTGCGTGTGAACATAGGCCTTCGTCAGTTGATCCAGAGCCACAAGAACGCCCGAGATCGCAAGTAACCACAAATACTTTTTCTTCATTTCATTGCCTCAATAACAGCTAATCTGCCTAATATAGCCGAACTTCGTTACGAATTTAAGGGAGAACTTTAGCGGAGAAGGCCTTTTGATCGGGAATATCCAATTTTGATGAGCATTCGAAGAGCTTCAAGGTCTGAGCTTAAGTTAAACTCGTCTTTGACTTCCTGAATCATAGCGCGTGTGCTGCAATCCAGAACATTCATCATATCCTGTGACTGCGTCGTCGCCATCAACGTCTTCTCTGTATAAGAAACTTGCGTTGTTGTCGCAGGCTGCACCATTGGAGGGGCTGCTGGACGAGCGACTTGAGCTTCCGCCACCATTTGCACAGCCTGAGCCGGAGTCGGCGTTGGAGTTGTGACGATGTGTTGCGGAACAGCTTGTGTTTGGTGATAGAGAGGTTGTTGCGGTGGTGGAGGAGGTGGCGCGTGCTGCTGCGGAGCTTGCGGTTGCAAATGCATTTGCTGCATCTGTTGCATTTGTGGAGCGTGAGATTGTGCTCCTGCAGGACGGTCCAATTCTCCCATCATTCCAGCCAGACTGCGCAATTCATTTTTGAAGTTTTGAATGCTCGGTCTTTCTAGAGCATGATCACCATCTCGTGTGGCTTTCAAATACAGACTTACTAAGATATCTGGAGTCGTCGCGATTTCTTTAAGTGAAGAGTTTTGTCCCATGAGCCACTGGTACGCCTTCAAGAGCGTCTCTTTCGTGTAAGCCTGTGGTGGCAAGGGATTCATGGTCATGAGTGCTGGGGCTCCGCTATCCGTTAGGGTCGAGGAACCGAAAGTACAGAGTTCACTTCAGTGAGTCAACGAAGAGAGAGCACAAATTTTAAACAAAGTGCTGCTTAAAAAATCAGCATAACTATATAGGGAACGAAAACGGGATTACAAAACTAGAGGCGATGCAGAATGAGAAAAATTCGTGAAGAGTTTTTCTTGATTTTTCAGTTTTTGGATTTTGGCAGAGCAAAAAAAAGGAAGCTAGTTAGCTCCCTTTTAAATAACTTTTTGTTGATAAAACTAAACGTAGTCTTTCGCAACGATCCCATATTTTTCGATCTTACGAAGAAGAGTCTTTTTAGGGATGTTCGCGTGAAGTGCTGTTTGGTTGATGCGACCTTTGAAAGTCTTCAATGCTTTGATGATAAATTCTTTTTCGAACGCTTCTTTTTGTGCGTTGAAATCAAGGCTTTCGCTGCCTGTGTAAGGCATGATTTCTTCGCCATCAAGATCGTTTGAATCATCAAGGTCCGCATCTTCATCGCTGTTGGTAAGCGCGGAATGAGCTTGAGCGGCAACGACGATTCCAGCGCCTGCAACTTGCGTCGCTTTGTCTTCAATCGTTGGAAGGTCAATCAAGTTCGTACCTGTCGCCATCAACAAAGACTCCGGTAAAGAAGCGATGGTGATGATATTTGTCATCTCAAGAACAAAAGCGTGTTCAATCACGTTTTCAAGTTCACGGATGTTACCTGGCCAAGAGTGCTTTTTAAGAACGGCCATCGCATCAGCAGAAATACCATTGATGCGTTTGCCGTGAGCTTGGTTGAATTTCTTAATAAAGATATTCACCATGTGCTCCATATCGTCTTTGCGTTCAGCCAAAGCCGGCAAGAAGATAGGTACAACGTTCAAGCGATAGAACAAGTCTTCGCGGAAGGCGCCAGATTTGATCATATCTTCAAGCGGTCGGTTGGTCGCAGCGATGATTCTTACGTTAGTTGGGAACTCGCGGTTAGAACCAACTGGAGTAAAAAGCTTTTCTTGAAGCACGCGCAAGATTTTAACTTGCATCAGCTGAGGCATGTCGCCCACTTCGTCTAGGAAGAGAGTTCCGCCTTCAGCAAACTGGAATTTACCGATCTTACGTTGATCAGCACCTGTGAACGATCCTTTTTCGTGACCGAAAAGTTCAGACTCAAACAAGTTTTCTGGGATTGCAGAACAGTTGATCGCCACGAACTTTTCGTCTTTGCGAGCAGAGTTGTAGTGGATGGCTTTAGCAACAAGTTCTTTACCCGTACCTGAAGCACCACGGATCAACACGGGAGTGTCAACTTTGGCAAGGCGGTGAATGATGTTAAACACCTTTTGCATTTGCGAAGTGTGACCGATGATTTTACGACCTGCCTCGTGCATCACAGGAGCAGAAGCGGCGATATTTGAAATCAAGTTGTGGGCGTTAACAGCTTTATCGATAAGAGCGAGAAGTTCTTCAGTGCTAACTGGTTTTGGTAAATAGTTATAAGCACCGTCTTTAACCGCTTGAACAGCATCATTGAGGGTGGCATGAGCTGTCATGACGATAACGATAATACCTGGATCGAATTCTTTGATTTGGCGAAGGGCTTCAAGACCATTCATGCGAGGCATGTCGACGTCAAGAATCACAAGGTCGAATTTCTTATCGCCTGCTTTGATCTTTTCCATGGCGTTGACGCCATCGAATGCTTCTTCAATGTCAAAACGTTGAGCTGTCGATAAGGCTGATTTTACCGATAAACGTAAGCCCTGATCGTCATCAACTACCAAAACCTTAAGCATTTAGACCCCCTTGCTCAATTGGCAGTTCTACCGTAAATGTGGATCCATTTCCAATGGAAGATTCTACAAAGATGTCCCCTTTGTGGAGCTCCGTGAAATATTTAGCTAGGTAGAGGCCTAAACCCGAACCTTTTATAGGGGAACTCTTGGCATTTTTGCTTCGGAAGAACTTCATGAAAATATTGTTAAGTTCGTCAGGCGGAATACCTGGCCCCTGATCGGCCACTTGAATCACGACTTTACTGTCGCGCTCTTCGCTGGAAACCAAGATTTTTGTGTCCTCTGGAGAGTACTTAATCGCGTTCTCCACAAGGTTTGAAAGCACTTGTTTCATAAGCTCTGGATCCACAGAAATTGGAAACAGGGGTTCAAGTTCAGAGACAATTTGAATGCGTTTTAATTTTGCCAAGAACTCATGCTTACGAATGACTTCTTTAAGGAGCGAGTTCACGTCTTTGCTTTGTAGGTGCAATTGTACGCCTTGAGATTCAATACGGCCATAATTCAAGATGGCATTGATGAATTTCAAAAGGTCATCAGAAGAGTGCTTAATCGTGTCAACAGCCTCACGTTGTTGCGAGCTTAAGTGATTGCTGTCAGACAGAATCACATCACTCATTCCTTGAATACGCGCAATAGGCGTTTTCAAATCATGCGACATCATGGAAATGAAATTCGATTTCAACTCTTCAACCTGAGAGAGGAGCTTATTCTTTTGATAGTATTCCCAGCTACGACGATTCTCGACAATCAAGCGGTATGGGATGAAGAAGTAGTAGCAGAGGAAGATTGCGAGGAGTGGGTGAGCAATCGAAATCCAGATTCCAAAGAACGAAAAGGCAATATAGGCGATGAGAAGTAATCCGCCAAAAGTTGCCACAAGGATTACAAGGCCTTGCGCAGGTTTTGAAGTCAAAACGATATGAACAGTCAGTAAAGCCACGAGTGAAACGAGGACCCAGTTAATAAATGGGGGAGCCTTTAGAGGACCTGAATTGCGAATGAGTGTTTCAATGACATTCGCGTGGAATTCCGTTCGTGTCATTGCCGATGGTTTACGGCTAAACGGAGTCGATACATACTCTGATTCTTCTAGCTCGAGATCCGTGCCGATAAGGACCACTTTGTTTGTGAACTTGCCGGAAGGAATTGATTTTGACTGGAGATCTTCGAAATTAGAAGCCGGAAACGCGCCAGTTCGAGAGTAATCCACATAAGATTGATCTGTATCATAGAACTCGAAATGTCCTCTGACTTTTTTGGGATTCAAAATTTCAGGGTTAAAGAATGACGCCACCTGAACCTGAAGCATAGGTGCATTCTGATAGGTCAGCATCATTCGACGAGAGACGCGATCTTTTGCAAGATTCAACGTATCGGCAGTTTTTGGACTTGGGACAGTTTTTACTTTCTCTAGAGGATCTCTTAAGAAAAGTTGAGACTCTTCGCCCTTCATAGGTGTATTCGGAGTGCTCGCAAATACATTCGTGTGGGAAACAATGTTCTCTTCCCACATATTTTTAGATTCAATGTCTCCCGGAGTGGAATTTAGATCAAAATCATAAACGACCGCTGCGGGCTTTTGTTCAAGGATTTTAGCCAAGACTTCATTTTGAGTCTTTGCGTCTGGCATTCCTTTATACTTTAGGATTGCAGGTGGGCGAATGAACACAAGCTCGACATGTTCGGGCTGTGGTGAACTCAGGCGAAACCGAATCCTTAAATCATAGAGATAAGACTCGGCGTAATCCAAATTGATCTGAAAAATGACAAAAGACATCGCCAATGCGAATGCGATCCGCAAAAAGGATGCTTTGTCGAATCTCTTTTTAGGAGATTCGTGTGAGTCTTTTGTCGATGGAGGAAGCATAGATGTCGTGAACTAATCAGTTGGAATACAAGCCATATCTAAATGAATAGGCTTCTTTTCGCTTGGTACTTGCTTCGGCTTTACCTTTTTAATGTGCTTTGGAGACATACTTTCCTCTTCTAGCAGGTTTCCCTGCATTGTTTGTAATACATAATAGCTGTGCGAATCAAGCTTCGAGTTCGTTCGCAAAAAATTGGATCTTTCTTATATTTCTCACCGGTGGTCTGTTTGTGGATATACATGCAGCCGCCGCCACAGACGAAACGGGCCCAGCATTTGTGGCAATCATTTTTTTCCACAAGAGTTTGCTGATAAGGCTCTAATTTCTTAGAGCTTATGTAAGAGCCTTCTCCAACCTGTTCAGACGCCTGACCGACGTCCCAAGGGCAAGTGAAGATATTGTTCTTAGCATCCACTACAAAGTGGGATTTGCCCGCACGACAGAAATTTTCGTTACGTTGTTGATGATCGAGAGTTGCAAAAACGGTATCGAAGAAGCCGATTTTGCGAAGCTCAGCTTCACCACCGAACTCATAAGCATCCTGAGCGATCTTTTGCATTTCTTCGATAAAGAGAAGGTTCAAAGATGTGTCCGGAGTATTCACGTCGTATGTGAACTCATAAGTGTCAAAGTTGAAGCCTTGATAGAATTTGTAAGCTTCATAGGGCTTCATATTGTCTTTAGTGAAAACGCCATGAAATGAGATGCGTTTGATGTTGGCTCGATTCGCAGCCAAGCGTTTTGCGCCTTCAACCACCAAATGCGTGCTGCCAATTCCGTTTTTCTGGATACGAGCGATATCGTTCATCTCAGCAGGGCCGTCCAAGCTGATCGCTACATTGCAACCGATTTGATTCAGAAGTGCGATGTTTGCTTCAGTCAAAAGCGTTCCATTGGTAACGATTGAAAAGATTGAAATGATATTGCGAGCCTTTGCTTCCGCAGTTACATACTCGGCAAGCACGCGAATACCTTCTGGGTACAGAAGTGGTTCACCGCCTAAGAAAGTAATGCGGAAAGTATCGCCGGCTTGCATGCGATCTAAAAAGAAGCGCATTTGCGGAAGTGTTTTTTCAACAGAGATTTTAGTCTGAGGAGCGCCGTATGTCCCGTCACCACCAGCTGCACAGTAGGTACAAGCTAGGTTGCAGATCTGAGTGACGTTAAGGGTGATGCTCTGAATATTTGGGTTCCGATTTGTTATGACATCTGCATTTTCGCTTGCATCCCAGTCCTGAAGGTCTGATAGAGCATCTTGCGGGCTGGCAAAAGAAGACCAGAGCTCGTCAGAAATTTCTGCGACCTCTAGATTCCGGGCATGAAAAGCCACGGCAGGTTGAGTGCCGACTTTGAATGCCATAATGTCCCCAAATCTTCTTTGTTCCATTCGATCAGTGATTAAAGCAAAAATCGTTCCAAAACAGGACTTCCAGACTGTTTAAAAACTCCAATAAATACGTATACTTGAGGTGTGGTCTGGTGGTGGCTTTTTGTCCTTAATTTCGGGGGATGGGGTCATTATGAAACTTCTATAGTGTTGTCAGTTAGCTTGGCGGGGATTTGGGTGAAACAATATTTGTTTATTTTGACTGTTTTTGTTGTTTCTTTCGCCTATGCGTTCTCGGTAAAAAAGATTCAGTTTGAATATCTCGATGCGTTGTTTTTGGATTTAAAAACAGTCGGATTATCCAAGCAGATTAACGAAAGTGATTCTGTATTTCTTAATCTGTCAGACTTGAAAGAGGCTGGTCAGGGAACTCTTAACCCGAAGATTATTCCCGAGCTGATCAAAGCATTTCGCCTAACCAAAGACGCCAAGATTATATTTGCAATCCCGGAACGGGAGTTTGAACCGAAAGAAAATGCAGTCGAACTTTTGAAGCCCTATGCTGACGGCTCGAATACTTTATTTTATTCTCGTTGGCGTGACGACAACTACTCTTCATTCGGCGATAAACGTTTGGAATTTAAAACGTCCATCGACAACGTAAACTTCGCCCACGACATGAGAAGTCGGAGACTTTTTATCAGCGCGGATAAAAGTGTTTACGATCCAACTCTTGTGAAAACGACCTCATTTCTCGAATTGAATCTGCCGGAGTTGAAAAATATTAATTCATTCGAGTTTCTAGGAACCAAACAAGCGTTCCTGCGATTTTATAAACTGCTTCCACAGCAAGTTGTTAGTGGTAGAGCCTTTCTCGGTGATCCGAATATCTTAAATGGGAAAAAAGTTTTTGTTGGAACTGAAGATACATTTTCCGTTTACTTTAGCCGCTCTGTGATGGACCGATTTTTTGGCACAGAAAAGGCGGACAGTTTTTCGATTTCGGATGCTGAACTCATGCTTCATATATATGAAAACCTGAAAAATCGAAGCTACATCGGAGTTCCTTCGGACAACGTTACGATATCTTTGATCGCTGTTGCAGTTGGAATTGCTCTTTATGCCCTAGTGGCTTTAAATCCGGTGCAGTTCATCTTTGTCTCATTCGCCGTTATTTTTGTAACGGCATTGTTGAATATATTCTTATATGTTTGGCTAAATCTAAATTTGGAGTTCACTAGAATTTTGGTCGGAATATTTTTGGTGCAATACTTTGGTTTGCCGTACCTCTTGATACGAACTCTGAAACGGGCCTCAGTCGAGCGAATTTCACAGGAGAAAAGCTTAGCCCAAGAGCGTGCAAAGAGAAGATTTTTGGTTCAAGCGGCCGTTGCGGATTCTAGTTTAAGGACTGTAGCGCAGGTTTCCCATGATATTCGCAGCCCGTTGATGGCGCTTCAGATTGCTCATCGAGTGATTAAGGATGGAATTTCACAAGAAGCTGGTGACCTTATTCAAGGGTCCATTGATCGATTAAAGTACATAGCTGAAGACACTTTGATGAAGTTTAGAAACGAAACTACGCAGAGGGAGGCTGATGTTGTTCTGCGTGAAGCTTTATTAGATCTAGCCGAAACATTTAAAGTTCTATATCCCGAGGTCGAATTTCGTTTCGACGTTTCGCCTGATATTCGCTTGCTGTGGCCCGAACATTCTTTGGCCAGAGCATTTACGAACCTCTTCAATAACTCAATCGAGGCATTTGGTTCGAATAGAAGTGGTTTGATGGTCACGGTTTTGGTCGAACCGAAAGAGGATCAATACGTCATTCGAGTTCAAGATAACGGACCGGGTATTCCAGAAAATATAATCCCAAAATTGTTTCAATCGGGTGCGACGTTTGGGAAAGAAACCGGGACGGGACTTGGTTTGTATCAAGTTCGGAAAGATCTTGAAGACTTTGGAGGACGCATACGTGCTTTGACGTCTAGCCAAGGTGCCCTCTTTGAAATTACGCTACCTCGTTATTTAGAGAAAATTGGCGTTCCGGTAACTAAAAGCATTGTCGCCGTTGCTGAAGTAGATCTTCCGTTGCAAGGTCCGCCAGATGTTGAGTTGGTTCGTTTACCTACTCTACAGGCGGCAAGAGAGTATTTCGGAAAGTTTGAAGATCTTTCGAATTTCACACTGATGCTTGACTTGGTCTTTCCAAATGAAGAAGAAACCGCATTTGATCTCATTGAATTTCTTGGACCTAAGAAACCGTTTAAAATATTTATTTGCACATCGCTTGGGGAGAACGAGGAGATTCGTAAGCTTAGCGATAAATACGATGTCTTACTTGTAACAAGATCTCTGCTCAGTCGTTTCGTTTTGAAGGTCTCTTAAAAGAAAAAGGCCCTGATTTTCATCAGAGCCTTTTCGGGTTTTTATTTTTTTAATTTAGTTATTGAAGCGTGAACTCAGGCATTTGGCCGTTGGCTTTTGGAGCTTCTGAAACCAAGCGGAGATCGAATGAGCGGTCGTTCAAGACGTTTTGGATGTACATCAAAGAACGGTATAATTCTTCCTCAGCAAAACCGCCGTAACGGAAGTTAATGGCGTCAGCGTCTTTCGCTGTGAATGTCATTGTGTATGCGATCAACTGTTCAGGGTTGCCTGAAGGAAGAAGTGACAACAAGAAACCGATGCCACGCTCTTGCCACAAAGCCATATTTCTCAAACGTTTGAAAGCTTCGTAACGAGTCGTTGATGGAGACGTTTTATTCAATACAAGAGTCAAATCACGAGACAACTCTTGAAGATTTGATTCATAACGGCTCAGCCATGGGCGGCGTTTGATCATATCGATGATTGAACGAGCGTAACCAGGCAAAACAGAAGATGGTCCGGTTTTTTCCATATAAGTTGCGACACGATTGTAAACTTCTTTTTGGCTCATGTTGCGAATGGATGCCATCGCTTCAGGGCGGAAGAACATTTCACTGCGGAAGTAACCGTTGATTTTCGAATTCTTACGCAAGTTCCAGTCTTTCCAATCGATCTTTGCGAACTGATCAGCTGGGATCAAGTTACGAACAAACGATTTCATTTTTTTGTAATCGTCAGCTGTCACGTTCTTCATTTTGATTTCTTTAGTCACAACAAGTGCTACGAAATCGCCAGCTTTCCAGTTGTCATCAGCTGTGAAAAGCAAGTTTGAACCGTTGCGGATCTCATCACCGAACATTCCAAAGAGCATTTTTGTCTTTTTCGTGTTCACGTAAGTATCAAGAAGGAATTTCTTTTCTTCTCGGTTTCTATTTTCATAAGAAACGCGGTTTTGTGCGTAAGCAGACTCTGCTTCGAAACGAAGAAGGTTAATACCGAATTTGAATTTGCTACTAACAACAACAGCAGAGTTTGAACCTTTAAAAACGCGGTCGATGCGACGCTCTTGTTGTGGCAACTCACGGTCAAGGTAAGAGATTTCCTCGACATCACGAAGATCTGTCATCAGATCTTTTTCCATTTTTGAGCGGTTCTCAAATGGATTGATTAAAGCAACTTCTTTAAAGCGGCTCTTTTTACCCATGAAATCATCATAGGCTTGAGCAGCTACTGGATTGTCGAGATCAAACACGTAATCCAACATGAAAAGATCAGACTTGCTCGAGCCCGCTTCAACAGAGATGGGTTTCGTATTGATAATGCGTTTGATTTTTTTATCGATATAGCTAAAGCCAATAATCTCAAGCCCATCACCGATTTCAACTTTTCCTTCAACGCCCGCACCTTTGCCACGAACTGAAATCAACTTCACGCGAAGTTTGTTATCAGCCATTTTGAAAAGGTGGATATAGAAGTTACCAGAGATGTAAACGTGTGTAGATCCGCTCAACTCAACATACTTTGCAAGCAAGTTGCTCGCGCCAATTGAAAGAGATACCGACAAATCACCTTCAAGAGCAACGAAGTCACCCACATTCATGTTGTTGATAGCTTTATGCGCTGTCAGAGGAATATTTTTGAAAGTGTAAGGAGCTGCCAACAAAGAGTCTTTTTGAGACTTAAATTGGCGAGCAAAGATTACTTCATTTTCTTTGTGGATTCCAAAACCAATTGGAGAATCGTTATCGTCTAATAAGTCACCGGGAGTGACATCGATGTTCAGGATATAGCGATCAAGACGAGTGTAGTAACCATCAACATAAGATGGTTCAGATTCAATTTTATATTTCAAAGCGGAAGAAAGTCCGTCGAAAATTTCAGCATCAACAAGATCAATCGATCCGCCGATTCTTTGTTTTGCGACTTGTTTCTTAATGGCTTGTGGGATCTTTGCAGGTTCTAAAAAATCCCAGCCTGCTTGTGCAGGAACGGACACGGCAAACGCACTTAGAATTAAACTAAGTGATACGAAGCTCTTCTTGAGCATATGGGGCTCCCTCAGTGGCAAATGCCAAAAAATTTTGGTGATTCTCCTCGCTGAGCAATCACTCTAAAAAATATTTCTGTTAAAATTCAGTAATCGAAAAAATCTCGAAACTCAAAACTCGGCGAGTCAAAATATTGGAAATACTCAGTTGATGCTGCGAGTTGAATTTTAAGCCGCGGACTCTAGTGTTTGGACTCGGATTTTTCAATGAGATCTTGCGACGCGGTAAATCCGGTGGTCTCATGGGTATCTATGAAGGTGAAATTTATCTGGCAAGGACAAGAAACTGAGGTTGAAGCGGAAGAAGGTCACACTTTTTTGGATATCGCTTTGATCGCAAAAATCTCACCGCCGTACTCGTGTACTGAAGGACATTGCGGAACATGCGAGGCCATTTTGGATAATGGTGAAAGAGTGCGGACCTGTCAGACTCTACCAAGGTCCGACTTCCATATCATCGACTACGATAAAGCCCAGCGAAACTAATATGTATTTGATTCGTGTTTATAATCAGGTCATCCTGATTTGAGTATGTCAATGAAAGTGAAATTCTGGGGAGTCAGAGGCTCATTGCCTTCATCCCTGTCGCCAGCCGAGTGGGCCTCTCACACAGAAGGAGTTTTAAGAAACTTCTTTGCCTCTGGCTATCGTGATCTTTCACAAATTTCAAAATATATTCAAAGTGTTGAAACACCAATGCTTGGCGGTTACGGAGTTGCTACAACTTGCGTAGAAGTGCAAGCGGGCCGTTCGCAAATCATCATTGATGGTGGCAGCGGTATTCGTAATCTCAGTGAACAGATTATGAGTGGAACAACGGGGAGATCCAAAGGTCCATTTCATATTTTTATGACCCACTTTCACTGGGATCATGTGATTGGTTTACCTTTCTTTGTGCCGAATTTTATTCCTGGTTGTGAAGTGCACTACTACGCCGTTCAGTCGGAACTTCCTGATTTGATTCGTGGTCTGTTTAGAAAACCTTACTTCCCAGTTCCGTTTGAGGCATTGAAAGCACAGATTCACTTTCATGTTTTGGCTGAACGTCAACCGGTGAAAGTCGATGGCTTTGTTGTCACTCCTTACAAGCTGGATCATCCAGATCCTTGTTGGGGTTATAAGGTTGAAGGTGGTGGCAAGGCCTATGCACACTGCGTGGATACCGAGGGAACTCGAGTCACTCGCGAAGATCTCGGTCCTGATTTGCCACTCTATCAAGGCATTGATTTGATGTACTTTGATGCGCAATACACGCTTCCAGAATTAGCTGAAAAAGCAAACTGGGGTCATAGTGCTGCGCAGGTGGGTTTGGATATCGCACTTCGTGAAGGAATTAAGAAAGTTCTTTTCGCCCATCACGATCCGGGCGCGCGCATTGAACATGTCTTGGAATTAAAACGTCAAACTCGTGAGTACTACGAGTCTCGTCTTCGTTTTGCCAATGAAAAAGGTGAAAAACTTCCAGCCGTAGCGTGGGACTTTGCCCACGAGGGTTTGGAAGTCAGTCTTTAATCTTCTTTTTTGAAAATCAAATCTACTCTTGGAAGATCTGCTTCGCTTTGAATTGCGTTCATCGCACGAAGGTCGTCTTCATCGAATTCTTTTTTCTCAGTTCCCTCTGGCCATGCAAAATCATCAGCCGGATAGCGAGTTCCGATTTTTTTCATAAAGCTTGTCCAAACAGGAACGGCTCCGTTTGAACCCGTGAGCTTGTGAGGTTTGTTATTGTCATATCCTACCCATACGACTGTTGTTAGGTAAGGAGTGAAACCTGCAAACCACGCGTCTCTGTTGTCACTTGTTGTTCCTGTTTTTCCCGCCGCCGGATGAAGGAAGCCATTGAGTGTGATCGAACGGGCACTCCCAGACAAGATTGTCTGTTTCATCATCGATACAAGTTCGGCTACTGCTGCTGGATCAACGGTGGTGCTTGGATCATTTACGTGATTAAAAAGAATCTCGCCTGTGGATCCTACGACTTGTCTTAAGAATGAGATGTTGGTTTTTGAGCCCATGTTTGCAAGTGTCATGTAACTTTGCAAAACTTCACGTGGATACATTTCAAAAGCGCCCAAAGTCATTGCCGGGAAACTTTTAAGTTTTGAAGTGACCCCCATAAGTTCAGTGACTTCAATCACGTTATCCAAACCAACTTTCAGACCCAGTGATGCTGTTGCTGCATTCAAGGAGTTTTTCAGGGCATAAAACATCGGAACTGTGCCGAAATACTTTTTGCCGTAGTTATCTGGCGACCAAGCCTGGCCTTCGTATTTGTAAGTGAACTTGTCGTCACTTAAAAGTGTCACAGGTGTATAGCGTTCGCCTTCTTCAGTTTTTGAGAGCAGAGCTGTAAGGAACACAAACGGCTTCATTACTGAACCAATTTGTCTGTGCCCATCGATAGCGCGATTAAATTGAGTCATGCGGAAATTACGGCCGCCCACAACCGCAGTCACAAGGCCTGTGCGGTTGTCGCCCACAAGAACGCTGCCTTCAAGAGAATTACCTTGGGCTTTAAGAGAAGAAATATATTTATTATTTTTCTCAAGCGAATCGAGGTGATTGCGCAGAGATTCTTGTGCGGCCTCTTGCGCAGAAAGATCTAGAGCGGTGTAAAGTTTCAAGCCTTCAGGGTTCAGTCCAAGAGTTGTCAGTTGTTTACGAACAGCATCGAGGTAATAAGGAGCCGTTTCTGAAGCTACTGTGCGTGGTGCGCTTGGCAGAGGTTCTTTATCGGCACTGTCAAATTGATCTTGTGTAATGAAACCTTGCTCTTTCATTTTTGTGAGCACAAGGTGACGACGACGTTCTGCATTTTCAGGCTTTTTGAACGGATTAAAGAGACCCGGGCTATTCACGATCGCGGCTAAAAGTGAACACTCGCTGACGTTGAGATCAGTGATTTCTTTTCCAAAATAATAATGTGCAGCTGCGCCATATCCGCGAACTTGAAAGGTTCCATTTTGTCCCATGTAAATAACGTTCAAGTACGTTTCAAGAATCTGATCTTTCGTGAACCGTGACTCGAGCAGAATTGACATAATGAATTCGTTAAATTTTCTTTTAAGTGTGCGTTCGCTTGTCAGGAAGTAGTTCTTCACGAGTTGCTGCGTGATCGTGCTACCACCTTGGGCTTTGCGGCCTGTTGCGATATTTTTAATAATCGCGCGACCGATGGATTTGATACTGACTCCGCCGTGCTCAAGAAAAGCGGCGTCTTCGATGGACATGATCGCGTTGGAGCATTGCACGGGCATTTCGCCCAAACTCACTGTGCGCTGGATGAGTGGCTCGTTGCCGATATATTGTGCAAGTAGGGGAGCTTCGCCTGTAACTTCCGGAACAATTTCAAAAGGTGCTCCCTTAAAGACTCTCGTGATCATGCCATCTTCTTGAAGCATGACAACTTGCAAAGATCTATCGGCATTTTCAGGGGCGACAGTCGATGCGACCCAGCCGATGCAGGCATTTTCTGTTCCTTCCAAAGGAACTTGCATGCGAGAACTACATTCGGTTTGATTGCCTACGAAATAGTCTCCAGCCAAGAGGCGTTGGTCATAGTGACGGCGACGGAAGTTTTGTTTTGCCAGCAAATCTTCAATTTTTGCGACTGAAAAAATCTGTTTTGCTGTGTACGTCGGCGGAGCCGCATAAAACTCCGTCGGAATGAGGAAGCGTTTTGATTCCAGCTTTTCGCTCATCTCTTGCTCGAGAGTCATGAAGGAGTAGATCCCAAAGCCCACACCAGTGATGATTACAAGCGTCAGGAATATTGTAAAACCTAATAAAATAGTCTTTAATCGTGGTCGCATTATAGAGATCATAGAGAGAGAATAGTATGAAACTCTTTCGTAAGCAAATTTGTGTCGAAAGGATCGGCCGTGGCTAAGAAAAAAGTTGCAGCGAAGAAGAGCACAAACAAGAAAAACCCCGTTAAAAAAGTGAAATCAGCAAAACCTGCGAAGAAAGTCGCAAAGAAAGCTGCAAAAAAAGTAGCAAAAGCCCCTGTTAAAAAAGCGGCTCCGAAAAAAGCGACTAAAGTTGCAAAATCAGCTCCGGCAAAAAAGTCTAGCAAAGCATCTGTGAAGAAAGCTCCTGTTGCGAAAAAAGTAACAGCGACGAAGAAGCCCGCTGCGAAAGCAACTCCTTCAGCCCTTTTTTCCCCTGCTTTGACAAAGCCAACAGCTCCAGCAAGAAAATTGGATCTGACAAACTTCGTAACTCCATTGGATGATCGTTTGATCGTTCAGGTTTCGGGTTCTGAGCGCATGACAGCTGGTGGACTTTATATTCCTGACACGGTTGCAGATACTTCTGGCAACTTGGAAGGAATGGTCGTGGCAGTTGGACGCGGTCATGTGAGTAAAAAAGGCCATCTTCATCCGATGGACGTTCAAGTCGGCGATAAAGTTGTTTTTCCTGAATTCGCTGGATCGAAAATTAAAATTCAAAATGAAGACCTCATCATCCTCCGCGAAGGCGAAGTGATGGGCGTGGTTGCAAAGTAAAGGAATGCAAATGTTGAAAAAGAATTTTGTAAAAGCATTGGGGCTTTCTTTGCTCCTCGCATCTCAAGCGCAAGCTTTGACTCTTGATTGGAGCGGTGGATACCGTGCGGAATGGACTGAAGTGGACCGTCCTTCTTTGGACACACCATCACAACGTAAATCTTACGGTTTGAATTACTTGTATCTCAGCCCAAAAATTATCGCGGCTGATGGTATCAATATCACTTCACGTTTTGATATCTTGAACAGCCAGCAATATCCGGGTTCGCAACTTGGTACGATCTGGGGTTTTGATGGCAGCACAGGTGCCACTGATTCTTCTGCGACAAATAACAACATGGGTGCGGCGCAAGTTTCGATCAGCCAGTTGTATTTAACGATCAATCAAGAGTACGGTGCTTTGATTGTAGGCCGTGCACCGCTTGATTTCGGTGTGGGCATGGCTTACAGCTCGGGCCAAGGAGCTTTTGATCACTGGTATGACACTCGTGATTTGATTGCGTACAAAATCGTATTCGGTGACTGGTTCTTGATGCCGATCTTGACTCGTTCAGCTTCGACTTATGAATTCGGTCAAGGTGGATCGATTACGGCGATGGGTGGACTTCTTCAATACGAAAACAAAGAAAATCAATCTTTGATCGGCGTACTGATGGAAAGCAAAAAAGGCTCAATGGGAGCTTTGGGATACACTCCAAGTCAGATCGCGGCTTACGGTGGTGATGCGGTCAGTTCTGGCCTGAGTATTCAAAGCACGCACTTTGTTTTGGGTCGTGGCTTTGACGGATTTGCCTTCAAATTGGAAGCTGGCTTCCTTGCTGGGGAAACTGGAATCACAAGAGCGGGTGATGATGTTGGCGTGAACGGTTACGGTATTGCGGCTGAAATTGCTTTCCCTCGTCCCGAATCTAAATGGGATTTCACTGCGAAATTCGGTATGGCAACGGGTGATGATCCGGGCACGACTGACTTCGACGCTTATGCGTTTGATCAAAATTATGACGTGGCGATGTTGATGTTCAATCATCGTATGGGTCAAAAAGATTTTATGAACACGAACGTTTATAGACCGAACACAACTCCAGGTGGCGCTGCTGCTGGAACAATGGAAGGCGCAGATAACTCTGCAGATGATGAATATCTAAGCAACGCGATTTACGTTGCACCTTCAGCGTTGTATCGTTGGAACGATCGTTTTGATGTTCGCAACACACTTGTGTGGGCTCAATTGATGCAAACACAAAAAAACTCTGTTGATTCTTCAAAAGATCTAGGCCTAGAATGGGATATCGAATTGATTTACCGACCGTCTGACAGAATTCAGTGGGTGAATCAGGTTGGACTTCTGTTCCCAGGTGAAGCTTGGAAAAACGGAAACGACGATTTCGGTAACGGATTTAATTTTGGATTTGCATCTAAAGCCGCCATCAGCTTTTGATTACAACACGATTGCACTTTGTACGACAGCTTGATGACTACTTGATACGACATGTTTGGTGGTGAGCAGGGCCCCGAGGGAAGAAATTCCCTCGGGGATTTTTGTTTTAAGGGGTAGGGGTTTTACCTTTGCGCTCTTCGGACAGTCTTCGCGACTTTTTTTGTGCTGGCA
Organism: Bdellovibrio sp. HCB2-146; assembly: GCF_047345725.1. Lineage (NCBI taxonomy): Bacteria > Pseudomonadati > Bdellovibrionota > Bdellovibrionia > Bdellovibrionales > Pseudobdellovibrionaceae > Bdellovibrio > Bdellovibrio sp. HCB2-146. Next base: position 2,015,872 of record NZ_JBLEQP010000001.1, read on the forward strand.
CCGGTTTCTTTTTTTCAGTTTTTGTCTTTCTGGCTGCACCCGTTTTCGGAAAGGTGCCTGGTGACTTTTTTGTCAGGTGACCGGTGGATTTCCAGAATTTGGGCGGGATTCGGACGTTCATTTGCTTGTGGAGTTTATATGGTTGTTGGTGTTCTTTTTGGATAGGGATCTCTCGGAGGTTTCTTTATGAAAGAACTTAAATTGAATCGTGCTATTAAATGTCTTTATGTGGTGGCGCTAGTGCAGGTTTTGACTACGGCTTATTCTGCCTTTATTTCTGTGCGTGCATTGAGAGAGATTGAGAACATGGGGCCTGTGCCTGGGTTTGATTCCTCAAAATATACTCTTTGGAGTGCTTTAGGGACTGGGTCGATTTGGGCTTTAATTGTTATTGTCGGGGCTTACTATGTTACTCAGGATTTGAAGAAGGGTAAGTGGTGGGCTTGGGTTGGCGCATTGTCGATTTCGTTGCTGACGGCACCTTCTTGGTCTTTTCCGGCTTCTGTGATTGGGATTATTTCGTTGTTGGATGAGGAAGTTCGTGGCGAGTTTCTTGCTCAGCTTGATGTAAAAATCTAAAACTCAAATTTGCAATTCGGAAATACGAAGGGGAACCAGTGGTTCCCCTTTTTGTTTTTAGATTGTGGCGGTCATCTCTCTGAGTCGTGGGGAGAGATCTTTATCGTTTTCTCTGATCTTCAAAAGTAACTGCTCGGCTTTTTCGTAGTGGCTGCAAAGCTCGAGCAACGCTGGATTTTGTTTTTTGTAGTGATCGATGACATTGTATGTGCAGTAAACACCGGTGTGGCGTTCAAGCTTGTTGTTTGAGTTCATCATTTTGATCAGGTCTACGAAAACTTTGTCGTCTAGCTTTTGGATCGCGTGAGCTAAAAGAATATTTCCTTTTGTTCTAAATGAATTTGATGGTGCGCCCGAAATCAAGTTTCTTTCGTTTTCGATGACGAGTGAAGGAACGCCTTTTTCTGCAAGCACTTCAGCAACTGATGCGTTGATACGGTCTTCGATATTTCTAGAGATATTTAGAACAGCAGCGCTGCACTCTTCATTCCATTGGTGAGTTGGAATCAAAGTTTTTCCGAGCATGATGATGTCAGAAAGAATTTCCGCGTACTTTTTGTCTTGTTGCGCGCGTTGATGGAAGTGGCTCAGTGTTTCTCTCCATCCCAGCAAGACTTCAACCGAGCACAAGTGTACTTGAATTTTTCTGAGAGTTGAGAACGCGTGGCTGATGCGATTTAAATCGTTTTCTTGGCGAGTGAGCTTTAAAATCGTCAGGATATCGGAATCAGAGCGGAAAAATTGGAGGAGCGTCGGGGCTTGCGTGTAAATATCTTCTACCGATGACCAAGCATTGATCCAGTAACCTTGAACCGCGGACATGTTTTTAAGTTCAAACGTTTGAGCTTGTGCTGGGATTTTGCACAGCTCGCTGATTTTGTCAGCTTCGTGAACTTGGCAGCTCATTGTGTTGACTGATTTTTCAGTGATGGTTTCAAGAAGACGAGTCGTGTGAGTGAGAGCATCCCCATCGAATCCATAGCCAGATGGTCGCTTACGGAAGGTGATGCGCGAACTTGAAATAGAGCTTTTTAGCGTAAATCTTCGTTCATCTTTGTCAGACACAAGGAAAACTTTTTGCGAGAATTCGCGCATGAGATCGCGGGCGTAGGCTGCAGCTAGTTTTTGCGAGTCCTTAGTTTTAAAGACAGCGACTATTTCATCGCCAACAGTTTTTTCATAAAGACCGTCGTAGCGCTTTAAAAGCTCACAGCCAAACTCTTCAAGAGAATTCGTCAAATAATACGCTTGATTAGATTGACCGCTGGCAACGACTTTCGAAAAACCGTTGATGTCGACTTTTGTGACGGTTCCATCAAAGCTATAAGGGATACTGTGATGGTTCTCGCGAATTTCATGAAGGATGGATTCTTCAAGAGACGTTTCTAAAAGATCCTTATCCTTTTTTTGAGAAGTGATAAAAGCTGTCGTCACTTGGGTCGCTCTGCGAACGATCGTGAGATCATGGAGTTGCAGGCCACTAAAGAGTTTAAAGAAGGACTTTACCCATTTGGGAGTTGAATCTCCGTCTTTGAACTGACTCTGGATAACCTTCGCCATCATCAAGACGGCGAATACAACTAGAGCGAGAGCTGTATAGATGACCATCAGGATTTCTTGAAAAAAAGCCCATTGCACGATGGATTCGTTTTGCAAGTACTCAAAGATCGAAGCTTTCGCAGGAGAGTTCAAAGCCAAATACCATTCGGCTCCGGCTTCTTGGTCGCGAACAACAAGGACTGGGATATTGCTAAGCTCGAACGCTTCAACACGGCCATTTGCTTGGGTAACTGGCATTGCATGAACGCTGTCCGGGAATGAACAGACAAAGTCGGAACTCTGTACTTGGTAGGCAACAAGTCGGCCTGCGCGCTGTTCTGCCTGAAGTTGCTGGCAGGCTTCGGCCGACTGATTTTTTGCAATCAGATTTTTTACTAAAGTGTTCGAGCTTTGCAGTGTTGACACAGCTTCTTTAGCGGCTTGCTTATTCACGTCCTGGGTAACATGCCATAACGAGTAGAGCGCTACAGGCGTGTAGAAGATAAGTACGTAGATGACTACTTTGAGGACGTCTTTGAAGTATTTCATTTGATGATCTTTTTCGGATTGTGTTTAAGGTACATCGACCAAGAGTTTACCATCGAGTTGTCTGGGAAGCGGCAGAAATTGAACTCTTCTTTTTTGTCATTAAGTGCGATTAGATTTTTTCCGCCACGAGCTTCACAAAACTGAGCAGCAGGGTGAAATAAGTTTTCTGTTTTATATTTTGGAGCGGACTTGTCTTGAGCGGCCTTCGAAGCTTGGCAGTCTCTGTTTTTGATGCAACCAACTGTGTATTCGAGATCATCGTATTTTTCAGTGCTGAAAACTTGGTATTTATTTTCTACGAAAACAGCATATTCGTGCGACTTCATTTTTGGTACTGGAGGAAATTTTGGTTGCGCGTATTTTCTTTCTTCTGCGTGCGTTGTCGAAATTAAAAGTAGTGTAAGCAGAAGAGTAGTGGTTTTAAGTTTCATTATCGAGCACCTGTAACCTTTTTTAGGGCTGATCCATCATCTCGGAAAAGAGCTTTTCGAGTATTGGACATATCTCCAATTCGAATTGTCATATTTTTTGATCTGTATTCAAGTCCGAGATTTTCTTTGGCAAGGTCTTTCGCAAATTCCGGATCGGTGTAGCGTTCTTGAATTCGGCGATAACGTTCACCACGAATTTCGTTGAATGAGCTCATGTCTTTAACTGTGTTGTCTTGGACGACCGATCCACCAGTGTTTGCTGGTTGTCTTGCATTCGCTCTCGTGCCATTGCTTGTGCTTCGACCAGGAACTCCGTCTTGAGTTGCAGAATTCCCTGCATTCGTTCCTGCAGACCCAGCACCCGCAAGCTCCCGACTGTTTCCACCACGAGGTTGGGCTTGCTGTTTTGCTTGTCGAGCATTTGCAGTGTTGGGAGTTGTTGTCGCAGCGGTAGGCAATTCAGAAGAGCCTGCGGCCGCAGCACGAACGCTTTCAACTGGGATGTTGTACTTATCAGCAAGGATTTCTTCAACCGTGTATTCTTCGTTAGCGCTTGCCCGAGAATTGGAAGCCGGTGAGCGTGTGGAAACTTCAAGCAAAGAAGATTTCTTATAGGTCGACTGTACCTTACTAGAAGAAGTTGAAGCTGTCGTTGTGGCTGCTTCCGCAGTATTCACAGACGCCGCGATAGCACGATTTAGCGGTTCTGCCATTTTTTCTAAGTTCGTAGACATTGCGGTATAAACTCTGTCGACACTTCTATTGTATCTTTCCGGAGTTGTTGGGTTTGTGATCTCTTGGATGTCTGCATCTTGAACTGGTACGAACTCGGCGGTTTTGATTTCTTGTTTAAGTACTTCGACCGCCTTTTTTTGTTCGACTTTGTTGTTCTTTTTTAGTGCCAGCATTGCAGCTGAGGCTGATGCAGCTCCCTCAGGAAGTAGCTTATTGCTGTAGACTGATTTACAAAGAGGATTTTTCAGTGCCTCTACCTTTAAAACATTTCCACAAATTGAATCAAATATTTTTGCGTCGGGTTCGTTAACTCCGGCGTGATGCAAAATCTCATGAGAAAAAACTTGGTTAATTGTTTTGCATTGATCAATCGCGAGTCCATCTTTTTGAAGAGGAAAAATAATAGCCCTTTCTTTTTCATCATATGCAGCCTTTTCTGCTGAAGCGCATTTGATCTTAAAGGCAGACGTTCCTTTTTCCATTTCTTCAATCTCAGCCATGTAAGATGCAATAGTTCTGTTAGCGATCGCAGCGAACTCGGGGTTTTTATTTAACTTTGCGGCAACTTCTTTGGAATTGAGACATTTAACTAGATAGGATTCACTGGGGTTAAATTCGTTAGCTGCAACTCTTCGTAGTTCGTCTGCTACAGATTCGCATGAGCTGTCGACAAACTTATCGGAGTATGCAAAATCTTCGATTTTTTCTGTTAGATCCGATTTAAGCAGTTCGTCGATCGAGTCCTTAAGAGACGGCGTACAGGCGGCTTCATTCTGCATCACTTGTAAATTATTTACCAAAAGACCAATTTGATTTTTAGTAGTAGCATGAGCAATATACTCGCGGCCGTGTCTCAGGTACCTAATTTGAAATTTTACTTGTGAGTTTGGCATCAAAATAGTTGTGAGTGAGTAGCCATGTTTTATCAGCGTAATAATTTTTGAGTCTTTTGAGACAACAAGTGTCCCGCCTGAGCTTTGGAAGGAACGGAAAGAACTCATTTTGACGGGACGATAGTCTGGTGCACAGGGAGCTACTTCTGCCAACAATGCGATTGTAGTTAGGAGCAACAGCGAATAATTTTGCATGCTCGTTTTTGTGCTAGATATCATGAATTAGATCATATCTAATGAAAGTATGTTTATGAAATCTTTTGTCTTAGTTATCGCTCTTTGGTCCTGGGAGTTTGCTAAAGCGATTCCTCATTCACCATTTACGCTAATTTCGAAAACACAAAAAGAAGTCTGTGAGCCTACCGAAATTGCTAACATGCCCAGAGTCCGTTCTCAGGACTCCCTACCAATTTGTGATTCATTTAGTTCTGCGACAGTTTTGCAATATCAAATTTGCAAAATTAATAAAATCGACAATTGTGCTGGAGTTTCTAGGGATCTAGAAATCTCACCGTTAAGTACGTTGGCATGGACTCACACCGATAAAGGTGCCGGTGTTCATGAGACCCGTAATCACCAAAATTTGAACTTTTATGCGAACGCTGGGGGTGCGACGGATGCATTATCCAATTCAAGCAAAAGTTTTACATTTATTTCAGACGCTTGCTTCCCCATCGACCAATTGGCAAATTCTTTCGGCGATAATGCGGACGATAGAATTAGAAATGTCGTGGAAAAGATCGAAAAGGAATACATGCGAGCAAAGACTGAATCGGGATACTGTGAGGACTGTCTAAAGGGAGCCGCCTTAGAGATGGGAATCACGACATCGTTGGAAGATTTAAGGTCCAAGGTCTCTGCATCAAAGGAGCAAGACGATACTCCAGCCGAGTTTTTATATCGATTAATGCTAAAAGGCTGTACAAAAGGGCAGATTTCCTTGCGTCCCTCTAAGACACCGAAGTTCAATATGTTTCCTCCGAGTAAAGATAGTTACACCGGACTTATCAACAAGATTAAAGAGGTTTTGTCGTCGAAAAATCCTCTTACTTTCGATGGTGTTTGCTTACAATACGAAGGCAAAAAATGTGTGAAGGGCCATTCTGTTGTAATTTCTGGTTACAGAAAAGTATGTAAGCAGAACAGTGATTGTAAGACTGAATGTAGAGAAGTTTTAAAAGTGCAAAACTCTTGGGGAGCCGATTGGCAGAAACAAAACGACGATGGTTGGGTCGACGCAAAAAGTTTGCTGTCGTATGTGACGGACAATCCCGATCTAATGCAAAATTCGTTAGCTTGGTACCAGTAGCTGGGTCCATTGAGCCTAAAGTAATACTAATAGCGTAACTTATGTTCTTCGCCTTAGAAAATGCTTATTACTCAGCTGAAACTCGTCGAACAAGCTGAAGTAAGGAATGATGGCCGGGTAGATCCAAAAAGTAATAGAGGTATTTACTGTTGGATTGAGGCATCGTTATGACAACACAATTGGATTCCGTATTTTGATTTCGATAGTCCTCTTTTGGTCGGTGATTTACCGTACATGCATTAATATCGAGTTCTTTTGCCTCGTAGAGATCTGAAATGAAGTCTGAAAAATCGGCCTCTGGAATTCCAAAAGCATTGTCTTCACGTATGAATCCTTCCCTTGGGGCCGTTAGAAATGCTTGAAATCCTAGCTCGCCATCTTTGAACTCTAAGGTCTCAGAGAGAAGTTTGACTGCTTGAATGTCTTTCTGAGATGTCGCTCCCGAAGGGTACCCGGTAAAGTGATTTCGGACGACTTTGTTGGAAACAAATCTTGGGTTTTCCGTTTTCGCCGTTCGCTTTGTGTGCGTGGTGAAGATATCGTTATAGTCTTTGCACGTTAGATAGAACTCTAAACCAGATGTTGCTTGCTGAACTTTAAGTTTAGCGCGTGGAATTGGCTTCGCCATTTGTGGATAGAAACCAGAAAGATTCAGTGTCCGTTTTATGTCGTTCTCGTCGTAATTATTTATCTTAACTTTGAACAAGAAAAACGGATATTTCTTAAGTAGTAAATCACGGTTCAGCTCGCCACACATTGTATGCGGATTTTTCGGAGAATTTGCGTTACTTGAGTTCCACAGAGCTGTAAGAGCATTTTCCCACTTCGGAAACTTGTCCGGATATGTTCCCGCTGAGATCGCTGTATCGATTTCGTAATGGAGAGTTGAGATCGCACGGTCAATCGACTCCGGACCGACGGTACAGTATTCATTAACGTTCGCACGAATCTTTCTGTGGACTTCAGCGATGAGTTCGTCCTTTGTTTTCGCCTTTTTATCGGAAAAAAGTTGCCATCCAGAAAGCGTATTCTCAAGCGAAATCGAAATCATCTCAGGAGAGGATTTTGAATGACTCAATAATTGGTTGGATCGAGATTTTTGTGCACTATTCAGTAGGTCTTCTAAATTATGACTAGGGTCTCTCAATGATTCAGAAAACCATCTATCCATCCACGTCCACTCGGTATAAGGTATCAAAGCGAACTCATAGGCGACATTGTAAGTCTCTCGAGCGACAATCGTTTGATAGAGCAGAAGTTCCGAAGCAATGTCTAATTGTTTATTTGATAGCGGATCAAATATAATTTCCGACCCCTGAAGAAGATCTGCATTTATTGACGCTGAAGATATTTGTGGAATGACGATGTGTTGAAGTTTATCACTCCCTTCATATTGATAAAGCTGAAGCTTCGCACTTGGATCTTCAGTCGTCGAGCCCTCGCAATATTTGAATCCCGCTTTTTTCTTGGGAAGAATGGAACTCAGATTTTTATCTTGAGAAGGTTCCCACTTCGAGAATAAAGGAGTAAGTCCTTGTTCCGATAACAGAAGGCCTACCTTGTGACGAACAGTGTCCGAATTCTTATAAGATGCTCGTCTTGCGTGCTTGAAGAAGAACTCATGGGCCAAGAGAGCAACTTTGTTGAGTTGGTCTAGTTTGTTCCAAAGCGCTTTGTTTACGTACAGAGTGCCATCCTCGCTTTTTCCTGCAGACTCATCCCAATAGGCAATTTGGACGAGTTGACATTCTTTTTGGAGCGCAATGGGAGAATTAGCATCTTGGCTTGCAACAAGCATCTTGTCGTTATTTAAAAAGGAAATCTTCTTGATAAATTCAAACCAGAACTGTTCCTTTGTAAAGTCAAGGTTGATGCTGGCCGCTCCGAAATACTGCTTAAGAGACGAGACTAGAACTTGAATGGCTTCTTTCGAAACCTCCTCCGTGTTCTGTGCGGATGAAATCACTTTCATTTTTTTATTATTATTAATTTTCGCTTCGTAGATGTCTCGTACATATAATATGTCGCCGCATTGAACACCTTGTCCGCCACCGCCATCACCCGTAGCGCCACCGCCGCCAGACATTGATGTTTGTCCCGGAGAACCAGCCGTATTTTGAGTAGTGTTGTAGTAGTTTTGTGTGCTGCCGCTCGGATTACAGGCGGTGATCCAAAATGAGACACTTAATAAACAAGCGAATAGCATGCGCAAATTTGTTAGACGGCTGCCTAACTTGCCCAGATGGGCTCTATTTAAAATTTGCATTAAGAATGCCATTTGCTTCATGATCTTTAATACTCCAAAAAGTGTTCCTTACAGATGAATTAATATTCAAAGAAATCAATATTCAAGCAAAACGCCGTCTCTGGCTCTTCAGGATGATTCTGCAAAGTCGCATTCAAAGATTTAATCTGATCAAGTAAGCTCGCGCGCAATACTTTCGCGGCTTCATTTGAAATTGCCATTGGGCACGTGTAGTGGAAATGATTTTCTTTGTAGTGGTCCATGCGATGAACAGCTCTTTGTCTCCAGTTTTGATGGTGACGGAGGATCATCGGGTGAGAAGCATCTAAATGTGTATACCCTGGCTTGTGATCAAAGCTCTCCGCTCCACGAGTCACAAGGTTACTTTCAAGAAGAAACTGTACAACGCCTTCAACTTTTGATTCAGGAACACCTAATTTATCAGCGAGTGTTTGAATGCTTTTTCCATAAGGAGTCGCGATCAAATTTCTGATCGCTGTATAAAGCCAGTTTGAGTAGTACAAAACTTTTTGTTCTTCAGTAAGAATGATATTGCGATTTACCTGCGCAGAAATCTGTTGAGATTCGTTTTGCATCTCAAGCATTTTCTTTCTAAGGCGTTCTTTCAGCTTCACGGAGCCCGCGCGTCCGATCTCGACTAGATTCAAAAAATAGTCAGTTTCTTTCTCGGTAAAGCCGATATGGAGGGCGATCTCATAGGCTTGCTCTGTAGATAGTTGCTTCGCTTCTGACAAAATCTGCGTCAGTAGGGAGCTGCTGATCCCCGTTGAAAGTAACAAACGTTTACGAGCTCCGGAAGCCTGATTCGCTTCGTCGGAGAGATAAGTCTTTAGAAAGACGCGATAATCTTCGAATTCAAAAACGTTGAGACTGTTACTCATAGGTATTCGCCGTTCCCGAGTGTAAAAGTTTTGGACAGTTTTAAGATGCCCTCGCTGTAAAAACTTCAATATCCGGGCCAACTATAGTGCCGAAGCGGCTGTCCGCTCGGACCCGGTTACCAACGGTAAACCGAAAGGCCCGGTTTTTAACTTCAAGTAAGTCGAGTTCTTCACACTGAAGAGTTATTTTTTATCTGCACTCACGATGGAGTTTTTATGAAACAAACAGATCAAAACATCGAAAACGAAACGACACTAGCAAGACAAGTTGCTCACGATATCAGATCACCTCTTTCGGCTCTGAATATTTTAAAACACGCACTTGCAAATCAGATGTCAGACGAAGCCATCGAAATAATGAGTGGGGCGATTGATCGCTTAAACGCAATTGCAAATGATTTGTTAAATGCGCAAGCTGTCCAAGAATCAACGCAAGATCGTAATTTGATGTCTGAAATTCGCCAAGTTATTGACGAAAAAAAGATCATTCACGGGCAAAAAATAAAAATCGAATTTGTAAATCACTTAGGTAAACTTTCTGAGTTGAATTGCATGATCAATAAAGCTGACTTGCAAAGAATGACTTCAAATATCTTGAACAACGCAATTGAAGCTTTCGAAGGTAAAATGGGTCAAGTTCAAGTAGACGTGAACATATTCCCATTTTTCTTTGAAATTGCTATTTCCGACAATGGCAAAGGTATTCCTCAACACGTGATCGAGAAATTAGGTAAGGAAGGCTATAGCTTTGAGAAAAAAGGCTCAGGCTTGGGGCTTTATCACGCGAGAAAAGTTTTAGCAGAGGTGGGTGGGAAATTGGTCATTACCAGTCGCAAGGGTTTTGGAACTAAAGTCGTCTTGCGAGTGCCTCGATAGGTGACCTAAAATGACTCTGTAACTAGCCCTTAAACATCGCATGGTTCCCAATAACCGTTAAAATCGCTCTGAGCCTGCATGCATCTTGCTTTTCCTCCCAACGTTGGAGGTCCGCTCATGAAAAAGACGCTTGTTTTAACAGCCTTAGCATTATTTTGTTCTCTTCAAGTGCAAGCTCAAAGCCTCAAATACAAATTCGAATGCAAGGGGGCGACTGCGGAAGGCGTGCAAACCGTTTTTTCCATCGATGAAATCGGTAACAAGGATTCTTGGGATTCTTTGACCGCAAGTGTTTTTACTCATCACAAAGATCAAAAGTCCCTTCTCTGTGAAGAGGCGTGGATTGCTGGCCGCAAGGGCGCGGTTATCGACGACGGTTTGGGACTTGAAAACGATCTTTATATCGAATGCGGTGGCGAGAGAGCTAACGAAGTTTACTATCGTATCTTACTTAATAAGATCGCTGCTGGGAGTTACGAAGGTGCCTTCCATGTTGGTGAGGGACTTGCGCCATTTGGAATAGCCAGATTCGGTGGTTCTCAAGCACTTACTTGTGTGAAGGTTCAAAAATAACAATCATTCTCAGCGGGATCATTTGGATCCCGCAATTCAATAATTATTCAAATAAATCTCCAAGAAACTGATCAAGTTGTTCACACTATTTTCAAGATTCAAGCGGCTCTGAATAAATTCAGATTTTTTCCTCAAGTTCACCTAGACCTTTCCGAAAATGAAGACGGCCTAAAGTCTAGGTCTAGGAGAACGTGCATGGAAACTTTGAATGTTCGAAAAGCCTTTTTAGCAGTAGCAGCGTGTTTATCTTTATCAGCGTGCGGGGACGGCAAGCTTATCACAGGTGCTGATCTGTCGGCATCGGTGGATCAAGGACAGATCCTCATGGATCTGGTGACTCACCTTGAATCACAAAACATAAGATTTCCGGTGATGCAGATTCCGATCTTGAATCCGCACAATCCCGCGGAAATTTTGGGACAACTCAGTCTTTCAAGTCCCGCGGTTGGGAAAACAGATGTGGGTCTAAAAGTGAATCTCACGCAAGTAGCAAGTCTGCCGTATTTAACTCCAGAGAAGGGACTTCCCAACGGAACAGCCTTTCCTGTGATCGGTGTCGATGCAAGTAAATGGTATTCATTACCTCTTGGTGGCAGTAAAAGCTCGAAGCTGTATTTGAATATCGATCAAGTAACGCAAAGAGCGGTAGTTGGTTATACGCTGGCTTCTGATGGTTTGAGTACCGGCCTGGTAGCAAACCTCTTCTTGCCGTTCCAATCAACGACTGTGGCGGGTTATGGAGGCGTTTACAGCAGTCCAAATCCAGGTCAGAGTGGATTTGCTTTGTTTGCTGATGTGAGTGCTGTGTTAAAGACTCAAGCTCACTCGGTGCAATCTTTATCGAGAGTCGGATTCAAAGATGCGACGCCTGAGAAGAAAAAGGAAACTGTTCAGAGAAAAATTATTGATCTGAATTTGAAGAAAGCACTTCTTAAGCTAAGGTAGGTAGTTAAGAGGCACCAATCGGTGCCCCTAGTTATTTGGAATTAGACGGATATATTCGATTGCTGGATCTTTAAGGGGTTCACCATTTCCTCCACCGCCGAATTCCGACATCATACTGTATCTGACTATAAAGCTGAGATTTGACTTTGGGAACTTGATGATCGAGCAATAAGATCCAGTATCAACATCTAAATACCCCAAAGCTGGACATGTTTTCATGCTTGCTTCAAACTCTGTTGAAAGTTTTTTCGCAAAAAGAAAGAAGTCGTCACAGAGGGCTTTTGGGTAAAGACGGGACTCCGGGCAGCTTAATTGCGTAACCGTTTCAAAGATTTTTTTGTTTTCGGTTGTAAGTGCATTCTTAAGTTCCACCATGGCTTCTTCAAGCGTCGTATGTCGATAGTTCAACTTCGGTACACTCGGGTCTACTTTGATCGAGATTTTACTATTTGGCTTTAGTTCTAATGGTTCGATGGTCTCTTGTCGTTTTATATATTCCCCGAACGTGGCGACATAATCAGTGCAATTTAAATCAAATCTTAATGAGTCACTTCCCTGAGTTACATTGAGAATAACCTCAACTTTTCCTCCGAATGTAGCTATAAATTGCGACTCATCAAAATAGTACGCTTCGTCGCCGAGAACTTTCTCGGCATCACTCGAGGTGTAGTTCTTAATCTTGATATTGAACAATAGATAAGGAATATCGTATAGAAGTACTTCATTTGAAACAATATCGCATACTGCCTTACCGTAAGTAGATTCAAGTGTAAGATCATCGTCATTTTTTAATTGTTCTTCAGTTTTCACATACTGCTGAATCGACTGTAGCGCTGAAGCCCATTTTTGCAAATCTGTGTATTTTCCAGATTTAGCTGAGTTTTCTATTTCAGCATGAAGCGTTGCTATTCCAGCAGCGTATATGTCGGAAGGAACTCTCAAATTTGTACACGCAAACAGGGTGCGATTAATTTTTTGATTAACAGCCAAAAGAAGATCATTTTCATTTTTTAGTTTCTTTTCACTTGTTGTATTTTCGCTATACTGGGGATCCAATATCGAAAGCTTAATAGGTTGGCCAGGAGTTTGTAGTTTTTCTTCCCAGAGAACCTTTCCAAATCTGTGCGTTTTCTTGTACATCCTTTCGGCAATGCCGATTAGATTTGGTACAGCTCTTCTTCGTTTTTTAAGTACGCCACCATTGTCGTACCACCAATCGATAATTTTTTCATAAAGCAGTGACCCCGTAGAGTTTATTCGCTGCGGGAAGTCCGTTAAAAATAGCATTAGATTTGAGACATCGGAAAAACGTTCATCTAATTCATCCCGTTTTGAAATAAGACCTTTAACGTCCTTTATTGAAAAATGAGTTCGTTGAAGAACATTCGAGTTAATTGTTTTGGATGAAATTATTGGAAACACGAAATGTTGCTTTTTGTCCGATCCTTCGTACTGATAGAGCTGAATATTTGCGGTAGGATCTTCTTTCGACGTACCTTTACATATTTTAAAGCCCGACCTTGAGTTCGGAAGATAGTTTCTAAATTTGTCATTAGTGGAGGGAGCCCATTGAAGAAAATGTGACGCGAGGCCTTTTGTGGAAAGTAGGTGACCGACATTATAGCGAGTATAATCTGAATTTTTATATTTAGCTTTTCTTGCCTGTTTGAAAAAATACTCATGTGCTAAAAGACCGATTTTATTAATTTGGTCGAGTTTTTCCCATAGTGGCCTACTGACATAAAGAGTACCTTGGTCTTCTGGCCCGGAAGATTCGTCCCAATAGGCTATCTGCACAAGCTTACATTCGGATGGAAGTGCAATCGGAGAGTTAGCGTCTTGGCTTGTGAAGAGAACTTTGTCGTCGTCAAGAAATGAAATTTGCTGAACAAATTTTTTCCAGAAAGCCTGATAAGCAAAATCAATATTTGGTGTTGCAGGTCCTAGGAAAGCTTGAATGGATTTTACAAGTGTGTCGTACGCTTCGGGGGTTACTTCAGTACCTGTCACATTCTTTTCAATAGGCTTCATTTCTAGTTTATGATTGTGTATCGCTTCGTAGATATCACGAACCCATAGTTTATTTCTAAGCTGTGGATTTTTAGTATCTCCACACATCACGCCTTGTCCACCGCCACCATCTCCAGTTGCACCACCTCCGCCCGACATAGAAGTGTTGCCTGTAGCAGATCCTGTCGTGGTCGTTGGATTTGAGTAATAATTCTTAGTGTCGCTCTGTGTGCAAGATACAAGTAGGGCCACCGAAGATAGAATAGAAATAGACGTGCGGAAACTTGTCATGCAAGTGTCGAAAAAACAGTTAAACTTTTGCATCGTAGCGCAGCGAGGCAGAGATTTTTTCTTCATACTCAGAATTGTTTCAAGAAATGTTCCAGCTGCTCTAAATTTTCGGTGGGATTTTGAAAACGCAAAAAAGCGCACTTGATGAGTGCACCCTCAGGAAACGGGTCCATCGTGGACCCGTGGAGGAATGATTTTGGTGTGGACTATTGAGCGCGGTGGTAGATTTGACTAGCACGCAACTCCATCAATTGTTGTTGTACTCGCGGATCTATCTGGTTAGGCGTTCCAAATTGGATGTTAGATGTATTCGATTGCAACATCGGAATCGCGCCGTTATTGTTAGAACCTCTTTCAATCACAAGTATTCTTGAGCTCAAATCTGGACCTTGCTCAGCTTGAACAACTCCTGGCTGCATATCTGGCATTCCGAGGACATTGGCGTATTTTGGCTCTGGTAAAGAGAAGGCTCCGAAGTTGATTGGTTGCCCTTTTACTGTCCAAAGGCTTGTTCCAGCTTGAACTGCGTTTGCGTATAATTCAAAGTTATTTTGGAAAATTCTATTTGCTTGCGACTGACTTATTGTGCCTTTTGCTAGGCCGCCCATAATTGCAGATGTGCTAATGATATTTTTTAGATTATCTGCGAGGCTTGTTGTCCAGCCTTGCTGAGCTGTAGCATAAAGCTTTGCCTCGGAGCTTCCTGTTGCCGCAAATTTTGAAAGGTATTCTTGTTGGAGAGCTGCAGATGCATGGATAGACTGAGCCCCAAGGTAAACCACACTTTCGCGCGTTGTATTGTATGCGCTAGGTAGACCTTTCATGAGGCTTTTAATGGCATTTAATGCTCTGTCGGCAACTTTTGCCGAATATGGATTATTTGGGTTAACTGTCGATGGATCCAGAAGTTGTTCTAAAATCTTTGGTTGAACTTCATTGGAAAAATACTCAAATACGGCAGTTGATGAATATTTTTTCTTGCTGTCCAGGATAGACAATAATTCAGAGCTCAAGCAAGTTGCTCGATCCATACCGAAATTCATTTCGTCATCGCCACATTCAGCTAACTTCATTCGTCTTGCGATTTCTTTGTAATCTTCTTTGGCTTTCTTTTTTTCTTTTCTTGCTTCAGCAATTTTTTCTTTGCGTTCTTTACGGGCTTCATCCAGTTCTTCGTCGCGTTCTCTGCGGCGCTCTGAGCGTTCGTCAAATTCTGAATCTTTAGACTCTTCAACTTCCTCACCATCTTGTCTTGCAGCGATTTGTTGAACAAGTTCTACTTGAATATCTGTTAGTGTTTCTGCATCGTCTTTAAGTTTTTTATCGATGACATATGTATTACAGACTTCGCAATCGCTTCCGCCTGTAACTACAGCTGTAGTTTTCTTGCCTGTTGGGATGTAGTGTACTTTAAGTACTTTATCATCCAACTTTAATTTCTTCGTCACAACATCAGATGATGTCGACGCGAAATCCAAGGCTGCATATCCATTTGTATGCGGGTTAAAAGAAACACTACATCCTAACGCTGCGATCATTGTCGCAGTTAAGGCCCATTTTTTTTGGGTATCCGTAAATTTTTTCATATGTCCTCCTGTTAATAGGTCATCCAGACCCATTTGTTCACTTCACTAATTAGCGAGGGCCGGGCCAATGTGAGGTTCGTGTGCCAACACCAGTAAGCATCGAAAAACTCTAAGGGTTCTCATCTTGAGAAAAGCCTTTTGAAAACAGTCACTTGTTAAACTTTTGGTGTCCCCCTTTGGGACTGGCTGAATCGAACGTAATTTCAATAACTTACGAGTGCGAGGGCGACCTTTTTGAAAAACCACGAAAAGTGCCCACCACCGTCACTTTTCGTAAGCTTGCTAATTCTGCAATAATCCTTCATAACGACCACGTGAAGTTGCAATTTTCCCCCTCTCAAAGATGGCCTAATGTAAGCGAAGCTGACTGGAACAGTTGGACTTGGCAGTTGCGCCATTCACTTAAAACGCAGAGTGATTTCTCCGCACACTTTGAATTGTCTCAAGACGAGAGAGCTGCGTTTGAAGCAGGAAAAGAACTCTTCAACATTCGAGCAACTCCGTATTATGCAAGCCTCGCAGGCGGCCCTGGTGAATCCATTCGTCAGATCTTAATGCCTCATCGCTTTGAACTTTCTGAAGGATTGCAACAAATGCTCGATCCTTTAGGGGAAAAGAAAAACAATCCGGTCTCGCGCGTGATTCATCGTTATTCAGATCGAGTATTGTTCCTCATCACCGATATCTGCAGCGTTTATTGCCGCTTCTGCACGCGCAAACATTTTACGGGGCAAGATCAGGCCTTCATCAAAAACGAAGAGTATGAAGCAGCTTTAAACTACATCAAATCACATCCTGGTATCCGTGAAGTGATTTTGTCGGGCGGTGATCCTTTAACGGTGAGTGATGCGCAACTAGATCGCGTACTAGGCGATCTTCGCGCGATTGATCACGTTGAAATCATCCGCATCGGCACACGCATGCCGACCGTTTGTCCAATGCGTGTAACCGACGATTTGGTAAAGATCCTAAAAAAGCACAAACCAGTGTTTTTGATGAGCCACTTTAATCATCCAAATGAATTGACGTTAGAAGCTGCCACAGCTCTTGAAAAGCTTGTGGATAACGGCGTTCCGGTAATGAACCAAATGGTGCTCTTAAACGGCATCAACAATCATCCTGTGATCGTACAAGCTTTAAACCGCAGATTACTGTATCTCCGAGTAAAACCTTATTACATGTTCCAATGCGATCCTTCACAAGGCACAGATCATCTGCGCACATCCGTTGAAGACAGTCTTGAAATCCAAAAAGAGATGTGGGGACACCTCTCAGGTCTTGCGATGCCGAATCTATCTGTGGATATCCCAAATGGCGGTGGGAAGACTTATTTCGTTCCTGATTTCCAAGTAGGACAAAAAGGAAACGTACGCGAGTTCGTTGGCTGGGACGGCGTCGAAGCGAAATATATCAGTCCCGCTCCTGAAAAAATCAAAAAGCCTGACATCACTCAATATGCAGAGGAATGGCAGGCTTTGAAATCTAGTAAGACTGTAAAAATTTAGAATTCTTAATCGTTCTCAACTTTCGGACGAGCCGCCGTCGAACAACGCTTTTGAACAGTGTCCAACGCTACCACTGCAAACATTTTTACTTCGTCTGTTAAGTTGCGTAGCGAATCGTTAGGGACTTGGACATCGCGACAGTCCATCCAATGAGGGAAGGAAAGGACACCGTGTTTCTCTGTCTCAGATTCATCAGCGAGATTGATTGTAAAGTTAACGATAAAATTTTCGACTGAGGCTGACCAATCAATTTCATCTTTAGATTTTTTATCGTCGGAAACAATTTTTTGCGCATCTACAAGGCCGTTATTCACCCAAGAAAGCAGCAAATCAAAAGACGTCGCGAATCCTTCTTGTTTTGGCAAAAGAGCAAGGCTCTCTTTATTTTCAACAGAATAGTACGGCATGCGAATGTATGTGAAGAATTTGATATTCGAGTATTTCGCATCACTCGTGAATGTGTTGTAAACTAAGATGTCTTTTTCGCCGTTGTCGCCGACGAAAATAACCGTGTCTGGTTTTTCTGTCGCAAGAAGTTCCGTGATTGTCTCGACTTTATGCTCTTTATTATCTAGATCTTCTCGAAATAAGACGGCTCCCTGAGGAAAGCCGTGCTTGCTAAGAAAGCTTGTGTGAATCTTTCCCATAATCTTCCAAGGAGCATTCGTGACATAAAAGAACGGCAGGGTTTCCCCTTTGTCAGCGTATTGTCTACGAATAATTTCGTAAATCTGGCTCATCCCTCTAACGGAGTTCTCAGTGTAAGTTGGACTTAAAAGTTTATCTTTCAAGTCCAAAATATGAGAGTTTTTAATCGTATCATCGATATCTGAAATCAAAATCGTCTTCGCTTCAACTGATTGCCAGCTGAGCGCTAGCCCCAGAATTAAGGCTCCATATTTTTTCATAATATACTCCTTGGAAAGGGTCTTAAAGCAGCCCTAAGGAGCAAATGCTTTGCCAGCTTTAAGTTCAATAGCGACGCTATTACGGCATAAAACTGTCAAAAAACTATTAGCTGGGCGAAATTGGTCGTTTTTGAGCGGGCCGGACCGGTTTATTTTGGCAGGATTCACCAACGATTCTTGAGGCAAAGTAAGGACTCGTTACTCTGATGTTATGGACATCTCTGTCTTGCAAAACTTCTTTATCTTGCTGGTCTTTTTTTTGTCATTTGAGGCGAGAGCCGATGTTAAATCCATGCCTGTAAATCGTGAAAATGAAATCGGGTGGGTGTTATTTAATTTTCCACCTCTTTTTAAATTTTCCGAAGGAACTAGTGATATAGAAAAATCCGTCGGCCCCATGGCAGAAATTCAACGTGAACTTGTTAAGGCGCTTCCTCAATACAAACACAGCTTTCATTTAGTCACATTCCCGCGCGCAAAAAAACTTTTTGAGTCAGGTAATCATTACTGCACGATTCTTCTCCTGAAAACCGAAGAGCGTGAACAATACCTCTATTTTGGCAGTACAATCGCGACGACTTTGCCGCCAGGGCTGGTGATCCTGCGGAAAAACGAAAATCTCATCAAACCAAGTTCAACACACTCGACCGTCGACTTGTTAAAACTTTTGCAAACAACGAACTTCCAATTGGGTGTGGTGAGTGGTCGATCATTTTCGAGTGAAGTGGATCATTCTCTCACACAAGCGCAAAAAAGCGTTTACAAGTTGGTGGTCAGCGAAGCGATGGGCAGCCTTTTTAAAATGATTACGGCTCAACGTATTGATGGAGCCTTGGCTTATTATTTAGAACTCGCTGAAGAGCAAGCGCGCAATCCCGCTTCCCGTGAATTGGGATTTTATCCCCTTAAGCAGGATCAAGAAATTTTAAGTTTACCAGTTTCATGTGAAAAATCGGAGTGGGGGAAGCGCACTCTGAAAAACATCGCTCGCGCAGTTAAAGATCAAGCAGTTCGCGAGAAGCTGGCGGAACTGACGCGACAGACGCTGATGTTGGAGCCGCCAAAGGTGGATGTGAAGACAGAGCAGATTTTGAGATAGGAAGTTTTTGCACCCAATGTTGAGTCAGTGGATTCACGAAGCTTCGCTGAGTGACTTTTGGAAACAAAACCACTGCGCACTTATAATTCATACGCTCAACAGGTTCTTGGAAATCATATCCACCCAGCCGATAACACATCTCATGCACGCGCAGATCCATTCGCGGAGTTCCCAGGATTGCATCGGCAGAAGAGTTATCTAAAACTTTTAGTCCAAGCCCAGTGAGAATTTCACCCCAAGGAGTTTCGCGCATTTGTTTGCGCCAGGTGGGGCAGATCGTAAAGTATTCCATCGTCAGCACGCGGTTGACCTTATTTGAATTCAATCGAGCTGGGGAGCAGGAGCCCAGCGATTGAAAGTATCTATGGCGTGCAGTACTTAATAGCGATAAATCAAAAAGCGTAAAAAGATTAAAGCCGACAATTTCATCACGGAACATCAGAACACCGATTTGATGGCTGCGAAAGAAATCGTCAGGTTCAAGCTCGTGATGGGCCTGGTTCATCACTTTGGAGAAAGTGCGCTCCCACATTTCAAACACGCGATTGATCAGCGGTGTGTGTGCAGGGTCATGGTTATGGAGATTCAGAAGGAGGTAATGAAATCCGTGCATGTGTTTAAGCATCCACGATTTCAGATTTATTTCAGAGATGAAATTGAACCCGATCAGTAGAACTAAGCTAAGCTCTAGCTTAATTTAAAACGAAAGGCTTGAAAGCCGCTACGGGCGCGGCTTTAGAGTCACCGTAAGGTACGCATAATCATTTTCGACCCCTTGGCTAAAGGACATGGTCTCAAGGCTGGAAAGATTATTAAATTGCATCCAAGTGCTCGTTGAAGAGAAAGCCGTTTTCTTGGCATCGCGATCAATCACCCAATACAAAACTTCGTAAGCCGATTTTTTCAACGTGCGGTGTTCCAGTTGGCGAACTAAGAAGTGCACGCGGAACTGCCGAAGCATCTTGGTGCCTTTGCCACACCAAACATCCCAATCCGACGCTTCAGGGCTGTCATAGACATGAGCGCACGCCAAATCAAAGGTTCCATCATTCGAAACATAACGGAAGGTCACGTCGTCTTCTTGGATTTCTTTAGCTTTCGGAGAAACGTATTGAAAGCCCGGAAGTGGGACTGCAAAAGATGAAAGAGAAATCAGCGACGTCAGAAAGAATGATACAAATATTTTCATGGATCAAGGGTAGCAACGAAAACCGGAACAAGGAAAGGAAGCTTTTAAAATCGACAGCAGATGTCGAAAAAAAAGCCCCAATCCGCGAGGAATGGGGCTTTCGAGAGAATCATTTAGCTCTCAATTAGTTCCAAAGGATAGAGAAGTTGATCAAAGCGATCTCAACTGCCATATCAATGTCGCCACGTTTTGTAAGGCGAAGCTCTGGAGTATAAGAAACGTTGCTCAACCAAGCGAAACGTTTACCTGCGCCCAAGAAGAACCCGAATTGTGTTTCGTAACCAGTGTCGTTTGATTTAGGAACAGAGTAAAGACCCACACCTGCTTTTGCAAAGATTGAGTTTTTAAGATCCGAATCAACGTTGTAAACACCAACAGCAAGCAAATCAAATCCCGTTGCGCTTTCGCCTACTGGAGAAACTTCTTCAGAGTAGTTTCTGAAGGCAACTTCACCACCCACTTGAAAGTTATCCTTCAAGTAGCGAAGGTAAGAACCTTGAAGTTCGATTGCAGTACCAGATTTGCAGTCCTTACATCTTTTACCAGAGAAGAAACCACCGTCTGTAAGCATAGTTGTGATTTCGTGCTTTTGAGAACCACCACCGAAAGAGTAATCAGTAGAAGCGTAGCTTCTGTCTTGTGACCAAGATGGATTTGCTACTTTAGTTCCAGGAACTTTGCTCATTGTTTTTGCTGATGCAACTGACGTGAAAGCCAATGCTGCTGCCGCTACGGCGATAATCATTTTTGTCATGAAAGACTCCTTATTGTTTTAGACACCAAATCTTTGAGTCTATTCAAACAGGAGTCAATCTCTGATTAAACGCGTTCTAAGCGAGCGTACTTCACGACGAATTTTTTAATGGTGTTATCCGTAAACATGACGCTGACCTTCAAGTTTTCGCCAGTGCCTTCGGTCGAATACACGGTCCCGACGCCGAATGTAGGGTGACGGACTCTCATGCCTTTAGAATAAGCAGATTTTCCACTTCCTGAGGAATCATCATCGTAATCTGGGAAATCTTGCGATTCAAAATCGTCAGACGGGCGCATTCTGTTGCGGTCCCCGCTGGTTTTACCAAACCCGCCGCCGCCAAAGTCTGAATCCTGATAAGACCCCGAGCCATATCTATTAACAAAGCGAGGTGCTTCGACAGCTGTATGGAATTGGACAAAGTCTTTTGGGATCTCTTTCAAGAAACGTGACGGAGGATTGAACTGTTCTTGGCCCCAAACGCGACGCATTTTGGTGTAAGTCAGCCACAATTTTTGACGAGCGCGGGTCATGCCCACGTAAGCCAGCCGGCGTTCTTCTTCCACATCTCTTTCATCTTCGCTCTCAGACGAGCGACTGCTTGGGAAAAGGTTTTCCTCAAGGCCGACAACAAAGACGTACGGATACTCAAGACCCTTCGAAATATGCAGAGTCATCATTGTCACAGAGTTTTGCTTTTGATCGAGATTGTCGACATCACTCACGAGTGCCATTTCCTCAAGGAAGCTTGTGAGAGTCGCCTCTTCACCACGCTCTTTAACGAACTGGGCTATGGCATTGTCGAGTTCTTCTAAGTTCTCAATGCGTGCTTGCGATTCAGGTGACTCGTCCTTTTTCAAGGCTTGCAAGTATTCGGTGCGATCCAAAACAATGTGATAGAAATCGAGAATCTTGAATTGATGGGCGCTGGCTTGCAGTTCTTCCATCAAATCAAGGAAGCGGCGAATTTTCCCTGAAGTGCCTGCATTGAAAAGGCGCTCTTCCACGGCTTTGCCTGCCGCTTCCGTCAGAGTCATATTTTTCTGATGCGCGTACTCTTCGATTTTTTCAATCGTCGTTTTACCAATTCCACGAGCAGGAACATTGATAATGCGTTTGAAGGCAATATCGTCAGCTGGGTTGATAGCTAACTTCAAGTAAGACAAGATGTCTTTGATCTCCATGCGCTCATAGAATCGCACGCCGCCTACAAGGCGATAAGGAATCGACATCGTACGAAGTTGTTCCTCAAGCACGCGTGACTGCGCATTCGTGCGATAGAAGATCGCATAGTCGTTATACGAGCCCGTGCCTTCGTTCATCATTGCTTGAATGGTTTTTGCAACAAAACGAGCTTCATCGTATTCATTGCGTTCTTCATGCACTTGAATCAAATCGCCATCAGCATTGGAAGTGAAAAGAGTTTTATCTTTTCTTTCCGTATTATTTTTAATAACAGCTGTTGCTGCATTTACAATGTTTCCTGAAGAGCGATAGTTTTCTTCAAGCTTGATAACTTTGGCTTCAGGGAAATCCTTTTCGAAGTCCAAGATGTTTTTGATATCCGCACCACGCCAGCTATAGATCGATTGATCTTCGTCACCGACCACGCACAAATTGCGGTGCGCTTTTGCAAGCAACTGAACAAGCAAATATTGAATGTGGTTGGTATCTTGATACTCATCCACCATGATGAAGCGGAATTTATCCTGATACATTTTCAAAACGTCAGGATACATGCGGAAAAGTTCATACGTCTTCATCAAAAGATCATCGAAATCCAAAGAGTTTGCTTTACGCATTTCTGCTTCATAGGCTTTGTAAACCGCGACAGTTTTTTCGTCCATCAAGCGCTTGTTGGCCTTACCAAATTCCTCAGGTCCCATGCCGAGCATTTTGGCGCTGCTGATGCGGCTTTGGAAGTTCTTTGCTGGATACATCTTGTCGTTGATGTTCAGCGCGTTCATGACTTTTTTAATTTGGCTTAACTGATCCGAAGAATCGTAGATTCCAAAGAACGGTTTGTAGTCGAGAAGCGTGATATGTTGGCGCAAAACGCGAACACAGAAGCTATGAAATGTGCTGATCCAAAGTTGGCTGCGAATGCCGATCTGCATATCGCTCAAAAGTTTATAAATACGATGTTCCATTTCTTTGGCGGCCTTATTAGTAAAGGTCACGCAAAGGATGTCGTCTGGAGCCGCCGCGCCTTGGCCGATCATATTGGCCATTCTGTGGGTTAAAACGCGGGTTTTGCCAGAGCCAGCGCCGGCTAAAATGAGGACAGGGCCTTCGAGGGTTTCAACGGCTTCTTTTTGCGCAGGGTTTAGATTTTTCGTAACAAAATCAAGTATATCCATGGTTCCCTTATGGCTTGCTGTCTAAACTTTGGTGAAGGCTGAAAATCTTAGCTAACACCTTGGTTTTTAATGAGATTCAGGCTCGAATCCAGTACAAATATAACGCATTTAGTCGAATCCCTTCGAAGGGACCTCCGTTTATAGTGCGGGAAGAGGCGTTTGTGAAGCGTGTTTTTGGTCGAATCATTCTCTGTGTCACCTCTCTGGCGACTGTCGTTTCTTGTAGCGGCAATTTTGATTCCACATCCGAGTCCGGAAACACCAAGGTCCTTACTTACATGCCTCAATCAAATGGCAGCTACGGTTTTCACCCTTTCGTTTTGGTGGGAGTGGACGACCTGAAAGCTGTTGCCGGGCGCTTTGTAAATTTCATGGTTGCTCCTCGAATCATCAAACAGGACGGCAGAGAAATAATGTCCGGTCCTTCGCCATCGGCTCGTTATGTGAAATCAGGGGACGGAACTTACGTTGCTTCAGACAACTTCACTCTCGAACTTTTCACTATCTACGCTCACATGCAAAGACTTGCAGCTCTTGACGATGAATTAGGTGCCAAGGGTGTAAACAAATGGCCTCGCGATATCGGTGTTGCCGTTCGAGTAGAGGGTGGACTTGAAAACAACGCTCAATACTACGGCCCCGCTGATGCCATGTTCTTTGTTCGTTATACAAAATCGAATCTTCCAATTGCCGTGAATGCCGGTGTTTTGGCGCACGAGCATTTCCATTCATTGTTTTATAAACTTGTGAAAATGACTCAACCGGTTCGTTCCAGCGTTCACAGTTTGGCAGAGCTCACAAAAAACACGGATGCTCCTGTTAAAATCGAAGAAGACGATGGCATTGATTTTAAAGTTGATACGGAACCAACAGAAAACGCGGCGATCAAGCGTGATGCGAATGAAGTTTATTTGCGCGGTCTCAATGAGGGTTTCGCCGATTTTTGGGGTTGGATGTATACAGGCGATCCTGACTTTGTCGCACTCTCATTGCCAATAGCAAAAGAGCGCACGTTGAAAGTAGACGGTCGTCAAACAGATATCCCGTTTGCAATTGAAACAGTGAAAACTCGTTTGAGTTCTTTGAAAGAAGAATGTGCAGATTTCGCATCCACACAGGTGAAAGACTGCTATGACCAATATAAGCTTGGCTTCGCGTATGAAGTGGGCACTCGGTATGCACGCCTTCTGAAAGTTTTCACAGAAAAAATAGCGCAGGAAAGAAAGATTGAAAATCTTGAAGCAAGAAAGTTTGTCGCAAAAACACTTCTCAAGGTTTTGCCAAAGATCGATGAAAACAATCTTGGCGCGGATGTTGTTGTTCAGCTTTTGGCTCGGAATACTGAGGGATTAAAATCCAGTGAGTGTGAGTACTTGGCTTCTGTTGTGAATGTAATTAGCGACAAGCCGTGGTCATGTGAAGAAAACAAAGTTGATACGGAAAATTCGTTCTTCACACTTTCGGAGTCTAAATAATGCGCGCTTTTTTCGCGACTCTGATTTTATTATTCTCCACCGTAAGCTTTGCCCAGCAAAGTCGTCTTAAAGTAGTTCCACCTGAACCGCCGTCTCTTTTGAAAGCCTACCTACTCGGTATCGAAGCTCGCTATGAGAAGACACCTGATTTAGATTGGGCAGATCGTCGTCCATTGAATATCGCTTTTGGGTTTCAAAAAAAGCAGCTCGATTTCTTAATGGAGTATGCAAGCTTCAACGTGAATACCGGCAACGCTTCATTGTCAGTCGATCGCGAGCACCAAGAAGTGGTCGGCTGGGTTCGTTGGCATGCCTATGAACATAAATGGACCAAAAATCGTTTGAGCCTCTATGGCGGTGCAGGTATTGGAAGTTATTTAGAGAAAGTTTCGACTCAAGATTCTTTGGGGAATTCATATACCGCTGATTCTGATTATAAAATTATGTCAGCACTTTCTTTAGGTGCGGAATTGCAAATGCCGTTGTCAGAGAGTTTCGGTTTCGTAGGTGCTTTGGAAGGACGAGCCCTCATAGCCTCGGACTTTGAACCAAACCCGACCGGGAGTGGTGTTCTGCGCATCGGTTTCTTTATGAATCTTTAGAAATAAAAAAAGCCTCGGTCTCCCGAGGCTTTTTAGTTTTTGGCGATGAGAATTTAAATCTTACTCTGTGATTTTTTGAACAATCGCAGATCCGACTTTTGATTTGCTCAAGAATTCTGAGCGGTATGCTTGAGCTTCTTTTTGTGTGGCGAACTGACCCACACTTACGCGGTACCAAGTTTTACCTTTGATATTCGCTGGGATGTAGAACGCGCTGTAACCTTTGTCTTTAAGTTCAGAAGCAAATTTTTGTGCTTCCGCTTCGTCAGCGTATGAAGCCACTTGCACTGTGAATTTACCGACAGAGAATGCAGCCACATCTTTAGGAAGAGCAGATGGACGACGATCTTCTGGTTTAACTGCTTTTGCAGGAGCAGTTTGAGTTTCAGTTGGAGCTTTTCCTGAAGCGATGTTTTTTGCAGCAGAAGAAGGTTCTTCAGTTGCAGTTACGTGACCTTTGGTTGCGCCACGAGGAGAGTGAGCTTCCGATTTAGCATCTGGTTTTTGTGCAGCAGCTTCTTCATGACCACCACCGTGACCTGCTGGAGCAACTGTGCCTGGTTCAACTTTCGCAGTAGCACCGTGAGCCGGAGCATCGTGGCCTTCGCCATGACCTTCAGCGACTGTTGTTGGAGCTGTTTCATCAGCGACGAATTCTTCTGCAAGTTTTGCGATCTCTTCATCCGTCATGGCGCCTGGTTTTGCAGCTGCGCCACCTTCTTCATGAGCGGAAGCGATAGAGCGTTCTGCTTTTTCAGTTTTTTGTGGTTCAAGCGCAGCTAGTTGATGTTGGTTGTCACTATATTTCTTTCCAACGAAAGTCCCGATGGAGAAAGACAAAAGAGAAATAAAGAAAACTAGTACTAGTTTTACAACCGCATCTGTTTTTGAAGCCATTTTTTCAATCCTCATGTTTAAACTCGCCATGTGCTTAGTTTCGAGTCCTTCCTTTGACTCTATTCTCATGGTAGCTTTAAGTCGCGGAACTGGTCAATCATCTGAGAGTCCTGGCCAAAAGGGGAAGGCGTGGAAAATAGCGTAAAATCAAGGGATTGGAAGCAAGTCTTAGGTCAAGCAATCAAAGCTGTGAGCCTTGGACGCGAAGTGCTTCTTAATTATTTCGGTAACTTAGAACACATCGAAGAAAAGTTTCAAGCAGGTCTAGTGAGCGAAGCCGACAAAGAATCGGAACGTGTCATTGCGGATCATCTTAAGAAAAATTTTCCTGACATAGAGTTCCTTGGCGAAGAATCGTATGCCGCTGGGGCCAAAGTCCAGTGGGCTTCTGCGGGTTCTCGCGGTCGTTGGATTTTGGATCCTTTAGATGGAACGACAAACTACATTCATCGTTTTCCAATTTTCTGCATCAGCTTAGGTTTGGAAATTGACGGTAAAATTCAATTGGCTGTTATTGATGTACCGATGCTCAAAGAAACCTATACAGCGATTCGCGGGCAAGGTGCCTTCGTAAATGGTCGTCCTCTGCGCGTCAGCAAGACGGAGAAATTTAAAGATGCACTCTTAGCAACAGGATTTGTGGCGGAGCATGAACATGTGATTGCGGAACAGTTGCAGATTTTCGACAGCATCGTGCGCCAGTGCCGTGGGGTGCGCCGTCCTGGGGCTGCTGCTTATGACTTAGCACAAGTTGCACGTGGTGTTTTTGATGGTTATTGGGAGCGCAATATCCAACCGTGGGATGCGGCAGCGGGTATTTTGTTAGTCGAAGAAGCGGGAGGCGTTGTTACAACATATCGAGGTGACGAATACACGCCTTATAAAAACTCAATCATCGCGGGAAATAAATTTGTTGTGAATGAATTGCAGCAGAGAATACAGCCGATCATTAAGAACGAAACGAACTAAAAAAAGACCGGCCAGAGAGCCGGTCTTTTTATTTCAGACTAGTTGATGTCGGTGAGGCGTACGTTGAAGACGCCGAAGTTGATCACTTCGGAGAATTTTTGTCCGCCGCTAGCTTCCACGTGTTTGATTGCGCGGATAGAAGCTTCGAAAATTTGTCCTGCATCGCGAGTTCTCACCAAAGAGAATTGTGCGGATTGAGTGTTGTTCACAGTGTTTAAGTGGGACAACTCAGTTTGCAATACGATGTCGTAGTTTTTATTTACGATTAGAAGTTCGTAGTTGCTGTAGGTAACTTTCACTTGTTCGCCATTTGGCGCTGTGTAGTTTTCAACAGAAGGTTGAGTGTCTTTCACCCAAGAACCGTTTTCGCATTTCACGAGAGACACAGTCATTGTCGCATCGTCTTGAGAATCGTTTGATACAACGTTTGTCATTTCAACTTGGATGACTTTTCCTTTAAGGCGAGTTTCTTGATTGCAGTAAGCAACGTTACCATCGAAAGCTTTTACGATCGATACGCCAGCTTGAGCAGAGAAACCAAAACCCATCAAGGAGAGAACCATAATTAGTGCTTTCATAGTTACCTCTTTAATCTGAGAATTGTTTGAAATTACCCGAACCAGGCGGTTTTAGTGGATTTTGGGCAGAGTTCAAGCTCTGCTTTTTAACAGTGAATAATTAACGCAATGCAATTGTCGTGGGAGCGGCCCCTTGATCTAACTTGTGTATTTAAAGCGGGCCTTAGAAGTCGCTTTATTGCGGATATTGATCGCTCGGAACAATTGTAATGATTCGGTCCTTCGTTAAGAACGGATAAAGAGTAAAGCGTGGATGCTCAATACCGTTGACGGACTGCCCCGGCAGAACTCCGATGCGTTCCCATTCAGCTTGAGCTGACTCGGGTGCTTCAAAGTGCAAGGTGTGTCCACCGGCAGTATCCGTGACAAACCAGCCGTAATCTTTCAGTGCAACCAAGATCACGCGAATGGCTTTCTTTTTAGCAGCCGTCAGTGCTGTGAGAGAATTTACGTAGGTATCGATCTCAGCGTAAGTCACGTTTAGAGCAAAGCGCATACCCTCCGGAATATTTCCCACTTTACCTGGGTGCTCAAGCTTTGTTGCTGGGGCTACGTAGGTTTGTCCCGAGGTTCCGATGATTGGCATGGAAAGCGCGTGTTCGATTTTACCCTGTTCGATTTCCCACGGTCTTACGAGCATCGCAAGGTAGTTGATACCAACACCGCGTGAGCCTGTACATTTGGTAGCTTTGTTGTCCCAGTTGTTGGTGAGGTAGTCACCTGGGCATAAGTTACCGTTACCGATTGTGATTTGTTTGGATGCTGTGTCGACAACGACTTCCCAGAGATTCCATTCTTTTCCTGTCGCAGGATCTAGAATGATGATTTGCGAATCTGTTCCGGCGTTGGGTTTCCATGTGGGGTTAAACGGAACTGTTTTGCCGTTTAGATTTCCCCAATTGTTTGTGTCTTTGATCACATACTGATCAGTTGCTTTGGTCGCATCGTAAACGGGGAAGGTGTATTTGCGGAAATTGAGTTCTGGAATTTTTCCAGCAAAGTCATTCCAAAGATACTCAGCGTATTTAGCGCTTTCTGGATGACGAGGTAAGTTCGCCACTGGAATGTTCCAAGGAGCCTTCGGTCCATAAGGACGAACGCCATTAAACGCGCGAGTTGGTTGCGTTGGAGACGGACTTGGTGATGGTGATGGAGACGGTGAAACTGTTGGGCTTGGAGACGGAGATGGCGATGGTGACGGTGACACCGTTGGACTTGGAGAAGGTGAAGGCTTCGGCGTTGCAGTTGGCGAAGGAGATGGAGAAGGCGACGGAGACGGATTGGGTCTTGTTCCTGAAGTCGAATTTCCGGGGTCGGCGGATGGAAGTGTTGCGGAACCAAGATTTTGTGAGCAAGCAGAGACGGTCAAAATGCTCGAGCAAAGAACGAGTTTAAAAATGGTCGATCTAAATTGCATGAAAGTCCCCTCACAATAAGTATAGGGCTCATCGGCAGGAGGGAAAAATGAAGTATGGTTTCATTCTCAGAGTGGGACAGTTTTTAAAAAAGAAAGTTCGTGAGTGATCGGACGGCCATCAAAACTGCAGGTTGATGTTTAAAGTTAAGCCAGCGACACCTTTAAAGCCCAGGTCCTCAGCGAAATCAACGTTGGGAATCAGCTGGAAGTCCAAAATTCTCTTATAGAGAACCTTCGAATAGGATAGAGAGATATTGTAAGACTCAAGGTGGTAGTGAGCTCTGTTATTCGAGTTAAAAATCAAGTTGTAAGAAAGCCCTGAACTTCCATCAATGACTTGTCCAAAAGAAATTCCATTGTCGACGTTGTAGAAGTGACTTTTCTCTTCGTAGTTACCCTGATTTAAAAGTGTCATCGAGTAAATGTTGGTGAAGCGAAAATAGAAATTCAGACTTTGCACGGAACCGACACCGACATCTGAGTTGGCATAAAGTTCCAACTCGGGATTGATTTCAAAATGTTTCGTCTTGGCGATACTGTCGAAAGTAAGAGAGTGCGAAACCTTGAGAGGATCCTGAAGTTCAATACGCGGCTCAAAGCGCGTTCGAACTTTACCGAGATTTGCTAAAAGCCCCACGGTCGCACCGTAACTTTTTTGTCGCGGCGTCGTCCGCAGATAGGCGTTTTTTAAGTTCCGCTGCTCTTGTTGTTCATCGTAGGAACTGAATTTTAAGCTCCAGTATTCTTCCACGTTGGGAAGTTGCAAATTGAAACCCAGATTGGCAGCGCTCGAAAACGGTTCGATTTCAGTGGTGACGAAAGAAGTTTCAATATTAATTCGTGTCTGATTCTGACGTTTCGTCACGCGTTTGCCGACTAAAAACAAATCCAGGCCATCAGCAAAGGAGTCAAACCATTCTGAAATATTGATATTGCCTTGAATGAGGGCTTCTTCCCAATTGGTTTCGCGAGACTCGGGTGCAGGGGGTGTCGCTTCTTCGGCAAAAGCATTTAGGGTACTGAAAAATAACAGTGCGCCCAGAGAGAAAAATTTAAATTTTCCCCGCAAGATTTTCATTGAACTTTGAGCGAACCTAAACTTAATCTTCATGGGTGAGAAGTATTATAGGTGTTCTTTTCCTTATTTTGCTAATCAATAGTGGAGCGTGTTTTGCGTATACTCCACATTCGGGCAATATTTCAGTTGTCTTTGGCCCCTCCGTGCGAAAAACAATTTTCGACGACACGCGCTCTGGAGTCGACTCCGCATATCTTTCGGGCGTGGGACTTTTAATTTTAGGTGACGCGAATGATCGTGGCAGTTTGGAAATTGGCACCTTCTATATGCCAAAACTTTTTGTGCGCGAGGTAGAAGGCAACTACCTCAGCCAAAGCACTGAACTATTGCATATAACTTTGGGATATCGTTATTGGCCGACCTCGTATTTTTCAGCATCGCTTTCGTTTTATTCAGCCTATACAATAGGCTCACCTTCGACGGACTTTAGCAGTCTGCGTCCTGATCAAACGCAAAGCACTTCGGCCGAAGACATTACTGAATATGGATTTGATTTATCTTTGATGTTTCAGCTATGGAACAGTGGTAGTTGGGGCGCTATGTTGGAAGGCCGTTATTCGCAATCCGTCACCAGCAAAACGGGCGAGTCGGCGAATGACTATAGTGGTATGATTGGTATTCATTATTTGTTGCAAGCCAAACGCACAAAACCTGGCACGATCGAATAAAAAAGCCCTCTTTCATAAGAGGGCATTAGGGTGATCGACGCTTTATCTAAATTTTAATGAATAAATTTATTTTTAATTTCATCGAATGTCTTAGCCACTTTTTCTGAGAAACTTTGTGTCGAGCTTTCATCTATATTCAAACTGCTCATCACTTGTTTTACTTTTTCTCTGGCTTCGCTTTCTGGCACTCCCAGTTTTGTGGCAACAAGACTGACAATTTGATCAAAGTCACCGTTGGTATTTCTTATTTCTTCTTCTGTCAGATTCAAGCTGCTAAGTTTCTGTTTTAATGCTCCTGAGATCTCGCTAAATTTTCCTTCAAACATTTGTTTGTCCATAAAAACCTCACTTGATCTAAGTCGAGTTTTCTCGGCTGTTGTTACACCTTCTATTTCGCGCTTTTGGTGTGCTTTTCACAAGAGAGACGCACCCAAATGTTTCAACAATCAAGGCTCTTTTGACGCCAAAGTTTTGACTAGCGTCATGAAAAAGTGAAAGGGCAACATTTTCCTGAGCGGCAAAAATTGCCTGAAATCAAATATGTTGGACCGCAGTCACCTAGACTAGACCGAAGACGTGTTGGCATTCGAGTTGCTTATAATCTGTTCGAGATCAGTGTGTGGTCTCTTTCATCATGGAGGATGAAGTGGCTGAAGAAAAAGCGGCAGCAGCAGATGTGTCGTCTGGACCGAGCGGTGGTTCTGGACAAAAGCCTATATTACTAATTGCTCTAGCCGTCATTAATATGTTGGTGGTTGCAGGTGTTGGTTTCATGCTTTGGCAAGGCAAAAAGAAAGAAGCCGCTGAACCAAAAATCGATCATGTGATCGCAGGTGAAGCAGAAGCTCAACATAAAGAAGCAACTGAAGAAAAAGAAATCATCGGTAAAGTTGTTCCTCTTGAAACATTCATTGTGAATCTTGCCGGCGCTAAAGGTCGTAAGATCCTTAAGGTCAATATGGAGCTTGAGGTGAAGGGCGAACACAGCCTTGGTGAAATCGATAAGCGTAAAGCGCAAATTCGCGACATCATTATTATTATTCTCTCTAGCAAAAGTTATGACGAAGTTTCTTCGCGTGAAGGTCAAGATGGGTTGAAGACGGAAATCAAAGACACCATCAACTCCTTCCTCGTGCAAGGAAAGATCTCAAACGTATTCTTCACTGAGTTTATCTATAACTAAGGCAGGACTATGAATCAGGTTCTATCGCAAAGTGAAGTTGATGCCCTGTTAGCCGCGGTTTCTGATGGCGACGTGACGACGTCTGAATCACCGAAGTCATCTGGTGGTGGCGGTGGCGGCGGCGCTGGTGGAGGCAATGGCAAGGTCGACGAATCGAAAGTTGTTACTTACGATTTGACCAGCCAAGACCGTATTATCCGCGGTCGTTTGCCACAGTTGGAAGTTATCTACGAGAAATTCATGCGTGCATTCCGCGTTTCGTTGTCATCAGCACTTCGTAAAATCGCGTCGATCACTTTGACATCGACAGAGTTTTTGAAGTTCGGAGAGTTCATCAACACTCTTCCAATGCCAACATGCATGTCGGTTCTGAGATTCGGTAACCTTCGCGGTTCCGCTCTTTTCGTTATTGAAAGTAAATTAGCTTACGCCTTGGTCGACAGCTTCTTTGGTGGAGCGGATCGCCCTTATACAAAAATTGACGGAAAAGATTTTACCCCAATTGAACTTTCCATTGTCCAAAAGGTCGTAGGCCTTGCGATCAATGATCTGGAAGCGGCATGGGCTTCAATCGAGAAAATCGGTTGCTCGTTTGTTCGTACAGAGGTGAACCCACAGTTCGTGGGTATCGTTCCTCCAACAGACGTAGTTATCGCTTCAACATTTGACGTAGAGCTTGAAAATGCGACCGGCACGATCTCCATCGTGATTCCTTACGCTACTATTGAGCCGATCAAGCAGAAACTTCAAACGGGTTTCCAAGTTGAATCGGATCAAACGGATAAAAAACTTTGGACATCTATCATTCACGAGCAGCTTTTGGGAACAGACCTCGAAGTGCAAGTGAACTTGGGCGAAACGGAAATCAAATTGCGTGATTTGATGACCTTGAAAGTCGGCGACGTGATTCCTTTGGATCAAGATGCGACTGGCGAATTCGATGTTCAACTTGAAGGTGTTAAAAAATTTAAAGGTTATTACGGAATACATCATGGCACGGTGGCAGTTCAAGTCACTCGTCCGGTGACGAAATAGGGGGATGAATGACTGACGATAAAATGGACAACTTAGCAGATCAGCTCGTAGCAGAAGCAACAAGCATGGCCTCTGGCGGCGGCGGTGGAGCTAAGAAAAGTGCTGAAGATGCATCGAAAGATCGCAATTTGAATTTGATCTTGGATATTCCACTCAAAGTAACAGTTGAGTTGGGTCGTACAAAAATGCCAGTGAGTGAACTTTTAAACCTCACTCAAGGTAGCGTCATTGAATTGAGCAAACTGGCCGGTGAGCCAATGGAAGTTTACGTAAATGACAAATTGATCGCACGCGGTGAGGCCGTGGTGGTCAATGAAAAGTTCGGTGTACGTTTGACGGATATCATTTCTCCGGCTGAGCGTGTGGAACAACTCAGATAATAAAGAGGTTATAAAATGCGTTGGTTGCTTTCTCTAGTTTTGATTGTTTCGGTTTGTGTAGCGCAGGCCAATGAAAATGCAGCACCCCCTGCTGCAGAAGCGGCTGTTGCGTCGACAGAAGCAGCGGTGGCTCCAGAAGTGGCAGCAGCAGAAGCGGCAACTTCAGCTTCGACAATCAAAACAGACAATAGAAAAGAGTCTGAGATTCCTTTGAATCTAGAAAGTAAAAAGAATGCAGCGGCTGAAGGCAGCGGTCTTTTTAGAATCATGATGACTCTTTCAATTTTGGGTGTGGTCGGCACAGGAGCTTTTATCTTCTTGCGCAAGTACTCCATTCCTAAAGGTTCAAAGCACCAAACGCAAATCAAAGTTTTGCAACAACATTACCTGGGACCAAAGAAAAGCTTGGCGATCGTACGTGTGGCTGGAGAATCGATCTTGATCGGTGTTACAGATCACAACATCAATATGATCAAGTCATTGTCATTGCTTGATGATGAAGTACCAGAAGAAGCTCCAGGTAATTTCACAAAAGTTCTTGGCAGCAAAGGCGTTTCTTTCTCTGACATCGAAGAAGACCAAGAAGAAGAAACTCCAGCCCCTCGCAAACGCGCTAAAGATCTGGATCCAGATGAAGAATTTGCGATCAGCGGTATTAAAGACATCGTTTCCAAACGTTTAAAAGGCATGAGGTCTTTTCAGTGAATAAGAAACTCTTATTAGGCTTACTTGTTTTGCCTTTGATCCTGTTGTTCGGGCATCAAGCCTTTGCACAGGTGACTTTGCCGACTGTGAATTTGGGATTTAAAACAGCAGACAACCCAAATGAAGTTGTGAATGCGGTAAAATTAATTTTGATCATGACGGTGCTGACTTTGGCACCTGCGATTTTGATCATGATGACGGGTTTTACTCGTATCTTGATCGTTTTGTCCTTCCTTCGCCAAGCGATGGGTGTGCAACAGATGCCACCAAACCAACTCTTGGTCGGATTGGCTTTGTTCTTAACGTTCTTTGTGATGCAGCCGTTTTTCAATGATATGAATAAAAACGGTATTCAGCCGTACTTGGCAGGTAAGATCTCTCAAGACCAAGCCTTGGATGCGACACTCGCGCC
Organism: Bdellovibrio sp. HCB2-146; assembly: GCF_047345725.1. NCBI lineage: Bacteria > Pseudomonadati > Bdellovibrionota > Bdellovibrionia > Bdellovibrionales > Pseudobdellovibrionaceae > Bdellovibrio > Bdellovibrio sp. HCB2-146. The sequence continues at coordinate 2,050,549 of NZ_JBLEQP010000001.1, forward strand.
ACTTCGTAAGTTTATGTTCAATCAAACGCGTGACTCGGATCTAGCGTTGTTCGTTAAACTTTCGAAAGTTGAAAAACCAAAAACACGTGCAGATGTTTCTACGATGATTTTGGTTCCAGCATTTATTGTGTCTGAACTTAAAACGGCTTTCCAAATTGGTTTCATCATCTTTTTGCCCTTCCTGGTGATCGACATCGTCGCAGCCAGCGTTTTGATGGCGATGGGTATGATGATGTTGCCGCCGGTTGTGATCTCGCTTCCATTTAAGATCATGTTGTTTGTTCTTGTGGATGGTTGGGGTCTCTTAATCGGTTCAATGGTTAAAAGCTTCGGGTGAGGTGAGTTGTGACAGAAGAATTAGTGATCAAATTAGGTCAAGATGCTTTGAGAACAACTGCGATGCTCGCAGCTCCAATGCTTATTAGCACTTTGGTTGTGGGTTTGGCTGTGAGTATTTTCCAAGCCCTCACACAAATCAATGAAGCGACTTTGACGTTCATTCCAAAAATGATCGTGATTGCGCTGGTGATTGTTTTGGCGGGCCCTTGGATGATGGATGTGATGAGTTCTTATACAGTGAATCTCTTTGAGAGCATCGCTGTGATGGTGAGGGAATAGACCTCGATGTTGAATTGGACGGCTTTAACGGAAGCTCAAATTCTCCTTTTTGCGTTGATTCTTCTACGCATGCTCGCCTTTATGGTGTCTTCCGCTTTCTTTGGCTCTCCAACTGTCAACACGCCTGTAAAGGTTTTGCTTTCGGTTGTTTTGAGCATGATTCTCTTCCCGGTGGTGAAAATCGGGAACGTAGATTACTTAGCTATCTCTAATGAAATCATTGGGTTAGCTGTGCGAGAATTGATTGTAGGGTTGTCGCTTGGGTTTTTAACCCGGATCTTCTTCTTTGTTGTCACTATGACAGGGGATCTTGTTTCGATGTCCGTGGGCCTGAGTGCCTCGCAACTCTATAACCCCATGTTGGGGAGTCATGGAAATACCATCGACCAATTCTACAGCACGATTGGAACTTTGGTGTTTTTGGCAATTGACGGTCATCACATGCTGATCAGTGCAATTGCGCAAAGCTACGATTTGGTTCCAGTCAGTTCGCTGTCCTTGAATGTCGGTCCCTTTGCAGAGATGGCGGCATTCGGTCAAACAGCAATGATATTAGCGATTAAAATGTGTGCGCCCGTTCTAGTGACCATTCTTGTTGTGAACGTAGCGATGGGTATTTTGGGTAGAGCAGTTCCCCAGATCAACGTCTTGGTCACGAGTATGCCAGTGACGATCATGTTGGGAATGACAGTGGTATTTTTATGTTTGCCACTGCTAGTAATGGAAATGAATGGATTGGTGGAAATCACAGCAAGCAAACTTTTTGCAGTGATGAAACACTTATAAGATAAAGCTTTTAAGTTCTAGGAAGGAACGAAATGGCTGACGAGGGCGGCGAGAAAACCGAACAGGCAACGGACGCGCGGCGGGAAGAGTTCCGCAAGCAGGGGAACGTTGCGCATTCACGTGAACTAGGTTCAGCTATTTTATTATTAGCTGCGGCTGGTGGCGTGTATGCATTGGGTCGCTTCTTCTTTAAGAATTTCTACGAACTTTTCCATTATTCATTCGGTCCAGATATGGTTCGTGCCGTTCGTGAAGGTAATTTCACGGAAGCATTCCGCATGAACGGTGAAAAAGCATTTATCTTAATTGCACCTGTGATGGCGATTGCCGGAATTATCGGTGCAGCTTCTTCCATCGTGCAAGTTGGTTTCCTTCAAGTTGAAGACGCCCTCTCTCCGAAGTTTGAAAAAATAAATCCAGTTGATGGTTTCAAAAGAATCTTTAGCCTTCGCGCCGTTGTTGAAGCGTTAAAGTCCATTTTAAAAATGGGAGCGATTGGTGTTGTGCTTTACTTCCTTTTGCGCGGTGAAGTTCATCAGATTCCATACATGCTCACATACGACATGGAGCAGATCCTTCAGTACATCGGGAAAGTTATCGTTAAGCTTTTAGGTGGTGTGGGTTCTATCATGTTCGTCATCGCAGCGGCAGATTATTTTTATCAACGCTGGGATCTTGAAAAGAAAATGATGATGACCAAACAAGAGGTCAAAGAAGAACATAAGCAACGCGAGGGTGATCCGATGATCAAATCTCGCATTCGTCGTATTCAGCGTGAAATGGCTTCGAAGCGTATGATGGCTGAAGTTCCCAAGGCTGATGTGATCATCACGAATCCGACACATATCGCGGTTTGCCTAAAATATTCTGATAATTTGCCAGCTCCACAATTGATCGCCATGGGTGCGGATCACGTAGCTGAGAAAATTAAAGAGCTCGCTCGTGAACACAATATCCCAATTGTGGAGAATAAGCCTCTGGCTCGTACTATTTTTAAAACAATGAAAATTGGTCAAGTTATTCCTCGAGAGCTTTTCGTCGCAGTCGCCGAAGTGCTTTCGTATGTTTATCGTTTGCGTAGGAAGAAAAGATAATGGAAGAAGTTTTTCAGTTTCTGAAGAGATTTGAAAAGATCACCAAGAACACCGATTTGTTCATCGCATTCGGTCTTTTGGCGATTTTGGCCGTGATGATTATTCCACTGCCGCCACTTCTTTTGGACATCAGCTTAACGTTCTCTCTGGCGATCAGTGTTTTGATCTTGCTCGTGAGTATTTATACGCAAAGAGCTTTGGATTTCACTTCCTTCCCGTCGTTACTATTGATGACGACTTTATTCCGTTTGTCCCTCAACGTAGCAACAACACGTTTGATTCTGACTCATGGACATGAAGGTGAAAAAGCAGCCGGTGACGTGATCGCATCTTTCGCGAACTTCGTCGTCGGCGGAAACTATGTTATCGGTTTCATCATGTTTGTGATCCTGATCGTGATCAACTTTATCGTTATCACCAAAGGTTCGGGCCGTGTCGCTGAGGTCGCTGCACGTTTCACTTTGGATGCGATGCCAGGTAAGCAAATGTCGATTGATGCCGAGTTGAACTCGGGTCACATCACAGAAACCGAAGCTCGTAAACGCCGCCGTCAAATCGAACAAGAGGCGGACTTTTACGGCGCGATGGATGGTGCCTCGAAATTCGTACGTGGTGATGCTATTGCCGGTATCATCATTACGTTGATCAACGTTTTGGGTGGCTTGTGTATCGGCGTTATCCAAAAAGGTCTTCCGATTGAAGTTGCAGCGAAGTACTACACGATGCTCACGATCGGTGACGGTCTTCTTTCGCAGATCCCAGCTCTTATTATTTCAACAGCAGCCGGTGCGATCGTTACTCGTACTTCAAATTCTGATAAAGACATGGGTCAAGAGGTCACAAGCCAACTTCTCGTGAACCCACGTGCCGTTATGATTTCAGGTGGTGTGTTGGTTCTTCTTGGTTTGGTTCCGGGGCTTCCAACAATTCCGTTCTTGTTCATGGGTGGCCTTTTGGGTGGTCTTTCTTGGGTTATCAGAAGATTCCGTCAAGAAAAAGAAACTGCCGAAAAAGCACAAGCTGAAGCAGCAGCAAACGTACCTGTTAAAGAAAACATCGAAACGATGTTGCCACTTGATATGGTCGAGCTTGAAGTTGGCTATGGTTTGATCAGCATCGTCGAATCTGACCAAAGCGGTGACTTGCTTGAGCGTATAGTCAGTATCCGTAAGCAATTCGCTTTGGATCTGGGAATCGTGGTTCCAAGCATTCATATCCGTGACAACTTGCAGTTGGCTCCGGGGGAATATCGCTTGATGATCAAGGGTTCAAAAGTCGGCGGTGGAACTCTTCGTCCAGAGGCGCTGCTTGCGATGGATCCAGGAAATGTCAGCGAGCGTGTCGAAGGTATTCCAACAAAAGAACCAGCTTTTGGTCTCGATGCTCTTTGGATTTCTCCAAACCGCAAAGAAGATGCCGAGATCGCGGGTTACACGGTGGTGGACTTGCCAACAGTTATGGCAACTCACTTAACAGAAATCATTCGTGGTCATGCTCACGAACTTTTGGGTCGTCAAGAAGCTTCAACACTCGTGGAAAACTTCAAAAAGTCTCATCCAAAAGTGGTCGAAGAGCTTATCCCGGATCAAATGTCTTTGGGATCTGTTGTTCGCGTCTTGCAAGCATTGCTCAAAGAACAAGTTTCTATTCGCAACTTGTTAACAATCTTTGAAACGTTGGCTGACGAAGCACCTCGCACGAAAGATATCGAAGTGCTGACAGAGTCTGTCCGTAAGGCACTCGCTCGTTCAATCACTCTGAAATACACAACTGAAATGGGAAATATCCCAGTTATGACACTGCATCCTCATATTGAGGAGTTGATCGCGAACTCATTGCTACAAACAGAGCAAGGAGTTCAGTTGGTGATGGATCCAAATACGGCCCATCGCTTGATCAATGAAATCGCGCGCGCAGTGGAAAATCATCCTGAAGTGGCAAGTCAGCCGATCCTGCTGACAAGTCCGACTTCGCGCCGTCACTTGTATAAATTGATTTCCAGATTCATCCCGCAACTTGTGGTCTTGTCTCATAGCGAGCTGACTTCGGATGCGGATGTTAATTCTGTCGCACTTGTGGAGATGAGCCATGCAGGTTAAGAAATTTGAAGCCCGAACAATGAAAGAGGCCTTGGAAATGGTCAAGACCCAGTTGGGTCCGGATGCCATTATTCTTTCCGCAAGGGACAATAATAAATCCTACGGACTTGTAGGTGAGGGCAGCGTTGAAATCACAGCCGCTGTTTCGGAAGAAACTCTACAAAAGAAAAAATTTGCAGAGTCTCGTCTGCGCGATCAAGATTTGGAGCGCTTCCAAAAGATTCCGGCTCGCCAGCAAAAAGAAATCATCCAAAAGATGGTGGAAAAGCATGTGCAAAAAGCGCAAACGCCTCCACCCATCACACAACGTCGCTATATTGATATCGATGAAGATGAAGTGGAATTTAATCGTCAACAGCGTATTTCTGAAGAGAAAGTCAAAGCAGCTGCTCGCCGTGCTTTGAATGCTTTCGCTGAACAAGAACGCGCGCCCGCAGCAAAACCTGCTCCAGTGCAAGCTCCAGTTTCAGCGGTAAAAGCTCAAGCTGTAGCTGCGAAAGTAAAAGAGAGCGAAGAAATTCGTGCTCTTAAAACTGAAATCGAAAGTTTGCGCCAAGTGATCACTCAGTTCCAACAAATGCCGCAAAGCTTTGTGGGCACTCAACATCCTGGTGCAGACTATGGTATTTCGTATGACCTCAGTTTCGTTTTCGATAAACTTGTGAAGTCAGGCGTCGGCGCTGAGATAGCAGCAGAAATGTTGACGGAAGCACAAGAAACCATTCCTGCATTGAAATTGAAAAATAAAGCTTTGGTAGAAGCATGGGTGGCTCGTCGCGTGTTGGATACAACATTGATTGCAAGCAATCCAAGCCAAGGAAAAATTCATTGTTTCGTCGGACCGGCAGGTGCAGGTAAGACGTCAACGATGATTAAAATGGCCAGCCACATGGTTGTTCGTGAAGGTAAAAAAGTTGCACTGTTCACAACAGATACTTTTAAAGTGGGTGCTGCTGACCAAATGAAGATCTATGCGCAAATCTTGAATGTTCCATTCTCAGTGCTTCGCTCGCAAAACGATTGGAACCAGTTGGTGCGCTATTTGGCAAATGTCGACTGTGTGCTTGTAGATTTCACAGGTTTGAGCCTGAAAAACCAAGATGAAATTCAAATGCTCCGTAGCTTGTTGCCGCCTGCTGTGATGAATCCGCAGATTCATTTGGTTCTTTCTGCAAATGCCAAAGACACCGATGCAACAGAGCTTGGTCGTCGTTACTCGATTCTTGGGTTTAAAGACGTGATCTTCTCGGGCCTTGATGAGTCTACTCAGCACGGCACTATTTATAACTTCATGAAACGCTTCTCAACACCTCTTCACTCGTTCGGTATCGGTTCGCGAGTTCCAGAGGACTTTGAGTTTGCGACTAAAGAACGTTTGCTGGATTTGATTTTCCGTATCACTCAACTTCAACAAAGAGATTCTGAGGCTGTATGAGAAGAGGGAATGCACTTGATCTATACAAAACCCGCACGATAAGCGTGACATCGGGAAAAGGTGGCGTCGGTAAGACAACTCTGGTTGCAAACCTTGCGCTGAATCTTTCTCACGCTGGAAAAAAGGTTTTGATTTTAGATGGCGACTTGGGAATGGCCAATGTCGACATTCTTTTCGGTGTGAAAACGGAAGGAAGTATTCACGATATCATCTCGGGCCGTAAAGAGATGAAAGATATCCTAGTTGAAGTTTCTAAAGACGTATTTTTGATTCCTGGTGGTAGCGGTGTGGTTGATTTCAACCATATGAATCACTTTGAAAGAAGAGCGATGATGGAAGCAGTGAACACATTGCCGATGGGTTTTGATTATCTACTCATCGATACAGCTCCAGGTATCGCAGAAAATGTTCTGTTCTTAAATTCTGCTGTGCAAACGGTGTCTGTGGTGATCACCCCAGAGCCTGCAAGCTTTGCCGATGCTTATGCTTTGATTAAAGTTTTGAACCGTCAATATAAGGTGAACCGCTTTGCAATTGTGTGCAATGAAGTGCGCGATGAAGAAGAGGGTTTGAGCTTGTTTAAACGCTTCAATGAAGTCGTGAACCGCTTTCTCTACATTGGTCTAGATTACTTAGGCTCAGTGCCAAATGATCCGGTTCTTCGCAAGGCAAATCAGCTGCAACGTCTCATCGTGAGACACGATCCTGCAGCGGAATCTGCGAGAGCGATTCGTCAGCTTTCTTTACAGATTGAGAGAACATCACGCCAGATTGAAAGTAACGGTGGGATGCAAATGTTTTGGGATCAGGTCGTAGGAATCGCGTAGGACCTGACAGAATTGGACTTTGAGTCCGAAACGCTGTTTGTTAACATGGATCTAAGAGGGAGAAATAATGGGGAAAAATGCGGCACTGTTGAAGAAGTACAAAGAGGAGCCTCGTCAGCTCGCTCCCAATAAAAAAGACGATCTCATTAAAGAATACGCTCCACTCATCAAGTTTATCGCACAGAAAATTGCTGTGCGCCTTCCCTCTAATATCGAGCTTGATGACTTGATCTCTGCCGGTGTTATCGGTTTGATGGATGCGATTGAGAAATACGATTCCACTCGTGATAATAAATTTAAAACTTACGCTGAATTCCGTATTCGTGGTGCGATTCTGGATGAATTGCGTGCGCAAGACTGGGTTCCACGTTCGATTCGTGATAAAGCAAAACTTCTCGATAAAACAATGGTGCAATTGGAAGCTGAACTCGGTCGTGCCGCGACTGACGAAGAAGTAGCCAAAGCATTGAATTGCACAATCGAAGAGTTCCATGACCTTGTGAACCAAGTTCGCCCTGTCAGCCTTCTCCCAATTGACCAAGCGACGACGTTCTCAAATACGGATAAAAAATCCATCATGGATATCTTGGAAGGCTCTCGTACAAACAGCCCTTTCAATCAATTGAATGTTAAAAACATCAAAGAAGTTGTCGCTCAAGCAATTGAAGAATTGCCTGAAAGACAACGCCTGGTTCTTTCTTTGTATTACTATGAAGATTTGAACTTAAAAGAGATCGGCCAAGTATTGCGTGTAACTGAGTCCCGCGTGTCTCAGCTCCATGCTCAGGCTGTGACTCGTCTTCGTGCGAAGCTTGCTGCTACGATCGGTGCAGGCGAACTCGAAGTCGCGTAATAGAATTAGAGATTAGAAATTGGAAATTAAAAAAGGAAGACTTCGGTCTTCCTTTTTTATTGTTCTTCCATCTTGGCTTTGATTTTCTTCATCAGGCGGGCTTCCATCTGACGGACGGCTTCACGGGTGATCCCGTATTTTTCGCCGATCTCTTGTAGTGTCAGTGGGTCATCGTTCAAGATACGCTCATCCAAAATAATTTTCTCACGCGCGGAAAGCTCGGGGCGTATTTCTTCGATCTTTTGTTTGAGGATTGCCAACTGTTCCGCATTTTCCAATTGAACATCCAATGGCTGATCGTTGTGATTTTTCTGTAAATCACCTAGGCTTGTGCCACCATCTTCATCAATCGGACGGTCTAAACTGAGATCGCGACCCGACATACGCTGAGCCATGTCGCGAACCTCGTCTTCAGGAATTCCCAAACGACTGCTGAGCAATGCCGTATTGGGTTCAATTCCCATGGCATCCAGAGCGTCTTTTTCTTTTTGCAACTGGTAGAACAATTTACGTTGGTTCTGAGTTGTCCCGATACGCACCATTGAATATTGGCGCATTAAGAACTCTTGGATGTAACCACGAATCCACCACACCGCATAGGTGATCAAACGAGCGCCACGGTAAGGGTTGAACTCACGCACGGCATGCATCAGCCCGACGTTTCCTTCTTGAATCAAATCGATCATTTTTGAACCGAATTTAGAATATTCTGCCGCAATTTTTACCACAAAGCGAAGATTGGCCTTTACCAATGCTTCGGCAGCTGCTGGATCTTTTGATTCAAAGTATTTTTTCGCCAATGCTTGTTCTTCTTCACGAGATAGAACTTTGTAACGACGGATTTCACTTAAATATTGAAGGAGGGGATCCGTTGTCGTGAGGGCTTTAGAGGACGTGTCGACAATCGCAAGCTGCTTATTGTCTTCAGGACCTTCCTCAGGCAGATCGAATTCTTCATCATGTGTGCTAAGGGAATAAGCTTTTTCTGCTTCTTCCGAGCCTACTTCTTCTGTTGGTTGATCCTCAACAATTTCGGCAACGACGGTTTTTCTTTCCGGAGCTGTTGCCTTTTTCGGACGCGAAGACGCAGGCGTCTTTTTAGGAGACGCTTTCTTAGTGGTTTTTTCTGTCGCCTTCGTTTTGGTCTTTGCCATAGTCCTTTAAGCTAAATACTTAGCTAGTTTCTTCTGTAACGTCTCTTGGACCTTACCTTTGAAAGGAGTCAGCATCAATGGGAGGTCGACTGTTACACTGACCTTGCTGCCATTACCTGATGCCGCAACTGACATATCCGCTTTAAATTGAGCGCCGTTCATTTTGGCGCTCATGCCACCGTCGTTAAACGTGCATTGAAGTTTTGGGTCAAAGCGTCGAATGTCCTGATCGTTGCTTAAAAACTCCTTAATTTTCGAGTAAGCCTCTTGGGGATTGCTCGAACTCACATGGTCGATCGTAAATTTGGGCATGGTTTGTCCTTTGTAAAGGTGAAGCCTTCAAATTATACCGACCAAGGCCGACGGCGCGAAGCATTTTATACACCTGGTCCATAAGCAAAAGTTCTGGAGCTCATATAAAGATGCGTTTTGACTGGATTAACACAAAATGACAATATGGGGACTCCGTTACACGCGGTAAAAAACTTGGTTAGACATTAATACAACGGCGCAGCCGGTGGGTAGATCAGATGAAATTTGTAAAAGAGCTTAAGCGCACAAATTATTGTGGCAATTTAGGAATTGAAAACGTCGGCCAAAAAGTCGTCCTTATGGGATGGGTTGATGTGCGTCGTGACCACGGATCTCTGGTCTTTATCGATTTGCGCGATCGCGAAGGAATCGTGCAAGTTGTTTTGGATCCAAATAAATCTGAAACATCTGCTTCAAAAAATCTACGTGGTGAATTTGTTTTGGCCGTTGAAGGTGTTGTTCGTGCTCGCCCAGATGGTATGAAAAATACAAAAATCAAAACAGGCGCTATTGAAATTGAAGCCACTCGTTGTGAAATTTTGAATGACTCGGCAGTGCCACCATTTCAAGTTGACGATAACAACGTCAACGAAATGCTTCGTTTGAAATATCGTTATTTGGATTTGCGCTCACCACGCCTCACAAATCATTTGAAAGTTCGTCACAAAGTGGCGCAACTGGTTCGTCGTTTCTTGTCAGACAATGGCTTTATGGAAGTGGAAACGCCAATTCTTTATAAATCCACTCCAGAGGGTGCGCGTGACTACTTGGTTCCTTCACGTGTGAACCCAGGGCAGTTCTATGCGTTGCCTCAGTCTCCGCAAACTTTGAAACAGCTTCTGATGATTTCAGGTTATGACCGTTATTTCCAAATCGCTCGTTGCTTCCGTGACGAAGACTTGCGTGCGGACCGTCAGCCTGAGTTCTCTCAGATCGATATGGAAATGTCTTTCATCGATCAAGAAGACATCATGGAGATGAACGAAAAACTTCTGCGCACGATCTGGAAAGAAATCAAAGGCGTTGAAGTCGGTAAAATTCCTCGCATGACTTACCAAGAAGCGATGGACCGTTATGGTATCGACAAACCAGACACGCGTTTTGGTATGGAAATCAAAGACCTTAAGGCTCATGTGACAAACTCGGGCTTTAAAGTATTCGACGATGTGATCGCTCGCGGTGGTATCGTGCGCGGTATTGCTGTTCCTAAAGGTGGCGCATACTCTCGTGGTCAGTTCGATAAATTGACAGAGATTGCAAAACGCGGCGGAGCGAAAGGTCTTGTTTGGATTAAGTCTGAAGCTGACGGAACATTTGCTTCTCCAGTTTCTAAATTCTTTGATAACGCAAAATTGTCAGAGATCTTTAAAGCAACTGGCGCGCAAAACGGGGACTGTGCATTGATCGTAGCAGATGACTACGATACAGCGTGCGCATCGCTTTCAACTTTGCGTTTGCACTTAGGTAAAGAATTGAACTTGATCGACACAACGAAGGACAACTTCTTGTGGGTGATCGACTTCCCACTTCTTGAGTACTCTCCAGATGAAAAACGCTGGGTTGCCCGTCATCATCCGTTTACGTCTCCACAAGATCAGTTTGCAGAAGACTTGATCAACAATAACGAAGCTGCTTACGGCAAGATGTTGGCAAAAGCTTACGACCTTGTTTGTAACGGCTATGAAATGGGTGGCGGAAGTATCCGTATCTATCGCAGCGAAATCCAATCAGCGATGTTCCGCGTATTGGGCATGACTCCAGAAGAAACTCAGCACAAGTTCGGTTTCTTCTTGGAAGCTTTGAAATACGGAACACCTCCGCATGGTGGTATCGCTTGGGGTATGGACCGTCTTGTGATGCTTCTGTGTGAAACAGATGCGATCCGCGAAGTGATTGCCTTCCCGAAAACAGCAAAAGCCACAGACTTGATGGCCGATGCTCCGTCGGAAGTAAATCGCGATCAACTCGCAGAAGTGGGTGTTCGCTTGAGTGCTCTAGCTGAAAAGCATCTTGAAGATATTAAGAAGAGCTAAAAAGTAGGCAGACAATTTTAATTTAAGAAACCGCTGAAGAGATTCAGCGGTTTTTTTATTTTTAGCTTATCGAAAGTGGACATAGATTTTTTAATCCGCAGAGACATCACCGGCCTCAGTGCGCACGGTGATTTTGCCAATAATGCCGTCAGCGGGAGCGACGTATTTAGAAGCATCTACTTTGTTGGCTATTTTTCCTGTTGCGGAATTAAGTTCGACTTCAAATGGAACTGTTTCAGGAACTTTCACGTGCACGGGGCCGTCTTTGGTTTCAACGGTGATGTGGCCTTTGTATGAACTGGGATAATAAACTTTTGCAGTCAATTTAGAATCCGTCCCTTGTGCGTATTCTTCGCCATTCACGTTCACTGAAATCCATTGGCTTGCCAAGGGTTCATTAATTGTGACAATGAGGTCTTCACCGATAGCTTCTTGATTTAAAAAAGGACCGCGCTCGAAACGTGGGATTTCTCCCTCCAGCACGACTTTCAAAGTAGAATCATCATAAGGCACAAGTTCAATCTTCACCGATCGAGTGTCGATTTTCAGCGTCTTAATACCTTGGAGAAGAAACTCTTCGTTTTCTTTGTAAGCTTCACCTTGAACAAATTTATTTGTGACTTTTGTGAAAGCAGAAAAGACCGACTCGGGATTATTCAAAACATAACCCGCCATCAGGATCAGGCCCCCGGCAAAAACAAGGAACAAAGCTATGGCTGCAAGAATCAGCTTTTTCAACATGTCGGGCATACTATCACATTGAAAAAGCATGCGAAACGTAATTGAATGGGGTCAAGGAGCCTTTATGCAGCGAATTCTTCCAGAAACTGATCTCGAGCGAAAATTGATGTGCACAGCGGCAGTTTTTGTCGAAGAAAATAACGCTTTAAATGAGCTTTATCAGGTTATTGGAGATTCCTCAGATCCAGAATCATCTCTGAATGAAATCGGTGAGTACTTTTTCCGCCTGGATATGAACTATGGATCGCAAATTAAAGCGGACTGCATCGAAATCCTCGAAGACTTCTGGAAAGTGTATGACAAAGCGTCTGCACTTGAAGTTTTAGAGAATATTTTCGAACAAGGTCATCGCACCAAGTTCAGCGTCATGCAAAAAAGCATTCCGTCTGAAGGAGCTCTGGATTCCGTTGCTCTCGATCGAATGAAACAGATTTTCAAATTCGATATGGAAGACAGCCAAGACCTGCAAATGTCGAATGAAGACTATACGAAGCTTGCGATGTGGATGCAACGAACGCATAAGTTTTTGGGTGAGGCGGGGATCCTTGCGTGGGATGTGGCCCGCTCTGTTCATTTAGTACGTCTGTGTTATATCGCGGGATACCTCGATGATAACGAAGCTTGGAAAGAAATCCTCAAATGGGCGCCAGCGGTTGAAGGGCGCTTTAGCAATTGGATGGAGTTCTCTCAAAGCTTCCTAATTGGTCGCACCTTCTGGAGTGGGGTCGATGATCCCGAAATCAAATCCATCTGTGAACGCCTTTTGGGCCATCCCTTGAGCCCCTGGCAGTTCATTTCCTGGACTGAAGTTTAGAATTCCATTTCACGTCTCAAGTTAGGACGTCTTATTCCGATACAGCAGAGGTGAGAGCTAGGATGGTTTTCACGCAAGCACACACGGAGGTGTGAGATGGAAAAGATCAGTGGGATTCTTCCGCCAAGTCCGCGGATGAAACTGATGGAAGTCGCGTCGGCTCAGCCAGTACGCCCGGGGGCTCCCGAGTTTGGCAGACCGATGGGAAAAAACTCTATCGGTGAGCGCATCACTCTGAGCAAACAGCTGGATGAAATGCGCCAAACTGGCCAAATGCCTACGCCGGAAGTCCAGGTCCCTGCGACCTATAAAAATACCGAGGCTAATAAGATCAAGGTGATAGAGGACATCAATAAGAAGTTCTTCTCGAGCCCATCTGAAATCGCTGAGGATAAAAAGGAATTACGCGGAACTGAAGATAGCATGGCAGAACAAACTCTGAAAAAGACGACATCAAACGAGTCTGCATTCAGCGTTAGTGATCGCCCAGCTTATCGAGCAGAAACCCGTGATTCTCTAGAGAAGTAATTCGATAAATACCTTTTAATCGTCGCAGACCAGAAGAAGTCTTTTCTGCGACGATTATATAATCCAGCGACAACTGGATCAGGCGTCGTATCGCTTCTAGGCTCCACTGGGGAGCTCCCATCTGTATGAGCATTTCCAATCGGATCAATGCTTGATGTGCGTCTTGCGCATGCAAGGTTCCAAAGCTTCCCGAATGTCCCGTGGCTAGAGCCATCAAAAAATCTTTTGCTTCTGACCCGCGCACTTCACCCATGACCAAACGATCGGGGCGGAGACGCAATGATCTTTTCACTAACTGTGTCTGATCTACTGACGGCAGTATTCCTTGTGGATCTTCTCGCGTAAGCAATTTCATGCTGGCGGAATTAGGAAGAACAATTTCTGGAGTATCCTCAATGACCAAAACGCGTTCGTCAGAAGGGAGAAGATTTAGAAAGGAATTGAGAACCGAGGTTTTACCTGCGCCTGTGCTTCCAACCACAAGAAAGTTTTTTCGATCCTTGATGATTTTCTGAAAAATCTCAATTTCTTTACCTTCGCACCAGCTGTTTTCGGCAAGCTTTGCAAACGTCCAAGGATTTTTGGGATGACGCCGAAGCGACAAGTGCACATTCGAATGAGTCAGATCATGACCAATCAGACTTAAGCGAAAATCTAAAAACTTTCCATCGGCACAAGGATGCTCAATTGTGATATGGACGCGCGAAGTTTGGCAGATGCGCTCCAGGCAATTACGGTAAGAAAGATCAGAATAGAAATAGTCATTATGAGGGCGAAGTCTGCCATTTTTTTCATACCAAATCGCGGAAGGACCATTGACTAAAATTTCTGTGATATCTTCATCCAGCAAGAGTGTTTGCAGCGGACCCCAAGATTGAAACTCGTGACGAACACGATCACGCAGGGCTGGCTCCAGTGACTCTGTTTCAGTTTTAATCAGATTTTCAATTTTCTGTGAATGAAGACCCTGGTTGTCTTCGCCCGCAAAAGAGAATTCATTCAAAGGAAGTTTCTGGATAAGCTCCTGGATTCGATTGTAGGTATCTTGAGCGGAAAGATTCATATCGACTCTTTAAAATTAGAAAGATGGGAAGGGCTATGAGGTTCTTCGTTTTCTTTCATGATAGAGGGACGAACAAAGATCACGAGCTCAGAACGATTTTCAAGATAATCTTTACTTGAGAACAATGCTCCGAGAATCGGTAGTCGCGAAAGAAGTGGCAGACCCTCGGAGGAATTCCCGTTTTCATTTTTGAGAAGCCCTGACAATGCAATAGTTTGCGGTTTAGTTAAATCAAAGTGACTGGAAACTCGATTGGTCAGAACTCCTGGAATTCCCTCAACCGACGTCGCTTTGTCCAAAGTGGAAACTTCGGTTTCAACGGAAATACTCAATCTTCCTGCAGCGTCTGCTTTGGGGCGTACTCTTAATAAAATTCCGTAGCGCTTCCACACAACATCTTGGGCTTTGTAGTTCACAACTTTAATTGGGAACTCGCCGCCCGCTAAAAACTCGGCTTCTTTGCCACTTCGGCAAATGATATTCGGGCTTGCTAACACCTTTCCAAGTCCTTGTTCCTCCAGCGCCGAGAGTACAAATGGCAACTCACTCTTATTAACACTGCGATCGGGCATTATCGTCGCTGTGTAACTAGAAGGCCATTTCAAACCATACTGTAGGCCTTCTTTACGCTTGAGCTCTGCGACTGTGATCTCCACTTTGATCGTCGGAGCGACATCAAGACTGGTTTCGTCCTTGGTGATTTGAATCCCGTAAGGGCGGAAAAGTTGTTCGTAACGACGAAATACCAAGTCAGAACCCGCAACACGAATTTCTGGCTCGGGATCAAAGATGATCGTTTGCGGGGGAAGCTTGGCTTTCTCCAAAAGATTTGAAAGATTTCGTTGCGCCTCTGCTTGAAGTTCAGATGAAAGTTCAGCCTTCATCACGTAAGCGATTTGCGATTCTTGTAAAAGATCGGCGAGCTTTTCCCAATCCGTCCAACGATAGAGCCGACCGCGGACGACAAGACGACTGCGTTCAAGCTGCACACGAAGTCCAACAAAGGATTTCATTTTCTCGTGAAGCTCAGTGAAGGCCGCGGCTTTCTCGGGATGTACGACTTGCAGCTGATAGCTTTGTGCTCCGATTTTAATAACGGTACTTCCTTCTCGCAGACCGCGCACGCGAACTTCGCCGCCGACGACTTCAGCAGAGATGAGTTGACGATCTTGAATCCATACATTGGATTGTCCTTTTAAGGGTAAATTTTGCGAACCACCGAGATGCAGAGTGATATTTTGTGCCAGGGCCTGGTTGGTAAAAATAGAAATGAAAATAAGGAGAAGTGTTTTCATAAAAGGCCCACGCTGCAAACAGTGAGGACCCGTGAAATCTAGAGCAGGGGAGTTGGCATCCGCACTTCGGACGACACTAAGCCTGAAAGGCCGTTAGTGTCCGAGCGGAAGTTCAAACGATACTTCAACGCCATCAATTGTATTTTTAAACTGAAGAGTCGAATGATGAACTTTCAAGATCGACTGACAGATTGTGAGTCCTAGGCCCGTGCCGGTTGAGTGGTGCATAACATCTTCGTCTATATAGAAAGGCTTTGTGATCTTGTCCATGATAGAGCTTGGAATTTGCGAGCCTTTATTAGCTACTGTGAAGCGCAAATTTTTCCCAGTCACTTCGGTACTCACGCCAATTTCTGTTCCTTCAAGACCAAACTTCGCCGCATTGTGAATCAGACGTTGCATGACTTGTTTTACCAAGCGCACGTCAGCTTGAACGGGAGCCTCTTCGATTTTGCTCACCAGTTTTTGATTTTTCTTTTGCAAAATATCTTGAACTTCACGACTCAGATTTTCATCGAACTGTGTGAAGGTCACGCTTTGCATGTCCACTTTTAGCTGATTGGTTTCAGCACGAACTACGAGCAAGACGTCCTCAACGAGCGCTTTGAGACGTTCCGCACTTTTTAAGATACGGTTCACCATGAGCTTGTCTTCAGCGCCCAGAGAAGATTCTGCCAACAGCGAGCTAAAGCTTAAAATCGAAGTGAGGGGAGTTTTTAATTCATGATTTATCAGAATCATGAAATTAGATTTCGCCACGTCCAAACTTTTTAAATCTTCCAGAGCTTTTGCAAGTTCAATGTTTTTAGCTTTGAGCTCTTCACCGATTTCAAATCTTTCGACTGCGCGCTCAACTGTATTGGTTAAATCAACCGGGTCCCACGGTTTGGTGAGATAGCGGAAGATCTGACCTTTATTCACAGCCATGATCACCGAATCAAGATCTGTGTAGCCCGTAAGTAAGATACGCATTGTCTCGGGATGAGACTCAAGAGTCTTCTCTAAAAATTCGACGCCTGTCATTTCTGGCATTCGTTGATCGGTAATAATCAGAGCAACGGGCCCAGGATGTTGGTCGAGAAGCACGAGTGCTTCCTTCGCAGAAGTAGCCTTTAGTACTGAGTACTTCTTGCGAAAGAGACGCTCGAGCGCATCTACGTTGTCTATTTCATCATCTACACAAAGAATTGTGTGCTTCGTCATATTTTGTAGTGTAGGATTTGAAATAGCACCGTGCAAAGGATTTTGCGCGTGTACTCGACAGTCATGGAAGACGAAAGAGTTGTACAAAATTGAGACCGGTCCTCGGTCCAGTTTTTTCTAGTTCTTAACCGGGTTGACCGAATTTGAGTCAAGTCTGGTCCGACTCCTGACGATGAGTGAAACTGTAGAAGTGTTTTTTCCTTTCAGGAGATCATTTATGAATTTACGAATGCGCATATTAATGCCAATCGCCACACTGATGACATTCGCAGTAAATGCGGAAGCCTCGCAAGGATGGGGATATGGATATTACGGTGGGATGCAATCTTGCCCCTACGAATATGGCGCGGCTGAAGGCTCTTCAAGCATTCTTGATGATATCGCAGAAAAACAAGAAGCGATTCAAGAAGCAAAATATCAGAAGAAAGTGAAAGCCAGTGAGTTGAAGGATCTTCAACGTCGCATGGATCGCTACAAAGCTGATGTAGAAGATGTGGTGGCTCCTGAATATACAAGCATGATCTTCTCGCATATCGACAATAATTTTAAACTTTGTAACTACCAAGGCATGGAAGTTCAAGCGCAAGGCGACCAAGGCGGAACTCCAATTCCAACTTGCGGATCGGAGAACGGTTCTCAAACTATTGATGGTTTCACGACTGAACAATGGAAGGGCGTCGTTGATAATTCAGGTCCTGGTAAAATCAGAGATTCAGTTTGTAAAAACTTTGCCAACGCGGAAAAAAATCGCCGCACAATTCCTGACTGTCAAAAATCTTTAGTTGAATACAAAAAAGCAACAGACAAAGCTGACAAGCTTCGTAACGAAATCGATGCTTTGGACCGCGAAATCGAAAGTGAAAAAGAAGCGATCGCTGATTTGAAACGTGATTACCGCCAAGAACAACGTGAAGCACGTCGTGAGCAACTTGAGGGTGGCGATTGCCCTGAGTGTAATCTTCGTAACAGTGGTTATTCATATCGTAAGCCAGAAACAAACTGGGGTAGCGTTCTTGCGAACGTAGGTTTGGGTCTTGCTGCAACTTATATGGGATATAGATCTCAAGAAATGATCGCAGATCATAATGCGAGCATTGGTTTCCCAACTCAACCTTATCCTTCATGGGGCTTCGGCTTCCCATTCTTCGCTCAAGGTTTGCAAAATGCATTGGGTGGTGGCGGACAAATTTACGGTGCTGTCGGTGGTGGTATCGGCGCGGGTGGATTTGGTTGCGCAGGTAACAACGGTGGTCCTTACGGTATGTTGGGACCTTACGGTGGTATGATGGGCAATGGCATGTGGGGCAACCCATATGCGATGGCAGGTATGAATCCATACGGTGGCGGCATGTTTATGCCGGGCATGGGTCCTTGGGGCATGAATGGTCCATTCGGTGGAATGATGGGCGGATTCCCAGGCGGTATGATGATGCCTGGAATGATGATGTCTGGTGGAATCGGTATGATGATGCCAGGTATGATGGCTGGCGGAATGATGCCGGGAATGATGATGCCAGGTATGATGGCCGGTGGAATGATGCCGGGTATGATGATGCCTGGAATGATGGTCGGCGGTGGTATCGGCATGATGATGCCGGGTATGATGGCTGGCGGAATGATGCCGGGAATGATGATGCCAGGTATGATGGCCGGTGGGATGATGCCGGGAATGATGATGTCAGGTATGATGATGCCTGGAATGATGGTCGGCGGTGGTATCGGCATGATGATGCCAGGTATGATGGCTGGCGGAATGATGCCGGGAATGATGATGAATGGCGGCTTGGCAACGGGCAGCTTGGGCATGCTCCAAATGCAGCAACAAATGATGCAAATGCAAATGGCCCAATATCAATCGTACATGCAGCAACAACAAATGGTCATGCAACAACAAATGCAACGTCAGCAAGTGGCTGCAGGCTTGCAACAAGAGCTTTATGGTCTCTTGTATCGTATCCAACAAGTTCAATACGGAATGGGTACTGACTACCTTGGTGGCGGTATCGGAATCGGTATTGGCGTAGGTGGTGGCGGACTTGGTGCGATTCCAGCTCCAGGTTACGGCGGCGTAGGTGGCGGCGGAGCAATTCCTGCTCCTGGTGCTGGTGGCACAACAGGTAACGGTGTGATTCTAGCTCCTCGTTAATTCGCTCTCACAATAAAGTTCTTATATTTTCTAAGGCCTTCTGCTAAAACAGAGGGCCTTATGCTTTTAAAGATCCCACGTCTCTATGACAGTCATACTCACTTTCTTGCCACGGGCGAATGGGCTCTGGGTTTAAAGTTGGGAGCTTTGCAAAACGCATATGATGTTGAGCACCTTGCGATTAAACCGGAACACTTTCGAGGAAGTTGGTTGGTCGGTTCAGGTTGGAATCCCCAAGCTTGGCCAAAAGATCTCAACCTCAAAGTCATCTTAGATAAAGCTTTCCCCCATTTTCCAGTGTGTTTCATTCGCATGGACGGGCATTCTTGCTGGGTGAATTCCCAAGCATTAAAAGCTCTTGGTATGAGTTCAGAGACCGGAGTGCTGACAGAGCTTGAGCATTTCGCGGCAATGGCAAAAATTCCTTCTTATTCAAAAGAACAAGAAGAGTTTCAAATTCTAACAGCTTGCAAGATCTTCAACCGCGCTGGATTTACGCATATTCGTGATCTCACTTGCAGCGAGTCTTTGTGGAATTTGCTTGTGGGAATGGAAGAAAAAAATCTTCTGACTCTGGCTGTTGAAGAAAACTTCACAGCAAGTAACGCAAATGATGTAGAGCGTGCTTTGAAAGAATGCCTTTATGCGCGTTCACATGAGACAGCTTTGCTTCGTTCCAAGGGTATTAAAATTTTCTTTGATGGTTCCTTGGGGTCAGAAACGGCGTTTCTTTCAAAACCCTACGGTGGAGATCCCGCGCGTGGCTGTGGTCGTCCGCTTTGGGATTTGAATGATGTCGCAGATGTTCTAAGAAAGTCATGGGAACAAAAACTAGAAGTTTCAGTTCATGCGATCGGGGATGAGGCAGCCCATCAGATTGTGAAGTGTGCCCGTGATCTTTCTGCGAAAGGCTTTGTCGGTCGATTGAATATGGAGCATATTCAAATGGCTCGCCCTGAAACCATTCAAATGATGAAACCGTTACATGTACGTTGTCATATGCAACCATGTCACTGGCTGAGTGATCGCGTGTGGTTGAAGGAAAAACTCGGAGAGCTGTATAAATACGTCTTCCCATGGGAAGCCCTCAGAGCTGCACAAATGCCTTTGTCTTTTGGTTGCGACAGTCCCATTGAGCCGCCTTCGTTTTTTAATAATGAAAAGGCGCTCCGTGAAAGTGCCAAAGAAAAAATCCGCAAGTTCACCGGAGATCTCAGTATTATTCACGCTCATCCTGACACAGAGTTTGCTCCAGAATCGTACACTGTGATTGAAAACGAGCAGATCAAAGAAGTAGTTTTCAGAGGAAAACCTTTGTTACTTGAAGCCTGACGTATCTACGACGACAGTTTTATTTCTCATTGAATAAACAAGTCCCCCAACAACCAAGGCACCGGCGGCGTAAACCCAGTGACGATTGTTCTCCATCCATTTTGCCATGGATGCTTTTTGGCGAGGATTGCGAAGTTCAGCCAAGCATTCAGAATTAAAGAATGCCAGACCCTGCTCGCGTATCGAAAATTCTTCTACGTTCACACTGAATTCGTCGCAAACTCCCGAGACCCAGGTGTCCGGCGAAAAGCTTTGCTGCAGAAGCTGACTGAGACTTCCATAAAAGGTAAGTGTCTTATGAGTATTGGAAACAATTTGAAAATGATAAATGCTTGGGCCATTCAATTCGAGATTGCTTGAGCCTTGAAGCTTGAAGGAGCGGCCCTCGATGACCAAGGCGTCAGCCCACGGAAATCTTTTTTGTAATTCTTTCGATGCCATTTTTTGAATGAGACAAGGCTTCATCAACGAGGAATGCAGCAGACTTTCGTTAAAGCAAACAAGTTCCTGATAGCGTTTAATCTGTTCTGCTGAAAAAGAACGCGTGTTTAATTTCTCAAGCAAGTCGCGCAAAAAGAAAGCCGCGTTTTCGGAAAAAATAGACTCCTGGCGCAGTTTTTCAATTTGAGAAAGTAACTGCTCCGGAGCTTGCTCTAAACTGTCTGCAAGCGAGAATATTTTCTCGTCGTTGGTTTTTGAGTTCTGAGTTAGAAAGTCCGTGACAGAAATCATCGACGAATGACTGTTCAAATACTGCTGGTATTTCTCTGGTGAAGCGCCGGGAGCGAGAACCAGTGGGCGTTGCGCCCAAGCCAGTGTTGAGAAAAAGAATATGAAGATCCACGTCCATTTCATAAGAGCCTCTAGTTTTGATATTCGATGCGAACAGTTTTTTTAGATCGTTGCGAAAGATCGGTTCCTCGGGCAGCCGGGTTTTGCACAACTGCTGTGAAGGGGCCTGCATATTTAAGAATCTTCAAGCCTTCGTCTTCTTTTACCAAAATTGCGTATTGTTGCGGATTAAGAGGCGCACGCATGATTTTAAGGCGGGACCCCACTTTAATAACCGCTTTACGTTCGTCTGTGGCAGGAAGATAGAGATCCACCACCCCGCCGATATCGCCAACTATTGAAGACAAAGATTCCGCATTTGTAAGTTCAATAGGAACCAACGTCATACCCATTGGGACAAAGGTATCAACCGATGCGGGAGCCGCAATTTCGTGGATTTCTTCAGCGGGTGCTGCGTTTTTAAAAGAATACAGAAGACAAAGTCCTCCGATACCCAAAAATGCCAGGACATAGTGTTTATTTTTTAGATCGATTTTTTTCATGGGATTTTTCCTCTGAGAATTGCGAGCGATAGTGTTTGGTTTTAATGCCTTCGAGTTGTGAAATACCGGCAAAGAAAATAAGAACTAAAAAGAAGCCAACGATTGTGACTTCGACGAGGACTTGGCCTTTCTGATTTTTGGAACCCATGACGAACCTTCTTGTTTAAGAGTCACCGAACAACTCGGGCTCCATTTGATATCTCCATCCAAAAAATTTTGGAAAGAGTTGCGAACGCGAAGGCGATACTGCCAAGAATGAGCAAGTGCCTGTTGCTCATCAAATTTATCTACAGGGCTGTAAGTCGGAGCTATGTCCGTGTAATCCGGACGGACCGCCAGTTCGGGTGCCGTTGTTGGATTCAATTGAAAGTCGATCTTTAAATATGAAATTTTCGGAAGCCCTTCCTGAAGGGCTTGGCGAATTTTACCCTGTGTATATTTGTGGTTGATGCTTAAGAGGCGATTGCTTTCACGTATCAGCATTTTTTGTTTTTGATCCAAGTCAGCCCGTTTTTCTTGAATTTTCAAAAGGCGCATTTCGGCGGTGGCGATCGCGGTCGCATTTCCTGTCGCCATCGCCGTATAGAGACGAGCTTGCGCAAGAGCCTCGTCAGCTTTTAATTTCACTGCGAGAGAATTGAGAGCAAGAAGACTCTTCAGAAGAGGTGCCACCAGTTTTTGTCCCTGTAAACCGCCACTGCGACACATGTATTGAGTTTGCTGATTAAACTGCATAATTCCTAGTGCTGTAAAAAGCAAAAGACCCAATCCTAAAAGGACAGGCAAGAGGGCCATGGTGATTGCAAGTGCAAAGCCTTTGTTATTCATAGAAACGAGGACCCCAATGGAAATTTCATTTCCTTTCTAACGGAAAGGTTCGGTTGAATAGAATCTGGCTTGAATTGAATCAGAACTTCTCCGTCGCCTTTTGATTCTGTTTTCCCCAAGTTCACACGAAAGGATTCACTAAAAAGCAAAACGGATTTTATCTGTTGCTCAAGGTTCTTTTTGCACGTGGATGAAGACTCATCATCCAGACAAACCAGAGCTTCGTGCAGATGATAGTCAGTCATATAGAACACCAGACCTCGATATCCGAGAGTGAGGATGGCAGTCATTCCTAAAGCTAATAACGGCAAGCTCAGTACTGATTCAATCAGTGCTTGGCCTCGACGATAGCGGAGCGGGTTCATAACTATCGTTTGTTTTCTTTTCCGGATGAATTGACGGAATCTTCGAAGAAGTCGCTGAAGTCGCGTTTCTTATAAAGGCCTTCAGTGACTTTGTGCGCTTCTTTCTTTTTGCTGTCGGTGCCACCCAAAGCTTGCGCGACGTTGGCGAACTGCACGTCGATATTAGCGCCGACAACTTTAATCACGGCGATACTTCCTACGGCAACGATTGCCACGATGATCAAATATTCGATCAGCCCTTGGCCCTTTTTATTTTTGAGTGGATTCAGAATTTTCATATGCTCTCCTTTGCGAGATTTGCAAAGGAAGCTTGCTAGCAAAATGAAGGGAACTGCGGGAAGGGTTTAAACAAAAAAGAAGGTCCGGAGAACCGGACCTTAAAGAGACTATTTCTTTTTAGCAGCTTTTGTTGCTTCTGCTTTTTTAGCGGCTGCTTTTTCTTCTTTAGCAGCTAGAGCAGCTTCTTTTTTCGCGTCGGCTTTTTTTGCCTTACGACCGATGATGATACGGTCCAAAATATCATAAGCTTCTTTTTGAAGATCGTTTTCGTAAATAAAACGATAAAAACCTTCGATCTCGGGGCTTTGACGGAATTTTTTAAGGGACGTAGGAAGGCTGTCAGATTGAACGAAGTCGATGGAACTGCCGTCTTTGGAAAGCTTAACTTTTTCAGCCATTTAAAATCCCCCAGTGTTTTAAAGGGTTTGTATAACAAACCAAGGAATTGCTCAAGGATAAAGTGCGGGACTGGGACTTTGTTTTAGTTTGGTTAGGATTCGTGGCGCAAGTAATAACCTATTGAATTTGTTCGGAAAGTGCAGGAAATTAGGTTTTCTAGGGGGAGGTAATTGAGATGCTTGTTTTGAATGGTAAAGAAGTATCCAAGGTTGTCCGGGCCTCTCTGATTCCCAGAGTAGAAAAGTTCAAATTGAGTACAGGTCGCGTCCCACACCTGGCAGTTGTCATTGTTGGGGACGATGTCGCAAGTCACGTTTACGTGAAAAACAAAAAGAAAGCCTGCGAAGCCGTAGGAATGACTTCGACCATTCATGCGCATCCTGCTTCGATCACACAAAAAGAACTCAATGATCTGCTTAAGAAACTCAATGCGGATAATGGTGTGGATGGAATTCTAGTTCAGCTGCCTTTACCAAAACATTTGAGCACCGATGAAGTGTTAGGAATTATCTCTCCTGAAAAAGATCCAGATTGTCTGACATTCAAATCAGTTGGTTATTTCTTTGCGGGGAAACCGATTGTTTCGCCGTGCACGCCAGCTGGAATCATGAGCATTTTAAACCACTACGGAATTTCGGTCGCGGGAATGAATGCCGTTGTTGTGGGTCGCAGTAATATCGTTGGAAAGCCCATGGCGCATATGTTGATGGAAGCCAATGCGACTGTGACTCTTTGTCATTCCAAAACTAAAAATCTTTCTGTGCATACCAAACAGGCTGATTTAGTCGTGGTTGCGGCAGGAAAAGCCCATTTGTTAGGGAAGGAAGATTTCAAGCAAGGTGCTATCGTGATTGACGTCGGAATGCACGGCACGGGTCAGGGGCAAAAGCTCACTGGCGACGTGCGTTTTGAGGAACTAAATGGATGGGTTCAGGCCGCATCTCCAGTCCCAGGTGGAGTAGGGCCCATGACTATTACAACACTCTTACAAAACACTTGCCTCCTCGCGGAAAAAAGAGCATCTCAGACTCTCTGATCAGTTGAATTTGGGAGTCGTGATGTACACAGGATTTCTTCGTAATGTTTGGTATTTAGGTTTGCCTAGTTCTGAGGTGGCAATCAATAAAGCTGAGGCTCGTAAAATCTTAGGTGAGCCTGTTGTTTTCTATCGTGATTCCAAAGGTAAAGTTTCAGCTCTTCGTGATATCTGTCCTCATCGTGGTATTCCGCTCAGCTATGGCCGTGTGGTGAATGATCAGCTGGAGTGTCCATATCACGGTTGGAAATTTGATTGCACAGGTACCTGCACAGAAATTCCTTCGCTGTTGCCAGATCAAGATTTGAATCCAAATAAAATCAAAGTGCGCAGCTATCCCGTGCATGAAGCTCAAGGTCTGATTTGGGTTTTCATGGGTGACAAAGATTACGACGTCACAAAAGCACCTGCGATTCCTGTGATGAAAGCTTTCCCAGAAGATGTTAAACCAAAATTGAAGTACGTTGTGAATTTCCCATGTCATGTCGATCACGCGGTGATTGGTTTGATGGATCCTGCACATGGTCCTTACGTTCACAAAAGTTGGTTCTGGCGTTCCGAAAAAACAATGCTTGAGAAAAAGAAAAAGTTTGCGCCAGTTCATTTCGGTTTCCAAATGGTGCGCCACCAACCTTCTAAAAATTCGAAGGCATATAAAATCTTGGGTGGGACTCCAACAACTGAAATTACATTCACATTGCCAAGCGTGCGTGTTGAACACATTCAAGTTGGGAAACGTAATTTTTATTCTGTGACGGCTCTTACTCCTGTTGATGAGAAAAACACGCGTGTGACTCAGCTTGCTTATTGGGACATCCCTTGGTTGAGCTTGATCAAACCTGCTATCAATCGTTTCTCGGAGATGTTCTTAGGCCAAGATATGGATGCGGTGACGAAACAACAAGATGGTCTGATCTACGACCCAAGTCTGATGTTGATCAAAGATGCCGACACTCAAGCGAAATGGTACTATGCTTTGAAGACGGAGTATCACTCACACCTTGAACAAAAACGCGATTTCAATCATCCCGTTAAAGAGACTGAGCTTCGCTGGAGAAGTTAATGAAAAAAGCGATCATCCTGCTAGGGATCTTTGCAGCCCTGCCAACATGGGCCCTGCAATTGAAGTATATTGGTGAAACTGAAATCAAACTTGATGCCCAGTTCAAAAAGACAACCATAGGTGGGATATCGGCACTAGCGTGGGGGAACGATCGCCTCTACGCATTGTCAGATGATAAAGGTGGGAAGAACGAACCGCGCTTTTACGAATTCGAACTTAAAATCAATAAAAAGAAAGTCACCCTCAAGCCTAAAGAAGTCCGCTTCATCGTTGGGCTTCCAGATGAGAATGGCAAAAAAGCCGGAATGGATCCCGAAGGCATGGTTCGTTTAACGACTGGTGATCTGTTGATTTCCTCTGAAGGGAATAACAATGCGAAGCCTCGTGAGATGCCACGCATTTTCCAAGTGACTCGTGAAGGCAAATGGATTTTGGATGTGCCTGTTCCGGATAAATACTTGCCGGAAGCAACTGGTATGCAAACGAAGGGCATAGATAACAATAAAGCGTTCGAGGGGCTTTCTCTCACGCCAACGGAGAGCAGCCTTTTTGTCGGGATGGAAGGTTCTCTAATTCAAGATATTCCGGTACCTCCGTCCGATAAGGGCGAGATCATTCGTATCCTTCGCTATGAAAAGAAAGAATCTTGGAAGCCCACGCAGGAGTTTGCGTATCGCATGGAACCTTTTGTCACGAATGATATTGGTCCACAAGTCTTCCAAGGCGTTTCTGAGATTCTCGCACTTAGCGATAGTAAAGTGATTGTACTTGAGCGTGGTGTGCGAATTTCTTTGAAAAAGATTTACTCAAACCGCGTGACTTTGTATATCGCGGATTTTTCTAAGGCGACAAATACCCTGGATAAAGACAAGCTTGATGACAAAGTCGTACTTGCTGAAAAAGTGAAGCTCTTGGATTTTGAAACTGATCTCAAAAATGTGCGAAAAAAATCAGTGGATAATTTTGAAGCCCTTGCCTGGGGTCCGACTTTGCCAGACGGAAAAAAGACGTTGCTGATGATGACAGATAACAACTTCAATAAGACTCAAAAAATGCAGTTGGTTGTTTTTGCGGTGGAAGGTGAATAATGATGACCGTATGGAGACTCCGTCCTGGAGCTGATAAAAGAATTCGCAGTGGACATCCCTGGGTGTTCTCAAATGAATTAGCGGCAAGTCCAAAAGGCCTTATTCCTGGAACTCCAATTGAGTTGCAGGATGCTAAGGGGCAGTTCTTGGCTCGTGGCTACGGCAATCCTCATTCTTTGATCGCGTTTCGTGCGTTGAGTTTCGATGTTCAAGAAAAAGAACCAACAAGTTTTTCATTCTTGCACGAACGTATTTTGAGTTCTTGGCAGGTTCGTAAAGC
The DNA here is from genome assembly GCF_047345725.1 of Bdellovibrio sp. HCB2-146. Classification (NCBI taxonomy): domain Bacteria; kingdom Pseudomonadati; phylum Bdellovibrionota; class Bdellovibrionia; order Bdellovibrionales; family Pseudobdellovibrionaceae; genus Bdellovibrio; species Bdellovibrio sp. HCB2-146. The sequence continues at coordinate 2,077,554 of NZ_JBLEQP010000001.1, forward strand.
TGCAGGCTTTAAAGGTAGCTTCCGTCTTTGTTTCGGAGAATCTGATTATATCCCGGGTCTTGTTTTAGATTATTACCTAGTTGAACAGAATGGCAAAAAGGCGCAAGTCTTTGTCGCGCAACTTGTGACGGCGGGAATGAATGAAGCGTTGAAGGAGTCCGTGGAGTTTTTTAAGTCGCTTGTCGATAAAGCGATTTCTGCGAAGCTGACAGATCTTGATTGGTCCAATACAGCCGTTGTGATTCGTAATGACGTGGGTGTGCGCAAGCTTGAAGGCTTGCAAGCCGAAGAGCCAAAAATTATCAAAGCGATTGAGGGTGTCAATCTTGCTCACATCGATATTTTGCTGAATTCAGCAAGCGATGATGGTTTGATTAAGATGGCTTGTGATCTGCATGAAGGGCAGAAGACAGGATTTTTCCTCGATCAAACTCATAATATCTTCCTCGCGGTAAATTTGTTTAAGAACTGGGCCAAACAGAACAAGCCAAAATCTGTTCGTGTTCTGGATCTGTGCTGCTACGTCGGTCATTGGTCGACACAAATCACACGCGCATTGAAATCTTTGGGCATCGAGGTAGAAGTTTCTATTGTCGATGTTTCGAAAACGGCCTTGGCATTTGCAAAAGAAAACGCCGAACGCGAAGGAGCCACTGTTAAGGTTTACGAGATGGACGTTCTTGAAGGTACCGCAAATCTTGCAAGCCAACACTATGATATCGTTATTGCCGATCCTCCGGCGTTTATCAAAGCGAAGAAAGATATTCCTATTGGTAAACACGCTTATATCAAGATGAATACGCAGGCGTTCCGAGTTGTGAAGAAGCACGGTTTTGTGGCCTCATGCTCTTGTTCGGGCCTTTTGGAGGAAGAAGAGTTCCGCGATGCGATTCGCAAAGCAAGTCTTCGCAATTATTCAGAAGTGCGAAGCGTGTTGCGCGGCGGGCATGCGGCCGATCATCCGACACTGATGCAATTCCCAGAAGGGTTTTACCTCAAGATGTACGTTCACTTCGTACAATAAAAAAAGGAGAGCACAAGCTCTCCTTTTTTTTGTGAACTTCGCTGAGTTCACTAGAATGGAACTGGTGGATACCCGACGACCTCAACTCCGGAGGCGTCGCGTGAGATCACTTCGACGGTATAGTTCGTTCCACGATTCAAATTCGTGATCGTAACAGTATGCTCAGTCACCAAGTTTGTATCGATATCACTCAAGAATTGCTCGCCAGTATCTGTGTTTGTAATTCTCACTTGGCTTGATGCCGGCAAGTTCGTTTTCCAAGAGATTGTACCTGAAGTTCCCGAACGATATGGAACCACATTTGAAATCTCTAGTTTTTCTTCTACACACGGATTTGGTTTTGATTCAGGCATTTTAAAGTTAGCCGGCGCAACGACCTTCCATTTGTCCAACTTCAGAACCTTCATTGCCACAGTTTCGCGATTCGACTTTTCGTTAAAGAAAAGATTGTTTCCTTGGAAACCACAGAGAGAGTGACGATTTGGCTCTTTCCATGATTTTGCTTTTTTATGATGTTTCCAGATCATCACGTTTGCAATGTGATAGCGTGGGCCTTGATAGTACAAAATCTTGATTGGGATTTCGGTATTGTGATCTAAGTAAACTGTACGGAACGAGCAACCCATGCGAGTGGAGTGCACGCCGTCGTTATTCAAGATCTCGTTATATTTATCTCCTTCTTTGATAAATAAACGAGCACCGTCATCTGAAAGAAGCGCAATTTCATAGTGTCCGGCTTTATCAGAAGGTTGAAGTTTCAACGAGCTTGTATATTCCACTGCGAAGTTTTCAATCAGCTTTTGATTGTTTGCATCGACTAAAACTTCACCTGAACGGGTCACAAAGCCTTCCGTAAATTGACGAGTTGGAACATTCACATCGGCAAAGTAGAGATCCTGTGGCATGCGCGTTCCTTTTTCATGGAACTCAAGAACGCTTTTTGGATTAGAACTCATTTGATCTGATTTTAAAATCAACTTACCTAAAAGACCTTGGGTCGGAACGTCGGCAGTACTATTACTTAACGGATCACAGACCGTATTCGAATCATCGACGGGAAAGTCGAGGCTCCCAATTGTCGTGGTACGTGTGTTTCTTCCGGAGAAAACACATTGAATATCATTCATCGATAGCTTTTTGCCGGATTGACTTCCAGAAGATTGTGAGGCTTTTGCAAAAGAAATATCAGATGCAAGCATAGCCAAGCATGTAATAAGGGACAATAGGCCCCAAAGTCTTACGTTCATCTTACGTACCTCATCAGACAAGTGTAAATATTGTTTCGAACTCTATCAGTATAGCAGACGCACACTGTGTTAAAAGTGTGGAACGTAGAATGGAATATTTTGAGACGTGATTATATAAATTTGAGACAGCTATTTTCTAATCGCGGCTGAAGTAGTTCCTGTAGTCATAACCGACTGCCACAAGCTTGTTCCAATTTGAATCGGGCTTGAATAGTTGATTGTATTGCCAACACCTAATTGGAAAACATCGTTGCGACCCCATCCCCAGAGTGTGCCATCAGTTCTAAGAGCGATAGTATGTTCTTCAGATGGTGCTATCTCGGACCAACTTCCTGGTACCTGCACAGGGCTGGATTTCGATGCGATAGAGCCTATGCCTAAATTTCCCGTTCCGTTATATCCCCAGGCCCAGAGTGTGTTGTCATTGCGAATCGCAAACGACACACCAAAACTTGAAAAGACTTTACTCCATGTTGTGAGAGATCCAATCTGAATAGGTGTTGATACATTCAGGGTTTGCGCGTTTCCTAGTTGTCCATCACCACCAGAGCCCCAAGCCCAAAGAGTTCCGTCAGTTTTAATTCCTAAGACAAAATCTTTTGCGACACTGATTTTGGACCATGGAATGACACTTGGAACTTTCGTTAGAACCGGGTAGTTTCCTGAACCCTGTCCGGCTCCCAAATACCCAGAGGTAGAAGATCCTGTCGCCCAAACTTCACCGGCATTATTCAACGCGAAAGTAGCACCTAAGCCCGCATATGCTTTGACCCAAGTGTTCTCTGTTCCGATGCGAATCGGAGAGCTGGAGTTGGTTGGAACTGCTGTGCCGAATTGTCCGTATGTATTATTGCCCCAGGCCCAAATGGATCCATCCACTTTGAGTCCTACCGAGTGTGTGCTGTAGGACGAAATGCTCTGCCAGTTAATCAATGTTCCAAAAAGTGTAGGGTTGCTTACGGACCCAGCGGTCGGGCCGAGTTGTCCATTGATGTTGTTACCCCAAGCAAAAATCTGACCTTTGTGATCAGTTCCAAATGCAACACCGCTGTTGGCGCCGGAGCTGGTGCCTAGCATAACGTTTTTCCACTTATGCGAAGGAGTCACTTTAGTGGGAGTCGGAATTGTAGTTGAGGACGAGCTATTAAATCCCGCAACGCCTTGACCCCACATGTAGAGCTTTCCAGATTGGCTTTTCGGAAATGCAACAGGGAAGCCCCAGACTTTCTCTACGAAAACTGTGGCGCCGACACTGGCGGAACTTTGTGCGAGGAGTTTAAGAAACTTGCGGCGATCCATATTAGTATCCTGACACCCATGAGACATAGACGTCACCACCCATTACCATAAATGTATAAAGAGTGTGTTTGCCTGCTTCTGTTGGACCGTGATCTGGTGGCATTCTGACGTTCAGGGTGCCCGTGCCCATTCCGGAATAGGCGACAAAGGAACAGGTGCTAATACCCGTGCCCTTAACTGCCAGAACATATGTGGCACCGTCAGCCATGTTATTTAATGTAAAGGCTCCGCAGCTCGCGCTGGAGTGTTGTAAGTTTCCTTGAGCAAAGTTAATTGCCATAGCGGCACTGTTATCAACAGAGGCTATAGTTCGGAATGTCTTACTGGCCGTTTCATTGTTAACAACGACATTTGCTTGAACAGCAAGATCACCCATGATTCGAACAGGCGCATTTTTACCTTGGAGTTTGAGTTCGATAGTTGTGCCAGCACCTTGTGCCCCCATCATGACGGGGTCTCCATTGGATGCGCCACCCACAACTTGCAAGAAGTTACTTTTCGCGCCACCAGCACCAGAAGTCACAAAGTCGCCCGAGCAAGCCCAGGTCGCTCCCGTCCATTCTAAAGTTCTGCCAGTCGCCGCGCAAGTAAGAGCGGCTAATGGTGCATTACCTACACCTCCTGACATGACCAGACCATTTGGAGTAAATGCGTTTGTTCCCGTACCACCGCGATCCACAGGCAATATTCCTGTCGTGATTTTAGATGCGCTTAGATCAGGAAGCATATTGATGTTTAAGAGTCCGTTTCCGTCGAGTTTGGCAATTTTATTTGCGTCACCACTTCCACCAGACAGACCCGAATTTAAAGTTAATGTCGGAGCAGTGGTCGTTGCTGTAACTGAAATATCTGCGTTGGCAGAAGTAACAGATGTCACCGTACCACCAGAACCAGTGGCAGAAATTTGAATGCCACCTGATGAGTTCGTAATCGTTACGCCGGTCCCTTGCGTGAGATTGGCTGCTTCAAAGTATCCTGCGGAATTACCGATGAGGAGTTTTCCGTTTCCAACTAAACCCGTGAAGCCCGAAACTTTTTGGCGAACTGCTGTATTGCTTGTGTAGTACAAATAATTGCCGTCATTTTCGATATTGCCACTTGCAGAGGTTCCCAAAGTTCCTGCAGGTATTCTTAGAGGGAGTCCTGAATTGGCAAGAACAAGAGGTCCGGTCAATGTACCACCTGCTAACGGGAGTTTTGTTACGTCATCAGTAGAGACAACAGACCATGTTCCATCGCCTCGCAAATATTTCGTATTATCCGCAGTTCCAGTACCCAATCGAGCCGGTGCAATAGTTCCTAATGTGATTGCCGATGCATTTAATGATCCAATGGCTTGGCACGTAAACGCATCCGTGATCGTATTCCACACCATCGCCTCACTTGAAGCACAAGGTGTCATTGGAATCATTTGCGATCCACCCCATTGATTGCGGATGTCTTGCATACGCACAAATTCAGGCTTCCACTTTGAAGTTCCGTTGTCCCAAAGCATCGCTTGGCCATCGACAGGGTTGACCGAGTCCACAGATCGACCCTGAATTCGTGACACAGTTGGATTTGGATATGAACCTAGCAAGTCACCGCCTGCCGTCCCCGTCGGAGTTGTGCTGCCAATGGCGACCGAGCCTGCGCTCGTCAAACGACCTTGTGGGTCCACTGTGAATGTTGGAATCTGGGTTGCAGATCCATAGCTTCCAGAAGTGACAGATGTGTTTGCAAGTGAGATTGTTCCCGTTGTTGTGATAGGTCCGCCCGTAAGCCCTGTTCCTGTCGCAACATTTGAAACGGATCCGCCACCACCACTTGGCCAAGCAGCCCGGCAGTCACTGCCGATACAAAGTTGAGTGGCTTTGATGTTGCCGTTGACGTCAAGTGCTTCACCGGGAGTCGTCGTGCCGATACCCACGTTACCTGTTGGAGTGATGGTAAGACGAACTTGGTCATCGGTTTTCATATTGATCGGTGAGAAGTCTTTCGTTCCAAAGATGGCAGCTGTACCGAAGTTGTTTCCGCCTTGGACAAAAACATCAGTTAGACCGAAACCACTTGCTGTTGTCGGATTTGTTCCTGATGTGACCCGACCACGATCATCGACTGTCACAGATTTATAAGTTCCAGTTGTAACACCACTTGTTGGAAGATCTGAAGCGACTATAGCAGAGTTGACGATATTTGTTCCGTTATATCGAAGATACTGACCCGAGACCCATCCTGCCGTGCTTACACTTGTACCTTGAATTTTTGAAACGGATGGATTTGGATATGTACCACTTAAATCTCCACCAGCAGATCCGGTAGGACTTGCGCCTGTGGCATTGATGGTAATGGATGTGCCAGAACTTGTGACGTTAATGCCAGAACCAGCAACGATACTTCCAGGATTATAAACAGAGCCATTACCGATCAAGACTTGTCCTGTAGTTGGTGCTGTTGCCGATCCTGTACCACCGCGAGTAACCGATAACTGCGCTTCGCTCGACATGTTTCCAGTTGCATCGTTAATGAGAACATGGCTTGCAGTTCCGTTTGCAAGTTTGGATCTGCTGATGCCAGCACCGGCAGCGATAGAGGCGTCTGTAAGACCTGTGATTCCACTAATGACGCTTGAGAAATTACCGCTGAGGATTTGGTCAAGAGTCGTGTAGCGATTAAAAATATTTTCTACGTTTGCTTGTGTGACGTTTGATGCAGCTTTAATTTGTACGAAATCAGCGGCACCTTTATCTGCAAGTTTTTGCGCGTTTAATGCAAAAGGGACATTGGTTAGTGTCACATCTGGGCTGAGATCCACAGAGCCCACACGAATATGCAATTGGCGAGTTGTGAAGCCCGTGATGTTCGCTGTTCCAGACGGATAACAATTCACCGTTCCTGAGGCTCCAAAGATTTGGGCCGTTGTATTGTTAGTTGTATCGTTACGACTGCCAATACCAACGATCGAACTGAACTCTCCGTTGGTACCAGGCGTGATATTTTGCGACTCTTCAAAAACCACGCACGAACCGCCGTAAATAATTTGGAAGGTCACAGATTGAGTTGTTGTAACAGGGTTGCCCGAAGCATCCGTTAAGATACCTTCATACGTAAAAAACGGGGCTGTTTGTGCGAATGCAGATGAACTTATTAGCAATGAGAAGATCAGAATTAGCATTTTCATTGCAAAATCCTTCCTCTCAACGTGAGTCCATTAGAACCAGTTGCCACACTCTGTTCCTGAAAACGTGCACGTGAGCGCATATGATAAGTTGTTCCACCATTTGTCCCGGATTGGTTCATACCACTTCCGACTAAAGCTTCTTGAGAAATGCGAAGACCCGGGCTGAAAAGAACTTGCAGGTCTTTCGTGATGTAAGTTCCGGTGCGAGCACGCGCACGGAATTTCACATTCAGAGTTTGTCCAGTCGTGATCGTCATTCCATTCCAAGGAGCTTTGCTGTTACTCAAAGTCATTTGGAAGTCTCTATTTGTTTGGCAGGCAAAGTTCGTTGCTGGGTCGTAGGCGAGAGATTGCATCCAAGTTGTGCCGCTATCAAAACTGAGTTCGATGTCGGTAATGAAATTAGAACATATTGCGCTGACTGAAATTGAAGATAAATCCGAGGTCACGATCTGGGGACTTTTTAGCTCAAAGGTTTCCATCGTTTTCAAAGCAGAGAGCTGCGGATTTGCATCCGTACAACCGCAAATTGTTAGTGCGGCGAAGCTTCCTACCATATAACGCACAATGCCTTGTAGATGATTCATCACTTAACTCTTCGGAAAAACGACGGAAAATCTTAATGAGATGCACATGAGAATCTCGCAATCTGTTTTGCTCTGAAACATTCTGAAGAGACAACATGGCCCCAAAAGTCCAGGCACGCTTTTAGCTTATTAGTGTCTTCGTTTGATAAAAATGGTCATTTTGACACTTAAGGGGAGAGAGAATATGAGTAAATTCCTTTTGGTTTTCCTTGCAGTCGCTGCGATGACGCAAGCGAGCCACGCACAAGAAGTTTCTTACGAAGAAGAACTTAGCCAAAATTCTGATGTTGAAATTATGTCGATGAATGAACGTCGCCCAGGTCACGGTTGGGGGCCAGGTCGTCCTGGTCCAGGCCGCCCAGGTCACGGTCGTCCGGATCCTTACCCACATCCAGGACCTCGCCCTGGTCCACGCCCGGGTCCTCCAGGTCCACGTCCACCATCGCAACCGTATCCTCCATATCCACCACCTCCAGTTTACAGAACGGAATATGTACAATGTGGTGCTTGGGATTATCGTTATAATGAATGTTATGTAAATCCGTACAGAATCCAGTCTGTGCGTTTGTACCAACAAAATTCATATGATGCTTGTATCTATGGAAGAACTTGGGGCTTCAACTACGATCGTCTTTGGACAAGTGGTGGATGCCGCGGAACTTTCATTGTGGAACGTTACTACTAAAAGTTCGTGTTTGTATTTGTGTGTGAAGGGGCTGCTTGAAAAAGCGGCCCTTTCTTTTTGAATGCTATTGCGTAGGTGGATAGCGCATCACCATGGGCCACCAACAAGGCGGAGGTAAACATTCTTCGCTGCGGTTTTTCAAACACTGCGCGCGTTGAATAAATGAGTCCAATCGGCATTGATTGTCAGGATATGTATTCGCAATAAATTTTTTCGCGGGAGTTGAGCGCTCTTTTAGTGAAACGGGCTTGTAAATTTCAAATCCCCACTTCTGCATAAAGCGAACGGTCTGCAAACCACCTTCTAAGGCAACCCCGCACTCTTTGTTATTTCCACAAAACGAACGCACTTCAAAAGAAATCTGACGGAAGTATTCCGGATGTTTGCCTGCAAATTCGGCTAGGCATTGGCCAGCATAAAAATCTGATTGTCCTTCAGTGGAGAAGTTATCAGTTGCTGAGATTGTTTGCAGAGGAGGGCCAGCAATCAAATGACCCAGTTCATGACAAAGAGTTGTGGCAATAATAATTTCGGTCATTCCTGGGGCTCGTAAAAATCCTCCCCATAAAACAGCCGAAGACGACTTTTCGTCGAAACGGGCGTGCGCAGAAAACCAATCATTATCCCAATCAACAATCACAGCAAAGTTTAAACCTTTTTCCTTGAGGAGAGGCGAGAACTGCTGCAAGAAATCTTGGGCGATTTTTTGCGTGCGTTCTTTGGTGATAGAGGAAGCAGGTTTGGCAGTTTCGGTTTGTTGGAAATAACCGCGAGCAATATGAGGCTGCACATCGGGATCTTGTTTTGGATCCACCAGGTTCCCTGGTGCTGCAATGGCCAGGGCGAGAGTCATTTTCATTGCTAAGTTCGCGAGCATTTTTCCTCCGCTCGCTATCAAGCAAGATCAATGCTCACTCTTCTGGAATATAGGCCCTTATAAGTATCTAAACATTAGACAAGGGCCCATCTTCGGGGGATTTTTTACTTAAGATAAGGAATAATCGCGATTGCGGCAGGAATGATTTGAATCAGAGCTGCACGCCACAATTGACGAGACGAAAGAATCAAAACCGCACCTGCCGCGATGATCGAAGCAAGACCGTAAATCACAAGCACTGTGCCTGCTGATTGAGTCATTTCGCCTGTTCTGAGGTGCAATCCCAGAAAGATAGCGATCGCTAAAAACAGATTATAAAATCCTTGATTGAAAGCCATGAGCTTTGTTGTTTGTGCCTCGGCTTCGGTCATACGGAATACTTTGTTTGTTCTCTTTTTTCCCCAAAGCAAACTTTCTAAAGCAAAAATATAAACATGAATAAAAGCGGGGAGAAGTGCGAGCGAGATTTCCACGAAGTTTTCCCTTCTGTTGAAAGCCAAAATGTTAGTTCACATTGAGATTTATTTTTCCGGCAAATTCAGAACAAGTCAAACTCCGGTGGCAGGACTGTTAAATTGGTCTTAGGAGGTTTTATGGTGAAGGTCGCTCTTTTTGTTCGCTTAGAGGCAAAGCCGGGAAAAGAAGAAGATGTCATTCGATTTCTTGAGAGTGGTCTGGCTCTGGTGCATGAAGAACCTGCGACAATAAGCTGGTATGCCTTACAAATGGGGCCGTCTACTTTTGGAATTTTTGATGCCTTTCCCGATGAGTCGGGTCGAAAGATTCATCTCGCAGGCAAGGTCGCTCAAGCCCTCGCAGCACAAGCCTCAGATCTGTTTGCAAAACCTCCGGAAATTCAGCGTGTGGATGTGATTGCGGCTAAGATTCCGCCTTCACGAGGGCAACTGGAAAATCAACCTTCAGCGGCAGTGTGATTTGAAGTTTGCAAATTTAGCAACAGCTGCTTGGGGAGCGAAAGCCGTTCCAATTAAAATAAAAAAGGAAGCTAAAAGCTTCCTTTTTTATTTCACGAGAGGGGAGATTACTGTTTTGTAGTCTCTTCTGCTTTTTCTTTTTTGCCGTGATGTTTGTGTTTTTTGTCTTTCTTTTCGTGTTTCACTTTAGCAACCGTATCAGCTTGTTGCTCTGTTCCCGTTGCTGGAGCAGCAGGCGCTGTTGCTTCACCTTGCGCATTTGCAAAAGCACCAACCATAACTAGGGACATAAGAAGAGTCGCGAATTTCATAAAACCTCCATTCGGTTTTTTGTTTGTGATCAACTCACAAAACCAATCTAGCAAAGAGTTCTAAAGGCCCAATTAAAACGGGATTAATTCTTTTTTATCTGTTTAAGGGGTCCCCTCTAATTCGTCGCTGTGTCTATTGTTTCGACGTTTAAGCAGCTTGTATTGCACCTTATATGCAATAGGACTGGCTTTGAAGTTGCAATGAGGTCCAGGGTTAATAAAAACAGGAGTCCTAAATATGAATTCGAAATTAGTTGCAATGACGATGGCTGGTTTGATGGTAGTGCAAAGTGGAGCGATGGCGAATACTTCTCGCGTCGAAGGAATCGGCAATACTGCCATTGAAAATGCGAAGGCGAAACTCATGGCATTGCAGTCTGATGTCGATGCTCTTGATGCCACTTTGGAAAGTGCAGAAGCGAAAATTATTGCTCGTGAAAAAACGACTCTTTTTACTGCGGCAAATGTAGCGGGTGCGGCTTTAGGTGCAGGATTAACGGCACTTTCTTATTTTACCTTAAAAAAAGCAGGGACTGACGGAGTGAATCGCGCTATCGCAATTGGTGCGGGAATCTTTACGGTTGTCTCTGGTGTTGCAGGTCATTTGGATGGAAACGCAAAGGGCGAAACTGTCACGGTTGAAACGGCAAAGCAGATTCAAATCGTGCGTGACAATGTAAAGGCCTCTTTCTCTGATCTTAACGACGATGATACAAATCAACAGTTGGCTGACCTTGATACACGCTTGCAATATTTGTTGGGCGATCTAGGGCGTTTCAATCAAGAAGAAAACGAAGATGCGAAGGCAAAAGTCAAAGCTCAATTAGCTCAGGTGATTGGTGTAGCGCTTTCTGTGGCGGGCGGTACGATGGGCCGCAGTGATCTTGTGACTTTAGGTTCTGTGATTTTGAGTGTGGGTAATATTTCAACTCTTATTCGCAGCATGGACGATTCACAGGCAGAGCTAATCTTAAAAGAAATCAAAGACACTCGTAAGTTGGTTCAAGCAACTTTTGTTGCTCCGTAATTAGGCTTTCTTGATATGTACAAGGCCTGTGCCGCGAATGTCGGCCAGGCTTTGAATCTCACAAACAGATGAAAGCATTTGTTTTGCTTCCTTGAACGGATTCCATCCGTGTTCCTCTAAATCTCGCAACAAAATGTAGGCAGAGCCGTTGGGCGCCAGGGCATTGGCGATTCCTTGAATCAATGTCGGGAAATCTGAGTCGATAAAGAAACGGCAACGGTTTTTAAATTCCGACGGAGAAAGTTTTCCTTGGCCCGTGCGGAAATAAGGAGGATTGCTGAGGATCAAGTTGTACTTGCCTTGGAAGTGTTCATTTAAAAGATCCGCATAGTTTCGCACAAGCATCTGACAATGCGTTGAGGCGTTCAGGGTTTGCAGATTTTTTTCGAAGTGCGGAATATAGACGTCTTGGATCTCTAAAAAATCAAAAGAGCGAGGAGCTTGGTTCCATTCCTTTTGACAATGAAAAATAAAATCTAAACCGATCACACCACTTCCAGCACACAGATCTAATCCCTGAATTGCAGATACCTCTTCGACTTTGATAAGTTCAAACACTCGGCGCGCCAAAAAAACCGAATCATGGGAGAATCGATATTCCTCAGGCTGCGAGTATTGAAAAGTAAAGTGCGGATTGACCGAAGACATAAACCGGAAATTACCCAAGCTTTGAAGCTTTGTACAGACGTAAAGAAGGTCAAGGCCCCGCAAAGGGGCGTATTTGAAATTTATGCTTTTGCTCGCAGGGCCTCAATCTCGTCGGTTTCCTTCGGAGCTGAGGTCAGGACTTCGCAACCGGTTGATGTGACGCAGACATCGTCCTCAATACGAACTCCCAAATATTCGAATTCCGCAAGTTCTTTGAATCCTTCTCGGAAATACAGTCCTGGTTCAACAGTAAAGCACATACCTTCTTCTAACCTACGCTCCTGACCATTGTCGTCGTAGTAAGCTGATGGATCGTGGACGTCCATTCCGATCCAATGTGAAGTTGAGTGTGGCATCAGTTGGCTCAGATCCAGAGCGAGTTCGTTTTTGTCATAACCCAAGCCTAGTAAGCCTTCACGCAGCTCTTCGAGACCAAGCTCGTGAAGTGCTTGAATGGTGGTTCCTGTTTTTACCGCGGCCAGAATCGCCTTCTGTGCTTTTAAAACTATATCATAGAGAGCTCTTTGTTCCGCACTGAACTTCTTGCCGGCAGGTATTGTGCGTGTGATGTCGGCACAATACGAATTCCATTCAGCTCCGGCATCGATCAAGATCAACTCGCCATCTGAAATTTTCTTTTGTGTTGCTCGCGCGTGTAGCATCACCGCTCGTTCACCACTCCCAACAATGCTTTCGTATGACGTCCATTGCATATCTTCACTTAAGAACAGCGACTCGATCAGGTTCGCTATTTGAATTTCAGACTTCCCAATAAGCTGTGATTTCATGATCTCAGCGTGAACGCGCGAGGAGCGAAGGCTTGCTTCTCTCATGTGTGCAATCTCGCTTGTATCTTTATGGAGGCGAAGGCTCCCAACGAGAGTCCGGGAATCACTTAAAGCTAATGGAACTGCAGACAGGCGTCGGCGGTCGCGACGTTTGAATGAAACAAGCGACAGCGCTTTCTGATCTAAATGGGCGTCGCGACCCATTGGGATCGCTAAACGATCGAACTGAGAAATCTTATCGTGAAGAATCTCATCGAGTTTTTGCAAGCTTTCGCATTTGAGGTCGCCCAAAAGGTGTTGTTCGTTGGCGGCGATCATAGCTTCTTCGCCCCAAACTGAGGATGTGCGTGCGAAGGCGTCTGACAATATGTAGTGATCTTTTCCGGCAATAATCAGATAAGAGTGGGAAAGGTTCAGACCGGTAAGGTATAGAAAGTCAGACGGTGTTTTGTACCGATACGCCACAGAGTGCGAACGCATGCTCTCTGTCCCAGAGGAGATAACAAATAAAGTGTTTGAGTAGCGGGTGGCAAGGTCGAGTCTTCTTTTTAAATAGTTTTGTGCTTCCATACCTTGAGTATAGAATGACTATTCTTTATCATATATTAAAAGCATGAAGGTTCCCTATTAGGGTACTTTGAAGGCTGGTAAAGGAGACATGCGTGGAACACTCCCAGTATCTGAATGCTATTAAAAGAGTTTTGAAAGCGCGATCCGTGACTTATCAAGATTTGGCAGAACAGTTGAAGATGACAGAGTCGGGAATTAAAAAGATGCTGAACGCGAAAGATATCTCCTTTCGCCGAGTTCTACAGATTTGTGAAGCGGTTGGTGTTTTGCCGGGGCAGCTTTTTTCACTGTCGGAAAAAGCATTTGTTTCGGAGGTAAGCTTAACTTCGCAACAAGAAGAAGCCCTATTAAAAAATCGACCTTTGTTAGCAGTCTATTGGCGGATTGCCATTGAGGGGAAAGATGTAGCTGAAGTTGAGCGACTGCAAAAGTTAACCAAAGCTGAATTAAAGAAAATGTTGGACCGTTTGGTGGCATTAGATCTTTTGTCGGTTCGTCGTGGTATTTATAAAGCACGTCACTCTGGAAAGTTCAAATGGTCTGACGACTCCAAGCTTGCAAAGACACTCAATCGAGAATGGTCGCAGTGGACACTTGAGAAGGCCTTGAAAAGAGAATCTCGAGGTTTGCATCGCCTTGTCGCGCTTCAGATGTCTCAAGATTCATATGAACAGTTCCTTAAAAAAATGAATGAGGTCATCAATACCGCCATTCATGATTCCGAAATGGATGAAATGACAGTCAGCAAGGAGAGGCTGATGAGTTGCTCACTGGTTGTCGCTTCGATTCCTCAAGGAGTTTTAGATCTCTAACTTATCGTTCGCCCCATCGTCGTGATCCAGGTAAGAGCGAAAACATAATTCGATGAAAGAGGCTGGCGGGCAGAACTCTTCTCACCCAGGCGAAAAGAAAAGCATCAAGGGTGACAAGAACTCGCAGGGGGGGATTTTTCTTTTCAATGACTTTTTGGACTTTCTTGGCAATTTGCTCTGGGGAAGAGAGCGACCATGACATGAGTTTTTCAATAAAAGGTGTCATTGAGAGATAATATTCACAATGCGGTCCCTGAACAGCTTGGCTGAGGCGCGCTTTTTTCGAAAATAGAACTCGTTTAAATGATGCGGAATTGATGAATCCCGGTTGAATAAGAGAGACATGAATACCGTAAGGCTTGGCTTCATACCAAAGTGCCTCGCTGGCTCCTTCAAGTGCATGCTTCGAGGCGCTGTAAGAGGCCATGGTCGGCATCGACATCATGCCGCTAACAGAGGAGACATTGACGATGTGACCGGATCCTTGTTCGCGCATCAACGGCAAAACAGCGCGAACTAAATCCATGGGACCTGCATAGTTGGTTCTGAATTGGATTTCTTCGGATTCAGAGTCCATATGTTCAATCACGGAGCGAAAGCAGACACCGGCATTGTTAATGAGAACATCAATTCGTCCCCAGATTGAACACACGTCATTTACCACAGTGTATATTTGAGCCACGTCAGTGACATCCAGTTCTCGAATGAGTAGGCGATCATTTTCTTGAAAGCGCTTTTGCAAAAATTTAAGGGAGGGGGCACGCGCTGTCAGCACCAAACGATAGGGAGTCGAGCTTGCAAAATGTGTTGCGAGAGCAAGTCCCAAGCCAGAGCTGCATCCTGTGATAAAGATGACTTTCATGACGACCTCCTTAGCTAGACTCCTGGCGAACGTGAGGCGCAAAGATTTTTTCCAAAGCACGATCCAGTTGTGGCACGCTAAGAGGTTTCGTCAGAACAGTGGTTGATGAGACGACCTTATTAAAATTTTCTTTAATAAGAGTGTCTTCGGCCACAGAGACGAGAATCAGAGGAATAGTATTGTGAATTTGACCTTTGAAGCGGATCAAATCTAGACCCGTTCCTGAGCCGGCTAGAAATAAATCTGTAATAATAAGACTATAAGGTGACTGGTATTTAATAGATGACGTCAGAAAGCGTTGTGCTTCTTCGCAGCTAATCGCCCAGTCTAAATGGTAATCAACGAACTGTCTTTTTAATACAAGCTCCCAAAGTGGCCTTAAAGCCAAGTCATCCTCGACAACGAGCACTCGTGCACTCATGAATCCTCCTTGAATTACTGAAATAGGATGCATGAGGCATTTTGTCTTTTGACTAAAATCATTTGATGATTTCGCAAAACCTTGCTTAAATTCGACCTACATGGCGAAAATTCTCTGCGTCGAAGACAGTGCTGAATTTTATATCTACCTGACCTCGGTCCTTAGGGACCATATATTGGTTCAGGCCGAGTCTCTTAATGATGCATTCAAAATTCTCCAAACAGGACGAGACAGTTTTGATTTGGTCCTTCTAGATATCTCTCTGCCAGATGGAAACGGTGTACGTGCTTTGCCGGATTTAAAAGAGGCGTTTAAGTCAAAGCCTGTTCCTATTATTGTTTTGAGTTCTGATAATGACGTGATTAGCAAGGTTGCGGCATTTGGTATCGGGGCTGACGATTACGTCTCAAAACCACCTGATGCTAGTGAGCTTCGTGCCCGCGTGGAAGCGCGTTTACGTGCGGCGCGTGTGATGCAAGATAATATCAATCAAATTCAAATTGGCGACCTGATTATCGACTCAAATCGCATGTCAGTAGAACTTATCAGCTCTAAAAAAGGCCGTGTTCAAATTGATCTCACTCCGTTTGAATTTAAAATTCTTAAAATTGTAGCAGCTCGCCCAGGGCAGGTTTTCACTCGCGATCAATTGATTGATCAAGTGTGGGGTGTCGGGAAGTATGTGACTCAAAGAACGGTCGACGCTCATGTGAGTCACTTACGTAAGAAAATCACCGATAGCTGTGTTTCGATCGAAACAGTTTTGAGTGTGGGCTATAAGGCCGAAGTCAAAGATAGCTCTTCAGGCGCGGAAAGTTAGTTTCAATTTTTTCAATCAGATGACGTCCCTCGCGAATATATTTATTCAATTCATCGCCGTGCAGATGCAATTCAGGCATAGCGCGGATATCTGAACTCAACTTACGAGATCTTTGTCCAAAGGCTTTAAGTCCAATAAGTTCGCAAGAGCCTGTCAGCTTGTGACAAGCTTTCCATGCGTTTTCGGAATGATCTTCTTCGATAGCGGTTTCAATCGCTTTTAAAGAGTCTTCAGCGGATAAACAAAAGCGTGCCAAAACACGCAGTGCAACCAAAGCGCCCGCGTCTTCAGTTAGTTGATTAAATGCGCCAATATCAAAATCAGAGGACGTTTTAAGGTAATTGGCGACTCGCTCCAAGTCTTGTTGTAACTCCATTTTGCCTTCTTTCGGTTCAGTAAAAAGTCTCATTGCAAAACAGTAGCAATAGCAGGTTATCTCAATTTTAAATTGGTTTGAAGAAACCTTCAAATGTAATTAATCTCAAAGCAAAGGGCGAACAGCAAGATCAAACGATGCCATTTACAGCTAAGAAGATTCAGAAATTAAAGCAGCTTAAAAAGTTCCTATTTTGGATTCCGATCTTCACATTTATTTTAGGTGTCGGAATTTCTGTCTATGTCTATAAGAGTCTCCAACAACGGGAATTGGCCGCACTTCAAGCTGAATCTTTTTCGCGCTCCAAAGAGTTGATCAATCAAATCGACCTTCTTTTTTCTAATAGCATTTTGCGAATTCAATCTTACGAAGAATATATCGGATCAAAGCCCCGGACCTACAAGCAGGATGCGGGCTTTATTTCTCAATCTCTCCCTTATACGATTTTTCAGCGAATTTCCATTTTTAGAAAAATTCAAAACAAGGATCCCAAAACAGGTTATCCAAAACTGAAAGTCATTTTGGGAGTGAATACAAAAAACTCGACTTTGCCACCATCGGTCAGCGATTACATGGTTTCGGAACTGTCGCTAAAAGGCGTGCAGAGATTGGATGCGAAAAAGACTTTTCAAGAAGCTGTTTTGCACAATTTTCTCGATGTGCCGCAAATTTCTTTTATCTTAAGATCAAAAACTCACAGCGATGTCTACTTCGTCTATACAGCGCCATTGAGCAGTGTCTTTGCGAAAACTGAACTTCGTCCCGGAGAGAGCCTGGATATCATGGACGAAACCGGCGGCCTTTCGTGGACGGTTAAAGGGAGCGGTAGTGAAAAAGCCGTGGTCGCAAGTGGGGGAGTTCCAGGGCCCAACACGCTTCATCACCAATTTAATTTTTCGGAAGGGATGCCTCAATCAGGATTGAAACTGAATTTCCGATTTAATTATCTTCAGCAGGTCACTTTGTCTTCGTCGGCTCTAATTGCTGGTCTGATGAGTTTGTTGATTTCATTCGTTGTTTCGTTCTTGTTTTATGTATTGGTTCGTCAAAACTCGCTTGTAACCAGATTGGTTATCGAAAAAACCAATGATTTGGAAAAAGCCCGTCACGAGCTTGAAGAAATCTTACTGGGGAAATCCCGCTTTTTGGGAAATATCAGTCACGAAATTCGCACTCCTTTGAATTTAATTCTGGGCATGGTTGATCTTTGTGAAGAAGAAGATACGAACAAAAAAATCAGTCAGTATCTGGCAAGTATGCGAGCATCCGGTAATCATCTCCTCTCGATGATTGAAGATCTTTTGGATCTGTCCAAATCTGAAAGCAATGACCTGCAAATTTCTCCGATGCGAGTGAATCTGATCCAGTTTTTAGATGAAGTCGCTCGTTTAGCAGGACAAGATTGTTCGAAAAAAGGCCTGCGCTTTTACGCGAGTTTTGCCGGCGACCTACCTGCCGCCATCAAGACAGACCCAAGTCGTTTGCGTCAGATTCTTATGAATCTTTTGCGCAATGCTTGTAAATATACGAGCCAAGGACATGTGCAGCTGCGCGTTTGCGTTCTTGCGCAACAAGCTCAAAAGACCCAAATCCGTTTTGAAGTATCCGATTCTGGAATTGGTATTCCAGAAGACAAGCTCGCTAAAATCTTCGACGCCTTTTTTCAGATTGAAGGATCTTACGCGCTCTCTGAGGGGGGTGTGGGACTTGGGTTAGCTATCGTAAAAGAACTTGTGCGTAAATTAGGCGGAAGCATGCACGTCAAGTCTCAACCGAAAAAGGGGTCTACTTTCCAAGTGGATTTAGATGTTGAGGTCTTAGAAGAGCAAAGCTGGCTGACGGCCTTTAAGGTCACGGACAATCAAATCAGAAAACTGCAATTGGTTTCGCAAGATCCACGTTGGGTTGAATCTATTTCTGTTTTAAGTATGCATGAAAGTATCGAGGTTCATTCCGCGCAAATCGGAAGTTTACCAGGACTTCTTGCGCGCAGTGGTCAAGATCCTTATTCGTGGTTGGTCATCGACACCACAGCTCCAGGTTTTGCAATTGAGAGTTTGAAAAAGTTGGGAGCTCATCAAAACATCTTGCTTGCAGGAAACAAACGCCAGATTGCAGATGCGAACCACAATCTTAAAGTGACGGTTTTGGATCACACACCTGTTTTGGCAACGGATATTCTGAATGCTATGGGGTTGATGACCCGACAAAAGAAAAAAGCCGAACGCAAACAAATCCAACCTCCTGTGGCGACGGCGCATATCTCTGAATCGGAAAGTAATAGAACCTTTATCGTCGCCGATGACGATATGGGAAATAAAGAGCTTTATATGGCGTACTTTGAGGGCAGTCCTTGGAAAATTCAGTATGCCATGAATGGGCAAGAAGCATGGGAGCTGTATTTGCGGGAACAACCCGATCTTTTAGTTTTGGACGTGCGGATGCCTGTGATGGACGGTTTTGAGGTCGTTGAAAAAGTTCGTGCTCAGGAATTACAAGCCGGCACGCCGCCGAAGCCCATTTTGCTTGTGACGGCAGATGCGCTTAGTTCGACAGAGGAAAAAGCTTTGCAATATCCGAAGGTGTCTTTTTTAACTAAGCCTATTCGCAAATCTGTGCTTTTTGATTCTATTCGCAAAATGCTTGAATAGCGACCTCTTTAAGAGGCCGCTTTTCTCAGAAGTCTATTCCTTGAATTTATCTTTGGCCTTTTCATAAGATGCTGAGAGATCATCCCAGGACTTATTCATTCCATCTTTCATATCATCCCAGGCTTTGCCTGAGCTTCTTGAAAGCTTTTTCAAATCATTCGACATTTCATTTTGTTTTTTCTCGAGTGACGCGATTTCTTTTCTCATATCGCTTTTCATTTCGCCGGTTTTTTTAGCTGCGTCTTGTTTCATGGTGGCGATTTCTTGCTTCATGTTGTCGAGTTTGTTTCTCATCTCGCGTTGAAATGCTTCTTTCTGCTCTTTCGTGTACTGGGTCGCCGTTACCATGGTGTCAGAAGCTTTTTCTTTTACTTCTTCAGTGGTCACCGCGTAAGAATAGAGTGGAGCTGATGCAAACAGAGTGAGCGCAAGTATGGTTTTCATTGGGGAATTTCTCCTTTTTGAGTTCATCTTACGAAGCAAAAAACACGTTACAAGTGAATACCTGTAAGTCAGTTAAATAGCACAAGTACGATTAAACTGTGCTTTTTGACTTTTTAAAGTCTCAATGGGACGCTTAAGAAGTAGAAATCTTATCCAATTAAAAGAGAATCTGGCTTAGAAAAATGAGGAGTAAAAATGATTAATGAATTTCAGTGGCCGGCACTTGAAAATTTTATTCTGAAATCTGTGGTCATTGATTCGCCATCTCTTCAAGACAATCCTTGGAAAGATTCGCCTGTTCGACACAATCCATTGTTAGTTCCCCGCATTCATTTGGATAGGCCTCAGGAGCGATTACCATTGGTCGTCGTATTATCGGGTTTTGGCGGAAACGGTCCCAAATATTTGGCCGACAAAGGGTTTGAAAAGAATTTTGTTCAACAGCTTGATGAATGTGTGAGCGATCGAAAAGGACCTGAGGCTTTTTATTTGTTTGTTGATGCTTGGACATTCTGGGGCGGCTCGCAATTCATTAATTCCAAAGGCATGGGCCGCTACGAAGATTATTTGATGAAAGAGTTGATGCCAACGGTTCTTACAAATCTCCCGATTGATCACAGTCGAGTCTGTGTCACGGGCGTCTCTTCGGGCGGATATGGAGCTCTTCACTTGGCAAGTTCTTACCCCGAAGTGTTTCCTTATGTTGCCGCGATGGCTCCAGACTCGTTTTTTGAAACTTGCTACTTGAATGACGTTTATCAGTCGATTCCGTTTATTGTGAAGTGCAAAGATCTCAAAGGGCTTATGAGTCAGCACAAGCAAGGTAAAATTGCCTCGCGCAAAGATGGATTTACTATCTTAAACTCCGTCTGTATGGCGCTTTGTTATTCTCCGACTTCGGATCACGGCTTTGAATTGCCCATCGATACTGAAACGGGTGAGATTCGTGAATCAGTGTGGAGAAAGTGGAAAGAGCACGACCCTGTTGTCTTTTTAAAAGAGCGTAAGACTGCTGTGAAAAAGTGGCAGAAATCTTATTTAGAAGTCGGCATACGTGACAACTTCAATTTATTCTTTGGAGCTCGTCATATCCGCGACATCTTGAATAAGAACTCCGTCGCTCTTGATTACACAGAGTTTGATGGAACTCATTTTGATTTCCATGAACGTCGTCCTGAGTTGTGGAACTGGCTTGCCAACGAGTGGCGCTAGAGGCCACTGACTGGAACATCAAGGCTCGGAATTTTTACTGACTTAAAGGCTTCATCTAGTTTCTTTTTCAGTTCTGGAGATAGGTTTTTTTTGCGGCAAATGACGGCTTCAAGTGTCTGGCTATCTGTTTTATAAGGAATCAGCTTTACAGAATGTTTTCTTTGCTTCAGCAAGTAGTTTACCATCGCGGGCAGTCCACAAATACCATCAAGGCGCCCCGTATAAAGCATTTCTATGACTTGGCTTGTATCCGTCACATCCGTGATTAGCTCTCGTTTTAGATACTTTGTGCTGAGGTCGGTGCAGGCTCCACGTAGCATGCCTACACGAATTTTTTCCTTGTCGTAACTGACGGATTCTTTCAGATACAAAGTGGGTTTCGCTGTATAGAGGGATTCCTTTTTTTCATAAAGGTCCGAGTACTTGTCACAGCTAACTGAGAAAAAGATCGTCATATCAGGATTAATTTTTGATAGTGAGTTCTGCAGTCGAATATGTGGATAGAGTTTATAGGTAAACTTCATTCCAGTTATTTGAGACAACTGATTCAGAATTTCGTAATTAATGCCATGGAGAGTTCCATTTTCCATATAGGAAAACGGAGCTACGTCGGCCGAAAGTGCGATCTCCAACGTCGTTGAAGGCTCAGAATGCGCAGGCGTGGCGAACGCCTGGATGCAAAATAGCAATTTAAATAAAGCACCCATGCTCTAAGAATAAGCTTATAAAACTGGGCTTGTCACTGATGAGGTGTAACGCGGCTCAAGTGTAATGCAATTTACTTCAGGATTGCCTTTTCCAGGAAACCAAGATGCTCATCGATCCCTTTATTGATTTCCGCTTTGCTCTGCAGGCTTGCAAATTGGCCATCCAGTAACAAGATTGAAAATCCGTGAATGCCAGACCAGATGCTGCGAGCGGCGTTTAGAGTATCTGTTTTACGAAAGACCCCTGTTTTAATTCCTTCTTGAAGTATTTCCATTAAAACTTGAAATGCTTGCGCTCCGATTTGATCAAGCTCCGGACGTTGCTCTGTTGCGCAACGGAGCTCATGGTGAAACATACTGCGGTAATGGCCTGGATTTTTAAGAGCGAACTCGATATAGGCACGACCCGAAGCTTGAAGCTTCTGCCGGGGAGTGCGCGCCTTGCTGACTTCTTCCGTGAAGGATTGAACCAAAGCTCTAAACCCTTCTTCGGCGATATGAGACAAAAGGTCTTGCTTAGATTGAAAATGCCTATAAACCGCCGTGTGGCTCACTTTGAGGCTCTTGGCGATTTCCCGCAAAGTAAAGTCGACCTCACCCTTTTTCTGAATGATTTCAACAGTTTTCTTAATGGCTGCGATTTTCAAATCGCCATGATGATACGTTTTCATCTTGTAAAAAAGGCTAGCAGATTTTTACTATGTTTACAACGGTAACATTAATGTTAACATTGGTTACATGGACATTGATGCTTTGTGTAGGAGGAAGTCTATGAAAAAAGTCCTGGTAATTAATGGTCATCCCAATGATGAGAGTCTCAATGCTCACTTAGCTCTTCAATATTCTGAAGGTGCTAAGCAGGCAGGACATGAAGTGAAACTTGTGCACCTGTCTCATCTGAAGTTCGATCCGATCCTTCACAAAGGCTATCTCAAAATTCAAGAACTCGAACCTGATCTTATTCAAGCGCAGAAAGATATTCTTTGGGCGGAGCATGTGGTCTTTGTTTATCCGATGTGGTGGGGGACTGTGCCCGCACTCTTGAAAGGCTTTTTGGATCGCACATTCTTACCGGGCTTCGCTTTCAAATATCGAAAAGACAACCCTCTCTGGGACCGACTTCTTAAGGGCCGCTCGGGCCGCATTATTCTGACAACGGATGCTCCGTGGTGGTGGAATCTGTTTGTGAATTGGAATCCGTCTATTCGCATGATGAAAGTTACAGTCCTTGAATTTTGCGGAATCAAACCCGTTGGAGTTACTCAATTTGACTCTGTAAAAACAAGGCGGCCACACGAAATTCAGAAGTATTTGAAAAAGACCTTTGAGTTGGGCCAGAGGGCTATCTAGTGGTTGTTTTGAAAAGATTTCACTTGCTCGCTCCCGCTTAAACGGGGAGCGATATTGAGCGCTGCACTTGGGTCAAAGCCAATTCTGAACAATATTTAATTTTGACAGTAATTCGAGTTGCTCCTAGATTGCGGCGCATGTCACGTGCGGCCGAATATCTGATTGCTCAGTATAATTCTAAGAAGCTCAAGAATCCCAGATTCTCCATTCGAGCCTTCGCTCAACAGTTAGGGATTAATTCGGGTCGTCTCAGCGAATACATGAATGGCGAACGAACAATTTCAAAAACCATGGCACAAAAGATGTCGCCAGGTTTAAGATTGGACGCCGCTGAAGCCGAATACTTTCTTCATTTAGTTGCTGCCGATGAACGCGCGCGCAAGTCTACAGATTATCGTGTGCTGGCCGACGACGAGTTGGCGCTTTTAGTAGAGTGGCATCACTATGTGATTCTATCGCTGATCTCCACGCGGGATTTTATTTTAGAGCCTAGTTGGATTGCCGAACGCCTTGAGATTCCAGAGCCAATTGTCGTCAGTTCTCTAGCGCTGCTTTCCCGTTTAGGATTGATTACGATTGATAACGGCAAAGTCGAACGTAAAACAGGACCTATTTCGACAACGACTGATATTCCCAGCCAGTTTGTTCGCTTAGCGCATAAAGAAAAGCTTCAGTATATTTTAAACAACATGGATCGAGTGCCTGTAGAAAAAAGAGATCTTTCAACAATCACACTGGCCATTGATGAAAGCAAAATTCCCGAAGCAAAAATCATGATTCAGAATTTTCGCCGCAAGCTGGCGACTCATTTGTCCAAAGGAAAAAGAAATCAGGTTTATACAATGAGCTTCGAACTTTTTCCATTCTCGAAAACTGTTCCGATGAAGAAAGGACCGAGATTATGAGAACTCTCATTTCAATCCTGATCGCTCTAGTGGGAACTTCCTCGATAGCTTTTGCCGGAAATGATTGGGCTGAAACTCGTAACGGCGGATATGTTGTCTTATGTCCGTCCCAGCCCGCGCAGGTTTTGGATCTGTACGAAGCTAAAAATATTCACGGCCTTTCTTTAGATTCCAAGGCGTCTGGGAATCTTGAACAGCATTTCTCGCGTCTTCTTTCTAAGATAGCGCGCTTGGATGCCGAAAGGGCTCTTCTTTACAACACTTGGTTTCAAGATTTCTTTAATGAAGTGCAGTATATTTCCGATTCTAATTTTTATCCAATCCCTGATGTTGGTTACACCGTTATTGCGAAAAATTGCCGTCTCGAGCTTGCAATATTTCAGAGAGCTCCTAGCATTTTCAATAAGTCACGCTATCGCATCAATCAAGATTTGTGGCAGCAATTAGACGAAGCCAACAAAGCCGCACTTGTTTTGCACGAGCTGATTTATCGTGAATATACAACGTTCGGCACGGGCATTGATACTTCTGAGCCAACTCGTTTTCTGAACGCTTGGGTAAATTCAACTGAGTTCGAAAGTTTGGATTTGCAAACATACCTAACAATGTTGCAAGAGGCCCAGTTCAAAGAATTTTTCTATCAGGATTTCCGTATTGATTTGGGAACTTGGCTTCCGTTGACCAGGGAGTGGAACCGTCATTTCATGACCTTCCACGACAGCTCTCATATTCGTGCCGCACGCTTCAGTGCTGTTCCTTTATCCGCTCAAGAGTTTCTAAAACCTCTTCAAGAGTGTTTGCGCTCAGATGTTGTGGAATTAAACGGTGAGGTCACATTCGGCCGTCAAGCAAACGTCGAAAAGCTTGCTGTCTTCTTCGTTAAAGCTCCCTGTCTGTACAAATATAACGGCACTAGTGGACGTTATGACATTAAATCTGACAAAGCGATATTGTTGAATGATGGCAGCTATGAATTGTCGGGCCTCTACAACGCGAACGATGTCCTTCGCGTGAATGAAAAAACTTTTATATTCTCGAAAGAAACCTCTCAGCGGGCGCGATTTTTATTCGATGCACGAGGCGAGGTTCAAAAATTATTTTTGGAAAATAAAGCCTGTCTGACTTCTAACGGGCATTCGATTGTGGTGACTTCGGAGCTCGCTGAAGTCGAGTTCGATATGTCTGCGAAGAAAGATCTTAAGATTCCGTTTTGCTTGAACTAATTGCGCGCTCGTCTTCTCAGCGGGAGCGCTTTATGAAAGTGCTCCATCCTTAAAACTAGAGCCGCTTGAGTCTCTCAGTAACAATGAGGGCATGAAATACGTTTTGTGCTTCTTGCTGATTTGTGAAGTTTGTTTTTCATTTTCCGGTTCGTCGCTTCGTCGGGCGCGAGACAATTTTAACAATTATACTTTTAATCTCAAAACCGCTGACATGACGGTGCCCATGGCAAGTCATCGTTCCAGTGGCCAGCAATACGGCTATGCAGTCGCTTTGTCTGAAGATCAAAACACGATGGTCGTTGGTGCGCCTTATGATGATACGGATGCAAACGGTGCAAATTCTGTTACCGATGCCGGTGCCGTTTACGTTTACACCAAGCAGGGCGGTGCTTGGGTTTATCAACAAAAGATCGTCCCATCCGGAACGAATGCTCGAATTGCATCAGATAATTTTGGTTGGAGTGTCGCTATCAGCGGAGACACGATTGTCGTCGGCGCACCTTTACATGACTACGATGCCGCTGGAGCAGATGCACAAACAACTGCTGGCGCCGCATGGGTATTTAAGCGTTCAGCGGCAGTATGGAACCAGGAGCAGAAACTAGTTGGCACGGGTTTAAATGGCCGCTTTGCTGATGATTACTTTGGTTGGTCTGTCGTGATCGATGGAGATACGGTCATTGTGGGTTGTCCTGATCAGTCTTACGACGCGAGCGGTGGGGCCGCCGTCTCTGACGCAGGCGCAGCTTTCGTTTTCCTTCGCACCGGAAGCACCTGGTCGCTCCAACAAAAACTTGTCGCTATAGGAACCGCAGCTCGTGGTGTGGGTGATTACTTTGGCGCCAAGCTTGCGATTAGCGGGGATACTATGGTGGCTGCATCTTATCCGCACAATTACGATGCAGCTGGGGGAAACGCCTTGAATGATGCTGGAGCCGCCTATGTGTTCACTCGTTCTGCGGGTGTTTGGACTTTACAGCAAAAACTTGTTGCGACGGGGACGAATGCGCGAGTGACCAGTGATATGTTTTCCTTCAGTGTGGCACTTAGCGGTGACACCTTAGTCGTTGGAACGCATCAACAAGACTACGATGTCGCCGGAGCAAATTCAGTGACAAATGCGGGGGCGGCGTATGTCTACACAAGATCTAGTGGCACATGGAGCCTTCAACAAAAATTGGTCGGAGTAGGAACCAATGGGCGTGTCGCATCTGATTTATTTGGAAGTGCTGTTTCTATTTCAGGCGATGTTATTGCGATTGGCGCTTATCAACAGGACTATGACGAAGCAGGAGCAGGCACTGTTACGAACGCGGGAGCTGTCTTTTTATTTTCCCGTAGTGGAGCGGTGTGGAGTTTACAGCAAAAAATAATTGCGAGCGGAACGAATGCTCGAGTTGCGACAGATAACTTTGGATCGAGCGTCAGTTTGGTTGGAACAACACTGGTCGTTGGATCTAACCTGCAGGACTACGATTCCATTGGAAGCAACTCACTTTCCTCGGCAGGAGCCGTTTTTATAGACGAGTACAGCGGTGGCAGTTGGTCGCAGATTACGCGTTTGAGTGCGGAAGCACCAGCGCCGTTAAGATCTTTATCCAACGGTGCATACTTTGGGTATGCAGTGGCTCTATCCGAAGATGGTAACACTCTGGTGATTGGATCCACCAGTGATCAACTGGATGCCTCGGGTGCAAACCCATTGACGGCGGCAGGAGCTGCCTATGTGTATATAAAATCCGGAGGCACATGGGCTTTCCAGCAAAAATTGGTCGGCCAAGGGACTAACGCTCGAAATGCGTCAGACCGTTGTGGCTCGAGTGTCGCTATCAGTGGCGATACCATTGTGATGGGTTGCTTCTGGCAAGACTATGATGCCACGGGCGCCAATCTGCTGAATAACGCGGGAGCCGCTTATGTCTTTACTCGAAGTTCTGGTGTTTGGACCCAACAACAGCGCTTGGTCGGCGTTGGGACCAATGGACGTGTGGCGGGAGACTTATTTGGTTTTTCAGTCGCTATCAGCGGTGACACCATTGTCGTCGGTGCAGATGGGCAGGACTATGATGATTCCGGCGGAGCTGCCGTGACCGACGCTGGGGCCGCCTACATTTTCACACGGTCCGGATCAATCTGGAGCTTGCAACAAAAAATCATTGCGAGCGGAACCAATGCACGTGTCACCTTGGATTCTTTCGGCAGAAATGTTTCTATTCATAACGACACTGTTGTTATCGGGGCATATCGGCAAGACTACGATGTTTCTGGTGCGAATTCATTAACAGATGCGGGAGCTTCTTATGTTTTTGTTAGGAGTGGAGCAACATGGACTCAACAACAAAAACTAGTTGGAGTTGGAACAAATGGAAGGGCTGCATCCGATAACTTTGGTTTTGTAAATGCGATCTATGGAGACACTCTTGCGATCGGTGCATTCAATCACTATTTCAATTCAACAGGCGCAATTTCGACAATTAGCGCAGGCGCAGTTTGGATTTTTGTAAGGTCAGCAGGCGTCTGGAACGTCAGTCAGAAAATCACGCCCACGGGAACGAATGCGCGCGATTCCGGAGATTATTTTGGTTACTCTTTGGATCTTCATGAAGATTTATTAGTGGTGGGCAGTTACCGCAATGATTATGATGAAACGGGTGCCAATGCAGTGAGCGATGCGGGCGCGGCTTTTATTTTTTCGCGTGGTCGCGGTGGATGGAAACAGAGACAAAAGCTTGTTGGGATTGGGACAAATTCTCGAGTTACATCCGACAACTTTGGCTATGCCGTTGCGATTTCAGCAAATACCGTCGCAGCTGGCGCTTATAAGCAGGATACGGATGCAAACGGCACCAACACCTCTTCAGATGCGGGAGCCGTTTTTATCTTTAACAGATAGACTATTGATCGTTAGAGCACGTCCATACCGCGCGAGCGATATCAGAATTGTTTGATTCAAGTGCAACACCTGAAACAACAGATTGATTGCCAAAAACAATGTTGGCACCCAATTGTAACCCATTGCGCACGAACTCGAGATCAAAAGAAATCAAGCCTTCTTGAGCAAGGACGCTTGCCTCATACGGTTGTTGATTGGAATCACCTTGTTGACCGACGGTCACGAGGTCTTTGCCCTTTGCCAGGTTTTGATAGACTTGCACAATTAATTTTTGTCCCGTGGTTTTGTTGAGACCGTTGCAAGTCATCACCAAATTAAAGTTGCTAGAGGCAAATGCGGAGCTAGAAACAAAAATCATCATCGAAACAAATGCGCCGAACTTTTTCATAAAATCTCCAGTGTGTTGTTCGCTCCCGATTTTTACGGGAGCAATCCCGCGATGTCGAAAACGAAAATATGGCTGTTTGTACTGCATGAAGTATTCCAGTACAAACAGCCACTGTGATTATTATGAGTTCAACCAGTTGAATAATTTTTTTCTAGTAGTGCGCAAATTGTTTATTTCGAGAACGATAGAGTTGCGCCAATATTGATATTCCCAACGTTCACAACGCCTGGATTATCATTATCTGGAATTCCGATTTCTGCTGTTGTGCTGCCCGCACTTGCAACGTTGTAGAATATTGTGTTAGGTGCAGCAACGCTGATATTTGCACATCCCCAAGCAGCAAAAAGCGTTTTCAAAGACGGTGCTGCTGACCAGGTGCCACCAACTCCGCATCCACCCATGAGAGCAGTGCGAGCGGCATCAGTATAGTACGCTAGGTACAAATCAGAAATTGCGTAGGCAACTTCGTACCCACCGGAAGGCACCGATGTAGCCGGTCCAACAGCATAAGTTCCGTCCTGAATAACTGCATATACTTCTGAGGTGCAAGCGGCATCGCTGTAGTAGTAAGTGACGTATTCAAAGTCGCCATCCGGTTGGTAGTGAATCATTTTATTCGTATAATTTCCGTTAGCTACAGGAGCCCCTTCGGGTACACAGCTTGAATAATAAGCGCCACTGAAGGTAACCGTTTCGCTGCCGCCATCATCTGTTGATTCTTCTGGTTGTTCGCAATTGACGAGAACCGTCACACACAAGATAGACAAGATAAGCTTCGACAACGTACTGGATAAGCTTTTCATTTTCTTCTCCGTTTTTATAAGCCCCCGAAATGAAGGCCACCTAACATTCGGTCGAATATTTCGCAGACTAAATCGATTTTTTATTAATTAATTTCTTCTCAGTTTGAGCGAATTGATTCGAGAATATTGTGTGCTTTCAGACTCATATCTTTCTGTGTTCTATGGGTGCAAATTCAATCTTTGCTTTTTTTTGAGAGCAACAATTCAGAGTTATTGCATTCAACCTTCTCGAAAAGACAGCCGGCCCTGTGTTTCAAATTGAGACGGGCATTTGGCACTAAGGTTGAACTCTGAAGTGTCATGGATCTAAAGAATCGTAGAAACCAATTTAAGTCTTTTAAAGGATTTGTATTGGCGATCATATTTACACTTGTTGGCCTGAACTGTCAGGCAAGTGCAAATCAATGCTCGGATCTTTTCTCTACGGCTTATTCTTCGACATGGATTGCGAACCTCGAAAAAGCTTCACCTGAAGCGCAAAAATTTTGGCGCGATACTGGTAAGCAGTTTCAGGAAACTCTTCAGCGCGATTTAGATCATCATCAAGACGTCTATAAAGAAGCCAAGGACGCCCGTCATCCAACAATCGCGTTCCTGCTAAAATTAGGATTTGGATTTAAGGGCGGACGCTTGGTTGTTCCTGATTTTTTCTTTATGATGAAGAATCTGGATCTCATGCGACAGTCAGCAAGCCTACCCGTTGAATTGAAATTTTTGTGGACGCTGAAACACAAACAATATGGCCTGGAGCAAGCACTTACGCTGGATCCATTTCAAGACTTTCAAGCCAGCAACATGGTTTATGAAACCAGATCAAGCTTGTTGCCCGTTGAAGCTTTTGGAAAACTGATCGCCAATGGAATTTTCCCAATCGGTGGTTTAGAGTCGGCGACGAACACAACTCGTTTCGATTTTGATCGTTTTAAAAAGGGCTCAATCTTGAGTGACTTCTTGCATGATCTCTCGCACGTGCAGAGCTTTATCGAAAATCCCGATTTTGCATCCGTTCATCAAAATGCTTACAAGGCCCGCGAAATTCGCTGGGCGCAAATGGAAAAGAAAATCGGTCCAGACAGCACACGCAATTACCGCCGCCGCGACGAAGGTGGGTTGACGCTATTTATTTTCTCAGAATCATCATGGGGATTTCACAGCCGATATAAGGAAGTGGTCGAGCAGACTCCGTTGGTGCATAAGCTCAGCACAGAACAAACGTTCATAAGCGGATCTATCTTGAAATTACTTTCTTCTGAAGATCAAGCTCTCCTCAAAACGGACCTGCAAGCACTTGAGAAAAACTGGTGGAAGATCGTAAGTTCCTACGGTGGAGCTTCGATGGATTTAATTACTTACGGACAATTTGCAGAAACAAAATACCAGCTCCCGATGAATGCCGTTCTAACTGCGCTTAAAAATGTAAATAGCAGAACTGCGGAGTGGGATAATCGCGACTTTAACGATGCAGCCCTGGTGTTGCGCTTCTTGAAAGAAGCCCCGAATTTCTCATCAAAAAGCTGGGAATACTTCGCCATCACCAAAGACGTAAAAAAATCAAAAGTCTATCAAGCCATGCGCAGAATCTTCGAAGGCCACCAAGGCTCCGACATGCAAGGATTCTCATTGCTAGCCCATTACCTCGGAATCCGCGATACTTCTCAAAATTAATTCGAAGAAACCCCGCGAGGATGTGCCAGATTTTGGGCATAAAAAAAGCCGACTTACTCAGTCAGCTTATTTATTCTTTTAAATTGGTGCCCCGCGAGGGACTTGAACCCCCACGCTTGCGCACTAGATCCTAAGTCTAGCGTGTCTGCCAATTTCACCAGCGGGGCACACCTAAAAGCGAGATACATTGATAGCGCAACCCCCTAGGGGATTGCAAGGAGAATTACTTCTCAACGATCAATTTTTTGTAGTCTGGAGCACGCATTAGGTTCGCAAGTTCCTTTTCCGTGTCCATTTCAATACGAACCAACCAGCCTTCGTTCACTGGATCGTCGTTCAAAACTGAAGGATCGTCGTTTAGGCTCGTGTTTACTTCGATTACAGTGCCTGAAACAGGCGCGTAAAGGTCGCTCACAGCTTTAACAGACTCAACCACGCCGAAAGTTTGGCCTTGAGTGATTTTTTGACCTTCTTCTGGAAGCTCAACGTAAACAACTTCACCCAATTGGTCTTGAGCGAATTCAGTGATGCCGACGGTAACGATATTCTCGTCAACTTGAGCCCACTCGTGTTCTTTCGTGTAATAGTAATCTTCTGGAATATGATAAGCCATGTTGAGTCCTTTATTTAACGATAAACGGTGTTTTGCAAACCACTGCCTTCACTTTACGGCCGCGGATATCTAATTGAAATTCTGTGCCTTCTTTCGCGTAAGCCGTTGAAATAAAGGCGATTCCAATTGGTTCATCCAGGGACGGAGAGTGAGTACCACTAGTTACCTTGCCGATTTCTTTGTTGTCAAAAGAAAATAGGGAATAGCCCTGGCGGGGGATGCCCTTCTCAAGCATCTTAAAGCCAACCAAAGTGCGCTCCAAACCGGCTTCTTTTTTACCGACGATCAAAGCCTTACCCATGAAGTCTTTTTTGGCAGGTTTCACAACCCAACCAAGGCCGGCTTCGTAAGGATTCGTTGTGTCATCGATTTCGTGACCGTAAAGAGAATACTTCATTTCAGTGCGCAAAGTGTCGCGAGCGCCCAAACCAATCGGCATTACACCTAGGTCTTTACCTTGCTCGATCAAAGCATTCCATAAAGCGACAGTTCCATTGGCTTCAACGAAAACTTCACAACCTTTTTCACCAGTGTAGCCAGTTGTCGCGATCATGATGTTGTGGTTTTGGAATTTCGTCGACTTCACCGTGAAAGGTTTCATTTCGCTTACTTTGACACCCAAAACACGGTCGCAAAGTTCCAAGGCTTTCGGGCCTTGAATCGCGATTTGACCCCAACGATCTGATTCGTCAGTGATGTCAGCACCCTTGTTGTGTTTCGTCATCCAAGCAAAGTCTTTATCTTTGTTCGAAGCATTTACGCAAACCAAGTAGTCTGAATTTTTAGACAAGCAGTAAACGATAATATCGTCGACCAAACCACCTTGATCATTCGGAAGCAAAGAGTACTGAGCTTCGCCGTCGTTCAATTTAGAAACGTCGTTTGTTGTCAGCCATTCCAAAGTTTCAAGCGCTTTAGGGCCTTTCACACGAACCTCACCCATGTGAGAAACGTCGAAAAGACCTACGTTCTTACGAACATTGTCGTGCTCTTCACGAAGGCCGATGTATTGAACGGGCATGTACCAGCCGGCGAAATCAACCATGCGGGCACCTGAGTTTACGTGTGTATCTGCGAGTGGAGTCTTTTTCATAGGCGGCATAATCTCTTTTCTATAGACAGACAGTCAATGGAGATTCTATTTTGCCGTCGTGCTCAAACTCTCACCACGCTTGCAAACCGTTTATGATCATCTCTTGCCCGGAAAACCGGTGTGGGACTTTTGTTGCGATCACGGTTACCTCGGTCTGAATGCTTATGAAAGCGGCATCTTCCCGGAAGTGCATTTTGTAGATCAAGTTCCTTCCATCATTACAAACCTTCAAACACGTTTCCGGCGTCGCGCACCTTACATGGATGGACATCCAAGCACGGCTTTTTTTCACGCGGTTCCCGCAGAGGAAATTAGGGAGCAACTGACGGGTAATGTTGTGATGTTGGGAGTGGGCGCTCACACCATTATTCGTGTGCTTCAGCAGCAAAATTTTTCGAATGTCGATCGTTTGATCCTCGGCCCCCAGAAAATGGAAACACTTGTCGTCGATGTCCTGAAAACCGCACCGGCATTGGCGTTCAGTCATGCATTACAAAAAAACCTAGAAGTTTTGGAAAAAGAGCGCGTTCGAACGTTACTTGTGATCGATAAAATGACGCAGTCTCTCGGTCATTATTAAAAGTCTGTAAGACTGTGAACAAATAATTGATTATTCGGGACCCTGTTTATAATTGTGTCGGTATGCAAGAACTTAATAAAAATTCGGATTTTAGACAATTCCTTGAAGAAGAGTTGGCTCGTCGTAGCCAAAACTATCCTCGTTATTCACTACGCGCGTTCGCACGTCACTTAGAAGTGGACTCGTCATTCCTGTCCAAAATTTTAAATGGCAAAAGAACCGTTACATTGCGTACTATTCGCATGTTCGGTGAGCGCTTGAACCTTCCACCAGAAGAACTACAACACTTCGGTGAAGTCAGCCGCGAACGTAAAATGAAACGTAAATTGGAACGCTTGTTGGAGAAAATGCCAACTGAAGAGCGTGAGCAATCAACGATTTCAATCAACGTAGATGAAGCTCGCCTTGAGCAAGCTAAAGATATGATCAAAAACTTCCGTCGTGATCTAGCAAACTTCTTGGATGCTGGAACTTCACAAGGAAAGACATATCAAATCTCTTTGTCTATGTTCCCTGTTTCTGGTTTCCGCACCGAAAACGTTGCTGAAGTCGAAATCTAGTTCTTTCATCGCACTGTCTGAATTTTGCGCCCGAGCCCTCAAAAGCTCGGGTTTTTTCGTTTTGCCGGCTGTTGAAAAAGGCCCATCTGACTGCGTTGGAGAATTCCGCTAATCGCTGCGACGTACCTGGGGTACGCCTCCGCGCTTAGCGAAACTCTCCGCCTTGCATATGGGCCTTTTTGAACAGCCTCATTGTCGGCTTGGTAGGGCTGCAATCGTCCTGCGGACGTATTGTTCGCGTGAATGGTGAGTGAAGTGGGTATTTTAAATGCACAAAAGGGATCTGCTTTCGCTAGATCCCTTTTGTTGAGCTTCTCGTCCGAAAAACAAAGGAGCTCTCAATGTCGAAACGTAAACCATGTTATTTACGTTATCGGTGTATTTTGCGTGTGACTCGAGCCATTCTGGTTATAATTCTACTGGTTTTGACGATCGTCGCAAAAATTAAAGCTTTATAGCTGATACCTGACAGTGAGGTCGCTCTTTTGCGTTTCAATGTGTTACACAGTGACTCGGACCAAGGAATGGGACGTAAAATCCCGGACGCTGGGGTTCGACAGGGATGGGGTCTGGCGAAGGCGCCTTCCGTAGTAGCGTAAATTGCCAATAAAAACTGACGAGTATGAGCCAACTCTTTAAATGGCGCCAAAGGGCCTTCGCTGTTCAAGCTTTGGAAAGTTTAAGGCCTCGAGATGACTGGTTACTTAAGGATTTTGAGTTCTTTTTCGACGCGGATTTCGGCTGAGACTTTTTGTTGGTCTTCGGGGAGTTCGATGAGGACGCCGCGGGGGATTTCTTGCGATTGGCCTTTACGGTGCATCCAAGCGAGGAATTCGCGGTCCGTTCCTTGGCAGATCATTTGGCGGTCTTTGCCTTTTTCTTTTAATAAATCACCAACAACACGTGCGGCTTTGATTTCAGTCGCAGGTTTTGTTTTTCGCACCAATAGATAGCTCATAGTTAGAGTGCGGTTTTTCATTGGTAGGAAGGCTTCCATTTTCGTGAACCAATCTGGTGCTTGGAAATGGAAGCGATCGTGACACCAATCTGTTTTAGATTGAGTGAGAAGTGGGCACGCCTCTTCGTGCGTGCACGGAGCGTAGATGTGATAGCCTTTTTCTAAAAGCTCACGTCTTAAGATTAATAACTTGCGACCATCTTGTTGAGTTGATGGTTCAACTAACATCATGGCTTCGCACTCAAGAGCCCACTTAGGCAGACTTGTTAGTTCCGTCAGAGAATAAGAAAACACAGCTAAAGATTTTTTTGGCAAAATCAGATCACTGGCTTCCATCGTCTTTTGCCATTTTGTCGCTTTGAAATGTGCAAAGTTTTGATCGATCAGTTTCGCAGGCTCGTTCGCGCGTTCAATCAATGTGAATTTAAAATTCTTTTCTTGCGCCAAAACCAATGAAGCAGTCGCCAAGCCTGCGCCAAAATCAATAACATGATCGAGGTCTTTGAAGAAATCACGACGGCGGCCTTCTTCTGTCACCGCCGACAAGCGCGCCATGTTCAGTGGCAGGTAGTAACAAAGGTACGCAATCTGTGCCCAGCGTTCGTGCCAGGGTGTTTGTTTGTCAGGATTGGCGATAAAATAATCGGAAAGTGCCAGAACAGCTTTTGCTAGGTCTTGAGTGTTGTAGAGACTTAAGCCGTAAGCTTTTAAAGCTTTGGAAATAGATTCTTCAATTTGCGGGCTTACGCCATAAAAACGTTGCATGGATTAAAGCTCCATCAATTTTGCAGAAACTTGTTCTGGCGTAATATCGTTCATGCAATCAGGATGTTCTTGCTCGGGAACAAAGATTGAAACCTTATTTCCACGAGCCGCCCAACGACGTGGATGTTGCACGCGAAGGGGAGAATAAAGTCCCAAAACAGGAACGCCCAAAGAGGCGGCCATATGGGCAACTCCGGTACTTGGAACAACAACAGCTTTGCTGTTGCTAAGAACCGTTAACAGCTCTGGCGTTTTCAACTGATTCTGCAAATTCATCACGCGCGAATTAGATTTAAAATGCTCGCGAATCGGAGCAATGAAAGCCTCATCCATCGGAGTGCCCGTTAGAACCACTGGAAAATGCGGGAGTGTTTTTTCGATCAAGGAAACATAATTCTTGGTTGGCCAGTTCAGTGCCGAACCCGCCATTCCCGGATGAACCACCACGTAAGATTCTTTTTGAAGATGAAACTTCTCAAGCAGTCCCGGGTTGTTCGGAGCGACCATGTTTAACGTCGGTGTCGGGGACCTAGAGCCTTTAAAATCCATAGCATATGCTAGCAGGTCTAAGTTGTAGTCGGCCTCGTGTTGGACCGAATGGCTGCGTTTCTGGCGCAATCCACGATTTAGGAATAGAAAACTATGCCATTGTGAGAGGACGCCCGCCCGAACCGGAACTTTTTCTAAGAAAAAAGCCGCATTCACCCACCATGGCGCTTGAAAACTCACGGCCACGTCGGGTTTGTATTCGCGTACGTACTCACGGAGTTTTTTGAAAGAAACTTTCCAGTCATCTTTAGACAGCTCAAGGTAAGTTCTTTTTGGAGTGGAGTGATCGGGTACAAAGGACAAACCTTTTGCGATCACCCATCTTGAATCAACACCCTTCATGAATTCGGCCTGATCCACACACATCGTGGAGATCAGGTCACCGATCTTATCAAGCCGAACCAGAAGGACTTTTTTCATTTCGCTTATCTGTACTCTTCAATCGAAGGGCAAGAGCAAATAAGGTTGCGGTCACCGTAGGCGTTATCAACACGACCTACAGAAGGCCAGAACTTATTAGCACGCAACCACTCAAGTGGGTACACCGCCTCTTCACGAGAGTAAGGATGATTCCATTCAGGCTTCATCATCATCTGTGCTGTGTGCGGAGAATTGCGAAGAGCATTGTTCTCTTTATCCATTTTGCCAGACTCAACGGCTGCGATTTCTGAGCGAATCGCCAACATTGAGTCGATAAAACGATCGAGTTCTTTTTTGTTTTCAGATTCAGTTGGCTCAATCATCAAAGTTCCCGCAACTGGGAAGCTCATTGTTGGCGCGTGGAACCCGAAGTCGATCAAGCGTTTTGCAACGTCAGTGACGTCAATGCCTGAAGTCTTTTTCAAATCGCGAAGGTCGATAATACATTCGTGGGCCACAAAACCGTTTTTACCTTTGTAAAGAACAGGGTAGTGGTTTTCTAGTTTCTTCGCGATGTAGTTCGCGCTCAAAATAGAAACCAATGTGGCTTTTTTCAAACCTTCCGCGCCCATCATTGTGATGTACGCCCAAGAGATCGGCAAAATACTTGCTGAACCCCAAGGAGCAGATGTCGTTGAAGTGATACCCGTTGCCGGACCTGCTTCAGGAACCAAAGAATGCTTCGGAAGGAATTGCGCCAAATGCGCGCCTACACCGATAGGACCAACACCCGGTCCGCCACCACCGTGAGGGATCGCGAACGTTTTATGCAAGTTCAAGTGAGACACGTCAGCACCAAATGCACCCGGACGAGAAAGTCCTACTTGTGCATTCATGTTCGCGCCGTCCATGTAAACTTGGCCGCCGTTTGCGTGAACGATGTCGCAAATTTCTTTGATACCTTCTTCAAACACACCATGAGTTGAAGGGTACGTGATCATCAAGCATGACAAGTCTTTGGCATGTTGTTGAGCTTTCAATTTCAAGTCTGGAATATCAACGTTACCTTGGTCATCACAATTCACAACCACAACTTCCATGCCAGCAAGGGCAGCCGAAGCAGGGTTTGTTCCGTGCGCTGATTGAGGAATCAAGCAGATGTTACGTTGAGCTTCGCCACGAGATTGGTGGTATTTACGAATCACAAGAAGACCCGCGTATTCACCTTGAGAACCTGCATTTGGTTGCAAGCTCACTGCTGCAAAACCTGTGATGTCAGCCAATTTCTTTTCAAGGTCTTTGATCATTTCGATCAAACCAGCTGCTTGCGCCACTGGAGCAAACGGATGAAGTTTGCTGATTTCTGGCCATGAAACAGGAACAAGTTCCGTTGTTGCGTTCAACTTCATCGTGCAAGATCCAAGTGGGATCATGGAATGAGTCAAAGTCAAATCGCGGTTTTGCAACATGTGGATGTAACGAAGCATTTCAGTCTCACTGTGGTGAGAGTTGAAAACTTCGTGAGTCATGTAATCAGTTTTACGAACAAGATTTGCAGGAATTTCTAGTTTCAATGAAGCATCAACTTCATCGTACTTGAATGGAACTGCAGCGCCCATGTTGAAAGCTTGCCAGATTTGTTCAACATCTTCTGGAGTTGTTGGTTCATTCAAAGACAAACCGATTTTATTTGCATTGTACAAACGGAAATTCATACCTTGCTTTTCTGCTTGCGCGGCAATCGCTTTTGCTTTGTCAGTCGTGTAAGTCACAGTATCAAAGAATGGACCTTGCGATGATTGGAAGCCAAGCTTCACAAGACCGGCATTCAAAACACCTGTCATACGATTGATACGTTGAGCGATTTTCTTAAGACCTTTTGGTCCGTGGTAAACCGCATACATTGCCGCCATATTTGCTAGCAACACTTGCGCTGTACAAATATTTGAAGTCGCTTTTTCACGACGGATATGTTGTTCACGAGTTTGCAAAGCCAAACGCAACGCCGGTTTGCCTTGAGAGTCTTGGCTGACCCCCACCAGACGACCTGGCATCAAACGCTTGTAAGCGTCCTTCGTTGCCATGTATCCCGCGTGAGGACCACCGAAACCGAGTGGAACACCGAAACGTTGAGAATTACCAACAACAATATCCGCACCCCATTCGCCAGGAGCTGCAAACATAGTAAGTGCCAACAAGTCAGCAGACGCCACAACGTGAGCACCTTTTTCGTGATACTTTTCAGTCGCGGCTTTCAAATCTTCAACCACACCTTCTGTGTTCGGGTATTGGAAGAATGCTGCAAATACTGGTTTTGCGAAATCGTATTTCGTTGGATCCGCAATGATCATCTCGTAGCCAAGAGGTTCGGCACGAGTGCCCAATACTTCAATTACATGAGGATGCATTTGTGGAGAAACGACAAACGCATTTGCTTTTGTTTTGCAAAGTGCGTGAGCCATGAACATCGCTTCCGCAGCGGCAGTGCCTTCATCAAGCAAAGACGCGTTGGCGATTTCCATTTTCGCAAGATCCGTGATCATTGTTTGGAAATTCAAAAGAGATTCCAAACGACCTTGTGCAATCTCTGCTTGGTAAGGAGTGTAGGCCGTGTACCAGACTGGGTTTTCGAAAATGTTTCTTTGAATCACAGTCGGAGTCAAAGTGTCGTGGAAACCCATGCCGATATAAGTTTTAAAAACTTTGTTTTTAGAAACCATCGATTTCAAGTGATTCAAAAGACCTGCTTCTGAAATACCAGGACCGACATCAGAGTATTTGTGATCCGTGCGGATTTGCGCAGGGATGATGGCTTTGGCCATATCTTCAAGAGAGTTAAAACCAAGAGTTTTCAACATCGCTTGGATGTCGGAATCTTGGGGGCCGATATGGCGGGAAATAAATTCGTTTTTCGGAGAGAAATCGTGAGTATTCATGTGCACCTCAAATGACGACGCCACAGTAACATAGCCCCCGTTGCTTAGAAAGATTTGTCACAAAGTGAATGCGGGGCAATGCAAAGTGAAGTGCTGAAATTATAGGCTAAATTTTGAAGACTCGCTAGGGCTACAAAGACGCTTCCTGGCCCA
This sequence comes from Bdellovibrio sp. HCB2-146, assembly GCF_047345725.1. Lineage (NCBI taxonomy): Bacteria > Pseudomonadati > Bdellovibrionota > Bdellovibrionia > Bdellovibrionales > Pseudobdellovibrionaceae > Bdellovibrio > Bdellovibrio sp. HCB2-146. Next base: position 2,116,811 of record NZ_JBLEQP010000001.1, read on the forward strand.
ATTGGCCGGAAGCTTTGGCTAGCTGCGCTGCTGTGGCTTCTTGTCTACGCTTTTCGCCTCGACGGAAGATCAACATAGCAAGGCCACAGATCGTCAATCCGCCCAAACAGACAGCAGGCCAGCGTCCCCAGCTCCACAATTGTGAGCCAATAAAGGATCCCAGGCTGCCTCCGACAAAGTACGAGAAGATATAAATCGTGTTCAGACGGCTGCGGGCTTCGGCATTGAGCTCAAAAATACGGGATTGGTTGGAAATATGGGCGACTTGAACTCCCATATCTAAAAGCAAAACTGCGATAATCAGTCCCACGACCTGAGAGCCGGCAATACCCAACAACAGAAACGCACCCATCGTGCTGTAAATTCCTAAGCGAATGGTTGCAGCGGCACCTTTTTTATCTGCGTAACGTCCCGTCAAAGGGGCCGCCAACGCTCCGATCATGCCCAGTGCGCCAAAAAATCCAATCGTCTGAGGGGAGTAATTAAAAGGTTCGCCTTCAAGCAAAAATGTCAGCGTCGTCCAAAATGCCGAGAAGGTCAAAAACACCAAGCTCCCGATCATCGCGGCTTCACGAGCGACCGGTAGATCACGAACCAGATTTTTCATTGAAACGAGAAGGTCTTTGTAGGTGCCGTTAAACGAAGGTTCCGATGATGGGAGCGCTAGCGGAGTCACGAGCATCAAAATCAAACTCGCACTGCCTGCAAAGATAAATGCACTCTGCCAACCAAAGTGTTCCCCAAAAACTCCCGCAAGGGTTCTGGCCATCAAGGAGCCTAAAAGAATTCCGGAAAGCACAGTGCCGACGACTTTGCCTCTTTCGCGTGGACGAGCGAGATGGGCTGAAAACGGAATCAGCACAGAACCCGAAATATTGAAAAAGCCCATCGCAAAACTAAGCGCGCAAAGCAAATAGTAGGAACGACTAAAAGCAATTCCAATCGCAAAAGATCCCGCCGCTAAAAGACTCACTTGCAAAAGTTTGCGGCGTTCAATCATGTCACCAAGTGGAACGAGGAACAAAATTCCCAGAGCGTAACCGATCAATGTCAGAGCGGGAACAACTGAAATAGCTTGTTCAGAAACTGCAAACTCACGCGCTAAAATTCCGAGAAGCGGCTGGTTGTAGTAGAGATTTCCTGTCACAAGTGCACAGGTGAGAGTCATGAAGAGTACTTGAAAGCGCGTAAGACCTTTTTCCATCCCTCCATAGTTAAAGCATCTAAATGTGAGTATCAAGTAATAGGGGTTTCACTCTGAAACATGCTTCGGCCCCCTGTGAGCGCAAAACGTCTCTGTGAGCAAAAATTTACCTATAAAAGCCATTTAAAGCGTTATGGCCCCTCTGGGGCTCGGCACTGGCATTGCTCTAAGAGTGAGCACGTGGAGTGTATGAGAATGCGAATAAATCTTGTAAAACCCAAAGAAAGACCCGTCCCAAGCTTGAAGCAGAAAGCTCTCAAGATGGGGAGCCTTATTGTGGGCGTGAACTTAGCCTTGATCATGGTGACCGCCGAGATGGGCGATTCATCATTGCATCCTGCTGCCCTCCTTGAATCTATTACCAGCACGGACGAGGTGAAAGAAGCCGCTCCAGCTCTCGCTCCGAATCGTGAATTGATCCTTTCTGATTACAGAGACTTAGTATCTGAACAATTCCATATTCCAGACGGCCTTCGTGACCGAGTGGGTTTTTGGTTCGACGTTTATACGAAATACGATAATAACAACCGCATCATCCATCATTCGGATTTCCCTTGGGTGATCTTTAAAGTGGTCGATGTCACAGATATTATTAATGCGGAAGAACCGCGCGTGCGTTGGCTTCGTAATGTGAAAGCCGATAAGACGGTACAAAAAGAGCTTGAGCAATTCCGTAAGGCTTTGCGTGAGCTTTCTCGCGGTAAGCCAGTTAATACGGCTAACGAGTATCATGTTGCGATTGAAAAAAGTCTTTCTGTATTGCCGGGTGGCTTAAAAGAAAATGCGAAAAAAGCTTTGTACAACGTTCGTGTGCAAACAGGTCAACGTAATTTCTTTGAAGAAGGTCTTGAAGTCAGTCCACTGTATCTAAAAGGCATGGAAGAAATCTTCCGTAATCACAATATGCCTGTAGAACTCACGCGCTTGCCATTCGTGGAAAGCAGCTTCAATAAACACGCGAAAAGTAAAGTGGGCGCATCAGGCTTGTGGCAGTTTATGGATAGCACCGGCCGTAAATTCATGGTTGTGCAGGACCATATCGACGAGAGAACTTCACCATTTAAAGCTACTGAAGCAGCAGCTCGCTTGTTGAAAGAGAATCATATGATTTTAAAGCGCTCATGGCCTTTGGCTGTGACGGCGTGGAACCACGGGCCTTCTGGCATTCGTAAAGCGATGAAACGCGCGGGGAGTGAAGATCTCTCTCAAATCGTCGCTAAATATCGCTCGGGCTCTTTTGATTTTGCTTCTTCGAATTTCTACTCAGAGTTCTTGGCCGCTTTGTTTGCGGAGCGCTATCACGACGAAATGTTCTCTAATCTTGAGTATGAAAGAGAGCTTGATCTTCACACTGTGAAGCTGGCTCGTTCGATTGGTGCTAAAGAGTTGCTGCGTCTAAGCGGTTTGTCGAAAGAAGATTTCTTACTTTTCAACCCAGATTTAAAACGTGCGGTTGATCGCAATGCCTCTGTTCCCCGTGGGTTTACTTTGATGTTGGATGACGGTTCTCGTTTGGTTCTTAAGAATCTTTTGACGAAGGAAACTCGTCCACCTAAAGAAAAAGTCAGCGACGCGGATATCGTTTCACTCTAAAATTTAGAAGTGAATATGTAGAAAAAAGAAAAGCCTATTCCCTGCGGAATAGGCTTTTTAGTTTTAGAAGTTGTCGTTCAGATTACTTCTTACGAGAAGTCTTCTTTGCTACTTTTTTTGTAGTCGCTTTTTTAGGAGCGGCTTTCTTAGCAGTCGTGCGAGAAGAAGAAGCTTTCTTAGTTGTTTTCTTCGCCATTTGCTTTTTGAACAAAGCTTTTTCTAGCTCAGATTTTTTTGCTAAAGCTTTCTTTTTGTAAGCCGCGATGTTTTTTTCAAGATCATCAGCTGACTTTTTGATTTTAGTGATTGTTGTGTTCACTTCTTTTTCAAGTTTCTCTTCAGAAACGCTCAAGACTTTCACGATGTCTTGGTATGTTTTCCAAGCCATTTCGATCTTTTCTTCTTTTTGTTGATCGATGCGACCTTTCAATTGCGATTCTTTCTTTTTGATTTCATCGCTCAAAGTTTGGAAATTTTCGAGCAAGTTCTGCACGTTTTTATTTTTAGAAAGGTTCGTAAGAAGTTTTTGGAATGCTGCTGTCGCCATACAATCTCCTTTTAAAGAAGTTTTAACCATACACGGGCCTTTTCAGAATGAAAAGACCTGCTTGTTTACTTTGACACAAATTTAATCGTTTCTAACCAAATCTCGCGTTGAGCAGAGTATTGACCTGGGAATTTTTCAAGACCCTTTTCGCGCAATTTCATCGCGTACTCTGTCATATAGACTTTGAGTGCTTCTTCATCCTTAATTTTATAAATGATATCGACATCTTTGCTTGACGCTTCCATCGATCCACCTTTACGCAAGCAAAGCTCTGCTTCTAAGAAGCCAGGGCATGTAAGCATCTCATTGATGTGTTCATTTTTAAGCCATTCAACGTACTCAGGGTAAACTTCGTGGCGCACTTTGAGTTGAACAATGTAGGTAACCATAATTTCTCTTCCTATAGCGTGAATTTAAAATCGTTGATCAAAAGTCCTGGAACCTTCATGCCGCCGAATCCGCGAGCTTCATAGGTTCCCACATTTGGTTCAACCTCTTGCTGTTTCGTGATGGCAACAAGATTTTTACCAAGGCAATCGTAAAGGCTCTCGTCAAAGCGCATGTCTGCGATCGGAGCTTGGATTTCCCCATTCTCAACCCAGAAACACGCATAACGAGTCATGCCTGTGATGCGAGCGCCCATGCGGTCGGACCAGTTAATGTAATGCAGATTCGACAAGTACAAGCCTGTGCCGAGTTCTTTCAAAATATTTTGCTCTTCCAAACTGCCTGGCAAGATCTCAAGCGAACGAGGACCTTCGGAGTTATCAGCATTGTTGCCTTGAACACCGTACTCTTTTGCAGAACGCGTGCTGATCATAAGGTTTTTGAGTTCACCATTGAGAACCAAATCAGTTTTTGCTGGAGCCAATTCACCCAACGAGTTGAATGGATGAGTCAGTCCCAAGGCAAAGTTTTCTTGAATGTTCAAAAGCGGGGAGAAGTTTTCTTCTTTGTTCACAGCTTTTTGCAAAGCCGAAGAACCTTGGCGGAAAGCATTGTAACTAAATGCACCCCAAGAGAACATCGTCGCAATTTCCGCAACGGCTGCAGGAGCCAAATAAGTGCGATAAGCACCTGGCTTTAAAGTTTTGCGAGGACGATCTAGCAACGCCAATTTATTGCGGCTCTCTGCTAAAGAAGTTTTAAAGCGTTCTTGATTCCACTCGGTGCCAGCGTAAACACCCTTCACGGCCTTTTCACCCAAGTATAGAGAATAATCGAAAGAGAAATTCTCATTCGAGAACCAGTGGCTTTGACCTTTGGAATTTTTATTGGCAGCGACCAATGGACCGCCGCTGTAAATACCCGCAAGGTCTGAACCCTGTGCGGGCCCCGTGATCGCAGCAACCACATCGGAATCGCTCAAGAGTTTTCCTTTAAGCGCGATATCACTATTGCCGTTGTTTACCAATGCCACTTGATATGGATCTTCTGGCAAAAGAGCGCACTCTTGACGAGCTTCATTCAACCAGAAAGAAGCTCGCTTCAAATCTTCTTCGACATTTCCTGAGATAGAAAAGCTGATCGAAGCGGTGCGCTGATTTTTTTGCAGAAGCAAACTGATCGAGCGTTGTTCGATTTGCGTGTTCTGACGAACTTTGTTGCCGTTAAAACGAACGAACAAAGATTCTTCACCATGCAAATTGATATTCGCGTTTTCACCCTCTTTAAGTTCGTTCAAAAGAGCGTCAGAAACTTGATTGAAACAAGATTTTAGATTTTCTGTAAAACTCATCTTACGCTCCGAACACTTCAACGTTAGAGAACAAGCAATATGGAGTCGTATGACCCACACGAATCACTTGATTTGGTTCACCCTTACCGCAGTAAGGGGAGCCCCAAGTTTGGCGAGCTTCGCTGACAGCTTTTAAGCTGTTCCAGAACTTCACAGTCGTACCGCGATAGTTTGGATTTTTAAGAACTTTCGTTAGCTTGCCGTTTTCAATCAGCTGCGCATATTCACAGCCGAATTGGAATTTGTTGCGGTAATCATCAATCGACCAGGACTTGTTCGCTTGCATGAAAATGCCTCGCTCCGTAGAGGCGATCATCTCTTCTAGACGCGACTTGCCCGGTTCTAGGTTAATATTGGCCATACGATCAATCGGTGCGCGATTCCAAGAAGACGAGCGAGAGTTCGCAACACCCGGAAGATTCAAGCGCGCTTGTGATTCCAAGCTGCCCAATCCGCGCATCAATTTACCATTCTCGATCAAGAACTCTTTCGTCGCTTTTGTTCCCGAGTCGTCAAACGCGTAACTTGCAAGAGCGTCTGGAATAGTTGGGTCGAAAGTCACGTTCATCAATGGTGAACCATATTGCAGGTTTCCAAAGTCTTGAGGCTTCACGAAACTCCAGCCGGCATAGTTCCGCTCATCACCCAGGATTCTGTCATATTCGAGTGGGTGACCGATAGATTCATGCACCTGCAAAGTCATTTGGTCGGGAGCTAGCAAAAGATCCATTGTCTCTGAGGGGCAGTTTTCGGCAGCCAAGAGTTCAAGAACTTGTTCACCGACGCGTTTACTGCGTTCTAAAATATCGGCGCGATCAAAGATCTCGGCACCGACTTGACGGCAACGAGCAAGACCCCCGCCATCAGAACGAGTTTGTGTATCGCCATTTTGCATCCCTGTTGCCGAGAAGTCCGTACTGACGATCGAGAATTTTTGTTGGATCTCAGTTCCATGCGAGCTCAAAGTTTCAAATTCTGTTTCTGTGATCATTGTGTTTGCAGAACGGCTGATGATTTTGTCAGAAACTTTCATCGCGCGAGTGGCATCGATGAAAATATCTGCGATCTCTTTTGCTGAAGCCGAGTCCAACGGGCGAACGGCAGGCGATTGATATGAACCTTTTGTTGCTGGACGTTGCTCCAAACTGAACTCGTGAACTTTGTAAGGAGAGGCTACCTTTGCCATAGTGACAGCTTTTGTCAGAGCTCTTTTGATACCACTTGGAGAAAGATCGCTCGTTCCTGCGTAACCAAAGTGTCCGTTTACAAGAACTTCAATCATCACGCCTTGGTCAAAACTGATGTGATTGTGATTTGGTTTTTCGTCGCGTACCCCACGATATGTGGTTTTTTCACGCACGTGACGAATTTGGAGCCAATCAACCGAAGATTTCAGGGAATTGAGAGTGCTTAATAAATCCATGGTATTTCCTCTCTGAAATAGATGGACTTCAAATAGTAGATGCGGCGCAAAAGTTCAACCTTTTCCCTCGAAAAAGTGCCGCAAATTGGAAGTCCTTCAGCGGAGTGACAATTTGACCCAATTTTCATTGGCAAGCCTCTTGCTTTATAGAGATTTCAGAATCGCCTGGTGCCATCAAGAACCAGCTCTCAGCAAAGGGGAATCACGATGAGAATTTTACTCGCACTTTTGACGACACTTTTCATTGCTCTACTCACTCACGTTGCTCCGGCAGGTGCAGCTGTGCCCCAAACTTCGAAACAAGGGGATTGTTCTTTGATGAGCGAAGGAATCTACAAAGGCTGGTGGATGAAGCACCGTATCGTGGTAGGCGAAGACGTGGTTTACGGCGCAAACGACATGGCTGCGATCATCAACCAACTTGATTCCTTGCGTGGACAGGGTCTTTGCCGCTAAAGTGGCAAGACCTTGGAAAGAAACGAGTTTTTAAAAACAATCTGGAATTCCTATCCCGAAGCTCCGGCAAATGCTCGAGCTCTTGGTCGTCTGGTGCAAATCACCTCTGAAAACTCAGGCTGCCGAATCGAAATCTGGCGTGACGGTCAGAACCAACAATTTGATCTCCCTAAAAGCCCCTCCCTTTCTCAAGTTCTTCGTGAAGGCGATCTTGTTGCCCTTTTACCTGATAATGAAATTTTACTGTTGGCTCCAGGGACGGGTTCTTTTGATAAGGCTTTTCCGAAAGAGCGTTTGCAAAAATGGAATCGTTATTTGCGAGATGTGCGTGCTTTTTTTGAGGACCAAGATTTTGTCGAAGTTAAAACTCCCCAGTTGGTGGTGTGTCCCGGAACAGAGCCATCGCTGGATGTATTTTCAACGGAACTCAAAATTGGTTCACGCTTAGAAAAATTATTTCTTCCAACCAGTCCAGAGCTGCATTTGAAAAAAGCGCTCGCACAAGGGGCAGAAAAAATCTTTGAACTCGCTTGGTGTTATCGCAACGGTGAAGTAACAGAGAGACATCAGCCAGAATTCTTGATGCTCGAGTGGTACAGAGCTTTTGATAATCTTGAAACAATCAAAAAAGATGTTGTGAGCTTGGTGCAAGATCTCGCTGCAAAAATGCAAACGGCGGGTCCTAAAAAAGTTTATTCCAAAAGTATTTCTCAACTATTTCAAGACTATTGCCAATTCAATTTGCGCCCTGATACTTCCCTGGAGGAACTCAAAGAACTCGGTGAAAAATTAGGCGTCGACGTGAGAAGTGCTGAGACAATTGATGATTATTTCTTCCTTATTTTCATGGAGAAAATCGAAGCTGTTTTGCCTCCCGAAGATCTGATTTTCGTCGAAAAATATCCTCCCTATCAAGCGGCCTTAGCGCGTCTTACACCTGACGGATGGGGCGATCGCTTCGAAGTTTATTGGAAGGGCATGGAGCTCGCGAATGCCTTCCACGAGTTGAATAATCCCGAAATCCAACGTGACAGATCACGCGAGGACCTTGAAAAAAAGACAGCCATGGGGAAAGAAAAAATCACGCTCGATGAAGAGTTTTTTAAAGCTCTCGACGGAGGCATGCCTCCATCCGGCGGAATTGCATTAGGAGTTGAAAGACTGTACATGGCTTTGACAGGTCTTGAAAAAATCTCTCAAATCAGGCTTTTCCCTCTGAAATAACAAAAATTGTGACAGTTCTGGAAATTTCACAGGCGCCTCACTCTGTCCTGTCTCTAGACGGTTTTCTTCGATAAAACCCTTGCCGTTTATAGGAGTATTTTATGAAAAAGCTTATTATCTCTCTCGTAGTGGTATCAGCAGCAATGCCTGCATTTGCCGGTAAAATGAAAGAAATCTGGCAATCAACGAATGAAAGCGTTCTTGAAACTTTGGGTTTTGATGAAGGCGACGTTTCTGTTTCTGGTTATAAATTTGAAAAAACCAACGACGGTTTGGCAGTGAAAACGACTGTTAAAGGTAAATACAAAGTTCAAGGTATTGTTCCGACTTTTGATTGCACAACTTCTTATAAAGGCAAAGTTGGCAACTACAAGTTGGTCGACACATTCTGTGATCAAGTGAACTAACAGCATCGCTCGTCAGATCATTGAACAGTAATAAAAAAGGGAGCTTTGTAGCTCCCTTTTTTATTCTCACTTTTGAAGTGATTAGGCTTTTTTTCCGCCGTTATTGATGTCTTCTTTGAGTTCTTTTCCGACTTTGAAAAATGGCAATTTTTTTTCTTCGACGTTGATGATTTCGCCTGTGCGCGGATTGCGTCCTTTGTAAGCACCGTATTGACGGTTTACAAATGATCCAAATCCACGGATTTCGATACGGTCGTCACGCATAAGTGCCTCAACCATAGAGTCGAAAATAGTATTAACAACTGTCTCTGCTTTTACGCGAGTGATACCAGCTTTTTCAGAGATCAAGTTAATCAAATCAGCTTTTGTCATGGCGAGGTTTCCCAACTTAAAGTATTGATAACACTCTCGATTATACAGATCATAAGGTGGCAGACTAGCGCTTTTTAAAGAAATAACTCAATGCTTCTTATACATTCCGGTATTGAGCAGGATTTTACGGTAGGCATCAAGGACAGACTGGACCATTTTACCGGTATCAAACAGGTCAACGACCTTCTGGCGGGCGCGATCACCGATTTCGTCCGCAGGCATTGTCCCCGAAAAGATCTCAACTAACAAATTACTCATAGAATCGACATCGGCCGGGCGGAGGAGGAAGCCATCGCGACCGTCTTCGATGATGTTGGCGATCGGGGAAACTTCTGAACCCAGAACGACCTTTTTCTGCGCCATAGCTTCTAGAGTTGAAGGCTCAAAACCGGTACTGCGCGAACCCATGTTGATAAAAACGTCGCCTAAAACGATGTAATCTTCCAATTCCCCGGCTGGAACCGCACCCGTCATAATGACTCGGTTGCCAAGAGCCAGGTTCAACATTTCGTATTCGATTTCTTTAAAGCGCGGACCATTGCCAACAATAATCAGGTAGCTATTCGGCTTTTTAATCGCGACTTTTTCAAAAGCTTGAAGCATTGGCATCAGCTCTTGAACCTCGGTCATGTCGGTGATCGTCACCGCAACGTGAGAGTTTTCCGGCAGCCCTAGTTTTTTACGAAGCTCTAGAGACTTTTCTTTCGGACTTAAATCTCCCAATTCAATACCGTAGGGAACTGTGTAGGTATGATAATCAGGATAAAGATAATAGCGCTCAAGAATAATTTTTTGCTGAGGATTGGTAACGAAAATTCCATCCGCTGTCGAAAGCAGCTGGCGATCACCACCATAGTACGTCGTCAAAAATTTGTAGCCAGTTGCAATTGCCGTCGTCAGCATGCTGCCTAAGGTTTCACGCTTCATCGCGAGGATCGCAAATAATTGCGACATCTGAGTGGCCTCTACGTCATAAGCCATCGCCACATTGAATTCTTTTTTACGAGAACCAATGCGATAACCTGATTTATCGATGCTATGAACAATATGAAACGGATTTTCACGATGAAGCTGATTGAATTTTTGGCGAGCGGCCAATTGGAAATTCATGTGCGAAGAATTTTTCACACCTTCATTTAAAAAGAAAGCCCGTACACCATCTCTCAGAACTTCGGGTTTTTTAAGAGCGGAATTTCCCGCGATCACCGTGACCTTGTGACCTTCGCGAGCCAGGCCGCGAGCAATTGGCCATAAAAATCCATGATCCGTCGCACGGCTCAAAATCGGAAAACGATGTGAGACCAAGCAGATGTTGAGACTTTCAGGCAGCCGCGCTTTTTTCGTGAACATGTTTTTATCTTAAATGAGCCAGGGCACGATTGTACAGACGGTTCAGCTCATTCATTGAAGAATCAATAAGATGACGGTCTAGGGCCAGTTCTTCCGAGAGTGTTTCAGGTAATTTGAGGTTTGGTTTTGAAAGAAGTTTGACCAAATCTCGTTGAATATGATGGGCATTGAGCACCCAGCAATTCACCGCGTTTCTCCACAAATCCGAATGAACGCTGATTTGTTTGGAATCCAAAACTAATACAGCTTGGGCTTGGATCGCTCGCATATAGTATTCGGTCATTTCAACAGGGGAGAAGTGTTGACCTGCGAGTACAAAAGCTTCGCATTTTTCCAAAAGTAAGCGGCTGTTGTTGAGAGGCATAGAGCCTGTCATCACCCAGCGCTGGCCACAGTCGAATTTCTCCATCCAAGAAGCAAATTTTTTGCGATCCCTTAAACTCCAATGAGAATAAGATCCCCACAAAACGACTTTATGGCGTTGAGCGAGTGTGCGCAGATGTTCGAATACTTCGGATTCAGGCTCAAATGTTTTTTCACGAAACGGCAATACGAAATACGGTTCTTTCGCAAGCTGTTCGAGCAGGCGAATCTCATCTTGGTGCTCGATGGAAAATTCTGTGGAAGGTGATTCACCAAATTCTAAAACCGGAGCGAGAATTCCGCGCCCTTGACGTGGTGATCTCACATCAAGCCCGCGCAATTGCCCCAATCCCTCGATCGTCGGGCACGTGACAATATCACTTTCTTCGATCAAATAACGAACAGGATTGCGACGTTTCAAACCTCTGCGAATATCCAAAAGCGATGTCGTCAGAACACATGTCGGATGGGATTTTGCGAATAACGAAAGAACAGCTTGTGCGGGAGTCATTTGATCTTCGTCTAAAACCAAATGCAAAATTTGCGGTTGTACGCCAAAAAGTGCGGGGATAATGCGCAGTCCTTCCAGCGCACTCCATTTTTTGAAGTAAGCCATGAATTCAATATTGGATTCATCGCGGGGACTTTCGCCGTAACTTGTGAGCAAAACGACTTCGTGCTGCTGGGCTCGCAAGGCTTGCGCCAGCTGCCACGCAGTCGAGTGGACGTGTTTGCTTACAAGAATTATTTTCGCCATTCGAGCCCCAACGCACGGTAAATTTTGTCTAAAATCTTCCGGTTTGCCTCGGGGATGTTGCGATGTTTGAGTTCTTCAGGATGAATCCACTCTAGCATCATATGATGTTTGGCCCGAGGCTCGCCCTTCCAATACAGGATTTCATAGAACAATATGAGAATCCCTACATCTCCATAGGAATGCGTGCAGGCTAGTTTAAGGTCGCCGACTTGCGCTTGAATACCAAGTTCTTCATCGAGTTCGCGTGCGAGAGCTTCTTCAGGTGTTTCACCTAACTCAATTTTTCCGCCAGGAAATTCCCACTGGCCTGCCAAAGAGTTGTTCTCGGGACGCTGGCCAACGAGGATTTTCCCATCTTTCTTTAAAAATCCCGCGACAACAGGAATCCAATGTCCTTTACGGATTTTGGATTTGCGGGGTTTTACCGAAGTGGTGCTATCTTCCGTCATTATACCTTCTAGCCACCTCGTGGAAAAAATCGGGTCCATGAAACACGAGGGCAGAGTAAATTTGAACAAGATCTGCGCCCATTTGCAATCTTTCAAAGACATCTTCTGGGCTCATTATTCCACCGACACTGACGAGAAGCAGGCCTTCGCGTTTTTTACCAAGGCTCTGTACGGCCACTTCAAGGGCGCGGCGCGAAAGGTTTTTCAGAGGAGCGCCTGACATTCCTCCCTCTGCGGGGAAGGGGCATCCTTCAGGGCGGGAGAGAGTCGTATTTGTCAGAACGAAGCCGTCGATTCCCAAAGATTGACAATGGAGCACCGTTTCAGAAAGGGCTTCATCGCCCATATCTGGGCTGAGTTTAACCAAAACAGGCGTCGGTTCAAAGTGGGAAACGCGATCAAGAATGGGTCCCAGCAAATTGGTCAAACTGTCTTTGTTTTGTAAATCACGAAGTCCTTTGGTGTTGGGACTTGAGATATTCACCACAAAGGCATCGGCAAAAGGACGGAGTTGATCAATCACTGAAACATAATCGCTGACTGCGACTTCATTCGGAGTATGACGATTTTTTCCAATGTTGACGAAGATCGGAGTGCGAAAATGAGGGCCATAACTTGCTAAGTTATAAAAAACCTCTTCAGCTCCATGGCTGGGAAAGCCCATTTTATTCCACATCGCTTGTGTTTTAATGTGGCGATCCATGATCTTGCCGGGATTCGGGTTTTGTGGACGAGGCGTGACCGTTCCAATTTCGACAAAGCCACAACCAAGTGACCACCACTCTCGCAAATGTTCGGCATTCTTATCAACACCACCGGCGATTCCCATGGGATTTGCAAAGTGCAAACCTTTCCAATCGAAGCTTTTCCAGTGAGGAGTTTTTCTTCCGTAAATAAGAGAAGCAAGAGGAAGACCGATCGAACTTAAATCATGGGCCCAGTGAGCGGGCAGGAGCATCCAGGGTTTCATATCAAATTTTTCGCAAAAAAAAGGCTTGCACGTTTTGGCGTGCAAGCCGGGGTTTCTATCGAGGGTACAAACCTCTGAGCAACATCGCTTTTTCAAGTCGTTGCACAGATACCGCCATCGCAGCGGAGCGCATGTCGATGTTTTTATCTTTCGCAAGGCTATAACCTTTGTCGAAAGCTTTCGTGATGATGCCTTTTAAGCGGCCGTTAACTTCGTCTTCATCCCAGAAGAATGAAGTGATATCTTGAACCCACTCAAAGTAAGACACGATCACACCGCCACCATTCGCGATAACGTCTGGAGCGATGAAAACACCGCGTTTATGAAGGATCTTAGTCGCTGCATTTGTAACAGGACCGTTGGCACCTTCAACGATGATTTTAGCTTGGATCTTTTCAGCATTGTGCGTGTCGATTTGGTTCTCAAGAGCACATGGGAAAAGAGCGTCACATTTTGTTTCAAGAAGTTCTTCATTCGTGATCGGTTGAGCTTTTGGATAACCTTTCAAGAATTTGTGAGCTTTTACGTACTCAAGAACATCTGGGATATCAAGGCCGTCGCCATTGTGGATCGCACCAGATACGTCGCTGACTGCAACGATGCGAGCACCGCGCTCATAAGCAAATTTCGCAGCGAAAGAACCAACGTTACCGAATCCTTGGATTGCGATAGTTGCGCCTTTCATGCTCATTTGTTTTACTTCGAAAGCTTTTTCAGCAACATAAACAACACCCAAACCAGTTGCGTGGTTACGTCCCAAAGATCCACCGATTTCAACCGGTTTACCAGTCACAACACCTGGTTGTGCAAAGCCACCTTGCTCTTGCGAGTAAGTGTCCATGAACCAAGCCATTGTTTGTGGATCTGTGCCCACGTCTGGAGCTGGGATGTCTTTAGTTGGTCCGACGAAAGGTCCAATTTCAGAAGCATAACGACGAGTCAGGTTTTGTTTTTCAGTGCGAGACAATTTAGTTGGATCAACAGTGATACCACCTTTTGCTCCACCCAAAGGAAGACCCAAAACTGAGTTTTTGAAAGTCATCAAAGCCGCAAGGCCGACAACTTCTGGAAGATCGACGTTTTGGTGATAACGAATTCCACCTTTGTAAGGGCCCAAAGTTGGAGAGTATTGCACACGGTAGCCAGTGAATACTTTAACGCTGTAGTCGTCCATACGAACTGGAACGGAAACTGTGATGCAACGACGAGGACGTTTCAAACGTTCTAAAACGTTCGGATCGCAATTGATAATTTTAGCCGACTCTTCAAGAGTTTGAATGGCATTTCTAAAAAGAGGCCCATCATAAACAGGCTCAATCTTGTGTTCCATGATTTAAATTCTCCTTAAGGAAGTGAAACGAGTTTAATGGAGCAAAAACTCAGAGTCACTGGGGAAAAAGGTGATGACTCACTGGTTCTTTTTGCACACAATAGATCTATGCTTCGGTCGGGTCTTGCGCTCTTCATCATTTTTCAACTTTCTGGTCTTTCAGTATATGCCGGAAACCCCCAACGGGCGTTTTTAGAGCAGTTTGAAAGCTCACGCATGTGGTTTCCTTCCGAGGATGCTCCCATTCTCAATGACAGCTCGGGGCGTTATCCCTTCTTTCTGAACTTCCTCTTTACGAATGTGCTGAGCTGGGTGCCGACGGGAGAACCCAAAGTCATGTCCCCAGCCTGCCTTCCCGAAGTTTGGGGGGAGCGTCTGCAAGATCCTCGAGTTCGCGATCAGGTGCCGTTGCAGGGAGCATTGGTTCAAAAGTATTTCCAAGATTGTGCGACGGATTTGAGTACCGGTAACATCGGGGCCATCGTCAATATGACAAAAATGATGACGATGAAGTATGAGCCACTCACTCATCCTTTTTTACGTCGTGTGATTTTGCAGCTGCCAGGAAACATCAAGCTCAAAGGTCTGTTGGGTTTAAAGGGCGATATGAAAAGACGTCCTCTGGTGATTATGCGCTTGGGGATCTTTTCGAATGTCGAAGATTTCAAACCTGAGCGTGCCTGGACAATGATGTACTTTGATCAATCGCCGTTTAATGTTCTTTTACTTGAGAACATGTCGAGTGGAGATTTCATCGCTAACAACAGTCAGTTCTCTTTCGGCGGGTATGATGAAGGCTTGCAAAATATTCTAGTCGCGCAAATGCTTCAAGATTCGCAGCAGCCGATTTCTCGCATTATCGACAGCGTTCATATGTTTGGAATGAGTTTAGGCGGGAATGGGGTTTTGTTCGCTTCATTGTTGAATGAATACAATTCTCCAAAAAATCGTCCATTGATTCAGAGTTTTTTAGGTATGTGTCCTGTCGTGGATTTGCAGCATACAATGGAAAGCCTCACACAAGGTGGAACTTTTTCGGCCTTGGTGGATGTTTGGAGTCGTTCGCGTCTGCGTGGCCTGTCTGATAAGCTTTCCGGCGTAAATGAGTACGATAATTTTTCTTTCTTGAAAAAAGCGGTTTCGGAAATTGCTCGAACTTATCATGGTGGTCTTTCCTATATTTCTTCTGTGCATTTGCCACCGGGAATGAAGGACAGTTCAGACTTTTGGGCTTTGAATGATTTTTGGAAATTCTATCGCGACGTGAAACAGCCTGTGTTGATTCTGGCGACTGATAAGGATCCTGCGGTTCCATTTGAAGTGAATTCAGGACGACTGCAAAACAAATCCTTGAAGGTCGATTCTAAAAATATCCGTGTTGTGAACTTGCCAGAGGGATATCATTGCACACTTCCGATTTCTTACGACTGGAAGGCGCTGTCGACGATTTTGCAGTCTTACGTACTATCGCATTCTCCAGGCTTTAAGCTTCAGCAGAAATCACTGGTAATGAATCTAGATGATGAAGAATGGACTTCCTTTGCAAAAGGCGCAATGAGTGCGCGTTTTGAAGTCGATGAACCGGGGAAAAGCAAAAACTTTGTGAAGCTTGAGGTGATTGTCACCAACGGCGAGGGCAAAGAAAAGACTTTGAATTTAAGTCTGCCACTATCTGATTTTGATTTCCGTTTCTACAATGAAAAACTGAGTGATGCGGAAACTGAAATGATCGTGCGTTGGCTCAATCAAAATCTGCATTTGGAGTTCACCAACGAACGCAATCCACAGTTAAAAATTTCTTGGAAAGTGGCGGCTTAGTATCGACCAAGCCGCGCCTTAAGATTTAGCGAAACAATTGTTGGAAATGGCGAGTGTACTCGCACATCAAGCCACCATTGCGCTTGAAGTACTGAGTTTTGCTTTTCGCTTCGTAGTTGCGGTGGTTTTGATCGAACGAGAGCTCGCCGCTGCTATTTTTAAACGTCATAGGTTGCTCACTTGATTTCTCAAGAAATTCCTGAACAGTTTCAAAGCGTGTTGGGAAGCGCAACGTGTTGTTGTCGCGATCAAGATACACGATCTCTACAAAGTTTTCGCGCGTTTGGTTAGATGTAATGACTTGGAACGAAATGCTCGCAGAGTTAGTCACAGTCTCTTGGCAAAAAAGATGATCACCAGCATGGCTGATTGCAGATACCGAGAGGGTCGCGACAAGGGCAAAGATTGCTTTTTTCATTGGGTTTTCTCCTTAAAAATTATCAATGGTGAGAGATTTTGCAAAGTGCGGGCCCACCTCGGGATGAATAAAATGGATCCCGAGATTTTAGATGGTGTCTAGGAGCTTTGCAGAGGACTAAATGCGCCCCGCTCTCAAGAAGGGTGGGAGCAATCCTATCTTATCGCTTTTGAATATAATCCCCTGGATACCAGTTCCCGTTAGAAAGTAGGTAGGCATCGTCACTGCTGATCGCGCGAACCGTTTGAACGCTTGTTCCGCCATAAGTTAGGAGAACGGATTGGCCAACGGAGATACCATTTTTCGTTTTAAGAGACTTATGGACATACATTTGGTCATACCAGGAACCGTTGTCTAATAGGAATTTACCATCGCTTGCAATGCCGCGGACATGATGAAGGGAGCGTCCGCCATATGACTTCACAGCGACGTCACCAACCTTAATACCATTTAAGTTCTGCAACGACTTTTTGATGTAGTACTGATCATACCAATTACCGTTATCGAGGAGAATGGCACCGTCTCCAGAAATCGCACGAACGTAATGGAGCTGTCTGCCACCGTAAGTCCGGATGACTATCTCTCCAACAACGTAGCCGTCGAGTTTTTGCAGTGACTTTTGAATGTAGTATTGATCATACCAATTGCCATTATCCAGGAGGAACGTGCCATCGCTTGCGATTGCGCGAACGTAGTGGAGCTGTCTTCCGCCGTAAGTTCGGACGACCACGTCGCCGACCTTAATGCCATTGAAAGTCTGCACCGATCTTTGAACGTAGTACTGATCATACCAATTGCCATTATCCAGGAGGAACGTGCCATCGCTTGCGATTGCGCGAACATACTGGAGTTGTCTGCCGCCATATGTTCGAACAGCAACTTCTCCGACCGAAATGTTATTATACGTTTTGAGTGCCTTTTGAACGTAGTACTGGTCATACCAAGAACCGTTGTCCAACAAATATTGACTTCCTTTGATTCCGCGAACGACCGCTAAGGCGCGACCACCGTACGTTCTTACGACTAAATCACCCACACGGATCTCAGTTGAAGGAGAAGGTCGCGCTGAGTTTCCAGGTTTTCCTGGGGTGGTTGGGTTTGGTTTTTCTGTGGTTGGGTTAACAGGTTTTGTAACTTCTGGTTTTTGCCATTCAACTTTCGTACGAGACTCATCAGAGTAAACACTTATTTTGATGTCCGCTTCGCCGCCCATGGCTTCCATGCGAAGATCAATTGCTGTCACTTTGCCGCGATAGTCGATTGTTTCAGAAACTGCAGTGATACCATTTTCAATAACTTGGCTAGCTGAGAAGTTTTGAATCTTTACTTTCTCATCGCGATCTGTGATCAGGTAAGCTTCCTGTGTGATCAGACGAGATTTTGTTGCTGTCAATGCTATGTTGCGAACTGAGATCGCAGGTTTTAACAAAAGGCGATAAACCAGCCCGCCAGTTTTACGAGAAATTCTGTATACTTTTTCGGTGCTTTCAAATTTTGCATAAGACGGCTGTGCCGGAGTCGTTGTTTCAGCCGGAGCGGGTGCTGGCGCTGGTTTTGGCTGCACAGGTGCTGGTGGTGTTGGCGGAACCGGAATTGGATCTGGAGTTAAATCAATACCAAGTCCTGGATCTGGAAGGTCCATAATTTGAGCATGCGCACCCAAGCTTTGAGTTAAAACAGCGGCTATTACGAAATAAGACAAGCGCTTCATAGAATCTCCAGTTAAATAATTCGGAAATGCCTAGTGCAACGGGCTTGCCAATATAAACTGGAATGAATGCTTATAGAGCGAATGTGGTTGGTCATTGATTAGCCAGTATTTGTGAATTTTTCATAAAGCGACGAACGGGAGTTCAGGCTGGAAAAACGGGTACTTAGCTATAACAACCTGTTAAAAAAATGTTGATGGTTGATGAAAAGCTAGAGGCCTTTATCAGCCTGCAATTCGTATTGGAAGAATGCTGATTTGGTCGCAAGCTTTTCCATATATCCTTGAACGTCTTCTTTGGCTTCTGTCGAAAGTTTTGCATAAGGCACGATGTGTTCATCTGGCACGTACCTGAAGGTGAAATTAATTCGACGAGTTTCGAAATTTTCAATCTCATTCAGTGGGAAAAAAGCGCCGTCTTTTTTATCCACGCGCTGCACTCGGTGAAACAATAATTTTTTAAATTTGTCGCCACCAAAAATTTGCAGCGAACGATCTTCCAACCACTGCTGTAAAACAACATTGGATTTTGATTCGGTTCCTTTACTAGAAACGAATTGGAAAAGAGCGCGTTCTCCCAAAGATACAGATGCCACTGGTCCCGGTTCGAAATCTTTGTGTTCACCCACGCGAGCACAGTCGATTTTTTTACCATCTTCGGTGATTTGATTTCCGTAGTAGTTGATCAAGCAAGTGTTGAGATGCCAACCGCGAGGAATGTCTCGAGGTTCAAAGGAGTCACGCACGAGGGCTTCGATTTTTTGCACAAGGTTTTCCAGAACTGGTGGGTAACCTTCGGCTTGAACGCAGCGGTTAAAAATTCCTTTTGGCGGATGATAGTAATTCAAGCAAGCAAATTGCCAGTTTCCCAACCAATAAACGGGACGCAATAGGGGACGTTGTTTTTGATTTTCTGGGGGAGGGTTATTTTTGGAATAGCGCATCTCCCAAATGGGATAAAGAGTGCTGAGATATTTTAAGATCTCTTCTTTTTCACGAGGGGAAACGTATTCGGGCTTATACACCAAACCGCGGCCGCTTTGAGCTTTGCCCTGTGGCTTTTGAGCACCTGCTCTTTGGACTGATTTTGGCGGCGGTTTAGGTCTGTACATAGGGGGTTCTTTTAACATAAAGAGGGGCGAATGGCCAAGTGCGGGCTTCTTAGAAGGTGACAGCGCGGGGTCCTTCCGGTAGAAAAATGCTTTGGGAGGATGAAAAAATGACAACACCTGTGATGGCCAACGTGGGTCCTCAAGAAAAACAACTTCTGATCAATCAGATCCCGAAACTTAAAGATAAAAAAATCCTCATTATCGGTGACGTCTGTGTTGATGAATATGTCATGGGCGATGTTCGTCGTATCAGTCCTGAAGCTCCGGTTCCAGTATTGGATGTTGAAGAAGAAGACATCCGTTTAGGTATGGCAGCCAACGTGGCGCAAAACGTGGCAAGTCTTGGCGGCCATGCGATTTTAGTTTCGGTTGTTGGTAACGACACAGGTGCGAACTTGCTGCGTGATCTCTGCGCAAAAAGTGCCGTGAATTCTGAATATCTTGTGATCGATAATGCCCGTCCTACAACTCGCAAAATGCGTGTTATGGCCAAGCACCATCACTTGGTGCGTGTGGATTATGAAGTTCGCAATCCGCTTTCCGCGGAAACCGAAGCCGCATTGATTCGTCGAGTGGAAGAATGTGTTGAACAAGCTGATTGCGTCGTGATTGAAGACTACAAAAAGGGTGTGATCTCTCGCAACATCATCGAAAATGTTGTTTCGATTTGTAAGCGTCACAACAAGCGCGTTCTCGTTGATCCACACAAAACTTCGTCTGGTCCGTTCTATCAAGGTGTTGATTTGATCAAACCAAACTTCGATGAAGCTGTGACTTTGGCGGGAATGGATTTTGATGATCTTCGTCACAACCCAAATAAAGTTGTTGAAGTTGGTCAAGCCTTGCAAAAAATCACGGGTGCAAAAGAAGTTGTTTTGACTCGTGGTAAAGATGGCATGGTGATTTTCTCTGGGAAAGAGATCACAGAAGTTCCAACTTACGCGCGTAAAGTCTTCGACGTGACGGGTGCGGGTGACACGGTGATCGCGGCTCTTTCATTGGGCTTGGTATCAGGCTTGTCGCTGGTTCACTCTTGTATGCTCGCGAACTACGCAGCAGGTGTTGTAGTCGGTAAAGTCGGCTGCGTACCATGCGAAATTCCAGAGCTGATCGAATATATTCAAACAGCTCACTAGTTTTTGGTGAAATAAATCGGTGCTGTATAGCGATGGCGTTTTGCGGGAGTGCTTCCGTCATAGGTCCCATCGGACATGCCTATGAGTAAGTCTCCAGAGCCGGCTCCAGAACTGATATCAACGATTTTCACAATCTCATAAATATCATAAGAGACAGTTCCTGCCGTAGGAACTGTCGAAGTCCCACAGGTTAAGCCTTCAATGTTTTTAGCTTGTCCCACTGTCCATGTTGAAGTGCCGCAATAGCTTTGGTTGTTAAAATCAGTTGCTACCGAAGAGCTGTAAACCACGGCCGTTATTGATTGAAGAGTATAGTCAATTTCGATTGCATCGGTATTGTAGGAACTTGCACCACCAACAACGTAACCATATCGTTCGGTCGAGCCCAATAATTTGCTGCCTGTGCAATTCGAACTGCTATAGGCTGTCGTCTCCATGACTTGATTGGTTCCGTCAAAGGTCATCGTTAGCTGAAGATGGGCAGGCGCACCTGTTGCCAATGTCCCAGAGAGGCATTGCGACTTCCAAGTCCCACCGGTCAGATCCGTACTCGGCAGGAGCAATTCTTCCTTCATACATCCAGACAACAAAAGGGTCATAACAAGGCTTAAGAGAAGTGTTTTCATAAACAATAGATCGGTTAGAGGGGGCGTTTTGTTTAAACAAAATTTTGTTAAAATCCCGCTCAAATCTCGTATATTTCTCGAGGTCCGGGCTAAGGTTTGTAGGAATTTCGAGGCAGCCTTCAATTAGCTGAAATATCTGGGAAATAACGGGGCCGTATGCTACAAACCAGCATCCTTTAACTTTAAAGGGACCACCAAAGTCCCAGCTGTAACAAGCATGGCTGTAACAAGCCCAAGGAGCCCAAAGATGGAACTGAATTCCACAACGCCGGCGTTAGCGCCTGTGAACTACGTTGACGACAACGTTTTCAAACCTCTCGAAAACAAACCTACAAACTTCTATTCAATGACACTTGAAGATTTGAAAGCCTTCCTTAAAGGAAAAGGCAAAGAGCAATTCCGTGCTCAGCAAATCTTTAAATGGGTTTACGAACAACGCGTAACAGACGTTGAACAAATGACGAACTTGTCGAAATCGTTCCGTGAAGAACTTCCGGGCATCTTGTCTTTCGAACTTCCAAAAATTTTGACTCACTTGAAATCTGTCGATGGAACACAAAAGTTCCTCTTCGATATGGGCGACAACATGAGTGTGGAATCCGTGGTGATTCCGTCTGAAGGCCGTCTGACGTTGTGTATTTCTTCGGAAGTCGGTTGCAACATTGGTTGCAAATTCTGTTTCACGGGAAAGCAAAAACTAAAACGTCGTTTGCGCACAGAAGATATCGTTGGCCAATACATGGCCGTGAACGACAGCCTTGACGAAGGTCAACGTATCACGAATATCGTGTTCATGGGCATGGGTGAGCCACTCGACAATCCAGAACCGGTTTTCAAAACCATCGACGTTTTACACTCTCCATGGGGCATTAATTTGTCTCGTAAGAAAATCACGGTTTCAACTTCAGGTATTGTTCCTGAAATGTGGCGTATTGCTGAGGCGAAGGTTCGTTTGGCTGTGAGCTTAAATGCTCCAAGCGACGAAGTTCGTACGCAAGTCATGCCGATTAATAAGAAATGGAATGTGGACGCGTTGTTGGCAGCTTGTAAGGACTATACCGACAAGACCGGCGACAAAGTGACGTTCGAATATGTCTTGTTAAAAGGTGTGACAGACCAGCTTGAGCATGCACGCCAAGTGGCGAAGCTCACTCGTCATATTCCTTGTAAGATCAATATCATTCCGTTCAATGAACATCCGGCGTCTCCCTATGAACGTCCTTCTGATGAGACGATCGAGGCATTCCATACAGAATTAAACCGTTTGGGCGTTCACGTTCTTTTGCGTCGTTCAATGGGGCGCGATATCTTCGCAGCTTGCGGACAGCTTAATAGCACGCACAAGGAATTGGATGCGAAGATGGACATCTCGAATTCAAAATTGGGCGGTATGCCGAAGGCAAAACGTGAGTTGCTTGCACAACATGCACTTGAGTTCGCAGCTCGCAATGCGGCAGCAAATGCTGTCGACATGGATAACGATTTAGAATAGCTTTTACGTTTTAAAACGGAGAACAGAACAATGTCTGAAATTTTAGTAGTAGGAAGTCTTGCGTACGATTCAATCCAAACACCATCTGGTAAAGCGGACCGCGCTTTGGGTGGCTCTGCCAATTACTTCTCTTTGGCAGCGTCTTTGTTCTCTAAAGTTCGCGTCGTCGGTGTTGTTGGTGAAGATTACGAACAAAAAGACTACGACATGTTGAACAACCGTGGTGTGGACCTTGCGGGACTTTCAAAAGTTCCTGGGAAGACATTCCACTGGGCGGGTTCTTACGAAGGCGACATGAATGAAGCTAAAACGTTGCAAACTGATTTGAACGTGTTTGCTGACTTCAATCCACAATTGCCAGAGCACTTCCGTGATTCTTCTTTCGTGTTTTTGGCAAACATTGCTCCTGAATTGCAATTGCAAGTTTTGGAACAAGTAAAAGAGCCAAAATTCGTTGGTATGGATACAATGAATTTCTGGATTTCGATCAAAAAAGACGTTCTTTTGAACGTGATGAAAAAGGTCGATCTTGTTTTGATCAACGAAGGTGAAGCAAAAATGCTCACGGGCGCTTCTAACGCGATTTCAGCGGCTCCAATGATCACGGCAATGGGTCCTTCAGCAGTTGTTATCAAACGTGGTGAGTACGGTTTTGCGATGTATACAAAAGCAGAAGGCTACTTCATCTTGCCTGCTATGCCGATCCCAACAGTTGTTGACCCAACGGGCGCTGGCGATACATTCGCTGGTGGTTTCTTCGGTTACTTGGCAGCTCAAAAAACAAAACCAACTGTTGCGCACATGAAACAAGCCTGCATCATGGGTTCAATGATGGCGAGCCACACGATCCAAGATTTCTCAGTCAAAGCTTTGTCTAAAGTGACGATGGCGGACCTCGAGAAACGTTTGAACGAATACAAAAAAGTCATCACAGTATAGGTCGATGAAAAGCGGCCATCTGCCGCGTTGTCGGGCCTCGCGAATCGCTGCGACGTACATTAAGTACGCCTCCGCGCTTCGCGAAACCCTCCGCCTTGCATCTGACCACTTTTGATCAACCTTAAATAAAGTTAAAACCCTGCGGATAACATTCGCGGGGTTTTTTGTTTTGACGATGGGTCTTCCTGTATTAGGATTTTTTGTATGACGAAGATTCTATTTTTAATTTCGGTTATTGCGAATGTGGCGTGGGCTGGGAAGCCGGTGGGTAAGGAGAAGTTTGTGATTTATCCTGTGAAGCATATTACGGTCTCAATCAATCGATCTCCTGCGGCTGTGTATGAGTTTATTGCCAATCCGGAAAACTTGCCTCAGTGGGCGCAGGGGCTTAGTCGTTCGTCGATTGTGAAATCGGGTGATTCGTGGATCGCTGATTCACCGATGGGGAAAGTTAAAATAAAGTTCGCAGAGAAAAACAACTTCGGCGTTGTCGATCACGATGTGACATTGCCTTCGGGCGAGGTGAATCACAATCCGATGCGAGTTGTGCCAAACGGTCAAGGAAGCGAAGTTTTATTCACTCTGTTTCGTTTACCAAAAGCCTCTGACAAAGATTTTAACGAAGATGCAAAAATGGTCGAAGGCGATCTTCAAAGACTTAAAGCTCTTCTCGAAAAGTAGAAGGGCTTATTATAAGAAATTAAAATGTCTGGATTCGCAGACTTCTTGATATCCGATCTCTTGATAGATCTTGTTGGAGGTCGGATTTTTTATGTCGGTATAGAGAACGCAGAATTTCTTTCCTTGATCAAGAGCCTTTTGGCTGAGGCTCGCCACGACTGCTGAAGCATATCCTTTTTTTCGATTCGCAGGCGGAGTGTAAACGCCGCTTACTGAGATTCCGTTTTGAGTGGGTCTGCTGAAAAGAGCCATTGCAACGGGCTTGTCGTCGACGAGCCAAAGATGAACGCCTTGTCTTTGGATGATTCGATCTGCAAATTCCTTCCATTGTTCGTCCGTGCGTTTATCGTTCGGAAGACTTTCTTCTGCAAAAGCTTTCATCCATCCAAAAACAAAATCAGCATCGGCCGGGGTTGCGACTTTCATTGTGCCGTTCATTCTATGAGGGAAAATGACCGACTCAAGTTTGTAGATCTTTTGTGCCATTCCCAAATCGAACTTTTTTCCCGTAAGTTCTGACCAGATAGTGGCAAAAGTTTCCGATTCAAAGCGAGGACCGACAACGCCTGAGAAAACTTCTTTCGTATCAATCATATGCTGACAGAGCAATCGAAGTTGCCGCGCGGTTGCGTAGGTAATGATGAGATTCATCGGATTCGCTCGAAAACAAACTGCACCCGACACTGTTTTTCCATTTTCAACAATTCGTAAAAGAACAGGAGCGTCCTTCGTAGGATTTGTGACCATGCCTTCTAATAATCCAATCATAAGACTGTTGACCGGCTCTGCTTGATAAAGCAGAGGTCCGCACTCTTGCAGGAACTCCGGCGTTGATCGGTCAGAAACAATTTCGAGGTCAAGCATAAAGGTCTCCGGTTAAAAAATTTAATATAAATTGGGGCGCTTTGCATCTGACAACTTGCTGCGTTTCCTACGTATCGACGAGTTCTGCAACATGTCGGCGTGAAATAGGTTTGCCAAAAAAATCAAGCTCAGTATGCTTTTTGCGGCTATCTGATAGCCAAGGAGCACACATGACATTTCGTTGGATGAGCTTAGTTTTGATTTCTGGATTGGCGTTGAGTGCGTGCAAGAGCACACCCAATCAAGGCAAAGGAGTTATTGCGATGGATGAAATCCAAGATCCTTATTTGTGGTTAGAAGAAGTCGAAGGTTCTAAGGCACTGGACTTTGCAAAGGTCGAGAACAAACGTTCCATCGATCACTTCAAAGCGAACGGCGATTTTAAATCTATCGAGTCTGACATTCGTAAGATCATCTTCGCGAAAGACCGCGTACCTGGCGTTTCGCTGAGAAACGGTGAGCTGTATAATTTCTGGCAAGATGAAAAGTATGTGCGTGGTTTGTGGCGAAAAACTTCCATTGAAAGTTTTAAAACCAACAATCCAAAATGGGAAATCATTCTGGATCTCGATGAACTTGCAAAAAATGAGAAAGAAAACTGGGTTTGGAAGGGAACGACTTCACTTCCGCCGAAGCATGAACGCGTGCTGATGTATCTTTCTCGAGGCGGCAAAGACGCTATTGTCATTCGTGAGTTCGACGTGAAAACGAAAAAGTTTGTGACAGATGGATTTAATCTGCCTGAAGCCAAATCTCGCATGGATTGGATTGATGAAAACACGGTTTATGTAGGAACTGATTTCGGCCCGGGGACTTTAACGAATGCGGGTTATCCGCGTTTAACAAAGTTATGGAAGCGAGGCACGCCGTTGAGTGACGCCGAACTGAAATTGACTGCGGAACTGACAGATAATATGGCGACTGGCTTCACGCTGGATCGCGATGGCAAGACGTATCGAATCTTGAATTTAGTTCATTCGTTTTATACGGGGAAGTTTTTTTACGAAGATGAAAATGGCAAACAGACGCACATTCCAATGCCTGACGATGCGAATTTAGAGGGCGTCTTTAAGGATCACTTCCTCTTTACTTTGCGCTCACCAATGGGGAGCTTTAAGGTGGGAAGCTTGGTTGCGCTTCCAGTTTCAAAGATTGGTGAAGGCGAAAAGGCACAGCAGTCTTTGCAGTTGGTCTTTGCGCCGACCCAGAAGAAGTTCCTTTCTAATATAGGAACAACGAAAAATTATCTGCTGATCAATACAATGGACAATGTTTTGGGACGTATTGAAAAGGTGACTTTTGAGGCTCCGAATACTTGGAAATCTGAGGCTGTATTGCTCGGCCAAAACGGTGTTGCGAATGTCAGTTCCACGGAAGATGAGAGTGATGTTTATCTCGCGCAATATATTGATTTCTTAACGCCGACATCGACATTTGTAGCCAATGCTTCTGATGCGAAAAATGATTTTGAGCTCTTAAAGCAAAGCCCGAAGCGTTTTGATTCCGACGGCATGAAGGTTGAGAGATTCCAAGCAACGAGCAGAGATGGAACGAAAATTCCATACTTTGTAGTTTCAAAAAAAGCGATTGAGCTCAATGGCAAAAATCCGACGTTGCAATATGGTTACGGTGGATTTGAAGTTCCGGAGCAACCTTACTATCTTTCCTTCATTGGTAAAGTATGGGCAGAAAAGGGCGGAGTTTACGTTCTCACAAATCTTCGCGGAGGCGGAGAGTTTGGGCCTGAGTGGCATCAATCGGTCTTGAAAGAAAATCGCTATAAAGTTTATGAAGACAATGTCGCGGTTTCAGAGGATTTGATTGCTCGCGGAATTACATCGCCAGCGCATTTGGGTATTGCCGGTGGATCGAATGGTGGATTGTTGGTGGGAGCAACCATGGTTTTGCGCCCGGATCTTTACAACGCCGTTGTTTGCCAAGTTCCATTGCTGGACATGCTTCGCTATCACAAGTTGTTAGCAGGGGCGAGCTGGATGGCGGAATACGGGGATCCAGACGATCCAAAGATGCGCGAAGCCATCTTAAAGTACTCGCCCTATCAACGTTTAAGTCCGTTGGCGAAGTATCCAGAGATATTTGTGATGACCAGCACAAAAGATGATCGCGTTCACCCAGGTCATGCGCGTAAATTCGTCGCACGCATGAAAGAACAAGGCCACCCAGTTTACTACTACGAAAACATCGAGGGCGGTCACGCGGGCAACGCCAACCTTGAGCAATCGGTTCTATGGAACTCCCTAGAATACACCTACCTCTGGGAAAAACTCCGCTAGGTACCTGCTTCCTTTCGTGTCGAAAAGGTACCAGGTTCTTTCTGTCCACGAAAGAAAGCTGGTACCCGCGTATCAAAATGAGATTCGCCGGTCGAAGGTCTGGTTCCTTCCCCTAGGTCTTAAGAGGGAAGGGGAAAATTCCGATAAATCTCATAGTCATGAGCAAAAGAAAAAAGAAGTCCTCACCTGCAGAAAATCTGATTGAATCCTTGATGGATGACTTAAAAGGCATTCAGTCCGAGGCTTCTTACCATGCTCCTTTGGCATCACGAGATGATGACAACTTTGAGGGAATTCCCGGGCTTGATTCCGGAGAGCATCGCCTTGAAAGAACCAATCCAGCAGCTGCAAATATCTGGGACAATCTTGAAAAAGGTCTGAGCGGAGAAATTGAAGCCTCTGAATTCAACAGTGATGATTCTTCTGATCTTCCAGAAGGCTGGGGCGATGAGCTTCCGTCTGCGGAAGAAGATCGCTACGACGGTCCCGAGCTTGCGGATCCGGCTTATCAATCTGCTGAAGATTTAGAAGCGCCGCCACCTCCTCCTGTCGTGAAATCTTCAAAGGCTTCACGTGCGCAGGAAGAAGATGATCACACTCGTCCCGTGATGGCGATGTCATCACCAGCGGGTGGTGAAGATAAAACAGTTTCTATTCAACAAGATGTGAATGTCCTAGCAACACACAACGGTCCTGTGACGAAGAGTGCAGGAGATGGAGATAAAACTGTTGCGGTGGAAGGTTTTGCAAACGCTCGTTTGGGGCGTCGCAAGCCTTTGGATGTTGATGTCAAAGTAAGTGTCGGAAGTTTCCGTGGAGCTCAACGCCCTGGAACTGCCAATGTATTCACTTCTGTCGATGCGAGTTTGGCGCAAGCTGAAAATCTTCGCATCGCTCAGCAAAGAATTCTAGAGCTTGAAAAAGAAAATGAGATTCTTCGTGCAGAAAATGAAGAACTTGCTTCAGCTGGTGAAGTTGTTCGTAACAGAACAGAGGAACTTGCTGCGCGCATTACGGCGATTGAAAAAGAAAAAGTGGAAATGCGTGAATCTGCACAAAGTGAATTGCTAATTCTCAAAGGCAATTTGCAGTACAAAGAAAACGAAGCTGCCAAAGCGCGTTTGAAGGTAGAAGAGCTCGAATCTCGACTAAAATCTGACTTTAAAAAGATCCGTGTGCGCGAAAGAGAGCTAGAAAATCGTCTAGAGCTTTTGCGTGCTGAAAAAGCAGCCATCGTTCGGTCCAAAGATGAGTATATCTTGGAGCAGAAAAGAAAGGTTGATCAGCTTTCTCAGGAACTCGATAATTACCGTAAGAAGTGTCTGGAGCTCAATAAGGCCCTTGACGCGAATCAAGAACAGTTTAAGCGAACGGAACGCGCGTTGCGTTTGGCTTTGACGAATCTTGAACCTAAAGAGGAGAATATCGTTCCACTAAAGAAAGCCGAGTAACATGGAGTCTGCTTCCTCTGTAGAAAACATCGCTGACAACACAGCTGTCATTAAAGCCCCTGTCAAAAAAGTGAAGGTGGTTCTGAGCGATCTCCATTTGGGGAAAGGTCGTCTTTTGGAAAAAGGCGGTCTTAACTCTCTGGAAGAATTCTACTTTGGCGAAAAACTTGTCGAGTTTATCGATTATTACTCCACGGGCACTTATCGCGACTATGAAGTTGAAATCATCATCAATGGTGACTTCCTTAATTTCCTACAGTGTGATTACAAGGGCCATATTCTCACGGTGATCACAGAGCAAGTGACGCTCGAAATCCTCAAAGAAATCGTAAAAGGTCACAAAGCTGTTTTTGATGCGCTTAAAGAGTTTGCATCGAAACCAGGCAACTCCATCACCTATGTCGTTGGAAACCACGATCAAGGCATGTTGTGGCCGGCGTGTCGCGCTTATCTGAATAGCGTGATCGGCGCTTCGATTCGTTATAAAAACATCGTTTATTATTTTGATGGCGTGCATATCGAACACGGTCATATGCATGAAGCGGCCAATCGTATGGATCCTAAAAAGTTCTTTCTAAAAAAAGACTTGGTAGAGCCGATTTTGAATTTGCCGTTTGGATCGCATTTCTTTTTAGAAGTCGTGTTAAAGATCAAACAGAAGTACCCACACGTCGATAAGATTCGCCCATTTGGGAAAATGCTGCGTTGGGCTTTAATCAATGAAACACGTTTGATTTTGCATTCGTTTGTAATGGCTTTGGGTTATTTCACGAAAAGTGCAGTGGTCAAAGATCCTCGCCGCCAATGGCCGATTAAACGACTCCTCCAGGTGATTTTTGAGAGTGCGATTTTCCCTGATTTAAGTGAGTCGGCGCGTAAAGTTTTGTCGGACGAACGTGTGCATACCGTCATATTCGGTCACACGCACGTCTATCAGTATCGTCAGTGGTCTGAGGACAAAGAATATTTTAACACTGGAACATGGACTGATATCACTTCTTTAGATATTGTCTCTTTAGGAAAAATCACGAAGTTGACCTATGTGTTGATTGAGTACCCAGAAGACGGCAGCCGTCCTCGTGGGCGACTCAAAGAGTGGAAAGGTTACCACCGCATTGAGGAAGACGTGGCAGTTTCCTAAAGGAACGTGTTTATGTTGGAAATTTCTCATGCAAGTCGTAACTTGGACGCCGCAATCGTTCAAAAGTGTCAGAACTCGCTTCAAAAATTCTTAAAGAGAACGGACATCGGTTTTCCCCACTTAGTGGAGCGCATTCCTCTCTGGCAGCAGTCTCATGAAATGGGTCAGCTTTTTTCAAGTAAATTTAAAAAGCTTGTTGTCGTTGGATTGGGTGGAAGTTCCCTTGGGACTCGTGTTTTGGCAGAAGTTTTCAATTCCAAATCTTTGTTCTTTATCGACAATGTCGATGCTCTCGAGTTTGAAACTTTGGTGGAGGAACTCGGAGATCTTAAGAATGTCGCGTGGGCTTTTATTTCTAAAAGTGGCGGAACTATTGAGTCACTGTGCTCTCTGGAATTTTTGGATCAAATCTATTCGCAAGAAGGTTTGAATCTGGCATCTCAGAGTTTAATCATCTCTGAAAATAAAGTGAATACATTGACTGCTTGGGGAAAATCAAAAAACATTCCTCAATGTGAAATTCCTCTTGATGTCGGTGGGCGCTTTTCTGTTTTGTCACCGGTGGGAATGATGCCAGCATCTTTTATCGGTTTGGATTTGGAAAAAATCCGTTTAGGTGCAAAACGTGCTTTGGCGAACACAGAAATTGTTTCTCAGGTGATGGCGCACATGGCGCAAAGCTTTCAACGTGAAGAATGGATCACATTGTTGTGGTTCTATAATTCTCGCCTGAAAAATTTCGGTTCTTGGTATCAACAGTTGTGGGCTGAATCACTTGCAAAAACTCAAACTCGTGATGGGAAACCAGCTCCTCGCGTGAGCACGCCGATGTGGGCCGTTGGCGCTTCTGATCAGCACTCCATTCTTCAACAAGTGATGGAAGGAACACACGATAAGTTCGTCGTCTTCCAACGTGTTACGGAGTCAGAGGCCGGTTCTCAAAAATTACTTCGCGCTCAGTTCAAAGAAACTCAAGATCTTCTCGGTCGTACTATGGGTGAGCTTTTGCGTGCAGAAGCTTTGGCCACACAAGAGGCTTTGAATGAGAATGGAGTTTCTACTCTGACACTTAAGACGAAGGTCTTAGACGAAGAATGCCTGGGTTATATGTTTATGTTCTGGCAGTTGGTTGTTGCGGGACTCGGTGAGTATTTAGAAATCGACGCATTCAACCAACCGGGTGTCGAACTAGGCAAGAGACTAGCGAAAGAGAAATTGAAGAAAGCTTGATTGTCATTCGGAAGGGCGAAGTTTTATACTTTTCCCTATGGCTCATAATGATGATTCTACCGACCAATTAGAAAAGACCAGTATTGTCGCCAGCGACACATTCCGCGGAAAATTGAAGGAGGCCGATGACGTGCCTCCCGCGATCGTGGTTCTGATCGGACCTCCGGGCTACGTTGGAAAACAATATCCTGTAACGGCAAGTGACATCGTCATTGGTCGTTCTGTAGAAAGCCAAGTTTACATCGACGATAAAAGTTTAAGTCGCTCGCATGCTAAATTCGCAGTGAATGGCACTGAAGTTTCGATTATCGATTTAGGTTCTACGAATAAAACCATCGTCAATGGCCAAGTCATTCCGCCACTTGCTTCGTGCATTTTGAAAAACAATGATCAAATCAAAACCGGTAACGTGATTTTCAAATTCCTTGAAAGAGGAAGTTTAGAAGCCATGACCAACCAAGCGATGTACGAGCGTGCTCAAAAGGACGCGTTGACAGGGGCTTACTCAAAAGGTGCCTTGCTTGAAAAAGGCCCTGAGGCGATGAAGCGTTCTGAAGTTTTGAATGAAGACTTCTCGATCGTGACTTTCGATATCGACCATTTCAAAAAGATCAATGACAACTACGGCCATCCAGGTGGCGACTACGTATTGAAAGAACTTTGCGGAATCGTGATTTCAAAATTGATCCGCGCAAACGACTTCTTTGCTCGTTATGGCGGTGAAGAGTTTGTTCTTTTGTTGTCAGGAACGAATGCGAAAATCGCGGGTGAAATCGGTGAACGTATTCGTCACACGATTGAAACAAGTGAATTCAAATTCGATGGTAAGAAAATTCCTGTGACGATTTCAGTGGGAGTTGCAACAAAGTTCCCACATGAAACAGAATGGACACAGATTTACGACCGCGCCGATAAAGCGTTGTATCAGTCAAAACAGGGCGGAAGAAACCGTACGACTCTCGGCTAGCCGGTCGGTAAAAAAGGCCCATCTGACTGCGTTCCGCCTTGCATCTGAACCTTTTTTACCAACCTCATTGTATCGAAAAATAAAAAACCCGCCTTTTAAGGGGCGGGTTATCTCTCCAAGTAAAAATAAAATCGATTTCTAATTTTGATTCTCCAGTTTTGTTGACCTCTCATTGAATGAGTTTGTGATCAGTTTGTTTTCTTCATTTAGGAGTGCGATATGAAAAATCTTTTTTGACCTCTGTGGTTAGGGTTTCGTTTTTCGCTTCCAGTTTTCTATCTATATATAGATGTCTTTTTGGTGATTCCTTTCTAAAAGGCCTTTGTGTGCCTTCTGACTTCTAGACGCGCTCGCAGTTTCTCTCGGTTAAAAAGAAGCTCATTTTTTTGAATAAAAATGAATGCGCGTTGACCCATAAGCATTCCTTATGGGTGGTATAACAAAATTCTAAAAACATAAGTTATTTCATATATTTAAGGCATATTGACACTGCTGATTTCGGCATCAAGATTGCACCTATGTATAAGTGTGTAGGCGGCCGGGTTTGGGGGCGAATTTACCGGGGGCTGAGGGGGGTCACAAAGACTCCACTAAGAAAAAAATTCAGAACGTTAACCGAACTTAGACAGAAGCGAGTCAAAGATATGCAGGGAGATCTTTTAGTTTCAGATCTAGAACTGGTTGAGAAAGTGAAGGCGGGTGACCGTCGCTCCTTCTCCGAACTCGTGAAACGACACCAAAGAGGTGTGCTGCGATTGAGTTTGCGTTTTGTAAAGGACATGGACACAGCGGAGGATGTGACGCAAGAGGCTTTCATTAAAGCCTACGAGAAGCTGAACACCTTCGAAGGGAGAGCGTCCTTCAAAAGTTGGTTGTTCCAAATCGCTGTCAATACAGCCAGGAACAAACTTCGCGAGTTCAAGAAGGACACCGTGGACGTTGAGGATGTTCAGCTTGCTGTTGCAGCTGAAGCTGAAACAACTCTGGTTCACGGTGCTGTTGCGAATCTTTTGCACCAGGAAGTAGACAAACTTCCGCACAAGCAAAAGACAGCTTTGATCTTACGTGTATACGAAGATCTAAGCTTCAACGAAATCGCAGATATTATGGAGTGTCCATACGACACTGCGAAGGCGAACTACCGTCATGCATTGATGAAGCTTCGCCAAACGTTCGAGCAACAGGCTGAATTGAAGAACTGGACTGAAGAAGTGGGCGGATTTTTCATGGAAGTGAATCACGTCTATGCGGAGGCAGAAGGTTGATATGATGGATGATCGCTTCGATAGAACAGAAAAAATTCGCAAAGGCTTAAAGAAGGCCGATGATTTTGAAATGCAATTCGATGATAACTTCTTCGATAAATTGCACGACAAAATCATGGCCGAAGTCGACAAGACGGAAGTAGCTCCGCCACCCATGCTGATGACGCCTCGGAATTTGTTGCGCGCACATTGGCGTGGATGGCTTTATCCTCTCGGCGGAGTGGCATCACTCTTCGTCTTTACGTCAATGCTCCTAGGTCAAGTGTCAAAAGTGAACCAGTCCATGCAACGTGTGGGCCTAATCAGCGATGGCCATGAACGCATCGTTGCGGAAGCACTTTTGGATCCAACGGATTTGTCCCAGACTTTAATCAGCACACAAAGTGAATCTGACTTTTTTGTGGACGTAGCCACGGAATCAATCGAAACTTTATCTGTATCTAAGTTCAATCAGATTATGGGTGAAGGCCGACGCTAATCACCCATTTTGGGTGGGTCATCGAACGTGCGTGGTTTTCACACTTTTCTAGCTTTAGTTATCTGTCTCTCTGGTTTTCAGGCGTTTGCCGACGAAAAGAAAAACCAATTAGAAGAGCTCTTTATCTGGAAAACCAGTGACGAGCTCAAGCTCTCTTCCCAAGAAGAAAAGAAGTTCACCGACATCATCAAATCTTTGAACAAAAGAAAATCCGATCTGAATCAATCCCTGCATGATTCAGTTGATAAGATGGCTGCGGCGAAAACTTCGAAAGAACGCGAAGAAGAAATGGGCCGTTACCGTAAGAATCTCACTGCTTACAATAAAATCTCTGAAGAAGAGGTCGATAAATTAAAAACAGTACTAGGCACAGATCGCCTGGCTCAGTACTTAAAAATCAAACAAGATCTCACGGGGCGTATCAAGAGCATGCTCGCTAACCCCGAGCAAAAGTCTCTTCCTGTGAAGAAACCTTTGCCGAATCCTAAAGTTATCGTTGAGTAAAGGGCTAACGGAGCCTCTTTTAATCTACTGCGCTGCCTTTTTAGCTTTCAAAGAAATGTTGCCTTCGTAAGACGTAACAGTGAGTTGGTCTCCGCGCGAACTGTGGAACTCGAAAGAAGAAGAGCCACCGAAAGTATCTGTTAGTTCCATTTCAGCAGTAACAGTTTTATTGCCGTACTGAACTTGTTCAGAAGGAAGAAGGCGGAATGTGCAACTCGCTGTGGTCGCCGTGCGACCGCAATCGATTTTGATGCTTTCGTCAGTGCTTAAGATATGCAATTCGTTTGAAGCACCCAGTTGATCCATCCAGGCATGAATGCGATTCGGAGAATGTTCGTTTACCAGCACAACGGTTTTTTTTGTTGAAAAGAAAACTGCAACTGAGTCAGCGGCAGCGAAAGTTTGAGTTGAAGCGAAAAGAATTAGTCCCGCAAGAATGTGTTTCATAATACTTCCTTATTGAGCTGTACAGGTAAGGCCGGGTTGGTTTCCAGCATCTCTAAAA
This sequence comes from Bdellovibrio sp. HCB2-146, assembly GCF_047345725.1. Classification (NCBI taxonomy): domain Bacteria; kingdom Pseudomonadati; phylum Bdellovibrionota; class Bdellovibrionia; order Bdellovibrionales; family Pseudobdellovibrionaceae; genus Bdellovibrio; species Bdellovibrio sp. HCB2-146. The sequence goes on from NZ_JBLEQP010000001.1 coordinate 2,151,623, forward strand.
TTAAAATAAGCTTTGGCATCAAGATCATTCACGAAAAGTTGCCCGCGATACTGACCAGAGAAATTTCCACCACTCACAATCGGAGAAAGACGCAAATAGACCGCGCCGCCATCAAGGCCCGCCGCATCGCCTCGCATGTCAATGTCAGTTGTGTATTGAAGAGGGCTCATGCGCATATCTGTTCGACCATAAATTCCGCGTGAAGAGAAAACTTCTAATTGTGCGCCAAAGTTATAAGTTCCAATCCAAGGATTAAGCGGATCAATCGCACGAACAAACGTCACTTCAACTTTAGTTTTATTTTGAGCAAAGCATTCAAGCTTTTGAATTTTTACTGCGTATGCTGGAACAATAAAAGCGACTACCAACAATGCTAAAATGGCGCGAATCATAAACCTCTCCGACGACCTTAAAAGGCTTATTCGGGGTCATGAGGGAAGGCAAAGAAAATCCGAATCCGTCCGGATAATGAAAGTTGAAAGTGCTCTGTTAGATTTTGTTGCGATGCGGACGGGCAGAGATGTCTTGAAGTTTATAAATGATGCGGTGTAGACCTAAAAAAGAAACAGGAACCTTTTAGAGGGCTTTGAGGGCTTCGTCGGGGTTTTTGCTGTCTTCGAGGGCTTTGCAGGCTTCTAGGAATTTACGGAAGTCGCCGCCGACTTTTTGGAAGAGCTTTTCGAAATCGCTGAGATCTTGCATATAGGTTTTGTAAATGAGTAAGCGGGCGTTGTTGAGTTTGGCCTCTTTGAAGCGTTTGTAGTTGTCGGTTTTCATTTGTGGCAACACGTCTGTTTCAAAACGTGTTTGAATCATGCGGAATTGTTCTTGGCGTTTATTTTCGGCACGCTCCGCCTCAGGAATTGTTTTGTACCAAGCACCCAAAGTTTTTAATTCACCGGAAATAAAATCAGAAAAACGTTTTTCGTCGGCGTTGTCGTTACGAACCCATTGCAGGGTCGGAGAATTCGGGCCTTCTTTTTTCAAATAAAATAACTCGGCACCTTTGGCGCCCAGGAAACTTGCCAAACGCTCGTTAAAGTCTCCGGCGTGTTTGATGTACAAAGTGGCGTGCACAGTTTCGTGGATAATCGTATTAACAAGGTCATAGTCTTGATAACGAAGCATGGAGCTGAGCAACGGATCATCAAACCAACCCAGCGTACTGAATGCAGAAACGCCGCGCAGGTAGGTATCTAGATTTTGTTCGATCAACTCTTGTTCTTGTTTTTTGGCGTCGGCTTCATTGAAGTACCCTTTGTAGGGCATACGTCCTAAAAACGGGTAGGACCATTCATAGTGTTTCAGTTCCCATTTTGGAGCTGCGCTGACCACGTAAGTTACGTACGGGCGATCCAGCTGCACGTAGCTGCTGTAGTTTTTTGAAGTCACCAAGTGCAATTCCGTTTCGGCGAATTGACGAACTTCTTGCGCTAAAAGCAGTTTACGTTTTTCTTCTTCGGTTAATTTCGGATCTTTCAATGCCTTGTCCATCGGGACGCGGGCATTTAAAAGTTTCATTTGATTGTAAGCGGATTGAAAGATGTAACCCATTTGGCAGCCCGACAATGGCAACCAAGCCGTCAAAGCAAAGCTAAGTGTGAATTTTTTTAGAGAACCCAAGTGATACCAGCGCGGAGAGATGTGTCGTCTGTTTGCGCTCCATCACCGACGGGAGTTTTCCAGACATCATAACTCAATTTAATACCGAAGCTTTCGGTGACTGGAATTTTGATACCGACACCGTAACTCGGTACGGTCGCATTTTCTGGATCGATGGTGTAAGTGTTTTGACCTTCGATTTTGACTTCTTGTTTACGAATGATTTGTGCGCCACCGGCTTTGATATATGGTTGGAACAAGGCTTTTTTATCTGCAAAAACCAAAATCAAATCCGCACCCATGATCTGTGATTTTTGAGTCGTCGTACGCTGGGGATCGCCGGAGTAGGCTTTTTCTTTTCTCACGCCATAAGCATCTGTGTAACTGAGCTCGACGGCAAGACGCTCTAAGAAATACAAAGAGATTGAACCGGAAATGGATTCTGAATCAAACGTATTGTTTTCATCGAATGTCGTCATTTTGCGGCCGTAGTTCAAACCCAATTCGGTATAAAAGGCATGGGCAGATGAAGTTGAAAGAACTAAGACTAACAGAGAAAACGCGGACAGAATCTTTTTCATATAGGAAAATTCTAGCAAAGCCCTCTGTAGGGTGACACGAAACCGCAAGGATTCTAGTTCAAGGTCGAAGTCTAGAAACGTCTAGTTACGATTAACAAGAGTTGGGGGCGCCAAGCGGACTTCGAAACTAAAGCGCAAATGTATGTATCCGTCGTCCTCGATCATTTCTTGAGGAGGATTGGGAAAAACACGAGCTTGTTGGAAAGCCAAAATAGCAGCGTTATCGAACACTGGGAGGCCCGATGCTTTCATTAAAATCGCTTTTTGCAAAACTCCATCCGAGTCCAACAAAAATTCAACTTCGGTGATAAAGCGTCGGTTCACGTAGTCCATAAATTTAGATGGATCGAGTGAGCGATAGGCCTGGTCGGTAGTTTTATCGTAGCGATAGCTGACAAGATCGTACAGACGGCTATAGAAAGAATAATACAAGTGGCGATCTGCGTTTAGCGCCGTGAACATTCCGGTGCGCACATCGTTGGCAACTCTTCCAGAGAAAGTCGACACGCCTTCATTGAACTTACTCGTGTCTTGAAGTTCTTCGCCAGGATTAAATGCTTTGTAGCCATCTTCGCTCTTCGCAGTTTGCTGTTGTCCGTTCTTGCCGACTTTTTTCTGTACGTCAGACGGGCGCGCAGTTTGGTTCGAACGATTTTCGTTTTTACCAAATTGCGGAGCGACCATTTCTTGTTTCACGCGTTGTCTTTCTTTGGACAGAAGTTTCGCGAGCGTTTCATCGTCTGGAGCTTTGAGATGATCAGGTGCCATCGGGTTCACCGTGTAGTCTTGCTTGTTTTTTAGCTTTTTGACGGGTGCCGTTGGTTGAACCAGTGCAATTTCAATGGGTGCTTCTTTAGGTGGGGCTGCCAGAATAGGCGCAAGCAGAACCACTGCTGTCAGTAGCAAGATATGGAAGCCAAAGCTAAATAAAATGGCGCGAATAACCGGCATCGTCTCATTCTAAGACTAAACTGGACTTAAGGGCAAGATGGCTAAAGTTGAAACAATATCTGCCGATAAGATGAGGACATTACCCGGGGGGGAAAATGGGGAAAGTCCTCGATATTACGCCACGCTTAAAACCAACTCATAACTCTAAAACTCCAGCCAAAGCCGAAGCGCAAGTACTCGATATTACAGAAGCTCGCCAGGAAATCCTAAGCCGCGACCGCCGTGTCGTGAAACGTACAATTCTGACTGAATTCGTTGGGGCTTTTGTGGTGCTTCCTGAAAAAGGACTTCTCAAAGTAGCTCTCTATGACATTTCTGAAAAAGGTCTCTCGTTTGACCTGGATTTGTTAGATGGCGGCTTCCAAAACGGTGAAGAGGTGGCGATGCGTGTTTACCTCAATCACACGACTTATTTTCCATTCACAATCAAAGTCACGCACGCGCGTGTAGTTGAAGATGAAAACTTGATTCGTCATGGTGCTAACTTCGAAAAAGGCACAATGAACGATGTTGCACTCCATCATTTTGTGAAATTCATCGAAAACGTAAGTGCCAGCTTGAAAACAGATAATGGCGACGTTCTCGTCTCTCATATTTCCTAGATAAAGCCCTTTTCCCGTAGACTTTGGTCCTGCGATTTGGTCGAATTTAAGAGAGGCCCGCATGAAGCGAGCCTTTCTTGGACCAACTACGGAGGGCCGTCCTTTGAGTAAAGCTAAACGCAGAAAGATTGTTCTCGATACGAATGTGATTCTTTTCGACGCTCAAGCAATCTTGAGATTCGGAGAAGCAGATCTGCACATTCCCATTTCTGTCATTGAAGAAGTGGATCGATTCAAACGTGACCAGGGTGAGAACGGTCGAAATGCTCGTCAATTCAGTCGCTTTGTCGACGTCTTGCGTGCGAAAGGATCCCTAGCCAGCGGAGTGCAAATCGATAACTCCGAAACAATGGTTTATATCAACACAGATTTGATGTTGGCTGGTATGCCGACAGAATTGGATCACCAAAAAGCGGACAACCGTATTTTAAATACGGCGCTGGCTTTGCAAAAACAACATCCACGCTACAAAGTCGAATTGATCACGAAAGACATCAATCTTCGTATCAAAGCAGACGTGTATGGAATTTTCGCTCGTGACTATGAAACTTCAGACATCAATCAAGATGATTTGTACGAAGGCTATCATGAGATCCAAGTTTCTCCAGAGCAGATCGATACGTTCTATCGTGAAAAAAGATTTGTTCCAGATGCAAAACTTTACGCGAATCAATACGTGATCATGAAAGACGCATCAAACCCGAATCACTCTGCGATCGGTCGCTTCAGTGCGGCTGAAAAAGCGATTGTGCCATTGGTGCAAGCTGCGGACGCAATTTGGGGAGTTCATGCTCGCAACGTTGAGCAAGCATTTGCCATGGACTGCTTGATGAATGATGAAATTTTGTTCGTATCGCTTGTTGGTAAAGCAGGTACAGGTAAGACATTGCTGGCAATTGCTGCAGGTCTTCATAAGACACTCGACATGGGACAATTCCAAAGATTGCTAGTGTCACGTCCTATCTTCCCAATGGGTAAGGATATTGGTTATTTGCCAGGTGATATCGAGCAAAAATTAAATCCTTGGATGCAGCCTATTTTCGATAACGTTGAATTCTTGATGGGTTCCGACAAGAAAGCGGCGGGTCGTGCACAAGAGTTAATCAATCAGGGTATGTTGAATATTGAACCGCTGACTTACATTCGCGGTCGCAGCATTCCGAAGCAATACCTGATTGTCGACGAAGCTCAAAACTTGACTCCGCACGAGATCAAGACAATTGTTACCCGTGCCGGTCGCGGAACGAAAGTCGTTTTGACTGGTGACGTTTATCAGATCGACAACCCATACGTAGACTCAGCGAATAGCGGTCTGACTTATGCAGTTGAAAGATTTAAAGGTCATCCAATCGCAGCTCACGTGACACTGACAAAAGGTGAACGTTCAGAGCTTGCTGAGTTGGCAGCAAATATTTTGTAGGATTTTTTTTCGGGAGAGAGATCATGTTAGAAAAAGAAGTTGAAGTAGGCTTTACAGCTTCATTTAAGACGCAAATCACGGATCAAATGGTTCGCAAATTTGCGGATGTATCTGGAGACCACAATCCTATTCACCTTGACGACGAATATGCTAAGAACACACGGTTTAAACGCCGTATCGCTCACGGTATGATCGTTGGAGCATTGATCTCTCGTGCCTTAGTTGATGGCATCGGCCGTGGTGGTATCTATATGGGACAGAACTTGAAGTTCGTAAATCCTGTGTACATCGATGACGTGGTGACTGTGACGATCAAAATCACAAACATCCGTCGCGAAAAAGGTATTGCTATGGTGGAAACAAACGCGACGAAAGAAAACGGAGACATCGTCGTGAAAGGGGAGGCTATGATTATGATGGCGGCCCCTGGCGAATACGTATGAGTTCTTCCGTCTTTCATCTTGTCTATGTAAGCCACGCTGTCGAGGATATCAGCTACACGGATATTCGCGATATTCTCGAAGTCTCGCGAAAAAACAACGCCCAAGAAAACATCACTGGGCTGTTGATATTTCGCGAGGGCTTCTTCCTTCAGCTTCTTGAAGGCACCGAAAATGCAGTTAAAAAAGTTCTAGGCAATATCATGATGGACGATCGTAATCATTCATTGCGTGTGCTTATTGAAGCCAATGGAGAACGACTCTTTGGTGATTGGAGCATGGCCTATCTTGATGGCGATATCTCGTCAAATGAAACAGAGGAGTTGGTTGAGTTCTTTGACGTCTGTGTGCAAGCAGGTGCAAACAATAGAGCGCTCATTATGCCGATCCTACGTAAATTCCGCGCTTCCGCTCCTGCGCTCACCTAAAACTCTCCGAAAATTCATCTTACAGTTTTACCAAACATTTCAAGGTATTAGAAACTAGTGACGAACTTTTAGACGGAGATTTCCCGTCGAATGTCGAACCTCTAGTCGAAAAAATCTCGAAGTGAGATTGCATTGAAATGCTCCCAGAACCAGTTGAAGCTTGTATTCAGATAGGAGATGGAATTTATGAGAACTTCCACGCAACTGGTAATCTTGATAGCCGGAATGTTTCTGACAGGATGTCTTGAGGTAGGCCCAGGTAGTGAGGTAACAAAAGACCTCAACAACAACAATGACTTTTCAGTTATTACTGAACCTGGAAACGGAAACGGTACTGGCGGATCAACTGGTGGCGGGGACCCAACAGCTCCTGTTCCTGGGCAAGATGTTGGTGAATTCGTTATCAATGGTGGCGCTGCAATGGCAGCTTCTCCAATGTTAAGACTTGAATTCGATGCTCCTTTCCATGCTAATGAGTTGAAAATCTCTGAAAACGGAACTTGTGAAGGTGGTACTTACGCGACTTACGTTGCAGGTCGTGACTATCTTTCTTTAAAAACAAATCAATCAGTAACATTGTCAGTTCGTTATCGCGATTTCGACGGTGTGATTTCTGACTGTTATTCACGCAGCATCTATATCGATGAAGCGGGTCCGGATATCGTTTTCAATAAATATCCATCTACAACTGTTGAAGAAGGTTCTGACGTTCAGGTCATCTTCAGTGTAACTGATGCAGGTGCTGGTGTGGCTTCGGTATCTTGCTCTTTCGGTGGCGTATCTAAAGCTTGCGCTGCTGGTTCAAACACTTTGAATATCCCAAAAATGGCTGCCGGCACTTATAAAATTGATGTGTCAGCAACAGATAAATTGGGTCATTCATCAAGCAAATCAGTTTCATTCACAGTTTCATCTTTGTATAAACAAATGGCTCAAAACGTGAAAGTAACTGAGAACAAAAAAGTCGACATCTTGTTTGTGATCGACAACTCCGGTTCAATGGCTTACGAACAAAAAAGCATGGCTTCTCGTGTGCAAAACTTCTTGAGTGTTATCAACGGTCTTGATTGGCAAATCGCGGTCACAACAACGGATCCACGCGATATCACTTTAGGTGATGGTCGCTTGGTTCAACTTTCTGGTAAAAAAGGTCAATATATCCTGACTTCTGCAATGGATCCTGCTGATGCGAAAGCAACTTTGGGTGCGACTTTGCAACGTCCAGAAACGGGTTCAGGTCTTGAACAAGGTATCTACGTAACTTACCGTGCAATCGAACGCTCTTTGACAGCTCAAGGTGGTAACGTGAACTTTGTACGCCCTGATGCTCAACTTGCAGTTGTTATCATCTCGGACGAAGACGAATCAGCTAACACAGCTAAAAATGACCCAGCTAACCTCGTTAAGTTCGTTCAATCAACTTACGGTGGCAGCAAAGCATTTAGCTTCCACTCCATCATCGCTCGCCCTGGTGATACAGCTTGCTTAAGCGGTGAAGGTTACGCTGCAGGTCACCGTTACGATGCTCTTTCTAAATTGACTGGTGGTGTGATCGGTGACGTGTGTGCATCTGATTACGCAGCACAAGTTCAAGGTGTCGCGGAAGGTGTTCGTAAAACTTTGAAAACTGTGACATTGGCTTGCGAACCTGTGATCGATTCAATGAGATCATTGTTGGTTCTTAAAGATGGTCAAGAATATAAAGGCGCTCGTACTGTAACAGGTATGAACGTAGCGTTCGACGATATGTTGCCTCAAGGAAACTACGAGGTGTACTACTCTTGCTTGAGATAATAGCGAGTAGATTCTAATCGAAAGGAGTCCAAAAGCCGCTTGAAGAAGCGGCTTTTGTTATTTCTAGAACTTACTTGTTTAAAACGTTCAGGAAGCCGCCCCATTGAGAGTTTTTATTGAACTCAAGAGCGTTGTAGCGGTTGGCATCGGCTCTGTAATTGTAGCCCGTAGCAATCCACACAGACACGCCATAGGTATTTTGATCTTGGTTCTGCTCATTCGCTATCACAAAATCTTGTTGTGCCTGTCGAAGAGCTGAGAAGCTTGGATTGTTAAGTCCCTTTTTCTCAAGTTGTGACACATAGTCCACGATGTCGTAGAAGTTTGCGTACCCGAATTGTTTGGTTGCAGAAACGGCCTGACGAGCTTTCGTCAAATCTGCTGAATTTAAACTCTGCAAGTAAGTTGAAACTCTACGAATCGCAGATTCGTAGGCTGAGATCTTACTTAAATCGAAAGCCGACATCGTCACTTCGGACGCACGATAAACGCCACCTGGGGAATAAGCCGTCAGATATTCCTTCGCATGAAGTTGCGTGACTTCTTTTGCGCTTAACTGATCTACTTTCGGAGCCCATTGTCTTAGGAAGTGAGCATAAGGCCATCCTTCGCCTGGTTCGTTGTCTTGTGAACCTAAGAAGTAGCTAACTGAATCTTGCATTTGCGATGCAACCTCAACCATACCCATTAAGCAAGCGTCCGAAGCGTAGATATCAACTTTGTGCCCGATGATTTTTGCAGATTCCGCCATCGCAGTTGCGAGCTGTTCCGTCGTGATGTGGTTGTTCGTGCGATCATCATAAGAAATATCAGTCGGGCGGATTTCTGTCCCGTTCGCCCTCACGATATTCCAACCAGAACCGTGGTTCCATACTGTGATAAAGTATTTTTTGGCCGGATAGTTCTGTTGAGCCCATTCAACGAAACGAATGAGTTCACGATAGTCACCCATATCCACGTTCCCCAAGTTTTGAACAATCGGAGACGTCACATTTGTTTTATCATTGTCTTTTTGAACAAGCAGGCGAGTGGTGTTGGGGTTAGCGAGTGAGCCCCATTGAACTAGGATGTTCATTTTGTCAGAAGAGCCGACTTCTTCCATTTGGTTGATATTCATTTTGCCGAAACGGTCGAGATTGTTCACGCCGTTGATAAAGACCAGGAAGTTCCATTCTTTTACCTCGGCCGCCTGAGAAATCGAAGCAAAAGGGAACGCCAATAACACGAGCACAAAGTGCAACAAGTGGTTCTTCATTTTTCCTCCATGAAAAATGTGTCGGAAATCAGAATATCTTTTAAGTATGTGATCGAGGCGTCTGGTTCGAAGTCTTGCAGACGTTTGCTGGGTCCAGAAGAAGTCGATGCGGCAAGTTTTGCCCAGACTCTCTGAATTATATTTTGCCCGGTCTTTTCGAAGCGATGTTTACCGATAAGATAGAGAGATAAAGGAAGCGTCGATCATGAAGTTCGTTTTGATGGGGTTGGTTTTAGTTTTAGGTGTTTGCATTGGGATCGCCAAAGGCACGGCTCAGAAGTCTGATCACGGTGTAAAAACAAAGATTTCGACTAAAGAGTAATCTCCAATAAAAAGGGAGCTCGAAAGCTCCCTTTTTTGAATCTTAATTTTAAAATATAAAACTAGTGTTTCAAAGGCTTTTGGATGATGTGGATCGCGTGACCCAGAGTTGCCTCTGCGCACTCCATGATCGTTTCACCCAATGTTGGATGCGGATGGATTGAAAGAGCCAAGTCCTCAATACGTGCACCCATCTCGATAGCTAGAACAGCTTCCGAGATCAAGTTAGAAGCTTCAGGACCCACGATATGAACGCCCAAAAGAACATGTGTCTTTTTATCAGCGATCATTTTCACGAAGCCTTCAGTTTCCATCATGCTGACGGCGCGACCATTCGCTCCGAATGGGAACTTGCCGATCAAGAGGTCGTTGTAGCCTTTAGCTTTCGCTTCAGCTTCTGTCATACCTGCAGATGCGATTTCTGGATCTGTGAAGACAACTGCTGGAACTGTTTTCGCATCGTAAACGCGGTTCGCGCCAGAGATCACTTCAGCAACTAGAACCCCTTCATGGGAAGCTTTGTGAGCAAGCATTGGTTGTCCTGCGATATCACCAATAGCAAAGATGTTCGGCACGTTTGTTCTGCGTTGAGCGTCTACTTTCACGAAGCCACGTTCGTCAACTGCGATTCCTGCTGCTTTCAAGTTTGCTTGGTCGCCATTTGGACGACGGCCTACTGTCACAAGAATTTTATCGCATTTAACAACTTCGTCTTTACCGTTGATTTCAACAGTCACTTCGTAGCCGTCTTTTACTTTTTTCTGAGATTTAGCTTTTGCACCGTACATGATTTTAACGCCAGCTTTATCAAGCTTACGTACAACCACGTTTGCGCAATCTGGATCAACAACGCCCGCAAGCAATGAAGGCATTGCTTCGATCACAGTCACTTCAGTTCCTAGTTTGCGTAGGTATGAAGAGATCTCTAGACCGATGTAACCACCACCGATGACTGCTACGCGTTTTGGAATTGTATCAAATGCCAATGCGCCAGTAGACGAGCAAATATCTTTTTCGTCGAATTTGAAACCAGGGATTTCAATTGGACGAGAACCTGTTGCCACGATGAAGTACTTTGCAGAAACTGTGTCAGTTCCTGCAGAAGATTTCACAGTGATTTCTTTAGAATTTTTGAATTCAGCATCACCTTTGATATGAGTTACGCCGTAACCCTTAAGAAGTTGGCCCACGCCGCCTGACATTTTATCGCAGACAGATTGTTTCCACTTCACAAGTTGCTTCATATCCACGTCGATATTGCCTTTGATCATCAAGCCCATATCTTTGAAGTTGTGCTGAGCTTTGTGAAGAAGGTGAGTCGCCGTGATCATTGCTTTAGATGGGATACAACCCACGTTCAAGCACACGCCACCCAAAAATTCGCGTTCGATAACTGCTGTTTTAAATCCAAGTTGTGCAGAGCGGATGGCAGCTACATAACCGCCAGGACCCGCACCAATTACTACTATGTCGAAAGATTGTGCCATTTTAAGTTTCTCCAGTTGCTAGCCTTTGGCTAGACCAACTCCACCAAAAGTTTTCCAGGGTTTTCAATACGTGCGATGAAGGCTGCCAAGAAACGAGCTGCAACCGCGCCGTCAATCAAACGGTGGTCCGCTGTCATTGTGTAGTTCATCACTTTGATAGCTTTCAATTGGCCATCTTTGATAACCGGTTTTTCGTCGATTTTGTACATACCAAGGATCGCCACTTCTGGGTGGTTGATCACTGGAGTTGCGTAAGTTCCACCGATAGAACCGATGTTTGTGATAGTGATGTTGGAACCTTTCATTTCGTCTGGTTTCAATTTGCCATCACGAGCACGTTTAGAAAGATCCAAGATCTCTTTAGAAATTTCTACGATCGTTTTTTGATCTGCGTTTTTGATTACTGGAACAACAAGTCCATTTGGAGTGTCAGCTGCAAAACCGATGTTGAAATATTTTTTGTAAACGATTTCACCAGCCGCATCGTCAATAGATGCGTTGAACATTGGGAATTCACGCATAGTTGCGATCATCGCTTTCATCACGATAGGCAAGTAAGTGATTTTTGTTCCTTGTTTCTCTGCGTATTCTTTCAATGATTCGCGCAATGCAACCATCGCATCGACCTTTGCTTCATCCATGATCGTGAAGTGAGGAACGATGTGTTTAGATTTTTGCATGTTCTCAGCGATTTTTTTACGGATACCGATAAGAGGTACGCGCTCTTCAAGAGCACCAGCAGGTCCTTGGTAAGCAGGACGAGGAATCGTCATGCCCGGAGCCGAAGCTGGAGTTGAAGATTTCGCAGACATCGCGCCCGCGCCACCGCCAGCACCTAGAACGTCTTCACGAGTTACACGACCCGCAAGACCAGTGCCAGTCAAACCGTTGATGTCTACGCCAGTTTCGCGAGCCAAGCGACGAGTCGCTGGAGTTGCAAGAACGCGAGAGTCAGCAACAGGTGGGAAAATACCAGCAGAAGCACCCGCAGGAGCTTGCTTAGAAGAAGCAACTGGAGCCGGAGCTGCAGAAGCTGCTGCAAAGTTTGCGTGCGCAGAAGCAGGAACTTCACGTTGAGCACCCGCTGGAGCAGAAGCAGAAGCGCCGCCTGCACCCTCAAGAGTGATCATTGTTGAACCAACTTTAACAACGTCGCCTGATTTAAATTTCAACTCTTTTACTACACCCGCAGATGGAGTTGGCACTTCAACAGTTGCTTTGTCAGTCAAAACTTCAGCGATTGCTTGATCGGCTTTTACAGAGTCACCTGGTTTTACCAACCATTTAACAAGTTCTCCTTCAGTCACACCTTCACCAAGCTCTGGAAGTTTTACGTCCATTGCTTTACCCGCCTGCGCTGGGGCTACGGCGGGCGAGCCCGCAGGTGCTGCTGGTTTAGAAGCAGCTACATCCGCCGGAGCTTTAGCGGAGGAGGACGCGCCATTCAATGTGATCATTGTCGAACCAACTTTAACAACTTGGCCCGGTTTGAATTTCAAATCTTGAACAACACCTGCTGTTGGAGAAGGAACTTCAACAGTGGCTTTGTCAGTGAGAACTTCGGCAATAGGTTGATCCGCTTTAACTGAGTCTCCTGGTTTTACCAACCATTTAACCAATTCACCTTCCGTTACGCCTTCGCCCAATTCAGGGAGTTTTACGTCAGTTGCCATGATGAGAAAGTTCCTTTCCTTTATCTATGAAGAATCATCTAAATTTAGAACTCTTCCTTCTAGTCCGGTCATAGAGCATTTGCACTGAATTACGCGCCGCGCCCGAAGGGAAAGTCCGTGTTAGCAAGCAGGTATTTATCGCCGTGGGGCATTTCGGGTTGAACACCCCGGATAGGAGAGCCTAAGTTATTGAAATTAGTATAGTGGAGACTGCTATGAAATACTCTCGTAAGTTGCAGGAAGGAATCTTCCTTAAACGCTACAAACGCTTCTTTGCCGATATCGAATGGAACGGCAATACCATTGTCGCTCACGTTCCCAATACAGGCAGCCTCAAAAGCGCAAATAACCCTGGCCAGCACTGTCTGTTTTCAGAAAGCGATAATCCCGAAAGAAAACTCAAATTCACGTTGGAAATGATCAAGTCACCAGCGGGATCTTGGGTGGGTGTGAACACAGCAGTACCAAACATGATCGTGAAAGAATCTCTCGAACAATGGGTTGGGAAGCATGAAAAAACTCCGGGACCTTTTTCTGATTGGTCTCAGTTTGATGAGTTAAAACACGAATACAAAATTTCCGCGGAAACGCGATTGGATTTTGTGTTGAAGAAGAAAAACTCCGACAAAATGCATTTTATTGAAGTTAAAAACGTCACGCTTTGTGAAGAAGGTGTCGCGAAATTTCCAGATGCGGAAACGGTGCGTGGGCAAAAGCATTTGCGTGAGCTGATGACGTTAATAGAGCAAGGTCATACAGCCGAACTCGTATTTACAGTTCAACGTCATGATTGTGGTTCTTTTGCGCCAGCTGACGATATTGATCCTGAATACGGAAAGTTGCTGCGTGAAGCTTATCATAAGGGATTGAAAATCAGTCCGTTCGTGGTGGATCTCACGCCCCTTGAAATCAGTCTGTCAGAAAATATCTTACCAGTGAAACTTTAAGAAAGGATTCTTATGTCATCTGTACACGCGTTTGCGGCTTATAAAGCAAAAGAAGAACTTCGCCCATTTTCATTCGAGACTCGCCAAGTAGGTCGTCACGATGTGGTGATCGACATCAAGTTTTGCGGTGTTTGTCACTCGGATTTGCACCAGGTTCGCGACGAGTGGGGCGGATCCATTTTTCCAATGGTGCCGGGACATGAAATTGTGGGGTATGTCGCACAGGTTGGATCGTCTGTCACAAAATTCAAAGTAGGCGATTCGGTTGGTGTGGGTTGCATGGTGGACTCCTGTCAAGAATGTGCTTCCTGCGGAGAAGGTCTTGAGCAGTATTGTGAAAAAGGTTTTGTTGGAACTTACAACAGTCGAGAAAAAGATGGTCGCCCTACTTACGGTGGCTATGCGACTAAAATTGTAGTGAATGAAAAATTCGTTCTGCGAATTGCTCCCAATTTACCTCTCGATAAAGCAGCACCTCTGTTGTGTGCGGGGATCACGACTTATTCTCCATTGAGGCATTGGAAGGTCGGACCGGGGAGCAAAGTGGCTGTTGTCGGTCTTGGCGGTTTGGGGCATATGGCTGTTAAGCTTGCGGCAGCTATGGGCGCCGAAGTCACAGTACTCAGTCACTCGGAGAAGAAAAAGGAAGATGCTCTTCGCTTGGGTGCGAAAAGATTTGCCAACGGAGCTGATCCTGAAACTTTCAAAACTCATAATCGTTATTTTGATTTGATGATTAATACGGTGTCAGCGGCTCTTGATTTGAATTCATATTTGCAGATGGTGAAGCGTGACGGAACCATGGTGCTTTTAGGAGTTCCAGAAAAACCTGAACCAGTTCATCCTTTCCCTCTGATCATGGGTCGTCGCAGTCTCGCGGGATCATTGATTGGTGGTATCGCCGAAACTCAAGAGATGTTGGATTTCTGTGCGAAACACGGCATCGTCTCTGATATCGAGAAAATCAAAATTCAGGATATCAACACCGCCTACGAGAGAATGCTCAAAGGTGATGTGCGATACCGTTTCGTGATTGATACGGCATCACTTGGTTAAGTCGCGCTGCTTTTTTTGTTCAAGCTCTTTGAGGCTTTTCATATAAGACGCGTTGTCTTGTTCAGCTCTTTCGTGATTTTTAGCTCGATCAGAGGGATAAGCTTCGGTCGGGTTGTAATGATCTAAATTTGTAAAAATCATTTGAATCGACGGGAGGCCGACCTGCGAAGGTCCGCCGGCCCAACGAGTCGTGATGATTTGAGCATCCTTTCGAGTTGTCAATTTTTTTGCAAATTCGAATGACTCGACGGGCCCTTTTTGGCTAGCGGGATCTAAAACCATTTTGCGAATTTTTCCATCAGAACCTTTGACGTACACAAAAGGGGCGACGTGATATCCCCAACCGTCATTTTGTTTCTTTTCCATATTGTTAGGCCAAATATCATCTCCGAAAAACCAAGCTTTGCCGACCGCAATGCCTTTGGCTTCCAAGCGTTCGGCGGACGTTTGCGCTCGTGCGAAACAGCCATCCCAGGTGAACTCCCACGGAAGATCTTTCATCGCTTTGATTTCGTCAAACGCCTCTTGCGCTTCTTTCTCAGAAAGAATTTTTCCTTTGGGTTCTTTGAATTGGGTTTTTTCCAGTCGCTCGACGGCTTCAGGTGATGCAAAAGTGCTACCGCCAATATTGCAATATTCCGCAGGTATCGCGTCGCGAGGAATCATTCTAGAAGCAAGATTCATATCGCCAACGGCATCAACGACTTTGACGTAATCTCGATTCACGAGGCTGTCACTTATGACTTTTTTATGTTTTTCAATTGCGGAAATTGTTTTTAGTAGTTCGGTGTCATCGCATTTTTCTTCGATTTCTTGATCGCGGTTTTTAGTAAAACCTTTTCGCGACAACACTTGGTAAGAGAAGAAGTCGTCCTTGGCTTCGTCCGGTAAGACCGTTGGTAGGTAGTCTTGCTTGGTTGGCAGACGGGTGATGGAGCCATCTTTGTTGATAGTTCCGTATATCCAGCGTTCGAAATAGGAATTTTTATTTTGTGTATTCACCGGAAAGAGCAAAACTCGGTCGGGTTCTTTGGATTTTCCTTTAGGTGTATTTCCTAAAATCTTATTTCCCAATGCAAAGCCGTGGGGACCTTGGCACACATAGTACTCACAGACCTTGTCTTTCTTAGCCTGTGCTCGTGCGCAATCGAAATCACCCACGCGAAGGTTCTCCGCATGAACAGCAGTGGCGACAGAAAATAAACTCCAAAAAACAGTACCTAACATCTCTCATTTTATCGGTTTTTCAGAGGAGGGCTTTGAAGACTTTTTAAGTTTTCTGTCTATTGGTCTAGCATCAAAATCTCAAAATTCGTCAATGAAACCGACACAATTTTGGATATTAAAGTTCGCTCTATCGAAGGCCGATGTTGCTCCTGTGCTTGAACTACGGAGGAAATATGAAGCTTTCAGTAAATAAAATAATCACTCTCACTCTGGCTTCGATGATGATTTCTGCCTGCGCTCCGGGCGGGTTTGATATGGCTTCACAACTTCCGGATGATCCCCAAGACGAATCATCTGCCGTCGACAATGGTGAAAACGGCAGTTCCAGTGTGGTGCCTCCGACAACTCCGGAAGTGACGGAACCGGCTCCTAATCCAGGAAGCGGTGAAGATGCCATCCTTGCAAAATATGACTACGTTGATCCAGAAAACATCGTGCCAACAAAACACTTGAAAGCAGCGATTTTGTATTACGATGCGAACTTAAGTAAAATCAAAAACAAAAATTATCTTTCAGTTTTGGACTTCTCAAAGTCTTCAACGCAAAAAAGATTTTTCTTGATCGACATGAAAACAGGTGCGGTCGCGGCTTATCACGTGTCACATGGTAAAGGCTCTGATAGCAATCACGACGGCTACGCAGAAAAATTCAGCAACACGGAAGGATCGAATGCGAGTTCGCTAGGTTTTTACATGACGGCTGAAACGTATAACGGCAGCAATGGTTACTCGCTTCGCCTGGATGGTCTGTCTAAAACAAATTCCAATGCTCGTTCGCGTGCCGTTGTTATTCACGGTGCCGACTATGTCGAAGACAGAAACAGAATTCAAGGTCGCAGCTGGGGTTGCCCAGCATTCTCGCAAGCGAATAAAACCAAGATTATCAACACGATCAAGGGCGGCAGTATCATCTACGCGATGAACTAGTGACCTTCTAAGCGGCTTGTTTCGCGAGATCCAAAATCTTGCGGCAGGCCACAATAACCGGACAGATTTTCCCTTCATGCGACATCGCCTTTAAGGCTTCTTCGATCACTGGATCTCTCCAGAAAAGCACGCGCAGTTTTAACAACGCCTTGGGATTGGTAAGTACCGAATTCCATTCATCCTGAGAAACCACTCTTGTGAGTACCATTGCAACGTCCTTCCGTGAAAGGGCCACTCTTCAAGGCTAACAAAGGATGTTCTGACTTGAGAAGCATTCTCAACCAATGAAAAGGAAATGAAAATTACAGGACCTAGGTTGGAAGGGGAAATCTGCGGCAAACTGCATCAACATGAGCGGAAACATGGACAAGCATTGGATGGTAGAGAAGGGGCCCATTGCAGGGCCCAGGAAAAATTCAAGAGTCAAATTAGAAACCGACAGTGTCGCCGAGTTTTTGCTGAGATTCATCGTCAGATCGATGCATCGCTGTCGACTTTTTCTTTTCAAAAGGCACCACTTTTTTAGAGTGATGCGCTGTCGGTGCGGGGACGATATCATCGTGGGATGAAACCTTCGCGTTGGCTCCCTTGATGGTCGTCACAAGGAGATCTACTGTTTGTGTGAGGTGAGTGGCTTGGGCTGAAAGCTCTTGCGCTGATGCTGCTGCTTCCTCGGAAGTTGCAGCATTAATTTGTGTCACCTGATCCAGTTGGTTCATCGCTTTGCCAATCTGATTGATGCCATTGAATTGCTCTTCGCCAGCATTGGCGATTTCAGCGTTTAATTCTGAAACCTTTTTTACGGACGAAACGATTTCGCCCAAAACTTGACCGCCGCGACCCGCTTGTTGCGTGCCCACTTCGATTTTTTGAACGCTGCCTTTGATAAGGTCGGTGATGTCTTTCGCTGCAGAAGCACTTCTTTGCGCCAAATTACGAACGGCTTCGGCTACCACGGCAAAGCCCTTACCTTGCTCGCCGGCACGAGCAGCCTCAACAGCAGCATTTAAAGCCAAAAGATTTGTCTGGAATGCGATATCGTCGATAACATTGATGATGTCTTCGATTTTTTTCGAATCAGCCGAGATCTCGCCCATCGATTGAACCAAGGCACGAATTTCTTGTTCACCTTTAAAGGCCACGCTTTGTGTGCTCTCAGAAAGTTTGGCCGCTTCTTTGGCGTTTTCTGAATTAATTTTTACCATTGATGTCAATTCTTCAAGTGTTGCAACTGTTTCTTCTAAAGATGAGGCTTGTTCAGTGGAAGCTTGAGAAAGTTCCTCTGATGCAGCTGCAATTTGATGGGCAGCCGTGGTGACCTGGTTCGAATTGTCCGTGAGTGTTGAAATCACTTTATTAACAGCCTGGGCCAGAGCGCGGAGAATAATAAAACCTAACGACACACCAAAAAGAATACTGACAACTGTCGTGATCAAAGAAAAAGAGCGCGCGTTTGCATAAAGAGTATGAGCTTCTTCTGTTTTGCGAGCTAAGCCTTGAATGTTTCTCTCCACCATCTTATCCACGATGTCTTCAACTGCTAAACGCAATTGGCGACCTTTTGCTAAGCTCAATGCAATCGCCCCTTTTTGATCGCCAGCATCAGCTAAGGCCAGAATCTCACGGCTGACTGTGAGCCAGTTTTCATATGCCTGTTCGAAGTCATCGATACTTTTCAGGCCGTTTTCATCGGCGATTTTGCGGCGGTCAACAAGCAAGGCACGAAGTTCCTTGTCGCGTCCTTGAATTCGTTCCAAATTTGTTTTGCGACCAGCTGGCGAGTCGTCAATCACGTAGTTTCGTTCGTTGATTACTTGAATATAGAACAAAGCTTTTACATTTAAATCAGTTTCGATTCGTTTCGCCGTGACTTCAGTCACCTCTGTGAGTAGACCATTGATCTCGCTCATTTTAGTAAGACCAGTTCCAGAGATGATCACGCTGCCGGCGATCAGAATACAAATAACGAACGCCATTTTGGCGTTCAGGCTCCAAGCTTTCATCTATTACTCCCGCTAATTTTAGTATTTGGTGTGAGATGGTAATGTTTCTGCACTCATCTCTGTTTAGCTGACTCTTCGGATGTGAGGATTAATCCTTTAGGGATAATTTAAATATCCTTAAAGAATATGTTAGTTCTTCTATAAAGGGACCCACAATAGGGGAAGAATGGCAGCCAAAGGAAAACAATTCAAGACATTGGGACTGGTATTTGGCCAGAACTTACGCTCACGACGTGAGGCCATGGGCTACACGCGCGAAGAGCTCGCCGAACTCAGCCACCTTTCTCCACAAAATATTGCGAAGATTGAAAATGGAGATCGCTTTGTCACGTTAGTTTCATTGGAAAATTTGGCGCAATCAGTAGGGTGTGATCCGTACGAACTTTTTATGCCTCAGCAAATGAGTGATAAAGAAAGTGATGCCATTCGCAGAGTGCAGATGCTTTTGAAAAGTAAGAGCGAGAAAGAAGTGGAGTTTGCCCACCAAATATTGGCCCTTCTGTTTAAGGGCCCTTAAATTCACGAATTAGTGAAGTTTGTACTGTTCACCAACGAACTTCTTAAGATCTTCAACATGTCCTAAGTACTCCGTTAAATCTAAACGATCATCTTTGCGAACAGACGCATTTGTTGCGTTATACATAGTTAATTCGACAACGTCTGCATAAGAAGAAACGGCACCAAAACCGCTTTCTTCCAAAGTTTCCATCAAAAGATCAAGATCGTGTCCTTCATCTTCATGTGAATACTCAACTTGGCGCATCTCGCAAAGTGCTTTAAGCAGCAATTCACCAGCTTGGGCAAGATTGTAACCGACAATATCGTGCTGTTTATCGTCGGAGAGGAGTTTTTTAGCGGTGTCGATATTGTCTTGGGCTTTGATGATCAGGGATTTCACGGCTGGATTCATGCGTTTCACTCCTTTGCCTTACTCTAGACGTTTGAAGGAATTTTGGGAAATAAAAAACCCACAATCCTTTCGAATTGTGGGTTTTCAATGTTTCGATTTTTAACTTGAAACTACTCTTTTTTAGTCTCTGTGCCCAATTGACGATCAATGATCGATTTGAATTCAGGGAATGGATAAGCACCACGCAATGAAACACCGTTGATCAAGAAACCTGGAGTTCCAGAGAAGTTGAACTTACGAGCTTCTTCCATGTCAGCTTCGATACGTTTTGTGATCGACTCAGAGCCAAGGTCTTTTTCAACTTTTTTCAAGTCCGCGCCGGCTTTTTTAGCAGCTTCTTTCAAGAAAGCTTCTTTTTTAGAGCGAAGGTCGCCTTGGTTTTCAAATACGATGTTATAGAACTTTTCAGCTTTAGCATGGTCTTGCAAAGCGATTGCTTCGAAGTAACGAGCCGCTGGCATTGCCATCGGATGGAAATCCAAAGGCAAGTGTTTGTAAACAACGCGTACATCTTTAGGGTAAGCTTTCATCACTTCGTCAACAGTTGCGTGACCTTTAGAGCAGTATGGGCATTCAAAGTCAGAGTATTCTACGATTGTGATTTTTGCGTCTTTAGGACCGAAAACAACGCGGCCTTCTTCGATAGTTGGTTTCAAAGGATTCGCGAACTCTTCGTCACGCTTTTTAGCTTCGTCAGCTACAGCTTTTTCTTGAGCCTTACGTTGAGCGTTTTGAGCAGCTTTGTTCACTACTTCAATAAATTGCTCTGGATCTTTTTCGATAGCAGCGAAAACGATGCTTGGATCCTTTTCAACTGCTTCTTTGAGTTGTTTTGCAGAAGGAGCACAGTTCACAAGGGAAAGTGCCAATGCGGAAATTGTTGCTAACTTAAGTGCTTTCAAAAGGTGCCTCCATATGGATAATTTTGAAATTTTTTGAGCCCCTTTATCTTGCCACTACTTTTAACAGAGATGGAAGCTCTTTAGCACTTGCGCAAGGGAATTGTTCACGCCTTTGGTCCAGGGAATTCTGGCCTTGAATGTGAGCTTCTTCCGCTTAGACTGAGAGCTATGAAAAAATCAATTTTTATTCTAACAGTTTTATCCTTTGTATTTTCAACGCAGGCCCACGCGGGTTTGTTATTTAACTACTCTCAGTTGATGTTGAAAGACCTCGACCAAATGAATGAGATGGTACTTAACAAAGTGGAAGAGTCTAAAAAAGAAGAGAACGGCAAAATTGTTCCTTTGAAAGAAGCATTGCAAGCCGTTTATGCAAGACCCAACGATGATCAAATGATCGACAAAGTTGTGGGCCCACTTAGAACACAACTCGATGAGTTAGACTCATGGGAAAAAGTTCTCAGTCAATTAACTGACGAAGCCATCAATGCTCTGAAAAATCCAAAAGCATTTAAACCAGCGGTGCAAGTCACTTATATGGTCTTCCTTGAGAACCTCTTGTCTGAAGTCAAACCTTACTTGAAAACAGACGGCTTCGAGAGAAAATTAGCAGAACGCGTGCGCAATGCTAAGATTGAAGTAACGAAAGAGGCGGCGAACGAACGCAGTCTTCGTACAATGAAAAAGTCGACATCTCCTTCAGAGTTGGCTAACAAAATTCTCACTGAAGTTCCGGTGACACCTGCTAAAACGACTGAAAGTTCGGCACATTCTGCTGCTTCTGGGCAGTAATTTCCCTCGACTCGCCTTGGCCCAAGTCCAATCTGACTGTGGGCCAGCGTCAAACGATAGATCTCCTCAACTCTTTAAAAATCGCCTCAAATTGACTCAAGTTCTAACGAACTCCTTCCGATAGAAGTTCTATGGAAAGAAGGGCTGGATGCCCGTTGGTGCAATTAGGAGGATTCGATGTTTCTACAAGGTGATTTGCAAATCGTGTTCGACGCTCTTTACGCAATTGGTGCTATCGATCCAGTTTTGAAATTAGACTGGAATGAAGTAACAAAAGAGATGATGGCCAATCCGCAAATCCTCAGCGATGCGTTTCAATCAATCAACGCATGTGGTGGAGACAAAGACCAACTAGTGCAGAAGTTCCATATGATGGATCAAAGATCCGTGAACTTTATCGCTATGGAGGTGGCTCGTGAGTTTTGTGAATTCCAAGACCGCAAAGAACTTCACTAAGATTTTTGCGTTTCTGTTGATAGCGACTCAGGCGCAAGCCTTTGAAGTGGACTTTTCGCGTCGTCAAGTCGACTTTAATAAAGTAAAAAACGAAGATCGTTTGCCGGCAAGCATTCAAGAAGACCAATCGGTTTCTATCTTGGATAAAGTTTTTGATTCCGTTGAGCCGACTCAAGATATCGTGATCATGAATACAGAAAAAGGTTTTGTCCCAGATACAGTTCGTCTGAAAAAAGGGAACAACTACCGTGTTCATATCGTCAACGTAAATAACAAAGAGAAAAATGTCAGTTTCATCCTGGACGCTTTTTCTGAACACCACAATACGGTTTTTGGAGAGCAAAAAACATTTAACGTCAGTCCAAAGACAGACGGTATTTTCTCTTATCAATGTCCTGAAACAGCAGTTCAAGGTAAATTCATTATTTACTCTGATGGCGCAAGTTCAGGTCGTAAACCGGCATCTCACTAACTAGGGGAGCTTAAGGCCCATGTCAAACTCGTCGGACGTTTTTAAACAGACCATCAGTCAAAATCTGGGACCTGTTTTGAAATACCTCGAAGACAAGGGCGTCTCCGAAATTCTCGTCAATGGTCACAAAGAAATTTTCGTTGAGCGCAAAGGTAAGCTTGAGCGCGTACCAGAATCTTTCCCCAGCGAAGATGATTTGCGCGCAGCTGTGAACAGCATCGCTCAAAGTGTCGGTCGTCGTATTGATGACGAGTCGCCTCGCTTGGATGCGCGTTTGCCAGATGGCTCGCGTATCGCAGCGGTGATTCCACCGATGTCACGCAAAGGTACGACTCTTTCGATTCGTAAATTTACAAATAATAAAATCACATTTGCAGATTATATCAAATTCGGCGCGATCACTGAAGATGGCGCGAGATTCTTAGATATCTGTATGTTCCTTGGAAAAAACATCATCGTGTCGGGTGGTACCGGTTCCGGTAAAACAACGTTGTTGTCACTCTTGTGCTCGCGTATTCCGAAAGGCCAACGCGTCCTAGTGATCGAGGATTCATCCGAGTTGCAAGTTGAGTACGAACACGTGGTGATGTTTGAAACTCGTCAAGCTAATGCTCAAGGCAAAGGCGAAGTCTCAATCAAAGATCTTTTGAAAAGTGCTCTTCGTCTTCGTCCAGACCGCATCATCGTCGGTGAGGTTCGTTCAAGTGAGGCGATGGAACTTTTAAACGCGATGAACACGGGTCATAAAGGTTGTATGGGTACGGTCCATGCGAACACTCCGGAAGATGCGATTGTGCGTCTTGAAGCTCTTGCTCAAGGTGGCGATGCGAAGATCAGTGAGAAAGCTTTGCGCTCACAAGTGGCTTCAGCGATTGATATCATCGTACAAGTGTCTCGTTATTCGGATGGTTCTCGTAAAATCGGTGCGATCAGCGAAGTCGTCGGTTTTGATAAAGACGGCAACTACAACGTTATGCCGATCTTTGAGATGTCACGCCTAACACGCCGTCCCGATGGAACGCTTGAAGGTAAACTTCAGCCCACAGGTCACATCCCTTCCTTCATGGACGAGATTGTGGATAATAATTTGCCGTTTCCACGGGCAAAATTCCAAAAAGCTGCGTAGCGTTAATAGAAAGTCTATTTATAAGGACAAAAACTTAGGCTAAGACACATTCGTGCACTTTAGCTGTAAGATTTCCAACTCCGTTCTGACCCTGCTTGAAGAGCAAGGTGAGGACCTCACAACGCTCTACGAGCAAACGCCAATTTCGGTCGAATTGTTGCGTGACTCTTCCTATTGGATCAGTGCTCCTGACATGGAAAATCTTTTGGAAGCCGCACTTCGTTTGCCACTGAAAAGTGACAGCGGAAATGTTTTGCAAAAAGCAGGACATGAAGGTCCCGAACTTCGTGCGTGGGGAGTTCTTGATAGCGTGCTTCGCATGATGCCGCGACCTCAGGAAATTTTTAATCAGCCTGAGCAATTTCTTTCGTATTTCATTTCTCCAAAACCGCCGATTGAAAATCTTCGTCGCACCGACATGGGAATTTCTTTTGATCTTCCTCTTCCGGCGGAACAATACCCACTCGTCACGACATACTTGAAAGCGGCCTTTGAGTCGTTGCCAGTGTATGTCGGACAACCTCCTGCACAGTGTGAGTGGGAAGGAATCACTTTGAATCTCAACTGGTCGACTCAGCAGAGCACGATGATCAGTGAGAGCGTCGGTCACCAGGTCAGCCCGGAACTTTTCCAAAGCTTGATCGATGACTTGCAAAGAACTCAGCGCGAGCGCGAGGATTTGCAAAAATACGTCACTGACTTAGAAGAAAAAATTCGTGGTTACGAAAAGCAATCTTTGGTTAAAGCTGCACAAAATACCGAAGCTGCGACAACTGAAAAAGCAACTCTCTGGGCTCATGAAAGTCCGCTATCGCACTTGGATTTCGATAGCGAAACTCCTTCATACGTTCTCAGTCAAAACTTGGCTCGACTGCATGACTATATGGTGCGCGCTCAACAGCTCATCACCATGCTTGCGGCTCAAGGTAAGATGACTCCTGCGGTGAAAGAGGCGATGCGCCGAGTGGATTGGGAATTCGTAAAAGCGCAATACCCGCGCACAGTGCTTGAGAGCATGGAAGTTATCAAAAAAGCATACAATAAAAACAAGGATAAGGAAGGAACTCATCATGTCTGAAATCATCAGCGTCATCGCACGTGAAATTCTTGATAGCCGTGGAAACCCAACAGTTGAAGTCGAAGTGACAACAGCTGAAGGCAATATCGGTCGCGCGGCAGTTCCTTCAGGCGCATCCACAGGGGCACACGAAGCTTGTGAACTTCGTGATGGTGATAAAAACCGCTATTTGGGTAAAGGTGTTTTTAAAGCCGTTGATCACGTTCGTGAAAAAATCGCTCCAGAAATCTTAGGTTTTCAAGTCACAGATCAAGTTTACTTGGACAAAGTTCTGCGCGAAATCGATGGCACAGAAAATAAATCTAACTTGGGTGCCAACGCGATCTTGGGTGTTTCACTAGCAGCCGCGAAAGCCGCAGCACTTGATGTGAAATTGCCGCTTTACCGTTACGTGGGTGGTTCACAAGCTTGCCGTTTGCCAGTTCCATTGATGAACGTATTGAACGGTGGTGCGCATGCGAATAACGGTTTGGACGTTCAAGAATTCATGATCGTTCCAACTGTCAATAACTCTTACGCCGAATCTCTTCGTGCGGGTGCGGAAATCTTCCACACGTTGAAAAAAATCTTAGCGAAAAAAGGTCTTTCAACTGCAGTTGGCGACGAAGGTGGCTTTGCTCCGAAGTTGGGTTCCAACCAAGATGCAATGGACCTTTTGATGAATGCGATTGTTGATGCTGGTTATGATCCAGGTCAAAACGTGTTCTTGGCGTTGGACGTTGCTGCAACAGAACTTTTCAAAGACGGTAAGTACGAATGGCAAGGTTCTAAAATCGCGCCTTCCGAACTTTCTGGTATCTACAAATCATGGACAGAGAAATATCCATTGATCTCGATTGAAGATGGTTTCTCTGAAGACGACTGGGATTCATGGGTGAAAGCGACTGCTGACATGCCATCGACTCAACTTGTGGGAGACGATTTGTTCGTAACAAATCCAAAACGTCTTCGTATGGGTCTAGAGAAAAAAGCAGCAAATGCCTTGCTGGTGAAAGTAAACCAAATCGGTACTTTGACAGAGACATTTGAAGCTGTGAACTTGGCGCAACGACACAAATACAAAACTGTGATGTCTCATCGCTCTGGCGAAACAGAGGACGTGACGATTGCAGACCTTGCGGTTGCATTGAACTGCCACCAAATCAAAACAGGCAGCTTGTGCCGTGGAGAAAGAACGGCGAAATACAACCAACTTCTACGCATCGAAGAAGACTTGGGTGGAATGGGCGTATACTGGGATAAAGCCGCTTTCCGCTAGGCGGCTGCCCATAAAGGCCCATCCGACTGCGTTGTTGAGGGCCCCTGTCCTCAACCCTCTGGGCTAACGCGCAAAAATAGCATCCTGCTATTTTTGTGTTCGGGCACCGCGAATCGCTGCGACGTACTTTGAGTACGCCTCCGCGCTTCGCGGAACCTTCCGCCTTGCGGCTGAACCTTTCTGAACAGCCTTGATCTGTTTTCTTTTTCCTGGACTCCACAATCATCGTGCGGACTTTTATGATGAGTTATGTCTTATCTTCAGTTTGCCGTTGGAGTTCGTCGTTTTTTGAATCAGCCTGCTAAAGTGGGCGTGCTCTGTCTGTTTATCTTTGGAGTTTCGATTGTTCTGAATGGCAATCTCTGGAGACTTTGGGGACTTCATCGCGATTACGACCGTATTTCTCTTGAAATTTCTGAAACTAAAAAAGGCATCGGTGACTTGGCTGTGCAATTGAAACAAGCCAAAGATCCAGCTTTTATTGAGCGCCAAGCTCGCGACAAACTGGATCTAGCCGGGGAGCATGATCTGGTTTTTGTCTTCCCAGACCAATAGATTTCAGCTCATATTTTATAGGCCGTTAGGGCTGTGTGTTATCACGTGCCAGTCCGCTATAATACATCTAGTATTCTAACTCTATTTGCTTAGCATTTAGAGAGTAAAACTAGAGGTTTATACTTATGCTTGAAAATAACACGACGGAATGGACGAAAGAATCTATTCGCTCCCTGCGCCTGCGTTTGGGATGGAGTCGCTCCGATCTAGCTCGCCGATTAAAATGCTCGATAGAACAGGTTGAAATGTGGGAAGATGGTCAACACCTTGAAGTCACTTTCCGTGGCGAATTGGAAATCATCTTGCGCCAAGCGGAAGCTTGTTGCGATGAAGTGAAGTACACACCTGCTTGTGAAAACGAACTTGATCGTTCGGCACTAGAGCAAGTCGAATTTTCACGCGTCAAAGAAGACCTAGAATAATCGACATTCATACGCTCTCAGTGTAGAAAATTAAATCCCTGGGAGTGCTATATGAAACGTATTTATCTAGTCGACGTCAGCTCTATGTTTTTCCGCGCCTTTTATGCGGTAAGACCTCTGACATCTCCTGCTGGTGTTCCAGTAAATGCCGTTTACGGCTTTTTGTCGATGATCATCAAACTCTTTAAAGACGAGAAACCAGATCACATGGTTTTTTGTTACGATCGTAAAGAGCCTTCATTCCGTAAAGAAATGTACGAAGACTACAAAGCTCATCGGACCGAAATGCCCGATGATCTATCAGTGCAAATTCCTTATATCAAAAAGCTCGCGGACCTTTTGGGGATTCCTTCTTTAGAAGTACCAAATTACGAGGCTGACGATATCATCGGAACCCTGACTCATTGGGGCCGCCGTCAAAAAATGCAAGTTGTGATCGTGAGCGGTGATAAAGACTTCGGTCAGCTTATCACTGATAACGTCATCTTGTACGACACCATGAAAGATCATAAATACGATGCCAAAGGTGTTTTTGAAAAATGGGGAATTCGTCCTGATCAAT
This sequence comes from Bdellovibrio sp. HCB2-146, assembly GCF_047345725.1. Lineage (NCBI taxonomy): Bacteria > Pseudomonadati > Bdellovibrionota > Bdellovibrionia > Bdellovibrionales > Pseudobdellovibrionaceae > Bdellovibrio > Bdellovibrio sp. HCB2-146. The sequence goes on from NZ_JBLEQP010000001.1 coordinate 2,178,869, forward strand.
TCATCGATTACTTGGCTATCGTGGGCGATACGTCTGATAACATCCCTGGCGTTAAAGGTGTCGGCGAAAAAGGTGCAATCAAGTTGTTGGAGCAATTTAAGCACGTCGAAGATATCTACGAAAATATCGATAAAGTTGAAAGCAAAAGTGTTCGCGAAAAATTGATTGCTTCGAAAGACAACTGCTTGTTGTCCAAAAAGCTTGTCACAATTGCTTGCGATATTCCTGTATCTGAAAACTACGAAGACTATGCTCTACGTCCGTGGCATGTCGAAGAGCTGCGTCAGTTGCTACAAGAACTGAATTTTAAAACTTTTGAAAAAAATCTTCTCGGCAACGGGCAACTTGGTTTTGCATTGGACACTTCGGCCGAACCACCACCTTTGGTGAAAGCGAAAGAAACGGCTCCAGCCATTGCCGTTATTCATCCCAAGCCGTCTCCAGTTAAACACGGCGATACCGTGGTATTTGCACCAAGCGAATATCAAGAAGTGACAGGCACGACTCGTGATGTGATGAATTGGTTGCAAGAAGGCCAAGAGTTATGGGGCTTCCAAGACTCGCGTGGCGTTTTCATTGCGACAGACAGCCATGTTTACAATGTCACGGATCCTGAACTTTTGGGTAAAATCACCGACACTTACAAAGTGGCATGGAAGGGATTTGATCTGAAAGGATTCTGGCATCGTATAGGCGCAAAAGATCCAAAAACACTTTGGGATTCAATGCTCGCGGCCTATGTTATCAGAGCAGGTGACAGTTCGGACTTTGCGAAAATATACAATCGCTTTGTCGGCGAAGCTTTGCCTGAGTTTGCAACACCGTCGCAGTTGTTAAATGCGCATGTTCACTTGTCTCGTATTTTAGAGCATGAATTGAACAGCCATGATGGTGATAAAGTCTTTAAAGAATTAGATTTGCCTCTGGCGCCAGTTCTTTTGCAGATGGAAAAAACCGGCATTCGTATCGATCGTGAACTTTTGAAAAAACAAAGTGATGCTTTAGCAACAGATCTGCAAGGTCTTGAAAAGGCCATTCATACAGAGGCGGGCGAAGCATTCAATGTGGGAAGTCCCAAACAGCTGGGCGTGATTCTTTTCGAAAAACTGGGTCTCCCTGCAGGTAAAAAAACAAAAACCGGTTATTCAACCGATACAGATGTTTTAGCAGGGCTTGAGCATCCGATTGCAAAACTTGTTTTGCAATGGCGTGAACTTGCGAAGTTAAAATCGACTTATGTGGATGCATTGCCAGAGATGATTGATCCTAAGGATGACCGCGTTCACACCAGCTTTAATCAGGCTCTAACAACGACAGGACGTCTTTCAAGTACCGCTCCGAACTTGCAAAATATCCCGATCAGAACAGCCCGTGGTCAAGAAGTGCGAAAAGCGTTTATCGCGGCTCCACGCATGAAGCTTTTGTCGGCCGATTACTCGCAAATTGAACTGCGGATTTTGGCGCATATTTCAGAAGATCCAAATCTTTGCCGAGCTTTTGCTGAGGACTTAGATATTCATGCGGCTACCGCTGCTGAGATTTATAACGTTCCGTTGAAAGATGTCACATCGGATCTTCGTCGCGCAGCCAAGGCAGTGAATTTCGGTATTGCGTACGGGCAAGGCGCGTTTGGATTGGCGGAAAACCTTGGTATCCCTCGTGGGGAAGCCAAAGAAATCATCGATCGTTACTTCAATCGTTTTAAAAACGTTCGTGACTATATCGAAGGCACTGTAAAAACGGCCCACGAAAAAGGTTACGTGGAAACTTTGTTTGGACGCCGCCGTTATATCGAAGAGCTTCAGTCTAAAAACATGGCTCTGAAAAAATTCGGTGAACGTGCCGCGATCAATGCTCCGATTCAAGGGACAGCCAGTGACCTCGTAAAAAAGGCCATGATCGAAGTTTCTCAAAAAGTTCCTGTGCGCATGCTTTTGCAGGTGCATGACGAATTGATTTTCGAAGATTTCGAAGACAATTTGAAGCAGCATTCTGCGGAGTTGGTTCGCATTATGGAAAACGTCGCGCAATTCAAAGTGCCACTTAAAGTGAACTTTGCAATTGGTAACAACTGGGACGAAGCTCACTAAGAGCTTCGTTTCTAGCCAAAATAAGTTTCAGGATCGGCAAAGCAGCGTTCAAAAATTTTTCCCATCGCGGCGGCATGTGATCCATCCATAAAACGATGATCAAAGGTCACTCCGATGCGAGCGACGGGGCGCGCTTCAACAGCTCCGGACTCTGTGACCCAGGGGCGAGGCTTTACTTGGCCCAATGTCAGCAAGATGGGAACTTTTGTATAAGGAACGAGGGGAGCCCAAGCTGTATCTCCACCCATGCTACCGATGTTAGTGATCATGATAGAGCCAAAAGCATCGCGAGGCATTCCTGCCCAAGTTAGACTTATTCCCATATCATAATTTATAAATGAACTGACATTTAGTACTGTGCGAATCAACAACCACGGAACCCACGAGAGGGCACCGACTGATTTTGTGAGTTCGCTTTCGTGTCCTTTTTTTATGGCTTGTGATTTTGCGTTGAGAGCTTCAGCAATTTGAACCACAGTCAAATTTTCAGCCGCACGTACGGTGGCGCCTGTTAGATTGGCTTTGCCGACGGGATCATTTTCGCTTCCAGGGATATTCACCTGATAAAACAGATCGACGTGTTTACGCAAGTAGATGCGATTGAAACGAATCATTCCGTTAATCTCGGGACGCTCTTTCATCGCCACTGCAGCTGCTTTCCCAACGAGATGAGAGAGAGAGATGCGGACTTGAGTTTCGGATTCTTTTTTTTGATATAGGCCAACGCCTTGGTCATATCAATTTCTAAAAGTCCGTACACGGCAGGGTCAGCAGCCGTTCGCCACGAACCCATTGCGATTTTACGAAATACCGAGCCGCCTCTTGAGATCTGAAGTTCAGGTTTCATGCTTCAATACTCTCTTGTTCTGACGGCTCTGGGAATCTAAAAATAGTCGAGTAGAAATCTATTGTTTTGGTTGCGCAATGAAGGCGTCATCTAAAACCTTCCAAAGCGGTTTTGTGGTACGCGGAACTGCGTCCTGTTTATAGTACCACCAGAAATAGCCACCAACAAAACGTGGATGGGTGATCTTCATGCGATAATAACGGTTCACCATATCTGCTTTTTTGGCAACGCGAGTGGTTCCGATTTCACCGAATCCAATCTTCGAATTGGGAAACATTTGTCCCAGCTTATCGAAAACTTGCTGCCACTGTGCTTGAGTCGGGCGATAGCCTTCGCAGTCATCTTCATAGTAGCTGATCCAAACATAGTCGAGATTCTGCTTCATTTCAGTTGGCACATTCGCAGCGGCCCAAGTGAACATTTCATTTTCTTTTTTCGCCCAGCAGTTCGGATTGTAATATAGAGTCAGTGCGGCTTTACCGTTGCGTGCTTTAACTTTCGAGTATGCCGTGTACATTTTAGTCACAGTGTCAGCCGTCGGGCCTAACCATTCACCGTTGATCTCATTGCCGATTTCCCAAATATTCACTTTTGTTCCCAGCGTATTGAGATACTCATCAACTCGGGTTGCGAATTGAGCATTTGAATATTGACTCATATAATATGAATCCAGCAGTTCCCCCATAATAAAGCTATAGGGGCTGATTTTAGTCAGAAATGTCGTATATTGAGATGCTGGAACAAACTCATCAAACACAATACGAGCTGTTGGCTTCACGCTGTGATAAGCCAGAGCATCAACGGTCGCCTTAACGCCCGCAATACTATCGATGGTCACGCCGGAAATTGTTTCAGCCTTAGATTGAAGAGTGAAGAAAAATAAAAAGGAAGTGAGAACCAGATTTTTCAAGACAAGATCCTTTGCACGATGGTTGGTAATCCACCAAATCTTCGGTCAAAGTTAGATCGAGCCTAAGTTTTCAGAATATTGTAAAGTCGTTGGGCAGTTTCTTTGTCTTGTTCAGAGACTCACAGCCTCATCGAGCTTCTTTTGAGTCTTTTGATAAGCCTCATCGATGATGGCTTTTCCTTCGTGCATGAGGTTTGGTCCACATTGAGAAAGATCCTCAAGCAGAACCAATTTCAAATTTGAATGCATCTTCTTTTTAAAGAACTTGTATTCTAAATCCGTGATCAACCCCGGTGACTTAAGATAATGACATAGAATCGGAGCATCGGCGTTGAGTCCTTCCATTCCGGCTTTATCCAAAAGTCCTCCATCCCAGTAAGGACGATTTTCAATCATCGTGGGATGAAACATCAAGGGTACAGCACAAGATGCGCGAATGGCCCTGGCCGTCGATCCCGTACGTGCCACCACTGTTTTCATTTTAAAAATATCGAAAATAGAGATATGCAGAGGCAACTTTGCTTGAGAGAAGTCTTGAATAAAGTGGTGGTGAAGAATGTCTTCAAAGAGCTGTCCCCGAATAAATCCCCACCCTAAAGAAGGATCCCAAAAATCCTGCTTGCGAAAGCCAATGACAATCTCTTCAATTTCTTGAGGAGAAAGGCCGCTTGCCAAGGCGCCAGCGATGATGGCTCCGGCGCTGGAGCCAGAAACTTCTTTGGGATAACATTTAGAATCGTAAAGAGCTTTGACGAATCCGCAGTGGGCATAAAAACCGAAAAAGCCCGAAGAAAGGGCTAAGGAAAATTCATTCTTTTGAAGCCAACTGCGCAGATTCAATTATTCAGTCTCCCAACCTACAACACGGCCGCCTTCAAAATACACATAACGTGTTTCTTTGCGATAACCTGCCGATGATGAAACGAAACGTTGGTATTTCCAACGCTCATTTTTGTAGATCGGATTTCCAGAGACGTCAACATTCATAGGTTCGCCCCAAGAACGGCGGACATACTCTTGTGGCATGCCGACAGCGATATCTTGGGATTCAATGAGCTCTTTCATCTCGGCCTGAGGAGCTTGGGCCCGAGACCAAATATTTTTTTTGTTCATCCATTGTTGGCGGCCTTCGATTGTTGGAATGGATAGGAATTCAATTTTTTCGCTGTCGCCACCAAGCCAGGGCAATACTTTGGAATACTGTTCCCGGGCTTTTTTAGAATCAAGGGTGCGCTCAAGCTCACGAACTCGTTTGCGTGCTTGGATTTCGTCCATGTCGTTGGCGTCTAATGATGTGGGATCTTTCCCGAGTTCATAGGCGGTTTGCCTTGTCGTGCGATCTAAATCACCTCTGTCGGCGGCACGGTCCTCTGTGTAACGAACCGTGCCCGGAGCTGATCCGTATCCGCTTCCGGAGGATCGACTCATCATTTGGGCGCAACTTGTGAGGGATAAAAGAGGCAAAACGGCTAAAGCTTTTAAATATCTCATAAGATTTATACTAGCCGAGCCCTTCTTGTTTATAAAATATCTTGCGACAAATTTACTTCTTTTCTTACAATCGTCTTGGGAGACATTCTTGGCAGAAAACGAAACCACGACTAAAGTCGAGCCTTCAAAAGAAGAAGCAGAGAAAGCCAACGGCGCCGAAGAAGCTGCCGAAGGTTCGCTCTCGCTTGAAGATCTCGACAATATCATCGCCGATGAAGATCCCGAGTTTGCTCAGTCGTTATCGAGCATCGGTCCGGATGATCCTGCAGCGAATGCCGAAATCTACAGCGAAGAACTCGAGCTTGAATACACTCTCGAAACTGAAATCAAACTTTGGACGGCATCACGCCCACGTTTGATGAAGTGGTTGCCGTTTTTACCAAAGCTGTCTTTCAAACTCAAAGTTAAACGTGCAGCTCTGCGCCTGAATATCACGCGCTGGAAAGAGCAGTTCATTCACGGATTGATCAATATTGGTCCGACAACTTTGCAATTTATCAAAGGTATCGGCGGCCATGTTAAATCTGGATTGGCTGCTTTTAAGTCATGGACGTTAGCGCAAAAGCTCGGCTTTGTGGGACTTCTGGTGGCGACTGGAGTGGGTGGTTTTGTTATCTACAAAGCTTCAACCCATCATCTTATCCCGCCGGCACAAGAACTTTTCATGGGTTCTCTGGAAGAGTGGTCGCAAGCGACGGGACAATACGATCCTAAGACTGAGCTTGAACCTTTTTACGATTCAACGCGCGTTTCTCAAAACATCATGCAGCTTAAAAAAATGGTGGCAAACATCAAACGCTCCGAGAATTCAGGCGCGAACCCGATGGGAGCGTTTGAGTTTTATTTGGAAGGCACAGTCGCGGAAGTCCTTGTTGAAATCAAGGACCGCGAACCTGAGATGATGGATTTATTCCTAAGGACGATCAGTGAAATGACTTATGATCAGCTATCCTCAGGGGAAGGTAAGCAACTTCTTTGTGATCGCCTTCGTAAGAATATCAATGGAGTTCTAACGAAGGGCAAAGTCCGTCGCGTCTTTATCAAAACAGCGATCGTTAAACCTTAAACTCCTTTACATCAATGTCGTAGTACTTGAGTCGGTCATGCAAAGTGCTCTTTGGCATTCCCAAATCATGAGCCGTACGTCTTTGATTTCCTTTATTTGCAATCAGTCTTTTGATGATCATCTGCTTTTCGATTTCTCGAATCACGGGTGCTGTTTGCGCTTGGATTTTTTGTTCGGATGGATCGAGCAAGGTTTTATCCAGCAGTTTTTCTACATGATCTTCTTCGATCTGTTGGCGTGGATACAGAGCTGCTGCACGGCTGACGAGGTTTTTCAGCTCACGAATATTTCCCGGCCATGGATGCTTTTTAAGACGAGCAATGGCGGTATATGAAAAGCGCACGCGCATTTTTTTAGCAAACGTATAAACCAAATCGTCGAAGTCTTCCATCCGCAAATTAAGTGCTGGCGGCGTGATTGAGACGACATTCAGACGGAAGTACAAGTCCGAACGGAAACTGCCCTCTTGAATTTTATAAGTCAGATTTTGATGAGTGGCCGCCAGAATGCGAACATCGGTGCGCACATTGCGATCTGCTCCGACAGGGCGAACTTCACCATTTTCAATGGCACGCAAAAGTTTGGCCTGCAGTGAATAAGAAAGGTCGCCGATTTCATCCAGAAACAAGGTTCCTCCGCGAGCGGCCTCAAATGCGCCCTTACGATCCGAAATCGCGCCGGTAAAGCTGCCTTTGATGTGGCCAAACAACTCACTTTCAATCAATGTTTCGCTCAGTGCGCTGCAGTTCACGCTGACAAAAGGACCATCTTTACGCAAGCTGCTTTGGTGAATGGCTTCGGCAATAACGTCTTTACCCGTACCCGAAGGACCGAGGATCAAAACAGGGAAATCTGTTTGAGCGACATTGCTGAGTGCTTGAAGTTCCGAGTTCCACACGCCGTTACGGCTTTTAAGTGGAAACTCACTGGTGGACGGAAGCTCCTTTGTAAAAATCATTTCATAGCTTCCAATACGGAGGGTGTCGCCCTCTTGCAGGAAGGCCTCCATGACGCGGGCCTCGTTCAGGTAAGTGCCTTGGGATGTTCGCAGATCACGTACTAAAAAGTTCTGATCGCGTAGTTCTAAGCGGGCATGACGATCAGCGATATCCTCGCCGTTGAGTTGTAGCTGACAATGGTCGTCTTTTCCGATTGTCATCATGTCTTCAAGGGAAACGATTCTCATATTTTCCCCCAGTATTTTTAAGAAAGCCGACTTCATAATAATTCCTCCGGTTTAAAGTCGAAATCGGCTTATTCAAGCTCTACGCCGCGGTCAGCTCAAATAAAACGGGGTTTGGTAAGCTTCGACTCGGCAGATTATTGAGGGCAGGACTTACTTCTGAGATTTGAGAATTAGGACAACCTTTGATAGCCTAAGTCATGCCAAAGAAGATTCAATTTATCAAAAGCGCGGTGTTCCCAACCGACTATCCTGAACATAAAATGTATGAAGTGGCGATCGCAGGTCGCTCTAATGCCGGGAAGTCTTCATTCATCAATGGTCTTGCCAGTAATAAAATTGCCAAAGTGAGTTCGACGCCAGGTAAGACGCGTCTTTTAAACTTCTTTAATATGGAAAACTCTTACGTCCTTGTCGATATGCCAGGTTATGGCTTTGCGGCTCGTTCGGGTAAAGAGATGAACGAATGGGAAAAAATGGTGGAAACCTTTTTGTCATCTCGTGAGTGCTTAAAAGGTTTGATATTGGTGATGGACATCCGTCGTGCTTGGACAGATGAAGAAGAGCTTTTAAAAGAGTTCACAGAGCGTAACGGTTTACCGATTGCTGTGGTCTTAACGAAAGCTGACAAAATGTCTCGCAGCCAAATGTTGCAAGCGGTGGCAAAAATTAAAAAGCAAACGGGTCTGAGTGCTGTGTTTGCTTCATCAACTTTGCAAAAAACAGGTTACGACGAAGTTGAAACCCATGTTTTTGAGAATTGGATCAAATCATGAAGATAGTGGGGGTTATTCCAGCTCGCTATGGTTCAACTCGTTTTCCTGGAAAGCCTCTCGTCGACCTTCTCGGCCGTCCTCTGATTCAGTGGACGATTGAAGGTTCGAAGAAATCAAAATTACTCAGTGATCTTATCGTCGCGACAGATGACGAGAGAATCAAAAAGGCTGCTGAAGCTGTTGGCGTTAAAGTTGCCATGACAGCGAGTGATTTGCCCACGGGAAGTGATCGCATTCATGCCGCAATCAAAGATCTGGATTGCGATATCGTCGTCAATATCCAAGGTGATGAACCTTTGGTGACAGGCGAGTTGATTGATCGCTTGGCGCAAGTTTTTATTGAGGATCCCAATTTAGATATGGCGACCCTGGCGCATCCGATCAGTGAAGAGGAACTGCAATCACCAAATGCGGTGAAGGTGGTTTTGAATCACAAAGATGAAGCTTTGTATTTCAGTCGCTATGCGATTCCGTATTCTCGTATGAAAGCTCAAGAGATGGGTTCCTATGAGGGATGTTTAAAACATATCGGAATGTATGCTTATACCAAAAAGTTTTTAAAAAAGTTCTGTGAGGCGCCTCCGTCTTTCATTGAAAAAGCAGAAAGTCTGGAGCAACTCCGAGCTTTGTATTTAGGTGCAAAAATCAAAGTAGTCCGAGTGAAGGAAGCAAGTTTAGGGGTGGATACTCCCGAAGATTTGGCCAAACTCGAAAAACTCTTAAGTCAGGGGAAATAATGGCAAAGAGCAAGACCGCAACAACGGCAAAGACAACAACCAAAAAAACCACGACCGCAAAATCGGTCAAAGTGTCGACTGCTAAATCGACAACAAAAGCTCTGAAGCAAAAATTTATTTTTGTTACAGGCGGAGTCGTTTCTTCCATCGGGAAGGGACTGACGGCGGCGAGTTTGGGAGCTCTTTTAGAAGCTCGCGGACATCGCGTGACTATCATGAAGTTTGATCCTTATTTGAACGTGGACCCAGGTACGATGTCGCCGTTTCAGCACGGTGAAGTTTATGTCACTGAAGACGGTGCGGAAACAGATTTGGACTTGGGACATTATGAGCGTTTTACAAATGCACTGATGAATCGTGCGAATTCGGTTTCGACGGGTCAGATTTACGACACGGTGATCGCGCGTGAAAGACGTGGCGATTACCTCGGCGGAACTGTGCAGGTCATTCCGCATATCACGGAAGAAATCAAAGCGCGTATTTATGAAGCGGCTCAAGGCAGTGAAATTATCTTGGTCGAAATCGGCGGCACCGTTGGTGATATCGAAAGCCAGCCGTTCCTTGAGGCGATTCGCCAAATGCGTATTGATGTCGGTTATGACAATTCTGTTTTAGTGCACGTCACTTATGTTCCGTATATAGCGGCGGCAGGAGAGTTGAAATCGAAACCAACTCAGCACTCGGTGAAGGAACTTCGTGAAATCGGTTTGCAGCCCGACTTCTTGGTTTGCCGTAGTGAAAAAGTCATTGATGAAAATTTGAAGGCAAAAATCGGTTTGTTCTGTTCGGTGAAGACCGAAAATGTCGTTGCTGCTCAAGACAGCCGCTTTATTTATGAAGTTCCGTTGGCACTTCATCGTGAAAAACTCGATGAGTTGCTTTTGGCTCGCTTGGGACTTGCAGCTGGTAAAGTTGATTTGAAAGGCTGGCAAAATCTCGTAAAGGTTTTGAGCAATCCAGATCACACGGTGAAAATCGGTGTGGTTGGTAAGTATGTCGATTTGAAAGAATCTTACAAGTCTTTGCATGAAGCTTTGGTTCACGGCGGTATTGCGAACCACGCACGTGTTGAAATCATTTATGTCGATTCCGAAAAGGTTACAGATAAAACTGTGCACAGCCTTTTGGGTAAAGTTGACGGCATTCTTGTCCCAGGTGGCTTCGGTACCCGCGGTGTTGAAGGTAAGATCACGGCGATCAAGTATGCCCGTGAAAAACGTGTTCCATTCTTTGGAATTTGTTTTGGTATGCAGCTTTCAGCAATTGAGTTTGCGCGCAATGTTTGCGGTATTAAAGATGCAACCAGCCGCGAATTCCATGGCGAAACAAAACGTTCAGGCAATTTTGTTATCGACTCCATGGTGGAGCAGCGTGGTTTAGTCAATAAGGGCGGCACAATGCGCTTGGGTGCATTCCCATGTCATTTGCAGTCGGGAACGACGGCTCATGATGTTTACAAAGCTTCGAATATCATGGAACGTCACCGTCATCGTTTTGAATTTAATAATAAGTACAAAGCGCTGTTTGAGAAGAACGGCATGGTGGCATCAGGAATTTGTAAAGAGCGCGATCTCGTTGAGATCGTGGAACTTCCAGATCATCCGTGGTTTGTCGGAGTGCAGTTCCATCCGGAATTTAAATCAAAACCCTTGGCACCTCATCCTCTTTTTGTTCATTTTGTTAAGGCGAGTTTAAAGAGAAAGTAATTAGCTATGTCAAAAATTGTTCAACAAGCAGTTCGTGTTCTCGAAGTTGAATCGCAAGCTATCTTAGCTTTGCGAGAGCGTATTGGTGCTGATTTTGAAAAAGCCGTTCAGATCATTGCTTCCTGCAAGGGAAAATTGGTTCTGACTGGTATGGGGAAATCAGGTCAAATTGCGCGTAAGCTTGCTAGTACTTTTTCTTCGACGGGAACTCCTTCGGTGTTTTTGCATCCAGCAGAAAGTTCTCACGGCGATATGGGTTTGATTGAACCTGACGACGTGGTCATGGCTCTTTCTTATGGCGGGGAATCTCCGGAGTTCTCATCGATTTTAAAATTCGTGGCTCGTAAAGGTATTCCTTTGATTGCTTTAACGGGTTCTGCGAATTCTTCTTTAGCAAAAGCAGCGCAAGTGACATTGGACGTGCAAGTTTCTGAAGAGGCTTGTCCATTGGGTCTTGCGCCGACAGCAAGTAGTACGGCTACGCTTGCGATGGGCGACGCTGTCGCGATGGTTGTAATGGCTGAAAAAGGTTTTAGCTCTTCTGACTTTGCCGAATTTCATCCCGGTGGAAGCCTTGGCTACCGCCTGTTGACTCGTGTTCGCGATGTTATGCATGGTGGAGATGCTTTGCCGACGGTGGGACTTGATACTCCAATTCGTCAGGTTCTATCTGTGATGACTCATAAAGATGTTCGCGGTGCTGCTGGTATTGTGGATGAAAAAGGTGATTTGGTGGGTGTTATCACCGACGGTGATATCCGTCGTCGTCTGGAGAAAAGTGATGATCCACTTACTGGTGTTGCAAAAGATTTGATGACAACAAATCCTCGTACAATTGATGCCAATGAGTTGGCGGAGAAGGCTTTGTTCGTTATGGAGCAATTTAAAATTCAGATGGTCTTTGTTTTGGACAAAGAAGCCGCTCAACCTAGAAAACCGGTAGGCATCTTGCATATTCAAGATCTACTTCGCGGCAAGGTCCGTTAAGGAATTTATATGGCATCTCGTGCGCAAATGAATATTGATAAATCTAAGAACTGGTTGTCGCAGGACGTGTACCCTCTTTGGAGTCAGCAGGGGATTGATCCTCGCAATGGCGGATTCGTTGAGAGTTTGACGTTTGACGGTCAACCGATGGATGTTCCTCGTCGCGCGATGGTGCAGTCTCGTCAGATTTATTCTTTTCTAACGGGTTCACGCATGGGTTGCTGCCCGAAAGAAGTCGCGCATAAAGCGGTTCTGCAGGGAACGCAATATATGGTCGATAAGTTTTCGGCTCCTTCTGGTGGATTTATTTATTCCATCAATCCAGACGGAACTCCGAAAAGCACAAATCCTGATTTGTACACGCAAGCTTTTGCGTTGTTCGGATTGGCCCAAGCTTATTCTTTAGAGTCCCGCCCTGAATTCAAAACGCGCGCAAAGCAATTGCTGAAGTACTTACGCACGGAACGTGCCGTAAAAGGTGGCGGCTTTACTGAGCTTGATGAAAAAGGGACGGTTTCCTATAAATCCAACCCGCACATGCATATGTTCGAATCAGCTGTTGCATGGATGCAAGTGGATCGTCAGGATCAAGATTGGAAAGATCTTGGGCATGAGCTTGTCGAACTTGCTCTTAATAAATTTATTGATCCAAAAAGCCAAGTTCTGGGTGAGTACTTTGACTCTAACTGGAATCACTTGCTTGAAAATGGAAAGTTTATCTATGAACCGGGCCATCAGTACGAGTGGGCTTGGTTGTTGTCTCTTTATGAAGAACTGACGGGGAGAGATTTGAAATCTGTTCGTCATCAGTTGTTCTTGCTCGCGGAAAAACACGGAACATCCCAAACTCGCAAAGTGGTTTATGATGAAATGTGGAGCGACTACACACCTAAAACTGTAAGCTCTCGTTTCTGGCCTCAGTGTGAACGTATTAAAGCGGCGGTTCGCTTAGGAACGGAAGTTCCAAGCTCAGAGAGTGCTTCTTACGCACAAGGTGCTGACGAGGCTCTTGAGACTTTATTCAAGTTCTTTGCAACTCCGAAGAAGGGTCTTTGGCATGACATGTTGTCTGCGCAAGATGAATTCAACGGAAATACTTCTAAAGCGAGTTCGCTCTATCACATCGTCAATGCGATGGAAGAGTATGTGAACCTTCGTCCGAAAATCTCTTAAAGTCTAAGTCCCATTTTTGCAGATCTCTCTTCTTGAAATTTTAAATTGCTTTAACTGCAAGAGGAGAGAACTCATGAAAAAAGTAGTCGCACTTTTGGGCTTACTGTCTATTTCTTTAACATTGTCTACAACTGCTTTGGCGGTTTCTACATCCAGAGATGTCAGTCAGAAAGCGTTGGGAATTTTGATCAAAAACTCACGCGTGGTGAAGTTGACTGGTGACACTCGCGATGACGGCAGCGAAAAAGTTTATGATGTTTTGGCGAAAGCTTTGGTTTCAGGTCTTACTATCACGAACACTTGCGCGATTGAGACAGACACAAACTTGAAGTGTGATTTGATGATCAGCCATGAGATGGGCGAAACAAACCTCATGTACCGCGTGAAGATCGAGCAAGGTTCTCAAGGTCTGAATGTGATCGGTCTTGACTCGCGTTTTGTAGAAGTCAGTCGCGGAACGTAATATTTTTAATTCAACAGTGTTTACCGTAGAAGGTTCAGCGTCTAAATTTTAGACACTGAACCTTCGTCTTTTCAAGGGGTTAGGATGGCATTGAACTCGCATTAGATCCTTCTGTGGAGGCTCCAATGGCAGCAGTCAACGTCTTCGATTACGAATCTTACCGTGCATTTCTGCGTGATTATCTAAGCGAAGCGCAACGCCGTAATAAAGCGTTCTCTCTACGTGCTTATGCGCAAAAGCTCCATATTCCTGCCTCGTTTTTATCTGAAATTCTAAGCGGCAAAAAAAATATCAGCGTCGAGCGGGCCTATCAGCTTTGTTCCGAGCTGGGGCTGAGTGCTGATGAGCGGGATTATTTTCTGAAGCTTGTAGAATGTGAACTTGCAAAAGATCCCGCGGTTCGTTCACGCGCTCTTCAAGAGCTTCGTAATCATGCACGCCCATTAGAACGTCATGAGATGGATTTATTGCAATTCAAAATGATTTCGACTTGGTTTTATATTCCCGTTTTAGAAATGGCGACACAAGCCCATTATGATGGTCGTGTTGAGCATGTCGCAATGGATTTGGGAATTTCTCCAGCGCAGTTGACCGAAGCTTTGCAAATTCTTATCGACTTAAAACTGATCGAAGCCACCGAAACAGGATTTACTAAGACATCAACGCACTTGATGATTGCATCTGAAAATCATCACAAGGCTCTTAAAGAATTTCACTCTCAAATGCTCGAAAAAGCCCAGCGTGCTCTTTATGATCAAACTCCACAAGATCGTTACACGGGGTCTGAGACTTTGATGATTGATCCTCGCGTTTTACCTGAAGCAAAAACTATTATTAATACCTGCCTGGATCAACTGGTGCGAGTTCTAAACAAAGGAACGGCCAAGACGTTGCCCTATCATTTGCAGGTGAATTTCTTTTCATTGAAACGTAAGTCCAACGGGAGTCCGTCATGAAAAAGTGGATTGTGCTTTTAAGTCTTTTTGCTTCAGTTGCGAACGCACAGAGCATTGATTGCAATGAGCCTGCGACGGCTGTTGATAGCGACTTCTGTCAAATTAGCTATAAAACGCTCGCGCGCATGCAAGAAATGCAAATCAATGCGGAGGTCTCAGCTGATTTGGATATTCTTAAAATGCAAACTCTTCTGAGTGATAGGGCGATTCAAGTTACTGAAATCCAACCGCAAACCTGGAACAAATTGCAAAAAATCGAAAAGGCCAATCGTTCTTTGGGTGTGATGCTTAAAAAAACGAATCAACTGCAGTTCTATAAAGCCCAAGAACACCTCGGTGCCGACCTCAAGCAAAGAGATCAGCAATACGACTCTTCAACTGGAACGCGTGGTGGTGGTTTCGGTAATGAAGACTACATTCTTCCAACTGGATTTTGGATCGACTAGTTATGAAAACACTTCTTTTTGTTCTTAGTTTGATCTTTGTAAGTACCGCGTGGGCACAGCGAGTGTTGCCGATGATTCCAGTCTATAAAGAATCGACTTTCAGCAAAAAGTTTTTGGGAGTGAAGATCCCTTATGAAGCGATCAAAGGACAAGATGATCTTTTGCTGGCACATACGCAGCTCCGGTCACTCGGGCTTACGACCTATCCCGCGCTAGACGGAATTCTCAACTTTACTTCTGGGACGCTTGAGCGCGGAGCGGGTGGGGTTCTGGGGACTGTGAAGCAATATACGAATCTGGTCTATTCCTCAGGCACGACAATTGGTCTGACAATCAATTGGGGGAGTGGCGATAGCAACACGCTTGTGGTTGGTAAAGATATTACTTATGGATTGAAAATGGATTTCGCGGGTTTGTCTTCAAACGATTTGCGCGAAAAAGGTGGCTTTTGGATTCCAGATCCTCTTTCAAAAATTTTGCAGGAGGGAACTTCGCTTGCGACGTCTGATTCTGCACGAGACATTGCTTTGCAAACAGCTCGCTACGGAAATTTCCGTTTAAAAGCTTTAAACCGCGATGCGAACTCGCTCGACTGGCCTCGTGCTAAGTTTCAGGTTCTCGCCGAAACACCACGCTCGAATTTTGTTCTAAGAACTTCAGAAAATCCGGTGCCTGTTACCATGTCTCGTCGTCTTGAAAAAACTATTGTAGACACGCGTAAGAACGGCGCTGACGAACAAATTTGGATTCAGACCCTTAGACCCATCAACGATTTGGCTCCAGTTTGGAAAGAGCCTCTTTCACAAAAGATTGTGCAAAGTCTTTGTGACTTGTTGGCTCGTTCGCATGGTGTCCCCGTCGCTTTGAGTGCGCAGTGTTCCGTCTTTGCTAGCTTAACCCCAAATGCTTTTGCTTACCCTGGCGGCGACATCTTTGTAACGGCGGGACTTTTGGGTGTTATACCGAATGTGGATACATTGGCGTTCTTTTTGGCGCATGAATACTCTCATGTAATCGCTCGTCATACTTCGAAGAAAATGAAACGCGAAGACATGATGGCGAGTTTCTATACGACAATGTCTATTCTTTCCAGCGTTGCCACCTGGGGATCTGCCGGGGATATCGCGGAACTCACTCGCAACTTGGGTGTTCAATCGATTTCAATGGAAAGTCTGAAGCTCAGCACAGAAGCTCTGTTAACAAGTCATACCCGCTCTGACGAAGAGGAAGCAGATTTGTTGGGACTCGAAATGGCGATGAATATTGGTGCAGACCCACGCAAAATCGTCGAGGGACTTCGTGCTTTGCAATCTTACTGTGACGACACTTTCAAACGTCAGCAACGAGGCGTGATCAATCAATTTATGACGGCTGATCATAAAGAATTAGAACAAAGAATTCGTACAATCACAGAAGAGGCGGCAGACATCCACCCAACACGGACATCCGCGGGTGAGAGATTCAGAGAGATCAGCGTCAACTACGAAAAGCTCTTCAAATCTGTTTCGCCTTTGTCGAATTACTATCACTTGCAACTTCGTTCGCAGCGATAACATCTCGTTGATCTACCATCCGATTTCCTAGACCTGAAAACATTATTATGTTTTCAGAGTCTTGTTAATTACCACCGCGGTCTGGTTTAGGTCCGCGTGCAACTGCATCTTTCTTCCTACCAAGGTCTGGTACGCACCAAGGTCTTCTTGCTACAAAGCATATAATTTCTCAGAATGATGCGGTGGGATTGGAAATATCAAAACTGAAAAATATCAAGATGTTGGTGCTCGATGTCGACGGAGTTTTGACAGACACAAAGATGTGGTTTGACGGAACTGAGTGGCGACGATTTTTTTCCATACGCGATGGCGTAGGGATCAAACGCCTTATCGAATCGGGTTATCAAGTCGCTATTATCACCGGCAGTAAAGCGGAAGATATTCGCAGCCGTGTGAAAACTCTTGGCATTCAATATCTCTATGAAGGCGCTCTTGATAAGGAACCTGCCTTCGCGAAACTTCAGTCTGACTCTGGAGTGAAGCCAAGTGAAATGGCCTACGTCGGCGATGATATTTTTGACATTCCCTTAATCCAGTCCGTGGCCTTCGGTGCCACTGTCCCTGAAGCCGTTGATGAAGTTTTAGAAGTTGCAGACTACGTGACTCGCAGACCAGGTGGTTGCGGCGCAGTTCGCGAAGTTTGTGATTATATTTTTAAATACGGGGCTCTTGCCTCGTCGGGTGGGTAGTGCATGATGAAAAACGGTTTTACAGCTTTGATGATTCTGCTTGCAGCTTTTCTCCTGCACAGAACGGCTTTTGCTCAAGAAACAGTGGAACTCCCTGTTGAAGAGTTGGCAAAAGAATCGGTTCTTCCTCTTTTCGATAAATCGGAGAGCGTGAAAAGCCGCACGGTCGTGACAGCTAAGAAGATTGACATCAATCTTCTTTATGGTTTGGCACTGACGGAGCCAGTTGCAAACGTCAGCAAGTTCGGTGTTTCTGGTTATTATAACTGGGATGAGAACAATGCACTGGGTGTTTTGTTTTTCGTGAACTCAACTGGTCTTTCAAGCTATGCGAACCAATTGGAAAGTAAATTCCCTGGTCAAGTGAAGAGCTTTGCGAACGCTCCAATGCCTAAGAGCACGATCCTTGTTGATTACAATGCAAAAGCTTTCTACGGAAAAATGAGTTTGTCGAAGTCCCTAGTTGTGAACACGACTCTATTAGGTTCGATCGGTGTCGGAGCTGTTCAATACGATAATAAAACTTATCCTGCTTTGGCAGTCGGTTTGGGGCAGAAGTTTTACTTCAACCCTCACTGGGCCCTTCGTTTCGATCTTAGATTGTATGCCAATGAAGCTCCGATCCCATTCGTAGCTCCATCTGCTACCACATATGATGATCGTATGACTTACACAACAACACTTGATGTCGGTTTGACTTACTTGTTCTAAGAGGGAGCAAAAGAATGAACAAAGCAACATGGATCTCCCTGATCGCAATTTTGATGACGACGCCATGGGCGTTCGCTCAAGAGGACGTGGAAACTCCTGCTGGATCCGATGACCTTCAAGTTATCGAGATGGAGCTGGAGCGTTCCGTACCTAAGGCGGCAGCACCAGCACCTACGATTTATCAAGACGCAGCTGAACGTGACAATGCCTTGTCAGAGTTCTCGGGTCTTGGATCTTTGGCTCCTTTTAAAGAAATCTCAGTTATCCAAAAACGTTTCTTACCAAAAACAGAGCGCTTTCAGTTCTTTGGTGGTTTGACGACAGTAACGAATGACCCTTTCTTCATGACAGTTGGTGCGGCTTTGAAAGCCAGCTACTTCTTTAGTGAAACTTTGGGTGTTGAGTTTAACTACTTCGCTTTGACGACAAGCGAACGTCAATCAACAAAAGAGATCGGTGATTTGAACATCACGACAGAAAACCTTGTCTATCCCGAGTCGTTTTACGGTTTGGATTTGATGTGGGTCCCGATCTACGGAAAGATTTCTTGGTTCAACCAACGTATCATCCCGTTTGATTTGTATTTCTCAGGTGGTTACGGCTCCACACAAACGCAAGCAGGCGAGAGTGCCGGAACCCTTCACTTGGCAACAGGTCAAATCTTTGCCCTCACGAAAGCCACAGCATTCCGCTGGGACTTTAGCTGGAACTTCTTTAGCGCACGAGACATCGAAGGATCTAACAGTACATTTAACAACTTGTTCCTTACAGTTGGCATGAGCTGGTTCTTCCCGGAGGCAACTTACCGATGAAAAAAGCACTTCTACTTCTTATTGCAACAAGTTTGATGGTTCCGGCGATTGGCGGTGCTCAACGTAAGCAGCCAGTAAAAAGAGCGGCGCCTACGCGCAAAGCTGCGCCACCACAAAATTCATTTAAAGTTCAATTGAGTAAAGCACTTCGAATGGCGCAAGCAGGGCAAACTGATGCGGCAGCAAATGCTTTGTTCACTCTCAGCCGTCGCCCTGAATTGGCGTCGGAGCGTCCACAGATTAAATACGTGTTGGGTACGATGTTGATGGATTTGAAACTCTATCAAACAGCGGCCTTTCAATTTGTGGATGTCATTCGTATGCGTCACCCTAAATATTCCAAGCTTGCAATCGAAAGACTTTCGATTGTGGCCGATGCATTGGGCGATGATACGATCTTGAATTACGCTGTTTCCCGCGTGAACTTAACGGAGTTCCCACCAAAACTTCGCGATATGATTTACTATCGTCTGGGAGAGATCACTCTGCGCCAACGCGACTTTAGTAAAGCAGCAGCGCTGTTTGATAAAGTCGGTTCGAACAGTTCTTATTATTTCCAAGCTCAATACAGCAGAGGTTTGTCTGAACTTGAAGCCAATCAACCGGCTATGGCGATCCAGACTTTCCAACGTATGATTGATGCTCGCAGCACGGCTCCGGTGACAGATACCAATAAAGTATCAGCACAAATGGGTCTAGCCCGCGCGCTTTATCAAAAACAAGAGTGGGAACCAGCAATTGAGGCTTACGCGCAAATCCCTCGTGACACGCGTATGTGGCATGATGCGATGTTTGAACAGTCTTGGGCGATGCTTCGTGCAGCTCGCTTCCGTTCCGCTTTGAGTAACTTCCAATCCTTGCACTCTGAGTACTACAAAGATTTCTATATGCCAGAAGGTCTTTTGCTCCGTGCGATCGTTTACCTTTACATCTGTAAGTACGACGAAATGGAAAAGGTCCTCAGCTTGTTTGAGAAAACTTATGGTCCAGTTCGTGCGAACATCGGTGACTTCATGAAGTCGACGAACGATTCAGGCCTGTACTTTGCGGAAGTTGAAAAAGCATATAACATGAGAAAGAGCGACAAACAGGCGAACCTTCGTCTTCCATATATCGTTCTTCGTAATATCCTTGAGCAGGGTGATGTCCGTCGTTCGATGACTTATCTTGCGAAGTTGAATCGCGAGAAAGAAAGAGTGGAAGCGAATGCGTCTTTCCGCGCTTCAGCACTGGGTCAGTACTCATTGAAGATCGTTGCAAATCGCAGCCGCAATACAAGATATGCGGTGGGCGACATGGTTAAAGCCCACTTGATGAATATGCGTGTGGAGCTTCGTGATCTTTACGAACAAGCCGGATTTATCCGTTACGAGATGATCAACGGACGTAAAGAAAGCTTGAAGAAAAAGATCGCTGGGAAAGATTTGGGTGAAGAACAAATCGACGACAATGTTGACCGTAAGTTCTACATCCAAAATGGTTATGAATACTATCCATTCCAAGGTGAATATTGGCTCGATGAAATCGGAAACTATCACTACCTTGGCAAACAGAGCTGCGAGTAGATCATGAAAAGAAACCATCCTTTTATTTCAGGTATTTTGGCTTTGAGTCTGATCAGTGTGGGTCCTATCGCCCACGCTCGTCCTGCTACGAAGAAAGCTAAAACGACCACGAAGACGACAAAAACGACAACAACCACGACAACGACTTCTGCGAAGAAGAAAACCGTGGGTGAATTGCTTGCGCAAGCCAACGATGTGAGTCGTGGTGGTGGCGCTCGTTTGCAAATGTCAAAAACAGACACGAGTCTTCCGACGGCAGCTTATTCATTCAAAACTGAAGTGGCGAACGTCAATCTTGATAACGTGAAACCACCTCCGTCTTCTGAAATTATGCAAAAGGGTGGAAGTTCGAAAGAACAGCTCGAATACGAAAAGGTTTTGGACCAACAAATCCGTGAGCTTTTCAAACTGACACAACAATTTAAATCAAGCCCGAACCGCGGCGAGCTTTGGCTCCGTCTTGCGGAAGTTTACGTGGAAAAAGCGGGATTGGTCGATGCTCGTCGCCAGGATGAGTACGATGCGAAGCTTCGCGCCTTCCAAAGCGGTAAAACGAAAGTAAAACCAAAACTCGATGTAGCCGAAGCTCGTGAGTACAACAAAAAAGCTGTTCAATTGTATGAATGGTTCCAAAGAGATTTCCCGCGTGACCCGAAAATGGCTCAGGCCCTTTTCTTCTTGGGATACAACTACTTTGAATTGGGAGATGTGAAAAAGGGTGCTCAGTATTACGAGCAACTGACGAAACAGTTCCCGAATTCTCAATTTGTGGGTGAAGCACACTTTGCTCTGGGTGAGTACTACTTCGAAAACGAGAAGTGGGCTGACGCTTACAAAGAATACTCATTCTTGATCAAAACTAAAAAACATCGTTTGCATACCTTCGCACTTTACAAAGGTGCATGGTGCTTGTTCCGTACAGGAAAAATGCAGCAAGCTATGAACTATCTTGAGTACATCATTAAGCAAGGTCGTGCAGAAGCCGCTGAGGAAGCAGTGGGGGGCCGTAAGGTCAACCGTATGAAGCTGGAAAGTGAAGCACTTCGCGACATCGTCATCTTCTACGCAGAAGCAGGCGATCCAGCGAAAGCGGCGTCGTACTTTGATTCTTTGATCGAAGGTGACACAAGCCCTTATCTTGAAAGATTGGCTTATCAATACTCGGCGCGTGGGAATAAAGAATCTTCACGTGACGTATTTAAAGTTTTGATCGAAAAGAACCCAACTGCTGCAAAAGCTTTCGAGTATCAATACCAAATCGTTCAAAACTATTACTATGCCAAGAACACCAGCAGTTTCAAGGCAGAGCTTTACACTTGGATTCGTGATTACGGAACGAATGGTGCTTGGTATGCGCAAAACAACACGAACAAAGAGTTGATGGATAACTCCTTCAAGCTTCGTGAAACAACATTGCGTAACTATATCTTACAACAACATCAAACGGCTCAGAATTCTCGTGCGCCACATTCTCAAAGCCTGGCGAACGATGGTTATAACCTATACTTGCAAGAGTTCCCGAATTCTCCAAACGTAGCAGACATGCACTTCTACTATGGTGAGTTGCTCTTCGATATGCGTAAGTACGACGATGCAGCCCTTCAATACAAATGGGTTGTGGATAATGGTCAGCAAAGCAAGTTCTACGATAAATCGGCTCAGAACTTGATCTTGGCAGTTGAGAGAAGCGTTCCAACAGACAAAGACATGCAAAAAGCTGTGGGTGATTCTTTGGATCCAATTCCGTTGGACCCTCGCGTAGACCGCTTTATCAAAGTGGGTCTATGGTATGTTGAGAAATTCCCTAAGACGGAACGTGCATCGGAAATCAAATTCCGTGTCGGTCGCTTGTACTATCAAAGCAATCACTTTGATGAAGCCGCAAAGATCTTCCGCGATATCGTGCAAAAATACCCAAGCTCTAAACAGGCAGAATACTCTGCCAACTTGTTGCTTGATATCTATAACTTGAAGAAAGACTACGCTGGGCTTGAAAAAGTCGGTGCTGAGCTTCTTGCAGTTTCTTCGATCGCATCTTCCAAAGCCGGCGCGGACATCCGTGGCGTGATGGAAAAAGCATCCTTCAAACGTGGTCAAGACCTTGAAGGTGAGAAGAAGTATCTTGAGAGTGCGCAGTCATTTGAAGCGTTTGCGAAACAAAATCCTCGCTCTGAACTTGCGATTACGGCGACATTCAATGCCGCAGTTAACTATGAGCGCGCAGGTATGAATGGACCAGCCATTGCTTCTTACCAAGCAGTTCTTGCTTCCAAAGATCCGCAAGCCGAGAAAATGAAACCAAAAGTAAAACGTTTGGTTGCAAAACTTTACCAAGACTCCGCTCAGTTCGAAGAAGCAGCTAAGTTGTACAAACAAACAGCACAAGAGAATCCAAAAGATCCTCTTTCTGCGAACTTGATGTTCAATGCGGCGATTCTTTACGAAGCTTTGGGTCGAAACGAAGAAGCCATTCGTTGTTACACTGAGTTTACGAAAATGAACAAAAAACAACGCGACAATATCGAGGTTGTTTACAGCATGGCGACGATTCACCGCAAAGCAGGTCAAACAGGTGCTGCGATCAACCGCTACATGGAATACGTCGAGTCTGGCGGTCGTGATCCAGAAAAAGTTGTTGAGAGTGCTTATTGGGTGGCAGAGCTTTCTGAAAAAGTCCGTGCGATCACTCGTTCAAAAGAGTGGAAGCAAAAAGTGGTTTCTATTCAACGACGTCTGGCTCCAAACAAAAAAGGACCAGGTGCGACTTACGCTGCGAAAATCAAGCTTGAAGAAGCTAATGAGACTTTCAAAGAGATGAAGTCCATTAACTTCCCACGCAATCCAGAAAGACAAAAGGAAGCAGCTGATAAAAAAGTGGCATTGTTGACGAAGCTCACGACTCAGCTTGTAGACGTGATCAAATTCGACAGCGCAGAAGAGATCGTAAGTGCTTTGAGTATCTTGGGTGAAGCCAACCTCAATATGGCAAATGCGATTACAAATGCTCCGCTTCCTTCTGGTTTGAATGCTGAAGAAACCAAGCAGTACAAAGAAGGTGTTGCGAAATTTGCTGAACCATTCAACACGAAAGCCAAAGAATCGTTCAAGGCAGCTGTTGATCGTGGTTGGGAGCTTGAAGTTTATAACAGCGCCTACCGCTCTGCTTATGAATTCATGAATCAGCAAGATCCGAAAACTTATTATGACGGAGGCGAAGTGGGTTCTGATGTTCGCCTTGTGAATTGGATTCAATAATGAAAAAGTTTATTCTGATTTCAATTTTGATGGGTTTGACAGCGTGCTCGACGACGCCGTCACAAGATTCACAATATGGTGATATTGGTAGTGGCAGTGGTGGCGGTGATAGCTCACAATCCTACAGCGACGCGCCTTCATATGAAGGAGAAGAAAAAGCGAGCAATCAAGCTGTTGCAGAAGAGCCTGAAGCTCCACGTCCACCACCAAGCTCGTCACACTATTCACAGTTGAATGACGCTGTTAAGGCGGATAACGATGAGGCTATCTATAAAGCAGCGACACAGATTCTGGTCCAGGCGCCGAATGATCCGCGCGCTTTGAATGCTTTGGCAATGTACCACTATAAAAAAGGTCGTTTTGATTTGTCTCGCTATCTGCTTTCCAAAGCATTAGGCGGCCAAGGTAAGACTTCTGAGATTTACTCTAACTTAGGTATTGTTCAACTCGCTCAAAACGAACGACGTGAAGCGGTGAAGTCGTTCCGCAAGGCACTTGAGATGAATTCATCTGATGGTGTAGCCGCAGCGAACCTAGGTGCGATCTATGTCTCTGAAAAAGACTACAATAAAGGCGCGATGGTTCTTGAAACAGCATACCGTCGTGGTGTTCGCGATCCACGTGTTTTGAATAACTACGCAGTCGCTTTAACAGCGACAGGCAAGTACGACCAAGCAGAGAGAGTTTATCAAGATGCTTTGAAAGCTTCGAACAGCAACAAAGAAGTTCTGTTCAACTATGCAGTCCTACTTGTGGAACACAGTCAGAAGTATCAGCAGGGATTGGAAGTCATTAACAGACTAAAGTTTGTAGGGGGACCTGCTGACACCCGCAATAGAATAATTGCTTTGGAAAATAAAGCAAAAGCTGGTTTAAAATAGAGCAAAGGATCGGTCTATGATAAGATTGCTTCGAAAAATCACAATTCTCCTCGTAGTGATGAGCGCATGCGGGACTGCATTTGCTCAGTCATCAGAGACCACGACGACCACGACTACAACGTCGACGAAGAAAGAGCGTAAAGCGCAATTGAACTTCGAAGACGAGTTGGTAGAAGGTGGTACGCAGAAGCCAGAGCTCTTCTATCTTTTTCAAAAGAAGAATTTTAATTATAAAAGATTGATTAAGTTGAGGGAAAATTTTTTGCCCGAGATGAGACGATCAACAGAAGATATTCAGCGAGTTCGGGGTGGTAATTGAGATCGCCGATCATATTCAGAGTATTTAAAGATAATCAGCTCGTAGGCGTGAAGCAATTCGATCAAGATCAGATCGTAATTGGTCGCGAAGGCGAGGTTCACTTAGACCTGAGCGGTGATGGAGTTTCTCCAATTCACTGTATGGTTGAGCTGCGTGATGGCGGACACTATGTCTGTGATCTCGGTTCCCAATCGGGAACATTCAAAAACGGCCAAGCTGTTTTGGATGAAGCTTTGAGTTCGGGAGATGAAATCGGCGTTGGCCCTTTCAAACTTTCGTTCTTTGTCGGTGTGCCGAAAGCGAAAGGTGTTCCAGGAGCAACAGTTATCACAACTCCACCGTCAGTTCCTGCTGCGGAAATGGTTGCGACACCTGTTGAAGAAACCGTGACACAAGCTCCACCGGCAATTCCAAGTTTACCGCCAGAACCACCTGCAACTTTCAACCCGCCTCCAGTTGAAGAAGCGCGCGAAGAAGTTAAAGTGGCTCCGGTTATTCCTGTGGAAGCTCCAAGAGTAGAAGAGCGTCCCGTGACTCCAGCAGCACCTGCTGCGAAATCACGCCCGGAAATCAAAGTTGGAAAATCTGAATCAAAGAAAAAGAAATCCAGCAAAACTTTTGCTCCGGCAAGTGAGATCAAAGATTTAAAATCTTATTTGAAGCCGGGCAACGGACCTGTTGTTGAAGTGATCGTCGCATGGAAAGAACGCATTCTAACGACATATCATTTCAAAGGTAATAAAAACATCCGTGTAAACACGGGTGACGAAAATTCTATCGCATTGCCAGATGGACTTTTGCCAAAGGGATACTCCTTGATGGATCTCGGCGGTGGTTTGCGTGTCAATACCACTTCTGATATGGCCGTTGAAATGGTGTCTTCTGTTGGTATCCAAAGCGTTGATGATTTGGCGAGAAACGGAAAAGCAGTCAAAGCGGGCACCGGATACAATGTGCGCGTTGATCAAGCTGAAATGGTGTGTGTCACTCTTCCGCAGGGAAACATGACTCTTTACATCCGTTTCGGTCCTGCAGCTCCAGTGGTTCCAGTGATTCCGTTGATGCTTTCAAGCTCAGAGATGACAGGTGTTGTAGCTTCGATCATTATCGTGGCACTCCTTGCTCTTTATATCTCTGCGACGATTCCAAAAGATTGGGATCAAAACAAGCAAGAGGAAGTTCAGCGTATTGCTCAGGTGATCTTCAATAAACCACCTGAACCAAAAAAGCCGACACCTCCTCCGCCAGAACCGGAACCACCGAAACCAACTCCGCCGCCTGTCGCTGCGACTCCGCCACCACCACCTCCTAAAAAGGTCGTTGTGTCGGATCAAACGAAGGATGCTCAGAAGAAAGGTCAAAAACCTCAGCCTTCTCAGAAAGCGGAAACGGCAGCTCGTGCAGCTGAAGTGGCGCCGAAACCAAATGCTAAAGATCGTACGAAGAAATTCACTTCGACTCGTCAGGGTGGCGCGATTAAGACCGGCCAAACTGCGGGTGCGAATGCTCAGTCTTCGAACAAAGACTTGTCGAAAGTGGGACTGTTCAGTGCCTTCGGTGGCGGTGGAAGTCGTAAAAATATCGACAAAGCTTACACGGGAGCCGGAGAAGTTTTGGGTATGGCTGATAAAGCGACCGGAACATCTGGTTTCAATGAAGACCGTGCGGGTGACGATTTAGGATCGAAGTTCAAAGACTCCGGAGCTGGCGGTAAAGGAACTGCTACTCAAGGTATCGCGGGAGTCGGAACCAAAGGTCGTGGATCAGGACAATCTGCATACGGTGCTTCCGATGGATACGGTTCTAAGAACTCGGTTGCGATCGAGGGTGGTGGTTTCGAAGAATCTTTCGACGGAACTATCGACAAAGAAGCGATCCGCCGTGTGATCCGTGCAAAAAAATTCGAACTTCAAAGCTGTTACGAGAGAGCTCTGAATACCTTGGAAAAGGGACGCAAGCTTGAAGGTAAAATTGTTTTGTCGTGGGAAATTATCGAACGTGGGCAAGCGAGAAACGTGAAGATCAAATCTTCAACTCTGGGCAACCGCCAAGTTGAAAACTGTATCCGTGATCGTTTGGCAAGCTGGACATTCCCAGAGCCTCCACCAGGGCTCGTGGCTGAAGTACAAGCTTATCCGTTCGTTTTGAATCAATCTAATTAAGGTTTTTAAGTTATTTAATTTTTTAAGGAGGAGATCCCGTGAACCCAACAGTAACAGCACCTGAGGCTGCAGTAGCAGCAGTAGACAACATGAATTTCTTGCAAAGAGCTTTCGCAGAGGGCGGATTCGTCATGTACATTATCGCATTTATCGCGATTCTTGCTATAGGGGTAATCGTAGACCGTCTGGTGAAAATGAAATCACTTTCTGTAGATAAGAAAAGCTTCACTGACCAAATCTTCCGTATGGTTGTTGGTGGTGATCTTCGCCAAGCTATCTCTTATTGTGACAATCACCCAGCGCCACTCACAAACACTGTTAAAGAAGGTTTGATGTTGGCGATGAATAAACGTCCAGATGAAGAAATCCAAGTTGCGATGGATGCAGCTGTGATGAGAGAGATGCCAAAAGTAGAAGGTTGGACTTCATTCCTAGCAGTGTTCGGTAACGTTGCCGTCCTTGCGGGTCTTCTTGGTACTATCATCGGTATGATCGGTTCCTTCCGTGCGGTTGCTGCAGCTGACCCTGCAACAAAAGCTTTGGAACTTTCAAAAGGTATCTCGCATGCCCTGAACTGTACGGCATTCGGTCTTTTGGTGGCGATCATTTCAATCGTTGCTTACGGTTTGTTCCAACATCGTATCCAAAAAACAGAGAACGAAATGGTTGAGACAAGCATGTCACTTTTGAATCTTGTAGTTTCAAACAGAGATAAACTTAAAGATTAATTTTTTCATCACTAGTAATTGTTGAATCATTGAGGTTTTCAAATGGCTCATATAGAAGGCGAATCCAAGGGACGAAAGAGAAATATCGAGTTAAATCTCGTTCCGTTCATCGACTTGATGTCGGTTCTCATTACGTTTCTTTTGATTACTGCGGTCTGGACACAGGTTTCTATGATCCAGATTGGTAGTTCCCTTTACGGTAAAAAGAACGAAAGTCAGCCAAGTCCGACTCCTCCTCCGAATGCGGACGTGGTTTTGAAGGTTGACGTGAAGGAAGCCGGCTATGTTTTGACGGTAGGAAGACAAGTTATCAGTCTTCCTCGTCAGAATGAGGCCTTTGACGAAGCGGGTTTGGTTGCACAACTTCAACGTGTAAAACAGTTGTACCCAGAAAAAGTGGATGCAGTTGTGACGGTTGCAGACGTGATTCCATACGAGCAATTGATCAAAGCGATGGATAATTTATTGACGACGGGATTCTCTGCGATTTCCGTCGCAACAGGAGCACCGCAATAATGGCTATTCAAAGACCTGGCGAGCGCCATCGTTATCATAATATTTTAAGTAAAAGAAAAGGGAAACGTGACGTAACGGCATTGCTTTCATTGACGGCGATGGTCGACATGTTCACGGTTCTTGTGATCTTCCTTTTGCAGAACTACAATACGACGGGCGAAATTCTTTATATTCCTAAAGAAGTCGTTTTGCCAAAAGCCAGCAGTGTTAAGGAGCTAAAACCTTCTCACGTGGTGACGATCTCAAGTAAGGAAATCCTTCTTGATAAAGACGTTGTGGCAACGTTTGAGGACGTAAAAGGGACAGAAGAGTGGGAAATCACGAAGTTGAAGGAAGAGTTGTCTGCAGCTCTTTTGAAATCCAAAGCTGAAGCGGAAAGCAAGTTGCAAAACAAGATCCGTGACGCTGTGGAAACAACAAAAGGTGAGTCCACTGAAGAACAAAATGCATGGAGTAAAGTTACCATCCAGTCCGATAAAGACGTGGATTTCCTGACTGTAAAGAAAGTTCTTTACACCGTGACTGAGGCTGGCGCTGGCGAAATTAATTTTGCAGTGACTAAATCACCTCAAGAGTCGACTTCAAACTAAAAATCTATTACAACTATACAAAGGCTCCTGTATTTAACCCAGGAGCCTTTGTAATTTATGACGAAACTTAAGAATCTTTTATTTATTGGCCTGCTGGTATTTCTATTTGTAGAGATTCTTATTATTTTCCCCAATAAGCTCGAGCACCAAGAAGAACAAGAAAAAGAAGCTGCGCAAAACGCGGCACAAACCGGTGAGCAAGCGCCCCAAGGCAGTCAGTCTATGCAAGGCGTGCATTTGGTGGAAAGCCAATCAGGACAGCGTGACTGGGAGCTATTTGCGAACTCTGCAACCGGAAGTCAGGCTGAGGGCACTTGGCGTCTAAAAACCGTAAAGGTGCTTTTCTACAATAAAGAAAAAGTTGAATTCACGGTGACGGGTGATACGGGCACGATTGATCAAAAATTAAAAGACATCAATATCGTTGGCAACGTGGTGACTCGTTCTGAAAACGGGTACTCATTTAAAACGCCTTCGATTTATTACTCTTCAAAAAATCGTCAAATCCGCAGTCCCGAACAAGTTGTGATGGCGGGTCCTCGCGACAAAGCGGGGGCAGGCATGTTCCTTAAAGGCAGCCGCATGGTTGTTCATGTCGATCAATCCAAAATGGTGATCGAAGGAACAGTTACAGCGCAAAAACCGATGCAAGAAGGCAAAGTGGTCGAAGTTTCATCTGACGGAGCAGAGTTTAGCGGAAAAAATCGCGAAGCTAAATTTCTGGGGGCAGTTCGTATGAGCTATGACGGGATGAAATTGGAAGGGCCGGAAGCCTCTTTCCTTTACGGCGCAGGCGAAATGTTAAAGGCGGTCAACGTTAGGGGCGGCGTAAAAGTCAGCGACATGGATAAATATGCCACCTCCGAGAGTGTGAACCTAGACCTTCTTGCCGATAAATATACTTTCAAGGGCAAACCTAAGGTCATTCAAAATAATGACGAACTCAGCGGCGAGGAAATCATCTTTCTCGAAGGCGGAAAAAAGGTTAAGGTAGAAAAAGTCCGAGCCAAGATGGAGAAAAAAGACGAATGAGCATGCTCACCATCAAAGACATTTCTAAAAGCTTTAAAAAACGCAAAGTCGTTGATGGAGCTTCATTCTCTGTGGAATCAGGTCAAGTTGTGGGTCTTTTGGGTCCCAACGGAGCTGGTAAAACGACTTCGTTTTACATGGTGGTTGGCCTGGTCCAGCCCGATGCAGGCGTCATCAATATTGATGAAACAAATATCACGTCCTTGCCGATGTACCGTCGAGCACGTGTTGGGTTAAGTTATCTCGCGCAGGAACCAAGTATTTTCCGCAAGCTCACGGTGGCTGAAAATATCACCGTTGCACTTGAAGCCCACGGTTATTCGGGAGCACAACGCGCGGAGCGTTTGGAGCAGTTGATAGCAGATTTCCACGTGGACCATATCCGCGACAGCTATGGATATGCTCTATCGGGTGGTGAGAGACGAAGGGTTGAAATCGCTCGCGCTTTAGCAGGTGAACCTAAATTTCTTCTTCTGGATGAGCCTTTTGCGGGGATTGACCCGATTGCGGTCGCGGATATTCAAAATATCATCCGTGACCTTAAGGCCAAAGGTATAGGAGTTCTGATCACCGATCATAACGTGCGTGAGACTTTAGGTATTTGCGATTATGCTTATATTCTGAAGGATGGGAAAATCCAGGTCAGCGGAAGTTCAGACGAAATCGCGAATTCCGAGTTGGCGCGTAAGTTTTATTTGGGCGAGCACTTCAAGCTTTAAGAAAGGACTTTCATGGCTCTTCGACAGACGATGAACCTGAGTCAGTCTCTGGTCATCACACCGCAACTACAGCAAGCAATCAAATTGCTGCAAATGTCTCGTATGGAATTGGAGTCTGCGGTTCGTTCGGAGCTTGAAGAAAATCCTATCCTCGAAGAAGCAGAAGTTCTTAAAGAAGACGACCTTCAGCGTACCAAAGAAGCTGCATCTGAGGTTGAAGGTGGCGAAGGCGGCCAAGACCAAGTTTCTCAAGATCCACAAAAGCAAGATGAGTTTGAGTGGGAATCCTATATCGAAGCCAATCAAAAGCCTCCTCAATCAGGAATGGCGGGTTCTGAAGAGATCATGAACTATGAGAACGTCATCACGGCGTCTCAAACTTTGCATGATCACCTTTACTGGCAAGTGAAAATGACAGGTTTCTCCGGGGAAGAGGAACAAGCGGCTGATGCATTGATCGGTTATATCGATGACGATGGTTATATCAAAGTTCCTCTTGAGCAAATCGCCGAAGAAGAAAAAATTGACCTCGGTCTTCTTGAAGACACGCTGACATTGATTCACGAATTCGACCCGCCAGGTGTGGGTGCAAGAAATCTCAAAGAATGTCTATTGATCCAAGCTAAACACTTGGAAGAAGATACGCATGACCTTGTGAATTTGATTAACAATCATTTGAAAGATCTTGAAAAGAAAAACTACGAAGCAATCGCTAAAGCTTTGGGTCGTGACGTTGAAGATATCATCGAGATTTGTAAAATCATTTACGCAATGGCCCCCTATCCGGGTCGTGCTTTTGTTAGCAGCGACACTCACTATGTGACTCCAGACGTTTATGTCTACAAAGTCGGTGAGGACTATGTTGTTTCATTGAATGAAGATGGTCTTCCGCGTTTGAAGATTTCGAATTTCTATAAAAACATGCTCAAAGGTGGCAAAACCACTGGCGATAAAACCCAAGATTATATTCAAGAGAAACTTCGTTCGGCTGTTTGGTTGATTAAATCCATCCACCAAAGACAAAGAACGATCTACAAAGTTTCTGAATCAATCGTGAAACATCAGCGCGAGTTTTTTGAAAAAGGACCGGAGCACTTAAAACCGATGGTTCTCAGAGATGTGGCGAATGATATCGGTATGCATGAATCCACGGTCAGCCGTGTGACGACTGCGAAGTACATGCATACACCGCAAGGTATTTACGAGCTTAAATACTTCTTCAACTCAGGCATCAGTTCGTCAGACGGTGATGCACTGGCGAGTGAGTCGGTGAAGCTAAAAATCAAAGATTTGGTTGCAAAAGAAGATCCAAAAAATCCTCTTTCCGACCAAAAAATCGTGGATATGTTGAAGGTCGACGGCATCCAAATCGCACGTCGTACAGTGGCAAAATACCGCGATATGCTTAAAATTCTTCCAAGCTCTCAGCGTAAGAAGTATTTCTAAACTCAAAAGCCTCCACTCGGAGGCTTTTTTTATTTTACCTGCTTTCAATTTCATGATTAGACTGCGCGTATGTTTAATACGAATGACCTTGCTTTGCTAATGGCCTTACCGGGCGAGTCCCAAGGGCTTTTTGAAAAAGAAAACTTCACTGTTCACTATACTGGGATCGGCAAAGTGAATGCGGCGATGGTTGCGACTGATATTATTCATAAAACTAAATGCAAAGTGATCTTGAACCTGGGAACTGCTGGCAGTTCGAAATTTAAAACTCATGAGTTGGTCGAAGTTTCAAGTTTTGTTCAGCGAGATATGGATATAACGCCACTGGGTTTTGCGCGTGGGGAAACTCCTTTTGATCCACTTCCGGGCGCCATCGAATTGATCCCTTATTTCCCCGAACTTCCCAAAGGAGTGTGTGGAACTGGGGACAACTTTGAAACGGGCAAGACCGCTGTGCCTTGTGACCTTGTTGATATGGAAGGGTACGCGATTGCCAAGGTCTGTCGTCGTTTAGGAGTGCAGTTTATCTCTCTGAAATACATCACCGACGGGGCCAATTCCGATGCTCATAAGGATTGGGAAGCAAATTTAATTTCTGGTGCCCATAAGCTAATCGAATACTACCGCAAGATACTCGTAAAATAGCCGTTCTATATTGAGAACGGCTGTCCAAATTTTTTTCACTCAAATATTAACCGAAACTATTTCTCCGTGGGTCTCAAAATAGAGCTCATCTTTGGTCGGGGTGGGCCGATAAGAAAAACACTGGACCCGAGAAAGGGGTCCTGAAACAAGGAGAAACCCATGAAACTCAACTGCACCTTTAAACATCTTGACCACTCAGACTCGCTTGTCGATTACACAGAACAGCGTATGCAAGAGGTGGGGCAATTTCTTTTAAAGGAAGGGTACGGCAACGTGTACTTCAGTAAACAAAAGAATGAATTCTGCGTTGAGATCTCGGTGAACACCCGAGAAAAGTATTTCAAGGCGACGGCCTATAACAACGACATCTATACGGCGGTGGATTCAGTGGTGGATAAGCTTGAGAAGCAATTCTTAAAGGTTTCCAAGCAGCTTAAGAACCACAAGAGGCCAGAGCTCACCAAAGAAGGTCGCCTAGAATACGCGACACGCTTCAGAAAAGCCGCATAGGAGTATTCATACCAGAGTTAATTAAGATCAAAAGGGTGGTGAGGACCACCCTTTTGCTTTTCCGAACGTCCGCCTACCGCTGCCCCTCTGCATCAGCATTGACCCTCAATTTCACATTTGATAGGGTCCCCTCAGCACATATTGCAAATAACCATTTCCATACAAGGAACTTGAAGTGAAAAACTTTCTTTTTACTAGTGAGTCTGTTTCTGAAGGCCATCCGGATAAAATGGCGGACCAAATCTCTGACGGTGTTTTGGATGCTATCTTAGCTCAAGACCCAAAGGGCCGCGTTGCCTGTGAAACTATGCTAACGACAGGTCTTGTTGTTGTTGGTGGCGAGATCACAACTTCTGCGAAAGTAAACATCTCTGAAATCGCTCGTGACGTTGTCAAACGCATTGGTTACGACCACTCTGACAAGGGTTTTGACTACAAAACTTGCGCCGTGATGGTAGCAGTTGGTCAACAATCTCCAGATATCGCTCAAGGTGTGAAAGAAACTCTTTCTGACGACCAAGGCGCTGGTGACCAAGGTTTGATGTTCGGTTATGCAGTTAACGAAACTCCAGAGTTGATGCCTCTTTCTATCTCTATGTCTCACAAACTGGTGAAAGACCTCGCAACTCTTCGCAAAGCAAACAAAGTAAACTGGTTGCGCCCAGATGCTAAATCTCAAGTCACTGTTCAGTATGAAAATGGTGTTGCTAAGCGTATCGACGCGATCGTTATTTCCACTCAACATGCTGACAACGTATCGAACTCTGAAATCGTTGGTTTTATCACTGAAGAATTGATCAAAAAATCAATCCCAGCTCAATGGATCGACAGCAAAACAAAATTCTATATCAATCCAACAGGCCGTTTCGTAACAGGTGGTCCAATGGGTGATGCTGGTTTGACGGGCCGCAAAATTATCGTGGACACTTATGGTGGTCACGGTGCTCACGGCGGTGGCGCATTCTCTGGTAAAGATCCTTCTAAAGTGGACCGTTCTGCAGCTTACGCAGCTCGTCATATTGCGAAGAACATCGTGGGTGCAGGCCTTGCTG
The DNA here is from genome assembly GCF_047345725.1 of Bdellovibrio sp. HCB2-146. Taxonomy (NCBI): domain Bacteria; kingdom Pseudomonadati; phylum Bdellovibrionota; class Bdellovibrionia; order Bdellovibrionales; family Pseudobdellovibrionaceae; genus Bdellovibrio; species Bdellovibrio sp. HCB2-146. The sequence goes on from NZ_JBLEQP010000001.1 coordinate 2,212,885, forward strand.
ACAAGTGCTTGATCCAAGTTGCATACGCAATTGGTGTTGCTGAGCCGGTTTCTATCACTGTAAACGACTACGGCACAGGTAAAGTAGACTCTGAAATCATGGAAAAAGCAGTTCGTAAGGTTTGGGACCTGCGCCCAGCTCGCATTACGAAGGATTTCGACCTATTGAGACCAATCTACAGCCCAACTTCGGCATACGGCCACTTCGGTCGCACTGAAGAGTCTTTCACATGGGAAAAACTCAATAAAGTGGAACAACTCAAAGACGCTGTAAAATCCTTGTCTTAAGAGCGATTTCATATCAATACTACACGCCGAGTTGTCTCTAGCAACTCGGCGTTTTTTTTAGGAAAATACGCCGTTATCGGAAGGAAATCATGGATCCCAAGTTTATAAGAAATTTCTCGATCATCGCGCATATCGACCACGGTAAATCAACTTTGGCCGATGGATTGCTAACTGCAACTGGAGCTCTTTCCGATCGTGAAAAGAAAGATCAATTCCTTGATAACATGGAACTTGAGCGTGAACGTGGGATCACGATCAAAGCACAAACTGTGTGTCTTGATTTCAAATCCAAAGACGGCAACATGTATCAAATCAATTTGATCGATACACCGGGGCACGTGGATTTCTCTTACGAAGTATCTCGTTCTCTTGCTGCCTGTGAAGGCGCGATCTTGGTTGTTGATGCGGCTCAAGGGGTGGAAGCACAAACTCTTGCCAACGTTTACTTGGCTCTTGAAAACAACCTTGAGATCATTCCTGTTCTCAATAAAATCGACCTTCCTTCTGCAGATCCAGAAGGTGTTGCAAAACAAATCGAAGAAACTGTGGGCCTTGATTGCACGGACATTATCCATGCATCAGCGAAAGAAAAAATCGGTATCACTGATATTCTGGAAGCCATCGTTCAAAAAGTTCCACCACCAAAGGCGGATCGCTCTCTAACTCCAAGAGCTCTTATTTTCGACTCTTGGTTTGATGCTTACCAAGGTGTTGTCGTTTTGGTTCGTGCTGTTGATGGTGTGATTAAAAAAGGCGACAAAATCAAATTCATGGCGACAGATCGTGAATACGAAGTTCTGCGCATGGGTAAATACAAGCCATTCCCATTGATGGTCGACGCTCTTGAAGCGGGAGAAGTGGGCTTTATCATCTGCGGTATTAAAGACATCCGTGACGTTCAAGTGGGTGACACTGTGACGTCGGCGAAAAAGCCAGCGGCCGAACCTCTTGCAGGTTTCCAAAAAATCAAGCCGATGGTTTTCGCCGGCATCTTCCCGGTTGTGGCTTCTGAATACGAGAACTTAAAAGACGCTCTCGACAAGCTTTGTTTGAATGACTCCTCTTTGACTTTTGAGATCGAAAAGTCAGCGGCCTTGGGCTTTGGTTACCGTTGCGGTTTCTTGGGTCTTTTGCACATGGAAATCGTACAAGAACGTTTGGAGCGTGAGTTCAATCTTGATTTGATCACGACAGCGCCAACGGTTGTTTATCGTATTACAAAAACTGACGGCACTCAGATGTTCCTAGAAAACCCATCCATGATGCCGAAAGAAACTGAGATTGAAAAATACGAAGAGCCATTCGTAAAAGTAACAGTGCATACGCCGACTGAATATATCGGCAGTATCCTGAAGCTTTGTGAAGACAAGCGCGGTATCCAGCAAAAGATGGATTACGTGACGGAGAAAAAAGTCATCATCGAATACAAACTTCCGATGAATGAAATGGTGATGGATTTCTATGACCGTTTGAAATCGATTTCCAAAGGTTATGCTTCTTTGGAATACGAATTCTTGGATTTTGAAGAGTCAGATCTAGTAAAACTAGATATTTTGATCAATGGTGAGCCGGTGGATGCTTTGTCTTTGATTATTCATAGATCGAAAGCGCAAACGCGCGGCCGTGCTTTGACGGAAAAGATGAAAGAACTCATTCCTCGTCAGCAATTCCAGATCGCGATCCAAGCCGCTATCGGATCTAAGATCATCGCTCGTGAGACTCAAGGCGCTCTGAAAAAAGACGTGACCGCGAAGTGTTATGGTGGTGATATTTCACGTAAGCGTAAACTTCTAGAGCGTCAAAAAGAAGGTAAGAAGCGCATGAAGCAAATCGGAACAGTCGATGTGCCTCAGGAAGCCTTCTTGGCAATCTTGAAAGTTGAAGACTAGAGAACGAGAAGAGGTAACAACATGGCAGACAACAAAGATAAAAACATCAAAAGTTGGGACTTCCGTACGAAGCATTTCTGGAGCGAAGGTTGGGGATCTCTTTTCCTTGCTGTGTTTATTGCTTTGTTCATCCGTTGGGGCTTTGTTGAAGCTTACGTGATTCCGTCAGGCTCAATGCTTCCTTCGCTCTTGATCTACGATCATATCTTCGTCAATAAATTGACTTACGGTTTGCGTGTTCCCTTCAGCGAAAACTGGATGGTGAAATTTAGCGAACCAAAACGCGGTGAAGTGATCGTCTTCAAATATCCCAAAGATATGTCGACGTTCTTTATCAAACGTATCGTTGGTGAATCGGGCGACAAGATTTACTACGAAAACGGAACTTTGTTCGTGAACGATAAACCGGTTGAAAAGAAAGTTCCGGCTAACATGGACGATTTCAATTGGTTGCGCGACGCGGATTTTCAACGCGACGGCAATATCAATGATGGCAAAGATAACTACACAGAGTTCACCGAAGCACTTCCTCCGTCAAATCAAGGCGGCGAAGGTAAAGACCACGCCATCTTGTTAAGAAAAGGCGAAGTCTTTGAAACTTATGGTCCGGTGACAGTGCCTGAAGGAATGCTGTTCGTGATGGGAGATAACCGCATGAACTCTTCGGACAGCCGTGTGTGGGGATTCCTACCAAAACAAAACATTTTGGGTCGTGCGATGTTCGTATGGCTTTCGTGTGAAGAGACGATTCCGGCTCTTCCATTCTTGTGTAATCCTCTGACGCTTCGTTGGGGACGCTTCTTCCATCCAGTAAACTAAATGACAGAAAATCAACCCAGCGAAAATTTAAAAGGAACGTGGAATCAGGCGATTCTAACGTTCCTTTTTCCCATTTTGCTGGTGATGGGTTTACGCTGGGCACTTATTGAGCCTTTCGTCATTCCCTCGGGGAGTATGATCCCAAACTTACTGGTTCATGATCATATCCTGGTTCGAAAATTTTCTTACGGCTTGCATGTGCCTTTTTCGGATAAATGGTTGGTGAAGTGGAATCAACCAGAGCGTGGGCAGGTCGTCGTTTTTAAATATCCCGAAAATCCCGACGTCTATTATATCAAGCGTTTGATCGGCCTTCCGGGTGATGAAGTACAAGTTCAGAATGGCCGTATTTCTGTAAACGGAGAGAAGTGGGAACTAACACCTGAGCAAAAGCCTGAGCAAGAGCCGGGTTTTGTTTATTTTGAGGAAAAGAATAAATCAGAAGCTCACACGGTTCGCTTTTTGTCGCAAGAGGATGGCTCTACTCCTGAAACCTTCAAAGTTCCTGCAGGTCATTACTTCTTCATGGGTGATAACCGTGATCAATCCAGTGACTCTCGCTACTGGGGATTTGTTAAAGAAGACTATTTGGTAGGTCGCGCGTGGATGGTCTGGCTTTCTTGTGACTCGACTTTGCCGACAATGACGTTTGTTTGTGACCCGACTCAAATCCGTTGGAATCGTTTGTTTCATAAGGTGAATTAGTCCGTAGTCCAGCTTCCTGCTTGGATGAAGCCTCATTTTTCTCATTTTTGGTTTTTTTGTTACCTGAAGTTCGCTAGAATTTTTCAATGACTCGTTGGCGTGAGTATGTGACGACTTTAGTTTTAGCAGTGGCGTGTGCGCTTTTTGTGCGCAACTATGTCGCCACGGCATACAAGGTTCCAACGGGATCTATGCAGCCCACGCTCAAGCCAGGTGATTTTATTTTCGCCTCTCGCTTGTCGTATGGAGTGTCTCTTCCTTTTTCTCGCACGAAATTTGATATCACTTTACCAGAACGAGGCGATCTCGTTGTATTTTCGTATCCCAATCAGCCAGGGACGAGCTATGTGAAGAGAGTTGTAGGCTTGCCAGGTGATCGCGTGCAAATTCAAAATGGGCGACTTGTTTTAAACGATCAGCCTCTCACCTATGAGAAAGCAGAAAACTCTTCTCGGGATAATCCAAATGCCGAGATGTTTGATATTTTCTCGGAAAAATCAGAAGGACTTGAGTGGCGCGTGATTATGGATAAACAAAGTGAAGGTCGAAACTTCGGTCCTTTGGTTGTCCCTCCTGGGGAGGTTTTCCTCTTAGGTGACAATCGCGACGCAAGTGACGACTCGCGCTATTGGGGGACTGTTCCTTTGGCAGAAGTCGCTGGAAAAGTCGTTATTGTTTGGTTGTCCTTAGATTGGCAAAACAAATGGGGCTCGGATCGTTATCCTTCGGTGCGTTGGGAAAGAGTTTTTTCTTCGCTCCGTTGACAAGTTTTCCTCCGGCTTCTAGTCTTTAGTTCTAGATGTCTTCTAGAAATTCACACTCAGTTTTAGATCTTCAAAGCCTCACGCGTGAGCAAGTTGGGCGAATTTTCTCTATCGCTGATGGATATGCGGGAAGCGATGTTTCTCGTTTGGCGACAAAGGGCTGCGGTAAAACCGGAGCCCTTTTGTTTTTTGAGGCCAGCACACGCACTCGGCTCAGTTTTGAAACAGCTTGTGCGAGATTAGGTGTGCATCCATTGAGACTTGACGGGAAAGCCGGAACTAGTCTTGAAAAGGGCGAAACACTCGAAGACACTGTGCTCAATGTGGCAGCAATGAATCCGGATTTTCTCGTGATTCGTTGTGGAGATGATCTGGATCTCGCGGCTTTGAGCTCGCAAGTTTCGATGCCGATTTTGAATGCAGGCTGGGGCAAAAAAGGCCACCCAACGCAGGCTCTGCTTGATGCTTACACTGTTCGTAAATACTTGGGAACTTGTGAAAAACAAAAAATCCTGATTGTCGGTGATGTCCGTCACAGTCGTGTGGCCGCTTCTCACTTCGAACTCGCAAAAGTTTTAGGATATGAAGTGGCTCTGTGTGGACCTGCTGAGTTCCTGCCTGAAAAGCCATCTGTGCCGGTTTTTTCTTCTCTGCAGGAAGGACTTTCTTGGGCGACAGTGGCAATGGCTTTGCGAGTGCAGTTGGAAAGACATGAAACTTCCTACTCACTTAAAGATTATCGTGCGGCTTACGGCTTTACGGTTGAGAATCTTAAGAAACTATCGGCGAAAGCTTTGATCATGCATCCAGGTCCGATCAATCAGGGAACAGAAATGGACTCTGAAGTTTTGCAAGATCCGCGTTGCAAAGTTTTACCGCAAGTCACAAGTGGTGTGTTAATTCGCCAAGCACTTATTCAGCTTAACTGTCTCGAGGAGACCCTATGAACGCATATCTCGTATTAGAGTCCGGAGAGACTTATCAAGGGCAATGGCACGGTGGTGAAGAGCGTGCCGGCGAAGTTGTATTTAATACTTCACACTCGGGCTACGAAGAAATCGCAACTGATCCGTCTTATTTATCACAAATTGTCGTGATGACGGCTCCGATGCAAGGGAACTACGGAGTTGAAAATGAAGTTTGGGAGTCGCGTCGCATGTGGATTGAAGGCTTTATTTGCCTTGAAGTCCAAGATACGGAGCGCGATCAAGCTTGGAAAAAACGTCTTCTAGAAAATAAAATTCCTCTTTTGACTGAAATCGACACTCGCCAACTGACGTTAAGACTTCGTCAGGGGGGTACTCCTTGGGGAGCATTGGTGCAGGCGAATTCGGAAGCTGAAGCTCAGAAAAAAGCTCAAGCTTTGATTGCTCCAAAAAAGAGCATGGACAAAGACTGGGTTTACATGGCATCGCGCAAGGATTCTGAAGTTCGCAAAGGCCAAAACATGGTTGGTCCGCGTATCGCAGTTCTTGATTTCGGTAGCAAAGAAAACATTCTTCGCGAGCTTCAATCTCGTTGCTCTGAAATCAAAATTTTTAATAGCCGAGCGAGTGTGGGCGAGATTATGTCCTATAATCCAGACGGAATCATGCTGACCAACGGGCCCGGCGATCCGGCCGACGTGCAAGTGGCTATCGGAACAGTGCGCGAACTTCTTGGTCAAAAACCAATTTTTGGTATTTGCATGGGTCATCAGGTTTTGGCTCTCGCTTTAGGCGCGAAGACTTACAAACTCCGATTTGGCCATCGCGGCAGCAATCACCCGATCGATGACCGCCTTTTGAATCAAATTTACGTGACCAGCCAGAACCATGGATACGGTGTGGAAGCACAGAGCTTGCCAGCTGATGTGAAAATCACCCATATCAACCTTAATGATGGCACTGTGGCAGGTTTTTATAGTGAAAAAAGAAAATGTTTGGGAATACAATATCATCCTGAAAGTTGCCCGGGACCGCATGAGGCGCAAGGGCTATTTAGCTACTTTATTGAGCGGATGATATGAACGAATATGAAAAACTGATTGAGAAAATTTTGAACCATTTTGTCGGCGAGTCTTTTAAAGATGAACTCGCGATGGCAAAAAAAGAATTCTTCGAAAAAGCAGGAGCTTTGGACGAGAACTCTGAACATTATGAATCGCGCATGGCGCAGTTCTATGATTGGTATTTCTTTACCCGCGAACTTAAAGGCTACGGCCAAACACCACTTGATGCGTGCTTGTTAGTTCGTGAGTTGCGTTTCTCTGACGAGGAACTTCGTACACTGGATATTTTAAAACAAAATCGTCATTCGCTTTTTGAATTTATCAAAATCAAAGGCAGCGACATTTATATCAAAGACCTCTTGGCGAATAAAAAACTTATCGTGAAGCAGTCGTCCTTTGTTTTTGGTTTTGATGAAGATGAAATTTTTGAAGTGCGCTTGATCCCGAATGGAGACTCTTGGGTTTTCACTCGTGGGTTTTGCTTTCATCCAGAAAGCGCTAAGAAATTCATCTTGAGTGAGGTGAAACGTCATCGCAAGGATCCGGATTTGGATCCAGACGTGATGATGCTTCGACTGATCAAGATGAGATACAAGTTTGAGCAGTATAAACATGTGAGTCCCGAGATGATTTACTCCAATGAGGGCAAATTAGGGATCTAAAGGGGGAATGAGTGCCGCGTAAGTCCAATATCAAGAAGGTTTTAATTATTGGATCTGGACCTATCGTTATTGGACAAGCCTGTGAGTTTGATTATTCCGGCACCCAGGCATGTAAGGCGCTCATGAAAGAAGGATTGGAAGTTATCTTAGTGAACTCCAATCCTGCGACCATCATGACGGACCCCGAGATTGCGACACGGGTTTACGTCGAACCTCTAAAGGTCGAATATCTTGATAAAATTATCGAAAAAGAAAAGCCAGATGCCGTGATTCCGACTCTCGGTGGTCAAACGGCTCTGAATCTCGCTCTTGATCTTCACGCTAAAGGCATTCTTCAAAAACACAAAGTTCAACTCTTGGGTGCAACCCCGCAAGTGATCAAAGCCGGTGAAGATCGCGAGATCTTCCGTGGCATCCTGGATAAAATCGGCGCGCGCGCCCCAAAGAGCCATTTGGTTCGTACTTTTGAGCATGGTTTGCAAGTTGCCGAGGAACTCGGTTATCCATTGATCCTTCGTCCGAACTACACTCTTGGTGGTGGCGGGGGAGGAATCGCGTATTCTCCTGAAGAATATCAAAACATGCTTGTCACAGCTTTGCATGAAAGCCCGACAAGCGAAGTTCTTGTCGAAGAAAGTATCTTGGGTTGGAAAGAGTTCGAACTTGAAGTTATGCGCGACTACAAAGGAACCTTCGTTGTTGTTTGTAGTATTGAAAATCTAGATCCATGCGGCGTTCACACGGGTGACAGTATCACCATTGCTCCTCAGCAAACTCTCAGCGACCGTGAATACCAAGCGATGCGCGATGAGGGGTGCAAGATTATTAATGAAGTCGGAATTCAAACAGGTGGCGCGAATATTCAGTTTGCAGTTCACCCAACGACTCGCGAGCGCGTCGTAATTGAAATGAATCCACGCGTATCTCGTTCGTCTGCACTTGCAAGTAAAGCAACCGGTTTCCCAATTGCGAAAATCGCAGCTTTGTTGGCAATCGGTTACAGTCTTGATGAGCTTAAAAATGATATCACGAAAGTAACACCGTCTTGCTACGAGCCCGCTCTCGATTACGTCGTGACTAAAATTCCACGCTTTGCATTTGAAAAATTTCAAGGCTCGAAAGACTCTCTCACAACACAAATGAAGAGTGTGGGCGAAGTCATGGGGATTGGGCGTACTTTGCAAGAATCGCTAATGAAGGCGATGGCAAGTCTTGAGAAAAATCCAGAAGCTATTCCTGAAGTGGAATTGCAAACAGATAAAATCTCTTATCCGAACAGCCAGCGCATCTATCATCTCTTCCAAGCCTTCCGTGAAGGCAAGACAGTTGCCGAAATTCAGGATTTAACAGGCATTAATCCATACTTCCTAGAGCACATTGAGACAATCATTCGTTTTGAAAAGAACTTCAAAGCTGCATTCGCCGATGAGCCGGAAAAAGCTCTTTTGCAAGCCAAGCGTAAAGGCTTCACAGACGCGCGCCTTGCTGTTCTGCTCGGTAAGACCGAGAAAGATATTCGCGCGGTCCGTGAAAAATCTCAAATCTTCCCACGCTATCAACAAGTTGATACATGTGCGGGAGAGTTTGAATCTTCAACACCTTATTTCTACTCTTCTTACTGGCCACAAGTTTCAGCTGCGGTAAATGCACCAAATGCTGTTGTGGTCATTGGTTCAGGCCCCAATAGAATTGGTCAAGGTATTGAGTTCGATTATAGCTGTGTTCGCGGCGTTAAGGGTTTTCAGAAAGCTGGCGCTAAAGTGATCATGGTAAATTCAAATCCGGAAACTGTTTCAACGGATTACGATACGTCTGATGTGTTGTTCTTTGAACCTCTGACCACTGAAAGTTTGATCGAGATTATGCGTTTTATGAAGCCACGCGGTTTTGTTGCGCAATTAGGTGGTCAAACTCCAATCAACATCGCTCCAGCTCTTGTGCAAGCGGGCTTCAATCTTCTTGGTTCTTCTCTGGAAACAATTGATCTTGCGGAAGACCGTGGTTTGTTCTCAAAAATTTGTCGTGAGTTGAACTTTGCAATTCCCAATTCTGGAATGGCGGGGTCACTTGAAGAAGCACTTCGTCTTGAAAGCAAAGTTGGTTATCCAATGATCTGTCGCCCAAGCTATGTTTTGGGTGGACGTCGTATGGAAGTAATTGAAAATAACGATGAGTTGGTTTCTTACTTCCAAAGACATAAAGCTTATATCTCTGCCGATAAACCATGCTTGATGGATCAGTTCTTAGCAGGTGCTCTCGAGGTCGACGTGGACCTTGTGCGTGGTAAAGATTGGACTGTGATCGGTGGAGTCGTTGAGCATATCGAAGCAGCCGGTGTTCATTCCGGTGATTCGATGGGAGTTCTTCCTCCGCAACGTTTGAAACCGGAAACCTGTGAACGTATTGAAGATCTTAGCAAAAAGTTGGCAGAAAGAATTGGTGTGATTGGTCACCTGAATCTCCAACTAGCTGTTCTTAAAGACGTCGTTTACATGCTTGAAGCCAACCCACGTAGCTCACGCTCTGTTCCGTTTGTTGCAAAAGCAACCGGCATTCCGTTGATTGATCTGGGGGTGGCGGCGATGCTTGGCAAAACTCGCCAGGAGTTATCACTAGATAAATTGAATTGGAGAAATACGCCTTCGGTTTCTGTTAAAGGCGTTGTCTTTCCATTTAAGAAATTTCCGGAAGCCGATTCCATCCTTGGACCCGAAATGAAATCAACGGGTGAAAGCATGGGGCGCGGAAAAGATTATTCCGAAGCTTTGGCAAAAGCGTTCCTTTCAAGCAATGTGCGTCTTCCAAAAATGGGCCAAGTGTTTTTCTCTCTTCGTGATAAAGACAAAGAGTCTATGCTGACTCTCGCTCGTGAACTTCAACGCATGGGATATGGTGTTTCAGCTACGACGGGAACGGCTGCGTTCTTTAATGAAAAAGGTATTAACTGCCTGTCCTTAAGAAAAGTGGATGAGGGGCGTCCTCACTGTGTGGATAAGATCCGTTCGGGCGAGGTGGCATTTGTTATTAACACGACTTCGGGAAAAAGGGCGATTGAGGCCAGCTTCGACATTCGTCGAGCTTGTACGGACTACAATATTCCGTGCCTGACAGAGAGTGATGCGGCCGAGGCGTTCGTTCTTGCTTTGAAAAATACCAGAAATGGGACATCATCAGTGGAGGCATTGCAATCGATGGAGGCCTTTTGAAACGGATTTTGTTCTTCACTCTCAGTATGTTGTTAGCGCTCCAGGTGTGGGCGGCGGATTCAAGCCAAACAGAGGCAACCCCTGAAGGAATCACGATCGGCGTGATTCCCGGCGGAAATCCAGAAAACTTACGAGAGCAAGCACTGAATCTAGCCAAGGCTTTGCAAACCGAATTGAATATCCCAGTTAACGTTTATATTTCCAAAAATTACGCGGGCCTTGTTGAGGCCATGAAGCAAAAGAAGGTGGATTTCGCCTTTTTCTCTTCTTTGACATATGTATTTGCAGAAAAACAAGCAGGCGCAAAAGTACTTCTCAAGAATGTATGGAACCAGCCTTTTTACTATTCGACGATTATCGCTCCCAAAGGATCAAAAATTAAAAAGATCGAGGATTTGAAAGGCAAACGACTCGCTTTTGTCGATGAAAAATCTTCTTCCGGTTATCTTTATCCAAAAGTCGCCTTTAAGAAGAAAGGCATCAAAGATTCAGATTTAAAAGAAGTCGTTTTCTCTGGAAATCACCAAGCTTCTATTCAGCTTCTTGAAAATAAAAAAGTCGACGCCGCTGCGGTCTTTAGTGATGACGAGAAAGGGACTCATGGCGCTTGGGTCAAGTTTGCGACCGATAAAAAAATGAAATATCAAATTGTGTGGATCAGTCAGCCTATTCCCAACGATCCGTTTTGTGTGAGCCAGGAATTTTACGACAAATATCCTAAGATCACGCACACGTTGATGTTCAGTTTGATCGAACTTTCGCAATCCGAAAAAGATCGCAGCAAGTATTCCGAAATTTTAGGTTCTCATGACTTGATGCCTGCCACTTCTAAGCAGTATGATCCTGTGAGGGAGATGGTTAAGGAACTCAATATTGAGCTTAAACCTGAATAAGAATGAACGAAACATCCACACCGGCAGTAGAAGTTCGCAAGCTTAATAAAAGCTTTAAAGGCGGTCTTTTTGAGAAAGACCGTCACGTACTTAAAGACGTTAGTTTTTCTTTGCCTATGGGGCAAACGATAGGTTTTGTCGGTGGAAACGGTCACGGAAAAACCACCACGATAAAATGTCTGTTTAATTTTATTCGTCCCGACAGTGGTGAAATTCGTTTCTTTAATCAACCTCTCAGTAATGACATCAAAACTCGTATTGGATATCTGCCAGAACGTCCTTATCTATATGAATTCTTGACCGGAATGGAGTTTTTAAAACTTCACTGGCATCTTTGTTATGGTCACACGCAAAAAGACTTCTATGACCGCGCACGTGAGGCGTTGGCAAAGGTCGATTTATTAGAAGCCAAAGATCGCCGTCTGCGCACATACTCAAAAGGCATGCTGCAAAGAGTGGGTATTGCTCAAGCCATTCTCACCAAACCTGACCTGTTGATTCTCGATGAGCCGATGTCAGGCTTGGATCCGGATGGCCGTTTGATGGTAAAGGACATTTTGCGTGAAGAGCAAAAACGAGGAGTGACGCTCTTCTTTAGCAGTCATCTTCTTCAGGATATGGAAGAGCTTTGCTCGAACTTGGTTGTAATTAATAATGGTCAGATTTTCTACGAAGGAGCCCTGACATCTTTCGTGGCTGAATACAATAATCTTGAAAAAGCATTCCGCCATGTGCGCGCTAAAGGGGGAGCCAATGTTTAAGGTTCTCACGTTAGCTCATACAACCTTGCGTGAAATGTTGCGCGAAAGAATCTTTTGGGTCGTTGTCGTCATGGCGGTGGGCCTTTTTGCCCTCAGCTTTTTGATGGGGGCTCTTTCATTTGCAGAGCAAAGAAAGATTCTCACAGACTTTGGTTTTCTTGCGATCCATATTTCTGCACTGGGCGTATCTCTTTTTTCAGGTGCGTATCTTTTAGCCAAAGAAATTGAAAAGCAAACCTGCTTGCTGATTCTTTCACGTCCCATTTCTCGAGATCAGTTTATTTTAGGAAAAACATTCGGTTTGATTGCGTTGAATACGCTTTTGATGTTTGCCTTGGGATTTGTTCTCTTTTTATTGTTGGGGTTGTGGAAAGATTCAAAACTGTGGCTTTCATTTATCGAAATCTGCATGAGTCTATGGCTTGAGAGCGTGGTGATTCTCTCGCTTGTGATTTGTTTTAGTTTAATTGTCCGTCCTGTTTTGTCACTTGCCGCGGGAGCCGTGGTCTTCTTATTAGGACATTGGCTCGGTGACTTGGCGTTTTTTGCACAAAAAAGTCAGCAAGAATCTTTGGTACAAATTGTCGAGGGCTTACATTGGGTCACTCCAAATCTTTATCGTATGAATTGGAAATCCACTTATTTTCTTGAAAAAGGAATACCCGGTGGAGACGTGTTGTGGATGTTGGGGCATACGGTGGGCTGGGTGCTTTTGGCACTTGTGGTGACAAGCTTCTTGTTCAGGAGAAAAGACATTGTTTGATTTAGACCTTTATTTTTATGTCTGTTTTTTTATCTTTGGCGCCATTTTTGGAAGTTTTGCCAATGTTGTGATCTATCGTCTGCCCAAAGAAGAAAGCATCGTCAAACCTGGCAGCCACTGTTATAGCTGCAAAAAGCCTGTGAAATGGTACGACAATATTCCTATTTTCAGTTGGTTTATCTTGCGTGGGAAATGTCGTCATTGTGGTGCGAAGTTTTCCTTCCGTTATCCGTTGGTTGAGTTTATTACCGGCGTCCTTTTTGTGTTGTGCTATCACTATGCAGGCTGGACTTGGTCACTTCCTGAATATCTTCTTTTCTGTTTTGGTCTTGTGATCTGTACATTTATTGATATCGATCACATGATTTTGCCTGATGAATTTACTTTATCGGGGATTGTCATTGGTTTGGTTGGAGCTGCTTTGAATCCGCAGCGCGAATTCCTGGATGCTTTCTTTGGCGTTTTGATGGGCGGTGGATTTTTGTGGGCGATGGCTTACATTTATTATCTTTTCACAAAACAAGAAGGCATGGGTGGGGGAGATATTAAACTTCTTGCATGGATCGGTGCCGTTCTTGGATGGAAAGCAATTCCCTTCGTGATTATGTCCTCTGCCATTGTAGGAAGTGTTGTTGGACTTATTCTCGCAAGAAAACAAAAAGCTGGACTAAAGACTGTTATTCCGTTTGGACCTTATCTCGCATTGGGAGCTATTTGCTATCTTTTCGGAGGAGAAACGATCGCACTTTGGTACCTGGACCTTTTTCTTCCAGGCTTAAGCTAGACCCCTTGTTTGACATTCACCCTTGGACCAGAAATAATTTTAGTATTTAGACCTGCGTCTAAAGACGTAAGTCTTTATAATGACATCGATGTTGGTACAACTGGGGAAGCAGCAGAAGCATGTTTTTTAAATCGAAAAAAGTTATCGGACTCGATATCGGTACGAGTTCTATCAAGCTTGCTGAAATGGACTTCGGAAGATCCGGAGCTCAGTTGCTTTCTTTTGGCTTTGCACCAACGCCTCCCAATTCAGTTTCGGGTGGGGAGATTGTCGACATTGCTTCTGTGGGAATGGCCATTCAGTCTCTGATTTCAGAGGTAAAAACCAAGCGAAAACAAATCGCCACAGCCATGTGGGGAACAGCGGTTATCGTGAAAAAAATTACGATTCCTCGCATGGATAGAAAGCTCGTTAAAGATCAAATTCGCTTCGAAGCTGAGCAATACATTCCATTTGATATCAACAATATCAGCTTGGCCCATCATATTCTTTCGACAAGTGCATCTCCAGATACGATGGACATCCTTTTGATTGCGGCCCAAAACGAACTCGTCACGCAATATACTCAAGTTATTGAAGTGAGCGGTTACAGTTGCAGTGTTTTAGATGTAAGTGGTTTTGCTTTGGCAAACTCCTTTGAGCTCAACTATGGAAAAATGCCGGGCGAAGTGGTTGGCATTTTGAATTTCGGAGCTTCGATTACGAACTTCGTTGTGGTCCATAATGGCGAAGTTATTTTCTGCCGTGATATTCCAGTGGGTGGGGCGAACTACACAAATGAAATCCACAAAGCCATGGGGATCACTGTTGGTGAAGCTGAGGCATTGAAATTAAGCGCAGTTTCACGCCGTGAAGTTCCCGATGAAGTTCACAGCATTATCAGCGCCACAAATGAAGCTGTCGGCGAAGAGATTCGCAGTAGTTTGGATTTCCTAAGTGCGACTACAAATGGATTGGTTCTGACAAGATGTTTCTATACGGGCGGAAGTTCCGCAACTTCAGGCCTTGTCGATACGGTCTCACGTGCGACAGGTCTGCGCATGGAGCCGTTTAATCCGTTTATTAAAATTAAGGCCAATGCGAAGAAGTTTTCGCGTGAGTATCTCGATCAGATCAGCAATTTTGCAGGTGTGGTCACGGGCCTCGGTATTCGTGAGCAAGGAGATTCGGAATGATTCGTATCAACCTTGCCACCTCCAAGATCGGTCCGTTGTCTTCAATCAGCTCTTCAATGGGTCTTGCCGGAGACGGATATACAGCTCCGGATGAGACGCGCAAAGAAGCACTGAAAAGAATTCTGATCATTTGTTTGGGGCCATTGGCATTTTATCTATATGAAATGCAAAACATCCCGACAAAGAGAGCTGAACTGGCATCTAAAAACCAGGTCTTGCAAGAGCTTGTGAACTACAACTCAAAGCAAGCGGCTTCCGTTGCGGAAATTAAGAAATTTAAAGAAGACGAAGCGTTGATCGAAACTCGAATCACGGCGCTTGAAAAAATCTCGAAAGATCGTCATCGCGAAATTCGTGTGATGGATTTGGTGCAACAGCTGATTCCAGAAAAAGCTTGGTTGACTCGTCTGCAAATCAATCCAGACAAAGTCACCATTCAAGGTTTTGCGTTGAGCGATTTTGAAGTGTCGACGTTCCTGGAATCCTTAACAAAAAGCGTGTTCTTGATGGACGTCAATCTCGTTAGTTCCAGTGAAGCCATCATTGATGGAATGAACTTGAAAAAGTTTGAGATTAGCTGCGTTTTGGAGAGACCTGAATGAATAAGTTTTTCGAAACACTCGCAGGTTATCCCTACAATAAAGTCATGCTGATTGCCGCAGCAGTCTCAGGCCTTTATTGGTACGCTCTGTACGACGATGGATCAGCGTTAGACGCACAAATCATCGCCGTCAGTCAGCAACTGACCGAAGAAGAAACGAAGAAAAAAGATACGGATGCAACGCTTAAGCAAGTGCGTGAGATGCAAGAAAAAGTAGGACAACTGACGGCGAAGTATCAAGAGATTTCACGTCGTCTTCCCGCGGACCTTTTTTCAATTGATATCAATAAAGCGATTGACGGTTTCGTTAAAACTGCGGGCGTTGATTTGAAGGCAAAAAAGCCTGGTGAGAATATTAAAAAAGAAGTCGTCGAAGAAGTTCCGGTAGACGTCTCTCTCGAGGGAACTTATGCGCAGCTCGCTCAGTTTGTGTATGTTGTTTCGACTGCGGAAAGAATGTCCCGCGTGAAAAACGTGGTCATTTCAGAACCCGCACCTGGAAGTAAAATTTTGCGTTTCGAAGGTCAGGTTGTAGGTTACAAACTTGCTCCTGAAAAAGAGAATTTGGAGAAGAAGTGAAATCTGTAAGATGGATGGTGTCTTACATTTTAGTGGCAGTAGTTGGATTGGGCTTGGCCTTTGCGGTCAGCGTTCGTTTCATGACGCCAGCTCATTCTCAAGGAGCTCCGTCCAACGGAGATTTGCCACCTGAATTTATGAAAGAAGTGGAGTCAACTCAGGTTCCGCCTCCACCAGGACAACAACCTCCGCAGGGACAAGTCCCACCACCGCCAACTGCCGTGCCGCCTCCGCCGACAGAGCCCCAAATGCAACCGCCTCCGATGGATCAACCCGTAGGCGACGGGGCGACAGCGCAACAGCCTGCACCTGTACAACAATATGATAACGGAGATGACTACTTCTACGATCCAACGGGTAAACGGGACCCTTTCAAACCGTTCCGTGCTGTTGTTATTCGTAGCGATAAAAAAGAAGTCGTCCTAGAGCCTCTGCAAAAATGGGAACTGGAGCGTTTGCAAATCGTAGGTATCTTGTGGGAAGTCAAAACACCACGAGCGATGATTAAAGATCCAGACGGGGCGGTACATACTATAATTAAAAATTCAAAGATCGGCCGTAACGAAGGATACGTAGCGGTGATCCGCGAGGGTGAGATTGTGGTCGTTGAAACGATCTACGAAGATGGAAAACCGATTAAAACACCCCGTGTAGTTGAGTTTAAAAAATAAGATTCTCTTTCCGAGGAGGAACTAATGAACGGATTCATTAGATACGCAATCGTGAGTGCTATGATAGCCTCTTTACTTTCCTGCACCAGCCAGCCCGTGGATGACGATTTGTCATTGGATGGAAACGGCGAGACTTATACCGATACAAGCGCGCTTGAAGAAGCGGCAACCGACAATGCGGGTGCGGCTCAAGATTCAGCTCCTGCAGATGAATTTGCTGACTTCGAGAGTGAAAATCAACAGCAGCAACAAGCTCAAGAAGCTGTTCATGGTGATCAAGATTTAGCTTTGGAAGACGAATTCAATGAAGCTAACGACGGCGCACCAGCTGCAAAACAAGAGCAGGCCGCAACGCCACCACCTCCACCGGTGGCTGAAGAAATTACTGAAGATCCGTTTGCAGAAACGCCAGTGGCCGAAGCCCCAGCTCCGGAGCCAGAGCCAGTTCCTGCACCAGAAGTGCAAGAGCCTGTGCCACCAGTTGCTGTTGAAACAGAGCCAGAGCCAGCTCCACCAGCACCGGAACCTGTAGCACCAGCTGCAGCACCAGTGCGTATCACAGATCTTAAGTTTAAAGCGAACGACAACGGTGGCACGATTATCGTGCAAGCCACTCAGCCTTTGACGTACTCAACTCGCTCGAACCCTGACTTGCATCAATTCATTATCGAAGTAGACAATGCCATCTTGCCAGATAAGTTGAAACGTTCTTTGAACACACGCGATATCAAAGGCGCAGTCGGCGCTATTGATGCGTACCAAAATCCAGGCTCTACAACAGCGCGCTTTGTGATTCAAATGCGTGACGGAGTCGGTGAGCCAGCAGTTCAGCAGGAAGGCAACAGCTTGCTAATCGTTGCTGGTGGCACTGGAAGCTCATCTTCAGAGACGGTTGCTGAGGCCGCGGCGCCTGAAGAAGCAGCCGGAGGTTCTGATGTTGTGACAGACCGTATTTTACCAAGTTCAACTTTGACAGAGTTCCTTGTTGGAAACACCAAGTTCTACGGTAAAAAAATCTCGATCGAAACGAACAACATGGATATTCGCGATGCTTTGAACTTCATCACTGAAGAGAGCGGCGTGAACATGGTTATCGCTGAAGAAGTGCGCGGTAATATCAGTTTGAAACTTCGCCAGGTGCCTTGGGACCAAGCACTGGTGATGATCATGAGAGCAAAAAAATTGGGTTACACTCGCCAAGGAAATGTGTTGCGAATTGCTCCGGTTCAAGATTTGAAAGCGGAAGAGGATGATGCAACGAAATTGGCTTTGGCTCGTAAAAACGTCGAACCTTTAAAAGTTCGCATGTTCCCGGTGAGCTACGCCAAAGTTGACGAGTTAGAAAAGAAGATTAAAGACTTCCTCGGTGAACGTGGAAAAGTTGTTGGTGACACGCGCACCAACGCTCTAGTTGTCACAGATATCGAAGAGAATCTCGAGCGTGCAGCAAAACTTATTAAAAGCTTAGATATCCAACCAGCCCAAGTTTTGATTGAAGGAAAAATCGTCGAAGCCGGCGAAAGTTTCCAACGTAAAGTGGGCGTTTCTTGGGGTGCAACGGGTGTTCCGTTGAGCCTCGGAAATGGTTCGCGTGGCCCGGTGAATATGACTCCAAGCTTTAACGTCAATCCAGGCGCAGGAAGCGGCGGTAGTAACTTTAATTTCAACTTGAACGTGGGAACTCTTGATATCTTCGGTAACATCACAGCGGCCCTTGCGTTGTCTGAACAGGAAGAACAAGTGAAAGTGATCTCTTCTCCTCGCATCCTAGCGATGTCGAATGAGCAGGCGAATATCAATCAAACGACTGAAGTTCCAGTTCGTCAGGTGACTGTGAATGGGGGCGTTTCAACAGAAACGTTCCAATTTAAGCCACTTTCATTAAAACTTGAGGTGACTCCACAAGTAACCGCCGATGGTTCTGTTATAATGAAAGTCGGTGTTATGAGACAATTTAAAGGTGCCGACCAAGGGACAGGACAAAACGTAACGTTCCCGGTAAATAGCCGTGAAGCGAATACGCGCGTCTTGGTTAAAAACGGTCAAACAGCGGTAATTGGCGGTATTTATCAAAGTGACGCCACAGACGCTGAAACAGGCGTACCTTGGTTCCGTGAAATCCCAGTCATTGGTAACCTGTTTAAAACCAGCACTGTAGGTAAACAAAAGATGGAGCTTCTCATCTTTTTAACGCCTAGAATATTAGGACAGGTAGACAGTAACGGTAACGGAACTCCAAACACCAAAGACTTTTAGAAAGGAAGGGCTGTTATGATCAGATCATTTATTTTATGTGCATCCTTATCCAGCCTTCTCTTGAGTTGTTCGGCATCAGAAGGTGATTTTGATTTTGCTATTGCACCTGATATCGCACCTGTCATTAAAGCGAAAGCTATTAGCTGCTTGGCCTCTAAAACGGCTGCAGAGTCTAATACGACACCGACAAAGGATATCGAAGCCAGTTATGCTCGCTTTCAAAATGTCAGCTTTTCCTATCCTCATTCAGATCGGGCTTTAAATATTTTCAGTATTGAAGTTCGTATTGAGGGACTTTCAACTCCACAGGACAAAATAATCATTACTGGCGATGACTTGTTGGCATTGAATAAAGTTTGGTGGGATAACGGAGAAGCCGTGATCGGCGGTCCTGCGCAACGAAAATCCTATAAAAAACCATTGCTCAAGTATGATCCAGCACAAATAGTCGCATCCGATTGTCCGTTAATTTTAGGTTCATTGCCTGGTGGAACCCCTTACCAAGGCTCGGTGACTCTGACAGCCTACGGTTATGTGGAAGATTCTGCAGGTAACCAAGAACCTGCCCAAGCACAAACGTTCATTTCAATTAACTACAGCGGCGACTAAAAAAGAGTGATTAATCCATGGGCCTAGGCTATGACCTAGCCATGGATTTGTTTTCAGCCTCAGCCGCATCTCTAAGCTCACAACCTCTCTCTGAGATCCTTCGCCCTAAAAATCTCGATGAAATCTTCGGGCAAGAAAAAACCTTAGGTCCACAATCCAAATTAGGTCAAATGCTTCGCAAAGGCTATTTACCCAGCCTCATCATATGGGGACCGCCGGGAACAGGTAAAACCACGTTTGCGCTCGCACTCTCTCAGCATTTCCAAGCTCACTTTGTTAACTTAAACGCCGTAGACTCGGGAGCAAAAGCTCTTCGCGAGGTCGGCGAAGCAGGACGTGATCGCAGACTGCAGCTGCAACAAAAAACTGTGCTTTTCGTCGATGAAATTCATCGCTTCAATAAAGCTCAGCAAGACGTCCTTCTCCCGTTTGTAGAAAAGGGCGATCTCGTTCTTATTGGAGCTACAACGGAAAACCCAAGCTACGAGCTAAACCGAGCTCTTTTGAGTCGCTGCCGTGTGGTCGTCTTTGAACGCTTGAGCGAAAGCGATCTGCAAAAAATCGTAGCCCGCGCTGAGGACCACTATAAAAAGCCGCTTGCAAATATCTTATCAAAAGAAGCCATTCAAAACCTTCTTGAGTATTCAGACGGAGATGCGCGACGCCTTATCAACAGTCTCGAGATTCTTTATAATTTTACCAAGGATCAAGAAGACGGCGAGCGTTTAAACCGCGATGACATGCGCGAGCTTCTTCAGCAAAATCCTATCGGTTACGACAAAAGCTCCGAGATGCACTATGATCTTATTTCAGCTTTTATTAAAAGCATCAGAGGAAGTGATCCCGATGCGGCCGTTTATTATCTTGCACGAATGCTCGACGGCGGTGAGGATCCAATTTTTATTGCGCGTAGATTGATTATTCTAGCGTCAGAAGATATCAGCAACGCGGATCCAAGGGCGATCTCCGTTGCTGTTGCAGGTTTACAAGCCGTTGAAGCTATCGGTCTCCCTGAAGGGGCCATCACACTCGCACAAGTAACAACTTATTTAGCTTCGTGTCCCAAATCGAATGCATCCTACATGGCACTCAATAAAGCGAAACAGTTGGTTGAGCAGACCAGAACGTTGCCCGTACCGTTACATTTGCGTTCAGCGAAAACCGCACTCGCAAAAGATCTTGGCTACGGTCGGGACTACGATTATCCGCACAGCTATCCGACGGGTTGGGTGGATCAGTCTTATCTCCCTGAGGAAGTAAAAGACGCGAAACTCTATGAACCGACAAATCGTGGATTCGAAAAAAACATCCGCGAATATCTCAACTGGATGAAAAACAAAAAGCCAGAAGAAAAATAAAAAAAGGCTCTCGCACGGAGAGCCTTTTTTATTTCAATTCAAATTTCGTTCAAGAAGCTAGATCGCTCTTTGTGCGCAAACGCAGACAACATTTGATTGAGCCACGTGCGAATGCTTTGTGTTCGCCGGAATCTCCAATCGATCTCCTGGTCGCAATAGGAACTGATTTCCAGAAATGTTAAAGAGCATCTCGCCCGCCACAATAATACGTACTTCCGCAAAAGGATGACGATGGTCGCCGACCTTCATTTGTGGGTCATAAGTTTCATCAAACGGCTCCAATCCTTCCGCTTCAAGAATCATATGAAGTTGTTCGCGGCTAGGAACTAGGGGAGCTTGCCATCTTGTGATAATCATAGTGTGTGCCTCTTTCAGGGAGCTTTATCTCAAATCGGAACGCGCCGGACAAGGCGCGCCGCAAATCATCTCGGCATGAAACAGTATCGCGAAATTCTTTTCAAATTGCGACAGGATAAGGGACCTGATTCTCATCTTTTTTGGTTTTCCTGTTAAGTACTTCTCGGGATTGTCGATACCTAATGTGTACTGGGAAAGGGAGTGCGCTTTGAGTACAAAGTCTAAATCGACAGTTGCAGAACTAGATCACATCTTGAATTTTGTCGATTCATCGAAAGGTCTTCGCGCGAAGATCAATGAATCAGGACGAGTGCAGATTCGCCAGGATCTAGACGGAAAATTATTCTCTTTCAGTACACAAGATGTCAGTGAGGTCTTGCACAGAGCAGACTCTGACGGAAAGCCCTTCTTGCAAGTGAACTTCAAGAATGGATTAAAAGTCTTGTTAACGGAAACACTCATTGGATTTAAGCCGGTTGAGACCTTAGGTCTTGATATGACGAGAATTCCAAAAGTAGTGACGACTCCAGATCTAGTAAGTGTGTTTGAAGCCATCGAAGAGTCGATGGGTGCAGATAATGGCCTCGATCAAGAGGTTGAGATCCTAAAAAAAGTCTATCTCGCTATATTAACGGGTGCAGAAAAGGTTGGGTTCGACCTTAGTACTGAACGTAAGTGGGTAAATAGACTATTGGCGTCAAAATTTAAGGCAAGCGCGTAAATTTTAGTAAATCCAAAAACTTAGACCCTTTTTATAAGAACTCATCGAAACGAAAACGATGAGTTCTTAAGCATTTTGAGAAGGGCTCATTAAAATTTCGAAAAAAAGCTATTGACCTTTTTCCCCCGTTGCGAGACAAACGTTCCACTTTTGATGGGGGCATAGCTCAGCTGGGAGAGCATCTGATTTGCATTCAGAAGGTCGCAGGTTCGATCCCTGTTGCCTCCACCAATTTTTCTCTACTTCGACTTTTGTCTTAACCGACAAAAAATTTTGAAGAAAGAGTTTGACGGGGACAAAACTTAGTATAAGATCTGTTCCTCGCGCTTCGATAAAACGAAGCAACGAATAAGAAATTT